>NZ_CP103866.1:0-107500 GCF_024927925.1 Laceyella sacchari
GTGGCTCACATACAGGAATTATGGGCAAGAACACTTGAAGCTATACAAGACAAGATCAGCAAGCCCAGTTTTGAAACCTGGCTGAAGGCGACGGAAGCCGTCGATTTGGAGGCGGATATCCTCATTGTGTCCGCGCCGAACGATTTTGCGCGCGATTGGCTGGAGTCCCGGTATGCCGACCTCGTGCGGGACACCTTGCGCGAAGTAACCGGCTCGTCACTCGGAGTGAAATTTGTCAGCCACACCGCCGAAAAAAACGACGATCAAGACGAGGCCCCGGCACAACGCGTTCCGGAAACGCCGGAAGAAGAAGCCCCGGCCAAGTCACAACTGAATCCGCGCTATACGTTTGACACCTTCGTAATCGGGTCCGGCAACCGCTTCGCCCATGCCGCTTCCTTGGCGGTGGCGGAAGCGCCAGCCAAAGCTTACAACCCGCTCTTCATCTATGGGGGCGTCGGTCTGGGAAAAACCCACTTGATGCACGCCATCGGCCATTATGTGCTGGGACATTCAACATCGAGCCGTGTCGTCTACATCTCGTCCGAAAAATTCACCAATGAATTTATCAATTCGATCCGGGACAATAAGACGATTCAATTTCGAAACAAATATCGCTCCGTGGATATCTTGTTAATAGACGATATTCAATTTCTAGCGGGAAAAGAACAGACACAGGAAGAATTCTTTCACACGTTCAACGCCCTGCATGAAGCCAACAAACAAATCATCATTTCCAGCGACCGACCGCCCAAAGAGATCCCCACGCTGGAAGATAGGCTGCGTTCCCGTTTTGAATGGGGCTTGATTACCGACGTGCAGCCGCCTGATCTGGAAACCCGGATTGCGATATTGCGCAAGAAGGCAATAGCTGATAATTTAGATGTTCCGAGCGAAGTCCTCGCCTTTATCGCCGACCGCGTCGATACCAACATTCGCGAGCTGGAAGGGGCACTCATCCGGGTCGTCGCTTACTCTGCGCTGATGAACCAGCCGGTTTCGCCGGAGTTGGCAGCCGAAGCGTTGAAAGACATCATGCCGCATTCGCGCCCCAAGGTAATCAGCATCCAAGACATCCAGCAGGAAGTGTGCAATTACTACCGGTTGCGTGTGGAAGAGTTAAAAAGCAAGAAGCGAACCAAGTCGGTCGCATTCCCGCGCCAAATCGCCATGTACCTCTGCCGTGAATTGACAGACCACTCCCTGCCCAAGATCGGGGAAGATTTTGGTGGACGCGACCACACCACAGTGATTCACGCCCATGAGAAGATCAGCCGCGTCCTAACTCAAGACCCACAGCTGGAACAGGCGATCAACGAGTTGACAAGCCGCATCAAACGCAGATCATAACCCTGGCAACCCGCTTGAGGGAATTATTCTTCTTATATAGAAATCCCGATGTCGAATTTTTTGTCTAACTTGTGAACGGCGTTTTTCTCTTTCTATTTTAAAGTGGAAGTCTTCACTTTTTGCACAGCCCTGTGAATGATGTGGACAACTAGGGACAGCCTATGCACACTTTTTCCACACCCGTGTATAGGCTGTTCATCTAGGTTTAACCCACTTATACACATTATCCACAGGCCCTAGTACTATTACTGCTGTTTTTAAAAAAAGATATATATGAAACAGGCACCTTGTTGATGACTCAATCCCCTTTCCTTTTTTATTTTGTTTTTACATACAAGGAGGATGAATGATGAAGTTCCGTGTGGCCAAAACAGCTCTGGTTGATGCCGTATCGCAAGTATCCAAAGCGGTATCTTCCAAGACAACCATTCCTATTTTGACTGGGATGAAAATTCAAGCCGATGAAGAGGGACTCGCTCTGACGGGGAGTAATTCCGATATCACTATTCAAGTACGCGTACCCAAGAAGAAAGATGATTTAGAACAAGTATTTGTGGAAAAAATGGGTAGTGTCGTTCTGCCCGGCCGCATTTTTGCCGATTTGGTGCGCAAACTCCCAGGCGATCAAGTTGAATGGGTGGTCAATGAGAAATTCCAAGCAACGATTCGCTCTGAAACAGCCGAATTCCATTTGAACGGATTTGATCCAGTAGAATATCCGCGGTTGCCGCACTTATCCACAGACCAGATGTTCAGCATTTCCGCAGACACGTTGAAGTCCTTGATCCGCCAAACCGGATTTGCGGTGGCAACCAATGAAGCGCGCGGAGTGTTGACAGGCGTGCTGTTTCAATTGGAGCGGGGCGTTCTTACCTGTGTGGCAACAGATAGCCATCGCCTGTCCAAGCAGCAGGCCAACGTGGAGGGTTCCGAGGATATCTCGCTCAGCAATGTGATCGTTCCCGGTAAAAGCCTGTCAGAGCTTGCCAAAACATTGGCCGATTACACCGGGGTTGTGGATATCATCGTCGCTGAAAATCAACTGCTTGCCAAAACTGATGGATTGGAATTTTATTCCAGGTTGTTGGAAGGGATGTATCCGGACACGAATCGTGTTATTCCGCAACATGGGGAGACGGAATTGATCTCTTCCACCAAAGAATTGTTACAATCCGTTGATCGTGCGTCGCTTATTAGTCGGGATGGACGGGATAATGTGATAAAATGGACGTTAAGAGACGGAAAAGTAGAAGTTAATTCCGCCGCTCAAGATATCGGAAGCGTTACGGAAGAAGTGGTCGCGAAAGTGAATGGACCAGAGCTGAGCATCTCTTTCAATGCGAGGTATATGATGGAGGCCCTCCGTTCGATAGAAAGCGACGAGATTCGCATCCAATTCACCGGACCGATGACGCCGTTTCTCATCCTGCCCACTGCCCGCGAGGATTCCTTGCACTTGATCGTTCCCATTCGCACCCGGTGACGGGCATAGGAGGGTTTGCCATTTTGAAAAAAATTCACATAGAAGGCTCTTATATTACACTGGGCCAATTGCTTAAAATGTTAGATATGATTGACAGTGGAGGACAGGCCAAGCACTTCCTCATGGATGTTGAAGTGAAAGTGAACGGTGAAGTGGAAACGAGAAGGGGAAGAAAGCTTTATCCACAAGATATTGTGGCAGTAGATGGTTTTGGTTCGGTGCAAGTGGTTCAAGACTAAGGGAGGAACCCCGCTTGCGTGTAGAAAGCTTGGAATGCAAACATTATCGTAATTTAAGCGATGTTTCTCTTTCCTGTCCGGAAGAGCTTCATCTGTTTGTGGGCCCCAACGCCCAAGGGAAGACCAATCTGCTTGAATCATTGTATTGTTTGGCGTTGGGGAAATCCCACCGTTCCCGTTCACACAAGGATCTCATCCAGTTTGGCCAACATCATGCAAACATCAAAGCGAGCGTAAAAAGAGGACAGCAGGGCGTGCGCCTCGAAGTAAAACTTTCTGAAAAAGGGAAAAAAGTGATTCGAAACGGCATTGAACAGCGAAAGCTGAGCCAATACATCGGCACGTTGCCCGCTGTCCTTTTTGCTCCAGAAGATCTCGCTATCGTCAAAGGAAGCCCGCAAATTCGGCGGCGCTTTTTAGATATGGAGATCGGGCAAGTCAGCCCCACTTATGTGCACAACCTGACCCAACTGAACAAGTTGTTGACACAACGCAATAGCTTGTTGAAACAGTCGGCGCAAAAAAGAAACGCTCAGTTTTCGTTGCTGGAGGTGTTGGATGAACAGTTTATCCACATCTCCGTTCAATTGTGGAAAAAACGCTTTCAGTTCCTCGCCTCTTTGCAAGAATGGGCCAAAGAGATCCACCGCGCGATCACCCGCCAGCAAGAAGAACTCCTGGTGGAGTACCGCTCTTCCTTGCCGATATCCGCTTTGCAAGATGAACAAGAATGGGGTAACCTACTGAAACAGGAATTGGAACAGAAGAGGGATAAAGAACTGATGCGCGGCAGCACGCTGGTCGGACCGCATCGGGATGACCTTTATTTGTCTGTAAACGGATTAAATTTGCATTTGTACGGCTCTCAAGGACAGCAGCGCACCGCCGCCTTGTCCCTGAAATTGGCTGAAATTGAACTCATCCGCCAAGAAACGGGCTATTATCCAATTTTATTATTAGATGATGTGTTGTCAGAGCTTGATGATTCACGCAAAACGCATTTGCTAGAGGCGATTCGCGGGAAAGTGCAAACATTTGTCACCACGACCGGCTTAGAGGGGATTGACCCCGAAACGATTGCGCGGGCCCGCATTTATCAGGTGCGGCAAGGGAGCATCACAGAACTGGGGGGATAAGGTGTTTATTCACCTGGGAGGCAGTCGCATGATACGCATTCGGGAGGTGGTGGCCATCTTGGATGCAGGCGCGACGGAACAAGCGCCCAATGAGGCGCATTTTGTACAATTAGCCAAAAAAGCGGGGAGGCTGGAACACATTTCCCCAGATGAGGTCAAGTCCTACGTGATCACCAAGGATCGCGTGTTCGCTTCGCCCATCTCATCAACCACCTTGAAAAAAAGGGCGGATCAGAGCCAGAAGCCGTGGAAATGACCTGTGGTTGGATTTCAAGTAGTTCTGGATAAGGAAGCAGGTGACCAAACGTGTCCGTAAATAAAACCAATTATGATGAAACACAGATTCAGGTACTTGAAGGTTTAGAAGCTGTTCGGAGACGTCCCGGGATGTACATCGGTTCGACATCAAGCCGCGGATTGCACCACTTGGTATGGGAAGTAGTGGACAACAGTATTGACGAGGCGTTGGCCGGTCGTTGCGACACGATCCAAGTGATCGTCAACGAAGATAACAGCGTGACCGTCATTGACAACGGAAGCGGTAT
Source organism: Laceyella sacchari (assembly GCF_024927925.1). Lineage (NCBI taxonomy): Bacteria > Bacillati > Bacillota > Bacilli > Caryophanales > Thermoactinomycetaceae > Laceyella > Laceyella sacchari. The sequence continues at coordinate 4,754 of NZ_CP103866.1, forward strand.
TCCGGTCGGGATTCATCCCAAAATGGGCCGCCCGGCTGTAGAAGTGGTGTTGACCGTATTACATGCCGGTGGGAAATTCGACGGGGAAGGATATAAGTTCTCCGGCGGGTTGCACGGGGTGGGCGTATCCGTCGTTAACGCCCTGTCCGAATGGTTGCAAGTTGAAGTAAAGCGGGAAGGCAAAATCCATCGCCAGTCATATCGGCGTGGGGTGCCGGAACATGACTTGCAAATCGTCGGCGAAACGGAAGAAACCGGGACAACGGTGACATTTAAACCAGACCCCACCATATTTACCGAGACGACGGTTTATGATTTTGAGACGCTACAGTCCCGGCTTAGAGAATTGGCGTTTTTAAACCGGGGCATCAAAATTGTGTTGGAGGATAAACGCGGTGAAGGGAAACACGTCGTCTTCCAATATGAAGGCGGCATTCAATCTTATGTTGAACACTTGAACCGCAATCGGGAAGTGTTGCACGAACCACCGATTTATATTTCAGGCGAGAAAGAGTCGATTCAAGTGGAGATTGCTATGCAATACAATGATTCTTTCTCCTCCAACATCTACTCTTACGCCAACAATATCCACACTCATGAAGGTGGAACGCACGAGGCCGGTTTCAAATCGGCGTTGACAAGGGTCATCAACGATTATGCCCGCCGTAACAACTTGCTGAAAGATAACGACAGCAACTTAACTGGTGATGACGTGCGCGAAGGCTTGACCGCAATCATCAGTGTCAAGATTGCTGACCCGCAGTTCGAAGGACAGACCAAAACCAAATTGGGCAACAGTGAAGCAAGATCGGCGACAGAGCAACTGTTTACCGAACACTTCCAAACCTACCTGGAGGAGAATCCAGCGGTGGCGAAGAAAGTGATCGGCAAAGCGGTCATGGCTGCACGGGCCCGGGAAGCGGCCCGGAAAGCGCGCGAGTTGACCCGCCGGAAAAATGCCCTTGAAGTAAGCTCATTGCCAGGGAAATTGGCTGACTGTACCTCGCGGAACGCCGCTGAAAGCGAATTGTTCATCGTGGAGGGGGATTCTGCGGGAGGAACCGCAAAACAAGGGCGTGACCGGATGTTCCAAGCGATTTTGCCCCTGAGGGGGAAGGTGCTCAACGTAGAGAAGGCTCGGCTTGACAAAGCCTTGTCCAACGAAGAGATCCGCACCATTATCACCGCTTTGGGAACGGGGATTGGCGACGACTTCAATATCGAAAAAGCGCGCTATCATAAAATCGTCATCATGACGGACGCCGATGTCGACGGGGCGCACATCCGTACCCTTTTGTTGACATTCTTCTACCGCTACATGCGCCCGTTAATCGAACACGGCTACGTGTACATCGCACAGCCGCCATTATATAAAATCACGCAAGGTAAAACGATTCGTTACGCGTATAATGACCGGATGAAAGAAGAAATTCTCAAGGAAATTGAAGGAAAGAACGGGAAGATCGAAATCCAGCGGTACAAAGGGTTAGGCGAAATGAACGCAACCCAGCTGTGGGAAACGACGATGGACCCGGAATCAAGAACATTGTTGCAAGTGTCCCTCCAAGATGCGATCGATTCAGATTCGGTATTTGAGATGCTGATGGGCGACCGGGTTGAACCGCGGCGCGAGTTCATCCAGGAATACGCGAATCAGGCGAATCTCGATGTATAGAGCAGTGGGTAAGTAACGGGGAGATGAAAAGATGGCAGATATGCAAAGGATACAGAAAGTAAATATCAGCCAGGAAATGAAAACTTCGTTCCTGGATTATGCGATGAGCGTCATTGTCAGCCGTGCTCTTCCCGATGTGCGTGACGGATTAAAGCCTGTGCATCGGCGAATTCTTTACACGCTGTATGAGTTGGGAATGACCCCTGACAAGCCGTACAAAAAATCGTCCCGTGTCACCGGTAACGTAACTGCGCAATACCACCCTCACGGAGATGTGGCGGTGTATGATGCGATGGTGCGGATGGCCCAAGACTTTTCATACCGTTATCCGCTCGTTGACGGGCATGGGAACTTCGGGTCGATCGATGGCGACCCCCCGGCGGCCATGCGTTACACCGAGGCCAGAATGGCCCCGATCACCATGGAAATGCTACGGGACATTCAGAAAGACACCATTGATTTCGGGCCCAACTATGACGGACAGCAAGAAGAACCGCTTGTGTTGCCGTCGCGGTTTCCCAACTTGATTGTGAACGGAGCATCGGGGATTGCCGTGGGGATGGCAACCAATATTCCTCCCCATAACCTGCGGGAAGTGATTGACGGGATTTTGCTGCTCCTAGAAAATCCAGAAGCCACCGTGGACGACTTGATGAAGATCATCAAAGGTCCTGACTTCCCGACCGGGGGCATCATCCTTGGTTACGATGGCATAAGAAAGGCATACCGCACGGGTCGTGGCAGTATTCAGATCCGGGCCAAGACGCGCATTGAAGAAGCCGGCAACGGCAAGATGCGGATCATTATTGAAGAACTGCCGTATCAAGTCAACAAAGCTAAACTGGTTGAGAAAATCGCCGATTTGGTGCGCGACAAAAAAATTGAGGGCATCACCGATTTGCGCGATGAGTCTGACCGTAACGGGATGCGCGTGGTGGTGGAATTACGCCGTGACGTGAATCCGCGGGTGGTTCTCAACAACCTCTTTAAGCATACCAGCTTACAAACGAGCTTCGGCGTAAACACCCTGGCTCTTGTCGATGGCCAGCCGCGCGTGCTCAATCTGAAGGAAGTATTGCATTACTACATTTTGCATCAGGTTGAAGTTATTCGCAGACGCACGAAATTTGAACTCAATAAGGCGGAAGAACGGGCCCACATCTTAGAAGGATTGCGGATTGCGCTTGACCAGATCGATGCGGTCATCGCTCTGATCCGGTCGTCCGCCAATACGGCTGAAGCTCGCACCGGCTTGATGGAAACATTTGGCTTGAGCGAGAAACAAGCGCAAGCGATCTTGGATATGCGTTTGCACCGGTTGACCGGTTTGGAACGTGAAAAAATCGAAAGCGAATACCAGGAATTGCAGAAGCTGATCGCGGAGTTGAAGGCCATCTTGGCCGATGAAGGCAAAATCCGTGGGGTTCTGCGCAAAGAAATCATCGAAATCAAGGAAACTTACGGGGATGAGCGTCGCACCATGATCAAGGTGGACGTGGACAACATCGAAGAAGAGGATCTCATTCCGGAAGATGAAGTGGCGATTATGATGACCCATCGGGGATACATCAAGCGGATGCCGCTTTCCACCTATCGGGCTCAGCGCCGCGGTGGCAAAGGGATCACCGGCATGGGGACACGGGATGACGACTTTGTCCAACACATCTTTGTCACCCATTCCCACAATCATCTCCTTTTCTTTTCCAACAAAGGGAAAGTGTATCGCTTGAAAGCTTACGAAGTGCCTGAATTAGGACGGACAGCCAAAGGCACGGCGATCATCAACCTGATCCAAATCGATCAGGATGAGCGGATTCAAGCGATCATTCCAGTAAAAGAATTCGCCGCCAATCAGTATCTCTTCTTCGGCACCGCAGAAGGGGTGGTCAAGAAGACCGCTCTCAGCGAATTTGAAAACATTCGCCGCAATGGCTTGTTCGCGATCAATCTGCGCGACGGCGACGAATTGATTGGTGTCCGTTTGACTGACGGGAATCAGGAAGTCATCATGGGAACCAGAGGCGGTATGTCTATCCGTTTCCCTGAGATGGAAGTGCGGGAAATGGGACGTTCCGCCACCGGGGTGAAAGGGATCACCTTAGGTGAAGACGACCGGGTCATTGATATGGATATCGTCATCCCGGACAAAAACGTGATGATCGTTACTCGCAACGGCTATGGTAAGCGCACACCGATGGAAGAATACCGTGTGCAATCCCGTGGTGGCAAAGGTATCAAAACACTCAGCTTGACAGAGAAAAAAGGGGATGTCATCGGACACAAAGTGGTTTCCGACGATGAGGATCTCATGATTGTCACCCAGTCCGGCATTGTGATTCGCCTCAATGTGAACGAGATCTCTATCATGGGTCGCTATGCACAAGGCGTGAGACTGATTAAGCTGGATGATGATGAAGTGGCAGCGGTAGCCAAAGTGAACACCGATGATGATGATGGCGAGTTGGAAGCCGCCTCTGTGCCGACCGAAGAGTGAGCAGGGTGTGATCCCTCACTCGACACGTAAGACGGCTTTCTCCCCGGTGAAGATAGCTAGCATCAGCTGCGGGAATTTCCGTGGAACTAAATCAAGCAATTCATTGATGAGGATTTGCTCGGCATGTTGGTTGTCCAACATGATTTCTCCCCATAACGGCGGATCATACCGACACAACATGCTAAGAGAAAAGAGCAACATCAGGTGAGCCAAAAGCTCTGGGATCGGAGCGAGAGGGCGGCCATTTCCTAACCATAGGTAATGGTCGCCCTTTTTGTCTTCATAAAACCAAGGATGCTGGATATTCAGCCAGACGGATTCCGCAGTACAAAGGGTGGGGGAGCTTGGGTCAATCGTTACCCGCAGTGTCAGATGACCGGCAGTTTTACCGGATTCCACTGCGGAAAAGGGGATGGAACCCACGCGGTTCAATTTGTCCGCAAGGCGCTCCGCAGAGCAATGAAAGGAATCCTGTACCCGTTCGGGGATATGTAGGAGGATGTCATCGCCAGAATGTGAAAAAAACACAGGAATTAAGCTTTCCTGTCCAAAAAGGAACCGGTAGGTTGGTTGCAATTCCGCAATAAAACCAAACAGGTCTTTGGCCGTAAAACTTTCGCCCGTTTGTATAGGGAGATGAAGTGCTTCCGCGACGAGAGGGAATAGTCCTTCCCGTTGAATCCGAATGTCATCTTCAACAAAGCGAAAACCGCTCCGCTTTCTTTTGCGGGTGGACAGGCCATGGCGCAAAACCGTGGCGTTTTGGGGGTAATCAGGCATGCGGGCCAAGAGCCACGCTTTGAACATGCTCATCATGCCATAATAAAGCAGGATGGGGCGAGACCAAGGCTGATTACTACGCCCACTGTCTTGGATCAGGGCAACGGCCTGGTTCATGTATGAGGTGAAGGCGGGTACATTGCGGTAGGCCAGACGGCCGGGATGCTCTGCCTGTGCGCGGGAATAAACGTCCATCAGATAGCGGCGAGCCGTTTCTTCGTTTTGAAAGGGCATGAAGGCAGACCACAACCAACGGTCGGGATTTTCAGTGCGGATGAGTTTGATTGACTGAATGTCCATGTGCATGTCACCTCCCTGTCATGGGCTTTAGCTACGCTTATTGTAAGAAAAAAAGTTGCATGCTATAACTGAGTCAAAGTGTGGCCGGATGCGAAAGCTGAAGCACGAGGGTTCGCCCTTTAGAAAGCGAAACAGCGGACATAGGAAGCCAATGACTTATGGCAAAGTGGATATACTACTTCACAAGAAGATCACTGAACTGTAATTATTTCCTTGGAAATAAAAAAACAAGTATCCCACAAGTTATCCACAATATCGCCATAGTTATGCACAGTTCCTGTGGATAACTTCGGGAAGCTCGTGGAAAACCAATGTTTGTCGGGCGAATTCTTGACAGTATTGTGTAAGGCTTGTTAAACTTGCAAAAAAAACTCAGGGCCAAAGGGGATAGTGAGGTATGTGGGAAGAGAAATTTGCCAAAGAAGGATTCACATTTGACGATGTGTTGTTAGTTCCGGCCAAGTCTGAAGTTTTGCCGCGCGATGTCAGTGTGGCCACCAAGCTGGCGGACAAGGTACAGTTGAACATACCTTTGATCAGTGCGGGGATGGATACCGTCACCGAGTCAGCGATGGCCATTGCCATGGCGCGACAAGGTGGAATCGGAATCATTCATAAAAACATGAAAGTTGAAGAGCAGGCGGAAGAAGTGGATCGGGTTAAACGTTCCGAAAGCGGAGTGATTACCAACCCCTTTTATTTAACGCCTGAACATAAAGTGCATGAAGCGGAAGAATTGATGGCCAAATATCGCATTTCGGGCGTGCCGATCGTCGATGAACAACGTAAATTGGTTGGGATCCTCACTAACCGTGACCTGCGGTTTGTGCGTAATTTTTCCACCCCCATTTCTGAAGTGATGACGAAAGAAAATCTAGTCACCGCGCCCGTGGGGACAACACTTGCTGAAGCGGAAGTGATTTTGCAACAACATAAGATTGAAAAATTGCCGTTGGTTGACCATCAGGGCATCCTTAAAGGGCTTATTACGATTAAGGATATTGAAAAGGCAACCCTCTTCCCCAATTCAGCCAAAGACAGCCAAGGGCGCCTGTTGGTTGGGGCAGCGGTTGGCGTGTCCAAAGATACCATGCGTCGTGTTGCCGCATTGGTAGAAGCGGAAGTGGACTTGATCGTGGTAGATACAGCTCATGGCCATTCTGCAGGTGTGTTGGAAACGGTTCGCACTTTGAGAGCGCAATACCCCGATCTTGTTATCGTCGCTGGAAACGTGGCTACTGGCGAAGGTACGCGCGACTTGATCGAAGCGGGTGCCAGTGTGGTGAAAGTAGGTATCGGCCCAGGATCGATCTGCACCACTCGTGTGGTTGCGGGAATCGGCGTGCCTCAAGTGACCGCAATCTATGATTGTGCCAACGTAGCCCGTCAGTATGGCGTTCCGATTATCGCTGATGGCGGAATCCGTTATTCTGGGGACATCGTCAAAGCGTTGGCCGCAGGTGCTGATGCGGTGATGTTGGGTAGTTTGTTTGCCGGTACGGAGGAATCTCCAGGAGAAACGGAAATCTTCCAAGGACGCCGCTTCAAAGTGTATCGCGGCATGGGCTCCATCGGTGCAATGCAAGCGGGAAGCAAGGATCGCTATTTCCAAGAAAACGAGCAAAAGCTGGTGCCTGAGGGCATTGAGGGACGTGTGCCATACAAAGGGCCATTGGCTGATACAGTCTATCAATTGGTCGGGGGAATCCGGGCTGGTATGGGATATTGCGGTGCTGCCACGCTGGTTGATCTGAAGGAGAAAAGCCAGTTTATCCGCATCACTTCAGCTTCCTTGCGCGAAAGCCATCCGCATGATGTACAAATCACCAAAGAAGCGCCAAACTACCACGTATAAACGGCGTTTTTGTGAACAAGCAGAACTTTTCTGCTTGTTCATTTCTTTTTGCTCTCCTTTTTTGATATATTTAATATCAGATTATCGTCCTTTTTGAACATAACTGTTAATTTATAAATTTAGTGAGTCGATCAGTCATGAAATGGAAAGGGATGCTGAACGACGGATCGTGGGTTCCTAATACAAACTGCAAAGCCTTGGTCCATCATTCAGCTTTCCATTTTCAACTTAAATATGGCGGATCGGCACGCTTGTTTTAAAATAATTTTGGGTGGGAGGACAAAAAATGAAATCCATGCGCATCGCGCGAATGATCGCGCTTTTTGTTTTGCTGTCCATATCCGCCCTTTTCTTCTCGCCGATCGCAGTGTCGGCGGAAGAATTGACCCCGGATATCAAAGCGAAGTCATATATTTTGCTGGATTTTGACTCGGGCGCCGTTCTGGGGGAGTTTAAGGCGGATGAAGAGAGGGCGCCAGCCAGCATGACCAAGATGATGTCGGCTTTTGTTGTGTTGGATAAAATCAACGAAGGCAAACTGAAGTGGGAAGATGTGGTTACCGTCAGCCAACGAGCTGCCAACATTGAAGAAGCCCAGATATTTCTTAAAGCAGGCCAAAAGGTGACGGTAAAAGAGTTGTTCACGGCGATGTTGGTCTACTCTGCCAATGATGCGACTGTGGCCCTTTCGGAACATGTGGGAGGGACGGAAGAAGGTTTCGTGGAGCTCATGAATCAAAAAGCGCAGGCTTTAGGCATGGTACATACGCATTATCGCTGCGCGTCTGGTTTGGACTTGCATTTGTATCCTGATCCACCTCAAGTGCCTGGTGACCATGTGATGTCAGCCCGAGATTCGGCCATTTTGGCGAGAGAATTGATCCGCACCTATCCGGAAGTGTTGCAAACCACCGCCATGACAGAGGCCACGTTCTTTGAAGGCACGGATCACGCTCTGAAAAAACCAAACTGGAACAAAATGCTGCCCGGGTTCAACCAATTTTATGAAGGCGTCGACGGATTGAAGACAGGACATACCAATCGTGCCGGATATTGCTTCACCGGGACGGCCGAACAAAGTGGTTACCGGTTGATTTCGGTTGTGATGGGTACCAGCAACGAACATGCACGTTTTGCGGAGACTAAAAAACTGTTTGATTATGGCTTTGGCTCCTTCCAACCAAAGGAATGGATCGCCAAGAATGGCAAGATTCAGGGCAAAGAAACGCTCGCCCTTCCTAATGGGGTGGAACGGACTGTTCCCGTGGTTGCCAATGACAAGCTGGTGATCCCTGCTCGTATTGGTGAAGAGGAAAATTACACCATCCAAGTGACATTTAAAAAGGGTGTCCAAGCCCCACTCAACAAAGGGGATGTGGTTGGCGAGGCGAGATTGCTTTACAAAAATCAGCCTGTCAAAGGGGTAGCACCAATCCAAATGGTCGCCGCTGCACCAGTGGAACAAGCTAGTGAGTTCCGCCTGTTTTTCCGCAAAGCAGGAGATACGATCAAGGGCTGGTTTAACTAGGTTGTTTTCAAATGGCCATAATTCTTTATAATAAATGAGAGAGGAAAGGCAGATCACCTCTCGACCATTTTGATAAGGCTATAGGGGGCAACAAAGATGACAACTCGCCAGACAGGAACTGATCGGGTAAAACGCGGCATGGCCGAAATGCAAAAAGGCGGCGTAATTATGGACGTCGTCAACGCGGAGCAAGCGAAAATAGCGGAACAAGCCGGCGCTGTGGCAGTTATGGCGCTGGAGCGCGTTCCTTCAGATATCCGTGCGGCCGGCGGGGTGGCTCGCATGGCGGATCCAACGATCATCGAAGAAGTGATGAATGCGGTAACCATTCCCGTCATGGCGAAGGCGCGGATTGGGCATTTCGTGGAAGCGCGCCTGTTGGAAGCGATGGGTGTAGACTACATTGACGAAAGTGAAGTGCTTACACCTGCAGATGACTTGTACCACATCGACAAATCGCAATTCACGGTGCCTTTTGTCTGCGGGGCGCGCGACTTGGGTGAAGCTTTGCGCCGTATTGGTGAAGGGGCTTCCATGATCCGCACCAAAGGAGAACCAGGCACAGGGAATATCGTGGAAGCGGTTCGCCATATGCGTATGATGCAAAGCCAGATCCGCAAAGTGAAAAGCATGTCTCGTGATGAGTTGATGGCAGAAGCTAAGCAATTGGGTGCGCCGTTTGAATTGCTGTTGCAAATTCACGAGACCGGCCGTCTGCCTGTGGTTAACTTCGCAGCCGGTGGGGTGGCAACTCCGGCCGACGCAGCGTTGATGATGCAACTGGGCGCAGATGGCGTCTTTGTCGGTTCCGGTATCTTCAAATCGGAGAATCCGGAGAAATACGCGAAAGCTATTGTGCAGGCGACCACCCATTATGAAGACTTCGAGTTAATCGCAGAAGTGTCCAAAGGTTTGGGAGAACCGATGACCGGTCTGGAAATCTCCAAACTGAGCGCGGCTGAACGGATGCAAGAACGCGGTTGGTAGGAGGTTTCGTAACGATGAAAATTGGTGTACTCGCTTTGCAAGGAGCAGTGCGGGAACATATCCGCTTGCTTGAATTGGCCGGGGCGAAAGTGGTGGCGGTCAAACGTGCCGATGAACTGGCCGACTTGGACGGATTGGTGATCCCAGGCGGCGAGTCGACCACGATCGGCAAGCTGATGCGGCAATATGGATTGCGGGAGCCGATCATGCGACTGCATGAGCAGGGGAAACCCATTTTCGGCACATGTGCAGGATTGATCATGATCGCCAAACGGGTAGAGAACCTTGATGAACCCCATCTCGATTTGATGGACATCGATGTGAAGCGCAATGCCTTCGGACGCCAGCGTGAAAGCTTTGAAGCGGACTTGGCGATCAAGGGCGTGGCTGATGTGTTTCCAGCCGTCTTTATCCGTGCCCCCTATATAGAAAAAGTGGGCGAGGGTGTGGAAGTGCTGTCGGTCATCGAAGACAAAATCGTGGCGGCGAGACAAGATCGATTGCTCTGTGCGGCGTTCCATCCTGAGTTGACGGATGATGTCCGTTTTCACGCCTATTTTGTTGAGATGGTGCGCGAATCGATGATTACAAATGTGGCAAAATAGGATATAATAGAACAACACATTTTTATATGATGCGAACCGCAATGAAGAGGAATAGTAGCTGGAGGATGCCGGCTTAGAGAGGCGACGGTTGGTGGGAGTCGTCCCGGGTCGCCAGCGAATCCACCCTCAGAGCGAGGTGCGACCGCGGGATTGTCCCGCCTAAGTGCTGACGGAGCGAGCCGATATCTCGTTAGAGCGGACTTGTAAGCGTGTGCGCTTATGGGTCAATAAGGGTGGCAACGCGGGCCTTCCGTCCCTTTTGTGGATGGAGGCCCTTTTTTTGATTCATGATAGGAGGTGTTTTGATGTTAGACATCAAATTGTTGCGCGGCCAATTGGAAGAGGTCAAACAACGATTGCAAACGCGGGGGGGCGACTTGTCCGGATTAGACGCGTTTATCGATCTCGACCAACGCCGCCGTGAACTGATTCAGCAAACTGAACAGTTGAAAAATCAGCGCAATGTCGTTTCCAAATTAATCGCGGAGAAAAAGAAGAACAAAGAAGACGCCCAAGAGCAAATTTTGGAGATGCGCCGCGTGGGGGACGAGATTAAGCAGTTGGACGAAGAACTGCGCCAGTTGGATGAGCGATTGGAAGGCTTGCTCTTGACTCTGCCCAACTTGCCACACGAGAGCGTGCCAGTGGGTGCTTCGGAAGAAGAGAATGTGGTGGTTCGCACTTGGGGTGAGGTGCCGCAAACGGATCATCAAGTGAAGCCTCATTGGGAAATCGCGGAGGAGCTGGACATCCTCGATTTTGAACGGGCGGCCAAAGTCGCTGGTTCACGGTTTGTTTTCTACAAAGGGTTGGGGGCACGGCTAGAACGAGCTTTGATCAACTTCATGCTCGACTTGCACACCACCGAACATGGGTACACAGAGATGATTCCCCCTTATATCGTCAACCGGCAGGCCATGACGGGAACGGGGCAACTGCCCAAGTTTGAAGAGGATGCTTTCAAATTGGCCGATAATCAGGATTATTTCCTGATTCCGACGTCGGAAGTGCCAGTGACTAACTATCATGCAGGCGAGATCATGAACGGCGATGACCTGCCCAAATACTACACCGCGTATACGAGCTGCTTCCGTTCTGAGGCGGGTTCGGCGGGCCGAGACACCCGTGGTTTGATTCGTTTGCACCAATTTAACAAGGTAGAGATGATCAAAATCGTCCAACCGGAGTCCTCGTATGATGAATTGGAGAAGATGGTAGCCAATGCCGAAACGGTGTTGCAACGGCTGGAGCTTCCGTATCGTGTCATCACCTTGTGCACGGGCGACATGGGCTTTAGCGCAACCAAGACCTATGACTTGGAAGTGTGGATGCCAAGCAACGGCCAATACCGTGAAATCTCCTCTTGCAGCAACTGCGGCGACTTCCAGGCACGGCGCGCCAACATTCGCTTCCGCCGCGATGCCAAAGCGAAGCCGGAGTTTGCGCACACCCTCAACGGCTCTGGCTTGGCGGTGGGACGCACTGTGGCTGCGATTCTTGAAAATCACCAACAGGCCGACGGCACCATCCGCATTCCCAAAGCGTTGCAACCGTACATGGGCGGATTGGAAATTTTGGGGAAATAAGTGTTTAGGGGGCGGATTCCCTGATGGCTCCGCTCCCGAACCACTTTGTTTTTTCATTTGACAATCGCAAAAAAATCTGTATAATTAATATCTGTAACTCACTTTCACCATCATGGAGAGGTGGTCGAGTGGTTTAAGGCAGCGGTCTTGAAAACCGCCGATGTCGTGAGGCATCCGTGGGTTCGAATCCCACCCTCTCCGCCAAATGAAGAAAAGCCGTCCCACCATCATGGTGGGGCGGCTTTTTTATAGCGTTTTTGCCTTTTTGATATTTTAGATTTGGTCTTAGGTCAACGATGTGAAGAAAAGGAGAGGTTATTTATATGTTATAAAGTTCGCAAGAACAAACATATTTGCGTTTACGGCTCCCGGTATTATCAACCTTTAAAATACGAATCCTCTACAGGAAAACCATCAAGTGCATCAGGATCTACCGTAATATGTTCATATCGTCCATCGGGATGAACAAGAAACATAATACTAGGAGCGAGTTCATTAACATTCTCAATTAAAGCCTTGCAACCTAGTTTTGAACAAATTTTCGAGACAACCTCGATATCATTTTCAGTCCATAATTGTTCATCTAAAATACTAATCGATAGCATGAACATGAACTCATCATTTTGACAAAGTGAGACTTCACAGACTAATCGTGTATGTTCTTCTATGTCTGCCATTTCCGTAATATTGCCAATAATTTTAATTTCATCTATTTCAATCTTCGACTGTTCAATACTGGATTGAAAAACCTCAAGCAGTACTTGTTTTAGTGTAAGCTTATCAACCCTTTTGTTAAGGATAACGTCTCTCCAAGCCACTTTAAATCACTCCAATAATTCATCCCATTTATATTTTTAGTAAATAATAATTTTATTTACACTATACAAATCCATATTGACAACTCCCCATGCTTAGGGAGGGGGGAGTTGGTGTCGTCCTCCCCTACCTCACGACTTACCCTTGGTCTAGGGCGTGTCTGGTGAATCCATCATGTTTTCCTGTTAGAATGTTCATAACAACAAAAGCAAGGAGACATCATGATGAGACGGCGTTATGAGATTACAGATGAGGCTTGGGAAAAGATCGAGCCTTTATTGCCTTCGGAATGGGAAACGAGGCGGACAGTGGAAAGACCACCGAACCATTTTGGACGGAATCCTATGGAAGTTTGGGACGGGAGCTCCCTGGCGGGATCTGCCTGCACGTTATGGTTCTTGGAAAACTTGCTACTATCGTTTTACACGTTGGCAAAAGGATGGGACGTGGGATCGCTTGCTTAAGCATGTTCAGACTTACTCCCACGCCGTTTCCGATGTCGATTGGGTTGTTTTCGTTGACAGCACGATTGTCCGAGCTCATCAGCACGCCGCAGGCGCGCCGAAAAAAGGGGAACCCTCGCTTCCAGAATGAGGCACTCGGACGAAGCCGCGGAGGTCTGACGACCAAAATCCATCTTGCTTGTGACGGAAAAGGTCGACCGCTTGCTTTTACAATTACTCCCGGTCAACAGCATGACTGTACCCAATTACAAGCATTACTCGATTCCATTTCCGTTCCCTGTTTGGGAAAAGGAAGGCCTCGCAAGAGGCCGGATCATCTGATTGCCGATCGCGGCTACAGTTATCCGTCTTGTCGTCGATTTCTTCAAAAACGTGGGATTTCCCATACCATCCCCGAACGCAGAGATCAGGCGGAGCGTCGGGCAAAAAAGCCGGGACGTCCTCTGACCTTCAACAAAGAACAATATTCACGCCGAAACGTGATTGAACGCTGTATTAACCGCCTGAAGCAATGGCGTGGCTTCGCCACTCGTTATGAAAAACGGGCGGTTTATTTTTGTGCTGCCATTACCTTGATTTCCTTGATCATGTGGCTCAATTAATCATTCACCAGACACGCCCTAGCCATGGATGAGCCAGTGTTGTACTTGGCCCTCGATCCGGAGAATTAATATGATGTTAAATGAACGTCACTTGCCTATATTAAAGCTATCCTTAATTTCTCTTAATAATTTACCAACCTCTACTTCTTGTTCTGGATATTTTTCAATATATTTTTCACTATATTCCAAAAGAAATATATAAAATTGTTCAAAATCCAAATAACCTATCATATCTTCTTCTGCTGCAGGATAATCCATGATAAGAGCTACTTCACCTTCATTGCACATATATTCTTCCCATCCATCAAAATCTGCATGAAATAGAATTCTGACATACTCTGTTCCAAACCCTTTTTTTTCTTTAAATCTATTCAATGACCTAACGAAATTTGTATCTTCTATGTGCCAAAAATAATATTCGATAAACTTCCGCTTCTCTTCTATAGTCTTTAATTTTTTTTGGTATCCGTCATCTTCATAACTGAACATAAAGTTTACCCTCCGAAATAACATCCAAATATTTATAATTAATAATTTTTATACTCCAACACAAGATTGTGTTTAGCTATTTTTAAAACGTGGGAAAAAAATTTGTAACTTCCCTTTGATTGTTAATAAAACCCCTAAATTTCATTCCATTTTTACTAAATCCTGTAATCTCTCTCCCTTCAATCCTTTTCATTTTAATGCCTTCTTCCATCGCCTCTTTTCCCCATTGAATCATTTGAGCATCAGAATAAACGGTTGGGTCATACACAGTTTTAGGTACTGGTATTAATTTATATTGACCAGAGGGAATCAATTTTCCATCTTTTCCGTAGGTTAGTGCCGGAAGCTTGTATTCTATCTGATACAAACCGGGAAAAGTTGGATGTTGCTTTTTATTAATTATTAAATCGCTCGGATCCATACCTGTTGTTTCCAATGTTTTATAGAAGTCATGCATATTATGTCCTCCGACAACCCCTTTTTTCCCTTTCCCTATTCCTTCTCCAACGGTAAAGTGAGTATCAAATCCACTTTTGAATTTTACTGTATTATTGTTACCATTCGAAGCAAACTTCTGTAACCAAACACCAAACGGTGTATCCCCAACAGTCTTTGGAAAAGTCGTCCCGTCCTTAAAAACTGAAACGGCCGTTAATGGAATATCATTGATTTTGGACACAATGGTAGGAGCAACGAGTTTGCCTCCGTATTGAGCAACCCCCATACAAGCAAAACCGATCGCGACACCTAATAATCCAACAAGCCCTGCTTTTTTCCAATCCACCTTCCCATCACGCATATAATCAAAAGATGCACTGTCCGCCACTCCTGCCATACCACCTGAGCCAACGAACGGAAGCCATTTTCCTAGCCACGGAGGAGCCAGTGTTGCAATTCTCCCCCCGATCAATCGAAATGCGAGCGCTCCGGCCCCCAATCCGACCAAACCAGCTATTGCACCAATCAACGCCTCTTGCGCAATACCGGAAACATCCTTATCAGCCATCCAAGCTCCAAATCCACCAACCGCCATTCCCATCACGATCGAAATACCCACAAGGGGGTTGGAACTTAGAAAAAACAGACCCAGCCCCAGACACAGCAGCGCCAAAATCAAGGATAACTGCTGTTGCAACCATTTTAGCAGTTGATCAATAAAGCCGGTCGATTCTTGCACCGGGGCTTTAGGAATCTCCGCCTTCGGTACCTCAATCTTATTTTCCGGTATCTTCACTTTCGGTATTTCAATCGGGTCACTCGGTATCTCCACTTTCGGTATCTCAATCGGGTCATTACTCGGAATGCTTGGTATTTCAATGCCTTCTGCAAGCAATATCTTCTCTGATTTTGTGCCCAACCATGTATGAGTCTGTGCTAATGCTAAATGGGGGATATTCAAATGTATGATTAATAGTATTAATAGAATAGTAGATATCTTCCACTTTCCCATAAACAATAATATTCCTCCTTCATCTTAAACTACCTTCACTTCTGGAAAAATCATTATCTGGTTTAACAAGATGACAAGACCCAATCCACAGGCAAGTACAATGATATATACCCACATTGCTAAACCTTAACTACTTACTGATGCGTACCTTTTTGAAAGAAGTCCCCATCACGTGGCAAAAATCATCATAATCCCCTGCTTCGCTTGAAATATTGTGATGTTAAGGCCACCTCTATGGTGACGACATATTCATACTCTATTAGGTTTGAGGAAGGTAATTGGTATTTTTATCTCTATTTATTCCCACTCTTGATCTTCAGTAAGTTTTCCTGTTTCAAAAAAGTGTTTCACTGCTTTAATCATACTCAACAAGATATCGTTTGGGTATATCCGTACCTACCTTTTGCACAGTAATGTTTATGTACTCTTCATCCATCTCTGATACAGAAGAATTAACCAACTCTTCACTGTAACCATCATCATAATAGGATAAATAATATAGTCTCACTCCGTTGTATTCGTCTCCCCCGGCAACCATCAAATCTCCAGCCTGATCAGATAATAAAGAAACATGATCAAGGTTGCATCCATCCAATTGATCCAAAATGGAATGAACCTGATCCCAACTTGGATTTGATATAACTTCTTTTTCTCCTGGCTTTAAAATGCAAAGCTTCCATTGATTCATATTTACACCCCTTTATTACTGAAGATTACGATCATTTTACATACTAGGGCGTGTCTGGTGAATCCATCATGATTTCCTGTTAGAATGTTCATAACAACAAAAGCAAGGAGACATCATGATGAGACGGCGTTATGAGATTACAGATGAGGCTTGGGAAAAGATCGAGCCTTTATTGCCTTCGAATGGGAAACGAGGCGGACAGTGGAAAGACCACCGAACCATTTTGGACGGAATCCTATGGAAGTTTGGGACGGGAGCTCCCTGGCGGGATCTGCCTGCACGTTATGGTTCTTGGAAAACTTGCTACTATCGTTTTACACGTTGGCAAAAGGATGGGACGTGGGATCGCTTGCTTAAGCATGTTCAGACTTACTCCCACGCCGTTTCCGATGTCGATTGGGTTGTTTTCGTTGACAGCACGATTGTCCGAGCTCATCAGCACGCCGCAGGCGCGCCGAAAAAAGGGGGACCCTCGCTTCCAGAATGAGGCACTCGGACGAAGCCGCGGAGGTCTGACGACCAAAATCCATCTTGCTTGTGACGGAAAAGGTCGACCGCTTGCTTTTACAATCACTCCCGGTCAACAGCATGACTGTACCCAATTACAAGCATTACTCGATTCCATTTCCGTTCCCTGTTTGGGAAAAGGAAGGCCTCGCAAGAGGCCGGATCATCTGATTGCCGATCGCGGCTACAGTTATCCGTCTTGTCGTCGATTTCTTCAAAAACGTGGGATTTCCCATACCATCCCCGAACGCAGAGATCAGGCGGAGCGTCGGGCAAAAAAGCCGGGACGTCCTCTGACCTTCAACAAAGAACAATATTCACGCCGAAACGTGATTGAACGCTGTATTAACCGCCTGAAGCAATGGCGTGGCTTCGCCACTCGTTATGAAAAACGGGCGGTTTATTTTTGTGCTGCCATTACCTTGATTTCCTTGATCATGTGGCTCAATTAATCATT
Organism: Laceyella sacchari; assembly: GCF_024927925.1. Lineage (NCBI taxonomy): Bacteria > Bacillati > Bacillota > Bacilli > Caryophanales > Thermoactinomycetaceae > Laceyella > Laceyella sacchari. The sequence continues at coordinate 22,037 of NZ_CP103866.1, forward strand.
CACCAGACACGCCCTAATTGAAGAAGCTGACAATTACAGTAGTAGCCATCGTTTTATTATTCATCCTAGTGGCTCAATGCGGCAAATCCGACTTAACCGAGTCAGAACAGGTAGCGGTCGATTTTTATGAAGCCGTTCTGGATGGTGATGACGAGGCGGTGGAATTTTTGAAAGATCCTGGGTCTATAAAAGAGGCGCTAAAAATGAAAGGTGCCTTAAATGATACACCGGATTCTGTCACGATTTACACGGTACCGCTGTTTACCGACAATAAAACGGCTTTTACCTATCTCATCGGTGTTCCCGGAGATGATGCATCATTAATGCTTCACGTTGCCGAGTTGAATGGAAAGTGGATAATAGATGGGATCGAATATAAAAGCGTAGATGTGAGCACAGATGAATCGTTAAAAAGCCTTGTGCAAAAAGAAGTGGATTTATAGGGTATACATAAAAAACGGCTCCTGTTTGCGCAGGAGCCGTTTAGCGTGAGCGGTTATTTAAATACACTTTTCACTGTGTTTTTTCCGTTAAATACGTCATCTGTAAAGTATCCACTTTCGCTGTCAGTCACTATCCATGTTTTGGTCTTTTCATTGTAAGTCAATGTTACCTCTTGTTTATCATACTTTTCTTCAGGGGTGGTGTTGGTACTATACTTATTGAGTTCGATAAACGTTTGATGAAACTCTACGGGAATTTTAACGCGATATAAGCCGTTTTCAAACGAAAGATTGGCATGGTCGAGGTCTATCCGTGTTCCCAAGGCTTTTCCTTTAAATGTGCTACCTACACTTATAGCCGTATGGATGTAATTGGAAATTCCACTTCTGAAACTATCGTCGGCTACAGTTAAAACATTGGGATTTCCAGTCACATGCGCCTCGATATATTGTTTGGCGAAAGTATTAATCACATCTTGTACCACTTTTTGTTGTTCCTTTGTGATGAATGGGTTTGGTGTGATGTCTATGCTAGTCGCATTATTGTCCAAAGCTTGCTCAAAGCTTTGCGATTTTCCCCATGGAAATTGCCGTTCGCCTCGGATTTTGATCGTACCGTTAAATACGACGGGACCGAATTCTCCAGAACGGGTGTATTGGTTGTAGTTATCCAAGTCTTTCACTTGTTTGCCCAAAGGTTTCCCATTGATGTAAACCAACGTGTCGTTGAAATAAGACTGGATGGTAACGGTCTCCCCAGAGAGCCTAAGAGAAGAAACCCCTTGGTGTTCTGGATTTCCTATCATTTCAACTTCATTTGTTTCTGTAAGGTTGGCATAAGGGTATTTCTTTTCCACACTGGTTTGATAAACACCCGGCATCAACGGACCAAAAGTAAATTCTTTTCGATTTTCCGTGGTTTTAAATACTTCTTTGCCTTCTACTTTTAATGATGCTCCCGCTTCGTTGGTTTGCAAGTGCAAATAATAGGGCTTCATTCCGATGGAATAGGTCTTGAAGAAGAAATAATCCTTTGCTTTCAGATAGAAGTCACTTTGGTTGGCCATCTCCCCAACCGTTGGTCCATCCATGCTGGCCAATTCTTCCACGTCATAATCGGGCCCCTCTTGCAATTCAATTTGAAAATACAAATCGGATTGGGTGGCTTGGAAGTAATCGTTGTGTTGATGGGCGTATTTTACGATGTTAGCCAGTTGTTTATCGGTGACTTCCATCTTGTTGTCATCGGGTTCAATCAATGATTTCATCTTGTCAATGTCACCTGTTTGGAGGTGACGAATTCTTTCACCGTATCTCTTGGGTCGTTTAGAGCTTGAAATATTATGGATGCGAGTCCAAGGGCAATGATGACCAATCCGATAATGAGCAGGGGGAGTTTATATTTTGACACCCAAGGAGGCAAAGAATTTTGCAATTTCTGCAAGGGGGAAGTGCTTTTTTCTGTGTCTTCCTTTTTTGCAAGTTCCATGATCAATCATAGACCTCCGATTTTAAATGAAGTGTGCAAGAAATATAAATCTTCTACTCTTTCGATAACAAATGGTAATTTTACCATATGGAATTAGCAGGATAAACTGCTGATAATCCATTTATTTGAATGTTGTTTGTACATATCCATTTAGATTATAATACGAATGTTGCAAACAATCGGTAAGGAAGTGAATGGATCATATGAAAAGAATATGGCGTAATAAACTTAGCTTGGGATCGATTTATGTCGAGTTGGACAAAAGTAAAACCTCCGCACTTGATCTCACTCACAAGGTTTTTACAGCTGCTGAAAGCTTTGGTTTTGTCAGTTTTGTCGAGGTGGTTACCGAATCCGCAGGGGATGAAGCGTATGTGGAGGTACTCAATCCACAAGGAGTCAGAACATGGGAGCCGATTGACCAAATCAGTGTCACAACCAAAAAACCGACCAATGGACTTATTTCCTATTTGGAAACTAATCACGACATAAGAACGATCCGCTTTTATTTAGGAACGGCTTGTTACGATGAGCTGAGTAGGAAGATTTTATTAAGAGACGCTGCTGGCGTGTCACTATATGTAGACTATGATGAAGACGACTGGGGATTGTACATTAATATCAATACCGATATCTTTGTTCCATTTTTTGGGGGACGAGATGAACGAACAGAGGAGATGGCCCGCCGAAATACACCGATATTTAAACGATTTATTAAAGATTTTCTTGCTCTCCTGCCCGTAACCAGTTGGGAATGGGAAGAAGCAACTCCTCATATGAGGGAGTATTTGGAACTAAATTAACAATGTATTTCCTTAGTTGAGAGGAGAAAGTCGTTTGAGCAGCAAATTGCCTAGATACCTCGATTTAGAACATACTAAACTGGATTGGGAAGCACATCGAAAAGCCACTCTCAAAGATCGGATTGATGCTGTAAAGCATGCGCTGATAGGGGAACCCGAACATATCCAGGCCAAGATACGGGAGATTGAAAATAATTACCATTCAAAAGATGAGAAGGCCGCAATAGGTGCCCAAGGGGAATTGGAATTTTTGGAACGAATGGCTTTTGAAGAAAAGCAAAAGATCGAAGTGTTGGAAGACAACCGTGACCTCCCCCATCCACTTGATCCGGACTTGAACATCAAGAATCCTGACTATAGAGTAAAGGATGAAATTGTTGAAATCAAATCAAGGTTAAGCAAATCCGGCAAAAGTGCAATAAGAAAAGCTTTAGAGGAAGCAAATGAACAAATTAAAGGTTCTGGATACGCAACACCAACATATACGGAGGAAGGTTATCCACAAGGCAAATTAAATATTCAAATCATAGAGAAAAACGGGGAAAAGTTGAAGCTGTCGATAGAGGAGATTTCAAATGTAATAACAAGACAGTGTTCCCCTCGTCAACTCCGATCTTTAAAAGAAGTATTCGTTTATCATGAAAACCAACTGATTCTTCAGTTTAAAAGGGATGACAGAAACCGCATGGTGGAAGTCGGGTTGCCAAAAGAAAAAACACACTCGGCCGAACAACACCTTCCAAAACCAGAAGCTCAAAGCGAACAAGCCACATCCCAAGTCAATTCGCAAGTTCTTAAACAGCTGATCGAATACCATAACCGTGTTACCGATATTTATGATAAGCAAAGAGGGGAATTAGATCCCAAATTAAAAGAAACAATCGATAAAATTAATACGCAAATTCAAAATATGTTTCAAAAAGAGTATCCCAACGTAAAATTGCAATCCTTTAAGTCTTTAACGGTTTCAAAAATGGCGCTAGAGGTATTAAAAAAGAATGATATGGAAGGCAAAAAGTTCGAACCTGTAAAGACCCTCAAAGGAATGGGTTTTAAGCAGTCGGATATCAACCGAATAATTGTCAATGAGAAGAGTCAAGAAATGGAGAGATAACCCCCTCGCGCAATCATAAGTTAAGATGAAATCCAGAAGTTAATTGATATTTGATGAGAAGGAACGATGACAACGATGAAAAGCATTTTACTTTTTCTTGGGGCTATCTGTGTATTAACTGTTGGAGGTATATACTATTTTAATCATCCTATGTCCCAGTCACTTGAATGTAGATGGATAAATACGGATGGAGACAAAAGTGCTTGTCCACTTTTTCTTACTTTTTCTGGGGGTAAGAAATGGACGATGTCTGAATTTGGAAAGAAGTCCAATTTATCCATGAACGTAATTTAACCAAAACCGGCGAGAACAAGTACAAGTGTATTGTCAAAACCATGTCTGAAATTGATTTATTCTGCCGATATAGAAGATAAAAAACTCGATGATAATATCTTAGACTTAAATATAGATGAAGATGAATGTTCATATGGCCCAACATCTTTATCTAAATTTTTTTCTTGATTACTCTAATAAATATTGTAATTTTAATTATTTTTTAAAATAGAGAGGTGCTCTACTCTAATTCTCTATAAAGAGGGTTTTTCTAAGGTGCAAAAAGGAAAGTTAATCTTCATTTTTACTATAACTGTAATTTCTACAATATTGGCTGCTTGCAGTAACAATCAAATAGATTTGGATTTAGGGAAGTTTGGAATCGTTTATACTGATTCGTTGAAAGATGATAGCGAATTTTCTGTGATTGATGCCAACGGGACGACTAAATCATCTCAGCAGCTAGATGTAACAGGGATTTACCAAATAGCCTCAGATGGGAGAGGTGGTTATTTCTTACCATCTGAACTTACTTCATCGCTAGTTCATATTGATCAAAAAGGGAAGATAACTACATCTAAAAATTTCAATGTACATAATTACATCAATAATCAATATGGATATCAAGTAACATTATTTAATACCAATGTTGATATTAATACATTAGAAATTAAGTATAAAAATAAGATAAAAAGACTTAATCTCCCGAGCTTTGCTCGCATGGCTACATTTGATTCCAATTATGTATATGTTTTTTGTGATACAGAAAGTAAGAGTTATATATATGTGATTGGATTTAAACGGGGAAGATCATAAGAAAGATACCTGTAAAAAAAGCGGAGCAGATGATATGGATATTTTCCATGGTCAAATTGTAAGTCCTCCATCTGATGCAAACTTTTTGATCACCCTGGATCCAAAAAACCGGAAAGTGCAGTATCGGCCGTTGCCATATGATAACCCCGACCGAATGGTTGCAGATCATAACTATTTGTATGTATCTACAAAAGAAGGATACATCATGAAATTGAATCAAAATTATGAAGTAGAAAAGGGGACGAAAAGCAACCCTCTTATTTTAAATATGCTTGTAGATAAGGAAAACCTTTATGTTCTTTCACAAATCCAATCGGATCAGTACGCTGGATATCTCATTACCTACGATAAAAATACATTGAAAATAAAACAAAAAATCAGCTTGCCCAATATTCGAGATACATTGGTGCAAAGTTTTATTTTGCTTGACCAGAAAGAAAGGAAAGAGCATAAGTAATGGACTTTGAGGAAATTGAGTTTGTAGATGTTGCGAAGGATTATGCGTCCAAATGCTAAATGATGTTGAATGCATGCAGACATTGATGGATGGATAGACACAAGAATAAAACTGCTATGATGATAAACCATGAGTAAATATGTTTTTTATTAGTCCAGATCCGGTAAATGAGTAAGGAGAGGATGGTTATAAGACACGCCAAGCCTAAAATGGCGGTGAACAAATAGAGCAGATACATCATAGTATGGTCTTCCATCTTCATGGGAGTTTTGTCGCTTCACTCGTCCAACGCGTATGAAATTTGATAATTTGGACGAGTGAAGACAAGATAAGATTTTGCTTTTATGTTCATTTAAGCATGATTGGTATAGTTTTTTTGATTAATAAGTATATTGTGGCTTTTGTGTTTAGTTTCGAAACAGTTCGTCAGCTCAAATTATCAGGGTATAATATAAAATAAAGGTTCCAGCCTTGATGACCAAGGGGAACCTTTTATTTTCATGTAGAAAATGTGTTACCTGATATTCCAATGTTTTTAACATCTATCTATTTGATAATCAAATCCGTCATAATGCCTGCCTTTCTCATCGATAAGAGGGATAATTCTAATTTGGCCAAACGGTGATAGGAATTGTGTCTGTTTTTGAAGGAACGTACCTAATAAAATGAGTAATTGGGCGTGTTCGTTGAATTCTTTTTGCCAAATCGTTTCGTTGAAAAATGGGGACGATCGGTAACGAAGATGAGCTTCAATAAGTAAAGTGAGATTGTTGGTAATCTCTTCCCATTCTTTTTCGTGTGTCTTAAAATAAATTTGTTCTTGTGAGAGTAAAAAGTATTGATCATACAGACATTCATTCATTCTCATTCCTCATTTCATTCAAACTAACTTGTTAAAACACTCAATACACCACTTTTTTACACTTTGAAATAATTCGTTTACATTTATCCTCTCTTATTTCATTTTTCCCTATTCTGACTGTTTAATACAAACTGCATAAATAGAAATTGGTTGATAATCTCTTGGTTGGATTATTATGAATACATGTTCAAATGAGCAGTAGAAAGGATTAAAATGAGATGAAATATCCTAACTACTTGGGAGGTTTTTTATGTCCATTCGTTCATTTAAGCTAAAACTAAAGACGAAATCGGGTGTCAACGCAGAGCAACTTCGTAGAGGGTTATGGCGCATCCATCAATTAATCAACGATGGTATCGCTTATTATATGAACTGGCTGGTTTTACTTCGACAAGAAGACCTGTTCATTCGCAATAAAGAAACCAACGAAATTGAGAAACGGTCAAAGGAAGAAATCCAAGCCGAACTCTTGGAAAGAGTACATAAACAGCAACAGCGCAACCAATGGTCAGGAGAAGTGGATGAACAAACGTTATTACAAGCGCTACGCCAGTTATATGAAGAGATCGTCCCATCTGTCATTGGAAAAAGCGGAAATGCAAGTCTAAAGGCTCGTTTCTTTTTAGGTCCGCTCGTTGACCCAAACAACAAGACGACGAAAGATGTATCCAAGTCCGGGCCTACTCCCAAATGGAAAAAAATGAAGGATGCTGGTGATCCAAACTGGGTACAAGAGTACGAAAAATACATGGCTGAACGCCAAACATTAGTACGTCTTGAGGAAATGGGGCTTATTCCTCTATTTCCTATGTACACGGATGAAGTGGGTGACATTCATTGGCTACCTCAGGCTAGCGGATATACTCGTACCTGGGATCGGGATATGTTTCAACAAGCCATTGAACGATTACTTTCTTGGGAATCATGGAATCGGAGAGTAAGAGAACGGCGTGCACAATTTGAGAAGAAAACCCACGACTTTGCAAGCCGCTTTTCCGAATCGGATGTTCAATGGATGAATAAGTTGAGAGAATATGAAGCCCAACAAGAGAAAAGTCTTGAAGAAAATGCATTTGCCCCAAATGAACCGTACGCGCTAACCAAAAAAGCGCTTCGTGGTTGGGAGCGTGTTTACCATAGTTGGATGAGATTAGATTCGGCAGCAAGTGAAGAAGCATATTGGCAAGAGGTCGCAACTTGTCAAACCGCGATGAGAGGGGAATTTGGAGACCCAGCCATTTATCAATTTCTCGCCCAAAAAGAAAATCATGATATTTGGCGGGGTTATCCCGAGCGAGTCATTGATTTTGCAGAGCTTAATCACTTGCAGCGGGAATTGAGAAGAGCAAAAGAAGATGCAACCTTTACCCTACCAGACTCCGTGGATCATCCTTTGTGGGTACGCTATGAGGCACCAGGAGGAACGAATATACATGGTTATGACCTCGTTCAGGATACCAAACGAAACCTGACACTCATACTAGATAAGTTCATTCTGCCAGATGAAAATGGTTCATGGCATGAAGTGAAAAAAGTGCCTTTCTCACTTGCTAAATCAAAACAATTTCATCGTCAGGTCTGGTTACAAGAGGAACAAAAGCAAAAAAAGCGGGAAGTTGTGTTTTATGACTACAGTACGAATCTGCCTCATTTGGGAACCCTCGCAGGAGCCAAACTGCAATGGGACCGAAATTTCCTTAATAAACGCACACAACAGCAAATTGAAGAAACGGGTGAAATCGGGAAGGTATTCTTTAATATATCAGTTGATGTTCGGCCAGCAGTGGAAGTAAAAAATGGTCGACTGCAAAACGGATTGGGCAAGGCCTTAACCGTTCTAACGCATCCTGATGGAACCAAGATCGTAACAGGATGGAAAGCAGAGCAATTGGAGAAATGGGTGGGGGAATCCGGTCGTGTTTCAAGTTTAGGACTGGACTCGCTTTCAGAAGGGCTACGTGTGATGAGTATCGATCTTGGCCAGCGCACCAGTGCAACGGTCTCTGTTTTTGAAATTACCAAAGAAGCACCTGATAACCCCTACAAATTCTTCTATCAACTAGAGGGAACGGAAATGTTTGCAGTACATCAACGCAGTTTTCTCCTTGCACTTCCAGGTGAAAACCCACCTCAAAAAATTAAGCAGATGCGTGAGATACGTTGGAAAGAGCGAAACCGAATCAAGCAACAAGTCGATCAATTATCTGCGATTTTGAGACTGCATAAAAAAGTGAATGAGGACGAGCGAATACAGGCGATAGACAAGCTCTTACAGAAGGTAGCGTCTTGGCAGTTAAACGAAGAGATTGCAACTGCTTGGAATCAAGCCCTATCTCAACTTTACTCAAAAGCAAAAGAGAATGATTTGCAATGGAACCAAGCAATTAAAAATGCCCATCACCAGTTAGAACCGGTTGTTGGAAAGCAAATCAGCTTGTGGAGAAAAGACCTTTCAACTGGGCGTCAAGGCATTGCCGGCCTATCTTTATGGAGTATTGAGGAGTTGGAAGCAACTAAAAAACTTCTCACGCGCTGGAGTAAACGAAGTCGAGAACCCGGCGTCGTCAAACGGATTGAACGGTTTGAGACCTTTGCCAAACAGATACAACACCACATCAACCAAGTGAAAGAAAACCGCCTCAAACAATTGGCTAATTTGATCGTCATGACCGCGCTTGGTTACAAATATGAACAAGAGCAGAAAAAATGGATAGAAGTCTATCCAGCATGCCAAGTGGTTCTATTTGAAAATCTTCGCAGTTACCGCTTCTCCTTTGAGCGTTCACGACGGGAGAATAAGAAATTGATGGAATGGTCTCATCGCTCTATTCCAAAACTCGTTCAAATGCAAGGGGAATTGTTCGGTCTGCAAGTTGCCGACGTCTATGCCGCCTATTCCTCTCGATACCATGGGCGCACGGGGGCACCAGGCATTCGTTGTCATGCTTTAACAGAGGCAGACCTTCGCAATGAAACGAATATCATCCATGAATTAATAGAAGCCGGATTTATCAAAGAAGAGCATCGTCCATATCTTCAACAAGGGGATTTGGTTCCTTGGAGTGGAGGGGAACTGTTTGCCACCTTACAAAAACCTTATGATAACCCGAGAATCTTAACACTACACGCGGATATTAACGCAGCGCAAAATATTCAAAAGCGTTTTTGGCATCCTTCTATGTGGTTTCGCGTGAACTGCGAATCTGTTATGGAAGGGGAGATTGTCACCTATGTACCGAAAAATAAAACGGTACACAAAAAACAGGGCAAAACTTTTCGCTTTGTTAAAGTGGAAGGTTCAGATGTATATGAATGGGCGAAATGGTCAAAAAATAGGAATAAGAATACTTTTTCTTCCATCACTGAGAGAAAACCCCCTTCATCGATGATACTGTTTCGTGATCCAAGTGGAACATTTTTCAAAGAGCAAGAGTGGGTAGAACAAAAGACTTTCTGGGGAAAAGTTCAATCTATGATTCAAGCTTATATGAAAAAAACAATTGTTCAAAGGATGGAGGAATAATTGGAGGTTTAATGAGCATTGGAGCCCATACCCGTAAGGATGCTGAATGAAGTCCAATATTGTGAGCGTTTATTTTATCTCATGCATGTCCAAGGTCTTTTTGAAGAAAATGCAGATACCATTGAAGGATCAATGCAACATCGCAGGTCGGAAAAGCGATCTCGAGTCAAACAACAAGTTTCTGAAAACTTCTGGGATTTGACTCCTCAAAGTTTGCATCTAGGTGATCCTTCACTGAATTTGGTTGGAAAATTAGATGCCATATCACATGAAGATGGTACATGGGCGCCGATTGAGTGGAAACACTCATCGGCTCCAGATTCTTCGCATGTCTTCTATGTGGGTGGTTTTGCTTTGTCTGGTGTAGCTTGGCCAAATGATCAAATTCAATTATGTGCACAAGCATTATTACTTCAAGCTAATGGTTATGACTCAAATCATGGTTACCTTTACTATCGAGGTAATAAAAAGCGTGTCCGCATCGACTTTACAGAAGGTCTGATTTCTGCGACGAAATACTGCATTGACCGAGCGCGAAATCTTCAATCATCGGAAATTCCTAAGCCTTTGGTTGACTCAAACAAATGCTTCCGTTGTTCCCTGAATTATTTGTGTTTGCCGGATGAAACCCATTATTTGATGGGATCAAACTCCAACATACGCCGGATAGTGCCTGACCGTGTAGACAGTGGTGTATTGTATGTATCAGAGCATGGGAGTAGATTAAGCAAAAGTGGTGAGTCTCTGATCATTAAGAATAAAAATGGAGAAGAGGTTGAAACAGTTCCTATTAAGGATTTGGTTCATGTCACCATCATGGGGAATGTTCAGTGTTCAACCCAGCTTCTTCATACCTTGATGTACAATGGTATTGCTGTTAGTTATTTGACCTCACACGGTAGACTAATCGGTGTGTCCAGTCCATTGTCAACAAAAAATATACAATTAAGAAGTAAGCAGTTTTTACGATTGCAACACCCAGAAACAGCATTGAAATTAGCACAATGGATTGTTCAAGCGAAGATTCACAATCAGCGAACGATTCTTCGTCGAAACGGCAAAGCTTCAAAAGAAGTACTCAGTCAATTGATGGATTTGAAAAAAAGAGCTTTGGTTACGAAGAACCTAGCCGAACTTCTTGGCATCGAGGGGTTGGCAAGCAAGTATTATTTCTCCGCTTTTCCGTCGATGTTAAAAAGCGGTTTAATTCAAGCGGAAGAGATTATGAATGGACGAAATCGCCGCCCACCCAAAGACCCCATTAATGCCATGCTATCTTTAGGTTATACTCTCTTGCTGAGGGATATGATTGCAGTTTGCGCTGGAGTTGGGTTGGATTCTCACTTTGGCTTTTTTCATCAAGAGGTCCCTGGACGTCCATCTTTAGCATTGGATTTAATGGAAACATTTCGTCCCATTATTGTGGATAGTGTTGTCATCAAAGCATGGAACACCAAGCAAATTCAATTAGAGGATTTCTACATAGGTGATGATAGTTGCTTATTGAAGAAAAGTGGGCGACAGGCGTTTTTTAGAGCATACGAACAAAGAATGAACGAGCTAATCACTCACCCGACTTTTGGGTATAAGGTTTCTTATCGTAGAATCCTTGATGTAGAAACTCGATTATTTTCACGGTTTTTAGAGGGTGAATTGCAAGAATACCGCCCTCTTATGACACGGTAGGTGAATACATGCGTCATTATTATCTTGTCTCCTATGATATATCGGATCAGAAGAGATGGAGAAAAATTTTCAAAATCATGAAAGGATATGGGGAACACGTACAGTATTCAGTCTTTCTTTGTCAGCTTTCCAATACGCAAAAAGCGGAATTAATTGCTAAACTTGATCCAGTCATTCATCAATTTCAGGATCAAATCATGTTGGTACACATTGGTCCTGTTACTTCAGAACAATTGGAAAAACGAATTTCAACAATTGGACGAAAATATATTGCAATGGATTTGAAAAACCTTGTGTACTAGCATTTGATTGTATTTTCTAAATGTGGTAACATTAAATTTGCCTAAAGGGCAAAGAATACTGTGCGTGTGCTAAGGATGGAAAAAATCCATTCAACCACAGGATTACATTATTTATCTAATCACTTAAATAAGAAGGTCTTGCATTATGCAAGGTCTTTTTATTTGAATAGAAGAAAGTGCTTAGAAGTAAAATAAGCTTGCGAGCGCCTAGTGATGACAAAAAAGGCTTACGATCCTCGTAACCCTTTAGTATCAAGATGTGTTCCAACACATTGGTCTATTTTATTAACATATAGATTCATAAAAAGTGTGTTCTAGAGGAAGTGCTCGAATTTGCAAGTGAAACTGCACGTAAGACAAAGGTTTTTAAGGAATACTCTTTAAGTGATTAGATGAATTAAATGTGATTAGCACGAACGAATGGGATTAGCTGTTCCATTGAAAGATGTCCTTTAAGTGATTAGATGAATTAAATGTGATTAGCACGACTAATTAGCCGCCGCCAGGCCCCGCCTTGCACGCCTTTAAGTGATTAGATGAATTAAATGTGATTAGCACTCATATAAAGCGTCAAACAACCATTTTTTTAAACGCTTTAAGTGATTAGATGAATTAAATGTGATTAGCACATTAAGGATTCGATCAACGCATAGTTTGGATCGTCCGGCTTTAAGTGATTAGATGAATTAAATGTGATTAGCACTTGGCTCAATTTGATGACGATTTTCGAGAGGCGTCAGGCTTTAAGTGATTAGATGAATTAAATGTGATTAGCACACTTGGATTTGTTTTTTTTGGCCTTTTTCGCTTCTTCCTTTAAGTGATTAGATGAATTAAATGTGATTAGCACTTGATCCCTTCAACACAACACGACAAGTAAACTGATCCCCTTTAAGTGATTAGATGAATTAAATGTGATTAGCACTGCGAGTTTTGCAAGTCCATAAAAAAAAGTAGGCATCCTTTAAGTGATTGGATGAATTAAATTTAATTAGCGAGCTTTCGTTACTTGGTCTTGACGAAGTTGAAATAGATGCAAGAGGTAAACACACGGTAGAAGGGCTTGTACCCATCTTGTAGTGAGCAGAAAAGGCTGCCGTCAATCAGGAGGCAAACATAATTGAGCAATTGCTACTTGCAAAGATAAAAGCCGCCAAATGGCGGCTGAGAATGTTGACAAACCCTGCGAATCAACTTTGTTGATCGCAGGGTTTTTGTATATAAAAGGGATATAAACAATTAATGGATGAATATCAACCCATATAAACTTAAAACCACCTCCCTTACCTGCTCTCGAAAGCAGCATAGCCAACTTTTTTATGTTTTGAGCCACAGCAGTTAGGAGGCATTGCTCTTGAATTTTTGCAAGCCCCCTGTAGCGTGCGTATCGAAGACCATGAAGTTCCTTCGCGTCAGCGAAGCTACGTTCAATCGTTTCTTTTCGACGCTTATATAAAGTTTTTCCACGTGGGCTCAAGCGATTTTGTCTAACCCACTCTTTTGCATCTTCCCATACATGACGTGTTAGGATTTTTGTGTGGTTCTTTGACTTTGTGCAATTCTTAAGAAAAGGACATTGCTTACAAATCTCGGGATTGGATTTGTACTGTCTGTATCCTTCACGGTTGGTCGTTCGATATGTAAGTTGATGCTTTGCTGGACAAAGATATACATCTTGCTCAGGAATATACTTAAATCTCCATTTCGGAAAGAGGTCTTTATCTGGTCGAAAACTCCGATGTGCAATAACCGTAAAGATTCCTTGTCCTCTCAATTCACGACAAATAGGCATAGTTAAATAACCAGAATCCAGAGCAACAGCTTTCACCGAAAAGCCGAAGCGGCTTTTCTGACGATTTAACCTTTCTAAATAAGGAACTGAATCATGGACATTTCCTGGTGTAACAAATACATCTGTAATGAAGTTATGTAAACCATCGACAGTACGATGATCGAGATAGAAAAAGCCTTCGGGTTTTCCATCTCGAACCATATAACCACTATCTGGATCGGTCGTACTTACACGAATTTCTTTCGTTTCAACCTTTATGGGCTTTTTTTTTAAAGGCTTCTTTCCGTGCTCTTCTCGATCTTGCTCAATTGCTTGTTCTAAATCATCCATATATCCTTTGGGAGTAACTTTAACTAATTGTTTTTTGAACTTTCCTTTATTGGCATTGGCTTTAAGAAAAGTGGAGTCACTAAAAAGCTCTTTTCCTTGAATAAATCCATGTTGGATCGCCTGAATGACAATTTCATCAAATATTTCCTGATAAATAGTGGAGCTTTGGAACCGTCTTCGACGGTTTTGACTGAAAGTAGATGCATGTGGGACTGGGTCGGTTAGAGATAACCCTACAAACCAACGGTAAGCGATGTTAACTTTAATCTCCTCAATGAGTCGGCGTTCGGAACGAATGCCGAACAAATATCCAATGAGTAGCATTTTAAATAACATAATTGGGTCAAGACATGGACGCCCATTATCTTGGCAGTATAATTCTTTACATTTCTCAGCAATGAAGGAGAAGTCGATCGTTTCATTAATTTTCCGTAACAAGTGATCTCGTGGAACTAATTCTTCTATGTTAACTAGTTCTGGTTGATGTTCTTTACTCGGATTTGTTCTAAACATAGAAAAAACTCCTTATAGAGTGTTTTTTATTGATTCGACAAAAAAGGCTGCTGACCCTGCCTTTCAAGGCAGTTTGTCAGCAGCCTCAGCCGCCAAATGGCGGCTTTTATTAAATATTTAGTCATCAGTCGGTTCCGTCATCGTCAACCCTCCTTTCAAGGAGTCGCACCAGACGTTTTGTGTGTGTAAGTACTTGTGATTCGTGCGATTTACCTAAATGGGAATAGGCGCGAACAAGACCAAATACAGCTTGATATTCTAAATCTTCGGAATCACATGTGTTCAAGGCGTCTTGGAATGATTGGATAGCTGACTCCAGATCGTTTTCATCGAGGCAGACTTTGCCTACCTCAACCATGACTCTAGAGTATTGTACCATGTTTTCATCATTTTTTGTAATTTTGATAAGTTCGCTGAGTATTTGATGTGTCTTTTCGAATTCTTTGGTCTTTCTGTAAATTATTGCTAGCTCTTTATAAGCGTCAAAGATCAACTTTTTTCTCCTTTTCACCTTCCCTTCCAAGAGAATTCCTGCGCTAAAACATCGACCTGCCATCTCCAAGTAGTGTTTCCGCTTCTCTGATCTCCATTTAGCCTTGTAGATACTGCCCAAAGTAATCCAAAGCTCAAGCTGGCGATCATAGTTGTAGTTAATCCTTGCGATCTCTATTCCCGATTTCGCAATCTGGATTGCTTCTTGATATAATTTGATCTCTAGTTTTAGACGCGCTTTAAGGTCATATATTCCAAGTACAGAATCTATGTTTAAGTCAAAAGAGGTGTGACTATCTATTTTTTCAAGCGCGTTCAAGGACTTCTCTATCTGACCTAGTTGTTTATAGTAAATGCTTCTGTTTAAAGAGAGTACTAGATAAAAGTTTTTTCGCTCTCCATCTACGTTGAAACATTCAATGCCTTTTTCAACAAGTTCCAATGCCCGGTAGTAATGTTTTCTTCGATACTCGAGTACCGACAAATAACCGAAGCAGCATGAGCGCAGATTTGAGTTATTATACCCTATTGACTTCTCAAGGGCCTTTAAGGTTTCATGGAATTCACTTTCTGCATCCTCACCCAGTCTCATACGTGCCCTTGCGTTAAGATACTTAATTATGGGTGCTTTGGACGGAGCCCAGTCTCTTTTCTTCAATTCAGTGATGGCTTTTTTCGGATTCATGTACACTAAACTTTCAATAATAGATAGCTGTAGGTCCTCTCGCTCAGTAGATTCGCTTTCTTTTTTGTTAAGACTTTCTATTGTTAAACCTAACTTATCAAGTACATAGCGGAATTTGGGGTGGCTTGTGTTTTTACCTCTCTCCATTGCGGAGAGAGTTGATGCCGACACGTGCTCGTCGGCTAGGTCTTCTAGACGCAAACCTCTTTCCAACCGTTCTTTCCGTATCATCCTTCCTATTTTTTCGAAATCCATGAAATCACTCCTATAGTTTCATATCAGTGAAACATATTATTGCAACTTGCTATAATATATCGTCATTTTGCTGTTTGATATATCCATATCGTTTATTTTTGCAAAAAAGCAACATTTATTGTTTTAATTGATGCAATTTATTGAATGTTGCAACAAAACCAATATATACTATACTCATAAACGAGCTAATTGAAAAGGGGTTGACAACGTGAAAGTTGATGTTCAAAAGACACTAGGAGCAGTAGCGTATGCCTGTGTGCTAGTGAATATCGACCCTAAGAAATCAAAGGAAATCCTAAACTGTGTCTCAGAAATGCTTATCAATGAAACTCTCATTATCAGCGACGGCAGGTTTGTCTGGTTGTATGAACAACTCAAAAAAGCCGCCACAACAACTAAGATAGTGGCGCACAGTTAAAGTGATTGGTATGACC
Source organism: Laceyella sacchari (assembly GCF_024927925.1). Lineage (NCBI taxonomy): Bacteria > Bacillati > Bacillota > Bacilli > Caryophanales > Thermoactinomycetaceae > Laceyella > Laceyella sacchari. Next base: position 38,306 of record NZ_CP103866.1, read on the forward strand.
TTATACAGATATACATTTTGGAGGAAAGATGGAGAGTACCCACAGGGGAAAACATTCAGTTTTTATACAGAACGTGGTTTGCAATGGTCTTATACTTTGTTCCGTGAGTGCTTGCGGAACTACAGAATCCCCATCGACGAATTGAATACTGAGTTTCGTGTTGTGACAGTGAATGATGTTTACTGGATACTAAAAATTGGACATTGCAACGTAAATAAACTTGTGTTCGACTCTTACAATAAAACACGCCAGCGCCTGTTAGATAATGGCATCCAACCAGATGTTCCTCCGTGGATCATCAAGGATGATATAGATAATCAATGAAAGGGGGTGAATTATATGGCGAAGCGTTTCCAAGGGGAGCCGCCCCAAGCGTAATATCAGTACAGCCCCTGTGACTCAAGGTCAAAAATTGGCACTGCTGCTTATCAGATCAGTATTCAAACGCTTTTAGTGGAAGTTGTTTATTGCCGATCAACCAAACCACAACGCCTTGTCCATTGCCATGAGCTTTGGGCGGGGCGTTTTGGGGTGTGTCTGGCAAATCAAGTTGGCAGGGAAGAAGCGGCGGAAAAACCTTTTCTCAAGGAGCGCCTCGCTACGCGTGAAGCGAATGAGAAAATGGTTTTGGAGTAGATGGCCTATTCATCAGACGCCCTAGTATTTGATTGTATTTTCTAAATGTGGTAACATTAAATTTGCCTAAAGGGCAAAGAATACTGTGCGTGTGCTAAGGATGGAAAAAATCCATTCAACCACAGGATTACATTATTTATCTAATCACTTAAATAAGAAGGTCTTGCATTATGCAAGGTCTTTTTATTTGAATAGAAGAAAGTGCTTAGAAGTAAAATAAGCTTGCGAGCGCCTAGTGATGACAAAAAAGGCTTACGATCCTCGTAACCCTTTAGTATCAAGATGTGTTCCAACACATTGGTCTATTTTATTAACATATAGATTCATTAAAAGTGTGTTCTAGAGGAAGTGCTCGAATTTGCAAGTGAAACTGCACGTAAGACAAAGGTTTTTAAGGGATACTCTTTAAGTGATTAGATGAATTAAATGTGATTAGCACTTAACACCCCCTTCGGAAACGTTTGAAGCAATTGTCTTTAAGTGATTAGATGAATTAAATGTGATTAGCACAACGAGACCGCTGATTATAACAGCGGTCTTGTTGCCTCCTTTAAGTGATTAGATGAATTAAATGTGATTAGCACTCCTGGCCCTAACACATTGGCACTTACAACAAATTACCTTTAAGTGATTAGATGAATTAAATGTGATTAGCACGATACTCCAAGAGACTTCGCTATCTCGTTGGTTTCTCTTTAAGTGATTAGATGAATTAAATGTGATTAGCACTCGGCAAAGCATAATAAGTCAGTCGAAGACGCAATCCTTTAAGTGATTAGATGAATTAAATGTGATTAGCACCAGACACCGTGATGTTCGGTTTAGCATTGAGTGACAACCTTTAAGTGATTAGATGAATTAAATGTGATTAGCACATATTTGACTGGCTCCCTCTTCCACGAGTTGAAAGAAACTACTTTAAGTGATTAGATGAATTTTTCGTTTAGTTTCTACCCCTACTGAACACGTTGCCGCTTATTTAGTCACTGGATAGACACAAATGATAGCTCCTTGGAGTCATGTGGGTGTTTTGGATACCGCTTTATAATCGAGGAGGCATTCCTGCATGATTGAGAAGACAGGAGGAGAATCAGTGTCTACCACAGTTCACAAACCTCAGCGGTTGACGCAGTTGATTTGGCGTTGGCATTTTTATGCGGGGATTATTTTCGCCCCGTTTATTGTGATGTTATCTATTACCGGTGCGGTGTATTTGTTTAAGCCGCAATTGGAGGATTGGCTTTATCGGGATGATTACTATATTCAGGAACCTCAGAAGCAAAACGGCACGTTGACGCCATCCATGCAGGTGGAGGCGGTGCGTAAGGTATACCCCAATGGACAAATCACGAGCTATCGGCCAAGTGATGAGCCAAACCGGACAGCCGAAGTCGGGGTGATGGACAAGGGGCAGGCGATAACAGTGTTCGTCAATCCCTATTCGGGCCGTGTTGTCGGTGAGATCAAGGAAGAAGAGCGGTTGTTGGAGAAGGTCGAGATGTTGCACGGTGAGCTGATGATGGGGACGATGGGTGACCGGTTGGTGGAGCTGGCTGCCTGTTGGGCGATGATCCTGATCATCACAGGCCTGTATCTGTGGTGGCCCAAGGAAAAAACGATCCGTGGTGCGTTGGTTCCGCGTTTGACCAAAGGCGGGCGGATCTTCCGGCGCGATACCCATGCCGTCACCGGCGTTTGGTTATCTGGGTTTGCTATCTTACTGATCTTGACGGGGTTGCCATGGTCTGGCGTGGCCGGGGATTTGATCAGCAAATTGGCGACATCCACTCATACGGGATACCCCGCGTTTGCATTTGTAGGCGGACCCAAGCCGGAATCCGCCAAACCAACCAAACAAGTCGCCGATGTACCTTGGGCAGCGGAAGAGGTGCCCGTCCCAGAGTCATCCGGTGAGGCGACTCCCTTGCCCTTGGAACGGGTGATGGAGATTGCCAGAGCGAACCAAGTGGCCTCTGGTTACACGGTGTATTTCCCTGAGGGGGACAAAGGGGTTTACACGGTGTCGTTGTCAGCTGACAAACCAGAAGATGAAACGGTGTTGCACATTGATCAGTACAGCGGGAAGGTGTTGGTTCGTGTCGGCTTTTCCGATTATGGCTGGATGGCCAAAGCGATTTCCATTGGCATTGCCTTACATGAAGGCCGTTACTTTGGCTTGCCTAACCAAGTGATCGGGCTGGTGGTTTGTCTTGGCTTGGTAGCGGTGGCGATCAGCGGCCTGGTGATGTGGTGGAAGCGGAGGCCGCGCGGCAAGTTGGGCGCCCCTGCTCTGCCCAAGGACGCCAAGTTGACCAGGGGCCTGACAGCTATTGTTATTGGTCTGGGGCTTCTGATGCCGCTGGCCGGATTGTCGTTGTTGTTTGTTTTCATGCTGGATCGATTGGTTGTCAAAAGGTTGCCTGTTGTCCAGCGGTGGTTGGGTGCATAGGCTTGAACAGGACTTTAGAAATATTTTTTGGCTGAAGGATGCCGCTTGCAAACAAGGCACCACCTCCTGTATTTAAACGGGGGGCGGTGCCTTTTGTCGTGTGCTTCGCCGCTTACTTTACGAGCGACTTGATATTGCCATCATACAAGTGATAAGTTTGACGTTTTCCGCTTTTGCGATATTTTTTCGCACCTGATTCAAAGCTGACATAGAGCTGGTTGCCGACTTGCACCATTTCTTCTGACATGGAGAACATCGTCACCGACGGACCATGTAGATCATTGGTCATGCTAAAAAGGGAACCTAATTTTGTTATAAAACCTAATTTTGTTATAATTAGGTTTTATTGTTTTTTTCTTTAGCGCGTAGATGCGTAGATGGGTGAAAGGTTTCTTGGCGACGGATACCTTCCCTTTACCCGAAAATCCCTTGCTTTATGCGGAATCCCAACGCTTATAGCAAAGGTTTTATCGATATGCAAGTTGGTTGTTCACGTTTTGTTCATAAATAAAAATAGGTTATTTTAATAATATTGTTTTCTTTTAACATAGTATTTAAATATAATGTAGTTAGAATTATTTACTTAATACTGTGACTGAGGGGTCTATTGCACATTTTTTTAGAGAGGCTGGTTATGTAAGTAATTCACTAAAAAGTCCGGAAAGGGTGATTAGAGTGAAATTCAGCAAAACAATGGCTGGTGTGCTATCCTCCGCGTTAGTGATCAGCGGGTTTGCTGCCGCGCCAATGGCCTTGGCAAAGCCGACTGCACCAGGAACGCATGAAAAGCACATCGACTGGGCAAGTGTTGATGTTGAGCGTTTGTCCAAAGCGCTGAAGGAACGGGGTGTCATCAGCAAAAAAGCTTCCGAGAAAGAAGTAGAAAAAGCGGTGGAAGCATATGTGAAGAAGCGTGCTTTTGAAAGCGGTATCGACACCTCTACCACTTTTGGTAAAAAAGCGAAAAAAGGGCTGGAAGGCGTCCAAAAGGAAAATGCCAAAAAGGCTAACAAAGGCAAAAGGGGAAAATTCGGCAAAAACGCTCATAAAGACAACATTGTGCTGGCGTTGGTCGAATTTCCGGACTATAAACATAACCGCCTGAAAGAAGAGCCTGGCTATCTCTACACCAAAGACTTCAATCCGGTCCATTATCAAAAAATGCTGTTTAATCAGCAAGGATACACAACGCCTGAAGGGCTTAAACTGACGACGATGGCCCAATTCTATTTGCAACAATCAGGCGGTACGTGGACCGTCGATGGGACGGTTACACCGTGGTTGGAATCCAAGCGGACGGCTAAAGAAAACGATGCCGACCCACGCGGTTTGGTTGTCGAAACTTTGACCCAAGTGGGCCAAGCTATTAAAGGGAACGAAGCAAAATATGACCAACGCGACCCCTATGACCTGGACCAAGACGGTAACGTGATGGAGCCGGACGGCATGCTGGACAATCTGATGCTGGTTCACGCCGGCGTGGGTGAAGAAGCTGGCGGCGGAGAGCTCGGGGAAGACGCGATCTGGTCTCACCGTTGGACGCTGAAACAACCGACACCAATCCCAGGAACTTCACTTAAAGCGTATGATTACATGATTCAACCGGAAGATGGCGCAGTTGGCGTATTTGCCCATGAATATGGGCATAATTTGGGCTTGCCGGACTTGTATGACACCACCAACACAGGTCTTGGTTCCCCGGTTGGCACATGGTCCTTGATGTCCGGTGGTTCCTGGAATGGTAAAGTGTCCGGTACCGAACCTGTCGGATTTGACCCTTGGTCCAAGCTCTACTTGCAAACCACATTTGGCGGGAAATGGATCACCGCGAATGAAGTCAGCCTCAAAGACCTCACCAAGAAAGGCAAGGTTGTCAAGTTGAATGAAGCAGTCAACTTGAAGCCGGAAAACAAAGTGCTGAAAATTAATCTGCCCGATGTGGAGAAACAACCACCGACTCAGCCGGCAGGTGGCAAATTCGCTTATTTCTCCGACATGGGTGACAATCTCAACACCCGCATGGTTTCAAATGAAATTGATTTGACTGGTGCGAAACAAGCGGTGTTGCTTTTCGATTCTTGGAGACAAATCGAGACTGGTTACGATTATCTGTATGTGAATGTCATCGATGTAGCAACCAACGAGAAGAAGACGGTCAAATCGTTTGACGACGACACCAAGAAAGCTTGGGTCAAAGAAGAAATCGACTTGTCCGCTTTCGTCAACAAAAAGATCAAAGTAGAATTCAACTATGTCACTGACGGCGGGTTGGCGATGGAAGGGTTCTATGTTGACAACATTGTGGTAGACGCCGACGGCAAAACGGTCTTTGCTGATGATGCCGAAGGAACGCCGAAGTTTACCTTGTCCGGCTTCAGCCATTTCGATGGCAAAGGGAAGATGTACCCCAACTACTATCTGGTAGAATGGCGCACGCACAATGGAGTGGACAAAGGGCTGAAATACTTGCGCCGTGGCAACAGCTTCATCACCAGCGATCCCGGTATGCTCGTATGGTATGTGGATGGCCGTTACTTGGACAACAACACCAGCGCGCATGCAGGTTATGGCATGAATGGGCTGGTTGACGCTCACCAACGCGTTCACTACTGGAACAACGATCCGACCAAACCGGCTGGCGATCGCTACCAACTGGTAGATGCTGCTTTCGGTTTCAAGAAAACCTCCGACATCAACATTGAAAATTACGCGAGCTTCGGCTCTATGCATTACAAAGGATTGCCCGGGGTTTCCACCTTCTATGACGGCAATGACTACTCCCTCAAAGGAGCGCCTGAAGTGGGCAAAATCTTGCCGAAGCACGGTGTGCAAATCGAGTTGAAGAAGGTAATTAAAAACGGAGAAGCTGCTCAGATCAAAATCTCCAAGAAATAAGAATGATCGACGCCCCGCTGGCTTTTTTAGCGGGGTGTTTTTTTGGACTTCCAATTGGGGTCATTTGCCAAAGTGCTAAAAATGTGAATATCGTATGCACAAATTATATTGCGTTCATGGTACATTTATTTTATAATCAGTAAATTTTATTGTTTTTCTATGGAGGAAGGAACAGGATGGAACCGCTAGCTTATCTTTATGTGAAAAAGGGGCTTCCTTTTCCTGTGGGAGCATGTGTTGCGCTTGACAAGGAAAGATACTCCTTGGGCAGAGCGAGTAAAGATGTCAAACCGGATTTGGCTTTTGTTCATCAATGCATCTCTCGGCTCCATGCATCGATTGACATCATAGAAGGGAAAGCGTTTATATGTGATCTAGGAAGCAAATTGGGGACGGAAGTGGGGACGGAGCGGTTGCGCCCACATCAGCCTTATCCGTTGAAAAATTATGACCTGATCCGTTTGGCGGGGGAAATGGTGCAATTGCAATTTGTCTATGCGTACGCGGAACAAACATTGGATTTGAACCTCGACGTGTCCGCTATGCAGGATACAGCCACTGACGCCTTCGCGATCGATATGCATAAACGCAGCTGTACGGTTTTTAACAAACCGATTTCGCTGTCGGAAAAAGAGTGGAATCTGCTCTTGCTGTTGTATGAACGCCGTTGCCAACTCGTATCCACTGAAGATCTTATCAAGGCCGTGTGGGCTGAACGGTCGCCACAAGCAAACGGAATCCCGGATGTCAGTTTGACCGAGGTGAATTCATTGATCTACCGCGTGCGCCAGAAATTAAAAAACGCGGTAAAGATCGAGAATGTGAGAGGAAAAGGGTATGTACTCAATCTGAAAGGGTAGCACAGCATAAGATGGACAGAGGACAGTCCACATGACTAGAGTGTGTCTGGCAAATCAATGGTGGGGAAGAAGCGGCGGAAAAACCTTTTCTCAAGGAGCACCGATGCACAAGTGAAGCGAATGAGAAAATGGTTTTGAAGCTGCTGGTCTACTCATCAGACATGCCCTTGTGTGAGTACATAGCCAATCACAGGAAAACGCGGCATTTAAAAGCCGTTTTCGTCGTTCTGATGGGAGCGGCTTTGATTTGCCCCGATTTTGGTCGGATAAGAGGGAAAAGTTGAAATCATGCAAGGAAAGTGTTCTATATTTGAATTGATTATTGTTAAAATAGATGAAAATGACCCTGATGGTGGCCAAAGGAGAAGGAGATATGAGAGTTTTAGTAATTGTAGCCCATCCCAACTTGGAAAACTCGCGCGTGAACAGCCGTTGGGTCAAGGAATTGAAAATGCATCAGCATTCGCGCTGGGTGACCATACATAACTTGTACAAGGAATATCCTGATTTCCGGATTGATGTGGAGCGTGAGCAAGCGTTGGTGATGGGGCATGATCGCATTGTGTTCCAATTTCCATTGCAATGGTACAGCACACCTGCGTTGCTCAAACAATGGCAAGACGATGTGCTGACATATGGTTGGGCGTACGGTACAAATGGCAACAAGTTGCACGGCAAAGAGTTGATCATTGCCTTTTCAGCCGGCGGCTCTGTGGATGCTTATCAAGCCAACGGGTTTAACCAGTTTACCATTGACGAATTTTTGCGTCCGTTGCAGCAAGTGGCTAAGCTGACGGGGCTGAAATTGCTTCCGTATTTCCGCTTTCATGGGGCGTTTCAAGTGAATGAAGAGCAATTGGAATTAAGCGCCAAATATTATGCGCAATATGTGTTTCACCAAAGCAATTAAATAATAGCGAGAGACGAAAGACACCTCTGTCAGCGTGGGTGAGGACTTGCTTTGACAGAGGTGTCTTTATGTGCGCAACATAACGAAACGGCCTGCGTTTACAGATGCACTTTCACTCCAAGACTGTGGGTGAATAGATCTACCGCGGTGACAATCAAGGTGCCTTGCAGTACGGAGGTAAACTGGTTCATCTCAAATCCTTCGAGAAACGCGGCGATTCCCCCCAGCATGAATAGATTGATGAAGAATACACACAGATTGAAGGTCCAAAAGAATGCCGACCATTTAAAACGAATGGAGCAGTCTTCCAGAAAAAAGGGCAGGAAAAGAAGCACGGTAAATCCACCTAATAGATAACCAATCAACCGGATTGCTGCTACGCCAAAAGCGATCCCCATTCCTTCCACCTCAATGCCTTGCGCCCACCAGTCGAGCGCGATAATGGCGAGTGTGCTGAGCAATAGCTGAAGGATCGCTTTGTTCGCATCCCAATAAGCTGTGATGGTCATCACCCTCCTGCCGTGAGATCGGTGCCCTGATAAATTCGCCAAAAGCGAGTAAAAATCTTGCTCGCGCTGGGCTCTTTTCGCCAAAGGATCAGGGCGTGTCAGGTGGAACGTGCTGTCCGTCGGAGGGAAAGCGAATCGAGAATAAGACTCCGTCGGCGGTGTTGGCCAGTTGATATGGGAAACGGTGTACTTCCAAGATCCGCTTCACGATGAACAACCCTAGCCCGCTTCCCCCGGTGCTACGATTCCGCGACTTTTCCAACCGGGTAAACGCTTGAAAGAGACGGTCGATTTCCGCTTCATCGATGTGCGACCCTGTGTTTTGCACTTTGAGTAGCAGGTGATCCCCCTCGTCGGTCAGGGAGATGGAGACACTGGCTTCCTCTGGTGCGTATTTCATGGCATTGTCGATCACATTGGAGACGGCTTTTTCCAACCAAGCCCGGTCTGCTTGGACTTGTAAAGAAGGTTGGATGTCGGTATGCAGTTGAATGCGTCGGTCGTTGCGGAAATAATCAAATCGTTTGATTACTCCTTCGATCATCTCGGACAAAGAGAAGGTTTCTTGCTTTAAGCTGAAGTCGACCATTTCCAGCTTGGATAATTCCAAAATCTCGTTTACCAGTTTCCTCAGCTCTTGCATGATCGCATATGAGCGTTGCAAATACTTGTCCCTGTCGCGGTACGCTCCGATTTTGTGGATCATGCCCTCCAATTGGCCCATGACCGCGGTGATCGGCGATTTTAGTTCATGGGAGATGGTCGCCAAAAATTCACGCCGTTTGGCTTCTTGTTCCCGTTCGCGTTGAATGTCCCCTTTTAGTTTGGCATTGGCCTTTGTCAGATCGGCCATGGCCGCTTCCAGATTGTGAGCCAATTCATTGAGGCTGCGGGAAAGCTCGCCGATTTCATCTTGTGCGCCTTCTACACATCGTTCACTGAAATCCAGCCGGGCCATGCGTTTGGCTACCCGATTGATGCTGAGCAGGGGTTGGGAGATGATTTTGGCGTAGAGAAATGCGCCTCCTATTGAGACAAGCAAAATGATCAAGCCGACATAAGGCATGAACATGAAAATGGCGTCGGAGGCTTCCTCAATCGGTTGCATGGTGACGCTGATGAAGGCGATGTAGGTTCCGTCGGCAAAGGTAAGCGGCTTTTCAGTCGTGTAAACGCGGGCCGTTTCCGGATCACCGGTGTCCGATTCCTGGGGGATTCCCAGCGCTGAAGCGTCTGGAAGTTGCTTTAGTTGGATGTAGAGGGGGGGCCGGTACACCACGCGGCCTTCCAAGTCGGCCACCACCAACCCTGCGTTGTAGGTATGGGCGAATTGGTCCAACGTTTTTTGCGCGTTGGCGACCGGGATGGTGGCGGCTTCGATCTTCAACTCTCGGAATCCGTTTTCCAACCGGTTGATTTTGTATTGATAATAATAGGAAGGGAGCAGAAAGTAGAAAAGCGAAAAGATGAGCAAAGCGGACACACACAATAGTAAGCTGGTAATGAGAAAAATTTTCCCGGTAATGCCTTGACGTAATTTAGTCACCAATTTTATAACCGATCCCCTTTACCGTCTGAATGTACGAACTCCCCAATTTTTTGCGCAGATTTTTGATATGTGTGTCGACTACTCGGGGATCTCCGTAAAAATCAATGCCCCATACTTGGTTTAACAACATGTCGCGGCTTAACGCTTTGCCCCGATTGCGCAACAGGGCGTGCAATATGTCAAATTCCTTGGCCGTCAAATCGGGCTTTTTCGAGCCGACCGTCACTGTATGTCCTTCAGTGTCCAACACCAAGCCGTTATAACTGAGCCGCTGAGATGGCTCGGTCCGGTGGGTGCGGCGCAACACGGCTTCTACGCGTTTAATAAGCACATTGAACGAAAACGGTTTGCTGACATAATCATCGACACCCAACTCAAATCCTTTAAGTTGGTCTGTCTCCTCCCCCAGCGCGGTGAGCATGATGATGGGCACATTGGATTGGTCACGAATCATCTTGCAAACGCTGTGCCCGTCCAGCTGGGGTAACATCACGTCTAGGATCACCAAGTCGACTGGCTTTTCTTTAAATATGCGAATGCCTTCCAGCCCGTCGCTGGCCACAGTGACATCATACGCCTGCGAGAGCAGAAACTCTTGAATCAGCTCTTGAATGTCAAGGTCATCTTCAATAACCAAGATTGAATAAGACATGTGCGGTTCACCTCATATTGCCATTATTATAATGCGTTTTCGTGAAGTTTGTGTGAAGCGGTGGGCTTTTCCAGGTTAAAACGGAGCGGCCGCAGACGATTTGAAGACACCTTTTGCAATACCTCACATAAGATGAAGAGTAGACATACGCCTAGAAAGGGTGGGGAGTCTGATGTGCGGTATCACAGGATGGGTTGATTTCCAGCGGGATTTACGGAATTGCACCACGTTGCTGGAGAAGATGAATGAGACGCTTGAAGCGCGTGGGCCTGATGCGGAAGGGAAATGGGTCGAGGATCATGTCGCTTTGGGACACCGCCGGTTGATCGTCATCGACCCCGAGGGCGGAACACAACCGATGGAGAAGAAGTTGGCGGATCGCACCTATGTGATCACGTACAACGGTGAATTGTACAATATGGATGAGCTCCGGTTAAAGTTGCAGTCTCTCGGACACCGGTTACGTACTCGGTCGGACACGGAATTAATCCTCACGGCGTATATCCAGTGGGGGATGGAGTGTCCGCGCCATTTGAACGGGATTTTCGCCTTTGCCATCTGGGATGAGGCTGAGCAACGGTTGTTTGCGGCGCGCGATCGCATTGGCGTAAAACCATTTTTTTATTCGCAAGTGGGCGGTTCGTTTCTGTTTGCGTCCGAAGTAAAAGCGTTGTTGGCTCATCCAGACATTGAACCGGTCATTGGGGAGGAAGGGCTGGCAGAAATCCTGGTCATGGGGCCTGCGCGCACGCCAGGTGTCGGGGTGTTTCGGGATATCAAAGAATTACGACCGGGACATATGCTCTCTTTTGACCGAGATGGCTTGCGCATTCACCCATACTGGGAATTGGTGAGCGACCACCACACCGATGATCTGGAAACGACGGCAGCCAAAGTGCGGGAACTGTTTGAGGATGCCGTCAAGCGGCAGTTGGTATCTGATGTGCCGATTGGTACCATGTTGTCTGGGGGACTGGATTCCAGTGCGATCTCCGCGTGCGCGGCCAAAACCTTCAGCGAAGAGGGAAGGGGGCAATTGTCCACCTTCTCTGTCGATTACGCGGACAATGACAAACATTTTCATGTTAATGAGTTTCAACCCAACTCCGATGCGCCGTGGGTACAATTGATGGCCGATGCGATTAAATCTGACCACCATGTGGTGATGTTGGATAATGAGGAACTGATAGCAAACCTGATTCAAGCCATGATCGCCCGCGATTTTCCCGGCATGGCCGACATTGATGCATCCCTTTATTTGTTTTCCAGAGAGATCAAAAAGAAGATGACAGTGGTGCTGTCTGGTGAGTGTGCGGATGAAGTGTTTGGCGGTTATCCGTGGTTCCACCGGGAAGAGATGATCAATGCTGACACGTTTCCATGGTCGCGCTTGGTTGATAAGCGGATTCCGTTTATTTCCCCGGAAATCGTGCAGCGAATTCAACCGTTGTCCTATGTGGAGTCGCGTTATCAGGAGGCATTGGCGGAAGTACCGCGTTTATCAGAGGAAAGCGCGACGGAAGCGCGAATGCGGGAAATGTTTTATTTAAATTTGACCCGCTGGATGCCCACCTTGCTTGACCGCAAAGACCGGATGAGCATGGCTTTCGGCTTGGAAGTACGGGTGCCGTTTTGCGACCATCATCTGGTGGAGTATGTTTGGAACATCCCATGGTCCATGAAAAGCCTGGGAAACCGGGAGAAAGGGTTGTTGCGTTATGCGTTGAAGGGTTTATTGCCCCCGGAAATCATCGAGCGCAAAAAAAGTCCTTATCCCAAGACGCATCACCCTGTTTATTTGCGCACCATGCAACAACGCGTGTTGCAATTGACGGAAGACGCGCAAGAACCGATGTTTCAATTGCTTGATCGGCAAGCAGTTCGTCAGTTTGCTGAACAGGACTTGAACCGCACGCATCTGCCGTGGTTTGGGCAATTGATGAATGTACCAGCTCTGTTGGCATACTGGTTGCAGTTGAATGAATGGTTAAAGCGGTATCGGGTCAAAGTGGATATTTAGTCCATAGCGAAACATAGCCACTTCTAGAAAAGTGGCTATGTTTTTTCTCCATTGCCGCCGAAGTGCAACCAGCTGTGATCCTGCAATCGGTCATGATTTACTTTGACATCGTCTTCAAACCAAGATCCAGAAGTGAGCCCGGCCGCAAATCCGCCGATGGCTCCCAGTTTGCTCCATTGCTTATGATCGCGGAAATAATATTTTTGACTGTCGCCCAGCCTATGAGGTTCGTTTATCATCTCTTGTACTGATTGACGCAGTCTTTGCAGAAGGATGACAGGGTCGTCCAATTGTTTAGAGGTAAAATGAACTTCTCGGCGTACCTGATGATTCCCCACCAAATCCACTTCCATTAACAACCCAATGCCGTCCTCTTCCATTTTGGCTGCGAATTGAAGGTGAGTAACTTCTTTGGCCAACGTGGAGGTGGGAGTGAATTCAAACTTTTGCAAATAACCATCAAAGGAACGGGAGCCGTATTTTTCTTGAAATCCCAGCTCCCTCAAAGCGACTTGTATTTGCTGCAGGGAGGGTGGAGGTAGGATGACGATGGCGTCATGGTCGGTTTGGTCGACGGCCTCGGCAATGTCCAACCGGGTGGCAAAAGAATACGAAATGGAATATCCGGACAAGAGCAAATTATTGGGCAAGGTGTATGTGAACGGAAATGTTTTTTTGGCGCCGGGATGAATTTCAAACGGTTCGCCGAATGAAAAACGTTGGATCAAATGGGTGGTGACTTGATCATGCTGTTGCATGTGGATAGCGAAGTCAATGTCCACTTTATTGATCTGTTGCGTTACAATGCCCCCTTGGATAACAAGAGAACCGGCAATCGTTTCACCCAGTGTGTACTCTTCTTTCCCCAATTTCAAGTCAACACGGGTGCCGCCTTTGCCTATTTTGGCGAGATAATCTTTAAACACCAATGAACACGGGCCTCCTCATGTGAATGTACTTATATTTTACCATGTTTTGAAAGGGTTTTCGCGATGAAGACGCGGATGTAGATGGGGAGATGTCATCCGCTCTGACGGAATAATACCCTGGCTGGGCGGAAATTACGCTTCCAAGTTCAGCCATGGCGGGAAAAAACATTCCGTACGGACATTCGATTTTTTGTCACAAAAACGCGGCAGTGAGTGACACAAAAATAAGGTTGTTTGCGAATGATATAGTAGGTGCAACCATTGGCTACACCCTTCTCTATGACTTGGGAAAACATGGGCTATAGGCGCTTCATATGAGTTTCTCTGATAACCACCCCCCCGATGGGGGAGTGGTTTTTTTTTAAAAACATCCACTGTGTGGACAGGATGGATTGAATTGTCAGCAAGCGATGCTTTTTTTTGCACATAATAAACAAAGCACGTCTTAGTGTGTCAAAATCAAAGACAATCCCTTATACTTGAAAGATGGAGTATCGGGTAGATGGGGGAGTGAGGGATGCGTCACGAAAAAGTGGACATGATTTTCCAAGCCGCCGTGGAAGTGTTTGCCGAGAGTGGGTTTGATCAGGCTAAAATGGATGATATCGCCCAAATGGCCGGAGTGGCGAAGGGAACGATCTATTATCATTTTAAAAGCAAAGAAGAGCTGTTTGCTGGTTTGATCAATGAAGGAATTGAAAAGCTGATCGAGTACGCCAATCGGCATATTGAGAGCGTTGAAGAGCCCGTGGCCAAAATTCAACATCTGATCAAAGCACATGTTCTTTTTTTCATCCATCATGCCAAATTGGCAAAGTTACTGTTAAATGAAGCGTTTGGTACCAAAGAGCGGCAACGCCATTTTCGTGGGAAGATACGGGAGTATATCACATTGATTGAAAAGGTGTTAATAGAAGGGAAAGAAAAAGGGGATTTTAATATTAATCACACATTGGAAACAGCCAGTGCTATTTTTGGAGCGGCCAGTGTGATCGTGTTGCAAAAGTTGTATCATGCAGAGGATCATGAGGTAGCGGAGATGGAAAAAGATTTGCCGTCCATTTTGGAAACGCTTGATGCGTTGTTGATCAAGGGTATTGTTGATGTAACAGAATTGTAACCACTTCTTCTCTTGCAACTATGCAGGAGAAGCGGTAAATTAAATTTTGTACTGACCAGTCAGTCTAATTTTTTATGGGAGGAGGATGCACGATGAAGTGGTTGAAGGAAAAGTTGGCCACAGGACAAATCGGCTTTCGAGACCTTCAGTCCTTATGGAGTCAAAAACCGATGCGGTTGGCACTCATGGGCATCCTTGCCATTCCATTGGTCTATAGTTTGATCTATCTCAAAGCGTTTTACGATCCTTATGAGAATATGCAATATCTGCCCGTAGCCGTTGTAAACGAAGACCGCGGTGTAGTCAAAGACGGAGAGCGGATTGATATTGGCGATGAGTTGCGGAAGAAGTTGAGCGAAGACTCCAAGGTGAAGTGGGAATTTGTGTCTCGGGATCAGATGATGAAAGGGTTCAGAGAGGAACGGTATTACATCGGCATTGTGATTCCGAAGGATTTATCCCAAAAAGCCGTGTCGCTCGACAGCCCCAAACCACTCAAAGGACAGTTGGAGTACTATGTGGATGAAAGTACCAACTACCTGTCCGGAAAAATTGGGGAATCCCTGCGGCGCGAGTTGGAGATCTCGCTGGAAGAAAACTTGACTGAAGCCTATGCAGAAGAGATTTTTGGTTCGATCGCCCAGTCTACGCGGGACTTGGACAAAGCGGCCAAGGGCGCGGCAGAGTTGCGCGACGGCACCAGCAAAGCCCTGTCGGCTAGCGGCCAGTTGGCGGCGGCGCTGGGCAAATTGGAAGACGGGTTGTCGCAAATCACCAGCGGGTTGCAATTAGCTTCTGGCAAAGTAGATGCGACCAAAGTGAAGGTAGAGCAAGCAATGCCGTATTTGGAAGCTGCAGACCGGGTATTGAGCCGATTGGAGCAAGTGCTGAACCAACCTTTGGGTGAGACGGGTCGGCACATGGCCGATTGGGTAAGCCAATTGCGCTCCAGTCAATCGAACCTGGCACAATCAGGGGTTCAACTGGATCGCTCACAGGCTGCGTTAAATCGTCTGTTGGCGCGTCATCCCGAGCTTGCCGGTGATAAAGATATAGAAGCCATCCGCTCGGCGCTGGGGAATGCGGAAGGGTTGCAAGGACAGAGCCATCAAAAGATCGGGCAACTCGCTATTCAAGCGCCGGGGATCAAAGATAAGTTGGATCGGTTGGAACAGGCACGCCAACAGGTCGTAAATGAAGGGAAAGTACGTGAGCTGCATGCCAAAGTGAAGCAAGTGCAAAAAGATTTGAATCAAATCAATGTGCTTGCGTCAGGACTGAATCAGTTGGAAAATGGAGCGAATAAAGCCCTGTCAGGTACGCGCCAGATTCATGACGGGCAAAACGCCCTGCGAGACGGCCTGAAGAAAATCCACGCTGGCCAAGCTGAATTGGCGAAAGGGCTGAAAGAAGGTGTGACCAACGCCCAAGAGAAGCTCAAAGGCGTTGAACTCAAGGAAAATATGTTGGCTGATCCGATTGTGGTCAAAGAGAAGAATTTCCATGCTGTTCCCAACTACGCAACCGGTTTTGCGCCATACTTCATCTCCCTGTCATTATGGGTGGGAGCGATGTTGCTGTTTACGGTCGTCGACCTGTACCGCGCGATCAAACGCCCCGGTGGAGAGCCGCTCAGCTTGGCGACCGGTGGCTTGATCGGCTCGGCACAAGCAGTCATCTTGTGTGGGATATTGCTTGTCGCCCTTAATCTTCAGCCGAAATTGACCGGATGGCTGTATCTGTTTACGATCATCATGGCGTTTACGTTTATTGCCATCAACCAGATGCTGGTTGCGCTCTTTGGCAATGTAGGCCGCTTTTTGGCCATCATTGTGCTGATGTTGCAACTTGCTTCCAGTGGCGGTTCGTATCCGGTGGAATTGCTACCTGAGTTTTTCAAGGCGCTACACCCTTATCTGCCGATGACGTACACGATTCACGGCCTCAGAGCGATCCTGTCCAATGGAAATGTGCAAGCGGTGTTGCATGACACCGGGATATTGCTCGGGTTCATGGCCGGGGCATACATGGTGACGCAAACCTTCCTTCTGGTTGTGCGACCATGGATGCAAAGCCTGTCTGCCAAATTGAAAACCAGAATGGCACAATCAAGCTGATGCTGTACAAAAGCCGTTTTAACTCCGATTTGGGGTAAAACGGCTTTTTTGTTGCACACAGCTACACTCAGGGTTGTGAAAGAGTGGAAATCGCTTCTCGTACCGCATCGACGAAGGTGTGGAAGCGTGGAGTGGGCCGTTTACGCCCTGCAAGCCCGCTTCCTTGGAAAAAGGTGCGGCGGAGTCCGCTGGTCAACTCCAGTTGCACCCCTTGCTTGCGCCGACCGCGGTTGACGATGTTCTCCGGTTCTTTTCCGCCCAGGCGGGGAGGGGGATCGATAGCGGTGAATCCTTGCTGGGCCAGGCATTTTTTTATTTGTTGCCGCCACGTTTCATCCAATCCGCCTACATACACCTTTTCCTCGTTTCCTGCCGCTCCGTGCAGGGTGAGAATCCGTTCACACTGGCCCGCCAACAGGATAGCCAAGGGCTCATCAAAGCGAGTGGATGTCAGGTGCAGACAGTGGTTGCCCCGTGGTTTGTCACCACTGAACAGATAACAACTCCAGTCTCTGCCGGCGATTGCTAGGGCCAACTCACTCGTTCCTGTTTCGATTCCGCCGCCATGGATGGCAAACACGCCGAGTTGAGGCGAACGGACATGAAGGTGAATGGAGTAATCTTTTCCCACTTGTTCATGGCGGGATAAATCCTTGTAATTGACATAACGATCTTTCATGACTCGCTCCTTTTAAGCAGGATTGTTCACCGGACTTCCGGCGTTTTCCCCGTTCAAAGACGGAAACCGCCGTTAATTCTAGATGGAGAAGGATAAACTAAGATAGATACAAGAGATCAGACAACCAGAAAAGGGGATAGGTGAACCGCCTGGCTTAGAACAGAACATGTAGAACTCTCATTCCCCCTACTGGTCAAATCGTAATATTTACGATTTACAAGTTTGACAGCTGGGGCTATAATGAGTAGTAGAATCTTATGAAACGAAATCAATCTATTGTAGGTGATTAGAAGTGAACAAAGGGTTGATTTTTCTTGCGGCAATATTGCTGCTGTTGACTGGGTGCCAGCCAGGTAATGCCGCAAATCCATCAAGCAACGACCCCGGCAAATTACAAGTATATACCAGTTTATTTCCGTTTGAGGATTTTGCAAAAAAAATTGGTGGCGACCATGTGCAAGTTACCAACTTGATTCCGCCTGGCGTAGAGTCACATGATTTTGAATTGACGGCAAGGGACATGACTGCCCTCAGCCATGCTGACTTGTTTATTTACAATGGTGCTGGCATGGAAGCGTGGGCTGAAAAGGCCGCAAAAAATTTGGATACCAAGCGGACATTGGTGGTGGAGACGACCAAGAAGCTGCCTCTGTTGAAAAGAGAAGAGCATGGTGATCAACATCATGGGAAAGACCACGGTGATCAGCACGACCATGGCGACATCGATCCGCATGCCTGGTTGGATCCTGCTTTAGCCAAAAAACAAGCGGAAGCGATCCGTGATGCGTTGATTAAGAAAGATGCCAAGCATGCAGCGGATTACCGCAAAAACTTTGAACAAGTGGCGGCGGAGTTGGACAAACTGGACAATGAGTTTCAATCCATGGTCAAACAAGCGCCGAAGAAAGAGTTTGCCGTTTCCCACGCCGCTTTTGGATATTTGGCGCATCGTTATGGCTTGAAGCAGATGGCGATCAGTGGATTGTCTCCCTCCGATGAACCGAGCCCGCAAGAATTGAAGCGCATCATTGAAGAAGTACGTGAACATGACATTCAGGTGATCTTGTTTGAGACCCTGGTAAGTAGTAAAATTGCGGAAGTGGTAAAACGGGAGGTCAAAGCGGAAGCGCTTGTCCTCAACCCATTGGAAGGTTTAACAGAGGAGGAAAAGGCCCAAGGCATGGATTATTTCCAAGTGATGCGTAAGAATAAGGAGCATCTTGCCAAAGCGCTGGGCGTGACCCAATGAAAGAACATGTGATTGAGATTAAAAATCTGCATTTTTCATATGAAGAGCAACCGGTTTTGGACGGGATCAATCTGGTGCTTGACCGCGGGCAATTCCTTGGCTTGGTGGGCCCCAACGGCTCTGGCAAATCGACGCTGATCAAATGCGTATTGGGCATGTTGAAGCCGGAGCGCGGGGAGATTCGCCTATTTGGCCAGCCTGTGCGCCATGCCCGATTGGGAGGCCGTATCGGCTATGTGTCACAAAAGGCGAACAGTTTCAATCTGGGCTTTCCGGCTACGGTCAAAGAAGTGGTCGCTTCCGGTTTGTACGGGCAACTTGGACTGCTGCGCCGGATGGGTCGTTCAGAATGGAGGAAGGTGGATCAAGCGATTGCCAAGGTTGGGCTTAGTGCGTTCCGTGACCGCAATATTGGCAAGCTATCGGGCGGACAACAACAACGGGCATTTATCGCCAGAGCTTTGGTGGCCGATCCCGATCTGCTTATTTTGGATGAGCCAACGGTGGGGGTAGACGCAAAGTCGACCGAACAATTTTATGCGTTGTTGACGGAGTTGCATCGCCATCATGGCTTGACGTTGCTCTTGGTCACGCATGACATCGGCGTGTTGTCCACTTCTGTAGATCAAGTCGCCTGTTTAAATAAGCGTTTGTTTTTCCACGGTGACCCGGACGAATTTGCCCAACGGGAACAGGAGATTTTGACTCAAGCCTATGGGCATGACATACAAGTCGTCAGTCACCATCACCATTAAGACAGAGTGAGATGGGAGGGAGGCGCCATGTTTTGGGGCGCCCTTTCGTATGTTTGATTTGCTGATCCAATATGAGTGGATGAGAAATGCCCTGTACGCGGGCGTAATTATCGGTTTTATTTCACCCTTGGTGGGGGTGTATTTGGTGGTGCGCCGCCTATCCCTCATTGCTGATGCGTTGGCGCATGTTACGTTATCGGGTGTGGCGGCCGGTTTGCTGTTGCAAAAAGAAATCGCCTGGTTCCAAGGGGTAAATCCCCTATACACGGGCATGTTTTTTTCTTTGGCGGGATCGATGTTTGTTGAGAAGGTGCGCAGTTTATATCGATCTTATCAGGAGCTTGCCATTCCGATTCTTTTGTCTGGGGGGATCGGTCTGGGAGTGGTGCTGATCAGCGCGGCTGACGGATTTAATGTGGATATTGCGGGCTATTTGTTTGGTAGCATCCTGGCCGTGGATGAGGGCGAGTTAACCCTGATCGCGGGGATCGGCGTACTGGTTGTCTTGTTTTTCCTCTTTTTTTACAAAGAGATGTTCGCTTTATCTTTTGATGAGGAGCATGCCGTGTTGACGGGGATTTCGCGCAAAATCATCAATCTGTTGTTCATGCTGGTCGTAGCGCTGGTGATCGCCGCTTCGATCCGTGTGGTGGGGATTTTGCTGGTGTCGGCCCTGATGACGATCCCTGTCGCCGCCAGCCTGCAATTTACCAACAGCTTCCGCCAGACATTGATCTGGTCTGTAGTCTTCTCCCAATTGGCCGTGTTCAGCGGGTTATTCGCCGCATATTATCTCGACTGGGCCTCTGGGGGAACGATTGTCCTCGTTTCGGTGGCGATTTTGTTGCTGATCTTGGCAGTGAAGAGAATCGTTCGCATTTTCCGTCGCAACCCAGTATCATAGAAAAGTAAGGACCAGGCGATATAGGAGCGATAGCGATGGATATCAAACAAGCGCTTAATCTGTTGAAACAAAACGGATACAAGTATACCGGCAAGCGGGAAATGATGGTGCAGCTCTTCTTTGAAGAAGGACGTTACTTGACGGCCAAAGAAGTTTTGGATTTGATGCAGAAAGATTATCCAGGTCTTAGCTTTGATACTGTGTATCGTAACTTGGCCTTGTTTGAGCAGTTGGGGATTGTCGAAGGGACGGAATGGAATGGCGAGCGGCGCTATCGCATTCATTGCGGGGGCGATTCGCACCATCACCATATCATATGCACTGAATGCGGTCGCACGCGCGCGATTGAACTCTGTCCCATGAAGGCGATTTTTGGCCAACCGGAGAATTTTGAGATCACCGGCCACAAGTTTGAGATATATGGCATATGCGTGGAGTGCAAAGAATACGAGAAAAATGCGTAACATCTGGTTCCATACGGCTGATCGCCCTGCTTTCCCGGGCCGGGAAACGAACAAACGCAATCGACGCATGATTGAGGCATGTCCACCCTTGTCGAGGGGAGCGGCATGTTTTTTTTACGTCTGGTATGTATCCGTTCTTTCCTCCGGCAAATTGTTCTTGGTGAAAAGGAAAAAGGTAACCATTGTAGAAATTAACAATTCGCCCTGGTGGACGCAAAGGTCATGGCACGGTGAATATTTCCAGGGAAATAAACATAATGGCTTGGCAAACGCTTGGTATCTGAATATTCGGATCGAGGTGGCCGGAGATGAAAATAAAGGAACATATGGAAGGAAAGCGGTTGTTGCAAGCCTGCGATTATGTGATGGATTATGGGAAACAGGTTGCTGACCAGGTTGCTTGTGCGATTTTAGGCCAGTCGCATTATCTGTCGCGCCTTGATAACAACCAGATTGTGCAACATGTACGCAAACGTGAGTTGCAATTGGTCGTGCGGGTGATATTGGATGGCCGGTTGGGCATGGCCTCTTGCAATCAGTTGGATGAGGACACCCTGCGGATGACGGTGGAACATGCGGTGCGATTGAGTCAATATGCGGATGTTCAGCACTTGCGGACGAGCTTCGTCAAGCCGGAGCCGATCCCTCAAATCATCGGCTTTGACGAGGCGACAGAGCAAGTGTCACCGTTGGAAATGGCCAAAAAGGTGTATGTCATTGCGGAAGCGGCGAAAGCGAAGGGATTGATCGGCGCCGGTTCTTGCCAGGTCTCCATCCAAGATCATGCCGTTGTGAACTCAAAGGGCGTCCGTCTTTATGGACGGCGTAGCAAAGCGGAATTGCATGCGGTTGTGACCGGGGAATCCGGCTCGGGATACGACTCGGACACCAAGCGTTCTTTCTATGAGCTGGAGGCGGAGCGTGTGGCGGAAACAGCCAGAAACAAGTGCTTGGCGAGCCGTCATCCAATCGTGGTGCAGCCGGGGACGTATCAAGTATTGCTGGAACCCAAAGCGGTGGCCGATCTGGTGACCAATTGGGCTTGCTACAGCTTTAACCCCGTTCTTTATCATGAAGGACGCAGCTTCGCTTCTACGCGTATGGGTGAACCGTATTTGTCTCCACTGTTGACCATCAAGGAAAATCCACTGGACGAGACGGGGTTGCCTTTTCCTTTCGATTGGGAAGGGCAGGCGAGGCGGCCTGTCACCTTGGTTGACCGGGGCAGAATTAGCGGCATGGTCTACGACGATTGGACGGCGCGGAAAGTGGGAACCCAGTCAACGGGCAGCGCTGTATTTCCCCTTGAAGATATGCGGGGAGTGGCACCTTCTTTCTTGGAAGTCGAAGCCGGGACCTGCTCATATGAAGAGTTGATTAAACGCATGGACAAAGGAATCGTGGTGACTCGATTCGATTATTTGGCCACTGTCCATCCCAAAGAGACGGTCATGACGGGAATCACCCGGGACGGCACCTTCCTCGTTGAAAAGGGAAAAGTGGTGGCGCCAATCAAGGACTTGTGCATGAGGGAGAGCGTCGTTCAAGCTTTGCAACGGATTGTGGCAGTAGGACGAGAAAGCCGAATGATCAGCCATGCGCGGGGATATTGCCGCACGCCCGCGCTTTTGATCGACCGGTTTAGGTTTACTGATACGGCTGATCACTGATGGAGTCGGGAGACCTGACAAGGTTCCATGTGTTATAATCGCCGCAGAGGTGAATAGCGCATTGGAACATGAACATTGGATGGATGAAGCATTGCAGGAAGCCAAAAAAGCTGAAGCGATTGGGGAAGTCCCGATTGGGGCGGTTATTGTCAAAGATGGGGAAGTGATTGGCAGAGGTTACAACTTGCGCGAGACGCAACACGATCCCACCGCCCATGCAGAGATGATTGCCATTCGTCAAGCGGCGGAGCACGTGGGAGGGTGGCGACTGAATGACTGTGATCTCTATGTTACGTTGGAACCGTGTCCCATGTGTGCGGGGGCGATTCTGCAAGCACGCATCAGACGGGTGATATATGGAACGGAGGACCCCAAAGCGGGTTGTGCCGGTACGTTGATGAATATATTGACGGATGGACGGTTTAACCACCAGACAGAAGTGATCTCAGGCATAAGGAAAGATGCTTGCGGCGCCATTCTGACCGAATTTTTTCGGGCGCTCCGCCGGCGGAACAAAGAGAGAAAGCGACAACGGCAACAGGAAACCTCTTAAGCGGAACAAGAGGTTTCCTGTTTTTCAGTTTGTGGGAATCAATAATGTTAGATTATTCGGATGATTCGTGTATAATGTGTTTGCGTCTGTATGTGAGGAGGTGGATAAGCATGCAAAGGAGGATGGATTGGTTGTGGCTTATTGCCGTTGTCCTCGCAGTTCCGCTCGCGGGCG
Source organism: Laceyella sacchari (assembly GCF_024927925.1). NCBI lineage: Bacteria > Bacillati > Bacillota > Bacilli > Caryophanales > Thermoactinomycetaceae > Laceyella > Laceyella sacchari. The sequence continues at coordinate 61,400 of NZ_CP103866.1, forward strand.
AATACAATGTGCATCCATTTCAAGATGATTATCGGGTGAGCATGAGCATTCCTATTTATTTTTTCGCCATCTTGTGGATTCGACGGTATTCCCCGTTGACGATTGGGCTGGCGGTCTCCATAGCCGTCGTGGCCTGGCGGAGCGGATTGCATGCTTGGTTTTATGGCGGAGTGGATTTGGATGTGTTCCTCGGTGACTACATGCCGTCTTTTTCCTACTATTTGACATACGCAGCTCTTTTGCATTGGGTGCGGGTGCGGGATTACCACGACCAACCCTTTGTCATTTTATTGATCGGCTTCGGCACTGAAGTGATGAGCGGCATGGTTGAATTGATGTTGCGCAAGCAATTTGGCCCCGCGGAATTCGAACTGAGGCGATTCACTTACCTGTGGATCATTGCTATGATTCGCAACCTGACTGTGATCGGTGTGTACGCGATGATTATGTTTAAGCGGGAACGGCAGGAGAAACAGCAAAAATTGATGATGCTGGCCGGTTTGTACGAAGAGGCGCATTACATGGACAAGTTGCTTGACCAAGCCAAACAGGTGTCTCATGACGTCAAGCAAGTGCAACAACTGTTGCAGGACGGGAATGCGGACCGGGATGAGATGATCCAGCAATTGCGACAGATTTGCGTGCAATGCCACGAAATCCACAAGCATTTGGAAGTGATTGAAGTGGGGTTATCCCGCTTGATGAAACGGGAGCATGTGCCAGATGAAGTAAATGTGCATGAACTGTTGGAGATTGTTTTCTTGGCGGGGCGCAACTATGCGAGCGGAAAGGGCGGAGGATTGAGTTTATGCGCCATGTCTATGGGGAACATCCCCTTTATCCGACCAACATGATGCTGTCCATATTAACCAATCTTGTCAGCAACGCGGTTGAAGCGATTGAGCGGAGCGGGGTGATTAAAATCACCGCCATCTATGACAAAGATTGGGTACATTTTCAAGTGTGGGACAATGGGCCTGGCATCCGCCAACCGGTGGAGCGGGTGTTTGTTGAGGGCTACACGACCAAATGGGATGAACAAGGGAAACAATCGACGGGCATCGGCTTATTTCATGTAAAGGGCCTGGTTGAAGAAGCCGGGGGTGAAGTGAAGGTGTGGAGCGACCAGCAAAAACGGGAAACCGAATTCACCGTCTCCCTGCCCCTCCCCCTGCGTCGTCCGGAACGAAAGGAGGAGAACCATGCGCATTTACATTGTGGATGACGATGAGGCTGTTCGCTTGATGCTGACCGATCTGATTGAGGACTATGATCTGGGTGAAGTGGTGGGAGAAGCGGATGACGGGAAAGCGATTTCGACAGAGTTGATGATTAACAAGAGAGTGGATGTCTTGATTATTGATTACATCATGTCGGGGCGCGATGGTTTGGAAACGGTGGAGCGGTTGAATGCCGACGGATTTGACGGCAAGATCGTGATGATCTCCCAAGACCATCATATCGAGAGTATCTCGTTGACCAAAGACGAGATTTATTACCATTTTGAAAAGCCGCTGAACCGCCTGAAAGTGCAACGGGTCTTGAAAAACATCAAACGGGAGTTGGAATACGAAAACAAGCTGAAGAGCATCTACCAAATCATGTCCTCTTCGGAAGCCCCCGCGCCCCAAGCCGCATCCAGCGCAGTGGAACGATTGCAGCGCGCAGGCAAGACGATTTTGACCGAGCTGGGCATCTGGGATGAGAGTGGAAGGGCCGATTTGATGGAAGCCCTATTGACCCTCCATGAGCGGGAACAGAGCGATCCTGGACACGAATTGCCGCAACTTAAAGAAATATGCCAAGCGCCGGTGATGAAGCGGATGGGAACGCAGGTGACGGAAGAGGAATTGCGCAAATTGGAAAAGTCTGTGCGGCAACGCATGCGGCGCGCCATCCGGGTGGCTTTTGGCAATCTGGCGGCGACGGCGGTGCATCAAGGATATGCGCATGAGCATGTGGTTCGGTATAGCGGGTTTTTCGGTGGGGCTGAACTGAGCAAGATGGTTCAGCATATGCGCCAAAACCAAGAGTACCATGTGCGGCTGGATACGCGAAAGTTTCTGATCGCCTTTTTATGAATTGGCCAAAGAGGACAGCCAATGATTATCCGTATCCTGCTTAGTTTCTCTCGCCCTTTTTACAAAAAAGGGCATTTTTTTTGCCAACCCCTTGATTCTTTTTGAAGTTTTTTGAAGTGCACCAGTTACGATAAGGATACATTCCGGAAAAGGGGTGGATAAGATGGGAATCCTTACGCAATTGGTGCAATGGGTGCTGGGGTTGGGCATTGGGATGTTGGGATTGCAGATGATGGATGAGGCGCAAGGCCACGCCGCATCGTCGCCGCTGGAGGCGCTGTTGTTTCAATTCTTGTCCGTCGTGTTTCCCGTCGTTTGGATGAGTGCCGTCGTGTGGTTTACCCGCCCCACGATAAACAAAAGATTGCGCCGCATTCGTCACGCCGTCATTTTGGGGTTGCAACTCCTGGTGATCATCGCCATCTTGATTGGTTGTGCCATTCCTAAGACAGTGGACACGTTTGACCGATGGGAACCGATGTCCAAGGCGCAACCGCAGATGCAGGAATATGATAAGCCACTGAGAAAAAGGGGTTAGAGCGGAGAAGGGCTCGCATCGGCTCTTCTTTGTTTTTGTGTAGACGGGCAAAGGAAAAGTGGGAGCGAAGGCTTGATTTTTTTTGGCATTTCGATATAATATATTAGTGTTAGTGTTTAACTTATGGAGAGATGTCCGAGTGGTTGAAGGAGGCGGTCTCGAAAACCGTTGTGCGGGGTAACCCGTACCGTGGGTTCGAATCCCACTCTCTCCGCCAAACTTGAGTGTTAAGGGCGTTATTTTAAACGTGTGCATCACGTTAAATTTAACGTAAACCGCGTGCAGGCGTTACTAATTTCCGTGTGCATAACCGGAAAGGGGTAACGCTTTTTATTATGCCTAAAAAGCCAATATTAGAACGCCGTGGGAAGACGCACATTAAAGAGCGTAAGGTTAGTAAATAGCGCAGTTGTTATGGATTTAACGTTTAAGGAAGCCCTTGCGTTATTTGTACGGGCTAAGGAAGCCGAAGGAATGCGGGCGCGAACGATACATGACTACCGCAAACACATCGAATGGCTAACTAGGTATTTAAGCGAACACCATCCAGACGTTAAGGTTATACGGCAATTAACGGCAGACGTTATCCGCGCTTATGTAGCGTATTTGAAAAACGAACGCAAGCCGTACCAAGGCGCGGGCAAAAGGGAACGGCAGACAAAGGGCCTATCCGTTAACACGATTAACATTCGATCAGCCTGAAAATAGGTAGCACTGCCCAAAAATTTACGGGGCAAAAAACAAAATTAAACTAACAGTGCCCAAACCGGGCAGGAGTGTTTTATGTGATTGAAAATGGGTTGGTAAAAGTTGAACAAACGGTTAAGGAGGCAGCAGAAAAGATTGAGGATGAGAAGGAACGGACTGTATTGGAATGTATCTTGGATGGAGAGCGAATAGGGATGATTGCTCATCATGTAGGATTATCCTGGCAAAAGGTAAACGAGATAAAGAGGAAGATTCTTAAAAAGATGGCTTGGGAAATTTATTGTGATGGGATTACGTAATTAGCATTCAGTCGATGTTACTTTTTAAAGTAGCATCGTTTGCTTATATACTTTAAGTTTCAGAAGCTGATTCACTAACACAATAAGTACATTGGCAAGTGTTTCTGTTGATATTAGGGGGATTAAATGTGTATGTTTTTTGAAATGAAATTGATAAAACTACAAATATATACAATCATATGAAAAATATTTGTAAAAATTCGTTGTTACTTTTGTAACGATTCGTTTTTACTATTGATAAAAAATAACTAAAAGTGATAGGAGATAAATATGAAAAAGAAGTTAATCCATTTTATATTAACAACCACTTTAACGGTAACTAGTGCATTTGGATTTGGTTCCATTGGTACATATGCTGCTGAGGGGCAACAACAGGAGTTAATAGAAAAAAATTTAACTAATTATAATGTATTAGATGGAAGCAAGCTTGTAGGGAACGAACCATCACCAAAAGAAAAATTAAATCAAGAACAAATTAGTTCCAAATATAATCTTCAGGATGTTAAAAATTTGCCTGAAGGATCGAATGTCATTAAATTTGATAAACTGGAAGACCTGCAAAAATTTCTGGAAATGGTTAATCGTGATGCCCAAATAGAAGACATCCAAGAACAACCTGTTACAAGAGGATATGGAACTCGACAGGTTAGATACCAAAGATTTGGATTTGGAAAGATTGGGTTGTGGGCTGATATTAAATGGAACTCTAGTAAAACGATTACCAGTTGTGATGCTTGGACTACACTGACGGGAATTACTTTTGCGGTTGATTGGCAAGAAAACGGAAAAGCAACAAAATGTGAAAAAGTTTCTCGTAACTCCACTATGATTAAGGGTCAAGGACAAGCTTCTTGGGTTTTGTTTTTTGAAGGAGCAGGGAAATTATATACTCAAACAGTAAATATGCATTACAAATATACTGTAAAGTGAGAGTGAAATAATGTTTTCAATTGGTACGATGATATGGCAAATTATAGCGTTTGCTGTTGTGATTAGTGTTGTATTTTTGCTTGTTCGTTTGTTGATAAAGAAGAGACGTGGCTAAGGTTTAAATATATCTAGTTAACAGATCTGACAAAACGGACAAAATGGACAAGCTATACATTTGTTGTATCAGCTTATAGTTACCTGCTAAAATAGGGGTATGCGAGTTTTATAGGAGGCTTCCTCCTTTTTGGTGAGCTACGGCTCGCCTTTTTTTATGCAATCGATTCATAAAAGATTAAATCATGTAGAACGAGTAAGTGCAGAAGTTAGTGGTGGGCTTGATTCTACTACTCTTGCTCTCGTGGCGGCTGATAAGCTGAAGGAAAGTAAGCGTAATTTAATTGGAATTACTTTAAAAGGTCTCTCACCACATGAGTTTGAAGATGTTAATTTAGCAATGGAATCCTGCCAAAGCCGAGACAATATTTATCATCTGATATTGGAACCTGGTGAGTATCCTCTCCCTTATGAATCAATGGACGAAGTTTCACTAACGGATGAACCAATTATCTTTTTAACAACATATGGATGGATTAACTCTCTTATAGAAAAAGCTTGTTCATTTAGTTCAGAATTGCATATAAGTGGAGATGGTGGAGATAACGTTCTTACTGACAGGAGATTTGTATTCCTGTGGTATAGGCTTTAATTCACGATTTTCTTTCATCTAGCAATTACCCCTCATGGGTATTAACCTTTTACGTTCACAATAGTTTAATTTAGTTTTAAACCATAGGACACTTATCTGTCAATTTTTAATAAATGTATTATTTCAAACTACTTTTAATATAATGTTAAAAGGTTGGCCTATGGCTAGCCTTTATTATAGTCATTTTTTTATGTAGGTAATTACGATGAATAAAAAAATTATTTATCAAGATATGAAAAATCCTTGGATTTAAACTTCCAAGGTTTTTTGTTGAGTGGCTGGACTACGTTGTTTTTGTATTCTGTTCCTTTAGTTTCTTTTCTTTTATTGATACTAATATTTGTGGCAATCACCGTTAATATCCCAGTTATCTACGAAAATTAGGCCATAGAATGACACTGATCCCGGTAGATATGCCCCTAAATCAAAGGTGATTCGATCCACAATTGAACCGTAAACTAGGGCGTGTCTGGTGAATGATTAATTGAGCCACATGATCAAGGAAATCAAGGTAATGGCAGCACAAAAATAAACCGCCCGTTTTTCATAACGAGTGGCGAAGCCACGCCATTGCTTCAGGCGGTTAATACAGCGTTCAATCACGTTTCGGCGTGAATATTGTTCTTTGTTGAAGGTCAGAGGACGTCCCGGCTTTTTTGCCCGACGCTCCGCCTGATCTCTGCGTTCGGGGATGGTATGGGAAATCCCACGTTTTTGAAGAAATCGACGACAAGACGGATAACTGTAGCCGCGATCGGCAATCAGATGATCCGGCCTCTTGCGAGGCCTTCCTTTTCCCAAACAGGGAACGGAAATGGAATCGAGTAATGCTTGTAATTGGGTACAGTCATGCTGTTGACCGGGAGTGATTGTAAAAGCAAGCGGTCGACCTTTTCCGTCACAAGCAAGATGGATTTTGGTCGTCAGACCTCCGCGGCTTCGTCCGAGTGCCTCATTCTGGAAGCGAGGGTCCCCCTTTTTTCGGCGCGCCTGCGGCGTGCTGATGAGCTCGGACAATCGTGCTGTCAACGAAAACAACCCAATCGACATCGGAAACGGCGTGGGAGTAAGTCTGAACATGCTTAAGCAAGCGATCCCACGTCCCATCCTTTTGCCAACGTGTAAAACGATAGTAGCAAGTTTTCCAAGAACCATAACGTGCAGGCAGATCCCGCCAGGGAGCTCCCGTCCCAAACTTCCATAGGATTCCGTCCAAAATGGTTCGGTGGTCTTTCCACTGTCCGCCTCGTTTCCCATTCGAAGGCAATAAAGGCTCGATCTTTTCCCAAGCCTCATCTGTAATCTCATAACGCCGTCTCATCATGATGTCTCCTTGCTTTTGTTGTTATGAACATTCTAACAGGAAATCATGATGGATTCACCAGACACGCCCTAAAAGCCTAGCTTTTATAAGCTAGGCTGAGAATGTTGACAAACCCTGCGAATCAACTTTGTTGATCGCAGGGTTTTTGTATATAAAAGGGATATAAACAATTAATGGATGAATATCAACCCATATAAACTTAAAACCACCTCCCTTACCTGCTCTCGAAAGCAGCATAGCCAACTTTTTTATGTTTTGAGCCACAGCAGTTAGGAGGCATTGCTCTTGAATTTTTGCAAGCCCCCTGTAGCGTGCGTATCGAAGACCATGAAGTTCCTTCGCGTCAGCGAAGCTACGTTCAATCGTTTCTTTTCGACGCTTATATAAAGTTTTTCCACGTGGGCTCAAGCGATTTTGTCTAACCCACTCTTTTGCATCTTCCCATACATGACGTGTTAGGATTTTTGTGTGGTTCTTTGACTTTGTGCAATTCTTAAGAAAAGGACATTGCTTACAAATCTCGGGATTGGATTTGTACTGTCTGTATCCTTCACGGTTGGTCGTTCGATATGTAAGTTGATGCTTTGCTGGACAAAGATATACATCTTGCTCAGGAATATACTTAAATCTCCATTTCGGAAAGAGGTCTTTATCTGGTCGAAAACTCCGATGTGCAATAACCGTAAAGATTCCTTGTCCTCTCAATTCACGACAAATAGGCATAGTTAAATAACCAGAATCCAGAGCAACAGCTTTCACCGAAAAGCCGAAGCGGCTTTTCTGACGATTTAACCTTTCTAAATAAGGAACTGAATCATGGACATTTCCTGGTGTAACAAATACATCTGTAATGAAGTTATGTAAACCATCGACAGTACGATGATCGAGATAGAAAAAGCCTTCGGGTTTTCCATCTCGAACCATATAACCACTATCTGGATCGGTCGTACTTACACGAATTTCTTTCGTTTCAACCTTTATGGGCTTTTTTTTTAAAGGCTTCTTTCCGTGCTCTTCTCGATCTTGCTCAATTGCTTGTTCTAAATCATCCATATATCCTTTGGGAGTAACTTTAACTAATTGTTTTTTGAACTTTCCTTTATTGGCATTGGCTTTAAGAAAAGTGGAGTCACTAAAAAGCTCTTTTCCTTGAATAAATCCATGTTGGATCGCCTGAATGACAATTTCATCAAATATTTCCTGATAAATAGTGGAGCTTTGGAACCGTCTTCGACGGTTTTGACTGAAAGTAGATGCATGTGGGACTGGGTCGGTTAGAGATAACCCTACAAACCAACGGTAAGCGATGTTAACTTTAATCTCCTCAATGAGTCGGCGTTCGGAACGAATGCCGAACAAATATCCAATGAGTAGCATTTTAAATAACATAATTGGGTCAAGACATGGACGCCCATTATCTTGGCAGTATAATTCTTTACATTTCTCAGCAATGAAGGAGAAGTCGATCGTTTCATTAATTTTCCGTAACAAGTGATCTCGTGGAACTAATTCTTCTATGTTAACTAGTTCTGGTTGATGTTCTTTACTCGGGTTTGTTCTAAACATAGAAAAAACTCCTTATAGAGTGTTTTTTATTGATTCGACAAAAAAGGCTGCTGACCCTGCCTTTCAAGGCAGTTTGTCAGCAGCCTCAGCAACGGAATCTCCGTTGCTTTTTATTTTTTATATTAATTTTCGCTAATTCAAAATTTTTTATAATCCAATCTATTTCCTGCTATTTCCGGTTGACATAGAATAGGATTGTACACAAATCATCATTTGGAAGGTGAACGCTTTTTGAAAAGATTCTTAAGTAGAATGGCCAAGGTTCTACAGAGTCGTAAAGGGTCGCCAACGATGGAATATATCATCGTAATCGCCTGTGGTGTTGCACTGGCTTTATTGTTAAACCAAGTGATGGCCTTTGCAGAAGTGCAAGGATCACTAAAGGATAAGATCATGCAAGTGCTCACAGGACAAAACATGGTTGCCTCAGTTGATGAAAGTCCTAAAGAACAATCACTTGAGGAACGAAAGGACGATCTTTTTGGAAAGCCAGAGTGGATAAACGATCTAATATCGGGTTATCAATCATTAAAAAACAAGTTCAAACAAGGATTATCTGAAGTATGGGAAAACGTAAAAAACAAAGATTTGGGGGAAGTTACTCAGTCTCTATGGAATAATACAACCAACGCTTTTGACAGCGCATGGCAATGGGTGAAGGAAAATAAAGAGGCGGTTGCTTCAGCTGGGGTGATTATTGCTGGAGTGGGTCTTCTACTTATTCCTGGGATGGAACCATTGGGACTCATGCTGTTGGCGAACTGGGGTCTTTCACTTGGTTTCGGCGCATTACTTAATGGCGGCAAAGTGGACAAGACGGTGATGTTGGGAGCGGCCATTGGTGGTGCGGCAGGTGCAATCGGCGGTGGAGCAGCGGGTGCATTTTTTTCTGGCTTAACGAAGTTTGCACCAGGACTGGGGACTGCTATTACAGGATCGCGGTTCTTAGATCCAATCATTAGTGGTGGGAAGCAGATTCTTGGCAAAGCTCCAGCTTTTGTCCAACGTATGGCTGGTGGGCTCTTTAGCAAAATGGGGGCAATGACAGTAGCAGAAGGAGCCATTACCAGTGGAGTGGATGATAGGTTAAGAGGGAAAGAGTTGAACTGGAAACGAGCTGTTCTCTCTGGTTTAGCAGGAGCCACATTTGTCGGTTTTGCCTCTGGCACCTATCCACTGGTTCAACCGCTTATTAATAAAGCTACTGCTACGATTGAAAAACATGCAGGCCCGGTTGTGTCGAAAGTTAAACCAGTTATTAAAAACGTGGACAAATGTTTTGCGTTTAAACAAACGCCTCAATACTTTGCGCTGATTAGATTTGGTAATGAAAACATTATTGAGTGCTTGTATGCTCAAGTTGACCGGGGTAGCGGTGGGGAAACCAGTAAAATAAGCAATAGCAGTGGAGCAAAAGTAAATTCCGCTCAAGGGTATTCTATCCTGGTTAGTAACCGGACTCAGTTGACGGGTAATTATAAAGAAGGCACGCAGGCATCCGTTATATTACGTGAAGAGCTCAAGAAGGCTGGTGTTGAAGCTCCCCCTTATCCGAATGCTGCGCATCATATTATCCCATGGAATGATCCAAGAGCGCGTGAAGCTCAACAGTTATTGAAGGAATTTGGCATAAACGAAAACTCTGCAGCAAATGGTGTGTTTTTGCCTTACGTTGACAATAACCATCCACAAGGAAAGTATGTTGGGGATGAAGCTCTGCATCGTGGAAATCATGGACAAAATTATATTCGATATGTAACGCAACGATTAAGGTTAGTAAAATTAAAAGGTGGAACAACATCGGATGCAGTTAAAGAGATAAATCAAATTAGAGCAAAACTATTAGATGGTTCATTATCGTTAAACTAGCCCAACGAAAAAATAATGTAGTCTATTCTATGGAGGTGTATCATGAAGGTTTGGCAATTACAGAGCTTATTAAATGAGGATTTCCAATCTCTTCAACTAGTTCATTTTGAGCAAGATTATAATAAGTATTTTGATAAAAGATTTTTTGAAGTGGAGCCGATGTTTGAATTTTGGCAGCCTGTCGAAGTATATAGTATTGAGGAAGGAAAAAGAAAAAGTGATTGTCCACCATTTTGGGGATGCAGTTTTGCACTTGTATTTAGCGAAAGGGCGTTAGGTGTTTTAGAGGACTTAGTAAAAGAGAAAGTAGAAGCATTACCTTTGGTTCATCCTGAAGATAGTTATTGGTTGATTCATGTACTACATGCAATTGATGCCGTTGATTATGAGAAAGCTATCGTCGAAACCACAGAATCAGGTCTACTAATTGATTTTGAGAAATATGCCTTTAGCAAGGAAAAAGTAAAAGGGGAACATATTTTTCAAGTATATTTGGGTGATCAAGTTCATCCAGTTGTGTTTGTATCTGACGAATTTAAACATGTCGTTGAAGCCAATCGCCTGGTTGGATTCAAGTTTATAGAAGTGTGGGATTCAGAAAAATAGTTTTTTAAATGTTGTCCAATAAGTTGGGGCGAGCTGAAAGGGTTCCGCAATTCGGAGCCCTTTTTTATTTTACCGAAATCGGGCGACCTTCTAACAAACTTCTAACGTTAGTGTGCTAAAGTGTTTTTAACTAGGAATTTAAAACGCGCAATAAGGAGTGAATTTTACAATCCTTATTGGACGTTTACTTTTTATCTAATATTTTGAGTTTGAGTTGAGTTTTAAATTTACTTACCTAATAAGGCTGTCCAGCTTTTGGGCGGCTTCTTTTTGCATATTCGGAGTAACATGTGAGTAGGTATCCATCGTTATAGATATAGATGAGTGGCCTATTGGCTTGGACCATATATGATGATGAGTTGAATATCATTAGATTATAAAAGAGCTGGATAACTTCCAGTTCTCTTGTCATTTTGGTGCTAATTCATCTTGATAAGACCTACTAAGCCTCTTTCTTGCTCAAATCCTACTCGAAGGAGACTACTTAAATACCAAAGGTCTTTAAATGACAGGTCACTAAGCTTCTTTTTTTCAAACTGAGAAACGCCATATACTCTCTCGACCAATTCCCGATGCTTTTCTAGTTTTTCTTGCTCCTGTCGTTTTCTTTCTTCTTCAAGCCGCTTTCTTTCTTCAGTCTCTTGTACGATTTCAGTTCTTCGTTGTTTAGTACAGTTGTCACATCTTCAATAACGACCACGTTTACCTGCTTGTTCCAAGTGACCACAATTTGGGCAATGTGTTGGTTTTGACTTACCGGTTCTTGGTTTGCGGAAGGTAATGTAGTTAACTTCACAAAAAGGGCAAAGAGTATTTTCGATTTCAGGAGGGAGTTTAGATACCAAGGTCGTTGGACGAACACCTTTAAGACTAAATTCTTTGATTAGGGCGTGTCTGGTGAATGATTAATTGAGCCACATGATCAAGGAAATCAAGGTAATGGCGGCACAAAAATAAACCGCCCGTTTTTCATAACGAGTGGCGAAGCCACGCCATTGCTTCAGGCGGTTAATACAGCGTTCAATCACGTTTCGGCGTGAATATTGTTCTTTGTTGAAGGTCAGAGGACGCCCCGGCTTTTTGGCCCGACGCTCCGCCTGATCTCTGCGTTCGGGGATGGTATGGGAAATCCCACGTTTTTGAAGAAATCGACGACAAGACGGATAACTGTAGCCGCGATCGGCAATCAGATGATCCGGCCTCTTGCGAGGCCTTCCTTTTCCCAAACAGGGAACGGAAATGGAATCGAGTAATGCTTGTAATTGGGTACAGTCATGCTGTTGACCGGGAGTGATTGTAAAAGCAAGCGGTCGACCTTTTCCGTCACAAGCAAGATGGATTTTGGTCGTCAGACCTCCGCGGCTTCGTCCGAGTGCCTCATTCTGGAAGCGAGGGTCCCCCTTTTTTCGGCGCGCCTGCGGCGTGCTGATGAGCTCGGACAATCGTGCTGTCAACGAAAACAACCCAATCGACATCGGAAACGGCGTGGGAGTAAGTCTGAACATGCTTAAGCAAGCGATCCCACGTCCCATCCTTTTGCCAACGTGTAAAACGATAGTAGCAAGTTTTCCAAGAACCATAACGTGCAGGCAGATCCCGCCAGGGAGCTCCCGTCCCAAACTTCCACAGGATTCCGTTCAAAATGGTTCGGTGGTCTTTCCACTGTCCGCCTCGTTTCCCATTCGAAGGCAATAAAGGCTCGATCTTTTCCCAAGCCTCATCTGTAATCTCATAACGCCGTCTCATCATGATGTCTCCTTGCTTTTGTTGTTATGAACATTCTAACAGGAAATCATGATGGATTCACCAGACACGCCCTAGGACATTTAAATCTTCCTTTTTATAGTAACGCTCAATGAGTTCATAAATTTGGAGATCGGATAGATGGGATAGTTCAGGAGATTTGTATTCCTGTGGTATAGGCTTTAATTCACGATTTTCTTTCATCTAGCAATTACCCCTCATGGGTATTAACCTTTTACGTTCACAATAGTTTAATTTAGTTTTAAACCATAGGACACTTATCTGTCAATTTTTAATAAATGTATTATTTCAAACTACTTTTAATATAATGTTAAAAGGTTGGCCTATGGCTAGCCTTTATTATAGTCATTTTTTTATGTAGGTAATTACGATGAATAAAAAAATTATTTATCAAGATATGAAAAATCCTTGGATTTAAACTTCCAAGGTTTTTTGTTGAGTGGCTGGACTACGTTGTTTTTGTATTCTGTTCCTTTAGTTTCTTTTCTTTTATTGATACTAATATTTGTGGCAATCACCGTTAATATCCCAGTTATCTACGAAAATTAGGCCATAGAATGACACTGATCCCGGTAGATATGCCCCTAAATCAAAGGTGATTCGATCCACAATTGAACCGTAAACTAAAAGCCTAGCTTTTATAAGCTAGGCTCGATAATTAATACACGACATCCACTTGGACGTCAGACCATATCTCCTCTAAACGTTGACCATCTATTCTTATTTGATCTAATAGGTTCGATAGCGTTTGGAAATTTTCCGACTGATCACTATTAGATTTACAAAATGAAAAACCATCTGGTGTTACCGTAATGGAGTATTGTTCACCCTTGTAGGTAAACTCAACTTCTCTACCCATATTTAAGTAATCAATCAGTTTTTTATAAGTCAGTTCCACATGATTCACTCCAACTCTAATCAGTAACAGGGTCCACGGGAGAGCTTTCCATGTCCAATCATGGCGATGTGGTACTTTGGAATGTTGTTTGGGATTCCCATGATTAGTATAATCGATATCTAAATCTGCGTTACCATTTTCGTCATAGTTATTCGCTATTTCCGGTTGACATACAATGGGATAGTACACAAATCATCATTTGAAAGGTCGCTTTTTGAAAAGATTCTTAAGTAGAATGGCCAAGGTTCTACAGAGTCGTAAAGGGTCGCCAACAATGGAATATCTCATCATAATCGCCTGTGGTGTTGTATTGTTAAACCAAGTGATGGCCATTTAAACGGTGGGGCGTAATTAAAGAATTATGAACAACAATAGGAGATGTAAATTTTTTTAATCCACAAGGAGCACATGGCAGAAAAGGATCTACAAGGGCTCATAATGAATTATTAGAGATTATTGATTCTTCAACGGATTATAATATATTCAAGAGACGGCTCCAAAACTGGGCTAATTATAGGTTAGAGGGAGGGGCTCAATCATTACCAAGGGGACTTAGGCCGTAAAAGCTAAGGAGAGAGCATGATGGAGAAAAAAGGATTTGTATCATTGTTTATTGGTAACTCAAATTCTTATGAGGAACTTCAAAAATATTTTTTTGTTAGCTATACAGAAGACGGAGATTCAATACCTTCCAAATTTGAAAAGGACTTTGGTATTGAATACTATAATGAGGACTTTAGAGAAGTTGAATTTTACAGCCAATCATCGAATGACTTACGTTTTTTGCTTGAAGGCTTTTCTTATAGTGAGGAGATAGTTCCGGAATTTATTAATATTTGTGGTGAACGTTTAGATCAAGAAGTGAACTCAGTCATTTTGCTTTATGATTTTCAATACGATGGAAAGGTAGATAAAGCAAATCAGTTTAAGTTTTTGGGGACTGTACAATACAAATAGTAAAAACGAGCTAGAGGTGGTGCTTTTTTTTGAGCTCTAGAAAGAATCCTAGCTAACTTTATGTTATCACTTAGATGCCCCGGGGCATTATATGTTACTCAACACTTTTTACAGGATAAAGCAGAAGTATTGCCATTGGCTCATCCTGAAAGAAATTTTTTTGCTATCCATGTTACAAATGCAATTGATGCTATTGATTATGATCGAGCAGTTATTAAAAAATTATCTACAGGATTACGCTTGGAATTTGAAAAATATGCATTTGTAAAAGAAAAAGTGGAAAGAGAGAATATCTTGAGGCTGCTGACAAACTGCCTTGAAAGGCAGGGTCAGCAGCCTTTTTTGTCGAATCAATAAAAAACACTCTATAAGGAGTTTTTTCTATGTTTAGAACAAATCCGAGTAAAGAACATCAACCAGAACTAGTTAACATAGAAGAATTAGTTCCACGAGATCACTTGTTACGGAAAATTAATGAAACGATCGACTTCTCCTTCATTGCTGAGAAATGTAAAGAATTATACTGCCAAGATAATGGGCGTCCATGTCTTGACCCAATTATGTTATTTAAAATGCTACTCATTGGATATTTGTTCGGCATTCGTTCCGAACGCCGACTCATTGAGGAGATTAAAGTTAACATCGCTTACCGTTGGTTTGTAGGGTTATCTCTAACCGACCCAGTCCCACATGCATCTACTTTCAGTCAAAACCGTCGAAGACGGTTCCAAAGCTCCACTATTTATCAGGAAATATTTGATGAAATTGTCATTCAGGCGATCCAACATGGATTTATTCAAGGAAAAGAGCTTTTTAGTGACTCCACTTTTCTTAAAGCCAATGCCAATAAAGGAAAGTTCAAAAAACAATTAGTTAAAGTTACTCCCAAAGGATATATGGATGATTTAGAACAAGCAATTGAGCAAGATCGAGAAGAGCACGGAAAGAAGCCTTTAAAAAAAAAGCCCATAAAGGTTGAAACGAAAGAAATTCGTGTAAGTACGACCGATCCAGATAGTGGTTATATGGTTCGAGATGGAAAACCCGAAGGCTTTTTCTATCTCGATCATCGTACTGTCGATGGTTTACATAACTTCATTACAGATGTATTTGTTACACCAGGAAATGTCCATGATTCAGTTCCTTATTTAGAAAGGTTAAATCGTCAGAAAAGCCGCTTCGGCTTTTCGGTGAAAGCTGTTGCTCTGGATTCTGGTTATTTAACTATGCCTATTTGTCGTGAATTGAGAGGACAAGGAATCTTTACGGTTATTGCACATCGGAGTTTTCGACCAGATAAAGACCTCTTTCCGAAATGGAGATTTAAGTATATTCCTGAGCAAGATGTATATCTTTGTCCAGCAAAGCATCAACTTACATATCGAACGACCAACCGTGAAGGATACAGACAGTACAAATCCAATCCCGAGATTTGTAAGCAATGTCCTTTTCTTAAGAATTGCACAAAGTCAAAGAACCACACAAAAATCCTAACACGTCATGTATGGGAAGATGCAAAAGAGTGGGTTAGACAAAATCGCTTGAGCCCACGTGGAAAAACTTTATATAAGCGTCGAAAAGAAACGATTGAACGTAGCTTCGCTGACGCGAAGGAACTTCATGGTCTTCGATACGCACGCTACAGGGGGCTTGCAAAAATTCAAGAGCAATGCCTCCTAACTGCTGTGGCTCAAAACATAAAAAAGTTGGCTATGCTGCTTTCGAGAGCAGGTAAGGGAGGTGGTTTTAAGTTTATATGGGTTGATATTCATCCATTAATTGTTTATATCCCTTTTATATACAAAAACCCTGCGATCAACAAAGTTGATTCGCAGGGTTTGTCAACATTCTCAGAGAATATCTTTCGTGTATATCTGGATGAGAGTTTAATGTGGATGGTTTTTGTATCTGATACATTTAAAAAAGTAGTAGAGTCTCATAACCTGAGTGGATTTAAGTTTATCGAAGTTTGGGATTCGGAATGTTAATTTATTAATGTTTAACATTAATTTGGTTAAAGGGATACCATGAAAGTTTGGCAATTACAGAGCTTACTTAATGAGGATTTCCAATCTTTTCAACTAGGGTGTGTCAGGCAAATCAAGTTGGTGGGAAAGA
Organism: Laceyella sacchari; assembly: GCF_024927925.1. NCBI lineage: Bacteria > Bacillati > Bacillota > Bacilli > Caryophanales > Thermoactinomycetaceae > Laceyella > Laceyella sacchari. The sequence continues at coordinate 77,764 of NZ_CP103866.1, forward strand.
AGCGGCGGAAAAACCTTTTCTCGAGGAGCGCCGATGCACAAGTGAAGCGAATGAGAAAATGGTTTTGGAGACGCTGGCCTAGGGCGTTAGGTGTTTTAGAGGACTTAGTTAAAGAGAAAGTAGAAGCATTACCTTTGGTTAAAAAGGGCTCCGCGATTACGGAGCCCTTTTTCATTTTACAGAAATCGGGTGGCGTTTGGTTTCTTGCCGTTTCTTCCTGGTTTTCGCTGGCATACAGTGAGATGGATTTAGATTGAAAGGAGGAATCGTTATGAAACGCAGTAAAACATTATGCGATCGGTTTGCTAAAATTCTGGGAGGGACGGGGGAGATTGTAAACGGGGTTTGCGTGGTCACCCGTTTGCGCAATTTGTCACCCACGATTTTGGGGCGTCGGACGCGATCCCCATTGGCTATTGCGGCGCTCTTTTCCTTTGAAGGGCTGGACAATAGAGGAAGGGCGTTAAACTTGGGGGAGACGGTCATCTTGCAGAGAGAGATCAATCCGTTCATTAGTGAGCTTCGCAAACGGGGTCTTATCGTGACGGCAGTGCACAACCATTGGTTATTTGACGATCCGCGCTTGATGTATATCCACTGGGAATCGGTTGATCGCCCGCTCGATTTCGCGAGAAAGGTAAGAGAAGCGTTCCGAGTGCTGGAAAAATAGGAATGATTAAGGGTTCCGCGACTGCGGAACCCTTTTATTGCAATCAACCTGATCCGACATTAAGTTTGTCTGCGGGCTTTCAGCGGAAAAGTGACACGGTTTCTTAATACGGGGCGGCCCTTTCTCAGTTTCTTAGGCATGGTTTTGGGCATTTGCCGCGGCACGGGCTTTTTGTTTGTTGGGCTTGTGGGCAAGGCGATCGTTACATTCTCCGATGATTTACGTTGACTACTGCTGACTCCGAGCAGGTTTACCGTGTGGTTGAAGACAAAATTGCCGACATCGACCCGGTTCATCCCTACATTTCGGCAGGTGGTGCACCCTACGTTCCAACACCAATGGAAAGCTTGAAAGGGGACTTGGGTGAAGTATGGACCTGACCACACCAGCCTGTCACTCTCAGCGTAGTAAAAGAAGGTGCGGCCCCCGGCGTATCCGCTCCACACTTCTCTGAGTTGTCCCGGGTCCAACCGGAACCAGCCAATCTTCGCATAGGTGACGGGCCGGCAGTCTGAATTTTGATAGGCGTAGGCTACATATACGGTTGAGTTGGTGCTGTTGCGAAATAAAAGACCCATCGTCTCACTCCTTTGTCATGATTTCAGCACTCAGATCATTATATGAACCAGATGAAAAGGGGTATTGGACGGCTCACCCGCGAGAGGCTTGATTAACAAAAGAAATGGCGGGAGCCCGGTTTTCCTCCAGTAGCACTCATCGGGGAAAGATGTTCTCGCCTCCTCAAACGTGTCCATATGCATGAAAAAAAGGAGCTGTCCGTTGTCGGAAGCTCCTTTTGCGTTGAAGTTCTTCATTTGCCTGCACATTATGAGGTTGTGTTCATCGGCTGCGCACTGGGCAGGCTTGAGTGTAGTGATCGGTTTTGCTTGGCTGGGTTGCGCCGTCCGATCTTTGAAAGCAACAAGTACATGATGGGAACGATGTACAGCGTGAGCAGAGTGGAGGAGATCAGCCCTCCAATGACCACAACGGACAAGCCTTGGGTGATCGCATTCCCTTCGCCAATTCCCAATCCGGCCGGAATCAAGGCAAACACGGTGGCGCAAGCCGTCATCATGATTGGGCGCAAGCGAGTGCCTGCGGCTTCCAACAACGCGTCTTCCAGTTCCAAGCCGTCTGCCATCTGTTGATGAACCCGGTCAAGCAACACGATGGCATTGGTAACAACAATTCCGATTAGCATCAAGGCGCCGATCAGAGAGGCGACACTGATAGGCAAGCCGGCGATCCATAAGCCGACCAATCCGCCGATCACCGCGAACGGAAGGGAGAAAAGGATAGTGAACGGGGTTGTCGCTTCCTTAAAGGTGGCCAGCATGACCAAATAAACAAGAAGGGTCGCGCCAGCGATGGCGATGCCGATCTGTTGGAAGCTATCACTCATTTGTTGGGCGTCACCGCCAATGGTCACTTCCACTCCGGGCGGCAATTTTATTTCGCTGATGATGTTGCGCAACTCTGCGGAGAGGGCACCGGTGTCTTGCGTGACAGCATCTCCGGAGATGGTGGCGTACTGTTGGCCGTTTTCTTTTTGGATTTTGAGAGGGCCATCGATTTCTTTGACAGTGGCGATGGAACCGAGCTTAACCATTCTGCCGGATGGGCTTAACAATTGTAGATCTTTCAACTTCTGTACGAGATTGATTTGTGGTTTTTCAAGGCCCAACCGAATTTCCAACGACTGGTTGCCTTGTGTGATTTCGTTCACTTTGTCCGCTTTTAGCAAGGCGCGCACAGACATCGCCACTTGGCTGGCGGTCAACCCCTCGCTGGAAGCCTTTTGTTGGTCAATATCCACGTTCAACAATTTTTTTTGTTCGCTGAGATTATTGGAAACATTGGTTAACCCTTTCATCTGTTTCATACGTTGGGTTAATTCAGCTGCCACGGCTTGGATGTCAGAGATTCGCTCCCCTTTCACTACACTGGTGATCTGATTGGTAGAGGGGCCAAGGCTTTTTAGTTCCAGCACTTGAAGCTCGGCGTTTCCTTTGTGCCGCTGAAGCCTATGTCGGATGCGTTCGGCCATCGCGCTTGTGTCTGTGTCAGGCCGGAGGTTGACGAGCATGGAGATGTGGTTGGTATCTCCCGCCATCGGACTGTTTAAATTGCCGATCGAAGCTGACACCATTTGCACTTCGGGATGCGACTTTAGCTGGCTTTCAATCTCTTTGGCCTTCTGGTTGGTTGCGGACAGGGATGTGCCAGGAGGCAATGTCAGATTCACTTGCAAGGTTCGGTTTTGATCTGCCGGAATGAAGCTGGTGCCCACAACGGGGATCAAGCACAAGCTGCCTGCAAGCAAAGCAGCAGCGGAGATGAGGATGATGGCTTTATGCTGGAAGGCCCAATCCAGACTCGCTTGGTAGAACAGTACCACTTGGCTTTTTTTTCGGCGTCGGCGCGATCGCTTCTCTCCTTTGAGCAGATATTTGGCCATCAGCGGCACAACCGTGATGGAAACCACCAACGAACACAAGAGAGAGAAGACAATGGTCAAAGCGAAGGGGGTGAACAGCTTGCCGACCACGCCATCGATGAACCCCAGCGGTATAAAGACGATGACAGTGGTAAATGTCGACGAGGTGATGGCTGAGGCCACTTCTTTGGTCGCCGTTTGGATGAGAGAGACGGTCTCTCCGTTTGACTGCAATCGATGGCGGTGAATGTTTTCGATGACGACCAGACTATCATCCACGATCCTGCCGATGGCGACAGCGAGTCCCCCCAGAGTCATCACGTTTAGTGTGAGATCCGCTTGATCCAGGAAAATCAATGTCGCCATAACGGACAGTGGAATGGAGACGATGGAGATCACCACAGTACGCAGGTTGCGTAGAAACAACAAAATCACAAGCATGGCAAACAAGGCTCCCAAGAGACCCTCGCGAATAATGGTGTGAATCGAAAGCTTGACCATCGCCGATTGGTCGAGTAAGACGGAGATCGCCAAACCGGGGTGTTGTTTCATGAGAGAGGCAGTTTTTTCTTTCACCTTGTTAGCCGCATCGACGATGTTCCCATCAGGGTTTTTAAGCAATTCGATGTTGACGGAGGGTTTTCCGTTGACACGCGTGATCAGCGGTGCATCTTCAATTGATTCCGTCACGTTGGCAATTTGTGAAAGCTTGATGGTTTTGAGACTTTGTGATTGGGATGGAGCGGCCGTCTGAGCAGGAGTGGCCTGTCCTTTGCCCGGCTGAAGTTTGCCCGCGTTCTGTTCAGGTTTTGGCATGCGGTTTTGCAGTTGCTTCAGCTTGTCGTTCATTTTTTCCAGCGTTTTGGTCTCCGCGTCGACTTTTGGCTTCAATGTGGCGACGGTGGCTTTGGCCTTCTCGTCTTCAGGATGTTGTTTAAGCCAGAGCTGGGCGGCGTTTAACGCCAGTTGATCAGCCAATAATTTGGCTTGCAACTGTTGGGCGGCTTGCATCAGTTGCATTTGAGCCTGAAGCAGTCCCAGGCCTTGGCCCACTTGCCCTAATCCTTGGCCCAATTGTCCGACTGATTGCCCCAATCCCTGAAACCCTTGATCGATTTGCTTCATTGATTTCTGGAGGTTTTCCTGTGGATTGGGATATAGGGGGATGCGCAGGTTTTTCAATTGTTCCACGGAAGTGATTTTCTGGTCTATTTGCACAGGGCGGATGACGTCTTCCGCATGCACATCGCCGACGGGAATGGTCACGTTGTTCCCCTGCAATGCTTGTTGCACTTGTTGCACGGACAAATTGTACTTTTTGAGTTGGTCTTGCTTTAAGCGGACATAGACCGCTTTGGAGCTTTGCCCCTGGATTTCCGCTTTACCAACCTCTTTAATGCGTTTGAGGGCCGGTGTCATGGTTTGTTTGACCCATTGTTCCAATTCGGTGATCGATTGGGTTTTGCTGGTGACGCTCAAAATCATGAACGGTTTGGAGTTAAAGCCAAAGCGATTAAAGCTGGTCGGAGTCGTTTCTTTGGGCAGGCGTGTCTGTTCGATGGCGTTCTGCATCTCTTGTTTGGCTTGATTCAAATCGGTGTGAAAACCGTATTCGACCGCAACCATGGACACACTGTCAGAAGACATGGAAGTGACTTTTTTGACACCTTCCAGATCCTGCAAAGCTTGCTCAATCGGCTTGGTCACCTTTTCATCCACTTCTTGCGGGGATGCGCCGGGATAGCCGGTGACAGCAGCGATGACCGGGATATCAATGTCGGGCATTGACTCCATTTTTAATTGAGTTGCAGTATAGACTCCGCCGGCGGTGATGAGAACAACCAGCAAAAAAACCATGGCTGCGTTGCGTAACGAAAACTGGGTCAGTCCATCCACAATACGCACATCATTCTCTCCTTTATGTTGAACGGCCAGTAGCCTCTTTAAGATTAAGCAGGTATGTGCGCAAACGGTCACATGGCCCATTTGCGTTGATTGGAGGGAAATTTTTATGTTGGAAAAGGGACTTGCTACCGGTGGGAGGGGATCACCGTGGATTGCATTGAGGTGGGGTGGACCAAACCGGCGGATAATGGCAAAAGGTATATACTCTCATACCACCAATCTGACCATATCAAACCGTCCGGTTTATAAATTTGCCCATTTTGTTGTATTTTACAAAAATACCACCTTGCCGAAAGAGAGTTGTTTCGGTAAGCTTGCTTTATAAAAAGGGTTTTATTCCTTTTGTATTTTAGATTAACATGAACAGACTAGGAGAATCATTATTTAATATTACAGTCATCTTACACTTTTGAAAGGAAGCTTTCCGGTTGGGGCCGAAGGGGCGCCACATCTGCCGTTTCCCATATTGGAGAAATGAATTTGTCAATATCTATTTCCTAAATCTTTTTCTAAAAAAGTAAAAACATTCGAAAACAATTTTGAAAACAACTCCCTATCATAGCGCAACATATCATATTCTAAAGTTATGATTTTATCACACCTTAGAAGGAAGGGAACACCGTGAAGAACAGAATCATGATTTCTTCCATTATGATTCTTGCATTGATCGCCAGCGGATGTTCATCGACTGATGCGCAACAGGGCCAGGAGACCAATAAACAACCAGTGGCTAAAACCACCCAGTCGAATGAATCCGAGTTGAGCCCAGTAGATGTAGTGGAAACGGCTTCGCAAGAGGTGGCCAAGAAAAGCGCACCCGTGAGCCAAAAGACCAAACCAAACAAGGAAGACCTAAAGCATTTGGAGAAAGTGAACTATTACCAGAAATCGATCAAACAAAAGCCGTCGGCTGAGCAAAAAGCGTTGGCAGCCATCGACCGTGTGGCTAAACAGCATAAAGTCAATGTGAAACCGGACGTAAACAACAGCAAGTTCCGCGAGATGGTAGTGGCGGCAGCCACGAATATCCAGTCTCTCACCCCGGACGAAGCGAAAGCGGTGATTGACTATGCTAAAAAAGTGGACGCCTATGAGAATAGCAAAAAGAATGAAATCATTAAGCAAATGAAGGAAAAGGTCAACATGGGTGTGCCGCTGACCCAAGAAGACAAGGCATTGTTAGACGCTGTGACTCCCATTAAGCCGGGGCAAAAGTTGCAAGGGCCTCCGCCATCGAAAGACAAGCCAGGACAAGGTGGCCTGGAATTTCCGGGACCACAACAACCCAAAGAAGAACAGCCTGACAAACCGGTGCCGCAAGAGCCTAAACCAGGGCAACCTGATCAGCCAGCACCGCAAGACCCAAAATCCGGTAACCAGTACGATCCTATCAAGGCTAGGGATTATGCTTACCAATGGTGGAACAAGCGTAATAATGAACAATACAATTATTATTCCCGAGTGAGCGGCGGTTGTTATGATTGCTGGGCAGACTGCACCAATTTTGTGTCACAAGCGATCAAAGCAGGCGGCATTGAGGAGAGGAGAAACGGCACGTATTGGTATTACAGCGATACAAAACCTTCATACGCTTGGGGAGTAGCCAACAGCTTCTACAAGCATTTTAAAGAGAGAGCACAAGAGGTGAAGAGTTGGAAAGACTTGTCGGTGGGGGATGTGGTGAATGTCGACTTTGACCATGACGGCGACATCGAGCATTCTGCTATTGTCACGAAAGTCGACATGTGGGAAGTCTATATCACCCAGCATACCAGCGATAAAAAAGATGCTCCTCTGTCTCCTTGGCTGAGAGCCGGGTATGATGTGTATGCTTGGAAGATGAGCACGGCAAATTTGAAATAAATGACAAGATATTAATGTTGCGAGATAGTCTTGAAATAGATGTTCAACTATATGACGATCGGTCCTGATTTACAGGACCGATCGTTTTTAGGTTGTGATGTGTGTCAGTCTCTGCACCGGAACAAATTCCAAATAGAAGGCCGGCAAGCAGGGGGATTGTCTCCGGCAGGTGGCGGATCGTCTGGCTGGGGCGTGGTCGGCGTGGATGGTTCCTGCGGATTGGGCAGCTCCGTCGGTGTGTCAGGTGTTGTAGATGCCGAGGGCCCATCCGGTGTATTGTCAGCAGAGGGTAGGGGAGTGTCCGCCGTTGTCGACTGTTGCTGAGGCTGGTTGTTGGCATTGCCAGCAATAGCTACTAACGTATGTGGTTTGGATGATTGCTGTTCGTCAAGCTCTATTGCGATGTTCGGTTTGCTCCGAGAAATAAACATCCCTGTTGGAGAGGGTGACGCTTGGTAAGAAGCGGCGGAAGTCCGTTTGTCCTGGAGGAGGATGATCCAACAAACGACACCGACAAGGGACAAGGAACAGACCGCTATTAAAACAAACTGAGTTGTACGAGGATTCTGCCTTTTTGTGGCGGGGTCTTCTTTTTGTTTCTCTATATAATGGCTTTCCAAAAGGGTGTGCTTGATGGGTTTGCGATGGGGCGACAGCAAATGACTGCGCTTTCTTGAATGATTGTCCATGCGAACAAGCTCCTTCAGATGGTCTCTACGCCACCACATGGTAGCATAATTACACCGCTATTCCAATCATGTTGCTTATGTTTAACAATATCGTTATCTTATCAGTGGTCAAAAAAGGGGAATTTTGCTGTCATTTGACGATTAACAAACAAAATGGTATATATTATTGACTGATATCTAATCATCGTAGTAAAATATTATATTTATTTGTAATCGATCCTCAGATGTGCTATGATTAATCATAGCGTTGAATTGGGGGTGGTTGCATTGTTTCAGGTTGGTGACAAAATCATGTATCCGATGCATGGCGCAGGTGTGATTGAAGCAATTGAAGAAAAAGAGATTTTAGGTGTGAAGCAAAATTACTACGTGCTCAAAATCACGACAGGAAGCATGCAAGTGATGATTCCGGTGGAGAAAGCAGAGGAATTGGGTATCCGAGCTGTTGTCGATGCATGCGAACTGGATGATATTTTGCGCAATGCAGCAAAACCGGATTCCGACCCATCCACCCAGTGGAATCATCGGCATCGTGTGTTCCTGGATAAAATTAAAACGGGCAACATTCATGACGGGGTGGAAGTAATTTGCGAATTGGCTTCCCGCAGTCTGACCAAAACATTGAGCCGCGGTGAAAAAGCAGTATTGGATCAAGCAAGGCAAATCTTCATCAGCGAGATGATGTTGGTGAAGGGGATTACTGAAGATGAAGCTAATGACTTGTTGGATCAAATGGTCAGCTGTTGATCAAGGCTGATGGGGAAAGCTGTTAGCTAAAACGCCAACAGCTTTGAACCATGGATGAGAAGGGGGAATTTTTTATAATTTTTCTACGTTGGCAGCTTGCATCCGTCCTTGGTCGTTTTCGACGATGTTGAAGCTGACGCGCTGGCCTTCATCTAATGTTTTGAACCCTTCTCCCTCGATTGCGGAATAATGCACGAAAACATCATCATTTCCGGGAACCTCGATGAACCCATATCCCTTTTCAGCATTAAACCATTTTACTGTGCCAGTTGTTTTACCCATATGAATAACCCTCCCAAAAACAATCATGCGGACGATGAAATCTACATGTCTTAGGGTCTTTCCATCATCGCATGTTTAATATAAGTATCTCCTGATGAAAAGCGATTAACCCGAGAATTATTACCAATCTACAGCGTTACCTTGGTTAGACAATTGGTTTGGGTACATAAAACGGAATATTCGGTCTTTTTATATAAAATGTTTACAAAAATCAAATACGTAATTTTCCTGATGAAAGTCGGGATGATGGACAATGGGAAGAGAGAACGGGGGTTACCCCGGGATGCGAAAAGGAGATGAGCAAAGTGAAACGATGGCTGAAATGCGGTGTCATTGCAGTGTTGACAGTCGGCCTGATCAGCGCACTCCCTTTGGAGGGGCAAGCCATGACAAAGAAGCCCAATCCGTCGGATTCAATCTTAAACATTGCGCATCGGGGAGCATCCGGGTATGCTCCGGAACATACGATTCCCGCATATGCCTTGGGCCAGAAAATGAGAGGCGATTATATTGAAATTGACTTGCAGATGACCAAGGACGGCCATCTCATTGCGATGCATGATGAAACGGTGGATCGCACTACCAACGGCACCGGCTGGGTTAAGGATATGACGCTGGCGGAAATTAAAAAGCTGGATGCGGGATCTTGGTTCAATGAAAAATACCCCGCCTTGGCCAATCCTGCCTATGTTGGATTGAAAGTGCCTACTTTGGAGGAAGTGATTCATCGGTTTGGCCGCAACGCACGGTATTATATTGAAACAAAAGCGCCAGAAGTATATCCAGGAATGGAAGAGGAGTTGCTCCGAGTGCTTAAACAGACAGGACTCATAAACGGGCGCGGGCGTACGAACAAGGTGATTATTCAGTCGTTTAGTCAGGAAAGCCTGTTGAAAGTGCATCAGCTCAATCCGCGAATTCCGCTGGTTCAATTGCTCTGGTACGAAACGGCGGGCACGGCGCAAATCACGGATGAAGAGATTAAAAACATCAAACGGTACGCGGTAGGCGTGGGGCCAAACTACGACAAAATTGACCAAGCCTACGTTAGCAAGGTGCGGCAGGCCGGTTTGGAAATCCATCCATATACAGTGAATGAACCTTCGGAAATGAAGAAATTGATTCGTTGGGGCGTCACGGGCATGTTCACCAACTATCCAGACCGCCTACATCAGGTGTTATGCGAAGAGCAGAAAGACTAAAGTCCAATAAAGCTTCCGGGCCACTCCACTACAGGATTAAACCGCCGTTATGGCGGTTTTTTTTGATGGAGGGAGGGATGGTTTCCAAATGTAAAAATTTGTTCGCATTTTATTCTTGAAAATAGCAGTAATCTATTTTAGTATATAAATCATTCGTGAGACGAAGTATTAATAAGCCTAATGATTATTTAGAGGGTGGAAACCGATGGACGATGGCAAGATCGGGGAGCACCTGCTAAGACTGGTGCAACTGTATCGAGATGGCCTTTATCTTTATCACCAGATATTGCAATGCCAATATAAAGAGATGGGCCTCACCATGTTGCAAGCGAAGATCATTCATCTGTTGAAGCGAGATGGTCCCCAGCCATTGGGCCAAGTGAGTCGAAGGTTGGATATGCCCAACAGCTCACTTAGTGAAATTGTTGACCGGTTGGAGGATAGGGGATTGTTGTGTCGCGAGCGGGATCAAAAAGACCGGCGGGTGGTACGGGTTCATTTGAGCCCGGCTTGCCTAAAGTGCTTAGAAGCGCTGGAGGAAAGGGAGGTCCAAATGTTGCGTCAGATGTGGCCTCATGCGGAGTTGGATGATATCTTCCTGTTGACTGAGAAATTGAGTCGGTTTGTGAAGATACTAAGCAAAACCATAGACAAGGGAGTAACAGTGAGATGAAACGCCTGACGATCCATTTGGTTATATGGACTTTTGTGCTTGTGGCGTTTGGCGGCGGGGGGTATTACTTTCAACAGCAAGCGCGGTATGTGATTACCGATCGTGCGCAAGTGTGGACGGATACCGTTCCCGTGGTGCCGCCGGCGGTTGGCAAGCTGACGGAGTGGACGGTTCACACTGGGGACCGGGTGGAGCGCGGTGCCCGGCTGGGCATGCAAGAAGCGACCCAACCGGGCGTTGCTGCCACTCCTATCACCTCACCCATTTCTGGTGTGGTGTTGCTGGCGCATGCTGTGCCGGGGCAAGTGGTGCCAGCTGGCCGTCCCCTGGCAGTGGTGGCAGATTTGTCCCAAACCCATGTGTTGGCCTATGTGGATGAAAAAGATGTGACTGACATCCGCCTAGGGCAATCCGTGGAGATCAAATTAGCCTCTGATAGAGGGCAAACAATGACCGGCCGTGTCGCAGAAATAGGCAAAAAGGCTGGCGACGATTCGGCCGGTAGATCAGAGCAAACCGAAGGAAAAACCGTTCAGTACGTGCCGGTTAAAATCACGGTGGATCAAGCCGTGGCAATGAAATTGATTCCAGGCGTGAATGCCAGCATCAAGCTGGAGCGCTCTTAAATATTACAAACGGAAGGTGAACAGATTGAAAACCGGGAGATTATTATTATTGAATGCCGTAATCTTCATTGTGATCGTGGCATTGGGCATTGGTGGATACAACTATTATTATAACGCCACCCATTTCATTGACACTGAAGACGCTCGGGTAGCGGGAGATATTGTATCGGTAGCAGCTCCGACCAGTGGCGTACTTGCGAATTGGAAAGGGAAAGAAGGAGAGCAAGTCACAAAAGGACAAGTGCTAGGCAATGTAATGGTAGGGAATCGGGCGACGGAGATTGTTTCTCCGATTGCAGGCACGATTGTGCAAAGTAAAGGAATCGATGGACAAATGGTAGCCCCAGGTCAAGTGATGGCTCAAGTCGTTGATTTGGGTCAACTGTATATTCAAGCCAATATTGAAGAAACAGAGATCAAAGATATACAGATTGGGCAAGAAGTAGATATTGTAGTCGATGCAGAAAAGGAAACGGAAATCGACGGGAAAGTCGTGCAAATTGGGAAAGCGACCAATTCGCTGTTTTCTTTGATGCCGCAACAATCGGCCAGTGGTGACTACACCAAAGTGGTACAGCGAATTCCGGTGAAGATCGAGATGGAGCGGTATCCGGATTCGTTGGTTCCAGGCCTGAGTGCGACGATTCGTATTCATAAGTGATATGGCCAAACGGTGCAGAAAGGAGGGAAACGATGGAAGACAAAAATAAATCAGGAATTGCCCAACATATCCCTTTGTTGTCGGTGTTAATGTTGGGGATGTTTTTGGCAGTGTTGAACCAAACCCTGCTCAATGTGGCGATCCCGCATTTGATCAATGAGTTTCATGTAGAAGCGACGACGGCGCAATGGTTGTTAACCGGATATATGTTGGTCAATGGGATTTTGGTTCCCTTGTCCGCGTATTTGATTGAGCGCTTTGGAGTTCGCGTCCTGTTTTTGGCAGCCATGGTGTTTTTCACTGGAGGTGCGCTGTTGTGCGGGATTGCCCCCAACTTTTCGACCATGTTGTTAGGGCGTTTGATCCAAGCCGTGGGCGGTGGGATTTTGATGCCGCTGGTCATGGTGATTATCTTGTCTGTCTTTCCTCCCGAAGCACGGGGGAAAGGCATGGGGATTTTTGGTCTGGGGATGATGTTCGCCCCCGCGGTGGGCCCCACATTGTCCGGTTGGGTGATTGAACACTACAGTTGGCGCATTTTGTTTAATGGCATGGTGCCATTAGGGACGCTGGTAATTGTGTTGGCGGCCTTCATGTTGCGTGATCCCCGCAAGCGGGAAAAACCGCGTTTCGATTTGTGGGGAACGCTTACCTCTTCACTCGGATTTGGTTTGTTGCTGTATGGGTTGAGCGAAGCCGGTACCAAGGATTGGGATCATCCGCTGGTGGTGGGATCGCTGGCGGTGGGGGCTTTTTCGATCTTTTTGTTTGTGGTGTTCCAATTGAAATCCTCAACACCTATGCTTGACTTTCGCGTGTTCACATACGATATGTTCACGTTGTCTACGGTGATCAGTGTGATTGTCACGATCGCGATGTTCGCAGGGATGTTTCTGTTGCCGATCTATCTCCAGAATCTACGCGGATTCACACCCCTGGAATCCGGCCTGCTCATGTTGCCGGGGGCGATCATCATGGGTGTTATGTCCCCTATTTCGGGATCGATGTTTGATAAGATTGGACCACGGCCCCTGGCGGTGTTGGGACTGTTCATCACCACAGTCACCACCTATGAATTTACCCATTTGACGTTGCAGACGAGTTATACCTTTATTTTGATTCTCAACATGGTGCGTTCGTTTGGGATGTCATTGTTGATGATGACGATCATGACTGCCGGATTGAATCAGTTGCCACCACAGTTGAACAGTCACGGAACGGCGATGTCCAATACATTTCGGCAAATAGCCGGTTCGATGGGGATCAGTGTGATGACCACCATTTTCTCGATGCGCACCCATTTCCACTTGGGCAAGTTGGGCGAGCAAATGAATGGGATGGATCCGGTGTTCAGCCAGGCTTTTTATGATAAGGCGAGTGAAGTGGCTAGCGCGACAGGTTTGCCGATCGCTAATGCTCAGGAAACAGTCGCCTCGCTTTTGGTGGGGAAAGCCAACCAGATGGCGGCGGTCATGGGAATCAACGACGCTTTTTGGTGGGCAACTGGATTTGCTCTGATTGGAATGATTTTGAGCTTTTTTATGAGGGATGTACGGAAAGATCAGCACAAGACAACATAGTCACATCAGAGAAAGGTAAGCGGCGGATAAAGAGAAAGACCGCATTTACAAAATGCGGTCTCAGTAAGAGAGGCTGACTGAGGTGTCTGGGTGAATCTGTTCTAGACAAACGAATTTTATATAAAACTTGTTACAAATGTTATACAAAAGCTTATAAAAATGTGCATAAATCAAGAAACCTACCCGTTTATTGGATGGGGGCTTGTGTGTTTACATCCTCTTCATTTGCCGGTTTCAATGGAAAGATGAGTCGGATCACGGTCCCCTCCCCCACGCGGCTTTCCGCTTTCACTCGACCCCCCATGGCTTCCACCATGTTTTTGACCAATGCGAGGCCTAGTCCGGCGCCTTGTGAGTGGCGCCCGGATTTTCCCCTGTAATACCGCTCAAAGATGTAAGGGAGATCTTCCTCGGGGATTCCGCTTCCTGTATCGATCACTTCAATTGTCAATTCGGTGCCGTTTGTCTGGCAGGACAGCATGATCATCGCTCCTTCTGGGGTGTGGCGCAAAGCGTTGCGCAACAGGTTTTGCAGGATTTGTTCCAGAATCTTGGCATCGGCTTGGATCGGTGGAAGATTTGGTCCCAGATCCAATTCCATAGCGATTTTCTTTTTTTGCCAAGCGATACGGGAAAATCCGGCGTGCAATTGCTTTAAGAGAGGCGGAATCTCGCACGTTTCGATCTCCAACGTTGATTCCAGTGATTGTTTGTCATCTTGAATCGCAGCAGAAAACAGTTCATCAATTAATTGTTTTAGGCGAATGGTTTCCCGTTTCAACAGGGCGATGTCCACCGGCTCATTCCCTTCCGGTTGCTGATCCAGTAGCTCCAAGTAGCCGAGCAGGATGGCAATAGGATTCCGCAATTCATGGGAGACATCAGCTACAAATTCCCGTTTCCCCATCAATAAATTTTCCACTTGCCGTTTCTCTTTTGCCAAATGGTTCGTCGTTTCTTCCAGGCTGGCGGCCACTTGATTAAGTTGCTGGCTTAACACGCCTAATTCGTCTTGTTGTTGGTCTTTGATCCGGGCTGATAATTTGCCAGTAGACCAAGCGTGTGCCGCCAACGCCACCTCGCCGATGCGGAGTGTAAGCGGTTTGGCACGCAGATAGGCGAAGGGCAGCGCAAGCAGAAAAGCGACGCCGATCGTCAACAAGATCAATGGAATAGAGAGCAATAAAAAGAGAGACATGACCAATACTACTGTGTCCACATAAAAGAAATCATCAAACTTAATGATTTGGCACACCACGCCGACGACGGTTCCTTTATCGCCGCGCACGGGTGCTCCGGTCATATGTATGCTCCCGCTTTTGATGGGAATGCTGTCCATCTTCCCTTTGCGCACAATTTGTTTCACAAATTTCTTTTCTTCATCGGAAACAGGCGGAACTGCCGGTTCTTTGGATGGTTTGTGGTGGCAGTTTGAGGCTAACAATCGGCCTTGCCTGTCGTAAATTCGCCAGTGCCGTTCCAGTTTGTACGTGGTGTACTTGAAGATCACCTGATCCCAAGCGGTTTCCGGAACGTGTTTGATCCACTCGGGGAGTTGGGCGATTAAGCGAGTTGAACTCATCATGGGTGCTGCCATGGTTGCCATTTTTTCCGTTTCTTGCTCGCCGCGGACCACTTGTGGAATGAAAAAAGAAAGGATGTAGAACAAAACCACGCAGATCAACAGGATGACCAGAAACAAGAATAACGAAATGTGAGACAATGTCATCTGTCTGACTAAGCGGTTGGAAGCCCATTGCCACAGCCGATTGAGCAACAGGAATAAGAGTCGAAATGTAAGAAACATAGCAAATGCTAAAAACAACACAAATAGAATATCTTCAAGCGGCTCCTGGTTTTGGTAGAGCAACTCGGAGTATTGCCGGTAGATGGAGGAGCGGGCCAACAGCTGTTCCATGATCCATTCGGTGACGATGACAATCCCCAAGTAGGGCAAGAGGAAGTTCAACCATTTCCGCGCGCCGTCCAGCCCTCTGCCCCCGCTCCGCAGGCGGTAAGCAGGCCACATGCTCATCCATAATTCAGGTATGAAGGTCAGTACATAGACAATAGCTAATTCGTTCAGCGTATCGATATTCCATATGATTAAAATGAGATATAGCAAAATAAAAGGGCAAAAAGCTTCGATCAGCGTGCGCTTGACCGTGGCTGTTTTAAATCCTCTCGGCTGCAAAGGGTTCCCTCCCTTCGGGCTGTTTGCGTCTCTGGTCATTCCTTGGATCAAGAATCGTTTTTGTCGGCAACGAATTTATACCCGGTTCCCCATACAGTTTGTAATGAAGCAGAGTAAGGTTTCAATTTGCTTCGCAGACGAGAAATGTGCGTGTCGACGGTGCGGTCGAATCCCTCATATGTAATGTCCCACACTTTCTCCAACAAGTACTTGCGGCTGAACACACGTCCTGGATGCTTGAGGAAAAGGTAGAGGAGCTCGTATTCTTTAGGAGTGAGATCAAGCAGACGTTGATCGATGGATACTTCTCTTTTTTCCGGATCAAGTTGGATGAACCCATAGTCCAATTTCTGCGGCGTATGAATAGGAGAGGTTCCTGGCTGGTGCATCATGGCCATCCGCCGCAATAAAGACCGCACCCTTGCCCGTAGTTCCCCCATGCTAAACGGTTTTGTCATATAATCATCCGCTCCGACATCCAGTCCCCAAATTCGCTCCATTTCATGTCCCCGCGCGGTGAGCATGATCACGGGAACGACCGAAGACTCACGCATTTTCCGGCAGATTTCCACTCCTTCCATATCAGGCAGGTTCCAATCCAAAATCACTAAATCAGGCTGTTTCTTCTGCCACAACTCCATTCCCGCTTGACCATCGGAGGCAATGAGGGTGTCATGCATATCCAGATGCAAATGCCGGGCGATCAGATGGGACAAATCGCTTTCGTCTTCCACTATCAATATGGTCGCCATTTGTTTCCACCTCCTGTAAACCGTGATCGGTCAATTAATTTCAGAAAATTGGACAAAGGGGTTTGCCGAGTCATTAAAGTTTGTTTCTTTCCTCATGGTACCGGAGCAGAATCGGATATTCAATCATTAATGGTATGTTTCCCTTTTTATACAACAGTTTCTATAAGCATTAGAAAAAGTTTTGTAATATGTAATGAATATAATGGGTTGGTTACGCAAGGAGGGCAAACTGCCCACATTTAGATAGATATGGGAGGGAAGCCTAGTGCAGTTTATCGGCTGGGCATTGAGCTTGATCTTGATTTCAACCGCGTTATCGCCTGTGCCGCAACAAACGTATGCAGCGGGAAAGGATGACTACACCCTGATGGTGTACATGGTGGGGTCTGACTTGGAAAGTGGTAGCGGTTTTGCAAGCAAAGATCTGCAGGAAATGATGAAAGTCGGATCGACACAAAAAACTAACGTGATCGTAGAAACCGGAGGTTCCAACCAATGGAGACAAAAGGGGATCAGCAATAAATACAATCAACGTTGGTTAGTCAACAAAGGGAAGCTTCAACTCTTAAAGAAATTGGAAAATCGGGACATGGGGAAATCGAGCACATTGAGCGATTTTATTACATGGACGGTAAAAAATTATCCAGCTAAAAAGTACGCCATCGTCTTTTGGAACCACGGTTCAGGAGCGGTGCAGGGGTATGGTGCGGATGAATTGCACAATTACAACGCGCTGAGGCTGAACGAATTGCGACAGGCATTTGAGACCGCCCGCAAAAAAACAAATGTCCAATTTGACTTGATCGGATTTGATGCTTGCCTGATGGCCAGCTTGGAAATCGGTCAATTGCTACAGCCGTATGGAAAATATTTGGTTGCTTCTGAAGAGTTGGAACCGGGCCATGGTTGGAACTATACTCCCATTGTTAATGCCATTGCAAAAAATGGTGCCATCACTGGGGACCGATTGGGAAAAGTGATCTTGGACGGCTTTAAAAAGCAGGCGCAAGCAGAAGAGACGGTGGAAGATATCACTTTATCAGTGGTTGATTTGGCCAAGCTAAACCCGGTGGTCACTGCGTTCAGAGACTTGGTAAAAGCGATGAATGCAGATGTTGGGAAAGTGGAGCAAGTGAAATGGATCGCAAAGCAACGTTACATCACTGAGGACTATGGGGATGTGGGAGGAGAGGGCAGTTCTGATATGGCTGACTTGGCCGATCTGGCGGCTAATTTGTCCGCGCGGTATCCGAAACAATCGGCTGCGGTGGCCAAGGCTATCAAGAATGCGGTGAAGCATAACCTCAACAGTCCGGGAAATGCCAAAGCTAAAGGCATTTCCATCTATTTTCCGTCCAAAGACAAGACACATTTCAAACGCAATCTGAATATATATGACAAATATGACATCAATCCCACTTATGAGACGTTCTTAGGCTCTTACATCAACCACTTGTTGAAAAAGAAGAGTGGTATCAAATTCAACAGCGCCACCCCGCGGGCTAAGAAAGAGGTGTCTCCGGCCGGGTATGGGCCCACAGTGGAAGTAAAAGTAAACCAAGAGCAAGCCACTTCCATTGTGGATGTGCAGGGTGTGCTGAGCCTAGCGGTGTCAGGTGCAAAAGACAAAGTGCGCCTTTTGGGGATCCAGGGAGATCAAGTTGGGTTGGATGACAAATCAGGAACCATCCGTGGGCGCTGGGCGAATGCTTGGCCTACGCTGGGTGGGGAGTATGTGCCCATGAAAGAGTTGAATAAACAAGGAAACTATGTCATTTATGCGATTCCGGCCGAATTGAACGATGAGGACATGGAGCTGATTGTTCTGTTTAACCAATCGGGACAATCATATGAAGTGTTGGGTGGATGGCGCGGCATTGACGCGGAAACAGGCGTGGCCGACCGCAATTTGACCCCCATCCAATCAGGAGACAAGTTGACCCTCATGTATCTAGAATATGATAAGAAGACAGCCCAAACCAAAATGGTGGCAGGCAAAACATTTGTTGTGTCGCAAGGTTTGCAGGTGGAGACCAAGCCATTGCCCAAAGGGAGATACGCCTACGGGTTTTATCTCACTGATTACACGCAACAATCAGTTTTGTCCGATCTGACGCCAATCAAATAAGTGAGCGATGGAGATAAGCTCCCTGATAACCCAGGGAGCTTTTTATATGGTTATAAGTGATCATCGCGTGATTTGGGTAGTGGCCCAATTGACTTTACATTAAGTAATCGGTCCAAGCCTATTTATCCCTCGCCCATGGCACGTTGCCCCATCTATCCCTTGATACTTAGGGGATAAAACCGGGTGTTGCCTTTATTTCTGCCACCCAAAATATGGAGGGATATTTCCTGTTTAATTTACCTTATTAAGGTATCAATGTATTATTTTCGGCACCTTTCATCCTCATTTGCTCGTTTTTCAGGGTTAATAAGCACAATAAAACACCAAATAACAATCATAAAAATATACATATTATTTAGTTATTTTATCAAATAGTATACTTTTCATATTTTAAGTTGATAGTTTTGTCATCAAAATGGGGAGATCAAGTTGGAGACGAACCCATCGCGAGCGATATGAAGCGGGTAACGTTCTTAATTTATATGGTTTTTGTAGAGATAATTCAGATGAGATTTTCTCAGGTGGTGAGTTCGCCTCAGGGTGGGTATTCAGTTGAAGTTCGTGATGTATTTAAAAATTAATTTTATTATTAAATAGCATATTTTATCCAAGGTGCTTTATAGAAGTGATGGAAATTCATTTCTTAAAGTGTGTATTTTTCCTTATCAAAGCAGGATGTTGAAAAAGCCACGGATGTTAAGTATCCGTGGCGTCATGATTTAGATGTGTGTAGTGAGGGTTGTTGGGCGGCAATGCCGCTATGTGGTTAAAAAGGTGTCTGATCAAGTTGCCGCGCCTGGGCACCGGAAAGGCACGGAGACAGCTCGACGAGGTCGATTGCGATGCCCAGTTTTTCATATAAGCGCCGGAAGTAGGATGCCGCTTGTTGGACGTTTTCGCAGGCGGCCAAGAGTGTTGGCCCGGCACCGCTCAAGGCCACGCCATACGCCCCGTGATGCCGTGCTTCTGCAATCGCTTCTTGCAATCCAGGCACGAGCGGAAGCCGATAAGGCTGATGAAACAAATCATTCATCGCTACGGAAAGGAATTCCCATCGTTTTTGTAACAAGGCGGCTACCAGCAGATTGGCCCGGCTACTTGATAGGATGGCATCTTCTTTGGAATAGGACGCAGGCAACACGCGGCGAGCCTGTTCGGTGAAGAGCATTTGTTGCGGGATGACGGCTAAAAACGGCAAATCAGGGGGAGGGCAAGGGAGGATGTGAGCCTGTTCTTCGTCCCAGGTGCCGACCACCATTCCACCGTAAAGGGAGGCCCCCACATTGTCGGGATGCCCCTCCCACCGTATGGCGCGTTGTAACAACTCCTGTTTGGACCACTTTTCACCTAACATCCGGTTGGCGGCCAGGTAAGCGCCGACGATGGCTGCCGCGCTACTGCCGAGTCCCCGTGCCAAAGGGATTTCGTTTTCGATCTCCAATGTGAAGGGGGGAAGTTCTGTCTGGGCTTCCGCAAATGCCTGTTTCATCACGTTGATGACCAGGTTGTTCTCATCCAGGGGAATATCCTTTCCTGCTCCGGAGACGACACGAATGTGTAAGTGGGTGGCAGGCGAAAAACGCAAACGCAGATAACGATTAAACGCCAACCCGACTGAGTCGAACCCGGGACCTAGATTGGCGGTGCTACAAGGAACAGATACTTCAAAAGGAGCGAACGACATCATCGCGTAAGACCCCTCTCCATGACGACATGCTGAAGAATCGCTTCTTTGCTACAGGGGATGACTTCCAGTTTGACATCGAGTGATTCCAAGGCGGTGGTAGGATCTTTCAATCCATTTCCGGTCAAGACGCATACAACGGTAGATCCAGCGGGCAAGCAGTCTTGACGGTGTTGTTTTATCACCCCGGCAACGGAGGCGGCGGAAGCCGGTTCGCAAAACACTCCCTCCATGCGGGCGATCATACGGTAGGCGTCCAAGATTTCCTCATCTGTCACACTGCCGATCAATCCTTTGGATTCTGTTGCGGCGGCCACGGCTGTTTGCCAGCTGGCGGGATTGCCGATACGGATGGCGGTAGCGATGGTTTCCGGATCTTCAATCGGCACTCCACGCACGATCGCGGCGGAACCTTCGGCTTCAAAGCCCCACATGATAGGCAGATGTTGGATGCGACGCGCTTGGGCGTATTCGTTAAAGCCTTTCCAGTATGCGGTGATGTTGCCGGCGTTGCCAACCGGGATGGCCAAGATGTCCGGAGCTTGTCCCAGTTGGTCGCACACTTCAAAAGCAGCCGTTTTTTGCCCTTCGATGCGATAAGGGTTGATCGAATTCACCAAGGTGATGGGATATTCATCAGTAATTTCGCGCACAAGCTCCAACGCCTGATCAAAATTTCCTTCCATCGCCAACACTTTGGCTCCGTACATGACAGCTTGGGATAGTTTCCCTAAGGCAATATGTTGATGGGGAACCACAACGTAACAGTCAAGCCCCAACTTAGCGGCATAGGCAGCGGCCGAAGCGGATGTGTTGCCGGTAGAGGCGCACATGACTGCCTGACTCCCTTCTTCTTTGGCCTTGGCTATGGCCAGAACCATGCCGCGGTCTTTAAACGAACCGGTGGGATTGGCCCCTTCAAATTTAAGGTACAGTTGAACACCGAGCTCCTGGGAGAGTCGGGCCGCGTGATAAAGCGGGGTTTCCCCTTCATATAAAGTCAAAGCGGGCGTCTGCTCTGTGACTGGCAAAAACGGACGGTATTTTTCCAAGATTCCTTGTCTCATTGCATCGATCCCCTTTTTTGATTGTGATCTGGTTGACATGGGCGATGTGACAATGTTCTTCTAGAAAATACATATGTTCATTCGTTGCGAACATTTTACCTTTGCTTGCATACTTCTTCAAGATATTTTTTGATAAAGATTTGTTGTGTTGTTGTTGCGTTTGGGGATAGGATAAGCAGCTTTTTATATTTGGGAACGTGTTACAAATAAGCGGGGAAGGAGTGCAACTTAGACTGGTTGAAAGGAGTCATATGAGGAAAGGGATAAATATCTGTTAGTAATTAGAAGTATGCGGAATAGAAATGGAATAAAGGCTTATTGATTGAACAGGCAGAATTAGGGTTTTTACTGGGAAAATAGGGATGGTTTAGTGAGTGATTCCACATTAGGGTGTAAACTGGGCACAATATATTGTGGATAATGTGGATAAGTATGTGGATATGTTGATTGAGCTGGGGATAAAGTTATGTTGTTTGTGGATGAATTTATTCTTTAAAGAACAAAACCTTCGGCTGGGGGGCAGGGAACATGGAGTCGGACGCAATCATTGAAAAAACGGTTGACTATGTGAAGGAAACACTGCGGCAACAAGAGGGAAGCCATGATTGGTTTCATATTGAACGGGTGTGGAAAAATGCGATCCGGTTGGGAAAGGCGGAACAGGCGGACATGTTGGTGGTTCAGTTGGCGGCACTGTTGCATGATATCGCTGACCACAAGTTTCACGGTGGAGATGAAACAGTGGGGCCCCGTATGGCTGAGGAATGGCTGACTGGATTAGGTGTGGATGAGGAAGTAGTAAGGCACGTTTCGCAGATCATCGCTGATCTCTCTTTTAAAGGTGCTCATGTTCAAACGAAGATGAAAACCAAAGAGGGCATGGTTGTCCAAGACGCGGATCGGTTGGATGCCATTGGGGCTATTGGGATCGCCCGCGCTTTCGCTTATGGGGGGTACAAGGGACAACCCCTGTATGATCCGGAGATCCAGCCGACACTCCATGCCTCGTTCGCGGAATACAAACAGGCTCAAAGCACGTCAGTCAACCATTTTTATGAGAAACTCCTGCTGTTGAAAGACCGGATGAATACGGAAACGGGAAGGAAGTTGGCTGAAGAGCGCCATGCGTTTATGGAACGGTTTTTGGAGGAATTACAACTGGAATGCGGAGTGTCTTTCATTCAGCCGAAGAGCGAAAGATCAGGCTTGGTTTGATGAAACGGGCCGCACGTCGGCCGATCGGGAGGGATCACCTTGAAAAAAGCGGTTTTGTTTTGGAGTGCAGGCATATGCGCTGTCGGGCTGTTGCTGTGGTGGGGGAATGAAGCGTTGCGTCCCTCGAAGCGGGGAATTACTATCATGGCGGAACCGATTGTAGCACAAACTCTGAAACAGATGACTCAGGATGCCGCCCTGATCGTGGTAGCAGTGCATCAAGGCGAGGTGGAGCGGCCATCGACTGGTTCTTCCATGCAGACCAAAGTATTTTCGTTTGAGGTTCGGGATACATTGAAGGGGGATGCGCCGGATAACATTTATGTGCGCGTGCCTTATCGCCATGTCGAGACATTGAGTGTGGATGGGGAAAAAGTGCAGGTGGCGCTGAAAAGACCGAAGTACATCGCACCCAAGACTGGCGAATCGATGGTATTGTTTTTGTCCCGGCGCGATGCTGACGGAACTTACTTACCGGCTTTTCAACCATTCATGATTGCACGGGATGGGCGAGGAGTGGCAAATCTTATGATCGGCAGAAACAACCAGTCCACTGTAGAGCTTTCAGATGGCACCCGTGTGACATTAAAAGAAGAGGTGCAGATTAAGGATGAGATAACGGGCCGATCCTTTGCAGAAGTGATCGAGGAGATTGAACTGTTGACAAAAAAACAGCCTGGTTCATAAAAACCAAGCCGTTTTTTGTCTTTAATCATCAAATTCTACTTCGAGCTCGAGGCCGTCTTCGTTTAGTTCCAACTCCACTTCGACACCGCCGATTTCAATTTCCAACTCGTTCTCATCCACTTCAATTTCAACATCGAACGGTTCAAATAAGCTCATCTTGTCGGCTCCTTCATCGTTGGAATTTGATACACTTCTATTATAGGTGATCAGTAGGGCGAGAGAAGAGGAGAATATTTAAAAATAAGCGAAAAGAAGCAGGCGGCGTATGACGGATATTACGCTACCAGTGAACGGTGATAATTTACGGCGTTAGGCTGTCCTAGTATAATAGGAAAAGAAATGAAACCATACTAATAGGGAGCCCTTCGGCCTGGGCTCCCTATTAGTATGAACAAGAGGGGGAGAGAAACGATATGAGCCCAGCGGTGATAGCGGTTACGGTCTTTTTAATTGTTTATGCATTTATTATCACTGAAAAATTGAATCGGGCTGTTGTGGCCTTGCTTGGTGCTTCTGCCGTCATTGTGTTGGGGATCTTGGACACGGAAAAAGCGTTTCACGAGTACATCGACTGGGAGACGATCATCCTTTTGATCGGGATGATGATCTTAGTGGGGATTATCAATAAAACGGGGATATTCCAATATCTCGCCGTGAAAACCGCTAAGCTGTCTGGAGGCAATCCGGTGCGCATCATGATTATGCTGTCGGCACTTACGGCGCTATTGTCAGCCTTTTTGGACAATGTGACCACCGTGCTGTTGATTGTTCCGGTGACGTTCTCCATCACTCGCATGCTGAAAGTGGATGTGATTCCCTTTTTAATCATGGAAGCGGTTGCGTCCAATATTGGGGGTACCGCTACGTTGATCGGTGATCCGCCCAACATCATTATCGGCTCTGCCAACAAGCATCTGACCTTCAATGATTTTCTGTTGAACTTGGCGCCGGTCGTGATCGTGATCATGGCGGTGGTGCTGTTGCTGGTGTACCTGATTTACCGTCGCCGGATGAAGGTAGATCAAGCGATGGTGACTGAGTTGATGAAATTGGATGAGAAGGCTTACATCACGGATCAGAAGTTGTTGATCAAATCCCTGATCGTGCTGGGCTTGACCATTTTGGGGTTTGTGCTTCACTCGGTCATTCACATCGAGGCGGCTGTGGTGGCTATGACTGGTGCCACGCTGTTGTTGCTGATCAGTGTGAAAGATGAAGATGTAGAAAAGGTGTTTGAATACGTGGAATGGCCCACCATCTTCTTCTTCGCTGGATTGTTTGTGCTGGTGGGAAGCTTGCAAGAAGTGGGTGTGATCAAGTTATTGGCTACCGAACTCTTGCGAGTGACTGGCGGAGATGTGTCGGTTGCCTCGGTGTTGATTTTATGGGTATCTGGCATTGCTTCCGCTTTTGTTGACAACATTCCTTTTGTGGCTACGATGATTCCGCTTATACAAGATATGATTGCAGGTCTTGGATTTGCCATCGACGGTCGGCAAGCTGACGCCTTGTGGTGGTCTTTGTCCCTGGGTGCTTGCCTTGGTGGGAACGGAACGATTATCGGCGCTTCCGCCAACGTGGTGGTGGCGGGCCTTGCCGCTAGGGAAAAACACGGTTTCAGCTTCTGGCAGTTTATGAAAATGGGTATGCCGATCATGTTGCTTTCCTTGGCCATTTCGCATCTGTATATCTATTTGCGTTACCTGATCCATTTTCAATAAGCCAAAACCGGTTTTAATTCGTTCGCAAACGGAAATCCCGTACCTGGGCAAGTTGTGGTAAAATGCACGAATACAGGAAAATTCGGCGCCGGCACAGTCCTTCGGCGGCTCAAGGGAGGATAAGAACAATGGAAGAGCGCAAAGCACGTGTTCGGGAACAGGCCAAGCAGTACCATGCTCAATTTAAAGGGCGACTCGATATGGAAGAGTATGCGGAAAATACGCAAGCTCGTTGCGAATTTTGCAATAAAAATGTGAAGCCGTGGGAGATCCGGATTGTGGCCGCGTCAGAAAAAGAACGATGGGCATGCCAGCCGTGTGTCGACCGAGAAGGTCTCACGCTTTCGAACAGCGATCAAGCGATCCAGTTCGAGGCAATCCGATTGGCCACCAAGTGGATTAGCATCCGGGGTTAAAAAAGGGTTTTTCGTCACTTCAACCCACCAACTTGATGCATCAGAACGTTCTAATAGTGATTGCAAAGAAAAATAGTGCAATCAAGATTGATTCTATATACTTGGATTATATATTCATCGTATTTCAGTAAAATATATCCACCCGTTGCGATGGCAAGGTACCTTGTGTTATGATAGAAACACCGCGCTAGATGGGGAGCTGGCGGTGCCCTGTAACCCGTAATCCGCCTTAACGGGGTTGAATTCCTATCTGAGGCGCATCTTGTGCGAGGTCTGGTCTGGATGATCAGTGTTGATAATTGGGTCCTACGCAACGAGGCCTTCCGAACCGTGTCAGGTCCTGACGGAAGCAGCACTAAGGGAGAATCCTCGTGTGCCGTAGGGGTGCCTGGTTTGAGCTGATGATCCAGTGCCCGCTCGGGCTGGGTGCGTCAAGGATAGGTGCGCGGCTACATAAGATGACGATAAGTCCAAGTTCCATTTTGGAGCTTGGGCTTTTTTGCGCTTTCCACCCTTCTTCGGCAAAAGGCAAAAAAGACTGATTTTTTTGAAGGAAGAAAGTGGAAAATGGCGAATTAAAAAATATCACAATTTAGACAAAAAAGTTCCAACATAAAAAGTGTCAGCCAAATGGAGGTGACTCGTGCCGATCGGGGCTCGTCCTGTTTTTCTGATTTTCATGGAGAGCGGGGAACCTTCCCTTGTCGGAACGTTGCGCATCCGTTGGGATCGGCGGCGACCATGCTAAGTAGCTGGTCCGAGGCGAAATCTTTCGAGAGAACCGTGTTCACGTAGGAAGAAGTTCAAGAGAAGAAGGGAAGCGACGATGTGGCGGTGCGATTATGATTAATATGAACATGAAATCTTTAACAGACCATGCTGATCCATCTTGCCAGTACCTTACTTTTTATCCGATGATAACGGTTGAGCGCATGGCCGCCCAGATGATGGCGAACATTCATCTTGGGGTGATTGTGCTGGATGAATGCAGCCAAGTGTTGGAACTCAATCCTGCGGCCGCCAAGCTGTTGAGATTGGATCGGGCGCGGGTGGTTTATCGATCATTTGAGGAATTGGTTGCCCAGTTGGGCTTGCAGGCACAAGAAAAGGAGCAATTGACTTCATTCGTGTACTCAGCCTGGGACGGACAGGAGATGGACTGGGTGTGGCATGATGAAGGGGAGGAGCGGTACTTTACGTTGCGTATGCAAGCGCTCAAAGATTATGAGCAACGGTTGGCTGGCTATATGCTGGTGATTGAAGATGTGACCGCACTCCGATTGTTGGAATTGCAAGTTCGGCGCAACAGCCGTTTGGCCACCATTGGGCAAATCGCGGCCGGTACGGCTCACGAGATTCGCAATCCCTTGACCGCCATTAAAGGATTTCTGCAAGTGATCCGGCATAAGTTAAAAGATAGCGGCCAAGGCAAAGAATGCGGCTATATCGATATCATGCTGAAAGAGATTGGGCGGATCAGCAATCTCGTCGGTGAGATCCTGCTCTTGAGCAAACCCCGCCAAACGGATTTGCGGGCTGTGAATGTGATCAAAGTCTTGAGAGAGATATTGCCCATCATTAAAAATGAGGCCTTATTGCATAATATAGATGTTTCTTTTGAAAAAAGCGTCTCTGCTCTTCCTGTTGTCATCGCCGACGGAGAGATGCTAAAGCAGGTTTTTCTTAATTTGAGCAAAAACGCCATCGAAGCGATGAAACGGGGTGGAAAGCTAAGCATCCGTTTGGCTACGATGGCAGAGGAACGGCAATTGCGTGTGGAGATCATCGATTCGGGGCCGGGGATTCCCGAAGAGGTACAAGAGAAGATATTTGAGCCTTTTTTTACCACGAAAGAGAATGGCACGGGGTTGGGGCTGCCCATTTGCAGGCAAATCCTGATGGAGTTGGGCGGGACGATCGAGCCGGATTCCAACGAGTCAGGCACGACGATGCGCTTTTATTTGCCTCTGGCTTGATCTGTGATTCTGTCAGAAGCACGACCAATGCTGGCGTGCTGGTGACCCCTTCCTATCCTGCTGTTACGGTTGATGACTGAACCCACTTGACGGTGGGTTTTTGTTTTTCCGAAGATGCCTTGTCTTTTGGAAAAAAGAGAATCGGTGTAGTATGATAAAAAGGATCATCAGATTTTGCCCCACATGGGGAAGGCTGGAGTGTTGGGTGTGTCCTATCGGGCATTATATCGGGTATGGAGATCGCAACGTTTTGAAGACTTGGTTGGGCAAGAACATGTGACAAAAACGCTGAAAAACGCTTTGAAGGAAAAGCATCTTTCGCATGCTTACCTCTTCAATGGCCCACGGGGGACAGGGAAGACCAGTGCCGCTAGGATTTTGGCTAAAGCGGTTAACTGTGTGCACGGCCCAGCACCTGAACCGTGCAATGAGTGCGAGGCGTGCAAGCGGATCACCGAGGGCGCGATGATGGACGTGGTGGAGATCGACGCCGCTTCCAACCGTGGAGTGGAAGAAATCCGCGAATTGCGGGATAAAGTGAAATATGCCCCAACGGAAGTTCGTTACAAGGTGTACATCATCGACGAGGTTCATATGTTGACGACAGAGGCGTTCAATGCCTTGTTGAAGACATTGGAAGAACCTCCAGCGCACGTCATTTTCATTTTAGCTACGACGGAACCGCACAAACTCCCTCCGACGATCATTTCCCGTTGCCAGCGTTTCTCTTTCCGCCGCATTTCTTTTGAGCTGATTGTCGCCCATATGAAAGTAATCTGTGAGTCGATGGGAGTGTCCTATGACGACACAGCCCTGTACGCAGTGGCGCGAGCGGCGGACGGCGGCATGCGCGATGCCTTGAGCTTATTGGATCAGGCCCTGGCTTTTGCTGAAAACCGGCTGGACGAACAAGCTGTTTTGGCTGTGACAGGAGCCGTTTCCAAAGAAATCATGTTGCGCATGCTCCAAGCAGTGGTAGACGGCTCCGTTTCGGAAGCGCTGAAGGCGTTGGATGAAGCCGTCACGGGCGGGATGGAGCCGGAGAAGCTGATTCAGGATTTGATTCAGGCGGTTCGGGATGTCATGCTGTTTAAAACGGCACCGCAGTTGGATGTTGTCAAATCAAGCCTGGGATACAGTGATTTGCTTCCCCGTTTGGGCCAACAGTTGTCCATAGACCGTTTGACGCAGATGTTGGATTTGTTGCTCCATTACCAGCAGCAGATGAAATGGGTCGCACATCCCCGGGTTGTGCTGGAAATGGCGATGCTTCGCCTCAGCGATACGGGTAGGCAGGAGCAGAAAGCGGTTGCTTCGGCTCCACTTGCCCAATTGGAAGAACGGATTCGTGAGTTGGAGCAAGCCTTGCGCACGTTGCAAACGGTTCCCCCCGCACCCGTTGAACGGGCAACGCCAGCTCCGGCAGCACATCCCAAACCTGCTGCCGCGGCCAAAAGCCAACCGCGGTTGACTGCTCTGACCGAACAGTGGGTCACTTTGCTGTCTTCTGAGAAACTGAAAGAAATTAAGCGCGCTTGGCCGGAAGTGTTGTACCGGGTCAAAGAAGAGAAAATCATGGTGCATGCCTGGCTGGTGGACGGCGAAGTAGTGGGGGCGACAAAAGACACGGTTGTGTTGGCTTTCCGTAGCAAGATCCATTGCGAGACGGTGGAAAATAAGCACAAAGATTTGATTCAGCAGGTAATGGCGCAAGTGTTTGGAACGCCAATGCGGTTGAAAACCATCATGATGCCGGAATGGCAGGAATTTGTGGCCCGCCATGGCAAACAACGGGAAACACAGCCGAATGAATCTGCGGAATCCGGCGGAGAAGATGATATTATTAAGAAGGCCATCGACTTGTTTGGTGAGCGATTGGTAAAGGTAATTGACCAAAACTAGTGTGGGAGGAACAGTCCTTATGATGCGAAACAACATGAATCAAATGATGAAACAAGTAAAAAAAATGCAACAGGAAATGGCTAAAGCGCAACAAGAACTGGAGCACAAAGAAGTTACCGGCACTGCAGGCGGCGGTGTGGTCAAAGTGACTGTGAACGGGCACAAACAGTTGCGGGGGATTGAAATCGCGCCGGAAGTGGTTGATCCCGATGACGTGGAAATGTTGCAAGATCTGATTACGGCCGCTTTTAATGATGCGATGAAGCAAGCTGACGAGTTGTTGGCGAAAGATCTGGGTAAGTTTACTGGTGGAATGAACATTCCCGGACTGTTTTAGTAAAAGCTAGGGGTGGCGAACGTTGTATGTGCCTGAACCAATATCAAAACTGATCGAAGGATTCATGCGGTTGCCGGGGATTGGCCCCAAAACAGCGCAGAGATTGGCGTTTTACGTATTGACGATGGAAGAGGATGACGTGTTGGATTTGGCCAAAGCCTTGGTTCGGGCCAAACGCGATCTGCATACTTGTTCGGTCTGCGGAAATATTACTGATCATGACCCATGCTATATATGTTCGGATAAACAGCGGGATCGGTCGGTTATTTGCGTGGTTCAGGACACCAAAGATTTGATGGCGATGGAACGCACGCGTGAGT
>NZ_CP103866.1:112500-117500 GCF_024927925.1 Laceyella sacchari
CGGGACTACCTGATCCATGCAGTGAATGAGGTATTTTCGCCCGTTCGATTGCGTGGTGAAGACATTGAAACCTGCTGGGCAGGCGTTCGTTCGCTGATTGTGGAGAAAGGGAAGCCCGTATCAGGCATCTCGCGTAAGGATGAATTGTTCATCTCTCCATCTGGCTTAATTTCTGTTACGGGGGGCAAATTGACAGGTTACCGTAAAATTGCACAAAGGGTTACGGATATTGTGGCTAAAGAAATTCAGCAAGAGACCAAGCGTCGCTTCCGGTCATGTTTTACGCAATACATTTGCGTTTCGGGTGGAGAAGTAGGCGGAGCGGAACGGTTTGCCACTTTTGTGAAGAGCAAGGTGGGGATTGGTAGGCGACTGGGGTTGTCGGAATGGGAAGCGGAAACCTTAGTTCGTCGGTATGGTTCCAATGTGGACGCTGTGTTTGAATGGATTAAGAAGCAACCAAAACAAGACAAATGGGGGTTACCTGCGCATTTGTATGCTTCGTTAATGTATGGGTTGGAACAGGAAATGGTTGTAAGCCCAGTTGATTTCTTTACGCGGCGCATTGGAGCCATGCATTTTGAAATCGATTTGGTCAAGAAATGGAAAAAGCAAGTGACTGCTTTGATGGGAGAATGGTTTGACTGGGATGATAAGAAGTTAAAGGCAGCCATGGAACAACTGGAAAAAGAAATAGAGATTGCCACGGAAGTGATCTGATTGTTTCTATCAATCAACCGAGGGTGTGGCTGCTTGCGGAGCGGGAACTGGACGGCTTCAAGGAGTGGAGAGGTGCCAATGGATATTGGTTTAGATGACCAGGGGAATATGCCAAAGTGGATTTAGCAAACGTTATATTTCGATAAGCCTTGCCATGCAAGTTTGATTAGAGCGTGTCTGATGACAGGCCAGCGGCTCCAAAACCATTTTCTCATTTGCTTCACGCTTAGCAAGACGCTCCTCGAGAAAAGGTTTTCCGCCGCTTTTTCCCTACTAACTTGATTTTGCTAATCACACCCCAGAAAAAGAGGTACGGGAAGGGAGACGGAGCATGAGCAAGGCTTTATTTGGCTGAAAAAATTTTTTATAAAAAAAGGGTTGCGTTCTATTTTGGGACGTGCTATATTATTACTTGTCGCCGCGATGCGGTGATAACAAAGAGAAAACGCACCTTGAAAATTAGATATGGAATAAAGCAACGAGGTTAAGAAGGAGATCCTTCTTTGATCGTCGATGTTGCAAATCACCGAGGAGATACCGAGCGGCATAGATATGCCGAATAAACATAGTAGGTTAAGCTACTAAGGGCACACGGTGGATGCCTTGGCGCTAGGAGCCGATGAAGGACGGGACGAACTCCGATAAGCTTCGGGGAGCTGTAAGTAAGCTTTGATCCGGAGATTTCCGAATGGGGCAACCCACCAGCTTGAAGAGCTGGTACCGCCACCTGAATCCATAGGGTGGTCGGAGGCAGACCAGGGGAACTGAAACATCTAAGTACCCTGAGGAAGAGAAAGCAAACGCGATTCCCTGAGTAGCGGCGAGCGAAACGGGAACAGCCCAAACCGATGGCCTTGTGCCATCGGGGTTGTAGGACGTCTCACACGGAGTCACAAAGGGAGCGAATAGGTGAACTGGTCCTGGAAAGGCCGGCAATATAAGGTAACAGCCCTGTAACCGAAATTCGTTCCCCTCCGAGACGGATCCTGAGTACCGCGGGACACGTGAAACCCCGTGGGAAGCTGGGAGGACCACCTCCCAAGGCTAAATACTCCCTAGCGACCGATAGTGAACCAGTACCGTGAGGGAAAGGTGAAAAGCACCCCGGGAGGGGAGTGAAAGAGAACCTGAAACCGTGTGCTTACAACCAGTCGGAGTCCCCTTGAGGGATGACGGCGTGCCTTTTGTAGAATGAACCGGCGAGTAACGGTTGCGTGCAAGGTTAAGGTGAAAAGCTGGAGCCGCAGCGAAAGCGAGTCTGAACAGGGCGCTTCAGTACGTAGTCGTTGACCCGAAACCGGGTGATCTACCCATGTCCAGGATGAAGTTCCGGTAACACGGAATGGAGGTCCGAACCTGTTGGTGTTGAAAAACCATAGGATGAGGTGTGGGTAGGGGTGAAATGCCAATCGAACCCGGAGATAGCTGGTTCTCCCCGAAATAGCTTTAGGGCTAGCCTCGGATCAAGAGTCATGGAGGTAGAGCACTGATTGGGCTAGGGGCCCCCACAGGGTTACCGAACTCAGTTAAACTCCGAATGCCATCGACTCATGTCCGGGAGTCAGACTGCGAGTGCTAAGATCCGTAGTCAAGAGGGAAACAGCCCAGACCACCAGCTAAGGTCCCCAAGTAATCGTTAAGTGGCAAAGGATGTGGAGTTGCCCAGACAACCAGGATGTTGGCTTAGAAGCAGCCACCATTCAAAGAGTGCGTAATAGCTCACTGGTCAAGTGACTCTGCGCCGAAAATGTAACGGGGCTAAACGATTCACCGAAGCTGTGGATGCCGCCACATTCACTCTGTCTTTCATGATCGTCGGCGAAGGACATTTGCCGAAAACATCTTTTCGGCTAAATGCCATAGCGAAACGATGTGTGGAAGCTGGAGTGAATGCGGTGGCATGGTAGGGGAGCGTTCCAAGCAGCAGCGAAGCTGCTTCGTGAGAAGTGGTGGAGCGCTTGGAAGTGAGAATGCCGGTATGAGTAGCGAAAAGAGGGGTGAGAATCCCCTCCACCGTAAGCCTAAGGTTTCCTGAGGAAGGTTCGTCCGCTCAGGGTTAGTCGGGACCTAAGCTGAGGCCGAAAGGCGTAGGCGATGGACAACAGGTTGATATTCCTGTACCACCTATTTTCGTTTGTACGATGGGGGGACGCAGGAGGGTAGGGAATCGCGCGACTGGAAGTGCGCGTCCAAGCAGTGAGGCCGAAAGGATAGGCAAATCCGTCCTTTCTACAGGCTGGGCTGTGATGGCGAGGGAAATCATCAGTACCGAAGTTCCTGATCTCACACTGCCAAGAAAAGCCTCTAGGAGAAAATAGGTGCCCGTACCGCAAACCGACACAGGTAGGCGAGGAGAGAATCCTAAGGTGCTCGGGAAAACTCTCGTTAAGGAACTCGGCAAAATGACCCCGTAACTTCGGGAGAAGGGGTGCCCCGGTAGGGTGAAAGCCCGAGGGGGCCGCAGTGAAGAGGTCCAGGCGACTGTTTAGCAAAAACACAGGTCTCTGCTAAGCCGCAAGGCGATGTATAGGGGCTGACGCCTGCCCGGTGCTGGAAGGTTAAGGGGAAGGGTTAGCGCAAGCGAAGCTCTGAACCGAAGCCCCAGTAAACGGCGGCCGTAACTATAACGGTCCTAAGGTAGCGAAATTCCTTGTCGGGTAAGTTCCGACCCGCACGAAAGGCGTAACGATCTGGACGCTGTCTCAACGAGAGACCCGGTGAAATTGTACTGCCAGTGAAGATGCTGGCTACCCGCGACAAGACGGAAAGACCCCGTGGAGCTTTACTGTAGCCTGATATTGAATCTAGGTACGACTTGTACAGGATAGGTGGGAGTCTGAGAAGCCGGAGCGCCAGCTTCGGTGGAGACGCCGGTGGGATACCACTCTGGTCGTATCGGGGTTCTAACTCGCCGCCGTCACCCGGCGGGAGGACCGTGTCAGGTGGGCAGTTTGACTGGGGCGGTCGCCTCCTAAAAAGTAACGGAGGCGCTCTAAGGTTCCCTCAGCGCGGTCGGAAATCGCGCTCCAGAGTGCAAAGGCAGAAGGGAGCTTGACTGCGAGACCTACAAGTCGAGCAGGGACGAAAGTCGGACTTAGTGATCCGGTGGTTCCGAGTGGAAGGGCCATCGCTCAACGGATAAAAGCTACCCCGGGGATAACAGGCTTATCTCCCCCAAGAGTCCACATCGACGGGGAGGTTTGGCACCTCGATGTCGGCTCATCGCATCCTGGGGCTGTAGTAGGTCCCAAGGGTTGGGCTGTTCGCCCATTAAAGCGGTACGCGAGCTGGGTTCAGAACGTCGTGAGACAGTTCGGTCCCTATCTGTCGTGGGCGTAGGAAATTTGAGAGGAGCTGTCCTTAGTACGAGAGGACCGGGATGGACGCACCTCTGGTGTACCAGTTGTTCCGCCAGGAGCACCGCTGGGTAGCCAAGTGCGGACGGGATAAGCGCTGAAAGCATCTAAGCGCGAAGCCCCCCTCAAGATGAGATTTCCCATTCCCCTGTGGAAGTAAGACCCCTTGTAGATGACGAGGTTGATCGGTCCGGGGTGTAAGCGCAGCAATGCGTTTAGCTGACGGATACGAATCGGTCGAGGGCTTATCCTACTTCATCTCTTCATCTTGCAACACGCTTTATTCCAATCTAATTTTCAGGGTGTGGTTCATACCTTGAACAACAACATAACGTCTGGTGATGATGGCGGAGGGGATCCACCCGTTCCCATACCGAACACGGAAGTTAAGCCCTCCAGCGCCGATGGTACTTGGGCTTAAGCCCTGGGAGAGTAGGTCGTTGCCAGGCTACCAAACCCCACTTCAGAATGAAGTGGGGTTTTTGCTTTGTTTTGCGTTGGTAAGTGGCTTCATCATGTGGCATTGCCAGTGGCCAGGGGATAGAGTTGTTCGGAAAGAAATTCACTCTTGCTTGGGACGAGGAAGCAGAAAGGGCTTCAGCCACATGTGTGAAGTGAGTCCAGAAATGTTCTGATGTCCACTTCTTGTATGATGAATAGAGGAGCTTGTTTAACAGCACCATTACGGCTGACATGTCGTTAGACCATGTCTGATAAATCGATCGGCGGTTCCAAAACCTCCTTTCCGTTTTTTTCACTCATGACGTGGTACTCATCAGGAAGCAGATTGCCGTCGTTTTTTTTACAACTTGGTCGATCTGATAGACTATAGGGGGTCCTGATGAATAGGCCTGTGGCTCCAAAACTATTTTCTCATTCGTTTCACTTGTATCATCGGCAACTTCGAGGAAAGGTTTTTCCGCC
>NZ_CP103866.1:120000-350000 GCF_024927925.1 Laceyella sacchari
GCTTAGCTCCACCATTTTCCTCATTAGAGGAAGACTGCACCTTGAAAATTAGATATGGAATAAAGCAACGAGGTTAAGAAGGAGATCCTTCTTTGACCGTCGATGTTGCAAATCACCGAGGAGATACCGAGCGGCATAGCAATATGCCGGATAAACCTGGTAGGTTAAGCTACTAAGGGCACACGGTGGATGCCTTGGCGCTAGGAGCCGATGAAGGACGGGACGAACTCCGATAAGCTTCGGGGAGCTGTAAGTAAGCTTTGATCCGGAGATTTCCGAATGGGGCAACCCACCAGCTTGAAGAGCTGGTACCGCCACCTGAATCCATAGGGTGGTCGGAGGCAGACCAGGGGAACTGAAACATCTAAGTACCCTGAGGAAGAGAAAGCAAACGCGATTCCCTGAGTAGCGGCGAGCGAAACGGGAACAGCCCAAACCGATGGCCTTGTGCCATCGGGGTTGTAGGACGTCTCACACGGAGTCACAAAGGGAGCGAATAGGTGAACTGGTCCTGGAAAGGCCGGCAATATAAGGTAACAGCCCTGTAACCGAAATTTGTTCCCCTCCGAGACGGATCCTGAGTACCGCGGGACACGTGAAACCCCGTGGGAAGCTGGGAGGACCACCTCCCAAGGCTAAATACTCCCTAGCGACCGATAGTGAACCAGTACCGTGAGGGAAAGGTGAAAAGCACCCCGGGAGGGGAGTGAAAGAGAACCTGAAACCGTGTGCTTACAACCAGTCGGAGTCCCCTTGAGGGATGACGGCGTGCCTTTTGTAGAATGAACCGGCGAGTAACGGTTGCGTGCAAGGTTAAGGTGAAAAGCTGGAGCCGCAGCGAAAGCGAGTCTGAATAGGGCGCTTGAGTACGTAGTCGTTGACCCGAAACCGGGTGATCTACCCATGTCCAGGATGAAGTTCCGGTAACACGGAATGGAGGTCCGAACCTGTTGGTGTTGAAAAACCATAGGATGAGGTGTGGGTAGGGGTGAAATGCCAATCGAACCCGGAGATAGCTGGTTCTCCCCGAAATAGCTTTAGGGCTAGCCTCGGATCAAGAGTCATGGAGGTAGAGCACTGATTGGGCTAGGGGCCCCCACAGGGTTACCGAACTCAGTTAAACTCCGAATGCCATCGACTCATGTCCGGGAGTCAGACTGCGAGTGCTAAGATCCGTAGTCAAGAGGGAAACAGCCCAGACCACCAGCTAAGGTCCCCAAGTAATCGTTAAGTGGCAAAGGATGTGGAGTTGCCCAGACAACCAGGATGTTGGCTTAGAAGCAGCCACCATTCAAAGAGTGCGTAATAGCTCACTGGTCAAGTGACTCTGCGCCGAAAATGTAACGGGGCTAAACGATTCACCGAAGCTGTGGATGTTCTTCGAACATGGTAGGGGAGCGTTCCAAGCAGCAGCGAAGCTGCTTCGTGAGAAGTGGTGGAGCGCTTGGAAGTGAGAATGCCGGTATGAGTAGCGAAAAGAGGGGTGAGAATCCCCTCCACCGTAAGCCTAAGGTTTCCTGAGGAAGGTTCGTCCGCTCAGGGTTAGTCGGGACCTAAGCTGAGGCCGAAAGGCGTAGGCGATGGACAACAGGTTGATA
This sequence comes from Laceyella sacchari, assembly GCF_024927925.1. Classification (NCBI taxonomy): domain Bacteria; kingdom Bacillati; phylum Bacillota; class Bacilli; order Caryophanales; family Thermoactinomycetaceae; genus Laceyella; species Laceyella sacchari. The sequence continues at coordinate 121,599 of NZ_CP103866.1, forward strand.
TTCCTGTACCACCTATTTTCGTTTGTACGATGGGGGGACGCAGGAGGGTAGGGAATCGCGCGACTGGAAGTGCGCGTCCAAGCAGTGAGGCCGAAAGGATAGGCAAATCCGTCCTTTCTACAGGCTGGGCTGTGATGGCGAGGGAAATTATCAGTACCGAAGTTCCTGATCTCACACTGCCAAGAAAAGCCTCTAGGAGAAAATAGGTGCCCGTACCGCAAACCGACACAGGTAGGCGAGGAGAGAATCCTAAGGTGCTCGGGAAAACTCTCGTTAAGGAACTCGGCAAAATGACCCCGTAACTTCGGGAGAAGGGGTGCCCCGGTAGGGTGAAAGCCCGAGGGGGCCGCAGTGAAGAGGTCCAGGCGACTGTTTAGCAAAAACACAGGTCTCTGCTAAGCCGCAAGGCGATGTATAGGGGCTGACGCCTGCCCGGTGCTGGAAGGTTAAGGGGAAGGGTTAGCGCAAGCGAAGCTCTGAACCGAAGCCCCAGTAAACGGCGGCCGTAACTATAACGGTCCTAAGGTAGCGAAATTCCTTGTCGGGTAAGTTCCGACCCGCACGAAAGGCGTAACGATCTGGACGCTGTCTCAACGAGAGACCCGGTGAAATTGTACTGCCAGTGAAGATGCTGGCTACCCGCGACAAGACGGAAAGACCCCGTGGAGCTTTACTGTAGCCTGATATTGAATCTAGGTACGACTTGTACAGGATAGGTGGGAGTCTGAGAAGCCGGAGCGCCAGCTTCGGTGGAGACGCCGGTGGGATACCACTCTGGTCGTATCGGGGTTCTAACTCGCCGCCGTCACCCGGCGGGAGGACCGTGTCAGGTGGGCAGTTTGACTGGGGCGGTCGCCTCCTAAAAAGTAACGGAGGCGCTCTAAGGTTCCCTCAGCGCGGTCGGAAATCGCGCTCCAGAGTGCAAAGGCAGAAGGGAGCTTGACTGCGAGACCTACAAGTCGAGCAGGGACGAAAGTCGGACTTAGTGATCCGGTGGTTCCGAGTGGAAGGGCCATCGCTCAACGGATAAAAGCTACCCCGGGGATAACAGGCTTATCTCCCCCAAGAGTCCACATCGACGGGGAGGTTTGGCACCTCGATGTCGGCTCATCGCATCCTGGGGCTGTAGTAGGTCCCAAGGGTTGGGCTGTTCGCCCATTAAAGCGGTACGCGAGCTGGGTTCAGAACGTCGTGAGACAGTTCGGTCCCTATCTGTCGTGGGCGTAGGAAATTTGAGAGGAGCTGTCCTTAGTACGAGAGGACCGGGATGGACGCACCTCTGGTGTACCAGTTGTTCCGCCAGGAGCACCGCTGGGTAGCCAAGTGCGGACGGGATAAGCGCTGAAAGCATCTAAGCGCGAAGCCCCCCTCAAGATGAGATTTCCCATTCCCCTGTGGAAGTAAGACCCCTTGTAGATGACGAGGTTGATCGGTCCGGGGTGTAAGCGCAGCAATGCGTTTAGCTGACGGATACGAATCGGTCGAGGGCTTATCCTACTTCATCTCTTCATCTTGCAACGCGCTTTATTCCAATCTAATTTTCAGGGTGTGGTTCACACCTTGAAACAACAACATAACGTCTGGTGATGATGGCGGAGGGGATCCACCCGTTCCCATACCGAACACGGAAGTTAAGCCCTCCAGCGCCGATGGTACTTGGGCTTAAGCCCTGGGAGAGTAGGTCGTTGCCAGGCTACCAAACCCCACTTCACTCTGAAGTGGGGTTTTTGTTTTGCGTTGGTAAGTGGCTTCATCATGTGGCATTGCCAGTGGCCAGGGGATAGAGTTGTTCGGAAAGAAATTCACTCTTGCTTGGGACGAGGAAGCAGAAAGGGCTTCAGCCACATGGGTGAAGTGAGTCCAGAAATGTTCTTGTGCCTACTTCTTCTATGATAGTCAGTGGGATTACTTATTTAGAAGTTCCATTACGTATTTTTCATGAAAAACGCTCAAGGGTGCTGCCTATGAATTCGATCGGCGGAATGAGCGGCAACAGACAGTCAAATGTGAATGTCGAGTAATACCAGAGTTTCTAACCAAGTTGGTGGGATCGAAGTAGCGAAAAAATCCCTTCCAGATAAATCTCGCTACGCGTGAAGTGAATGAGAAAATAGTTTTGGAGCCGCTGTCCTATTCATCAGACACACCCTAGAAAGTGTCTGACAAATCAAGTTGGTGGAGAAGAAGCAGTGGAAAAACCTTTTTCAGGTGAGTCTCACCAGTGAGAAGCAAATGAGAAGAAGGTTTTGGAATCTGTCCTATTCATCAGATAGCCTAGTACGGTCTGGCAAATCAAGCTTAGGGATGTAGCGGATCCCCTTATCCAAGTGAGTTTTGTCACACTTAAAGAGCATAAGACAATGGTTGCCACTAGCAATCAAGTAAGCGTCGGAAGAGTTTTCTAATGAGTAGCACGCGCAGGTGAAGTGAATCAGAATAAGATCCGCTGGCCCATTCATCAGACAATCTCTAAACACGCTTTAACCATATAGCAGAGAAGAATGGAAGCAGATGTGGGAAATATCGAATGGACTTATGATTGATGATGTTACCTGTTTTTTTATGCGAAGTAGCCTGAACAACGCCATGCAGAAATATTGCACACTTGAAACAAGTATCAGCCACAGCGTCTTGGTGTGATTTGCATTTAAGTTATATTCTCTTCTGAGCAATTTTTTGGTTTACTTGAAGTGTGGTAGTCAAGGCGGCTCGGGAGATCAAGTCTTCCATTTGACTGCAACTGCCAAAGGGATGAAAGGCTAGTTTATGTAGACGATGCGGGATGATTACATGTTGTTCACAAAGGCATATCGACCAGTGTGATATGGCCTTTCATCCCAGGGGGTTATGAACCCGTCCATCTTTGTGCACATGTGATTGTAAACGGGATTCCGCAGGACTTCTTGCTGCCAGTGTGGCACCAAGGGGGCATTTTAGCGTAAGTGCTTCGTTTGCCGGTGGTGCAAATGCCATAAAAAAGTACGGAGCATCAGGTTGACCGGGATAAACAACCCAAGGATATAGAACAATATCTGTTTGCTCTGCAACATAAGATAACCCCTTTTTGTCTTATATCTTAACCAACGTCTTATAAAAAATATTTGTCATGGCTGTTGAATAAAATGTTAACTAACCGCAACATGTGCCACCTATAGATGGGTCCATGTTGAAGAGAGGCCGCCTGTTCGATAGCCCCTTCTTGATTGGCGCTGTTTGGACTGATCAAGAACGATTGAAATAGATGAGATGAGCTAAGAGAAACTTGGTTAGCTGTTTATGCACACAAATCCGTTTAAAGATTGCGGAAGTTGCAAATAATGGAGATAAAAGATGAAGGTGGTGGCGATGGTGGAAGGGAATCAGCGGCCCCAAATTTGTGTGATTTGCGGACAAGAGCAACATGAGAATTTGGAGATTTTGGGCAAACAAATTTGTTGTACATGTGAAACGGAAATGGTAAAAAGTAAAGTAGAGGATCCTGTTTATCTTTATTATGTTTGGCGTTTAAGGAGATTACTGGCCCATTAAGTTCAAATTGACAGTGCGATCGGACTGGTGCGGCGGGCTTTGGGGTACCGCACTGCCTTTGGAAGAAAGTTACGATGTGGCCTAGGCTGGTCATGATAGAGTAAAACTTTTTGGAGTGTAAAGCATCAGACTGGAATTCGTAATCCAGTCTTTTTTCTTTTAAAGGGGGAGAGAATAATTGAAGCACAGTCCAGAGCAGGAGAAGGCACCACTGTTTGATGCGTTGTTAGCGCACCGTCAACGTTCATGCGCCAATTTTCATGTGCCTGGACATAAGCAAGGGAGCGCTTTTGATGAAAAAAGCAAGGTTTGGTTTTCCCCGTTGTTGGAGTTGGATCTAACAGAGGTAGGAGAACTGGATGATTTGCACGATGCAACGGGAGTGATTCAGGAAGCTGAGCAATTGGCCGCTGAACTTTTTCGCGCCGATCGTACCTTTTTTTTGGTGGGAGGAACGACGGCGGGAAATTTGGCGAGTGTGCTTGCTCTTTGCCGTCCTGGGGAAACATTGATCGTCGGGCGAAACTGCCATCAATCCGTGTTTCATGCCTGCATGTTAGCTGGCGCACTTCCGGTATATCTCAGTGCGGGCGTGGATGATGATGGACAAGAGCGTCCCTTTGACCCGGAGGTGTTGGAACAAGTTCTTCGTCTTCACCCCGATGCAAAAGGGGTGGTATTGACGAGCCCTACTTACCGGGGATTGGTGCAGCCCGTCGCGGAATTGGCGAAAGTGTGTCATCGGTATGGCGTGCCATTGGTTGTGGATGAAGCCCATGGGGCGCACTTGGGATTTGCTCCCGGATTGCCGCCGTCAGCCATGGACAGTGGGGTGGATGTATCCATTCAGTCCACTCATAAGATGCTTTCCTCCATGACGATGTCTTCCATGATGCATCTAAAAGGAAGCCGAATTGATGCGGGTGAGGTGGCGCATTGGCTGAAGGTGGTTCAATCTAGCAGTCCTTCCTATCCATTGATGGCTTCCCTTGATGTAACAAGGCGCATGATGGCGACAATGGGGGAAGAAGCATTAGTCGAATTGTTAAGTCGATTGCAAGATTTCCGGGGAAATATTAAAGCTTTGCGTCATTTGTCGGAACGGCGTCCCCCAGGACTGCGGGATCCGCTAAAATTGAGTTTAACCGCTGGTCAAGGTGTGACAGGTTATCAGCTGTCCGAATGGCTGGCCTCTCAAGGTGTTTACACTGAGATGGCTGATCATGAAGCGGTGCTGTTTGTATTTACCATGGGAACTACGGCGACGGATTTGGTTCGCTTGACCGAGGCATTGCGGCGCTTGGATCAAGTGGTACCGCTGTTGCCAAAAACCAAACCGGCCCAGCCGCCCAGTCTGCCGCAATGGCGAAAAGCGGATCTGTCCTGGGAGCAATTGAGAAGACGGCCCAAACGGAAGGTGCCATTGCATCAAGCAGTAGGCATGATCGCGGCGGAAATGATCGTTCCTTACCCGCCAGGAGTCCCCCTTGTTTTGCCTGGGGAGCGTTTGACGGAGGCCGGGATTGATTATATAACAGACGTAATCCATGCGGGGGGGCGGGTTAGAGGGATTAGACACGAAGGAGAAGTCCCGACCCTGACAGCAATCGAATGATAGGAATGGTGGAGGATTTGTTGTGAGAGGATTATTTATTACATTTGAGGGACCTGAAGGTGCTGGAAAATCAACGCAAATCAACCGGTTGGCCCAAAACCTGAAAGAACGGGGAATCCCTTGCGTTCAAGTGCGGGAACCAGGCGGCACATATATAGGTGATTTAATTCGAAGTATGGTGCTTCACAACCCCGAATGCAGTGACATAAAACAACGCACGGAAACACTGCTGTATGCAGCGTCCCGGGCGCAATTGGTGGAAGAAGTGATACGACCGGCCTTGGCACGCGGAGAAGTGGTGCTAAGTGACAGGTATGTGGATTCCAGTTTGGCTTATCAAGGGCATGGGGCGCGCTGGAGCTTGGATGAAATCCGCTGGATTAATCACTGGGCCACAAATGGTCTGATGCCAGATCGAACGTACTTGTTAGATGTTCCGGTCGAGCTTGGCGAAGAACGGATGCAAAAGCGCGGACTTAAGAAGGATCGAATGGAATCGAAAGAGAAGATGTTCCATGAGCGTGTGCGTTCAGGCTATTTAAGCCTTGCCCAAGAGAAACCGGACCGGTATGTGGTGTTGGATGGGCGAATGTCTGTGGAGAAGATCAGTGAGAAAATCATGCAGGATTTTTGTTCATTGGCTCAAATCAAAAGCTGATGAACCGGCCATCTCATGAGATCATATGACTACCCCTGTTTCACCCCCTGTCAGAAGACGTTTCTTATTGCTGGGCACAAATGGTTGGCAATTGGAAAGAATGGCAGAAAACCACCATGGCAAATTAAAAGAAGCGTTTGCCCATTTTTGTTATCAGGTGATAGAATGATAGAAGGGGAATTTTCTGCCCCTTCTAGAAAGAATAATCCATTCGTTGATGAATAGATGACGGTTTTGCAGGAGGAAACGGTTGACAGGGTAGAGGAATCGGACGCAACCTCTGGCCGTACTGGGACTGGTAGGGCAACGCAGGAGGGATTGCTTACGTGTTAAGAGTGATTGGGGTTCGCTTTAGACAAGCGGGTAAGATATACTATTTTGATCCTGTTGATCACAAAGTCGAACAAGGCGACAGCGTGATAGTGGAAACGGTGCGAGGCATAGAATATGGCAGTGTCGTGATGGGAATCCGCCATGTCAGAGAAGACGAAGTGGTGTTGCCGCTCAAAAAAGTGTTACGGATTGCGACAGTTGGAGATACTGAGCAAATGGAAGAGAACCGCCGGGCGGCCAAAGCGGCGTTGAAAGTGTGCCAAGAGAAAATCAACCAGCATGAGTTGGAAATGAAATTGGTTGATGCCGAGTATACGTTTGACCGCAATAAGATCATATTTTATTTCACTGCGGATGGCCGAGTTGACTTTCGAGAGCTTGTGCGTGATTTGGCCGCAGTGTTCCGAACACGGATTGAGCTACGCCAAATCGGTGTGCGAGATGAAGCCAAAATGCTTGGGGGCATCGGGCCGTGTGGCCGGGTGTTATGCTGTTCTTCGTTTTTGGGTGATTTTGAGCCTGTTTCAATCAAAATGGCGAAAGACCAAAACCTTTCGTTAAATCCAACCAAAATCTCAGGCTTGTGCGGCCGGTTGATGTGTTGTTTGAAGTATGAGAATGATATCTATGAAGAAGCCAAGCAACTGTTGCCGGATATTGGAGAGCGTATTTCCACACCTGATGGCGAAGGTCGGGTAGTGGCTCTCAATTTGCTTGAGCGTAGGGTGCAGGTCGAATTAAGGGAGACAGGGGCTGTGGTGGAACATCTGCTTCACAATGTTAAAGGCAAACGTTCGCCGCAAGCCAGCAGAGTCTAATCAGTTGCAAGTGAAGAAACTAACCACTTGGGTGTTAAACGAGGTGGGGGGGCTTGGACAAAGAAGAAATCTTTAAGCGGGTTGCCCAAATGGAGCAACAGATTGGTGAGATGTACAAAGGGTTGGGTGGCTTAAAAGAACAGATTGTCGAATTGATTGAAGAGAACACCAGATTGGTGATGGAGAACCAGCGTTTGAAAGAATTGTTTGTGGCCAAAGAACCCTCTTTGCCACAACAAACCGAAAAGTTGCCCCCTTCCCAAAAAGCCGAAGTGGTGGACGAGTCCACACACAAAGGCGTCAACCATCTGTCGAATCTGTATGACGAAGGATTCCACATATGCAATGTCCATTACGGACGGCTTAGAGGTGATGGAGATTGCCTATTCTGTATCGCTTTTCTCAATAAATCATCAAAGGAAAAATAACGCTGGGAGGTCTGGGCGCGTAAATCTTGCCCAGACGCCGGCGTTTTTTCTTTACTGGCGGAGCTTTTCCGGCGAATCCATCGTCGATTTCTACAAGCAGATTCCGGCTCCGCAATGTTTCCAAGGTGGGAAAATGATGGGGAAACCATATGTGGTGTATATGTTGGAATGCAGTGATGGCACCCTGTATACAGGAATCACTTGTGATTTAAAGCGCCGCCTTCGCCAGCATGCACAGGGGAAGGCATCTAAGTATACACGCACCCGGCGTCCCGTGTCAGTGAGATATGTGGAAACGGGAGGAGATCGTAGCTGGGCACTACGGCGGGAATGGGAAATCAAGCAATTGACAAGGGAGCAAAAATGGCGGTTGATCCGTACTCATGGGCTGTTGCCTGATAATTTGGAGGAGTTGTGAGGTACGGATGCGCCAAAGGGCAACGTGAACGAGAAAGGGGAGTTAGTATGGAACGGCAAAAGAGTTTTGCGGATGAGAATCAGGGCATTTTGTACATAGTAGGGACACCGATCGGCAATTTGCAAGACATGAGTGATCGCGCGAAAGCCATATTAGCTGAAGTGGATTTAATTGCTGCGGAAGACACCCGGCACACGCGCAAATTGCTAAACCATTTGGGACTGTCGACACCGTTGGTGAGTTATCATGAACATAATGAGCAGAAGCGCGGAGCAGAATTGGTTGGGAAATTAAAAGAAGGAATGCGAATTGCGCTGGTCAGTGATGCGGGGTTACCCGGCATATCTGATCCGGGTGAAGAGGTCGTGCGCCAGGCGGTGGCGGAAGGGATCACTGTTGTGCCGATTCCAGGGCCCAATGCAGCATTGACGGCATTGGTGGCATCCGGTTTGCCGACGCAACCCTTCTTGTTTATCGGTTTTTTGCCGCGATCGAGTAAAGGGCGGAAAGAGGAACTGGCCAAATGGAAAAGTGCGCCCGCCACCTTGCTTTTGTATGAGGCTCCCCATCGTTTGCCCGAGATGTTGACCGATCTGTTGGAGACGTTAGGAAACCGCCGCGTGGCCATACCTCGCGAATTAACGAAAAAACATGAAGAGTGGCTACGCGGCAATTTGGCCGACTGTTTGGCTTATATCAAAGAACAAGGTCCGCGGGGGGAGTATGTCATTGTCGTTGAAGGGGCAGGGAAGGTGCGAGAGGAAGAGCAATCCCCTTGGTGGGAAGGGCTGTCCGTGATCGATCATGTTGAGGCGATCATTGAGAAAGGGAGTAGCAAGAAAGAAGCCATTTTGCAAGCGGCCCAAGATCGGGGTGTGCCCAAAAGAGAAATTTACAACATGTATCATAAGGGATCTGAGTAATTCAGCCAATGATTATGCCGATAAATCATAATTTCATATTCAGACTTAAGGCGGGTTGCGGTATAATATTCGTTCCCGCCTGTTTTACGTCAGGTTGCGTTTTAAGGTCTGGTTCAGGACTGGTGCATGTGTGACAGTTGCAAACGGACATACTTTGGAGAAAGGAGTTTTAAGGGGGATTATAACAGGTTTAAGTAAAATCAAGCAAAATATAAAGAGGAAACCGATAAACAGAAAAGGAATAGATCATATACCTCTTTAACCTTTATCCATATCACATGCAAAGAAATGGTTAGGGTGAAAAGGTTTACATTTTCGCAAAATGCGATATGATTAATTCAAAGGTATATTGTCTATACCAATTTTGTTGTAATCATTCCTTATTGGAGGTGTTTGGATTGAGCAAGAACAGTGGAAGTGTATTGGGATTCTTGCAACGCATCGGTCGGTCATTGATGTTGCCTATTGCTGTATTGCCGGCAGCTGGTTTGTTGCTCCGCTTTGGCGCGTTGCTAAGTGATCCGGCTTATTTCGCCAAAGGAACCATGATTTTCCGTATTGGTGAAATTATGGCCAAAGGTGGCGGAGCGATTTTTGACAACCTGCCGATCTTGTTTGCGGTAGGGGTTGCTTTGGGATTGACGGAAAGTGCAGGTGCCGCGGCATTGGCGGCAGTAGTGGGATATTTTGTGATGAAGCAGATCGTCGATCTCGGCAACACGGAAGAGTTGAAACTGGACACGGGTGTGTTGGGCGGCATTATCACAGGATTGGTTTCTGCAGGCCTTTATAACCGTTATCATGATATCAAACTACCTGATTGGCTCCAATTTTTTGGAGGTAAACGCTTTGTACCGATTGTCACCTCATTTGCGATGGTGGCTATTGGGATTTTGTTCTTATTTATTTGGCCCGCTGTGCAAGGGGTAATCAGCGCGGTCGGCAATTGGATGATCGCACAGGGTTCCATTGGGTCGTTTGTGTATGGTTTACTAAACCGGCTTTTGATTCTGTTTGGTTTGCACCATATCTTAAACTCTTTGGTGTGGTTCAACATCGGTGAGTTTGTAACTGAAGCCGGCAAAACGGTGACGGGGGACTTGACCCGCTTCTTCGCAGGGGACAAAACAGCAGGTCTCTTTATGACAGGGTTCTATCCGGTGCTGATGTTTGGTCTGCCTGCGGCATGTTTGGCAATGATTCACGAAGCGAAAAAATCGCAACGTAAACTGGCGTCTGGTGTTTTGATCAGTGCAGCGTTGACGGCATTTCTGACGGGGATCACCGAACCGATTGAATTCTCATTCATGTTTGTGGCACCGTTGTTGTATGTGGTGCACGCCATTTTGACCGGGGTGTCGATGGCTGTTGTAACCACCTTGGGTATTAAGCACGGGTTCACCTTCTCGGCAGGGGCTATCGACTTCTTCCTGAATATGAATCTGGCCACCAAGCCATGGTTGCTGTTTGGCGTAGGCTTGGTGTATGCTGTGATCTATTATGTGCTGTTCCGGGTGCTGATTCGTGTGTTCAATTTGAGAACCCCAGGGCGTGAAGAACAAGAGGCACAAGAGGATGAAGCGCGTCCAGCTTCCGCACCGGCTGGTGATGATGAGTTGGCGCAAAACGTGTTGCAAGCGATCGGCGGGAAGGAAAACATTGAGAAGTTGGATGCCTGCACCACCCGTTTGCGCATGACAGTGAAAGATGAAAGCAAATTGGATCAGGATCAGCTGAAAAAGCTTGGGGCAGCAGGTGTCGTGCAAGTCGGCAAAGGAAACTTCCAAGCAGTGTTTGGCACAAAATCGGAGCTGTTGAAGGACCAAATCAAAAAAATCATCGAACAAGGGTAATCTATTACCGGGCAGGGGCTCTTTTCCTAGTGGGGAGGGGCCCCTGTCGCTTGTTGAAGGCTTGGGATCAAGTCTGTTTTCCACTCCTTTCACACGCCACGAAACGTTTATTAGGAAAAGAAAACAAAAGCGAGACCGCCCTTTCCCAAGCGATCTCGCCTTGTATGCCGTTGAACCCGCTATGTCAATGCGACATAAATTGGTTTAATATTTAGAATTTCGTCTTAGTATGAACTAAGCCATTTCCCATGCGGGATGTCTGTTATGTATAAGGTTGTGTAGCTTGTATCAACATGAAATGCATGAGAGAATGGAGAAATAATTTGTTTAAGAGATAAGATTATTCAACCGTCACTTTTTCACCTTTAATCATCATATACATCTCTTCTACACATTTCTTGCTGACGACTTTGTTTTTGTAGCGGATGGTTTCATCGACTTCACCGGAGAAAATGCAAGCCGGTTCATATTTTTTAAGAACGATTCTTTCACCGTCAACATAGATTTCTAAGGCGTCTTTTTCACCGATTCCTAAGGTTCGACGCAATTCGATCGGAATCACCACGCGACCCAATTCGTCAACCTTGCGTACGATGCCTGTGGATTTCAACATGTTTGAATCCCCTCTCAGCTTTGGTGTTTGGTTTTGGTTTTTTTATCTGTAAATTGACGTCAAATTTCGACATTGACGCTAAGTTCATCATACCAACCATTCCCATAACAGTCAATATAATAAGAGGATTTTTATAGAAAATTCCTTAATCATGTTAATTGATATGTTACATTTGACAGCGAAAAAGTTTTACAATGGTATGAAATGTATTGACAATATAAATGGTTGTATTTTACGTGGTGGAGACAGATCGTTGATGGGAAAAATCGGTTGCCTTCGCAGGAATCATGCTCAACAATAGAGGATAGGAGGGATGCGGAATGTTGCCGGTCTCAGAAGAACTGAAAGAAAAATTGAAGAAATTGAACCAATCGCTACGGGCCCTTTATCCTGAAGAGGCATTTGATGAGCGCAAAATTAGGGAACGATTACAAAAAGTGGGCACATTCCACCAGATTGATAAATGGCCTGACGGGGAGTTGCGCGATTTTTTGCAAGGGGGAGCCTTGATCGGAGTAGATGGTTCAGTCAACTCCATCAAAGGTTCACAAATGCGAACTCTGTCTGTTTTTCAAGCTTTGGCCAAGGGTACGCGAGGGGAAGAAAAGTGGGCTGCTGACGTATACACGCCGCTGTTGGAAGAAGAAGCCGGGGATGGACAAGCGGCCAGAGAAGCTAAAAAGCGGGGGACGCTTTTGTCGCAATTGGAATTAAAAGTGGCGCGGGAGGCTGTATTAGAATGGGAACCGCGTGTGGTGTTAATGGATGGGTCGCTTCTCCATTTCTGGATCGATGACGCTGAGAGTTGGGAACGCTTGGCCCGGTTGGCTGAGGAAAAGGGCACGCTCATGATCGGGATATCGGAAGAGATTGGCACAAGGGGATTGGTACGCGAGTTGTTTCCGGAGTATTCTGCTTGGTCGGACCGCGATTTGCTGTACGGTGTACTGAAACCGGGTGAAGCGTTTGAGTGGGAAGGGTGGAGCCCGGCGGGGAGCCAGATGTGGAAAATGGCGTTTCGCTCATCCCGGAGTCCGCAACCGATCGGACTGGACGGTTTAATGTCGCAAGGGAAGGAGCGGCTGGCTCTGGTCAGGTTGATTTATAGCTTGACACCGGAACAGGGACGCGGCATCCCGTTTTGGTTGGATATTGTGGACAATCAGGTGCGGGTGACCAATCCTTTGGTGGAGACGATGGTGGAACAATATATTGATGCTGATTTGCGGCACCGTTTGTTGTCAATGAAGCGAAGTGACCGCATGATTTAGAAGGAGAGGGAGAAGTCGATGCAAGTTGTAGGCGTAACCACACAACAAGAAGTTTATATCGTATCGCGGGAGCGCAAGTTTCGCATCAATGAGATTTTGGTCGTTGAAGATGCGCAGTTGGATTATCCGCGGGGCGAAGTGGTCGAATCGATGTCTTACAACCGCTTGATTCCCATGGGCTTGGACAAGTCTTTGGTCGATGCTCAAGTGATCCAAACGTTGGAACAAATCGGATATGACATCGAGTCGGATGAAATCAATCTGGCGAAATTGCGGTTATACGAGGAAGCCCCTCATCCGGTGCGGACGGGTTGTGCGGTTCGATTGCCCAAGTTTGAAGAGGTGCGGAGCCTTTTGGTGAAATCTTCCCCGGAAGAAGGGATGCTGTTAGGCGAGATTCGGGGAACAGAGTCGATGGGGGCAACCATCTCTCCGGATTTGAAAGACCAGGTAATGATTATGGAACAAGGGCAACTTCGTCCACAATGGGGTGTCCCTTTTATTTTCGACATTAAGACCATGCAGCAATATCCACATATCGGAGTGTTTGGCGGATCAGGATCGGGCAAGTCGTTTGGGTTACGGGTGATGTTGGAGGAGCTGATGAAACTACGGATTCCCACGATGGTGTTCGATCCCCATTTTGAAATGGATTTCAGTGAGCGCACCCCAGGAATGGAAGGCAAAGGGATTCAATTTACCGATTGCTATACTGCGGTGCAAATTGGGCGCGATGTCGGGATCTCTTTCTCGGATCTGTCGACCCGTGATGTGACGGAATTGTTGGGGGCTGCTGGAAGCCAATTGTCAGACGCCATGGTCAATGTCATTCAGATGTTACACCGCAAACGCGATTCTTTTATCTCGTTTAGCGACCGCGTTAGCAACTTGGTACAGGCGTTGGAAGAGGGTAAACAGGGGCTTGACCGCCAGTTGCAGAATCCCGAACTCACCCCTACCGATGTCCAGCGGATTCATGACCTCAAAAAGTTGTTAAACCAGTATGGCACCTTGCCGCCATCCTCTGTCAAAGGGGTTCATTGGCGTTTGCAACGCTTGGAAAAGGCGGGATTGTTCCAACAAGATATCCGAGCGATCGAACGGGGCTTGGAGCAAGGGAAGCTGGTGGTGGTGCAAGGTAGCACATGGGTGTTGCAAGTGTTTGCCACGTATGTGATCGGTTCCCTCTACCGCAAACGGCGTGAATATAAAGACGCCAGAATGAATGGGGAAGAGGGGCGTTTCTTTCCCCCGTTTGTGGTGGTGACTGACGAAGCGCACAACTTCGCTCCCAAAGCGCTCGATTCTCCGGCCAAATCCATTTTAAAGGAAATCGCACAGGAAGGAAGAAAATACGGAGTGTTTCTTGTGTTGGCCACGCAAAGGCCCACGCTGTTGGATGAGACGATCACAGCCCAGCTCAACACCAAGTTTGTCTTCCGGACGGTCAGGGGGACCGATATCGCCACGTTGCGGGAAGAGACCGATTTGACCCCGGAGGAAGGCAAACGGCTTCCATACCTCCGTTCTGGAGACACCTTTGTCTCTTCGGCGGTGTTTGGGCGTACCATTTTCATCCGTGTGCGTTGCGCTTACACCCGTAGTCCACACTTGTCCAATCCGTTTGATGAACTGAGGCAATTCGCTGAAGCCCAAGATGACAAAGTGATTTCCTGCCTGCTGGAAGCCTTGCCTGTGTTTGAGACGGATTTGGTGTCTACTGTGACCCTTGTAAACCGGGAGTGTGGTCTATCCTGGGATGTGACGCGATTAAAACAAGAATTGGAGCGGCTGGCACGGGACGGCAAACTGAAAAAGCATGAAACTCCGTTTGCGGTACGTTACGACCGCCGTTAGGGAAGCAGCGGAGGAAGGAGTCAGGCAGCAGGTTGCAGAAAAATGTCATAAAAAACCAACAGAACGGTTAAACTAATTGTGTCGATGCTTGAGCGGCCGAAATAGAATGATGTATAATGATGAAGTGAGAAAGTTCGTATACCTATGAGCTTCTGTGAAGGGGAAGAGTAGTTAGTGGGTGCTATCGCCAGAGAGCTGGATCAGGTGAAAGCCAGCATAGCCGAAGCTAATGAACATGGCCCTGGAGAATTCTTTCTGAAATGCTGATCTGAGTAGGAAAGAACGTGAACCCGCGTTAGGGGTTTTGAATGAGGGCATCGCCATGCTTGTTAGGCGATGCTGAAATTGGGTGGTACCGCGTGAAACAATCTCGCCCCAACTGTGTGGGCGGGATTTTTTATATTGTATTTGAAAGGAGCGGGGAAAAGTGAGTGAACAGAAACAAACCTTTTATCTTACGACACCCATCTATTACCCAAGTGCCAAACTACATATCGGTCATGCTTACACAACTGTAGCTGGTGATGTGATCGCTAGGTACAAACGACTTCGGGGTTTCGATGTGATGTACTTGACCGGCACGGATGAACATGGTCAGAAAATCCAGAAAAAGGCGCAAGCAGAAGGCAAAACACCGAAAGCGTTTGTTGATGAGATCGTTGCGGGTATTAAAGAGTTGTGGAAAAAACTCGACATCTCTTATGACGATTTCATTCGCACCACCGATGAGCGCCATAAGCGAGTCGTACAAAAAATCTTTAAGCAATTATTGGAGCAAGGGGATATCTACCTCGGCGAGTATGAAGGCTGGTATTGTGTGGACGATGAAGCGTTTTTCACCGACCGCCAAGTCCAGGATGGGCTTTGTCCTGACTGCGGCCGCCCCATTAGCAAAATCAAAGAGAAGAGTTATTTCTTCCGCATGAGCAAATACGCCGACCGCCTGTTGCGTTTCTATGAGGAGAATCCCGGTTTCATTGAGCCGGAATCCCGTAAAAACGAGATGATTCAAAACTTTATCAAACCCGGTTTGGAAGATTTGAGCATCTCTCGCACCACGTTTGATTGGGGCATCAAAGTGCCTGATGATCCTGAGCATGTCGTTTACGTGTGGTTGGATGCGTTGACAAACTATATTTCTGCGCTGGGATACGGCGTTGGCGATGACGCTAAGTATAAGAAATATTGGCCAGCGGATGTGCATTTGGTTGGAAAAGAGATTGTTCGCTTTCACACCATTTATTGGCCCATCTTTTTGATGGCGCTCGGTCTGCCGTTGCCGAAGAAAGTGTTCGCCCATGGGTGGATCTTGGTGCAAGGGGAGAAAATGTCTAAATCCAAAGGAAACGTGATTGACCCCGTTCCGTTGATTGAGCGGTTTGGTTTGGATGCAATGCGTTATTTCCTGATGAGAGAAGTGCCGTTTGGATCAGATGGCGTTTTTACCCCAGAAGCGTTTGTTGAACGGCTGAATGCCGATTTGGCCAATGATTTGGGCAATCTGTTGCACCGCACCTTAACCATGGTTGAAAAGTACCATCAAGGGGTTGTGCCGGAGATGGTCGAAGGTGCTACGGAATACGACGAGGCGTTCCGGGAGTTGGCGCTGAATACGGTCAAGCGCGTGGAAACAGAGATGGACAAATTCCAATTCTCTGTTGCCGCTACCGCCATCTGGGAGTTGGTACGGGCAGGGAATCGGTATATTGAGCAAACTCAGCCGTGGAACTTGGCCAAAGATCCAGGCAAGCACCATCTCCTCGGTTCGGTGCTATATCATCTGCTTGAAGTGCTGAGAATGGTCAGCATCATGATCCAGCCGTTTATGACGCAAACCCCGTCTAAGATGTGGGCACAATTGGGCTTGGAAGAAGGCCCACAGACCTCATGGGAAAGCTTGGCCGCATTTGGTGGATTGCGTCCGGGAACCCAAACGAAAAAAGGTAATCCGATCTTCCCACGCTTGGATGCAAAAGAAGAGATTGAAGCCATTTATCGGATGACCACTTC
This sequence comes from Laceyella sacchari, assembly GCF_024927925.1. Lineage (NCBI taxonomy): Bacteria > Bacillati > Bacillota > Bacilli > Caryophanales > Thermoactinomycetaceae > Laceyella > Laceyella sacchari. The sequence continues at coordinate 137,924 of NZ_CP103866.1, forward strand.
AGCAACTCCAGCCGCGGAGGAGCAAAACACAAAGCAAAAAGAGGCAAAACGGGAGGAACAAAAAGAGATGGAAGGAATCATTGGCATCGAAGATTTTGGCAAAGTAGATTTACGGGTGGCGGAAGTTGTCGCAGCGGATCGCGTACCTAAAGCGGATCGCCTGTTGAAGTTGCAACTCGATTTGGGAGAAGAGAAACGGCAAGTGGTTTCGGGCATTGCCGAGCATTACAGTCCAGAAGAATTAGTGGGACAAAAGGTGATTTGCGTAACCAATTTGAAGCCTGTCAAATTGCGTGGTGAACTGTCCCAAGGGATGATCTTGGCGGCTTCTCAAGGAGATCGTTTGGTGCTGGCGACTGTGTCGGGCGATATTCCTAACGGTTCCAAAGTGAAGTAGACCGATTCTAGCGGGGGGAATCATCGTTTTGGTGGTGCAATCAGACACCGTCTGGTTCCCGTGCCGAATACCGGTGCCCCCCTTCATTTGCTCGTTCATCGTCCCATTAGGGAAAGAGGGCGGCTTCCACCGATCAGCCTATATGCCCTTGCAAGATTTTCGCTTGGATAAGGAGGTTACAATGATAAAGAAAAGCTCATCTGCGGTTCGATCCACCTTCGAGTGGGTGGGCACCATTGCCGTATCGCTGGTGATCGCCGGGATTATTCGGGTTTTCCTGTTTAGTCCTTATGATGTGCACGGCGCATCGATGGAACCCACATTGATGAATGACGAGAAAATCATCGTGAACAAATGGTCATATCGCATGCATGAACCAGTTTATGGGGATATTGTCGTGTTTCATGCCGAAGAAGGGCGCGACTTCATCAAGCGAGTGATCGGTTTGCCGGGTGACCGGATTGAGATCAAGAATGGCAAGGTGTATCGAAACGGAAAGATGCTGAACGAGCCTTATATCCAAGGGATGACTTACACCCGGGACGATGCCCGGACGATCGTGGTTCCGAAGGGTTCGCTGTACGTGTTGGGTGATAATCGTGAAAACAGCAGGGACAGTCGTGATCTGGGAGCTATTCCGCTGTCGCGAGTGGTGGGCCGCGCCGATGTGGTTGTGTTGCCAATCAAACATACCAAGGTACTCACGGGTCAAGAGCCCGTCGGCTCCCGCTGACCGCAAACCAGAACGAACATGCGCCAGAACTGGTTACAGGAGGGCTATGAATGTCAGAGACCAAAAGCTCGTCCAATTCTTGGATGACCGTATTGGAATGGATTGCTGCCATCTTGGTGGCCGTCGTCATCGCCGTGGTTATCCGCACGTTTTTATTTGCCCCGTATGAAGTGCATGGGGCTTCGATGGAACCGACCCTGGATGGGGAAGAGTTGCTGATTGTAAACAAATGGATTTATCGGGTCAGCACGCCGGAGTATGGTGATATCGTTGTCTTCCACACTGCGGAGGAACGGGATTTCATCAAGCGGGTGATCGGATTGCCGGGGGACCGGATCGAGATTAAAGACGGCAAGGTTTACCGTAATGGTATCGCGTTGAACGAGCCTTACATTAACGGGCCGATGAACGAAGGAACGAACTATAAACCCACCACCGTTCCCGCCAATTCTTTGTATGTGATGGGAGACAATCGCAACAACAGCAAAGACAGCCGCATGATCGGGCCGGTATCACTGAAGGAGATCGTGGGCCGCGCTGATGTCGTGGTTTTGCCGGTGAAGCGGATGCGCCTTTTGCCGGGGGACCCGGTGTCAACCGCGGACCCTAAGGCGCCAGCGACGACAAGTTTGGCGCATTGACGCCGGCTCGTGGCCATCGCGGTGCAAAACTGAGAAGGCGGGTCTTGCCTGGCATGACATCGATTGTGCCTGGCAAGACCCGTTCCCGCTGTTTGCCCCCGTTAACTAAGGTCTGCTGACTGGTTTTCTATAAAGAAATTGATTCAATAAGGAGGTTTAATGCAGTTATGTTGTTTGACACCCATGCTCATCTTAACGATCCGAAGTTTGCGGACGATCGCGACCAAGTGATCCGACGGGCGCGTGAAGAATTCGGTGTTCAGACGATTGTCAATGTCGGTTATAACCGTGAAACGATCCGCACGACTTTGGAATTGGCGGAAACGTATGATTTCATTTACGCGGCAGTGGGTTGGCATCCACATGATGCCAAAGATTGCACAGAGGAAGATTTAGCTTGGATTCGAGAATTGACCGAGCATCCCAAAGTGGTGGCGTTGGGGGAAATGGGATTGGATTATTATTGGGACAACTCGCCGCGCGATGTGCAGGCGGAAGTGTTCCGCAAACAAATTGCCATCGCCCGTGAAACGGGCTATCCCATCATCATTCACGATCGCGATGCCCACGAAGATGTAGTGAGAATCCTCAAGGAAGAGGGAGCAGACGAGGTAGGTGGGGTCATGCACTGTTTTGGTGGAGATTTGGCGATCATGGAGGAATGCTTGCGGCTTAACTTCATGATCGGATTGGGAGGTCCTGTTACATTCAAAAACCGCGCCACCTTACCTAAAGAAATTGCCCGGAACGTCCCCTTGGATCGACTGTTGTTGGAAACGGATTGCCCATATCTTGCGCCACACCCTTACCGGGGCAAACGGAACGAAACCGGGTATGTACGATTGGTGGCTGAGACGATTGCGGAGCTTCGGGGCATAACGTTTGAGGAGCTGGCTCAAGCCACACAGGAGAATGCAAAACGGTTGTTTAGGTTGCCGTAAAGAAAGAGGTACAGTCATTGACCAGTGCGAAATTGAAAGAAGTTATTGTTGTTGAAGGGCGAAACGACACCTTGGCGATCAAGCGTGCGCTGGATGCAGATACCATTGAGACGCGGGGATCGGCGATTGGAGAGGAAGTCTTGGCGCAGATCAAGCGGGCTCAGGCGAGTCGAGGCGTGATTGTGTTTACTGACCCCGATCATGCGGGTGAGCGGATTCGCCGCATTATTTCTCGGGAAATAGAAGGGGTCAAGCACGCTTTCTTGGCCCAGCACGAGGCTCGCGGCAAACGAAAGGTCGGGGTGGAGCATGCCAGCCCAGATGCCATCAGGGCAGCGCTAAGGTCTGTTCGCACCGAATGGACGGACCCGCGTGATGAACCTCCCCTTACTTGGGAAGAATACATTGAGCTGGGGTTTGTGGGACAGCCTGCTTCCAGTGAGCTAAGGCGGGAGGTCGCAGAGTTGCTCGGCATCGGGTATGGCAATGCCAAGCAATTTTATCGCCGTTTACAAGTGCTGTGCATTACCAGAGAAGAGATATTCCAAGCATTGGAACGTGTGGGAAAGGATGCAGTCGATGAATCATAAACCGATATCTGCCAGAACAAGGGAGCTGTTGAACGCCTATGGCTTGAAATTGAAAAAGAGCTTGGGCCAAAACTTCCTCACGGATTCCCATGTATTGAACAAAATTATACGCGCGGCTGAGCTTAATAAGGATTCTGGAGTGATCGAGATCGGTCCGGGGATCGGTGCTCTGACCGAGCGGCTGGCCGAGCAGGCTGGCAAAGTGGTGGCAGTGGAATTGGACCAGCGTTTGGTACCGGTGTTGAAAGAGTTGTTTCAACATCAACCTCACGTGGAAATAATTCATGGGGATGCGTTGGAAGTCGATTTGGGAGCGGTGATTCAAGAGCATATGCGGGATATGAAGACGCTCCATGTAGTTGCCAACCTCCCTTATTATGTCACTTCCCCCATTTTGATCCGGTTACTGACGGAGCGGTACCCGCTGACCAATATCGTCATCATGATCCAGAAAGAAGTGGCCGATCGGCTGGCGGCCAAGCCGGGCACCAAGGATTACAGCTCGCTGTCGGTGTTGGTTCAATATTTTGCTGAAGCGGAGGAAGTGGCCAAAGTGCCCAGCCATGTGTTTGTCCCCCGACCCCAGGTTGATTCCGCTGTGGCGCGTTTGACATTGCGTGAGCGTCCAGCGGTCGAGGTGAAGAATGAGGAATTGTTCTTCAAAATCGTAAGGGCTTCATTTGCACAACGGCGCAAAACGTTATTAAACACGCTACATGCCACCCTGTTTGCGCGAGTGAACAAGCAACAGGTGGAAGCGTGGTTGAACGAAGCCGGCATTGATCCGAAGCGGCGCGGAGAAACACTGAATCTAGAAGAATTCGCTACACTCGTTGATGTAATCGACCAAAAACTGACAACTCTATCGTGACACGCCTCTCGGATCAAAATCTGATCCGATGGAGGGTATTCCGTGAACTTTTTCCATCCCCGTCATGGACGGCGTAGCTTGGCACAGATGATATCTGATATTCAAGCGTATATCCATGAAGAGCCAACGGCAAATTACAAAATCGTTATCGGAACCGATTCGCAAACGCGGGAAAAAGAAACGATCTTTGTGACGGCCATCATCGTACAGCGGATTGGAAAGGGTGCGGTCTTTTATTATACGAAGAAGCGTCACAAAGCGATGCGGGAATTGCGCTATCGGATCTACCGTGAGACCGAGTACAGTCTGGAGTTTGTCGAGTTGTTGAAGGAAAAGGGCTTTTTCGGCTTCGGCGTGAACATTCCGATGGAAATTCACCTGGATGTGGGGCAGCAAGGTGAGACGAGAAAGCTGATTCAAGAAGTGGTGGGCTGGGTGACCGCTGTTGGGTATACGGCAAAAATCAAGCCGGAATCTTTTGCCGCCAGTGCGGTGGCCGACCGCTTCACGAAGTAAAAAGGGTCAAAAAATGTACAAGGTACCCGTTGACAGATTGTTTGTCTCCCTGCTATAATACCTAATTTGACTTTGCGACCTGCTTGTAGTATAATCTTCTATAAGTGAGGTGGTCGACCAATGGGCAAAAACGCGCTTACAGAGATTAAATGCACTCTGGATGGCTACATTGGGGAGAAAATTCGTCTGCGCGCCAATAGTGGGCGTCGCAAGACTGTAGAACGGACAGGGATTTTGGAAGAGACTTATCCATCCGTGTTCGTTGTCAAATTAGACGAAGACCATGCTTTTAGCCGTGTTTCTTATAGTTACGCTGATATTTTGACTGAGTCTGTGGAGCTGACCGTCTATCCGGCGGAGAGTGAACAGATTCAAGTAAAATATGTGAAAGCAACGCAATAAATGGAACACAGTTGATGTGTTCTTTTTTTACCGTAGGCTGAAAGCGTTTACATAAAGAGCCATTTGTTGGATATACTACCTCTACCCTAGCCGGATTCTTGAATCCACAAGGAGGGATCGTCACATGGCTCGTCGAGGTGTCATGTCGGAAGAGTTGAAAGTGGAGTTGGCGAAAGAACTTGGTTTTTATGATGTCGTTCAACGTGAAGGTTGGGGAGGAATCAAGGCGCGTGACGCCGGCAACATGGTTAAACGGGCGATCCAACTGGCTGAAGCACAGCTGGTGAACAAAGATTCAAGATAGGAAGGGTTTGAAGCCCAAGAGGGATGCCTCTTGGGCTTTTTATTTTAGACCGAGTTTGCTTAAGGAAAAATCGGTTCATGATAAAATAAGGAAAATCTTTAAGTACATATTGCAAATTTGCCGCGGTTCACGTCACAATGAAGAATACATAGCAGGAGAGAATAGGGGGAACGAGTTTGTTTGTATCCGAGAAGGCACCAGCAAAAATCAATTTAACACTGGATGCGCTCTTCAAAAGGCCGGATGGTTACCATGAATTGGAGATGGTTATGACCACGGTCGATTTATTTGATCGTATCGACTTATATCAAACAAACAAGTCGATCACATTGGAATCGAGTTCTGGTTTGGTCCCCCAAGATGAACGCAATCTGGCTTTCCGAGCGGCGGCGTTATTAAAAGAAAAGACCGGATGCGATAAAGGGGTACATATTTATATAGATAAACGGATTCCAGTGGCGGCTGGTTTGGCAGGTGGAAGCAGTGACGCGGCGGCCACTTTGCGCGGATGTAACCGGCTGTGGGGATTGGGTCTGAGTGATGCGGAGTTGGCTGAGATCGGTGCGGAGATTGGCTCAGACGTGCCATTCTGCATTTATTCCAACACGGCGTTGGCCCAGGGGCGAGGAGAGGTGTTGACTGCTTTGCCTGCTCCGCCGACATGTTGGGTTGTTCTTGCTAAACCCAATCATGGGGTGTCCACGGCAGATGTGTTCGGGAAGTTACGGGTTCATGAAATCACTGACCATCCGCAGACGAGCCGCATGATCGAAGCGGTGAAGAAGCGGGATTATGACGGGATTATTCGTCACTTGGGAAATGTGTTGGAACCGGTGACGATGGACATGCATGAGGACGTGCGACAATTAAAGGAAAGAATGCTGCGGTTCGGGGCAGATGGGGTGTTGATGTCAGGCAGTGGCCCCACGGTGTTTGCGCTGGTGAAGCAAGAATCGCGCGCTGTTAGAATGGTAAACAGTTTGAGGGGTTTTTGCCAGCAAGTGTTTGCCGTCAGGATGTTGGGTGTCCGCCGCGAAAGTGTGCTTGATGATGTCCGAACAAAATGATATATTTCGATCAAGAATATTAGGCTTCGGAGGTTGGGCATGGAAAAGTGGAAACGAAGTGCCAGATTGGTTGACATCACCCGGCACTTGCTTACGCAACCGTACCGCTTGATTCCGCTTACCACCTTCGCTGAGCAATACCAAGCGGCCAAGTCTTCCATCAGCGAGGATTTGGATATCATTCACGAGGTGTTGGAAGCAGAAGGGAACGGAAAACTGGAGACGGTTGCGGGTGCGGCGGGTGGTGTGCGCTACATACCGAGCATAAGCAACGATAACGCGCTTCAGGTGATTGGCCGATTATGCGAGAAATTGTCTAATCCAGATCGTATTTTGCCGGGGGGATTCCTCTATATGTCGGATCTCTTGGGCGATCCTACGCTACTTGATGACATCGGCCGCATTTTTGCCAAAGTGTTTGCAGAAAAGCCGGTTGATGTGGTGATGACTGTGGAAACGAAAGGAATTCCCATCGCTTACGCCACGGCTTCGTATTTGCGTGCTCCTGTAGTAATCGCTCGGTATGATTACCGGGTGACAGAAGGATCGGTGGTAACGGTGAACACCGTTTCCGGGTCCAGCAGACGCATGCAACAGTTGTCATTGTCCAAACGCAGCTTGCCTGAAGGTTCCCGCGTGCTGATCATCGATGACTTTATGAAAGCGGGCGGCACGGTACGGGGCATGATGGATTTGCTGACGGAATTTAAGGCGGAAGTGGTTGGCGTCGGGGTAATGTTGGAGGCGCCAGCGGAGGAGCGGTTGGTTGAAGATTATGTCTCACTGGCCCAAGTGGCAGCCATCGACGTGAAAGAGAGAATGGTTCGTGTGGAAACAGGCAACGCATTTCATTGATAAGGAGCGTGTGAATATGTTGGTAAAAGTAGAAACGAGCAATGCGCCACAAGCGATTGGTCCGTATGTGCAAGCGATGGAGATGGGGGATCTGATCTTCACATCGGGTCAAATCCCGCTGACACCAGCTGGTGAATTGGTGGGCGAAGGAATTGAAGAACAGACGCACCAAGTCCTGAAAAACATCCAAGCTGTCTTGTCGGCTGCCGGCAGTGATTTGAACCATGTGATCAAGACGACCCTGTTTATCAAGGATATGAACCAATTTCAAATCATCAATCGCATTTACGCCGAATATTTCAATGAGCACAAACCAGCCCGTTCTTGCGTGGAAGTGGCGCGCTTGCCCAAAGATGTGCTGATTGAAATGGAAGTGATCGCCCGCAAACGATAAGTAAAAAAATTCCATAAAAATACTGTCGATAGAAGGAAATGGTTCTTCCATCTAGAATAGGTATTTTGAGTCATCATTGGAAATAGGTGGTGGAACCAGGTGGAAATTACTGATGTTCGTTTGCGTAGAGTAAATCGCGAAGGTCGTATGCGTGCAATTGCCTCCATTACGATTGATAGTGAATTTGTAGTGCATGATATCCGTGTGATTGATGGCAATAACGGCATGTTTGTCGCTATGCCGTCCAAGCGCACGCCAGACGGGGAGTTTCGCGATATTGCGCATCCAATCTCCCCACTCAGCCGGGAAAAAATCGAGGCGGCTGTGTTGGCTGAATATCATCGTGCTGGAGAATTGGAAGCAGAGAACGGATCATTGGATCATCATGTACACATGGATGCCTGAGAATAAACAAGATTGCAGGAAAGCACTCATCCTCTTGCAGGTTGAGTGCTTTTTGATTGCATCGCAGTCGTTTCTCATCCTTTATATAATGGTTCTTTTTATATTTTAAATATGTTCGTGGTTGGGTTGGTTGCAAAGGCCAAGTATTTGGGATATATTCAGGGAGGAAGTTTTGAGAAACGGGGGCGCTTTTTGTCATGCAACATATTTATGCTGTGATTTTGGCTGCGGGCAAGGGAACTCGTATGAAGTCCAAAAAACATAAAGTTCTTCACTCCATCTGCGGCAAACCGATGATTGACCACATTTTGGCAGAATTGTCTCAGTTGGACGCGAAGAAGACCATTATGGTTGTGGGGCATTTAAAAGAAAGCTTAGAGGCGCATCTGGGTGAACAAGTGCAGTTTGTTGAGCAGAAAGAGCAGTTGGGCACCGCACACGCTGTCATGCAGACCGAATCGCTGTTGAAGGGGAAAGAAGGCATCACACTCGTCCTCAACGGGGATCATCCACTTTTCACCGCCAAGACTTTGAATCAACTCATTGAAACGCACCGCGCGTCTGGAGCGGCGGCGAGCATCCTCACGGCGAAGTTAGACGATCCGACGGGATACGGCCGCATTGTGCGTCGGGAAGACGGACAGGTTGACCGGATTGTGGAGCACAAAGACGCAACAGAAGAAGAGCGGTTGATTAACGAGATCAACACAGGGACTTATTGTTTCGATAATCAACAACTGTTTTCCACTCTTTCATTAGTCAATAATAATAATGCACAAGGTGAATACTACCTTCCTGATGTGATTTCCATTTTACGCGAACAAGGTCATACGATTGGTGCTCAAGTGATTGGCGACGCTGATGAAGCCATGGGTGTCAATGATCGTATTCAGTTGGCACAGGCGGCGAAGTTCATGCAGGCACGCATACTCCGCGAACATATGAAAAACGGCGTTACCATTATTGATCCGGACAACACCTACATTGAGTCTGATGTTGTCATTGGCGCCGACACCGTGATTGAGCCGGGGACCTTTTTGCGGGGGCGGACGGTCATCGGGGAAGGATGCCACATTGGGCCTAACGCTGATTTGACCGACGTCGTTGTCGAAGATGGCGTACGCATTCGCTACACGGTGATGGATGCAAGCCACGTTGCCGAAGATGCGACGGTGGGACCATACGTTTATGCCCGTCCGGGTACCGAGCTGGGCGAACAAACCAAAGTGGGTTGTTTTGTCGACTTGAAAAAAGTGAAGTTGGGCCGTGGCTCGAAAGTTTCTCATCTGGCTTATGTGGGTGACGCCGAAGTCGGAGAAGGCGTGAATGTTGGATGCGGCGTAGTGACGGTCAACTACGACGGGGTCCGCAAACATAAAACAGTGATCGAAGATGGGGCGTTTATCGGATGCAACGTCAACTTGGTCGCTCCCGTTCGGGTTGAAAAAGGCGCTTATGTGGCGGCAGGCTCCACGATTACCCAAGATGTGCCGGAAGAAGCGCTGGCGATTGCACGAGAACGTCAGACTAACAAAGAAAACTACGCTACTAGACTGAAAAACAAGCTTTCTAAGAACGAATAGATGGAGGAACGGTTCGTTATGTCAGAGAGAACATCTCGCTTACAAGTGTTTAGTTGCAATTCGAATCCGGTTTTGGCGCAGGCGATCTGCAATCATATCGGGATTCCGTTGGGAAATGCCCATGTCGGCAAATTTAGCGACGGGGAGATTCATGTTAAGTTGGATGACAGCGTGCGCGGTTCCGACGTCTATGTGATCCAATCGACATGCGACCCGGTTAACCAACACCTGATGGAACTCTTGGTTATGGTGGATGCCTTGCGTCGTGCTTCCGCCGGCACGATCAATGTCGTGATTCCTTATTACGGCTATGCGCGCCAAGATCGCAAAGCACGGGCCCGTGATCCGATTACCGCCAAACTGGTGGCCAACCTGATCGAAACAGCTGGTGCCGACCGGGTCATTACGATGGATTTGCACGCAACCCAAATCCAAGGATTCTTCAACATCCCAGTCGATCATTTGGTGGGTGTTCCGATTTTGGCCGATTATTTCAAAGGCAAAGGGTTGACGGATGTCGTTGTCGTCTCCCCTGACCATGGTGGCGTAATCCGCGCGCGGCGGTTGGCAGAGCGTCTGGAAGCGCCTATCGCCATCATCGATAAGCGCCGTCCCGAGCCAAACGTGGCAGAAGTGATGAATATCGTGGGGGATGTTAAAGGAAAAACCGCGATCATCATCGATGACATCATCGACACGGCCGGAACGATCACCTTGGCGGCCAATGCCCTATTGGAATACGGTGCGAAAGCAGTTTATACCTGTTGTACGCATCCCGTATTCTCCGGCCCAGCCATCGACCGGATCCGCGAATCCAATATCACTGAAATGGTGGTCACCGATACCATTCCGCTGTCGGAAAGCAAGCAATTGGATAAAATCAAAGTGTTGTCTGTGGCCAACCTGATGGGTGAAGCGATCATGCGCGTTCACAAAGAGCAATCGGTGAGCACCCTGTTTGATTAAGCAGCAAGGGTGACCTCGCGTCGCGATGGTTTGAGTTGCCCAAAGAAATCGCTTTCTCGCGAAGGATTTGCACCATCCATGTTTAAAACCTCTAGTGAAGGGAAATCATCCTTTCAAAGAAAGGGGTTGGATGGATATGTCATTGTCCATACCATTGAACAAACGGGAAACCAACACACGAGGCGCTTTAAACGCATTGCGCAAAAGTGGCAGAGTGCCAGGCGTGTTGTACGGACGCGGCATGGAACCCGTGCTGTTCAGCGCGGATGAAGGCGAGCTTCGGAAAGCGGCGGAAACCAAAGGGTTGTTCCAAGCCAGCCTGGATGGCGAACAGTATCAGGTGATGGTGCGCGATGTCCAAGTGGATCCGATTAAGCTTCGATTGCTTCATGTCGATTTGCAACGTGTGACGATGAACGAACCGATTACGACGGAGATCCCACTTGTGTTGAGTGGGGATGCGACTGGCGTTAAAAACGGGGGCATGTTGGACCAATCCCTGCGCATGGTTGAAGTGCGGGCCCTTCCTGACCGGTTGCCATCAGAAGTGACACTGGATGTCAGCCAGTTGGACATCGGCGATTCCATCACGTTGACGGATGTGGTTTTGCCGGCTGGAGTGGAGTTGTTGACAGATAGGGAGACCCCTGTGGCCTCCATTCTTGCCCCGGTCAGAGGGGAAGAGACAGAAGAAACACCGGAACCGGAGCAGAGCGAATAGCGGTTCCGCTTGCATATAAAGACGCAACGGATGTTGTTGCGTCTTTTTTAACGGATTGCCAACGGAGGGAAAAGAAGATGAAACTGATCGTCGGGCTGGGTAACCCCGGTATCAAGTATGCCCAGACTCGCCATAACATCGGGTTTTGGGTGATTGACCGCTTGAGTGAAGAGTGGGGAATTGCGGTTAATAAAGAAAAGTGGAAAGCTGAAGTGGGCGAAGGGTTGGTCCGGGGGGAAAAAGTGATTTTGATGAAGCCCCTCACTTATATGAATTTGTCGGGTGAAGCGGTTCGCCCGGCCATGGATTGGCTGAAAGCCGACTTGGACGAGTTGGTTGTGGTGTATGATGACCTTGATTTGCCCCCTGGACAAATTCGGTTGCGTTTAAAAGGCAGTTCGGGCGGACACAACGGGATGAAATCATTGATCCAACATTTAGGGACGGATCAATTTAAACGCATCAAAATCGGCATTGGCCGACCGCAGGGAAGAATGACGGTTCCTGATTATGTGTTATCCCCTTTCCACAAATCGGAGTTGGAGTTGATGGCCGATGCAGTGGAGCGTTCAGCATCAGCGATCAACTGTTGGTTGGATAAGACGTTTTTAGAAGCGATGAACCGATACAACACCAAGCCCGGTGAATAATATTGATGATGGGCGAAAATTTGCCAAAGCCATGGCGCGCTTCACAAGTATAACTCCCCAGCGGGGGGCAATACTAAGGGCAAAGGATGGTTGTCTAGGAGGCATTGCCATGGCCATTTATTATGTATGTCGTCATTGCCGCCTGCCGCTGGGTCATATCGCGGACGGACAAGCCACAGAATCACAATTGGGCTTCGATCAGTTGACCCCGGAAGAGCGGAAAGATATAATAACCAATGATGCAGCCGGAAATCAGGTGGTGAATATCACCTGTGAGTCGTGCCAACAAGTGTTGGAATCACACCCGGAGCGTCTATTGTATCCTTCTCTCTATCATTAACTTAACAATCGTTGACACGCGCATGATTAGATACTTGATTTTTTTCTGATAAATTAGAAAAAGAACGGCCTTGGCTGTTGCTAGCTGAGGCTTCTTTTGTATTGAATATATCAGAGGAGGAACGTTTGTTGATACCGTTGATTCATATATTTAGACAAGATCATGATTTTCAGTCGACGGTGACTGGGATTCAAGGCGGGTTAAGGGAACAGTTGGTGGCGGGGTTGACAGGGACGGCAAGGATGATTTATGTGGCTGCCCTTTATCACGAGTTGAAGCGGCCAGTGCTCTTGGTTACGCATAATTTGAACCAAGCACAAAAAGCCGCGGAAGATTTGCAGGAACTGATTCCCAAGGAAGAAGTGCTTTTATATCCGGCGAATGAATTGATTACCACGGAAATCGCGATGGCAGGTCATGAAACTTTGGGTGAAAGAGTTGATGTCTTATCCCGTTTGGCCCAAGGTTTTACTGGCGTGCTCATTGTGCCTTTTGCAGGTCTGAGAAAATGTTTTCCACCACACAGCATATTTGCGCAAAACCATATTTCTCTAAAAGTAGGAACTGTGCAAGAAATTGACTCCTTCGTGGAGCAGTTGGTGAAAATCGGTTACCAGCGCGTGGACATGGTTGAGAAACCGGGAGAATGTAGTGTGCGGGGTGGGATCGTTGACGTCTATCCGGTCAATGCTGCCCAGCCGCTCCGTATAGAATGGTTTGATGATGAGGTGGATTCGATCCGGCCGTTTTCGGTTGCTGACCAACGCTCCATCGATAAATGGACGGAGGCAGTGATTCCTCCAGCCAGGGAATTGTTCGCAGATTCTGAGCGGCTCCGACAAGCCGGCATGCGTGTGGAAACGCTTTTATCAGCAAGGCTTTCTGAGGTGAAAGACGAAAGCTTGAAGCAAAAGCTGACCGAATCGATCGGTTATGATATTGAACAGCTGAAATCGGGAATGTATTTCACCGGGATTTACAAATATGTGGAGCAAATTTATCCCGAGTGTGAGAATTTGTTGCAGTACATGCCAAAAGACGCGGTTGTCGTGATGGATGAACCGTCTCGGATCATGGAAAACGGTCGCCAAATGGAGCGAGAGGAAGGGGAATGGCAAACAGCCCTTCTGTCGCAAGGGGAGTTTTTGCCCCAGTTGAAAATATCGTTCAAATTGGATGATTTGCTCGCGAAGGTGACGCACCAACGGGTTTACTTGTCCTTGTTTATGCGGCAACTTCCAGGCATCCAACCGCAAAACATCATTCAGATGATGTGCCGTAGCATGCAACAATTTCACGGTCAGATGCATGTGCTCAAGGCGGAGTGGGATCGGTGGGTCAAAGCAAACTACCGTGTCTTATTCTTGGCAAGCAGCGAAGAACGGATGGAGCGGTTGGAACGGGTGTTGGCTGACTACGGAATGGAAGTAAACCGCGATGTGGCTTTGCATCAGTTGTTGCCGGGCAAACCAACAGTGACGATCGGTGCATTGCAAGCCGGCTTTGAAATGGGGGGAATCCGCCTCATCGTGGTGACGGAGGGGGAAGTGTTCACCCAGAAGCAACGTCGCACCCGTCGCAGCACCAAATTGGATCATGCTGAAAAAATCAAAGATTACCAGGAATTAAAACCTGGGGATTATGTTGTCCATGTCAGCCATGGGATTGGGCGTTACATCGGCATAGAAACGCTGGAAGTGGCCGGCATGCACAAGGATTACATGCACATCCAATACGCAGGCAACGATAAACTTTATGTTCCGGTCGAGCAGATTGACCAGGTGCAGAAATACATCGGCAGCGAAGAGAAAACACCCAAGGTGTACAGTTTGGGCGGCAGTGAATGGAGCAAGGTGAAAAACAAAGTCCGCTCTTCGGTGCAGGATATCGCCCAAGATCTGATTGAGTTGTACGCCAAACGCCAACAGGCCAAAGGGTATGCATTTAGCAAGGATACGCCGTACCAAAAAGAGTTTGAAGCGATGTTTCCTTATGAAGAGACCCCAGACCAGCTGCGTTCTATTGAAGAGATTAAAAAGGACATGGAAAGCGAGCAACCGATGGATCGCCTGTTGTGCGGAGATGTGGGATACGGAAAAACGGAGGTGGCCATTCGGGCCGCGTTCAAAGCGACCATGGAAGGGAAACAAGTGGCGGTGTTGGTGCCGACGACGATTTTGGCGCAACAGCACTATGAGACTTTTCGCGAGCGTTTTGCTGACTTCCCAGTGCAAATTCACGTGCTGAGCCGCTTCCGCACGCGTAAACAACAAAAAGAAACATTGGAAGGGCTGAAGAATGGCACGGTAGACATTGTCATCGGAACGCACCGGTTGTTGTCCAAAGAAGTGGCTTATAAAGACCTCGGCTTGCTGATCATCGACGAAGAGCAGCGTTTTGGCGTGAAGCACAAGGAAAAAATCAAAACGCTGAAACACAACATTGACGTACTTACGTTGTCAGCTACGCCGATTCCGCGAACCCTGCATATGGCGATGATGGGGGTGCGCGATTTGTCGGTGATCGAGACGCCACCAGAAAATCGTTTTCCGGTGCAAACCTATGTGCTGGAGTATTCGGGTGCCTTGGTGCGAGAAGCGATCGAACGGGAGTTGGCTCGCGGAGGGCAAGTCTATTTTCTTTATAACCAAGTCCAGAATATCGACCAGATGGCTGAGCAGATTCGGATGCTGGTTCCTGAAGCGCGCGTGGCGGTAGCACATGGGCAGATGCAGGAAAATGAATTGGAGAAAGTGATGTTAGACTTCCTTGACGGCGAATATGACGTGTTGGTCAGCACCACCATTATCGAAACGGGTGTGGACATTCCCAATGTAAACACCTTGATTATCTATGACGCCGACAAAATGGGTTTGTCTCAATTGTATCAGTTGCGCGGGCGAGTGGGCCGTTCCAATCGGATTGCTTATGCCTATTTCACGTACCAGCGTGACAAAGTGTTGTCCGAAACCGCAGAGAAACGCCTGCAAGCGATCAAAGAGTTTACCGAATTGGGTTCTGGCTTTAAGATCGCCATGCGGGACTTGTCCATTCGCGGAGCAGGGAACTTGCTGGGGGCCGAACAGCACGGGCATATTGCGACAGTCGGATTTGAATTGTACAGCCAGATGTTGAAAGAGGCGGTCGCTGAGTTGCAAGGTAAGCAGACGGAGGCCGAACCGAAAGAGCCGACGATCGATCTCAATGTTGACGCTTATCTGCCTTCCGAGTATATTCGCGATGAGAAACAGAAAATCGAATTGTACAAAAAGATTCGTGGCGTGACCAACTTAAATGAAGTGAATGACTTGGAAGAAGAGATTGAAGACCGGTTTGGCGACTTGCCGGAGCCGGTACAGATGTTGCTCAAAGTAGCCAAAATCAAGGCTTATGCCATTCTCTACGGGATTGATGCCATCGAACAAAAAGACGGAGAGATTGCGCTTAAATTGGAGCCTGAACAAACGAATCAGATCGATGGGCAAAAACTGTTCATGATTTCGCAGGACTTCCCAGGTAAAATTCGCTTCTCCACAGGGCAACGAATGGGGATTATATTTAAAATCAAAGGGATGTCTGCCAAAATGGCATTAGAAATGATTGAACAATTTTTGATAAAATATAAAGACGTCCCCAAATCGAAAGGAGCCAAGGCAAATGTTGAATAAATGGGTCAAACGAACGGCAACCATCTTATTGGCGAGTGCGCTGGTATTGACCGGTTGCGGCGGGGCCAAAGAAGAAAAGCAAGATGACAAGAACAACACAAGCCAAGCCCCAGCTGAATTTAAACCCTTGCCAACGAACAGCGATAAAGTGGTGGCAGAGTATAAGGGAGGGAAGGTCACAGAAGCCGAACTCCACCGTTACATCAATATTGTGGCCTTTTTGGATCCTCAACTTGCGATGATGATGGGATCGATGAAAGATCAAGAGAAGAAGATCAAAACTGAATTGTCCAAAGAAGTGGCTGCACGGAAATACATGGCTGGATTGGTCAAAGATGATGATTCCTATCAGAAAAAGACCGAAGAGACCATGAAAGAAATCGAAGGCTCCTTCAAAAACCAACCCCAATCGCAACAAGACGGGCAAAAACAACCGAAAAGCCTGGATGAAGCGATTAATGGCAAAGGATTTACCAAAGACGAGCTGAAAGACTTCTTCTATAATTTTCACAGAGTGGATGCATATTACAACGAACAGTTGAAAGATGAGAAATATGATTGGGTGAAAGTGCAACACATCCTGGTTTCTGTAGGTGATGGACAAGACGGGCAACAAGGCACAAAACGAACCGACGCCGAAGCGAAGAAACGCGCTGAAGAAGTGAAACAGAAGCTGGAAAAAGGCGGCGACTTCGCCAAATTGGCCAAGGAATACTCTGACGACCCCGGTTCCAAAAACAGTGCGGGGATGATTGAAGGTTCGGCTGACCAATTCGTGCCGGAATTCGCAAAGGCTTCTAAAGAAATGCCGTTAAATGAGATCAGTGATCCGATCAAAACCAGCTACGGCTATCATGTGTTGAAGGTGTTGGAGCGTAAAAAAGAACCGCTGGCGACAGCTGACGACCAAGTGAAACAGCCGAAGAAACAAGAAGTGTACGAAGCGGTGGTTAAAGAGATCGGATTTAAGTCCCTGTTGAAATAAAGGAAGTTGCCAGGACGACTGGCAGCGACATGCAGGGTGACGTTTGCTGTGCAAGCGGTGAATAACCCTGCGGGGAAGAGCGGGGTGGCTGAAGCGTGTTGAATCAGCCACCTCGCTTTTTTGCGCAAAGGCCATTGTACAAAAACGCAAACATTGACGCCAGGCTCCTTTTGCCAGCAAGTTCAAAGGGAGGAAACTTCCTGTTTTTTCTTTATGAACGGCCCTCATTTCAGATGGGGAGCCGTTTTTTTTATGTATGTTATTGTCGTATAAACTTTTGGAAGCAGAACAATACTATGGGCGGTAGGACAAATTCAACCAAATTAGGTGACACTTCCTATCTCCAATAAAGGAATCATAAGTGAAGTGCTGGAGTTTTGCATAACATCAGATGAAAGAGAGGACGTTTCCTATGAAAGCAACCGGCATCGTGCGTCGGATCGATGATCTCGGCCGTGTGGTGATACCCAAGGAAATTCGTCGGACGCTTCGGATTCGGGAGGGGGATCCGCTTGAGATTTTTGTTGACCGCGACGGTGAAGTGATTCTGAAAAAGTATTCACCCATTGGTGAATTGGGGGATTTTGCCCAAGAATACGCTGAATCCCTTTATGAAAATATTCAATACGCTACCGTAATTTGTGACCGGGACAGCGTGATTGCCGTAGCGGGTGCTTCCAAAAGGGAATATTTGGAGAAGCCGATAGGGGATACCGTGGAAGCGTGCATGGAGCAACGGCGCACGCATCTTGAAAGCAATCCGTTGACTGTGGAATTGTTCAAAGGCTTGACTGAAGAATACCAATCCTATGTGGTGGTTCCAATCAATGCTGGCGGGGACCCCATCGGCGCGGTAATTATTTTTACCAAGAAAGAAGGGGAACGCTTGGGAGAGCTGGAAGTGAAGTTGGCCAGCACCGCGGCTTCCTTCCTTGGAAAGCAGATGGAACAATAGCTTCTACTTTTGACTGGCAGGTGAATAAACCTGCTTTTTCTTTGCCAACCTTTTGCGCTCTTGTATAATGAATAGCAATGTGACGTGAAGGGGGAGGCAAGATGTCCAAGGCGGAGCGATCTTTTGTCCGCGGCGCGGCCATTTTGGGTTTGGCAGCGTTGATCAGCAAAATCTTGGGGGCCGTCTACCGCGTTCCCTATCAAAATATAACTGGCGATGAAGGCATGTATGTGTATCAACAAGTGTATCCGCTGTACAGCGTTTTGTTGATCCTTGCGACGGCGGGGTTTCCCACGGCGATTTCCAAGCTGGTGTCAGAGCGCTTGGCTGAGGGAAATCCATATATGGCCCGCCGAATTTTTCGCGTGGCTTCCGTCACCTTGCTTTTGATTGGTTGTCTCTTTTTTGTCATTCTATTCGTGGGGGCGGAAACCATTGCCGGCTGGATGGGAAGCCGCCAGTTGTTGACCATGCCGATACGGTCTGTATCATTTGCGCTGATTATCGTGCCCTTTTTATCAGCGATCCGGGGGTATTTTCAAGGTCAGCAAAATATGTTGCCGACCGCTGTTTCGCAAGTGATGGAGCAATTGGTACGGGTAGTGACGATTTTGGTCGCTGCTTGGTATTTTATGGAGGCGGGATTTGGTTACGTTTATGCCGGGGCTGGTGCGGTGTTTGGTGCGACAACCGGAGCGGTCGCCGCTTTGCTCATCCTGATGGTGTATTGGAAGCGATATGCCACCCCCGTACGGCCGGAACCGGCGGCCATGACAGCCGCGAACCCATCCACCAAACAGCTGGTGGTGCGCATCTTGGTTTTATCGATTCCCATCGGCATCGGGGCGTTGGTCTTGCCGTTGTATTCTCTGGTGGATTCTTTCACGGTCGGTAATCTGTTGGCTGAATCCGGTTGGGCAATGGATCAGGTAATTACAGAAAAAGGGGTATTTGACCGGGGGCAACCCTTAATTCAATTTGGTTCCTTTTTCGCTACTGCGATCGCCTTATCGATTGTGCCGGCGATTGCTCAAGCCAAGACGGCAGGACATATGGAGGAAGCCAGCATGCGCGCATCTTTGGCTTTGCGCCTGACTTGGCTGTTTGGTTTGCCAGCATCAGTCGGTTTGGCTGTGATCGCTCTACCCACCAATGTGATGCTGTTCAAAGACGGTGCCGGCTCGGATGCGTTAGCTATTTTGGCTTTCACCATTCTGTTTTCAACGCTCAGCCTCACGTCGGCGGGTGTTTTGCAAGGATTTGACCAGGTTGCCTTGCCTGCACTCCATTTGTTGTTGGGAGTGGGTGTTAAATTGGCAGGCAACTTGTGGTTGGTGCCGCTGTGGGACATTCGCGGTGCTGCTTTGGCCACTACGGTTGCTTATGCGCTCGTTGCCGGACTCAACCTTTGGGCGTTGAGACGGCACTTGCGAGGGGCGCTTTGGGAGCATTTCCGCCTCGGCCGTAGTTTGTGGGCGGCTTTGTGGATGGCTGTCGCTGTGGGCGGTGTTAGAATCGGATTGGAGACGGTGTTGGTGCCTGTGTTAGAGTATCGGTTGGCTATGGCTGTCACCGCGCTGGTTTCTGTCATGGTAGGTATGCTGGCCTATCTCTGGGCTGCATTTCGCTTTGGGGTGTTGACGCGGGAGGATCTGGAGAAGGTGCCGAAGTTGAAAGCCAAGCTGCTTCCGCTGTTAGATCGGTTGCATTGGTTGCGTATATGAGGAATTCTGAAGGGTTGTTGATTGAATAAAACGGGCAGGAGGGGAATCATGAACGGGAAAATCGTGGTTGTCGGACTGGGCTTTGGCGATGAGAATGGATTGACGCTGGGGACGCTGACCGAGCTGGAACGCGCTGACCGAGTATTCTTGCGTACAGAACAACATCCGGTTGTTTCGTGGTTGCGCGAACGGGGAATCCAATATGTTAGTTTCGATGACGTGTATGAGAAGCATGCCCGGTTTGAAACGGTGTATGAAGAAATAGCGGAACGTTTGCTGACCTATGCAGGGGAGGGCGGCACAGTCGTTTATGCCGTGCCGGGGCATCCTATGGTGGCTGAACGGACGGTGCAATTGCTTCTGGATGCAGAAGGGATCGCGGTGGAAGTTCACGGGGGAACCAGTTTTTTGGATGCGATGTTCGCCAGCTTGAAGCTGGACCCCATTGAAGGGTTTCAATTATTGGATGGCAATGACCTCAGCGCTTCCCGGTTGGATCCGCGCACTCACGTATTGATTGGGCAAGTGTATGACCGTTTGGTTGCCTCAGATGTCAAGTTGACGTTAATGGATGTGTATCCGGATGAACATCCCGTGACTATCGCCACTGCATGCGGTGTTCCCGGCTTGGAGAAGCTGACTACCCTTCCATTGTATGAGCTGGATCATGGTGAGTGGTTTACAGATCTGACTTCCGTGTATGTACCGCCTGTCACTGAGGAACGGGTGCTCTATCGCCAATTTTCCACCTTAGTGGATGTAATTGCGACGCTCCGAAGCCCGGAAGGATGCCCATGGGATCGCAAACAAACCCATGAGAGCTTGCGCCGGTATCTCATTGAGGAAGCGTATGAGTTTTTGGAGGCAGTTCATGACGGGGATGAAGAGGCGATGGCGGATGAGCTGGGAGACATTTTTCTTCAAGTGATGTTGCATGCGCAAATCGCCAGTGAAGAGGGAACGTTTGACATTTTTGAAGTGATCCGTCGCCTCAATGACAAAATGGTTCGGCGCCATCCCCATGTTTTTGGCGAAGCGCAAGCGGATACCGCGGAAGAAGTGAAGGCGAATTGGGAACAGATTAAAGCGAAAGAGCGGTCAGGAGAAGCCGAACCCCCTTCGGTACTCGGTCAGGTAAATGAGGCGCTTCCTGCGTTGCTGTTGGCTTACCAACAACAGAAAAAAGCGGCTAAAGTAGGCTTTGACTGGGAGCAGATGGATGAGGTATTTGACAAGGTGCGAGAAGAACTGGATGAGTTGGGTCGCGCCGAAACGGCAGCGGAGCGCGAAGAAGAGTTGGGGGATTTGCTGTTCGCTCTCGTCAATTTGTCCCGCTTCCTTAAAGTAGACCCGGAGTTAGCTCTGATCAAATCATGCCAGAAGTTTGCACGCCGCTTTCGGCACATTGAAGAGCGGGTGCGTAGCCAAAATCGTGCGTGGCCGGATGTGACACTCGCGGAAATGGACGCGTGGTGGAATGAGGCCAAACGGGAAGAAAAGGGGAATCCTCGGAAAGGATGAAGGGTTTTCCTTCCGTCCGACGAATTGTTCATAACATGGACAAATGAATAAGGCGAGTTTGTGACAACTGAGGTGACGACAGATGCGATTAGATAAGTTTCTTAAAGTGTCCCGATTGGTGAAAAGACGGACGCTGGCCAAAGAGGTGTGCGACCAGGGCCGGGCCGAGGTGAACGGCAAACCGGCCAAAGCGGGTACTACGGTCGCGGTCGGCGATGAGATCAGCATCCGTTTCGGCAACAAGCGGGTAACGGCGAGAGTGGAAAAGTTGCAGGAGAACGCCAAAAAAGAGGATGCAGGCAATATGTTCACCATTGTGCGCGAAGAACCTTTGAAAGCGGAAGAAGCGCCGCTTGAGTTCTAATTTCTGACCTTTGTCCATATCATGTACCATGGGAAGGGGGTACCTGATATGACGGAGGATTTGCATGGCCAGCCTAGGCATGAAATCGTGCTGACCAATCGCAATGTGATGGAAGTTAGCGGTGTTGTTCGCGTTGAGAGCTTTGACAGCGAGGAGTTCTTATTGCAAACCGACTGCGGCTATCTCGGCATCCGTGGACAAGACCTCCACATAAAGAATTTGGATCTCGATCAGGGAAGGGTCGCGATAGAGGGGCAGATCATGGACATGAGCTATTTAGATGTCCATCTGCCTGCTAGCGAGAAGGCGAAAGGGCTGCTGGGGCGGATTTTCAAGTGACTCTGGCTACGCAATGGACCACGATGGGCCTGATGCTGGGTTCCGGTATCCTCATTGGCGTCATTCTCGATTTTTACCGTGTGGTTACCCAACGCTTTCGGCTTAAACGGTGGATCGTCTCCCTGATCGATCTCCTGTATTGGATGATTTCCAGTCTGCTTGTGTTTGGCTTGTTGTTGTGGAGCAATTGGGGTGAACTGCGCTTTTATTTGTTCATCGCAATCTGCCTCGGGTTTTTGCTCTACTTCAGGTGGTTTTCACAGTTGGTCATCCGTTTCATCCGTGTGCTGTTTCAATTGGTGGAATGGATGATTCATTTTCTTGGGCAAGCCGTTTACACGATGGTGTATGTTCCATTATCATTTATGGCGCGATGCCTCTGGATCTGTGCGCGGGCGGTAGCACGGGGGGCTTGGACCTTGATTAGATGGATTTGCCTTCCGCTAGCTTGGCTCTTGGGCCCGCTTGTCCGTCCGATGTGGAGGAGGATGCGGCCGCACGTGGATCAAGTGCGCTCCTTCCTTCGCCGGTTTGGGGCGTGGTGGAAAAAGAAAAGAGAAAAAGGTGGATAATATGCCTTTTCAGCGTTCGCGCGATAATATCTTGACATTTAAACGGAAAGTGGCAAAAGAGAAAGGACATGAGGAACGGAAACAACCGCTTCATCCCGCCGTTCGGCGCCGGCGGATGATCTGGCTTGGCGTCATGGTCACGATCTTCTGTTGGTGTGTGGTGGAGTTGATTATCCAGCAAAACCGTATTTGGGACAAAGAAGAGGCATTGGCGGCCAAACGGCAGGAGTTGGCGGAAGCGAAAAGGAAAACGGCCCACATCAATGCGGAGATTAAAAAGTTACACCGCAAGGATTATTTGTTGGAATTGGCTCACAAAATGGGATATAGCAAACCGGGTGAACAAATATATTCGTTGCCGGACAAGCGGTGATCGGGCCGCTTTATCCGCTTTCATTCGCCCGATGTGCTTCTGCCGCGCTCTTTATGCGTGGCGGGGGTGACCTCTTGTGCGAGAAGACAAGGGGTTATTTTATTTTGGCAGGAATCAAAAGTGCTTAAGTAGAAAACTTAGGCTAGAAGCGTTCGTATGAATATTCTGTATGAGATCGGTTAGTTGGCATCAGCAGTGAGAATCTCCCGATGAAGGGGGTATAAGGGTGCTCCATATCAATCGCGCCAGCTGGTGGGGACTCGCCCTTGTCTTTGTCCTCATTTTCGCTACGCTTGGACTGGTTTGGAAGGATGAAGGGGGAGAAACGGCACAAGGGCGCAGGGGAAAGGTACTGACAGGCTTAGATGTCGTGTTGGCCAATCCGAAGATGTTCACTGGGAAGCGAGTGGGGCTGATAACCAATCCGACAGGCATTACCGCCGATTACGAACATAGTTTGGATGCCATGTTGCGCAAGGGCATCCGCGTGACGGAAGTGTACGGTCCGGAACATGGGGTACGCGGAACAGAACAGGCGGGCGAGACGCCGGGTGAGCTGATCGACCCGAAAACGGGGCTTCCGCTTTCCAACCTGTATGGGAAAAATCCGGTGGACATGGTTCCTATGTTCGCAGATGTGGATGTCCTTGTGTTTGACATCCAAGATGTCGGAACCCGTTTCTACACTTACATCTCCACCATGGCATATGTGATGGAGGCGGCAGCCATTGCCGATAAGCCGCTGTATGTGCTGGATCGTCCCAATCCGTTGGGGGGAGTCCGGGTAGAAGGCCCTGTGTTGGAGGAAAAACACAGCTCCTTCATCGGCCTGTTCCCTATCGCCCTGCGGCACGGCATGACGGTTGGTGAGCTGGCGACCTTATTCAATGAGTGGTTTTTCCCAAAAAGCGGCAAAAAGAAGGTCGAACTCCATGTCGTGAAAATGAAGGGTTGGAGCCGGCAGGAAACCTACGGGCAGACGGGACTCCCTTGGGTGATGCCGTCGCCGAATATGCCGACGGTCACGACAGCACAAGTGTATCCGGGAACTGGACTGATCGAAGCGACCAATCTCTCCGAAGGAAGGGGAACGACGCGACCGTTTGAACTGATCGGCGCCCCTTATGTGGAAGGATGGAAGTTGGCAGAGGAACTAAATCGGGAACGATTGCCGGGAGTCAAGTTTCGCGAAGCGTACTTCACCCCTACTTTTTCCAAACATCAAGGGAAAACAGTGGGTGGTGTACAAGTGCATGTGGAAGATCCCGCAACGTTTGATCCTATCCTGACGGGACTGGCTATCATTGAAAAGGTAAAAAAATTGTATCCAAGCCAGTTTGCATGGCGCGAATCGGGGGAACCCTATTGGATGGATAAAATGACCGGCACGGAAAAAGTTCGCCAGCAAATCGACCAAGGGAAATCCGCTAGGGAAATCGTACGTTCCTGGGCGGCAGAACTGAATAATTTCAAAAAACTACGAGGAAAGTACCTTCTCTATCCAGCACGGGGAATCCCGCACTAAAAATATGCCATTTTTTTGTTGACATCACTGCGGACGCATTATATAATAATCATTGTTCGCAGTGATGAACTCAAATCCTTTTAGAATGTCGCGGGGTGGAGCAGTCTGGTAGCTCGTCGGGCTCATAACCCGAAGGTCGCAGGTTCAAATCCTGTCCCCGCAACCAAATATATGGCGGCGTAGCTCAGCTGGCTAGAGCGTACGGTTCATACCCGTGAGGTCGGGGGTTCGAGGCCCTCCGCCGCTACCAAGTGCAAGAGAGGAGAAGGCGAGGAAACCCTATCGTGGGTGGTGCATCGCCTTTTTTTTGTGTCATTTTATTGGGATGCATGATAAGCATGGGAGTGGTTGTGTGAATGTCGTTATCAAGAAAGTCAAATTTACCACGATAAATAAAACATATACGGAAAAGGTGCGGGATTGGCGGGGGCGCCATTGCTTCTCTACGCAATATGCCAATCCGGACGGCAAGCGGATTTTCCTCACTTACTATTTTGTGCGCAAGGGGTATACCATCTCAAAGGTGTTTAACCGATCAGGGGAATTCCTCTACTACTATTGCGACGTGATGCAAATGCACCAAGTGGGCCGAATGCGTTATGTCATGGTGGACTTGTTGTTTGATCTGATCGTTTATCCGGATGGCACCTATCACCTGATTGACGTGGATGAGTTTGCCGACTCGGTGGAACGGGGACAATTGAAGCGGCGGCAACAAGTCCATGCGCTCCGGACGTTAGACCAAATGATTCGTTTGCAGACGGAGCGGAAGTTGATCCCGTCGTTTGTACATGAAGCCCAGATGTACCCCTTGAACACGTTTGCGCGCCGGCTTTGATGGGTTATTTCGACATGGCGAAACGATGGACACAGTAGAATATTAGAAGTTTTGTCGCTCCTGTGCTGAAAGTGATGCAAAACGACACCAAGGGATGGTGTTTAGACAAGCCCCCCGCTGTACCGCGGAGGGGTTTTTGTTTGCCGGCGGAGTGGAGAAAGCCAATCAAGGCGCTGGATTACCCAGAGGACAAAATTTGTCGCAAAAATTTTCTTTTCATTCAGACTGTTTGACAAACTTTTCTTCCGTCCCATCGCTATAATGGGTGGCACAAAGTGATTGGGGTGATGGGTCATGCAAATGGGTACTTATATCAAAAATTTTTTCATTCGTCCAGTTAGTTGGTTTGGAGTGGATCAAAGCAGGCAGAGAAGAGCTATATACCGATTATCCACCATGTGGAATGTGCCAGTGTTGGTGATGGGTTTTCTCCTGGGTAGAGCTACCATTCTTGACACATTCTCTCCATTTGCGGTGGCGTATGTGGCAGTGATCTACCATCTTGCTCGCAAACAATGGCCGGTGGTGCTTTTGTCACTGATACTGGGGGCAGCCACTTTGGGTCCACTCAAGGCGGTGGAGACGGCCGGCGTGTTGGCAATTTGGTTGTTGTTGCAAAAAGGATGGGACTGGTTAGGGAAAGGGCAGATCAATTATGTCCCTTTTGTTGTGGGGGCATGCGGCGCCGCGGCCCACCTGGCGGAAGGGATGATCGGAGGCTGGAGCTCGTACAAAGGCTTGATGGCTGCCGCCGAAGTTTTGCTGAGTTTCATCCTGACATTCATCTTTGTACACTCCTTGCCGTTGTTTACAGTAAAGAAAAAACGGATTGCTTTGCGGCATGAGGAGATTGTATGCCTGGTAATTTTACTCGGTTCTGTCATGACGGGCATGATGGATTGGTTTGTGGCTGATCTGTCGGTGGTCAACATGGTGTCCCGCTACGCGATATTATTGTTTGCGCTGATCGGCGGTGGGTTGCTCGGTTCATCGATCGGCGTAGTGACGGGAGTGATATTGAGTCTGTCCGACACCAAAGCGGTGATGCAGATCAGTTTGCTGGCCTTCGCGGGATTGTTGGCCGGCCTGTTTAAAGAAGGTAAGCGGTGGGGGGTGGCCATCGGCTTCATGCTCGGTTCAGCCATCCTGACCTTGTACGATGGTGGTGCCGAAGTAATGTGGATGTCACTCAAGGAGTCGGCTTGCGCCGTCGTCCTGTTTATGCTGACGCCCAACCGCTTGATCCAATCGTTGTCCCGTTTTGTGCCGGGGACAACGGAGAATCAGTCGGCACATTTAGAATATATCAAACGGTTGCGCGATGTGACCGCAGCCAAGGTAGAGCAGTTTACGGAATTGTTTCAGGAACTTAGTTTCAGCTTTAGAGAGGACGCCACCAAGCATCGCAAAGAACATGAGGATCAGGTTAATTTTTTTCTGTCGGAAGTAATGCATGACGCGTGCGGGGGATGCCCACGCTATGCGGATTGTTGGGACAAGCAAGTCATGAAAACGTATCAAGGCATGACTGAATTGATGGCCATGGTGGAAACGAACGGTGTCACCGATGAGATCGCGGTGCCCCCATTTTGGGAGCAGCATTGTATGCGCGGCGAACGGGTGATGGGTTCGATTCAAAAACAGTACGCCCGCTATGAGCAAAACATTTACTGGAAGGAAAAAATGCAGGAATCGCGCCGGTTGGTATCGGACCAATTGGCGGGTATGGCCGAAGTGATGGAGAAGCTGGCTAAGGAGATCCGCCATGAGACACAAGTGATGGCGGCGCACGAAGAGCAAATTCATGAGGCCTTAGAGGAGTTGGGCTTGTCCATACAGCGGGTGGATATTATCAATCTCGAGGAAGGCAAAGTGGAGATTGAAGTGGTGATGCCGGAACGGGAAGGGTTGGATGAATGCAAAAAGCTGGTGGCGCCTTTGCTGACAGAGGTGTTGGGGGAACCCATCTCGGTGTACCGGAAAGTGATCAAAGACGGTTCGCATGGGGCAGTTATCACCTTGGGCTCAGCGCAACGGTTTGAGTTGAAAACAGGGGCAGCCAATGCGGCGAAAGGGGGCGGGCTTATTTCTGGAGACAGCTATTGTTATATGAGTTTGGGCACGGGCAAATGCGCGGTGGCGTTATCTGACGGCATGGGGAATGGACAGCGCGCCCAAGAAGAGAGCAGTGCCGCGCTTAAATTGTTGCGCCGCTTGCTTCAGTCGGGGATGTGTGAAGAGAGGGCGGTTGACACGGTGAACTCCATCTTGAGTCTGCGGTCGGCTGATGAGATGTTCGCCACGGTCGATTTGGCTATCGTCGACTTGAATACAGCAAAGGGGCGGTTTATGAAGATCGGTTCCACTCCGGGATTTGTTAAACGGGGCAAACAGGTGATGACCCTCTCGGCCGCCAACCCCCCGATTGGCATCCTGAGTGAGATTGAGATCGAGCCGATTGAGATGCAACTGCAACCGGGGGATTTGGTCATATTGATGACTGATGGCGTCTACGATGCGCCGCGGCGGGCGGTGAACAAGGATGCGGTGATGACCCGGTTAATTTCGGAGATCGACACCAAGGATCCGCAAGACTTTGCGGATTGTTTGCTGGAGAAGGTGGTTCGCTACCATGGTGGGCGTATCAGTGATGACATGACGGTGGTTGTAGCCAAAGTGGAGCGGTATGCACCGGAATGGTCAACCATCCGATTGCCTGGTGTGAAACCACTCAAGCGCTCACATTTGGTGGTTTAAATTTGCTTCCCGGTGCGAAACAGGATATGATGAAAAGAGAAGGATGAGTGGCGTTTGCTCGGGGGAGTTCCCCCGGGTTTGACGCGCCAAGGAGACGATTCAGGTGTTTCTTGCTCAATTGAGAGAAGAGCTGAACCGAATGGGCTTGGCGGGGCGGCGGGCCAGGGTGTTGGTAGGCGTCTCGGGTGGGGCCGATTCCATCGCCTTGGTACATGCTCTGAAAAAAATAGAACAAGAGGTAGATATTTTTGTCGCCGCTGTTCATGTCAACCATCAGCTCAGAGGGGAAGAAAGCGAAGCCGACGAGCAACATGTCAAGGCGTTTTGCGAGGAATGGAAAATACCTTGCCGGACGGTCAGGGTAAATGTTGGAAGTTTGTTAGAACAAAAAGGCGGGAACAAACAGGCAGTCGCGCGTGAACTCCGTTATGACGCCTTTGAGAAAACGGCGCGGGCATGGCGGATGGATGCTGTCGCTACTGCTCATCATGCCGATGACCAGCTGGAAACGGTGTTGATGCGGGTGGTCAGGGGAACGGGGGTAGCAGGGCTGGCGGGTATCGAGCCGATCCGTGCTTGGCGCGGTTTCCAATTGATCCGGCCGCTGTTGACGTTCACCAAACAGGAGGTAGAGCGTTACTGCCAGGATGCGGGATTGCCCACGCGTTTGGATTCCAGTAACTTGCTTCCCGACTACACTCGCAACCGCCTGCGGATGGAAGTGGTTCCATTGTTGGAAGCGTTCAACCCCCATGTACAAAAAGCGGTTTGTACTTTGAGTGACTTGGTTCGGGAAGAAGAAAAAGTGTGGTCCGAATGGGTGGAGGACGCTTTGGGCAAGGTGCTTCTCGAGCGGGGTGATGCCAGCTTCACCCTTGATGTTTCAAGTTTTCTTCACCTTCCAATCGCTTTACAAAGAAGGGTAGTTAAACTAATATTAAGTTATCTTTCGCAAGATGATACGTTTGGAGTCAGTCTTGACGCGGTTGAAAAGATGAGAAAACTCGTTGCGGACGGATCTTCATCCAGTATGTTTCATCTCCCCGGCGGCATCGTAGCGGAGCGGGAATATGAAAAAGTACATATGCGCAAGGCAGAGTGCGGCGCAGAACATGCCACTCAATCAGGGGAAATTGAGTTATCTGTTCCTGGTACGACGTGTTTGCCCGGGTTTTTGGGTAAAATAGAAGTATTGGAATCGGATGTGGCATTACATAACGTGGATCTTGGTCGGAATGCTGTCGTCTTCGACCGAGATCATTTGCCGTTTCCCCTCTGCGTAAGAGCCCGCCAAAGCGGGGATCGTATGACATGCTTGGGGATGGACGGAAGAAAAAAGTTGAAAAAAGTGCTGATGGAAGCAAAAGTTCCCAAGCGCCAACGTGACCGAGTTCCGGTTGTGACCGCGGGAGATGAGATTATCTGGGTTCCAGGGGTGAAGCGGTCGGGTGTCGCTCCCGTCACCCCGAAGACCACTCGGTTTTTGTATCTAATCTGGGAAGAGTAAATTGCTTGTGTGTGGTAGGAGGAAAGACATGCATCAAGATATCAAGGAAGTTCTTATTTCCGAAGAGCAAATCAAAGAGAAAGTGCGGGAATTGGGTCAACGCCTGTCAGAGGAGTACAAAGACTTGAACCCGCTATGTGTCTGCGTGTTAAAGGGTGCAGTGCCATTTATGGCGGATTTGATCCGGGAGATGCCGATTAAGATGGAAATGGATTTCATGGCTGTATCCAGCTATGGCAATTCGACCACTTCCTCGGGTGTTGTGCGCATCCTCAAAGATTTGGACGCATCCATCGAAGGACGTCATGTTTTGATTGTCGAAGATATTATCGATTCGGGCTTGACGTTGAGTTACTTGGTTGAGATGCTGAAAGGCCGGAATGCCGCTTCAGTCAAAATCGTCACTCTTCTCGATAAACCAGACCGCCGCAAGGTGGATTTGAGCCCGGATTACTGTGGTTTCACCATTCCGGATGCGTTTGTGATCGGATACGGGCTTGACTTTGCCGAGAAGTATCGCAACTTGCCTTATATCGGTGTGCTGAAAGAAGAAGTGTACCAGTGATGCGCCAGAGCGGTCTATTGAGTATGGGAAGTCGACTGTGATAAAATGATACAAGTGGACTGAGAGGAGGCCAGGGATGAAACACTTCTTCCTCAGGAACGGAGTATTATACTTAATCCTCATCCTTATCACAATCGGGGTTGTCAACATGATCGCCAACCCTGGAGTGGACAAACAAAACTTTAGATATGATGAATTTAGAACAAAGCTGCTGCAAAAACAGTTAGATGATATTACGGTCCAATACGATAACGGTGTTTACAATATCGAAGGCAAGATCAAAGGCACGGCTAAAAGCTTCTTCACCATTGCCCCAGCTGGCTACGGAAGCTCCGTGATCGAAGATATCCAAACCGCCGGAGTGAAAGTGAACATCGAGAAAACAAAAGGGGACTCAGTTTGGCTCACGTTCTTTACCTCAGTCATTCCTTTTGTCATCATCTTACTTATTTTCTTCTTCTTGTTTAACCAAGCTCAAGGCGGCGGAAGTCGCGTGATGAATTTCGGCAAGAGCAAAGCGAAGTTATACAATGAAGAGAAAAGACGGGTTACATTTGATGATGTGGCAGGAGCGGATGAAGAAAAAGCGGAGTTAGTTGAGATCGTCGATTTCCTGAAAGACAATCGGCGGTATGCGGCGATGGGTGCTCGCATCCCCAAAGGGGTACTATTGGTTGGGCCTCCAGGTACGGGTAAAACGCTGTTAGCTCGCGCAGTTGCGGGTGAAGCGAAAGTGCCGTTCTTCTCCATCAGCGGTTCCGACTTTGTAGAGATGTTCGTCGGTGTTGGTGCTTCACGGGTTCGTGACTTGTTTGAACAGGCCAAGAAAAATGCTCCGTGTATCATTTTCATCGATGAGATCGACGCGGTAGGGCGTCAGCGCGGTGCGGGTCTTGGCGGCGGCCACGACGAACGCGAGCAAACCTTGAACCAATTGTTGGTGGAGATGGACGGTTTTGATGTCAATGCGGGCATCATCATCATGGCTGCAACGAACCGTCCCGACATTTTGGATCCGGCGTTGCTTCGTCCTGGACGTTTTGACAGACAGATCTTGGTTAATCGCCCCGACGTAAAAGGGCGCGAAGCCGTGTTGAAAGTACACGCACGCAATAAGCCGATTGCTGATGATGTGAAGTTGAATGTGATCGCGCAACGCACCACCGGGTTCTCTGGCGCGGATTTGGAGAACCTGTTGAATGAAGCGGCATTGCTGGCGGCGCGTAGCAATAAGAAGAAGATCACCATGGAAGAAGTGGATGAAGCGATCGACCGGGTGATTGCGGGTCCGCAGAAGAAAAGCCGCGTCATCAGCGAAAAAGAACGCAAGATCGTCGCTTATCACGAAGCAGGGCACGTGCTTTGCGGATATTATCTGGAAAATGCGGACATTGTCCATAAGGTGACGATTGTCCCCCGTGGGCAAGCAGGTGGATATGCGATGATGTTGCCTAAGGAAGACCGTTATTTGGCAACCAAAAGCGAACTGCTTGATCGGGTGACGGGTCTCCTAGGTGGACGTGTGGCTGAGGAAATTATCTTTGGCGAAATCAGCACCGGTGCGAGTAATGACTTTGAAAAGGCGACAGCCATCGTGCGCGCTATGATCACCGAATACGGGATGAGCGACAAGCTGGCTACGATGACTTTTGGCCGTTCGCAAGGGCAAGTGTTCTTGGGCCGCGATTTGAGCCAAGAGCAAAACTACAGTGACAAAGTGGCATACGAAATCGACATCGAGATGCAAGAGATGGTGCGCAAATGTTACAACCGCGCCAAAAACCTGCTCATCGAACGCCGCGATCAATTGGAACTCATGGCTCAAACCCTGCTGGTACGGGAAACGCTGGATGAAGAGCAAATCAAACAGCTGTTGGAGACTGGAAAGCTGGATGATGACAGCGATGTGAAAGTAAACATCCAGACCAAAGACGACCATGGGACGGATGAAAGCGGAAACGAAGAGAAGAAACAAGATGCGAACCTCGCTTCGGCTAAGGACTTCTCTTCCGATAAATATGGAATCCGGCGCAATGTCGATTCCACGAGTGGTGAGGAAAACGCGTCTGACAAAGACGATAAAAAGCCACTCTAATCCTTTGCGAAAAAGAGGCGGGATGGCGCCTCTTTTTCTTATGGCCAAAAGTACAGGCAAATCCCAAATCAACAAGTGAATGGGTGGGCATAATGCTAAAAGAAAAACTTTTATTGCTAATAGATGTGGGTAATACCAATGTGGTGCTGGGTGTGTATCGGCAAGATGAACTGCTTCATCATTGGCGCTTACAAACGGATCGCAATGCCACCGAAGATGAATTTGGTGTAATGTTGAGAAGCCTGTTTGATTATGTAGGCATCGACTTTGATATGATCGAAGGCGTGGTTCTGTCATCGGTGGTTCCGCCGTTGACAGTGGTGCTGGAACGCATGACGGAGAAGTATCTAAAACAAAAACCGCTTGTTTTGGGGCCGGGAGTTAAAACCGGGTTGAACATCAAATACGATAATCCGCGCGAGGTGGGGGCAGACCGCATTGCCAATGCCGTGGCGGCGTTGGAGTTGTATGGCGCCCCGGCGATCATTGTCGATTTTGGTACGGCAACCACGTTTTGTTTTATCGATGAAGAAGGGAACTATATCGGTGGAGCGATTACACCAGGGGTTAATATCTCAGCAGAAGCGCTGTACCAACGTGCTGCGAAATTGACCCGGGTGGAAATTGTGAAGCCGGATTCCGTGGTGGGACGTAATACGGTTCAAGCCGTGCAAGCGGGCATATATTATGGGTATGTAGGTGTCGTGGACGAGATTGTCACACGCATGAAACAGGTGTTGACCAAGCGCCCGTATGTCGTAGCCACGGGCGGCCTGGCCAAATTGATTTGCAACGACACCAAAACGATTGACGAAATCAACCCATTGTTGACACTCGTGGGGTTGAAGCTGATTTGGGAAAGAAACCGAAAGCCTGTTTGATTGTGGAATCACGTGGGCATCACCCTAAGTGGATTGGGCATGCGGGCCCATCTGGTACGGGTGGATGCCTCTTTTCAATCAGACGAGCTTTCTAAGCATATGCGTTTAGACCACATGTGGATGTGGAGCAGAAAAACGAAAGCGCTTCATGCTTTGCTTGATCAATTCATATATGGGAGTGACTGATGATGACAGATTATGCGATTCGTGCCATCACGAAGGATGGGAAAGTGCGCGGCTTTGCCGCAATTACTACAAACTTGGTGCAGGAGTTGCAGAAGCGGCATGGTACCTATCCGGTGGTTAGTGCAGCGTTGGGAAGAACGGCAACCATGGGGGCGTTGATTGGGCTCACCTTGAAAGAGGAGCGCCACAAAGTGACCATTCAGGTGGCGGGAGATGGTCCGATTGGCCGAATCATAGTGGATGCTGATGGAGAAGGACATGTTCGCGGCTCGGTCGACAATCCGTACGTGGAGCATAATGATGATTACAAGTTAAATGTGGGAGCAGCCGTGGGCCAGGGGAGCATCTATGTGACGAAAGATCTGGGCTTAAAAGAACCGTACCGCGGTGCGTCGCCGATTATCTCTGGCGAGCTGGCTGAAGATTTTACCTACTACTTTGCGGTTTCCGAACAGACTCCCTCTTCAGTGGGTCTGGGCGTGCTGGTCAAAGGGGAGCAAATTCTCGTTGCCGGGGGATATATGATTCAAGTGATGCCGGGCGCCTCCGATGAGGTAATCACCCGTTTGGAGACGGCTATTGAGGAACTGAACAAGCTGACCTCTATTTCTGAGTTGCTCCATCAAGGAGTCACCGCAGAAGAGTTGTTGGTGCGTTTAATGGGGGAAGGGACGGAGATTCTTCACAAGCAACCGGTTTCTTTCGCATGCCATTGTTCCCGCGAAAAAAGCCGAGCTATGCTCAAGTCTTTGGGGAAAGAAGAACTGAAAAGCCTCCTGAATGAACTGGGCCAGGCAGAGGTCGTTTGTCATTTCTGTAATGAGAAGTATATGTTCAGTGGGGAAGAACTGGAACGTATAATAAAAGAAGAAGTGAATTGACAAATTATTTTATTGGGTGATATGATAGGTGTAACAATTCCTATCAGTTTAATCGGAATAGGAGGCTTGCCCTATGCGCGTAGCGAACAATGTGTTGGAATTGATCGGCCAGACCCCTTTGGTGAAATTGAATCGAATCGTTGGCAAGTCAGATGCCGATATATTTTTAAAGTTGGAGTTTTTTAACCCTGGTGGCAGTGTGAAAGACCGTATCGCCCTCAGCATGATCGAAGAGGCGGAAAAGCGTGGTGAGCTGAAACCGGGATCGACGATTGTGGAGCCGACCAGCGGGAACACTGGCATCGGTTTGGCCATGGTCGCTGCGGCAAAAGGATACCGCGCTATTCTGGTCATGCCCGAAACAATGAGTTTGGAACGGCGCAATCTGCTTAAAGCCTACGGTGCGGAATTGGTGCTGACCCCCGGACCGGAAGGGATGCGCGGCGCCATTAACAAGGCGGAAGCGATCAAAGCGGAACATCCGGATTACTTTATGCCGCAACAGTTCAGCAACCCAGACAATGTGAAAATCCACTTGGAAACAACGGCTTTGGAAATCGTTGAACAAACCGGTGGCGACATTGATGCTTTTGTAGCCGGTGTGGGCACAGGAGGCACCATCACGGGTGTGGGTCGCGTGTTGAAAGAGAAATTCCCGCACGTGCGCGTCATCGCGGTGGAGCCGACGACTTCTCCGGTGTTGTCCGGCGGAAGCCCTGGACTTCATAAAATCCAAGGCATTGGTGCCGGATTTATCCCTGACATCTTGGACACCAATGTGTATGATGAAGTCATTCAAATCGAAAATGAAGAAGCGTTTGAGTGGGCGCGGCGTCTGGCTCGTGAAGAAGGCCTCTTGGTTGGGATTTCCTCCGGCGCGGCGACGGCAGCGGCCATTAAAGTGGCTCGCCGCCTGGGACTCGGCAAAAAAGTTGTGGCTGTCGCTCCAAGTAACGGTGAAAGATATTTGACCACGCCGTTATTCCAATTTGATTGATGCAAATCAACTTTGGCTATCCTGTGAACATGGGATAGCCTTTTTGTATGCTCTTCTTGGCTTGTGTGGCGCGCCCAGTTGGAATTTAAGATGAAGAATTGATCGGCATGTGTTAAAATAAGTTGATTAGAAGAGCTTAGAAGAGATGAGGGGAGAATAGCTGATGATTTTAATGATTGACAACTATGATTCCTTTACTTATAACCTCGTTCAGTATTTGGGTGAATTGGGGAAGGAACTTGAAGTTGTCCGCAATGATGAAATAGATGTTGACGAGATAAAGAAGCGGAATCCGGAAGTGATCGTTTTGTCGCCTGGGCCAGGCCGCCCGGAAGATGCGGGGATTTGTCTAGAAGTTGTGCGGCGTTATGCCGGACAGATTCCCATCTTGGGCGTTTGTCTTGGGCACCAGACGATCGCCCAGGCGTTTGGTGGGAATGTGATCTGTGCAAAGCGCCTCATGCATGGAAAAACATCGCCAATCAATCATGATGGACAGACAATTTTTATGGGGATGCCCACGCCTTTAACGGTGACGCGCTACCATTCTTTGTTGGTAGACCGGGAGACGTTGCCCGCTGAGCTAGTCATCAGTGCCGAAACCGATGAAGGGGAGATCATGGCTTTGCGCCACCGTTCTTTGCCGATTGAAGGTGTGCAATTTCATCCTGAATCGATTTTGAGCGAGAATGGCAAGGCGCTGTTGGCCAATTTCATTTGCTTTTATGGAAAATGGGATTCCCGGTGACAGGGGGATTGATACGTGGCTTGGATGATGTTGGATGGACAGCCGACGGAAGAGGCCTCAGCAAAGCTGCCCATCATGGATCATGGTTTGCTATATGGCGTCGGGGCTTTTGAAACGATAAGAATATACCAAGGATTTCCTTTTCTCATAGATGATCATCTTGCGCGGTTGGAGCGGGGCTTGTCCCGGCAGCGCATTCGCTTTCCCTGGCAGCGAGAGGAATGGCTGGCGCAAATTGAGGAGTTGTTGCGGCTTTCAGGGTTGCAGAACGCATCTTTGCGCATCATGGTGACGGGTGGTGAAGAGGGCTTGGGGCTAAGTGCGAGCGAGTATCAACAGCCCCACACCTTGATGTTTATTCGACCGCTTCCCTTTGATGACGGAGAATGGTTTGCCAAAGGAAAGGAGTTGGAGGTAGTTTCCATTCCGCGGCAATCACCTGGCGGAGCGGCCGACATCAAGAGCAATAACTACCTTAACAGCGTGTTGGCGCGCCAACAAGTTCAGCGCTTTCCAGAAGTCGAAGGGTTGATGTTGACGCTGGACGGATTCTTAGCAGAAGGGATCGTGAGCAATATTTTCTTTGTGCGTGACGGCAAATTATACACGCCGTCATTGGATTTGGGTATTTTGGACGGGGTGACCCGCAAGTGGGTGATCGCGCTGGCGCAATCGCTGGGAATCGAGGTGCAAGAAGGGAAGTATCCGCTTGCTGCGTTGGATGAAGCCGAAGAGATTTTTATCACCAACTCCATTCAGGAGCTGGTTCCCATTCGCATTTGGCGGGGGCGGCACCTCGAGGAACACCCAATCACCGATGCATTGTATGGGGCGTATCGCTCATGGACAACCTTATTAACCAGCGCTGGAGAGTTAAGCAGGAGGATGTAGCACGCATGAAATCACACAGTATAAAAGCGGGTCCTTATTCGTTATCATATGGCAACCGAACACTGGTGATGGGGATTGTCAATGTCACGCCTGATTCTTTTTCCGACGGGGGCAAGTATGCCTCCGCCCAGCTTGCGTTGGAACATGCCAAGCAATTGGTGGAAGACGGGGCTGACATCATCGATATCGGTGGGGAATCGACCCGTCCTGGGGCTGAGCCTGTTTCGCTTGAGGAGGAACTGGCTCGGGTGATTCCCGCAGTCCAATTGTTGGCCAAAGAATTGGATTGTCCTATTTCGGTTGACACCTATAAGGCGGAAGTGGCCAAGCAGGCGGTGTTGGCGGGTGCTCACATCATCAACGATATCTGGGGAGCGAAGCGAGACCCGCGGATGGCCGAAGTGGCGGCAGAGCTAGATGTGCCGATCATCCTGATGCACAACCGGGAAGAAGCCCGGTATGATTCCTTGATCGATGATGTTTGTGCTGACTTGCTCGCTTCGGTTGACTTGGTTAGACAGGCGGGTGTGCGGGAAGAGAACATTATCTTAGACCCAGGCATCGGCTTTGCCAAAACAGTTGAAGACAACTTTGAAGTGATGCGCCATCTGGACCGGATTGTGGCGCTCGGTTATCCTGTATTGTTGGGAACCTCGCGTAAATCTTTTATCGGCAAGACGTTAGACTTGCCCCCGAATGAACGGGTAGAAGGGACGGCAGCCACTGTGGCCTATGGCATCACCAAAGGATGCCAACTCATGCGTGTGCATGATGTGAAGGAGATGGTCCGGGTGTCCCGCATGATGGATGCATTGGTTTACGGCCGGACAGTGGGGGAGGAGAGATGATGGATAAAATTTTCCTCAACCGCATGTGTTTTTACGCCTATCATGGTGCCTATCCGGAGGAAAACCGGTTAGGGCAACATTTTTATGTGGACTTGGAAATGACATTAAATCTCCAACCGGCGGCCTTGGCCGATGATTTATCTTTGACGGTCAATTATGGACAGGTGTATGAACTGATTGAGCAGGAGATGACCCAAACCAAAGTGAAGTTGTTGGAGACATTGGCGGAACGGATCGCGGGACGGATTCTTCGTGAGTTTCCGGTTGCAGAAGTGCGGTTGCGTGTGACCAAACCCAATCCGCCGATTCCAGGCCATTATGAGTCGGTGGGCGTGGAGATTGTGCGCAAGCGATCATGAGCCGTAAGATGAGAGCTTATCTGGGGCTTGGCGGCAACATGGGCGACCGCCTGTCTTTGTTGAGCCAAGCAGTTAAGCTTTTGGATTTGACCCAGGGCATCTCGGTCAACCGCATCTCCTCCATATATGAAACAGCTCCAGTGGGCCTGTTGGAGCAACCGCACTTCTACAATTTGGTGGTGGAGATTCAAACCACTCTGACTCCTGCTGAGCTGTTGCGGGTTGCACTGGCCATCGAGAAGAAATTACACCGTGTCCGCCACAAGCGGTGGGGCCCGCGAACTATTGATATTGATCTTTTGTTATACGATGATCGGATAATTCAACGCGAGGAATTGGAAATCCCGCATCCACGAATGCATGAGCGTGCTTTTGTGTTGGTACCGCTTATGGAGATCGCGGGGGATATTGCCATTCCAGGGACGGGTACTAGGCTAAGTCAATATATCGCCCAATTGCCCGCCGAACAAGAGATAACCAAGCTTGACGATGAGCTTTTCTCGGTATTGGAAAGAAACGGAAGTTGATGTTTTTGGTGTGGGACGGTAGGAATCCGCTACGACATACCAAGGAAGCCCTGTTTCGTTAAATGAATAAAATGAGTGAGTGGAATGAGTGGAAGGAGGGAAAACCATTGCTTAAAATTGGAGACATAGAAATGAAAAACCGGGTTGTGTTGGCACCGATGGCCGGTGTGTGCAACCCAGCATTCCGATTGATCGCCAAGGAGTTCGGCGTGGGTTTGGTTTGCGCAGAGATGGTCAGCGATAAAGCGATCCTGCATGGAAATAAACGTACGCAAGAAATGCTATATGTTGATGAACGGGAGAAGCCGCTCAGCTTGCAGATTTTCGGCGGCGACAAGGAAACGTTGGTAGAAGCGGCCAGAGTGGTGGACGAACAGACCAACGCTGACATTATCGATATCAATATGGGGTGCCCGGTGCCGAAAGTAGTGAAGTGTGATGCGGGCGCCCGCTGGCTGTTGGAGCCGAAAAAAATTGAAGAGATGGTTTCCGCCGTAGTCAAAGTGGTCAAAAAGCCGGTTACCGTGAAGATGCGGATCGGTTGGGATGAAGACCATATCTATGTGGAGGATAATGCCAAAGCTGTGGAAAGTGCGGGTGGGAAGGCCGTTGCCGTACACGGTCGCACGCGGCAACAGATGTACCGCGGCCATGCAAATTGGGAGTACATCCGCTTGGCTAAGCAAGCGGTATCCATCCCGGTTATCGGTAACGGAGATGTGTTCACCCCAGAAGACGCCAAGCGCATGCTGGAGACGACCGGTTGCGACGGGGTGATGATCGGGCGTGCTGCTTTGGGGAATCCATGGATGCTATATCGTACCGTTCATTACCTGGAACATGGTGAGCTTTTGCCGGAACCGTCGCCGTCTGAAAAGATCCGTATCGCCTTGTTGCACATGGATCGCTTGATCAACCTGCGCGGCGAACGGATTGCGGTGCGTGAAATGCGCAAACATGCTACATGGTATTTGAAAGGATTGCCTGGAGCATCCAAGATCAAAGATGTGGTCACGCAACAAGAAACGCGTGAAGGGATGGCAGACGTGCTGCTAACATTTGTCCGCGAATTGGAGCGGGAGCAAGCGGCCGAACAAGCCAATTTAAAACAGGAGACCGCATGACACCAGCGGATTGAGATTATATTTACCTATGAATGAAGGAGTGCATTGGGATGACACATGAAGAGCACAGCGATCTGTTTCAGGTGCGCCGCGACAAATTGGAAACTTTGCGCGAACAAGGGATCGACCCGTTCGGAGCCAAATTCGAGCGGACGCATTACGCGGAAGCGCTGATGCAGGAGTACGACGCCTTCTCCAAAGAAGAGTTGGAAGCAAAACAAGCAGAAGCAGTAGTAGCTGGCCGTTTGATGAGCAAGCGTCAACAGGGGAAAGCTACTTTCGCTCATTTGCAGGACATGTCTGGACGCATCCAAGTTTATGTGCGTTTGGATCGCGTGGGTGAGCAGGCATTTGAAATCTTCAATATGGCGGATATTGGCGACTTCATCGGCGTGAGCGGGGTGGTGTTCAAAACCAATCGAGGTGAGCTGAGCGTCAAAGCGAATGAAGTCACTTTCTTGGGCAAATCGTTGCGCCCGTTGCCAGAAAAATACCATGGATTGAAAGACGTGGAGTTGCGCTACCGCAAGCGTTACCTGGATTTGATCATGAATCCTGAAGTGAAGGACACATTCGTTATGCGCAGCAAAATCATTGCGGCCACCCGGCGGTATTTGGATGCGCAAGGATATTTGGAAGTGGAGACGCCGACGATGCATGCGATTGCGGGAGGGGCGGCAGCTCGGCCTTTTATCACGCATCACAATGCACTCGACATGACGTTGTACATGCGGATCGCACTGGAATTGCACTTGAAGCGCCTCTTGGTGGGGGGCATTGAGAAGGTATATGAAATTGGCCGTGTTTACCGAAACGAAGGGGTTTCTACTCGCCATAATCCGGAATTCACCATGTTGGAGCTGTATGAAGCGTATGGGGATTACCGTGACATCATGGATTTGACCGAGAACCTGATTGCCCATGTGGCCAAAGAAGTGCTGGGCACCACCCAGATTGAGTATCAGGGCCAACAAGTCGATTTGACGCCGGGCTGGGCGCGCAAATCAATGGTTGAGTTGGTGAAGGAGCACTGCGGTGTTGATTTTTCTCGTCAGATGACGACGGAGGAAGCGCATCAGCTGGCCAAAGAACATGGTGTAGAAGTGACTCCGTCTATGACGTTTGGTCATATCCTGAATGAGTTCTTCGAACAAAAAGTAGAGCATTTGCTGATTCAACCCACTTTCGTGACAGGGCATCCGGTGGAAATCTCCCCACTCGCGAAGAAAAATCCGCAAGATCCACGGTTCACGGATCGCTTTGAATTGTTTATTGTAGGACGCGAGCACGCCAACGCCTTCTCTGAATTAAATGACCCGATCGATCAGCGGGAACGCTTTGAAGCACAGTTGCGGGAGAAAGCGCAAGGAAACGATGAAGCGCATCCGATGGATGAGGACTTTATCGAAGCGCTGGAATATGGAATGCCGCCGACGGGAGGACTGGGGATTGGGATGGACCGCTTGGTTATGTTGTTAACCAACAGCCCGTCCATTCGTGATGTGCTCTTGTTCCCGCACATGCGTCATCAGGACTGATGTAGCTCATAACCTTCTGAAGTTATCCACAGCTTGTGCACAAATTGTGTGTGAATTGTGTATAACTTGTGTACAGAAAAGGGCAGTTTCTTCAACAAGAAGGAGCGGCCCTTTCTTTTTATAATAAATGGAAATAGAGGGTAAAAAAGGAATAGAGCTTGGTGGTAGCGAATTTATTATGGAACCGCAAAATGGGGAGGGATTGCGTGGAAGATAAGTGCACCTGCGCTAACTGTGGAGCCAAGTCCTTATATATCCAATTTTTTGAGA
The DNA here is from genome assembly GCF_024927925.1 of Laceyella sacchari. Lineage (NCBI taxonomy): Bacteria > Bacillati > Bacillota > Bacilli > Caryophanales > Thermoactinomycetaceae > Laceyella > Laceyella sacchari. The sequence goes on from NZ_CP103866.1 coordinate 179,338, forward strand.
TCGACGGGAAGTATTACTGCCGCATTTGTTATACAGAGAAATTGATGGAAGAGGAGCGGAATCGGGAATAAAAGACTTGAATTAATTGAGGGTAAGGGGCGGGGCCAAGAGGTGTTAAGCCCCGTTTGTTTTGCTTTCATAAGCATGGAGATGGGATCAGAGAGAATGTCGCCGAGTCTAGCCATGTGCTGGCCTCGGCGATTTTGGTGGAGATGGCGGCCTGATTGGGCATGAAATGGCTTGTTTTAATGAAATAAACCTAATATAATGACCGTAGATTGATCTGGAACACAATGGATAATCATAATTTTCTAACGCGAGGCGGCTCTCGTTTTTTCGTCCAGTCCAGCTGACGGCAAAGATTGTGATAGACGATAGGCCAAAGAAGTGTTAGCGTAGAAGTATAGGTGATGCGAACCATTGTCCAAAATTGGACGCAATTTTTCGCAACAATTCGTCCTATCTATGTACTTGCGACATGAATTAACTTACGAGTAAAATGGTATAAGCGGGAAGATGTAGAAACGTTCAGCTTTTTCTGTTTCGCTTTTCTATTCTCAGGTGGAATTTCCAAGATTGTCTATCCTTGAATATATATTTAAATCCATTTGACCGTTAGGGAGGTTACTGTATGGGCCCCAGGAAAGAGAACCAGAAGCCAATGGGAGAAAAACATCATTTGCCATTCCCAGAGGCTCGATTTGGTTTGCCTGCGAGAAGAGATAATGCTGTCAGAGAAGTGAGAGAAGCACGTGGCAATAGCGAGCGCCAGCAACAGCAAGTTCTTACCATGTTGAACAGCTTGCAACAAAACTTTACTTCATTGTTGCAGGTGGTAACCAATCGACTGAGCTACGATAAGACGAAAGAAGCCGCCTTCGACCGACTGTATAAAGAAATGGAAGATTTGAAGGTGGATCAGGAGTTAAACCAACTCCGCCCCCTCTATATCGATTTAATCCTGCTCATCGACCGCATGAACACGATATACAATGATAAATTAGACACTGGTAATCGTAACCCGGAATTAGTGAATATATTACAAACGCTAAGCCATGAAGTGTTAGAAATTTTGTATCGCCGTGGAGTAGAGCTGATCGTGGCGCCATCGAATAAATTTGACCCGCGCATCCAGCAAGTTGTGGAAGTGATCCCGACCAAGCACCCCGCTGAAGATGGCACAGTTGTACATATGGTGCGTCATGGCTTCAAATATAAGGATGTCGTCCTGCGTCCAGAAGAAGTGGTTATCAAAAAATACCATGGCTAGCTGTTGGCTTATTCACTTCGGAATCCAGCCTTCCTTGAAGTTAACATTCTTATATTGAAGATGGGATTCCCATCTTTTCCTTTTGATTTGCACAACAGTTTGCCTGTTTGTTGCGTCTAATATTATGAACATAGAAAAGTGTCTCTTTAAAAAGCGTCATTATTGCCTTTTTGACCTTGATGGAAGTGATAGAGGGAGTGAAAAAAGATGGGAAGAGTTGTAGGGATCGACCTGGGAACGACTTACTCGGCGATCGCTATAGTAAACAATTACGGAAAACCGGAAATGCTCGCTAACCGTGAAGGAGAACGCATTACTCCTTCAGTCGTGCTCTTTGATGGTGCCGATGTCGTGGTGGGAAGCATCGCGAAGCGGACTGCGGTGGCAAGCCCGTTTAATGTGGTCCAGTTCGTAAAACGGCAGATTGGGGACAAGACATGGAAGTTTCAGACTGACAACCATGATGACTTCACACCTGAGGAAATCTCTGCGATGATTTTGCGCCGCCTCAAGGAAGACGCTGAGACATTGTTGGATGAGAAGATCGAGGATGCGGTGATCACCGTGCCAGCGTATTTCGATGACGCTCAGCGCAAAGCGACTCAAGACGCAGGACGGATTGCGGGACTCAATGTGTTGCGCATTATCAACGAACCGACCGCTGCTGCTTTGGCTTATGGTCTGGACAAAATGCATCAAACCCAAAACCTGCTCGTCTACGATTTGGGAGGCGGTACGTTCGATGTGACGATCATGAATCTGTCTCCGGACGGTTTGCGTGTACTTTCCACGGGTGGAGCGAAGAACCTGGGCGGTTTTGATTGGGACAACACGGTGATGAACTATTTAAATGAAGAATTTAAAGCGCAAGGCGGCATTGACTTGTTAGAAGACCCCATGTTGGAGCAAGATCTGCGCGAAAAAGCGGAAATCGCCAAGAAAACCCTCTCTGTCCGAGACCGCACCAATGTGTTCTTGTCTGCAAATGGAGTCAACGTTTCCATTCCTCTGACTCGCACCAAATTCGATGAATTAACGGCTCCCCTTCTCAACCGCACCCAAAAGATTTTGGAGTTTGTATTAGAGGATGCCGGCCTTCAATGGAAGGATATTGACCGTGTGTTGCTTGTGGGTGGTTCGACACGCATGAAACAAGTGCCGGCTATGATCGAACGGGTGACGGGAATCAAACCGTCCCTCGACGTAAACCCGGATGAGGTGGTTGCTCAAGGAGCGGCCATTCAAGGTGCGATTTTGCAAATTAAGCAAGGCACGGCCGATATGCACCTCACCCAAGCCTTCCCTGTCGTCGAAGTGCAGGATGTGAACTCGCACAGTATGGGAGTAGTGGCGTTGGACGAATCAGGTGAGGAATTCAACTCCATCGTACTCAAGAAGGACACCACTATTCCGAGCCGGGTAAGCGGTCATTACAAAACAACGGTTGACGGCCAATCCCAACTTTTCTTGCAAGTGACTGAAGGCGAGGACAGCGACCTCGATTATGTGAAAATCGTTGGGGAAGGGATGATCGACCTCCCATCTTATCCGAAAGGCGCGCCGTTGGAAGTGATTTTCGAATACGACAGTGATGGGATCATCCATATTTCGGTCATTGATTCCACCGCGGGCACCTTGTTGGGTGAGCTGAACATCGAGAGAACTTCCAACCTGACCGAAGATGAAGTACTGGCGAAACAACGCCGTGTTGGGAAGATGGCAATCGGTTAATGTTAAATGATGGATTAGGCAAATAAAACAGAGTGAGTCAGCCCTTATCGTCTATTTTTCGAACAAATGGTGAAAGATAAGCAAAAAGCCGGGGAATCCCGGCTTTTTCATGTTGTCGAAGGAAGTTGAACTATTGCCAATAATGTGGTAAATTGATAAAATTGAACCGATTGAGGGTATATATAAGTATATTATGCTAAACTTGGAGGAAGATTTCATTTAATCCCAATAAGATTATACATTTCCCATTATGTTTAATTAATACCCGGTTTTAAAATATTTAATAAATCTTAGCAGAAAGTATTGAACTTCATTTTTACTAAGATAAAATATAGTGATGCTATCATCAAATATCGTTGTTGAGAAAGCATGCTATTTAAGGAGGCTTTGCTTTTCTTATGTATCCAGATATCAAGTTGTTAATCATAACCGAAGAAGATTCGATTGCAACGGATTTGCGAGAAAGATTAAGCACTCAGTTTCCTCAGATCAGCCATGTTTATGCGTCAGAAGTGCGGCGTGAGATTGCCCGGATCCAGCCGGATGTCGTGTTGTTGCATGAAGGGGTCGGGAGCTTGGGGATGCAGCTGATCCCTTACATCTTGCGTGAAGTGACACAAGTCAAGATTGTTTTCCTCACTGAATCTAAAGATTCAATCCGCATTCGTGACGCCAGCCGCGCAGGAGCGTTTGATGTTCTCTTTTTCCCGGATGAGATTAATGCGCTAGGCGATGTGTTGTCTCGCGCCGTTATCGCGTTGCAATCTGATAGCGACAAGAATGAGGCGGCTGCCAATTTTACCTGGGGGCGCGGGCAAGTAATCGGTTTTTACAGCGGCAAGGGCGGTTCCGGCAAAAGTTTGATCGCTTCCACGCTAGCTCAGACGCTCCAGTTGGAATCCAACTCCAGTGTGCTGTTGGTGGATCTCAATTTTCAATTCGGCGGGGTGGAAACGTATCTCAATCTTGCAAGCGGCCGCAATCTATATGATTTGACGCCGGTTTTGCATGAGTTGAACGATAACCATATTCGCAGCGTGACCGTGATTGAACCTCACTCTGCCGTTGAAGTGTTGGCCAGTCCCGCTGATTTAGAAGTGGCCGAACAGATTACCGAAGAGCATATCGAACGTCTGCTCCGCGCTGCCCGCCTTTACTATGATTACATACTTGTCGACATGCCAGCGGAAATGACTAACTTAACGTATGCGGCATTGGAAGAGGCGGACAAGATTTTTTACGTGCTAAATCCCGACGCCTTGTCCCTGCGCACATTGAACCGGGTGTTGACCGCATTTAACATGATTGGTGTGGACCCAACAGACCGTTTGGAAATCCTCGTTAACCGCATAAACCGCGACTCCGAAATCGGAGCCAAAGAAATCCGCCAACGCTTCAGCTTCGATATCGCCGGTGAATTCCGTGATGATCTAAAACGCATCGACCAGGCGATCAATCGCGGCAAGCCATTGCGCACCGCCAAAAACGAACGCAATCTGTCACTCTTCGCCCGGGACATGCAGAAGTTTGCCAAACAACTGCTGTCTGAATCGAAGAACGGCAAATCCACTTCATAAGGCGGGAGAATTCCTTGATTGAGCATGGGTTGTATCTCGTCTTGATAGGATTGTTGATCGCGGCAACGGTGACTGATCTCAAATACCGCTTAATCTACGACCGTTTCGTCGTGATCGGCATCGTGGCAGCTGTGCTCGCTCGCCTTTTTGAGCGGCCGGAAGCATGGTGGAACTATGTGTTGACCGGTTTCGTCGCCTTTCTCATCCTTTATGTGATTGCCGTCGTAACCGATGAACGTTCTATCGGCGGAGGAGATGTGAAGCTGTTTGGCATGTTGGGGCTCGCCTTGGGCTTTCAACCTTTTCTCCTGATCTTTTTCTCCTCCCACCTGTTGGCGGCCCTCTATTTGCTCATCGTCAAGCTAGTGCGTTGGAACCAAGTGGGTCGCAAAACTGAATTCCCATTTGCCCCATTCATTCTACTTGGCACGGTGTTTACGTATGTGCTAACCAAATTATAAAAATAAGCAGGTGTGATCTATGCAGGATGCAAAGAGAAGAGCCTTATTGTTTTTAGTTGTCGCGTTGTTACTTTCTGCGATAGCCGGGTATATGTTTTTACAGAAGTCGATGGCAGTTGATGCTGAATTAGGTGATTTTGTTCCAGTTTATGTAGCGAAGGAAAATATTGATTCACGCAAACCGTTAAATGCAGAGATGTTTGAGCAAAAAGCAATGCCAAGGCAATATGTGGAGGGTTCGATTGTTACTGATCTGAATTCTATTTCTTTAGGGCAAGAGCAGGTTGCTAGTATTGGCCAATTAGTTTCGGTAGTGCCTCTTTCAAAAGGCGAGATTCTTACAGCTAATGTACTGAAGCGTGAAACAGAGCTAAGATCAGGAAACCATAGAATGGTTATGCTCTTTAAATCAGACCGTGTAGGTTTTGACGATAACTTTAATCAGCGAGATTTGGTAGATATTATCGTCACTGATAAAAACATGAAGACGAGTATATACATGAAAAACGTAGAGGTTGTTGCTTTGGGCATTGACGCGAATAAAAATGTAACTGGGTTAGGGTTAGAGATGACACTGGAAGAAGCAGCTAACTTTATCGGTATACAAAATACGGCAGCCTCTATTAGAGTGTTGAAAGCTCCGAACACGGGTAATGGAAAAGTTGGCGAAAAAGAAGGAGCTAAAAAACAGGTAAAGCAACCTAATCAAAATTCAACAACCAATACACAAGGGAATCCGATGGAAACGGATACCCCTCAACAATAACAGTAAGGATGGTTTTGAAGATGGCCATTTTCTCGCAAAACCAACGATTAACAAAGCATATTCGTCGAAGCGCCAGTGAGAGAGAAAGACAGAAGCCTGCCGATGATAATCGGGTTAATGAACTGGCACAACACTTTAAAGCTCGGTTGCTACGTGAAACGGACTTGGAAAAACTGACACAGATGCCCTCATCGGAATTACGTATCACGCTAGATCGCTTAGTTAGCAGATACTTAGCTGATGAGCAAGTCGTGTTGACAGGCCAAGAGCGGAACCGGGTCATCAATCGGATTATTAACGAGTCCGTGGGCTTCGGTCCATTGGAATCCTTGTTGGAAGACGAAGAGATTACCGAAATCATGGTGAACGGTCCTTATGAAGTTTTCTACGAGAAAAAGGGTAAATTGTATAAAACGGATATCCAATTTCGCGATGAAGAAGCGTTGCGCCATGTGATCGACAGAATTGTGGCGCCGATTGGCCGCCGGATTGACGTCAGTTCTCCCATGGTGGATGCACGCCTGCCTGACGGAAGCCGTGTGAATGCAGTAATTCCCCCGATCAGCTTGAAAGGATCGTTGCTTTCTATTCGTAAGTTTCGCAAAGACCCGATTCGGTTGGAGGATTTGATTTCATTTAACAGCATGACTCCAGATATGGCCAAATTCCTCACGAGTATGGTGAAAGCGAAGTTGAACATTATCATCTCTGGAGGTACGGGTAGCGGGAAAACGACCCTGCTGAATGCATTGGCGTGTTTCATTCCAGAAGATGAGCGAATTATCACCATTGAGGATATGGCGGAGCTCCGCATTCCGCATACGCATGTTGTCGGCATGGAAGCGCGTCCCGCCAACGTGGAAGGCAAAGGGGAAGTTTCGATTCGCCAGCTTGTACGGAACGCTCTGCGGATGCGTCCTGACCGGATCATCGTAGGGGAGGTTCGCGGTGCGGAGGCGTTTGACATGCTACAAGCGATGAACACGGGTCATGAAGGTTCTATCACTACGGTTCACGCCAACACCCCGCAAGACGCTATGAGTCGTCTGGAGGGGATGGTCATGATGTCGGGAATGGATCTGCCATCTGAAATCATTCGCCAGTATATTGTCAGTGCGGTTGACTACATTGTACAAATCGGACGGTTGCCAGATGGGCAACGCAAGATGTTAGCTATTGCAGAGATGCAGCAAAAGGAAGACGGTTCTGTCAAGATGATCGATATTTTCCGCTTTGTCCAGACCAATGTAGATAAAGACGGGAAGGTGGAAGGATACTTCGCCCCAACTGGCTATTTACCCAGTTGTCTTGATCGTTTGCAAGCATATGGGGTGGGTGTCGCAAAAGAAATGTTCAACCCGAAAAAAGGAGGAGAGAAAGCGTGACCGAGGCGATTGTTGGGGCATTAGCTGTCTTGTGTTCAATGCTGGCTCTCTTCAACTGGGTAGAGATGCGCTCTGCTCAAAGGCAGACGAATGAAGTACTGGAGAAATATGTAGGAACAAAAACCGAGATCAGTTGGTCTGACCGTCTCGCGGATCGGCTTGATAGCCAAGAGTGGGCTAAAAAGTTGGCTCCTCAATTGAAACGAGCGAGTATTAATCTGCGCCCTTCAGAGTATGGTGCTTTGTTGATAGCAGGGGAGCTGGGGTTGACTTTTCTGCTTTACTTAGGATTGGATGCCCCGTTTTTTATGAGTTTGTTAATCGCAGGTGTTCTGACACCACTCGGTTCCAGAATGCTGATCAATTCTCGTAAGTTTTTATATGTACGAAAAATAGATGCCCAATTGTCCGAAGCCTGTCGTCTGTTAAGTAGTGCCGCCAGGGCAGGGTTGTCTATTCCGCAAGGCTTGGAATTGGTTGTCAAAGAAATGAGTGGACCGATCAAAGAAGAATTAAATACGGTCGTCAAAGAGTTGCAACTTGGAAAAAGTGTCGAAGTATCTTTAAGAGAATTGACTAAGCGTGTGCCTTCTCGTGATTTGCAGGTGTTTGTAAATGCCTTAATCATCCAACGGCGAGCGGGTGGTGACTTAGCTCGTGTTTTAAGCGAGATGGCAAGTACGATGGAAGAGCGCAAAATTATTCACAAGACCATTGATGCAACGGTGGCGCAAGCACGTTTTTCGGCATATATGCTACCCGTTGTTTCGATTCTCATCGTTTTTATGATGAGTCAAATGATCGACAACTTTTTCGACTTCTTTACCAATATTTTTGGGATTATCGTATTAATCATTTTTATCATTATGCAAGTGATCGGCTTTATTTTAATTAAACGAATCGCCGACATTAAAGTGTAGAGGAATGGATAGGAGATGACATTTACACTTCTCATTCTCGTATTAGCTATATGGGCTTGCTTGTTTTTTGCTGCAATTTCTTATTACTCCTATAGCATGGAAAAAGAGAAGGTACGCATCAATCTGGATAATCACATTCCCCCTTGGAAGGTAATGAAGAAAAGAGTAAGCAGGGGAATGCTGATTCACCAGTGGTTGGATAAACTGGCTCCTACGGGAAAGAACATTCAAATCTTAAGTGAGGACACCGAGCTGGAGGATTCGTTGGTAAAAGCGGGATACCCTTTTCAGTTGACGGTTGCCCGCTTACACGGAGCCAAAATCTTAGGGGCTATTTTGGGATTGTGCTTTGGGTTGCTGTACTATTCCGTTGGCTTTTTGCCGCTAGACTTTTTGATTACCGTTTTTGCTCCGTTTGTTGGATATATGGCACCTATATATTGGGTGAGAATGAAGGCAAAGAGCAGGCAAGAGCAACTTCGCTTGGATCTGCCTGATTTTCTGGATATGATGAGTATCACCTTACAGGCGGGTATGTCGATGGATGACGCCTTTGCCTACTATGTAGAAACCACGCAAGGGCCATTAAGTGAAGAATTGGCCCGTTTGAATCAGGAAGTCAAGTTTGGTGTGCAACGTGAGGCAGCTTACAGATCGCTGATTAGCAGAACAGAATCGTCGGAATTGGAAGCATTGATCCAGTCTTTGATCCAAGCTCATAATCTGGGTACCCCAATTGCTCAAACATTTGCCCAGCAAGCAGAAGAGATGAGACGGATGCGGACAGAGCATGCAAAAGAAGCAGCTGGTAAGGCGGCGCCAAAGATTTCCTTAGTAAGTGGGTTGATCATTGCTCCGTCAATTATGTTGCTCATGCTTAGTGCCATTATCTATAGCTATTTTATTGCACGAGATATTTTTGGTGGCATTTAGCATTTAAGGAGGTGAGAACTGAAAAAAACGGGAATATAATGTAGGAAGTTGTCGTTGGTTGAACAGCACTCTTTTTACTATTATCTAGGAGGAATTCATCATGGAAAAAAAGCTTTGTGGACTTATCGTTGGGAACGTGTAAAAGAATTTTTGCCTAGCTTCAAGCCTCTCAGCAAAAAAGGTTCTCCAACGCTTGAGTATGTTATTATCATTGCCGCTGGTGCCGCTTTTGCCGGTCTCTTGCTCTTTGCTTTTAAAGGTGGGGAGGATAATGAGATCACAGAAACACTAAAAAGTAAAGTACAAAATGTGGTTAATCAATCTGGTAATTTGGAAGAAGTCAAGTAAGATGCTAGTTGGAACAATAGAATATATGGTTTGCTTTAGTGCAAACCATATATTCTTATTTTAAGAGGTGAGTATATTGAATGCATTTTATGCCAAGGTGGTAAGTGGTCTTGTTGTCGTTTCCGTTGCCATTGCCGGCTGTTCCACACCCGTCTCCAAGACAGAAGAGGGAGTAGCGGGAAAGCAAAACAAAGAAACTAAAAAAGCGTATGCGACAGAAATCGAAGATATATTAAAAGAAGGTCCTGGCAAATATGCGGGTGATGCCTATCATAAAGAAAATGTCAACAAAGAGTTGGATGCATTGCCTAAAAATCTCACGGGTGAACAAGCATACCAAAAGTTAGTTGAACTTTTAGCAGAAGATTATCAACCCTATGTAAAAAAATTGGATGCATTTGATACTACATATACTGTAAGTGGCGACCCAGGTGACTTAAAAACGCCTACAGGTAAGCAGTTGAATGTCATGATCCTGGTCGACTCCTCAGGAAGCATGGCTGGTAAGGTTGATGGCTTTTCCAAAATGACCCTTGCAAAACAAGCAGTTTCCCGTTTTGCTTCTTCACTTTCTACACATGCAAATGTCTCTTTAAGGGTGTATGGCCATAAAGGTAGCAATGCTGATAAAGATAAAGACATCTCTTGTAAAAGCACCGAAGTCGTTTATCCTTTGGGTAAATACGATCAACAAACGTTTAGCAAGGCGTTGGACACGTTTAACCCCACTGGATGGACGCCGATTGCATTGGCGATGAAAGAAGCTGCCAATGATCTATCGAAAATAAATGGTCCCTCAGAAAATTTGATTTATGTAGTAAGTGACGGCATTGAAACTTGTGGCGGGAATCCGGTTCAAGTGGCGCAAGAGTTGAATAAATCCAATGTCAAAGCCGTGGTAAATATTATCGGATTTGATGTGGATAATGCAGGTCAAAAGGCGTTGCAGGAAGTCGCTAAGGCTGGCGGCGGTGAATATGCAACAGTACGTAATGATGAAGGATTGCGGCGATATTTTGATGCCCAAAGAATGAAAATCTGGGAAGAATGGTTAATGTGGAAAGTTAGAAATACTAGCAACATTATTCAACAATTTACTCGAAAGGAACGTGAATTACAAAGACTTACTTTTGGTGGACTTGGATTAGATAAATTATCTATGACAGAGTCACATCGTATGAGAGTTGCCGTGAGCCATTTGCAGAGTAGAGATAAACTGTCTATCGAAGAAGCTGATAAAGCCAGAGAGTTGATCAATAATCGCGAGGATAAAATTGACAAATATAGAAAGAGTCGTTATGAATCCTTAATAAAACTCTTAAAGGAGAACCAAGAGAAAATAGAAGAGCTCGTAGAGAAAAAAGGCGAGAACAAAATGGATGAATATGATGCCAACTAATTACCAAGACAAATCGATATTTTAGAGGTGGTTCAGTCATGAAAAATTATGTAGATAGCTTATCTTTGTACAAAGATAAGCTATTGTACATCCTTCTTTTTGGATTTACCATTGCGTTTCCACTCTTCTTTATCAATCAGTTTGTATCCACCTACTATTATAATCTCTTTGCAACAGTAGGCGTTTCGGAATTAGGGAGTTACCCACAATTTATCTTTTCTACCATTACTATCTTTATCAGCCAAATTCCATTTATTTATTTGGTTAAAAGCAAGTTGATCGAAGAAGAAACAAGTATAAGTGAAGGATACCGAGTGTTCTTTGAACATATGCTTCCTGTGTATGTGGTAGGGGCGATTATTGCCATCCTTGTAACGCTTGGCACGGTGCTGTTTATTGTTCCAGGCTTGATCTTACTTATGCTGTTTATTCTCTATCCTTATGTTGTTGTGTTTGAAGGGGAAAGTTGGTTCAGTGGGTTGAAAAGAGCATTTCAAGTAGGGAAGACAAGGTTATTTCAAGTAATGGGTGTTACGTTTTTATTGAGCATATTAACCATGCTAATGAATTTTGTGACCCTGTTTTTGTCGCTTTATACTTTGGATAGCCTGTTTCTCATAAATATCATTCAACTTGTTTTTAATATGTTTATTCTTCCTTACCTTACATTTGTGGTAGGTCATTATTACTATGATTGGGAAGTTTACTAAACAGGATGCAGGAGAGGGATTATGCTGTTTAAACACATCAACAAGCATAAAAGATTGTTTGCCATCATTATGCTTGCTTTTATATTGTTTAACATCACTATTCCTTTCTCATATTCAGCTTATGCCGATTTACAAGTGAAAGAAGTGCAAAAGGCAGGCGATGTGGTAAAAAATGGTGATGTAGTTAAAAAAGCTGATGCCAAAAAAGAAGCTGTTCCAGAAGATAAAAGTGTGTTAGAGAAGTCATTTGAGTGGGTATCGGAGGGGCAAGCTTATAAAGCGATTAAGTGGACGATTAACGATTTTTTCTTCACAAAAATTGTCGGTGCTGAGTCGGTAATTAAAGAATACGGTAATGGCAATATTAATGCTTCCGCTAGGAGTTCTATTAAGTGGACGACCTTGCTCACACTCTCGGCGATTGTTCGTGGTGGTATTGGCATATTTGTCAAAGATGGATGGAAACAAGCAGCATTGGATAGTTGGGATGCGTTAGAAAAAGGAGTAACACTTAACCAATTCGTTGCATGGGGAAAAATCATACCATTCGTAACTGAACGTGCCACTAACGCAATAAAAATAGGAACTATTGGTGAAGCAGCTGTTAGTTCAAGTTCCTTACTTAAAAGCACTTCTCCATTAACACCAGTTGGCAAAGTTGCGGGTTGGGCGGGAATTGCTTTTTCCACTGCTGAAATGGTGTCTGGATTTGGTTCTGCATTTTATAGCCAGGATGGGTCAAAAAGCCAAGCTGATGGCGTATTAAATGGTGTTGCTGGGTTCGGCAGCCTAGCGTTAGCGACGGGCTTGATGATGGGAGCTGCTTGTCCTCCATTGGCGGTTGGTCTTGCAGTGGGTGGAGCTCTTGTCTGGGGAATAGCGACAGTTGGCAAGTATTTCACAGGAAAAAGCAATACGTTTAGGAAAGGTGTCACGGCTCCTGTGAGATGGGTGAAAAGCTGGTTTGATTAATACGGTTATAGTGAAAGTGAATGGATTTGAAAGGGGGTCATAGTGATTGAATAAGCGATCAATTCCTCCAAATATCATAGATATTATTGAAGCACATAAAAAGCCACGTGAGCGTTATGATATTCTTTCGGTGCTGGTTAGGTATGAGGAGGAAGATTATTATTGCGTCGGTTACGATGAAGGGAAAGATGTAACAGGATATTTGTTTATCACGAGAGAGGGCAAAATTCCTGCACGAGAAGACATCCGCGAAGTGGCTAGGTTATCCATAGAACTTAATTTTATTAATTTTACTTATTACAATGTAGGTCGCCAGTTTAGTCGTCGAAATAGCAACAGTATAGTAAAGGCGCTAGATATAACAAATAAATGTCTAAAATTAGACGAAGACTTGCCTTCCATCGATGTGTGTAAAGAGGCGTTTGAATCCATCTTAGCGATGCGATCTGAGTATGAAAAGATTGCCGAGTGCATGAATGCGACATTAAACAGAATTGGGAGAAGTGGAATCTTTTATCCACAAGAAGATTATTCTCAATTGAGTGATTGGCATGAGCGGATGGGAGAATTGTTGTTTAGAGATAATTATGTGCAGATGGAAACCTATGATGATAGAAGAAAAGTCATATCCCTTTTATTAAAAAAAGGAAGAATTATTGATGCGTTTCGTTTTTGGTTGATTCATTTGCGCCTCCATCCTGGGCATGTAAATGCAAGGGATCTAGATACTTTTAACAAAGGGAAAAGGAAGTTTTTACAAAATAAGCCATTAGACGAAGAGAAAGCTTTCGAAAACAATATTTTACCTATTATTCGCAATCCAAAATAAAGAGTGGGTTACTTTACATGAACCTTGTGTAAGTGATTAAGGGGAAAGCGGCTATGGTGGGGAGACGGGCTTGCTGGACTTATGATTTCTAGCATTGCTTGTTATAGTGTGGATCAATTGCAACGGGTAAAAAGCTATAGATGTAAAAGAAATTCATGGTGACAGTTAAAAAACTAGTTAGGAGAGGGAGTATGTGGTTTAAATATATGGTCAAGCATAAAAGATTGTTTGCCATCATTATGCTTGCCTTTATTTTGTTTAACATCACTATCCCGTTCTCATATCCAGCCTATGCTGATTTACAAGTGAAAGAAGTGCAAAAGTCTGGCGATGTGCAAAAAGATGGTGATGTCGTCAAAAAGGCGGATGCTAAAAAAGAAGCTGTTCCAGAAGATAAAAGTGTTTTAGGGAAGTCATTTGAGTGGGTATCGGATGGGGTGGCTTATAAAGCGATTAAGTGGACGATTAACGATTTTTTCTTCACAAAAATTGTCGGTGCTGAGTCGGTAATTAAAGAATACGGTAATGGCAATATTAATGCTTCCGCTAGGAGTTCTATTAAGTGGACGACCTTGCTCACACTCTCGGCGATTGTTCGTGGTGGTATTGGCATATTTGTCAAAGATGGATGGAAACAAGCAGCATTGGATAGTTGGGATGCGCTAGAAAAAGGAGTAACACTTCACCAATTCGTTGCATGGGAAAATGTCGTACAAGTTGCAAGAACTGGGTTTAATGCTATAAGATTCGGTGGACAGTTTGGTGAAGCCGCTGGAACTATCGGAGAAGCGGCGGCCAATTCTAGTTCCTTGCTAAAAAGTACCGCTCCATTAACAACAGTTGGGAAAATTGCGGGTTGGGCGGGGATCGCTTTTTCCACCGTTGAAATGGTGTCTGGATTTGGTTCTGCATTTTATAGCCAGGATGGATCAAAAAGCCAGGCTGATGGTGTATTAAATGGTTTTGCTGGGCTCGGAAGCCTAGCGTTAACGGCGGGCTTGATGATTGGGGCTGCTTGTCCCCCATTAGCGGTTGGCCTTGCAGTAGGTGGAGCTCTTGTCTGGGGAGCAGCGACAGTTGGCAAGTATTTCACAGGAAAAAGCAAAACGTTTAGGAAAGCTGTCACGGCGCCTGTGAGATGGGTGAAAAGCTGGTTTGATTAATACTTTAATGGTTGAAGGTGGAGTGACTCGAAAGGGGGGAAGAATAATTGGATAAACGATCAATTCCTTCGAAAATCTTAGATATCATTGAAGAGAATAAAAAACCTCGGGAACGTTATGATATTTTTGCTTTATTGGTGAGGTATGAAGAGGAAGATTATTATTGTGTCAGTTACTATAAGGGGAAAACAACTACCGGATATTTGTTTATCTCAAAAGAAGGAAGCGTTCCTGCACGAGAAAAGATTCGTGAAGTGGCAAGATTATCCATAGCGGCTAATTATATTAATCTTACTTTTTACAGTGTGGGTCGCCAGTTTAGTCGTCGAAACAGCAACAGTATAGTAAAGGCGCTAAATATAACAAATAAGTGTCTAAAATTAGGCGAAGACTTGCCTTCCATCGATGCGTGTAAAGAAGCGTTTGAATCCATCTTAGCGATGCGATCTGAATATGATGAGACTGCCGAGCGCCTGAATGCGACATTAAACAGAATTGGGAGAAGCGGGATCTTTCATCCACAAGATTATTCTCCATTGAATGATTTGCATCTTCGGTTAGGAGAATTGTTATTCAGAGATAATTATGTGCAGATGGAAACCTATGATGATAGAAGAAAAGTGATATCCTTTTTGTTGAAAAAAGGAAGAATCATTGATGCGCTCCGTTTCTGGTTGATTCATTTGCGCCTTCATCCTGGGCATGTAAGTGCAAGGGATCTAGACAATTTTAATAAGGTCAAAAGGAAGTTTTTACAAAATGAGGCTATAGAAGATGAAGAGAAAGAGTTAGAAAACAATATTTTATCAATCACACGCAATCCAAAATAAAGAGTGGGTTACTTTACATGAACCTCGTGTAAGTGATTAATGGGAAAGCGGCTATGGTGGGGAAATGGGCTTGCTGGACTTATGATATGTTTATATTTCTAGCATTGCTTGTTATAGTGTGGAACAATTGCAACGCGTAAAAAGCTATAGATGTAAAAGAAATTCATGGTGACAGTTAAAAAACTAGTTAGGAGAGGGAGTATGTGGTTTAAATATATGGTCAAGCATAAAAGATTGTTTGCCATCATTATGCTTGCCTTTATTTTGTTTAACATCACTATCCCGTTCTCATATCCAGCCTATGCCGATTTACAAGTGAAAGAAGTGCAAAAGTCTGGCGATGTGCAAAAAGATGGTGATGTCGTCAAAAAGGCGGATGCTAAAAAAGAAGCTGTTCCAGAAGATAAAAGTGTTTTAGGGAAGTCATTTGAGTGGGTATCGGAGGGGCAAGCTTATAAAGCGATTAAGTGGACGATTAACGATTTTTTCTTCACAAAAATTGTCGGTGCTGAGTCGGTAATTAAAGAATACGGTAATGGCAATATTAATGCTTCCGCTAGGAGTTCTATTAAGTGGACGACCTTGCTCACACTCTCGGCGATTGTTCGTGGTGGTATTGGCATATTTGTCAAAGATGGATGGAAACAAGCAGCATTGGATAGTTGGGATGCGCTAGAAAAAGGAGTAACACTTCACCAATTCGTTGCATGGGATAAAATCATACCATATATTGGTGCTAGATTAAATGCCCCAAGGTATATTGCACAGTTTGGTGAAGCAGGTGTGAGTTCAAGTACCTTGCTCAAAAGTACTGCTCCATTAACAACGATTGGAAAAGTTGCCGGTTGGGCGGGGATTGCTTTTTCCACCGTTGAAATGGCGTCTGGATTTGGTTCTGCATTTTATAGCCAGGATGGATCAAAAAGCCAGGCTGATGGTGTATTAAATGGTGTTGCTGGTCTCGGAAGCCTAGCGTTAACGGCGGGCTTGATGATTGGGGCTGCTTGTCCTCCATTGGCAGTTGGCCTTGCAGTAGGTGGAGCTCTTGTCTGGGGAGCAGCGACAGTTGGCAAGTATTTCACAGGAAAAAGCAAAACGTTTAGGAAAGCTGTCACGGCGCCTGTGAGATGGGTGAAAAGCTGGTTTGATTAATACGATTATGGTGAAGGTGGAGTGACTCGAAAGGAGGTAAGAATAATTGGATAAACGATCGATTTCTCCAAATATCATAGATACCATTGAAGCACATAAAAAGCCTAGCGAACGCTATGATATTTTTGCTGTATTGGTAAGGTATGAAGAGGAAGATTATTACTGTGTCAGTTACTATAAGGGGAAAACAACTACTGGATATTTGTATATCACAAAAGAAGGAAGCGTTCCTGCACGAGAAAAGATTCGTGAAGTGGCAAGATTATCCTTATTGGCTAATCATATTAATATTACTTTTTACAGTGTGGGTCGCCAGTTTAGTCGTCGAAATAGCAACAGTATAGTAAAGGCGCTAGATATAACAAATAAATGTCTAAAATTAGGTGAAGACTTGCCTTCAATCAATGCGTGTAAAGAGGTGTTTGAATCCATTTTAGAGATGCGATCTGAGTATGAAAAGATTGCCGAGTGCATGAATGCAACATTAAACAGAATTGGGAGAAGCGGAATCTTTTATTCGCAAGAAGATTTCCCTTCATTAAATGATTGGCATGAGCGGATGGGAGAATTGTTGTTTAGAGATAATTATGTGCAGATGGAAACCTATGATGATAGAAGAAAAGTGATATCCTTTTTGTTAAAAAAAGGAAGGGTTATTGATGCATTTCGTTTTTGGTTGATTCATTTGCGTCTCCATCCTGGGCATGTAAGTGCAAGGGATCTAGACACTTTTAATAAGGCCAAAAGGAAGTTTTTACAAAATGAGGCTATAGAAGATGAAGAGAAAGAGTTAGAAAACAATATTTTATCAATCACACGCAATCCAAAATAAAGAGTGGGTTACTTTACATGAACCTCGTGTAAGTGATTAATGGGAAAGCGGCTATGGTGGGGAAATGGGCTTGCTGGACTTATGATATTTTTATATTTCTAGCATTGCTTGTTATAGTGTGGAACAATTGCAACGCGTAAAAAGCTATAGATGTTAGGGATCTCGCGGTGACAGCTTTAAAAAAATTAGTTAGGAGGGAGATTATGTGGTTTAAATATATGGCTAAGCATAAAAGGTCGCTAGCTATTATTATGCTTGCCTTCATTTTGTTCAACATCACCATCCCGTTCTCATATCCAGCCTATGCCGATTTACAAGTAAAAGAAGTGCAAAAGTCGGGCGATGTGCAAAAAGATGGTGATCTCGTCAAAAAGGCGGATACTAAAAAAGAAGCCAATCCAGAAAAAAGTGCTTGGGATAAATCTGTTGAATGGATAACGACTGATCAAGGTTACAAAGTCATTAAATGGACATTCAATGATTTCTTTATTGCAAAAATTGCAGGTGTTCATGAGGTTGCTACCTCAATGTCGGAACCAAACGGTCTTTCGAGTAGCGCAAAGATTACAGGTGCGTTAACTGTCTCCGCAATTGTTCGTGGTGGCATAAGTATATTTACACAGGATAGAACTTGGCAACAAGGCTTAATGGACTCATGGGATGCGATAGAAAAAGGTGTGACGCTTCATCAATTTGTTAACTGGTCAAATATCGCACCATATGTAGGCACTAAAATCCAAAACCTCAGAAACTTCGCTACACCGATTGGTGGTGCAGCTGCCGATTCAAGTACTTTGCTTAAAAGCGTCGCTCCATTGTCAAAAGTTGCAAAAGTTGCGGGCTGGGCAGGGATAGCGTTTTCCACCGTTGAAATGGTGTCTGGCTATACCTACGCATTTAACAGCCCAGATGGATCACAGCAACAGGCAGATGCTGTTTTGACAGGTACAGCGGGTTTAGGTAGTCTTGCATTGACGGCAGGTTTGATGATTGGAGCTGCTTGTCCCCCATTGGCGGTTGGCCTTGCAGTAGGTGGAGCGCTTGTCTGGGGAGCAGCGACAGTCGGCAAGTATTTCACAGGAAACAAAACGGTTAGAAAAGTTGTCACCGCTCCTGTGAGATGGGTGAAAAGTTGGTTTGATTAATAAGGTATGGTGTAGGGAAATTAACTTAAAGGTGGTAATTATGATTGGATAATCAATCTATTCCTCCGAAAATAAAGGACATCATTGAAGAATATAAAAAGCCCAGCGAGCGTTATGATATTCTTACTGTCTTGGTAAGATATGAAGGTAAAGATTATTATTGCGTCAGTTACTATGAAGGGAAAGAAGTAACAGGATATTTATTCATCACAAGAGATGGCAAAATCCCTGCACTGGATAGCATCAGAGAAGTGGCGAGATTGTCGATAACACTTGGTCATATTAATACCACTTTTTATAAGGTGGGTCGCCAATATAGTCGTCGAAACAGCAACAGTATTGTAAAGGCGCTAGATATAACTAAGAAATGCTTGGCACAGGGTGAAGAATCTCCTTCAATCCATGCATGTCAAAACGCATTTGCATCGATCTTAGAAATGAGATCAGAATACGAAAAGATTGCCGAGCAAATAAATGCGACATTAACTAGAATTGGAAGAAATGGCGTCTTTTATCCGCAAGATTTTTCTTCATTGAATGATTGGCATGACCGGATGGGAGAGTTGCTTTTCCGGGATAACTATTTGCAGATGGAAACGTATGATGACAGAAAAAATGTCATATCCCTTTTGTTTAAAAAAGGTCAAGTTTTTGACGCTATTCATTTCTGGCTGATCCATTTGCGCCTTCATCCGGCACATGTGCATCCAAGGGATCAGGAAACGTTTGACAGAGCAAAAAGGCAATTCTTGCATAATGAGGTATTGGATAATGAGGAAGAAGCATTAGATAACAGTATGGCTATCACTCGTAATCCTAAATAAAAGTTGGCTACTTCAGGAGGACCCCATGTTACGGTCATTGCGTAGGTTAAATCGAAAACGGGGAAACGTGACAATGATGTGGGTCGCTGGCTTGCCGATCTTTATGATATTCTTCATGTTTCTAGCCTCCCTTGTCATTGCATGGATGGATCATGCAACAGCGCAGAAAGCGGCGGATGCAGGGAGTTTGGCGGCGACGCAGAAAATGGATGAATATGTGAATAAAGAAGTGCAAGAGCGGATGCAAGCCGTGGTTGGGACAGGTGTAATCCTTGATCCATATGAAGCAGTATTAGGAACCCCGGGTAAACGATATGGTGTGATCAAAAGCGTTAGAAGCAAGTATGAAAATGAAATCAAGAAATCTGTAAGCAAATATATCAAGCAAAATGGTGCGGAACCGAGCAAAATCATCTTCTTTGTGGATGGACGTGTTCGAGTTGAAGCCAAAGTCAAATTCCATTCACTCATTTTTTCAGAGCAATTCAGAGATGTCTATGTTAAGGGTGTTGGTTTTGGTCCGAAACGTGATTATGCAGGCTGGACAGCAAAGATGAGCAAAATAGAAATTCCGTTTGAAAACTAAGTGTTTCGGAGGGTAGTCCATTGAATATGAGAGAGAACCAGGGGAGTAGGAAGAGAAAAGGGTCTGCCACATTGGAATTTATCACAATTATTCCCTTGGTTTTTTTTATGTGTTTGGTTGTATGGCAATTTTTCGTTGCCGGAATGGCAGTGATGGAAACACAATCCTTAGTCAAAGAAGGAGTTCGGCTTACTGCATCTTCGGGTAAACCTGAAAAAGAAGAGGAAAGGGGCAAAAAGGTGTTTCCAAACACAGATAACTATCACTTGTCTTCTTATGAAGTAAAGATTAAAGATGGTCAAGTGATTGCTGAGGCAAAAACAGAGATTGACATTGTTTTTTTGCCTGGATCATCTTCTGTTTCATTCGAAACGAAAGCTAAATCTCCTGTCATAAATTAGCCCCGAGTGGAAGAATAGTATATTCAATTGGAGGACGGAGATGAGAATATTTTCAAAGATGATCTATTCAGTTAGGCGTAAAAAAGGCGCTTCGACAACTGAATTTATCGTTATTATGCCGTTGTTTTTCCTATTGGCATTAGTTGCATGGCAGTTGGTAGTTGCCGGGTTAGCTGTGCTTGATGCTCAAGCAGCCATCCGCGATGCTGTGAAGGTGGCTTCAACCGAAGGGGATGAGGAAAAAGCAAAGGAACAGTTTGAAACGAGTTTTGGGTCTCATCAAAAAAAGGCCATTGAATCTTTTGAGCTAGAGATTGATGATCAGGAAGTGATTGCAAAAGCAAAGATAAAAATCCCGATCATTTTTGCTGAAGGCATGCCTGACATGACTTATAACACTTCCTCGAAAGCACCCGTTCTACAAAAATATGTTGGGGCATATAGTTTTGGTGGCGGTCCAGGAGGTAGTTTTATTACCACTGGAGGCATTTTGGGGCCACCTACAAAATCTGCTGCGCTTACTTCCCGTTTTGGATATCGGTTTCATCCTATTAGACATATTAGAAAATTACATGCTGGAATCGACTTAGCTGGCCCTGTCGGAACACCGATCTATGCGGCTGGAGACGGAGTAGTGGTAAGAGCTGGTACATCAAACGGATATGGAAATCTAATCATTATTGATCATGGCAACGGATTGCAGACTTGGTATGCTCATATGTATCCGCAACATATTTATGTTCGTCCAGGTCAACAAGTGAAGCGGGGAGATCATATAGCTGGGATCGGAAGTGCTGGGTGGTCAACAGGTCCTCATTTGCACTTTGAAGTGCATGTTAACGGTCAGCCAGTAGACCCCTTGAGGTATATTTCTAAAAGTTAAGTCGCTCACCAAATGATGGGGCGACTTTTTTGTTTGTATGGTGTAATGGCTAAATCATTTCGACAAGATGACAATAGTAGCACCGGGAAACCCTTTCACGATGAGCGCCTCGTTATACGTGAAGTGAATGAGTAAACGGTTTGGAGTTACGGCTCTATTACCAAACAGGCACTTAATCGAATGGAAGTCTTATAGAAAAGAGGCAACCCAAATGCAAAACAAAACAGAAAAGTTGGTTTGGTTTTTAAAAGAAAACCGCCCGTCGGATTTAAATGCCGATGTGGTTTGGGAATTTGTGATTATGTTGGTTCAAGATGAAGGGCTAACGATCAGGGATCTCATTGTGGAGTATTATCTTTATACGTCCACCCAAGATTGCGGGTCTCAGGGAATACGGATCAGGAGCAATTATGACGGAACCACGTCGGCGGGTGTGGGAAGTCGTAAATATACATGTGATGAGGAGATTTTCGTGCAACATTGGAAAAAAACAATGGACGCGTATATCTCAATGTATCATTTAAATTAAAAACGCGGTCATTTCTCATTGAGCAAGGAAAAGCTGGGCTGCTTTGACCGCTGAGTAAATAGATAGATGCTTGTTCGGCAGGCTATGGGAAAAGTGTCTGTATCAGTTTGGTAACTAAATACCTTTGTTCCGTTATGGTGCGTTTAAGTCTGTTTGCTCAACCAAGAGAAAAAAAGATATTCCGCATGTTAAAGGGGATCTTTTATGTTGAAGTTTATCAAACTGGGTGATTATCGAATCAATGTAGAAGAAAACTTGGGGAGGATTTATGGGCTAAAAAAAATCAAAGAGGAGAAAACCCAACAAGGTATGAAAGTAACCTATGGCTTAATAGATGAGTGTGGTATTTATCAATTTGCCTATGATGCTAATGACCGATTGGTCAATATTGAATATCTCGAAGATGAAGTAGCCCGTAAATCATTCAAACTCCGTGAGGAATACGTAGCAGCATTTGCTTATTTGGGAAGAGAGAAACAAGAAGTGGAAAACAGTTTTGGGAAGTATGTTTATCGTTTGATTAAAGAAATCAACAAAGATACTGGAGAAACGATTGGGTTTTATGGCAATTTAAAAAGACAATCAGTAGGAATTGTAGTCATTTACGACAAAAATAACAAAGTAAAAGAAGCGATGGCCATTCCGAGAGTGAAAATGGATGAAATCGATGTGGATCGTTATTTATAAAAGATATCTCATCTGATGTTACTACCATCTATCAAGTGCTTTTATAGAACTGGATGATAGTTGACATCAGTATTAATAGCCTCCTCCTGTACACTGGAGGAGGCTTTTTTTTCTGCAAACTTGGGCTGGCGATCTAACACCTTTCCTATCATTAGGGTTTCCTTATGGGAACTATGTACCTTTATCGATACTTGGTTCCTTTAAGGTGCGTATTTTTCTGAATGTTTCATATAGATATAATGGAAGTGAAAGCTGTCGTTCTGTCATATCCTTTTGAAGGGGGCGTTGGGATGCAAGGAAAGTCTTCTGTTCCATTGGACCCGCGTGTGCAAGCTTTTTTGGATGGGAAGCCGAAGCCGCTGTTTATCGGAGGACGGTTTGTGGAATCGTTGTCAGGTAAGACGTTTGCCACGAGGAATCCGGCAACCGGGGAAGTGTTGGCGGAGGTGTATGAAGCGGACAGCGCTGATGTGGATGCGGCAGTGGAAGCGGCTGAACGGGCGTACGAGGGGCGTTGGTCGAAGCTGACTCCCAGTGAGCGGGGGAGGCTGATGTGGCGCCTGGCCGATTTGATTGAGGAGCATGCGGAAGCCTTGGCCCAATTGGAGACGCTTGACAATGGGAAACCGATCAAGGAGACGCGGGCGGCGGATATACCGCTGACGGTGGATCATTTCCGTTATTATGCGGGGTGGGCTAGCAAAATCCACGGTCAAGTGATTGATAACTCCGTTGGCAACAATTTCTTCTCGTATACCCGGCACGAGCCGATCGGTATTGTGGGACAGATTATTCCTTGGAATTTCCCGTTGCTCATGGCGGCATGGAAGTTGGGAGCGGCATTGGCGACTGGCAATGTGGTGGTTATGAAAACGGCAGAGCAAACGCCGTTGTCGGCGCTTTACTTAGGCCAATTGATCCAAGAAGCCGGCTTCCCCGAGGGAGTTGTCAATATCCTGTCGGGATTTGGCCCGACAGCGGGAGGGGCGATTGTGGCGCATCCCAAAATTCGCAAGGTGGCTTTCACCGGATCGACGGAAGTCGGCAAACTGATCATGAGTCAGGCGGCTGATCGGGTGAAACGGGTTTCCTTGGAATTGGGCGGGAAATCGCCAAATATTATTTTCCCGGATGCTGACTTCTCAAAAGCAATTCCCGGGGCACTCAGGGGAATCTTCTTTAACCAGGGACAGGTATGTAGTGCAGGCTCCCGGCTGTTTTTGCACAAAAAGGTGTACGATAACTTCTTGGCTGATATGGCCGGATATGCGTCTAAGATCAAGCAGGGCCCTGGCCTGGATGAAACGACGGAGATGGGTCCGTTGGTGTCCGATGAGCAATTCGCACGCGTTTCCCAATACTTGGAGAAAGGGAAGGCGGAAGGCGCCAAGCCGTTGATCGGGGGGCAACCGCTGTCTTCAAAAGGGTATTTTGTACAGCCGACCATTTTTACCGATGTGAAAGCCGATATGACCATTGCGAAAGAAGAGATTTTTGGGCCGGTTGTGGCGGCGATGCCGTTTGACGATGAAGATCAGATAGCGGATGTGATTCGCCGCGCAAATGATAGCGAGTACGGCTTGGCGGCTGGGGTGTGGACAAAGGATGTCAGCAAAGCGCATCGTGTGGCGCATGCGTTGGAGGCGGGAACGGTCTGGGTGAATTGTTACAATGTATTTGATGCGTCCGTTCCATTCGGGGGTTATAAACAATCTGGATTCGGGCGAGAGATGGGCAGCTATGCTTTGGATTTGTATACGCAAGTGAAGTCGGTGTGGATCAATCTCAACTAAAGCAGGACAGAATGCCAAACTCCCTCAACGCCGTTGGGGGAGTGTTTATTATTTTTGAAGTTTCATGCGTACACGGTGCCGTCTGCCCCAGCCATTTAATACATCCAGCACTTCTTTAATCGATTTCCCATATTCCGTCAAGGAATATTCTACTTTGGGAGGCACTTGAGAATATACTTGGCGATGAACCAGGCCATCTTGTTCTAGCTCTCGCAGTTGTTGTGTCAACATCTTTTGCGTGATGTTGGGCATGCTGCGTTTCAACTCACTGAAGCGCTTGACTCCGTCCAACAGATGGCACAAAATCACCAATTTCCACTTCCCACCGATGACTTTGAGCGTGGTTTCTACAGCATGCTTAAATTCAAGATCTCCCACATTGTCACGCTCCCACTTGTATAAATGATCTATTTTCTAAAAATTGTATCATATCACAGGAGAATTTGCTGACTCGCGCGATACATAAAAACAGGCAACCACTTCGTTGCCTGTTTTTACATGAGTGATGGCTTGTGCTGTCGGGTTGCTCATTAGACAGGCAATTATGATAAATCTGGGGAGAGAAGAGGAATATACTTGTTTTTGGGGGTATATGGTAAATCAAGTTGCTAATTAGCAGAAGCGGGTATCGGGTTTATTTGAGTACAAAAAGAAATATTTCTATTTGTTAGACATAAATCCCTTTAAAGATATATGAACTCGCCGCAATGCCTACTCTAGCGAATGGGTTCATGTTAGAATAAACGGTAGTAGGTTCGGAACTTGAAAAAAGTGAAAATCAGATTTAAAGGGGAAGCGCTGTATGAAGCTGAAGGAACAAGGGGAGATGATTAACGGGACGTACCGTGTACTCAAAACATTTCCATTTGTCATCGGCACCTTGTATTATACGGAAGCGCATCAAGACTCGGGGATCGTTTGCAAGCGGTTTGTCCATGCCCTGGAGCTGGATGCGATGCCGCACCAAGTGGAACCGGAAGAGGTTTTGGCACGCGACGAGTCCGTATTTTTTCCGGTGAAGGAAGTGTTTGTGGAAGACGGGGTCTTGTATCAAGTATTTCGACGTTTGGAAGGAAACCTCCTTGCTCATCATTTAATTCAGCATTCTCCTCTAAACTTGGAAGAAACAGTCTGGATCGCGCGGGGAATCGTTAATCACCTGTTACGGTTGTATGGAGAGAAGCAATTGACGATCATCCATCCGCAAAATGTGTTGTTGACTCCCGGTAAGGCAATCCGCTTTTTGTACGGAGGAGCGTGGGGGACGCTACCTAAAGGACTGGCTCCCCAAGTGGATCAGAAAACCAATCAGTTAGTCGACTCCTATACATTGGGGACATTGATTTATAGAATGTTGACTGGGAAAAATCCCATAGGCGTCGGTTTGACGATTCCGCCGATTTCCACCTATTGTGAAGAGTGTCCGCCAGAATTGGATGAGTGGATCGAGCGAACATGTTCATTTGATCTCCATAAACGACCGACCATCGCTGAAACAGCTGATTTCCTGGAATGGTTAGCAGAACGAAGGGTAAAAGTTGGAGGAGAGCGTGATGAGTGAGTTTAAACAGAAAGGCGATATTATTCAGGGTACATATGAGATCACGAGTGTGTTTCCCTTCGTCGAAGGGGTACTTTATTACACAACGGTGAAGAAGGAAGGCCCAGATGCCGGGCAAACTCGTTTCATCCATGCGGTCAACATGAAGAAAAAACCGGCTGATTATGAATTGGATGAGTTGATGTCGCGGAATCAGGAAATGTTTTTTCCGATTCAGGAAGTGTTTTTGGAAGACGGGAAGCTGTATCAGGTATTTAACAAGATGGAGGGCATCCTGTTTGGGGTCTATCTCATGCGTAGTGCTCCACTGACGATGGATGAAGTGGCGCGCATTTTGAAGACGGTCACCAACCATTTGATGCAGTGTTATGATGAAGAGCAGTTTGCGTTGATTGACCCGCAAAACATGATGATTACCTCTGCTGGAGAAGTCCGGTTCTTGTTTGGCGGCCCCAAGCGTCTGTTTGGGTTGGCACGCCGGGAAACGGAAGATGTGAAGAAAGTGGCCCAAGTGCTGTACCAGATGTTGACCGGCAAGCGAGTTGATGACAAAGTCGACAAAGTGGAACCGGTGAAAGAGACACGGAAAGATATGTCGTTGGAATTGGAAAGCCTGATTCAGCGCGCGTTGTCGGCTGATCCGCTGAAACGGCCAAGAGTGCGGGATTTTTGGCGTTGGGCTGAGCAGTACGAAGAAAAAAAGCAAAAAAAATCCAAGTCGGCAAGCGAAGTATTGCCAGCCAAAGTAGAAACCAAGAAGACAAAAGAAGAAACCCTTCCCAGACCAGTGAAAGGGAAGCAAGCGGAGAAACGGAAGCAGGTGGGACAACGTCCACGGGCACGCCGTCCTATCGTCGTGTTGCTTGGTGTCGTAGCCGCGTTGGCGGTGGCTGTTGGGGGGTTCATGTGGTTAAGTGGTGATTCGGCGGAAGACGTGCTGGCCGCTGGCGGAATTCTTGATACTTCCGTGAAGAAGGATGCTGAACAGGCGTTTGTTTATTATCAACAATCCAACCAGGCATATGACCGCAAACAGTTGGAGCAAGCGATCGCACTGGGACGCAAGGCGTTGAGCGCCGATCTGGGGAAAAAAGAGTACTATATTAACTTGGCCAATATGTATGGCGTGGCCCAACAATATGATAAGGGGAAAGTGGTGCTGGAAGCGGCTGTTGCCGAATTCCCTGATGAACCCAAATTACTTGACGATTTGTCGGTTTTCTCTTATTACCTGAAGGACTACACTGGGGCGCTGGAAGCGGCGAACCGCGCCGTGAAGCTGAATCCAGGGGCTGGTTCATATTATTATCATCAAGGCAAGATTTATGGGGCTTTGAAACAATATGACAAAGCGATTCAATCTCTTCGTTACGCTACCATCGTCAGCAAGAAGACGCCCCGCTATTATCACGATTTAGCCGTGTATTTAAACATAAAGGGCCAGCTGGACGATGCGATCACGGAGGCCAAAAAGGCGGCAAAATATGCTGATCGGAAGCAGGAGGAGTACCATCTCACATTGGGCGTGCTCTACCTGAAAAAATGGGAGCAAGTCTCCAAAAATACTTCGCTAACCCCTCAGAAAAGGGAAGAAGAGATGGCCGAATACAGCAAACGGGCTTATCGTGCGTTTAATGATGCGGTGGATAAGGAAAAACGTTTCCCTAAGGGGCAATATTACAAAGCGTTGGCTCATTATTTGCATGGCAACTTTAAATCTGCCAACTCGGCAGCGTTGAAAGCGGCTGAGTTGGAGCCGAACAATGCCATCTATCAATATCAGCTTGGCTTGACGTACATTGCGTTGGGAGACAAGGAGAATGCCCTCAGCGTGTTGGAAAAAGCTTATCAGATTGATGCAAACAACTCACTGATTCAAGACGCGATCAAAAAAGCCCAGCAGATTAAGCCGCAAAAAACAGACACCAAGAAGGAGGAAAAGGCCGATGAGAAAAAACAATAACCGCCGGATGGGTTGGTTGGTTGCGATTGTTGGGATCGGTGCGTTTTTCTCTTTCGCCCCGTATAGTGAGGCGTTGCCCCCGGTGGTGGTGCAGGTTCCTTCATTGCAGATGGAGCTGGAAAAAGTAGATTTCCCACCGGTGCCAGCCAGCACAGAAGTCAAGGAGAAGGCAAAAGAAGAAGAATAGTCGGCTCAATAGAGCCGGCTTTTTTTAGGCTGTATGGCTTCCCAAAATCGCTTGACTTTCGCCTATGCGGATAGTAATATAATTCTTGTCTTTAATTACATATGGGGCTATAGCTCAGCTGGGAGAGCACCTGCCTTGCAAGCAGGGGGTCAGCGGTTCGAATCCGCTTAGCTCCACCAATTTACAAATTGCACCTCTTAATAGGGTGCAATTTTTTGTTTTTGGTGCCCAGATGGGGTGGATGGTTGCCCTTTATTTTTTTGCATAATTTTATGGAAAGAGGGAAAAAGGTAGTCATGATTGGTTTAAAGGAGGCAAGAGATTGTGGAAGGGGAGAAGAAGAAGGGCGAGCGAAACCGGTTCATATCATGGCTGGGCGGAGTGGGGGTGCTGCTTCTCAGTTTAGGCGGGAAGTTGAAGGCCTTGTTGCCGTTGTTGAAACTTGGAAAATTCGGCGGGACATTGGTTTCGATGTTTGTGTCGATCGGCGGTTATGCCTTGATCTACCCCTTTGAGTTTGCTGTCGGGCTGGTCATGATGATATTCATCCATGAGATGGGGCATGTGTGGGCAGCTCGACTCAAAGGCCTTCCCGTTTCGGCGCCGTCGTTCATCCCGTTCTTAGGGGCGCTGATTACGATGAAGCGCCAGCCTTCAGACGCAGCGACGGAAGCATTTATCGCTTATGGTGGTCCTCTGATGGGAACGTTGGGGGCCCTCGCCTGCTATGGATTGGGTTTGTGGCTGGATTCTCCCATGATGGTGGCGGTTGCCGTGGTGGGCTTCATGATCAATTTGTTTAACATGATCCCGGTACATCCCTTGGACGGCGGTCGCATCGTCACCGCTGTGACGCGCTGGCTGTGGGGACTAGGCTTGATCTTGGGTGCGGCGCTAATCATATGGACGAAAAGTATTCTCTTGATAATCATTTACATTATGTTTGTTATTGAATTATGGTCTACATACGGACGCAAGAAGCGGAAAGCAAAACCGAGTTTGTTTCAAATCGAGGCCAAAATCGAAGAACAGAAGTTTTCTGAGGCAGGTGTATGGATTCCCGGGGAAGACCATCGTCGCCCATTGCCGTTTGTTCAGTATTGTGAATTGGAAGATCAAAGCCACAAAGTGGCAGTGGAGTTCCCTGGCTTGGGCACCATCGCCACCTTTGAAATGCAAGGGGAATTGCATGAGTTAAATTTGGTTAAGACCACCACTGAGGAGCAAGGTGTGGTGCGAATGATATTGGAAGGGAGATACACACCGGAACGGATCGGAGCAATTAATCGAGATGAGAAATATTACAGTGTTTCTCCCAAGACGCGCTGGGCATTTGGCATTGCGTATATCGGATTGATCGCTTTTTTGTGTTACATGGTGTATGTGACAGGCCAAGTGCCGTTGGAACAAATCCAGTAAAAAGATGGATGCGATGGTAAATCAATCCCAAGAAACAAAAGAGGAGCCGCCTGTATTTGGGCGGTTCCTCTTTCGTAAGTGGAATTAGCTCATTTGTTGGGTGACGGGATATAATCCCGTTTGGCTTATTTTATCAAAAGTTTGCTGTTGTGGAAATGCTTGTGGCTTTCATTTTTATTTAATGGTGATCGTTCGTGTGGTATGGTCATGTTCACTGTCTTTTTCCACATGCAACTTGAGTTGGTAGGTGCCAGGCTTGGCAAAGGTGAGCCCTGTTTCATAATGGCCTGCTTTGGTTTCGGCTGTATCGGAAAACAAGTGCTTGTCATCCCCTTCACGCCAATACTCAAATTGGACGTTTGCATCGGTAAAAGGCTTGTTTGCTTTGGAGACGTGTCCGGTGATAGGCACTTGTGTGCCAGCCTTGGCATCAGTTGGTGCTTCGATGTGTAAGTGAAGATTGCTCTTGTGATCACTGGCGGTGCCGTGATGGGATGCGCTGGGATTGCCGACGACAAAAGTGGCGTTGATCATCTGGTGGGTTGCCGGTGTCGTCACATGCACAACCGCTACATGTTGTCCTTCTTCATTAAAGGTGTGAGTAGCTTGGTACACGCCGCCCTTCGTTTTTTGGGCTGCGATCATTTCGTGTTTGGCACCTTGTTTCCATACTTCAAACTCCACTTTGGCATCTTCGACAGGTTGTTTGTCGGCTGTGATATGAGAAATGAGTTTCACAGGCTTGTCCTTGTCGGGATGGGCTGGATCTGTTTGAAAGGTAATATTCAACTGCGTGGATTGGGTGGTTTGTGTATGGTGCTGATGATGTTGGGTCTGCTTCGTGTCGGTTTGGCATGCGGTCAATACCCCAGACAAGGTCAGGAGTCCCACCAATAACATAGCCGTATGTCGTTTCATTCCTGCTTTCTCCCTTCTGAACCTTCCAAAAAAGCTCAACCTCTATTGTCAGCCTTTCCCTGCAGTTTGGCTATCCCTCTTTCGGGCTATTTTTCATTACGATCTCCCTGAAACCGTTGGGAAACCCATCCTTGTTCAACGGCGAAGCGGGCCAATTGCACCCGGTTGTGCAAATGCAATTTCTGCATGATATTTTTTAAATGGTTTTTCACTGTATACTCCGAGATTGTGCAGGCAGTCGCAATTTCACGGTTGCTCAATCCTTTGGCCACATGGGTGAGAATCTCTTGTTCACGGCTGGTTAAGTTTGTGGAAGCGGGAGCCTTGGTTGGAGAGGGGGTAAATTCATGCAAAATCCGGCTGGCGATTTCTTTGGGCATCGGTGCCTCATCGGCCACGATGGATCGTAAATAGGTGAGCCAAATCGAAGGATTCAAGTTCTTCAATAGGTAACCCTGTGCCCCTTTTTTCAGTGCCTCAAACAGATCAGACGCATCATCAGATACCGTGACCATCACGATTTTGATGGAGGGATATGCTTCCTTGATCAACCGCGTCGCTTCCAGGCCGCTCAGTCCCGGCATGTTGATGTCCATCAACACCATATCGGGCATCAACTCAGCTGCCAACCTCACCACTTCATAACCGTCTTGTGCTTCCCCCACCAATTCAAAAAAAGGGTCTTGCTCGATGATCATCCGCATGGCCTGGCGGGCATGTTTGTGGTCGTCTCCAATGAGGATCCGGCAAGGCTCAGCCACTCAAATCCCCTCCTGCTGAAATGATTTGGAGTTTCGTTTTGCCATGTTCCCGTGTGATGCTGAAATCAGCCTTCATGTTGTGGGCTCGTTCCTGCATGATCTTCAAACCGAAGCGGTCATGATGTTGAAAAGGGTCATCAGTAAAACCTTTGCCATCATCAACCACTGTTAACGCCCATCCTGACGGACGGGATTCCAACCGCAAGGAGACGTGTTCGGCTTCCGCATGTTTGCGGACGTTAGTCAGGGCTTCCTGAATACAGTGGAACAGCTCCACTTTTTCACGAGGGGTTAATTGCTCTTCCTTCAAGTCGATATGGGCTTCCAAGCGGAGGCCCGTGTCAAGCTGATACTGATCGAGCCAGTGAACCAACCGCTCATGCCACACATGGGAGGCTTCACTGGAAGAGTGTTTGAGGTTGTAGATGGATTGGCGCACATCGTCGTGGATGAGACGCAAGTGCTTGTGCACCTGATTTAGTTCCCCATCGTTGTATTTCAGTTTGAGCCTATCCAATTGTACCGAGCACAAGAATAGGGTTTGCGCGATGCCGTCGTGCAATTCCCTGGCGATCCGTTCTCTTTCTTGCAACACGGCTTTTTCCGCCCGTTCTTTTTTCAGATCCTCCTGCATTTTTTCATACACTAAAAACAGGTGCAACAATAGTGTGATAGTGACCAAAAATACGATGACAGGCGTCAGTATGTTGCCCGCATCCATGGAGATGTACGGCAAGAGAAACTCGTGTCGCACGTATTCCCACACCCCAACCACGACAGTCGGGATGGTGAGAATCAACCATTTAATTTGTTTGTATCGCAACGTTACCACTCCGTTTTATAGCATGTCCATCTGTGGCAAAGGGTAGGGCGATTCCAGGGGGTGTCTGATGAATAGGCCAGTGGCTCCAAAACCATTTTCTCATTCGCTTCACTTGTGCATCGGCGCTTATCGAGAAAAGTTTTTCCGCCGCTTCTTCCATATCAACTTGATTCACCAGATACGCCCACCGTTTTCCCAATCTGGAAATTAACGTTCGGTACTATTTCTTAATCTATCATGACGTAGGCCTAGCAATCTGTAAACAAAAAGGGACGAAATGACCTGAAGGGAAAAGATGGGGAGGACTGAGGATAAGAAAATAAAAAACCATCGGCGCAACTCGCCCATGGCATGTGGTTGTAAAGTTGAGAATGGGGAAAAACACACCTTTGTTCATGGAAGCCGTCCAGGGGGGAGTAGCCTGCAATGGAAACCGCATTGAAGCGTCCCAAAGCAAAGCTGTGCCAGTAAGCATGAGAAGAAGCTTATTCATGGAGGACGACTTCTTTCCCAAAGGGTGTTTCAGTATTTTAAATTTTATATTTTCGTCACAGTTTTGTCAATTGTATTTATCGCAGGTAATAGGCTTGTAACGGGCAACCCAACCGTTCTAAGGGTTGCCCCGCTTTATTCCTTCGTTGTGAAGCCGATCTTTCATGTTTTCATGGGAATTTGGCTATAAAATATAAACGTGCAGGGGGCATGCTCTAATTAGTCCTTTTTATAGGGATGGTGTTTTAGTGGGCTTCCCATCACTTGGGTCACAACTAATGCGAAAACGGAAAGAGGAGATAATATGAAAGCAATCATTTTTGATTTGGATGGCACCTTGTTTCAAACAGAAAAAGTGGGGGTACCCGCCTTTCGGGAAACATTTGTCCAGTTGCGCAAGGAAGGGCTGTATGATGGGGAGATTCCCTCGGATGAAAAAATTCAATCAGTGTTTGGCATGACACATGAGGAACTGTGGGAAACCTTGTTGCCTGAAGCGAGTGAAGAGGTTCGCCACACCGCTGATCAGTTGATGTTGACCAAAGAGTTGGAGTTGTTTGAGCAGGGGGTGGGCCAATGTTATCCAGGAGTAGAAGAAACGCTACCCCAGTTGATTGATCAAGGGTGGTCTTTATTCATCGCCAGCAACGGCGTGGGCCCATATGTGCGTGGTGCTTTAAGTTCTAAAGGATTAATTTCTTTATTTAAGGGAATTTATACAGCAGGAGACTATGAAACGGAAACCAAAGTGGACTTGGTTCGGATTTGTAAAGAAACTCATGGAATTACACAAGGGTACATGGTTGGGGACCGACAATCCGATGTGCGGGCAGGCTTGGAAAACGGCTTGGTTGTCATCGGTTGCCGATATACCGGCTTTCCGCAGTTTGGAGGGGAGGAAGAGTTGCAGGGGGCCGACATGATCCTGTCAACTTTTTCCGAACTCCCGTCGTTAGTCAACCGTTTATAAGATGCCTGGTTGGTTGATGGACGTCGACTTACGTTTTCGTTATGAATTGCACAGGAACAGGCTAGGATAAACGGGGAAAGATGTTGCCGGCGGCCAAGCGGCCGTCTGGCGTCCGGCAGTTGAATCATCACAGTGAAGAGGAGAGAGGATGCCATGGGGCAATTGTGGGTGATTCCATACTGGGACATCGCGTGGCGCCTGTTTATGGCTGGACTGTTGGGAGGGCTTGTCGGTTGGGAGCGGGAGCGGCACAATCACCCAGCCGGTTTTCGGACACATATTCTGGTGAGTCTGGGGTCGGCGCTCATCATGTTGATTTCCATTTACGGGTTTACCGATTACATGGATGAAGAACAAGTGCGGTTTGACCCCGCACGTTTAAGTGCACAAGTGGTGAGCGGGATCGGGTTTTTGGGTGCAGGAACCATCTTGCGACATCGTGCCTCTGTATCGGGGCTTACGACGGCGGCGTCTTTGTGGGTGGTCTCCGGCGTCGGCCTGGCGGTAGGGGCGGGATTTATGTTCGGGGCTGTGTTGACCACGGTTTTTGCCTTGGTCAGCTTGGAGTTATTGACCAGGATGGAGAAAATTTTGATTCGCAAACGTCATCTCTGTTTGCTTCATATCCATGTAAAGGATGAACAGGGGAAGTTGGGACAACTCTTCACATTGATCTCGGAGAAGGGTGGAAGTGTACGCAAAGTGAATGTGGAAGAAGATGAGGAAATGTCGGGCATGCTGGAAATTGCTCTCACCGTCCGATTGCCGCAAAAGACGACGCTGACCGAGTTGATTGATGAGATCACCAAGATTGAGGGAGTGAAGAGCGTGCGGGCAGACTGAGGGAGAGCGGCTAGTATGGGGAATCCGCTCCCCCGACCACACAGCGCTGTGGAATTCCTCTCCTAACAAGCGAACAGGAGGTAATGAATATGGTGTTTTTGGTTCAAAATAACCACAGAAGGGTATTGGCAATGTGGGCATTTTTATCTATAATTTAAGCATAAGGTCAAAGTTAGTCAAAGTCAGCAGGAGGTTGTCCGAATGAACAGTATTTCGGACATTATTGAACGGTATCTGAAGAAAATACTGAATGAGAGCGAGACAGGCGTCATCGAGGTAAAACGAAGCGAATTGGCTGATATTTTCCAATGCGTTCCGTCACAAATCAATTACGTCATCAGCACCCGCTTTACGGTGGAAAAAGGGTATATTGTGGAAAGTAAAAGGGGTGGAGGCGGTTATATCCGCATTCAAAAGGTTCGTTTCCAAAATCGCCGTGAAGTGTTTGAAGAGATGCTCGATCAGATTGGTGAGGCCGTTCCGCAACTGACGGCGGAACACGTGATCATTCGGTTGGTTGAAGAGAAGTTAATGACGAAAAGGGAAGCGGTGTTGATGCAACGCCTGATTTCCCGGGAAACGTTGCAATTGCCGATTCCGTTGCGCGACCAGATGCGTGCGCGGATGATGCGAATCCTTATCTCAACATTATTTACAAGCAAAGGAGAGTGACGGCCGATGCTCTGTCCCGAGTGCGGAAAACGGCCGGCCACACTTCATTACACGAAGATCGTGAATGGGGAAAAAACGGAATTCCATCTGTGCGAAGTGTGTGCCCAAGAAAAAGGCGAAGTCATGCCTGGATTTGAACATGGATTTTCTTTCCATCAACTGCTGTCTGGGTTGCTCAATATTAACTCCTCTCCTCAAGAAGCATATAAACCGCAAACATTGCGATGCAATACTTGTGGGTTGACGTATAATCAGTTCAGCAAAATCGGCCGTTTCGGTTGTGGTGACTGTTACAAGACGTTTCGAGAGCGGCTTGACCCCCTGTTGAGAAGGGTGCATGGACATTCCACGCACCGTGGGAAAATTCCGGAGCGTGCGCAAGGGGAATTAAAGCTGAAAAAGGAATTGGAACAGTTGAAAGCTGAGCTGGCGGCTAAGATTGAAACGGAAGAATTTGAAGAAGCCGCCCGCCTGCGCGACCAAATCCGTTCATTGCAAGAGCAATTGGAAAAATAGGGGTGATTCGCATGTCGCTTGAACATTTTATGCAAAATGCGATCAGTGAATGGATGCGCGTCAAAGGACCGCAGTCGGATATTGTGTTCTCTAGCCGCGTGCGCATCGCCCGCAACTTGGAAGGCTTGCCGTTTCCTCTGTTGAGTACCCAGTCGCAAGCCGAAGAAGTGGTGCGCAGAGTGGAAGAAGCCTGGAAGAATGATAAAGACCGGTTGGCAGTTCTCAAAGACGCGGAATTGATTCGCATGTCTGACCTCACTGATTTAGAAAAACGTGTGTTGGTCGAGAAGCATTTGATCAGTCCGATGTTGGCGGAGGAATCACGACACGGCGCGGTGTTGTTGAGCCAGGACGAATCGGTGAGCATTATGATTAATGAAGAAGACCACATCCGGATTCAAGTGTTGTTCCCCGGCTTGCAGTTGGAAAATGCTTGGGAACTGGCCAGCCAGATCGACAATTGGTTGGAGAAATACCTCACATACGCGTTTGAAGGTGGATACGGGTATTTGACCAGTTGTCCGACCAATGTCGGCACAGGAATTCGGGCGTCGGTCATGGTTCATTTGCCGGCGTTGGCCATGACCCAACAGTTGAACCGGCTGATTCCAGCTATCACCCAGGTGGGTTTGGCCGTGCGTGGAATTTACGGCGAAGGCAGTGAAGCGTTGGGGCAGCTCTACCAAGTTTCCAACCAAGTCACCTTGGGACAATCGGAAGAAGAGATTTTGGATAACTTGCAAGGAGTTGTCCGACAGATGATCGAACATGAGCAAATAGCAAGACGGAGACTGCAAGAGATGTCTCTGACCCAATTGGAAGACCGGGTACACCGATCTTACGGGATCTTGGCTCATGCGCGGATTATTGATTCCAATGAGGCGATGAAACGCCTGTCCGATGTGCGGTTGGGTGTGGACATGGGCTTGATCCTCGGTGTGTCAGCCAATGTGATGAATGAGTTGATGGTGATGACACAGCCGGGGTTCTTGCAAAGTTACGCGAACCAACGGCTCAATCCCGAACAACGGGACATCCGGCGCGCACGGCTGATCCGGGAGCGGTTGGCCATGGAGCAAACGAATGAGTAATTATTCGTACACATAGAAGAACATTCGCTAAGCATGGAATGGGATACTCCGCCCAGTGGAGTACGTCAGACTCTCGCTCACAAAAAACGTTCGCTAAGAACGGGATAAGAAACTCCGCTTGGCGGAGTACGTCAGACTCTCGCTCACAAAAAACGTTCGCTAAGAACGACTAGTAAAGGTGAGGTGTTAACTATGATGTTTGGTCGATTTACGGAGCGTGCGCAGAAGGTGTTGGCGTTAGCGCAAGAAGAGGCAGTTCGTCTCGGTCATAATAACATTGGTACCGAACATATCCTGTTGGGCCTGGTTCGAGAGGGTGAAGGCATCGCCGCCAAAGCATTGGTCGCTCTTGGATTGGGCTTGGAGAAAATATCCAAAGAGGTAGAGAACCTGATCGGCCGCGGCCAAAATCAACCAAGCAACATCGCTTACACTCCTCGCGCTAAGAAAGTAATTGAACTCTCGATGGATGAAGCGCGCAAGTTGGGTCATACCTACGTGGGGACGGAGCACATTCTCCTCGGCTTAATCCGCGAAGGGGAAGGGGTGGCGGCCCGGGTGTTGAACAACTTGGGAGTGAGCTTAAACAAAGCGCGCCAACAAGTGTTGCAATTGCTGGGCTCAAGTGAGGCGTTGTCCAATCACCCAGGTGCCAACAATCATGTAAACACTCCAACGCTGGACGGTTTGGCTCGTGATTTGACTGCGGCGGCCCGTGATGGCAATCTCGATCCTGTCATTGGCCGCAGCAAAGAAATTGAGCGGGTGATTCAAGTCTTGTCCCGTCGAACCAAAAACAATCCGGTGTTAATCGGGGAACCGGGTGTTGGTAAGACGGCGGTAGCCGAAGGGCTGGCGCAACGCATCGTCGATGGGGAGATTCCGGAGACCTTGCGCGGCAAACGCGTGATGACACTGGATATGGGTACGGTGGTAGCCGGAACCAAATACCGCGGCGAATTTGAGGATCGGCTGAAAAAGATTATGGATGAGATTCGGCAAGCGGGAAATATCATTCTCTTTATCGACGAGCTGCATACCTTGATTGGTGCAGGTGGGGCAGAAGGCGCCATTGATGCGTCCAACATCCTGAAGCCGGCGCTGGCTCGCGGAGAATTGCAATGCATCGGGGCAACCACCTTGGATGAGTATCGCAAATACATTGAAAAAGATGCGGCTTTGGAGCGCCGTTTCCAACCGATCTTGGTGGATGAGCCGAGCATTGAAGAGGCTTTCTTGATTTTGCAGGGGCTGCGTGACCGCTATGAAGCACACCATCGCGTGAAAATCACGGATGAAGCGATTGAACAAGCGGTGAAGTTGTCGGACCGTTACATTACGGATCGGTATCTGCCTGATAAAGCGATTGACTTGATCGACGAAGCAGCGTCCAAAGTGCGCCTCAAATCATATATGGTTCCACCTGAATTGAAAAAGCTGGAGCAGAGCTTAGAGGAAATTAAGAAAGAAAAAGATGCGGCTGTGCAAAGCCAAGAGTTTGAAAAGGCGGCTTCACTTAGAGACACCGAACAAAAACTGCGGGAAGAAATTGAAGTGACCCGCAACAATTGGAAGCAAGACCAAGGGAAGACGGATTCCGAAG
Organism: Laceyella sacchari; assembly: GCF_024927925.1. Lineage (NCBI taxonomy): Bacteria > Bacillati > Bacillota > Bacilli > Caryophanales > Thermoactinomycetaceae > Laceyella > Laceyella sacchari. Next base: position 217,283 of record NZ_CP103866.1, read on the forward strand.
TCACCGCCGAAGATATCGCCGATGTGGTGTCCAACTGGACGGGGATTCCGGTCAAAAAGCTGGCACAGGAAGAGTCAGAACGGTTATTGAACATGGAGGAGATTCTGCATAACCGCGTCATCGGGCAAGAAGAAGCGGTGAAATCTGTTGCACGTGCTATCCGCCGCGCTCGGGCGGGGCTGAAGGATCCCAAGCGCCCGATCGGATCATTCATTTTCCTCGGCCCGACGGGGGTAGGGAAAACCGAGTTGGCTCGTGCACTGGCAGAAGCGATGTTCGGTGATGAAGATGCGATGATTCGAATTGACATGTCCGAATACATGGAGAAACACTCCACCAGCCGATTGGTCGGTTCCCCGCCAGGATATGTGGGATATGAAGAAGGCGGGCAGTTGACGGAGAAAGTGCGCCGCAAGCCTTATTCTGTTGTTCTCTTCGATGAGGTGGAGAAAGCGCACCCTGAAGTGTTTAATATTTTGTTGCAAGTGTTGGAAGATGGACGACTGACCGACGGCAAAGGGCGGACGGTCGACTTCCGCAACACCATCATCATTATGACCTCTAACGCAGGTGCTTCCACGATCAAGAAGAGCGGACGGTTGGGCTTCACTGTTGGTGATACAGCCAAAGATGACTATGAGCAAATGAAGCAAAACGTGATGGAAGAGCTGAAAAAATCATTCCGTCCTGAATTCCTGAACCGCATTGACGATCTGATTGTCTTCCATTCGCTACGGGAAGAGCATTTGGAGGAAATCGTGTCGTTAATGGCTGAAGAGCTCAGAAGAAGACTGAGAGAGCAAGAGATTGATTTCCGACTCACAGACAGCGCGAAAAAACATTTGGCCAAAGAAGGGTTTGACCCAACTTACGGTGCTCGGCCGCTCCGTCGCGCCATCCAGAAGCACATTGAAGACCGCCTCTCTGAAGAACTGCTGCGCGGCAACATTTCTCGAGGCGAGTCGGTGCTGATCGACTACAGAGATGGACAGTTGGTGGTTGAAAAGGAAGAGACCACCAAAGGCGCGGCACAATAATCAGACGACCACTCACTGCCTACGGGACGGTGAGTGGTTTTTCCGTTGGATTTGTCATCAAAAGAATATAAAACATCATGAAAAATTCAAATGACCTTGTTGATGCCGTGGGAAAACAAAGCCTATTTTAAAATGAGGAAGGTTAAAAAACAGATTTGTAACATGATGTTTTTGTCAAGATATTTGTTATAATGAGGAGTAAATATAATAGAAGTGAGTAGGGGACGAGCTGTGGCGAAAAAAAAGACCAAGTTTGTGTGCCAGGAATGCGGATATGAATCGGCCAAATGGATGGGGCGTTGCCCAGGATGCGGAACCTGGAATGCCATGGTGGAAGAGATGGATAGCAAAGCGGCCATCATTCCGGGCACGGGGTTGAAAATCCGTGACAAACATGAAAAAGCGACGCCGATTACGCAAGTGGAGAAGCTGGATCAGCCGCGTTCCGACACGGGCATCAAGGAATTGAACCGCGTTTTGGGCGGAGGCTTGGTGCCGGGTTCTTTTATTTTGGTCGGAGGTGACCCGGGAATCGGGAAATCGACGCTGCTTCTGCAAGCGTCACATGAATTAGCCAAGCGCGGGTTGCCCATCTTATATGTATCGGGAGAAGAATCGACGGAGCAGATCCGCATTCGTGCCGATCGGCTTGGAGCGTTGAGCGAGAACTTATTGGTGGCTTCCGAAACCAATTTGACTGCGATCGAAAGCCTGATGGATGAAAATAACCCAAAATTAATGGTGGTTGACTCCATTCAAACGGTGTTTCATCCGGAAGTGATGTCTGCACCAGGGAGCGTTGCCCAAGTGCGGGAATGCACCGGCACGCTGATGCGTTGGGCCAAGGACAGAGGCATGGCGATCATCATCGTGGGTCATGTGACCAAAGCGGGGGCGATCGCTGGGCCGAGGATGTTGGAGCACATGGTGGATTGCGTTTTGTATTTTGAAGGGGAGCGCCACCATACGTACCGGGTGCTCAGAGCAGTCAAAAACCGGTTTGGATCGACCAATGAAATCGGCGTATTTGAAATGAAGGAAAGCGGATTGGCAGAAGTGGATAATCCTTCAGAGATGTTTTTGTCGGGAAGGCCCGTGGGCGCTCCTGGTACCGCTGTGGCCGCAAGTATCGAGGGAACGCGGCCGGTTTTGATTGAGTTACAGGCCTTGGTCGCACCTACAAGTTTTGCTACGCCTAAACGAATGGCAACCGGGGTTGATCACAACCGCGTCACCATGATTATGGCGGTGTTGGAGAAACGGCTCGGCTTTTTCCTGCAAAATCAGGATGCCTATATCAATGTGGTCGGCGGAGTACGGTTGGATGAACCAGCTGTCGATTTGGCCATGGCCATCAGCTTGGCGTCAAGCTTTCGCGATGTTTCTACATCCGCGCACGATTTGTTCATCGGCGAGGTAGGGCTGACAGGGGAAGTGCGTGGCGTTTCGCGCATTGAACAGCGGGTGGCGGAAGCGGCAAATATGGGATTTCGGCGTGTCGTCATTCCGGAGAAGAACCGGCGGGGTTGGACGCCGCCGGAAGGGGTGGAACTGATAGGGGTGCATACATTAGAAGAAGCATTGCGTGTGGCGTTGGGGGGGTAATGAGTGAAAGACGAGCAAAAAGAAACAAGTTCCAGTGAGATGTTACGCTTAATCGCTCCGGGCACCACATTGCGCGAAGGGTTGGACAATGTGCTGGGCGCCAAAACAGGTGCATTGATTGTGATTGGCTATGACGATAGCGTCCGGGAAATCGTGGATGGAGGATTTCACATTGATTGCCCGTTTACGCCGGCTTTTCTGTACGAACTCGCCAAAATGGACGGCGCCATCATCTTAAGCAATGACGGGAAACGGATATTGTATGCCAATGCCCAGTTGGTACCCAGCTCGGATATTCCTTCAACTGAGACGGGAATCCGTCACCGGACGGCTCAGAGAACGGCAAAGCAAACCGGTAAATTGGTTGTGTCCATTTCTCAGCGCAGGAATATCATTACATTGTACAAAGGGCATTTTCGGTACGCATTGAAAGATATTGGTGTGATCCTTACCAAAGCGAACCAAGCGGTGCAGACATTGGAGAAATATAAATCCGTCTTGGATCAAACAACAACCAATTTGACTGCGTTGGAATTTGAGGAATTGGTTACCCTAAGTGAAGTGGCACTCGTGCTACAACGGGTGGAGATGGTTTTGCGCATTAAGCGGGAGATTGAAACGTACATTCATGAGTTGGGGACGGAAGGTCGACTCATCAGCATGCAGCTGGAGGAACTTGTGGCTGATGTGGAGGAGGAGGCGGAGCTGTTGATCAGGGATTACTGTCTGAATCCCGATATTGAACCACAAACGGTCTTCTGCGAACTGCAAAAGCTGTCCGCCGATGAGTTGTTGGAGCACTCCCTTCTGGTGCGGTTGTTGGGGTACGTGGGCAATGTGAATATCCAGGAAGAATCTGTTTCGCCGAAAGGATACCGCATTCTCAACAAAATTCCGCGCTTGCCATCCAACATCATTTTCAAGTTGGTTTCGCGCTTTGAAAACCTGTCGCGGATTATGATGGCGACCATAGAGGAATTGGATGATGTGGAAGGCATTGGGCATGTGCGAGCTCGCACGATTAAAGAAGGATTGAAGCGGATTCAGGAACAGGTGTTTATTGACAGACATATCTAAATAACCTAGAATGTAACCACTAAAGCAAATTGAACGAAAACAGGGAAGTGGGATGGGCTCATAACCACCCGTTGACACTTGTTAGGAGGTTCCCTTATGTTTGCGAAGGCGTTGCCCAGTTGTTTTACGGTTGGCAACTTGTTTCTCGGTGTCATCTCGATTATTTTAGCCATACAGCATTCTTGGCAATATGCGGCCATTATGGTGATAATCGGCATGCTGTTGGATGGATTGGACGGACGGGTCGCCCGCATGCTTAATACGCAGAGCGAATTTGGAAAAGAGCTGGACTCATTATCGGATGTTATTTCTTTTGGTGTTGCGCCTGCGATCATCATGTACGGGACGACGTTGAGCGAAATGGGCCCTTTGGGTTGGTTGGTTACGGCCATCTTCCCGATCTGTGGCGCACTGCGGTTGGCGCGCTTCAATGTTCATCCGGGTGAGCCGGGGTATTTCATCGGATTGCCTATTACGGCTGCCGGAGGAATTCTGGCAACGATGGCCTTGTATAGTGACATGTTGCCCAACAAAGTGGCGCTTATGATTGCAATGCTGTTTTTGTCGTATTTGATGATAAGCCAAGTGAAATATCCGACGTTCAAAAAAGTCGGGTTGCCGAAGTCGGCGATTTGGTTGGCACCACTGTTTTTGATTATGATCGCGGTGGCCGCTTTCCGGTTCCCGCATGAATTGCCGAAAGTGATGTTTGTGCCGTTGGCGTTGTATGCCATATACGGCGTGAAAAAGTCGTTGGAACTGAAGCGAAAAGACAACGAAGATCCCGTCGAAGAGCTCAAATAGACAACAAACAACCCTGTTGCGATGCAGGGTTGTTTTTTATGCCGTCGATTTGACGGTCGAACTTGCAAGGGTATGCGAAACCCGTTTGTTTGGGCGAAGATCGACTAACGAAGATGAAAAACCCCGAGTGTGGACAGATGATCCGATTCTTGCTTCAGCACTTCGGGAATAGAGATGTGCAGGAGATTGCACAGCGCAGCCACATAAAAAAGATGCTTACCCATTTCGTGTTTGACGACATCCAAGCAATGATCACACAGCTTGCCGGAAAGGTGAGTTTGGAAGTGGTTTTTCCAGTCAGATGTGGTCAAGTCGTCAGGAATAGCCTGCCGGCTAGCGTTGACTTCAATACAACCGCATTCGGTCACGGCTTTCATCAAAGCGCGAACCACGCGCGCATTCGCTTCCTGCAATTTGGATGTCACATCCAAAAAGCTGCGGTGCCGAAGCAAAAGGTCCGCCACCTGCTCTTGAAAAGAATGAAGGTTGTCTTCACTCATCGCCTTCACCTCGCATGGGGATTGGTGAAACTAAAATCCGGGTTCACTAATTTTATTATATAGACGATTCTACAATCGTGTCAATTTTTCATCTAAACAGACAATAACTTTTCCGGAGCTTATATATTGACGCGATGTGGATTTATGTGCTAATATAAACTTTTTTATTTTATTGACGGGGGTGTAATTTTGTGATATCTTGGAAATAGATATTGCCCTCTCGGAGGTGGGTGTTTTGTTCAATATTGGCGATAAAGTGGTTTATCCCATGCATGGTGCGGGTATCATCGAGTCGATCGAGGAAAAGGAGATTTTGGGTGAGCGACAGAAGTACTATGTGATGAGGATGCCCATTGGGGATATGAAAGTGATGGTTCCCATGCGCAATGTCGAAAGCATCGGGCTCAGAGAAGTTGTCGATGAAGACACAGTAAGCGAAGTGCTTGATCGCATGAGAAATCAGGAGGTCACGGACACATCCAATTGGAACCGTCGCTATCGAGCCAATTTGGACAAAATGAAAAGCGGTGATATTCATGAAGTGGCCGACGTGGTACACTCCTTGATGTTGAGGGATGCAGAAAAAGGGTTGTCCACGGGCGAACGCAAGATGCTGGATAATGCCAAGCAGATTCTGATCAGTGAATTGGCGTTGGCTCGCGATTTGGACGAAGAACAAGCTTTTGAACTAATTGATGGAATTTTAGCGAAGAAGAACTAATTTTTCTTTTTATTGTCGAGTTTACAAAACGGTCATAAGAAATTGCGTTTGTCTGGGTTTTCATTTTCGCAGAATGTCTATAATGGTAGTAGGGGACTTTGGTTTTGGGAGGAGGTGAAGCCCCGTGCTAAAACGTTTTGTGCAATTGGCTTTGACCTTGATCGGTGCATCTGTAGGGTATTATTATGGGGAAAGGTTTTTCGGGTTGCTTCAAAAATCTCCTCTGAATTTCGGTGAAGTTCCGGCCCCACATTACATTGGCGCCGCCTTGGGCGCAGCGGCTTTGTTCATCTCTACGTATTGGATTTCAGACAATGTAGTGAAGTGGATTCGCTGGAGCGAAGAGAGATTGATCAAAATTCCGGCAATCGATGGGATCTTTGGAGCGTTGGGTCTGGTTTCCGGCTTGATCGTGGCCGTATTGATCCAAATGCCGCTGACCCAATTGCCAATTCCGGTCATCAATCGTATATTGCCGTTTATCATCTCTGGGTTGTTCGGCTATCTCGGATTCAGAGTGGGATATAAAAAGCGTGACGAACTTATCTCTATCTTTACAGCTGGGCGTCAAAATAGGGAAGGACGCAATAAAAAGGATGAAAAGCACTTTTCTGAACACAAAATCTTGGATACCAGTGTCATCATTGATGGGCGTATCGCTGACATCTGCCGCACTGGCTTTTTAGAAGGAACGTTGGTCATCCCAAGCTTTGTCTTGGAAGAATTGCAACACATCGCCGATTCCTCCGATGTGCTGAAAAGGAATCGTGGGCGGCGCGGATTGGACATTCTCAACAAAATCCAAAAAGAGCTTGATGTGAAAGTCTTGATTTATGAAGGTGACTTCGAGGAAGTGCAAGAAGTGGACAGCAAGCTGGTGAAGTTGGCCAAAGTCTTGTCTGGGAAAGTTGTCACCAATGATTTCAACTTGAACAAAGTGTGTGAGTTGCAAGGAGTGAGTGTACTCAACATCAACGACTTGGCCAATGCTGTCAAACCAGTTGTGTTGCCGGGTGAGGAGATCAACGTTCAAGTGATCAAGGATGGCAAAGAGCATGGACAGGGTGTCGCTTATCTCGATGACGGCACCATGATCGTCATCGAAGGCGGTCGCGACTACATCGGAGACCGCATTGATGTGCTGGTTACCAGTGTGTTGCAAACTTCGGCCGGCCGCATGATCTTCGCCAAACCGAAGCTATTGGAGCGTGCACTGTAAGGTTTGGTGATGGGTTGGCGATCAAGGGTTATCCAATGAATGGGGAGAAGGGGGCCACTCCGCGCCGATGTGGTGGATTGCCCCCTTTTCTTGATGAAAACGGATTGCGAGTGGCCCGTGATTGGTTTATTCTAAACCGAAGACGGGCATTTGTGTGTTTGAAAGGAGATAGTTCTCTTGAGTGTTGGTGTGGTGATTCCCGCAGCCGGCCTTGGCAAGCGGATGGGCTCCAAGGAAAGCAAACAATTTCTGTCTTTTCAAGGACAGCCTGTCTTGATTCATACGTTACATATCTTTGAGACCCACCCAGAAGTGGATGAAATTGTCCTTGCGGTCCGAGAAGAAGAAGTGGCGCGTGTGCGTCAACTGGTTGCAGATGCGGGATTGCGGAAAGTGACGCATGTCGTCGTGGGGGGGCGTGAGCGTCAAGACAGCGTGTACAACGGCTTGCGGATGCTCTCCACTGAATGGGTGTTGGTTCATGATGCTGTGCGGCCGTTCGTCAGCAGAGAGGCCATTTCTCGCCTGTTGGAGGCGGTCAAAATGCATGGTGCGGCTATATTGGCTGTTCCGGTGAAAGAGACGGTCAAAATGGTGGATGCCGCGGGAGTGGTGGAGGAAACGCCAGACCGCAAGCGATTGTGGGCTGTGCAAACACCTCAAGCGTTCCGAACCGACATGCTGATGGAAGCGCATGAGCAAGGTCGGAAGACTGGCGCCTCGGTGACGGATGACGCCATGTTGGTGGAAGAGCTAGGGATAGATGTACGAGTGGTTGAAGGCGAGTATACCAATATCAAGCTGACGACGCCCGATGATTTGGCGGTGGCAGAAGCGATATATCAAATGAGGGGAAAGAGCATATGATCCGAATCGGACAAGGGTTTGATGTGCATCAATTGGGACCAAATGTGCCCTTGATCATTGGCGGGGTTCAGATTCCTTATGAGAAAGGTTTGATCGGGCATTCCGATGCGGATGTGTTGTTGCATGCGATCACGGATGCCGTGTTGGGCGCATTAGCTTTGGGGGACATTGGCAAGCATTTTCCAGACACCGATCCCGCATACAAAGGAGCTGACAGCGCCAAATTGTTGGAAGCGGTATGGTCCTTGGTGAAAGAAAAGGGTTATTGCCTGGGAAATGTTGATTGTACCATCATTGCCCAGCAACCAAAAATGGCTCCCCATATTCCAGCGATGCAAAAACGGATCGCTGCTTTGCTGGAGGGGAACCCGGAACAAGTGAATGTGAAAGCGACGACGACGGAAAAACTCGGTTTTACCGGAAGAGGCGAGGGCATCGCAGCCATGGCCGTCGTTTGTCTGGTCAACAAAGCATAAAACCGCATATATTGTTTAAGCAAAGGAGTCATGGATGAGATGAAGATTCGAACACGATATGCTCCAAGCCCGACGGGGCATTTGCACATTGGTGGCGCGCGGACGGCTTTGTTCAGCTATCTGTTGGCTAAACAGCAAGGCGGCGACTTTATCGTGCGCATCGAGGATACCGACACAGAACGGAATGTGCCGGGTGCTGACAAGAAGCAAATGGATATGCTGAAATGGCTCGGGATCGATTGGGACGAATCGGTCGATGTGGGCGGCCCGTATGCACCTTACCGTTGTATGGAACGGATGGATATCTACAATCGGTACATTGATCAATTGTTGGCTGAGGGTAAAGCGTATTTGAGCTATGCAACTCAGGAAGAGATCGACAAGGAACGGGAAGAGCAATTGGCGCGGGGTGAAGCGCCGAAATACAGTGGTTGGGATCGCGATCTGACACCGGAACAACGAGCGAAGTTTGAGGCTGAAGGTCGTGTGCCGAGCGTACGCTTTCGTGTGCCAGAAGGGCAAGTGATCGAGATCGACGATGCGATCCGTGGCAAAGTGAAGTTTGAAACAGACGGCATTGGCGATTTTGTGATTCGTCGTCCGGATGGCCGGCCGATTTACAATTTTGCTGTTGTGGTGGATGATGCTCTGATGAAAATTACCCATGTCATCCGTGGGGAAGAACATTTGTCCAACACGCCGAAACAAGTTTTGATTTATCAGGCCTTAGGTTTTGAAACGCCTCAATTCGCCCACATCCCGCTCATTCTGAATGCAGAAGGCAAGAAAATGAGCAAACGGGATGAAAGCATCATTCAATTCATTGATCAGTACAAGGATTTGGGCTATTTGCCGGAAGCCATTCTCAACTTCCTCTCCCTCTTGGGTTGGTCTCCTGAAGGGGAAGAAGAGATCTTCAGCAAAGAAGAATTGGTGGAACGCTTTTCGTTGGAACGCGTTTCCAAAGCGCCAGCTATCTTTGACACGGGCAAGTTGAAATGGATGAATGGGCAATATATTAAAAAGGCGCCATTGGAACGAATTGTCGACTTGGCGTTGCCATACTTGGAAAAGGCGGGCCGTATCACGTTGCCTCTGTCCGATGAACAGCGGGCGTGGGTGACTCGGGTGGTTGCTCTGTATCAAGAGCAATTGGAATACGTGGCTCAAATTGTGGAATTGACTGATCTTTTCTTCCAAGAAGAGTACAAAGTGACCGAAGAAGCCAAAGAAGTGCTGTCGGCTCCGCATGTGCCGGAGGTGCTGTCCTCCTTCCTAAATAAGTTGGATACTTTGGAGACATTGGAAGCCGATACGCTCAAAGACATTTTCAAGCAGGTGCAAAAAGAGACGGGACATAAAGGAAAACAGCTGTTTATGCCCGTGCGCGCCGCTGTCACGGGTGTCGTGCACGGTCCAGACTTGCGGGAGTCGCTCGCACTGATCGGCCTTGAGACGGTGAAAAGCCGTTTGCAACAACAGATTGACAAGGCCTAAGCTCGTCGGCCAAAATAATGTTAACGCCAAAAGCGATGAATGGGAAAAGTAGGAAGCGTAACTGGATGCCAGAGAGGGGTTGGCTGGTGCGAAACCCTATCCGGTACGGTTCTGAAATGCGCCCCATGAGCTGACCTCTGAAACGGGCGATTGCGCCCATGTAGGAGCGTTCCGGTACCCGCCGTTATAGGGTGAAGGGGAATTCTGCGTTTGCGGAATTCAAGCAGAGTGGAACCGCGGGCATAACCGTCTCTGCAGCATTGTTGCTGCGGAGGCGTTTTTTATTTACACACACTTGGGAGGGGAACAGGTGATGTCGTTGTTTAGCCGTATTGCGGAGACGCGGAGAGTATTGCAAGCGGACGTCCAAGCGGTGTTTGATCGGGATCCGGCAGCGAGAAGCACATGGGAAGTGGTGATCACCTATTCAGGTCTTCATGCCATTTGGGCGCATCGATTGGCACATTGGTTTTTCAAACGGCGGCTCTTTTTTATCGCCCGTGCCATATCGCAAATCAGCCGCTTTTTTACAGGGATTGAAATCCATCCGGGCGCCAAGATCGGGCGGGGCGTCTTCATCGACCATGGGATGGGGGTTGTTATTGGGGAAACGTGCGAAATTGGCGATTATGTGACCATCTATCAAGGGGTAACATTGGGAGGAACCGGCAAAGAAAAAGGCAAGCGACATCCAACCATTGAAGATCATGTGATGATCGCTTCAGGAGCCAAGGTGTTAGGTTCGATCCGCATCGGCCGTTTTGCCAAGATTGGCGCCGGTTCGGTGGTATTGCGCGATGTTCCGCCTAACTCGACTGTCGTCGGAGTGCCGGGACGGGTTGTGATACAAGATGGAATTCGGGTGCAAAATGATCTTGACCAGGTCAATTTGCCTGACCCGATTGCCGAACTTTGTCGTTCCATGCAGGCTGAAATTCAAGCTTTGAAAGAAGAAGTAAAGAAATTGAAGCAAGGGCAACAAGATGAATCATCTGCTCGTAATGAGCAAGGAGGAAATAAAGATAATGACCATCCGGCTTTACAACACACTGACCAAGAGTAAAGAAGAATTCAAACCGGTTCACGAGGGCGAAGTGCGGATGTATGTCTGCGGCCCGACGGTATACAACTACATTCATATTGGCAATGCGCGCGTGTTTGTGTTCTTTGATGTGGTACGCCGCTATTTGCGCCAGGCAGGCTATCGGGTTACGTACGTGCAAAACTTCACAGATGTGGATGATCGCCTGATTAATGCTTCCAAAGAGACAGGCCTGTCCGTCCCAGAAATTGCTGAACGCTATATCAAGGCTTACTTTGAGGACATGGATGCTTTGGGGGTGGAAAGGGCGGATGTCCACCCGCGGGCAACTGAGCACATCCCGGAGATGATTGAAGCCATCCAGGCGCTGATCGACCGAGGTTATGCGTATGTCAAAGACGGGGATGTTTACTTCCGCTCGCTCAAAAAAGAAAACTATGGGAAACTGTCTCATCAATCGTTGGATGAACTGAAAGCGGGAGCCCGCATCGATGTGAATGAGCAAAAAGAGCATCCGATGGATTTTGCGTTGTGGAAAGCAGCCAAGGAACCAGGCGAAATCAGATGGCAAACGCCTTGGGGAGAAGGACGCCCCGGTTGGCACATCGAGTGCTCGGCCATGGCCCGAAAATACCTAGGGGACACCTTGGATATCCATGCTGGCGGAGCGGATTTGTGCTTTCCGCACCATGAGAACGAGATTGCCCAGAGTGAGGCGTGGACGGGAAAAACGTTTGTCAACTATTGGTTGCATAACGGTTACATGAAAATGGGAAATGAAAAAATGTCGAAGTCACTTGGAAATGTGCGTCAAGTGGTTGAATTACGCCGTGAATATGATCCCAAGACGTTGCGGTATTTCCTGTTGTCCACGCATTATCGGAACCCGATTGTGTTCAGCGACGAGGTGATGCAACAAGCCCAAGGCAGTGTGGAACGGATGCAAACGGCGGTAGACAATCTGAAGCACCGCGCGACCGTAGCGATGGACGGAGAGGCCTCTACAGAACTGTTGAATCGCTTGGAGCAGTTGACAGAGGCGTTCCGTGAAGCCATGAATGATGACTTCAACACGGCCAATGCGATCAGTGTCATATTTGAAGCCGTCAAACTAGCCAACGAAACAGTGGCGGAAGCCGTGGTTTCCAAAGGTTCCATTATGGCATTGCTCGATTGGTTCCGCATCCATGGCCAACAGGTGTTGGGCTTAGTTCAATTGGATGAGGAAGAAAGCCTGGACGCGGAGATTGAAGCGTTGATCGCCGAACGCCAGCAGGCTAGAAAAGAGCGCAATTTCCAGCGTGCGGATGAGATTCGCGACCAATTGCTCGCGCGTGGGATTGTGTTAGAGGACACACCGCAAGGGGTAAGGTGGAAACGGAAATGAACGAATGGTTACTGGGCATGACCTCTTCCCTTGCTAAATCGCCGCGGGAGATCCATCCGCTGTTGCTGGCATACATGGGGGATGCGATATACGAAGTTTATGTACGGCATCATTTGCTGGCCAAAGGCATTGTGCGTCCGCGCGAATTGCAAAAAGAAGCGACGCGGTTTGTTTCAGCGGTCGCCCAAGCGAAAGTGTATCGGGCGATTGAAGCTCGACTGACCGATGAGGAAATGGAAGTTCTCCGACGAGGCCGCAACGCCAAGTCGGGGAGCGTTCCCAAACACGCGAGCGTGACAGACTACCGCCACAGCACGGGCTTGGAAGCGTTGGTGGGCTATCTGTATTGTTCAAAGCAAGAGACGCGCCTTCAAACGTTGATGAGTCAAATATTAGACATTGTTGAAAAGGAGCACACCGAAGATGAGTGATTGGATTTTAGGTAGGCACGCTGTACTGGAAGCACTTCGTTCCGGACGGGAAGTGGAAAAAATCTTGCTGGCGGATGGCATTCAAAAGGGAAACATCCAAGAAATCTTGAAGAAAAGCAAAAACGAGGGAATCCCCACCCAATTTGTCCCCCGCGCCCGCTTGGATCAGCTATCAGAAGGGGGAAACCATCAAGGGGTTATGGCGCAAGTGGCCGCTTATCGCTATGCCAGCTTGGAGGATCTGTTCCGCCGGGCAGAGGAAAGAAAGGAAATGCCTTTTTTCATCTTGTTGGATGGTTTGGAGGATCCGCATAATCTGGGCTCGGTATTGCGGACAGCTGATGCTGTCGGAGCGCATGGGGTTATTATTCCAAAACGCCGCGCGGTGGGTCTCACTTCTGTGGTTGCCAAAACTTCTGCAGGCGCGATCGAGTATGTACCGGTAGCAAAAGTAACTAACCTCAACCGAGTAGCGGACGAGCTTAAAGATCGGGGATTATGGCTGGTTGGTAGTGACGGGTCGGCCAAATCTGAGTATACCCAAATTGATTATCAGATGCCCCTCGCGCTGATCATTGGTAGCGAAGGACAAGGGATGAGCTCTCTCCTCAAGAAAAAGTGCGATTTTCTCGTCAAGTTGCCCATGCTTGGCAAAGTGACTTCCCTCAACGCCTCTGTGGCCGCTGGCGTGCTTATGTATGAGGTGTTGCGTGGGCGAAGCACCCATGGTTAAGCGCGAAGAATGGTTGGTTGTGGACGGATACAATGTCATAGGGGCGGATCCTGAAGTAAAGTGGCATCCCGCGTCGCTTGAAGAGGAGAGAGTCAAATTGATTCGGGATCTGTCCGAGTATCAGGCGATGACGGGCCGGCAGGTGCATTTGGTGTTTGATGCGCACCTGAAACCGGGGGCGGGAGTGAAAACCAACCAGGAAAAAGTGTTCGTGTATTATACCCGTCGCGATGAGACTGCAGATGAATTCATCGAAAGCTTTGTCAAAAAAAATAAAAGCCCCCATCGGGCCATCTACGTGGCTACATCCGACTATCTGGAACAGCGGATGGTGTTTGGTCAGGGGGCATACCGTATTTCGTCACGCGAATTGTTGGAAGAAATTCGCGTGGCCAAAAAGAATTTAAGCGAAAAATTGAGAAAAGAGGAGGAAAACCAAGTCAGAAACACATTGGAAGACAGATTGAGCCGGGAGTTACGGCAGATGCTTGATAAATGGAGAAGGAAAAAATAGGTGAAAATTTGACGTTTTTGTTTCTATTCGGCTATAATAACGTTACTATGGGTTTATAGGCTACTTGGTCGGGAGGGAAAGTGGTGAGCGTAGAACTTCAATCCAGTAATTCTGTCGTTTACGACAACGAGGTTGACTACAAGACAATGGCCGACGAAGAGCTGGTTTATGGCGTACGTGTAGGTGATCATCAAGCGCTTGAATATTTGATTAATAAGTACAAAAATTTTGTCAGAGCGAAAGCGAGATCCTACTTCTTGATCGGAGCCGATCATGAAGACATTGTTCAGGAAGGGATGATTGGCTTATTCAAAGCGATTCGGGATTTTAAAGGAGACAAGCTGGCTTCCTTCAAAGCATTTGCCGAATTGTGCATAACGCGCCAAATCATCACAGCAATCAAAACAGCCACTCGTCAGAAGCACATTCCACTTAACTCATATGTATCTTTGGACAAGCCCGCATACGATGATGACACAGATCGGACATTGTTAGACAAGATTCCAGGCAGTCTATCAAACCCAGAAGAAATATACATTAGCCAGGAAGAGTATAACGATATTGAAGATAAAATATCGAAAATTCTAAGTGATTTGGAACGCAAAGTTTTGATGCTGTACCTCGATGGCCGATCTTATCAGGAGATCGCTGTCGACTTAAATCGACACGTTAAGTCAATCGACAATGCGTTGCAACGAGTAAAGCGCAAACTGGAGAGATATCTGGAAGTACGGGAAATCTCTCTATAAAACAAAAAGAAATCAATGGGTTGCAGGCCCTTTAAAACAGGTGTAATCACCTGTTTTTTGTTTAATTCGACAAAAATCATCATTCTCCTTTTTTAAGGATATAAAAAGTTGTGGTATGAATGAAGAATGTTGTTTGTCGATAAAAAACCTTCGTTGACCCAAATGGAGGAAAGAAATGGTTATGAAACGGGGTAGAAGTTGTCAATAATGAATTGGCAGAGGGTTTCACATTGACAGGAAGTCAGGGGTATGTTAATGTAATTTGGGTATTTTCTATAATAAAATCCACTCGAACGGTGATTAACAAATAGAGGAGGTGTCGGCATGCGGGTGAATATCACATTGGCTTGCACGGTATGTCGTGAACGCAACTACGCGCTGACCAAAAACAAACGGAAGCATCCAGATCGCATGGAGCTGAAGAAGTTTTGTCCGCGTTGCAATGCGCATACAGCACATCGCGAAACGAAATAAGCGGCTGGGTTTGAACGCTTGATATCAAGATGGGGGTGACAGCCATGGCAGCTTTTCTCGCAAACATCGGACGCGGAATCAAGAAAAGTGTTTCAGGCACGTCTGGCTTCTTCCGTGGTAGCGTCCAAGAGTTGAAAAAAGTGCGCTGGCCAAACCGGCAAGAGATGGTGAACTACACAATGGTTGTCGTCTTGACAGTGCTGGTATTGGCGCTCTTTTTCTTCATTATCGATCAAGGGATCTTGCAATTGGTTCGCTTGATTACGAAATAGGTGGAATGAATCATAAGGGGGGTACAGGGCTTTAGGCCCTGGTGAGCATGGAAAAGAATTGGTATGTGGTTCACACGTATTCTGGCTACGAGAACAAGGTGAAAACCAACCTGGAAAAGCGGGTTCACTCGATGGATATGCAGGACAAGATTTTTCGTGTCCTCGTTCCGATGGAAGAGGAGATCGAGCATAAGGACGGTAAGAAAAAATCCGTCATGCGTAAGGTCTTTCCGGGTTATGTGCTGGTAGAGATGATCATGACCGATGACTCGTGGTATGTCGTGCGGAACACGCCTGGGGTAACCGGTTTCGTCGGTTCATCAGGGGCGGGTTCAAAACCAACCCCCCTTTTGCCGGATGAGGTTGTCGCGATTCTGCGCCAAATGGGTATGGATGAGTCCAAAGCTACCGTCGACTTTGAAGTTGCTGAGACAGTAAAGGTGAAAGAAGGGCCTTTCGCCAATTTTGTCGGCCGGATCGAAGAGATCGACATGAACCGTTCGAAACTCAAAGTCATGGTCAACATGTTTGGCCGTGAAACGCCTGTAGAATTGGACTTCTTCCAAGTGGAAAAAATTTAATCTGGCAAAAAACTTTTGTTTTGCGCCAAGTTGTGATAAAGTATTTTTGTTTGTTACCCCCATCTTTGGGGCGAGCGCAAGCCCGTTAGGAGAAGAGGGAGCTTGCCTTTCCGTGGGAGGGTAATACCCGAGAAAACCACATGTTTGAAGGAGGTTGGTTAGCGTGGCCAAAAAAGTGATTAAAGTGGTCAAGCTGCAAATTCCCGCTGGTAAAGCTAATCCAGCACCGCCAGTAGGTCCGGCGCTCGGTCAAGCTGGTGTGAACATCATGGGATTCTGTAAAGAGTTCAATGCCCGCACTGCTGATCAAGCCGGTTTGATTATTCCGGTAGAAATCACGGTTTTTGAAGACCGTTCTTTTACCTTCATCACTAAAACCCCGCCAGCTGCTGTACTTCTGAAAAAAGCAGCCGGGATTGAGTCCGGTTCCGGTGAACCGAACAAAAAGAAAGTGGCGACTGTGAAGCGCGACAAAGTGCGTGAGATCGCCGAGTTGAAAATGCCTGACTTAAACGCTGCAAGCGTGGAAGCGGCTATGCGTATGATCGAAGGAACCGCGCGTAGCATGGGCATCGTAATCGAAGACTAATAGAAAGCCTGCCTACTCTGCCACGAGTAGAGTGAGGCTTGTGGGAGGATCTTCCGCTACGACCACGAAAGGAGGAACTGTCGGTGGCAAAACATGGTAAAAAATACTTGGAAGCGATCAAAAAAGTAGATCGTGACAAAGTCTATGAGCCCAAAGAAGCTTTGGCGCTCGTGAAAGAAATTTCTGTCGCTAAATTTGACGAAACCGTGGAAGCTGCTTTCCGCTTGGGTATTGATACCAAGAAGGCAGATCAACAAGTGAGAGGTGCTGTTGTACTTCCTCACGGCACGGGAAAAACCAAACGCGTTCTCGTATTCGCGAAAGGTGAAAAGGCAAAAGAGGCGGAAGCCGCTGGTGCGGATTTCGTAGGAGATGAGGACCTCATCAACAAAGTAGCCCAAGGTTGGTTTGAATTTGACGTTGTTGTGGCTACTCCTGACATGATGGGTCAAGTGGGCCGTCTGGGACGGACTCTCGGTCCGAAAGGCCTCATGCCAAACCCGAAAACGGGTACGGTTACTTTTGAAGTAGCTAAAGCCGTAAACGAGATCAAAGCGGGTAAAATTGAGTACCGTGCTGACAAGGCCGGCAACGTGCATGCCGCAATTGGTAAAGTTTCCTTCCCGGTTGAGAAACTGGAAGAAAACTTGCTTGCACTTGCTGAAGCATTGGTGAAAGCAAAACCGGCTGCTGCAAAAGGTACCTACATGAAGAGCGTTACCGTTTCTTCCACCATGGGTCCTGGCGTAGCTGTAAACGCGCAACGTTTGTCCGGTCGTTAATAACGCTTGACTTTTGCAGCGAGGTTGGGTAACATGTAATCGCTGTTTAAAATCGAATAAGAAGCTACCGTAGACAGTAGGTGCGGACTGATCCGCTTAATATCCTGCCGAGGAGCTTGCGCTGTTGTCTATGACAAAGCCTAGCCTTCGACTGCCTGCGGAGGCTTTTTCTTATTTCTTCAAAAACTCCTGATGAGGAGGTGTACCGCATGTCCAAAGCAATCGAGCAGAAAAAAGTAATTGTTAAAGAAATCGCGGATAAACTGACCCGCAGTAAAACAACCATCGTAGCTGACTATCGCGGTTTGAACGTAAAACAAATGAACGAGCTGCGTAAAGAGTTGCGTGAAGCTGGCGTAGAGATGCAGGTTCTGAAAAATACCTTGACCCGCCGTGCTGCTGAGCAAGTGGGAATGGAAGATTTGAACCAGCACCTGACCGGCCCATCCGCAGTCGCTTTCAGCTATGAGGATGTCGTTGCTCCAGCTAAAGTGCTTTACAAATTTGCAAAGACCAACAAAGAGCTGGAAATCAAGGGCGGTATCGTAGAAGGCAAAGCAGTAAGCCTTGATGAGATTAAGGCGCTGGCTGAGCTGCCAAGCCGCGAAGGTCTCTTGTCCATGCTTCTCAGCGTACTGCAAGCACCGATGCGCAACTTCGCGCTTGCTGTTAAAGCAGTTGCTGACAAAGACGGAGAAGCTGGCGAAGCACAAGAAGCGTAATGCTGCTTGAGTAAATCGAACGGCATTTGAAAAATTACTAGATCTGTATATAGGGAGGTTTCCTTTCATGACGAAAGAACAAATCATTGAAGCGATTAAAGGTATGAGCGTTCTCGAACTGAACGACTTGGTAAAAGCAATCGAAGAAGAATTCGGCGTAACTGCTGCGGCACCGGTTGTAATGGGTAACGTAGCAGGTGGCGGAGAAGCTGCTGAAGAGAAAACCGAATTCGATGTAATCCTGGCAAGCGCTGGTAGCTCCAAAATCAACGTTATCAAAGTGGTTCGTGGCATCACTGGCCTGGGCCTGAAAGAAGCAAAAGCGCTGGTTGACGGAACTCCTGCTCCAATCAAAGAAGGCGTATCCAAAGAAGAAGCAGAAAAAATCAAAGCAGAACTCGAAGAAGCCGGTGCATCTGTGGAAATCAAGTAATAAGCTTGACTCCGGCCGGACCCGCCGTCGTCGGTCGGCGGGTCTATTTTATTGTAAGGGTGGTTTTGTGCAGGCTAAGGAGGCAATGCTCCTTTGGCACTACGTAACTCTCCCTTGTACTGGCAGACAGATGAATTGGGTTTTGCCTTGCTTTAACATGTACGCATGACCGGGTAATGCTGTGGAAGGGGTTATGTACCGTGAGTGAACACTACTTTTCAGCGAATCCACTGGCCAAAAGCGAAGAGCGGGAAGTGATGGCCGAACTGCGCGGGCATTCTTTGCGTTTTCATACGGACGCTGGCGTTTTTTCCAAAAAAGGGGTTGACTTTGGTAGTCGACTTCTGGTGGAAACGGCGCAAATTGAGCCGGGTTCCCGTGTGCTAGATCTTGGTTGCGGTTATGGAGCGATAGGAATAGCCATCGCCAAAGCGGTACCCCAGACTACAGTGGTCATGGTTGATGTGAATGAACGGGCGGTCAAGCTCGCTGAACAAAACGCGCGAAGAAATCGTGTAGATGGCATGGTGCAAGTCTTGAAAAGCGATGGTTTTTCAGCAATTCATGGCCAACAGTTTGACTGCATTTTGTTCAATCCGCCGATCCGCACTGGAAAAGAGACGATATATCGTTTGTTTCGCGAAGCGGCAGACGCGTTGGTTCCAGATGGATCACTATGGATTGTGATTCGCAAACAACAAGGTGCTGCTTCTGCAAAAAAAGAGTTGACATCATATTTTCAAGATGTGGATGTGGTTGAGCAAAAGAAAGGGTATTGGATTATTTGCGCACAAGGGCATTGACTTCAGTATCCGCTTGTGATAGTGTTTTAAATTGCAGAAAGTCTCAACTTTTGAGGCTGGTTTTTTTTGGTATGTGTGGTCAACCAGCCTGTTTAATCACATATCGGGCTGGATAAAATAGGTAAATAGACTGCTTCTAGGTAAAATGAGGTTGCGTATTCACTCATTTTCTTTTTTTACCGTGATTAGTCGCTAATATTGAGCGGCTTTCGACTGGATGCGAGGGGGGAGTTTGTTTGGCTGGTAAAATGATCCCATGTGGTCGTCGGCAACGTCGTAGCTATGCTCGCATTAATGAGGTTCTCGAGCTGCCGAATCTGATTGAGATTCAGCAAAAGTCTTATGACTGGTTCCTTGATGTTGGTTTACGAGAAATGTTCCGCGATATTTCGCCAATCGAGGATTTTACCGGTAACCTTGTGCTGGAGTTTATCGACTATAGCCTGGGTGAACCAAAATACACCGTTGAAGAGGCGAAAAATCATCAGGTGACCTTTGCTGCACCGCTTCGTGTCAAAGTGCGCCTCATCAACAAAGAGACGGGCGAAGTAAAAGAGCAAGAAGTCTTTATGGGCGACTTCCCGCTCATGACCGAAACGGGTACCTTTATCATCAATGGCGCGGAACGCGTAATCGTCAGCCAGTTGGTGCGTTCACCTAGTGTGTATTATAACACGAAAGCGGACAAGAACGGGAAAACAACTTACACGGCGACGGTGATCCCTAACCGCGGTGCGTGGCTGGAGTTTGAAACCGACGCCAAAGATATTATATATGTTCGCATCGACCGTACGCGCAAGATTCCTGTGACGGTTCTGTTACGTGCGCTTGGTTTTAGTAGCGATGCGGAAATCATCGATTTGCTGGGGGATGACGAATACATTCGTAACACCCTGGACAAAGACAACACAGGAAATACTGAAAAAGCACTGATTGAAATCTACGAACGTTTGCGTCCAGGCGAGCCGCCAACAGCGGAAAACGCTCGCAGCCTCTTATACGCACGGTTCTTCGATCCGAAGCGCTATGATTTGGCAGCTGTGGGACGTTATAAAATTAATAAAAAACTGCACATCAAAAATCGTTTGCTCAACCAGAAGCTGGCTGAGCCTGTCGTAAATCCGGAAACAGGTGAGATCTTGGCTGAAGCTGGGACGGTGCTGGAACGCCGCGTCCTGGACAAACTCCTTCCGTATCTGACAGGCGAGAAGGCATTTGGCCGCAAGGAGTACAAAGTGCGTGGAGGCGTTCCCGATGATGGACCGATCTCGTTGCAAGCTGTGCACATCTTTGCGCCCAATGATGAGAGCAAAGTGACCAAAGTGATCTCCAACGCAGAAGTGTCTGATGAGATCAAACATATTACCCCATCCGACATCATCGCTTCGATCAGCTATTTCGTCAATTTGTTGTACGGAGTGGGAAGCACGGATGATATCGACCATTTGGGCAACCGGCGTCTGCGTTCTGTAGGGGAACTGTTGCAAAACCAGTTCCGTATCGGTTTGTCACGGATGGAGCGGGTAGTGCGCGAACGGATGTCGATTCAAGACGCCAACGCGATTACACCGCAAGCGTTGATCAATATTCGTCCGGTCATCGCGGCAATTAAAGAGTTCTTCGGTAGCAGCCAGTTGTCTCAGTTCATGGACCAAACCAACCCGTTGGCTGAGCTGACTCACAAACGCCGTCTGTCGGCGCTTGGTCCTGGTGGTTTGACCCGGGAGCGCGCTGGGTTTGAAGTGCGTGACGTTCACCACTCACACTATGGTCGGATGTGTCCGATCGAAACTCCTGAGGGTCCGAACATCGGTTTGATCAACTCCTTGTCGACGTTTGCGCGTGTCAATGAGTATGGCTTTATCGAAACCCCCTATCGTCACGTTGATCCCGATACGGGTCAGGTGACGGATCGGATTGATTTCCTCACGGCGGATGAAGAGGACAACTACTATGTGGCGCAGGCTAACGCACCACTTAATGAAGACAACACTTTCGCCGATGATATGGTGACGGTCCGCCACCGTTCGGAGATTATCAACGTCCCTCGCGACCGAGTGGATTATATGGACGTTTCGCCTAAACAGGTTGTGTCCGTGGCTACGGCATGCATCCCCTTCTTGGAGAACGACGACTCCAACCGCGCGCTGATGGGTTCAAACATGCAGCGGCAAGCGGTGCCGTTGTTGAGACCGGAAGCGCCGTTCATTGGAACGGGTATGGAACACGTGGCTGCGCGTGACTCTGGCGTGATGGTTCGTGCGAAACGGCCGGGTACGGTTGTCCGTGTATCCGCGGACGAAATTTGGGTACGGCAAGAGCAAGAAATTGACGGTCGCCTGATTGAAGGGGACATTGATAAATACAAGCTCACCAAGTTCTCTCGTTCCAACCAAGGCACTTGCATCAACCAACGGCCGGTTGTCCGCACGGGGGAAAAAGTAAAAGTGGGCGATGTCCTGGCGGATGGTCCATCCACCGAGCAAGGGGAAATGGCATTGGGACGCAACGTTGTGGTAGCCTTCATGACTTGGGAAGGTTACAACTACGAGGATGCCATTTTGCTGAGCGAGAAATTGGTGAAGGAAGACGTCTATACCTCGATTCACATTGAGAAGTTGGAAAGTGAAGCGAGAGACACCAAGCTGGGGCCGGAAGAAATTACCCGCGACATTCCAAACGTGGGTGAAGATGCCCTCAAAAACCTCGATGAGCGCGGAATTATTCGCGTTGGTGCAGAGATCAAGCCGGGAGATATCCTGGTTGGGAAGGTGACGCCAAAAGGGGTGACCGAACTGACTGCGGAAGAACGGCTGCTGCACGCGATCTTCGGTGAGAAAGCACGGGAAGTTCGCGATACGTCACTCCGTGTGCCACATGGTCAAGACGGAATCGTCGTAGACGTAAAAGTCTTCACCCGTGAAAACGGCGATGAGTTGCCGCCAGGTGTGAATCAATTGGTGCGCGTCTACATCGCACAGAAACGGAAAATCTCCGAAGGGGACAAAATGGCTGGACGCCACGGTAACAAAGGGGTTATTGCCCGGATCATGCCTGAAGAGGACATGCCATTTTTGCCGGATGGTACGCCAGTTCAAGTTGTCTTGAACCCGCTGGGTGTTCCGTCGCGGATGAATATCGGTCAGGTGCTTGAGGTTCACTTGGGCATGGCGGCCAAAGCACTAAACCTGCATATGGCTACGCCAGTCTTTGACGGGGCAACTGAAAACGATGTGTTTGAAACGTTGAAAGAAGCTGGCTTGGATGAAGACGGCAAAACGATTCTTTATGATGGACGCACGGGAGAGCCGTTTGAAAATCGCGTCACCGTTGGGGTCATGTACATGATCAAACTGGCGCACATGGTTGATGACAAAATTCACGCGCGTTCCACAGGTCCTTACTCCTTGGTTACCCAGCAACCGCTCGGTGGTAAAGCGCAATTTGGTGGACAACGGTTTGGTGAGATGGAGGTGTGGGCGCTGGAAGCATATGGTGCCGCGCACACACTGCAAGAGATTCTCACGGTCAAATCAGACGACGTTGTCGGCCGCGTAAAAACCTACGAGTCCATTGTCAAAGGTGAAAACGTGCCGGAGCCGGGAGTGCCTGAATCATTCAAGGTATTGATCAAAGAGTTGCAAAGCTTGGGTATGGATGTGAAGATCCTTTCCGAAGACGAGCAAGAAATTGAGATGCGTGAATTGGATGAGGATGAGGAATCGGCAAGTGATAAGCTCGGTTTTGATCTGCTTGAGGAGGATACTGCTCACTCAAACTCTTGATCGTCGCATGCAGGGGGCGTGATGCGCGCCCCTGTGCATGCAACGGGATGAATCCTGAGGGAGGAATCGCCCAATGTTGGATGTAAACAACTTTGAGTATATGAAAATCGGCCTCGCCTCTCCTGAAAAAATCCGCTCTTGGTCTCGCGGTGAGGTTAAAAAGCCGGAAACAATCAATTATCGCACGCTCAAACCGGAAAAAGAAGGTTTGTTCTGTGAGAAGATCTTTGGACCGACCAAAGATTGGGAGTGTCACTGCGGTAAATACAAACGCGTTCGTTACAAAGGGGTAGTCTGTGACCGATGCGGCGTGGAAGTGACCCGTGCCAAAGTGCGTCGTGAACGGATGGGCCATATTGAGTTGGCTGCACCGGTATCCCATATCTGGTATTTCAAAGGGATTCCGAGCCGAATGGGTCTTGTATTGGACATGTCTCCCCGCTCATTGGAGGAAGTTATTTATTTCGCCTCCTATGTGGTTGTGGACCCGGGTCCGACCCCGTTGGAGAAGAAACAGCTCCTGTCTGAAAAAGAATTCCGCGCTTATCGTGAAAAATACGGTACCGCCTTTACGGCGATGATGGGTGCGGAAGCGATTAAGCGTCTGTTGCAAGAGATCGACCTCGACAAAGAGGTAGAAAGCCTGAAAGAAGAGTTGCAGACGGCGCAAGGGCAACGGCGCAACCGCGCAATCAAGCGCTTGGAAGTGTTGGAAGCCTTCCGTGCTTCCGGCAATTCTCCGGATTGGATGATTCTTGATGTGTTGCCGGTTATTCCGCCGGAGTTGCGGCCGATGGTGCAATTGGATGGTGGCCGTTTTGCCACATCCGACTTGAACGATCTTTACCGCCGTGTGATCAACCGTAACAACCGGTTAAAACGCCTGCTCGACTTGGGTGCACCGGATATCATCGTGCAAAACGAAAAACGGATGTTGCAAGAAGCGGTTGACGCGCTGATCGATAACGGTCGTCGCGGTCGTCCGGTTACCGGGCCGGGGAATCGCCCACTCAAGTCTCTCTCCCACATGCTGAAAGGGAAGCAGGGCCGTTTCCGGCAAAACCTGCTTGGGAAACGTGTTGACTACTCTGGCCGTTCCGTTATCGTTGTCGGCCCGTATCTGAAAATGTACCAATGCGGTTTGCCAAAAGAAATGGCGCTGGAACTGTTTAAGCCGTTTGTGATGAAAGAGTTGGTGGCGAAAGGGCTCGCGCACAACATTAAGAGCGCCAAACGCAAAGTGGAGCGCGTTCACCCCGAAGTGTGGGATGTGTTGGAAGAAGTGATCAAGGAGCATCCTGTGCTCCTCAACCGGGCGCCCACGCTTCACCGTTTGGGAATTCAAGCATTTGAGCCGATTCTCGTAGAAGGGCGCGCCATTCGTCTCCATCCGCTCGTATGTACGGCGTATAACGCTGACTTCGACGGAGACCAAATGGCTGTGCACGTACCACTATCTGCAGAGGCGCAAGCGGAAGCTCGCCTGTTGATGCTGGCGGCACAAAACATCTTGAACCCGAAAGACGGTAAGCCGGTTGTAACCCCGTCTCAGGATATGGTATTGGGTTGCTACTACTTGACCATCGAGAAGGCTGGCGAAAAAGGGGAAGGCTCGATCTTTTATTCGATCTCCGAAGCCATCAACGCTTACCAGCATGGTTACGTCAGCCTGCATTCCCGCATTGCCATTCCAGCGCGCAATGTGAAGAAAACCTCTTTCACTGAAGCGCAGAAAAATAGCTTGTTGGTGACGACTCCGGGTAAGCTGATCTTCAACGAGATCTTCCCCGAAGAGTTCCCATACATCTGCGAACCGGGCAAAAAGAACTTTGTAAGCACTCCGGATAAATACTTCATCTTTGAAAAAGGCGTGAATGTCCGCGAATTTATCAGTAAGATGGATGATCCGGGCGCCCTGACCAAAAAGGATTTGGGTGCGGTGATCGCAGAGTGCTTCCGCCGTTTCGGTACGACCACTACGTCGGAAATCCTCGACCGGGTGAAAGAACTTGGCTATAAGTTCTCTACCAAAGCGGGGATCACGATGTCAGTCTCTGACGTAAATGTGCCGGAGGAAAAGAAAGCGATCTTGGCGCAAGCGGAAGAGGATGTCGCCAAAGTGATGAAGCAATACCGCCGTGGTTTGATTACCGAAGACGAACGGTACGAGCGCGTCATCTCCATCTGGAGCCGCTCGAAGGATCAGATCACGAAAGTGCTCATGGAAAACATGGGTAAATATAACCCGATTTACATGATGGCGCATTCTGGTGCGCGGGGTAACGTGTCCCAGATCACCCAGTTGGCAGGGATGCGGGGTCTGATGGCCAACCCATCCGGACGGATTATCGAGCAACCGATCCGTACCAACTTCCGTGAAGGGTTGACCGTATTGGAGTACTTCATCTCCACCCACGGTGCGCGAAAAGGTTTGGCGGATACCGCGCTGAGAACGGCTGACTCGGGTTACTTGACCCGCCGTCTGGTAGACGTGGCGCAAGATGTGATCGTACGTGAAGAAGATTGCGGCACCGACCGGGGAATGACTGTAAGTGCGATCGCTGATGGAAACGAAGTGATTGAAAACTTATATGATCGTCTTGTAGGACGGTTTGCTTTCCAAACGGTTCGCCATCCGGAAACAGGTGAAGTTATTGTCGGCATCAATGAGATGATCGACGAAGAGATCGCTAACAAAATCGTCGAAGCAGGTCTGAAAGAAGTTACGATTCGCTCGGTTCTTACCTGTCGCACCAAACACGGTGTTTGCAAAAAATGCTACGGCCGCAACTTGGCCTTGGGCACACCGGTGGAAATCGGCGAAGCTGTCGGCATTATCGCCGCACAGTCGATTGGTGAGCCTGGTACCCAGCTGACGATGCGTACCTTCCACACCGGTGGGGTTGCGGGTGACGACATCACCCAAGGTTTGCCGCGGATTCAGGAGCTGTTTGAAGCGCGCAATCCGAAGGGGCAAGCGGTGATCAGCGAGATTGCCGGGGAAGTTGTCGACATTCGTGAAACCAAAGACCGTCGTGAAATCGAGATCAAAGGAGACGTGGAGTCCAAAATTCATCCCGTCCCATATGGTTCCCGCCTGCGTGTTTCAGTCGGAGATTATGTCAACGCTGGTGACGAGTTGACAGAGGGTTCTGTTGACCCGAAAGAGCTTCTGCGCATTAAAGGAGTGGCTGGCGTGCAACGCTACATCCTCCAAGAAGTGCAGAAGGTTTACCGCCTGCAAGGGGTGGAAATTAACGACAAGCACGTAGAAGTGATGATTCGGCAGATGATGCGCAAGGTACGGATTACCGATGCGGGTACGACCGATTTGTTGCCGGGCGCAGTCGTCGACATTCACGAATATGAAGCGGCTAACCGCAAAGTGCTGTTGAACGGCGGAGATGCGGCTGTTGCCCGCCCTGTCCTGTTGGGGATCACCAAGGCTTCGTTGGAAACAGAGTCTTACCTGTCAGCGGCATCGTTCCAAGAAACCACACGGGTCTTGACCGATGCGGCGATCAAGGGCAAATTGGATGGGCTCTTGGGTCTGAAGGAGAACGTCATCATCGGGAAGCTGATTCCCGCTGGAACCGGTATTTCCCGCTATCGCAACCAAACGTATGAGATTGTTGGTGAAAAAACTGAATCGGACCAAGCCGGCAAAGAGACGATGCTTGTTAAGTAGAGTTAATTGTTGACTTTGCCCAGGCGAGATGTTAATATATCTTCGTGTGCTTGGGAATTATTCACTTTGGAGGGCGATTCAATGTCTTATGAAAAAGTGATACAAGCAGAATCGTTAACGATCGGCACCAAGCAAACGAAGAAGGCCATTGAGCAAGGCCGAGCGCTCGAAGTACTTGTTGCAGATGATGCGGATCCGCAAATCATTTACCCGATCCTGAAGCTTTGCAAGGATCGCGGCATTCATGTCATCCACGTTGAATCAATGAAGCAACTTGGCAAAGCTTGCGGCATTGAAGTGGGCGCTGCGACGGCAGCGGTTTTAAAATGATTGTGAGCGACAGAAAATTATCGTTGATCGCGTCCCACGATGGTGGGCGTGATCAACTTTCATAAAAAGTCTCGTCGTTCCGATTTTTTTCGGCCACAGATGAAACACCTGGTTCTGTGGTCTTGAAGAGATATAACCAAACTCAGAAGGGGGTGCCAGTCATGCCAACAATGAACCAGCTCGTGCGCAAAGGTCGCAAAGCTAAAATCAAGAAGTCCAAATCTCCGGCGTTGCAGTACACCTACAACACCATGAAGAAAGAGGTTGTGCCACAAAGCGCTCCGCAAAAACGCGGTGTTTGCACTCGTGTGGGCACCATGACTCCTAAAAAACCTAACTCCGCTTTGCGTAAATATGCGCGTGTTCGTTTGACCAACGGCACGGAGGTTACCGCATACATCCCGGGTATCGGCCACAACCTGCAAGAGCACAGTGTTGTGTTGATCCGTGGTGGTCGTGTAAAAGACTTGCCAGGGGTTCGTTACCACATCGTTCGTGGTGCGCTTGACACCGCAGGGGTAGCTAACCGTAACCAAGCACGTTCCAAATACGGAGCGAAACGTCCTAAGAAATAATGCAACTGATTCAGCATAGAACAACGAGGAAAAGGAGGGAGAAGCATGCCACGTAAAGGCCCAGTAGCTCGTCGGGATGCACTGCCAGATCCGATTTACAACAGCAAGCTGGTGACCCGTCTCATCAACCGCTTGATGTATGACGGTAAGAAAGGCACTGCACAACGCATTTTGTACAATGCATTCGATATCATTCGCGAACGTTCCGGTAACGATCCGATGGAAGTGTTTGAACAAGCACTGAAAAACGTAATGCCTGTACTGGAGGTTAAAGCTCGCCGTGTGGGTGGTGCCAACTACCAAGTACCAGTAGAGGTGAAACCAGAACGTCGCACCAGCCTTGGTCTCCGTTGGTTGGTAAGCTACGCTCGTCTGCGCGGTGAAAAAACCATGGAAGAGCGTTTGGCTAACGAGATCATGGATGCAGCGAACAATACCGGTGCAGCCGTGAAGAAGAAAGAAGATACGCACCGTATGGCAGAAGCCAACCGTGCATTTGCTCACTATCGCTGGTAAACAACATTCTTTCCAATATGAAGGGAGAAATTTCCGATGGCACGCGAATTCTCCTTGCAAAATACACGTAACATTGGGATCATGGCTCACATCGACGCTGGTAAAACGACTACCACTGAGCGTATCCTGTTCTACACCGGTCGCGTACACAAAATTGGTGAGACGCATGAAGGTGCGGCCACCATGGACTGGATGGAGCAAGAGCAAGAGCGCGGAATCACCATTACATCCGCAGCGACCACCGCTCAGTGGAAAGGTCATCGTGTCAACATCATCGACACTCCAGGCCACGTTGATTTTACCGTTGAGGTAGAGCGTTCCCTCCGTGTATTAGACGGGGCAGTAGGTGTTTTTTGTGCAAAAGGTGGCGTAGAGCCACAATCTGAAACGGTTTGGCGTCAAGCTGACCGTTATGGCGTACCGCGTATTGCGTATGTCAACAAAATGGATATTCTCGGTGCCGATTTCTACGGTGCGGTAGAGCAAATGCGTGAGCGTCTTGGCGCAAATGCTGTACCGATCCAAATTCCAATCGGCTCTGAAGAAACTTTCGAAGGTGTAATTGACCTTATCACCATGAAAGCGATCATTTACACCGACGATTTGGGTACCACTTCGGAAGCTCGCGAGATTCCAGCAGAATACGCGGACAAAGCGGAAGAATACCGCAACAATCTGGTAGAAGCTGTGGCTGAGCTGGATGAAGAGCTGATGATGAAATACCTCGAAGGTGAAGAACTCACCGAAGAGGAAATTGTCTCCACACTTCGCAAAGGTACCTGTGAAGTGAAAATCACTCCGGTTCTCTGCGGTTCTTCTTACAAGAACAAAGGGGTGCAACCACTCCTCGACGCAGTAGTCGCGTACCTGCCTTCTCCGCTGGATGTACCGGCGATCCAAGGCACCTTGCCGGACGGTACGGAAGTTGTGCGTCAATCGAGCGACGAAGAGCCGTTTGCCGCTCTGGCGTTCAAAGTAATGACGGACCCGTACGTAGGGAAGTTGACCTTCTTCCGCGTTTACTCGGGTACGCTTGAATCCGGCTCCTATGTGATGAACACCACCAAAGGGAAGCGTGAGCGGATCGGTCGGATCCTGCAAATGCACGCGAACCACCGTGAAGAGATCTCCAAAGTTTACGCCGGTGACATCGCCGCTGCAGTAGGCTTGAAAGATACCACCACGGGTGAAACCCTCAGTGACGAAAAGAATCCGATCATTCTTGAGTCCATGGAGTTCCCAGAGCCGGTAATCAAGATCGCTATTGAGCCAAAATCGAAAGCGGACCAAGACAAAATGGGTCTGGCTCTCACCAAATTGGCTGAAGAGGACCCGACTTTCAAAACTTGGACCGATGAAGAGACTGGCCAAACGATCATCGCTGGTATGGGTGAGTTGCACCTGGAGATCATTGTTGACCGCTTGAAACGCGAGTTTAAAGTGGAAGCCAACGTTGGTGCACCACAGGTTGCTTACAAAGAAACTTTCCGCTCTGCTGCGAAGGTGGAAGGGAAATTTGTTCGTCAGTCTGGTGGTCGTGGTCAATACGGTCACGTATGGATCGAGTTCGAACCATTGGAAGAAGGCGCTGGCTTCGAATTTGTCAACAAAATCGTCGGTGGTGTGGTTCCGAAAGAATACATCCCAGCGGTTCAAGCAGGTATCGAAGAAGCCATGCAAAACGGTGTCTTGGCTGGATTCCCGTTGGTTGACGTTCGCGCGACCATTGTGGACGGTTCTTACCACGATGTGGACTCCTCCGAGATGGCGTTCAAAATTGCTGGTTCGATGGCCCTCAAAGCTGCCAAATCTAAGTGTAACCCAGTTCTCCTGGAGCCGATGATGAAAGTGGAAGTCACGGTACCAGAAGACTACATGGGTGACGTGATGGGTGACATCAACTCCCGTCGCGGTCGTGTAGAGGGCATGGAAGCACGCGGTGGCGCTCAAGTGATTCGTGCGATGGTGCCTTTGGCGGAAATGTTTGGTTATGTAAGTAACTTGCGTTCCCGCACCCAAGGCCGCGGTGTGTTCTCCATGGTGTTTGACCACTATGAAGAAGTACCGCGCAACATCGCTGACGAGATCGTGAAGAAGCGTTCCGGCGAGTAATTCCATTTGTTCTAAGGGTTGAGAAACTGGTGAAGCGGGAACTTTCCGCTTCCCGGATTTTCAAATATCTATTACAATAATACTTAGTTTCATGAGTAAAGGGAGGATACCTAGTCATGGCAAAAGCCAAGTTTGAGCGTACAAAACCTCACGTAAACATTGGTACCATCGGTCACGTTGACCATGGTAAAACCACTCTGACCGCTGCTATTACCACGGTATTGGCACAAAAAGGTGGCGCAGAAGCGACCGCTTATGACCAAATCGACAAAGCTCCAGAAGAAAGAGAGCGCGGTATCACCATCTCCACCGCACACGTGGAGTATGAAACCGACAAACGTCACTATGCTCACGTTGACTGCCCAGGTCACGCTGACTACGTGAAAAACATGATCACCGGTGCTGCGCAAATGGACGGCGCGATCCTGGTAGTATCCGCTGCTGACGGCCCAATGCCGCAAACTCGTGAACACATCTTGCTCTCCCGTCAGGTAGGCGTTCCATACATCGTTGTGTTCTTGAACAAATGCGACATGGTTGACGACGAAGAGTTGCTGGAACTGGTAGAAATGGAAGTACGCGAACTTCTGTCCGAGTACGAATTCCCAGGCGACGACATCCCAGTAGTTGCTGGTTCCGCTCTGAAAGCTCTGGAAGATCCAACTGGTGAATGGGCTCAAAAAATCATCGAACTGATGAACGCTGTAGACGAGTACATCCCAGAACCAGAGCGCGACACCGACAAAAGCTTCCTGATGCCGGTAGAGGACGTATTCACCATTACTGGTCGTGGTACGGTTGCTACCGGTCGTGTAGAACGCGGTGTAGTTAAAGTGGGTGACGAAGTTGAGATCGTAGGTCTTGGCGAAACCCGCAAAACCGTATGTACTGGTGTTGAGATGTTCCGCAAACTGCTCGAATCCGCTCAAGCTGGTGACAACATCGGTGCCCTGCTGCGTGGTATTGAGCGTAAAGACATCCAACGTGGTCAAGTACTGTCCAAACCAGGCAGCGTAAAACCACACACCAAATTTAAAGCTCAAGTTTACGTATTGTCCAAAGAAGAGGGCGGACGTCACACCCCATTCTTCTCCAACTACCGTCCGCAATTCTACTTCCGTACGACTGACGTAACCGGCATCATCAAACTGCCAGAAGGCGTTGAAATGTGCATGCCTGGCGACAACATCGAAATGGAAGTAGAACTGATCGCTCCGATCGCGATCGAAGACGGTACCCGCTTCGCTATCCGTGAAGGTGGACGTACCGTAGGTGCTGGCGCAGTTACCGCTATCATCGAGTAATTTCGCCTAAACCAGATAAAAGCTGTTAACCCTATGGGGTTAGCAGCTTTTTCATTTGTATCTCTCATCGCGTGTAGGATGGGGGAGCACAGGGATGTAGGTCTCTGTTGTCATATATGACTTTTTTTTCAGCTGTCATGGTTATGGATGTCTATGTAGTGGAGACTTAAGGTATGACTTGCAAGCGGGGCGTCAATCTAGTAAAATATTGTAAGTTCGTCGTGTTCATGAGAGGATTTCAAGTGGCGGCAAGTACTTCCTTATGTGTCGTTTCGGCAAAATCAAAGAAAAAAGCTTGCATAAGCCTCTGTTTTTCATTATAATCTTGAATGTTGTCATGAACGCGATGATGCGAAAGGTTGCCGACACACCCGGCCCCTTTGCCATGGCCGGGCGGGAAATTTTCGCGGAGAAGTTCATTTAATAAAATGGGCGAGAAGGAGGGTTACCAATGGCAAAACAAAAGATTCGCATTCGTTTAAAGGCTTACGATCACCGTGTGCTGGATCAATCCGCGGTGAAAATCGTTGATACCGCTAAGCGCACCGGAGCCAGCGTATCTGGTCCGATTCCGTTGCCGACCGAAAAAACGGTTTACACGATTTTGCGTGCGGTTCACAAATATAAAGACTCTCGTGAGCAATTCGAAATGCGCACTCATAAACGCCTCATCGACATCGTGAATCCAACGCAACAAACCGTTGACGCGCTGATGCGACTGGATTTGCCGTCCGGTGTTGATATTGAAATCAAATTGTAATCCTGACTTTAGAGTGGTAGGAGGTGTACAAAGTGAAAGGGATTCTCGGTAAAAAGATCGGGATGACGCAAATCTTCAACGAAGATGGCGTGGTTATTCCCGTTACCGTTGTTGAAGCGGGTCCATGCGTAGTGTTGCAAAAGAAAGATATCGCCAATGATGGTTACGAAGCAATTCAGCTCGGTTTTGAAGAGAAGAAAGAGCATCGTGCGAACAAACCGGAATTGGGTCATGCCAAAAAAGCAAACGCGGCGGCGCAAAAATTCATCAAAGAATTCCGCGGTGTAAACTTGGCTGACTATGAATTGGGCGCAGTAGTTAAAGCCGACATCTTCTCTGAGGGAGAGCTGGTGGATGTAACCGGTACTTCCAAAGGGAAAGGCTTTGCTGGTGCGATCAAACGCCACAACCAATCCCGCGGGCCAATGAGCCACGGTTCCCGTTATCATCGTGGTCCTGGTTCCTTGGGTGCGATTGCCCCGGCACGTGTATTTAAAGGCCAAACCCTGCCAGGACGCATGGGCGGAGAGCGCGTAACGACGCAAAACCTGCAAATCGTACGCGTTGACGCAGAGAAAAACTTGCTCCTGATCAAAGGTGCAGTACCAGGGCCAAAAAATAGCTATCTTGTAATCAAATCTGCTGTCAAAGGCAGCTAATTGATCGATCAAAGAAAGGAGGAGCATCCATGCCAAAGGTAACAGTCTTAGACATGAGCGGTAAACAAGTGGGAGAGATCGAACTGGCAGACGCCATTTTCGGCATCACCCCAAATGAAGCCGTATTGCATGATGCCGTTGTGATGCAACAAGCATCGCTTCGTCGTGGCACCCATGCTGTGAAAAACCGTGCAGCTGTTCGCGGCGGTGGTAGAAAACCATGGAGACAAAAAGGTACCGGACGCGCGCGTCAAGGTAGCATTCGTTCTCCGCAATGGGTAGGCGGTGGTGTGGTATTTGGTCCAACTCCACGCACCTATGTATACAAATTGCCTAAAAAGGTTCGTCGCTTGGCGATCAAATCGGCTCTCGCTTCCAAAGTGATCGACAGCCAATTGGTTGTACTGGATGAACTGAAACTGGAGCAACCAAAAACCCGTGACATGGTTCAAGTGCTCAAAAACCTGGGAGTAGAAAGAAAAGCGTTGGTTGTTACTGACAACCTGGAAGACAACGCAGTGCTCGCAGCACGCAACATCCCAGGAGTGAAACTCATCACTGCTGATGGCGTCAATGTACTGGACGTCCTCTATCACGACAAATTGATTCTCACTCGTGGAGCTGTGAATCGCGTTGAGGAGGTGCTTGGCCAGTGAAAGACCCACGCGATATTATCCGTCGCCCGGTCATCACCGAAGCTTCCACCGGCATGATGGAGCAAGGAAAATACGTATTTGAAGTAGATCCTCGTTCCAACAAAGTGGAAGTGAAAAAAGCGATTGAGCAAATTTTCGGTGTGAAAGTTGACCAAGTGAACACCATGCGTGTTCCAGGCAAAATGAAACGCTACGGTCGTTACACCGGACGTACTGCCGAAAGAAAGAAAGCGATCGTGACATTGGCTGCCGACAGCAAACCGATCGAAATCTTTGAAGTGTAATTATCCTAAACAAAAAGGAGGGAAAAAGGCATGGCTGTAAAACATTTTAGACCAACGACTCCATCTCGTCGTCATATGACCGTTTCTTCTTTCGAAGAAATCACCACCGACAAACCGGAGAAATCCTTGCTTGTTACGCTGGTGCGCAAAGCCGGTCGCAACAACCAAGGTCGGTTGACTGTTCGTCATCAAGGCGGTGGTCATAAACGCAAATACCGTATTATTGACTTCAAGCGCAACAAAGACGGCATCCCAGGTAAGGTCGCTACAATCGAGTACGATCCAAACCGTTCTGCCAACATCGCGCTGATTCATTATGCGGATGGTGAAAAACGTTACATTCTCGCTCCGCATGGCTTGAAAGTCGGCACCACCATCATGTCCGGTCCGGAAGCTGACATCCGTGTGGGTAACGCACTGCCACTGAAAAACATTCCTGTAGGTACCGTTATCCACAACATTGAGATGAAACCAGGCCGCGGTGGACAATTGGTGCGTGCAGCAGGTGCTTCTGCACAACTTCTGGGTAAAGAGGGCAAATACGCAATCATCCGCCTGACCTCTGGTGAAACCCGCATGATTAACCTGGAGTGCCGCGCGACCATAGGTCAAGTAGGTAACCTGGATCATGAGCTTATCACCATTGGTAAAGCAGGACGTTCTCGTTGGTTAGGCAAGCGCCCGACCGTTCGCGGTTCTGTTATGAACCCGGTAGACCATCCACACGGTGGTGGTGAAGGTCGCGCGCCAATCGGACGCAAGTCTCCGATGACCCCATGGGGCAAACCAACGCTTGGTTACAAAACCCGCAAGAAAAACAAAGCATCTGACAAATATATTATCCGTCGTCGCAAGAAGTAATCTAGGCTGGGAGAAAGCCTCACTCGAAGGGAGGTTAATTACATGGGCCGCAGCTTGAAAAAAGGACCATTTGTAGATGCGCACCTGATTAAAAAGGTTGAAGAACTGAATGAAAAAGGTGAAAAGCGAGTGATCAAAACCTGGTCTCGCCGTTCCACCATTTTCCCTGACTTCATCGGTCACACTTTCGCAGTACATGATGGTCGCAAACATGTTCCTGTATTCGTGACTGAAGACATGGTAGGTCACAAGTTGGGTGAGTTCGTTCCAACCCGCACCTACAAAGGTCACGCCGCTGATGACAAGAAAACGAAAAGACGGTAGAGGTCTTGTTGAAGAGAGGGGGGTTACAACATGGAAGCTAAAGCTGTTGCACGTTATGTGCGCATCGCTCCACGCAAAGCGCGCCTGGTAATGGACTTGATCCGCGGTAAGTCCGTGGAAGAAGCCATCGCGATTTTAAAATTCACTCCTCGCGCAGCATCTCCGATTATCGAGAAAGTACTCGCTTCTGCTGTGGCAAATGCTGAGCACAACTTTAACATGGACACCAGCCGTCTGGTTGTAGCGAAAGCGTTTGTTGACGAAGGTCCAACACTGAAGCGTTACATGCCTCGTGCTATGGGACGTGCGAGCCGCATTAACAAACGCACCAGCCACATCACCGTGGTTGTGAGCGAAAAGTAATCAACTATTGAACAAGGAGGGATGAAGCTGTGGGTCAAAAGGTAAATCCAGTTGGTCTGCGTGTCGGGGTGATTCGCGACTGGGAATCCAAATGGTACGCTGACAAAGACTATGCTGATTTATTACACGAAGACATTAAGATCCGTGAATTCGTGAAAAACAAGCTGAAAGACGCAGCGGTTTCCACTGTTGAGATTGAGCGCGCAGCCAACCGCGTAAACATCAGCATCCACACCGCGAAGCCAGGGATGGTTATCGGTAAAGGTGGTTCGGAAGTTGAAGCATTGCGCCAACAGCTTGCGAAACTGACCAACAAGAAAGTTCACATCAACATTAACGAAATCAAAAATCCAGAGCTTGATGCATATCTGGTTGCAGAAAGCATCGCGCAACAATTGGAGCGTCGCGTTTCTTTCCGCCGTGCGATGAAACAAGCGATTCAACGTTCCTTGCGTGCTGGAGCAAAAGGGATCCGCACGATGGTAAGCGGACGTTTGGGTGGAGCGGACATCGCCCGTAGCGAAGGTTATAGCGAAGGAACGGTACCACTTCACACCCTGCGCGCTGACATCGACTATGGTTTTGCGGAAGCGCACACCACTTATGGTCGGATTGGTGTGAAAGTATGGGTATACCGTGGTGAGGTTTTGCCAACCAAAAATAAAGGAGCAGCGGAAGGAGGCGAGTAATCTATGTTGATGCCTAAACGTGTGAAATACCGCCGTCCGCATCGTCCGAGCCTGAAAGGGAAGGCAAAAGGCGGTACGGAAGTCGCATTCGGCGAGTACGGATTGCAAGCACTTGAGCCAGCTTGGATTACGAACCGTCAAATCGAAGCTGCCCGTATCGCCATGACCCGTTACATCAAACGGGGTGGTAAAGTATGGATCAAGATCTTCCCGGATCAACCGATCACCCAAAAGCCGCTTGAGGTTCGGATGGGTAGCGGTAAAGGTTCTCCTGAAAAATGGGTAGCGGTCGTAAAACCAGGTCGTATCATGTTTGAGTTGGCCGGAGTACCGGAAGAAACAGCTCGTGAAGCAATGCGTCTGGCGGCAATGAAGTTGCCGGTGAAAACGAAGTTCGTAAAACGTGAAGAAGCGGGTGGTAACGAATGAAAGCAAAAGAATTAGTAGAGTTGACCACCGCCGAGATTGAGCAAAAGCTCGCACAGTACAAGGAAGAACTGTTCAACCTCCGCTTCCAGTCGGCCACTGGGCAATTGGAAAACCCTGCTCGGATTGGCCAAGTTCGCAAGGCGATTGCCCGTGCTAAAACCGTTCTGCGGGAGCGCGAACTGGGAATCGAAAGGAGGAAACAGGGATGAACGAGCGTACAACTCGCCGTAAAGTACGTGTCGGCAAAGTGGTCAGCGATAAAATGGATAAAACGATTGTTGTCGCTGTTGAGACCTATAAGAAACATCCACTGTACGGTAAGCGTGTGAAATACACGAAAAAATTCAAAGCTCATGACGAGCACAACCAAGCGAAAATCGGCGATGTAGTAAAAATCATGGAAACTCGTCCGCTTTCCAAAGATAAGCGTTTTCGTTTGGTAGAAGTCGTTGAAGAAGCAGTGATCATCTAACTTGAGACACGCGTGAATGACGCGGGAAGGAGGGAAAACCATGATCCAACCTCAAACACGTCTTCGTGTCGCTGACAACTCTGGTGCGAAAGAAGTTATGTGCATCCGTGTATTGGGTGGCTCCAAAAAGTCCACTGCTGGTATCGGTGACATCATCGTGGCTTCTGTAAAACAAGCTACACCCGGTGGCGTTGTCAAGAAGGGTGATGTAGTGAAGTGCGTGGTGGTACGTACGGTTCGTCCGTCTCGCCGTCCAGATGGTTCCTACATCCGTTTTGATGAAAACGCGGCGGTTGTTATCAAAGAAGATAAAAGCCCACGTGGAACTCGTATCTTTGGACCTGTTGCCCGTGAGCTGCGTGATCGCGATTTCATGAAAATCGTATCTTTGGCACCGGAAGTACTGTAATATAAAGTTCTTTTTGGCTGGTACCACTTCAGTATGCAAGGAGGTGCTTAAGACATGCACATCAAAAAAGGCGATATGGTTATCGTAATGCGCGGCAAGGAAGCGCCGTACTTTGAAAACGGCAAAAAGGTTTACACCCGCGGTCGCGTGATCAAAGTTCTCCCGAAAGAGAACCGCGTGGTAGTCGAAGGTGTGAACATGGTGAAGAAGCATTCCCGCCCGACTCAAGCCAATCCTCAAGGTGGCATCATCGAAAAGGAAGCGCCAATCCATGTTTCCAATTTGATGATCGAGGATCCAAAAACGAAAGAACCGACTCGTATTGGTTACAAATTCGTTGAAGGCAAGAACGGTGAGAAGAAAAAAGTTCGCGTAGCCAAAAAGTCTGGCGAAATTCTTGACAAGTAATGTTTAAGGAAGGGAGGTACACAAAGTGGCAGCACGTCTGAAAGAGATGTACCTGAACGAGGTTGCTCCCAACCTCATGAAAAAGTTCAACTACAAATCTACTATGCAAGTGCCAAAAGTTGAGAAAGTGGTCATCAACATGGGTGTGGGTGAAGCTGTAGCCAACGCGAAAGTGTTGGATGGAGCGGTAGAAGACCTGACGTTGATCGCTGGTCAAAAGCCAATCATCACCCGTGCGAAAAAATCGATCGCTGGCTTCAAGCTTCGTGAAGGCATGCCGATCGGTGTGAAAGTAACTCTTCGTGGTGAGCGGATGTATCACTTCTTGGACAAATTGATGAACATCGCTCTGCCACGCGTACGCGACTTCCGCGGGGTTTCCCCAAAAGCGTTTGACGGCCGTGGGAACTACACCCTTGGTCTGAAAGAACAGCTGATCTTCCCGGAAATCGCATACGATAAAGTGGATAAAGTTCGCGGTATGGACGTTGTGATCGTGACAACGGCCAATACCGATGAAGAAGCTCGTGAACTGCTTACCCAAATGGGTATGCCATTCCGCAAGTAGTCACGAACGGGATTAAAAATACGATTAAAGGAGGGAATCACTTGGCCAAGAAGTCGATGATCGTAAAGGCTAAGCGTGAGCCGAAATTTGCAGTGCGCGCTTACACCCGTTGCGAACGTTGTGGTCGTCCACATTCCGTATTGCGCAAGTTTAAGCTGTGTCGTATCTGCTTCCGTGAGTTGGCCTACAAAGGGCAGATTCCCGGCGTTAAAAAAGCAAGCTGGTAATGATGATAGGAAGGAGGGTTTCGCATGGTGATGACTGACCCGATTGCAGATATGCTGACTAGAATTCGTAACGCCAACATGGTTCGCCATGAGAGCGTTGAGTTCCCTGCGTCTCGTATAAAACGGGAGATTGCTGAAATCCTGAAACGTGAAGGATTTATTCGCGATGCTGAATATATCGAAGATAACAAGCAAGGTATTATCCGCATCTTCCTGAAGTACGGTCAGAACAACGAAAAAGTAATTACCGGGCTGAAACGGATCAGCAAACCCGGTTTGCGTGTTTATGTAAAATCTAATGAAATTCCACGTGTATTGCGTGGTTTGGGTATTGCCATTTTGTCTACGAACAAAGGCATCTTGACTGACAAAGAAGCTCGCCAAAACAAAGTGGGCGGAGAAGTACTCGCTTATATCTGGTAATTTGGCTAACGGATGGAGGTGAACGGAATGTCCCGTATCGGAAAAAAACCAGTTGTTATTCCAGCTGGCGTTGAAGTGAAAGTCGAGGGCGGCAAGGTAACGGTGAAAGGTCCGAAAGGTACACTGACCCGCGACTTCCATTCCGATATCGCCATCAAGTTGGAGAACAACGAATTGATCGTGGAACGTCCAAGCGATCATCGCACACACCGTGCACTCCATGGAACCACCCGCAGCTTGATTGCAAACATGGTTGAAGGTGTATCCAATGGATTCTCCAAAACACTTGAGTTGGTAGGTGTCGGATACCGGGCTTCCAAGAAAGGAAGCAATCTGGTGTTGAACGTAGGTTACTCCCACCCAGTGGAAGTGACACCGCTCGAAGGGATTGAGTTGGATGTACCATCTCAAACCCAGATCGTAGTTAAAGGGATTGACAAGCAAAAAGTCGGCGAAATGGCCGCTAACATCCGCAAGATTCGTGAGCCTGAGCCATACAAAGGCAAAGGGATTAAATACAGCGATGAAGTTATTCGCCGTAAAGAAGGTAAAACTGGTAAGTAATCGAATCGCCTAACTAGAAGGGAGTGAGCTAGACCGTGATTCGCAAGGAAGATCGCAATAAGAAACGGAAAAAACGCCATCTGCGTGTACGCAAACGGTTGTTTGGTACGGCTGAGCGTCCACGTCTGAACGTGTTCCGCTCTTCCAACAACATTTATGCACAATTGATTGATGACACCGTGGGTCACACGATCGCTTCTGCGTCCACCCTGGATAAGGAGTTCCAAGCTAAAGGTGTGAATGGTGGAACGGTTGAAGCGGCACGTATTGTTGGTGAGATGATTGCAAAACGCGCGATTGATAAAGGACACAAAGTAGTTGTGTTCGATCGTGGCGGTTATCTCTATCATGGTCGGGTTAAAGCTTTGGCTGAAGGAGCACGGGAAGGGGGTCTAGACTTTTGAGCAAGCAAGAGAAACCACGCAAAAGAGATGCTGCGCAATCCGAGTATATCGAAAAGCTGGTTAACATTAACCGCGTAGCGAAGGTTGTTAAAGGTGGTCGTCGTTTCAGCTTCAGCGCGCTGGTTGTTGTTGGCGACGGCAAAGGCAAAGTCGGTGCGGGCATCGGCAAAGCGGCTGAGGTACCAGAAGCGATTCGCAAAGGTATCGAAGATGCCAAAAAGAACATGATTACTGTTCCTTTGAAAGGCAACACTATCCCGCATGATGTGGTTGGTCGTTTCGGCGCTGGCCAAGTTATCATGAAACCGGCTTCCAAAGGTACCGGGGTTATTGCGGGCGGACCTGTTCGTGACGTGTTGAACGCGGCAGGTGTGGGCGACATCCTCACCAAATCGACCGGTTCCAACAACCCGATCAACATGGTTCGCGCAACTTTGGCGGGATTGGAAAGCTTGAAGCGTCCTGAGGACGTAGCAAAACTGCGCGGCAAAAGCGTAGAGGAATTGTTGGGTTAAGGAGGGATGACCGTGGCTAAGAAGCTGGCAGTTACGCTGAAGCGTAGTATGATTGGCCGTCCGGAAGTGCAACGCGTCACCCTGCGCACACTCGGTCTGACGAAACGTGAGCAAACCGTTGTCCATGCTGACAATCCGGCGATTCGTGGCATGATTAAAAAAGTGAACCATCTGGTGGAAGTGAAAGAAATCGCTGAATAAGCGATATGATCTGTTGAAGAGGAGGTGCGAAGGATGAAACTGCACGAGCTGAAACCTGCCCAAGGATCTCGTCACAAGAAAAAACGTCTTGGTCGCGGTATTTCTGCAGGCCAAGGTAAGACGGCTGGTAAAGGTCATAAAGGTCAAAATGCCCGCTCCGGTGGTGGTGTGCGTCCTGGCTTTGAAGGTGGTCAAAACCCGATTTACCGCCGTTTGCCGAAACGCGGCTTTACCAACCCAAATCGTGTGGAGTATGCGATTGTCAACCTTGACACCTTGAACCGGTTTGAAGAGGGAACTGTTGTTACTCCGGAACTCTTGGTTCAAGAAGGCGTTGTGAAAAACTTGAAAGATGGTTTAAAAATCCTGGGCAATGGCGAATTGAGCAAGAAACTTACCGTGAAAGCTCATAAATTCTCTGCCTCTGCGATTGAAAAAATCAACGCCGTTGGTGGAGCGACGGAGGTAATCTAATGATTCGGAACCTGGGAAACATCTTTAAGGTGGAAGATCTTCGTCGTCGCATCTTTTTTACCCTGATGATGTTAGTGGTTTTTCGGATCGGAAGCTTCATTCCGGTTCCGAACACTAACGCCAATATCCTTCAGCAAATGATGAATGAGACCCAAGGGGTCTTCAATCTCATCAATGCTTTTTCGGGGAATGCCTTACAAAACTTCTCCATCTTTGCGATGGGCATTATGCCTTACATTACCGCATCGATCGTTGTCCAATTGCTCTCGATGGATGTGATTCCGGCGTTTTCGCGCTGGGCGAAAGAAGGGGAAGTGGGGCGCCGCAAGCTTGCCCAGTTTACCCGTTATTTTACGGTGGTGCTGGCCCTTATCCAGTCGATCGGGGTATCGATCGGGTTTAACAGAGCCGCTGCCGGGTTCATTGTGGATGAAAGCGTGTGGTCGTATTCCTTAATTGCCTTGTCCTTGACAGCGGGTACCTGTTTCTTGATGTGGATGGGTGAGCAAATCACCGACAAAGGGATTGGAAATGGTATTTCCATTTTGATCTTTGCGGGGATCGTCGCTGGTCTGCCGGGTCAAGTGGGCTATTTGGCCGAAGATTTCTTTAAGGACAAAGACCAATTGTTCCTGGGCATTCTGAAGATGGTTGGCGTTTTGCTTGTTGCAATCATCCTGATTGTGGCGGTTATCTACATTCACCAAGGCGTAAGAAAGATCCCGGTACAATACACTAAACGTGTGGTTGGACGTAAAATGTATGGTGGTCAATCGACCCACATTCCGATGAAAACCAATGCTGCTGGTGTAATTCCTGTGATCTTCGCCCTTTCGCTCTTGATGTTTCCGCAGACGATCGCACAGTTCTGGCAAGGCAATCCTGTTGCTGATTGGATTATTGTCAACTTTGACTACACCAAGTTTAGCCTCGGGATGGCACTGTACGTGATCCTGATCATCGGATTTACTTACTTCTATACGTTTGTGCAGCTCAACCCAATTCAATTGTCTGATCAGATGAAGAAAAATGGTGGATTTATTCCAGGTGTCCGCCCTGGCAAAGCCACAACCGCCTACCTGACCAAGGTGATGAACCGCTTGACCTTGACGGGTGCCCTGTTCTTGGCGGCCGTGTCCATTTTGCCGATCATCCTGATCATCTTGGCGGGCTTGCCGCAGCAGGTTCAGATAGGTGGAACATCCCTTCTGATCGTTGTCGGCGTCGCTCTTGAGACGTTGAAAACAATTGAAAGCCAATTGATCAAACGCCATTATAAAGGCTTTATGCATAAATAAGATGATCGAACACCCCCGGAGCCTTCTTCCGGGGACTATGCATGAGCAGGCCATTGTTGGCATCATCTGCACATGCGGACCGCCCGTAGGCAACCCAACCGGAGGGATGAGGCTTGAATATCGTACTGATGGGTTTGCCCGGAGCAGGAAAAGGCACGCAAGCGAGCCGAATACTTGAGGTGTTGGATATTCCTCACATCTCCACGGGAGATATGTTTCGGGCAGCCGTAAAAGAAGAAACGCCATTGGGCTTGGAAGCAAAGTCCTATATGGAGCAAGGTCAACTGGTTCCCGACCGTGTGACGATTGGTATCGTTCGTGAGCGGTTGGGCAAAGATGATTGTGCGAACGGTTTTTTGTTGGATGGTTTTCCCAGAACGGTTCCACAGGCTGAAGCACTTGATGAATTGACAAAAGAGCTTCATCGCGCTATCGATTTCGTATTATATATTGAAGTAAGCGAAGAAGAACTGCTGAAACGGCTCACAGGAAGACGCATCTGTCGCGATTGTGGTGCTTCGTACCATGTGGTGTTCGCACCACCAAAAGCAGAAGGCGTCTGCGACCGCTGTGGCGGCGAGTTGTATCAGCGCGCTGACGACAGTGCTGAGACCGTTCAAGAACGGCTTAAGGTAAATCTTGAGCAAACACGTCACTTACTTCATTACTACGAATCGACTGGCAAACTTCATCGCGTGAATGGGGAGCAGCCGATCGAAAACGTGACCGAACAAATCTTGTCACTGATTCGAGGTTCCGTGAAATGATTATTTTAAAATCGGCAAAAGAGTTAGACTGCATGAGAGAAGCGGGCAAGATCGTATATTTGACTCATCAGGAGTTGAAGAAGGCGATCCAACCGGGAGTGACAACGAAAGAGTTGGACCGGATCGCGGAGAAAGTGATTACCCGTTATGGTGCCACTCCTTCTTTTAAAGGGTATAATGGGTTTCCCGGAAGTATTTGCACTTCGGTTAATGAAGAGCTGGTTCACGGGATTCCAGGTAACCGCACGTTGAAAGAGGGGGATATTATCTCCATCGACATCGGCGCGTGTTATGAGGGGTACCATGGGGACTCGGCTTGGACTTACGCCGTAGGGAAAATTTCTCCAGATGCGGAAAAATTGCTTTCAGTTACCGAAGCGAGTCTTTACAAAGGCTTGGAACAGGCA
This sequence comes from Laceyella sacchari, assembly GCF_024927925.1. Taxonomy (NCBI): domain Bacteria; kingdom Bacillati; phylum Bacillota; class Bacilli; order Caryophanales; family Thermoactinomycetaceae; genus Laceyella; species Laceyella sacchari. The sequence goes on from NZ_CP103866.1 coordinate 261,070, forward strand.
AAGCCTGGTGCACGCATCGGTGATATCTCTCATGCCGTACAACGAGTCGCTGAAGAAGCGGGCTTTTCGATTGTGCGTGAGTATGTGGGTCATGGCATTGGCCAAAACCTGCATGAGGCGCCGAGCGTTCCTAATTATGGATTAGCTGGGAAAGGGCCTCGGTTGAAGCCGGGGATGACCTTGGCAGTGGAGCCGATGGTTAACTTCGGCAAACGCTTTGTGCGGACACTTGCGGACAATTGGACGGTTGTGACGACTGACGGTTCAATCTGCGCCCATTTTGAGCACACGATTGCGATCACGGATGAAGGCCATGAGATTTTGACGAAAGCGTAACAGGTGAAGGGTGATGAATGTGGCTGCTGTTGACTGCAGACCCCGCCAAGGACAGATCGTGCGTGTGTTGCGCGGGAGAGATGCAGGTCAATTCGCTGTAGTAATCAGTTTTGAGGAACCACATTTCGTTTTTCTGGCTGATGGGGATCAGCGTAAATTTGACCATCCCAAAAAGAAAAACGTAAAACACATCCAGCTTATCAACTATGTAAGCGAGGATGTGGCTGAAGCATTGAGACAACATGGTCGTGTAACCAATGCAAAGTTGCGATACGCCCTGAACCAATACCTGCTCCTGAGTGAGCAAAAAGGAGAGTGAATCGATGGCCAAGGAAGATGTGATCGAGGTTGAAGGGATCGTCCAAGAGCCCCTGCCAAACGCAATGTTCCGTGTGAAGTTGGAGAATGGTCATGAAGTGTTGGCGCATGTTTCTGGCAAAATCCGCATGCACTTTATTCGCATTTTGCCAGGAGACAAAGTGACCGTGCAACTTTCCCCTTATGACTTAACCCGTGGGCGGATCACTTACCGCTATAAGTAATTTCGCGTAGTGACTCGATAACCTTGGGGTGCCGAACCTAAAGTGGGACACAGACAGGAGGTTAACAAGATGAAAGTAAGACCATCTGTGAAGCCCATTTGCGAAAAGTGCAAAGTGATTCGTCGCAAAGGGGCTGTAATGGTAATCTGTGAAAATCCAAAACACAAGCAAAAACAAGGATAATAGACGGGAGGTGTAGCGTATGGCACGTATCGCAGGTATTGACTTGCCACGTGAGAAACGTGTAGAGATCGCCCTGACTTACATTTACGGTATTGGTCGTTCTCAAGCACAAAAAATCTTGGAAGCAACTGGGATCAGCGCAGATACTCGTGTTCGCGATTTGACGGAAGAAGAAGTGACCAAGCTGCGCAGCTTTATTGATAAAAACTTGGTGGTAGAAGGTGACCTTCGTCGTGAAGTGGCACTGAACATCAAGCGTCTGATCGAGATCGGTGCATATCGCGGCATCCGTCATCGTCGTGGTTTGCCGGTTCGTGGTCAACGTACCAAAACCAATGCTCGTACCCGTAAAGGTCCACGCCGTACGGTTGCGAACAAGAAAAAATAATTGCAGTAAGGAGGGAAAACAGTGGCTAAACGTAAAACGACTACTCAGCGCGTAAAACGTCGTGTGAGAAAGAACATTGAGACGGGCGTAGCTCATATCCGCTCTACTTTCAACAATACGATCATCACCATCACAGACCCACGCGGTAACACCGTTGCTTGGGCAAGCTCCGGTACCATGGGATTCAAAGGTTCCCGCAAGAGCACTCCGTTTGCGGCACAAATGGCAGCAGAAGCAGCAGCCAAAGTCGCAATGGAAAACGGGATGAAGTCTGTTGATGTACTGGTTAAAGGCCCCGGCTCCGGTCGTGAAGCGGCGATCCGCTCTCTGCAAGCAGCAGGCCTTGAAGTCAGCTTGATCAAAGACGTAACACCGATCCCTCACAACGGTTGCCGTCCGCCAAAACGTCGTCGTGTTTAATCTTACTTCTTTAAGCTGATCCGTGGTTTATTTTTGTAAATTATCGTGTATACTGGTTAGGACTGGATTTCCTTGTCTTTCCTATATACACCACACATTTCAGCTGCTAGGGAGATAACGCCCAGAACGCGACGTTCTGAAGGAGGGTTTGTGAGCCGTATGATTGAAATTGAAAAGCCGAAGATCGAAGCTGTTGAAATCAGTGATGATCATCGTTACGGAAAATTTGTGGTAGAACCCTTGGAACGCGGATACGGCACTACCCTGGGCAATTCTCTGCGCCGTGTCCTGCTCTCCTCTTTGCCAGGAGCGGCCGTTACAACCATCCAGATTGATGGGGTATTGCATGAGTTCTCCACGATTCCTGGAGTTGTAGAAGATACCACGGAGATCATTCTCAACATTAAACAACTTGCTCTCAAAATTCATTCGGATGAAGAGAAAATCCTGGAGATCGATCTCGAAGGCCCGGGAGAAGTCAAAGCGGGGGATATTCGCGCGGATAGTGATGTAGAGGTGTTGAATCCTGATCTGCACATCGCTACATTGGCTGAAGACGCCCACCTGCGCATTCGGATGACCGCGAATCGTGGCCGCGGATATGTATCCGCTGATAAGAATAAACGTGAAGATCTGCCAATCGGTGTGATTCCGGTCGACTCGATCTACACGCCGATTGAACGGGTTAACTATCAAGTGACCAATACGCGTGTTGGACAAGTTACCAACTACGATAAATTGATCTTGGAAGTCTGGGCGAACGGCAGCTTGAAACCGGATGAAGCGGTGAGCCTTGGCGCTAAGATCTTAAATGAGCACTTGATGTTATTCGTGGGTCTGACTGAACAGGCAAAAGATGCTGAAATCATGGTAGAAAAAGAAGAAGACAAAAAAGAGAAGGTCATGGAGATGACCATCGAGGAACTCGACCTCTCCGTGCGTTCTTACAATTGTCTCAAACGTGCCGGCATCAACACCGTTCAAGAGCTCACGCAAAAATCAGAAGAAGATATGATGAAAGTTCGCAACTTGGGACGCAAATCTCTGGAAGAAGTTCAAGAGAAGTTGCAAGAGCTCGGGTTGTCACTTCGCAAAGACGACTAACAACTGGTAGGGGGAGGGAAAGAAGATGGCATATTCCAAACTCGGCAGAAACACAGGAGCCCGTAAAGCGTTGCTCCGTGATTTGGTAACGGATCTGATTATCAACGAACGCATTGAAACCACCGAATCCAAAGCGAAAGAAGTGCGCTCCATCGTGGAGAAAATGATCACCCTCGGTAAACGCGGAGATCTGCACGCACGTCGCCAAGCGGCAGCGTTTGTTCGCACAACTCGCTCCAACACCGTAAAAGATGGGGAAGAAGTAACCCATAACAAAAACGTCGATGCAGTGAAAAAGCTGTTTGACGAAATCGCACCACGCTACAAAGAGCGCAACGGCGGCTACACCCGCATCCTGAAGCTCGGACCTCGCCGTGGTGACGGTGCACCAATGGTTTTCATCGAATTGGTGAAGTAAGCCATGCGTTGATAGTTTGAATTAGAAAGGGTGAGGGCAGGATCCGGCCGGTCCTGACGTTTACCCTTTTTTCTTTTAAGGAGCTAACATGGAACCGATCTTGCACGTTTCCAATCTCCGGTTTCACTATCAGCCTGATGCATTATCCAAGGAAAGATGGGCACTGAAAGATATCCAGCTCACCGTCGGGGCAGGTGAGTATGTTAGTATCATTGGCCCCAATGGTTCAGGAAAATCAACATTGGCACGCATAATCGCTGGGCTGTATCTCCCTACTGAAGGAGATGTGCACGTTTGTGGACGAGCGACATCAAATGAACATGAGTTGTGGCAAATTCGACGTCGGGTTGGAATGGTATTTCAAAATCCAGATAATCAAATTGTCGCGCCTACTGTTCAGGATGATGTCGCTTTTGGTTTAGAGAATATGGGGTTGCCGCGCGATGAGATGAAAGCAAGGGTGGCACAGGCGTTGCAATGGGTAGGTCTGGCTGGGATGGAAGAGCGGGAGCCACACCATCTCTCAGGTGGGCAGAAGCAACGTTTGGCCATTGCAGGGGTGGTGGCGATGCAACCGGATATCATCCTGTTTGATGAGGCAACGTCGATGCTGGACCCGCAAGGTAGATCGGAAGTGTGCCAACTGATCAAGTCGATCCATGAACAGGGGACGACGGTGATCCACATTACCCATTCGGCGCAAGAAGCGTTCATGGCTGAGCGGTTGATCGTTATGGCCGAAGGACAAATCAAGTTGGACACTCCTGTCTCTGAACTATATCCACAAGCGATGAAGTTGAAAGAGTGGGATCTGGATGTTCCACTTGAAGTGGAATTGCATCACCGCCTGGTGAAAGCGGGCTGGCCGGTACGCGCTTCCATCACCAGTAAAGAGGATCTGGTGAGCGAACTATGGAGATTGTTATCGAAGACTTGAACGTCATATACCATCCTGGAACCCCGTTTGCTAAACAAGCGTTGACGGATATCAATTTGCGCGTTGCAAGCGGTTCATTTGTCGCGTTGCTCGGGGCGACGGGTTCGGGCAAATCAACGTTGATTCAGACAGTAGCCGGCTTGATTAAGCCGACGTCGGGGCAATTAAGGATTGGAAACCAAGTGATAACGCCCAAGAGCAAACAGTTGTCGGAACTCAGACGGTTGGTTGGGGTGGCTTTTCAATATCCTGAACACCAATTGTTTGAAGAAACCGTGGAGAAAGACATCGCTTTTGGTCCGCGTCAGCAAGGACTGACAGAAGAACAGGTCGCCGAGAGGGTGGAGGAAGCCATGTGTTGGGTGGGGTTGCCTCCTTCATTGAAAGATCGTTCCCCATTGGCTCTGAGCGGTGGACAGATGCGGCGAGTGGCTATTGCCGGTATTCTGGCTATGCGACCGCAGGTGCTGATCCTTGATGAGCCGACAGCTGGACTTGATCCTCGCGGTCAACGGGAGATGATGGACATGGTGGGGCGTTTGCACCGTGAACAGGGATTAACTGTATTGTTGGTCACCCATCAAATGGAAGAGGCAGCCCGATACGCGGAACAGCTGGTGATCTTGTCAGAAGGGCGAATAGCGCTTACGGGCACTCCGAGAGAAGTGTTTGGGAATGAGCAGGCACTGTCTCGGCTTAAGCTGGATGTGCCAGAGATCACCAAGTTCATCATGGCATTGAACCGCAATCTCGATCCTCCCCTTCCACTGACATTGTTCTCCGTCGAAGAGTTGGAACGTGAGCTGGAGTTGCGATGGAAGCGGGGGGATGACAGGTGACACCGGTCGTAATTGGGCAATATGTCCCGGTTGATTCGTTCTTGCATCGATTGGACCCTAGAGGCAAGCTCGTATTTGTGTTTGCCTTCATGTTCCTCGTTTTATTTGCGGAGAGGTGGCCTTCGTACCTGTTGCTCACCCTGTTTGTCCTGCTCGCTGTCAAAGGGGCACGCATTCCGCTTGCGCTTTTTTTGCGGGCAGTCAAGCCGGTATTATTTTTGATCATCCTGACTTCACTACTGCACTTGTTCACAACAAAAGGCGGTGGAGTCTTGCTTCAGACTCCGTTGTTTTCGGTGCATGAGGCAGGGGTGGAGCAAGCGGTACTCATGTCGTTGCGTTTGTTTGTTTTGATGGCCACGGCTACTTTGCTCACTTGTACCACTTCCCCGATGGAGATCACCAATGCAATCGAACAACTATTGCGGCCGTTGACGAAGGTGCGTGTTCCCGTGCATGAGTTGGCGATGATGATGTCCATTGCGCTTCGCTTTATTCCTACCTTATGGGGAGAAACGGAAAAAATCAAAAAGGCGCAAATGGCGCGCGGGGTTGATTTTGAGGCGGGTTCATTGTTCAGGCGAATCATGAACCATATTCCCATCTTGATCCCGCTGTTAATCTCGTCCTTCCGGCGCGCCGAAGATTTGGCCATGGCGATGGAAGCCCGTGGTTACCGTGGGGGCGAAGGACGGACCCGTTGGCGGGAGTTGACGTTTGCTCGGCGGGATTTATGGTTGATTCCGACGGCGGCGACGCTGTGGTTGGTGTTGTGGTACTTGGAGAAGTAGGGGGCCGAAATAAGAAGATGAAAAAGATCAAACTGCATATTTCCTATGACGGCACTGACTTTTCCGGGTTTCAGCGCCAACCGGGACAACGCACGATCCAAGCGGAGCTGGAAAACGCGTTGACCGCTTTGATGCGGGAAAAGATAGAGATTCACGGTTCGGGAAGAACAGATGCGGGTGTTCATGCCCAAGGGCAGATTTGCCACTTTGTGACATCCAGTCCGATTCCTGCTGAAAAGATCGCGTATATCTTGCGCAACATGTTGCCGCGGGATATTGTCGCGGTGTCGAGCGAAGAAGTTCCGTCCGACTTTCACGCGCGCAAGAGTGCCCACTGGAAGACGTATCGCTATCAAATAGATACACGGCGTGCACCGGATGTGTTTTCTCGACGTTATCGCACTCATCTTCCTCATGCAGTTGATTTTCAGGCGATGCGGGAAGCTGCCGGTTACTTGGTGGGCACTCATGATTTCACATCGCTGTGCTCAGCTAAAACGCAGGTGGACGACAGGGTGCGCACGATCTATCAGTGTAAGGTCATCGAAGAAGCACATGGGTATGCGATCGAAGTGACAGGTAGCGGGTTTTTGTACAACATGGTGCGGATATTGACCGGCACATTGGTCGAAGTGGGGAGAAAGCAAATCGACCCCAAAGCAATCCCGGCGATCTTGGCCGCCCGCGACCGCACGAAGGCTGGCCCCACTTTTCCGCCCGAGGGGCTCGTGCTGATGGAAGTGGGCTACACTCCATGGAACAATATGTAAACAGGGCATTTGCCCTTGCGATTTCTTGACATTTTCCCGCATTTAAGGTAAGATTACGCTTGGTATTTTCCACTCCATGCCCCGGTGGAGTTGTTCGGCGCAAATCTTGTCAGTGCTACAAAAAATGCTTCTAAATTGCTTCTAAATGCTTCTAAATCTGTTAAAAGTAAACGGTCAATCCGTTGCGATAGAGGAGGGAATACGATGCGTACCACATTTATGGCTAAGCCAAATCAAGTGGAACGGAAATGGTATGTGGTAGATGCTGCGGGCAAAACCTTGGGTCGCCTCGCAACTGAAGTAGCTACCTTGCTTCGCGGAAAGCATAAACCTGAATTTACTCCCCATGTGGACACTGGCGATTTTGTGATCGTGATTAACGCAGATCAAGTTGAATTGACCGGTAAAAAATGGGCTCAAAAAACTTACTATCGTCACTCTGGTCATCCAGGTGGTCTGAAAGCCACTGTAGCCAGTGACATGCGCGCCAAACATCCGGAGCGCCTGATCGAATTTGCAGTGAAAGGCATGCTGCCAAAAGGCTCTTTGGGTCGTCAGCAATTCAAAAAACTAAAAGTATACGCTGGTTCCGAACATCCTCATCAGGCTCAACAGCCGGTTGAGTGGGAACTGCGCGGTTAATAAAAGGAGGTAACCGATTTGGCACAAGTTCAATTCTATGGAACCGGTCGCCGTAAGGAATCGGTCGCTCGTGTTCGCCTCGTTGCTGGGGATGGCCGCGTTGTGATCAATGGTCGTAACATTGATGACTATTTTGGTCTGGAAACCTTAAAAGCGATCGTACGTCAACCATTAGTACTGACCAACACCACGGATCGTTATGATGTATTGGTGAACGTATCCGGTGGTGGATTCACAGGACAAGCGGGCGCTATCCGCCACGGTATCGCGCGTGCGCTTCTGAAAGTGGACCCAGAACTTCGTCCATCCTTGAAAAAAGCCGGCTTCTTGACCCGTGACCCACGGATGAAAGAACGGAAAAAATACGGTCTCAAAGCTGCTCGTCGCGCTCCTCAGTTCTCCAAGCGCTAATCGGGCATCCGCTTCTTGCACAAACCCCTGGATTGTTGTCCAGGGGTTTTTTCTGTCCTTCTTTTGTCAACAATAAATGAGATGGTTGCAAAAGAAGGAGCGATTTGGCTTGGTGGGGGAAATCATTCATATTGATAGTTTGCGGATTAAAAAAGAAGCGGCTTTGCGCCAAGATGCATTAGATGCGTTTCCGTGGGACGAAATGGAGTGGGTGAAAGCCAATCTGATCGAACCGATGGTGAAATATTGGCCGGCCTCGAGAAAATGGCTCCTGCTCGAATTATGTTACCGTCTGGCCTATGAAGCGTTTGTTTGTGGCATGAAAGAAGCCAAATGGAGACGGCCATCACGAATGTTTCAAGAGGCGCCGGATGTGTTTGCGCCGCGCCATCAAGCCCATTGCCAACAGCTGATGGAACAGCTGACCAAAGAGTTTCATGTATTCCAGTGGCTGGATGAATGGAGTGCAGAATCGGTGTTTATGCTGTTGGCCGAGCTGTCTAAAAATTGGTTTATGAAAGGGTATGCACATAAGCGTTGATAATCATATCAAATGGTCTCGTCCCATACATTAGCTAGTAGGCGATGTGAAGTGAAGTGAGGCGAGACGCATGAAAATGGCAATGGATTGGTGGATGCGCCACCAAAAAAAAGGTTGGATGATTCTGCTCTGCACGGCGGCGCTTGTCAGTGCCATCGGCATGTTCTCAGTAATGAAGGTAGGATCAGTTAGTACCATGGCTATGCCCCTGAGTGGCAAGGTGATTATGATTGACGCAGGTCATGGGGGAGTTGATGGAGGGGCCAGCGGAAACGGATTGGTAGAGAAACATATCACTTTAAATATTGCTTTATATTTGCGGGATTATCTGAATGAAGCGGGCGCATATGTGCTGATGACGCGCGAAGCTGACCAAGACTTAGCCGAACCGGAAACGAAGTCGCTCAGTCGGCGTAAAGTGGAGGATTTGCTAAAGCGCATTCATTTGTTGAAGGAGAAGCGGGCTGATGCACTTGTGAGCATCCATCTTAACGCTATGCCATCTCCCAAGTGGTCAGGTGCCCAAACTTTTTACAATCCGATTCGCGAAGAGAATAAGCGGTTGGCCACGCTGATTCAAGCGGAATTGATCAAGCAATTGGGGAATACCAACCGCCTGGCCAAACAAAAAAGCGATGTCTACATCCTGAAAGAGGCATATGTCCCCACCGCACTGGTTGAAGTCGGTTTTTTGACCAATCCAGGCGAGGCTAAACTGCTCGCGGATGAGAATTACCAAAAGAAATTGGCTGCCGCCATCTATTTGGGTCTATTGCAATATTACACCGGCAAGGAGACACCTCCGATAACCGATCGCTAATGTGCTATAATGGAAAAGAAATCGCTTTCGATCGAGGTGTCTTGTGACATGATAACGAGAGAACAAGTATTGGACGCTTTAAAAGAAGTAAAAGATCCGGAGATAAATAGAAGCTTGGTTGAGCTGAACATGGTTCGCAATATTGAAATCAAGGGGACGCGCGTGGCACTGGATTTGATTTTAACCATTCAGGGGTGCCCCCTTAAATTTAAGATTCAGGAGGATGTCGAAACGGCGCTGAAGGCCTTGGGAGCCACAGAAGTGGATGTACGCATTGGTGCGATGACTGATGAAGAAAGAAGAGCGCTGTCAGAATCATTGCGCCGCCCAAGTGGTTCCTCTGCGGCGGGTGCAAACACTGAACCGCCCCTGTTGTCCAAGGCTTCAAAAACGGAATTTATCGCCATTGCCAGTGGCAAAGGCGGTGTCGGCAAATCGACTGTGACAGTGAATTTGGCTGTCGCTTTGGCGAGGGAAGGTAAGAAAGTAGGAATCATCGATGCAGACATCTATGGCTTTAGTGTGCCGGACATGATGGGGATTGAACAACGCCCTGTGGTGATCGACCAAACCATTTTGCCTGTGGAACGGTTTGGCGTGAAAGTGATGTCGATGGGGTTCTTTGTGGAAGACAATGCTCCTGTCGTGTGGCGGGGACCTATGTTGGGTAAGATGTTGCGCAATTTCTTTAGTGAAGTCCATTGGGGAGAGTTAGATTATTTGTTGCTGGATTTGCCTCCTGGAACAGGGGATGTCGCCTTGGATGTTCATCAATTGATACCGCAAAGCAAAGAAATCTTGGTGACCACTCCGCATGCAACGGCAGCGTTTGTGGCCGCCCGGGCTGGTGCGATGGCCCTTCACGCCACCAAACACGAGCTGTTGGGGGTAGTGGAAAACATGGCGTGGTATCAGAACAAATACGGAGAGCGCGAGTATGTATTTGGCCGTGGCGGGGGAGAGAAGCTGGCCAAAGAATTGAACATAGACCTACTGGCGCAGATTCCATTGGGTGCCCCTGACAACGAGGATGTGGATGATCCGAATTTTGCTCCTTCAGTATACGATGCCAACCATTTTATCGGTAAGATCTACACCACATTGGCGCGCAAAGTGATCGAAAAAGCGCCTGTGCCAAGCCAATCCTAAAAAAAAGGCTACCGGGCTTATGCCTGGTAGCCTTTTGCTTATGATCCTCCGCCGCCTTCCCCGCCACCGTCTCCGCCACCATCTCCTCCACTGGCTTCTCCACCGCCTTGGTCTTGTTTTTCGCCCTCTTTTTGCTTCAATGCTTCTTTCACTTTTTTGGCTAACTTTTCTTGAATGCTTGGCACTGATACAAGTTCTTCCATGAGCTTTTGCACTTCTTGGCGGGCTTGCTGGCTTTTGAGCAACTGAATCAGGTGTTGGGAAAACTGCGGGTCTTTTAAGAGATCGAGCATCATCTTTTGGTACTCTGGATCTTTCATCATTGTTTTAAGCATGGTTTTCTGTTGCTCTTCAGTCGCTTTATATAGGTTAGCAGCCACTGTTTCTTTTTGCAGGATTTTTTCCCACTCTTTTTTGGTCTGCTGATCTGTAAACGACTTGGCCAAAATCGTTTCCAATTCTTTGGAATCGATGGTGACTTTTTGTTTGAACGATGGATCGGTCATGACATCTTCCAGCATCTTTTTTCCTTCAGAGGTGTGCAATACGTCCAGTGTGATCTCTTTAATCTTTTGGTAATCAGGCTCTTGGGGTTGGGATTGGCTGTTATTGCATGAAATGAGGAAAAGACCGGCGATGATTGGGATTATCCATTTTAAGCGCTGCATAAGCGTGTCCTGCCTCCGTTTCCAAGGGAACTATTTTTAATATGGAATGGGTGGATGGGTTTTATGCAGAGAAAGAAAGGCGTCCACTTTCGCAGGTAAAATGATTTTGATACAATCGAGAAGAGGAAATGGAACAGGAGAGACGACCATGACACTAAAAAAACTGTTTTATTGGTTCTGGTCCACACTCGCGCTTGGCAGCGTGACGGCGTTGGTCCTTGCTTTTGTCCTGGAGATATTGGTGGGGCAGAAGATGTTTGGCGACATCACACAGCAATTGCTGTTAAGTTTGACCCTGGCGGCGGTTGCTGAGTTGGGGTTCTTTGCATACCTGGTTTTCAATTTCTTGGCCAAGGGGCTCATTCGCAATAAACTGGGTTATGATGTGACAATGTTGGTTCTCACAGTGATCGTTTTAGGTAATCTGGTATATCTGAATGCGGTCAAATTCAGTGGAGAGAGCTTTTGGTTGCACTTATTGATTCCATTCATCATTCTCCTGACAGCATTGATCGTAGCGAAGTTGAAAGAGAAATCGACCAATGTGTCAGCTTATATTCCGACTCTTTTCTTTATGGTCGTGGCTACGATTCTTGAGGCGATTCCATCGATTAATTCCAAAGCGGGTGAAATCCCGTTATTGATCATTTTTCACAGTGTGGTGGTGTTGCTGGTTTGCAACGCATGGCAAATCCTGCAATTGCACCGTTGGATCAAACCGCCGGCGAAAGCCAGCCAAACCAAATAAGCAAAAGACGACAAACCAGTTCCCTCGATTGGCGGGAAACTGGTTTGTCGCCATCATGCGATGGAAATCTTATCAATCAACGGCTTTCATTTTTACTTCCGAACCGGCGATCAGCTCGGAGACAGTGACAAATTCATATCCTTGTTTGCGCAAGGAGTCGATGATGACAGGGAGGGCTTCATGAGTTTGCCGGCAAGAATCGCTGGCGTGCATGAGAATGATGTCACCCGGATGGACACGTTTGAGAACGCGGTTGATGATTTTCTCTTTTCCAGGATTCATCCAGTCGAGCGAATCGGTGTCCCATTGGATGGACTTATATCCCATTTGATCGGCGATGCGTAACACCCGTTTGTCGAAATCGCCATTGGGATAGCGGATCAGCTTCGGCTTTTTTCCTGTAACTTCGGTCAAGATTCGGTCCGCTTTGCTAATTTGCGTGCGAATTTGTTCTTCGCTGTACTGGCTGTAATTGTCATGGCGATGTCCGTGGCTTCCTATCTCAAAACCCATGTCCACAATGCGTTTGACCAAATCAGGATGGCTCTCAGCCCAAGGAGATGACAGGAAGAATGTTGCCTTTTTTAATCCTTTTTGCTCCAACACATCCAAGATCGGACCGGTGCGCTCTTCTCCCCAACTGATGTCGAACGTGAGGGCCACTTGTTTTTTATTCGTCTCTACACTGTAGATGGCACTTGGCCCAGGGTCAATAGGGAAGAACACTTGGATATTCTTATTTTCAGCGTAGAAAATGCCCATAGCGAAAAACAAAGCTAAGATGATGAAAAACGTACTTTTCAATCGTTTTGCAGATAAAACCAAGAACATATTCATCTATGACCCTCCTACTGGCAACCTCTTATTATCAATCTATGCCGATGGACGAGGGTTATGATTGAATGTCTTAAAGCAAAAGGAGTGAAAGATATGCGGATGTGGTTGGCGGCAATCAGGGAAGAGAGCAGGTATCTCGGCATTGCGGCGGTGGTATTCATCACCAGCGCCATAGCCGGGTTTGCCAATGGAGAGGCCATTCTTGAGAGCATGAAGCAGATGGGGATCATAGATCAATTGGAGCAAGTGATGGGATCAATCAGCAAAGAGCCTACGTTTGCCAATGCCTTCATCATCATTTTTCTTAATAACCTGCTCGCTTCACTAAAAATGATTGTGTTTGGGCTTTTGCTGGGGATCATTCCTTTTATGGCCATGTTGACGAATGGGATGGTTCTCGGTGTAGTATTAGATGCGGTGGCCAAGTCCAGCGGGCAGCATCCCTTGGCCATCTTTGTCGGGAAAGTCCTACCGCATGGCGTGCTTGAATTACCCGCTATCATTTTGGCGGCAGCGATCGGCATCCGGTTGGGCATGGCGGGCTGGCGCCGTTTTCTAGCGCTGTTGGTACCCGATCGGCGTGAAGGTTCTATTCAAGAGTGGAAAGGTATCCGGGCCAGATTGCCCCGATTGATTTTGATTATCACCCTGCTGTTGGCGGTGGCTGCTGTGATTGAATCAGGCCTCATTGTGTCAGTCAAGCAATAAAAGGAGGTATGACAATGAATATTAAAATTGAGTGGCAAGGCAACATGCACTTTAAAACGGAAACACCCTCGGGCCATGTCATTTCCTTGGATGCCTCGCAAGAAGTGGGCGGAGAAAACTTAGGCCCTCGGCCGACCGAGGTGCTTCTGTCCGCGGTGGGAACGTGTTCCGGGATTGATATTGTGGACATTTTGCGCAAAATGCGCTTACATGTGGAGTCTTTCGCGATGGAAGTGAATGGAGAGCGGGCAGAGGAGCATCCGCGCCGCTTTACGCATGTGCACATGCATTATCGTCTGACGGGCGATCTGCCGGAAGACAAAGTGCGTCGTGCGGTGAAGCTATCTGTGGAGAAGTATTGCTCCGTGTCCAATTCCCTTAACGCAAAAGTGACGGCTAGCTTTGAGATTAATGGCCAACGATTCAAAATGGACGAAGTGTAAGCAGGGTAAGGGCGGTTCCGGAAGAATGGAATCGCTCTTTTTTGGATAATAAGTGTTGACATGATATAATCCCTGTGATAATATCTTATTTGTCGCCGCGGACGAGCGGTGCAAAATGAAACAAAGTGTTCCTTGAAAACTAAAGAGTGACAACGTGACCTGTCAATTCATTGAGCATAGACTCAAACCTCAGTTTCACACGTTGGTGTGAAACCTTTAACGGAGAGTTTGATCCTGGCTCAGGATGAACGCTGGCGGCATGCCTAATACATGCAAGTCGTGCGGGGGTCTTCGGACCCTAGCGGCGAACGGGTGAGTAACACGTGGGCAACCTGCCCGTAAGACTGGGATAACTCCGGGAAACCGGTGCTAATACCAGATAATCTCTTTCTCCGCATGGAGAAAGAGTAAAAGGCTTCGGCCACTTACGGATGGGCCCGCGGCGCATTAGCTAGTTGGTGGGGTAACGGCTCACCAAGGCGACGATGCGTAGCCGACCTGAGAGGGTGATCGGCCACACTGGGACTGAGACACGGCCCAGACTCCTACGGGAGGCAGCAGTAGGGAATTTTCCGCAATGGGCGAAAGCCTGACGGAGCAATGCCGCGTGAGTGATGACGGCCTTCGGGTTGTAAAACTCTGTTCTGAAGGAAGAAGTTCTGACGGTACTTCAGGAGAAAGCCCCGGCTAACTACGTGCCAGCAGCCGCGGTAATACGTAGGGGGCGAGCGTTATCCGGAATTATTGGGCGTAAAGCGCGCGCAGGCGGTCATTTAAGTCAGGTGTGAAAGGCTGCGGCTCAACCGCAGAGCGGCACCTGAAACTGGATGACTTGAGTGCAGGAGAGGAGAGCGGAATTCCCGGTGTAGCGGTGGAATGCGTAGAGATCGGGAGGAACACCAGTGGCGAAGGCGGCTCTCTGGCCTGTTTCTGACGCTGAGGCGCGAAAGCGTGGGGAGCAAACAGGATTAGATACCCTGGTAGTCCACGCCGTAAACGATGAGTGCTAGGTGTCGGGGGGTCCTACCCTCGGTGCCGAAGGTAACCCATTAAGCACTCCGCCTGGGGAGTACGGCCGCAAGGCTGAAACTCAAAGGAATTGACGGGGGCCCGCACAAGCGGTGGAGCATGTGGTTTAATTCGAAGCAACGCGAAGAACCTTACCAGGGCTTGACATCCCGCTGACCGCTCCAGAGATGGAGCTTCCCTTCGGGGCAGCGGTGACAGGTGGTGCATGGTTGTCGTCAGCTCGTGTCGTGAGATGTTGGGTTCAGTCCCGCAACGAGCGCAACCCTTATCGCTAGTTGCCAGCATTCAGTTGGGCACTCTAGCGAGACAGCCGGTGAAAGCCGGAGGAAGGTGGGGATGACGTCAAATCATCATGCCCCTTATGTCCTGGGCTACACACGTGCTACAATGGCCGGTACAATGGGTCGCCAACCCGCGAGGGGGAGCTAATCCCACAAAACCGGTCTCAGTTCGGATCGCAGGCTGCAACTCGCCTGCGTGAAGCCGGAATCGCTAGTAATCGCGGATCAGCATGCCGCGGTGAATACGTTCCCGGGCCTTGTACACACCGCCCGTCACACCACGAGAGTTTGCAACACCCGAAGTCGGTGAGGTAACCTTTTGGAACCAGCCGCCGAAGGTGGGGCAGATGATTGGGGTGAAGTCGTAACAAGGTATCCCTACCGGAAGGTGGGGATGGATCACCTCCTTTCTAAGGAGCTCTTTCTAGAGCATTATCGATCATTTTCTTGGGTCACGTGACACTCACTCTTTAGTTTTCAGGGAATACGATTAGCCCCGGCCATAGGCCGGGGCTTTTTGATTTGCATGGAGCCGATGACAAGACGGGAGCATACTGATCGTCATCGGTGAAGCTGTTTATGAGGTAGGTGCGAAGATGTCTGAACGAGTGCAAATACCGCTAGAAGCCAAAATATTAAGTGATCGGTGACTGGTAGGATTAACAGAGAGTAGCATAGGGGAAAATGTGTTTGTCAAACGCTTGTTCCTTTACATACCTTCTCCATCTGTGTGACAATGGATAAGTGATAGCAACATTAGATCAGACGGAGAGGATCGGTTGACATGTTTACGCTTACCAATGATTGGGCCACCATTTTGCAACCGGAGTTTGAGAAACCGTACTATAAAGAATTGATTTCCTTTTTGGAAAAAGAATATGAGCAAGAAACCATTTATCCTCCTCGAGAAGATGTTTTTTCAGCATTGAATCTGACATCATACCAAGACACCAGTGTTGTGATATTGGGACAAGACCCTTACCATGGGGCGGGACAGGCACACGGGCTGAGCTTTTCTGTCAAGCCGGGAGTGAAACAACCCCCCTCTCTTAAGAACATTTTCAAAGAGCTGCATGATGATCTGGGGTGCGAGATCCCTAACCATGGTTATTTGGTGAAGTGGGCGGAGCAGGGTGTTCTGATGTTGAATACGGTGTTGACGGTAAGGGAAAGCAAACCCAATTCCCATAAGGGTAAGGGATGGGAGAACTTTACCGATCAGGTGATCAAGGCGTTAAACGAACGAGAACAACCGGTTGTGTTCTTGTTGTGGGGGCGGCATGCGCAAGAGAAAAAGAACTTAATCACAAATGAGCGCCACCACATCATCGAGTCGGCTCATCCCAGCCCGTTTGCAGCAAGAAAAGGTTTTTTTGGTACAAAACCTTTTTCAAAGGCAAATCAGCTTTTAAAAGAAATGGGCAGAAAAGAAATCGATTGGCAAATTCCTGCGCTCTAATGGAGAGAGGCTTGCAAATTCGATGTGAATTTGCAAGCCTTTGATTGTGTTGGGGGTATGCCTGCGCATAGGGAGATTTTTTCTTAGAATGACAGAGTAAGTGAAGGAAGGTATAGAGAACTGTTTGGCAAAACCATGGAAACACCTTTGCGGTTCTGGATGTTTTGATGTGGTTAATGAAAAAACAAAAAAAGGGGTTGCATTTATTATTGAACCATGTTATATTACTACTTGTCGCCGCGATGTGGCGGTGATCACAAAGAAACGCACCTTGAAAATTAGATATGGAATAAAGCAACGAGGTTAAGAAGGAGATCCTTCTTAGATCGTCGATGTTGCAAATCACCGAGGAGATACCGAGCGGCATAGTGATATGCCGGATAAACCTGGTAGGTTAAGCTACTAAGGGCACACGGTGGATGCCTTGGCGCTAGGAGCCGATGAAGGACGGGACGAACTCCGATAAGCTTCGGGGAGCTGTAAGTAAGCTTTGATCCGGAGATTTCCGAATGGGGCAACCCACCAGCTTGAAGAGCTGGTACCGCCACCTGAATCCATAGGGTGGTCGGGGGCAGACCAGGGGAACTGAAACATCTAAGTACCCTGAGGAAGAGAAAGCAAATGCGATTCCCTGAGTAGCGGCGAGCGAAACGGGAACAGCCCAAACCGATGGCACAAGGCCATCGGGGTTGTAGGACGTCTCACACGGAGTCACAAAGGGAGCGAATAGGTGAACTGGTCCTGGAAAGGCCGGCAATATAAGGTAACAGCCCTGTAACCGAAATTCGTTCCCCTCCGAGACGAATCCTGAGTACCGCGGGACACGTGAAACCCCGTGGGAAGCTGGG
Organism: Laceyella sacchari; assembly: GCF_024927925.1. Taxonomy (NCBI): domain Bacteria; kingdom Bacillati; phylum Bacillota; class Bacilli; order Caryophanales; family Thermoactinomycetaceae; genus Laceyella; species Laceyella sacchari. The sequence goes on from NZ_CP103866.1 coordinate 278,382, forward strand.
AGGACCACCTCCCAAGGCTAAATACTCCCTAGCGACCGATAGTGAACCAGTACCGTGAGGGAAAGGTGAAAAGCACCCCGGGAGGGGAGTGAAAGAGAACCTGAAACCGTGTGCTTACAACCAGTCGGAGTCCCCTTGAGGGATGACGGCGTGCCTTTTGTAGAATGAACCGGCGAGTAACGGTTGCGTGCAAGGTTAAGGTGAAAAGCTGGAGCCGCAGCGAAAGCGAGTCTGAACAGGGCGCTTCAGTACGTAGTCGTTGACCCGAAACCGGGTGATCTACCCATGTCCAGGATGAAGTTCCGGTAACACGGAATGGAGGTCCGAACCTGTTGGTGTTGAAAAACCATAGGATGAGGTGTGGGTAGGGGTGAAATGCCAATCGAACCCGGAGATAGCTGGTTCTCCCCGAAATAGCTTTAGGGCTAGCCTCGGATCAAGAGTCATGGAGGTAGAGCACTGATTGGGCTAGGGGCCCCCACAGGGTTACCGAACTCAGTTAAACTCCGAATGCCATCGACTCATGTCCGGGAGTCAGACTGCGAGTGCTAAGATCCGTAGTCAAGAGGGAAACAGCCCAGACCACCAGCTAAGGTCCCCAAGTAATCGTTAAGTGGCAAAGGATGTGGAGTTGCCCAGACAACCAGGATGTTGGCTTAGAAGCAGCCACCATTCAAAGAGTGCGTAATAGCTCACTGGTCAAGTGACTCTGCGCCGAAAATGTAACGGGGCTAAACGATTCACCGAAGCTGTGGATGCCGCCACATTCACTCTGTCTTTCATGATCGTCGGCGAAGGACATTTGCCGAAAACATCTTTTCGGCTAAATGCCATAGCGAAACGATGTGTGGAAGCTGGAGTGAATGCGGTGGCATGGTAGGGGAGCGTTCCAAGCAGCAGCGAAGCTGCTTCGTGAGAAGTGGTGGAGCGCTTGGAAGTGAGAATGCCGGTATGAGTAGCGAAAAGAGGGGTGAGAATCCCCTCCACCGTAAGCCTAAGGTTTCCTGAGGAAGGTTCGTCCGCTCAGGGTTAGTCGGGACCTAAGCTGAGGCCGAAAGGCGTAGGCGATGGACAACAGGTTGATATTCCTGTACCACCTATTTTCGTTTGTACGATGGGGGGACGCAGGAGGGTAGGGAATCGCGCGACTGGAAGTGCGCGTCCAAGCAGTGAGGCCGAAAGGATAGGCAAATCCGTCCTTTCTACAGGCTGGGCTGTGACGGCGAGGGAAATCATCAGTACCGAAGTTCCTGATCTCACACTGCCAAGAAAAGCCTCTAGGAGAAAATAGGTGCCCGTACCGCAAACCGACACAGGTAGGCGAGGAGAGAATCCTAAGGTGCTCGGGAAAACTCTCGTTAAGGAACTCGGCAAAATGACCCCGTAACTTCGGGAGAAGGGGTGCCCCGGTAGGGTGAAAGCCCGAGGGGGCCGCAGTGAAGAGGTCCAGGCGACTGTTTAGCAAAAACACAGGTCTCTGCTAAGCCGCAAGGCGATGTATAGGGGCTGACGCCTGCCCGGTGCTGGAAGGTTAAGGGGAAGGGTTAGCGCAAGCGAAGCTCTGAACCGAAGCCCCAGTAAACGGCGGCCGTAACTATAACGGTCCTAAGGTAGCGAAATTCCTTGTCGGGTAAGTTCCGACCCGCACGAAAGGCGTAACGATCTGGACGCTGTCTCAACGAGAGACCCGGTGAAATTGTACTGCCAGTGAAGATGCTGGCTACCCGCGACAAGACGGAAAGACCCCGTGGAGCTTTACTGTAGCCTGATATTGAATCTAGGTACGACTTGTACAGGATAGGTGGGAGTCTGAGAAGCCGGAGCGCCAGCTTCGGTGGAGACGCCGGTGGGATACCACTCTGGTCGTATCGGGGTTCTAACTCGCCGCCGTCACCCGGCGGGAGGACCGTGTCAGGTGGGCAGTTTGACTGGGGCGGTCGCCTCCTAAAAAGTAACGGAGGCGCTCTAAGGTTCCCTCAGCGCGGTCGGAAATCGCGCTCCAGAGTGCAAAGGCAGAAGGGAGCTTGACTGCGAGACCTACAAGTCGAGCAGGGACGAAAGTCGGACTTAGTGATCCGGTGGTTCCGAGTGGAAGGGCCATCGCTCAACGGATAAAAGCTACCCCGGGGATAACAGGCTTATCTCCCCCAAGAGTCCACATCGACGGGGAGGTTTGGCACCTCGATGTCGGCTCATCGCATCCTGGGGCTGTAGTAGGTCCCAAGGGTTGGGCTGTTCGCCCATTAAAGCGGTACGCGAGCTGGGTTCAGAACGTCGTGAGACAGTTCGGTCCCTATCTGTCGTGGGCGTAGGAAATTTGAGAGGAGCTGTCCTTAGTACGAGAGGACCGGGATGGACGCACCTCTGGTGTACCAGTTGTTCCGCCAGGAGCACCGCTGGGTAGCCAAGTGCGGACGGGATAAGCGCTGAAAGCATCTAAGCGCGAAGCCCCCCTCAAGATGAGATTTCCCATTCCCCTGTGGAAGTAAGACCCCTTGTAGATGACGAGGTTGATCGGTCCGGGGTGTAAGCGCAGCAATGCGTTTAGCTGACGGATACGAATCGGTCGAGGGCTTATCCTACTTCATCTCTTCATCTTGCAACACGCTTTATTCCAATCTAATTTTCAGGGTGTGAATCATTTGATTCAAACCTAAAAAATAAGGCTTGACTACTGCTTAGAATGAGTTTATAATATCTCTTGTCTCTTGAAAGAGTTTTGTTTGATATTCCTCAGTAGCTCAATGGCAGAGCAACCGGCTGTTAACCGGTAGGTTGTAGGTTCGAGTCCTACCTGAGGAGCCAACATGCTTCCTTAGCTCAGTTGGCAGAGCGCTTCCATGGTAAGGAAGAGGTCACCAGTTCGAGCCTGGTAGGAAGCTCCAGACATGGCCCGTTGGTGAAGCGGTTTAACACACTAGCCTTTCACGCTAGCATGCAGGGGTTCGAATCCCCTACGGGTCACCATATGTGGACGCTTAGCTCAGCTGGGAGAGCATCTGCCTTACAAGCAGAGGGTCGGCGGTTCGATCCCGTCAGCGTCCACCATCACAACGGAGGGATACCAAAGTGGCCAAATGGGGCGGACTGTAAATCCGCTGGCTTTGCCTTCGTAGGTTCGAATCCTACTCCCTCCACCATCATATCACACGCTGGGGAATAGCCAAGCGGTAAGGCAACGGACTTTGACTCCGTGATGCGTAGGTTCGATCCCTACTTCCCCAGCCAACATGAGCCATTAGCTCAGTTGGTAGAGCACCTGACTTTTAATCAGGGTGTCGAAGGTTCGAGTCCTTCATGGCTCACTTGTTATATGCGGAAGTGGCTCAGGGGTAGAGCATCGCCTTGCCAAGGCGAGGGTCGCGGGTTCGAATCCCGTCTTCCGCTCCAATCAAAAATTGGCCCGTTGGTGAAGCGGTTTAACACACTAGCCTTTCACGCTAGCATGCAGGGGTTCGAATCCCCTACGGGTCACCAATATGGACGCTTAGCTCAGCTGGGAGAGCATCTGCCTTACAAGCAGAGGGTCGGCGGTTCGATCCCGTCAGCGTCCACCATCACAACGGAGGGATACCAAAGTGGCCAAATGGGGCGGACTGTAAATCCGCTGGCTTTGCCTTCGTAGGTTCGAATCCTACTCCCTCCACCATCATTCACACGCTGGGGAATAGCCAAGCGGTAAGGCAACGGACTTTGACTCCGTGATGCGTAGGTTCGATCCCTACTTCCCCAGCCAACATGAGCCATTAGCTCAGTTGGTAGAGCACCTGACTTTTAATCAGGGTGTCGAAGGTTCGAGTCCTTCATGGCTCACTCTTACATGCGGAAGTGGCTCAGGGGTAGAGCATCGCCTTGCCAAGGCGAGGGTCGCGGGTTCGAATCCCGTCTTCCGCTCCAAGATGCGGGTGTAGTTCAGTGGTAGAACATCGGCCTTCCAAGCCGAATGCGAGGGTTCGATTCCCTTCACCCGCTCCAAATGTTCCTCAGTAGCTCAATGGCAGAGCAACCGGCTGTTAACCGGTAGGTTGTAGGTTCGAGTCCTACCTGAGGAGCCAACATGCTTCCTTAGCTCAGTCGGCAGAGCGCTTCCATGGTAAGGAAGAGGTCACCAGTTCGAGCCTGGTAGGAAGCTCCAGACATGGCCCGTTGGTGAAGCGGTTTAACACACTAGCCTTTCACGCTAGCATGCAGGGGTTCGAATCCCCTACGGGTCACCATATGTGGACGCTTAGCTCAGCTGGGAGAGCATCTGCCTTACAAGCAGAGGGTCGGCGGTTCGATCCCGTCAGCGTCCACCAAGAATGTTTTTCTTTGCGGAGCTGTGGTGTAGAGGCCTAACATGCCTGCCTGTCACGCAGGAGATCGCGGGTTCGAATCCCGTCAGCTCCGCCAGTTATTTGAGCCATTAGCTCAGTTGGTAGAGCACCTGACTTTTAATCAGGGTGTCGAAGGTTCGAGTCCTTCATGGCTCACTTGTTATATGCGGAAGTGGCTCAGGGGTAGAGCATCGCCTTGCCAAGGCGAGGGTCGCGGGTTCGAATCCCGTCTTCCGCTCCAAACTTTATTAAGAAAAACCTCCAGATAGCTGGAGGTTTTTTTATTTTTACGGCTTTTTTCCAAAGACACTTTTCTAATTGTAGAGGACAGCTTAATTTTCTTTGCAAGCTTCTATTTTTGCATACACGGTGGGGCATAATATGAGTGTGAATCAATGGTGAATGGCGACAGCAAGATGGCAAATGAGGTGTTTGGATGGTAAACAGAATATGGCTTGGGTTTGCCCTATCTTCAGATCTCATTGTGTTGTGGCGTTAGTTGGCAACTTGTCTGTTCATTCGATTTACTTGGAGATATCCTGTACCTTGGCTAAGATGTCAGTAGACTGAGGCATAATATTTTTTGGGTTATTTTTCATTGATATGGACCTTTTCAGGGTTTGCCAGAGTGGTATCGCGTCTAGATGTTGTACAATTAGTTGGTAAATGGTGGTTTAATATGCTATAAAAAGCAACTTAGCATAGACATTTAAAGTTTTATGTAAGATTGAAACATTTTTGAGAAACTAAGGACTGAGCCTTTTTACATAAGGTTGTAAATAGGGTGAAATTTCCTGATTGAATATACTATAAAATGAATAATTATTACAATATTGTTTGTTATAACTAAAATATTTTTGTTAGTAAACTATTCTCTGTGATACAATGGTATCACCTAGTCTGTATAGAAAAGGGGATATAGCAATGGAAAAAAAGCCGATATCAATTATTGGGATGCCAATGGACTTAGGACAGGGACGTCGTGGTGTGGACATGGGTCCGAGTGCCATCCGCTATGCTTCCGCGCAGTCCTTGTTGGAGGAATTGGGTTATGAAGTGGAAGATATCGGGGATATTTCTGTTCCCAGCCCTGAGTCAATTCAAATCGGAAACCCCAAATTAAAATATTTGACTGAAATTAAGGACGTATGTGAAAAGTTATCAGAGACGGTTTCTAGTGTTGTGGAAAGAAAGCGTTTTCCTTTGGTGTTTGGCGGTGACCACAGCATGGCGATCGGAACCATTGCAGGGGTGGCGAAACATTACAACAACATGGGTTTGATTTGGTTTGACGCCCATGGAGATTTGAATACCGGGAAAACGTCTCCTTCAGGAAATATCCATGGCATGTCCTTGGCAGTTAGCTTAGGGATTGGTGATCCCGATTTGGTGAACATCAGTGGATATGCGCCCAAAGTGCGGCCGGAGAACACCGTGATCATCGGTGCGCGGGAGCTGGACCCTGGCGAGAAGGAATTGATCGCTCAGTTGGGAATCAAAGTGTTTACGATGCATGAAATCGATCGGCTAGGCATGGGGCGGGTGATGGATGAAGCGATTGGTATCGTCTCTCATGATACGGATGGCGTTCATCTCAGCTTGGATTTGGATGGCTTGGATCCGAAAGATGCACCTGGTGTGGGCACCCCTGTACCTGGAGGCATCACATACCGTGAGAGCCATTTGGCGATGGAGATGCTGGCGGAAGCGGGGATTCTTACTTCAGCGGAGTTTGTTGAAGTAAACCCGATTCTGGATCGCGAAAACCAGACGGCGAAAGTAGCGGTGGCGCTGATGGGTTCGGTTTTCGGACAAAAAGTGCTATAAGTGGTTATTTGATACAGTCAAAACGCAACCTCATGGCAGGTTGTGTTTTTTTGTGGCTTTTGCGCAATGGATTTTTATGCGCTTAAAAAGTTCTTTTATTCTTATTATTCGTGTAATATCATGTTATTTTGGAATCATGTATGTAGGCCTAATTCATGTTGTCTCTAGGGGGTTTGTGATAAATAGGCCAGCGGCTCAAAACCTTTTTCTCATTCGCTTCACGCATGGCGAGGCGCTCCTCGGGGAAATGGTTTTCCGTGACCCCACCAACTTGCTTTGCCAGACACATCCTAGACAGAGTGAATGCTAAGGCGTTTACATGAGAGCTTGGTGGAAGAAACCATTGATTATGGAAATGGGCACCATTTTTATAGACATTCCTTTTTTCGGTCTTTTCCCCCATAATGAAAGAGGGTAAAAACAGCACTCGATGTAGCATAATACACAAGAGATGGACGTGATGGAGGGTTGGAATGCAGATAGAGGGTGTAACGAGTTATCTCAATGATATTGTAGATATATTAATTGTCAGTTATATCATTTACCACCTATTGATGTTGCTTAGGGGAACCAGAGCAGTTCAACTATTAAAAGGAATCAGTGTCCTATTATTAATCTGGTTGATGAGCAACCTGTTCCATTTGGCCACGTTGCAATGGCTGATTGAGAACCTGTTTTCTGTTGGGGTGATCGCAGTGATGATCATCTTTCAGCCGGAGTTGCGCCGTGCTTTGGAACAGTTGGGCCGGGGTGGCATTTTTGGCCGCACCAGCCAGATTGAAGATCAGATGGCAGCGATGGTGGTGGGTGAAGTCTCCCGTGCTGTTTCTTTTTTATCCAAGCGGAAAATTGGCGGGCTCATTGCCATTGAACGGCAGACCGGCTTAAGTGATTATATAGAAACCGGCACGGTAATCGAGGCAAAATTGAGTTCGGAACTGCTAAAAAATATCTTTTTTCCCAACACGCCCTTGCATGATGGAGCGGTGGTGATTCGTCATGATCGGCTTATGGCTGCGGGATGTTATTTGCCATTATCTGAAAATCCTTTCATCAGCAAAGAGCTTGGTACCCGCCACCGCGCAGGGATCGGTTTGAGCGAAATTTCTGATGCGGTGATGGTGATTGTCTCTGAGGAAACGGGGCAAATTTCATTGGCGCTAATGGGGCAATTGGAAAGGGACATCAGTGAAGAACAGCTAGTATCCCGTTTATATGAAGAACTGAAACCGCCTGAGAAAAGTCCGGTCTTTTGGTTGCGCAGGGAGAAGGAGGCAAAGCGGCATGAATAACTGGGTGCAAAATGATATGCTGTTGCGCGTGGTTTCAGTAGCCTTGGCTATCATGCTATGGGGGTCTGTTACCGATGCGACCTTCACCGCCCCTACAGATGGAGACCGCACGCAGATTCGGGATATTTCAGTTGCCGTGAAATATGACAAAAACCGTTATGAATTGGTAGAGCAGCCGCAAAAAGTAATGCTGACTTTGTATGGCAAAGATGCTCAGCTGGAGCGCTTCCCTAGTACATACCAAGTGTTTGTTGATGCGAGAAATGTGGGAGCAGGAACACATTCGTTGCCGGTGCAGGTGGAGGGGTTACCCAAGGGGATGACCAAACAGGTGGAGCCGAAAGAAATAAAAGTTCATCTGGAAGAAAAAGTACAAAAAGAGATGATAGTGCGGGCGGAGTTTGTTGGTGATGTGCCAGATGGGTTCAAAGTGAGCCAACCGATTATCAACCCTTCCAAAGTATTGGTTCGTGGATCGGAGTCTACTCTCGAACGAGTCACATCGGTAAAAGTCATGATTCATTTGAACAAACAGGAACAATCATTTGACAAACAGTTACAGGTTCAGGCTTACGGTGAATCAGGCGTGTTACGACAGGTGGATGTGAATCCCGAAACGGTTCATGTACAAGTGCCGATCAATATCCCCAATAAAGAAGTACCGCTGCAAGTGGGAGTGGAAAAGGGACCGCCGCCGGGTTATGCGGTGGAGGAAATTACCGCCAACGTGAACAAAGTGACAGTATATGGTCCGGAAGATTACCTGGAAGACTTGCAGGTTTATAGCGGGCCTAAGCTGGATTTGAGCAATGTGAAACGGGATCAGACGATTCTTGCACCCATTCCTGTTCAGGAGGGTGCCATAAAAGTGGAACCCAAACAGGTAGAAATCTATGTTAAAATGGTTCGTGCTGAGACTAAAACATTTAAAGAGATTCCCATAGAGCTGACCGGTCTCAGAGAAGGGGCCACAGCGGAAATCATCTCACCGGCGGGTGGTAAACTGAACGTCACCCTTTCCGGATCGCCTGCACAACTGGCAAAATTGAATCATACAGACATAAAAACGCTGGTCGATGTATCCAATTTACCTGTAGGGACTCATGAAGTGCCGATCCAATTCATATTGCCTTCATATGTCGAGGTGGTTGGGCAACCAGAACCAAAAGCAAAAATCAAAATTGCTGAATAAGGGTTTGGTTTGTTAACGAGGAGGAGAAAACATGGGTAAATATTTTGGAACCGATGGGGTTAGGGGAGTAGCCAATCAACAGTTGACTCCGGAATTGGCTTTCCGCCTGGGACGTTGTGGTGCCTATGTGTTGACAAAAGGAAAACAGCGTCCCAAGATCGTCATCGGTCGTGACACTCGCCTATCGGGCGAAATGCTGGAAGCATCCCTGATGGCTGGCATGCTGTCGATGGGTTGCGACGTCGTCCGTTTGGGAGTGGTGAGCACCCCGGGCGTGGCGTTTCTCACGCGTCATCTGGAGGCGGATGCTGGTGTGATGATTTCCGCTTCCCATAATCCGTTTGAAGATAACGGCATCAAATTTTTTGGTGCGGATGGTTATAAATTGCTGGATGAAGTCGAAGCCGAAATCGAGCAATTGTTGGACGCAAAAGAGGATGAGTTACCGCGTCCAGCAGGCGACCAAATCGGGCGTATTACGGATGACCGCGATGCGGTGAAGGCGTATTTGGAGCACTTAAAGTCGACCATCGACACGGATTTGTGTGGTATGCACATTGTGGTGGACTGTGCGAATGGCGCGGCTTATGAATTGGCGCCCCATCTTTTGCGTGATTTGGGAGCTGATGTGACGGCGATGAGTGTCCATCCGGACGGGACCAACATCAATGTGGACTGCGGTTCGACCCATCCAGAACGGTTGCGCCAAGAGGTATTGAACAAACAAGCGCATCTTGGCTTGGCGTTTGACGGTGATGCTGACCGCCTCATTGCTGTGGATGAAAAAGGCAACCTGATCGATGGGGACATGATTATGTCCATCTGCGCCGGGTATATGAAAGAAAAAGGCGAGTTGAACGGAAATACCGTTGTCACCACCGTCATGAGCAATATCGGCTTTTTTAAAGCCATGGATGAATTAGGTATTAAAACCGAGCGCACAATAGTGGGAGACCGTTATGTGATGGAGAAGATGCGAGAGGGCGGATACAACCTGGGTGGGGAACAATCCGGCCACATCATTTTCCTGGATCACAACACCACGGGTGACGGGATGTTGACAGCAGTCCAATTGTTGCGCGTGGTGAAGGATAAAGCCCAAACCCTCAGTGATTTGGCTCGTGTCATGAAGCAATATCCGCAAGTGTTGGTCAATGTGCGCGTGCATTCCAAAGAGGGTTGGGAGCAAAACGAAGCGATTCAACACAGCATTCGCGAAGTGGAAAAGCAACTGGGCAACGATGGCCGCGTATTGGTGCGTGCATCGGGAACGGAACCGCTGATCCGTGTGATGGCGGAAGGCCCAGATGAACAAATTGTGAAAAATCATGTAGAGAAAATAGCTGATGTCGTTAGGAATCAGCTGGGTTCGTAAGATAAATGTATGATTAGGCGGCATTTTGACGGAAATGCCGCCCTTTACATTTTGCTTCTTTTGGAATAACATGAATACATCCCTTTGTTTTTATGTTTAATGCATGAACATAGAAACAAGGGCCTTTGATTTTATGTTGTCAAGCGCCAGGACTGTGGCATGGACGTAGCGCCGCAGTTGACGAGGTGGAGGCATATCGAATTTTCGGCGGATACCTCCCGGCTTCGCATCAGAGCCGCGGAACCGAGGGACAAACCAATGGGGTGACTCATTGTACAAAACTCTCGGTATGATGCGTGAATGGACTTAGGGAACAATAAATAGAGAATCATTGCAACACCATCAAACCATTCTTTTAGGGGGTACAATTTAATATGTGCGGAATCGTGGGTTACATTGGTGAAAAGCAGGCTCAGTCCATTTTGCTGGAAGGACTCAGCAAGCTTGAGTACCGTGGGTATGACTCTGCAGGGTTGGCCGTATACAATGGCGAGACGATCAAGGTCAATAAAGCCAAAGGCCGCCTCGCCAATCTGGAAGAGCGGTTGGCTGTTGAATCCCTGCCAGGCGTGCTGGGGATCGGACACACACGTTGGGCAACCCATGGAAAGCCATCTGATGAGAACTCGCATCCTCATGTGGACATGGCGGGACGGTTTGCCATTGTTCATAACGGGATTATCGAGAATTACATCGAGCTGAAAGAAGAGCTGATGGCAAAAGGGCATGTTTTCACCTCTGAAACGGACACCGAGGTCGTGGCAAAGCTTTTGGCCGAGCTGTGGGACGGTGACCTCGTCTCCACTGTGCAAAAAGCAGTTGCCCGTTTGGAAGGAGCCTACGCACTTGGCGTAATTAGCGAGTATGAGCCAGATAAGCTGGTTGCGGTTCGCTATGCAAGCCCGCTGGTTGTGGGAGTAGGCGACGGAGAGAATTTCATCGCTTCGGACATTCCGGCGATCTTAAAGCACACCCGTGATGTGTACATCTTGGAAGATGGCGAAATGGCCATCTTGAAACCGGACAGCGTGACGTTGATGCGCGTCGATGGCACGCCGGTTGAGCGGGAAACGATGAAAGTGAACTGGGATATCGCCACGGCGGAAAAAGGCGGCTATGACCACTTCATGATGAAAGAGATCCATGAGCAACCCAAAGCGATTCGCGATACGTTGAGTGGACGGGTAAAAGACGGAGTGGTGGATCTGTCGCAAGAGATCGGCTTGACAAAGGAGCAGATCAAAGATATTGAGAAAATCCACTTTGTCGCTTGTGGTACGGCGTATCATGCGGGATTGGTCGGCAAGACGGTATTGGAAGAATTGGCTCGCATTCCGGTTGAATGTGATGTAGCGTCTGAGTACCGCTACCGCAACCCGATTATCACGGATAAAACTCTGGTGGTAGTGGTGAGCCAGTCTGGTGAGACGGCGGATACGCTGGCAGCGTTGCGTGAGGCTAAAAAACAAGGCGCACGCGTCATTGCGATCACCAATGTGGTTGGTTCCAGCGTGGCTCGTGAAGCCGATGATGTGATCATCACTTGGGCGGGACCAGAGATTGCGGTTGCTTCCACCAAAGCATACACATCGCAATTGATTGCCATCTACTTGTTGGGCCTCTATTTGGCTCAAGTGCGGGGGCCGAAAACGGCGGAGCAATTGAGTGAGATTGTCAACCACTTGATGGCTCTTTCCACACATGCAGAAGATGTGCTTAAGCAAGAAAAGCAGATTGCCCAGTTTGCTCGCAGCATGGCGAAAAATGAGCATCTTTTCTTCTTGGGCCGGGGCTTGGATTATGCCGTAGCGCTGGAAGGTTCGCTCAAGCTGAAGGAGATTTCTTACATTCATTCTGAAGCGTATGCCGCAGGTGAGTTGAAGCACGGTACCTTGGCGTTGATTGAGGAAGGCATTCCGGTGGTGGCACTCGCTACACAACATGCCGTGTATGATAAAATGGTAAGCAACATTCAAGAGGTGAAAGCACGCGGAGCCCATGTACTGGGACTCGCGACAGAAGGGGACAGCGAGTTGCGGAAAACGGTGGATGAAGTGATCCACATCCCCAAAACGATTGACCTCTTGACACCGGTGCTGACAGTGATCCCATTGCAATTGTTCGCCTACTATGCTTGCGTGGAGCGTGGCTACGATGTGGATAAACCACGCAACTTGGCGAAAAGTGTAACGGTCGAATAATAAAAAATGATGAATCAAAAAATCCCTTCAGATATGATTATCTGAAGGGATTTTTTGATGGAGATCGCACATGCTGTGTTATGTTGGCATGTTATGATATCTCCTATTTTGTCACTGGTCTTGACTCATTTAAAGAGAATGATTTTTGGCTGGATGCATTTGGCCATCGCCTGCTTATGAAAAAGCCGGAAGACTTGGCTATCCTTATCCAAGTTATGATGAAGTCATTACCACGAATACAGAGGAAATCTTACATTTTTTAAACTGATTGCGTTGAAAAAGGGGTTCACCTTGAGCGAGTGGGTCGGCTTATTCGTTGAAAATGAAGTGGCTTACACCCCGGATGAGGAAGCTGGCGCCATAGACGGCTAGGAGCAGGCTCGCTCCTCGCATAAAGATTTGCAGAAAGGTGGGTTTGACAAAATGCCGACAATGGCTGACCACAAAGGAGAGCAAGGAGTTCCACAGACAGGAGCCAAGCAGGAGCCAAGCAAAAGCGGAACAGATGAAGTCAATGGATTGTTGACTGATGCTACTGTAGATGCCAAGCCAAGACAACAGATCACTGGGGTTGATCAAGCCAAGACAAAATCCTTTCATCATCGCTGAAACCGGATCTGGAAAGGAAACGGAAAGCAACGAGACGGTCAAGTTGGAACGCAGGCCCAATTGAATGAGGAAAAGCCCACCGATGATGGAGAAGATGGCGCGTACCCATTCATGTACAAGCCAATCTGACACCCCATACAACAGAATGAGCATGAAAAACAGATTGGAAAAAACGTCACCCAATCCTACCAGCCATGACAAATAAAACCCCCGATTCATGCCAAGTTTGATCATTTCCAGGTTGGCTGGTCCGACGGGGGTGGACAAGGCCAAACCCAGCAGCAAAAAATGAAACCAACTTTCCATCAGCGTTTCTCCCATCCGCTTCGCTTGATTAAACTACTACATGGTATGCTTTTACGTGCCGGGACTTGCCTTTATTGAACTAGATGCAAGCTTGATAAGCTTTCATGCCGTTTTTTCACTTGCAGACAAATAAGGCAGACGTTTGGTTGAGATTATTAAATGGTTTTAGTATGTTTTACCTGTATAATTACATTGAAAAATGACAAAGGTTAGCTTATACTCGTTACATATGAACCAGAAATCGAATAGGTAAACCCTCATCGGATCTCTTCGGTGAGGTAGAGGTCGCGGTTTTTATGAGTAGTTGATTGGAGACACAGAGAAGTCGGCGAAAATCAATGAAAGGAAAGACCGCCGAAGCTTCATTGTGTTCTCTGATCAATGAGGCTGGGGCTGTGCTCGAATAGGGGCAGCACTGTCACATTTGCCTGCCAAGCAAATGTGTTGCGCTATCTTGCGGGGATTTGGTGTGGGTATGGTAATATGCCGTCCAAATCAGGTGCATCGTCATTGGGCGGTATTTTTATTATCCTGACCACCTCGCCATACTATAACAGTAGAGAGGTGTTTTTTCATGAGCAGAGGAAAATCGGGTGGCGATTTGAAACGCGACTTAAAAGCCAGGCATCTGATGATGATTGCCATCGGCGGCTCCATCGGGACAGGGGTCTTTTTGGCCAGCGGCTCCGCGATTCAACAAGCGGGCCCTGGAGGGGCGTTGGTCGCATACATGGCCATTGGTATGATGGTGTACTTCTTGATGACCAGCCTGGGGGAGTTGGCCACCTATATGCCAGTCTCCGGCTCCTTCAGCACATATGCCAGCCGTTTTGTTGACCCGGCCTTCGGTTTCGCTTTGGGTTGGAATTATTGGTACAATTGGGCGATCACCATTGCAGTGGAATTGTCGGCAGGCTCGATTATCATGAAATATTGGTTCCCTGATTCGCCTGCCATCTTATGGAGTGCGTTGTTTCTGGCGCTGATGTTCGCCTTGAATGCGTTATCGGTCAAAGGATATGGTGAATCGGAGTATTGGTTTTCCTTCATCAAAGTGGCAACAGTGATCATTTTTATTGTGGTCGGTTTGTTGATGATTGTCGGCATTCTGGGTGGACAAGCCGTCGGCACCAAGAACTGGACGGTGGGAGAGGCACCATTTAGCGGCGGGTTGATGGGGATCATCAGCGTATTTATGATTGCTGGTTTTTCATTCCAAGGGACGGAACTGGTCGGCGTGGCCGCGGGAGAGAGTGAGAACCCAAGCAAAAACGTGCCGCGGGCGATTCGGCAAGTGTTTTGGCGGATCTTGTTGTTCTATGGTTTGGCGATTTTGGTGATTGGCACAATTCTTCCGTATACGCATCCGAACTTAGCCGGTGGAGATGTAGATGCTATCGCCAAAAGTCCGTTCACACTGGTGTTTGAACGCGCTGGTTTCGCCTTTGCCGCTTCCGTGATGAATGCGGTGATATTGACGTCTGTCTTGTCCGCTGGCAACTCGGGGATGTACGCTTCCACAAGAATGTTGTGGATGCTGGCTAAAGAAGGGAAGGCGCCAAAGATTTTTGCCAAACTGACGAAAAATGGCGTGCCGATTTATGCGTTGTTGGCTACGGCGTTGATCGGGGGATTGGCTTTCCTCGCTTCGTTGGTTGGGGAAGGGACGATCTACATTTGGTTGCTGAACGCGTCCGGCATGACCGGTTTTATCGCATGGCTGGGAATTGCGATTAGCCACTACCGTTTCCGCCGTGCCTATGTGCGTCAAGGAAGAGACTTGGCCGACCTGCCATACAAAGCCAAGTGGTTCCCGTTTGGGCCGCTGTTTGCTTTTACCCTCTGCTTGATCGTGATTGTGGGACAAAACTACCAAGCATTGTTGGGACAAACGATTGACTGGTATGGGCTGTTGGTTTCATATATCGGTATTCCTGTGTTCTTGGCCTTTTATCTCGGTTATAAATGGACGAAGAAAACCAAGCTCATCCCATTGGATAAATGCGAGTTGGATGATTGATTAGACAAGCTGCACACGACAAGATAATAATAACAACCCCGGTGCGAACGAAGTGTTCCGCTGGGGTTTTTTTGTAAGCGGACTAGATGGCAATGGAGAGCGACGCAAGAAGGACGTCTGCCCTGTTTGTAGCGGCAAATAAAAAGCTTCATGACCAAATAGCCATGAAGCTTTTGCTTGTTTATGCCAATTTGACGGTGGCGAAGAAGATCAGTACCGCCATCAGCAATAGTGATATATAAAGCAACATGATGTATCGCTTGATGATAGACTCCGCTTTTGCGCTCTCGATGCCGCTGGTTTGCACTTGATTCAGCGCCTTGCGGCCGTAAATGACGACAAACAAGATGAACAAAAGGACAACCACGCTGCCGAGACGCTCTTTGACGATCAGCCACAGCGGCATCTCACCGTCCACTTGCATCATCATGTATATACCCGTGATCAGGGCCAACACCGCAAGGGGCATAAACATGCCCATATTCCAGCGTTGGGCGCGATTTAATGCGCGCGACATGGTGTCGAGATTGTTGGAGCGTGTCGCGTCGCGCAGCACCATGGCCATCATGCTGATGCCGCCAAACCAAGTGGCGACGAACAGCACATGCAAAAATTTAACAACTAATCCTGTAGTCATGAAGAAAGTCACTCCTTGTAAATCATTGGGTATTGAATGAGTGCGAGTAAGGTTATGTCATCCTTACATAATAGCTACTCAAATCAGGCCCGTCGGCATCACCGGTACGCCCGCCGTGAGCGCGCTTAAAGTGATCGCTTTCCACCCATGCACGAAAATCTTCTTTTGATTTGAAAACGGTTTCCACAAGGATATGGGAACCATCTTCCGCCTCCAACAAACGAAATGAGACAAAACCGGGAACTCTGCTCATCGATTCGGTTGCGTTGCTGAAACGTTCCCGCAACATCGCCAGATGATCGGGGGATGTGATGTTGATGCGGTTATTCACCTGATACATAGAGAAGCCTCCTCATCAAACTATATTCTTTATCTACTATACCATTAATTTACCGATTGGAAGATAGTAAAAAAACGGATTTCAACTTCACAGAGCGGTTGGTGATCCCTTTTTCGTTGTGTTATGCTCTTTTTGATAATCAGCGGGCTATTTTTTGTGGGCTTGCTCTATTTGAGAGGTGAAGCAAGTGATTTGGGGGATTGGAACCGATATCGTCGAGTTGGAACGCATTAAGCGACTGGGTTGTGAACGACTGGCCAGTCGGATCTTGACTGCGGAGGAATGGGTGAGAATGCCTGAACAGCCTCGTCGCTGTTTGGAATACGTTGCGGGGCGGTTTGCCGCCAAAGAAGCGATTTCCAAAGCATTGGGAACAGGGATCGGCCGTGCTTGTTCGTTTCAGGATATTGACGTGTTGAATGATGGACAAGGGAAGCCATGTGTTATTTTAGCGGAGGCGGTGGTTCAGCGTTTATTCCCGGAAGGGGCAGCCACTGTGCATTTATCTATTTCGCACAGTGCACATTACGCGTTAGCAATGGCTGTGGTCGAGCGGGTGGATAAAGCATAACTGCCCTTAGGGGGACATACATATATAACGCGGTTAGGAGGGACAAACAGCCGCGGGAGAATGTTACCGAGAGGGCGGGAATGCTGTCTTCACTTTGTCGATCCAGATATAAGTTGCAATGTGTAGCTTCTTCCAGAAAAACGATCCCCTGCTAACCGACACATTTCCCGGGAAATTGACGAAAGGGAGGATCTTATGTGTCGGAAAGTCTGGCTCAGTCTGATAGTCATTGCATTGGCATTGAGTATGGCCGGATGCGGCGTCAAAGACGCTAAGGAAGTCGTGAGCGACTTATCCAAGCGTTCGGAAGAGATGGAGTCTTATATTAGCCACGGGAAAATGACGATCCGCTCTGGCAAAGAACCGCAAGTGTACGATATAGAGGTGTGGTACAAAAAACCGCATTTTTTCCGCGTGGCGATCAAAAACATGAAAAAAGGGATTACCCAGATCTTGTTGCGCAATGAAGAAGGGGTGTATGTGCTGACACCGCACCTCAAAAAGAGTTTCCGGTTCCAAAGTGACTGGCCTTATTCAGGTGGGCAAGTTTATCTTTATCAAACAGTCATTCAAAGCATTATCGATGACAATGAGCGCACTTTTCGCGCCGGAAAAAAACAATACCAATTTGAAGTGGTTGCCAAATATCCTTTTAACCAACATGCAAACAAGCAGCGGATCTGGTTGGATCACAAGTTGAACCCCCACAAAGTGGCGGTGTTGAGCGAATCGAACGAAGAGTTGATCAAGGTGGAGTTTGACCGGTTTAAAGAAGGCGCATCCTTTGACAAAGACGCGTTTGACATGAAACGCAACTTGGAGGAATTACCTCAGGATTCCAAAACTTCGCTGGAGGCGATGGCTAAACCCTCTGCCAAACAAAAAGAGATCGAAGCCGTACTACCTGAATACATTCCCCAGGGAACTCGCCTGCAAAGCGAGCGAACCATTCAAACACCGCAAGGGCCGGTAGTGGTGATGCGTTTCAAAGGCGACAAATCATTCACGCTGACTGAGCGGCATCCACAAGCATTGGAAGCAGGATTACCTCTGATGGGCAAACCGGTCGAATTGGCGGAGACCGTGGGCGTGTTATTGGAGATGGGAGAACGGAAGCGGCTCACATGGACGGAAGGCGGCGTCGATTATGAATTAATTGGCAATCTGTCTGTGGATGAGCTCGTGCAAATCGCAAACTCTACGTACAATCAGTCATCCAAATAATGAAACAAATGGACTGCCGCCTGGAGGTCGTCCATTTTTTTGTCCGTATATCTGCCGAATCTCTGGTATAATACAGATTAGTTGTGGAAATGACTTGCTAAAAGGATGAGGTTAAAGGATGGCGAAACAGGCACTGATCGTGGAGAAATCCAAGTACCCAACGTTGCTGTACAGGAAAAACGGCGTGCTCAAATTGCTGGAGTCGGGATTTTTTGCAATCGGCTTGTTGCTCGTGTTAAGCGTTTTTCCGTTTCGGAGTCCGGGGTTTGTTGTGGGGATGGTTCTTTCGGCGGTGTTTGCGATGCTCATCGTGCCCATTTTGTACTTGATATGGGCGAAACCAAGCTATGAACTGTACCAAGACCGTTTGCTGGCCAAAGTGGGAACCAAAGAGGAAACTATTTGGCTCCATGAGATAGAAAAAGAGTATGATTTGCCGTATATAATCAGAGTCAAAGGGAAACGATTTCCTTTGTTGGTCAGTGATGCCTTTTTAAAAGAACTCAATGTCCAGTTGGAAGTGGTGCGACGTGGTTGGAAAAGGTGATAGGATGATTCATGGTCGGGATACATGGATTGAAGTGGATCTTGATGCCATCATGCACAATATTAAAGAGTTTCGGCGCTACCTGCCACAGCGCACCCGAGTGATGGCCGTTGTTAAAGCCGATGGTTATGGCCATGGTGCTGTCCCGGTTGCTCGTGCGGCGCTGGAAGCGGGTGCGAGCCATTTGGCGGTTGCGTTTGTCGATGAAGGAGTGGAACTTCGTCAGGCAGGCATTGACGCCCCGATTTTGGTGTTGGGATACACGCCCCCACATGCCGTCGGCTACGCCTTGCGAAATGGGTTGACGCTAACTGTTTACCGCTCCGAAATATTAGAAGCGGTGGAACAGGAAGCGGTTCGCTTGGGAGTGACGGCGCGGGTGCATGTCAAAGTGGATACCGGAATGGGCCGATTGGGAGTGTTGCCTGAGGAAGTTTCCCCCCTTCTGGCGCAAGTGGAGGGCCTTGACCATGTGGAAGTGGAAGGCATCTTCACCCACTATGCCACGGCAGATGAAGAAGAGGATGATTATGCACGTTTTCAATTGCAGCGCTTCACCGATGTCGTCAACCAAGTGCGGAAGCGGTACAACATTCCGCTGGTGCACATCGCCAACAGCGCAGGCGCGATCCAATTGCCTGAGGGCGCATTTGATATGGTACGGATCGGCATCAGCATGTATGGCTTTTATCCGTCCGCGGAGGTGAAGCGGGATACGGTAAATTTGCGGCAGGCGCTGTCGCTCAAATGCCGTGTCGCCCATGTGAAAAAACCACCGCGGGGCACGGGCGTGAGCTATGGAAAAACGTACACCGTTTCGGGTCAAGAATGGATCGCTGTTTTGCCCGTTGGTTATGCGGATGGCATCAACCGCCATCTTTCCAATGCGGGTCACGTGCTGGTAAAGGGAAAGCGTGTGCCAATCGTCGGTAGAATTTGCATGGACCAGTTGATGATCCAGGTGACAGACGTGATGCCTGTACAAGTGGGAGATGAAGTGGTCATCTACGGCCAACAAGGCGGGGAGCGAATTACCGTGGATGAAGTGGCGAGTTTTTTGAAGACGATCTCATATGAAGTGGTTTGTGCCTTGAGTCATCGATTGCCCCGTTTTTATATAAAAAACGGAGAGATTGTTGACTTTATAAACCGTTTGCAATACAATCCACCAAGACAGTGGGACAATCAACTGGACAAGGATGAACAATTTTAGTATTACAATTGAAAGGGAAGGAATTTAAACGGACGGCACGAATACATTTAACTATGCCTGTTGAATCCTTCTCTATCGCGCTTATATAGCTTATAAATAAGTATATTTTTGCAACATCCACGACATAATGGTAGTATTGATGGGAAATGCTTACGGTGATGATTGGTTGGGGGTGCTTCATTTTGTCCGGAACAAAGAGAATTATGATCAGCCTGCCAACAAATTTGCTTCAAGAAGTAGATGGTATGGTGGCGAGGGATAATTCCAATCGCAGCGAATTTATTCGTCAGGCGATGAAAATGTATCTCCAAGAGCGGAAAAAACGTCTCATCCGCGAAATGATGCAAAGAGGCTATATGGAAATGGCTCGCATCAATCTCAACATCGCTTCTGAAGCATTTGTAGCGGAAGAAGAGGCTGAAGATACTTTGGATCGATTAGTTAGCGGGGTGTAATTGATTTGATTGTCAAGCGTGGCGATGTCTATTTCGCAGATCTTTCCCCTGTGGTCGGATCCGAACAGGGTGGGGTTCGACCTGTCTTAGTGATACAAAATGATATTGGGAACCGATTTAGCCCCACCGTTATCGTCGCCGCGATTACAGCCCAAATCCAAAAAGCCAAGTTACCTACGCATGTAGAAATCGATGCCAAAGCGTACGGATTTGATCGTGACTCGGTCATTTTGCTCGAACAAATTCGGACCATCGATAAACAGAGATTGACAGATAAAATCACCCATCTTGATGATGAGATGATGAGCCGAGTCAATGAAGCGTTGATGATTAGCTTGGGAATGATTGATTTTTAATGGAGATTGAGAATGGTGAATGGGCCATTCTCTTTTTTTGTTGAACTTGTTTAATTCTGTTCCCTTCTGTGATATTTTAAATTTAAAATGTAAAATGAGGATGGCCTTTCTATGCCTTCCTCATAGAAAGGCGATATGTTGCCGTATTGCTTTCGAATATTGGAGCAATTTAAGCGCAGGCTCCAGCAAGGAGAACTAACACATGGATATTCATCTGAAAAAACTATATGAGAAGCTGCTCGCTTCCTATATGACCGAGCCTAAGGAGGACCATCTTTACAGCGCGCAACAGCTAAGCAAATGGTTCATAGAAAAACGCGTTTCGCCGGAAGAAGTAATCAATGTCCATATCGGATCGGTCAAGCGAATGGTACCGGAGCTGCCTAAAGAAGTGAAAGCTACGTTGGAGATGCTGTTGGAAGTCATGGTGGGGTACGGTGTCGCTTATCAGGAACGGGAACAGCTGATGAGCCGGCAACGCGAGTTGGAAGATGAGATCGAAGTTGCAGCGGGTCTGCAACAAACGCTGCTGCCTGAGTCCACCCCTTCGCTTCCTGGTGTGGACATTGGGGTGATTAGTGTGGCGTCCAAGCAGATGAGCGGAGATTATTACAATTTTGTCGACCATGGGATGCAGCAGTTGGGAGTGGGCATTGCCGATATTGTCGGAAAAGGGATTCCCGCGGCTTTGTGTATGTCGATGATTAAGTACACAATGGACCGGTTGGATGCCAAATCTCTTTCCCCGGGGGAGATTTTGCGCGACTTAAACACAATTGTGGAACGCAATGTTTTGCCAAGCATGTTTATCACGATGATCTACGGGGTATATGATTCGTTGAACCACCAGTTTCGTTATGCAACGGCTGGTCATGAGCCCGGGCTGATTTATTCCGCCGGGGAAGATTGCTTCACCAGTTTGGAGACCAAAGGAATGGTTTTGGGTGTGTTGCGGGACAATGAATATCCCGAGTACGTGGCCGACTTGGAGCCGAACGATGCGATTATCCTGTTCACCGACGGAGTGACGGAGGCAAGGGTCGACGGCAAGTTCATCGAAAGGGAAACGATCAAAAGCATGATTCGTGATCATATACACCTGCCCGCCCAACAAGCGGTGGAAGCTATTCATCAGAAATTATACGAAATGACTAACTATATAATGAGAGACGATCAAACCATTTTGATGATCAAGCGCGTCGGCTGATCGAGGCAGGAGGGGAAGAACAATGAATTTAAGCGTTCAAGAGAAAATAGAGAACGAAAAAGAGATCACCTATGTGGTTTCAGGGGAAATTGATGTGTATACCGCGCCCAAACTACGGGAAAAACTGTTACCGCGCTGTCAAGGCGGAACCACGATTACGATCGACTTTACTGATGTGGAATATATCGATAGCACGGGTCTAAGTGTGTTGATCGGTGCATATAAGGCGCAGGGTCAAACGGGTGGCAAACTGATTTTGAAAGGCATGAACGCGCGGCTGCAACGCATTTTCCGCATCACCAACCTGAACGTAATTATGCTCAATGAAGAAAAAGTGCAGGAGGATGGCCGACAATGAGTGGTAAACCCTTAGATTTGGTGAATTTGACAATTCCTGCGAAGCCGGACTATGTGGGTATAGCCCGGTTGGCTGTCTCTGGAATTGCCAATCGCATGGGTTTCTCATATGACGATATCGAAGATCTGAAATTGGCAGTTTCCGAAGCGTGTACCAATGCCGTGGATCATGCTTATTGCGGCGGCGATGGAGAGATCGAGGTCAGTTGCAATATTTTCTCCAACCGGTTGGAAATCGAAGTGGTTGACCGTGGAAACAGCTTTAATATCGAAGAGATTGAAAAGCGTACTGGGCCGATCGAAGTCGGGCCGACCATGAACGCGCTTCGCGAAAGAGGGTTGGGCGTCTTTCTGATGCGATCTTTGATGGATCATGTGGATATCAAAGGGGACAATGGCGTAATTGTGACGATGACCAAGTATATCCGAAAGGGCGTGGTGGAGTCACATGTCGAGTCGTCCACATCCTTCACTAACCGATGAACAGGTGTACAACCTGATAGCAAGATTCCAAGAGGATGGGGATGCAGAAGCTCAAGCGATTTTAGTCGCGCATTACCGTGATCTAGTGGAAACATTGGCCTTTAAGTTCGCCCATGGATCAGAGCCGTATGAAGATCTCGTTCAGGTTGGGATGATCGGGCTGATCGCTTCATTGAAGCGTTTTGATTCCGATTATGGCCGGAGTTTTGAAAGCTTTGCCGTGCCGACGATCGTGGGTGAAATCAAGCGCCATATCCGGGACAAGACATGGAGTGTGCATGTTCCACGGCGCATCAAGGAGTTGGGGCCGCGCATCAAGGCGGCGGTCGAAGAATTAACGACACAATTGCAACGTTCCCCCCGGGTGCAGGAGATTGCGGAATATCTCGGCGTCTCAGAAGAAGAGGTGTTGGAGACGATGGAGATGGGGCGGAGTTATAACGCCGTTTCCGTCGATAGCCCGATTGAAGCCGCCAATGATGGCAGCCAAATCACCCTGCTTGATCTGGTGGGTACAGAAGATGGCGGATATGAACAAATTGACCGCAAGATGTTGTTGGACAAAATCTTTGCTGTGCTGACTGAAAGGGAACAAGAGATCCTGCGTCTCACCTTTTTTGAGAATCTCAGCCAAAAACAGGTGGGGGATCAACTGGGAATTTCCCAAATGCATGTTTCGCGCCTGCAACGAAGGGCGTTGGCGAAGTTGCGGCAAGCGATTCGCATGGAGCCGTCGGAAGTGATTGGATAATAAGGGATAGGTGTGTCGGATCGTGAGCTTCAGGCGATTCGGCACACCTTTTGTTTTATTTGCCAGGGTGTGTCTGGTGAACCAAGTTCGTAGGGAAGAAGCGATGGAGAGCCCTTTCTCGTGGAGAGTCAGGCAACGCGGGAAGCGAATGAGAAAAGGGGTTTGAAGCCACCACGCTCTAGCCAAACGAACAGAGTAAATGTCAAACCTTTCACATAAAATTCTCCGTCACAGTGCCAGAATTTCGTTATCTTTATATATTGGGGAATCATTTTCCTCGTGAGGTTGTTGTGATGGTTGAGGAAAGAAGGGTTGAATATGGATCAGCAACAGATGTTTCAACTGATCGCTACCGAAACGGCTGTCAAGCCGACGCAGGTGAAAGCGGCAGTTGAATTGATTGAAGAAGGCAACACCATCCCCTTTATCGCGCGCTATCGCAAAGAGCGCACAGGGGAACTGGATGAAGAGCAATTGCGGGCGATTGAAGAACGCTACCATTATCTCACCCAATTGAACCAACGCAAAGAAGAAGTGATTCGGCTCATTGACGAACAAGGGAAACTGACGGATGAGCTGACACAAAAAATCATGCAGTCAACCAAATTGCAAGAGGTGGAGGACTTATATCTTCCTTTCCGCCCCAAACGGAAGACCCGGGCGTCGATTGCCCGTGAAAAAGGGTTGGAGCCGTTGGCACGCGTGATGGCAGAGTCCTCTGAGGCAGAGACCGTTCAAGCGGCAGCAGCTTCGTACGTGGATGCGGAGAAGGGTGTGGACTCAGTCGATGCCGCATTGCAAGGTGCCATGGATATCTTGGCAGAAGAGCTTTCTGAAGACGCGGATATCCGCAAATGGGTGCGTGAATATACGTGGAAACACGGCATGTTGGTGTCCAAGGCTAAAGACCCGGAAGTCCGCACCGTTTATGAAATGTATTACGATTACAGTGAGCCTGTACATAAAATGCCACCGCATCGGATTTTGGCGGTTAACCGCGGGGAACGGGAAGAAGTCCTCAAAGTGAAGATTGAGGTGGATGAGGAGAAGATTTTCCTGCGATTGGCCAAGTGGTTTGCCGTTCCGGTCCACGCATACTTGACCCAAGTGGTGCAAGATAGCTATAAACGCCTGATTGCACCTTCCATCGAACGGGAAGTGCGGGCGCAGATGACAGAGCAGGCAGAGGAACAGGCAATCCGTATTTTCTCCGAGAATTTGCGTCCATTGCTGTTGCAACCGCCGGTTCGGGGCAAGATGGTGCTGGGCGTCGATCCGGCATACCGCACGGGTTGTAAATGGGCAGTGGTGGATGATACAGGAAAGATGTTGGAAGTGGGTGTAATCTATCCGACGCCGCCCCAGAACAAAGTTGCTGAGGCCAAAGCGGATGTGCTTGCTCTCTTGGATAAATATCCGATCAATATCATCGCGATTGGTAACGGTACCGCTTCCCGTGAAACCGAAGCTTTCATCGCCGATGTGATCAAAGAGGCAAAACGGCCGGTGTATTATATTATCGTCAATGAAGCGGGTGCCAGTGTTTACTCCGCTTCTAAAATCGCGAAAGAGGAATTCCCTGATCTGGACGCAGCTCGCCGAAGCGCGGTATCGATTGCCCGGCGCTTGCAAGATCCATTGGCTGAGTTGGTTAAGATCGATCCGAAATCGGTGGGTGTCGGCCAATATCAGCATGATGTGTCACAGAAACGCTTGAGTGAAAGCTTGACGCACGTGGTGGAATCTGCTGTGAACTACGTCGGAGTGGATGTAAACACAGCTTCTCCGTCTTTGCTGTCTTATGTGTCTGGAATCAGTGCTACCGTGGCCAAAAACATTGTGAAGCGGCGGGAAGAAGTGGGACGTTTTACTAAGCGGACAGATCTGAAAGAGGTACCACGCCTTGGAGCCAAGACGTATGAACAGAGTATCGGCTTTATGCGGATTCATGATGGTGAGAATCCTTTGGACCAAACGCCGATTCATCCGGAGTCTTATGCAGTGGTGGGAAGCTTGTTCGCCGAATTAGGTTTGGAGTTGGATCAGATCGGCAGCGATGCTTGCAAGGAGCGTCTTAAACAAGTGGATGTAGAGAGCATGGCCGAGCGGTTGGCATGTGGCGTGCCAACATTGAAGGATATTATCGAAGCGCTCTTGCGTCCAGGCCGCGACCCACGGGATGAACTGCCCAAACCGCTTCTGCGTTCTGATGTGTTGAAGCTGGAAGACTTGCATGTGGGGATGCAACTACAGGGAACCGTTCGCAATGTGGTCGATTTCGGCGCCTTTGTGGACATTGGCTTGAAGAATGATGGGTTGGTTCACATTTCCCGTTTAAGCGAACGGTTTGTCAAGAATCCGATGGATGTGGTGACAGTCGGTGATATTGTGGATGTGTGGGTATACAATGTGGATGTGGAGCGAGAACGGGTCGGGCTCAGCATGGTCCCGGTCAAACCTGAAAACGACAGCGAAGAAACATGATTCCGGAAAAAGCTACCGATGCGCCTGACGCACCGGTAGCTTTTTTGTCATGGGGTAGACTAAGGGCACCATTGTCCCAGATGGGGAATGCATATCTTGACAAAAGGTGGGTTGGTGATGCGTTTAAGTTTTGTTCCTGTTCGCGCCTTTGCGGCCGCGTTGGTGATGATCCTCAGCTTGGTTCCTTTCGAGGCTGGTGCTGAAGTGCGAGTGGTGCACTCGTTGCGGTTGGATGTGGGTACCCCTTCCGTTTGGAGTGGGTGGGAATCCCTTTCTGCGGGGGACCTTCGCGTCTCGATCCACAATGAGGGGCCGGGTATGGTGACTTTTTATGTCTTTATGCACTGTGACCATTTGCAATGTCCCACGCTGGTGAATGGCCAGGTGAAAGCGGGAGAACGAGTGCAGATAGACGTGGCACACCCAGCCGGAAAGTATATGTTTAAACTGGATAACGATTCACAGTTGGCTTCGCGCGCAATAGGCGTCTTTAGTCAATGAGAAAGCTGTGTCCCACATGACTACCCCCAGCCTTTTCAGGTAAGCTGGAGGAGGGATTCGCCTTTTGGTCCCGCCTCATTGGTTATCAACTAATCCGTTTTCCTTGATTGCACCGGTAGTGGAACCAACAGTGGTTCAACCATTGGATGAGCCGGCGGTCTTTCTTGGAAAAGGCATGCATCAGTTGTTTGATCAACCAGCTGGGCATTCCTTCTTCCTCCCTTGACGAAAATCACGGATAGGGTAATGTATGTTAAAAACGAGTGGTTTGTGTCAGGAGAGATGGCATTGACAGATTCGGAATTGCAGGCCTGGGTGGAATCGCTCTCATTGGCCTGCTTCGGCAAACCTTTTTTGCATGAAGCCCGGTTTAATCCGCGTTTGAAAACCACCGGCGGGCGTTATCATCTGGGGGATCACCGGATTGAAATGAATCCCAAGCATTTGGTTCATGGGCGAGAGGTTTTTGGTAAAATTGTTTTGCATGAATTGTGCCATTACCACTTGCATTTGGAGGGAAAAGGATACCGGCATCGCGATCGTGACTTTAAGCAGTTGCTCACTGCGGTTGGCGGCCTGCGATATGCGCCAAGGCTACCAGGACAGAAGCCGAAGTATGTGGTGCATTGTCTGGCGTGCGGCCGTCGAACCTTCCGACAACGCCAGATGCAAGTGGATCGGTATCGTTGCGCCCGATGCGGTGGCAGGTTGAAGCTGGAACACGTGGTAGCAAACAGTTAAACAAAGGAGATGGATGCCTTGATGACATTGAATGACTGGTTTGCGAAAGGCATGACCTTTGACACATATGTAAACAATATGCAGGTGAATCGTGACGAGTTGCTGTCCTTGTATGAGCAAGTCACCCTTACTGACGAGGAAGTAGCAACTTTGGCCAAAAGACGAACTGAACCCTGGCGGGTGATCGTGCTGACTGCCGACTGGTGCGGGGATGCCCTCTTATGCGTGCCCATTGTGAAACGGATCGCCGAAAGTGCGGGAATGGAGATGCGTTTCTTGATTCGCGACGAAAATCTGGAATTGATGGATCAGTATTTGACCAATGGTACATCGCGGTCGATTCCCATTTTCATCTTCATTGACGAAACAGGGAAAGAGCGGGCAGTCTGGGGGCCGCGCTCCCCTGAAGTGCAGGCGATGGTTGACCACATGCGTAGCGGATTGCCACCCAAGGATGACCCGCGCTTTGAAGCGGAGCAACGCGCAATGTACAAAGGGTTTCGCGAACGCTTGCTCAATGACCGCAGTTTGTGGCAATCGGTGGTTAACAGTGTGCTCGGCCGGTTAAGCGAAGCGTGAGCGGGGCTTGCCAGACGCATCTGTAGCGTTTGAAGAGGAAGGGGCAGGAGAATGGAAGGACTGAGAATCGGATTTATCGGCTTGGGGATCATGGGGAAATCGATGGCCCGCAATTTGCACCGAGCAGGTTTCAAAGTGACTGTTTGGAACCGGACAGCCGCCAAAATGGCCGAGGCTAAGGCTGAATGGGGCGCCCACCTCGCGGATTCGCCCAAGGATGTGGCGGCGCAAAGCAATGTAGTGATCACCATGGTTGGCGATACCCCAGATGTGCGGGAAGTGGTGGCTGGTGAAGAAGGAGTTTTGGCTGGCGCACGGCCAGGGACGGTTTTGATTGATATGAGCACCATTTCGCCCGAGGCGACGCGTGAGTTGGCAGAATTAGCGGCCGAACAAGGTGTGGCCATGCTAGATGCGCCTGTCAGTGGCGGGGATGTAGGAGCGCGCAATGGTACGCTTTCGATCATGGTCGGAGGAGAAGAAAAAGTGCTGGAGAAGGTGCGCCCGGTCTTAGAAGCGATGGGCAAGACGATTGTTCACTGCGGTCCGATTGGTGCTGGTCAGACAGTGAAGGCCTGCAATCAGATTTTGTGTGGGTTAAACTTGCTTGGCATGGTAGAGGCGTTGGCCTTTGCCAAAAAAAGCGGTGTGGACCTGGAGAAAATGATTCAAGTCACTTCGCAAGGGGCGGGCGGTTCATGGGCTCTCGCAAACTATGGGCCACGTGTAGTCAAAGGAGATCTGGATCCAGGCTTTTCTGTGCGCTTCCAACAAAAAGATTTGCGAATTGTGCTTGCTGAAGCGGAGCGGATGGAACTCCCGTTGTTGGGGACCGCTACCGTGCAACAATTGTTGCGTGCTGTGCAAGCACACGGCGGTAACGAGGATGGCACGCAAGCGTTGGTTCGGGTCATGGAACAATTGGGGAATGTGGAAATTACGCCAAAGCAATAGTGCGCTTTTTAGCTGATGGTAAGCAACAAGGCTCCGGAATACCCAGAGCCTTGTTGTTATTTAAAAACCGATATATTTGGCAACCAAGTTTTTAGCCAAAGCGGTATCGGTGGTACCTTGTACGAGGATGCGTCCATCCGGGAACACGGCCAGGCGGTGTTGTTCATCGATTTGCACCCGTAGCATAAAGGGGTTGCGTTCCGTTTCCCCGACATGGCGCAGACGCTCAGCCAAGCTGTCCAAATCCAGCTTCACTTGACCCAAAGAGATTTGAACGGATTGGCGTCCGCACATGGAGATTTCTTGCGCCTCCTTTTCCGCTGGATCGAGATAATCCCATTGCCGCTTGGCACAACAGGGGCATTGGTCGTTTTTTTGCGCAGACACCTGAAGTGCTTGGGCTTGATTGTGCCATAAATCGATGTGACGCATCCGCGTTTCCAAGGCTTCCTCTGCTCCGCATAGTAGCTTCAAGGCTTCTGTCGCTTGGTAAGCGGCGATGACATGGATGATAGGGCCGATCACTCCGGCTGTGTCGCATGTTTCTGTAGTGCCTGGCGCAGGGGCATCTGGAAACAAACAGCGCAAACAGGGGGTTACCCCAGGACGAATCGTATAACTCATGCCGCGCGCACTTACGGCACCGCCATAAATCCAAGGGACGCCATGTTTGACACTAAAATCGTTCACCAGATAGCGTACCTGGAAGTTATCCGAGCCGTCCAAGATCAGATCAACTCCGGATAACAATGACTCTGCGTTTTTCCATGTCAGATCCGTAACGTGGGCTTCCAGAGTCAGCGTGGAGTTAATCGCCCGTAATTTGCGTTCGGCGGCGACGGCTTTGGGCATGAAGTTTTGGGCATCTGCTTCGTCAAACAGCATTTGCCGTTGCAGATTGCTCTCTTCAACGAAGTCGCGGTCAATCAGGCGCAACATGCCCACTCCGGCGCGAGCCATATGGTTGGCCAAGGCTGTGCCCAGTGCCCCCAAGCCAACAATCGCTACCCGGGCCTGGCCCAACTTTTCCTGGCCGCTTGGACCGATGGGGGCGAACAGCATTTGGCGTGAATAACGGTTCATGTCTATGTTCATCAGTGAGTACGCCTCCTTCAATCCAAATTATAGCGAATTTTGAAAGCTGGCGGATGTGGAATGAATTTCTGGCTTGTGGGGAAGGGTTAAAGGATGAGGAGGTAGGGCAAATGGAAAAAAAGACGTACTACGTGACGGTTGACATCGGGCCGCGAGCAGGCGAGATTAGAGAAACCCTCGATGTGAACGACCCCAATTACGATTTTGAAATTGAAGCGACACCGGAAGAGATTAATCGTTTGGAGCAGATGTTCAACCAAGTGGAAGACACCGATTTTTCTACATTTGTGTTGGCGCATATCCCATTTTTGGATAATGAACGGAAAGAAAATGTGACCGAAGACAAACAAATTGAGAAGATCTACCGTACCATTTATGAATTGGGGACGCCGGAAACCAAAGAACGGATGCGGAGCGCCGGGTTAGTGCGTTGACATCTAGGTGGTCGGTTGTAAGCGGATATCAGCAACTTTTGAAACTACTTATAAACAAAAGATCGAAAATTAGCATTGAAAGCGGTTACAAACGCTTTGTCTAAACGGACTCCCTTCGCAAGCAAACATACTTTTTGATATACTTAGGCTGTGCATGCTTCTGGTTTTGGAAGTTGGGCACAAAAAAAGTATGTTCGGAGGGAACGTACCGATGAATCAAACGCAGTTTAACAACGGTGCAGGTAGCGCCGTCGCCTCGCGGACAAACACAATGCTACCTCGCGTGTTTTTGTTGATGTTCATGGGTTTGACCATGACCGCTATTATCGCGTATGTATTGGGAACAAATCAAAATGTGGTTCAAGCACTCCTGCAAAACTCGGGGATCTTCTGGGGGATCTGGATCGTGCAATTGGTGTTGGTTTTCGGATTGTCGGCCTTGATCAACCGCATTCCCGCCTTTGTGGCCAACATCGCCTTTTTCGTGTATGCAGCGGTAACTGGAGTCAGCTTTTCGGTTCTGATGGTGTTTTTCAGCTTAGATAGCATCGCCGGGGCGTTTTTCATCGCCGCGGGCATGTTTGGCATCAGCGCATTGGTTGGTTACACCACGAAGATGGACCTGTCCAAGATTGGCTTTTTGGCGCTGATGTTGGTGTTGGGTCTGATTTTGGCATCGCTGGTCAATATCTTCTTCCTGAAGAGCGGCATGATCGAATTGATCATCTCTTACGCCATGGTGATTCTGTTCACGATTGTCACTGCATATGATATGCAGACCATCAAGCATATGAGCGAGATGAATATGGACGAAGAGAACGTGAACAAGTATGCGATTTATGGCGCTTTGATGTTGTACATCGACTTCATCATGATCTTCAGAAACTTGCTTGCCATTTTGAACGACGATTAATATGTGGCCCCCTGCAAGTGTTTGCAGGGGGAGTTTTTATATGGAGAAAAGGGTTCCACGCGCATGTGCACTAGGCCAATTGAAGCATAAAATTTTTTAAAGTATTTTGGTGTAAAAGCTCTTGACTCCTGGTGTTCTCCATGTTAAATTATTAATTGTCACTGCTCCCTGATGCAGTGGAAACAGAGAAAAACAAAGAACCATAAAAAGTTCTTGCAAATTGAAATCAAATGCGATATAATGAATCACGTCGCTGATAATTTTAAAATATTCCTCAGTAGCTCAATGGCAGAGCAACCGGCTGTTAACCGGTAGGTTGTAGGTTCGAGTCCTACCTGAGGAGCCAACGCGGAGAGATACTCAAGAGGCCGAAGAGGACGGTTTGCTAAACCGTTAGGGGGCTACTAAGCCCCGCGAGGGTTCGAATCCCTCTCTCTCCGCCATTTATATGCCTTGGCCCGTTGGTGAAGCGGTTTAACACACTAGCCTTTCACGCTAGCATGCAGGGGTTCGAATCCCCTACGGGTCACCAATATGGACGCTTAGCTCAGCTGGGAGAGCATCTGCCTTACAAGCAGAGGGTCGGCGGTTCGATCCCGTCAGCGTCCACCATATTTTGTGGAGCTGTGGTGTAGAGGCCTAACATGCCTGCCTGTCACGCAGGAGATCGCGGGTTCGAATCCCGTCAGCTCCGCCATTTTTCTTGGCGGCCGTGGCGAAGTGGTTAACGCACCGGATTGTGGCTCCGGCATTCGAGGGTTCGATTCCCTCCGGTCGCCCCACTTTGGGGGATAGCCAAGCGGTAAGGCAACGGACTTTGACTCCGTCATGCGTAGGTTCGATCCCTACTCCCCCAGCCATTTTTTTTTGCGAGCCATTAGCTCAGTTGGTAGAGCACCTGACTTTTAATCAGGGTGTCGAAGGTTCGAGTCCTTCATGGCTCACCACAACACATTAAGCAGTTGGGCATGACTGCATGCAGACAGGGTTCAAAATGAGAACGCCTTTTTTTATGCCCATCAACGCCTTATTGTCGGATTGAACCGACAGTGGGGCGTTTTTTTTGAATAGATCCTATGGTGTGCGGAGTCTTTATGCGTAACTTATAGCAATCAGTGATGCATCATCCACTATCGAGTGGCAGGGATTGCGGGGTGATTTTGTGAAAACGGCGGAGCATTATTTGGAGTTAAGGTATCGGCTACGGAATGTGGCCAATCATTGCTCCATCTATGTCAGTTTGGATGAGTTGGCGTCCATCCTTTATTGTTCTACACGAAATGTGAAACGCATCCTGAGCAATATGCAAGAAGACGGCCTGATCTATTGGAAACCGGGAGGCGGTCGTGGGCACCGGTCCAAACTGCTGTTCAGGTGCTCGTTGGAAGAAGCGTTAACCACCCATATTGATGCTTTGTTGCATCGGGGAGCATTCAAAGAAGCGATTCGTTGGCTTAAACGGGAAGGCATTCCCGCCCGGGTACGGGAACGTTGTTATCGTGAAGTGTTAGCGGCGCTGAGCTTTCCGCGCATTCATGTTAGGGAGATAGAAGGACTAAACCGAACATGGCCATCTGGCATTGTGCCGGCGATGGTTTCCACGAATACAGGAAGGTGGCTGTTTGTGGATGGTCAAGACGGCGATAATAGAAAATAAAAGAGTAGAGAAAGCCCGGCACTGGTCTGCCGGGCTTTTTTATACCTATCTCCCCTGGACAACGTGATGTTGGAAAGATTACTGCGTCCGCCGCTGGATAAGAGGGGCGATGCGGTCGATGCGGTTGGTCCAGATGCCACCTGTGTAGTTTTCTGGCAAATGGTTGAGGTCTTCGGCGGTGTCAAAACCGGCGGAAAACCCATCACCATCCCGGACGAGAATGGTTCGTGTGCCTGCCTCGTTCATCCGGGCTAAGAAACGGTGGGGCCAACCCCACAACCATGGCGCGGCGTAATCGGGAACATGGAGTTGCGTGTGTTTGCATGCGTCTGGTACGATACCGGTCCAACCGATGGCTATGTAAGGAAGCAGACACTTTTTCAGTGAGGCTTTGGACATGGTGCGCAGATGGGGAAGTTGCTGTTCCAGAGCGGCAATGGGTTCATCTCCACCATATACGGTGATCCGGGATAAGCGGTCGGCAGGCAAGGTGGCCAACCGACGGGCTAGTTGAGTTCCTTCCGCAGGGTCGTTGCTTTTCACATGGATCAGCAACTCCTGCTTGGGAAACGCGGCCAGCACTTCGTCAAGCGAAGGCATTAGCCCCACTCCTTTGCCGCGGAATGGAAACGTTTTGCCGCCGTCAGCAGTGTATCCGTAACCGATATCCAACTTCTTCAGTTCAGACAGCGTATACTCATGCGTCACACCGGTAGCATTTGTCCGGCAATCGAGTGTCCAGTCATGAAAAACAGCAAACTGGCCATCTTTGGTGGGATGAACATCCAATTCCACCATATCGGCCCCGGCGGCAAACGCCGCTCGCATGGATGGGAGCGTATTTTCGAGGTAGGGGTGTTCAGGTGGATAAATTCGCTCCGCTGTACAAGTGTCATTGGTCAGCCCCTTCATGTCGAATGTTTGCCCAAGTCCCCGGTGCGCCAGCAACATGGGCTTTTGAGCGGATGGGTTGGTGAAGAGCGAGCTGTTGTTGAAATATACGAACACGATCAAGCCCAGCACCACCCAGAATCGCTTTTTCTTAAGTAGTCGCTTCATCTTTGGTAGCCCTCCATTTCGCGGTTGTCTATTAAATGGAGCAATATGATTGCGGTATGGAATGAATGTTTTCACTTCTCATTTTACTGACGGAGGGTGAAAGAAAAAGGGCTTTTCAGACGGTCTATGTCCCCGTTTTTGTGCGATAGGGGCCTAAGGGGGGCGACAATCGAGTGTAGGGCACAAAAAAAGCGGCTGCTCTACGTCCAGCCGCTTAGTTGTTATTTGTTTATTTTAAGTCGTTGTACAATTTGTTGAGCAATGTTTGGTTGCGGTCGCTTGACAACTCCCAGACCATGGCACCAGCCAAGCCTTTGGATTTGAGATAAGCGGTTTTGTGGCCAAAGGATTCCGCATCATCATAGGAAATGAACACTTTGTTGGTTGGATTGTACAGATAGGGTACTTTGGAGACCGAATTCCAGTAGCGGGTGTAACCATTTTTATTGATATAGTTGTTTTCCAGGTCAGAGAAGTCGAACACGCCATTTTCCCATGTTCCTTGGGAAGGGCCATTACAGGTTTGGAATTGGCCGTTGTTGGTAGCAGGGCAATCTTTCCAACCGCGCCCATAGAATGGCATGCCCAGTACCAATTTGGAGGCGGGAACGCCTTTATTCAGGAAGCCGTTTACAGCAGCATCAATGTTGTAAGTGTCGCGCTTAGGATGGGGATCACTGGGGTCCGCATAGAGCGGAGCATTATGTCCGTTGGCGTTTTCCCATGCGCCACGGAAATCATAGGTCATGATGTTGATCCAATCCACATAGTTTTTCACTTTGTCTATTTCAGTATTGTCGTTGTAGTAGCTGGGGCTGGCGCCTGCAGCGATGGTCAAAAGATAATGTTTGCCGTCAGCTTGTCCGGCTGCGTCCAGTTTTTCCCGCACTTTTGCAAGGAGCAAGGTAAAGTTTTGCTTATCCTCGGGACGTCCGGGATTTAAACCGCCGCCCACGGGATACTCCCAGTCAAGATCGACGCCGTCAAAACCGTATTGTCTGATGAAACGAACCGCGCTGTCGGCGAAGCGGGTGCGCGATGCGTCAGTGAGGGCTGCATCGGAGAATCCGCCGGACCAAGTCCAACCGCCAACGGAAATCAATGTTTTCAAGTGGGGATATTTCTGCTTCAACTTAGTCAATTGATTGAAATTGCCACGCTGACAGCCAGGATCCCAGCAATCGCCGGGGAACGCTTTATCCGTGTCTGCGTAAGTGTCTCCAACGACGATTTCACCGTTGGCGATGTTAGCAAAGGCGTAATTGAGGTGTGTGATTTTAGAAGCGTCGATATCCGCTACTTGATAGTTTCGTGCATAGGTGGACCAACTGGTATAGTAGGCTACGATCTTGTGTGAGCTGGGGTTGGGATTTGGATTGGTGCCGTTTGCCTTGGTTTTCACTGTCACCGCGTTGCTCGGATCGGATACGTTGCCGGCTTTGTCTTTGGCTTTGACTGTATAGGTGTAAGCGGTGTCCGCGGTTAAACCGGTATCGGTGTAAGTGGTGGCGGTGGCAGTACCCGCTTTGGTGTTGCCGCGATAAATCTCATATTGGGTAACACCGACATTGTCACTGGAAGCGTTCCAAGAGAGGGAGATGGAGGATGCCGTTTGAGCGGTTGAGACGAGGTTGGTCGGTGCAGTGGGCGGCTCCGTGTCGTCTCCAGCGCCATCAGTCAACTTCCACAGCGCAGGAGCGTTGGGCGGCTCCCAACCAGTAAGGGAAGTATGGGATTGTAAGCATTGGTAAACGCTTCCTTGATAAGTCACAACATCGCCTACATTATAAGCGGTATTCGGTTGCCATTCACTGGCCGCTAAGGCGCCTGGCGGCACAAGGGCAACGAGCAGCAACAAAACCATGGCGATACAAAGGAATTTACCTGCTGATCTTCTTCTCATGATGTCACTCCTTTGGTTGTGAGATGGGCAGGATGAATTATGATGACCATTGCAAAGGATATAGACGACTGATTGTATAGACAACTATACGTGATTCGATTATTATTATATAATCTTCATATTATTTAATCAATAATAATGTGCGCTTCTCATTTTTGCATGTAAAAGTAAGAATGATAACTGAACTTGTACACAGACCATGTGAAGCAAGAGCCGTTGGTCTTTCACGAAAAACAACGTTCTTCCTGATTAGGATGAAGACATAATATTCGATCTTAAAAAACCTGTTGACTTTGTGCACTATCCATGTTAAATTTATTCTTGTCGATTGAGAGCGACATGGTATATGAGTTGAAATAAACCGATTTTGTGAGCGGGTGTGGCGGAATTGGCAGACGCACTAGATTTAGGTTCTAGCGCCTCTGGCGTGGGGGTTCAAGTCCCTCCACCCGCACCATGGACTTACACATGCGGTCGTGGTGGAACTGGCAGACACGCTATCTTGAGGGGGTAGTGGTCCCTG
This sequence comes from Laceyella sacchari, assembly GCF_024927925.1. Lineage (NCBI taxonomy): Bacteria > Bacillati > Bacillota > Bacilli > Caryophanales > Thermoactinomycetaceae > Laceyella > Laceyella sacchari. Next base: position 314,504 of record NZ_CP103866.1, read on the forward strand.
ACCGTGCGAGTTCGAGTCTCGCCGACCGCACCATTTTCATCATAACTTCGGGGTGTGGCTCAGCTTGGTAGAGCGCCTCGTTCGGGACGAGGAGGTCGCAGGTTCAAATCCTGTCACCCCGACCATGTCAATTGAAACAGCACGATAGTGTACGCGGGTGTAGTTCAGTGGTAGAACATCGGCCTTCCAAGCCGAATGCGAGGGTTCGATTCCCTTCACCCGCTCTGGAGAATGAACGAGGGGACCGTGGCATAAGCTGCGGTCCTTTGTTTATTGCATAGTTGACCATCATGGTGGGAAAAGCTGTGAACAGATCGAAGGATGCGGGCAAAGTGAGATGTTTGGTAAACTGTGTGTGAGTGTGTAGCCGTTGATAGGCGGCTTTCTTCTAATAGAAAGGTTGGGAGAGCCAATTTCTGAAGTTGGGTGATCGTATGGAAAAGGTATGCGTACTGACCACGAAATCGGAACAAATGACCCGGGCGCTGGCGGTTCGGCTGGCCGGATTGCTTCGCGCCGGTGATGTTTTGGCTTTGGAAGGGGACTTGGGCGCTGGAAAAACGGCGTTTGCCAAAGGGATCGCCGAAGGACTCGCTGTCCAGGAAGAGGTAGACAGCCCCACCTTCACGATCATTAAAGAGTATGAAGGCAAGCTTCCGCTTTATCATATGGATGTGTACCGTTTGGATGGCGTGGAAGAAATAGGGCTGGACGATTATTTTTACGGCGACGGCGTGTGTGTGGTCGAATGGGCTTCACGCGTGGAGCCTTGGTTGCCGGAAGAGACGCTGTGGCTCAACTTCTCCGTCCGTGGCGATGGATCGAGGGAGATTGCTTGCTACTCCAGCCATGCGCGGTGGGAATCGGTCTGTAAGGAGTTGGGTGTTGAATGAAGTTATTGGCGATGGACACATCTACGTTGGTGTTGGGTGTGGCCGTTTACGATGCGGAATCGGATCGGGTATTGGGCGAAGTGATGACCAATCTGCATAAAAACCATTCGGTGCGCTTGATGCCTGCGGTGGATCGGTTGCTTGCTGATCTGGAGCTGTCGATTGAGGAGATTGGTGCGTTGGCGGTCACCGCCGGACCAGGCTCCTATACGGGAATTCGCATCGGCGTGACGACGGCGAAGACGATGGCTTGGGCGCGCCAGTTGCCGCTGTACAGCGAATCGAGCTTGACGGTGCTGGCGATGAATGGGTTGAACTATCCCGGTCTGGTGGTGCCGATGTTTGATGCGCGGAGGCAACGGGCATACACGGGCGTATACCGTGGGCAACGGGGAGTGCCGACCGAAGTCTTGCCCCAGCAAGTGATGGAAGTGAGCGCGTTATTGGACTGGTTGCGGGAGCGGGAAGAACCGGTTCTGTTCTTGGGAGATGATGTGGCCAAGTTTCGTGAAAGCATCCGAGAGGCACTGGGTGAGCGAGCCGTGTGGGGCAATGCTGCGGATCACATTCCGCGTGCTGCGCAATTGGCGTGGTTGTGCGGACAGAAATGGAAGGCGCATCAACCGCCAGAGCACGCCGATTTTACGCCGAATTATTTGCAAATCACCGAAGCGGAAGCCAATTGGTTGAAAAAGAGGGGAAAGGCAGAGGCGAATGAGTGAGAAACGTGAGGGGGCCGTCACTTTCCGGCCGATGGAGTTGTTGGATTTGACGCGCATCGCTGAAGTGGAAAACCTCTCCTTTCCCACCCCTTGGCCCAGAAAAGCATTTTATAATGAGCTGGTGCTCAACCAGTTTGCCCACTATACGGTGGTATGTGTCGACGGGGAGATTGTGGGTTATTGCGGGTTTTGGCTGATTTTGGATGAAGCGCACATCACCAATGTAGCCATCCATCCAGATTACCGTGGGCGGGGATTGGGAAAACGGCTGTTGCTTCACGTGATGCAGTTGGCGCGGGAGCTGGGGGCCACTTCCATGACATTGGAAGTACGGGTTTCCAACCATGTGGCCCAGGCGCTGTATGAACAGTTGGGTTTTGTCCGCTCAGGAGTGAGAAAAGCGTATTACACCGATAATAAAGAAGATGCCATAATCATGTGGGTGACATTGCATGAACAAGATGAACAATCAACCTCTCATATTGGGAATTGAAACAAGCTGTGACGAAACATCGGCTGCAGTGGTTCGCGGAGGAACCGAATGCCTGTCCAATGTGATTTCGTCGCAGATGGATGTACACAAGAAATTTGGCGGGGTCGTGCCGGAGGTGGCTTCGCGTCGGCATGTTGAGCGCATCACCTTGATTATTCAGAAGGCCTTGGAAGAGGCGAAGGTGAAGATGGAGGAAATTGATGCAATTGCGGTGACGCAGGGCCCCGGATTGGTGGGTGCTTTGCTCATCGGTGTGACTGCCGCCAAAGCCCTGGCGTATGCTACTGGGAAGCCACTCGTGCCGGTTCACCACATCGCGGGGCACATTTACGCCAATCATTTGGTGGAACCCCTCACCTTTCCGCTGGTTGCCCTTGTTGTATCGGGCGGGCATACGGAGCTGATCCACATGGATCGTCACAACCATTTCCGCCGTCTGGGCAAAACCCGGGATGACGCCGCTGGGGAAGCTTTTGACAAAGTGGCTCGCCTCATGAAGTTGCCGTATCCGGGAGGTCCGCAGATTGACCGATTAGCGGCACAAGGAGAACCCACCTACGATTTGCCGCGGGCTTGGCTGGAGCCCGGGTCGTTTGATTTTAGCTTCAGCGGGTTGAAATCTGCGGTGATGAATTTGATGCACAATGCTAGCCAACGCGGAGAAGAGATTCGGTATGTTGATTTGGCGGCCAGTTTTCAGGAGGCGGCGCTAGACGTGTTGGTGGAGAAATCGATTCGCGCCGCAAAGGAAACCGGTGTAGAGCAATTGGTGTTGGCTGGTGGAGTATCGGCGAACAGCGCCTTGCGCATTCGCTTATTAGAACGATGCAAAGAAGAGGGCATCCGGCTGGCGATCCCGCCGTTGGAGTTGTGCACGGACAACGCGGCGATGATTGCCGCGGCAGGAACATATCAGTTTTTGGACGGCGTGTTGGCTGATTTGGAGCTTAATGCGGATGCCAACTTACCATTAATAAAATAAACGCAAGGTAAGGGATGAGGAGAGTTACTGCCAGGGAGGGCGGTAACTCTTTTTGTGTATAAATTGTGGATGAATTTGTGGATAACCAGTTGCTTGTATACTTCTTGTGATTAAGTTGTGAATAACTTGTGAATGATTGTGGGAAATTTCGCTCGCATAACCTGTTGGAAGATCTTTGAGCTGAACAATTCATTTGTCAAGTAAGTTAGTGTATTATAAATAGAAAGAATATAACAATTATTTGGAATAGGGGACATCCATGATGCATGTGCGCTTGCTGGGGGATCAAGGATTGCTCTTTGAGCTGGATGGGGAAGGCACCCGTCAACACCATGAGCAACTGGTTTATCTGTGCGAGATGTTGGAGCGGCAGAGACCTCCGGGGATTGTGGAATGGATTCCCGGCTTTGCCGGGGTGGCGGTGGTGTATGATCCTTTGCGCACTTCAGCCAAGGCAGTGGAGAGATGGATGCGGCGTCAGGCTGCTAAGTGGCGGCCTGACAAGGAGCAGGTAGCCCGGCGGGTGGTGGAGATTCCTGTCGCTTATGGAGGAGAATGGGGTCCAGATCTGGCTGATGTGGCCAGGTTGAATCACCTGAGTGAGGACGAGGTGATCCGGATCCACACGGCGCCGACCTATTGGGTGCAGATGATCGGGTTTGTTCCGGGATTTGCATACTTGGGAGGCATGTCTGCCCGCATCGCTACACCGCGGCTGGCTACGCCCAGACCCCGCATCGAGGCAGGAGCGGTCGGAATCGCAGGAAGGCAGACCGGAATTTATCCGCTGGCGACTCCCGGGGGATGGCGAATCATCGGCCGGACCCCCTTAACGCTTTTTCAACCGAACAGTGCCGCTCCCAGTCTGCTGAAGATGGGGGACTACCTCCGCTTTCGGCCTTGTGGGCCGGAGGAATTCTGTGCGCTTCAAGAGGCTAGCCAAGCTGGGATCCCGCCGGTAAAAGTGAGTTGGGAGCATGGAGGGGGGATGTCTGGTGAAGGGAAGCATTGATATAAATGTAGACTTGGGAGAGGGGTTTGGTCGGTATCGGCTGGGAGAGGATGAGGCGTTGTTGCCATGGGTCACGTCTGCCAATATTGCCTGTGGTTACCATGCGGGTGATCCGCAAGTCATGGGGCGGGCAGTCGCACTGGCCAAAAGGCACAAAGTGGCGGTGGGGGCACATCCAGGGTTGCCTGACTTGCTTGGTTTTGGGCGGCGGGAGATGCGTGTGAGTGCTTCCGATGTCTATCATATGACGGTGTACCAAGTGGGCGCGTTGCTGGCGTTTACTCGCGCGCATCAGGTTCGTTTGCATCATGTCAAGCCGCACGGAGCGCTGTACAACATGGCAGAGCGGGAACCTGCATTGGCGGAGGCATTGGCGCAGGCGGTCGTTGACGTTGATCCTACTCTGGTCTTGTATGCTTTGGCAGGGGGGTTGTTGGCGAAAGCCGGACGGGAACAAGGGCTGGTTGTTGCTGAAGAAGTGTTTGCTGATCGCACTTACCAAGCTGATGGGAAGTTGACACCCCGCACTAATCCGCAGGCGGTGATTACTGGCCCGGCGGAAGCGGTGGCACAGGTTCTCACCATGATAAAGGAAGGGGTGGTGGAAACGCTAGATGGCGGCAAACACCCCATCCAAGCGGACACGGTTTGCCTGCATGGGGATCATCCGCATGCACCTGCATTGGCTCAGGCGTTGCGCCGACGATTGCAAGCGGAGGGCATCACTGTCAGGCCGGTGGGGAAAGGCCGATGATTCGCGTGCTGTCCCCCGGGTTGCTGACAACGGTGCAAGATCTCGGCCGCCCAGGATTTCAGCGGTTTGGCGTGAGTGTCGGCGGGGCGCTGGATGCGGTGGCTCTTCAGCTAGGGAATATTCTGGTCGGGAATACACCGGAAGCGGCGGGATTGGAAATGACGCTACAAGGTCCGGTACTTGAGGCGGAAACCGATCTTTTGATCGCTATCACTGGTTCCGACTTGGGGGCGCGACTCGCGGGTAAGCCAGTGCCGTTGTGGAAGAGTTTGTGGTGGCGCAAGGGAGAGCAGTTAACAGTGCGGGGGAAACCCCTTGGTGCGCGCGCATACTTATCAGTGGCCGGGGGAGTGGATGTGCCCAGCCTGTTGGGGAGCCGATCCACTTATCTCACTGCCGGAATGGGGGGATGGCGGGGACGGCCTCTGCGCCGGGGTGATCGATTGCCAATCGGTTCTTTTCGTGGCCAGGTGGCCAAAGAAGGACGACTGTTGCCCCCTTCATGCCGACCTGTTTACCGGCAAGGCGCTCCGATCCGGGTGATTCTGGGCCCACATCAAGATGCATTCACAACGGAGGCCTTGGAGGCTTTTTTCAATACTCCCTACACGGTGACCCCACAAATGAATCGGATGGGGGTTAAGCTGGACGGTGTTCCATTGACCCATGAGAAAGGCGCAGACATCTTGTCTGGCGCGGTGACCTGCGGTTCCATTCAAGTCCCCGCCGACGGTCAGCCCATCCTTTTGCTGGCCGAACGGCAAACCACAGGGGGATATGCACAGATCGCTACTGTGAGTACAGTCGATCTCCCTCAGATTGCCCAAGCGTTGCCGGGTGACCGTTTGCGCTTTCAACCCGTCACCTTGGACGAAGCGCAACGATGCCTGCGGAGACAACGTCAATTTCTGCGATTACTCCGGGTGCATGCGGGGTTATAAACCATGGAGCGGATGCCGCTTAGACACCCGCTCCTATCAGGGAATTGGCGATTACTCCGCCCATTCCGCCCATTCATCGGTCTTTTGTTCCAAGTCTGCTTCCAGCGAACGCAATTCATTTTGTAAAGAGGCGCTCTGCTCCGGATCGCTGAACACTTCCGGCTTGCACAGCTCGTTGTGAATGGCGGCGATTTTGCTTTCCAGTTCTGCGATCTCTTTCTCCAACTGGTCGATCATTTGTTGTCGTTTCTTGCGCTGGCGTTTTTCTTCTTTCTCACGTTGGCGGTAAGCTTCTGCTTGTTTGGCCTTTGCGTCGTCATCCGCTTTGGTGGCAGGCTGTTCTTTTTTCTCCAATGCTTCTAACGCCTTTTTTTCAAGATAGCGTTCATAATCTCCCACATAATCTTTTATTCCGTCCGGGGTCAATTCCCAGATCCTCGTCGCCAGGCGATTGATGAAGTACCGGTCGTGGGAGACGAACAACAGAGTGCCCGGATAATCTTCCAGCGCTTCTTCCAACCGTTCTTTGCTTACCATGTCCAAGTGGTTGGTAGGCTCGTCCATCAACAGGAAATTGGCTTGGTTTAACAGGCGTTTGCACAGGGAAAGACGGGCTTTTTCGCCGCCGCTTAACGCGCCTACTTGTTTGAACACATCATCGCCGCTGAACAAAAATTGCCCTAGATAAGAGCGGATGGTGGTCTGATCCAAGTTGGGGTAATCATCCCACAGCTCGTCAATGACTTGCTTGTCGGGGTGCAATTCTTTCTGTTCCTGATCATAATAATCCAACTCCACTTGCACGCCCCATTTCAGGTTGCCTGCAAGGGGTTGAAGCTTGCCTGCGATGGTTTTTAAGAGGGTGGATTTGCCCATTCCGTTGGGGCCGAGCAAGGCGATGTGCTCACCGCGCTCGATCTGGAAAGAAAGCCCGCTCATAAGCGGTTGGTCGTAGCCGATAGTCAAATCGGTGGCCGCTAGGACTTCTTTGCCGCTTGTCACGGCGGTTTCAAAGCGGATGGCTGCTTCTCGTCGCTGGTCTGCGGGTCGTTCAAGTCGTTCGATCTTTTCCAACGCTTTGCGTCGGCTTTGTGCCCGCTTGGTGGTGGAGGCGCGGGCGATATTCTTTTGAATAAACTCCTCCATCTTTTTAATCTCAGCTTGTTGGCTTTCATACCGTTTGAGATCATGTAGCCGTTTTTCCTCTTTTAATTGTACGTACTTGGTGTAATTGCCGACATAGCGGGTGAGGTGGTGATGTTCCAGCTCATAGATCACAGTGACCAACCGGTCGAGGAAATACCGATCGTGCGAAACGATGAGGAGCGAACCGCTATAGTTGCTCAATGTTTGTTCCAACCAAGCGACTGCCTGCATATCCAGGTAGTTGGTCGGCTCGTCCAAAATCAACAGATCGGGTTCTTCCAACAACATTTTAGCCAGAGCCATGCGGGTTTTTTGTCCTCCGCTCAGTTCATTGACCCGAGTTCGCTTCCAATCGAAATCACCCAATCCCAATCCGTGCAAGGCCCCACGAATGCGGGCTTCAAACGCATAGCCGCCTTTCTCTTCAAAGGTTTCTTGCAATTTGGCGTAACGCTCGGTGATTTTTTGATAAAGGTCAGCGTCGGAATAAACCTGTTCTAGGCCCATTTCGTGTTCAAGGGAGCGCATTTCCTTCTCCAGATCTAACAGATCGGCAAAGACGGATAAAAGCTCGTTCCAGATCGTTTCCTCTGAGGAGAAGGCAGTGTTTTGCGCAAGATAGCCCAAGCGCGTTTTTTTGGACACATGGATTTCCCCGTGATCAGGGGCGGTTTCACCGATGATGATTTTGAGCAACGTGGATTTGCCCGCACCGTTGGGTCCGATCAGCCCAATCCGTTCATGCTCGTTTACCTGTATGTGGACATCTTCGAGCACTGTGGTTCCGCCGTAAGATTTATGGATATGTTTTGCTTGCAATAGCATGATGTCACCTCGTTCATTCATTCACTACCCAGTGTAATAAAGACGCGGAACGAGAGCAAACGTGCTCGCTGGCGGAAGCGTGAGTGTCAGATAACAAGAAAAAATGTTTTCTGGTAAAATAATGAGGATTAACATAAAATTGAAGGATGAAGCTCTCATGTCCAACAAAGAAACGTTGCGCAAGCGACAACTGGAGCTCAGGAACCAGCTTGCTCCCGAATATATGAAAGAAAGTTCAGAACGCATCTGCCAGCGTTTGATCGAGCATCCCGTGTTTCAACAGTCTACCATGATTGGTTTTTACATGCCATTTCGAAATGAAGTGGATGTGCGGATGTCGATGGAAACCGCGCTTCAGCAAGGCAAACGAGTGGCCTTGCCGAAAGTGATCAGGGAAACTCGTGGGATGAGTTGGTATGAAGTCAGCAGTTTGCAGGAGTGTGTAGTAGGGGCTTATGGCATTTTGGAACCGCCGGCAATTTCGGAACGGCAGGTAGCAGACACAAGGCTGGAAGCGGTCATTGTGCCTGGAGTCGCCTTTGATCTCGCCGGGTATCGACTGGGTTATGGAGGGGGGTATTATGATCGGTTGTTCGAGCGGCAAGCCAAGGCTTGGCGCATCGGTGTCGCTTATGAAGAGCAGATTGTGCCAACCGTTTATCCTGAACCTCATGATCAACCATTGCACCTGCTGATCAGTTCCGAGAGGGAGATGTCATTTGCGCGGGCCTGATCCGTTGGTACGGAAGAGAAGCTCCGCCAAAATGGCGAAATGAAAAAACGGGGCCATGTATGCCATGAGTGATTGTGTTATATTGGACATGCACATTTCTTGTTCGGAAATTCACATATCTGGAGGTGTGGGGAAACAACATGGCTGAACAAAAGATCCCTCAGGTGACAGCCAAACGTTTGCCTTTGTATTACCGTTACTTGGAGAAATTACACGCGATCGGCAAGCAGCGCGTCTCTTCTTCCGATTTGAGTGATGCGCTACAGATCGACCCGGCGACGATTCGCCGCGACTTTTCGTATCTCGGTGAACTGGGAAAAAAAGGATATGGCTATAATGTAACTTATTTGCTCCAGTTTTTGCGCGATTTTCTGAAGCAGGACGAGGTGACCAACGTTGTTTTGATCGGTGTGGGTAACCTGGGGACGGCCTTGTTGCGGTATAATTTTTACCGTAGTCACAATACCAAACTTGTGGCTGGGTTTGATCAGGACCCGCGCAAAGTGGGTACAGACATCGATGGCATCCCCGTCTACTCGATGGATCGGCTCAAAGAAGTGATCGCCTTGCATCATGTGGAAGTGGCGATTTTGACGGTACCTGTCAATGTGGCCCAAGCGACGGCAGACTTCTTGTTTGAAGCGGGCATTCGCGGCATTCTCAACTTCACGCCGGCTCGGTTGACTGCCCCGCCCACTGTCCGGATTCACAATATCGATTTGACGATTGAGCTGCAAACCTTGATTTATTTCCTGAAAAACTTTCCGGATGAGGAGAACGTTGAGGTATCTGATGAAAAGGAGTAACCCGTAATTTAATGTCAAGGGAGTCGTCTTGAAATGAAGAATGATGAGTTGCAGCCGCTGTCTGATCATTTGGGGGAGTTGCGGCGCAGGATCATATGGTGTTTGGTGTTTTTTGTGATAGCGCTGGTGATCAGCCTGTTTTATTCCATGCCGATTTTCCGCTACATAGTGAGCGACTTGTTCCCAAAACAGGCCATTAACACGATGGGACTACAAGACGGCATGAGAATCTATATGAATATTTCCTTCATCATGGCGTTCATCGTGACGTTGCCTTTTCTCATGTACCATGCATGGAGATTCGTCCAACCGGGCCTGAACCCCCGCGAACAGCGGGCAGCTTTGTTGTACATCCCCGTGTCGGTCGGGTTGTTCCTGCTTGGCATCGCATTTGGTTATTTTGTCATCATCCCTTATTTGATTGATTTTCTGAAGAACATTAACCAGCTGATGGGACTCGGCACACTCTTGGCGGCCAAAGAAACCTTCAATTTTCTATTTGGGGTGATTTTGCCGCTGGGTATCTTTTTCGAACTGCCGATCATCATTCTGTTTTTGACCCGCATCCGGATCATCACGCCGCAGTTGTTGGCTAAGATGAGAAGATACGCTTATTTCATCATGGTGGTGATCGCAGCGGTGATCACGCCGCCCGATTTTTTAAGCAACATCCTTGTGGCCATCCCCTTGATCGTTTTGTATGAGGTGGGGATTTGGCTATCAGCTGGCTTGGTGAGAAAGATGGAGCGGGAAGAGGCGGACGATAACGCTGTGTAAAACGCCATTGTTGGCGGGCTACCTAAAGTGGCCCGTTCAAACGGCGTTTTTTTACATAACCTTCATCGGTTGGGGCACACTTCACCATGAGAAAAATTTCTCATGGTGGAGGTAAAAGCATGGACTATTGGAGAAGAAATCGTAGCTCTAGTTGTGCGTTGCTGTGGTTGGTGGTGATTGGCGCGCTGGCGTGGTTGTTGGCGCCTTCTCTCCGCAGGCTGTGGAACAGAGCGCAGGGACAGGGGATGGCCGTCACCATGTCTAATTTGGCGTCGCAAACCAAAACGCAGATGGGACAGTACATTGACTTAACGAAGTTCATGAAGCGGAAGTCAAAATCAGAGACTCAGACGTCCGCAACAAGGGAGCCGAATCATATGGCACCGGAGATGGCGGACATGGGCGATTTGACAGATCCAAACGCGTTCGGCGATCATTTTGAGCTGCCTGAGCGCGGACAAGAATAAGGGAAGCGGCAAACACCGGTTGCCTGTAAAGAAGAGGATGGGCGACCGGTGTTTTATGTTAGGCGGGATATCCCGACCCGGCCAGCGCTTGATATGTGTGAGGAAGGAACAATATTTATTAGATTTTTTTTGTGGTGGATACTTGAAAAATGAAAACGAGATGAATATCATTATAATTGATGTTAGCACTCATCGAGGTCGAGTGCTAACAACATGAAACTATTTCATACCACCTCATACGAAGGAGGGTTATTACGATGATCAAACCATTGGGTGATCGTGTCGTTTTAGAAGCAGTTGAGAAAGAAGAAAAAACCGCTAGCGGAATTGTATTGCCAGAAACCGCCAAAGAAAAGCCACAAGAAGGACGGATCGTGGCAGTAGGCGCAGGCCGCGTGGATGAGAAAGGGAACCGCATCGCATTGGAGGTTAAAGAAGGCGACCTCGTCATCTTCTCCAAATATGCTGGCACCGAAGTAAAGTATGGTGAGAAAGAATATCTCATCCTTCGTGAAAGCGACATTCTCGCTGTTGTGGAGTAATGAAGGACATCTGAGCGTTGCTTTAACATAAATTAAATACCCTACATACGAAAGGGGACGGAAGATTATGGCGAAAGATATCAAATTTAGTGAAGACGCGCGTCGTGCGATGCTGCGCGGGGTAGATGCCCTGGCTAACGCAGTGAAAGTAACCATCGGCCCAAAAGGTCGCAATGTGGTATTGGAGAGAAAATTCGGTTCTCCGCTCATCACCAATGACGGTGTGACCATCGCGAAAGAAATCGAATTGGAAGACCCGTTCGAAAACATGGGTGCTCAACTGGTTAAAGAAGTAGCAACCAAAACCAACGACGTGGCTGGGGACGGTACCACCACCGCAACTGTGTTGGCACAAGCGATCATTCGCGAAGGCCTCAAAAACGTAGCTGCTGGCGCTAACCCAATGGTTCTGCGCAAAGGGATTGAAAAAGCAGTAAGTACTGCTGTATCCGAAATCAAAAAGATTGCAAAACCGATCGAAGGCAAAGATTCCATCGCACAAGTAGCTGCGATCTCTGCTAACGACGAAGAGACGGGTGCATTGATTGCCGAAGCGATGGAAAGAGTGGGCAACGACGGCGTAATCACCGTGGAAGAGTCCAAAGGATTCAACACCGAGCTGGAAGTTGTGGAAGGGATGCAATTTGACCGTGGTTACATCTCTCCATACATGATTACTGACACCGACAAAATGGAAGCTGTGTTGGATGAGCCGTACATCTTGATCACCGACAAGAAAATCGGCAACATCCAAGACGTGCTGCCAGTATTGGAGAAAGTCGTACAACAAGGTCGTCCGCTGTTGATCATCGCTGAAGATGTAGAAGGCGAAGCATTGGCGACCCTCGTAGTGAACAGACTGCGTGGTACCTTCACCGCAGTTGCTGTGAAAGCACCAGGCTTCGGCGATCGTCGCAAAGCGATGCTCGAAGATATTGCGATCCTGACCGGCGGTCAAGTGATTACCGAAGACTTGGGATTGGATCTCAAATCCACGGGTATCGAATCCCTCGGTCGCGCACGTCAAGTTCGTGTAAACAAAGAAAACACCATCGTGGTGGATGGTTTCGGCGAGCAATCCGACATCCAAGCACGCATCAAACAAATCCGCCAACAACTGGAAGAAACCACTTCCGAGTTCGACAAAGAAAAACTGCAAGAGCGTCTGGCTAAATTGGCTGGCGGCGTAGCAGTGATCAAAGTTGGTGCGGCTACCGAAACCGAATTGAAAGAGAAAAAACTGCGCATCGAAGACGCATTGAACGCTACCCGTGCGGCAGTAGAAGAAGGGATCGTATCTGGTGGCGGTACCGCGTTGGTGAACGTTATCCGTGCGGTAGAAGACCTCGAAGCAACCTTGCCGGTTGGCGACGAAAAAACGGGTGTAAGCATCATCAAACGCGCTCTGGAAGAGCCAGTACGTCAAATCGCTCACAACTCCGGACTGGAAGGTTCCGTCATTGTAGAGCGCCTCAAAAAAGAAGAAGTGGGCATTGGTTTCAACGCACTCACTGGCGAATGGGTAAACATGATCCAAGTGGGTGTTGTAGACCCGGCCAAAGTAACCCGCTCCGCACTGCAAAACGCAGCTTCCGTAGCAGCTATGTTCCTGACCACCGAAGCGGTTGTAGCTGACAAACCGGAAGAAAACAAAGCTCAAGCTCCAGACATGAATGGCATGGGCGGAATGGGCGGCATGATGTAATAACATCATAAAGCCAAAGAAGGTCTTTCATCAGTGTAAAACTGGTGAAAGGCCTTTTCTTTTATATGAATGGTGAAAGGGCAGTGCTTGACATTTTTTTTAGAACGGCATATAGTTACCTTGGGCAATAGTTGCCCATATTAATTATTTCTCCGTAGAAGGGAGTACCGACAGTGGAGGGTTTTTTTCAACGATATTTAAGGCTGTATCGGCCGCTTATCACGAGGCTGAATGAATTAATGAGCACTTATCAGCTTTCTTATTCTTTATGGCAAGTAATTTTTTATATAAAAAACGATGGGCCGTCGACGCTTGTAGATATTTCAAATCAATACCAAGTTGAGAAGCCAACCATTACGAGGAGAGTTCAACGTTTGGAAGAGCTGAACATCGTGAAGCAAATTCCAGGCAAAGACAGACGGGAAAAGATCATTCAGTTAACGGAATTAGGAGAAGAGATCTACAAAGAATGCAGAAAAAAAATAACGGAATTGGAACATCGTGTGATGGAAGGGATCGATAAGGAAGATCAAATGATTATGTTTCAAACACTGCCCAAAGTGCAGGCGAACATCATGAAACGAGAGGGGAGCAACATTGAGCAAAGCAAAATTGTGGACAAATAATTTTATCATTGTGTCTAGCATCAACTTTTTGCTGACGCTGGTTTTTTATTTGCTAGTCGTAATTATAGGTGTTTATGCAGTAGATGAATATCATGCCACTGCAAGCCAGGCTGGTCTGGTTACAGGGATTTTTATCGTAGGGACGCTAATTGGGCGTCTTTTTATTGGCCGTAAAATCGATTCAATTGGCTGCAAAAGAACGTTGTTTATTGGATTGGGTCTCTATCTGTTAACGACATCGTTATATTTCATCCATCTGGGTATCACCTTTCTTATTTTCACTCGTTTCGTGCATGGGATTGCACTAGGCATTGCAAGCACGGCAACCGGAACGATTGTGGCTCAAATCATCCCCGCTACACGAAAAGGAGAAGGTGTCGGTTATTACAGCATGAGCACGACATTGGCCACAGCGATTGGGCCGTTTATTGGACTGTATATGAATCAGCATGCAAGCGCGCAAATGATCTTCAGTCTCTGCTTGGCTTTAGGTGTCATCAGTTTGCTCACGGCATTCTTTGTGCATGCCCCGGCATTAGAAAGTAGCGCAAAAAAGGTTGAGATGACAGAGTTGAAGCCCTTCCAATTGATTGAACCGAAGGCGGTTCCTATAGCATGGGTAACGCTGGTCATCGCCTTTTGTTACTCCAGTGTTCTTTCGTTTATAAACTTCTATGCCATTGAGATGAATCTAGTTAGCGCAGCTAGTTTTTTCTTTCTTGTCTACTCGATCGCAGTATTGGTTTCACGTCCATTTACGGGTCGGTTAATGGACGTGAAAGGAGCCAACTATGTCATGTACCCGGCTTTTATTCTCTTTGCAGCCGGCATGTTGCTTTTAGGTTTAGCCCATAGCAGTTTCACTTTGTTGATGGGGGGTGCACTGGTAGGGCTCGGGTTTGGGAATATGCAGTCATGCACGCAGGCGATCGCTGTAAAGTTGACGCCCCCTGAACGTATGGGGCTGGCAACGTCGACCTTCTTTATCTTTCTTGATGCCGGGCTAGGATTCGGCCCTTATCTATTGGGACTCTTCATACCTATGATCAGCTATCGCTCGCTATATATCTTCCTAGGTATTGTTGTTTTGGTTGCTTCCGGCCTTTACTTTTGGCTGCACGGTAAGAAAGAAAAGAGTTGCCTTAACGCTTTGGTTCGGCAATAAGCGAGACGATGATGCGATTCTCCGTAGCCTCTAGCAGTCGGTTGACTGGTGGGGGTTTTTTTGCTCGTTTTTTCGTGATTTCAATAAATGGACAAATGAAGCGGGCAACCGTTGTGATAAGAGGGATTTGAGCAGGTGTCATCGGTGCCCTGCTATTACATAAAGTCATAAAAAAGAAATTCTTATCGAATGAAAGAATGAGACGGCTCTTACGCATTTTGTTAAAATGCTAATAGAATCACATGACGGAAGGAGAAGATGATGAGAAGAATCCTGCCTATCGGTTTCATCACTCTGGCGCTTGTGGTGTCGTCTTGGGGGATACACAGCAGTCCAGCCTTGGCGAACCCCTCGCAGTCAGATACGAAAAAGAAACTGGAAGATGTGAAAAACGAAGCGAAAGAAACGAAGGCGAGTTTGAAGGAAGTAGAAGCTAAACTGGAACAGCATAAAAAAGATGTGTCGAAAGTAGATGAAAAGCTTTCAGCTTATCTGCAACAAATAGATGCATTGAACAAAAACCTGGCCGCCAATGAAAAAGAGAAGAAGGCGGTTGAACAGAAGTTACGCAAGAAATTGCAACGCCTCTATCTGCAAGGCGAAAACGAATACTTAGCCCACATGTTGGCAGCAGAGTCATTTGCCGACTTTTTGAATCGATTCCAATTGATCCGCATCATTGTCAATCAAGATATGAATGACTTTCATCATTATAATGATTTGAAGAAAAAATATGAAGAAGATAAAGCCAAAGTCGTCAAAGCCAAGGAAGAGCAAGAAAAGCTTCTTAAAGAATCAAAGCAACGCGTCGAGAAAATGATGAAAGAGATGTCCAAGTACAAAGCCGAGTTGAAGGAACTCGAAAAGCAAGAGCAAAAGTTGATGGGAGAATTCGGCTTTGTCGGGGGCGGTGTCTTGGGATATCCATCCTCACGGGGCATGACCTTCTGGAACTACGGGCAAAACCGCGGTAGCCACATTCATGCCGGTGTAGATATTCCGCGGCCGATCGGCACGCCGATTTATGCGGCAGAAGGCGGCGTGGTGAAGTCGGTGCGATATGATGCGGGCGGATATGGTTGGTATATTATTGTGCGCCATAATAACGGATTGGAGACGTTGTACGCCCACATGTACAGCTATCAAGTAAAAGTGAGCACGGGACAACGGGTTGCCCGGGGCCAAGTAATCGGGGCGGTGGGGAATGCCGGCCGTTCCACAGGGCCTCACTTGCACTTTGAAGTGCATAAAAACGGACAGGCTGTCAACCCCAAACCATATATCTCATAAATTCGCTAATACGGCCGGCCAAAGCCGGCTTTTTTTATGCCGGAGGGTATGTAAAAACGCTGTCAGGTAAACACCTGACAGCGTTTTTTCTCTCATTGCTGGGGAAATCACATGGTGGGATACGCGAGGCGATCCATTCGCTCTTTGTATTCTTTGATTCTTGTTTCTTGTTCTTGTGCGTCTACATCACGGTGCAAGTGAATCAGCCGGTGCAAATAGATAAAGTACAACCGGAATTCCACGAAGAAGTCCAATTGCTGGCGCCAATCGTCTTCCAGGATGTTTTCAAGGAAGTAGCCTGACATAAACTCATGGGTGAACAGTTGCTTAAAAGCGGCATGTTCTGATTCCGGGATCGATTCCAAGGCGTGGAATAGTACAATGGCAATATCGTATGTAAACCAGTGATATTTGACACGGTTGAAATCAACCACGATAGGATTGCCTGTGTTGCTGATCAAGATGCTGTCATGATGGAAATCATTATTGATTAACCCATAGGATCTGCTTGTTTTGGGGAATTGGTGTACCCTTTGCAACATCGATGACCAGCGGTCGGCGACCGGACGGTCAATGAAGGACCAATCTCTATGATATATCTCGCCTTCGTCCCATTCCTCAAAGGTAGTGGCCTGTTCTTTTTGCAAGAAGCGTTGAGAAAGGGAGTGCATCTTGCCCATCACTTGGCCCATCCGACGCAACAGATTGGGGCTCCAATCATTGAGGCGCGAGGCTTCCAACAGTTTCCCTTCCCCTTTGCGGAAGGAGATCGCGCAACATGGGATGGGAAGCTCGATAATGGTTTCAATCGATTGACCGCGCGTCGATAAGATTTGCTTAGGGATCGCGATGCCATGCGAACGCAAAAAATTCACCCATTTTAACTCTGAGTGAAGTTGACTTTTATCTTTGGTGGCGATGGGCATCAGCTTGAGCACGCACGCTTCCCCATCCCGCTCATACTCAAACACGTTGTTATAAAAGCCCCCGAGCGGCTTGATTGTTTCGGGTGTTCCCTTAAACCTACGACATGCTTCTTCTACCAGTTCTTTTTTCCACATGGATTTAACCCACCTATCTCGGTTCAATCATCATCTGTCTTTCTTCATGATAACATTGTTATCTTATTCTTTCTATTATAGGGAGTTCGCAAAAAAAAGGGTGGGACAGCTGGGTGAATTGTTGCCCGGAGCCAACATTAATGGGAGTTGTCATCTTTTCTAAATGGGGTAAAAAACGTTTCTCTGGACTAAGAAGGGAGCCCTTCCTTATCATATAGTGGGTTGAAGAAGGAAGGGGGACAAAAATGGTAAAGTTACCTGAGTCCAAGCAAGCGGCAGAAGCGCAAAAAGGAGCCTGGCTCAGCATTTTTTCCTACCTCATCTTAAGTGCGGTCAAGTGTTGGATCGGCGTGACGGAGCATTCCCAAGCGGTGTTCGCTGATGGATTAAACAATGTGTCGGACATATTGTTGTCGGTGGCGATCCTGATTGGGGTGCGGGTGGCCATCCAGCCAGCGGATAGCAATCATCCATTTGGTCACAGCAAAGCTGAGACGGTAGCAACATTGGTGGCGGCATCATGTATGGTGTTGGTGGCTTTGGAAGTGTGGATTGGTGCGGTTGAAGCAGTGTTGCACCCGCGCTCGGGGCAGATTGGCAATGCCGCACTGGCCGTATCGCTGATCTCGGCCGTGGTCATGTTGCTTGTATCCAGCGTCAACTTCGCATTAAGCAAGAAAACGAACAGCGAAGCACTGCAAGCGGCTGCCCACGACAACCGTTCAGATGCATTGGTCAGTTTGGGGGCGGCGGTGGGGATCGTCGGTGCCAACTTAGGATGGATGTGGATGGACCCATTGGCTGCGTTTGTAGTGGGCCTGTTGATCTTGCGCACGGGGTACCAAGTGGGAAAGCCGGCGATCGATATGTTGATGGATGGGTTTGATGAGGAAAAAACAGGGCGAATTCATGCACGGGTTGTTCAGATTGCGGGCATTCGAGAGGTTAAAGCGTTACGTGCGCGCCATCAAGGCATGCATGTGTTTGTGGAGTTGACGGTAGGCGTGGATGCCCATTTATCAGTTGAGGAAAGCCACCGTTTGACGGAAGAGGTGGAAGAGGCGTTGATCGGTTTTGAGCGAATTGCCCATGTACATGTGCATGTGGAGCCGGCTGATCCACCGCAAAAGTTGACTTCTATGTGATGGGGCTGGTTCGTGTTTGTTGCGATACCGGTAGCTTCAGTCGGATGGGAAGAATGCAGAATGCCCCTTCCTACTGCAAACCGCCCAGGAACCAAGCGATTGGTTCTTGGGCGGTTTGCGGTTAAAATCCATATTTGTATTGTTTGGGGCCAATATATTCTACACCAAGTTTTTTAGCGGCATGAATGGTCCAATAGGGATCACGCAACAGTACCCGAGCCAAAAAGACAAGATCAGCCCGTCCATTGGCGATAATCTCTTCTGCTTGTTCCGGGGTGGTAATCAGGCCGACAGCCCCGGTAGCAATCCCGGCTTCGCGCTTGATTGTTTCAGCGTAAGAGACTTGATATCCAGGGAAGATGCGATCCGGTGGTTGAGGGGTAATGCCGCCGGAGGAGACATCCACCAGATCAACGCCCCACTCTTTCATCATGCGTGCCAGAGCGACACTGTCCGCCAATTGGATGCCATCAGGGTGATAGTCCACAGCAGAAATGCGTACATAAAGGGGACGAGAAGTTCCCCATTCCGCTTTGACGGCTTGGATGACTTCCTTGAGCAGTCGTGCTCTGCCATTCAGGTCTCCACCGTACTCATCAGTTCTTTTGTTGGATAGTGGCGACAAAAATTGGTTGAGCAAATAGCCATGGGCGGCATGGATTTCAATGATGTCAAAGCCGATCTCTGAAGCGCGTCGCGCCGCTTGGGCGAATGCCTCAATCACTTGGGCGATTTCCTCTTTTCCCATCTCCAGCGGTGTTTTGTCTCCTTCACTAAACGGAATCGCACTGGGGGCGATGATCGGTTCATCCACGATCGCTTTCCGGCCGGCATGGGCCAATTGGATAGCCGTTTTGCTACCTTGAGAATGGGCAAACGAAACAATTTGCTTTAACCCGTCCATCTGCTCATCAGACCACAATCCCAAATCATTCGTGCTGATGCGGCCCCGAGGTTCCACCGCTGTTGCCTCTACCATCAGCAAGCCCACTTTTCCGGCCGCTCTTGTACCATAATGGACAATGTGCCAATCAGTTACCTTTCCGTCGTCTCCAGCGGAGTACATGCACATGGGGGAACAAACAACGCGGTTGGGCAAAGTGACTTCCTTTTGGGTAAAAGGTTGAAATAAAAATGACATTCCATCATCCCCGCCTTTTAAATATGTACTAACTTATCTTTCTACATTATATTACCTTTATTCCATTTCATGAAACATAAAATTTACTCTCTTTTCACAGGGCATGGCGACGAGTGTGGCTGGCGAGCAAGGGGGTGGGAAATACCCGAGTGAAGCCAATGAGAAAACGGTTTTGGAGCCGCTGGCCTGCGCATCAGACCAGGCGTGCCCTAGTGGAGGAAACGGTATCGAGAGCGGATCAGGTTTGTATATAATAATATTATGATTTTGTTTAAGAGTATTTTTGATACGGATGAACATGTGGAATGCCATGCGCGTGCTTGTACCAGCTGCAAGGTGGGTTCAAATAACAAAAATGGAGGGAATCGATGACGACAGAAGAGACGAGCGGCTTTGTTTGGGATGAAGGACATTCACAGGTGTATCAATTGATTGAAAATATAGAAAAAGTGAGAGCAGAGGTGGAGCAATCAAACCGGCCTCACGATGCGTCAGCGCTGGGAAGCGTTTATGGGAAGAGATGTGCAGACAGATCAAGAGATTGCCTCGTTCATTCGTTGGTATGAACAACGGAGATATGGGGCAAACGAAGAAGGAAAGGCGATGGTGTTGCGTTGGCGAACATTGTGGAAAATCATGGGTGGACGGAAGCGATCTTGACCGCCTATGGACGGCTTGATATGATGAAATTTAGTTGTTCGCCCACCCGTATATGTTTAGGAATAAGGCCTGAACGTCTCTACCCGGCTACCGAAAATAGCTGGACTACGGTTGATGGGGCGCCGGGAAGCCTTATATTTTCTTCATGACGAAGGAATCGGGGGACCGGGGTCCATATCGCCGGGAGCGGCGGTGTGGGTTACCCGGGTTTTTTTGTACCTACCTAAAGTTTCATGACAAAAGAGGGGTTATATGATGGAGAAGCCATTAGAACGCGTTGTTGTGCTCGATTTCGGAGGGCAGTATAACCAATTGATCGCCCGCCGTATCCGTGATTTGGGTGTGTTCAGTGAATTGTTGCCACCCACGACCACTGCGGCCGAGTTGAAGCAAATCAATCCAAAAGGCATTGTTTTCTCAGGTGGGCCAAACAGTGTGTATGACGAGAATTCACCAAAGTGCGATCCGGAGATTTTTAATTTGGGGATTCCTGTATTCGGTATTTGCTACGGTATGCAAATGATCGCCCATCATTTTGGTGCAAATGTATCCCGCGCCAGCAAGCGTGAGTACGGCAAAGCGGAGATGGAGATTGTGTCCGATAGCGTCCTGTATAAAGGCTTGGATACAAAACAAATGGTGTGGATGAGCCACAGCGATGTGGTTGTGGAGCCGCCGGCCAACTTCCAAGTGGATGGAAAAACGCATTCTGCGCCGGTCGCCGCGATGAGCAATCCAGCTGATAAAATCTACGCGGTGCAATTCCACCCAGAAGTGCAACACTCAGTGAACGGGAATGAAATGATCAAGCACTTCTTGTACGATGTGTGCGGATGCTCAGGCGATTGGAGCATGGGAACATTTATCGAAGACAGCGTGAGAGCGATTCGCGAGCAAGTTGGCGACAAAAAAGTGTTGTGCGCGTTGAGTGGAGGCGTTGACTCGTCTGTCGTTGCGGCGCTGATTCACAAAGCGGTAGGAGATCAGCTCACTTGCATGTTTGTCGATCATGGCCTCTTGCGTAAAGGCGAAGCGGAGAGCGTGGTTGAAACCTTCGGCAAAAACTTCAAAATGAACTTGGTTAAAATAGACGCCCGTGAGCGTTTCTTGTCCAAACTGGCGGGTGTTTCCGACCCGGAACAAAAACGGAAAATCATTGGTGTTGAATTTATCCGGGTATTTGAAGAAGAGTCGGCTAAATTTGGCGACCATGAGTTCTTGGGACAAGGTACGTTGTACACCGATATCATTGAATCGGGTACGGCGACCGCGCACACGATTAAGTCTCACCACAATGTAGGTGGGTTGCCAGAGGATATGAAAATGCAGTTGGTTGAACCGCTCAACACCTTGTTCAAAGATGAAGTCCGCAAAGTGGGCGAAGAGTTGGGCTTGCCTGCGGATATCGTGTGGCGTCAGCCCTTCCCAGGTCCAGGACTGGCGATTCGCGTCATCGGTGAAGTGACGGAAGCTAAGTTGGAGATCGTGCGCGAGTCGGATGCGATCCTGCGCGAAGAGATTAAAAAAGCGGGACTCGACCGCGAGATTTGGCAATACTTCACGGCGCTACCCGACTTCAAAAGCGTGGGCGTGATGGGAGACGTGCGCACCTACGCTTATACGGTAGGGATTCGTGCCGTTACCTCGATCGACGGGATGACTGCGGATTGGGCTCGTATCCCTTATGATGTGCTTGAGAAAATTTCCACCCGCATTGTCAATGAAGTGGATGGCGTAAACCGTGTCGTTTATGACGTGACTTCTAAGCCACCTTCAACCATTGAATGGGAATAACAGAGAATCAGGTGATCTCACATGTCCAAGTTTGCAACAGGGTTGGCTCGTTACTTTGACTTTGCTGGACACCAAACGAACTTGCGGACAGAGATCCTTGCCGGGGTTACCACATTTTTCACGATGGCGTACATCTTGTTGGTGGCGCCATCGATTCTTGGCAAGACCGGGATGGATCTGGGTGCGGTGTTTGTGGCCACAGGTTTGTCCGCGTGTATCGGTACCTTCCTGATGGGCGTCGTGGCCAATTATCCCATTGCCCTGGCCCCCGGGATCGGGTTGATTTCATATTTTGCGTTCGCTGTCGTACTGGGGATGAATGTGCCATGGACCCAAGCGCTGGGCGCCGTGTTTTTGTCCGGTACTGTGTTTTTTGTGTTGACCGTCACCAAAATCAGGGAACTGATTATTAATGCCATTCCGACCGGGTTAAAATATGCCGTGTCGTCAGGTATTGGACTTTTTATTGCTTTTATCGGTCTCAAAAATGCTCAAATCATTCTGCCCGCGGAAGCGACTTATGTGATGATCAACCCCGACTTGACTAAAAAACCGGAGATTTTGTTAACTCTGTTCGGTTTGCTGATCACGTCTGTGATGATGGTGCGCCGGGTAAAGGGAGCCATATTCATCGGGATGGTGGCGACGGCTATAGTCGGCATGATGACGGGATTGATCAAGGTACCGGACAAGCTGTTTGCAATGCCGCCCAGCATGGCACCTACTTTCTTGAAATTAGATGTCATGGGTGCGTTGGAATTGGGCTTTGTCACGATCGTGTTTGCTTTTTTGTTTGTGGATCTCTTTGACAATGCCGGCACGCTGGTGGGAGTAGCCAGCCAGGCCGGGCTGATGAAAGACAACAAACTGCCGCGAGCCGGACGGGCCTTGATCACCGACTCGATTGCGACGGTGTTGGGGGCGTTGTTTGGTACGTCAACCGTTACTTCGTACATTGAGTCATCAGCGGGAGTGGCTTCGGGAGGACGGACGGGCATGACCTCAGTCACCACCGCGCTTTGTTTTGCGGCGGCGCTGTTTTTCTTCCCGATCGTACAGACACTCGCTTCGGTGGCTGCAATCACGTCGCCTGCGTTGATTATCGTGGGTGTGCTGATGGCCGGCAACTTGAGCAAGATCGAGTGGGACTCTTTGTCTGAAGCGATTCCAGCCTTTATCACTTTGATTATGATGCCACTCAGTTTCAGCATCGCGACTGGCATTGCCGCTGGCTTTATCCTGTATCCATTGTGCAAGGTCGTGGCAGGAGAAGGTAAGCATGTCCACCCCGTCGTGTATGTGTTGGGGGTTATTTTCATCTTGCGATTCATGTTTTTGGGGAGTGTCTGAATGAGCTCCGACCGGAAGGTGCGAAAGACGCATCAAGCCCTGTGTACGTCAATGTGACGAAACGCAGGGCTTTTTCTGCGAATGAGTTGGGTGTGGACGTCATCTATCCGTCATCTTTGTGGATTGTCCACTTTACATAGAAGGAGCTGCCATGTTAATTCGGCCAGTGTGCGAAAGCGGGGTTAAAACCAGCGTAGAATTGCCATCTTATAGATAAAGATGGAGGTGGGCTGGAATGAGAAGCAAGGTGTTATGGACAGGATTCTGCGTAGGAATCGCGCTGCTTGTTGGTTGGTGCGCGCAGGGGGCAGAAGCAGCTGAACGATCTGTCTTGGGGATGGCAAAGGAGATCGGAGAGTTTCGGCAATTGTTCGCACAAAAGGAGCAGGCACTTAAAGAAAAAAATTGGCTTATGTACCGAGCCACATTGGATGAGGAAAATCAAACATATCTTCATGAACAGAAGCGGTGGTTTCAAGATGCGGTGCGTGTGATCGAACCGGGATCATTTCGGTTGCAGCTTCTCCAAGTGAAAGCCGTCGGCCGGGGAACCGCCGTTGTCCAAGTAAAGCAATCCTATCGGATGGGCAAGAAGGCTGTATCTTTTAACTACCCGCTGTCATTGAAAAAAAGGACGGATGGTTGGAAGGATGCTGATCTGGCTTTTTCTGTGTTGAAACATGAGCGAATCAGCGTGTATTATAGCGACCCTGCTCTCGAGCGGGAAGCGACATTAGCAATGAACACGTTACAACAAGCCTATGAAGGGTTGCATCGGCGTATGGGCTGGACGACCAAAGGAATTGAGGTGAAATTGTATCACCGCCCGGAGGTGTTCCGCCAATTTGTCAAACCGTCGTTGCCGGAATGGGCTGGTGGTTGGCATGAAGCCAATCAAGCGATCAAATTTATCGGCGGCTGGGGGGAACTCCGGTTATTGGCTGCTGGATTGGTACATGAGCTGACGCATCAGATGGTGAGCGAATTGTCTAATGACAATGCGGCGTATTGGTTGCAAGAAGGAGCCGCGATGTATTATGAAGCCCATTTGTTGCCTCGGTTGATGGTTGGCCATGAAACGAATCGTTTAAAGCGGCGCATGAGTTTGGCCGAGCTAGAACGGGCAAAGCTGGAAAAATTGCCATCGGATCAAGCAGAACAGTATTATCTCAGTGCATATCTCGCTTACAAATCATTGGCAGAACGATGGGGAGATCGAGCCCTTGGCGCGGTGTTACGGGAGTTGGGGAAATACCCGTACCTCGATCTCGACAGCAGTGAAAAGCAGCCGACGCTAAACCAACGGACGAGAAACGCATGGATGCGCGTGTTCGGCCGCAGCATCGAAGGGATGGTGGGAATGTCTGCTTAAGAATGAGGAGAGTAAAGATGAAGGCATCGGCAGAGAAAAAGCCAACAGAAGAAAAAGGCGTTGACAAGGAATAGAAATCTTGTTATATTTAGTTTCGTTGCTTGTCGCAACATCATTCCATGTTCTTTTTACCTAAATTGACTAAAAAAGTTGTTGACAGGTGGAAGGAAGCATGATAGGATATAAAACGTCGCTACAAGAGCGGCGCTAAAAATGAGTGTTCCTTGAAAACTAAAGAGTGACAACGTGACCTGTCAATTCATTGAGCATAGACTCAAACCTCAGTTTCACACGTTGGTGTGAAACCTTTAACGGAGAGTTTGATCCTGGCTCAGGATGAACGCTGGCGGCATGCCTAATACATGCAAGTCGTGCGAGGGTCTCCGGACCCTAGCGGCGAACGGGTGAGTAACACGTGGGCAACCTGCCCGTAAGACTGGGATAACTCCGGGAAACCGGTGCTAATACCAGATAATCTCTTTCTCCGCATGGAGAAAGAGTAAAAGGCTTCGGCCACTTACGGATGGGCCCGCGGCGCATTAGCTAGTTGGTGGGGTAACGGCCCACCAAGGCGACGATGCGTAGCCGACCTGAGAGGGTGATCGGCCACACTGGGACTGAGACACGGCCCAGACTCCTACGGGAGGCAGCAGTAGGGAATTTTCCGCAATGGGCGAAAGCCTGACGGAGCAATGCCGCGTGAGTGATGACGGCCTTCGGGTTGTAAAACTCTGTTCTGAAGGAAGAAGTTCTG
This sequence comes from Laceyella sacchari, assembly GCF_024927925.1. Taxonomy (NCBI): domain Bacteria; kingdom Bacillati; phylum Bacillota; class Bacilli; order Caryophanales; family Thermoactinomycetaceae; genus Laceyella; species Laceyella sacchari. Next base: position 339,660 of record NZ_CP103866.1, read on the forward strand.
ACGGTACTTCAGGAGAAAGCCCCGGCTAACTACGTGCCAGCAGCCGCGGTAATACGTAGGGGGCGAGCGTTATCCGGAATTATTGGGCGTAAAGCGCGCGCAGGCGGTCATTTAAGTCAGGTGTGAAAGGCTGCGGCTCAACCGCAGAGCGGCACCTGAAACTGGATGACTTGAGTGCAGGAGAGGAGAGCGGAATTCCCGGTGTAGCGGTGGAATGCGTAGAGATCGGGAGGAACACCAGTGGCGAAGGCGGCTCTCTGGCCTGTTTCTGACGCTGAGGCGCGAAAGCGTGGGGAGCAAACAGGATTAGATACCCTGGTAGTCCACGCCGTAAACGATGAGTGCTAGGTGTCGGGGGGTCCTACCCTCGGTGCCGAAGGTAACCCATTAAGCACTCCGCCTGGGGAGTACGGCCGCAAGGCTGAAACTCAAAGGAATTGACGGGGGCCCGCACAAGCGGTGGAGCATGTGGTTTAATTCGAAGCAACGCGAAGAACCTTACCAGGGCTTGACATCCCGCTGACCGCTCCAGAGATGGAGCTTCCCTTCGGGGCAGCGGTGACAGGTGGTGCATGGTTGTCGTCAGCTCGTGTCGTGAGATGTTGGGTTCAGTCCCGCAACGAGCGCAACCCTTATCGCTAGTTGCCAGCATTCAGTTGGGCACTCTAGCGAGACAGCCGGTGAAAGCCGGAGGAAGGTGGGGATGACGTCAAATCATCATGCCCCTTATGTCCTGGGCTACACACGTGCTACAATGGCCGGTACAATGGGTCGCCAACCCGCGAGGGGGAGCTAATCCCACAAAACCGGTCTCAGTTCGGATCGCAGGCTGCAACTCGCCTGCGTGAAGCCGGAATCGCTAGTAATCGCGGATCAGCATGCCGCGGTGAATACGTTCCCGGGCCTTGTACACACCGCCCGTCACACCACGAGAGTTTGCAACACCCGAAGTCGGTGAGGTAACCTTTATGGAACCAGCCGCCGAAGGTGGGGCAGATGATTGGGGTGAAGTCGTAACAAGGTATCCCTACCGGAAGGTGGGGATGGATCACCTCCTTTCTAAGGAGCTCTTTCTAGAGCAACATCGATCATTTTCTCAGGTCACGTGACACTCACTCTTTAGTTTTCAGGGAACAACGGGGGCCCCTTCACCAAAGTGTGAAGGGGCTTTTAATTTTTCCATCTGTTTGTGGTATCATGGGTGAATCGGATAACGCTTTAATGATGGAAAGGAAGAATGGGATGAAGACGCATTTTCAAAAGCAAAGGCTTTTGCCAGCTGCCAAAAGTGTGAAGGACTTTGAAAAGCTGTTGGAAAGTTCGTACGAGTATATTGTGATGTTGGATTGTCACCTTGCCCAATTGCCTCCCTTGATGAGATTAGCCCATCAACATCAGAAGAAAGTCATTTTGCACGTCGATTTGATCCAAGGGCTCAAAAATGACGAATATGCGGCTGAGTTTCTTTGTCAAATGGTTAAGCCAGCGGGGCTGATTTCTACCCGTACGCCGGTGGTGCAAGTTGCCAAAAAACGAAAAATTATTGCCATTCAACGCGTATTTCTGCTGGATACCCATGCCTTGGAAACCAGTTACCGATTGTTGCAATTGTCTCAACCGGATTACATCGAAGTGCTCCCTGGAATCATTCCCCATGTAATTAAAGAAGTGGCGGCGATCACCAAGATCCCGATTTTGGCTGGAGGCTTGATCCGCACCAAACAGGAGCTTGAGTCGGCGTTAGAAGCAGGAGCGGTTGCCATCACGTCGTCAAATAAAAAATTGTGGCATATCAAATGAAAGTATTGAAATTTATGTGATAATTATTTACAATGATGTTGATAGCGCTTCCAAATATACTTGAGATTAAGTTCATAGCTGACATGAGTCGATGAGAGTCACTGAGGCCCCTGGTTCGATGGAACGAGGGGGAAGCTTGGTGACTCTTTTTTGGTACTCATTGGATCAAAGGAGGAATAGGATGTCTCACTTTACCGCTGAGTTGCTGGGAACGATGATGTTAATTTTGTTGGGGAACGGAGTTGTGGCCGGCGTCGTGTTGCAGCGGTCTAAAGCCTACCAAGCTGGCTGGGTTGTCATTACGCTGGGCTGGGGTTTGGCCGTTATGATAGCTGCGTACATGGTTGGTCATATCAGCGGGGCGTATTTGAATCCAGCCTTGACCATCGCTTTTGCCGTAGCCGGGAAGCTGGCATGGGCAGAAGTGGGTAGTATGATTGTCGCCCAAATGTTAGGGGCCTTTTTGGGAGCGGTGTTGGTGTGGTTGCACTATTATCCCCACTGGTCCAAAACGGAGAGTCAAGATGATAAGTTGGCCGTCTTCGCAACAGCACCTGCTATTAAGCACACGCCTTCAAATTTGTTGAGTGAAATCATCGGTACATTTGTGTTAGTATTTGCGTTGCTCGCCATGGGCGGAGAAGGTGTGGTATTTGCAGACGGGTTGAAAACCTTGATTGTGGGCTTTTTGATTGTGGCGATCGGCATGTCGCTCGGGGGAACGACCGGTTATGCCATCAATCCTGCCAGAGACTTAGGGCCACGGTTGGCTCACGCCATTTTGCCGATTCCGGGCAAGGGATCGTCCCAATGGGGTTATGCTTGGATTCCGGTTGTCGGTCCGGTTGTCGGAGCGGTATTGGCCGCGTTGCTTTACGGATATGTGTATTGATACCAGCGAAAGGGTGAGAGGATATGTCTAACCAATATATACTGGCGATTGACCAAGGGACGACAAGCTCCCGGGCGATTCTATTTGACCATAAGGGTCACATCGTAACCATTGCCCAACAGGAATTCACACAATACTTTCCGCAGCCAGGCTGGGTGGAACATGATGCGGAAGAAATTTGGGAATCTGTGCATCGTGTTATGAATCAAGCGATCAGAGAAGCAGGCATTACAGCCAGTCAAATCGCTGCGCTCGGCATTACCAACCAACGCGAAACAACGGTGGTATGGGATCGGCATACAGGTAAGCCCGTTCACTCCGCGATTGTATGGCAATCCAGACAAACTTCGGCCATTTGCGATGAATTGGTTGCTCAAGGATGGAATGACCTATTTCGTAGTAAGACGGGTTTGCTGATCGATGCGTATTTTTCCGGGACCAAAGTGAAATGGATTTTGGATCATGTGGAAGGTGCGAGAGAAAAAGCGGAACGTGGCGACTTGTTGTTTGGCACCATCGATACCTGGCTGATCTGGAAGTTGACGGGTGGTCAAGTGCATGTCACAGATTACACCAATGCTTCGCGGACGTTGATGTACAACATCTATGAGCTGAAATGGGATGAAGAATTGCTCGACATTTTGACCGTTCCAGCATCCATGTTACCAGAGGTTTGTCCGTCTTCTGGGGTGGTTGCCAAGACGGCCAAGGGTGTGTTGGATAATGCTGAGATTCCGATCGCGGGAATTGCGGGTGACCAGCAAGCGGCGTTGTTTGGCCAGGCGTGCTTTGAACAGGGCATGGCCAAAAACACTTATGGCACGGGTTGCTTTATGTTGATGAACACAGGGGAGAAAGCAGTACCGTCCAAACATGGTTTGCTTACAACCATTGCTTGGGGCTTGGATGGAAAAGTGGAGTATGCGCTTGAAGGAAGCATTTTCATCGCCGGTTCCGCGGTGCAGTGGTTGCGCGACGGATTGAAAATGATTAAGACTGCTGCCGAATCTGAAACACTGGCTACTCAAGTGGATTCCACTGACGGAGTATATGTTGTTCCTGCGTTCGTCGGATTGGGAACGCCTTATTGGGATCAGGATGCCCGTGGGGCTGTGTTCGGATTGACCCGCGGTACGACTGATGCCCACTTCACTCGGGCGACGCTGGAGTCGTTGGCGTACCAAACCAAAGATGTGCTGTCGGTAATGGAACAAGATTCCGAAATCCAACTGAAAAAGCTGCGTGTGGATGGGGGAGCTACCGCCAACCGTTTCTTAATGCAGTTTCAAAGTGATATTTTAGGCGTGCCGGTTGAGCGGCCCACCGTGTTGGAAACAACTGCGCTGGGTGCTGCCTATTTGGCAGGATTGGCTGTCGGATATTGGGCAGACAAAAACGAAATCGCCCGTCACTGGCACCGGGATGAAATCTTTGTTAGCCAAATGGATGACAAAGAGCGGAAAAAGTTATACAATGGATGGGTACAAGCGGTTGAAGCCACACGGGCTTTCAAGCCGTAACCACGTGAATGAGCACAAGTTAATAGGTTATGGAGATATGGAGACAAACCACATACCCTTATGCGCTAAACAGCATAAGGGATTATGTGGTTTTTTATTTATCACAAAGGAGGATCTATCATGAACGGCAGACAAGAGCGGTTGAGCGCGATCAAAGATGAAGTGGAATTGCTGGTGATTGGTGGGGGAATTACCGGTGCGGGCATCGCCCTTGACGCGCAATCGCGCGGTATCAACACGGTATTGGTAGAGATGCAGGATTTCGGCGCTGGTACATCCAGCCGGTCAACCAAGCTGGTGCACGGGGGTCTGCGCTACCTGAAGCAACTGGAAGTGCAATTGGTGGCCGAAGTGGGAAAAGAACGGGCTATTGTGTATGAGAACGGACCGCATGTCACCACTCCCGAATGGATGATGCTGCCGATCATCAAGGGTGGCACATACGGCAAATTGGCCAGCTCCGTCGGCTTGGCTGTGTATGACCGGTTGGCTGGCGTAAAGAAAAGTGAGCGGCGCCAGATGTTGAACAAAGAGGAGACCTTGCGCAAAGAGCCGTTGTTGCGGAAAGAAGGATTGAAAGGTTCGGGTTATTATGTAGAGTATCGTACGGATGACGCCCGATTGACGCTGGAAGTGATGAAAAAGGCTGTCGAATACGGCGCCGAAGTGTTCAACTATGTGAAAGTGACCGAGCTCCTGTATGAAAACGGCAAAGTGAACGGAGTCAAAGTGCGGGATCAGATCTCAGGGGAAGAATATACCCTCCGTGCCAAAAAGATCGTCAATGCCACCGGCCCTTGGGTAGATGAGTTGAGGGAGATGGATGGGTCCAAACACGGAAAAACGCTACACTGGACCAAAGGGGTTCACATTGTGGTGGATGGTGGCCGTTTCCCATTGCGGCAAGCGATTTACTTCGATACGGAGGATGGGCGGATGGTGTTTGCCATTCCACGCGACGGCAAAACCTATATCGGGACGACAGACACAGACTATCGGGATGATCTCGTCCATCCCCGCGTGACAGAAACAGACCGGGATTATCTCATTTCTGCTGTTAACAGCATGTTTCCAGAAGTTAAATTAACCCAAGCCGATGTGGAGACATTTTGGGCCGGCGTTCGTCCGCTGATTCATGAAGAAGGGAAATCCCCGTCAGAGATCTCTCGTAAAGATGAAATCTTCCATTCCAAATCCGGTTTAATCACCATTGCGGGAGGTAAACTCACCGGATACCGCAAAATGGCTGAGAAGGTGGTTAACCTGGTTGCGAAAGAACTGCAACAGGAAACAGGGAAAACATTTGCTGCGTGCCACACGGATCGCATTCCGATTTCCGGAGGGGACGTGGGCGGATCTGCCGGCTTTGAAGCATTTGTAAAAGAAAAAACCAAACAAGGTGTGGAGCTGGGCTTTTCTGAGCAGCAAGCAGGATGGTTGACCCGGTTGTACGGCTCCAATGTGGATCATGTCTACCAATGGTCAACGGCTGACGGCAAAGCGGCAGCAAAGCGATATGGCATTCCGCTTGAATTGTATGCTTCCCTCATGTATGGGTTGCAACATGAAATGGTTCAAACGCCTGTGGACTATCTGTTGCGCCGCACGGGTGCGATGCTGTTCGACATCGCCTGGGTTAAGCGCTGGCAAGCGGGAGTGGTTGACTTGATGGCTGATCACTGCGCATGGGATGAGCAGACTCGTATGCGTCGGGAGCAGGAGCTGGAGCAAGAAATTCGCTATGTCACGGAAGTGGTTTCCGACTAAGGTACCAAGTAATGCGAATGGCCGCGATGGTGCAGCGTGCAGACGGCCGGTCTCCCTTATCACATGATGAGGGAGATTTTTTTATAAAAAAGGGTTGCATTTATTTTTGAGCCGTGGTACATTATTACTTGTCGCCGCGATGCGGTGATAACAAAGAGAAAACGCACCTTGAAAATTAGATATGGAATAAAGCAACGAGGTTAAGAAGGAGATCCTTCTTTGATCGTCGATGTTGCAAATCACCGAGGAGATACCGAGCGGCATAGATATGCCGAATAAACCTGGTAGGTTAAGCTACTAAGGGCACACGGTGGATGCCTTGGCGCTAGGAGCCGATGAAGGACGGGACGAACTCCGATAAGCTTCGGGGAGCTGTAAGTAAGCTTTGATCCGGAGATTTCCGAATGGGGCAACCCACCAGCTTGAAGAGCTGGTACCGCCACCTGAATCCATAGGGTGGTCGGAGGCAGACCAGGGGAACTGAAACATCTAAGTACCCTGAGGAAGAGAAAGCAAACGCGATTCCCTGAGTAGCGGCGAGCGAAACGGGAACAGCCCAAACCGATGGCCTTGTGCCATCGGGGTTGTAGGACGTCTCACACGGAGTCACAAAGGGAGCGAATAGGTGAACTGGTCCTGGAAAGGCCGGCAATATAAGGTAACAGCCCTGTAACCGAAATTCGTTCCCCTCCGAGACGAATCCTGAGTACCGCGGGACACGTGAAACCCCGTGGGAAGCTGGGAGGACCACCTCCCAAGGCTAAATACTCCCTAGCGACCGATAGTGAACCAGTACCGTGAGGGAAAGGTGAAAAGCACCCCGGGAGGGGAGTGAAAGAGAACCTGAAACCGTGTGCTTACAACCAGTCGGAGTCCCCTTGAGGGATGACGGCGTGCCTTTTGTAGAATGAACCGGCGAGTAACGGTTGCGTGCAAGGTTAAGGTGAAAAGCTGGAGCCGTAGCGAAAGCGAGTCTGAATAGGGCGCTTGAGTACGTAGTCGTTGACCCGAAACCGGGTGATCTACCCATGTCCAGGATGAAGTTCCGGTAACACGGAATGGAGGTCCGAACCTGTTGGTGTTGAAAAACCATAGGATGAGGTGTGGGTAGGGGTGAAATGCCAATCGAACCCGGAGATAGCTGGTTCTCCCCGAAATAGCTTTAGGGCTAGCCTCGGATCAAGAGTCATGGAGGTAGAGCACTGATTGGGCTAGGGGCCCCCACAGGGTTACCGAACTCAGTTAAACTCCGAATGCCATCGACTCATGTCCGGGAGTCAGACTGCGAGTGCTAAGATCCGTAGTCAAGAGGGAAACAGCCCAGACCACCAGCTAAGGTCCCCAAGTAATCGTTAAGTGGCAAAGGATGTGGAGTTGCCCAGACAACCAGGATGTTGGCTTAGAAGCAGCCACCATTCAAAGAGTGCGTAATAGCTCACTGGTCAAGTGACTCTGCGCCGAAAATGTAACGGGGCTAAACGATTCACCGAAGCTGTGGATGCCGCCACATTCACTCTGTCTTTCATGATCGTCGGCGAAGGACATTTGCCGAAAACATCTTTTCGGCTAAATGCCATAGCGAAACGATGTGTGGAAGCTGGAGTGAATGCGGTGGCATGGTAGGGGAGCGTTCCAAGCAGCAGCGAAGCTGCTTCGTGAGAAGTGGTGGAGCGCTTGGAAGTGAGAATGCCGGTATGAGTAGCGAAAAGAGGGGTGAGAATCCCCTCCACCGTAAGCCTAAGGTTTCCTGAGGAAGGTTCGTCCGCTCAGGGTTAGTCGGGACCTAAGCTGAGGCCGAAAGGCGTAGGCGATGGACAACAGGTTGATATTCCTGTACCACCTATTTTCGTTTGTACGATGGGGGGACGCAGGAGGGTAGGGAATCGCGCGACTGGAAGTGCGCGTCCAAGCAGTGAGGCCGAAAGGATAGGCAAATCCGTCCTTTCTACAGGCTGGGCTGTGACGGCGAGGGAAATTATCAGTACCGAAGTTCCTGATCTCACACTGCCAAGAAAAGCCTCTAGGAGAAAATAGGTGCCCGTACCGCAAACCGACACAGGTAGGCGAGGAGAGAATCCTAAGGTGCTCGGGAAAACTCTCGTTAAGGAACTCGGCAAAATGACCCCGTAACTTCGGGAGAAGGGGTGCCCCGGTAGGGTGAAAGCCCGAGGGGGCCGCAGTGAAGAGGTCCAGGCGACTGTTTAGCAAAAACACAGGTCTCTGCTAAGCCGCAAGGCGATGTATAGGGGCTGACGCCTGCCCGGTGCTGGAAGGTTAAGGGGAAGGGTTAGCGCAAGCGAAGCTCTGAACCGAAGCCCCAGTAAACGGCGGCCGTAACTATAACGGTCCTAAGGTAGCGAAATTCCTTGTCGGGTAAGTTCCGACCCGCACGAAAGGCGTAACGATCTGGACGCTGTCTCAACGAGAGACCCGGTGAAATTGTACTGCCAGTGAAGATGCTGGCTACCCGCGACAAGACGGAAAGACCCCGTGGAGCTTTACTGTAGCCTGATATTGAATCTAGGTACGACTTGTACAGGATAGGTGGGAGTCTGAGAAGCCGGAGCGCCAGCTTCGGTGGAGACGCCGGTGGGATACCACTCTGGTCGTATCGGGGTTCTAACTCGCCGCCGTCACCCGGCGGGAGGACCGTGTCAGGTGGGCAGTTTGACTGGGGCGGTCGCCTCCTAAAAAGTAACGGAGGCGCTCTAAGGTTCCCTCAGCGCGGTCGGAAATCGCGCTCCAGAGTGCAAAGGCAGAAGGGAGCTTGACTGCGAGACCTACAAGTCGAGCAGGGACGAAAGTCGGACTTAGTGATCCGGTGGTTCCGAGTGGAAGGGCCATCGCTCAACGGATAAAAGCTACCCCGGGGATAACAGGCTTATCTCCCCCAAGAGTCCACATCGACGGGGAGGTTTGGCACCTCGATGTCGGCTCATCGCATCCTGGGGCTGTAGTAGGTCCCAAGGGTTGGGCTGTTCGCCCATTAAAGCGGTACGCGAGCTGGGTTCAGAACGTCGTGAGACAGTTCGGTCCCTATCTGTCGTGGGCGTAGGAAATTTGAGAGGAGCTGTCCTTAGTACGAGAGGACCGGGATGGACGCACCTCTGGTGTACCAGTTGTTCCGCCAGGAGCACCGCTGGGTAGCCAAGTGCGGACGGGATAAGCGCTGAAAGCATCTAAGCGCGAAGCCCCCCTCAAGATGAGATTTCCCATTCCCCTGTGGAAGTAAGACCCCTTGTAGATGACGAGGTTGATCGGTCCGGGGTGTAAGCGCAGCAATGCGTTTAGCTGACGGATACGAATCGGTCGAGGGCTTATCCTACTTCATCTCTTCATCTTGCAACGCGCTTTATTCCAATCTAATTTTCAGGGTGTGGTTCACATCTTGAACAACAACATAACGTCTGGTGATGATGGCGGAGGGGATCCACCCGTTCCCATACCGAACACGGAAGTTAAGCCCTCCAGCGCCGATGGTACTTGGGCTTAAGCCCTGGGAGAGTAGGTCGTTGCCAGGCTACCAAACCCCACTTCAGAGTGAAGTGGGGTTTTTGCTTTGTATTGGTAAGTGGCTTCATCATGTGGCATTGCCAGTGCCAAGGGGCAGTGTCGTTCAGGAACAAATTCACTCTTGCTTGGGACGAGGAAGCAGAAAAGATTTCAGCCACATTGAGGTGAGCCCAGAAATGTTCTGATGTCCACTTCTTGTATGATGAATAGAGGAGCTTGTTTAACAGCACCATTACGGCTGACATGTCGTTAGACCATGTCTGATAAATGATCGGCGGTTCCAAAACCTCCTTTCCGTTTTTTTCACTCATGACGTGGTACTCATCAGGAAGCAGATTGCCGTCGTTTTTTCTACAACTTGGTCGATCTGACAGACTATAGGGGGGCCTGATGAATAGGCCTGTGGCTCCAAAACTATTTTCTCATTCGTTTTACTTGTAGCATCGGCAACTACGAGGAAAGGTTTTTCCGCCGCTTCTTCGGCACATAACTTAATTTGCCGGACACACCCTAGAGAATTTTGTATTTCTAGACAGTCGCATTTGTCTGTCTGTTGCCGCTCGTCTCCGCTGATCGTATTTATAGACAGTACCATGGAGCCTGATGCTGCAACCTGATTTTACATGGTCACTCTTCATCCACGGTGTAGCGACTGTTCGTTGGGACGTAGTGACATTTCCAAGCGTATGTTTGAGTGTTTGATCGATGGAGAGAATCATTTGGATGGCATGATCCTAAAGTGATTCCTTTTAAAAACTTAGCGGCGAAAAAATGGAGGGGGAAAAGTCACAAATAATGACAAGGCTTCATGGGGACCAGATGGAAACGCTGAGCTAACACCTGCGAGAC
>NZ_CP103866.1:352500-432500 GCF_024927925.1 Laceyella sacchari
AGGAAGAGAAAGCAAACGCGATTCCCTGAGTAGCGGCGAGCGAAACGGGAACAGCCCAAACCGATGGCCTTGTGCCATCGGGGTTGTAGGACGTCTCACACGGAGTCACAAAGGGAGCGAATAGGTGAACTGGTCCTGGAAAGGCCGGCAATATAAGGTAACAGCCCTGTAACCGAAATTCGTTCCCCTCCGAGACGGATCCTGAGTACCGCGGGACACGTGAAACCCCGTGGGAAGCTGGGAGGACCACCTCCCAAGGCTAAATACTCCCTAGCGACCGATAGTGAACCAGTACCGTGAGGGAAAGGTGAAAAGCACCCCGGGAGGGGAGTGAAAGAGAACCTGAAACCGTGTGCTTACAACCAGTCGGAGTCCCCTTGAGGGATGACGGCGTGCCTTTTGTAGAATGAACCGGCGAGTAACGGTTGCGTGCAAGGTTAAGGTGAAAAGCTGGAGCCGCAGCGAAAGCGAGTCTGAACAGGGCGCTTCAGTACGTAGTCGTTGACCCGAAACCGGGTGATCTACCCATGTCCAGGATGAAGTTCCGGTAACACGGAATGGAGGTCCGAACCTGTTGGTGTTGAAAAACCATAGGATGAGGTGTGGGTAGGGGTGAAATGCCAATCGAACCCGGAGATAGCTGGTTCTCCCCGAAATAGCTTTAGGGCTAGCCTCGGATCAAGAGTCATGGAGGTAGAGCACTGATTGGGCTAGGGGCCCCCACAGGGTTACCGAACTCAGTTAAACTCCGAATGCCATCGACTCATGTCCGGGAGTCAGACTGCGAGTGCTAAGATCCGTAGTCAAGAGGGAAACAGCCCAGACCACCAGCTAAGGTCCCCAAGTAATCGTTAAGTGGCAAAGGATGTGGAGTTGCCCAGACAACCAGGATGTTGGCTTAGAAGCAGCCACCATTCAAAGAGTGCGTAATAGCTCACTGGTCAAGTGACTCTGCGCCGAAAATGTAACGGGGCTAAACGATTCACCGAAGCTGTGGATGCCGCCACATTCACTCTGTCTTTCATGATCGTCGGCGAAGGACATTTGCCGAAAACATCTTTTCGGCTAAATGCCATAGCGAAACGATGTGTGGAAGCTGGAGTGAATGCGGTGGCATGGTAGGGGAGCGTTCCAAGCAGCAGCGAAGCTGCTTCGTGAGAAGTGGTGGAGCGCTTGGAAGTGAGAATGCCGGTATGAGTAGCGAAAAGAGGGGTGAGAATCCCCTCCACCGTAAGCCTAAGGTTTCCTGAGGAAGGTTCGTCCGCTCAGGGTTAGTCGGGACCTAAGCTGAGGCCGAAAGGCGTAGGCGATGGACAACAGGTTGATATTCCTGTACCACCTATTTTCGTTTGTACGATGGGGGGACGCAGGAGGGTAGGGAATCGCGCGACTGGAAGTGCGCGTCCAAGCAGTGAGGCCGAAAGGATAGGCAAATCCGTCCTTTCTACAGGCTGGGCTGTGATGGCGAGGGAAATCATCAGTACCGAAGTTCCTGATCTCACACTGCCAAGAAAAGCCTCTAGGAGAAAATAGGTGCCCGTACCGCAAACCGACACAGGTAGGCGAGGAGAGAATCCTAAGGTGCTCGGGAAAACTCTCGTTAAGGAACTCGGCAAAATGACCCCGTAACTTCGGGAGAAGGGGTGCCCCGGTAGGGTGAAAGCCCGAGGGGGCCGCAGTGAAGAGGTCCAGGCGACTGTTTAGCAAAAACACAGGTCTCTGCTAAGCCGCAAGGCGATGTATAGGGGCTGACGCCTGCCCGGTGCTGGAAGGTTAAGGGGAAGGGTTAGCGCAAGCGAAGCTCTGAACCGAAGCCCCAGTAAACGGCGGCCGTAACTATAACGGTCCTAAGGTAGCGAAATTCCTTGTCGGGTAAGTTCCGACCCGCACGAAAGGCGTAACGATCTGGACGCTGTCTCAACGAGAGACCCGGTGAAATTGTACTGCCAGTGAAGATGCTGGCTACCCGCGACAAGACGGAAAGACCCCGTGGAGCTTTACTGTAGCCTGATATTGAATCTAGGTACGACTTGTACAGGATAGGTGGGAGTCTGAGAAGCCGGAGCGCCAGCTTCGGTGGAGACGCCGGTGGGATACCACTCTGGTCGTATCGGGGTTCTAACTCGCCGCCGTCACCCGGCGGGAGGACCGTGTCAGGTGGGCAGTTTGACTGGGGCGGTCGCCTCCTAAAAAGTAACGGAGGCGCTCTAAGGTTCCCTCAGCGCGGTCGGAAATCGCGCTCCAGAGTGCAAAGGCAGAAGGGAGCTTGACTGCGAGACCTACAAGTCGAGCAGGGACGAAAGTCGGACTTAGTGATCCGGTGGTTCCGAGTGGAAGGGCCATCGCTCAACGGATAAAAGCTACCCCGGGGATAACAGGCTTATCTCCCCCAAGAGTCCACATCGACGGGGAGGTTTGGCACCTCGATGTCGGCTCATCGCATCCTGGGGCTGTAGTAGGTCCCAAGGGTTGGGCTGTTCGCCCATTAAAGCGGTACGCGAGCTGGGTTCAGAACGTCGTGAGACAGTTCGGTCCCTATCTGTCGTGGGCGTAGGAAATTTGAGAGGAGCTGTCCTTAGTACGAGAGGACCGGGATGGACGCACCTCTGGTGTACCAGTTGTTCCGCCAGGAGCACCGCTGGGTAGCCAAGTGCGGACGGGATAAGCGCTGAAAGCATCTAAGCGCGAAGCCCCCCTCAAGATGAGATTTCCCATTCCCCTGTGGAAGTAAGACCCCTTGTAGATGACGAGGTTGATCGGTCCGGGGTGTAAGCGTAGCAATGCGTTTAGCTGACGGATACGAATCGGTCGAGGGCTTATCCTACTTCATCTCTTCATCTTGCAACACGCTTTATTCCAATCTAATTTTCAGGGTGTGGTTCACACCTTGAAACAACAACATAACGTCTGGTGATGATGGCGGAGGGGATCCACCCGTTCCCATACCGAACACGGAAGTTAAGCCCTCCAGCGCCGATGGTACTTGGGCTTAAGCCCTGGGAGAGTAGGTCGTTGCCAGGCTACCAACCCCCACTTCAGAATGAAGTGGGGTTTTTGCTTTGTTTTGCATTGGTAAATGGCTTCATCATGTGGCATTGCCAGTGCCAAGGGGCAGAGTTGTTCGGAAACAAGGTCATTCTTGTTCATTCAGCAATACCCAGCTCATTGGTTACCATTCGGAGCCTTAGGACAAGGAAGAGAAATGGTCTCATGTACATAACTTCGTTGCATGGGTGGATAAATTTGGAGTTGCTTCGTTTCCCGTATCTAGGCGTTGAGCTAATCATTGAGGTGCCGAAGCTCATCGTATCGCCGAGATCATGCAAAGACACATATTTACATATTTTCCACATCTCATCTATGAAACGGATCAAAAATAAATTCGTTCTAGCGAACCATACCTATGGTGCAAAAAACAATAAGCATGATTTGTAGTGGAACGACCTATTTTAATCACTGAAATAGACATGGAGATGTTGTGGTACTGACTGATAACGCTGATGTAGTGTAATGGCGTGTTCGGGAATCAAGTCAACCAATCGGGTACTGACGTAAACCCCTATAGGCACTGGCGTTCATTTAGGAAACTGGATGGAGTTATCTATAGAGTGGATTTGATCATTTAAATCCGAAAGATTGTTCAAAGATCATACTAGCTACTAACATAATAAAAGGAGATTAATGTCACTAACAATCTGGTATAAAAAGTAGATTTTGGACGGATATTGAGAAATTCTCTATGAAAGGGCTACGACTATCTTAGTTACGGGTTTTATTATGAGTGCAATCGATGGTTCAATGGCTAGAGTCATTTTGAGAGCAAGTGACAAGGTGTTTAATCTGCATATGACGGAAGTAATAAATCTTTTCGAGGTGTAAGATGAGTGGGTATTTATCATCATTGGAATGATTTTAATAGGTTTGGGAATATTTATGCGCCGAAAAAAGGTAGAAGAAGTGAGAGAAATGATGAAATTCGACCTTAATCCAACTAGCTTTTTCAAGATGATTGGATATTTCCTGGTTGTAAAGTTGCCTCCTATTTTTACGGGAATTTATTTCATTTTACTTGGTATCTGCCTGATCATTCTTATGTTGTTTCTTGCATATTATCAAATATAAGAATGGGGAATTCGCTCTGGGGTTATTCACTCACAGGGCTTTTTCATTTTGCTTTGCTCCCTATCACTCGCCGAATGATCTCTCAACCCACAGGGGATCTAGGTGATGATAGATCGTTAACTAGATACAAAATATCTTGCTGACCAAACCTATATGTAGTCGGACAAGGAAGTAAGAGCGGAATGATTGATATCTAGTTGTAGCAGCTTTTCTGCATCCCAAAATAACACACAGCCAGTCTAAGATGTTTGCTTTGTTCGTGGTCATGATCGGGTGGTATTGCTGATGCAAGCATGGATGATTGATGCGAGCTGTGGGCAACCCAGCTAGGGCGTGTCTGGTGAATCCATCATGATTTCCTGTTAGAATGTTCATAACAACAAAAGCAAGGAGACATCATGATGAGACGGCGTTATGAGATTACAGATGAGGCTTGGGAAAAGATCGAGCCTTTATTGCCTTCGAATGGGAAACGAGGCGGACAGTGGAAAGACCACCGAACCATTTTGAACGGAATCCTGTGGAAGTTTGGGACGGGAGCTCCCTGGCGGGATCTGCCTGCACGTTATGGTTCTTGGAAAACTTGCTACTATCGTTTTACACGTTGGCAAAAGGATGGGACGTGGGATCGCTTGCTTAAGCATGTTCAGACTTACTCCCACGCCGTTTCCGATGTCGATTGGGTTGTTTTCGTTGACAGCACGATTGTCCGAGCTCATCAGCACGCCGCAGGCGCGCCGAAAAAAGGGGGACCCTCGCTTCCAGAATGAGGCACTCGGACGAAGCCGCGGAGGTCTGACGACCAAAATCCATCTTGCTTGTGACGGAAAAGGTCGACCGCTTGCTTTTACAATCACTCCCGGTCAACAGCATGACTGTACCCAATTACAAGCATTACTCGATTCCATTTCCGTTCCCTGTTTGGGAAAAGGAAGGCCTCGCAAGAGGCCGGATCATCTGATTGCCGATCGCGGCTACAGTTATCCGTCTTGTCGTCGATTTCTTCAAAAACGTGGGATTTCCCATACCATCCCCGAACGCAGAGATCAGGCGGAGCGTCGGGCCAAAAAGCCGGGGCGTCCTCTGACCTTCAACAAAGAACAATATTCACGCCGAAACGTGATTGGACGCTGTATTAACCGCCTGAAGCAATGGCGTGGCTTCGCCACTCGTTATGAAAAACGGGCGGTTTATTTTTGTGCCGCCATTACCTTGATTTCCTTGATCATGTGGCTCAATTAATCATTCACCAGACACGCCCTAGTCATCTAGTCAGCCAACAGATTGGGAAAGCCAGTCAAGTTGGCAGAAGAGGATGGATGTTTAGCGAGATGAGAGATGGTGAGACCAGTCCTTATAAGTGCCGGCACAGTCAGTTGCTATGGATGTTTTAAAAATGAGGAGCCATGCTTTTTTGATTGGATTGAGGTGTGGTTTGAGGAAAAAATGGACGTGAATGCCGGCCATTTGTAAGATTGTTTAGGAATAAGGATGAAGATAACAATTAAAAAATCAAGAAGGAATTATTATCTGTAAATTTAGAATAAAATTTTTATAATAGATGGATTATAAGGTGGATGAACGAAATGGCGACGTTGTTGGCTATCCCTTGTGTGTATCTGACAAATTAGGCTGATGGATGGGGATGCTGATAAAAATCTAACACGCTGATGGGCAAGTAATACGATGCGATAACCGGCTTGGAGCAGTTGGCTCATACATCAGACACATCTTATCCCCACTTTGTCATGCACAGAAATGCGGTGATCACGCTTTTGTGTTCTTTCTTGTAAGGGGTGCTGCCAACTTGGCTGTGAATGAACGGCAGGCACGCCGTCGCTTTTTTCGTCATCCACACGTGAACCTCTATGGTGGAGCCATCGACCAAACACGAGGAGGGATTTATTTGCGGCTTCGGAAAGTGTGCTTTGCCATTGGGTTAAGTCTACTTCTCGTCTTGGGTATGACTGTCGAATCGCCAGCCAAGTCAATGAAACGGGATGGACAGGACTTAACGGCGGGAGACGGGATAGCAACTGGCAAAACCGGAATGGTGGTGACAGCCCATCCTTTAGCATCAAAGGTGGGGGCAGATGTGTTGCGCAATGGGGGCAATGCAGTGGACGCGGCAGTAGCCATTCAATTTGCTCTTAATGTGGTGGAGCCAATGATGTCTGGCATCGGCGGTGGCGGATTTATGATGGTTTATAATGCAGATAGGAGACAGGTAAGCATTGTCGACAGCCGTGAACGGGCACCTATGTCGGCCCACCCCCGGATGTTTCTGGACGAAAATGGAAAGGAAATCCCCTTCTCCGTCCGTGCGCATGAAGGGTATGCTGTCGGCGTTCCCGGCACATTGAAAGGGCTTGATGTAGCGCTTAACCGATGGGGTACCCGTTCTCTGGAGGAGTTGATCGATCCGGCGATCCGGTTGGCGGAAAAAGGAGTTAGGGTGAACCGAACGCTGGCCCGATCCATCGCTGAGAATCAGGAATGGCTGTCCCGCACCGCTGCACGCGATTTATTTGTGCCTGATGGGAAACCCTTACAAGAAGGGGATTGGTTGGTGCAACGCGACTTGGCCCGCACGTTTCGCTTGATTAAAGCGCGAGGGATTGATGCGTTTTATGGTGGGCCGATTGGAAAAGCACTTGTTAAGGAAGTGAACAAGCGGAACGGAGCAATGGCGTTATCCGATTTGGTGCGATATGAAGTAACCATGGACAAACCGCTCTGGGGATCGTTGCATGGGGTAAAAGTGGCTACCATGCCTCCGCCAAGTTCAGGAGGTGTGGCAGTTCTTCATATCTTAAAGCTGTTGGAACAAGTGGATGCCAAGGATGTGGATTTGCGTTCTGCAGAGAAGTACCATCTGTTCGCCGAAGCAATGCATCTAGCTTATGCCGATCGGGCCGCTTATCTGGGAGATCCCGAATTTGTCGATGTTCCTATCAAAGGAATGCTGGATTCGCGTTATATCGCCGAGAGAGCCGCACTGATCAACAGGGAGCAAGCTAACAAGGATGTGAAACCGGGTGACCCTTGGAAGTATGAAAAAGAAAAGGGGATGAGGTCGAACGTATGGGAGGATCACGAAAACGGACAGACCACCCATTTTACGGTGGCTGACCGTTGGGGAAATCTGGTGTCTTACACCACCACGATTGAACAGGAATTCGGTACGGGCATCATGGTTCCGGGATATGGTTTTTTCCTAAACAATGAGCTGACCGATTTCGACGCTAAGCCGGGAGGCCCCAACGAAGTGCGACCGAATAAACGACCGCGGAGCAGCATGGCTCCCACCATAATATTTCAAAACGGAAAACCGCTGATGACGGTGGGGTCACCTGGAGGAGCGACAATTATCGCGTCTGTCTATCAGGTGATATTTAATAAGCTGGGCAAGGGGTTGGATTTGAAGCAGGCAATTGAAGAGCCACGCATCTACAGCGCTCGTTATCCCACCATCCGTTGGGAAAAAGGGGTTCCTGATCAAGCGCGGGAAGAGTTGACGCGAATGGGCCACCGCTTTGAAAGCGAGCCAACGGAGATAGGCAATGTAAACGCGATTTGGATTGACTGGAGAAAAAAACGGTATTATGGAGCTGGAGATTCATCGCGCGATAGCACAGCCATTGGACTAAATCGGTAAAAAGTCCCCCTTCCGCAAGTACGCTTGTGGGGAGGGGGGGTTTTTTGGCACCCGGAGTTCCGAAAATGACATGGCCGCTAACCAGAGGGGATCATCTGATTGACATGCATTAACAGGAAAACCTTTATCGATCATTTTCGTTTCATTGGGGAATGTTCATGAATTTATTTAGCTTAACGCTTTCATGGCCGATATACAACAGAAAATCACATATAAACACGAACACTGGTTGTTGATGATTGGTTAATGTTCGTTTTTACCGTTGACTTTTTCACAGGTTCATTGTTACACTGGATATGTGGTTGAGGAGGAAATCTCACATCCACATCATCGTCTGTAGAAAGTTGGATGAAGCTAAGCCTAAGTAGTAGACTTCTATCACTCGCATCTAAGAAAGGCTGTTGATTAGGCTTGTCTTCATCAAGAATAGATAGAAGGAGACGGATCATGGTGAAACCAAAAGTTGGAGTCATAATGGGGAGCACTTCAGATTGGCCGACGATGCAAAAGGCATGCGACGTATTAGCCGAGTTAGAAATTCCGCACGAGGCGAAAGTCGTTTCCGCTCACCGGACACCGGATGAGATGTTTCAATACGCGGAAACGGCGGAAGAGCGCGGCATTGAAGTAATTGTCGCTGGTGCGGGTGGTGCGGCGCATCTGCCAGGCATGGTCGCTTCAAAAACGGTTTTGCCGGTGATCGGAGTACCGATCAAGACATCCGCTCTAAACGGGATGGATTCTTTGCTTTCAATTGTGCAGATGCCAGGGGGTGTTCCGGTTGCAACCGTGGCCATCGGCGATGCCGGGGCGGTCAACGCCGGATTGCTCGCGGCGGAAATGTTGGGCATTCAAGACAAAGCGCTGCGCGAGCGTTTAGCCAAACGGCGTGAACAAATCCGTAGTCGTGTGCTAAAGGAAAGTGAATTGAAATGATTGAGACGATGAAGCAAAAGACAGCGGGCTTAATCAAGCCCGGCCAGACGATCGGCATTTTGGGAGGCGGGCAACTGGGGCGCATGGTGATTCTCGAGGGGCGAAAGTTGGGATACCGCTTCGTCACATTGGACCCAGCGGCTGACTGCCCCGGAGGCCAAGTGTCCGACCGGCATGTAAGCGCCCCTTACGATGATCAGGAGGCAGCACGCCGCTTGGCAGAAGCCGCTGATCTGATCGTGTATGAATTTGAAAACATCGACCCGGAGATCGTTAAAAAGCTGGAACAGCAAACGCTGGTTCCGCAAGGTAGCCGCTTGCTTGAATTGACGCGACATCGCCTCATGGAGAAGCAAGCGCTCACTCGGGCTGGCGTTCCGGTGGCACCATATGTTGCCGTTGAAACAGAAGCCGACTTGCGGCAAGCTTTGGCTGAGTTGGGGCTTCCGGCTGTGTTGAAAACAGCGACAGGCGGATATGATGGCAAAGGCCAGTGGATGCTAAAAACAGACCAAGACGTGGCCGCATTGCCAGCTGAGCTGTTTCAGCAAGGGAAAACCTTGGTTTTGGAGCAATTCATCCCTTTCCAAAAAGAATGTTCGGTCGTGGTGGCACGAAGTGTTCACGGTGAAGTGAAAGCTTTTCCGCCCTCTGTCAATTTGCACCGTCATCATATCCTGCATATGTCGGTGGCTCCCGCCCCTCTGGCTGAAGGCGTGGCTGAACGGGCTGTGCGCCTAGCTGAGCAGGTGGCTGACTCGCTTGGGGTAGTGGGATTGGTGGCTGTAGAAATGTTTGTGCTCGCGTCTGGCGAATTGCTCGTCAATGAGCTGGCACCGCGTCCGCACAATTCCGGCCATTATACGTTTGACGCTTGCCTCACGTCCCAATTTGAGCAATTTGTACGAGCTGTCGTCGGATTGCCGTTAGGGCCGACTACGCTTACTTCCCCGGCGGTGATGGTGAATATTCTGGGGGAGCATGGCGAAGCATTTAACCAAGCATACGGCTCGTTGCCCGGACAGGTGAAAGTGCACTGGTATGGCAAGGAGATAGCGAAAAAAGGACGCAAGATGGGGCATGTCACGGTGGTGGATGATTTGGAGAGCGCAATCGCGTGGATCGACGCGTCGGGAATCTGGCCACCTTTGACGGAACAAGAAAAAAAGGTTATTTATGATAGATAATCATTTTTGCAGTCGGTATACGTGCCGACGGTGAAATGGTTGTTAGTAAGCAATGAGGTTTTCTTAAAAAGGTGGGACAAGCAAATGATCGAACGTTATTCACGCCCAGAGATGGCAAAGATCTGGACGGAACAAAACAAATTTGAGGCTTGGTTGGAAGTAGAAATCCTGGCCTGTGAAGCATGGGCGGAGCTCGGCGTCATCCCCAAGGAAGATGTGGCGCAGATCCGTAAGAACGCCAAGGTGAACATTGATCGGGTGCATGAGATTGAACAAGATACCCGGCATGATGTGGTTGCCTTCACCCGTGCGGTGTCAGAAACGCTTGGGCCGGAATCCAAATGGGTCCACTACGGTCTGACTTCGACGGACGTCGTCGACACGGCGCTTTCTTATCTGCTCAAACAAGCCAACGAAATCCTGCTCAAAGATATTGATAACTTAATCGAAGTGATCAAAGCGAAAGCGGAAGAACACAAAACGACGGTGATGATGGGCCGGACGCACGGCGTACACGCGGAACCGACGACTTTCGGGCTCAAGATGGCGCTGTGGTATGCGGAGATGAAGCGCAATCGGGAACGCTTCGTACGGGCGATGGAAACGGTGCGTGTGGGCAAAATCTCCGGCGCGGTAGGGACGTACGCCAACATTGATCCGTTTGTAGAAAAGTATGTGTGCGAGAAGCTGGGTCTTGAGGCTTCGCCGATTTCCACACAAACCCTGCAACGCGACCGTCACGCCGAATACATGGCGACCTTGGCACTGATCGCCACATCGCTTGATAAGTTTGCGACGGAAATCCGGGGCTTGCAGAAGAGTGAGACCCGCGAAGTGGAAGAGCCCTTCAGAAAAGGACAAAAAGGATCTTCGGCGATGCCGCATAAGCGAAACCCAATCGGTTGCGAAAATATCAGCGGATTGGCCCGCGTAATCCGTGGACACATGGTTTCTGCTTATGAAAACGTACCGCTGTGGCATGAACGGGATATCTCGCATTCGTCGGTTGAACGGGTAATTCTCCCTGACGCAACGATTCTGCTCAACTACCTGCTTAACCGGTTTGCCAACATCGTGCGCGATCTCACCGTCTTCCCGGAGAATATGAAACGGAACATGGAGCGCACCTTCGGGTTGATTTATTCGCAACGCGTGCTTCTCAGTCTGATCAACAAAGGGTTGAAACGGGAAGAGGCTTACGACCGTGTGCAACGCCTTGCCATGCAAGCGTGGGAAGAGCAACGACCGTTCAAACCGCTTGTTGAAAGCGATGAGTTGATTTCCAAGACGTTGTCTCCGGAAGAGATCGAACAATGCTTTGATTACAGCTACCATTTGTCGCAGGTGGATACCATTTTTGCGCGTCTGGGCTTGAAGTGACCATCTGTTTCATGGTGCGGGCATAAAACCGCATGATTTACAATCAGCTCTTATCAAGGTGCATGGGGGGAGACGCACACTGTGCTCTTCTCCTCAGCATCCACTTTTCTGCTAAAGGGGCGACCAGCTGTGAGACCAGGAGATATGCTGTACGAAGGAAAGGCGAAACAACTGTTTTTGACGGAAGACAGTGCGGTGTTGCGGGTGAAATACAAAGATTCGGCCACTGCCTTCAACAATCAGAAACGGGCCACCTTGGAAGGCAAGGGGGAAATGAACAACCGCATCAGCACGTTTTTCTTCGAGTTGCTGAATAAAAAAGGGATTGCTAACCATTTTATCAAGGCAATTTCGCCACTTGAGCAATTGGTAAAAAGAGTAGAAATCATCCCAATTGAGGTGGTTGTTCGCAATATTGCGGCGGGAACCATGGCGAAACGATTGGGAATTGCTGAAGGAACCAAACTGAAACACACGATTGTCGAATTTTATTACAAGGATGACGCGCTGGGCGATCCGTTGATTACGGAAGAGCATATCTCCGTTCTGGAGTTGGCGACGCCAGAGCAAGTGGCCCAACTTCGTGAACAGGCGCTACGAGTGAATGAAGTGCTGTCCGCGTTTCTGTTGGAACTAAATATCATCCTCGTCGATTTCAAGCTGGAGTTTGGTGTGGATGGGGATGGAAATGTTTTGCTCGCTGACGAAATTTCTCCAGACACCTGCCGTTTTTGGGAAAAGGAAACCGGCGAACGGTTGGATAAAGACCGTTTCCGCCGCGACATGGGACAAGTTGTGGAAGCTTATCACGAAATCTGGAATCGTTTGGGAGGAAAATAATATGTTTAAAGCGACGATTTATGTCACCTTGAAGGATAGCGTATTGGACCCACAAGGGGTTGCGGTCAAAGGTTCATTACACACACTGGGATTTGAAGGCGTGCGTGATGTGCGGATCGGCAAGCGGGTGGAAGTGCTCTTGGAATGCGAAAGCCGCGCAGAGGCGGAGAAACAAATCAAAGAGCTGAGCGAAAAAGTGCTGTCCAATCCAGTGATCGAGAATTTCACATTTGAATTGGAAGAGGTGGCGTAAGTGCGGTTTGCCGTTCCTATTTTTCCGGGTTCCAACTGTGATTATGATTGCATCCACGCCGTTGAAGACATTTTGGGTGAACCGGTAGCCCCGGTTTGGCACCATGACACGGATCTGTCCTCCTTTGACGCAGTCATCCTGCCGGGAGGGTTCTCCTATGGTGATTATCTGCGTTGCGGGGCGATCGCCCGTTTTTCTCCCGTGATGGCGGCGGTGAAGGATGCGGCTGCGGCGGGTAAGCTGGTCATCGGGATTTGCAACGGGTTTCAAGTGTTATGTGAATCAGGGCTTCTGCCAGGCGCGCTTATGCGCAACAACCACCTGAAATTCCGTTGCGACATCCAACCGATTCGGATTGAGAACAACCAAACGCCGTTTACGTGCGCTTATGAAGACGGTCAGGTGATCCGCATTCCGATCGCCCATGGCGAAGGCAACTACTACTGTGATGAAGCGACATTGGCTGAACTGAAAGCGAACAACCAAATCGTATTCCGCTATGCGGGGGAAAATCCCAATGGGTCTGTGGACGACATTGCCGGAATTTGCAACAAAGCTGGCAATGTGTTGGGCATGATGCCGCATCCGGAACGGGCCATTTTTGACTGGATGGGCTCGGACGATGGAAAGTATCTCTTCAAATCCATGCTTCAATACTGGAAGGAGAATAGCCGTGCGGTCTGAACAAACAGTAGTCGAGCGTGTGGGCTTGGAGCCTACACCGGAGATCATTCGCGAGCAAAAGTTATATCGAGAAATGGGCTTGACTGATGCAGAATACGACCAGGTATGCGGTCATTTGAACCGTCTGCCGAACTGGACGGAAGTGGGCATCTACAGCGTAATGTGGTCGGAGCACTGTAGTTATAAGAATTCCAAACCGCTGTTGAAGAAGTTTCCGACGGAAGGGCCGCGGGTGTTGCAAGGTCCGGGCGAAGGAGCCGGCGTCATTGATATCGGTGACGGGCAAGCGGTGGTCTTCAAGATCGAGAGTCACAACCATCCTTCAGCGATCGAGCCTTTCCAAGGAGCAGCCACAGGCGTTGGCGGGATTATTCGTGACGTGTTTTCCATGGGTGCGCGCCCGGTAGCTTTGTTGAATTCCTTGCGTTTTGGCGATTTGCGCAATCCGCGGGTGCGTTACCTGTTTGAACAAGTCGTGGCTGGAATTGCTCATTACGGCAATTGCATCGGGATTCCCACGGTTGGCGGTGAAGTGGTTTTCGATGGAGACAGCTATGAGGGCAATCCGTTGGTGAATGCGATGTGTGTGGGTATACTCAACCATGATGAATTGCAAAAAGGCGTTGCGATCGGCGTAGGAAACCCTGTGATTTATGTAGGCGCAAGCACCGGTCGGGATGGGATTCACGGAGCCACGTTTGCATCAGAAGAACTTAATGAGTCATCCGAAGAGAAGCGTCCGGCTGTGCAAGTGGGCGATCCCTTTATGGAGAAGCTCTTGCTGGAAGCTTGTTTGGAAATGGTGCAAAAAGGCATTTTGATCGGGATTCAGGACATGGGTGCGGCAGGGCTTACCTGTTCCAGCGCGGAGATGGCGCAAAAAGGTGAGCACGGTCTTGAGATGAACCTCGATTTGGTTCCGCAGCGCGAAGAGGGCATGACCCCTTACGAGATCATGCTGTCCGAGTCGCAAGAACGCATGCTCTTGGTGGTAGAAGCTGGCCGGGAGGATGAAATCAAAACCATTTGCGACAAATGGGGCTTGCAATCGGCTGTAGTAGGCCGCGTAACCGAAGGCAACCGGTATCGCTTGTTCCATCAAGGCAAATTGGTGGCAGACATCCCGGTTAATACGCTGGTGGATGATGCGCCAGTTTATGTGCGTGAAGAACGCGTCCCTCAATATTATGAGGAAAACGCAAAACGACGCCCTGAGGAGGAGCTGGCAGATGTTGATCCGCAAGCTGCGTTGACGAAAGTGATGTCTTCGGTCAACATCGGTTCCAAACGCTGGGTGTATGAGCAGTATGACCATATGGTTCGCACCAGCACCGCGGTTCGTCCCGGTTCGGATGCGGCGGTAGTGGTGATTCGTGGTACAGAGAAGGGGTTGGCGATGTCCACGGACGGAAACGGCCGTTATGTTTATCTTGATCCGGTGCAAGGGGGACGCATCGCCGTGGCGGAATCTGCCCGCAACGTCGTGTGTTCCGGAGCGGAGCCGCTTGGTATCACGGACTGTCTCAATTTTGGTAGCCCCGAGAAGCCAGAAGTTTATTGGCAACTTTCCAAGGCGATCGATGGCATGGCGGAAGCGTGCCGGGTATTGGAAACGCCTGTCGTTGGCGGAAACGTCAGCTTGTATAACGAAACGAAAGGCAATCCGATATACCCCACCCCGGTTGTGGGTATGGTCGGTTTGGTACAAAAGCGTGAACACATCACCACGCAAGCATTCAAAGAAGATGGGGATGTCATTCTGCTGTTGGGTGACACCTATGCCGAATTGGGCGGAAGTGAATTGCAACATGTAGTGACTGGACAAATTAGCGGCCGCCCGCCTGTCTGCGATTTGCAAAAGGAATTGGCTGTGCAACAGACGGTCTTGGCAGCGATTCGCAGCGGTTGGGTAAAATCGGCGCACGATGTTAGCGAAGGCGGTATCGCTGTGGCTCTGGCAGAAAGCTGCATCAGCGGCAACCGAGGAGCGGCGGTCAGCCTGGAAACGGATTTGGCTCCGGTTGTCCATCTCTTCAGCGAAAGCCAATCCCGCGTCATCTTGAGCGTAAAGGCGGACGCTGTGGCAGATGTGATGAAGCTGGCTGAAGCCAAAGGTGTAGCTTGCCAGCAGATGGGCACCGTGACGGAAAAAGAAGAGCTCATCATCCACATCAATGGTGAGCGGGTGATTCAGCAGGATGTTGCATATTTAAGCAAACAGTGGGAGGAAGCTATTCCATGCGCGATGAAAGCATCTTCGACCTCGACGAACTGAATGAAGAGTGCGGCGTCTTTGGAATTATCGGCCATGCTGACGCCGCTCAACTCACATATTACGGTTTGCACGCTTTGCAACATCGCGGCCAAGAGAGCGCAGGCATTGTGACGACTGACGGCCATAAGTTTTCGGTGCAAAGGGGCACCGGCTTGGTGACGGAAGTGTTTAATAACAACAATATCAAGCAACTGCTTGGGTCCACCGGAATTGGTCACGTGCGTTATTCGACCACGGGCGGCACCGGCCTTGCCAACGCACAACCCTTGGTGTTTAAATACGCCAAAGGGGAATTGGCGATTGCGACCAACGGGAATTTGGTTAACGCCAAAAAGTTGCGTCGTGAATTGGAAGAGTCGGGTTCCATTTTTCAAACGACGACTGACACGGAAGTGATCGCGCACCTGATCGCCCGATCTTCGGCCCCCAACATCGTGGAGGCGGCTAAAGAGGCGTTGAATCAGTTGGTGGGAGCATATGCGCTGATGATCATGACCAATGATACTTTGATTGTGGCGGAAGATCCTCATGGTTTGCGCCCCTTGTCAATGGCCAAGATGGGGGAGGCGACCGTTTTCTCTTCGGAGACTTGCGCGTTTGACGTGATCGGGGCGGAGTTTGTACGCGACATCGAGCCGGGTGAAATGCTGGTTTTTGACGCGGAGGGGATGCGGACGACGACCTTCGCACCCAAAGCGGAGCGGGCTATTTGCTCGTTTGAGCACGTTTATTTCGCTCGCCCGGACAGCAATGTCGGCGGTGTCAATGTTCATGCGGCTCGTAAACGAATGGGCCGAATCTTGGCTGAGGAAGCACCGGTTGAAGCAGATGTGGTTACGGGTGTGCCCGATTCCAGCACTTCAGCGGCAATCGGTTTTGCTGAAGCAACCGGTATCCCGTATGAGTTAGGGTTGATCAAGAACCGTTATGTGGGCCGGACGTTTATTCAGCCGAGCCAAGAATTGCGCGAGCAAGGGGTTAAGATGAAGTTAAGCGCCGTGCGCGGGGTTGTGGCCGGCAAACGCGTAGTGATGGTGGATGATTCCATCGTACGCGGAACGACCAGCCGCCGCATTGTCAACATGTTGCGCGAAGCTGGC
This sequence comes from Laceyella sacchari, assembly GCF_024927925.1. NCBI lineage: Bacteria > Bacillati > Bacillota > Bacilli > Caryophanales > Thermoactinomycetaceae > Laceyella > Laceyella sacchari. The sequence continues at coordinate 368,936 of NZ_CP103866.1, forward strand.
GCGACGGAAGTGCATGTGCGCATCAGCTCACCCCCGGTCAAAAATCCGTGTTTCTATGGCATCGACACACCAGATCGGGAGCAACTGATCGCCGCCCAAAAAACAGTGGAAGAGATTCGGCAGGAGATTGGGGCCGACTCCCTCACTTTTATCAGTGTGGAAGGCATGTTGCGTGCGATCGGCCGTCCGGCGAGTGAGCGAAACCGTGGCCACTGCATCGCTTGCTTCACCGGGGAATACCCCACTGTGCTTGAAGATGAGTTGGTATTGGAGGGGAAACGATGAGTGAGGCGTATAAAGCGGCTGGTGTCGATATCGATGCCGGCAATGAAACCGTGGATCGCATTAAAAAGCATGTCGCCCGTACCATGAGGGATGAGGTACTGGGAGGATTGGGCGGGTTTGGCGGCTTGTTTGCCCTCAAATCATACAAGGAGCCAGTGCTCGTGGCTGCGACCGATGGCGTTGGTACCAAGTTGAAAGTGGCTTTTGCGCTAGATCGCCACGATACGATCGGGATTGATTGCGTGGCCATGTGTGTAAATGACTTGGTGGTACAAGGCGCAGAGCCGCTCTTTTTCCTCGACTACCTGGCAACGGGAAAATTGGCTCCAGCACAAGCGGAAGCGGTGGTCAAAGGGATTGCCGACGGGTGCGTCGAAGCCGGATGCGCGCTCATCGGCGGTGAGACGGCGGAGATGCCGGGCATGTACGCCAAAGGCGAGTATGATGTTGCTGGCTTTTGCGTCGGTGTCGTTGAACGCGATCGCGTGTTGACGGGTGCTGCCATTCGCCCTGGGGATGCGTTAATCGGTTTGGCATCCAATGGCTTGCACAGCAATGGCTATTCGCTGGCGCGCAAAGTGTTGCTGGATGATGGTCGCTACCCGTTTGCGACGGAAGTACCGGGAACTGAGCAAACATTGGGCGAGGCGATGTTGGCTCCGACAAGAATCTACGTGAAAACATTCCTTGAGCTGATGCAACAGTTCCAAGTCAAGGGTGGTGCCCACATCACCGGCGGCGGGTTGATAGAGAACGTGCCGCGCATGTTGCCTGAAGGATGCCAGGCGCAGCTTGACAAGTCTTCTTGGGAAGTGCCGGGGATTTTCCGTTGGATCGAGGAAGCAGGCCAAGTGTCTGAAGAAGATATGTTCCGCACCTTTAACATGGGTGTGGGTATGGTTATCGCGGTGCCGGCCGAGGAAGCAGAAGAAGCGGTACGTGTGGCGCAGGAGCTCGGCGAGCAAGCGTTTGTTATCGGTCGGGTGGCAGAGGGAGCGCGGGAAGTGGTCTGGGCATGAGCATCGCTGTGTTTGCTTCAGGTAGTGGCAGCAATTTTGAGAGATTGGTAGAGGTCTCGCGAGACCAAAAGTGGCCGGTGCCCATCCGGTTGTTGGTATGCGACAAGCCGGGGGCGAAGGTGTTGGAGCGGGCCGAGCGGCTGGGTATTCCCGCTGTTTGTGTCAGCCCCAAGACATTTGCTGATAAAGCGGCTTATGAAACGTTTGTGCTTGCTGAACTGGACAAGCATGGTATCGAGTGGATTGTGCTGGCGGGTTACATGCGGTTGATCGGTTCCACTTTGCTTGATGCGTATCCATGGCGGATTGTGAATATCCATCCATCTCTGCTGCCGGCCTTTCCAGGCAAGGATGCGATCGGGCAGGCGTTTGCTTACGGAGTGAAGGTCTCAGGTGTAAGTGTCCATTTGGTCGATGAGGAGATGGACACCGGACCGCTTCTGGCGCAGGTTCCTGTTTTGCTGGAAGAAGATGATGATTTGGAGAGTTTTACTACCAAGATTCATCAGGCTGAGCACCGTCTTTATCCGGAAGTGGTTTATCGATGGATCACCGGCGCCATTAAAACGCCGGACATGAAAGGCTAACAGTCATTTCAAAAACCCTCTGACATGAGGGATGGGGAGGATTTGCAGGTGGGTATTCGTCGCGCGTTGATCAGCGTTTCAGATAAAACCGGGATTGTCTCATTCGCCAAACAGTTGGCTGAACTGGGGATCGAAATCATCTCCACCGGAGGTACGCACCGTGTGCTGGAAGAGGCGGGCGTTCCGGTTACGGGTATTTCGGAAGTGACTCATTTTCCGGAGATCATGGATGGGCGAGTTAAAACGTTGCATCCGAAAATTCATGGCGGACTCTTGGCGATCCGCGATTTGCCTTCGCATCTCTCTGCGATGGAGGAAAACGGGATTGAAGCAATTGACCTCGTTGTGGTCAATCTATATCCATTCCAGCAGACGATTCAAAAGCCGGGCGTCACAGTGGAAGAAGCCATTGAAAATATTGATATCGGCGGTCCATCCATGGTTCGTTCCGCCGCCAAGAACCATCAATATGTCACCGTTGTGGTCGATCCTGCGGATTATGAAGAAGTGATCGCGCAATTGCAAAAGGATGGCAGCACGAGCTTGGAGACACGTCGCCGGTTGGCTGCTAAGGCATTTGGGCACACGGCGGCATACGATGCGTTGATTGCCAATTATTTCAACGAATTGCTCGGCATCACCTTCCCAGAGCAGTTGACTGTCACCTACAACAAACAGCAGGCGTTGCGGTATGGTGAAAATCCGCATCAGCAAGCCGCTTTTTATCGCGAACCGCGGGCGGCAGCAGGTACCATCGCCTCCGCCAAACAATTGCACGGCAAAGAGTTGTCTTATAACAATATCAATGATGCCAACGCTGCTTTGGAATTGGTTCGCGAATTCAGCGAACCGGCTGTCGTGGCGGTGAAGCACATGAACCCATGTGGAGTGGGGATCGGTGAGACCATCTCGGCCGCTTACCTAAAAGCGTATGAAGCCGATCCGGTGTCGATTTTCGGGGGCATTGTGGCGGCAAACCGTCCCATCGACAAAGAGACGGCGGAACAAATGAAAGGAATCTTCCTTGAAATCATTCTTGCTCCTTCCTTCACACCAGAGGCACTAGAGCTGTTAAGCACGAAAAAGAATTTGCGGTTGCTGGAATGGGGTGACAGCTCGCTGACTGAACCGGCGGCTGGCCTCAAAGTGCAGACGGTGGGCGGGGGAGCCTTGGTGCAAGAAGCTGATCTGGGGCAAGTGACGCAGGAACAGTGTGAGACAGTTACAGAGCGTGCGCCGAGTGAAGAAGAGTGGAAACAGTTGCTCTTCGCTTGGAAAGTGGTTAAACACGTGAAATCCAATGCGATTGTGGTCGCCAAAGATTCCCGCACTTTGGGAGTGGGCGCAGGTCAGATGAATCGTGTTGGTTCGGCAGTGATCGCGCTCAACCAAGCTGGAGCAGAAGCAAAAGGTGCCGTACTGGCGTCCGATGCCTTTTTCCCGATGAAAGATACGGTAGAACAAGCCGCGAAAGCAGGAATCACGGCGATCATCCAGCCAGGTGGTTCGATTCGGGATCAAGAGTCGATCGATGAAGCGAACAAACACGGCATCACCATGGTTTTCACCGGCATGCGCCATTTCAAACACTAAGAACCTTCTTGCCATGTATCGAGGGACCCTTCTGATGCGTATACTATGACAAAAACACTGACGGAGGGTTACCCTATGCGGATATTTGCTTGGGCCTTTGGTTGGATGGTTTTTGCAGTATGTTTGACGGGCATCACATCGTATTTGACATACGATTTTAATTTACAGATTTGGCAAGCGCATCTGCGCACAGCCAGCGGCATTTTCTTTATGATCGCGCTGATCGTTGGCGGGGTGTTGACCACTGATGCGGCCTACCGCAGTCGAAAACGGTTTTTTTACCGGGAAGAGTGGTCCTTCATCTGTTTGTTGGTGACAGTGGGATTGTTCGGATTAAGTTTGATCTTGTCCTGATGCGTTCCTGGCTTTAGATGCGGGGTTCGGGGTGATAAAAGAGAGATGGGAGGGGACAAGCAATGCGAATCCTGGTGATCGGCAATGGCGGACGGGAGCACGCCATTGTATGGAAGTTGAAGCAGAGTCCCAAAGTGACGGAGATTTATTGTGCACCGGGCAATGGAGGCATTGCCGGACTGGCCACATGCGTACCGATTGCAGTGGAAGATGTGGACGGTTTGGTCGCTTTCGCGCAAGAAAAGCGAGTGGATCTGACAGTCGTGGGGCCTGAAGTGCCTCTGTTGCTAGGTGTGGTTGATCGGTTTGAACAGGAAGGTCTCAAAGTGTTCGGCCCACGCAAGCAAGCCGCGTTGATCGAGGGGAGCAAACGGTTTGCGAAAGAATTGATGCAAAAATATCACATTCCCACAGCCGCGTTTGCTTCCTTCACTGATGCAGAGAAAGCGAAGGCTTATGTGCGTAAGCAAGGTGCTCCCATCGTGATTAAAGCCGATGGCTTGGCTGCGGGCAAAGGGGTAGTCGTAGCGCAGACGGTGGCCGAGGCAGAACAGGCGATTGCCGATGCGATGGAAGAGAAGGTGTTTGGTGAAGCGGGGAACGAAGTGGTCATTGAGGAGTTTTTAAGCGGGCAGGAAGTTTCGCTGATGGCTTTCTTAGACGGGAAGACAGTGAAGCCGATGGTGGTCGCGCAAGATCACAAGCCGGTGTATGACAACGACCAAGGACCGAACACCGGAGGCATGGGCACGTATTCACCTGTTCCGCAAATCCCGGAAAAAGTGGTGCAAGAAGCGATCGACACCATTATTTGGCCGATGCATGAAGCTTTTTGTAATGAAGGGATAGAGTATAAAGGGGTATTGTATGCCGGTCTGATGATTACCGCGGATGGGCCCAAAGTCATAGAATTCAACGCCCGATTTGGTGATCCGGAAACACAAGTTGTGTTGCCGCGGCTTAAGACCGACTTGGTTGAGGTGATGGAAGCGGTCATTGCTGGCACATTGGACGAGCTATCCCTACAATGGAGTGAGCAGGCTGCTGTCTGTGTGATTTTGGCAGCGGGTGGTTATCCCGGTTCATATGAAAAAGGGTTGCCGATTACCGGTTTGGATGAGGTGGGGGAAGACACGATGGTATTCCACGCCGGAACCAAACAGCAAGAAGATGGAGTCGTTACTGCTGGCGGACGCGTGCTGGGCGTGACTGCGACAGGAGCCGATATTGGGAAAGCGCGAGAAAAAGCTTATCAGGAGTTGGCCAAAATTTCTTTCAAGGATATGCATTATCGCACTGATATTGCGGCCAAAGCGTTATAATAAAAAGCCGATCACGGATGTGGTCGGCTTCTTTTGAAATAGCTTATAAAAAAACGAGCCTAGTCATCCTCTTGGGCTCGTTGTTCTTCATCGGTTTTGAGTCAACCGATTTTCGTTGTCTCTTTTTCACCTTGAATGCTGATGCCATTGACGGGGATTTTAAACCACCAACCACCTTGGGATTTCTTTGTTGGTTGGTACCCAGCTTTTTTCAAGGAACGAGCAACTGTCCAGCTAGCAGTGTAAACAGTAGCAAGGTTTGTGGATTCGTCAAATTGAATCACGGTTTCTTTTTCCATTTCGCTAAGAGACATTGCACTCACGCTCCTTAATGGTGTTGTGTCGTTCTTATGTGCCGATCATATGTTCGCATCCTCTTGCAATCATTTTATCATGATCCATTGCATTTGCCACTACTCTCTTCAGGAAAATCTGTAATTCTTTTTTCGACGCCATGTTACATGATGTCCTGCTTTTTTCGATAAAAAATGACGAATTTTGTATGCAAGATTGTTAATATTCGATTTTTGTCGATTCAATACGCTAACTTGAAGAGACGGTGTCTGATCTAATATGTTGCAGTTTGCGCTTGTTCAATCAATTGGGCTAAAATTTCATCTAGGGTATGACGAATCGTTGCAAGAAAAAGGTGAACAACTCTTTCAGTTAAGTAAATTTCTAAGTTTGATTCTAAGGCATAGACGAAATTTAATCAACAACCAACTGCACATTGCGGGTTGACAGATGGTCAATTGGCTTGAAGTTGTCACCTTTTGGCTCATTTTGCGTGCGGCCTTAGCCGTGAACGACGAACGGCGAATCGGGACCGGATCCCGCACCCCCTCCGACTAATTGGTTTCATGGCATCCGCCAGCGTAATACCTTTTGGCAGTGTTAAGCGCATCGGCGTGTATTGCCTTGTGCACCTATTTGACGTTATGAAACGGCCATCCGGGTGTGGGCATTGCATGAGGTTTCAACGGATGGCACGGGAGTGTTGTCTTTTGTCAGTGCTGGTTCATGATGTTTGGAGCACAAGTCCATTCCTCCACTGCGATTTGTGCGAAATATGGGAGGGAGGAGAAGACGGGTGTCGAAAGTAATCCAATAATCTGAAAATATCTTGATTTGAACCAACTTTCCACTTGGTATTCTTGGAAACTATTATACAAAAAAGTCTGAATATAGGCAAGGGATTTGTATTTGTTTTTTTATATTTTTATTCTACTTGTATATTGAATGCTTGTGTCAAGGCGCTTTGACAGGGAAATCGTTTTTTTTGCAAATAAATGGTCGTCGATCTCCCTGTGCGCAAACTTCGACAAGTGAGCGATTTTATGTTGTTCGTTTGTTTAACATATCCAACATCGGACAATAGCGAGTGATTCCTTCTGCCACTTTTAGCGCCGACATCAGCGCGATCATGTAGGGGAAGTTTCGCCGGCCCTTGACCACGCACCAAGTCAATCCGAGCAACCCGCAGGTGATGCGGATGATGGCGTCAACGGTGCCCACGTTTTGCTTCATCAACCGACTTCCTCCTTTCGCTTTTCCGTAGCTTGGGAGTTAGTTTGCTGCCTTGCCGATGTTTCTATACGACTGGGGATTGCCATGTTTTGACTGGATGAGTACGGATTTGCACATCAAAGGAGGTTATCATTGTGATTACTAGAACAATGGCTGAGCATCAAAACCTGTTGGATGTGGTGATGGGCCGCAAAGCCCCTTCTCGTATTATTCGCGGGGGTCAAATTCTCAATGTGCATACGGGAAGGCTGGAGGAGAAAGACATCGCCTTGGCCGGACGCTGGATTGCATATGTCGGGCCACTGGAAGGAAGCGGGCTGTTATTGGAGGGAGTGGGTTGCGAAGATGATGTGTCAGGCTGCGTGTTGGTTCCGGGGTATATAGAACCGCACGCTCATCCATGCCAGATCTATCATCCGTTGACGTTGGCATCTCATGTTGTTCAGCGCGGGACGACGACGATGGTTTGTGATACGCTTCCCTTCTTCATGCAATTAGAAGCGTTTGAATTGTTGACTCTGTTTGATGGATTGCAATCTTTGCCGGTAAAACTCTTGTGGTGGGGACGGCTCGATTCGCAAACCCACCTGAGTGAGGCGGAATCGGCAAAGCTGTTCTCCATGGAGCGGATGCAATCGATCTTGCGTTCACCTCATGTTGCACAAGCGGGGGAGCTGTCGGATTGGATGGCGCTGTTGGCCGGGGACAAAGAGAAAAACGCATGTCTGCTTGATGCTTGGGGTCGGGGTAAGCGTATCGAAGGACATGCTCCGGGTGCTTCATTCCGTACGCTTTCCCGCTTAGCCGCGTTGGGGGTAACAGGCGATCATGAAAGCATCACCCCTGAGGAGGTTTGGCGCCGGCTGGAATTAGGATACATGGTTACTTTGCGCCACAGTTCCATTCGGCCTGACTTGCCTGAATTGCTGGCGGGATTGTTGGCGCATGGCGATGTTCCTTGGCACCGGTTGATGATGACGACGGATGGAGCTACCCCGCCTTATTTGGCTGAAGGGTTTACTGATTATCTGCTAAAGTTGGCCTTGGAGCAAGGGGTTGATCCTGTGCAAGCGTACAGAATGGTCACTGTCAACCCGGCTGTGTATTACCGTCTGGACGAACGGTTGGGCAGTATCTCCCCGGGACGCTTGGCGGATATCAATGTGCTCTCCTCTTTGGATGCGCCGACACCGATCAAGGTGTTAAATGAAGGGAAGTGGGTGGATTCGTCATCGCCGCTGGGAGATGAACCACCAGTGCTTCCAGCGGGTTACCGTGCATGGGGAGGACGGTTTCAGTTGACGCCGGATGAGTGGCGGGTTCCGCATACAGAAGAGGGGACGGTTCCTGTCATAAACTTGCTTAATGCCGTGATAACCAAATTAACGATGGAGGCAGCCCCTTCTCCTGTCGACTCCCGCTTGGTTCCTGAAGAGGACGACCGGTTAGCGGTATTCTTGGTTGATCGTAATGGAAATTGGAAGACGGGCGCCTATTTACGCGGGTTTGCGCAAGGAATTGACGGACTTGCTTCCAGCTACACCTGCACGCACGACCTGCTGGTGATCGGCCAGGATGCCGAAGCGATGGCGCGGGCAGCCAATAATGTGTTAGAGCAAAACGGGGGCATTTATTGGCTGCAAGGGGGAGAAGAGCGGTTTCATTTGCCATTGCCCATTTTGGGGACGATGAGCGATCTCGACTTGGAAGAGCTGATCCCACGCTGCCAAGCCTTGGCGGAACGGCTTCAGGAGGCCGGCTATACCCACCTCGACCCCATCTACACTATGCAATTCCTCACATCTACCCATCTGCCCCAAGTGCGTTTAACGAACGCGGGCGTGATGAGTGTGAAGAAAAATAAAATCATTACTCCCCCGCTTGGAAGGAAGGAGTAAATGCGGCGCGCAAGGCAGATTATCGCCATGGGCGGAGGCAGGTTCTGCATGGAGCCGAGAAATCCTTTGTTTGACCGTTATGTTTTGGCGCAAGCGAGCGGTGATTCCCGCCCCTATATCCATCGTTTTAAACGTTTCTTTTTGGGAAATGGAGGAGACTCCGCCAGTTAACGGAGTCTAACTGCTTGGGAAGCTGTGGGTAGCGTGTTTTAGGCGGATTAATTAGTCAGTGCCAAGGAGGGGGGAGCGGACAAATCCCTGCCTTTGCCGTACGGAATACAGTGGGGGGTGCCGGCGATCGGGTCAGTCATCACTTTGCACCGCAAATGGAAGACGTCTTGCACCAATTTTTCTGTTACAATTTGTTCAGGCGCCCCTTGCGCATAAACCTGTTTATTCTGTACGGCGATCATGTGGTGTGCATAACGGCAAGAAAGATTGAGGTCGTGCAACACCATGACGATGGTTCGATTCTCTTTTTCGTTCAATTCATACAGCAAGTCGAGGATTTCAATTTGATGGGTCAAATCCAGATATGTGGTTGGTTCATCCAACAAGATGATGTCCGTATCTTGCGCTAGCGTCATCGCGATCCAAGCGCGTTGGCGTTGTCCACCAGACAGGTCATCCACCGAACGATGGGCGAGGGATGTGAGTTGTGTCTTCTCAAGCGCCCAGTTTACTTTGGCTTCATCTTCTTTTGACCATTGGCGGGCCCATGATTGATACGGGTAGCGTCCCTGCTTGACCAATTGATGGACGGTTAGCCCTTCCGGTGCTTCAGGGCCTTGTGGCAGAATGGCCAGTTGTTTGGCGACCTCTCTGGTGGATAACATGTGAATCTCTTTTCCGTTTAAGAGGATGTGTCCGGCCCGTGGTTTGAGTAGCCGTGCCAACGAACGGAGCAAAGTGGATTTGCCGCAACCATTGCTGCCGACAAGCACGGTGATTTTGCCGTGGGGAATGGTGAGATCCAGATCGTTGATGATGATGGATGAACCGTAAGACAGTGTTAAATTTTGGGTTTTTAATCCTTGAGACAAGAGGATCGCCTCCATTTCAAAAAATAGCCGAAACCGTGCAGATATTTCTGTTTCCATTCTATGAGAATGTTTTTCAATCGTCAATGAAAATGAAATTTCTTTTCAATTAAAGGGCATTTCCCATCTTCACAATTTGACCCCTGTCGGCGCATTGGTTATATTAGACTCTATGGTAGGGTGATACAGGCTTCGTATTTTGTCCCAGTACCCCTGCCTTTTCTATGGGCATTTCCTTTTTTTGTAGAAAAAAGAGGGAAAGAAAAAGGATGGAATCGAATTTGAATAAAATAGGTTTACCTTTCCCCACGCCCAAGGAATAAGAAGGATGGAGCGGAGAACAATAGGGTGAGGTTGGGGTTTCAACGGGGTGAAAACTTCTGAACAAGGGAGTTTATACTTTTGAAGGTGATGAATAGAACGACAATAAACGGATTGATGATGGGGTTGTTTTTATCCATTGTTTTGTCCACGTACTTGCCGCCGGTCATGCTGGCGGTCGTGGGGATATTGATGGTGTTCGTCTACCGGGACAGGTGGACGGCGAATGAATGGCCAGAGAAAGCGTTCCTTGGCTTTATCATTCTCTCCTGCATCAGTTGGGTTTACAATCCATCTTGGTTTTATTGGGTTCCGATTGGCATCATTCCCATTGCCATGTTTGGCCTTTATTATTCTCTATCATTGTGGGTTCGTCATGTTGTGAAATGGTCTTGGCCAGAGGTGCAACGGGCGTACTTGTTTTTCTGGTTGGCCGGTCTATATGTGGCCTTGATTGTCATCATCCAACAGATTGATTGGCATGTGATCAACAATTCGTTGGGGCCACTGATGGATTTTTATCGTGAACATCGGTGGGAATCGGAGCATTCGGTGCGGAGTGTAGGTACATCGGGGAATTCCAACTTGGCTGCGGCGTTGTTGATTTGTTTTGCCCTCATGAGCATTTATGCAATGTCCGTACTAAAGAAGCCGTGGCAAAAAGTTGGTGCTTTTGCAGTGTTTATCCTGTATTGCGCGGCAATATGGTGCACCGGATCGCGCGGAGCATGGGTGGGCTTGGTGATCGGCATGATCGTCCAACTGTGGATGACGGGGCATCGCAAACGGACGGTATCCATCACATTGGCTATCCTGTTATTTGTCTATTTGTGTCCACAATTTATCCCCCGAAAAGAATCTCTTTACGCCACGATTGAAGTCCGTCTAAAAGTATGGTCAACCGCGCTTGAGATTTTCAAGGAAAATTGGTTGTTTGGTGTTTTGCCCCTGCATTTTGGGCAGTTGTTTGCAAAAATAGCTGGATTTTACGTATGGCATGCCCATAATATCTTCTTGGGGATAGCCAGTGAATATGGGATCATGGGGTTGGGCCTGTTTTTAATCCTTATTTTCATGACGATTCGCCGGGCCCGCCGCTGGCGCAAACAAGCCAATCAAAAAGAAGAAAAGCGGTTGGCGGGGATGTTGCTTTCTTTGGTTATCGCCTTGCTGGGCCACGGCATGTATGATTATCCGATCATCGCTCCTCAAGTCGGGTTGATGTTCATGTTGAGCGTAATCATGATTCATACTCAATATGAACGCCGTTGCCTGTGCAAGCCAGTTTGGGATGAAGGAAGCAAAGCACAGGTGTCCGAATGGGCGATGCTGAAAAAGGTGATTACCGCCGCGGTGGTGTGGTTAAAAAGCGGCCCCTTGAGGGTGTTGATCAATTTGGCCTCAGGGGGTTATCGAAAGCGGGCTTAACAGCCTGCTTTTTTTGTATAAAACCGAAGGGTTCCGTCCACACTGGATACCAACTCTAGCAATCTATGAAAGCGAGAGGGGTATCGTGACGTATGCAAAAGTCTTTTAAAGTGACTAGCGGGTTGACCTTGTGCTTGCTCATGGCCGTGTTGCCGTGGATGGCAGGGCCACAAGTAGAAGCTGCCAATTCGTTCATCGAAGTCACAGTCAAACGGGGTGACACACTGACCAAATTGGCGAAAAAACATGGGGTGGAGGTTGCCGCCATTCAACGCGCCAATCGCTTGGCGAACCCGGATTTGATTCGAATTGGCCAAGTGTTGCGCATTCCGGAGACACCTCCCACGATGTCTGAACGTCCACAAAATGAAGATAAGGCCCCTGTCCCAGACATGCCGGTGTTAAAGCGGGGCCAAGGGTTAGGTTCATTTATGATCACCGCTTACACAGCGGGACCTGAGTCAACAGGCAAACATGTAGGCGAGCCTGGATACGGGATTACTTCCAGCGGCCAACCCGTCAATGAAGGTGTGACAATTGCGGTGGACCCGGAAGTCATCCCGATCGGCTCACGTGTATACATTGAAGGGATTGGTTACCGGATCGCGCAGGATACCGGTTCTAAGATCAAAGGCAAGCGGATTGATTTATATATGAACAGCGTGGCTGAAGCGCGAGCGTTTGGCGTCAAGCGGAATGTCCGTGTCGAATTGGTTGAGTAAAATGGAAGGCCTGACTAGACGTGTCTGATGAATAGGCCAGCGGCTTCAAAACCATTTTCTCATTCGCTTTACGCGGTACTAGGCGCTCCTCGAGAAAAGGTTTTTTCCTACCAACTTGATTTGCCAGACACATCCTGGTCAATCGATGAAGCAACTTCAGCGTCCGCTGTGGATTTGGTGTATAGCCTGGAGCTGTCCAGGCTGTTATTTATGAGAAAATTATAGCGTGCTTCTCCCAGTTGGAAAGGGGCGTGTTCTGAACAATAAGTGACGATGATTTTGAAATCATGTGAAAATGGTAAAATGGATGAGGCACATGCAAAGGTCTGGATGTAGGTTGGGCTGAGTTGTGATGGCAAATGCTGTGCATATCGGATAAACGAATTTACAGCACTGTGGTGGGTCCGATTCAGTGTGGAAAGGGGTTATTCCTAATGCAATTCCAATTGCCATTGATCTATCCCTATTCTTACGAACTGACCACCAAGCGGTTGCGCACGTTTGAGAAAACTAGTTTCGTAGCAGACGGGGATAAGTTGTCCCGCACCATGCACGGCTCGTGCGGCCCGCTCCTGTGCACGGTAGGGCCGCTTGTCGGGGAAAAAGCGTTACAGGTAGAAATCGAGGGGAATCTGGCTGAAGGAGAAGCGGAGGAAATAAAGCGTAAGGTGGCCCGGATGTTCAGCACCCAAGTCGATTTGACGCCGTTTTACGAGCAGATGAGGGAGCATCCTGCCTTGGCTCCCGTTATCGCCGAACGGGAAGGGTTGCACTTTGTGTTGGAGCCCAGCCTGTATGAGTGCGTGGTCAAAACGATTATCGGCCAGCAGCTCAATGTCTCTTTTGCGGCGACGCTGATTCAGCGGTTTCAGGAACTGGCCGGCAGCAAAGCGGTGTTCCGGGGGCGGGAGTGGGTGTTGTTTCCGACGCCGGAACAAGTGGCCCGCTTGGAATATGAGGAGTTGCAAGCGTTGCAATTTAATCGGCGCAAAGCAGAATATATCATTGATTTTTCTCGCAAAGTGGTAAATGGGGAATTGTCGTTGGACGCTTTGTGGTCCCTCAGTGATGAAGAGGTTTTGCACACCTTGTTGCCGATTAGGGGAGTCGGGCGGTGGACGGTAGAATGCGTTTTGTTGTTCGGGTTGGGGCGGCCCGATTTGTTACCGGCGGCAGATATCGGTTTGCGCAATGCGTTGAAACGCGTTTACGGCCTCGATCAGCAACCGGGGGAAGAAGAAGTGCGGCAATGGGGGGAAAGCTGGGCACCTTATCGGAGTTATGTGACATTTTATTTGTGGGATTCGTTGGATAATGTGAAATAGGGTTGTACAAAATGTGTTAGAATCATCATGAATGAATGCAGATGAAAAGGAGGCGCTCCCGGTTGGCTAAGAAGAGAGTCAAAGAAAAACGGGTTGCCGCGGTGGATGAGCATGGCGTGCTGATGCGCGATCTCAAATCCACGGCCTTGTGGATCATTATCTCTATGGGTGTTGTCGCGGTTCTGGCGCTCATGGAGCGGACAATCTTTTAATGCACATTTGAAAACCCCGGTCGTTTATTTGACCGGGGTTTTGTCGTGTCAATCATTGCCGCCTGTCCCGATCAAGCCGGGAGAAGGTCATCTATTCACTTTGGCGGGGACTTGCGCCTGCATTTGCTGTTCAGGGTTGTAGATCACGCTACGCGGATAGGCGATCGAAATCCCTTGCTGATGAAGGCTGATCACCGCTTCTTTGCGCATTTCCCGCTCAAGGGACCAGTGTTGTTCTGGTTCGCTCAGCGCAGTGACGGTAAATTCCACCCCGGTCTGGTCAATACGCGTGATGCCCATGATCTCGGGTGGTTGGATCAGATGGGACGCGTAGCGCTCGGCGATGGTACTGCACATTTTCTCCAAGGCCTGGTTAACCACGGTCAAATCTGATTCATATGGCACTGTGACTGTCACAATGGCCCGCATCTGATCGCGGTTGTAGTTGGTTACCTGCGTGATGTTTCCATTGGCGATGTAATGAAGACGTTGGTTGAATTCGCGGACTTTGGTCACCCTTAAGCCCACTTCTTCGACTCTGCCGCTGATCTGGCCGTTGATCTCCACGAAATCCCCGACTTCCAATTGGCTTTCGAAAATGAGGAAAAATCCGGTGATGATGTCGCGCACCAGATTTTGGGCACCGAACCCGATGGCCAAGCCCAGGATTCCGGCACCCGCCAACACCGGCAGGGGATCAAAGCCGAGATTGATTAAAATTGTCAAAGCGGACATGAAATAGATGCCGTACCGCGCGATCGATTTGATCAGTTTGCGCAAGGTATCAGCTTTTTTGCTCTCAATGCGGCTTAATTCAAACACCTTGTCGATCAGTCGATCGATAAAGCGCAAAGCAACGATCGTAAGTACGATGATAAGTGTGATTTCCCCAACAGGCAACAGAATGTATTGCACAGGATCTTCAATGATTTTGGTGAACAGGGTTTTCGTCTCTGCGGCGAGGTTGCTCACAGTTGAGACTTTTTGCTCCAAGGCTGTTGAGGTTGCTTGTTCCCAAATCAAAAGCATTGCACCTCCGATGATGTTATGCCAAGGTTTAGGGCGCGCTTTATTTTCCACCGTTCCTTCCGGCAAAGGGGGGCGGCAAACCGCCCCGGCCCGTCGGACACGCCTCAACTAGACTGCAAGGATTGTTTAACTTTTTTGTCTAACTGCTCTTGATTGATCCATCCCACAAAAGAGTAAATAATGTTATACTCGTGGTCAAGCAAAGCGACGGCCAAGAAAGGAAAATGTTTTTTGGAGTGGTAACGAACATCCAGCCATCTCACTTCATACCCATAAGCGCGTTTGCGAACTTCGGGATAGCCATATGAAGTGAAATCCAAAAAGGCTTTGATTGGTTCCGCTTTTTTCGAATGGAGGGTCGCCGGATGCTGTAATCCTTTGGTGGAGATCCTGCCGATCCATAATAATTGTTGGTTGCGGATTTCCCCCAGATGGACTTCTTCTGCAAATTCAGCGATCACTTTCCAGTGAAACCAATTACCGGTGGGAATCAACGTGTAGCGCCCGTTGCGGTTGCGATCACGCTGAACAGCAAGGGTCAATCTTCGGCGGATCCATATCCGGATGGCAATATAGACCGCGATCGCTACATAGATAGTGAGAAAGTGAAAACCGACTTGGTTTGGAAACAGCCACCACAGAAGAAAACCGATCAAGTGGATGGCAAAGATGAAGGGGTCGAAAATAGCCAATGTGTGAAAAGCGATCCACTTATTTGTGAAAGGCCGCCCTGCTTGTGTGCCGTATGAGTTGAACAGGTCGATAAATATATGGATGAAGACAGCCAGAAATGTCCACCACCACAGGTGAACCATATCGGCGTTGGGCCAAAATAAATGCAGGCCGGCGGTGATGAAGCTGGGCCAGATGGACAGCATCGGGAGCGAGTGGCTGAAGCCGCGATGCTGGCGAATGTAGGTGGCATTGCCTCGGAAGCGAAAGATCGTGTCGGAGTCAGGCATTTGCGAGCCGATGACAGTCCCCAAGAGAACCGCTTGCGAGGTGTCTGGATTGGCGCCGATGGCGGGATCGAGGTGGGCCAAGCCAAAGAGGCCGATACCCATGACAAAGTGCGTGACCGTATCCATTCACCATCCCCCTTTTAGAAAATGGATTGACATGCTGTCGTCGGGAACAGCAACCCTTTCTCATTGAAAAAGGTTGCGGCTTGCATCCTTGACGGGTTGATCAAGAAGCGATGGGAACGGATGGAGCCAGGTACCATGCCATTCCTTTTGACATGCCCGGTTCAATTGCTTTGGTTCGGTTCCCGCTTGATAGGCTGTTCCCGGTAATGAAGCTTTCACCTCGGGTTGTTGGCTGGAAAACCGTTTGGTGCGCAATGGCTGGGCATGGTGGATCGTCAGTATGACTGACAGAGACTTCTACAAAAGTCTAACAGATTTTACGAATCAATGGGTGAAAACTTCCTTGAAAAGGAGTGAAGATGATGTATATCGTTTTTGTCGAATATGCCGTTGATAATCAAGCCATGGATGAAGTGACTCAAGCGTTGAGCATGCTGTGTGAAGAGATCAAGGACCAGATGCCAATTGTGTCATACCACGGAGGGGAAAGTTGTGATCAGCCGGGCCTCATTGTTGAAATGATCCAAGTGCCATCATGGGAACAGGCCAATCATGTCAAGCGCATGCGCACTGCACTGGAACATGGCTGGGGCCATGCGATGGACCCTTGGATTAAAGGTGGACGCGGCAAAGTTCGCTCGTGGATTTTCCGCCTGTTTGATGATCGTTCGCTTTCCGCATCTCCCCGTCAAGACATCTAACCCCAGCGGTTGGCATTTTCAAAATGGACTGCCTCTTCATGCGACGGAGGCGGGGCTTTTCGCTGTTGGAAGCTCATTCATATCAATTTCATCCCTGTCTCCTGTCGCCCGTTTCTCCTTTTCTTTTCGATAAGCCCATTATCATGAGCAATGTTTAAAATCTGTCTATATCCTTTGGTTGGAATAACAGTGTATGATGTATATAACCAATCTTTTAAATAAGAGATTGACGCTTACACTTCCTTAGACTTTGCCGGTGAACAAGTATTAAGGAGGCAAAGGTATTGGCAAAAAAAGATGTTTTCACCATAGATGGGGAAGTGGTTCAGATTATTGGGCGGGAGCTTCTTGATTGGTACAACCGCAATCGGAGAGATCTGCCATGGAGGAAAGATCAGGATCCATATAAGATATGGGTTTCTGAAATCATGCTCCAACAAACTCGTGTCGATACAGTTATCCCCTATTTTCAGCGTTTTATTGAACAGTTCCCGACGCTGGACGATTTGGCTGAAGCACCGGAAGAGCAGGTGATCAAAGCCTGGGAAGGGTTGGGGTATTACTCGCGCGTGAAAAATTTGCATGCGGCGGTGAAGGAAGTATCCGCCCATTATGGAAGCCGTGTGCCCGATGATCTGGAGACCATTTCCAAGCTGAAGGGTATTGGCCCTTATACTGCCGGTGCCGTGTTGAGCATCGCTTACAATAAAAAAGCGGCGGCGGTAGACGGCAATGTCATGCGCGTCTTCTCTCGCTTGTTTGTATTGACTGACGATATCGCGCTGGCTTCTACCCGCAAAAAAATGGAGCACATTGCTTTGCAACTGATTCCAGAAGATGCTCCCGGCGACTTCAACCAAGCTTTGATGGAGTTGGGAGCGCTTATTTGTACGCCGTCTTCGCCACAATGTCTATTCTGCCCTCTGCAGTCTGTCTGTAATGCATATGCAGAGGGAATTGAGGAAGAACTGCCGCGCAAGAAGAAAGCCAAACCGCCTAAGCGAATGGACATGGTGATGTTATGGTTGACGCAGGATGAGCGAGCCTTGGTTGAGAAACGGCCGGATGAAGGACTGCTTGCGGGTATGTGGGGCTTGCCCACCATTCACTTAGCCGAAGCGAAGGATTCCTTAGATGAAGCCCGCCGGTATTGTGACAAAAATGGTCTGGACGTTACGAATGTAACGATAGTGGGGAAGTTTGAGCACATCTTTAGCCATCAGCATTGGAAGGTGACTGTGTTACGCGGAGATGTGAAGCGAGCAGATGATTCCACATCCTCAGCGCTTACATGGATGTCAGCCCAACAAATCAAAGATAAACCTTTTTCAAACGTTTACCGTAAAGCATTGCAATTATTCATATGATTTCCAAATGAATGGGCAACCGTTTGGCGCCTCAAAACGATGTTTCTTATATTGATTTACACATCAGATAGGGAGAGAGTGTCTGTGGAAGGTAAAAAACCGATCGAAGAGCAGTTGCCTGAGGGAAAGAAGGACGCGGCAGAAGAATTGCAATCGCCGGCAGGTCAAGAAAGTGACAAGCGAAAAGCCGCATCTCCCGAATGTGATGCGGAAGTGAAACAAGCGACACCGAAGGATGCCGAGATAGAGCAAAAACCCGAGGTGACAGGGGACGAAACTGCTTTCCAACCCGCCGCCAAAGATGAGGCAAAACCGGCAGAAGACAAAGAGATTGACCGCGACCGTGCCTTTGACACGATGGAGCTTAAGATTTTTGGCCAGTGGGACACGGAGAACAAGGCAACGCCGATATTGGAGCTAAATCAGGAAAGTGCACCAGAGGCACAAGAAATAAAGCCCGATCAACCGGAGGAAACGACCCAAGCGGTGACGGTGGAGGAGCCCATGCAACCAGCAAAGGAAGGGAAGCCGGAAAACGACGCTCCGGTAGCGGAAGCACCCAAGGTCGAAACCGCTCCTAAGCAAGAACCGCATACCCTGGCGTCCGTGAAGGTGGACTTCAGTGAGGAAATCGCCAATCTGGAGAAAGAAGAGTCGCAAAAGGTCGAAGATAAGCGCCAACCTGAACCCGCTTCAGCCGATGCAGCTGCCGCTGTGTCGGATGACACAGGCGTGTTCAAATCGGTGAAGCGCGAAATCCGCACCACACCACGACCCAAGAAATTGTTGGTAATGGGTATCGTTTCCTCGATGGTGATTGCCGGAGTAGTTGGGTTTAGCGCTTTTGCCTACGAACAGCAGACTTCTGCAGGAACCAATCATCCCAAAGCGGAACAGCCGGTTCAAAAGCCCAATTACTTTGAATTAACCTTGGATGGGCAATCGTTTAAGCTTGATTTGAACACCATTGGCTATGACGGCGAAAATGAAAACACGATCGATCAGCATCAATTGCGGACGTGGCTGGACTCGGTGCAGAAAAAAGTAAATGTGGAGCCGAAAAACGCCAAAGCTAGCCGGTTTGGGGGCAAGATCACCCCAGAGCAAGACGGGCGCAAGGTTGATGTGAAAAAGGTGGAAGAGTGGTTAAAGAATCTGAAACCTTTGATTAACAAGCCGCAGCCTATTCCGATGGTCACCCTTAAACCGCTGGTGACAACACAGGACATTAAAAATGTCGACAAAAAACTGATCGGCAAATATGGGACGAAGTTTGATCCCGGAAATGTGAACCGGACGACCAACATGCGACTCGCTTCCCAAGCGATCAGCGGCATTATCCTCATGCCTGGTGAGAAGTTCTCCTTCAACCAAGTCGTCGGTGAACGCACCACGGCGCGCGGCTACAAAACCGCTGGCGTCATCGTAAAGGGCGAATTCACAGAAGGGATCGGGGGCGGCATTTGTCAAGTGTCATCCACCTTGTACAACAGCGTGGATGAGGCGGGCTTGAAAATGTTGCAAGTGAACCATCACAGTGCGGAAGTCACCTATGTGCCTAAAGGCCGGGATGCGACCGTTTCTTGGGGCGGACCTGATTTCAAATTCAGAAACAATCTCAACAAACCTGTGATGATCAAGATCAAAATGGCCGGCCCTTATCTGACCGTTTACACTTACACGGCACCGGGAGCGAAGGTAACCAAGAAGAAAGTGCAAGCTCCCCCGGAAACATTTACCCAAGTGAAAGTAAACCCGACCCAACAGACCGAACCATCGTCTAAAACGGGAAACTGATCGCCCTTTTTACTGTGCTTTAATGTGAAACACCCGGTCAATCCGGGTGTTTTTTCATGCGTTCAAGCGAGAGGGTCTTCCGGCTGAATCGCGGCCAGACCTCCGCGTTGCTCGATTTCCCTGATTAGATCATGGTGTAGGCTGGTTCCTTGGACGTTCATCAACGGGGACAATTGGGACATCACGAAATGATGGTAGGTCAATTCTTCCATCGTCCATTGCGACAACGGAACCATGCTTAATTCGTCAAACGTTCTACCATAATACACAAGGTATCACCTCCCGCTTAGTATGGGAGGGAAAACGCAAAACATACGCAGAAGGCTGTGCAGAAAGGCGTGTGAAATGAAATGAACTGGCTGATGGAAGAAATTCCTTTTTCGATTGATTTGGAACAAGTCTTCACAAAAATGTATCGAGATGAGCCATATGCGTTTTGGCTGGACAGTTCCCGCTTCATTGAGGGACTGAGTCGTTATTCCATGATGGGGGGGCGCCCGCGCCAAATCCTTTCCACTGTGGATGGACTAACCGAATGGCGTCATGCCGAGGGAGAAGAACGGTTTAGCGAGGAGTCACCTTTTGCCACGTTGCGGCGCGTCTTGGAGCAACAAAGCGCCCCTAAAATGGATTGCCCCTTCCCTTTTGTCGGTGGTTGGGTTGGGTATGTGGGTTATGAGTGCAATCGCTATGTGGAGCGAGTGCCCATTCATCGAAATGATCCCACTCAAGCGCCTGAGATGTTTTGGATGTTTGTCGACCAGGTGCTTATATACGATCATCTGGAGAAAAAAGCAGTGGTTAGTCTCCTGTATGAAGGGGATCCAGTTGTGGCCAAGCGCAGGGTGACAGCATGGATTGCCAAATTGCGCAAAATAATGCAGGAGCCGTTTCACTCCCCAACCGTACCCGAAATGACCAAGGGTGGGCAAATGGGAGCGTTTCACAGTGCAGTTACACCGGAGGAATATCGTGAACGGATTCGGAAGATCAAGGAGTATATTGGGCGCGGTGAAATATATCAAGCCTGTTATACCTATCAATGGGAAACGGATTTTTCAGGAGATCCATACTACCTTTACACCATCTTGCGCAGGGTTAATCCCGCTCCGTTTTCTGCTTATTTACGTTTGGGGGAGTGGGCGGTAGTCTCTTCATCGCCGGAGCGCTTCTTGCGAATGGATGAGCACCGAGTTGTGGAAAGCAGGCCGATCAAAGGAACCCGTCCCCGTGCCAAGGATATGGAAGAAGACAGAAAGTTGGTTCGTGATCTAGCAACCCATCCCAAAGACCGCGCCGAAAATGTGATGATCGTCGATTTGGTGCGCAATGACTTAGGGCGCGTCTGTGAGACAGGTTCGGTTTGCGTCCCCAAGTTGCTACAAGTGGAGTCGTATGCCACCGTGCATCAGCTGGTGTCTACCGTTGAGGGCATCTTGCCGGATGGACGTTCGCCCGTGGATGTGATTGAAGCCGCTTTTCCTGGCGGTTCAATGACGGGGGCGCCCAAAATCAGAGCCATGGAAATCTTGTTTGAATTGGAAATGGGAGCACGCGGCATTTACTCCGGAGGGCTTGGCTATCTGGATGCGCGGGGCACATTTGATCTGAGCATGGTGATCCGAACCATCGTATGTCATCAAGGGAAGGCTTTTTTTCATGTGGGCGGGGGCATCGTCGCCGATTCCGATCCAGATGGCGAATACCAAGAGACATTGGACAAAGCGTTGGCGCTGAAAAAAGCATTATCTTTGGCGAACGCCACAAAAACGGTTGCCACCCATCCCGGTTAAGGCCTGTTTCACGTCCCGGCGCGTGGCAAAAGGGCAGAAGGGACATACTATGATGGGTGATAACAAATGATTGTGCGATTTGGCTTTGTGGCCATGAGTAGTCAGGTGCCAAACGCTTCACCTTCCAAAACCATGACGGTGAAGGCATTTCAGCAGATAGGGCAGCCGCAATTGGCAATGAAGAAAATCATTCGGATCGCCAAAGAAAATCTTGCTAACACGAAGCGGATTTTGTATCACGCCTTGGCGCATGACATCAAGTTTTACCGATTTTCGTCCCGCTTGATTCCGCTGGCAGGACATGCATTGGTCGGAGGACGGGATTTTGTTCGGGTGCTGTTGCCGGAGTTGAAAGAGATCGGGCAGTTGGTGCAGGATTATCAGATGCGGGTCGGATTTCATCCTGAACACTACACCGTCCTCAACACACCAAACAATGAGGTGTTTGCCGCTTCATACAAGGATTTGATCCGCCATGTTAAGATGCTGGCGGCAATGGGTTTACATAGCGGGCACAAATGCAACATCCATGTGGGGGGAGTGTACGGAAACAAGGAGGATTCAATGGAGCGGTTTCTCAGTAACTTTAAGCGACTGGATGCTCGGATCCAAGCGCACCTCTGTTTGGAGAATGATGACACGACTTACACGGCGGCAGAGACGCTGCAACTCGCTGAAACAGCGGGTGTGCCCATGGTGCTGGACCTTCACCACCACCGTCTCAACCATCATGGGGAAAAAGCAGAAGACTTGTGGCCGAGGATTGCGGCCACTTGGGCCAAAGAGCCATTTCCTCCCAAGATCCACATTTCCAGCCCCAAAAGTGAGACGGATGCACGAGGACATGCTGATTATGTGGAAGTAGATGATTTGTATCCTTTTCTGAAGGCTATCGCACCTTACACGGATCAGGTGGATGTCATGATCGAAGCAAAACAGAAAGATGGAGCCCTGTTTGAGTTGATGGAACAATTAAGGCAAAAAGAGGGCGTTTCCGTGATGAATCAAGCCACGATACGAATCTAAAAAATGAAAAAATTTAGGGTGAAATGATTAAACGTTCGTAGGTGTAGGTTAAAATAAAAAAGAGGATGGGCCTTGGTAGGGGTGAGGAGGGGGGAATACATGGCAGGGCGACTCCCACAGATGAATAGCGTGCTGGCGGCAACTTCCCAAAACACAAGGTGCATGTGGTTTGCTTGGGTGTTGAGAAGTTCGGCCTGCTTGCATGGTCTGGCAGGGTTCTTCATGTTGTTTGTGCTGGTACACGTACTGCGGGGCGATTGGCTCATGCGCACCCAGTTTGTGGTGCAAAATGAATGGCTAGTGACGGTCTCTTGGTCCAGTATGCTGTTGTCCAGCTTGGGTTTGGTTTGCTCTTTCGGCATTTTGACTTTCGCGTTGAACAAACAATTTCGCTTTATTCTGCATTGGGCTTGGTTGATTCAGTTGATCGGCAGTTCGGCACTTGCGCTCCATTATGTGATTCAGATGGTGTTGTATCCTGCATTGATGAAGTATTTTGTTCACATGCCGACCTTCGCGTTGTTAAGCCATATCAATAAGTGGGACGACTTGCTCTTGCACCTTGCCACCGTGTTTGCCCCATCATGTTTGGCGATTGGCGGGTTGATCTATACCGCTGCCATGTTTTACACCCCAGGCTTTTCCCGTTGGTTGAGTTGGTGGTTTCTGTTGGTATGGAGTCTGCTTTTAGCTGGCTCGGTTGTCGTTCACTGGTCATTGTCGACATTTTCAGTCTTATTGGGTTTGACTTTGGTTTGTTATGTTCCCTGGCTGTGGAAGGCGGCCAAAGAGCTGATGCTGTCTTGCTCTAGATAATCCTTCCATCATGGCTCGGATTGAAAAGGAAATCAATCTTGAGTTACAATAGAAAAGCCAAAAAGATGTATAATTCCCCATTGGAGGAGAAACTTTATGCGCCTACGGTCTTTTCAACTTGCCGATGCCCATGACGTCTCTCAAATCTGGCAAATGACCGCATCTCATGAACAAGAAAAAGACACGTTGCAAGTGTTGACTGAGCAATTGGGTTATGACCGAGATTTGGTCATCGTAGCGGAAGCGCCGAATGGAAGAGTAGTAGGGGCCATAGTGGGCACCATCGATGGTCATACGGGATTCTTTTATTGCTTGGCGGTTCATCCCGATTACCAAAAGCGCAAAGTCGGTACCATGTTGGTGCGCGAATTGGAGCAACGCTTTCTGCAAAAAGGTGTTAAAAGGATTTGGATCACGGTGGATGAAGGAACGGAAAAGTTATTTCCATTTTACCAGCACCTTGGTTACACCAATGGCTGTTCTACACGTTTGGAAAAGGAACTTTACGCTTTTTCATCCTGTTCACATGGACAAACGGGTTAAGCTTTTCTTTTTTTATTGTAGTAAGGGAATGAAATACATGTGTTGTCTGCCTACAAGCATAGGCAGATTTTTTTTGGATCCAAACCCTTTCACATTTTAATGATACCTATATAGGATTAAGAATACTACACTTTGAATGCGCTTTCAATTTAAAATTCATTAAACATCCGATTTTTTATTTTATATGAAACCGTATCTGTATTGTAAATTAGCCCATTTTCGCCTTTGATGGATTAAAGAGGATATAAAATTTTACTGCAGGGCTGAATGGATTCATCGATAAAAATGAAGAGGTCATGTGTGCAAAGAGAAGACAAACGAAGAATCGATTTTGCATGGATTATCCGCAGGATTGCATGATTATTCGAGAGCAGATAGGCCGAGTTTTTGCTTGACTTTCAGCGGTTCATTTCGCATAATATTAAAAAATTACTTCGGTTAAACGCGATGACGAGGACCAGTAGAGCAGATCCGGCTGCACAGAGAGCGAGGCCCACCGGTTGAAAGGCCTTGCCAGTCCGGTTGTTCGAACCCATCCTCCGATGCTGCCGGTGAAGAGCCGGATCGGGAGCCATCCCGTTATCAGGATGCGATGTGAATCGCAGGAGTTGGGCGCATTCATGGAAGCCGTGCGCCAACAAAGGTGGTACCGCGGAAGAACAACCCTCTTTCGTCCTTTGGGGACATAAGAGGGTTGTTTATTTTTTTAAGGAGGGGTTGAGATGTTAAAAAAATGTGCAATCGGGTTTATTGGAGCGGGAGCGATGGCAGAGGCGATTTTGGAGGGACTGCTTAAACGACGTGAAATTACCAGCAACCAAGTTTCCATGGTTAATCGCGGTGACCGTGATCGTATGACAACGTTGGTGAAGCGATACGGATTGGAGGTGGCGAAGCAAACCATAGATCATGTGGCACTTGCGGACGTTGTGATCTTGGCGGTGAAGCCAAAAGATGCGGAGGAGGCGCTCACCTTTTGGCAGAATCGCCTTCGCCCGGGGCAGTTGGTGATCTCGGTTGTTGCCGGAATCACGACACAAACCATTGAGGAATTTGTTCAAAACGGAGTGGCTGTCGTCAGAGCCATGCCGAACACTTCCTGTGCGGTGGGCCTGTCCGCCACTGCCCTTTGTGGGGGGCGAGCGGTGACTGAACAGCAATTCGCCATGGCTGAGCGCATATTTATGAGTGTCGGTTCCGTGGTGCGGGTGGATGAAAGCGCCATGGATGCTGTCACCGGCTTATCCGGGAGCGGACCGGCTTATATTTACTACATGGCCGAAGCTCTCCAAACGGCGGGGATGCATGCTGGCTTGCCGGCTGAAACAGCCCGTCAACTGACGGTGCAAACCTTATTGGGGGCAGCCCACATGTTGATGGAAAGCGGCAAAGAAGCCGAGCAGTTGCGCCGTGAAGTCACTTCACCGGGTGGAACGACGATGGCGGGGTTAGAAGTGTTGCGCCGATTTGATGTGGCTGAAGCGATGAAGATGGCGGTATTGCGGGCGAAAGAGCGCGCCGGAGAAATGGGGAAGCGTGGCGGATGTTGACCGTGTGCGACGAGGATATGTATGGTAAATTATGCGAATGAGGAACGCCTGTCACGCGTGAAGTGAATAGGACCCAATTCTATCCTGCACATAATTGTCACAAAAAACCGGGCAATGATCCCGGTTTTCTTTTTCTTTTCGGTGCGGATTGTGATACCTTTAGAAAAACGATGTTAGCCCTCTATGATAAATTCTGAGTTTTGGGTGTTTTATCTTTTTCTTTTTTTGGAAATAAAGGAAAATAGGAGTGCAAAACTGTGGGTCAAACCACACGCATGTTGGTGATGCCATTGTGTGAAGCGTGATGGCGCGGGAGTCCGATGGAAAAGTTAGGTAAAAATCCGTCATTTTGCCGAAAGTTGTCCCACGCATACTTGCCAACTATCATACAGAAGTGGTAGAAAAAAATGGGGATGTGTGGAAGACGTCTGGATCAGCAGTTTGTCACTTTTCCAAACTTGATTGGTTCCATGCGGTTGGGCGGGAGCGTCACTGTCCCTGACACGCTGCGTGCGATGCATAATCGCGATTGGAACCGAAAGGGTCGCTTCCGCGGGCTGGTGGAGGGCAGCTTTCTCAACGGCCCACGCATCATGATCCTGCAACAAGTGTGGAACAGGTGGCCAGAGCGAAGGAACATTCGAAAAATGCAGTTCATCGCCGTGCGGAACCATTTACTCTAGCATTCGCTCCATATGGTGTCACCACTACCTGACTCTTCAGATGATGGTTGATGGAGTGAATGAAATGTTGCAAGTGAGACGGCTATACAGTTGGGCGATGGTGTTAATATATGCCTGCCTATTTGCTTGGACCGTCAATCACTACGGAATTGCGCTCTCCGTGGTGAGCGGAACGTCCATGCAGCCGACTTTGCACGATGGGGATCATTTGTTGATCAACAAATTCCAATTTTTATTGGAAAAGCCGACGGTTGGTGACGTCATCACCTTCCGTGATCCGTCCGACCCAGATCGGTATCTGGTGAAACGAGTGATTGGGGAGCCGGGAGACATCATTGAGATACGCGACGGCCTTTTGTACCGCAACGGGAAACGGGTGCAAGAACCGTATATCGATAGCATGATCGAAGATGGGGATTTTGGCCCGGTCAAGGTAAAGCAAGAAACCGTATTTGTCATGGGGGACAACCGTCACCGCTATGCGTCTAGAGACAGCCGGTACAGCGGCGTGGGGATGGTTCCCTATGCCTTGATTGATGGAAAAGTGGAATTGATTTTGTGGCGCCCTTCATTGGCTGTATCGCTGTAATCCCAAGCTGAAGGGAATAATTTAAAATAGGTATAAAAGTCAAAAATTGTTCACAAAAATCAAATTGCGTTCCAAATGAAATGACGCATAATAGGTAAGTGTTGTTATGCTTTTCCTAACGAATCCCTAACAAGATCGTCCTGGAGCCCAATCGGACGTTAATGTGGACGGCTCAATAAACATACAAAGTGTATCAAAATTTCTAGGAGGCATTTAGCAATGGATCTGTTAACGAAAACACGCCGCATCTCGAAAATTCTTCAAAGAAACGTAGGGCATCACTTGGTAGATTTTGATGAAGTCGCTCAAGCCTTGTGTGACATCATCGGCGCAAACACCTTCATCGTCAGCCCGGAAGGGAAAATGCTGGGTTTGGCCATCAACCATGAGGTAGAAAGCGAACGGATTACGCAATACATCAAAACCCGCGAATTCCCAACCGATTATGCTAGACTGCTGATGGAAGTAGACAAAACGATGCCGAACGTGGGTGTCGATAGCCCTTACACCGCTTACCCAACGGAAATGAGCGACTTTTTCCGCCAAGGGTACACCACTTTGGTACCCATTATCGGTGGCGGGGATCACTTGGGCACATTGGTGCTGTCCCGCCTGAACACGGAGTTTGGCGAAGATGATCTCATTCTGGGTGAATACGGCGCGACGGTCGTCGGGATGGAAATCCTGCGCGAACGTGCCGGGAAAGTGGAAGAGGAAGCACGCAGCCGTGCGGTGGTGCAATTGGCTATCAACTCCCTTTCCTTCAGTGAGTTGGAAGCAGCTGAGCACATCTTCAATGAATTGGATGGTCTGGAAGGGCTTCTGGTTGCGAGCAAAATCGCCGATCGCGTGGGTATTACCCGTTCGGTGATCGTAAACGCTCTGCGTAAATTGGAATCGGCTGGTGTCGTGGAATCCCGCTCTTTGGGGATGAAAGGTACCTATATCAAAATTCTTAACCCCAAATTGCTCCCGGCGCTGGAAAAAGCCCGTCACTAAAAGAAAGGCCCGAGCTCAATATAGAGCTTTGGGCCTTCTTTTTTGAATGAAAATTCAGGAATGTTGCGGTATAATGTGAGTAATTGCAGGGAAAGGGAAAGCGTCTTCAGGCCGTTTATATGGTCTGAAGACGAGGGGGAATCAAGCGACGGAATGAACCAAAAGAGATAGGGCGGATGGGGATCGCGATGTTGTGGATCGCGCTGTCCGTTGTGCTCGCATGTAAAAGCATTGGCGGTCCAGCCGGTCACAAAAGTCATTATTGGTGATGTTTTTTGCATCGCTTACGAAGATGGATGGACAAGCACATTTCATGCGGCGGAAGATATTCATACGTCTTTTTACACTAAAAAGAAGCGAAGGCATTGTTTGTCGATTTGTCACAAAATGGTCAATGACCTTGCGCGACACGGACAAGTTCATGCAGAGGAGTAGGCATTCCCGCCATTGTTCACATGCACGACCATTCCTTTGTTATAATGAGTACCGTGTCCATGTTCATTGTGCGGGAGTTGAATCAGATGGAGAGTATGCGGCGCTATCTCCGGTTTGTCAAGCCATACTGGAAAGAGATTGCGCTTACCATGGTGATCGGGATGATCAAGTTCGGCATCCCGTTGTTGATGCCGTTGCTTTTGAAATATGTGGTGGATGATCTGCTGCTTTCTCATTTGTCCGATCAAGACAAGTTGGAAAAACTCGCCTGGGTCATCGCCGGGGCCTTCTTTTTGTTTACCGTTGTGCGTGTGCCGGTGGAATATTATCGGCAATATTTTGCCCAGTGGACGGCGAGCAGGGTGTTGTACGACATCCGCAATCAACTGTTTGACCATATTCAAAAACTTTCATTGCGGTATTACCAAAACCAAAAATTGGGCCAAATTATATCACGCGTGATCAATGATGTGGAGCAGACCAAAGAGTTTGTGATCACGGGAATGATGAATATCTGGCTCGATTCGGCGACCCTTTTGATCGCGATCGGGATGATGCTGTACATGGATCCCTTGATGACACTGATCTCCCTCGTCATTTTTCCGTTTTATGGGGTAGCCGTAAAGTATTTTTTCCAGAATTTGCGCCGGTTTACAAAAGAGCGTTCCCAAGCGCTGGCGGACTTGCAAGGCCATTTGCATGAGCGGCTCCAAGGCGTTTCTGTGATTCGAGCTTTTCATTTGGAAGAATACGAACAGGGGCAGTTTGAAAAAAGGAACAGGCATTTTCTCGACAAGGCGATGACGCATACGAAATGGGTGGCCAAAACGTTTGCTTCCATCAACACCTTGACGGATTTGGCACCGATTGTCGTGATCGCGCTGTCCGCTTATTTTGTGGTTCAAGGAACGATGACGATTGGTGAAATGACCGCTTTTTATGGATATATGGGGCTGATTTATAATCCGATTCGGCGCCTAGTCAATTCATCAACCACATTGACACAAGCTTTCGC
Organism: Laceyella sacchari; assembly: GCF_024927925.1. NCBI lineage: Bacteria > Bacillati > Bacillota > Bacilli > Caryophanales > Thermoactinomycetaceae > Laceyella > Laceyella sacchari. The sequence goes on from NZ_CP103866.1 coordinate 398,000, forward strand.
CTCGATGGACCGTGTATTTGAATTCATGGATGAACCATATGAAATCACGGATCAACCGGGAGCAAAACCGATCTCCAGGGTGAAGGGGAGAATTGAGTTTCGCGGGGTGCGGTTTCGATATCACAAAGAGCAGGATTGGATCTTGGATGGGATCGATTTGACGATCGAACCAGGACAGACAGTGGCGCTTGTCGGGCCAAGTGGGGGTGGAAAATCCTCCCTCATCTCGCTCATTCCTCGGTTTTATGATACCGCTGAGGGCGAGATTCTAATTGACGGCCACAATATTCGCGATGTCACTTTAAAAAGTTTGCGGGGGCAAATAGGGTTGGTGTTGCAGGAGAACATATTGTTTAGTGGTTCCGTCGCTGAAAACATCCGCATGGGCAACATCAACGCCACGGAGGAGGAAATTCGGGCCGCCGCCCGCGCCGCCAATGCCCATGAATTTATAGAAGGGTTGCCGGAAGGGTACCAGACAGAGATTGGCGAACGAGGTGTGAAGTTGTCTGGGGGGCAAAAACAGCGGATCGCCTTGGCAAGGGTCTTTTTAAAAAATCCTGCCATACTGATTCTAGACGAAGCGACATCGGCTCTTGATTTACAATCTGAACACCTTGTGCAGGAGTCGCTCGATCGACTGGTGAAAGACCGAACAACCATCATTGTGGCTCATCGCCTCTCAACCATTACCCACGCCGACCAAATTCTGGTTGTCGATCAAGGGCGTGTGGTTGAACGAGGGACGCATGAAGAACTACTGAGAGAAAACGGCCTCTATGCCCAGCTGTTCAATGTACAGCATTTGGGAAACAAACCGGAGGAGAATGGCAATGCAGAACAGGACGTAAGCGGTTTGATGGAGGGAAAACATGCGTAAAACATTCCAGATCAATTATGAGTGGGATATTGTGCACATTCGTAGCGAAGTACGAGAAATGGCACGTGAAATGGGTTTTGATGAATTGGATCAAGCGCGCATCGTCCAATCGGTTTCGGAGCTGGCGCGCAATGTGATTCAATATGCCGACCATGGTAATATTTGGGTTGAGGCTGTAGAAGAGGAAGAGCGACGGGGAATCAAGGTGCAGGTGCAGGACGCGGGGCCCGGCATCGCCAACTTCGATGAAATCACCAAAGGGAAGAAGCAAACCTTCGGTGAGACATCGGGGTTGCAACATGTGGGCATGCTGATGGATGAAATGAAGCAGATTCCCGTAGATTCAGGCACTTGTGTGGAAGTGATCAAATGGCTGAATACATGTAAGCATTAAAATGAAAAATAGATGTATCCAGGCTGCTTTCTTTGATGGAGAGCAGCTTTTTTCACCAAATGGACTGGCTTAACTTGGATGGATATGAAAAAAATGGGTCGAAATCGGCAGTGAAGGGCGGGTTTCTCTCCCGTTTGACGGCTTCTCAAAAATTGTTCACATATATGTCAACTTTCTACCGGGAGCTTCGATTAGACTATTGAATAAGGAAGTTTGTGAAGAGAATCGCAAGAAGAAGGCAATAATACTGGTAAATATTGATTTGTTGCCTTCAACGCGTTGTTACCCACGCTTGCATCCCACTTTGCGATCAACTAAAATGATGATGGTATTAAGCATGGCTATTGACATTTCTCAAACCCAATAATTGAGAAATGGAATGTAATATCATAGGGTCGATAAGCCTATGGGGTTACATTTTTTTGTGTGTTAAAGCCAATTATATTCTGCACGAACAACATGGAGTGGTGCGCTTAAACCATTTTTGTCCGTGTGAAAACGTTTAACTTGGCTTCGAGGTTTCTTGGTGGGAAAGGAGGTCTGTATGGTGGAACGATCTGTGCCTCAGCAATCAGCTGCTGAACCGATCCTCGAATCGATCGAAGCGGCTTCAAGGGCAACTTGGCGCGACTTTGTGGAAGTGACCAAACCGGGCATCAATAAAAGCAATTTGTTTGCTACTTTTGCCGGTTATTTGCTAGCGGCGAGGTTTGCATTGTTCGACTGGAGCACGCTGGTGTTCACTCTCTTGGGCACGGCATTGGTCATAGCGGGCGGATGCGCGATCAATAACTATTACGACCGTGACATCGACCCATTAATGGAGCGTACCAAGTCTAGGCCCGTACCGGATGGAAGGCTAAAACCGAAGACGGTCCTGTGGTATGGAACCCTATTAACTGTGTTAGGGACGCTCGCGCTCGCCTTTGGAGTGAATCTCTTAAGCGCTGCCTTGGCATTGGTCGGGTTTGGGGTTTATGTATTCATCTACACCATGTGGTTGAAGCGCACAAGCACATGGAATACAGTCATTGGTGGTGTGTGCGGCTCCGTCCCTCCGATGCTAGGTTGGGTCGCAGTGACCAATTCGCTTGATTTGAATGCCTGGGCGCTCTTTTTGATTCTGTTTATGTGGCAGCCTCCGCACTTTTATGCGCTGGCGATACTAAAAGAAGATGACTATCGCCGAGCGGGCATTCCGATGCTTCCTGTTGTTAAAGGGTTGAAGGAGACCAAGAAACAGACGCTGATCTTTACGCTATTATTGATCCCATCATCCGTATTGCTCTTTGTGACCGGTGCCGGCAGTTGGTTCTATCTGATCTGTTCCCTGGTGCTGGGTGGTGTGTATGTCGCTTTGGCTGTCAAGGGGTTTTATACAGATGATCAAGTAAAATGGTCAAAGCAGATGTTTTTCTACTCCTTGATTTATTTAACAACGATTCTGTTGGTCATGATGTTGGATGTGGTCATTACAGAAGGCATCGCAATGCTGACAAAATAGAAACAGTGCTTATAAATAGCTTGATATAGATCTTTTGCACTGTGAATTCAGTGATCCGTCCCGCTGGTTACATTGGGGCGGGTCAAGTTAACAGAAAGTGAGGTTTGATCGTGGTGAGTCGACAAGGAATGTGGCGAGTATTGACAGTGCTGTTGCTCGCGACTTTGGTCCTCTCTGGATGCCAAGGCCATGACAGTTTAAACGTTTTGGACCCATCCGGTTCTGCGGGACAAAAGCAACTTGACCTCATCAAGTGGAGTTTCTTCCTCATGTGTGGGGTTTTTGCAGTGGTAATTACGATCTTTATTTATGTTCTTATCCGCTTCAGAAAACGCAAAGGCATAGATGTGATACCGGAACAGACTCATGGTAGCAACACCCTTGAGATCATTTGGACTGTCATACCGATCATCTTGTTGGCGGTGTTGGCGGTACCAACGGTGACATACACCTTTGATTTGGCGGATATGCCTCGCGAAGATGATTCCATCAAGGTAAAAGTGACTGGCTATCAATATTGGTGGGAGTTCCAATATGAAGGAATGAACATCAAAACCGCTCAGGAATTACATATTCCTGTGGGCAAAAAAGTTCATTTGGAAATTCACGGTAAAGATGTATTGCACTCTTTCTGGGTGCCTGCACTTGGCGGTAAAATGGACGTAATTCCCGGTCGTGTTAACACGATGTGGCTGGACGCGAAAAAACCGGGTGTATACCAAGGAAAATGTGCGGAGTTGTGTGGTGCAGGACATGCTCTGATGGATTTCAAAGTCATTGCCGAAGAACAGGCTGACTTCGACAAATGGGTAGCGCAAATGCAAAAGCCTGCCGTAGCGCAAACGGCATCCCAAAAAGAAGGCGAAAAAATCTTCATGCAAAACTGTTTGGGTTGCCACGCTGGCAACAACCCACGCATCATCGGCCCGGACTTGAACAAGTTTGGTACACGCACGACCATTGCTGGTATTTTGCCGCATGATGAGCAGAACTTGAAAAAATGGCTCAAAGATCCGACAAGTGTCAAACCTGGCACACTCATGCCGAAAATTGACTACTTGGAGCCAAAAGAAATGGACGCGTTGGTTGATTACCTGATGAACCGTAAGTAATTTTTTGACTTATGGCCATGACAACAAATCATTTTGAACATCTCGTTTAAGAAGGAGGGAACACCATGGGGACGCTTATCGTGCTAATCGTCTTTGCTTTGTTCATCACGGCGATTTTAACGGGTGGCTATAACAAGGAGGCCATCGAAAAATTCAAGAAGAGCAAAGCATGGGATTGGCTCACCACGGTGGACCATAAAAAGATTGGGATAATGTATTTCATCTCGGGTTTCTTCTTCTTCCTCATCGGTGGTATCGAAGCAATCTTCATGCGGATGCAGTTGATTGTTCCGCATAACGACCTGTTTGTGGGGGATACCTTTAACCAGCTGTTGACCATGCACGGCACAACCATGATTTTCTTGGCAGCGATGCCGTTGCTTTTCGGTCTGATGAATGCCGTGATTCCGTTGCAAATCGGGGCGCGCGACGTTGCGTTTCCGTTTTTGAACTCACTTGGTTTCTGGCTGTTTACAGCAGGGGGACTTCTTCTCAACCTGAGCTGGATCTTTGGCGGAGCGCCTGATGCTGGGTGGACGTCTTATACCACACTCGCATTGAATGATTATAGCCCTGGACCTGGGATAGACTATTATGTGTTGGGCTTGCAGATTTCCGGTATTGGTACGTTGATTGGTGGTTTGAACTTCATTGTCACCGTCATCAACATGCGTGCACCGGGTATGACTTTCTTGAGAATGCCGATGTTCACATGGACTTCGTTTATTTCTTCAGCACTGATCCTGTTCGCCTTCCCGGCGCTGACAGTGGGTCTGTTGCTGTTGATGTTCGACCGGTTGTTCGGAGCCAACTTCTTTGATCACGCCATGGGCGGTAGCTCCGTGATCTGGGAGCACTTGTTCTGGATCTTCGGTCACCCGGAAGTATATATCGTGATTTTGCCGGCTTTCGGTATCATGTCGGAAGTTATCAGCACGTTCTCCAAAAAGCGTTTGTTCGGTTACACCTCCATGGTTTTCGCAACTGTGGTAATCGGCTTCTTGGGCTTCATGGTTTGGGTACACCATATGTTCACAGTGGGCTTGGGTCCATGGTCCAACTCGGTGTTCGCGGTAGCGACGATGACCATCGCCGTGCCAACGGGGATCAAGGTGTTCAACTGGCTGTTTACCATGTGGGGCGGACAGATCCGGTTTAAGACAGCCATGCTGTTTGCCGTAGGGTTTATCCCCACCTTCGTAATGGGTGGGATGACAGGGGTCATGCTGGCGTTGCCACCTGCTGACTTCCAGTATCAAGACAGTTACTTCGTTGTTGCGCACTTCCACTACGTGCTCGTTGGTGGTACGGTCATGGGTATCTTTGCAGGTGCCTATTACTGGTGGCCGAAAATGTTCGGTAAGATGTTGAATGAGACGTTGGGTAAAATCCATTTCTGGACGTTCCTGATCGGCTTCCATCTCACCTTCTTCCCGCAACACTTCTTGGGATTGTTCGGGATGCCACGTCGGGTGTTCACCTACCAAGCCAATGTGGGTCTGGAACAGTTGAACCTGCTTAGCACCATCGGGACGATCGGTATGGTAATTGGTACGTTGGCGTTCATCTTCAACATTGTGATCACCTTCAAGAAAGGTACGAAAGCTCCGGCTGATCCATGGGATGGACGTACGTTGGAATGGTCGATCTCTTCGCCAGCTCCAGAGTACAACTTCGCACAATTGCCATTGGTTCGTGGTTATGACGCATGGTTTATGGAGAAGCAAGCGGGCAATAAAGAAATGCCGGCGGCTGAACCACTCGGTTCGATTCATATGCCATCTCCATCTTTCATTCCGCTATTGATGTCGATCGGATTCTTTGTGGCTGGGTTTGGTTTCGTGGCCCGCGGCGACTATTCGATGGGGATTCTGGGCTTGATCATTGTGTTCATCGCTATGTTTATGCGCTCGTTTGATCAAGATCACGGCTATCATATCGAACCGCATGAAATCGAAGAAGCGAATAAGGGGGTTAAGGCATAATGGCAGCACAAACCGAAGTGAAGGCAAACCCCAATATGCCTAACCATCTGGAAACGGCAACCTTGGACGGCAAGAATAAAGTACTTGGTTTTTGGCTCTTCTTGGGAGCAGAGACCGTGTTGTTCGCTTGCTTGTTCGGGACGTATCTCGCTCTGCGCAATCAAACGCTGGGCGGCCCGAACGGACAAGAGTTGTTTGACTTGAAATTGGTTGCCGCAGCAACGGCCATTCTGTTGACCAGTAGCTTGACCAGCGTGTTGGCCATGATGAAGATGAACCAGCTGAATTACAAAGCGATGCAATTGTGGTTGGGCATCACCGTGTTGCTCGGTGCTTCGTTCTTGGGTCTGGAGATTTACGAGTTTATTCACTATGTCCATGAAGGGCACACGTTTATGAGCAGCGCGTTCGGTTCTTCGTTCTATGCGCTGGTCGGCACGCACGGTGCGCACGTTACCTTCGGGATCGTTTGGATCTCCACGCTGATGATTCAAGCGGCCAAACGGGGCATCACCAAGGAGACAGCTCCCAAGCTGTTTGTCTCCAGCCTGTATTGGCACTTTATCGACGTAGTCTGGGTTTTCATTTTCAGTTTGGTATACTTGCTCGGAAAGGTGGGTTAAGCGGTGGCACAGCAACCTAACACATCCAACCATGCTGCATCGGGTAGTTCTGAGAGCGCGACAAAACACGTCTTGTCGTTTTTGCTGATGATTGCCCTGACGGTAGTAGCGTTTGCTCTTGTGATGTATGATATTGTTCCAACGAACATGATTCTGCCGCTGATCCTTGTCTTGGCTACGATTCAAGTGTTCTTGCAACTTTTCACCTTTATGCACTTGAATCAAAAAGGAACCGCGTTTTACACGATCTTTATGGTTACAGGCATTTTGATTGCGGTGGTTTCTGCTGTGGGAATCATCTTGATGTAGCGATCAAGGCCCTTCCGTCCAAAGCGGACGAGAAGGGCTTTTTGTTTTGATTGTGGCAGTCGGTGTTTTTCGTGTCACTTCGTTTATCTTGCGTGACGGGATGGAGGGACGCTTTAGTATCTGCTGCTTTACTTGTCAAAACAGCCCCTTGTGTTACGCATTCTTGATATGCGGTTGTGCGTTAGCCTAGTAATCAACCAACCTACGTCTTTGAGTAGAGGCATAGGAATACTTATATTTAAAAATAATTGCAATCTGTTTTGTAATCTCGTTTATTTTGTATGATTTACCCGTTATCATAAATGGTGAATCTTATCACTTTGATCCAACAATTGAGGGATGTACACCATGTTGTCAACCTGGTTTGGTAAGAGAGAGCGAAATGACGTTTCTTTGGTTAGGAAGTTTGAATTGTCTGAAGGTCTGGGGCTGGGTGCGGTAACCGGATTGGGATACTTTGCGGCTTATTTGTCGGAAAGTGCCTACAAAGCTTATTTCGGGTTACCTTCGCTTTATGCCGACATCAGCTTGAATGCTATTGTTTTAGCGATGTCTTGCATTGTGGTGGTGGGTTTGTTGTTTTGGGTGTTCACACAACATGATCACTTGCGACGAACCGGCCAGTATTTGTTGCCGGTATTGCTACCGCTTTCTGTCGGGTTCATGTTGGGATTAAAACTGGATTTCCGAGTGGAACAATCTTTGTTGCTGATCGTTTTTTATCTGCTCTTGTTCATTCTTTTTATGGCGGCGTTGTTTATCTTGGCAGTGTACAAACAGTGGGTTTCGGCAGGGGCTTTATTCATTGTAATCGTGATGACCGTCTCCAGCGCCAGCGGATATTTGGTAGCTTCCAACCAAGTGGAATATTTGGTTGTGCGCAAAGGAAACGCCACCTACGCGGTGGTGGATGTGTATAAAGAGTCGCTGGTGTTGATGCCAGTTGATCTCAAAAAACGCACCGTCAAGCCAGAGTATCTTTTTATCGATCACAAGACGGAGCTACAAGCGGCCATGCAATTGCAAAAGAAGAGAATCGGTCCATTGACACTCGAGCAATGAAAAAATACAGCGCACAGCCTGGATTTGCGCAAAATCGGCTGTCCGCTGTTTTATTTGGTTTCAGGGAAAAAAGCCGAGCTTTCGATGGTTCGATATTTGCGAGACACTTGGGTGTCAACATATTGCTTCCACATCCGTTTGGCGCAGTCGGTCGAACAGATCGGCGATTCAAAACTGATCTCCACATATCGTGCTTCATTGCCACAGATGGAACAAGGAGCGGTCTCGACTGCAGGAACGAGCAAGTCTTCTGTTTGCAAAGATTTGATTGGTTCCAAATCATTCTCTCCTTTCCAGTATGGTGGTGCAGTCATCCATAACCTGCAAAAGAGGAGAAACGTGAATATGTTCATGTTTCTACTAACTATTTTCTCATAAAATCTTGCATTTCTAAAGTCTATTTCCATCTAATTATGCTTCGTTTTTAAAAAAATGGTTGTACAGACGTTGAAATGGCAGGGGTTTGCGCTGGTTTTTTCCATATTTGTCCTTTTGGATGAATCCCTGGAACCATCACGAGTACCTTTTTGAGATTAATTAGGATGATGAAAGATGGTTTTCAGTCATAAAAAAAGAAGCAGACAGGGAGATGTTTGGAAGTGGTGAAAATGGGGTGGAAGCAGTACATGGAGAGAGCGTGACGGGAACATTATGGTGATGATGGAACTCTCAGGATGTGGTGCTCGAGCCGTTTCACCCGGCTCGCCGCAATGATTTGAATATTCTCTCTATTGCGGCGAGCGAGTGTTGAAACGAGTTATCCTGACTGGGCAATGCCAAGGGGGCTCTTCAGCCGCAACAGATCCTTTTGCTTATGGATAAGCAATTCTTCCTTGATCCGCAACATGGTGATCAAAAATGACGATGGTTCCTCCAGATGGGGGCAGTGCGCTGAGTTTTCAAACCAAATTAAGTCCTTGGCAGGCGCGGATAGGTGGTCAAAAAAACGCTGTTGTAATTCATGGGGAGAGAGATAGTCATATTTGCCCACGCATAAATAGACAGGGATTGCAACCGTTTGCACGTCGTCAAAGAGGTTGATGCGCATAATCTCTCGGCCGATACTGCGCATGTGCAGGCGCATCCCTTTATAATAGCGCCACCAATCGAGAAGTGTGTACTCCGTGGAAAAGAAGCCGCGTAACAAGAAACGGAAAATGCTCCCTTTTCTCACATCTCCACCGAAACGGGAGACCCATTTGTGGTGTGCATACAGGTCACGTGTGCGCTTGTAAGGAGGGTACCCCAGCCGTTGCAATGCGGATATGGCCCGCCGTTTTTCCAATTGCCGCGCGTGGATCAGCACATGCTGATAGGAGATGAGTTCCCCTTTTTCCACATTGCTCAACTGGCCAATGCCGATATAGGCGTGGAGAAGTTCTGGATGTATTTGGGCAAACAAGATCCCGAGGATGCTACCCCAAGAATGGCCAGCCAAAAAGACGCGTTTCTGGTTGAAGCGAGTCAGCAAGTATTGAATCAATTCATATATATCGTCAATATGTTGCTGAATGGTCATGTCCGCTTTTAACAGCCGTGGGGAGAATGATTTTCCCGTGCCGCGCATGTCCCAGTTCACAACCAAAAAATGTTTTTCCAGCTCTTGTTGATAATGGCGGGCAAAACCAATCTGGGCAAACCCGGGACCCCCGTGCAGAAACAACAGCAACGGATGGCTTTGATCCCGTCCGCGAACCATGATGGTTTGCTCCTGCCCACCCAGTATGATTTTTTCAATTGTAGCAACACTGCCCTCAATTTTTCTTTTCTTCAAGTCGAAAAATTGGGGGGTTCTACTTTTAAACATGAATTTCCCACCTTTTTGAGCGATTTTGCAGAAGTTTGGTTTGGGGATAAGATATTCTCTGTTTTCTACTTATTTCCTTCAAGAACTGGATAAATTTTGCCTGCTTGCCGAGAAATGTGCGAAAAGCAATAGCGCAGAGGGAGGATAATAGGAGAAAAAACGTCGCATGGTGGTGTGCGTACGCCGAACAGCGGGAAAATAAAAAGGGAACACGCCGCGGATGGCTGCGTGCGTGTCCCCAAGGGTTATTGATCTTCTGTGTTGACCATATGATGCGCTGCCATAACCAGCCGTGCCCATAGTGACTCGCGGACAGCTCCCTGAACTCCAGCTTCGTCCAATGCTTCGCTCATGCAAGCTAACCAAGCTTCTGCACGGGCGGGGGTGATAGGGAAGGGGAGGTGCCGTGCTCTAAGCATTGGATGGCCGTATTTCTCCGAATACAGGGGAGGGCCACCTAAAAACTGCGTGAGAAATAATCGCTGTTTTTCCATCACGGGTGTGATGTCCTCAGGGAAAATCGGCTTCAGCAAGGGATGTGCCTGCACTCGTGGGTAGAATGCCTCTACAATCGCGCGCACCGTTTTTGCGCCGCCGATGGCTTCGTAGGGTGTTTTCGTTTGATCCATTATGTACACCTCCTAACAGGGCGCTCCAGAGCTGGCCCTAAACCTAGATTGCATTATTTGCTAGTGTGTTTGCATCACCGCAACTCCTCTCATTGAGAGGGTTTCATCTTTTTGAAAGCCCGTTCTACAGCGCGCACGGTGAATTGGATGTCTTCTTCGCTATGGGCGGTAGTGAGGAACCAAGCTTCATATTTGGATGGGGCCAAATAGACGCCTTCTTCAAGCATCAATCGGAAAAACTGGCCGAACAGCTCACCATCAGCCCGCTTCGCGCCTTCATAATCCGTCACTTGCTCTTCGGTGAAGTAGACGGTGAACGCGCCCCCTACCCGGTTTAGGCTGATCGTGATGCCATGTTTCTTGGCCAAACGCTTAATCTCATCTGCCAAGGTTTTGCCCATTTGATCCAACCGTTCGTAAGTCCCGGGTTGTCTGAGGGTTTCAACACAGGCGATTCCGGCGGCAATGGAGAGGGGATTGCCAGCCATGGTTCCTGCTTGGTACATCGGTCCCATCGGTGAGACTTTTTCCATGATGTGCCGTTTGCCGCCATAGGCGCCGATGGGCAGGCCGCCGCCGATGATTTTGCCGAGAGCGGTCAAGTCGGGCTCGACACCGAACATGGTTTGGACGCCGCCGTAGTGGAAGCGGAAGCCAGTGATCACTTCATCATAGATCACAAGCGCGCCCGCCTCATGAGCCAGCTTGTTCACTGTTTGCAAAAAGCCAGGGTTAGGCGGAACGATGCCGAAGTTGCCAACCAAAGGTTCTACCAAAACCGCCGCGATTTCATCGCCCCAATGGTCGAGCGCTTCTTGCAAGGTGTCGATTCGATTGTACGGGACGGTAATCACTTCTTGCGCAATGCTGGCGGGAACCCCTGCACTGTCGGGTGTACCGAGTGTGGAAGGACCCGAACCGGCAGCAACCAGTACCAAGTCGGAGTGCCCGTGATAGCAACCGGCGAACTTCAGGATCTTGGTGCGGCCGGTGTAGGCGCGGGCCAAGCGGATAGTGGTCATCACCGCTTCAGTGCCACTGTTGACAAAACGAATCTGTTCCATGGTCGGGATCGCTTCACGGAGCATGGTGGCAAACCGCACTTCTTTTTCTGTAGGTGTGCCATACAATACGCCGGCAGAAGCCGTTTCGATGATGGCGGCAGTCACGACAGGATGAGCGTGACCCAAGATGATCGGACCGAATGCGGCCAAATAATCGATGTATCGGTTTCCATCCTCATCCCAGAAGTAGGGTCCTTGCGCTTTTTTCATAAAAATGGGCGTGCCGTTGCCCACAGCACGAAAAGACCGTGATGGACTGTTCACACCGCCCACGATCACATCGCACGCTTCATTATATAATTGAATAGAACGGTCGATTTTCAATAGCACTTCCTCCTTTATTCCATCTTTGTCAATTGTAACGCTGTTTTCTCGTACTGCCTAGGCTTCGAGGCGCAAGACTTGTTGTTGTCTCAACGTTTGCACCTGTGATATTCTCAGATTGGGAATATATACGCTTTTTACGGATTGTAAGAATATAACTTGGTTGTTGGAATTGGGAAGAAATGTTTGGAGGCGAAGAATGTTGTCGTTTTTTGGAGTGGGTGAAATATACCGAAATGGTTATCGGGTAGAACATGTCGTAAAATTTTTTGATGGGGAACTCGCGGTGGCTCGCAAAGACGACCAACGGTATTATTTGCAATCCGCAATGTTACAGAAGCAAGCCCCTTCACGGGCGATTCAACAATACCGCACTTTGCACCATCCGCTTGTGCTTCCGTATGAAGAAGTTTATACAGAAGAGCGCTCCATCGTATTCATTCGACCTTATGAGGCGATTCACCCGCTACGTGAAGTGATTTCTTCGCGGGAGGTTGATGAAGATCAAGTGGTCGAGTGGGGGCGTCAGCTACTTTCTTTGGAAATTGAGTTGAAGTCCAAGCCCATGCCCATGTATTTGTTGTTGGATCCGCGCAACATTGGGCTAAACGACCAGGATGAATTACGTGTACTTTTTTGCGGATTGGAACAGATTACGGCCCAATCACGCACATTGGATTGGGGCTCGTTTTTTTTCAGCCTGCTTTCGGGCCAGTACTTGGAGGAGCCGTTGGAGAAAATGCCAGCCGACTTTCCTTGTTCCAAGCCCATGTCCAAGCTGATCCAGCGTAGCTTGAAAAAACAATCGCCTGAGTCAGTGCTGTCCCAGATTGATGCGTACAAGAAAAAGCAGAAGCAGGGCGGGGGGTTCTTCGATTTCCTGTTTGGCTCGACGAAAGAGGAAACCAAACCACGGCCAAAAAAAGTGGAGGAGCAAGCTGCCAAAGAACAGCCGGTGCCAAAGCAACAGAAGGATGAGGAACCATTCTCGGTTACCGAAACGCCCGTGGCCCCTGTGGACAACAAAGAACAGCAACAGAACTATGACAGGCTGGAAGAAGAGCGCTTAGAGCAGTTGCGCTTGGAGTTTGAGCGGCGCCAAGAGGAGCTGTTGCGGAAACAGCGGGAAGAATTGGAGCGCAAACAACAGGAGCTGTTGGAAAAGCAACGCAAGGAGTTTGAGCAAAAAGAGCGGGAGCTTTTGGCCAAGCAAAAAGAAGAGTTTAAGCAGCGCATCACCGAGCCGGAAGAACAAGAGAGCTGGGAACGTGAGCAAGAAGAGAAAGAGCGGCTCGAACAAGAGAAAAAAGAACAAGAGAGACTAGAGCAAGAGCGTATCGAACAAGAGCGCCTCGAGCAGGAGAGAAAAGAGCAAGAGCGGTTGGAGGAAGAACGCCGTGCCTGGGAGCAGCGTGAACGCGAACGGATTGAGAAAGAGCAAGAGGACCGTGTGCAAGCCGAATTGGAAAAGCTGAAGCAGGAACGGCTGGAGTGGGAGAAGAAGCGGCAGGAGTTGGAACGCAAAGAGGAGGAGCTCAAGGAGCGCTTACAAAAGGAATTTGAAGAGCTGGCGCAAAAGCTTTTGAAAAAACAAGAAGAAGAATTCCAGCGGCGCCAAGAAGAGATGCTCAAAGCCCAACGGGAACTCCTGGAGAGCAAGACCAAGGAACGGTTGGAGAAACAGCGGGAGGAGCTTGAACAGACATCCAAGCGTTACTTAATCACTCCGCAACACACCAAGCCACGCGCAAGCCTGTTTGATTTATTGCCCAAGGATCATCAGTTAAAGGGCAAGCCACAGAGCGAAGCGGAGCCAACACCGCCGGCGGAAGAGCAACCAAAACCGGTTGATCCGCAACCGCCGATAGCTGAATCCAAACAGGAAAAAGAAAAGCAAGGCACTGAGGAGAAAGCCAGCTTGCGCCAGGAGAAGTTGGAGCGGGAAAGCCAGGAGCAAGATCAGTTGGCACTGCAATTTGAAGAATATATGAAGCAGATGATGGGCGATGAGTCTTAAGCACCGCCCCGTCTCTCCCTTTTTTACCATGTGAAGGAGTGACAATGCATGATGCCGATTTTCAAATCATTGGCGAGTATCGGGATTGGGTCAGCGACCGTCGATACGCGCCTTGAATCAAAACAATTTCATCCGGGTGATACCGTCAAAGGTGAGGTGTTGGTCAAAGGGGGGCAGGCACCACAGGATATCACCACTATATATCTCTATTTGGTTGCCGATGTTTCCAAGGGTGACAAGAAGACGCAAGTGACCATTGAAAAGTACCAACTGTCCCAACCATTTACCATTCAAGCGGAAGAGCGGAAGCTGATTCCGTTCCAGATCAAGCTTCCGATGTCCACGCCGATGTCGACAGGCAATTATCCTGTCTATTTTAAAACCGGTTTGGATATAAAAATGGCCATTGATCCAACAGATTTAGATAAAATTGAAGTGTTTCCTACTCCGCTGGTTCAAAAGTTGCTCAAACAAGTGGAAGACGCAGGTTTTATCTTGTACCGGATCCACAATGAACATGATACGACGGTCAAACCGCACCCGTTTTTTCAGATGTTTCAATTCAAGCCGATGGGTCGCTACCACGGCTACGTTGATGAATTGAATATTATCTTTTTTGTCTCAGAAGTCAGCATTCATATGGAAATCGAAATGATCCGTTCAGGACGGGTACTTAACAGTTCGTTTGCGTGGGAATATCATGATCCCAATGGCACCTTGTTTATCAATGGTCAGCAAGTTGCCGATGATCCCATGTTGAAGATTCAGGAGATGTTAAACCGCAAGCCGGGCAATACCATGGCCTAAAGGCGCAGGATGCATGGCAAAAATAAATTCACTTAGAAGAGAGGGAGCTTGAGCATATGTCGTTTTTTGGTAAAGCATTAGCAAGCATCGGGGTAGGCTCCGCCAAAGTGGATACCCGCTTGGAAAAAGCCACATATCGCCAGGGGGATATCATTCGCGGGGAGGTATTCGTGCAAGGAGGACAAGCCCCGCAACTGATTGAGGATATCTATCTGTATTTGGTCATGCAGTACCAACACGAAGGGTCTGAGCATGAATACGTCATCGATGAATTCCGTCTGACGGATGCTTTTGAGATCGGTGTGCGGGAAACGCAAGTGTTGCCGTTTCAATTCCAGCTACCGTATGATGCACCGGTATCGACGGGAGGTTCTCCCATTTATGTGAAAACGGGTTTGGACATTAAAATGGCAGTGGATCCAAGTGATACGGACGGAATTGAGATTTTGCCCCACCCGCTGGTCGATACCGTGTTGCACGCGGTAGAAGAGGTGGGCTTTCGTTTGAGCAGTGTCACCTTCGCCTTTGATAAGTTTTATTCTCGCCACCCGTTTGTCCAAGAATACCGCCTTGCGCCGTTGGGGCCCTATCAAGCGGAGTTGGATGAAATCATCCTTGTCTTCTATCCGCATATGAGTGAAGTGGACGTGATTCTGTCATTGGATCGCAAAGCTGTCGACCTGATGAGTTCAATGGAAGAGGCGTTGAATTTGGATGAGCGGATCATTCGGTTCACAGTGACGCAAAAGGAAGTGGAGCATACCACTACCCAATTGCAAGCGAAAATCAAACAACTGATTGATCAGCATCTGTAAAGGAAAAAAGCCAACTTCTCACGCCGGAAGTTGGCTTTTGTACATCAGTCGGTACAATAGCCGATAGCTGAGAGAGCGGCTTAATGAAACTTTATTAAAGTAAGTTGCTTATAATGTCTTCGCAAAGAACCTTTTTTTTGGTATGCTATAGAAGGCAATGGGAAAAATGCTTTTGAAATAGACAGTAGTGGGGTATTCCATGTTGGGAATGCCTTTTTTCGTTAGTATCTATGAAAACAACAGAAGGTTATCCCAAAGCCTTCTGTTTCATGGCAGTGATTGTGAAAGGAGAGGGAGAATGCGTTCGATTGAGGCGCGTGGCCTGACAAAAGAATTTAAGGTGTATCAAAGCCGCCCGGGGCTCAAGGGGGCGTTTCGTGATCTGCTGAACAGGCAATATCGCACCATTCGCGCGGTAGATGCCATTGATTTGACGATTGAACAAGGCGAGATGGTGGCCTACATCGGTGAAAACGGAGCCGGTAAGTCGACAACGATCAAGATGTTGACTGGTATTTTGCAACCGACAGCCGGTGAATTGAAAGTGAATGGTTTTGATCCGCACCGGGAGCGGGAGAAATTTGTCAAGACGATCGGCGTGGTTTTCGGGCAACGGAGCCAGTTGTGGTGGGACATCGCTGTGCAAGAATCTTTTCGGCTGTTGAAACAAGTGTACCAAGTGCCTGACACCGACTATAAAAAACGGCTGGATCGGATGATCGAGGTGTTGGACATCGGTGGGCTTTTGGATCAACCGGTGCGTAAATTAAGTCTTGGGCAACGGATGCGGTGCGAATTGGTTGCGTCGCTGATCCACCAACCTAAGTTGTTGTTTTTGGACGAGCCGACGATTGGGTTGGATGTGCTGGTGAAAGAGAACATCCGTCGGTTTTTGCGGGAGATCAACCGTGAATTTGGTACGACTGTGCTGTTGA
Source organism: Laceyella sacchari (assembly GCF_024927925.1). Classification (NCBI taxonomy): domain Bacteria; kingdom Bacillati; phylum Bacillota; class Bacilli; order Caryophanales; family Thermoactinomycetaceae; genus Laceyella; species Laceyella sacchari. Next base: position 414,267 of record NZ_CP103866.1, read on the forward strand.
CGACACATGACATCTCCGACATCGAAGCTCTTTGTTCCCGCGTGGTGATGTTAGATCAGGGCAAAGTAATTTATGACGGCGGTTTGCAAGAGCTGCGCCGCAATTGGGCCAAAGGGAAAAAAGTTCACTTCGAGTTGGCGCAGGAAGTGGACATGAGCGAGCTGGAAGCGAGAACGGCAGGCATGCCGATTCGCTGGGAGCGAAAAGGAGAACGGCAAGTCGTTTTGCATGTGGAACAACCTGATTTGGCAGTCTCCGACGTGTTGGCGCAAATTGTTCAGCATGTGCATATTGTCGAGATGCAGATTGAAGAAGTGTCGACGGAAGAGATTGTGCGTAAGATTTACCAGGAGGGGATGACGCTTGCTTAAAATGTATTTGGAAGTCATCCGCATCCGGTTTCTGATGATGTTGGCTTACCGCGTGAACTATTACAGCGGGATTGTCATTTACAGCATCAATATCGGCGTCTATTATTTCCTGTGGATGTCGATTTATGGGGATAAGCCATCGTTGCAGGGCCTGACTGCGGTGCAAATGGCTACCTACATCGCTGTCTCTTGGATGGCGCGGGCTTTTTATTTTAACAACTTGGATCGGGAGATTGCACAAGAAATCCGGGACGGTACGGTGGCGATCCAATTGATCCGCCCATACCACTATTTGATTGTTAAAGCGTTTCAAGGATTGGGTGAAGGCGTATTTCGTCTGCTGCTGTTCAGCGTACCAGGCATGTTGGTGGTGTCGCTTGTGTTTACGTTGGATCTTCCCGGATTATCGTGGGATTGGTTGAGATTTGCCTGTAGCTTGTTCCTCGGATTTATCATCAATGTGGAAGTGAACTTGCTGACAGGGGTGTTGGCCTTTTTTATTTTAAACAATGAAGGGATGATTTGGGCCAAACGCATGATTGTGGATCTGTTGTCCGGATTGACGATCCCGATCGCCTTCTTCCCGGGATGGGCGCAGGCGGTGCTCAGTTACCTGCCTTTCCAAGCGATCAGCTATCTGCCCAGCATGGTGCTGGTTAAAGGCCTCTCGGGGGATGCGTTTTGGCATGCGCTCTCGGTGCAGGCGGCTTGGTGCGTCCTGTTGGCAATCCCCGTGCAACTCATTTGGCTGAGAGCGCGCAAAACCTTGATTGTGCAGGGGGGCTAATATGTTTCATCTTCGATTGTTAGTCGAGTATTTCAAACAATATATGAAGACCCGCATGTCTTATCGGGGCGATTTTTTGGTTCAATTCATTAGCAATTTTTTTCAACAAGGGCTTAATCTGGTTTTCATCCTGGTCGTGTTCCAACATACCCCAAGTTTGAAGGGGTGGAGCCAAGCTGAAGTGATTTTCATCTATGGGTATTTCCTAATCCCATGGGCGATCTTTTCTTCCTTTTTAAATCTGTGGAGTTTTAATGATCGTTATATCATCAAAGGAGAATTGGATCGGGTATTGACGAGGCCGGTGCACAGCTTAGTGCAGGTCATCATGGAGACGATGTCTCCCGAATCCCTGATCGGGGTGCTGACGGGAGGCATCGTGATGGGCGTGGCCGGGTGGCATCTGGATCTGGACTGGACTTGGTATGATCCGCTGTTGTTCGTTGTATTCACACTGGGGGGTGTGCTGATCTACGCAGGCATTTTCATTGCGCTGACCAGCATCAGCCTGTACACCGATTCTAAATCGGATATTCAACCGATTATGTTTAATATCAGCAACTACGGTCGCTATCCGACCAATATTTATCATAAAATAATTCAGTTCACTTTGACTTGGATTTTGCCGTTTGCCTTTGTCGGCTTCTATCCGGCCAGCTATCTGCTGGATCACGGTGAATGGAGAATGTACGCTATGCTTACCCCGGTGATGGGAGCCATCTATTTGGCTTTTGGCATCTTTTGCTGGAACCGCGGTATCAAGCACTACCGGGGTGCCGGGAATTAAGGCATCACAAGATGATATAGCCTGTCCAACAAGCCAACAGACCGATTGCGCTGCTGAACAAGAGATACAGTATGGCGGCCAATCGGTTTTTTGTTTGCCATAACTCCAACCATTCCACAGTGAATGTGGAAAAAGTGGTAAATCCGCCGAGAAAACCAGTGGTGAATGGATGGCTGTGCGCCAAGGCTGAGGCGAGTGATTCAGCGCTGGCAGAGCCGAGGGCGAGTCCGAGCGCGAAACAGCCGCTCACATTGATCAAAAACGTGGCCCAGGGGAAAGAGCATCGCGAACAGTGGGCTTTGATCCACTTTCCGATAAGATGGCGGGCGACGGCGCCCATACTGCCACCGAATCCGATGCATATTGCGGTCATCATGCATTTCGTCCCTTTCCGATCTGCGCCCCCAACCACGCGCATCCAAGTCCGCCGATGAGAGAGAGACTGCCATATCCGAAAGCTGCCGGGGAGGGGAGGCTCAACCATTCCGCACAAAAGGTGGAAAACGTGGTGAATGAGCCGATCAGTCCGGTCGCCAATCCAAGCCGAATCCGAGGATGGAGGGGAAAGCCCCGTGCATAGGTGATTAAAGCGAGACAAAACGATCCGATCAGATTCACAGCCAATGTGCCCCATGGGAAATGAGCTGCGGGAATCCATTTGGACGCGGTGAAACGCAAAGTGGTTCCGATAAAGCCGCCAATGGCTACTGCGATGATGTCGCGCATGGTGGTTCCTCCTTCACAAATCCATGCTTTTAGCATAGGGAATAGGGAGGAGCAAATCAATCCCCAGGCGGGGCTACATCCTCTGCGTCATCATTGTCACCGCCGATGTGGGTGTTTCCCTGCTGTTTGACGACCTGTTCGATGATTTCACCGACACCATTTTCTTCGCCTGTTGCGGTCAGGCCGATATTCAAGGTACCGCTCAATGTTTCCACATGCAATTCATGGATTTTGTATTCGATTTTATCGATGTGAAGGGGCTTTAGCTGTTTTACTTGCTGTTGTAACGCTTCATTTTCCTTTACCAACATTTGTAATCTATTTTCCAGCGAGTAGATCCGTTCCCAAAGCATGCGCAGGATGTGGTCGGGGTCGTATCCATGCAACCGGGGTCCCTCCTCTGTCTTCTTGTTAAAGTATATGGGGGCTGTACACCGGTTCATGCAACCTTTTGTGACAAGTGGGGGACGCAATGCATAAAATATGGGCAACTGCGGACGCAAAAGCCAGGCGGGAGCAAAGGGGGAACTTGCGATGCTAAACCAACTTTCCACTAAAGGATGGAACCAATTGGTGCGCCAATTTTTGGGGGATGACTTCTTTGAAGATATCCTTTCGGCGGCGGAACGCAAGGGACCGGCAGCGGATGTGTATCATGGGAAAAATGAGGTAATTGTCGTTGTTGATTTGCCGGGGATGGATAATATTCAGTCATTGGAAATGAAGGTGGAGAACGACACCTTATGGCTGTCCGGACGCTTCTCAGTCCCTTACAACGGATATCGGATGACACTGGCGGAACGGAGCCGAGGTGAATTTCAAAAATGCATTCCCTTGGGAGCCCCCGTGTCCAAAAACTACACCAGTGCACGCTACCGCAGGGGGGTTTTGGAAATCCGCTTTAACAAACTTCCCGGCAAGCGAGGAACTTCCAAACTGAGAATCAAGGAGACATCCTAACATGAGACCGGTGTAAAGGGGGGAAACGCACTTGGGCACCATCAACAACATTTTTAATGTGAAGATCAACAGCGTTTCCAGCGCGGCGACGATCAATTTCGGAAGCACCATCAACATTGGGCAAGAAGCGTTAACCAAATCACTTGGGGGATCATCACCTGTAGGTGACTTCCCGCGTAACATCGATTTGGAAAAGAACGTCTATCTCGATCCTGATTTCTTTGACGGGAGCGGTGGTGGTTAATGATTAACATCTATATCCGCGCGATCAAAATTAATGCGGTGTATGATGCCGCTTCGCTCAATGTCGGTACCACTTTTAATCTGGTCAATAAGGCCGCCGGGGAGGAAGAGCAGGAAGAGGTACCGCAACCGACCCAGCCCCCAACGGAGCCTGGCACACCACCACCCTTGCCTCCCGGACCTATCGGGCCAGGCCCCCGTAACCATGATTGAAACTAAGCCGGGAAAAGGTGTATGGGGGGATGTCTCTTATCATCGCAAGAATCAACGCTTACTCGGAAACGTCCAGAATCGGAGTATAATGAAACGGAGAAGGCATGGCAGTAGGAGGATGGCATGAGTAGAAACGTGTTGTTGGTGGAAGACGAGGGGAACATCGCCCGTTTTCTCCAATTGGAGCTGGAATACGAGGGATATCGGGTAATGGTCGCGCCAACGGGCAGGAAGGCGTTGGAGTTGTGGGAAACGGACCAATGGGACATGTTGATATTGGATGTGATGTTGCCTGATTTAAGCGGCATGGAGATTTGCCGCCGCATCCGCGGGCAAAGCCAGGTGCCCATCATCATACTGACGGCGCGCGATGCGGTGCCTGACCGGGTGAGCGGTTTGGATGCTGGCGCGGATGATTATCTGACCAAACCGTTTGCCATTGAAGAGCTATTGGCGCGCATGCGAGCGATTGAACGGCGGCAATCGCAATGGAGTCAACCGCTGACCAAGCTCACACTCGATCCGTTGGTTGTTCTGTTGGAAGAACGGACGGTGACGGTGGCGGGAAAAGAGTTAAAATTAACGACGCGCGAGTTTGATCTACTCGCCTACTTGATGCAAAACAAAAACCATGTGTTGACCCGGGAAATGATTCTTGACAAAGTGTGGGGGTATTCATATACGGGCGATACCAACGTGGTGGATGTTTACATCCGCTATTTGCGCGTGAAATTGGAGCAAATGGGATGCCAAAACATCATCGAGACGGTCAGAGGGGTTGGCTATGTTATTCGCGAACATTAAAATGCCCATTCGTTGGCGTTTGTCGTTGCTGTTGACAGTGGGCTTAATCGGCATTCTCGTTTTGTTTCACATTTTCGTGTACTTTGCTCTGAAAAATTGGCTGGTTCACACCGAAGAAACCGTTCTTAAGAGCAAACTGGCTTCGATCAAGCAGGTTCACGAACAGAAAGAACTATCGGAATTACCCTATTCGGTTTGGTTGCCGTCACTGATCGAACACGGTCAGGCAGTCAGGATCATTTTCGCCGGTAAAGCCGCTGGCGTTGTGGATAAGGGGATTCCTTCTGAAGTGTTTTTGCGGGAGGGACAAGCTGCTCCCCGGCGGAGATTGGTGCAGGTGGGTTCAAAAAGTGTCCTTATTCTGACCACGCCGATTGAGCGGGATCGGGGACGCATCGAGCTGTATACCGATTTTTCCTTTGCCACCCAATATTTGCACATGGCCTTGGGCGTATTGATCACAGCATCCGTGGCTTTGCTCTTGTTTGTCTTGGTCGGTGGGTATCTGACGGTCGCACTAGCGTTTCGTCCTGTGTCAAAGATCATCCAGTCCGTGCAGACGCTAGATCCGGGGCAACCGGGCCACCGCTTGGAAATACCAGCTACAGGGGATGAGATTGCGTTGCTGTCCAAGGTATTTAACTCGCTGTTGGATCGCATCTACACCAGCATGCAGAAGCAAAATGCCTTTGTCAGCGATGTATCGCATGAGTTGCGAACCCCGATTGCCGTCATCCGCGGATATGTAGGCTTGTTGCGGCGGTGGGGGCTCAGCCGGCGGGAAGTGGCCGAAGAAGCGCTGGCGACAATGGATGAGGAACTGGATCGGGTGGAAAAGCTCACTGAGCGCTTGCTTCGGTTGGCCCGGTTTGAAGTGGATGAGCCGGCAAGCGAGATGGAAGCATTTGCGCTTACTACCGTCGTCTCTGAGCGGGTGAAGCGGTGGCGGCATGTACACCGCACCTTGACAATCGCGTATGAGGAGCCTGAGCAGCCGCTGGATGTGATCGGCTGGCGTGCCGACATGGAAGAATTGTTAGATATCTTGCTTGATAACGCCGGAAAGTACACCGGAGATGGCGGCTTAATCACCGTCTCCTGCACCAAAGAAGGGCAATGGATCGAACTTATTGTGCAGGACACAGGACAGGGAATCGCGGCAGACGAGTTGCCCCGGGTGTTTGACCGCTTTTACCGAGCGAAAAGGCACATTTCACAAACCGGCAGTGGGTTGGGATTGTCCATCGCGCAAAAGATTGTGGAGAGGGCACAAGGAAAGATGGAAGTCCAAAGCCGGTTGGGATTGGGCACCAAGGTAATTGTTCGTTTGCCTGTACAACCAGGGGTGTAAGCGCGAAGGTCCTTGTCTACAAGTGTAGCGTTGAACTTTATAGCTTTACATTTTTTCGTAATCGCTTTTTGTTTCTAATCTATTTTTAATCTGATTTTTATGATAATCTCACTTAACCCTTCTATGATGAAGATACATCATTTTAATATGAATGAAAGGGTTGAGCGAGATGAAAGTGATTGCCGAAATCCTGATCATGCTGTTAGTTGTGCCGGTTTGGGGGATTAAAGCGGTCTTCTCGCTCCAAAGTGTACAAGGGATAATCAAGTATTTTCTTTGATAAGCATTGCCTTATACGGATTTAAAGATAAAAACGGGGAATCTCCGAGTGACTGGAGTTTCCCCGTTTTTTTATGTTGGTGCCGGAGCCGGATAAACCAGCGAAACCCGCTTTTTTCAACATGTTTTCCAAAAACGAATGGATGTGGCGCCGATTTTGGTTTTCCAGCGCGTAACATGGTAGAATGGGGTCAATCATAATGGATGGTGGAGGTGTCAAGATGTTAAAGGTAGGAGATCCGGCGATTGAATTTACATTGGATGCAACCAATGGCCGAAAAGTATCTTTATCTGAGTTTCGGGGCCAAAATGTCGTGCTTTTCTTTTATCCCAAAGACAACACCCCCGGCTGCACCATGGAGGCTTGCGAATTTCGTGATAAACACGCCGCTTTTGCGGAGTTGGACACCGTTGTGTTGGGCATTAGCCGCGATTCGATCGCATCTCATGAGAAGTTCATCAAAAAACACGACTTGCCGTTTTTGTTGCTAAGCGATCCGGATGGGACGGTATGCACAGCGTATGACGTGTTGAAAGAGAAGAACATGTTCGGTAAAAAATCCATTGGTATTGTGCGGTCCACGTTTGTCATCGATCGCGAAGGCAAGCTGGCCAAAGTGGATTACAAGGTGAAAGTGGCCGGCCATGTGGAAGAAGTGTTGAATTTTGTTCGTGAACAGTTGAAGTAATCGATTCTTGTTGCCGGCGGTTTTCCTAGATTGGGAAAACCGCTTCTGATTTCATCACGATAGAAAGGTGAGTGGGATGGAGCATTACGCATATGATTTGCCTGATTATTATGATTGGACCTCAACGGGATTAGATCGGGATGTAACTTACTATGTGGATTTAGCAAAAGCAAGTGGCGGACCGGTATTGGAATTGGGGTGCGGGACGGGGAGGATCAGTTTGGCGATTGCCCGGGCAGGAATTCCTGTTGTCGGTGTAGACAATTCGCCAGCCATGCTCAACCGTGCCCGGCAGAAAGCGGAACAGATGGAGCTTGCTGATAAGATTGAGTGGATCGAAGCGGATATGACTCGCATGGAGTTGACAGGGCAGTTTCCGCTGATTATTATTCCTTATCGTTCCTTTTTGCACTTGTTAACTGTTAATGACCAAGTGGAGACGTTGAAGCGTGTTCGGCGTTATCTTGCCGATGATGGCCTTTTTGCTTTTAATATTTTTGTACCCAAACTGTGGGACTTGATTGAAAAGGACAGCAAACTGTCGTATTGTGGCGCTTTTCCCGTCCCTGGAACACAAGAGTTGATCGAAGTGAACGATTACACTGAATTTGATCATTACCGTCAAACTGCCCGTGTCATCCGTTACATGGATCGTTATGACAAGGAGGGGCGGCAACTGGAACGGGTTCGCGCCCAATTTGACTTACGCTACTTGTATCCGACGGAATGCTTTCACTTGTTGACACTGTGCGGTTTTCAGATCGTGAACAGCTATGGTACGTTTCACCGCAGTGCATTTGATGAATTCAGCGAAGAATTGATTATTGAAGCAGTGAAGCGGCAGATTGGGAGGGAAGACCGACATGGATGAGCGCCGGATGGGGAAACAGAGCACTGCGGTCAGGGTCGTGTCAACGGCCAAAATCAGTAGTAAGCATCAGCAAGCATTGACCACGGAATATCCGCATGTCCGCTTCTCTTTCTTCGATCATATCGAACAAGCAGCAATGGCTTTGCCTGATGCGGAAGTGATGATTACTTACGGGGAAGACCTTGATGAAGAACGGATTGCCCAATGCCGCCAATTGCGCTGGATTCACGTGATTAGCGCTGGTCTGGAGAAGATGCCGTTTCAAGCGATCAGCGCGCGTGGGATTCGAGTGACCAACGCCAGGGGCATTCATGCTATCCCTATGTCTGAATACGCACTGGCCGTTATGTTGCAGATTACTCGGCGAACGGATCAGATGCGGGACTTGCAACGGGAGAAGCGGTGGGATCGCACCATTCGCGTGGGAGAGTTGGCGGGGCAAACGTTGCTTGTGTTGGGGGCGGGAGCGATTGGGCAAGCCATCGCTCAGAAAGCGCAAGCGTTTGCCATGACAACGATCGGAGTCAATACAGACGGTCGGGAAACGCCGTACTTTGATCGCATGGTGAGCATAAGCCAACTGCACTTGGTGCTGGGGCTTGCCGATTTTATCGTGTTGACTGTGCCCCAGACCCCGGAGACCGTCGGGTTGATCGGTCGTGAGGAATTGAGCAAGATGAAGCCGTCGGCCACCCTCATCAATCTCGCCCGCGGAGCCGTGGTGGATGAGATGGCACTACTCGACGCGTTGCGGGAGCGAACCATTGCCCAGGCTGTATTGGATGTGTTCCAGCAAGAGCCGTTACCGGCATCACATCCTTTCTGGGAGCTGGACAATGTGATTCTCACCCCCCATCTTTCCGGTCGTTCACCTCGCTACATGACCCGAGCACTGGAGGGATTCCGTCGCAATTTGGACGCCTACTTGCAGGGTGCGCAACGGTTGGAGAATGAAATCAACGCTGAGAGAGGCTACTGAGCCCATGCTATAATGGATAAGGCTTGATTGTGACAGATGACCAGGGAGAGGAGGGAGAGCGCATGAAGCCAAAACCAAAACGGGTTCCGACCAGAAAGATATTGGACATTCTGGCGCAGATGTACCCGGATGCCCACTGTGAGTTGGAATACCGCAATCCGTTTGAATTATTGATCGCCACAATCTTGTCGGCACAATCCACCGACCGGCAAGTGAACAAAGTGACGGCGGGACTTTTCGCCAAATTCCCCACCCCTGATTCGTTTCTCACCTTAACCGAAGCGGAGTTGGCGGAGCATATCCGGGGCTTGGGTTTGTTTCGTAACAAAAGTAAAAACATCTTGAAAACCTGTGAGATTTTGGTGGAGAAATACGGAGGAGAAGTGCCGCAAGACCGGGAGAAGCTAGAGGCGCTTCCCGGCGTTGGACGCAAAACGGCCAATGTCGTTCTGAGCAACGCTTTTGGTATACCAGCCTTGGCTGTCGATACCCATGTTCAGCGTGTCGCCAACCGCCTAGCCCTCGCCGACAGCGAAAATGTGCTCGAGACGGAGCGCCAGCTGATGAAACGCGTCCCCCGCGCCGAGTGGAGTGATACCCACCATCGCATCATCTGGCATGGCCGCCGCATCTGTAGCGCTAGGAGCCCCAAATGCCACCAGTGTGATCTGCATCCGTATTGTTGGTATGGCAAACAGGTGGAACCAGTGAAGAAATAGGACAAAAAGCTGACAAGAAATCTTGTCAGCTTGAGGCTGCTGACAAACTGCCTTGAAAGGCAGGGTCAGCAGCCTTTTTTGTCGAATCAATAAAAAACACTCTATAAGGAGTTTTTTCTATGTTTAGAACAAACCCGAGTAAAGAACATCAACCAGAACTAGTTAACATAGAAGAATTAGTTCCACGAGATCACTTGTTACGGAAAATTAATGAAACGATCGACTTCTCCTTCATTGCTGAGAAATGTAAAGAATTATACTGCCAAGATAATGGGCGTCCATGTCTTGACCCAATTATGTTATTTAAAATGCTACTCATTGGATATTTGTTCGGCATTCGTTCCGAACGCCGACTCATTGAGGAGATTAAAGTTAACATCGCTTACCGTTGGTTTGTAGGGTTATCTCTAACCGACCCAGTCCCACATGCATCTACTTTCAGTCAAAACCGTCGAAGACGGTTCCAAAGCTCCACTATTTATCAGGAAATATTTGATGAAATTGTCATTCAGGCGATCCAACATGGATTTATTCAAGGAAAAGAGCTTTTTAGTGACTCCACTTTTCTTAAAGCCAATGCCAATAAAGGAAAGTTCAAAAAACAATTAGTTAAAGTTACTCCCAAAGGATATATGGATGATTTAGAACAAGCAATTGAGCAAGATCGAGAAGAGCACGGAAAGAAGCCTTTAAAAAAAAAGCCCATAAAGGTTGAAACGAAAGAAATTCGTGTAAGTACGACCGATCCAGATAGTGGTTATATGGTTCGAGATGGAAAACCCGAAGGCTTTTTCTATCTCGATCATCGTACTGTCGATGGTTTACATAACTTCATTACAGATGTATTTGTTACACCAGGAAATGTCCATGATTCAGTTCCTTATTTAGAAAGGTTAAATCGTCAGAAAAGCCGCTTCGGCTTTTCGGTGAAAGCTGTTGCTCTGGATTCTGGTTATTTAACTATGCCTATTTGTCGTGAATTGAGAGGACAAGGAATCTTTACGGTTATTGCACATCGGAGTTTTCGACCAGATAAAGACCTCTTTCCGAAATGGAGATTTAAGTATATTCCTGAGCAAGATGTATATCTTTGTCCAGCAAAGCATCAACTTACATATCGAACGACCAACCGTGAAGGATACAGACAGTACAAATCCAATCCCGAGATTTGTAAGCAATGTCCTTTTCTTAAGAATTGCACAAAGTCAAAGAACCACACAAAAATCCTAACACGTCATGTATGGGAAGATGCAAAAGAGTGGGTTAGACAAAATCGCTTGAGCCCACGTGGAAAAACTTTATATAAGCGTCGAAAAGAAACGATTGAACGTAGCTTCGCTGACGCGAAGGAACTTCATGGTCTTCGATACGCACGCTACAGGGGGCTTGCAAAAATTCAAGAGCAATGCCTCCTAACTGCTGTGGCTCAAAACATAAAAAAGTTGGCTATGCTGCTTTCGAGAGCAGGTAAGGGAGGTGGTTTTAAGTTTATATGGGTTGATATTCATCCATTAATTGTTTATATCCCTTTTATATACAAAAACCCTGCGATCAACAAAGTTGATTCGCAGGGTTTGTCAACATTCTCAAGCTGACAAGAAATCTTGTCAGCTTTTTTATTCATTGCTCGCAATAGAAAGCTAGCAGTAAAACCAATCATGTGTACATCGCTTTGGCCGTGTTCCTTACACCCATTCAAATTGGGCTTGGTGCAAACGATGATAGTGGCCTTGCCGAGCCATCAATTCGTCAAACCGTCCTTCTTCGGCAATGCCGTCCGGGGTCATTACAACGATGCGGTCGGCGTGCTTGATGGTGGCGAGGCGATGGGCAATTACCAAGGTGGTGCGGCCAGTCGACAATTCGGATAGCGATTTTTGAATGGCTGCTTCTGTCTCGGTGTCCAGTGCTGAAGTTGCTTCATCCAAGATCAAGATTGGCGGATTTTTGAGAAAGATTCTGGCGATCGACAAGCGTTGCTTCTGCCCGCCCGAGAGTTTGACCCCACGCTCACCAATTACGGTGTCCATCCCTTCGGGCAATGACCGAATCCACTCATCCAATTGCGCGCGCCGGGCCGCCTCCCACACTTCCTCCTCCGAGGCATGCAGTTGGCCATAAAGAATGTTTTCCCGAATGGTGCCGGCAAATAAAAAGACGTCTTGTTGCACAATGCCAATCTGGCGCCGCAATGAGGCTAGCTTGATCTGCCGAATGTCCATACCGTCGATGGTAATCCGTCCTTGATCTACTTCATAAAATCGCGGTAGCAAACTACACAGCGTTGTTTTCCCCGCTCCGGAGGCACCGACAAAAGCCACCGTTTCCCCCGCTCGAATGGTCAAGTTGATCGATTTGAGCACAGGTTTGTCTGCTTCATAGCTGAAAGTTACATTTTCATAGCGGATGTCGCCCCGCAGTTGTGTTACTTCCACGGCATCGGGTGCGTCCGCAATGTCAGGTTCGGTTTCCAACAATTCGATATAACGTTTAAATCCAGCAATCCCTTTGGGATAACTTTCAATAACAGCGTTAATTTTTTCAATTGGCCGGAACAAGATATTGGACAGAAGCACAAATCCGACAAATTCCCCGTAGGTCAATTCGTTGCGAATTACAAACCAAGTGCCGCAAATCAAGATGAACAGTGTGACCAAACGCATGAGCATGTAACTGATTGATAAGTTCATCGCCATGATTTTATATGACAGCAATTTTGATAAGCGAAATCGCAGATTATTTACAGAGAAACGAGATCGCTCATGATCTTCATTGGCAAATGCCTGTACTACCCGCATGCCGCTCACATTGTCTTCCACCGTTGCATTAAAATCGGCAATATCGGAATACAATTGATAGACAGCCTTCGTCATCTTGCGATTAAACATAATGGTCAACCACAATAAGACAGGAATCACGAGAAAAGTGAGTACCGCCAGCTTCAAGTGAATCATAGCCATAAAAAGGAAGGCCCCCATCAAGGTCATGATGGCGATGAATACATCTTCCGGCCCATGGTGTGCCATTTCTCCGATTTCCATCAAGTCGTTGGTGAGACGGGACAGCAGATGACCCGTTTTATTGTTGTCAAAAAAGCGAAATGACAGCTTTTGAATATGATCGAATAATTTACGGCGCATATCTGTTTCGATATTGATACCCAGCATGTGACCCCAGTAAGTAACAACATACTGCAAACCCGCACTAAGCCCGTACAGGGCGAGCAAGCCCGCGCTGGCCCATAAAATCAAAGGCCAATCTCTGCTCGGTAACAAGCGGTCAATAAACTGGTTTACCACCAATGGAAAACCCAATTCCAACAGCCCGGCGAACACCGCGCAAGTGAAATCGAGCAAGAACAAGCCTTTATAGGGCTTGTAATATGAGAAAAACTTGCGAAGCATATCCTTCCTCCTTTATTGCAGGTTTATTTCGACTAAGACATCTCGGCAACATCGTTGACAGCGTACTTTCTAATAGTAACGGAAAAAAAAGAAATGCAAAATAAGGCATGTATTCTGTCGTACTTAAGAATTGTGCCAGTAGTCAAGGAGAACCAGACGAAGCGGGCGTTGTTGTATTGATATTGCTTCAGTAAATAACACGCATTTATCCAGCAAACACTATGGGATGAGTGGATGAATGGTGTGAAAGCGCAGAGAACGACGCGCACAAATTTTTTTGAAAACATAACATTGTTGTGTTTGTTTGATTGGTGAATATGAATTCTTTGTAAATCAAAGGTTGTTATCAGGTGTATTAGCATAATTTTGTGTAACAATGTTTTATTTCTGTGAGAGCGGGTATATCATGGGTGTGAAGATCACTCGAATATGAGGAGGGTTTTATCTTGCATGGCAAATGGCTAAAGGTATTGGTCCATGCGAGCACCTGGTTTGCGCCAGTGTTGTGTCCAATCATTGTATATCTCATTTCTAGCGATCGCGATGTTAAGCGGATTTCATTGCAGGCGCTCGTATTTCATGTGATTATGGCCGGTTTGATTTGGCTGTCCAGCCTTTTGTCGTGGCTGTTGATCGGCATTCCGTTCTTAATCGTGTTCGCACTGATGGCCTTCTTCTGCCCGATCAAAGGAATTTTGCGGGCGCTGAATGAGAAGGAGTACCATTACCCCTTTACGCGTTGGGCGATTAAATGATTTGATTTGAAGCGTATATGGCCAGTGTGATAATCAAGGTTTGTTTTTTAAAAGCCCCTGACCGTTTTGCCCTTTTCATCAATGTATAGAAAAGGGCTTTTTTTGTGTGTTTGTAAAGCAAAAGTTCAGCTTTGCCGCCCCCTCTTTTGTGGGAAAATAAGGAGGAGATGGAGGGGATCGCTTTAACGGAAGGGGGCATCTGGTCATGGCGCAGAGGCATCTCGGTGAACATCCCATTGTTTTTTTTGATGGGGAATGCAATTTTTGCAATGGCCGGATTAACTGGATCATAAAAAAGGATCGGGAGGGGTTGTTCCGGTTCGCTACGTTGCAGTCAACTTTTGCTGAAGAGGCGTTTCGTCAGTCGCCGCTCGGTCCCGTTTCTCTTGATACGATGGTCTTATATGAAGGAGGCAAGTGGTATACTGGGTCAACGGCAGTGTTGCGCATCTGCCGCCGGTTGCCAGGGGGATGGAAGTGGCTCTCACTGCTCTTATTTATTCCTCGTCCGCTCAGAGACTTAGGTTATCGCTGGTTTGCGGCCAACCGTTATCGGCTGTTTGGCAAAGGCGAAACATGCATGATACCAACCCCGGAAGTGCGGGCGCGGTTTTTGGGGTTGGGGAATGGGCAGGAAAGAGTGACTGAATGAACACAATGGACGAAGCGTTGGCTATGTTGGCGGGCAAGCATGCCGAACAAGTCCAAAAGCATGCTGGGAGTGTTATGTCCCTGCATGCTTTTTTTGTGGCGTGATATCTGCTTGTTCAGCATGGCGCAGGGGGGAGTAACGCGGACGCCCGCTTTGGGATGAAAAATGCTCTCCATCTTGTCATATACTTTTCGATAAAGATTCATTTAAAACTGATAAAATGAATGGTGTTATTTGAAATGTGGATAGAAGAGGTGGAACGGGATGAAGAAAAAAATCATTTTTACGGGCGGGGGCACGGCGGGCCATGTGACGGTCAACTTGGCATTGATTCCTAAGTTTGCCCAAGATGGTTGGGAGATCAAATATATCGGTTCGGAAAATGGGATTGAGAAACAATTGGTGGCACGGCTGGATCGCGTTCCCTATGCCGGAATTTCTACGGGGAAATTGCGCCGCTATTTTGACTGGAATAACTTTAAAGACCCATTTCGCGTGATTAAAGGAATTTTTCAAGCATATAGCCTCATCAAACGGGAAAAGCCCAACATCCTTTTTTCCAAAGGTGGTTTCGTCTCCGTACCTGTGGTGTTAGCTGCGTGGTTGAATCGAGTACCTGTGATTATTCACGAATCAGATATCACACCGGGGTTGGCCAATAAGATTGCTATGCCGTTTGCAACCCGGATTTGTACGACTTTTCCGGAGACGGCCAAAGGGTTGGACCCGAAAAAAACGGTTTATGTGGGCGCAATCATTCGGGATGAATTGAAACGGGGGAGCCGGGAGCGGGGATTGACCCTCTGCGGATTCCAAGCGGATAAGCCGGTGTTATTGATTATGGGAGGAAGCTTGGGATCGCAAAAGATCAACCAAGTGGTACGGCAAAACCTCGACAGTCTGATGCGTTATTTCCAAATCGTGCACCTGTGCGGCAAAGGCCAAGTGGATGAATCATTGATCCGCCCCGGATATAAGCAATTTGAATATGTCAATGAGGAATTGGCCGATGTGATGGCGATGGCGGATATGGTAATTTCTCGTGCAGGCTCTAATTCCATTTTTGAATTTTTGTACTTGAGAAAGCCCATGTTGCTCATCCCACTTTCCAGAGCTGCCAGCCGTGGGGATCAGATTTTGAATGCGGAGTCGTTCCGTAAAATGGGTTACTGTGATGTGTTGCAGGAGGAAGAGCTCACCACCAAAACATTCCTGCAAAAAGTACAAGAGGTCTTTAACAACCGTGACCGGTATATTGCCGAGATGTCCAAAAGTAATTCCGATGAAACGATGAAGCAAGTGATTGATATGATTAAGCAACTGGCCAAATAAAAACGACTGAAGAGTGAAAAGAAGCAGCCCGGTAGATGTCGGGCTGCTTCTTTTTTACGGGTTTTCGTCCCGTGATTGCACCTGTTCTTGAGTCTCTTTTGCCGAAGAGCGTTTGAAGGCGCCGTCGATGATGCCCCCAGCGTACAATGATGCGGCTCCGATCAGGAGATGAAGGGTATCCATCCCCGCAGCGGATGGAAGTACGCCTAACAGATTGTCTGTGAACAACCCCCAGATGGCCGCCAACAGATACAGGCCGCCCAATCCCAGAGAGGTCCAGCGTCGCGCTTGTTCTTGCTGGCTCACAGCTAAAAATACGCCCCCGCTGATCAAGTGAATCAAATTGTGTGAGAGGGTCGGGTGGAACAAGTCATGCCATGCCCCGGTGTCAGGGATCACCAAGCCTCCCACTCCCATGGCTAACAATACACCGCCGATGGTTTGCATCCAACGTTTCATTATGGATTCCTCCTCCTTTGCGCAACATGGTACATGTATATGTCCCTTAAGTAGACAAGATCACTGCCAAAGAGGGAGAAAATTTCCCAACTTAAATTAGGGGATGTTAGAAGGAGAACATGCTGATTATAAAGAAGAGATTCAAGATGGCTATCTAGGGTGTTTCTGGCAAATCATGTTGTGCGGGGAAGAAGCGGTGGAAAAATCGTTTCTCGAAGAACGACGATGCATAAGTGAAGCGAATGAGAAATGGTTTTGAGACGCTGGCCTATTCATTAGACATTCCTTAGCTCACATGGATCGCTTCATTGACAAACCGGCCCTGCAAGCCGTAGACTAATTATATCTATTATTAATTAATAATCGTTATCTAAACGGCGGAGAAGCGAGGTGTATACAAATGAGCAACAACCGCCTGGCTGAAGCTGTGGAGCTGTTGAAAGGCATTGGCGTACGGATGACTCCCCAGCGGTATGCTATTTTAAGCTTTCTTTATTCGACGATGAATCATCCCACCGCAGATGAGATATACAAGTCGTTGGAAGGTAATTTCCCCAATATGAGTGTAGCGACTGTGTACAATAATTTGCGTGTGTTCAAAGAGGCCGGACTGGTGCGGGAATTAACCTATGGCGATGCCTCCAGCCGCTTTGATGCCAATATGATGGATCATTATCATGTGATCTGCCGGGAATGCGGCAAAATCACCGACTTTGACCATCCGCCGTTGTTCCAAATGGAGGAACGAGCTGCCGAATCGACTGGATACCAAGTTGAATCGCATCGTATGGAAATATATGGGTTGTGCCCTGATTGCCAATCCCACCGTACGCAATGAAAGGCACCCTGCACAGGAAGCAGGGTGCCTTTCATTTGTTTGCTGACTGTGATAAGGCAAGTGGTTTTGTCTCTTGCGAGGTGGGCTTCCGTCCTTTGAGGTACAGTTGCCCTCCGCTACCTTTTACGGCGAGATCGCCTGTGTGCAACCAACCAGCGCTCATGCCCGGATGTTTGACCAGGAGTTCGCCATCGGGAGAGATACGCGTTTCCACTTGCGGCAACAATTGATATGAATCTGGATCAGATTGGTAGCTGTATTGACAAGCGATAGGACAACCGGTTTCCGCGATGCCGTACAGAGATGCCAACGGGACTCCTAAGTGGCCGAAAAATTCATGTAAGGCGGGAGCCAGCTGATCGCCGCTGATGACCAAACGCAAGCGGCTACCCAATTGCTTGTGCAAAGACGAGAATGAAAGCAAATGGGCCCAAGCGTAACCAAAGCGCCATCGGCTGGGAATAGGGGTGTCCCGACCCGCGCGGCGGTACTGATGGTATTTGGTGGCTAGACGCATGGCGTGGTTAAACGCCAATTTGCGCCAAAGTGCTCCTTGGATGTGCTCCCACAGCTGTTGTTTCATCTGTGTAATGGTCCTAGAGTCGGTGACGAGAAGCGTTGGTTTATGTTGTTGCAATTGCTCAATAATCGGCTTGCCATCCGCAATCGTGACTGTGGCGCCATGGCCAAGTGCCAATAGATATCCCGTCAGTCGGGCATGCAACACGGCGAAAGAGGAGTGAACCAACAACTCATCTTGTTGTTGCTGGGGATGCAGATAAGCCATGCCGTCCAAACTGTACAAAAGTTGCGCATGAGTCAGTATGATGGTTTGGGTTTCGCCGTTTGCGTCATCCACAAGCTGGATCGTAGCCGGATCGGAGGGCTGGACGGCGGGATATGCCCAGTCCAATTCTTCCAAGGCGATGGTTTGTCCGAGTTGGATGAGCGTGTCAAACCGCAGGGCTTTTTGTAAAGTGGGCGGGTTTTCGGTCAACTGGATGATATGGCGGAC
>NZ_CP103866.1:437500-2022500 GCF_024927925.1 Laceyella sacchari
TCCCTTCTAGATCAACCAGGGCGAACGAAGGAGCCAGTGGCTTGTCCATAGAAACTCCCCCTCACATCCGAATCAAGATCAACCCAGCAAACAACAAGAGCAAGCAAAGGCGTTGCATCCATGATAAGCGCTCGCGGTATATCAAGATCGACAGCAGTGCGACAACCAAACTGTTGGTGGCGAAAATGGGAGCGATGATACTTGCCGGCCCTTTTGACAAAGCGATGGAATAGATTTGCAATCCAGCGAACGAGAACACGCCTGCGCCAAGACCCCACCACCAGCCGATTGCCCGGGTTCGTGGTGGCTCGGGGCGGTCGCGCAGGATGCTGATGCCAAACCAAGCGATTCCCACCACATAGCTGACGAATAAGATGGTGGCGCCTGGCAGGTGAAGCTCTTCCGTGATTTTGAGACCGCCATTGCGCAAGAAAAAGAGGAGCGTTGCTGTTAACACCAATCCATACCATGAGATATTGCGGATTCGTAAGTTTTCGTTGGGGTCAATCGGCAACAGAGAAATTGCAGCCACCAGCAGAATCACACCGATCATCTCAGTCCAAGAGATGGTTTCCTGATAGAACAAGATCGACATAATGACGGTGAGCAAGATGTTGCTGTTCGTCAAAGGAGCGGTCAAACTAGCGGGTCCCACTTCTAGTGCTTTCATGAACAACAGATTGCCCGCGGCGGAACCGATGCCGATCACTAATCCGAATAACAGCACGGGCCAAGTGAATAACGTTGCCTCCGTATGCAACATCCACCACAAAAAGCCCATCGCCCCGCTGACATATAAGCCGAGCAGCAGATAATTGTTGGATCCTTTATGGTGGGAACTGATTTTCATCATAAAACCCGCCAAGCCGAAGGTGAGTGAACTGAACAGTGCAAGTATGAACCACATGGAGCGATAATCCTTTCTGTGTCGGTTCGTGCCAATGATAATGCGGTTGCTTGCGACAACGATTCCATGATAACGTGACTCAATAATCACGTCTACCAGTAGGAGACTCTTTCTTATTCTTATATTTGGGGGCGGCAAATATTTGCGCACCGGGCGGGAGTTGACAACACCTAGGGTGGACAGGCATGCTAAAAAATAAAAGAGAGTGGGGGGAAAGATTGTGCAATCAATAGATGGATTGTTGCAAGAAGCATACGATTTTGTCGGCCAGCGGCTACCGAAAGAAACGTTTAGGGATGCGGAACATCCGAACAACCGCCTGTTAATCGGGGTCACCTGTCTGCGGGTCGGGGCAGTAAATGTGGCTTACCGCTTGTTTGAATCGATTGCTCAGGAAGGTCCGAAGGAGAATGCCAACCATCACTTCGCTTATGTGCGGAGTTTGGTAGAGATGGCTGAAATCGATGCTGAAAACGAACGCTACTCGCAGGCGGCTGAACATATGGCCACGGCGTTGGCTGAATACCCGGAATCGATGGGATATATGATGAGCAGGGTTCATCTGGAAGTGTATTTGACTTATTACCAATACCAAGCGGGCAGAAAAGACGAAGCGCTGTCGGGTATCGCTGCGCTTTGCGCGCGTGAGGAGCAAGCCTTTCGGGAGATGGAGCTCAGAGATGCAAAGGCTTTGGTTGGCCCCGGCTTGTGTTATGCGTTGCATCAGTGGGCTTTGTTCTATGCGATGGAGGGAGATTGGGATCGCGCATATGAAAAAGCGAAAAGCATGATTCCGTACGCTACTTCCGTCGATGAAGCCGGCGTGGAGCAAGCAGAGCGGTTACATCGGGAAGGAAATGGCGAGGCGGCTATGAACCGTTTGATTGAAGCGGTACGATATCGCGATGGAGAATGAGAAAGGGGGCGGAACATGGCGGCGGGGATCATCGCAGAGACCACGGTCGGTTTGAAAGATTGGGCGGTAGCTGTTGAAGCATTGGGTTCAGGCAAGCAAATTCTGGTCTTGCGCAAAGGGGGCATTGCCGAGGAGACTCGCCATTTTACCGTCCAAAGTGATCGGTTTTATTTGTTTCCGGCATATGAACATCAAAAAGAAGAGCTGTTGAAGCCCGAATATCAGGGAGGAATCGCAGAAACCCGCAAGGAGTGGACGGATGGGCAACAAATGGTGACCATCAAATATTTCGCCGTATTGCATGAGGATATCGAAGTGCGCGATGAAGAAGTGTTACTGCGCTTGTCCCCCTATCATATCTGGAATGACCGGTTTGCGACGGAGCGGTTAAAGTGGAAGAAGAAACACCCGCTGCATGTGTTGCTGTTGCGAGTGTACAAACTGGAACAGCCCTTTGTCATTCCAGTTCGCGACGCGTATTTTGGTTGCAAATCGTGGCATCAATTGCCGGAAGAGCTACACGGATTGAAAGGAGTTCCCGTTTTGTCGGATGAGGCGTTTGAAAGCGAAGTGAAAGCGATCAAAGCCGCATTGGTTTAAGCTTTTCTTTTGTTGGCAACTACATGAAAACGGACTCCAGATTGGCGGAGTCCGTTTTTTAGGCGTTTTGTAAGGAGTTTACTTGATTTTCAAATTCAAGCAATAGTTCTTCCAATGTCATTTGGTTTTCCAAATACAACTGAACCAGCTCTAGGAAAAGGGTGTTTTTGTCCTCAGGCAGATTCAATGTTTCCAACAGCTCGTTGAATGGGTCAAAATCACGAGCTAAGATATGTATGCTGTTTGATTGAAATAAGGTTTCCAACTGACTTGTCTTATGATAAATATCTTTGACCATTTTAAGTATAATGCCGATGAGGTGTTTTTTTTGTTGATCCATTCTAACTCCCTTTCTTCTTTCTTTATAATGGTACTAAAGGGTATTATAACAGATTAAATTGAAATTCTGCACTTGATTTCGGTTAACTTGCCAATTAGGAGGGGTTCAATCCATGAAAGCAGTCGTGATCAAAGAAAAGGGCGGGGCGGAGCAATTAGAGATTAAAGAAATCGCCAAACCCATATGCAAAGAAGATGAATTACTCGTTCGTGTGAAAGCGACCGCCGTGAACCGCGCCGATATCGCCCAACGGGAAGGCGCATATCCGCCGCCTCCTGGGGCGAGTCCCATCTTGGGGTTGGAGTTGGCCGGGATTGTGGAGGAAGTGGGGGAAGCATGCCAGGACAGATGGGCGGTAGGAGACAGGGTGTTTGGACTGCTATCGGGCGGGGGGTATGCGGAATATGCCGTATTGCCTGGTGTGCTGGCGCTCCCAATTCCGGAGTCGTTATCTTTTGAAGAAGCGGCCGCCATTCCCGAAGTGTTTTTAACCGCATATCAGTGCTTATTTTGGATCGGGCGTCTGCAAAAAGGGGAAAAGGTGTTGATTCACGCTGGCGCCAGCGGGGTGGGTACAGCTGCGATCCAGTTGGCGCGGGCGACTGGGGCCGAAGCGTTGGTCACTGTCGGTTCGGAGGAAAAGCGGGATTTCTGCTTACGTTTGGGAGCCAAACATGCATTCAATTACCGCGAAGGGAATTTTTCCGACAAGGTGTTAGAAGCTACCGATGGCCAGGGCGTTGACGTGGTATTGGATTTTGTGGGTGCCCCTTATTGGCAACAAAACCTGAGTGTGCTGAAGATGGATGGCCGCTTGGTCTTCATCAGCGCGCTGGGTGGTACCAAGCTGGACCAAGCTTCCATCGGCGCAATTTTGCGCAAGCGCTTGACAATTACCGGCACGACTCTGCGCTCCCGTTCATTGGCGTATAAAGAAGCACTTAACCGTGATTTCGCTTCGTTCGCGCTTCCCCGGTTGGTCAGCGGAGAATTAAAGCCGGTCATTGATACCGTCTATCCGTTGTCAGAAGTGCAAGAAGCCCACCGCTATATGGAACAGAATAAGAACAAAGGCAAGATTGTGTTGCGAATAGAAGATTGATTTGGTTTTTTCTCTTGCTCCAAGCAGTGGCCTCCTGTTTGCATTTTTTTCCGGAAAGAGAGAAACTAGGGTGGACACCCTGCGGTTTCATCAGGGTCATCTTGGATCAGGAGGTGGCGAGCATGGTGGAGCGAGGAATTGAACAAGCGCTACTTGAATACAAGGAAGGACTTGGCCGGTTGGCGAAGCATCTTCCTGAAGTGGCGCACGCTTATAATCAGTTTACTGGGGCTTGCTTCAGTGAAGGCGCCTTGTCCCTGAAGGAGAAACACCTCATCGCCTTAGCACTGGGCGTGTTCTCCAATGACGAATACTGCATCGTTTATCACACCAAAGGTGCGGTGGACAATGGGGCGAGCGAACAAGAAGTGTTGGAAGCAGCTGGAGTGAGTGCCGCGTTTGGGGGCGGCATGGCGATGTCCCAAGCGGTGACGGTTCTGCTTGAGGCGCTTGATGAATTGAAAGGAAAATGAGTGGATCGATCCGGTTTCGGTATGGAACCGGATCGATCATTTTTATTTAGATGAAAATATGTTATCAAGAAAAAAGTTTTGTTTCACTTCTACAATTAACAGGGGAGGTTTATAAAATTTAAAAAAACAACAACAATTCGAGAAAGTCAATTGATGTTATGGTAGGATTATTAACTTTTTTAAAATAGAGAAATGCTTGTTGACAAGGGGGAAAGTCCAGAGTACGATGGGAAAGGAATTGCGCATACGCAAAAATGGCTCCAAATCGGTTTAAGTTTAGCCATATTGGGGAATAAGGGCTTCCGGGAGAATGAATTAACAAGAGAAGCCCGGGGCGTTCCGTGTTGAGCTACTCTATGGTAGTTTGCGTTTGATTACCGAGAGTAAGGGAGTTTGAGCACATGCTAAAACGAGATCAAGCCGGCTATTTGTTTGAACGCAAGATTACCCCTTTCATCATTCCGAAAGAGCAAGTGGTAGTCGTTGATCCGGATTGGTCACTGGAAAGGGCGCTTCTAGTATTGACACGCAAGGGGACGAATTCGGTTCCTGTGATCAATAAGGTGGGTCAAGTAGAGGGTCTGATCAGCAAAACAGAAATACTTGATTTCATGTTTAAAATCAGCCAAGGAAACGAAATTGACTTCAGCCAACTTAGCAAGTACAAAGTGCAGGAAGCGATGAACAAAAACCATTCTGGCATTCTGGCCAACTCGATTTTTTCATTCGCCTTTGAGGTGTTGATCAATCGATCATATATTCCCATCATTGATATAAAAGGGATGTTTGTGGGGATTTTGACCAGAAAAGTCATGATGGAACAAGTGATTGAATATTTCAAAGAAGAATATATGAATACAGTGGCAGATCAAATTTAACGCCTGAAAGACCAGGAGAGAAGATGGGGTAAAGGAAAACCGCTCCAATGTGATTGGGCGGTTTTCTCTAATCTGCTGCATGTTTTTCTACATAAAGAAAATAAAAAAGAATAAACATAAAAAATAATAAGTGCCATGCATTTGTTCAGTTTTTCACTTCCACAAACAGGTCATCCAACAGTTGATGCTGATGGCACTGCTGGAAAAACTGGCTCAATTCTTGCCAAAGTGCAGCTTCTTGTTGCCGTTCAGTAATTTGCGCAGTCAATTTGACGTATTGTAGCCACCCAAAGAAGGAGAAGGGGATGAATGGAAAAGAAAAGTCCTCTTTATAACAAGACATCAGGATGGGTTCCAACTCGCGGTAAGCACTTTTCAGAATGGTGATTTCAAGCGTTTCCGGTAGTTTCGCTGCGGCGTGTACCAAGGGGCGCTGTTTTTTCCAAATGTGGAGCATGCGTTTTTTTAGGAAGCTGTTGCGGTATCTGTCTTGATCCTTTGGATCGAGTGGGACGCGAAAAGAAGGTTTATTTTCACGTGCCTTGTTTTCATAAAAAAAGGATCGTTCAGACTTCTTGTAGGGGTCGGCATTCAACGCTGCTGAAGAGGTTTTTTTGCTTAAAAAATCAACCGGTGAAGCAATAGATTTCAAAATGGAAAGATGGCCTCTCGACAATAGCATATTGTTTTTTTCCATAACTATTCCTCCTACAAGTGCACTTCTGCATCAGACGAACAAGTGGTAAAAATTAAAAAAACGAATGAAGACAGAATAAAATGATAAAAAAGATGAAAGGCGTTCAAATCGCGCCTTCTATAGAATATTCTGCCTTAAAAATGTGTTTTAAGCAAGTGAATATCAGCTTAATTTCGCCTGATATTTGAACAATTCTTAGATATTTTTTTCAGTAAGGTTTATCTATTTTCGTAATATAATGTAAAATGCGAGCGGTCTAAATTGTGGTTTGTAAATGTCTCATCATATATTTCCGTATGCAACGGGAAAATTCCTGTTTTCCCTAAAATTAGGAGAGTGAGGGAGTCGGTTATAGTAAAAATATTGGAATTTACAGGGAAGTTGTTGCTGTTGATGGGTTTGGCAACTGTTTTCTCTATGCCGTTTATGCTGAACACCAGCAATGCGAACTTTAGCCTCGCCGGACAGGATGTCGCTCTCATCCTGGCGGTTTTCTCCATGTATGGATTGTTTGAACGGCGTCGGGGATGGGAGCTCGGCTTGCGGCAACGAGATGGATGGGTGCGATTTGCCGAAGGGGCCGGGTTTGGTATGGCGCTGATCAGCATAGTAGTGCTGATGATCTTTGTGTTTGGGGGAGCCCGGATCATTGAAGTGAGATTTACCCCTCCGGTATTGCAGAGCGCATGGCAAACGCTGATTTTGTTCCTGTTGGTGGGATTATCGGAAGAATTGATGTCCCGTGGGTATGTACAAGGCTTGCTTCGTCATCGGTTTAACAAGTGGGTGGCATGGGGTGTTTCGGCGCTGGTCTTCGCACTGCTTCACGGGTTCAACCCCGGGGTTTGGAGTCACGGGTTTCCCATCTTTAATCTCATTTTGGTGGGCGTGCTGTTTAGCGTCTATCGGGATGTGTCAGGCGGATTGTGGGCGCCTATCGGCTTTCACTTCACGTGGAATTTTTTCCAAGGGCCCGTATACGGATTTAAGGTGTCGGGGTTGGAAATGCAGTCGTTTTTGCAAATCAGGTCGCAAGGCGGGCTTTTTTTGTCGGGCGGTGCATTTGGCCCGGAAGGGAGTGCTGCTTGTACGATCGTTTTGCTGGTGGCTACTTCATGGCTCATCTGGAGAGAACGAAATACACAAACCGCAGTGCCATCATAAAGCTGCGGTTTTCTTTTTTTTGACAAATGTGTTAGTGTCGATACGTAAGAACCGCGAAAAAACCTCCCCGCAATTGCCATGGTTATCCCAGGTTCATGGCTTTTCCTTTTTGCTGGAGGTGGATTTGGCGGTGCCTGGGGCAGGTATTTCGAAGGAGTTTGTTTGCGGGAGAGGAACGTACCAGCCTTCACCGATGTGGCGATACGACGACTTGTTTTTCTTGTGCAACGGACAGAAATCGCATCGGCCGCCCGGCCGTTTTTCATAGCATGCGAGGCAACGGATTGGTTTCATGAAAAAACTCCTTTCTTGGACAGCAAACGGATACGGACGATTGCGAATATAACAAATTCCTCGGCTGGAGAGTGAAGCGCGAGAGGGGAAGATATCCTAATATCAAGGATTTCCGCGGAACGTGTGAAACTTCGCTTGCTATAGGGATATGTGTGAAGTAAAATAAAATGAGAATCACATGATAATCACTCTAATTTAGTCAGTGGGTGGTAGAAGGTGGTTCTGGCATAACACACCCATGGTTTTTATTCCACTTTATTTTACCATCCATGGGTCCGCAAATCATATCTCCAGAAAATAATCCCGCACCAACCGGCAGGAGATATATAACGAATGAACGATGGAGGAATGAAGATGTCGAAAGCACCAAAACTGACGATAAAGAACTTGCACGCTTCCGTTGATGGGAAAGAGATTTTGAAAGGGGTGAACCTCGAGGTCAAAGGTGGCGAAGTGCATGCTATCATGGGTCCGAACGGAACCGGTAAAAGTACGCTGGCATCTGCGTTAATGGGCCATCCGCGTTATGAGGTGACGCAAGGGGAAGTAACTTTGGACGGAGAAAACCTGCTGGAGATGGAAGTGGATGAGCGCGCCCGTGCAGGCCTGTTTCTGGCGATGCAGTACCCGGCAGAAGTGAGCGGGGTGACCAACTCCGACTTTTTGCGTAGCTCGATCAACGCTAAACGCGGCGAAGGTAATGAGATTTCCCTGATGAAATTCATCCGTGAGCTGGATAAGAAGATGGAACTGCTCGAAATGGATGAGAAGTTCGCGACCCGGTACCTGAACGAAGGTTTTTCCGGTGGGGAAAAGAAACGGAATGAAATTTTGCAAATGATGATGCTGCAACCCCGCATTGCCATTATGGACGAAATCGACTCCGGTTTGGATATCGACGCGCTCAAAGTGGTAGCCAAAGGGGTAAACTCGATGTTGAGCGATGAGTTGGGTGTGTTGATGATCACCCACTACCAACGTTTGCTGAACTACATCAAGCCAGATTATGTGCATGTATTCATGCAAGGGCGCATCGTGAAATCGGGTGGACCGGAATTGGCGGAGCGTTTGGAAGCAGAAGGCTACGATTGGGTCAAAGAAGAACTGGGCATTGAAGACGAGACCGTCGGTCAAAAGGCGTAAGGGGTGGTGCATAAGATGAGTGTAGAAACCTGCGTGCTTTTTGATGAGAGCGTTGTGAAAGGAATTGCCGCCAAAACGCAAGAACCGGCTTGGATGCTCAATGCCCGCCTGGAAGCTTTGAAAGATATCCCCAATTTGCCTTTACCAAAACTGGAGCGTACCAATATCGACCGTTGGAATTTCACCAACTTTACGCCATTCACTGAAGAAGCGGCGATCGGTTCGCTTACTGAGTTGCCCGAAGATGTGCAGGAGTTCATCTTTGACAATGAGCAAGCCCATGTCATGGTTCAGAAAAACGGAAGCGTTATTTTCCGCCGCTTAGGCGATGACTTGGCTGAACAAGGTGTGTTGTTCACTGATTTGGCTAGTGCGGCGCGGGAAAACGAAGCGTTGGTGAAGAAGTTTTTCATGACTGACGGCATCAAACGGGATGAACATCGCCTGTCGGCGCTTCACGCGGCTTTAAACAGCGGTGGCGTCTTCCTCTATGTGCCGCGCAATGTGGAAGTGAAGGTGCCGATTCAAGGGTTGTTCTGGCTCGCCGGTGAGAAAGCGGCGATGATGCCTCATATCATCATTGTGGCGGAAGCCAACAGCCGCATCGACTTTGTAGCCAATTTCATCGCTCGTCCCGGTGATGAAGCGGCGTTTAACAATAGTGCGATCGAAGTGTTCGTCAGCGACGGGGCACGTGTGCGCGTGGCGACGGTGAGTAGCCTTGGCAAAGAGACTGTCGATGTCATTTACCGTCGTTCCCTTGTTAGCCGTGACGGCCAACTGGAATGGATTGTAGCCGACTTGAGTGAAGGTCGCGTCATTTCTGATAACACCACACACTTAAAGGGCGAAGGTGGCACGGTAAATGTGAAAACCGTCGTGTTGGGCACGGATGAGATGAGAGCCAACGTTACTTCGTCCATTCATCATTGGGGTCGTCACACGGCCAGCGACATCAATGCGCGTTCGGTGATGAAAGATTCGGCTACCAGCATTTTGAACAGTATCACCAAGATTGAAAAAGGGGCGAGTAAGTCTGACGGCCAACAGTCAGGCAAGGTATTGATGTTGAGCCCAGATGCCCGGGGGGACGCTAACCCGATTCTCTTGATCGATGAGAACGATGTGACTGCAGGGCACGCTGCGAGTGTAGGGCGGATCGATCCGACCCAACTTTATTATTTGATGTCCCGCGGAATCAGCCGCCGCGAAGCTGAAAAGTTGATCATCCGCGGGTTCCTGGATGCGGTGGTTTCCCAAATTCCTTCTGAAAGCCTGCAAGCCAGCATCCATCGCCTGATTGAAAGGAAGCTCCAATCATGAACGGCCTGAAACGGGATTTCCCGATATTGCGGCAAGAGGTGAATGGGCACCCGCTCGTATACTTGGACAGTGCCGCGACCTCGCAAAAGCCCTTGCAAGTGATTCAAGCGTTGGAAGAGTATTATCGCGGATACAATTCCAATGTGCATCGGGGTGTTCACACCCTTGGCTCCAAAGCGACGGACGCGTATGAAGGGGCGCGCGAAAAAGTGCGCCGCTTTGTGAATGCTCGCTCCGTGAAGGAAATAGTTTTCACGCGTGGCACCACCACGGCGCTCAACTTGGTAGCTGCAAGCTACGCCAAACCACGCTTGCAAGCTGGGGATGAAATCATTTTGACCCCGGCTGAGCATCACAGCAACCTGATTCCCTGGCAACAAGTAGCCAAGGCGACTGGCGCGACGCTGAAATATTTTCCGCTTGCAGCGGATGGTACACTGGAGATGGGGAAAGTGAAAGAGATGATCACACCCCAAACCAAGATCGTCGCGATGCAACATGTGTCCAATGTGCTGGGAACGGTACATCCGATCAAAGAAATTGCCCAGCTCGTTCATGCCCAAGGCGGCGTCATCGTGATCGACGGCGCGCAAAGCGCTCCCCATTTGAAAGTGGATGTGCGGGAGTTGGATGTGGACTTCTTCGCTTTCTCTGGCCACAAGATGTGTGGGCCGACCGGAATCGGGGTGCTGTACGGCAAGGAAGAGTTGCTGGAGCAGATGGAACCGATCGAATTTGGTGGCGAAATGATCGATTATGTGGATCTGTATGATGCCACGTGGAAAGAGTTGCCTTGGAAGTTTGAAGGGGGAACGCCGATTATCGCCGGCGCCATCGGTTTGGGCGCAGCCATCGATTATTTGGAAGCGATCGGACTTGATAAGATCGAAGAGCACGACCGGAAGTTGGCCAGCTATGCAGTGGACCGCTTAAGCCAGATTGAAGGGTTGACCATCTATGGTCCGCGTGAAGGACGGATGGGTGTGGTCACTTTCAATTTGGGCGACGTTCATCCCCATGATGTAGCGACGGTGCTCGATGCGGAGGGCATCGCCGTGCGGGCTGGGCATCATTGTTGCCAGCCGCTCATGCGCCAATTGCAAGTGACGGCCACCGCCCGGGCGAGTTTTTATCTATACAACGATGAAGCCGATATTGACCTGTTGGTAAAAGGTTTACAAAAAACAAAGGAGTACTTTGGACATGTCATTAGATGATCTGTATCGCCGGGTGATAATGGATCATTACCAACGCCCGCGCAACCGGGGACGGATCGAAGATGGGGCGGTCACTGTTGATCTGAACAACCCCACTTGCGGTGACAGCATCTCGTTGCAAATGCGCGTGGAAGACGGTGTGATCCAAGATGCGAAGTTTTTGGGAGAAGGATGCTCCATCAGCCTGGCTTCCGCTTCGATGATGACGGAAGCGGTGATCGGATTGTCACCGGAGAAAGGGTTGGAGCTGGTTGACCTTTTTTCACGCCTCATGCAAGGGGAAGAAGTTGACATGGAACAGTTTCCACTTGAGGATATTGAGGCATTGACAGGAGTGGCCAAATTCCCCGCGCGGATCAAATGTGCGACTTTGGCCTGGAAGGCATTGGAGAAAGGTTTGAAAGAAAAGCATTGACCTGATGGAAGGAACGGGATCGCCCTTGTGCGCAGGACGACTGGTTCAGCACAAAAGGGCCCCGGCTCCTGATGGCATATGGATAAACGAAGAGGAGGAGAAGGCCGTGGCACAAAACATTCCCGAGATATCGGAATACAGGTACGGTTTTCGTGATAAGGACGTCTCGGTTTTCCGGTCCAAAAAAGGGCTGAGCCGCGAAGTAGTGGAGGAGATCTCCCGCATGAAAGGCGAACCCGAATGGATGCTGGAATTCCGTTTGAAGGCATTGGAGCAATTCTACAAAATGCCCATGCCGGAATCAACCAACAGCAAATGGTTCTCCCTGTTGCCGGGAAACCTTGATGAACTGGATTTCGATGACATCACCTACTACGTTAAACCATCCGAGCGGCAAGGACGTTCCTGGGACGAAGTGCCGGATGAGATCAAACAAACCTTCGACAAGCTGGGCATTCCCGAGGCGGAACAGAAGTTTTTGGCTGGGGTGTCTGCGCAATACGAGTCTGAGGTTGTATATCACAACATGCAAAAAGAGTTGGAAGAGCAAGGGGTTATCTTCTGCGACACGGATACCGCTTTGCGCGAGTACCCAGAGCTGTTGAAAGAGTACTTCGGTACGGTTGTTCCGATTACGGACAACAAGTTTGCCGCATTGAACAGTGCGGTGTGGAGCGGTGGAAGCTTTATTTATGTCCCCAAAGGAGTACGTTGCGAAGTGCCGCTACAAGCTTACTTCCGTATCAACTCGGAGAACATGGGGCAGTTTGAGCGGACACTGATCATCGTGGATGAGGGTGCGTTTGTGCATTATGTGGAAGGTTGTACGGCGCCGATCTACAGCACGGACTCCCTGCACAGCGCAGTAGTGGAGATCGTGGTAAAAGATAACGCGCGTTGCCGTTACACCACCATCCAAAACTGGGCTCCCAACATTTACAACCTGGTAACCAAGCGGGCGGTGGCTCATGCAGGCGCCCATATGGAATGGGTCGATGGCAACATCGGTTCGAAATTGACCATGAAATATCCCGCTGTCATCATGAAAGGGGAAGGTGCCAAAGCTGACATTCTGTCCATCGCTGTGGCCGGAAAAGGGCAGCACCAAGATGCAGGTGCGAAAGTGGTCGCCTTGGCTCCAAACTGCACATCCACGATCATTTCTAAGTCGATCAGCAAACAGGGCGGTAAAGTGACTTACCGCGGTTTGACGGCATTTGGCAAAAACGCGGAAGGCTCCAAAGCCAATGTGAAATGCGATACGCTGATCTTGGATGACCAATCCACATCGGACACGATTCCGTACAACGAGATCAAAGCGGACAATGTTACGCTTGAACACGAAGCGACCGTGTCCAAAGTGAGCGAAGAGCAGCTCTTCTACCTGATGAGCCGCGGGTTGTCAGAAAACGAAGCGACGCAGATGATTATCATGGGCTTCATCGAACCGTTTACCAAAGAATTGCCCATGGAGTACGCTGTGGAGATGAACCGCCTGATCAAATTTGAGATGGAAGGCTCTATCGGTTAATCGCAAATGAGTTATGCAACTCCCCGCCTGAACCCAGCGGGGAGTATTTGTTTATGCAATCGCCAAAGAAACCAATCAAAGAACCTGGTGAGAGACAACAAGGCTCGTTGAACGCTAACTCAGCGCTCAACGAGCCTTGTTTGCATATGCGGCTCATTCGGCCGCGAAGGGACAACGGACATTATTTTGAGTAGGGCATATCAGGCAAATCAAGTAGGTGGGTAGGCTCCCTTTCCATAAATAAGGCTATGCTTGACCCAACTTCGTCAAGTAGCGGGTCATCACATCCACGGCCACGCTGATGGCCTCCTCTTGCGGTTCGATTTTTGGATGGTGTAGCCCGTAGGGCGTGTCCACCCCAAGCCAGAACATAAAGCCGGGAATTTCCCGCAGAAAATAGCCGAAGTCTTCGCCTGTCATCGCTTCCCGGCAGGTGATCAAGTTGTAGGGGGTCTCGGCTTCGACCCAATCCATGAAAGCACGGGTCAAGGCTTCATCATTATCTACTTGGCAGTAATTGGCGCCCCAGTCGATGGAAGCTTGGCAAGCAAATCCTTGTTCGATGCCTTGCACCAGTTGTTCGATGCGTGTTTTTACCCTGTGCATCGTATCTATCGACAGTGTGCGGATGGTCCCTTCGAGGCGGGCTTCTCCTGCGATGATGTTTTGTTTGGTGCCGACGGACATTTTGCCGATGGTGATGATGGCCGAGTCGATCGGGTCTACATTGCGCGAGACGATCGTCTGCAACTGCATCACCAACTGCGAGGCGGCAATTGCCATGTCATTGGCAAGATGCGGACGGGCTGCATGTCCGCTGGTACCGGTGAGATCGATGAAGCATTCGGAGGTGTTGGCAAACAAGATGCCCGGTTTGGTGGCGATGGTGCCCACCGGATACTCTGGGGCGATGTGTAGAGCGAAGATCATGTCCGGTTTCCATTCCTTGAATGGTTCGCTATTTAACATCGGCTGCGCGCCACCTGGCCCCTCTTCTGCCGGCTGGAACAGGAAGAGCAGATCATCGCGCAACGGCTGATGTGCAAAGTGGCTGATCAAGCCGAGGGCGATGGTCATATGGATATCGTGTCCACATGCATGCATATAGCCCTCATGCCGGGAGCGGAACGGATAAGTGGTTTGCTCGGTGATCGGCAATCCATCCATATCGGCACGGTAAGCGATGCATTTTTGGGGTTGGGTTCCGGGGATTTTGACCAAAATGCCTGTTTTCCATGTTTTGATTTGCAATCGGTTCGGTAAGGTGCGCAGGTAATCTAAGAGAAATTGTTGCGTTTTCCACTCTTGAAAGCCAGGTTCGGGAATCTGATGCAATTCGCGGCGCACCTGGATAAGTGTTTCTAATTGTGACCGGGACATCAGTTTACCTCCCAGGCAGGTTCCATCTGCGTGATTAAGCGTTCCAATGTTTCTATGAAAAAGGTGACTTCCGCGCGAGTTAGGGTAAGCGGGGGTAACAGGCGCACAACGGTTTTGGCCGTCACATTAACCAATATTCCCGCCTCCAGCAATTCGCTTTGCAAGCGTTTCACGTGCTCGGCGGATAGATGCGTGCGTATCCCTAGCATCATTCCTTGTCCATCCACGCCTTTGAAAACACGGGGATGTGCTTGTTGCAACCGATGAAGCTCTTCCCAAAGAGCATCAGCCACCTGGCGCCCTTGTTCCAGCAAGCCGTCTTCCAGCAAGACATCTAGTACTGCATTGCCCAAAGCGGCGCTCAATGGGGAGGGAGCAAACGTCGTTCCGTGATCTCCGGGTTGAAACAAGTCCGCTACATGCGCGCTAGCGATCAAGCCTCCCAGCGGCAACCCGCCGCCAATTCCCTTGGCGAAGAGGATGACATCAGGAGAGAGAGCGAAGTGCTGGTAGGCAAACAGTTTGCCGGTGCGGCCGATGCCAGTTTGGATCTCATCGACCAAGAATAACATTTGTTCCTCTTTGCACAACTGCTCGATCGTTTCCAAATATGCGCGCTCTAAAGACACGACCCCACCTGCACCCAGGATCGGTTCTACCAGAATAGCAGCTGGACGATGTGTGCGGCAAACTTCCATCAACGAATCAATCTGGTTGGGTTCTACTTCAAAGACGGGGAAGTCCGGTTGCGGGAAGTCTTGGTAGACCCCGGGTTGCCGGGTGAGCCGCAATGCGCCCAATGTACGGCCGTGGAAACTGTTTTTCAAGACGACAATGCCTTGGCGTCCATGTTGTTCGCGCTGAATCCATTTGTGAACCAGTTTGACGGCAGCTTCTGTCGCTTCGGCCCCAGAATTGGAGAAATAGACCTTGCCTTGGCCGAACGTATGCTTTACCAAACGCTCAGCGAGCCGGATTGCCGGGGGATTTAAAAAAAGGTTGGAGATGTGGAGGAAGCGTCGCCCCTGTTCTTCTAGCGCTTCCAAGATTCGGGGGTGGGAATGGCCAAGGGTGTTGACCGCCAGCCCCGTGAACAGATCTAAATAGCGTTTCCCCTCCGTGTCGTAGAGATAATTTCCTTCGGCTTTGCCGATGGCAATGGGATAACGCGAAACGGTGGACATGATGTAAGCTTGGTCCAGCTGTTGCCATGTTTGCATGGTGGTTCACTCCCTAAGAAGGCCAGATAGTAAAAGGAGGCCCCGAAGGGCCTGTGGAGAAGGGTTTAGAGATCGCGCAAGGCTTGGATGATTTCCGTTTTGGAACGGGTTTTGTCATCGATCTCTTTGATGACGCGAGCCGGCGTGCCGGCAACAACCACATTGGGCGGTACATCTTTGGTAACAACCGCTCCAGCGGCTACAACAGAGCCTTTACCGATGCGCACGCCTTCCAGTACAACCGCGTTAGCACCGATCACAACATCATCTTCCACGATAACTGGAGTCGCGGATGGCGGTTCAATCACGCCAGCAATGACCGCACCGGCACCGATGTGGCAGTTTTTGCCGATGGTGCCGCGGCCGCCGATGATCGCGTTCATGTCGATCATGGTGCCTTCACCGATCACAGAACCGATGTTGATGACAGCACCCATCATAATGACCGCATTTGGTCCGATTTCCACTTGGTCGCGGATAATTGCGCCTGGTTCAATCCGCGCCGGAATGTTTTTCATGTCTAAGAGCGGAATCGCCGAATTGCGACGGTCATGCTCTACGACATAGTCTTCGATGTGCTCTTTGTTAGCGGTCAACACCGGTTCAAGGTCTTTCCAGTCTCCAAAGACAACGCCCACTTGCCCGGTGATGAATGTTTGGACATTTGGCCCGAAGTCGATGCGATCCAATTGACCTTTGATATGTATCTTAACCGGCGTTTTCTTTTCGCTTTTTTGAATGAACTCGATGATTTGGTGAGCGTTCATTTCTTTCATGTACAGGCATCCTTTCTGTGGGAAGGTACAAGTTCACTGAAAGTATATCACAACCACTTTTGCAGAGTGAAGGGCTTGTAGATAAACACCTTTAGCTGACGGGAATATACAAACATAAAAAAGAGGGACTGCACGAGTCCTCTTTTTCTTCG
Source organism: Laceyella sacchari (assembly GCF_024927925.1). Taxonomy (NCBI): domain Bacteria; kingdom Bacillati; phylum Bacillota; class Bacilli; order Caryophanales; family Thermoactinomycetaceae; genus Laceyella; species Laceyella sacchari. The sequence goes on from NZ_CP103866.1 coordinate 454,029, forward strand.
GTATTCACATGGGTTTGTACACATTTTTCTTTATAACTTTGACGTTATCAATTCGTAATAACATCATCAGAGAAAGTTTAACGCATCATTTATCTTAAAATGTATATGATTCGCCGTCATCTGGAACTAAAACATGAGAGGAGATGCCTTTTTCATGAAGAAATGTTTTCAATTCTTCTCTGGATAATGTCCAATGGTTGACAGCTTCCATATGGACAACAACAATTTTGGCATCAGGAGCAGCCATATGCACTTCATAAATGTCCTCTTTCCCCATAACGAGAGAGCCGCCTGCAAAGAATTGATTATTGCCGCCATTTACCACAATGATTTCCGGTTTGTGTATATCGATCACTTCTTGGATCGCTTTATACCATACAGTATCTCCAGCTACATATAAAGTTTTTTCACTCGGGTGCTTGAAGACAACACCACAAACTTGACCCATACGTTTTAATATTTCTCCTCTTCCGTGTTGCCCCTTCGTTTTGATCAACCGGATCCCACTAAAGACTGTATTTTCTTGTAGTACTTCTACATGTTGAAAACCAGCTTTTCGTACTGCTTGTGCATCTTCTTCATTTTGGACAAACATTTTTATATCTTTGGGTAATTCTTTTTGAGCAGCCTCATCAAAGTGGTCTAAATGCAAATGCGTCACAATCACAGCATCTACATGAATTATCTCATCCAGTGATACAGGCAGGCTGACTAAAGGATTATATTGGTCCTGTCTTAATGAATTGGGGAATGGAGGATAAGTCCCTCACTCTGCTAACATTGGATCAATTAAAAATTTTTTTCCTGCGTAATGAACAATGATTGTAGCATTGCGAATTTGTTGTATGTGCATATTGATAACTCCTTTGTGTTTTCATTCGTGTTTCCTTTCGGTGTTTAGTTTATAATTTGGGCAATATTTAAATACATAAAAAAAATCAAGTGTTTTGACCATTTGACTCGAATTTTGAAAGGAGTTCATTTCTTGTTGGATAAAACTGACATGCAAATAATAGAAGAACTATCTAAAAACAGTCGGATTACGATGAAGGAATTGGGGGAGAAAGTTCACTTGACTGGACAAGCAACTGCGTCTAGGGTTGCTAAATTAGAGGACAATGGTGTAATTGAGGGTTATACCATTAAATTAAATCATGCGAAAATAGGGTGTTTTATACACGCTTTCATCAATATCTATATAAAAGATACACACCATCAGCCATATCTCTTATTTATCCAAAGCCAGGAGAAATACATCATAAATAACTATAAAATCAGTTGAGATAGTTGTTATCTTCTAGAATGCAGATTTCCGACCAATGAAGTATTAGACAAGTTTTTGTTACAGTTAAACAAGTATGCAAACTATAAATTATCAATGGTGATTAGTAAGCAGTAAGTGAGGAATCTTAAGCTCTGCTTCTATTCAAGGTATAACAGCATGGTGACTGATTCGTTCAACAAGTAAAGGAATAGGGTTTGATAGGAGAAAGAAAACCCCCATCAAGGGGGTTATTAAATGTACGGCAAACTCTTGTAAGCCACGCCATCCCCATCTGATTTATAAGGGGCATTAGGCGCGAAAAGATCAAAGAAGGCTTGTGCTTCCTTTTGTTTGTTAAAATTTACAGTCAAATCGTTCAGCCGATGTTGTTGCTATGGGCTGAAGATGAGACCAGGTTTCGCAGTACAGACAAAGGTTATGCCAAAGGCGGAGTGGGCCAACCCGGTTCTTGGCTTTCAAAACCGGGAGCCGGCCAGCCGGGCTCTTGGCTAGCGGTTGTGATATTCTCTACCTGGCTAGTTAGCCCCCATACGGTAGAGGTAGTAATCCCGAGGACGACCATAGCAGTTGACAGATATTTAATCTTTAAAATCATGCTCTTCTACCTCCATCCTAGTAAAGTCTCTCTTTACATTATACATATTTCGCATGCAATTCTGAAATTCCTGCTCGTCCACGCCATCGTAACATTTGGCCAGATTAAACCATGCTTTGTACTCTTTCTCTTTATATCCATGTTTTTGGGTTAAATCCAATGCTTTTTTATAGTATGCGATCGCATCCTCCACGTTGCCGGCGGTGTACGAGAGCTCGCCAATGGTGAGAAGGCTGGTGCTCAAATGCTTGGAGTCGTTATACTTTTCCGCTTGCTGGATCGCTTTTAGCAAGGCATTTCGGGCATCTTCCATTCTGTTCTGCTTCATGTACAAAGTGCCTAAGCGGTTGTATACTTTGGTGATGCGCTGTTCTTCCTTGTGCTTCTCTTCAACTTTCAGCGCCATTTTGAAGGAGGTTTCAGCCATGGACCAGTCTTTGGTCGCCGTGTAGGCGCTTCCTAAAACGATCCAGAGGTCGCACATGCTGTCGTACAATTTGTTACGTCTTGCAATTTCAATGCCTTCTTCGGCATATTCGATTGACTCCTGATATAAGCCGATTAATCTCGAAAATTCTGCACGCAACCAGTAGAAACCAAGCAAAGTTGCGGCATCTGCAATATTCGGAATTTGGCTCCAGATCTCTTGAACCAGACGCATACCTTCGGTGATCCGACCCAACCGATGCAAATAGATGCCTTTGTTTCTGTAGAGCAGGATTTTGATGTGCTGATTGGTTCCGTTTTCCAAAAACGCTTCCAGCCCGTTGTCAGTGAAAGAGAGGGCTTGTTCCATCTGGTTCTGGTAGTAGCTGCTGAGGCTTAACAGCAAGTAGCTGGCTGCTTCCATATTTTGCTCTTTGTAAGCGTTTTGTTGGGAGAGGCGCAGGGCATTGTACAGTGCACGTTCTGCTTGTTTCCATTTTTTCTTTGACATATAGCATTTGCCTTTTAAATAATAGGCGTGGGCGATGTATGGATGCGATTCATCCAACACCAACTCTTCCAACTGCTGGAGTGCTTCATCGACCAGACCGATCTGCCGTAGCGTAGCAACCGTGAGCATCTTAAATTTTACTTTTTTTAACTCGGATTGCTCTTTCACCAGCATTTCTGGAAGTTTATGCATCGGCAGATCTAATTTTTCCAATAAATATGAAATTTTTTCGGGACTGACGTGGGCGACGCCGCGTTCGATGTTACTGACCGTGGCGGGGGATATGTTCTCGTCAGCCAAATCCTCCAGTCTTAGTCCACGCTCTTTTCTGACCTTGCGAATCACTTCCCCAATCTCATGCAATGCTAATGTTTTCATGCCGATCACCTCACAAGTAGTGGATTATTATTATATTACACCTTATTAAAAAAATTGGGAACTATTATATTTAAATTTTCTTAAATATAAAAGAAGAATGGAGGGTTATGTAGACGAAGGGTTGTTAATTATGTATAAAAAAGGATACATTAATTATTGACATCCATGTTTTTGCGCCCTGAGGAGGAACAATGAAACTAACTCCTGTGCTGAAAGAATTAAAAAAAAGAATCGTAGAAGAGCACGTTTTTGATATGTCCGCGCAACTCGCTTATTATATCTTGATGTCCATTTTTCCTTTTTTGTTGCTTGCTGTTACGGTGTTAGGCTTTCTGCCTTTCACCAGTTCCGATATTCTGGCCATGATCCAGCCTTACGCCCCGCCTTCTACTTATGAATTGTTGGAATCCAATCTGGCGGTGATTTTGGACGAGCAACGCGAAGGAGTGTTATCGCTTAGCTTGATCATCACCATCTATCTGGCCTCGGTTGTTTTTCAATCCATTATTCGCATCATGGACAATGCCTATCGTGTCCATAAAGAAAGGCCGTTTTGGATGCAGGTCTTGCTGGGAATATTCTTGATGTTCGGTTTGCTTGGGGCGCTGGTGATTTCGCTGATGTTGCCCATTTTCGGCAAAGTGTTGGGACAATATGCATTTCGGATGTTTGGTTTGACAGCATGGTTTTATGAAGTATGGACGTGGATTCGCTGGGTATTGAGTAGCCTGGTTATTTTTATGGTGTTTTTGTGTTTGTATAAATTTACTCCCAACACCCATGTTACCTTTGGGCAAGCGCTACCAGGAGCCCTCTTTGCGATGGCGGGGTGGCAAGCCAGTTCACTGGCGTTTTCATTTTATGTTTCCCTCAACAATTACTCCTTGGTGTATGGGAATTTGGGGGGAATTATCGTATTGGTAGGATGGTTTTACCTCTCTTCTATGGTATTAATATTGGGAGGGCTGTTAAATGCGGCCATATGTAAAACGAAAGAGCAGATAGAAAGTTAGGTGAGGAGATGCCGCAGTCGAAGCTGTTTCGGTTAGGATACGGAATGATCATGGTGTTGCTGATCATATTGCTGGCAAACAAGGTCAAGTTCATTTTCCAGCCGTTGGTCATTTTGGTGCAAACACTGTTTTTTCCGTTCCTTGTGTCGGGTGTGTTGTTTTACCTATTTCGCCCGGTAGTGCGGTTTTTGGAAAAGCGGGGTATTCCGCGGGGATTGGGTATTTTGCTGATTTATCTAGTGATGCTGGGGTTGTTGGTGCTCGTCGGCTTCCTGATCGGTCCGTTGCTCAAAGAGCAATTTAACCGCTTGTTGGCCAATTTTCCGCAAATGATCGACTCCGTACAGACACAACTAATCAATTGGAGCCATCATCCCTGGGTGGCCAGTTATATCGACTGGAATCAAGTGGCGACGGCGGCGTCCAATTATTTGCGGAGCAGCATCTCCACGATTGGGACGAACATTGCCAACTTTTTTTCAGTGATCACCAATATTATTCTCGTATTTGTGACCGTCCCGTTTATCCTGTATTACATGTTGAAGGAAGGAGAACGGTTTCCCCCTTACCTTTTGCGGTTATTGCCTGAGAAAGAGCGGCAACAGGGGCTCCGCATTCTCGGGGATATGGATTTTGCGCTCAGTTCGTACATTAAAGGCCAAGTGCTGGTCAGCCTGTTAGTGGGCGTGCTGGTGTATATCGGCTATTTGATTATTGGTTTAGATTATTCGCTGATCTTGGCGCTGGTAACTATGTTTACCAATGTGATCCCACTTGTCGGTCCGTTTATCGGGACGATCCCGGCAGTGATCGTGGCCCTTATTGATTCACCGATGATGGTGGTCTGGGTGTTGGTGGTGGCCTTTGTAGCCCAGCAATTGGAGGGGAACTTGGTTTCCCCGTATGTGATGGGTAAAAGTTTGGATGTCCATCCTTTAACCATCATTTTGTTATTGCTCGTGGCCGGTAGCCTAGGCGGATTTTTGGGATTGTTGTTAGCGGTGCCGACCTATGCGGTGTTGAAAGTTGTGGTCAGCCACCTGTACCGGCTGGTGCGGTTACGTGCGATGAGCAAGCAAGAAGAGTCTTAAACGACAACCTCCCGTGGTGCATAGCGGGGGGTTTTTACGCCCTTATGATGGGAAGCGGTGCAGGAAAAATGTTAAATAATAAATCACAATTTTCAGTTTGATTGCAGATATTTTTGTGGAAGAAAGGGAATGAAACAAGATAGGGGCTGGGGGGATGCAATGTTTCATTGTTGCTGTCGAATTGATATTTAATTAAAAACAGGAATATAGGAGGAATCTGTTTATTCATAGCCAATACTTTCACCAGTAAATTTAATAAATTATTAGGACAATTGATAAGATGGAGGGATAATGATGAAAGATTGGGATCCGATGGATTTAGAATGGAATCATGGGGAATTGGATGGGGAAACCAGAGAGGTAGAGATTGATACGGATGAGGATGGCATTAACATTGAGCTTGATTTTTAAACAAAGCTGGAGAGCCGGGTTTCTGGCTGCTGACAAGCCTAAATGGGTGCGAAAGGTGACTCAAGAGCTTTACCGACCGAACGTTCAATAATGAAAAGCACGCAATGTTGTTCGCTCCCCTTCCGCAACCAAGCCAGCTGGGTGAGCCCCGGCTTCTTTTTTTAATCAATTGGCCAGTTAAATCATCATCTTGAGCGACGGGGTACAGCTGCCGTTTTGCATGTAGTGGACGCATCACATGGAGTCTCGTGATGAAGGGGGGTGTTCGGTTCCTTCCCTCCATAATTTCTTTCCCAAGCGTTTGCTGAGCGGGCCGTAATCTTTCAAATTGGAGGTGTAAATCCACTGGTCGGCAGGAACTTCTGCGCAAATGATCGCATCGCCCACACTCCAACAATTACGTCCGTATTTGCTTTTTTGCCCAGATAGCATGCCGGTGAGATTGTTCACGTTGATAATGCGCTCAGCTTCGGCGATTTGCGTCAGCGAGGCCAATTCTTCTCGGCATTTGGCGTAAAATGCTTCAATGCCGCAGGAGGGTTGCGGTTGTTGGCGGCAACCAAGATCCAGCATCCACCGTTTCCCTTCTTTGACGGGTGTGGCATGAGCCCGAATGCATCGGCATTCGTCGATCACTTCATCAATGCCGTCGATAAATAGAATTTCAAATTCATCTTCAATCAGGATGTCCAGGCGCTCTAGCAATTCTTCTTTGTCATATCCCACCTTTTTGGCTAAATAGGCGAACACTTTTAACACACGGTCAAATTGCCGTGTACTGAAGCATCGCTGTCCGAGCCGAGCCAGTGCGTCTTCTACTGTCTCTTCCTCTAGCAAGAGAGTATGAAGGGTGATGCTGTTTTTCAAAAAGCTGTTTTTCAATTCGCCGATGACATAATTGGAGGTAGTGAGTGATTTGCCGTTGAGTTGCTGCCGAATTTGCCGTTGGCGCTCGGTGTCGGCTAAATACCGGTCTGCCAAAATGGTGGTGTCCAAAAAAAGTGTTTTCATTCACCGTCATCCCCCATAATCCAATTGAGACCGTGGTGACGCAACCACTGATCCACGCGTCGAAACGTTTGCTTGTTGCAGTTTCCGTTTACCAGCGCGTCGATGGAGCGGGACAGAACGTCGAGATGTTCGGCAGTCAACCGTTCCGCCTTGGTTTTGTGAATGGCGTCGTGAATGATGAGGCAGATGCGCCGCTCGTATTTGTGCAAATCAGGGTGGAGTTCGTTTTTGAGCTGATGAAGGAGGTCTTTGATAATGCCTAGCGTCTGGACGCGATCATGCATGTCATCGAAACGCTCTTCCAGAAGGGTGAAATATTTGCGGAGCTTGCTAAAGGCGTCCGCATGCATGAAGCGCCACAGTGAGTTGGCGTTCTGTCTGGCCGGGGACTGGGGAAACAACGCTTGCCGACGGAGGGTGAGCAGATCTTTGGATAGCGCCCGCTCTTCCTCTAGCCCGGGATACAGACCCAGACCCTGTTTGACGGCGGAATGATGAAGAAACCTGAGCAAAGCGGTGATTTGTTTTTCTTCGCTGGTGCGCGTTTTATCTCTTCGGTAGGGGAAGTGGCCATCGCGCTTATTCACGTGACATCACCTTTTTCATTTTTGTCAACTCCATCAGCAGATAGTCGATGTCATCAGGGGTCAAAGTTAATGTCACTTCATCTTTATGAGGTTCGTTGTCCAAAATATAGCGTAGCCAAGGCTGTTTTCGTGAGGGATTGGACGGTGATGCGATTTCCATTTTTAATTGGGCATAACGGAGCGGTTCCAGCCTGCCTTGTTGGTTGTCGAATGTCTTTTGATTGATTTCCCAGCTGCATCCGCTTAGTAATTTGGTTTTGGCTGTTTGTTTGATTTTGAGGGATTGCGACAATTGTGGATGGTAGAAGAGCTTTTCGATCGTTTTCAGTTTCTCCTGTACTTCGCGGCTTAATTGCTCGCCTTCTGCTAATGGAATACCTTCCTCTTCGTAATATTTTAACTCCATGTCGATCAGGAGTTCCTCGTCTTGATTCAGGATGGCTAGCAAATAACGTGGAATTTCTTCAAGGCATTGGTAGAATGTTTGTTCCTCCAGCTGGTGCTTGTGGATCAGCGACTGAACGGCGGACGGGTCAAACCGCAATTCCAACCGCTCAGGATGAACAAGGTGCAGGATCACCTGCTTCTCACGCCACAGTGCTTTGATGTGTGCGCAATACTCTTCGTAACATTTCAAACCTGCTCGTCCTTTCTCGCATGAATTGCAATGTTTAGGTATTCGCGACAGGGAGGCCTTTCCCCTGTTGCAGGAGGGGGAAAGGCGAGTTGGACCGGTATCGTCTCTTAGCGCTTGTGACCGCTTAGCGGGAAGGCAATGTCAATTGATAAAAGTGAACATCATGCCATTTGCCAAACTTATAACCCACTTCGCGCAGGATTCCCACTTCTCTGAATCCAAATTGCTCATGCAACCGAAAACTGCCTTCGTTGCCCCCGGTGATGCCGGCGATGATGACATGGTGGCCAATTTCCTGTGCCCGTGCAATGATGGATCGCATCAGCTGTTTGCCAAGTCCGCGGCCTTGCGCCTCAGGATGGACGTAGATGGAGAGTTCCACTGTATGGCGGTAAGCCGGTTTGGTGCGGTATGGCAAGAGTCCGCTGTACCCGAGGACGGTTCCATCTTCTTCGGCGACGATCAGCGGATGGACTTCAGGGGAGTGGCTGGCAAACCATGCTTTGTGTTCGGCCACAGTCTGTGCTTCCAAATCGAAGGTGGCAGTCGTCTCCACGACGGCGTAATTGTAAATGTCAACGAGTGCTGGCAAATCGGCAAGCGTGGCTGGGCGGATCACAATCATCTTTTCACACTCCTTCAAGCAAGGATTCATTTCATTATGGAATTATGCGCCCATGAGATCAAGACAAAAAAACTGCCGCTTCCCCAGGAGGCGGCAGTGTTTGGTTAAGAAAGCCGGGACATACATTATTCTTCTGCTTTGATGGAATCGTAGATGCGGTTAAGCAACTGCTGCTTGGTGTCCCACAATTTTCGAGACAAGCTGACAGGATATACTTCTGGGTTCAGAATGCGCAAATACTCTTCCCAGAACAAGGAGAGTTGTTGCTGGTGGTGTTTGCGGATTTCCGATAGGGGAGGCAGTTGATAAACGCGCTTCCCGTTTTGGAAGATCGGCTGCAATAGTGGCATTGCTTGGTAATGCTTCACTTTCTTCCGTCTGAATGGATGTTCAGGGTCGAACAAATGAAGTGGTTTGCTTTCATCGATTGTTTCTTCGACGGCCGTAATCAGATCGCCTCTCGCTTTGCCCGATTTGCGGTCGATGATGCGGTAGACGTTCTTGCGGCACGGCGTGGTGATTTTCGCCGGATTGGACGAAATTTTGATCGTGGGTGCCCATTCCCCATCTTCCAGGCGGGCCACCATTTTATAGACAGCCCCTAATGCCGGTTGGTCAAACGCGGTAATCAATTTGGTGCCGACACCCCAAGCGTCGATCTTGGCTCCCTGCGACTTCAGGTTGAGGATCGTAAACTCATCCAAATCGCTGGAAGCAGTGATTTTGGTATCGGTGAGTCCTGCTTCGTCTAGCATGATCCGCGCTTGTTTGGACAGATAAGCGAGGTCGCCGCTGTCCAGACGAATGCCAGCCAGCTTGTTCCCTTGCTGTTTCAGCTCTAACCCCACCTTAATCGCATGGGGCACGCCGCTTTTCAGGGTATCGTAGGTGTCGACCAACAGCGTGGTGGCTTCGGGAAAGGCGGCGGCGTATGCTCGGAATGCTTCCAGCTCAGTGGGGAAATCTTGTACCCATGCATGTGCGTGCGTGCCACTACTGGGTATGCCGAAGCGTTGGCTGGCGTACGTGTTGGATGTTGCGTCGAATCCGCCGATGTAAGCTGCCCGCGTGCCCCAAACTGCTGCATCCTTTTCTTGCGCCCGGCGCGTACCGAACTCGAGGAGCGTGTCTTGTCCAGCTACATGGCGAACCCGGGCAGCCTTGGTGGCGATCAGAGATTGGTAACCAACAAAATTCAAGAGGGCTGTTTCGATCAGTTGCAGTTCCATGATATTGCCCTCTACCCGGATTAAGGGCTCACCCGGAAACGCGAGTGTTCCTTCGGGCATCGCATGGAGCGTGCCGGTAAAGCGAAAAGAGCGAAGCAAATCAAGAAATTCAGGTTCAAATGCCATCTCTCGCTCAAGAAAACGGATGTCCTCCTCTTGAAAACGAAGGCCTTCCAAGTATTGAACCACCCTTTCCAGGCCGGCAAACACGACATAACCGTTGCCGAAAGGGAGTTTGCGGAAGTACAAGTCAAAAGCCCGCCGGTTTTGGTGCGTCCCGTTTTTGTAGTGAGCGTACATCATCGTCAGCTGGTATTTGTCAGTATGTAATGCGGAAATGGATAAAGACATGATTAATCTTCTCCCTATGGTGTGCTATTCGATAATTTCAAACATGATGGGAAGGATGTTTTTTTCTTGTATATAGTAAGCGCAAAGTTGGAATTCTTTATCCTTGAGCGACATAATCCACAAGCTTTTGTCGTGGAAATGCCAACCGGTCAGATCGCGGGCTGAAGGATAGGCTTGGGAAACGGGATGAGAATGAATGACACCGAGCCAGTCCAACTGGAGTTGGCGCATCTGCTTGATGTTATCCCTGTAAGACCTTGGCTCCAACTCCCAAGAGCAAGTACGATGATTCTGGCTTTGAATCGGGAAAAAATGGGTGATCGTAAAGTCGCGCCCGGCCAAAAAGCCGTATCCTTCATACGGATACTGCTCTAGGCAATACGCGTTGATTCCATGGATCACATGACGGCGAATTGAATAATAGGGCGGCTTCATCTCCAGCCCTCCTCGCAGGATGGGTAACAATCAAACAAATGATCTTTCATTATTGTATCGTGTGGGTAACACGGAAGTCTATGACAAATGGCAAACACTGGATCATTTTAACAAATAGCGGTGATAGAAGTCGAAGCGTCGGACACCGCAGCTGGGGAGGGATGTTCCCGATTTGCCTTGCAAGCTTCTCAGCGGAGCAAAGCGGTGTCGAAGCAGATCCATGATTCGCGAGGTTGAATCATCCCCTGGCGCGCGTCAGACGGTTTCCTCCAAGATGGCCACGACACGGCTCCAACCGGCGCTGGCGTTTTGGATGTTGATTGGGAATGCCGCTACTTTGAAACCATGGGGCACCGGGATCTTGTCCAAGTTGCACAATTTCTCGATTTGGCAATATTCCTTCTTCCGGCCGACCAAGTGGGCCTCCCAAAATTGTGTTTTCCCTTGCTTGGCTTCTTGCGCCATGACGTCGAAGGGGCGATCCAACCCCCAAGCATCGATGCCTATCAACCGCACACCTTGATCAATCAGCCATTCAGTTGAAGAAGCCAGCAGGCCCGGGTGGATGAGATCATAGTGCGCTTCGTTGTACTTTTTTGATGTGTCGGTGCGGATGAGGACGATGTCGTAAGGTTTCAACTCATAACGGATGCGGGTGAGTTCCGTTTGGATATCGTCGATGGTGATGCCTTCTCCTTTGCCTTTGTGGGTCATGTTCAGCACCACCCCGTCCCCGTAGCACCAGCGCAGGGGTACTTGATCGATCGTTTTGGCCGGCTGACCGCCGACAGTCGGTCCATAATGATATGGGGCGTCCACATGTGTCCCGGCATGGGTGGACAACTTCACTTCTTCTACCGCCCATGCTTTACCTTCCGGCCAATGCGATTCATTCAGGCCTAACAGGTGATTGGAGACGCTGATGCCATGTTGATGATCAAAGTATTGAATGTGATGGGGGTTGGGTTCAAAGGAGGACGTATCATTGCTCAAAGATTGGCTGAGATCGATCAAGGTGGTTTTCACACCGTTTTGCACATACGTTTCGATCATGGTTTCACCTGGTTTCTAGTAATGGATTGGAGGGAGGAAGAGAGGCTTTTCCCCCCTTGATATCAAGTATATTATTTCTCTGGACACTGTGTTGGTACTTTTCGCCGCTCCTTCCCTACCAACTTGATTCACCAAACACGCCCTAGTTGGATCACCTTAAATCCGAATGCATCCATAGATAGAATATAGTTGTTTATCACTTTTATCTTCGTCGTGTTGCCAGATTGAGCTAGTTGGTATTCTTCTGACACCCGTATGCTATGTTGGGATTTGTTCAGGATGACATGGCTGTGGCGATCGATCTTGGCCTTAAGCAGTTTCATTGGCTCCTTTTTTTTCACACGTGTGTTGCTAATGGCCTTCTTCACTTCCTTTTCCGCGGGCGAATCCCTCGCAATCAGATCTTGCACGATCTCATAATTCCCCTTGCCAGAAGCTTCTAGTTTCCTTTGTGAGAAGGTGTTGATAAATTTCTCCAGATGAGCGTAAAAGAGTTCAGGGGAATCAAGTAAGGCATTATATCCGGGATCATCTGTGTAAGGAAAGGGATTTTGCGGCGTTAGAGGCTTGAGGATGTCGATTTTGTTCAATGCGCTAAGAGATTGAGTGTCTCCATTCCGATCAATGGCGAAGGCATAGTTGCTGAAACGTATAAGAGCATATGTTTTACCGGAGCGGATGATAAGCAAACTATGGCCGGACTGTACACCTCGGAAATGAGGAGACGTTTCTTTCATTGCCCCTTCGATGAGGATATGGCTTCCCACTTCCAAGCCTTTTTGAAATGTGGCCAATCGCACCGGGTCCTGCTTTAACTTTGCCAATTCGCTGAGCACCTTTTGGTATGCCGGCGTGTTGATGACGAGGTTTTCAGGCAGAAAACGGTCGAAAAGGTGTGATGGCTGTTTTAATTTGCTGACTTCTTTGTTTACGTCATATAATGTCGTTTTGGCCAATGTGAATGTGTTATTTGGCAGGACTTGATACCAAGCCACTTGCGGAGATTGATTTGTTTTTCCCATGATCGGGATGCCGGATTTGTATTCCATTGGGAAGTGAAGACCGGGAATCTCCATGATTCCATCTTGGTTTATGTCTTTGGGGAAAAGAGGCACATGGCTACCGAGCAGATCGGAATAAGGTTCATCCTTTGCTTGAGGGGCGTTGACCGCCCATGAAGGGGAAGGCACATCTTCCGCCAAAAACACAGGCTTTCCGTTTTTCATCGTGACAATATAGTAGGTCCATTTTTCATGCTTGTTATTTTCACAGGCCAAGAAAATTGCATGCTTGTCTGCGGTTAGCATCCCTTTGAAGAAACGTCTATTTTTGCAAAAAATATCAACAAGCAAATAGCCTTGTTCCAGAACCCACTTTTTGTTTTTGTATTTGGCTACATAGATTCGCATGGCTCCGTCTTCATCGAAGTTTGCAATGTTTTCAAAGAAACCGATCACTTCCGGTTGGTTGTCGTTGTCAAGATCGATGATTTGCACTTCTGGATACATGTATAAGTAGGTGCTGGTCAATTCCCTTAAAATCTTTTTGGCTTCCATCAGGCTTGGATTTGATTTTGTTATCCTTGAAGCAGGGAGCGGTTGTAGATCGCTCGGCTTTAGGTCATAATATTTGCCACTCTCATAGTAGATGGGATCTTTGTAAATGATTTTCCCCTGTTCTACAAGCCGCCCTTGTGTACTTGGTGCTGGCTCATTTCCCCACAGAGTGCAACCTGAAATGATTAGAAGGGAGACTGGGAGCCAGATATGCCAATGCTTCATGTTAGACCCCGCTTTCGAGAAATGATAAGATAAAACTGAAAATAATGAAAACGAATAATAAACGGCATACTTAGGGGTGGATCGTTTGCGAAACAAAAGGTACGGACCAAGCCGCCACTCAACACGCCCTCTTTCATGGTATCGTGGAAACAACGAATTGAAAATCAACCTCGTCAGCCCGGATACGCAAGAAGTACGCTTCTCTGAAAGACATCCCATCATCATGCGTATCTTGACAGTGGAAATTATTCTGGCTGTGATCGCGCTTTTTGCTTATCTGTATGTGTATTCTTATAAAGCCAGTTATTTATCCTATTTTGGCATTCCTCATTATTACACGGAAGTGACCATCGCTGAAATGCTAAATAGCAGTTGGTTGATTGTCACCTTCATCGAGATGTTGCTGTTTGCCATTTATGGGATCATGGCTATTTGCACATATCATATTGTTAATCAGATGGGGATTGCCACCCCATCGCCATGGAAAAAGCGCAGAATCCATGTGCTGGCGCAGATCGTCTGTTTCGTTCTTTTCCTTGGAGCCTATTTCATTTTCTCAAGAGAAACCGATCGGCTTTTTGCCATCTGGGGTAATGCGCAAAGTGATTTTGATTTGCAGTTCATGATACAAGACTTGTCCACCTTGAATGAAATTCCCTTGATTACATTGATTGTTATTTCGTTTTATGTTTTTTTTCAAAAGCGAACCATGCCGGATCGATCACAGCAGATCATGTATTGGGTCAGCTTTTTCACATTTCTGTTTTCCCTTTTTTTCTTTTTGGTACTCACCTATTCCCATTCAGTGATTCAAGGCCAAGGCGCCGCAATGTATAACCAAGTTTATCCATTCGTCGTTGAGGATGGGAAAGTGACTAACAAATTGATTGTGGGCACCTATCAGGACCAGTATCTCGTCGTTCACCTGACAAACAAAAAGCGGACCATGAAGACGAGATATGGGCAAAGGCAATTTTACACTGTCGATGACACATATCAACTTATGCCGATCAAAGAGGATGGCCCCAAAGTGGACATTACTGTCACCAATGCTACTGGAAAACGGGTCGCAGCAGGAACGGAAAAACAGAAAGAGATAAAATTCGTGAGATTAAGGCTCAAATACGGGGTTGCGAGAGAATATGATTACAAGTATTTGCATCATGTGCAAATGGACTTTGAACCATTTCCTTTAAAGAAACCCGAAGGAGGAATAAAATGAACGGCCTCCCTGTATTGCTTGTGGTCGCAGTTTTGTGTTTAAGCTCGTGCGCCAACCGCGATCCGGATCCGGATGTCCTAAAGCCCATCAAGGTGACGCAATTCAGTAATCGATTCACCAAATGTTTAAGTGACCAAGGCGGAGGGACGTTGAGAAGCAATGAGACACTTTATGTAACAGATGAGAATATTCCGTTTGATGAAGACAAATCTATGATTCGCTACCCGGCATATGGAGATTTTACCGTGCAAAAAGTAACGGATGCCAAAATGGAAGATCGCATGCTCAATGATGGCAATGTGGCCGTTTCTTTTCTACAGATCAAACTCTTGCGGGCCACAGACATCAGAGACGTGCGCATCAAGAGAGCGTTGGACAACAACCCGCAAATGACAGATTACTTTCTGTACGTCAAGTACAGAGTGGAAAACAAAACAGAAGTGCCACTTAAAATAGACAGCACCAACGGTTATCATTACCCCTTTTGCCACCTCAAACTGATGAAGGGCCAAGCCATTCTCCGTGAAGGAACCTTTAATGTGATTAGCCAAGACAAGGTGTTTACCGCTTGGACAAATGATGATTTGACGGAGATTATTGAGCCGAATGTCCCTGTTGATAATTTCATGTTGATTAACTTAAATGGCGTAAGCCCAGAAACAGTGAGAGAGGTGGATCGTTTGGATTTCACCATTGCTAGATTTTTGACATTGGAAGATGAAGAAGTCGCCTCAAAAGGCGGGGATGTCTCCTTTTCATTGCGAGAGTGGTAAAGCATGCGCAAATCATAAAACGGTGCTGACAAAAGGGGGATCTTTTCTGCATTCTCCTTTCCCAGAGGTGAGGAGTAGTTTTCGTGAATATGTATGATTATTGGATTTTTTCATTGACTATATATTAAATTTTATATTAAATTAACCTGTTAGTTTTATTTAAGATAATTGGCGAGAGGAATTTAAAAAGTTTACCTTCTTTTGCTTGATTCTATTTACGTCCATTTTAAGTGGTGTAGATCGTACTATTTACATTAGAAACCGCATTCAACGTTGAATGCGGTTTATCTTTAGATAGGGGTGTATGAGTACATGGCTGTTTTTAGACAAGAATTATCACGCGCATTTTTGGGGAAAAACTTTTTTCTAGCTTTATTTGTGGCGATTGCTCTTTGCAGTGTGGGGATAATGATGGCTGGTTTACCACGACCAATTGTTGCTGAACAGGCATATTTTCCTTGGGTATTTGGACTAGAGATTTACTCGTTTGTGGTACCGATCATTTGTGTTTGGCCATTTGCGGATACATATGCTATGGAACGTAATAGCGGGTATCTAAATTTTGTGCGGATGCGGATGGAACATCGTACTTATGTGAGAATAAAGTTGTTAATCAATGCGTTGGTTGGTGGGGTAGTTACTTGCGTTCCCACATTGGTGTTCACTATTGTTACTCTAAGTATTTATCCGAAGACGTTTGATGTAGATAACCAAATAGGTGGAGCATTTTCAAGCTTGTTACCAGAGAATGTCGTGCTTTATATGTTTGTTTATGTGTTCCTTCATTTTGTATTTGGAGTCGTTTATGCTACTTTTGGCTTTGGATTATCACTCTACATACGAAAACGTTATTTGATTTTAACGATTCCCTTTATATTCTATCATGTATTTAACTTTGTGTTTGCACAAATTGATATGCTTAGTGCTTTAAAGCCTCCATCAACTTTTTTACCTCATACTGCAAACTACTCAACATGGTGGACTGTTTTTGGCGAACTACTAATTATATTTATGGTTAGTTTAGTGTTTGTTTGGAAAAAGGTATCTAGTCATGAGGTGGAATAATGAATTTTTTGGGTGCTTCCTTTTATCATTTCATTTGGATTGGACTTAAGCGTCAATTCATGAAAGTTAGATGGTATGTATTCTTAATCATTTGTCCTGTCTTATTTTACCAGGAAGCGAATCGATTTATCATTCAGCTAAACAATATGGGAATTCAACAACATGTATTAAATATATGGGACATCTTATTTGATTTGTTCAGCTATAGTTATATTTTCATCTTTATGATTCCGTTTTTTTTATTCTTGGTCAGCGATTTAATGTTTGATCAAGACAGTAAAGAACAGTGGATGTTACGCATTGGTAGTCGTACGGGTTGGTGGTTTGGTAAAGTGGTTATTCTTGCTTTATTAACCTTGTGTTATGTTTTTTTTCTAATGGCGTATGCATATTTGATTGGATTCTTATATCTTCCGTGGGAAGAGGGATGGAGCGTGGCTAAGGTACAGCATTTGTTCCCTTTGCCAGTACAACCACAGATCATAGGGAGCATGGCGCCCAGTATCGTCTTGTTTCAAATAGGATGTTTGTTATATTTCGGGTTATTTACCTTTGGCCTTATAACCTTCATTGCATCCATGTATACACGAAGTGGAGTGTGGGGGCTTATTATCTCTTCGTGTATTCCATTTTTGGGCTATGTCTTATTGTTGTTTCGGATTCCGTTAGTAGAGAGTGCATTGTTATTTCCGCGACATTTTGTGTATCATCTCTTGGATATAAATGATCTTTTCTCATCCTGGTCTCAAGTAGGTATATCGGTTGGGTACTGGATGGTAGTAGCCGTTCTATTATGGATATGGGGTAGTGTAAAAATCTCGAAGGAAGACATAAATCTAGGAGTGGCAGAATGAAAAAAAGATGGTACGCGATCATTGCATGTGGTCTCTTCGCCTTGGTCAGTTGGAGTAGCGCCGCTATGCTCCGTTCTTCATCAGGTGGTCATGAAGAGTTAATCACTGTATGGGATCTTGTTATGATTTCATTGGGGGGACCCATTGCTCAGGATGATGTATCATTTTATGAATGGTCAAAATGGCTTATTCTCAACTTATTGTTCCTTGTATTAATTGGGAACGCTACGTGCAGTGAATGGGTGGAGCGTGCAACATTTGTTTTGCCGCGCTATTTTAAGCGGAGCAAATGGTGGATAAAGAAGGTTCTTGCATTAGGGGTAACTTCATTTGTTTATTATTTCATGGCTATCTGTACAATTTTAGTGATAGGATCTAGCCAATTTTCATGGGCGGCTCATTTGGGCAAATGGCAAGGAACTGACGGGCCATTGCTGTTTACCGGTATCCATCCATTTACCATGCTAGTATGGGTATTTGTATTATGCTGGAGTACCTGTTTAGCGATGGCAGTCCTACAGCTAGCGTTGGCTGTGAAATGGAAGAGTGTATTTAAGCCAATTCTTTTTATTTCAGTGCTTTATGTCGTTTCTTGTTTTAGTCCTTTACTTGGCAAACAGTTGATAAGATGGTTTCCAGGCAATCAGGGGATGTTTCTTCGGCATACCATGGTAGACCCGTATGTTCCCAGTTTTAGCCTGTCTTGGTCCGTATTTTATAATGCGATTGTTTTGATCCTTTCTATGTATATGGGTTATTTGTATGTGAAAAAAGCCGATATATTCGGATATGCGCATAAAGATAGTTTGCAATAAAAACGTAGTCGGAGGTTTTCATAATGGAATCTAAATTGGCAGTGAAATTAGATAACGTTTCGAAGATCATTGATAAAAAGCAGATACTTAGTCAAGTCAATCTGGAAGTGGCAGAAGGGAAGATTGTTGGCTTAGTCGGCAGAAATGGGTCAGGTAAAACCATGATATTTCGAATGATTAGTGGTTTTGTTTATCCGACAGAAGGGCGCATTTTTGTTTTTGATAAAGAAGTAGGCAAAGATGGAACCTTCCCGCAAGACGTAGGTGTGATTATCGAAACACCAGGGTTTATTCCTGAATATAGTGGCTTTAAGAATTTGAAAATGTTGGCTTCACTAAGAAATAAAATATCTGATGCGGACATTGAACAAGTAATGGAGCAAGTAGGTCTTGATCCCCGTGATAAAAAGGCCGTTCGTAAGTATTCATTGGGAATGCGCCAGCGATTAGGGATTGCACAAGCCATCATGGAACAACCAAAACTCCTCTTATTGGATGAACCTACAAATGGATTAGACACGGATGGAGTGGAAATGCTTCATCAACTTCTATTAAACTTACGCAAAGATGGGGTAAGTATTCTTTTGGCAAGTCATTATATGGAGGAAATCGAGAAGTTGTGTGATGAAGTTTATAAAGTAGAAAAGGGAACAGTAACACCGATCTCCGATTTTAAAAGTTGAGGACATATGTGGATGCAATAAGAAACGACGATGAGAAAAGTGATGCCACTCATCGTCGTTTTTTACCTATTTAGATTAATTCAAGTGCTAAACCTAATCCAATTAATGCAACAGCTACAACGATCGCCACAATAATCACATTCGCGCCAAAATCGAAAAGTTTATTAGCCGAATCTTTTTTGTTTTGAAAAACGGCCATCCCGCAGGCAATCCCTAGGGGCTGAGGGGAGGAGTGACAGATCCTGCGATTCTGTCCCAGTGGGCATTACCTATGGAGATGGCACGTTTTCTCACCGTATGGGACGCGTAATTTTTGAGGGGAAACCAATCCAAACAACCTTGCTTCACCGAACCTATATTCAGTTATTGACCTTTTTTGTCCCCAATATTCCTTGATTATGAGCATAAACGATGGGATCTCTGGGACGTGGCGCATATGATTGATTGAGCACTAGCTACGGGTACGTAGTAATGTATTTTTCCAGGTGAAGGAAATGAGCCGATTGGTCTATCCCCATGAACCACATCGCTGCGGCAATCATTGTCCCCATAACGACCTTTAAACTTTGTTTCTAGGGCGTGTCTGGTGAATGATTAATTGAGCCACATGATCAAGGAAATCAAGGTAATGGCAGCACAAAAATAAACCGCCCGTTTTTCATAACGAGTGGCGAAGCCACGCCATTGCTTCAGGCGGTTAATACAGCGTTCAATCACGTTTCGGCGTGAATATTGTTCTTTGTTGAAGGTCAGAGGACGTCCCGGCTTTTTTGCCCGACGCTCCGCCTGATCTCTGCGTTCGGGGATGGTATGGGAAATCCCACGTTTTTGAAGAAATCGACGACAAGACGGATAACTGTAGCCGCGATCGGCAATCAGATGATCCGGCCTCTTGCGAGGCCTTCCTTTTCCCAAACAGGGAACGGAAATGGAATCGAGTAATGCTTGTAATTGGGTACAGTCATGCTGTTGACCGGGAGTGATTGTAAAAGCAAGCGGTCGACCTTTTCCGTCACAAGCAAGATGGATTTTGGTCGTCAGACCTCCGCGGCTTCGTCCGAGTGCCTCATTCTGGAAGCGAGGGTCCCCCTTTTTTCGGCGCGCCTGCGGCGTGCTGATGAGCTCGGACAATCGTGCTGTCAACGAAAACAACCCAATCGACATCGGAAACGGCGTGGGAGTAAGTCTGAACATGCTTAAGCAAGCGATCCCACGTCCCATCCTTTTGCCAACGTGTAAAACGATAGTAGCAAGTTTTCCAAGAACCATAACGTGCAGGCAGATCCCGCCAGGGAGCTCCCGTCCCAAACTTCCATAGGATTCCGTCCAAAATGGTTCGGTGGTCTTTCCACTGTCCGCCTCGTTTCCCATTCGAAGGCAATAAAGGCTCGATCTTTTCCCAAGCCTCATCTGTAATCTCATAACGCCGTCTCATCATGATGTCTCCTTGCTTTTGTTGTTATGAACATTCTAACAGGAAAACATGATGGATTCACCAGACACGCCCTAGTTGGTATCATATTCATCCATTTTGTCCTTGCCTTTTTGCTCTACGAGTTTTTCTATTTTCTCTTGGTTCTCCTTTAAGAGTTTTATTAAGGAGTCATAACGACTCTTTCTATATTCATCAATTTTATCCGCACGATTATTGATCAACTCTTCAACTTTATCACCTTCTTCGATAGACAATTTATCAGTACTCTCCAAATGGCTCAGGGCAGTTCTCATATGATGTGACTCTGTAGAAGATAGTTTATCTATTCCAAGCCCCGTAAAAGTGAGATTTTGCAATTCTCGTTCCTTTCGAGTAAATTGATGAATAATGTTACTAGTATTTCTAACTTTCCACATTAACCATTCTTCCCAGATTTTCATTCTTTGGGTATCAAAATATCGCCGTAACTCATCATCATTACGGACTGTTGCATATTCGCCGCCACCAGCCTTAGCAACTTCCTGCAACGCCTTTTGACCCGCATTGTCCACATCAAATCCGATAATATTTACCACGGCTTTGACATTGGATTTATTCAACTCTTGCGCCACTTGAACCGGATTTCCGCCACAAGTTTCAATGCCGTCACTTACTACATAAATCAAATTTTTTGAGGGGCCAGTTATTTTCGACAGATCATTGGCAGCTTCTTTCATTGCCAATGCAATCGGTGTCCATCCGGTGGGTTTAAACTTGTCCAATGCTTTGCTAAACGTTTGTTGATCGTATTTGCCCAAAGGATAAACGACTTCGGTGCTCTTACAAGAGAGGTCTTTATCTTTATCAGCATTGCTGCCTTTATGGCCATACACCCTTAAAGAGACATTTGCATGTGTGGAAAGTGAAGAAGCGAAACGGGAAACGGCTTGTTTCGCAAGGGTCATTTTGGAAAAGCCATCGACCTTGCCAGCCATGCTTCCGGAGGAGTCAATCAAGATCATGACATTCAACTGCTTGCCTGAAGGTGTTTTGAAGTCGCCTGGGTCGCTACTAACGGTATATGTAGTATCAAACGTATCCAGTTTTTTTACATAGGGTTGATAATCCTCTGCAAAAAGCTCAACTAACTTCTGGTATGCTTGTTCCCCCGTGAGATTTTTAGGCAATGCATCCAATTCTCTGTTGGCATTTTCTTTATGATAGGCATCACCCGCATATTTGCCGGGACCTTCTTTTAATATATCTTCGATCTCTGTCGCATACGCTTTTTTAACTTCATTGTTTTGCTCTCCCGACCCTCCCTCTTTTGTCTTGGAGACGGGTGTGGAACATCCGGCAACAGCAACGGAAAAGACAATGAGACTACTTACCACCTTGATATAAAATGAATTCAATCTAATCACCTCTTAAATGAATAGATGGTTTGCAATAAAGCAAACCATATAGTTTGTTTCTACATTATATTCCCGATTTTTCAGCTCTTACCTAATAAAATGTTAAATGCTACTAAAAATATCTTTTTCAACAAATTAGATCTAGATCATAGCACTGAGCAAGACTGAAAAGGATATCCCGCTTTTCAGCCAAGATCCCCGTGGGAGCAAGTATATTCAACCACTGGTTAAGTAAACAAATGACAAAGATGACTATGGAATTTGCCAACTGTTTATGGTTTTATCCTGAAATGAACAAAGCAACCAGTTTATTGTTCCTCAATGTTTGGATTGTTAATTAATCATTACTGGTAAGTAGCGGTGGACTTAGCAAGAAAGAGCGTGGAGGCGTATTGATTGAAGGATGCCCGACCAGTTCTGCAGCACTAGCTACAGGTACGTAGTAATGTATTTTCCCTGATCAGAGTGCATAGGATGTTTAATAAAAACGGTGAAGGGAATGAGCAGATTGGTCTATCCCCATTATATGAATCCATACTTTTATTACGGCAACTTCCCACAGCCTAACCGCCAAGTGTGTGATGCTATACTTGCTGGAATAAAAAGAGAAGCGACGGAGATTGATTTATTGGAGCGGCTAGTCAAATTAGCACCTAATCAAAAGCATAAAAGGGAGATTTTTCACACGTTAGAAGATGAAAAAGCCTATTTGCATCAGTTGACTGATCTGTATGTGATGTTCACGGGAAGACAGCCTGTTTATCAAATTGATCAAATTACATTTGATACTTATGAAGAGGGAATACAAAAAGCTTTTCAAGTGGCAACGAAGGATTATAAAGAAAATTGGAATAGTTATTTGCTTACTCAACATTCGCCAGTGGGCGAGGTGTTTTTAAGTGCTTGTCATAACGAGATGCATCATGCTAACCGATTAAGTTCGTTATCGTTCAATCCATTCGGCATTGAATTAAAAGATTATGGAAAAACGCCTTTTGTTGTGAATATTGAAAAGGCGACAAAGCAAAATAATACGTATCGCACTGCCTTATGGACAGGAGATCATTTGCAAGTGACCTTGATGTGTATCGGTGTTGGCGATGACATTGGGTTAGAGGTTCATCCCAATGTGGATCAATTCTTACGGATTGAACAAGGGCGAGGATTGGTTCAAATGGGTGATAGCAAAGATCGATTGGATTTTAGAGCCGAAGTTTATGATGATTATGCGATCATGGTACCTGCCGGAAAATGGCATAATTTAACGAATACAGGCAATAAACCCTTGAAGCTTTATTCCATTTATGCGCCACCTGAGCATCCTTTTGGTACGGTTCATAGAACGAAAGCAGATGCAATGGAAGCGGAACGATGAGTGGAGTCATAAGTGGAGTAAGGTTGTCTGATAAATAGGCAGCGGCGGAGGAATCGTTTTCCCAATCGCTTCACGCGTGACGGGAAAAGGTTTTTCCGCCGCTTTTACTTGTAGCGATTGGTTGGCATGGTTCTAATAAAGTGAAGTTGTTCCACAATACATACTAGAAAAAATGCTACTGATTGCGATAAGGCAATAACATAATAATTTGACCCATTGAAATCGATTGAAAAAAACAAGAATAAAACCTCTATCTCCTTTTATTGAAACTGCTAAAATTTATTGGTGAGAGGAGAAAGAGGTTAAATCTTCTTCCCTTTGTATATCATCTTGGGACAGCATAATCGAGTTTTCATTAATTTTTTTGATTAAAAGAGGATTTTAAACAATTTCGTCATAATTAATATTTTGTTCAGTTAAAATTAGTGGATAGGAGTTGGTTAATTTTGAATGAATGGTTTAAAAATGCAAAGTCTGATCTAAATCCGAAGCATCCAAAGTCATCTTGGGTAAAGGGGCCAAACGGTGATTATGATGCCGTACCACGCCAATATTTGCAGGCCAAAGCGGATGATTCACTTTCGCCCAAGAAAAAAAATCCATGGGATAAGTAACATAAAAAATAAGGCTCCCATTTCTGGGAGCTTTTAAAGTGCGCCTGCCTATTTATTCCACTAATCATATATTGTTTATATTTCTCCCCCTTTTTAATATAGTTATTTCTGATAAATATAGCTTGTAATAGCTGAGCGTATAGGTGATTAAATGAACTAAATATTGGAGCAGATCGTGGTAGTTTATATAAAGGATATGGCCAGAAACGGGGAGGAGAATGATATTTCTCGAAAATTAGTATATCAGCGGTACGATGGCCGCATCTTAATGTCACATAAATGAACGGGTTCAAACAATGAATCCTCATAAAAAATCACCATATTTGCCACCAGCGTTTGCGGTGGATACCAGTATACTCATTGATCCGTTCTACACATTTCTCCACTTGTTTATTGATCTGCCATCCTTTGAAGCGCATCACTTTCCAACCATGTTTGGACAAAACCGCTGTTTTTTTTCGATCGCGTTTCTTTTGTTCTGGACTAGAGTGAAAAGCGGCTCCATCACACTCGATGGCCAGGCGGTACTTCTTGATAACCAAATCAACCTGGTAACCACAAGTTTCATATTCGGCCTTGACTCGATATCCTTCACGTTTGAGAGCATCGTATAGACGAATTTGAATGGGACTACGGCTGCATTTGATTCGTTGCCAGTCTGGAAAGCGTTTGGTCTGGAATAGTTGTTTAAGGTACATTCCAATCCAGATAAGGTAGTCCCGATCGCGACGAAACTGAACAATGAACTTTGCCACACCAATGGCCTCCCTTTCCTTTATCATTGCTTTGCAAAATAAGTTCGTGGCCACGTAATTTTTCACAAACCTTGCGTTTAGTTCAGATGAACTCCATGTGAATGTTAATAACGGCGGCATTTGCGTATGGGCTAGCAAAACCCCATCCTTAAATATATTAATAATTATATGAATAATCATACATCAGAGGAGATACTTGTAAAAGACCTTTGGAAATCATGGATATCAGGGTGGTCAATGTGTTTCTGGATAAGATAATTTATAAATGAACAAGTCTTTTTTGTTACATTGTTGAAATATTGTTACAAAAAGATTACAAAGGGATTGGTATCATTATTGCAGGGGGAACGTTCATCCTCACAACTGTCAAAGTGGTTATGCACCAAAAGAGGAGAATAGTAGCAAATAATCTAAATTTCCGGGGTGAAACAGATGAAAATCGTGGTAATCGGAGGGGCTGGATTTATCGCTTCACATGTCGTTGATCATTATGTGGCAGAAGGGCATGAAGTGGTTGTTGTGGACAACTTATCCACAGGAAAGCGAGAAAATATCCATCCAGATGCCCGCTTTTATGAACTGGATATTGCTGAACAACGCGACCGACTTGAAGAGGTTTTAAGAGAAGAACAGCCGGAAGTGGTTAACATCCATGCTGCACAAAAATCGGTGCCAAAGTCTGTTGAAGACCCGCTTTTAGATTTAAAAATCAACGTGGAGGGGCTAATCAACGTTCTTGAGATCTGCAAGAAGGTGGATGTCAAGAAGGTGATCTTTGCTTCATCTGGTGGGGCCTTGGCCGGGGAGACCGATCAAATCCCAACACCTGAAAATTTAAACCCACAGCTGATTTCGCCGTATGCCATCAACAAGTTGGCATGCGAGAAGTATTTGCATTACTATGCTGCGATATTTGGCATGAAATATACTGTATTGCGTTACGCAAATATATTTGGGCCAAGACAGATTCCAGATGGCGATTGTGGAGTAACGCCGATCTTCATGAACAATGTGTTGGCTGATCGTCCATCTGTTCTCTTTGCATATGAGGATATGCCAAAAGGGACGACCCGTGACTATCTCTATGTTGAAGATGCTGCACGTGCCAATGTGCTTGCTCTGACGAAAGGTGACGATCAGGTCTTGAATATTGGAACGGGGATCGAAACATACACGGAAGACCTGTACCATGTCATTCTCAAAGTTTCTGGCAAAGATCTGCCTCTGGTTAGAGAAAAAGAAAGAACAGGTGACGTAAAACGAAGTGCACTTGACTCTACTCGGGCCAAGGAAGTATTGAATTGGGAGCCGACGTTGAGTTTGGAAGAAGGGATTCAGAAAACGTATGATTACTTTCTGAGCATACAACAATCCAAAGAAAAAACGCCTAGGTTACTAGGCGTTGAGAATGTTGACAAACCCTGCGAATCAACTTTGTTGATCGCAGGGTTTTTGTATATAAAAGGGATATAAACAATTAATGGATGAATATCAACCCATATAAACTTAAAACCACCTCCCTTACCTGCTCTCGAAAGCAGCATAGCCAACTTTTTTATGTTTTGAGCCACAGCAGTTAGGAGGCATTGCTCTTGAATTTTTGCAAGCCCCCTGTAGCGTGCGTATCGAAGACCATGAAGTTCCTTCGCGTCAGCGAAGCTACGTTCAATCGTTTCTTTTCGACGCTTATATAAAGTTTTTCCACGTGGGCTCAAGCGATTTTGTCTAACCCACTCTTTTGCATCTTCCCATACATGACGTGTTAGGATTTTTGTGTGGTTCTTTGACTTTGTGCAATTCTTAAGAAAAGGACATTGCTTACAAATCTCGGGATTGGATTTGTACTGTCTGTATCCTTCACGGTTGGTCGTTCGATATGTAAGTTGATGCTTTGCTGGACAAAGATATACATCTTGCTCAGGAATATACTTAAATCTCCATTTCGGAAAGAGGTCTTTATCTGGTCGAAAACTCCGATGTGCAATAACCGTAAAGATTCCTTGTCCTCTCAATTCACGACAAATAGGCATAGTTAAATAACCAGAATCCAGAGCAACAGCTTTCACCGAAAAGCCGAAGCGGCTTTTCTGACGATTTAACCTTTCTAAATAAGGAACTGAATCATGGACATTTCCTGGTGTAACAAATACATCTGTAATGAAGTTATGTAAACCATCGACAGTACGATGATCGAGATAGAAAAAGCCTTCGGGTTTTCCATCTCGAACCATATAACCACTATCTGGATCGGTCGTACTTACACGAATTTCTTTCGTTTCAACCTTTATGGGCTTTTTTTTTAAAGGCTTCTTTCCGTGCTCTTCTCGATCTTGCTCAATTGCTTGTTCTAAATCATCCATATATCCTTTGGGAGTAACTTTAACTAATTGTTTTTTGAACTTTCCTTTATTGGCATTGGCTTTAAGAAAAGTGGAGTCACTAAAAAGCTCTTTTCCTTGAATAAATCCATGTTGGATCGCCTGAATGACAATTTCATCAAATATTTCCTGATAAATAGTGGAGCTTTGGAACCGTCTTCGACGGTTTTGACTGAAAGTAGATGCATGTGGGACTGGGTCGGTTAGAGATAACCCTACAAACCAACGGTAAGCGATGTTAACTTTAATCTCCTCAATGAGTCGGCGTTCGGAACGAATGCCGAACAAATATCCAATGAGTAGCATTTTAAATAACATAATTGGGTCAAGACATGGACGCCCATTATCTTGGCAGTATAATTCTTTACATTTCTCAGCAATGAAGGAGAAGTCGATCGTTTCATTAATTTTCCGTAACAAGTGATCTCGTGGAACTAATTCTTCTATGTTAACTAGTTCTGGTTGATGTTCTTTACTCGGGTTTGTTCTAAACATAGAAAAAACTCCTTATAGAGTGTTTTTTATTGATTCGACAAAAAAGGCTGCTGACCCTGCCTTTCAAGGCAGTTTGTCAGCAGCCTCACGCCTAGGTTACTAGGCGTTTTTTATTTGGTAACTAGCATTTTCAGTTGGCTTGTTAAGAAACTTATCCTACTATGTGGAAAAAGTAAGATTCATGTTATAAAAAACTGTTGGCTTTTTCACCAACGTTTTTACCTCACTTCATTTCTTTGTTGAGCTTTTTAAGAATAGGGATGGCTAATAGTAAAGCGCGAATAAATAAAACTAAAGCAAATAGACTGACAGGAATCAATAATAAAGTACCTAAAGCAATAATTAAAGGAAAAATCTCATTACCGCTTACTCCCATGGTGTACCCTCCTTGAAATAGATAATCGCGACTAATTTATTTAAAATTTGAACAACTCACATAAAATATATCATTACCTACGAATAATCTCAATAAATTGGCATGACTTCTCGATTTAGTACCAATCATCATTAAAGAGGGGACACATAATGAAAAAACTAGCTCTAAAGTGCGTGTGCTTCTTTTTATACCAATTAGTTTTATTTGTAACAGGTAACATCATTGGTGTGTATGACCTTGATCTTTTAGGTATATTAACTATTTCTTCGATTGTGTCAGCAATATATTTCGTTTGGAATTATATAAAATATAGGAGGTTGAACAAGTGATGGGCGATCAATTATTTATAAAGATTAGTAATACAAGGGCTGGTGAATGCATTCATACAAAAGAAAGACGAATGATGATATTTAAAGAAAATTACCTTAATTGAGGGGGATTTCTGTAGGGATTGCGAAAGGATATATATGCGCTCTTTCGTAATCCTCTCCCAGGTTTGACGATTTCAGATGTCTACAAGGCAGATGAATGAACAGGTCAAAATACAATTAATCCCTTATGTCTATCATTTTTTTAAGACTTAACAAATGATAAAATAAAATTCATAACCCAAGTCGGAAAGGTTGAACATACAGATGAGTTCCGTCATCAATCCTATTCAAATCGGGGTGTGCGGCTGGGGAGATCATGACCTCTATCCGCCAGGGACGCAGGCTAGAGAGAAGTTAGCGATCTATGCCGCGCATTTCCCGGTGGTAGAAGTGGACAGCACCTTTTATGCGATTGCGCCAGTGGAACGGATGGAGCGTTGGGTGAATGAGACGCCGGAGAGTTTTCGATTTGTGGTGAAGGCGTATCGGGAATTGACTGGGCACGGACGGCTGGAGAAGGCACCGGTGCGTCCTTGGCGGGAGCTGGTCGAGGACATGCGGGCATCGCTTGAACCGATGTTGCGCGCAGGCAAGCTGGAAGCGGTGCTGTTCCAATTTCCGCCGTGGTATGATTGTTCGCAAAAACATGTGAAGTATATCCGACGGGTGCGGGAAGCATTTCGGGATGTGCCGGTGGCGGTGGAATTCCGCAACCAAAGCTGGTTTTATCCTGACTTTCACGACAAAACCCTTCGGTTGTTGGAACGGGAACAATGCATTCATGTCATTTGTGATGAACCCCAAGCGGGAGAAGGATCGGTACCCTTGGTGGTGGCAGCGACGGTGCCGGAGCAGGCGATTGTCCGTTTTCATGGGCGCAATGTTGCTGGTTGGAACAACACCGGCCAACCCAATTGGCGTGATGTCCGCTATGCTTACCGTTATGAGGAAGCTGAGCTGGCGGAGTGGGTAGGTTATGTGCGGCAGTTGGAACAGAGGGTGAAACGGATCACGTTGCTATTCAATAATAACTCTCAAGGGGATGCGGTCGACAGCGCCAATCTGATGATGCGGTTGCTCGGAGTAGAGTTTGCGGGCTTGGCCCCGCGCCAGCTGGGCATTTTTTAAGTCGAGGGGGTGAACGGCCCCAGTGGGCTGTCGGCTGAGCGCGTCCGAAGAGTGCAGATGGGATGATGACGCAAAATGGAATGGATGCTGTTGTTTGTGGTCGGTCTACTAGCCGGCACGTTGGGAAGTCTGGTCGGATTGGGCGGTGGCATCGTGATCGTGCCGGCGCTCATTTATCTGGCGGGGGTTCATCCAGCTTTCCAAGGGATCACACCGTCTGTGGCTGTAGGGACTTCATTGTTGTTGATTGTTTTGACCGCGCTGAGTTCCACTTTGTCTTTTCTCAAGCAGGGGCGGGTGGATGTGAAAAGCGGGTTTGTGTTTTTTTTGGCTTGTGGCCCAGGTGCGATGGTGGGCGCGTGGATAACTCGCCTGTTTCAATCCGACACGTTTTTCGCTGCTTTTGGTTGCTTGATGTTATTGGTATCATGGTTGTTGCGCGTCAAGGAGAAAGGGACGGCTCGCCCTGTGCGGTTGGATGTGATTAAGACATACACTGACCCAGCCGGAACAGAGTATGAGTACGGCTATCATCGGTTGACTGCCTTGGGCCTCTCTTTCCTGGTAGGCGTGATATCTGGGTTGTTTGGCATCGGAGGCGGTTCGCTGTTGGTGCCGATGATGATCATGCTATTCCGGTTTCCGCCACATGTGGCTACCGCCACCTCCATGCTGATTATCTGCCTTTCCTCGATTGCAGCCAGTGTGATGCACGTGGTTCAAGGCAATATTCACTGGCTTTCGGCGCTGGTGCTGGCACCGGGGGCGTGGATGGGTGGCAGGGCCGGGGCTTGGATTTCGGCAAAGTTGAGCGGTCGCACCCTGTTGAATCTGTTGCGCATTGCGATTATAGTGACAGCTGTGCGCATGATCTTGGACGGGCTCAATTTGGTTTGAAGGAGGGGCGCGTGTGACGCGAGTCGATCGCATTCATTTATTACATACCAATGATTTGCACAGCCATCTGGATCAAACGTCCAAGATGGCGCCGTTGATCGAAGAGTTGCGCGCCCAGTGGCAAGCGCGAAATGAGCGGTCTTTGCTGTTGGACATCGGGGATCATATGGATCGGGTGCGGATGGAAACAGAAGGGACCGATGGTCGGGTGAACGGCACCATCTTGGAACGGATGGGTTATGATTTTGTGACATTGGGCAACAATGAGTTGCTTACCTTTTCCCAAGATCAGCTGGCGGCGGTATACCGGGATGCGCCGTATCAGGTGCTAAGCAGCAATGTGTACGACGTGAAGCGCATGGGGCAGCCGGCTTGGATTCGCCCTTGTTCCCATGTCACTCTGGGTTCGGTGCGGATCGGCATGCTGGCCGCGACCATTCCGTATCAAACCGTTTATGAGCTGATGGGTTGGGATGTGCGAGACCCTGTTTCCACCTTGGCTGAGCATGTGCGCCGCTTGCGCGGGGAAGTGGACTTGATCGTGGTCCTGTCCCATCTGGGTTTGATGAATGATCGGTTGCTGGCGAAGGAAGTGCCAGGGATCGACTTGATCATTGGAGCCCATACGCATCATTTGCTGGAAGAGCTGGAGCGGGTGGGAGACACGTGGCTGGCAGGGGCAGGCAAACACGGGCAGCACCTCGGCCATATCGAAATCGAGGTAGACCCTGACGCAGGCCGTGTGCGGACGATCAAGGGACGGGTTTATCCGCTTGCCAGGCGAGCTGAGGAGCGGGAAATGCAGGAACTGATTGCCCATTATCGTGGAGAAGCCTTGGAAAACATGGCGCAACCGATTCATCAGCTGTCCCGCCCGTTGGGGGTAGACTGGTATGGAGAAAGCCCATTGCCCAATCTGTTGGCGGATGCGCTGTGCGACTGGGTTGGCGCTGAAGCTGCCTTAGTGAACAATGGCCAGCTTTTAGCAGAGATTCCTGCGGGTTCAGTGACCAGACAACAGTTGCACGCGGTGTGCCCTCATCCTATCAATCCCGTGTTGATGATGATCGAAGGGAAAGAGATTCGCCGGACGCTGGAAGAAGCGTTGCTTGATGAGTTTATGACCTTGCCGATTCGTGGATTCGGCTTTCGGGGGGAAGTGTTGGGAACGGTTAGTGTATCGGGAATGGAAGTGTTTTATGACCCGGAGGCGCCGCCTTTTCAACGGATCAAGGAAATCAGGATAAATGGCTCCCGGCTAGAGGAAGAGCAGCTGGTTAGTTTGGCCACGATTGACATGTTTACCTTTGGCATCGGATACATGGGTTTGAAAGAGGGAAAAGTACAAAAATATTATTTGCCAGAGTTCTTACGGGATTTGTTGGCGAAACAATTACAGACGCCCGCCGCTTTGGCGCGGTGCGAAGTTAAACGATGGCACCGGATATGAGAGGAAGATAATGGTTACCTATGGTGACCTCGAAATATGGTATGGACTCCGCTACAATAGGGATAAGGAGGATAGCCGCGATGAGTTTTGTGGATGAAGTTTACTCGTTGTACCGAGATCAGTTAAATGATGACGAAGATGATGCGGTGGCCATTGTGCTCAGCATCTTGGAAGAACAATCCCGGGAGCACGTGTTGCAGATGATCGAGCAGATGACTGATGACGAAGTGGTTCAGATGGTCGGCGTCTACTTGGTGGAAATGTTAAAGATGAAAATGATGCAAGATGGGAAGCTCCCATCGTTTCGCGGGACACCGACTTCTTCGCAAGTGCATTGATAGCCTGGACGTTTGGGCATGAATAAGCGGGCATACCCTATGGGGTGTCCGCTTTTTTGGTTTTGCCGCGATGTGATGGGTCTCACTTTTTTGGGTGTTGGCACATACCTTGATAAGGAATCATCTGGAGGAGGGAACCAAATGATTGCGATGAAACCGATTGAGGTGGAAGGCCATACCGTGTTGGGGATCGAAGTGGCATTGCCGAAAACGACGCTCTTGGTTATCACCACCGAAAAGGGTTATATCATGTGCGGTGCACTGGATGTGGGGCTGTTGAATGAACGGTTGCGAGAGCGGGAGATTATCGCTGCGCGTGCGGAAGGTGTTCGCACTTTGGAACAGCTGATGGACGCGCCATTGACCATGGTAACGCACACGGCCGAGGAGCATGGCATCAGAGCGGGCATGACAGGGAGAGAAGCATTGCTGAAAATGATCTGAAAACATAGCGCCTTTGGAGGAAAAACCGAAGGCGCTTGCATTTGTCCACAAGCGCCGATGAAGCCAAGACAAATATGGTTATAAACCCAATTGTTCTATGGTTGCAGCCATGTCGGCGGGGATTGGTGAAGTGAATCGCATCAGCTCGCCACTGAGTGGGTGAATAAAGGCCATCTCAGCAGAGTGTAGCGCTTGTCGTTTCATAAGAGCGCACGATCCGCCGTAGAGCCGATCCCCGATCAAAGGAGCACCGATATGGGCGAAATGAACCCGGATTTGGTGCGTGCGGCCAGTCTCCAATTCCACGCGGGCGAGGGTGGCTTGGTCATTGTGGTTTAACACGCGGTAATGGGTGATTGCGGGTTCACCGCGTTCTGTAATCTGCCGACGTGTGGGGTGGTGCGGATCACGACCAATCGGGGCGACGATGGTGCCGGAAGCTTGTGGGAGCGGGGCACCGCTGAGGGCAAAATAGACCCGCTCCAGCTTTTTTTCGCGTAATTGACGATCCAACAGCTGATGCATGTAGGCGTTTTTTGCGATGAGGATCAGCCCGGAGGTGTCCCGGTCCAAACGATGGACAGGCCGGACGATTCCGACCCGGCCTTGCTTTGTTAAGTGGTGTAAAATGCCATGTACCAAGGTACCTCGATCAGAAGGGCGTACCGGATGGACGGCCACACCAGCCGGTTTGTCAACAATTATAAGATCGGTGTCTTCATAGATAAGCCCAAATGGCACCGGCTCCGGAGTCAGATCCGATTGTTCCTGGGGTCGGACGGCGACTTTCAAGCGGTCCCCTGTTTTTACTTTTTTCTTAAGATAGGGCGCACGCCCATTGAGCAGAATGCCTTTGCTGCGTGTCAAGCGGTTTAGCATACGCCCAGAGATGAGAAGCGGACCTTTCAGCACTTCTTCGACCGTACGGTTGGCCCACGCTTCGGTAATGGTGTAGGTAATCCATTTGTTGTGGGAAGGTGATTGTTTCATTTGATCGGCCATCTTTCCTATATATGAATATGATGTGGGGATCACTTGTCAGCTGTTCCCCAGTGTTTATTTTCTCCCATGTTTTTGATGGGTACAAGAAAAGCACTTCCCATGAAGGAAGTGCTTGGATTGGTCATCCTTATCTTGTTACGCGAATAACGTTGGCTGCTTGAGGACCACGATCGCCTTGAACGATATCGAATTCGATTGCTTCGCCTTCTTCAAGGGTTTTGAAGCCTTCGGTTTGGATCGCGGAGTAGTGAACGAATACGTCGCCACCATCTTCACGCTCAATGAATCCATAACCTTTTTCAGCATTAAACCATTTTACTTTACCCTTCATCTTTTGGGCCTCCTTACATTTAAGAAAAGCGGCAATTCAAAAGCGGTAATTCCTCAAGCACTTGGAACCTTTTGTTACTTTGAAACAAAGAGGCCGCAAGATGAAACTTGATTGAAGCACCCACTTTTAACGCTCAATCCAATCATATCATGATCAAACTGTTGATGCAAGAAAGATTGGCACAGGGGCCTCACTTGAGCAACTCTTGGTAAGGTGCAATGTCAATGTTGCGCTCTGTTAGTTTTTTTATCAAAAACTTGTGATCCCGTTTGGGAGTAGCAAGGATATAGCCGCGGATAATGTGATCCTGCGACAATTGCTTCGCTTCCTCTTTCACCACCAGCTCCCCGATTTTGCCGGCGATGGTTTGTTTGGCCACGTCGCGGAAGAGTTCGGGCACGGGAGAGACCAGATCATTGAGTAACGCCTTATGCTCATCGGTCCACAAATGGAGTGTTTCCTTTATGTAGTATTCCTGCCAATCGAGAATCGACTTGCCGTCCTCTTTTGGTAACGCTTTAAGGAATTTGCGAAACATAAAGTATCCACCGATGGCCATCAAGCTGATCAATGCAATCCAAAAAAGAACATAAAACCATTGCAACCAAATGGGTCCCGTCATCCGTTACCACCTCGTTTCCTGCTTGTTTTCAACGATTCATTATATCGAAGGCAATCATGCGGTGACAAGCTTGCAAATAAAAAGACCTCTCATCCGGGAGAGGTTCGCATTCGTCAGGATATGATGGATGCAGGATTAAAAGAACAAGTTCATGCCGTACAGGATGAGTGCCCAGCAAGGAATGCTGATCAAGGTGGCGTTGAATAATCCGACCGGTGCGTTGTTCATCAAGATCTCCTCCTGTGATGATTATGTGTATGTGAACCGAAAATCAAATCCGTTTTGTTCATGATACCAGGATATATCAATGATTAACCGATCAGTGCTTGCCAAGTGAAGTAAATCATTGCCCAGCAAGGGATGCTGATCAAGGTAGCGTTGAATAATCCGACCGATGCGTTGTTCATCAAGATCTCCTCCTGTGATGATTATGTGTATGTGAACCGAAAATCAAATTCGTTATGTTCGTGATGCCGAAGGATATATCAATGATTAACCAATCAGTGCTTGCCAAGTAAAGTAGATCATTGCCCAGCAAGGAATGCTGATCAAAGTAGCGTTGAATAATCCGATCGATGCGTTGTTCATTACGTCGCACCTCCGTTTGACTTATCTGTGATCATTATATAGGGCAGGTTGTCGGTTTGTCCCGGATTTTACGCAACTGTAAACCACATGTAATGTTGGGGTAACTTATGGTCAAAAAAAAGACGGAACCTTTACGCCAAATGGAGCATAGACGCTTGGAATCACTGGGAAATCTGGATCGGAAAGCTGGTTTGTAACAGTTTGTAACATAAGAAAACTGCGTGGCACCTCCGAACGGAAGATGCCTCGTGCGAGGTGTGAGCCGTCTGTGTTATCCGTGTGTAACATTAATGAAAAAAAGATAAAAACGCTGATGCCAAGTAAAAAATGTACGGTTAGAATGGGGCTGGATAGTGTGAACAAAATGCAATATCAGATAAGATAGAGATAAGGTGATATACGGGCTTTTTGGCAGGCGCAACGTCCGAAGTGGCTGGGCAAGTGAGAAGAGGAGGGGGACAAGGGGTGAGTGATTTGTTTACAGCGAGTGAGAGGGATGCGGTGCATCGAGTGATAAAGGCTCGGCGGGACATTCGCCATTTTTCAAGCCGACCGGTACCTGAAGAGGCGATGCACCGTATTTTGGAGGCGGCGCATCATGCCCCTTCCGTCGGTTTTATGCAACCTTGGAATTTCATCATGGTCACTTCAAGAGACATCCGCCGTCAGATCAAAGATTCGTTTGAGCGAACCAATCGCCAGCAGTTGGCGCAGTTGACGGAGAAGGAGCGGAAAGAGCTGTATCGGTCGCTAAAACTGGAAGGGATTATGGAGGCCCCGGTCAATGTGGCGGTGACTTGTGACCGGCGCCGGGACGCTCCGTTTGTGTTGGGACGCGGGCCGATGCCGGAAACCGATTTGTATAGCACCTGCCTTGCTATTCAGAACATGTGGTTAGCGGCCCGGGTGGAAGGGATCGGCATCGGCTGGGTGAGCATTTTGGACAAGCCTTTTGTGGAAAAGTTGCTTCAACTTCCAGAAGGAGTGGAACTCGTCGCTTACCTGTGCGTCGGATATCCTAAGCGGTTTGGAGACAAGCCGATGCTGGAGGAGTTGGGTTGGAAAAAGCGATTGGCGTTGGGTGATTTGGTGTTTGAAAATGCCTGGGGGAAACGGTTGTCATCTTTTCAAACCACAGAGGAGGACTAGGCCGTGTCTGGCTAATCAAGTGGATGGAAAACGGATTTGGAGCCGCTGATCTATTCATCAGACACGCCTTAGCCACGGGTTTTGCTACGATGGTGAAGTGGTCATCTTAGGGGCGCGCCGCTACAGGATTGAATGGAATGACACTGAGCAAAGAGCGGTTTTGGGGAGGGTTTTCATGTGGACTTGTTCATGAAATTTGTGGAGGAAAATGTAGATCGCACACAAGACAGCAAAGTGGAGCGCATGATTTTGTTGAAAAAAGAACTGGATAAAGAATTCGCCCATTATTGCCGTAAACGGAACCTCAGTTTCAATGAGGGAATCATTCAACTGATGGAGCAGGCCTTGCAACATGAAAAACAGCACAGCAACCAAACGGTGCAGGAGAAAGAACCCAGCCCCGCCCGGTTTATGGATGATGCATTGTAGGGAGCAGTTCTTGTTCAACAGCAAAGAGAGAAAAGCCAGCAATGAAACGCAGCTGGCTTTTTTCATGCAGTGGATGCACCAAGGGTACCTAATGTGGCAGATAAAAGGAAAAAATGCGGTTAGTCCCGGTTGCTGTAATCTACCGCTTGGCCGGGGCTTTTTGTATAATGAGCGAAAGGGGGAGGGACTGCGATGATTGTTAGAAAGAAAGGGAACTACTATGTTTTCATTAAACAGCACGATCATGGTTTGCTCTCAGGTGAGTTAGCGGCGCAAATGGCTAAACCAATCCGCCCACTCGCCAAAACACTGTACGCCATCTCACACCATGATTGGGGATGGGAGAGCTTAGACCAGTCGCCGCTGTGGAATGATGAGACCAATGAGCCCTACTCTTTTGAAGATTACCCGATGCTGCCCAAGTTAGAAGCGTACACGGATGGCATCACCAAAGTAGTAGCGCATGATCCCTATGCGGGGTTCTTATGCAGCAAACATTACGCATCTTTTTTCACCAATATTGACGATCCGGTGGCCCGTAAATTTCGCGAGCAAGAGTATAGCCGCCAAAACAAACTCCGCCCCCTGTTTACCGAAGAGGAAGAGGAGAATATTTCGGCCAACTTCCGGTTGCTCCGTTTTTGCGACGATTTGTCGCTGGCTCTTTGTTTTAATGAACCGGGGGAAAAACCGAACCATCCATGGTTTAAAGATGGGATTTTGTATCAGGGAGAACGATATCAATGGGTTTGGGAAGGGCGGGATCGCCTGCGACTTGTCCCCAATCTGTTCAAACAATCGTTCACGGTGGAGATTCCGTACCAGGTGTTTGACGGTTATCGCCGGTTGGTCGGACGGGATGTGTACCGTTTCACCGTGATGGTATAAGATGAAAAATTGGCGGTTCGGCAAAGGAAAGGGGAGGGCGGACACAGGTGCGGGAGCCGAAGTCGCTGTTGGGTTTCCGGATATTTGCCGTTTCGTGACAGTTTCCAATGTATTTTGTTTTTTCAAACATAATGGTCTACAATAGTGATAGAAGCTTTGCGCCAAAGGATCATGTAACAATGATCGTCGGTTTTAGGGGAGAGTGTGGCAAGTCAAGCTGGCAAAGTAGTGGCAGATAGCCGGAGTTGAACAGCCGGCTGTCTTGTGCATTACGAGTTGGATGATTTGCTGGACAGATCCCCGTTTGTCACAAGGAACGGAGGAGAGGAAGCGGTTGGATGTTCTTGGATTTAACCATCTCACATTGCGCGTGAAGCAGTTGGCAAAGAGTTTGCCTTTTTATTGCGATGTGCTGGGGATGACCTTGGTTCATCGAGGAAGAACCGATGTGTATTTGTCTTGGGGTGATGCTTGGATTTGCCTGCTGGAGAAGCCGGAGGAAGCGGGGTCACCACAGGGACTTGGCATGGATCATGTGGCGTTTTCCATTTCAGAAGAAGCATTCTTCGCGGCGGTGAACACCCTGCGCGAGAAGAGGGTTCCCTTGGTGCGGGAGCCGATTGAACGTGGGGGCGGCTGGTCTGTGCAATTCACTGATCCGGATGGATTGGTGTTGGAGCTGTTCACTGGCGACCTTCAAAAGAGGATGAAACAATGGAAATGATAGCGGGATGAAGCGATGGGGAGGAACGATCTGTTGAAAATCGCGGTGACCGGAGCGACAGGCCTGATCGGCGAGGCAGTAGTGAAGCATCTGCGTAGCCAAAGGAATGAAGTGGTTCCGCTGGTTCGGACGGCGCTTTGCGAAGAGCCCCATATCTACTGGAATCCTTCGCACCGAGAGTTGGAAGCGGGCAAGCTGGAAGGCATGGACGCGGTCATTCATCTGGCCGGTGAAAGCATTGCCGGTTTGCGCTGGACCAGGGAGAAGAAGAAGCGCATCTTAAAAAGCAGGGTGCAAGGCACACGTTTTCTGTGCCAAGCGTTGGCTGCAATGGCCCGCCCCCCAAAGGTGCTGTTAAGCGCCTCAGCGATCGGCTACTATGGTGATCGTCCAGTCACAGAAGAAGTGGATGAAAACAGCCCAAAAGGAAAAGGCTTTTTGGCCGAGGTGGCGGAAGCATGGGAGATGG
Source organism: Laceyella sacchari (assembly GCF_024927925.1). Classification (NCBI taxonomy): domain Bacteria; kingdom Bacillati; phylum Bacillota; class Bacilli; order Caryophanales; family Thermoactinomycetaceae; genus Laceyella; species Laceyella sacchari. Next base: position 492,512 of record NZ_CP103866.1, read on the forward strand.
CAACAGAGGATGCACGAGCAAGTGGTATCCGGGTGGTGAACATGCGGTTTGGCATGGTGCTTAGCAATCAAGGGGGAGCTTTCCCAAAAATGCTGTACCCTTTCAAATGGGGATTGGGCGGCAAACTGGGCTCCGGAAGGCAACCAATAAGCTGGGTATTGCTGGATGAAATTCCGCATGTGGTGTCACACCTCTTGGAGAAGGAAGAGTGTGCGGGCCCTGTCAATGTGGTGAGCCCCGCCGCAATCACTAACCATGACTTTGCCAGGGCTGTGGCTGATGCGCTGGGCAAGCCAGCCAAGTTTCATGTGCCGTCACCCTTGGTCCGACTGGCATTGGGACAGATGGGAAAAGAGTTGTTGCTTGGGGGATGTCGTGTTTTGCCGCGCGTATTATTACAAACCGGGTATACATTCCGTTTTCCGGAGTTGGCTCCGGCGCTAACCCATCTCTTAGGGCGTTGACAGGATGGGAGCGCGACGTTAACGATGGTGAAAAGAAAAGGATGGTAGCGATGGAATCGGTCGTTATTCGTCGGGCCCGGGCTCATGAGGCGGCTTCCATCACAGAGCTGGCGCTTCGTTCAAAGGCTCATTGGGGCTATGACGAAGCGTTTATGCGACAGGTGGCCGATGAGCTGACGGTGACGCCGGAAATGGTGCACGGATGCGAAGTGGTGGTGGCGGAGCGGGCGGGGCGATTGCTTGGATTTTATATCCTCCAAGGACGGCCGCCTGTTGTAAAGGCTTTGTTTGTCGAACCGGTTGCGATGGGCAGACAAGTGGGCCGCATGTTGTTGGAACATGCAAAGAATGTTGCTCGTGCACACGGTTTCACTAGTTTGAAAGTAGATAGCGATCCCCATGCAGAAGGATTTTATTTGAAGATGGGCGCTGTCAAGATTGGGAAAGTTCCTTCGGGGTCGATTCCCGGACGGTTTTTGCCGATGCTGAAAATAGAAGTTTAACCATTTTCCGGTTTATTCCTTTGTCTTATTGTATAAGAGGTGGCAAGGGAACAAGGCAGGGATAGAATATTAATTATAATAATTTTTTTAATATTTAACAAAAACCGTATTTATTAAGTATATGTAAATGGTTTATTATGGTTATCGATGTCATGAAAAAAAGAGCGGATAAAGAAAAATTGCAGGATATCATTTCGATGGAGAATAGAATAATCCTTGGTGCAAATTTTACAAAATTGTGTTGAAAACGTGATGATTTGTGTAATATTATAGGAAAAAGAATGGGAGAACGACCGAGATACTGGGGAGTCATGTCAAAATATTGTTAATTTGAGTAAAATGTGAAATGATACGGCAATTTCTCCCGGCTTTCGGCGCGGATACGGTCGGCATCGATAACCAATAGCAGTTGATAAGTGTTTCTTCAATATAAGAGGAGGGGGTTTTATGAAAGATCCCAAACAAATCTTGGATTCTTGGCGTACGGATGTTCATTCCCGTAACATCTATTCCAACCTGTTGAGGCAGTTTGACCTGGAATATCCTAATCAAAAAGGAAACCGTCGCAAACCTAAATCATTTGCCGCAAGAAACCCCAATCATACTGCTGCTGCTTTATCACTTTGCCTCGTTACAGGATTAACGGTGGGCGTCGGTTCCGCCTTTGCCGAAAATGAGGTGGGCCCCGACACAAACCAACCTGTTGACTTGCCGCCGAGCAAAGCTTCAGTCACCCAGGAACAACCGGCTCCAGAGCAAAAGAATGTGGGCTTGGAACGCCGCATTGAAGACCGTCGTCCGCAAGAGGTCGAAATCCCTAAAAAACCACAAGTGCAACAACATCAACCGGATGAAGTGAAATCCACATCCCCAGAATTGCCTCCAAGCGAAGAAAAGCCTCGTGAAGTGGTCGCAGAAAAAGAAAAATCGCAACCAACATCCGAGTCTGAACAGCCTGCCCGCAAAGATCACATCACCAACGATCGTTTATCCAGTCATCATTCGCCTAAGCTCAATCAATCAGAAGAACAAACGATGGAACCGCAGAAGGAATCCAAGCAACACCAATCCACCAACCAACACATTGAAGAACCGGTGCGGGTGGTCGAAGGGGAAGTGTCGCTGGAGGCTTTCTCAACGGAGAAAAAGGATGCCGAAACCAAACAGGACGCCATTAAGACGACTGCCGACACCCGCTCAACCGAGATGCCCAAAACGGTGGATGGGGGGCAATTGCCAAATACCGCTGGCAATGATTTGAACGGGGTGTTGATCGGAGGCGCCACGGCGCTAATCGGTTCGCTTTACGCGTTCAGACGGAGCCGGGTGAAGCGTTCTTGAAGTGGGACCGCGTCATCGCGCTCGCTTTGGTCACGGCTGGCGTCGCTTACGCCAGTTATTCCGCAGTGAATTATATCGAAAAACTGCAGGTGGTGACGACGGCGGCCGGCTCGGGGCAAGAGGCGCCTAAGCTTAAGTCAGCGCCGCCGCGCAAACATGCTGACCAGTGGGTGGTGGTGCCCAAAGAGGAGCGTCCAAAGCGTGGGGAACACTTCGCCGATTTGCTCATCCCCAAGTTGGATGCACGCATGCCGATTATCGAGGGGACGCATGAAGACGAATTGGCGAGCGGGGTGGGGCATTATGCTGGAAGCGTATTGCCTGGAGAGCCGGACAACGCGGTTTTGTCTGGCCATCGCGACACGGTTTTCCGTAAAATTGGCCAACTGAAAAAAGGGGATGAACTCCGTGTTCGTACCAAACAGGGGACATTTGTTTACGTTATTACCAAGACGTGGGTCACAAAACCGGACGACCGTACGGTAATCGTCCCCCATGGGAAACCCGTGCTCACGTTGACGACATGTTATCCATTTACATTTGTCGGGCCGGCTCCAGAACGCTACATCATTCAATCTGAATTAAAACAGAAGCTGGATGAATCAGCTCCGGATGAACAAGGAGGATGAACATGGAACGGCCGATGATTCGTCGTACTTTCATACGTTTTTTGTTCTGGGCATTGATACTCTACACGGCGGTTAGTGCGACGGCCGTCTTGGGAGTCCAATTCGGATTGATCCCGGTTCCGCCTCGAAAAATTGCCGCTGCGGACAACCAAGCAGCACAAAAAGGGATAGAAGCCCACTTCTCAGAACGAGCGTTTGCCGAGCAGTTTGTCCGCGAATATTTCTTTTGGACGAAAGGCAAAGAAAGTTCTCGTGCGGAGCGGTTAAATCCGTTTTTGCACAACAACATGGATGTGCAAGCAGGACTTGATTTCAAACAAGCTGACTGGGAATCTTATGCCCGCTATGTTGCGGTCTGGGACATCAAAGAGCGGCCCGATCGCTCTGGTGTGATAGATGTGACGGTGTTCGCCGAAACGATTTTGACCAAAGTCGGCAATGCCAAGATGCAGAAACGGGTTGACCGTTACATGGTGGTCCCGATCAAGAAAGTGGGCAACTCTTATCTGGTTGCGGACACGCCTTATTTGGTGGCTCCACCCGTGCCCTCCTCTCGCCAACTACCGGAAGGGCAGGATGAGAAGGAACAAGGGGAGGCGGTTAATGAAGAGATTCGTTCGCAAGTGGAAACATTCATGAAGTCCTTCTGGAAAGTGTACACCACGGGCGAACCACAGGAAATTGCTTATTTCCAAAAAAATAGTACGCCCACCGCCGGATTGAAAGATATCTTGCAATTCATGGATTTGAAAAACTTATCCGTCCGCAAACAAGGCGACGTTTATGCCGTCACCTGTGACGTGCAGTTGAAGGATTTGTCTTCGGGAGCAGAGATGGCTTACCATTACACCTTCGACCTCGTCCGGGAAGGCGACCGTTGGTATGTTGTGAGAATGGGACAAGGGGAGATCTAGCATGATGAATTTAAGCACAATGTTGTTGTTGGCCGATACTCCGGGGAAAAAACTGCAGGAAACGCTGGGTGGAGAGATTGGTTCGATCTTCTTTTTGGCTGTGATTTTCATCAGTTTGACGTTGTTCTGGAAGAGGGCGTTCACAGCTTTCATCGGCTTTGCTTTGTTCGCGATGCTGGTGAGTGTGTTTATATTCCAGCCGGAAATGGTTTCTTCGCTGGGTTCCGATGGATTCCGCTGGTTGTTTGAGGCTGTCCTCGAATGAAGCAAATTCGCGTCTACAATCAAGTTTTTCGCATTGAGAAAACCGTTTACTCCATTCAGGGAGTCCATTTGCCGCTGCCGGTGTCATACCGGCAGATGGCATTTTTCGTCGGAACCTTGATTATCATGGTTATCCTTAACCGTGTTCCTCCCATCAGTTGGGTTGACTACTTTCTGGTTAAGTTTATCGGGATTCCAGCCTTAGTGGCCTGGTTTTTCACTCGTAAGACATTGGATGGCAAAGCACCCCACCGCTTTCTCCTGCGGGTGGTGGAGCATTTTTTCGCTCCTCACCATTTTGCGCGTTACCAAGAGATTGAGCGGCCGAAGCAAAAATATTACCAATACGAAGGTGTAGTACCTTATCGCAATACAACCAGGGGGGATCAAGAATGACGCGCATCCAATTTCCCGTCAAATATTTTGAACAAAACCTGGTGTTTGGCACGGAAGGCTCTGTCTATGCTTACTATGAACTGCAGCCGTTCAACTACGACTATCGTTCCAATGACGATAAACTAAGCCTCCATGGAAATCTGGAGGCTTTTTATTGGAACATTCATGCTGATACGCATGCACTGGTCGTACCCGAATACCAAAGCTTGGAAGAGCATCGCCAAGCGATGGAGGAGCGTCTGTGTGATGGATTGCGGGAGGCTGGCAAGCGTCACATTCAGACGGCCATCGACCATTTACGAGGCAAAGACATCCATCAACACCGCTTTTTCATCGGGGTAAAGTTGAAACCGACCACTGTCAAGGGGTTGTCGTTTTTCGGCGAGCTCAGCTACATTTGGAAAGATTTCAGACGGTACCTCAACAACCAAGCAGGAACGGATATGCCGGAGGTGTTCCAAGAGGAGATTGAAGCTTACCAAGTGCAGGAAGAGTTGATCTACTCCCGGATTAACAGCTTTTTGCGCGCGCGCCGGGTCGATCCGGCGGATTTGGAGTGGTTGATCCGACGAGGGTTTTACCGGGGAATTGCTGACACACCACGGCGAAAAGATTGGGTGCCGCAAGCGGTGCCGGTAGAGGTGAAAGGCAAGAAGGCCAAACGGCCAGGGCGCGATATCCTCACATTGGCAGAAGGCCGGTTCGATGACTCCCACGGACGGCAACTGGTGGTGGAACAATTTATTGGCAACCAGGCGAAACAAGGGTACATGGCCTTTCTTACCTTGTCTCATATTCCCGACAAGGCTCCGTTCCCCGGTTTGGAATGGTTGTATTGCTTGCAGCGACTATCGTTTCCAGTGGAGGCCTCGGTCAGGACAGAGACGATTGAGTACGGGAAGGCACTGTCACAAGTGCTGAATAAGAAAAAAGAGCTGAAAGCAGAAGATGAACATGCGGTTGAAAGCGGAGAAGAAACCTCCTACCACATTTTGAGCAGCCGCCAAGAGGCCAACGAACTGGAGAGTAACCTACGCACCGATAAATTTCCGTTGATCAATACATCAATTGTGCTTTGCGTGTCCGCGTCCAACCAAGAACAGCTGAACTTGCGCATCCAAACCGTGCGCGACATGTACAGCGACATGATGATCCAAGTAGAGGTGCCGTATGGAGACCAGTGGCGGGCTTTCAATGAATTCATACCTGGCGCCAAACGGTATATCACTGATTATGTTCACTTCATGGACCCGGCCGCAGTCGGCGCCAGCATGATTGGGGCGACACGGCAACTGGGTGACGGGCAGGGGCATTTCATCGGCATGTCGCAAAATTTGCCCGTTTTCTTCCAGCATGACCGTGGTCCCAAAGATAAAAAGTTGAGCACGACCGCTTCTGCCGCATTTATCGGATCGCTGGGTGCAGGTAAGTCGTTGGGGGCTAATCTCCTGGCATATCAAGCCCTGCTGTCGGGGGCCAAAGTGTTGATCTTTGACCCGAAAGATGAACGGGCGCACTGGCCTGAATACTTGCCAGAATTGAAGGATATCTCCCGTGTGGTCACTTTGCGGGCCAGTGCGGAGGACCGTGGCAAACTGGACCCGTTGATGGGTGCGCACAGCATTCAGGATCGATCTGCCGCAACGGAAACGGCCAAACGCATTCTTCAATTCCTCGCTCGCGCCGCAGATGGCACCTATGAAGCGATTGTGATCGGCAAAGCCGTGGACCATGTGGTGCAACATGCGGAGCGGCCGTCCATGATGAAAGTGATTGAAACGCTAAAAGCGGGATTGCGTGAAGCGCCGGAAAAGCGGCAGGATTCGTTGGAAGAGATTGTCGATGTGCTGAGTTACCTGGCCACCTCAGGGCAAGGACAGTTGCTGTTTGGCGATGGAACGCAGAAGGCAATTGATTTGTCGTTGCCGCTCACCATCTTACAGGTGGAGGATTTGAAATTGCCGGAGGAGAGCCAAACTGACTTTGGACGCATGGCCATCGCACTCTTAATGGCCATTTCGGACTTTTCCCGCCGTTTTTCCAACCAGCCGTCCAGTGAGTTCAAGCTGGTGTTGTTCGATGAATCATGGCGGTTGGCCAAAGTGCGGGAAGGCCGAGCGATCCTGGAGGAGTTGGTGCGCACCGGGCGGAGCAAAAACGCAGCGATCTACCTGATCAGCCAAAATGCCAAAGATATGCTGGGTGAAGAGATTCGATCCAATCTGGGGTGCCGGTTTGTGTTTCGTTGCCGTGACACCAAAGAAGCGGAAGCGGCATGTCAAATCTTGGGGATTGAAGCGGATGAAAACAACATTGAGACCATCCGCAACTTGCCTACAGGGATGTGCCTGATGTCCGATCTGGAGAAGCGCGTCAATGAAGTGGAGATTCGCGTATTGGAAGAACGCCTGTTCACGGCGTTTGACACCCGTCCGGGCTCACGCAAACAGCCGGGGTTGGAAGCGGTGCGCCAATGAAGAGGGTTGTGGTTGGATAGCTTGAAACGAAGGGGACCAGACGCAATGATGGGGAGAAAATGGATCGCTGTCTTCCTTCTTACTCTCTTAATCATGGGAGGCAGTGCAGGAAGCGGAAGCGTGGTCTATGCGGAGGAGACGAAGCAAGAATCTGAAGGTTTCAACTTGGTTAGTGACTTGCTCACGATTTTCCCAGAGGAAAAGATTGATCGCGCCAAAGCCAAAGGATATGAGACGAAGTTTGCCAAGTACAAGCCGAGTCGCTATTCGCTGGAGATGACCCTGGAGGAACGGCAAGCTTGGGAATTGTATGATTTGGCCGCCGATTCGGGCTATATGATGATGCACCATGTAAACAATTTGGTGTGGCAAGCGTTGCTCTCATGGAACTTCACTGTCATCTTGATCGTAGAGAACGCTTTTTCCCTTGATATTGTCGACGAGTTTGCTGATGCAGTGGAAAAAGCGGTGCAGCAATTGGCCGGATTCAACGGAAGTGGGTACGGCCAGACCGGTTTGATGGGCAATTTTCTGTTGATGATGATCATTATCGCCGGGGCGGTTATCGCTTATCAAGGGATCATCAAGAAGAAGACGCAAGATGCCTTGTCATCGATGATTACCAGCGTAGTGATCCTGATCTTGGGAATGGCCTTCTTCGCCAACGCGGGCGGGGTGATGCGTTATTTCAATGACATCAGTAGTGGCCTTAGCCAAGAGGTGATGGGTGTAGGAATCGATTTCCAAGCGGAGTTGAGCGATGAGGAAGTGACTTATCCTGCTGACGTTTCCTCGCTGATCATTGCTGACAAGTTGTACAACATGATGGTTTACGAGCCGTATATCATGCTGCAATACGGCAAGACGTCGATAGACAAAGAGATTACGCCAGAACGGATTAACAAGATCTTGAATCACAAAGTGGGTAGTAGTGCCCGAAAACAAGCGGTGATCGATGAGAAGACGGGAAGCAGTGAGCGGGGCATCGAACCCAATCCGATGGTGACGACGATGGGTGTATTTGAGCGGTTGACCCTGTTGTTGCTGCTCTGCATATCCCATTTGATCTTAGGCTTGCTTTTCTTTATCATCGCCGGGGCGATGATTGTTTACCAATTCATGTTTGTGCTGATCGCTTTGTTCGCTCCGTTTGCGTTCTTGATGGCTCTTAATCCCAATTGGTCGTCGGTGGCAACAAACTGGTTCAAACGGTTTATCGGGTATCAACTGATCAAATTGATCGTCGGCGTTTTTTTCAGTATGCTGCTTACCATTTCCCAATTTCTCTACGCAATGAACCCTCCTGACAAGGTGGGGTATATCTGGACCATCGCCATGCAATTGATCTTGGTGGTCGGCGTGATTTGGAAGCGGAATGAACTGTTCAGCATCATGAAGGCGCCGATGGGCAAAATGGATAACTTTAAAGGTGAACTCAATATTGAGATGCCAATCAATTATGTTACGAAATATACGGAAAATCTGGCTGCGCGCGCGGGGAAAATCAAGTTGCGCAAATAGGGAAAGAGGAGGGCGCAACCCATGTTTAATACAGATTTGCCCAGTGGTCGCCGCAAATTGTTTGCGTTGGTGCTCGGCGTATTTTTGGTCGTCGGATTTTCAGTTAAGTATTTGCTCATCTGGCTCGGTTGGGTGGGAGGCGCTGATCAGACCTCCCGCCCAACCCAGGAGCCGGTGGCCGAAGTTGGGTCTGACACGGAGTCTACTTCGGTGACGCCTGAAGAGGTGGCACAGGCGAAACGGGTCGCCGAACAGTTTATTCAAGCTTATACGACGGTAGATTTTAAACAACGAGACGCTTGGCTGGCGTCACTAAAAAATCTGACTACGCCTTTCCACTATGCGGTGTTGGAGCAAGAGGCGACCCAGTCCCGTTCGCCAGAAGACACGGTGTCCACGGCTTTCTCCAAACCAGGCAGAATGGATTGTGAGGCGGTGGCACATCGCGTTTCCTGTCTCGCGGAAGTGATCGTGTTGGAAAAAGGGCCGAAGGAGTCCCTGCCGGTGGAGCGGATTTACCAGCTGCTCTTAAGCGCTGACGGGGAGCGCTGGGTAGTGGAGGAGGCGCAAGCACGTGGCAACTTCGAGTAGACCAGCGACCGTCACGATCAAGAAGCCGTACATCATTCAAGGCAGAAAAGAAAAAACCGGCCGTGAAGCGAAAGTGCTGTTTCTTTCCATCTTGGCTGGTGGGGGGATTTTCTTTCTGTTTGTCTGTGCACTACTAGGACTTCTCTTCTTGAATCTCTTTACTGAGGGACAAACGGGGAGCGAAGTGGAACAATGGGAAGTGGCGGAAGGCTTCCCGCAGGTGGCGCAAAAATATCTGCCTATATATCAAGCGGCTGCCAAGAAGTATGGGGTGCCATGGCATATTTTAGCCGCTATCCACAAGGTGGAAACCAACTTTGGCCAAGATTTGAGTGTGAGTTCGGTGGGAGCGAAGGGCCATACCCAGTTTATGGATAAAACGTGGGTCGGCTGGTCTTATCCGGGGGGAACAGCGCTCGGGGATTTGCCTGATTCTGTGGACATCACCGACCCGAGTCTCATCGCTAAATACGGCGGTTACGGGGTGGATGGCAACGGGGATGGCAAGGCCGATCCGTATGATCCTGTTGATGCCATTTACGCCACAGCCAATTATTTGGCGGCCAATCACAGCCAAGGTGAAGATTGGTTTGGCAGGAAGGGGTCCATCTGGCGCTACAACCATGATTATGAGAATTATGTGTTGAAGGTTAAACGGTATGCTGATTCGTTTGCCCACCCTGTTCTGACGGCGGGAGGAACCGGGATTTCAACTGGCCAATTTGTTTGGCCCGTGCCAGGGGGACGCATCACATCTCCCTTCGGCATGCGTTTTCATCCAATAAAGAAAGTGTACACCTATCACGAGGGATTAGATATCGCCAACCGAGCGGGCAGCCCGATCTTGGCCAGCGACGGAGGCGTGGTGGCGGAGTCGCGTGAAGCCAGCGGTTACGGGTGGATGTTGGTCATTGACCATGGCAATGGGTTTCGTACATTGTATGCGCATATGTACCCTGAAGACGTCAAAGTCCGCGTCGGCCAAAAAGTCTCCAAGGGGCAAGTGATCGCCTTGGTGGGGTCAAACGGATGGAGCACCGGCCCGCACTTGCATTTTGAGGTGCGGAAGAACGGGCAGCTGATTGACCCTAGCTTGGTGGTGAAGCAGTGAGCGGGCAGATGGCGTAGAGGTTGTCTCATGCTAGATGGCGAATTTGTAAAAGGATATGTTTGTCGAAAATGTGACAATGAAGTGGGCATTTCGGCAGAAAGGTGGGAGTATGTTGTTCGGTGAGTGGAATAAAGTTCCAAAAGGCGGCAATGACCAGCTCAGCCTTGTCGCAAGATATTTTTTCTTTGGCGTTCTCGGCTTAGGTCTGTTGATCGGTGTCTTGTACGTTTGGCGGTTCCTGGAGGGACTGTTTGGTGAGCGAGGAAAGGCCGAGGAAGCGACGGAAGCGGTCAGTAACACTTTTCAATGGCTTGGCGGCCAATTGTCATCTTGGATTCCGCTCGTCATTCTCTTAGCGATTATCATTATTGGAGCGATTGTCGGTACTCAGCTGATGACCAAGTCCCATTATCGGAAACGGGCGGAGGAGCAAGTGCGTTACTTGCGGATTCTGCCGTCTAATCGCATCGAATTGGACCTGGATAAAATAGAAGAATTGACGAGAACATTTGGGGGCATGGTTCGTCCCATCCGGATGCGCCTGCGGTACGGCCGCCCATGGTTTCGACTCCGGTTTGCTCTGCCGGCAAACAGTAAGGAGATCGGCATTTATCTCGCTTATCCGGGGGATAAGGAAAACAGTGTGAAAGACACGCTACGTAGTGTTTATCCCGCGGCAGAACTGCATGATATCCCGGAGGAGCAATTCCCGGGACCGGACAAAGGTGGTTCGGGTGGACACTTTATCTTTAAGATTGGTCAGAACAAAGGGTTGCCGCTCGCTTCGTTGAGTCAGAAGAAACAGAGTCAATTGGGTAGCATATTGAACTGTTTGCGGCCGGGAACGTATCTGGATCTTCAATTCTCTCCTGTCAGCTGGAAAGAGGTGGAGGAGCGGACGGAAGATGCTGTCGATGACTTGAAGCGGAAAAAAACGAAAGATATGGACCCGGAAGAGCGCTCCCGCCGTGTCAGCTTGGTGCAACGCTTCACCGGGCGGGAACTGAGCTTTCATGTGCGATTGTCGGTCTGGTCTAATTCTGAAAACGCCGTCTCTGTCGTGCGCTCTACCGCTGAATCAGTGGAAACGGCGCTCAAATACGATGGAGCGATCCAATTCATCCGCCATGACTGGTGGAATCCATTGAGAGACAACAATTTGGTTCCGATTCCATATCCTTGGACGATTATGACGTGGACGGGGGATGAGATTGCCAATCTTTTGCATATTCCGCCGTCTAATCACTACATTTACCAGGAAGCGAAGGAAGAAGGCCCTGACACGCGCGGTTATATCGTGCACTTGGAAGACAACCAACGCTCTTTGAAGCCAGATGAATGGACCGAAGGCGTCTTGATCGGGAAAATCCATCATCCGCTCGAACAGCGGGAAGTGCGCGTTCACTACGAACAGCTCAGCAAACACTTCATCTTGACCGGGGCCAGCGGGATGGGAAAATCAAGCTTGGCCGTGGAAATGATTCAATCCATTTTGGATGAGTGGTTCGATAACCCCGATGAAGCACCAGGCTTCACCATCATCGACCCGGCACGGGAGATCATTCCCATCATCGAGAACCGACTGCGCATCGCCGAGAAGGTAGGGGTGAATATACCAAAAGAGAAGATTCACCATTTCAACCTCACCCACGATGCGACCCATGTTCCGTCATTAAACTTGTTGCACAAAGTTGAAGGAATGTCGACCAACCAGTTGGCTGAACAGCTGGCGACGGTGCTGGTGACGTTTGAAGAAGCGGATGAGGCGCTGTCCCGCTCCAAACGCCTCATGGCGATGGCAATCCAAAGTTTGTTGGAAGATAGTGAAACGCACACTATCTTGGGCATTGATGATATTTTCCGCAACAAAGCGTTTCGCAACCAAGTGATTCAAAACGTGCAGGACCCTTATGTCAAGCGCTTCTGGGCCAATGTAGACGAAGCGGAATTAAAGCGGGAGGCGGAGCGGGTTTTGCACCGGATTGACCGTTTGCTGCAAAGTCCGACCATGCGCCGGCTGTTCTGCCAGAAAGAGATGAGCTTGGATATCAATAAATACATGGATGAAGGCCATCTGGTGATGTTTGATACTTACGGGCTCAAAGATTATGACATCCTGGTAACCATCGGGCAGCTGATCAACCAGTATTACCAAGTAGCCCGTAAACGAACCACAGGCTCCAAATTCCATTTGATGATGGTGGATGAAGTGCACTTGGTGCAAATTCCGCTACTGACGGAAATCCTGCAAGAAGACCGCAAGTATCCGTTTGGCATGGGATTGATCACGCGTGAAATCGACCATTTCAACAACGAGGAATTGATGCAGGCCATCCGGTCCAATATTGGGATGGTGTTGAGTTGCGGACAAACAGAAGGGTCGGACGAAGTGGAAAGCATTACGCGTAAACATGTTACATCCAGCTTCTTGGAGAAATTGCCAGAACGGCACGCCGCCGTATACATCCGCTCAAAGCGGCGCCAACGCAGTGATGTGACCACCTGTGTCGTGCAGAATGAACCGCCGGTGGTCTATCGGCCCGATGGAAAAGTGGCAGATCACCGCACCAAGGAGAAAGATGATGCCTTGCAGTGGGGACTGGAGTGGGGTTTGGAGATCATGAAGGAGTCATCCGAAGTTCGTCCAATCGAAGAAGTGGATCGCGAAATCGCCGAATATATGAACCAGTCCCTCTATTTTGACAAGCGCTCCGAATCAGCGAATTAAAAGAGACTGCCGATCCCGCGCCTGCCGGGATCGGTTTGCTACCAAGAGACCGAGGGGTGGAGGCGAAGACGATGTTCAATATGTTTAAGGCGATATTCCATTTGTTTCGGTCAGTCATCCTATTTGTGGAAGTCGCGTTCATTTCTTATGTGGTGGGAAGTTCCATCCAATCCACCTCGCTTATGGTGATTTCGTTTGTCGTATTTTGCGCTTTACTGTTCTGGTCGGCCACACTTAGTATTACTATTGCCTGGGTGGTACTAGGGTTTTCTATGTTTCACTTTCATATGGATCAAAACATCCTGACGAGCACGGTAGCCGCTGTCATCATGGGCTTATTGCGCTTGGTTGTTTGGAAATTGATGACGTATATCAAAAAATAACCTAACCACCAAATATAAGCTTTCTGGCGTGTTTCTTGAAGGTTTCAAAAGTAGCAGGAAGGGCGCATAGAATAAAGGGAACCGGCTGAGTCGAAAGCGGGCAATCTGAGATGCGATGGTTGCCCGCGCCCAAGGTTCAATAACGATGCCATTTTCCGCTAAAGCGACCAAAAGTGCAGGCTCAACACCACCTTCAAGCCTACAGCCGTAAGCTGTGTTCGGCAACTCCATATACCTGAAGCGCTTCATCTGTTATACTGACAAGGATGAATTCGCAGATGGAGGGTTGGTCTGTGCAACGGAAGTGGATGGTATATTACGTCATCTTGATTGCGGTGTTTTTGGCTGGCCGGTGGGGTATGCTCATGTGGCTTGGCTTTTCGATGGAGCAAGCGACCCAGTGGCAACGCACGTTGTATGTTGGATGGGTACATGTGTTCATTTTGGGTTTCTTGGTGCCGCCGTTTGTGTGGCTGGCTCGCAAAATTCTTGCTCTGGTTAAAGAGCGGGTGCAGTCGCCAGCTTTGCGGATCTTCACGCAGTTTTACAGCATGGTGTTTTTGCTCATGCTTTTTGTGACGATATATTACAGTTTCCTTTTGTCTTTTTAAGGGTGATGGCATCCAACCGATGGGGTTTGGGTGCTATTTTGTTTGGAGCGAAGGGTGTGGGGCAACATGATCTATAGGATTGAGGATAAGTCCGCCATCAGGGAGCAGGCTGGTTTTCTTGTTTAAACAGGGGAAGTTCGGTGGCACGCACTGGATGTGACTGACAGGAGGTGGGAACATGAGGGCGGATCGGTTGCTTTCCATTTTATTGTTTCTACAGCAACGCGGGAAAATGACCACCAAAGAGCTGGCACAAGCCTTGGAAGTTTCCGTGCGCACGATTCACCGTGACATGGATGCTTTGAGCGCGGTTGGTATCCCGGTTGTGGCCGAACGGGGAAAAACCGGGGGTTGGCGCCTCTTGGATGATTTTCGTGCGAAGTTGACGGTGCTTAATCGGGAAGAGATTTCGTCTTTGTTTATTGCGCCTTCACTACATGTGTTGCAAGATTTGGGGATAGCTGGGCAAGCACGGCTGGCGCGGCAGAAATTGATGGCCGCTATGCCAAGTGCTTATCGCCAGGCAGCAGAGCAGATATGGGAACGCATCTATGTTGATACCAGCACATGGAGGCAGACCACGGACAGGGGCCGGTTTTTTAGGGAGATACAACAGGCGGTGTGGCGTGAGCAACGGGTGCGCATGCGATATGAACGCGCAGACGGGCACATCGTGGAGCGGAAGATCGATCCGCTGGGCTTGGTGGCGATGGGAAGCAAGTGGTATGTCGTCGCGCGGACTGGAGAAGGCATGCGCACCTACCGGATGAGCCGCATCCAAGCGGTGGATCGGTTGGAGGAAACCTTCATCCGCCCTGCCTCATTTCGGCTGGCCGATTATTGGCACGAGTCGAAACAAGCCTTTGTGGAAAAGCTTCCGCAATATCGGATTGAAGTGGAGTTGTCCCCGGCGATTGTAGAGCGACTTCGGTTTGGCGGACGCATTGTTAAAGAGATTCAAACGGACACCCCCTTGCCAGATGGCTGGATTCCTGCCACCTTGTGGTTTGATGTAGAACAAGAGGCGGCAGAGTATGTATTGGGTTTTGCTGATCAGATACGGGTGCGTGCCCCGGCCGCGCTCCGAACGAAAATCATCAAAATGGCGCAGGCGGTCTTGCGACACTACGGGCGGCAAATGGACGGCCAAGGCGAACTTCAACTTCCCTGAGCTGGGTGAGGTACAAACGTTAGTCTCCCTGTGAGCGCATTGGCGCCGATGCAAAAAACGCTTTCCTCACGAGATCATGGGCAGAAGTGCAACAACTAACTCTAGGCAGTCTCTGATAAACAGGTGCATTTTTGCTTTCCTCACGAAACTCCCCTAATCTAGGGAGTTTTTGCATAGCTTGGCCCAATCAGGGGATGCTAATGGAAAACAAAGGAAAATCGGAGGCTGGATTATGCCGCGAATCATTGCAGTGGGAACCGCTGTTCCGCCCTACGAACTCCGTCAGATTGAAGCCAGACAGTTTGCGAAGCGTCTGTTTGGAGAGACTTTTCCAGGTATTGAAAGGCTGTTAAAGATCTTTGAAAACACGGCCATAGCCACACGATATGTGAGCAAACCGCTTGAATGGTTTGAGCGGGACCATTCGTTTCAAGAGAAAAATGAAGCGTATGTAGAAACAGCATGTCGTCTGGGCGCTGAAGCAATTCAGCGTTGTTTGGCGCAAACCGATATCACATTGGATGAAATTGACCATCTGCTGGTCGTCTCCACGACCGGCATGGCTACCCCCAGTTTAGACGCCAGGCTGATTAATTACTTGGGCTTGCGTAGCGATGTGAAACGCACGCCGATCTGGGGGCTGGGTTGTGCCGGGGGAGCGGCGGGATTGGCACGGGCTGCGGCGCTTGCCAAAGCTTGCCCCGGCGACCGCGTGCTGTTGGTGTCGATAGAATGTTGTAGCTTGACTTTCCGCCGCCAAGACCGTAGCAAAAGCAACTTAGTAGCCACGTCGCTGTTTGGGGATGGAGCGGCTGCCGTTCTGGTAAAGGAAGGGACAGGAGAAGCTCGATCCGATGGGGCTTACTGGGAAGTTACCGATGCTGCCAGCTATTGTTGGCCGGACTCGCTAGATGTTATGGGTTGGGATTTTATGGATGATGGGTTGAAGGTGATTTTTTCCAGGGACATTCCCACTTTGATCAAGCAAGAAGTCAAAGGGGTGTTAGAGCCGTTTTTGGCTACCCATCAGTTGACCGTCCCCCGGCTTGACCGCTTATATATGCATCCAGGCGGGAAGAAGGTGCTGGAGGCTTATGAGGAAGCGCTAGGCATGTCCCCCGACAAGTTGGCGAGTGCCTACCGGGTGTTGAAGCAATACGGCAATATGTCCTCGGCCACAGTCTTGTTTGTGCTGGAACAAGATATGCGCCAACCGCTGCTTCCGGGAGAGCGGGGGTTGCTGGCCGCTTTGGGGCCGGGATTCAGCTTGGAGATGGTTTTATTACAAGCGAAGGGGGGAGAGAGATGAATCAATGGGAATGGGGACTGTTGCTGTTTGTGATCCTGCAACGCTTCGGTGAGTGTTGGATGGCGGAGAAAAATGCTCGATGGATGAAAGCGAAGGGTGCGGTTGAAATCGGACGGGAGCATTATCCGTTGCTGGTCACGGTTCACGTCTTGCTGTTTGTGGGCCTAATTGTGGAGTGCTTGGGATATGGAGCACAACCGCCATCATGGTGGATGGTGCCGTTCATCATTTTTGTGTTGGCGCAAGTGGCGCGTATCTGGTGTATTCGTTCGTTGGGGCGGTGCTGGAATACGCGCATCCTGCTCGTCCCGGGGCAAGAACCGCGGGTAAAAGGGCCGTACAAATACCTGCGGCATCCCAATTATCTGGTGGTGATCATGGAGTTAATCTGTTTACCCTTGATGTTGGGGGCATTTGTAACCATGGTGGTGGTGTCAGTGTTTAATGCGTTCCTCCTCTTTGGCGTGCGAATTCCGGCTGAAGAACGGGCGTGGCGAGAATGGACATGTTATGAAGAGCGGATGCCGACACGGCGGATGTGAGAAAGGCTGGCCGTGTGAAACCGGATGCTTGATGAAGGCGAGAGCCGTTGGGTGAGTAGTGATGCGTTGACATCGTGCATGATTATTTGCATGCATACTGACCGCGATCACTATAAGCCAGTTCGGGAAGCGATGCAGATGGTAAATCTGCAATAAGACAAATGATGATTGCTGGTAAAGAAGCTACTCTTTAATAAGAGTGGCTTTTTTATTTGGATAGTTGTTATAACAACTAGATGATAAGATAAATCATTGTTTTCTGAATAGGGATATGATTAAATAAAAATAGAAAGATTTATTAAAATACTGAAAACATTATCTATATCTTGGGATGAACAGGGGGATGGAAATGAACAAACGCCGCTTATATGCATTGTCGGTTGTCATCCTGCTATTGGCTGCTCTTTTGCCCATCGGCGTTTTCGCCGCCAGTGAATGGGCGCCCCATGTTAATTATCAGCAGGGGGATCAGGTGACATATCAGGGGAATGTATATTCCTGCTTGCAATCGCATACATCGTTGCCTGGCTGGGAACCGCCAAATGTGCCTGCGCTGTGGAAGCTGGTTTCTTCCGGCTCTGATGATACTACGGCACCAAGTGCTCCGGCTAATTTGAAAGTGACTGGCAAATCGGCAAGCAGTGTCAGCTTGTCTTGGACAGCGTCCACGGATAATGTGGGAGTGGTCGCCTATGAAGTGTATAACGGCGCCAACTTGGCAGGTGTAAGCAACCAGACGCAATACACGGTTACGGGGCTCAGTGCTAACACATCTTATACTTTTACGGTCAAAGCGAAGGACGCGGCTGGCAATCGATCCGGTGCGAGCAATAGTGTGACGGTGACCACTGATTCCTCGGATGACGGGGGTGGCGCACCAGCTGGCGACAAATTGTTGATCGGATACTGGCATAATTTTGACAATGGCTCCACCACGCTCAAGCTGGGGGAGGTGTCAAGCAAATATGACGTGATTCCAGTGGCGTTCGCTGAACCAAGTGGACAAGCTCCTGGGCATATGCAATTTACTCCTTATAATGCGACACCCGAACAATTTAAAGCCGACATCGCTCGCCTCAAACAGATGGGCAAGAAAGTGTTGATTTCGATTGGCGGGGCTAATGGTCATATTCAACTCCATGATGCGACCGCCAAACAAAACTTCATTAATTCAATGAAAAACATTATTCAAACCTATGGTTTCAACGGTATGGATATCGATTTGGAAGGCAGTTCCCTTGCGGTTGGGTCCGGGGATACGGACTTTAAGCATCCAACTACCCCCATCATTGTAAACATGATTGACGCCATTCGATCCATTTGTGACTCGTTCGGCAGTGATTTTATGTTGACGATGGCGCCGGAAACGGCTTATGTGCAAGGGGGATACCTGTCATACGGTGGTCCTTGGGGCGCTTACTTGCCGGTGATCCATGCGCTTCGGGACAAGTTGACCTTCATTCATGTGCAACATTATAATTCTGGTTCGATGGTCGGCTTAGACGGCAAGAGTTATACACAAGGGACGGCTGATTTCCAAGTGGCCATGGCCGAGATGCTGTTGCAAGGGTTCCCGGTGGGCAACAATCCGAACAACGTGTTCCCGGGATTAAGAGAAGATCAGGTGGCGATCGGCTTGCCGGCAAGTCCGTCAGCGGCTTCGGGTGGTTACACCACTCCGGACAACATTGATAAGGCGTTGAAGTACTTGGTGAAAGGCCAATCGTACGGTGGAGCGTACAAGCTGGTCAAAACGGGTGGCTACCCCGGTTTCCGCGGTGTAATGACTTGGTCGATCAATTGGGATGCCGCTTCCGGCCATGCGTTTTCCAACCCCGTTCGCAATTCGCTTGATTCGTTGAAATAACAAAGAAAAACGCCCGCCAGTGCAAACCCACTGGCGGGCGTTTTTTTCACAGGCGGTTTAGCCTGCTTTTTTGTCAGATTTCTTTTCCCACACTTCAATCCCTTTCAAGCCGGGGAGGCTGTCGGAATAGAAGACAGGGTCAAGGCCTGCTCTTTTTTGTTCAATATAGTGGTTGAGCGCTTTAAAGGCGATGCCGCCCAACAAGCCGATCGCCACCATGTTGGTGATCGCCATCAGGCCCATAAATAAGTCGGCCATATCCCATACGATTTGCACCTTGCTGACTGAACCCCAGATGACCATGCCGACGACGGCCAAGCGGTAAATGGTCAGCCATACTTTGCTGTTGCGGATAAATTCGATGTTGGTTTCGCCATAGTAGTAGTTACCGATCAAGCTGGAGTAGGCGAAGAACAAGATAGCAAAAGACAGGAAATGTCCGGCCCACGCACCGACTTCCGCGCTCAGGGCGTTTTGGGCGATGACGATACCCGGCAGTTCGCTATTGGTGAATTCTCCGGAGATCAACACGATCATGGCACTGGAGCTACAGATGAGCAAGGTGTCTACAAACACGCCCAATGACTGGATAAATCCTTGTTTTACCGGATGGGTTACATCCGCTGTGGCCGAAGCGTTGGGTGCACTCCCCATTCCCGCTTCGTTGGAGAAAAGGCCGCGTTTGATCCCTTGCATCATCGCGGCGCCAATACCACCGCCTACCACTTGCTCCAAACCAAAGGCACCCATAAAGATATGTTTGAAGACCGTGGGAATCGCAGACAGGTTCGTTACAACAACATATAGTGCCAACAGGATATAAGCGATCGCCATAACCGGAACGATCAGCTCAGACGCTTTGGCGATCCGTTTCACCCCACCGAAGATGATGAAAGCAAATGTGCCGGCGAGGACCAAACCGAAGATGGCGCGGTCAAATCCGTAGTTGGATTCAAAGGCCACCGTGATCGTATTGGCTTGCACGGCGTTGAAAACCAAGCCGAAGCAAATGGTGATCAAAACGGCGAACAAGATTCCCATCCAACGTTGTCCGAGGGCTTTTTCCATATAGTAGGCCGGTCCGCCCCGGAATGTGTCTCCGTCCTTGATTTTATAGATCTGGGCGAGCGTCGCTTCTACAAATGCCGAAGCCGCTCCGACCAGCGCGATCAGCCACATCCAGAAGACTGCGCCCGGGCCGCCCAAGGCAATCGCCGTTGCCACACCCGCGATGTTACCTACACCGACGCGCGCGGCAGTGCTGATGCAAAACGCTTGGAAGGAAGAGATTCCGTTCTTGTTGTTGCCGCGCCCTTCGCCCAACAGACGCATCATTTCACCGACAAAGCGGAATTGGGCGAATTTTGAACGAAATGTAAAATACAATCCCAAGACGATCAACAAGGTAATGATGATATAAGTCCATAAAAAGTCATTAATCTGTGTAACCAATTGCCCTAGCATTTCCACGATCTCGTCACCTCTTTTCATAAAAAAGACACAACCTTACCAAATTCTTTTATATCATAAATGTTTTACTAAGTCATTGGATTAATTTTACAAACTGACTGATATTCTACAACAAATAGTGGTTGTCAGGCCGTTTTCTGTTTTACGTGAAGCGAGATGTGGGGGCAGGGGGATTTTCCAAGGAAGGCCATAAACGGAGGATGTCGGCCAACTGATCGTGTGAGTAACGGGCCAACATCCTCTATCGGCTAGAGGTGTGCAGTGTTATAATATTCTGCCTATTCCCAGCGAGAAAAATCGCGTTCCCGGGCACGCGAATAGACATCGTTGGGATTACGGGGGCGCTCCGCGATGCGCAATCCGACAGACAGGAAGTAGATGGTTTGCTCAGCGGGCACATAGCGGTACAGTAAGCGCATGTTGGGGCGTTGTCGTTTGCGCGGTCGGCCGATGGAGAAAAATTTTTTTTTGCGGAATCCGGTAAGTGGGGGATATTTGAGCAAAGCGGCCTTGGTTGGGTTGCGCAGGACCTGTTCAACGGCACGGTCGATTTGTATCAGGCATTCTTGAAATTTCTTTTTTCCCAGCACCGTGTGCAGAAATGCGAGATCATCACGGAAGCATGGATGGTAAACCTCTTTCATCGTCAAGGAGTCCTTTTGGTTTCGGCCAGTTGTGATAGAAACTGGAGTCGGGTTTGATGGGGGGATTTTTCGATCCATTCGGTGCTGGCAATTTGGAGGCGTTCAGCCATTTCATCGGCGAGGCGCAAGTCTTCATGCATATTCTCCAATTCTTCCAAACGGTCCAACAGCTGCTCATACGCTTTAATATCTAAAATGACGGCGCGAAGCTCGTTATTGTGCACCAACCCCAACTTTTGAAACGCGTGCAGTTTCTCTTCAAATAATTGGTCTTTGCTGATCTCTTTCAATTCATTGGCGGAGATCAGTTCTTCACGGGCAAATGCTCTAGACATGCGAGACAGTCTCCTCTCGTCTGATCATCCTGTTCCTTGTACCTGGAATGCATACGTGCTGTATTTTATTCCAGGCACCTCCTAGTGTAGAAAACTCCTATTTTCATTATACATCGAATCTGCGTAAAAAGAGACGCATGGCATGAGAAAAAAGGGCTTCCCCTTTCGAGGGAGCCCTTCGGATCAGCCCAGTCGACGTTTGGCGTATCTCGCTAATGCCGGGTGTGCTGCTTGCAGTTGTTCA
This sequence comes from Laceyella sacchari, assembly GCF_024927925.1. Classification (NCBI taxonomy): domain Bacteria; kingdom Bacillati; phylum Bacillota; class Bacilli; order Caryophanales; family Thermoactinomycetaceae; genus Laceyella; species Laceyella sacchari. The sequence goes on from NZ_CP103866.1 coordinate 514,027, forward strand.
TGCAGTTGTTGAAACGTGTCGCGAATATCCCATTGTGCTTCGGGTGAGGTGCGCAGATTGATCAGATGGTATAGTTCCCATAAGCTGGCCGTTATCGTGACCTGGCGATGATGGGCGTTGGTCACTGCGTATTGGGCGATGGAAGGGTTCCAATCTGCCAATTTCCGCACCACTGCTTCGGCTTCGTCAATAAAAGACTGATACCGTTCGGCCAGTCCGGCGGCTTCCACATGTGGCGGAGTTGTATAACCGAGGTGGACGGTCGGTTGGCCAAAGCTGAAGTGAGCACGTCGGTTGTGTCGCAACAGTTGATGCCAATTGGCTTCCGAGATGACCAACTCCATTTGGTAATGGAGATGTTGCAGTTCCGGAAGCGGATTGTCAAAGAAGCGCAAGTCCGACAAAGCGTCTTGGGCCAGCTGTTCCAGCTCGACGAGCGGCAAGGTTTCAGCGTGGGATTTCGCCGCATCGTAAGAGAGGCCGGCGTAAGTGACCAGCATCTGGGTGGCCAACAGGGTCAGGGCGTCGCGGTATTCCGGCAAGCGGGTGAACCGTGCGTGGGGGCCCTTGATGGTCTGGGTGGTTGGCTGGATTGTGCCGAACCGATCGCTTAGCTTGCGCCGCGCTTCGGCCACATAGGCGTTGGGTTCAACGTATTTGAGCAAGGTGGGGATCACTTGGCTAATCTCCCGTTCCATGTCACGCGCCAACTGCCGGGATTCGGCCTGTTCGCTAGTTAAGAGGGCGACCAGTGTGTCGCGCAGTGCGCGGCCGTTCCCAGTCATGCCCAAGTTGGTCAGCGTAGCCAGAGTGAGCACGTAGCGGGCATCTTCAAACGCGATTTTTTCCACTCTTGATTGGTAAGCGCGAGGCGATTCCCCTTCATTTTGTGGAATAGCTTGCTTGAGGTAAGGAATGAGACCCGCCATCAACGCTTCGTATGTATCGTACGCTTTGTCTTGTAGCGCCAAGTAGTCGGCCTTCAATTCCGGTTGTTGTTCCAGCTCTTCAGGGATGTAAATGTCCCCGCGCGCAGGCCGCTGGTACCGCTGGCTGTACTCTGTGAAGCTGTTGAATGAATTGGCTAGTTCCAGTTCGGCGGAAGCGAGGCGGCTGATTTTCTCGATGCCGATATGGGCGATAGCATGTTCGGCGACGCTGGAATGCCCATAGCCAACCACCCATTTTTCATGGAAGCGCGCCGCTTTTTCTGAATAAGAGGTGGCCAGTCCGCCGCTTTGTTCGTTTACCGCCAGCTCGTCGTCGGCAAGCAACTTCGCCAGATTGTCGCGAAAACTGAGCGAACTGCGGCTCACATAGGCGAAGATTACCGCAATCACTTCTTCCGGCAAGTTGAAAATGGTGTAGACATTCCGGTCCAAATTGGACACATAACGGGTTAGATCAACCTTGTGCTCAGTGTTCATCTCATTCATCCCTCCTGCATTCATCATTCCATTCTAACAAAATTTGTCCGCCTGTAGGCATGGGGATTGCAACCATGTTCATCCAGTGTAGGGAGGCCGTGGGCAAACTGTGGTTGGAGAGGGAAGGGGTTTCTCCCCTTGGCACATTAAGGTATGATGAATCGTAGAGTAATATTTGCTAGAAGTATGCGATGGGGGGATTTTTTATGGCAATATATAAAGCTTTAACCATAGCCGGATCCGACAGCAGCGGGGGAGCGGGCATCCAGGCCGATTTGAAAACATTCCAGGAGCTTTGTGTGTACGGTATGACCGCTTTGACCACCATCGTGGCCATGGACCCGGACAATCGCTGGAATCACTTGGTATTCCCCGTAGACATGAATGTCGTTCGTGAACAATTGAAAACGATAGTGGACGGCATTGGCATTCATGCCTTGAAAACAGGTATGCTCGGCTCAGTGGAATTGATTGAGCTGGCGGCCGATACGATTGACAAAGCGGGCGTGCCAGCCGTGATCGATCCGGTCATGGTTTGCAAAGGCACGGATGAGGTATTGCACCCCGAACTGGCAGACGCTTTGCGCGAAGTGCTAGTGCCCAAGGCGACTGTGGTTACACCCAACCTCTTTGAAGCCGGACAATTGAGCAAGCTTGGTCCGATCACCACGGTTGAACAAATGAAAGAAGCTGCCGGCATAATCCATGGCTTGGGGGCACAAATCGTCGTGGTCAAAGGCGGCGGCAAATTGCAACATGAAGCGGCAGTCGATGTCCTGTATGACGGGAAGTCGTTTGAAGTGATGGAAAGCGAACGGATTGAAACCACCTACACGCACGGGGCCGGATGCACGTACTCAGCGGCCATCGCTGCGGAATTGGCCAAGGGTCGGCCGGTAAGGGAAGCAATTGAGACGGCCAAAGCTTTCATCACCGAGGCGATTCGTCATTCATTCCCGCTGAACCAGTATGTTGGTCCCACCCTGCATGCGGCACAACGGATATATGGGAAAAACTAAGTCACATTATGACATAGATAACCACGCTCCTTCGCACAAGGGGCGTTTTTTATTGCGGCGTACGGGTGAGGAACAAAGTGCCGAGGACGAAGCGGCTTTATACGCGCGCAGAGAAAAAAACTTACTCTGATCGACAACCGAAATCTGGTAAATCAAAAATGCTTAGTTTTGGGATATATAAATTAAATGTTGAAGGATTAACTTACGAATTGGTAGAATATATTGAGTTAAAAATATTTTTAATCTAATAAAAAACAGATAATCATTCTGTACATTCCCAATTCACACACTACGGTGTATCCCTGAGGTGATCCAATGACCCAACCTGTGTTGGAGATTCAGCACTTGAAGTTGCATTTTTTTACAGATAAAGGTGTGGTGAAAGCGGTGGATGGGCTGGATCTCACCATTCGCGAAGGGGAGATCGTGGGCTTGGTCGGTGAGTCCGGCTGCGGCAAGAGCGTGACGTCTTTGGCCGTGATGGGCTTGGTGCCCCAACCTCCTGGCAAGATCGTGGACGGATCGATCCGGTTTCAAGGCACCGACCTGACTAAAGCGAGTCAGCGGGAACTGCGGCAGATTCGCGGCAAAGACATGGCCATGATCTTTCAAGAGCCGATGACCTCGCTCAATCCACTGTTTACCATCGGCAACCAATTGATTGAAGCGGTTCGTGCTCACCGGTCGTGTAGCAAGGCCGAAGCACGGGAGTTGGCACGGGAGATGCTGGAAAAAGTCGGAATAGCCCGGAAAGGCGTTTTGGATGAGTATCCGCATCAGCTGTCCGGTGGGATGAGACAACGGGTTATGATCGCCATGGCCATGATTTTGAACCCTCGCCTGTTGATTGCCGATGAGCCGACGACCGCACTGGATGTCACCATTCAAGCACAGATTCTTGAGTTGATGCAACGCTTGAACGAAGAGTTTGGCACGGCGATCCTTTTGATCACGCACGACCTTGGTGTCGTCGCCGAGATGTGCGACCGGATTGTAGTCATGTACGCCGGGCAAGTAGTGGAGGAAACCGACCGATACCGCTTGTTCAGACAGCCTCGACACCCTTACACTCAAGGGTTGTTGCAATCGATTCCCAAATTGGATGAGCAAAAGGAACGGTTGTATGCCATTCCGGGGCAAGTGCCCAATCCGTATCAGATGCCGGCGGGATGCCGGTTCGCTCCACGGTGCACGCAGGTGATGGATGTATGTAGGCAGGCAGTGCCGCCTTTGGCGCCGGTGGAACAAGGGCATGTAAGCCGTTGTTTTTTGCATCAGAAGGAGGAATCGCATCATGGCACTGATTGATGTGCGCAATCTGAAGAAAACGTTTCCCATCTACGGCGGGGTGTTGGGCAGAAAAGTGGGAGAAGTGGTAGCCGTCGATGACGTGAGCTTCTCTGTGGAACCCGGAGAAACGCTGGGGCTCGTCGGAGAAAGTGGTTGCGGCAAATCAACAACGGGTCGCACCATCATGCGCTTGTATGAGCCGACAGCGGGGGAAGTGGAGTTTGCCGGTAAGAAACTGTTTCAGCTCAAGGCAGAAGAATTGAGGCAGGTACGGCGGGACTTGCAGATGGTGTTTCAAGATCCCTTCGCATCGCTCAATCCACGCCAAAAAATATCCACTATTCTCGAAGAGCCGTTGATCGTTCATGGTTTGGGTGACGCACAGGAGCGCAAAGAGAAAGTGCGGGAATTGCTTCATGTCGTCGGGATGAATGAGAGCCACGCAGGCAGGTATCCGCACCAATTTAGCGGCGGCCAACGGCAACGGATCGGGATTGCTCGCGCCCTTTCTACCCGTCCTAAGCTGATTATTGCGGATGAACCGGTGTCAGCACTGGACGTTTCCATCCAATCCCAAGTGCTGAACTTGATGATGGATTTACAGGAGCAATTTGAGCTGACATACATCTTCATTGCACACGATCTCAGCGTGGTCAAGCACATCAGTGATCGGGTTGGCGTGATGTACTTGGGTCGCTTGGTCGAGCTGGCTCCCCGCGATGAGCTGTATAAAAAGCCACTTCACCCCTACACGGAAGCACTCCTGTCTGCTGTGCCGGTGCCCGATCCCGATGCCAAAAAAGAACGCATCATCTTGTCCGGAGACGTGCCAAGCCCAGATAACCCACCGAAAGGATGTGCTTTTCATCCACGTTGCCCCCATGTGATGGATGTGTGCAAAGAAACACGTCCTATCTTTGATGATGCCGGTGGTGGTCATTTTGTGGCTTGCCATTTGCATAACACAAAGGCATGAGTGACACTCTCGGTTTTCTCACCAAAGGGGGTGAGGGCCAAGCAACACCGAAGCAGGTTTTGATTTAAGATCCGTGAAAAGGAGGAAAGGGAATGAAAAAACGATTATGGATGGTATCACTCATAGCAATCTTCATTTTTTCATCTGTTTTGGTTGGTTGTGTGGAGAAGAAAAGCGCGGGCAATGGCAAGAATGACAAAACATTGATTTACGGGCGCGGGGAAGACGCCAAGTTGCTTGATCCAAGCCTCGTCACCGATGGGGAGTCCACCAAGGTGACAGACCAGATCTTTGACAATTTGGTTGAGTATGCCGAGGGCAACACAGATGTGGTACCCGGTTTGGCTGAAAGCTGGGAAGCCAGCGAAGATGCCAAAGTATGGACCTTCAAATTGCGCAAAGACGTGAAGTTTCATGATGGAACCCCATTTAACGCCGAAGCCGTGGTGTTTAACTTCGAGCGGTGGGCTGACAAGAACCATCCCCAGCACAAAGGAGGAGACTTCCCTTACTACGCATACATGTTTGGAGGCTATAAAGGGGATCCGGGACATAAAATCAAAAGCGTTACCGCTGTTGATGAATTTACGGTCAAGTTTGAATTGACCAGCCCACAGGCACCATTTTTGCAAAACTTGGCAATGTCTGCGTTTGGAATCGCCTCACCCACCGCGGTGAAAAAAGATCCGATCGCATTTACGCGTAACCCAGTGGGATCGGGGCCGTTCAAGCTGAAAGAATGGAAGAAAAATGACACGATCACCCTGGTGAAAAATGAGAATTTCTGGAGAAAAGGGGAGCCCAAACTAGACAAAGTTATTTTCAAAGTGATTCCCGATAACTCCGCACGCTTCACTGCGCTCAAGTCGGGGGATGTGGATATCATTGACGGATTGAATCCGACCGATGTCGCCCCGGCAGAGAAAGACAGCAAATTGCAGGTCTTCAAACAAGTAGGTATGAACGTGGGTTATCTTGCTTTCAACACGGAAAAGAAACCGTTTGACAATCCCAAAGTGCGTCAAGCGTTCAACCATGCGGTCAACAAAGAAGCGTTGATTAAAAATTTCTACTCTGGATTGGCCAAACCAGCGATCAACCCCATGCCGGAATTTATGTTGGGTTACAACAAAAATGTGAAAGATTATGAATTTAATCTGGACAAAGCGAAACAATTGCTTGCGGAAGCGGGTTATGCTGACGGATTGGAAGTGGAATTCTTCGCGATGACTGCTCCCCGGCCTTATATGCCGGACGGCAAGAAGATCGCCGAGTACATCCAAGCCGATCTGGCCAAAATCGGGGTAAAGGCGAAAATCGTTACTCATGACTGGCAAATCTACTTGGACAAAACGGGTAAAGGCGAGCACCAGATGGCCTTGTTCGGCTGGAACGGGGACAACGGTGATCCAGACAACTTCCTGTACGTACTCTTAGACAAGGATAACACCCGTATGCCGGACGCTGCGAATATCGCCCTCTACAAAAATGATGAATTGCACGACCTGCTCATTAGAGCGCAAGAGTTGAGCGATGAAAAGCAACGGGCAGAACTGTACATGAAAGCGCAGGAAATCATTAAGCGAGACGCGCCATGGGTGCCGATTGCCCATGCCACCGTCCCCTATGCGGCTAAAAAAGAAGTGATCGGATTCAAAACGCACCCCACGACGGAGCTGTTTTTGGAAAAAGTCGACTTCGCGCAATAAGTGGCGGAGGGCCCACCATGGCTTAGGCGGTGGTGGACCCTTTCTGCATCCATGATGATCGATAGGGATGAGGTGGTGAAATCAAATGCTGGCATATACTGCACGACGGTTATTGATGTTGATTCCGGTGCTGCTAGGCATGTCGCTGATTGTGTTTGCGGTCGTCCACGCCATACCGGGAGATCCGGCCAAGACCATCGCAGGTGACAAAGCCACACCGGAGCAACTGCAAGAGATCAGGCAAAATCTGGGTTTGGATCAACCGGTCTATATCCAGTATTTCAAATATTTGCAAGCATTGTTGCAAGGAGATCTGGGGACATCGTTGGTCAATAAGACCAAAATCTCGGAAGAGATTGGTCCCTTCTTGGCGGCAACCGCGGAATTGTCCTTTGTCGCTATCGCCATCGCCCTCTTTTTTGGTATCAATCTCGGCATTTTATCGGCATGGCGCCAAAACTCTTGGCTCGATTACGGCTCGATGTTCATTGCCCTTATCGGTGTGTCTATCCCCATCTTCTGGCTTGGTTTGATGGAGCAATGGCTGTTTGCGCAAGAGCTGGGATGGTTTCCTTCCAACGGGCGGTTAGACCCGCGGATGGAATACGAGCCAATCACGTACTTCTACATCATTGACGCTCTGCTGTTTGGCGATATGGCCATGTTGTGGGATGTGTTAAAGCATATTTTGTTGCCAGCGATCGCACTTGGAACAATTCCAATGGCGATCATTGCCCGTATGACCCGGTCCAGCATGTTAGAAGTGATGCGCTCAGATTATGTCCGCACAGCTAGAGCCAAGGGGATATCCGAGTTTTTGGTTATTTATAAACATACGCTGAAAAACGCCATGATCCCCATTTTGACGGTGGTCGGTTTGCAACTGGGCTTGCTGCTCGGCGGGGCGGTCTTGACGGAAACCATTTTCAGCTGGCCTGGGGTTGGGCGATATATTTATGACGCGATCAATTCACGCGACTATCCGGTCATCCAATCCGGCATTCTCGTGCTGGCTTTCATTTTCGTCATAATCAATCTCATTGTCGACTTACTGTACGCCTGGATCGATCCGCGCATCCAATATGGAAAGGAGTGAGGCAGGATGCAAACTGACAACGTTCAACCACCAGTGACCAATCTTGCCGAAGCAGGCGCCGTGTCCCACTCCACCCAACCGGACAATCCGGCGCGTGATTTTGCGCGCGCGTTCTTACGGCACCGTTCGGCCGTCATCGGCAGTGTGTTAGTGCTGATCTTTATCATTTTGGCAATCTTGGCCCCGGTTATCACACCCTATAACTACACAGAACCGAGCCCGGATGCCTTGGCCGCTCCATCGGCTGAGCATTGGTTTGGCACGGACGACCTTGGCCGGGACATTTTCACACGGATCGTGTACGGTTCCCGCATCTCTTTATGGGTGGGCTTTATCAGCATTGCTGGTTCTATTGTGGTGGGTAGCCTGCTTGGCTTGCTTGCTGGTTATTACGGGAAATGGCAAGACACGTTGATTTCTCGCCTGTTTGACATCATGCTGGCCTTTCCCAGCATTTTGTTGGCCATTGCGATTGTGGCTATGTTGGGTCCGGGTCTGAATAACGCCCTGATTGCCATCGCGATCATTAATATTCCCACGTTTGGTCGGTTGATGCGATCGCGCGTGCTCAGTGTGAAAGCAGAAGACTTCGTCTTGGCTGCGCGGGCGATCGGGATGAATAACAGCCGGATTCTCTGGCATCACATCCTGCCCAACTGTTGGACGCCGATCATGGTGCAAGGCACCTTAAGCTTTGCGACTGCGGTAATTGAGGTGGCCGCCCTCGGCTTCTTGGGCTTGGGGGCGCAACCGCCTGATCCAGAGTGGGGGACCATGCTGTCGGACGCTCGTGACTATCTGCAATTGGCTCCTTGGACAATGGTGTTTCCTGGCGTGGCCATCATGATTACTGTCTTGGGCTTCAATCTGCTTGGCGACGGATTGCGGGACATTTTTGACCCGCGTATGAAACAATAACTTACCGTGTGAGAAAGGATTGGCACCAGTCGAATCTTTATATCAGCAGACAAGCTCGCAGATCTGGCATTTTCGCCGGATCTTTTTTTGCAAAAGTGATAAGTTGATACCAATTGCGGGAACATAAGAAAGAGAAATGAGCAAAAAGAACGGTGTGGCTGACACACTACAATGACAACAGAGGAGCGGATCAGATGGCATCTGCACACGAAATCGATTTTCGCATTTACGGCGATGACATGCAATTGGTGGAGATTGAGCTCGACCCCCGGGAAAGCGTGATTGCAGAAGCGGGTAGCCTATTGATGATGGACGACACCATTCAGATGGAAACCATCTTTGGTGACGGCAGCAAAGAGAGCAAGGGATTAATGGGCAAACTGTTCAGTGCGGGAAAACGCCTCATTACCGGTGAAAGCCTGTTTATGACCGTGTTTACCAATGAAGGCTCCACGCGCAAAAACGTTTCGTTCGCAGCGCCTTATCCAGGCAAAATCATCCCGCTTGATTTGAAACAATACAATGGGAAGATCATTTGTCAAAAAGACTCTTTTCTCTGCGCTGCCAAAGGTGTGTCGATAGGCATTGAGTTGCAACGCAAGATCGGGGCTGGCTTCTTCGGTGGCGAAGGCTTTATCATGCAAAAACTGGAGGGAGACGGACTGGCTTTTGTCCATGCGGGCGGTACCATCGTTGAAAAAGCGTTGAGCGAAGGGGAGATGATTCGGCTCGATACCGGGTGTCTGGTGGCGATGACTGCCTCGATCCAATACGACATCCAATTCGTCGGCGGGATCAAAACAGCTTTGTTCGGGGGAGAGGGTCTCTTCTTTACCACCTTGCGAGGGCCGGGGAAAGTCTGGATCCAAAGTCTGCCGTTCAGCCGCTTGGCCAGTCGGATCTTTGCCGCGGCACCGGCCGTCGGACGCAAAGAAGAAGGGAGCATTTTGGGGAGCTTGGGAGATTTTTTTGACGGGGATTAAATGGACTGTGCGGCGAACTTTGAAGCGGAGGCTGCTGGAACAAGGATGATTTGGAAGAAGCGTGCGCTTCCCAACGAGGCGCTCTCGCTTCTTTTGTGCAAAAAAAGACTTGCTCTCTCCCTGTTTGGGGAAGGCAAGTCTTTATCGTTTAGGGCGTGTCTGATGATCAGGCCAGTTTCAACTTGATTTGCCAGACACACCCAAGTCAAATGAAAGATGATGCCGAGGTGTTGCTTAATAAGTTGCTTTTAGCGCGTAGGGTTTGGTTGTGCTCATGGCGCCGTTGTAGCCGACCACTTTCACATAATAGGTAGCTCCGCCTTGGATGGTGCCCGCTATTGATTCCGAAGAGGTGCCGGCGTATTCCGATCTAGCCAACAAAGTGCCAGACGAGTTGTACAGATACAGGTCGTAGTCTGCTGGAAGATTGGTCAAACTGAGCGAAAGGTAGGTTGATTTGCTGGGCGTAAATTTGAACCAGTCCACATCGGTGGGGCTACTGATCAGACCATTGTAGGTAGTACCGGAGATCATGGCTTTGGCTGCGGACATGCTGTCGTTTGGTTCGTAAGCATCGCCGCTGCCGCCGTTGTTTCCGCTGGAGCCTACGCCTACGCTGGCCCAAGCATTGGCTACGGCAGTCGCTTCCAGCGAGTTGGCGCCAAACAGATCGGTAGCCGCTTGGATGGTGGCATTGCGCGCGTCAATGAATTGGGAGTAGGAAGTCAGGTATTGCGTCAGCGCACGGTACCAGATCTTGCCGGCGTTGTCTTTGGTGATGCCAGGTGTGGTGACGAAGTTGTAGAATGCTTTGTTCGGAATACCGGAGTTGATGTGAACGCCGCCCCAGTCTCCTTCTCTGGTGTTGGGCAGGTTTTGGTATTCATTCATGTGACCCGGTTGGCCATACTCGTTCGGATTGGACATCGAACGCAATGCGTCGCCGGCGATGCCAGGCGTGGTGACGTCTTCACCGAGGAGCCATTTCGGGTCGTTTTTGTTTTCCACCAAGTTGCCGAGCACATCAGAGAAGGACTCATTCAATGCACCAGGTTGATTTTCGTAAACCAGACCAGCTGTACGCTCGGTGACAGCGTGGGTGATCTCATGGGCCACCACGTCCAGCGCACCAGACAACGAGGTGAACTGACTGCCGTCTCCATCCCCATAGACCATTTGTGTTCCGTTCCAGAAGGCGTTATTGTAATTTCTGCTGTAATGAACGGTGGACTTCAAAGTGGCTCCTCTATTGTCAAAGGAGTTACGTCCCAGCTTGTTGTAGTAGAAGTCGTAGGTTTTGCCGGCATAGTAGTGGGCGTCCACAGCTGCGCGGTCAGTCCACACATTGTCGGCGTCAGTTAACAGCGTGCCTGGCAAGGCTGTGCCATAGTTGGCAGTGTAGGTTTCAATTTTGCCGCCAGTGGAATACATTGGTTTGGTGATGTCGCGCAGATAGTAGCCACCGCTGTAAGAATCGGTGTTTAGCGTCTTCGTGTCGCCAAGCACGCCCGTGCCTGTGCCAGTGGCCGCTGCATGATTTACTTTATCGATTTTGTGCAAGATCGAACCATTGTGCGCATCCACAAATACATCGGCATAGACGGGCTGTTTGCCTTCCAGAGTGGACAGTGTGATCACATAAACCAAGTGGTAGTCGCCTTTTTGGGTTTCATATACATGCAATTTGCCTTTTTGGATGTCGAATTTGCTTACATTGGCTACGCCCTCGGACGCCTTCGCTTTGTTGAGTGCTTGCGCCAATGACAGCGTCGCTTTGGTATTTAGCCCGGAGTTTTTTACCTCGGGATCATAATAACCGTTGATGGAAGTAGTAGTGCCGTTTTTGTCAGTATGGACGATCAGTTCGTTGCCAAATACCGGCACTCCTTGATATACTTGTTGGTATTTATACATCGTGAATCCCAAGGCATCTTTCTCTTGCGAAATAAGGGACAGTTCGGAAGAAGCAGAATCCATGTTGAAGAGCGCTTTGTTCTCCTCCACGATCTTCTTCACATCAGCCGGAGTTTTGGCCTTTTTATCCGAAAGCTTGCCTGTCACAAACGTGGGAACCCCTTTTTTCTTGTTCCATGTGACTTTTTCTTTCCCTTTGGATTGTTTTGATAATTTCTCCAACACGGCCATTTTCTTCGCCTTTGTCGGTTGTTCCCCTGGCGCTGCGTACACATTGGCGGTAGCCAGAGTAAACACCATGGTCGAAACCACTGCGAAAGCAGTAAATTTCTTAGCTCCCATCCCTTTCAACTCCTTTTGCGGAAGATTAAGAAATCCAATTATGTGTCAAATTATAATAATTAGATTTACAAAATGAATAATAAGACAATGTGTGTGTAGAAGTAAATATCAATGCAAAATTTTAATAAATTAATTAACTCGTAAGGAAAAAAAAGGGGATGTAAATGGGGTTTTAATCCAGTTTGTGGTGGAGGGATGGAGGAGGAGAGACATTGACGGTATTTGTATGAATCATGCCAATGTGAATTAATGATCATAAATAAGCGATTAATGTAGATTTTGCTTTAAACATATTTGGTTAAAGTAGTGGGGAGAGAGGATAAGTTTTTTTGCTTTGTTAATAAGAAAATTTCCTGTTCAATTATACGTGGTATGAGTTAGAATTTAATTAGAAAACAAATAAAATAATAAATATTAACATATTATAGTAATAGTAGATTTTGAATTTTGAAAGGAGAGATTCCCTTTGCCATAATCCTTTTACTAAAGTGGATTCAAAACCTAGAAAATTTTTCTTAAAACAATTAAAGTAGAAGAAGTCAAAACGATTGAGAAAAAACTAGCAAAAAAAGAATGTGGAAAGGGATTTCATCCTTTTCTACTTATTCTGCTTATACATACATGGATTTGTTTCTAGTTACTTAATTCATGCTAGTAACTCAAATGATTTCATAATCTGCTTGAGTCAGTTACTTCCAAGTGGTTTGTTGCTACACTCTCATGTCGCAAACGATCTGTTTTATTGAATGGATGGAAAGGGGATGGAACAAGGATGAGCACAATGCTGTATAAGAGAGTGGATTACAGTCTATCCAAGCTCCTGCATGATATTGAGCATGGAGATATTGCTTTGCCTGATTTGCAACGGCCGTTTGTGTGGCCAGCGGCCAAAGTGAGAGATTTGTTTGATTCCATGTACCGAGGCTTTCCCGTTGGCTACTTTTTGTTCTGGGCCAACGAGCATCTGACTGATACCAAACAGATTGGTGTAGAACAGAAACAAGCCAAGGTGCCGAGGTTGTTAATCGTGGATGGTCAGCAACGGCTCACCTCCCTGTATGCGGTGCTAAAAGGGCGCAGGGTGTTAAATAAGGATTTTAAGGAGACCTCCATAAAGATTTCTTTTCGCCCCATCGATGGCCAATTTGATGTGGCAGATGCGGCGATTGAGCGCGATCCTGAGTATATTTACGATATCTCAGAGCTTTGGAAACAAGGTGCATCCAGTTTTCGATTCATTCGCCAATTCATTGAGAATTTGTGTAACCACCGAGACGTTACCGATGAAGAAGTGAACGTGATCAGTGAAAATATCGATCGCCTGTACAAATTGCAAGAATATCAATTTACCGCGATGGAGATATCTTCCACCGTGGATGAGGAGCAGGTATCCGATATTTTCGTGCGTATCAACAGTCAAGGAAAGAAATTGAATCAGTCTGATTTCATTTTGACCTTGTTATCTGTGTTTTGGGATCAAGGAAGGAAAGAATTGGAGGCTTTCGCTAGGGATTCGCGTCAAGCGGGTGGGGAGCGGGCGAGTGCGTTTAACCACTTCATTCACCCTGATCCAGACCAAATGTTGCGCGTGGCAGTGGGTCTTGGATTTAAAAGGGCCCGTCTGAAAAACGTCTACTCCATTTTGCGCGGGAAGGACTTGGAAACAGGTGAGGTGTCTCCGGATAGGAGAGATCAGCAATTTGAAGTGTTGAAACATGCGCAAGCCAGCGCGCTCAACATGCAAAATTGGCATGATTTCTTAAAAGCCTTGATTAAGGCTGGTTTCAGAAGTAAGGCGATGGTTAGTTCGAAGATCAATATTATTTATGCCTATATCATGTATTTAATTGGGAAAGAAGATTTTCGCGTAGACGCTTATCGGCTACGACAACTCATCGCCAAATGGTACTTTATGCTGGTGCTGACAGGCCGGTACACCAGTTCCCCGGAAACGGTGATGGAAGCCGATTTGGCACGGTTGCGCGGGGTTAGGAATCAAGATGAGTTTGTGGGGACATTGGAAAAAATCATTAATGATTCATTGACCAATGATTTTTGGGCTATCACCTTGGTTAATAAACTTGAATCTTCCACCTCGAGAAATCCGGCGTTGCACGCTTACTATGCAGCTTTAAATATTCTTGGCGCCAACGTGCTGTTTTCCAGCATGAAAGTGTCTGAGTTGCTCGATCCAATGCTCCATGCCAACCGGAATGCGATTGAGATTCATCATTTATTTCCTAAAAAATACTTGAAGTCCATTGGTATCAATGAAAGCAAGCTAATCAACCAAGTGGCTAATTTCGCATTAGTTGAATGGGGAGATAACGTCAGAATATCTGATGAGTCTCCCGAGGAATATTTCCCCAAATATGCTTCCAGATTTCCTTCCGCTGAATTGTCGGAGATGATGGAGATGCACGCCCTTCCTGACAATTGGACCAGCCTTGAATACTCGCGGTTTTTGGAAGAACGGAGAAAGAAAATGGCCCATGTCATCAAACAGGGTTTTTTGCGGCTTTGAGTGGCTGGAAAAAGGAACAATCCCCCAATGGAATAATCCTTGGGGGGATTTTTTTGAAATGATCTACTCACAAGCGACGCCATCCCCATCGCGGTCGAGTTTGCTGGCGTACCCGGGTTCTCCTTTATAGAGCGGTGTAGCCCCTGCTGCGCGCGCTTCCTTGCAGTTTGCGTAATAGACGTTGCTAGACTCGTCGGTCTCATTGGGAGTGGGTTTGGATGGCTCAGTGGTCGTTTGGGATTTTTGGGATTCACTGCTTTTTTCTTCGTCATCTTTGGTAGCCTCGTCAGCGTTTTTCTTGCTTTGTTCTTCTTGTGCTTTTGCTTTTTCGTCAGCATCTTGCTCGTTATTTTGCTGATCAGTGCTTGGTTGTTTCGGTTGTTTATTGGTTTTGTCGGTTTCCACTTTGACTTTTTTGTCTGTGTCCTCAGCAGGCTGAGATTGATTGGGCGCAAAGATAGAGAGAAGAATGAGGCAGAGGATGAATAAGATAACATTCCATAAACGTTTTCCTAAATCGATTTGCTTGAATTTGATTTTTTTATGTAACGGTGTTGGGTAAATGATACCGACCAAGGCAAAAAGCATCAATATAAAGAAAATGACAAACATGCTACTGCCTCCTTTGCATTTAACTGGTTTCACCATCAAACAGTTTGCATAGTGAACATAAAATGCTTTTTAGTTTGATTAATATTAAAATGTCATGTAATAGAGAGGTTACCACTAAAATCAAAATAATTCAATATTTTATATTATAAAATGTCATTAACTATTATATAGACTTTAAGGGTTGATCCATTAGTTACTGCGTAGAATGAGCCTATCTAGTAAAACAAGTTAGATTAAAACGGCGGAAAACCGTACCCGAAGAGTACTTAACCCGCGTGAAGCGAATGAGAAAATGGTGTTTTGGAGCAATCCATCCCCACCTTACAACACTATGTCATTTTTGTTATATAAATCATAATTATTTCTTGATAAAATCATATTAAAAAATACATAAAAGGAGAGGGCATCATGAGCAAGTGGGATCAATGGGAGATGGAGGACAAGATTAGGGAAGTATTGCAAGCGGTGGAGAATGATCGCGGAGAATCACATCATTTCGGCCGGCCGCTGTTTACGGCATATCAGATCGCGATCGCGATAGGCAAGCGATATCCCGGCTTTTTAGAAGAGACAGGCATGGAGATCGGCGGGGAAGGTTCGGACAGCTCCTTGGCTCGCTATATCGCGCAACAATTGTCCGTGAAGATCAAAGAAGGTGCAATTGAAGATATAGAAGGATACTTGTTGGCAGCTGACCATGTGAAGGAGATCGATTTCATCGACCCGAGCCGTGCCGAGTTTGAAGCCAATTTGACCAATGATATATCCTTGTTCCGAATCAAAGAGTAGCGCAAAAAGTGAAGTCCCCCTTGGACCAGGGGGACTTTTCTCGTCTTATGAGCGGAAATACTCTTTCCAGCGCTTGTCAACCAGTTGCTTAATTGCCGGATCCACTTCCAACTCATCAGGATAGCCCGGTTTCATCCGCGCATCGACGATGATCGGGAATTGATAGCGAGCGTGGTGGCGCGACCATTCCGCTTGCGCGTAGATGTCATGCGCTGGGTCAAAGCGGGTGAAGATCGTCCACAAGAATGCAGATTGGCCGGAGGCGGCTGAGATATCGTCGACCAGGAAGATCATGGGCCATGATTTTAACTCTTCGCGATGATGCGCCAATAAGTGCTCTGCCAAGTCGGGCGCGTCAACAAACGCATCGGTTTCCAGCACCAGCGCCCCACGGCAGTAGACGGCGGCTTGCTTTACCCCGTGCATATCGGGACCGTGGAATTCGCCAGGTAGGTTGCGTTTGGTTTCGCCTGTGCCAATCATTACGGCTTTGCTACCATGATTGAGGCGGCGTCCCGTATAATCCAGTGTGTCCATAGAAGTGTTGCTGAAGATAAATAGGTCACACGCCGGGTCAAACCGCTCCAGTATCGTTTCCATGAGCTCGGGGAAATTCTCCAATGAGACAGGGCGATCTGTCAGCATGAGGAATTTGGTTAAGGTCAATTGACCTTCGCCCAAGATGCGGAAGGCGTTTGCCAACGCTTCCCGGCTGTAGCTCTCTCTGACGACGGCCGCGGCCAGAGAGTGGAACCCGGTTTCGGCGTATGTCCACAATGCTTTCACTCCAGGCATCACCATCGGGAATGCTGGTGATAGAAGACGCTGCAAAAATTCCCCCATATAATAATCTTCTTGGCGCGGTTTGCCGACCACGGTCGCCGGATAAATTGCGTCTTTGCGATGATGGACGCTGTCGACGTTGAAGACGGGGAAATCATGGGCCAGTGAATAATAGCCGTAATGGTCGCCAAACGGCCCTTCTAAGCGACGAACATGAGGCGGCACATGCCCCGACAGGACAAACTCCGCTTCAGCGATATACGGATAACCGCCATCGGCGGGACGGACAACAGGCAACTTCTCGCCGATGATCAGGGAAGCAAGCAAGAGTTCCGGCAAAAATTCGGGAGCCGGCGCGATGGCTGACGCGATGAGAGCGGGTGGGCCGCCGAGATGGACGCGTACCGGGAGCGCTTGGTTCTTCTCTTCCGCGGCGAAATGGTGGAACCCGCCCCCTTTGTGGATTTGCCAGTGCATGCCAGTTGTGTTCGCGTCAAAAACTTGCATGCGGTACATGCCTAAGTTGTGCTGGCCGGTTTCTGGATGTTCCGTATAGACCAAAGGCAGGGTGACAAATGGCCCGCCGTCTTCTTGCCACGAAGTGATCACCGGGAGTTGGGTTAAGTCCGGTTGCGGCTGTTGCATTTCCAACACCGGCGCTTGCGAGGCGGGGACGGATTTTAAGCCAACCTTGAGCAACTCCATGAGTAGCTGCCGTTCTCCCCAGATTGCTTTCGGAGTGGGTGGCATCAGTTTATGCACCATGTCCACAGCTTGTCGCATCAGTGTTTCCGGCCGCGGCCCAAAGGCGAGATCGACCCGCCGGGAGGTGCCGAACAGATTGGTAACCACAGGGAAGGCGCTTCCTTTTACATTGGTGAAAAGAAGCGCCGGGCCTTCCTCGGAGATGACACGCCGGTGAATCTCTGCCAATTCTAGATGGGGATCAACTGGAACGTCTATTTCTACGATATCGTTTTCATTGCGCAATTGCTCTATAAACGTGCGTAAATTCTTGTGCACAAAACATCTCTCCTAAATTGGCAGCAGAGATGAACACATCCGAGTATCCATCCCTATTGCCAAATGGTTGCTTAGGCCTATTATACCGAAGAAGATGCGCAAAAATATAGAGTGGACGGAGATTACATAGTATAGTAAAAGCAAAGGAGTGAACAGAAGATGGCAGTGATTGTGTATTCGCGGCCGCATTGCATTGAGTGCAATGTCCTCAAGCGTTTTTTAAATGATTACCAAATTCCTTATGAAACGAGAGATTGTAGCGAAAATCCACAATATCTGGAAGAAGTGAAACAAATGGGGTTTTTGGGAGTGCCGGTCACAGTGGTGAATGGGCAAGCTATTCACGGCTTACAACCGGATGCCATTTTAAAAGCGTTAAAAGAAGAAAATGAGTAACTTTTGAAGAATCCTACCGGAATTGGTAGGATTTATTATTTATTTTCATACATGATTCATATATAATATATAAACAATCCATCAATTCTAAATGATTGGATTAAATGTAGTTGCCGCATTATTTTAATTTTTTAATTATTTCAAAAGGGGGCAACATTGTGGAACTCTTTCGCAAAAAGAGTGTGGATTTTGCCTTAGAGATGAGCAAAGGGTCGCAACTGCGACGGGAGCTCGGGGCGTGGGATCTCACACTGCTTGGCATTGGTGCAATCATTGGTACAGGGATTTTCGTTTTGACGGGTCTAGGTTCGTTGACTGCGGGTCCAGCACTTACTCTTTCCTTTATCATTGCCGGACTGGCCTGTCTGTTCGCCGGGCTGACGTATGCTGAATTCGCCTCCATCGTTCCCGTATCTGGTTCCGCTTACACTTACAGTTATGTCACCATTGGAGAATTCATGGCTTGGATTATCGGCTGGGACTTGATCTTGGAATATTTGTTAGCGGTTAGTTCCGTGTCGGTTGGTTGGTCAGGTTATTTTGCGGACTTGCTCTTGGGCTTGGGCATCGAAATTCCAAAATCGCTGTTGATGACCCCCATTGAGGGCGGGATCATGAATCTTCCCGCATTCCTGATCGTCTTGCTCATTACGTTGTTGGTATCGATCGGGGTGAAGGAGTCCAAGTGGGTAAACAACTTGATCGTGGCTCTCAAGCTGTTGGTCGTGATGTTGTTCATCTTGGTCGGCTTCTTCTATGTCAAACCGGACAACTGGACGCCGTTCATGCCGTTTGGATTTGAAGGGGTATTTCAAGCGGCAGCCGTCATTTTCTTCGCCTTCCTCGGGTTTGACGCCGTTAGCACGGCCGCAGAGGAAACGCGAAATCCGCAAAAGGATTTGCCCAAAGGCATTTTGTGGTCGCTTGGCATCTGTACCATTTTGTATGTGGTTACCACGATGGTGATGACGGGATTGGTCGAATACAAACTATTTGCCGGTCATGAGAAAAGTCCTGTTGCTTTCGCCATCTCAGTGACTGGGCAAGACTGGTTGCGTGGCTTGGTCAGTGTGGGGGCAACTGTGGGGATGTTGACAGTGATGTTGGTGATGCTGTACGGACAAGTGCGGATCGGTTACTCCATGTCCCGTGACGGCCTGTTGCCCAAAGTGTTTTCCAAAGTAAATATCAAAACGCGCACACCATTTATCAACACGTGGATTTTTGGTTTGGTTGCCGCATGTTTGGGTGGGTTCGTATCGTTGAAGGAATTGTCTGAGTTGGTGAACTTGGGAACATTGGCGGCGTTTGTGCTGGTGTCGATCTGCGTGATGATCCTGCGTAAGACGCAACCTGATTTGCCGCGGGCGTTCCGAACGCCATTGGTGCCGTTGGTGCCGATTCTGGCCATTCTGTTCTGCGGATTCTTGATGATTAAATTGCCGTTCACCTCATGGATGCGTTTCTTGCTCTGGTTGCTGGTGGGCTTAATCATTTATTTCGTGTATGGATACCGCAGCTCGGAGTTGAACAAGAAGAAGTGACGAAAAAAAGCTGTTGCCTTGATGGGCAACAGCTTTTTTCAATAGGTTCGCTCATTGCTGATCAGAGGCAAAGGATTCGGCAGCAAAGCAGAGATAATAAGAAAGGCCGGTTTGCACTTCCTCCAGCATGTGGCGATGGAAATCGTCTTGCACAAAAAAACGAGCTTGTGACGCAAAGTCGGCATCGGTCAGGGCCGTCCCGTGGTCATTCAAGAAGTCGATGTGTTGGCGGATGAGCTTTTTCACTTGGCTGTCGTCATATTTGCGCCCCTCTCTCAATGCACAAGCCATGCTGTTCATAAAGTGCTTTGCCTCCAGCGCCATCTCGTTCATTGCCTCCACTTCGATCGGCTTGCTGGCCAGCAAATCGTAATCATACGTTTTTTTGATATGTTCGTTTTGCTCCGCCAGTGCCATCTCCCACTCTTCTTCACTTCGAAATCCTTTGAACATCGCTGATTGTTCCATGGGTTCTCCTTTCAAGGCGTGATCGATCGATTCGTCCAATGTCTGAACCAAGCGCGTCAATCGGCGCAACCGCGCCATGAGCAATTGTTTTTGGTTCTGCAAAATGGACAGCCGATCGGATTCACCAGCCAAGAGTTTAGTGATTTCTTTGAGGGGGAAATCCAGCTCGCGGTAAAAAAGGATTTGTTGCAATCGTTCCAGTTCTTGTTGCCCGTACAAGCGATAACCGGATTCGCTTATTTTGCGCGGAATCAACAGGCCGATTTTGTGATAATGATGAAGCGTTTTGACCGTCACATTTGCCAATTGGGCAATCTCTTTTACCGTATACTGCATGCGTTCCACCTCACTTGCGATTCTAAAGGCTCCTCTTGGGTGAGGGTCAATACGCATGGGTCCATTTGGAGCAAAAAAGTTTTCTAGAAACCTAATTAGCTGGTTCGGGACCATAAATAGGGAGGTCGGAACGAATAATATAGTACCCCGGAACATTGGCCAACTGCGATTTAGGCGGTTGGCTTTTTTTGATGATGTGTTGAAGCGTCGTTGTGGAGGATATGAATAAAAGAAAAGTTTGCTCGTCAAAAAATGGCTCCCGACATGGGAGCCGATATGCATGGGAAGCCGCTGCTGTAACAGTTAATCGATCCACTGCAAAGTTGTGGTCGAAGAGGTTTGGCGGCTTTGTCGCTTTTTACGTTCCCTCCGCTTTTTGAAGGCTTCGCGTTCCCAACGGCGCAGGAGGGGATAAGGATCGAATGAATAAGTGTTGCGGCCATTGAAACGGTATATGCCGTAATGCAGATGGGGAGGGAATTTTCCGGAGGTGCCGGGAGGGCCGTAGCCGGATGAACCGACATAGCCGATCACATCCCCAGGTTTGACGATGCTTCCTTTTTTCAAGCCTTTATTGAAGCTGCTCAAATGAGCAAAGTAATGATAACGATTGTAAATGTCACGGATGCCAATCCGCCACCCGCCATAGCGGTTCCATCCTTTCAATTCCACATAACCATAACTGGTGCTAAGCACAGGTGTCCCATAATCGGCGAAAATATCCGTGCCTTCATGAATGCGCAATCCACCCCAGCCGCGACGGTCTCCCCACGTGTTATGGTAGGTGTAATTGTAACGCAGAGGGATGGGGAAAGAGCGATCATAGAGTTGGACGGTTTGAAACTTGTTGTAGATGCGAGCGATGTGGGTAATGACATCCACCGTGGTGGGATGGCGGTAGTAATCCCAGATCCGTTCGCGGATTTGCTCTTCTTTGTGTCCTTTCTCCGCCAAGTAGGAAGCGACACTGTACAACACGTCATTCGGGTTGTGCCGATCCGCGACGCCGTCTCCATCACCGTCTTTGCCGATGCCTCCGAAGAAGGAAATCGAATCTGGCAGCTTATCTTCCTGGTCAGGATTGATCATACCAGCCCATGTGGATGGGGGGACTTGAATGGAGATGAGTGGCGGTGGGCCTGCATCTTTTGACTCCTGGCGCAAGTTTTGTTCATATTGATCTATCGCGGCTAGATAAGGCCATGGGACTCCGGTCAAGGTTTGCATCGTTTCATATAAGATTTGCCGTTCCTTTGCCCGCGCTTGCACAGACGGGTCGACCTTTGGCGTTGGTGACGCGGCCGCGGCGAGCCCGGGTACTCCGCTACCGATGAGAATCACGCAGAGAAGAATCATCCATTGCTTCTTCATATTTATCACCACGGGTCAGTTTTTAAAGATAGTTTTTCTTTTTCACTGACGTTCCATGATGGAAGATGATGGTCAAGGATTTTCTGCATAATAAGAAGCGGGCCCCATCATGGGTGTGGGACCCGCTTTTCATACCAACCTTATTTTGCTGCTTTGATTTGATTTACGATATTGTTCAACTGATCCAGCATCAGCATTGCGGCTTTCACACCACCGGCTGTGTTCCAGATGACATCGTCCACTTTGAAAGCACGGTTGTTTTTGACCGCAGTCAGGTTTTTCCACAGTGGATCGTTTGTCATTTCTTGCTCTTGGGCGTCGCCTTTTTTATCGCCCACATCATAAGTGAAGTAGAAGATGATGTCTCCATCGGCATCAGGCAATTGCTCTTTGGAGATCTCCAGGGCAAATTCTTCTTTTTGCCCCAATTCGGTGCGAGCGAAGCCCACGTCTTTCAGCAAGACACCTGTGAAGCTCAACTGTTGGTAGATGCGTGTTTTACCGGCCATGAAACGAACGACGGACACTTTTTGTTGCAACAGGTCACCCGCGTTTTGCTTGACTTCTTGCACTTTTTTATCATAATCCGCCAATACTTTCTTGCCTTCTTCTACTTTGTTTACCGCTTGAGCGTACAGGTTGAAGTTGAGTTTCCAGTCACCGCGCAGCTCTTCCGCAAATACGGTCGGTGCGATGGCATTCAGCTGGTTGTACACTTTTTCTTGGCGCATTTTGTTACCGATGATGAGATCGGGTTTCAAGCTGGCGATAGTTTCCAGGTTGGGTTCATGCTCTGTTCCAACAGTCTTGACGCCTTTGGTTTCAGGCATCAGATGCTTGTAAAAAGGTTTTTCGGTAAATGATTCTACTGCACCGACAGGTTTGACGCCCAAAGCGAGCAGGGCTTCAAGTCCCTCGTTGGTCAAAACGACTACACGCTTGGGTTCGGTCGGCACTTTCGTGGTACCCATGGCATGTTTGATGGCATGGGTTTGCCCCGTTTTTTCACTGGTGGGGGCGGGAGAGGATGAACAGCCCACAAGAGCGATCATCATCGCGCTTACGATCAGCAGAGATCGGATCAAACGTTGCTTCAGTCCGAACATGAGAATGGTACTCCTTCCGATAAGTAATTGATAATGATTATCATTATTTCGTTGCTTATACTATAGCGCTTTGGTTCGTGGGTTGTCAATCACTTTTTGATAATGATTTTCAACATCGTTGACACGCTTTCATGCTTCCCATAGACTAAAGTTGATTTTAAGAACTGATGACGGAACGAAGGTGACTTGACTTGAAAGAACGTGCCTATTCCCCGGGATGGAAGTGGATGGGTCTCATTGGTGGTGTCCTGCTTGTTGGGCTGTTGATGGTTGTGAGTGTCAGTGTCGGTATTATGCGTGTTCCTTTTGATGTGGTTATCGATTCTTTTACTCATTTTAATGGTTCTAATCAACATCTGATTATTCAGACCACCCGGGTGCCGAGAACGCTGATCGCGGTGATGACAGGGGGAAGCTTGGCTATCGCTGGCGCGATGATGCAAGCGTTGACACGCAATCCATTGGCCTCTCCGGCAACGTTGGGCGTCAATGCGGGCGCCAGCCTGTTTATTGTGATCGGTGTCTCTTTTTGGGGCATGACTGGGATTTCTTCATTGGTGAGTTTGGGATTTGTAGGAGCGGCCATCGCTTCATTTGCTGTGTATTTTCTGGGGTCAGCCGGACGGGGCGGATTGACGCCGATCAAGTTGACACTCGCCGGGTCAGCTATTTGGGCGTTGTTTTCTTCGTTGACTCAAGGCTTGCTCATCATGAATGAGAAGGGTTTGGAAGAGTTGTTGTTTTGGTTGACCGGATCAGTGGAAGGACGTAGCTTGGCATTGGCGATGCCGGTGTTTCCATTCATGGTAGCCGGATTTATTTTAGCCTTTTTGCTCTCCCGCGCAGTAAACATTTTGATGATGGGGGATGATGTCGCCGTCGGTTTGGGAGTGAAGACAGGGCTTATCAAATTGATGGGTTCGGTGGTGATCGTGTTGCTGGCGGGCGGAGCGGTGGCTGTCGCTGGTCCCATCGTGTTTGTGGGATTGGTGGTACCCCATATGGTTCGTTGGGCCGTCGGTACAGATCATCGGTGGGTCTTTCCTTATTGTTTGGTGTATGGTGCGGCGATGTTGCTGGTGGCGGATATCAGCGGGCGCCTGATCATGAATCAGCAGGAGATTCCCGTTGGTGTGATGACCGCGCTGATCGGGACGCCGTTCTTTATTTACCTGGCTATGCGGAATAGAGGTGAGCGGGCGTGAAAAAGATGTGGTCTTGGCGCATGAAAGGGTTCTCCATGCTGGTTGAAGCGAAGGCGCTGTGGACGCTGATGATCCTGGCCGCGATTGCTCTATTGGTGGTGTGCGTCAGTGTGGGGGTCGGCGACATGTATATCGCTCCCCAAGATGTGTTGAAAGTGTTTTTGGGTTGGGGGAATGCTTATCATACGTTGGTAGTGGAAACGCTACGCTTGCCCCGTGTGCTCATCGCACTTTTATCCGGTGCCGGTTTGGCGGTGTCTGGAGCCATTTTGCAGGCAGTGATTCGCAATCCGTTGGCTTCGCCTGACTTGATTGGCATCACTGGTGGAGCGACCGTGGCCGCTGTTGCGGTGTTGACCTTCTTCAGCGACGGGGCGACTTCCCTGGTTGTGCCGCTGTACTGGGTTCCGCTAGCCGCTTTTGGTGGCGCGATGGTGGTCGCTCTGCTCATGTATTTGTTGTCATTGCGGCAAGGGATAACTCCGTTTCGCCTGATATTGTTGGGAATCGGGTTCTACACCGCTATGCAGGCTTTTACCAACTTGGTCATTTTATTGGGGCCGGAGTTTCGCGCTGTGCAGTCGAAAACATGGATTACGGGGAGCGTCTATGGTAGCAATTGGGAGCAGGTGATGATCATTCTGCCGTGGATGGTGATTTTTTTGCCGTTGATCTTCTTTTTTGCCCGGCACCTGAATGTGCAGCAGCTGGGAGATCAGGTGGCGACGGGACTGGGTGGGAGTGTTCATCGTGACCGGGTGCTCTTCCTGTTTTTAAGCACCGCTTTGACAGGCGCTTCCGTCGCTTTTGCAGGGGGGATCAGCTTCGTCGGTTTGCTTGCTCCCCATGCGGCCCGGAAATTGGTAGGTTCATCCTATGGTGCGTTGTTGCCCGCGTCGGCCTTGTTGGGAAGCATCTATGTTATGCTGGCTGATTTGCTGGGAAGAACGCTGTACGCGGCTCATGAAATTCCCGCTGGCGTGTTCACAGCTGTGATCGGGGCCCCCTATTTTATCTATCTGCTCATCCAAAGCCGAAATCGGACGTAAGAGGATAGGCTTAGTTTTTAATCTTTGTGGTAATATAAAGAGGACATTTGAAAATCAGAGAATCACTTGTCATATAGATAGGCGGATGTGGTTTGAACTGGGGGGATTGAAGTGTCAGAGAACAATGTGACGCGTGAGCGCAAGCCGGAATGGCTGAAAGTCAGATTGAACACAAACGACAATTTCCAAGAATTGAAGAAGATGATGCGGAGCAAGACCTTGCACACCGTGTGTGAAGAGGCGCGTTGCCCGAACATCTTCGAGTGTTGGGCTAACCGTACGGCTACTTTCATGATTTTGGGTGATATTTGCACACGCGCTTGCCGATTCTGCGCGGTAAAAACGGGATTACCGACGGAATTGGATTGGGCGGAGCCAGAGCGGGTGGCTGAAGCGGTGGAGCAGATGGGTGTGCGGCACGTTGTAGTCACCTCTGTGGCCCGTGATGATTTGAATGATGGAGGCGCGGCTATTTTTGCTGCGACGATCAAAGCGGTTCGCAAACGGAACCCATTTACTAGCGTGGAAGTGCTGATTCCCGATTTTCTGGGGAATTGGGAGGCGCTGAAAGTGGTGATGGATGCCAAACCAGACATCCTCAATCACAACATTGAAACCGTGCGCCGCCGGTCTGACCGGGTACGTTCCAAAGCGAAATACGACCGCTCTTTGGAGTTGTTGAAACGAGCCAAAGAGATGCAACCAGATGTTCCGACGAAGTCCAGCATCATGGTAGGCGTAGGGGAAACCTTTGATGAAGTGGTTGAAGCGATGCGGGATTTGCGCGCGCATGACGTGAACATCGTCACGATTGGCCAATACCTGCAACCCACCAAAAAACACTTGAAGATTGAGCGCTATGTGACACCGGACGAATTTGCGCAGTGGAAAGAAATCGGCCTTGAGATGGGCTTCTCGCATGTGGAATCCGGGCCGTTGGTGCGCAGTTCTTACCATGCCCATGAGCAAGTACAATCTGCGCAAGAAAATGACCAACAAAAACTGGCGCAATAACGAAAGAAAAAGGACGGCTCTTATAACAAG
Organism: Laceyella sacchari; assembly: GCF_024927925.1. Lineage (NCBI taxonomy): Bacteria > Bacillati > Bacillota > Bacilli > Caryophanales > Thermoactinomycetaceae > Laceyella > Laceyella sacchari. Next base: position 539,951 of record NZ_CP103866.1, read on the forward strand.
GGTCGTCCTTTTTCCAAACTACTTCATTTGCGGATTGATTTGGCGATAGGAGTTCGGATACAAGGATTCGTTTACGTCGGGCGGTGTTTCGTCTCCCATTTTGCGCAAGAGTTGTTCCAGATCGCCCTTGACCCCTTCCACGTCGTGATTACCCACCATGCGCATGCCGATGTCGTTCATTTGCGACTCCAATTTGCTGTTGGTGGTGATGTGAACCCGATAATAGCGGGGCGTGACGCTTTCAGCCGTCCGTCTAGCCTCTTTGACTGTTTTGCCGTCCATTTTGCCGTTTTTGGTGCTGATGCCCACGAACACATGGTCATCGGTGACAAGCGTGGTGGCGGTTTTGACATTGGGAAGGTAAGCGACCAATTCCGAGATGTGGCGGGCAAGCAAGTCTCGGTCTATGAAGACGCTTGTTGTCGCGCCAGCCTTGTTGTGATAATGTTCTGGATTATATCGAAAATATCCCACTTCATTTTGTCCGCCGCCCCCAGCGTTTTCCTCTCCGGTAATCGTGTCGTTCCGTACGCGACCGATCCGCGTCTCCTGGCCTTCTTCACGATAGAGCGGTTCCGGGGTGCTGATATTCAAAGCGCCGCCTCCCGCGTTTTCGTTCCCCATTCCCTGTTGATTTCCGTTGTTTTTGGCACAAGCAGGAATAAAAAGAAGGCAAGCGAGAATAATGTATATCCAGCGTTTCATTTTCTTCACCTCCTACTTGCTAAGGTGCCCAAATCCATTTTCATGATGCAGAAGGTTTTTGCCTGTTACAGGATGTGGTAACATATAATGGAGAAATGGAATAGAAAAGGTTGATCTTCATGGAACGTATTCAGATATATGGTTTGGAATATGAATTGTTGACCAATCATCGCGAAGGTTGGAACGCAGAGGCTTTTCGGCGGAGATATAGCGACATTTTGAGCAAATATGATTATGTGGTGGGAGATTGGGGCTATGGGCAGTTGAGGTTGAAGGGGTTTTTTTCTGATCATCATGCAAAGGCCACGACGGAGACGCGGATCAGCTATCTTCAGGAATATCTTAATGAATTTTGCAATTTCGGATGTGCCTATTTTGTGTTGAAGCGCTTAGCGGATAAGAAAGAAACGAAGTGAGGGAAGAGCCAGCTCTACGATTGAGCTGGCTCTTCCGGTTCATCATGACGGGGATGGCTGCCCGGGTAATCTCTTTCCAAGCCTTCATGAAACTCCCGCATTTCATATGTGAAAGCGGAGTGGATTTGTTGGCCCGGTTCCCATGGCGTTGATTTGCCCAACTTTTGATTGTGTGCCGCGCCGTAGGGGCCGTCCGGAAATTCTTCGGGTTGGATTCTTTCAGTTGAGGATGTCATCAATGCTTTCCCCCTTGACTTTAAGATAAGATGGTTCGGGGGAGGATATGCTTGTTAAATCATGGTTGCCAGGAACTGCCGAAGCTCATTGGCCTCTTCTTCGGACAATTGGTAGGCATGCTCAAGATAGCCGGGCTCATCCAAGTCATCTTGGCCGATGATGGCAAAGCGGTTTGACAAGAGGTTGAGCACGAGTAACTTGCCGTAAAAACGGTCGGTCATTGTGATTGCCAAATCAAACCGGCTTGTCTCTCCCATGAAGCTGACAAACCGGGTTCGGGTTTCTTTGGTGTCATCATATAAAAACATCCAATCATTAGACATTGCGATAAACCCCTTTAGAAGCATTTTCCTCCATTATAGCGGCTGTCGCTACGACCTGAAAGCGCAGGTGTCTAGCGAAGGCACCCGGATGCAACAAGGAAAATGGCTTTGGGGCTTTGATGCCGCGCCTTTTTCACTCGAAAAACATTTTTAATCAACCACAAGAATCATTTATAAAAGACCGAAAAAACGCGATTTTTTCTGCCGGCGTGGCAATAAGCCATATTCGCTCGTCGCGGCAGTCAGGCGTTGGGTGAATGAGACATTGCGTAGTTCAATCCGCAATTGATCCTGTTTTTTGCGGACTTCGTCAAACATTTGTTGTACTTCGTTGGCCGAGATGGAATCATAGCTGACGGTCAACACTTTTTGCTCCATTCCCTCCAAGGTTTCAAACAAGTCGCTCATGTGGTTTTCCATGCGTTCCATTCGCTCATACAATTCCTCAACCAACCCTCCCACGTTGTCGATGGTTTCCAGCAGGTGTTGAAACATTTTTTCCGTGGTTTCCGAATTGGGGCTGGGGGAAGCCGCTGGTGCGGCTGGCTGGGGGAGCGAGATTTTCCCTTCAAGGATCAGTTCTTCCCGGACTTGCTTTAAGGTTTTATTGGAATCATTTAACCGCTGTTTAATATCGAGCAAACGGGCAAAGCTTTCTTCGGATAAAACATAGTGTCCTCGCTCGTTCCAATTGGGACCGATATATTCTTGAAAGGTATCAATCCAATTGCGGACGGTGCGAGCGTGTATTTGCAAGCGCTCAGCCGCTTCTTTAGTAGAGATACACCCCGCTTGTGCCATCTTTTACCCTCCCATGAATTAGTGTTTTCCTACGATTTCGCTCATTTCCATTCATTTCCTTCAACTAAGACAAAGGAAGTCATGAGATGACAAAACTAGTGTTGTTGTCTGATAAATAAACATGACCGTCGACGACACGCAACGAAGGGGGAAGGGGGCCAGCCAGTTCAGCTTTCTGGTTTATCACGTTAAACAAGTTGCGCTGGGCTTGGTACCTACTCGTTTCATTCCCAATGATGTTGTTACCGTGGGCCAAATAATTTTATCGCCAGCCTGTCAGGACAATGCCACAGGTTGTCCAGCTTTGGCCCTTTCGCGCGGAGGAGGACGCGTGCCACCCTGATGTAATGGTTTTCATTTGTTCCGGGCATAGCTTATAATTCTATATGAATGTCAAGAAAACGGCATTTTCCAAATTAGGGGGATCAAATAAATGGTGTATGATGTAAATGTAAAGCAAATAAAGAATCAACTTAATTATTTGGCACAATGCCAAGAAGTTTTGCGACGCATCCATCCGGAAGCGACCGGCCTTACAGAAAAATTCGCGGTCGAGCGAGCCCTGCACCTGGCGGTGGAGTGCATGATTGACATTGGTAGCGTGATGATAGATGGATTTATTATGCGGGACCCAGGCGGATATTTGGATATTGTAGATATTTTATTGGACGAAACGGTCATCTCAACAAATGTGGCAAATAAGTTGAAAAATCATGTGCAACTTCGTGAGCGACTTGTGCGTTATTATGATAAGGTCACTTGGACAGAAGTGCGCCCAGTGCTGGAAGATGTGGATTGGTACACTTCATTCAGCGCGCAAGTAGAATCTTATTTGAAACGAGAATTGGGAGCCGATTGTTTGGCATAAATCTCGGGAGAGAGAGAACGAGGAGAAAGGAAGGTGATGCAGGTGAGTGAGGCGGGTTCAACCAGAAAGCAAATCTTGTTGATGTTGAAAATGGAAGGACCGCTGACCGTCGGGGAAATGGCTGAGCGTCTAGGGGTGACAGAAATGGCCGTGCGGCGCCACATCAATACTTTGGAACGGGATGGGCTAATCCAAGCACGGCTATTGAGACAAGCTATGGGCCGACCAACCAGCCAATACTTCCTGACTGAGAAGTCGGATGAACACTTCCCAAAAAGTTATTCGAGCTTTACCATCGATTTATTGCACGATTTAGAAAAAAATTTTGGGTCGGAGCTGGTCGACCAGCTATTCAACAATCGCGAAGAGCGTTTAGCTGAGGCGCATCAAATGGATTTCGCCGGGAAAGATTTTGGTGAAAGAGTGCGCACATTGGCCGAGATCCAAGATCAAAAAGGATATATGGTGAAAGTGGAAGAGTTGCCTGACGGCAGTTATGAGATGATTGAATACAATTGCCCTATTTTTCAAGTGGCCAACCAATATAATCACGCATGCCAATGCGAGCTCAACTGGTTTGAACGCATGCTGGACGCCCGGGTGGAACGGCCGGAGTGTCAAGCGAAAGGCGGGCAACATTGCGTTTTCCGAATCAAACAGAAAGAGCGGACCGAAAACGCACCCCTTTCGTGATTTCCTTCCTGCGTTCAATTAAGTATAAGAGGTTTGAGGTGCAGGGTTTGCGACGGATGGCGTACAAATCTTTACAGCAGCGAGATGTTTGCTGGTCCAATGATTAAAAACGGTGAGGAGGCAAGCGGCCATGCCCTCAAATTCATCGGTGAGGCTCGCTGTCCTACATTCGGTAGCGGTGCCGCTTTTTTGCTTTTTTTTGTGGCCGCAAAACAACAGTTCCAAACATCGCTCCGGATTCGCTTGGGAACCAAGCTTGCGACACGCTAGACGCGTGTCGTTTTTCTTTTTATGTAGAAATGGTACAATCAATGAGAAATGATCAGGAGGGGACATCATGTCGAATTGGTATGAGAAGAGTTTTGGCGAGGACTATTTGACGGTTTATAAACACCGTAGCAGACAAGATGCCTCCAAAGAAGTGGCGAAGCTTGAAGAATGGCTTCCGTTGCAAAAAAAACAGTTGATCCTTGATTTGTGTTGTGGGATGGGACGGCACACCATCGCTTTGGCGCGTAAAGGATTCTCTGTGGTGGGGCTGGATTTGTCGGCTACGCTATTGTCCCATGCTGTCAGGGAATCGGAAGGTTTGGCCATTCCCTTTATCCGAGGGGATATGAGACGTTTGCCTTTTGTTGATAATCAGTTTGATGTGGTTCTGAACCTGTTCACTTCATTTGGTTATTTTGAAGAAGATGAGGACAATCTTCAGGTGTTGGGAGAAATCCATCGCATCTTGAAGCCCCAAGGGCATTTTGTGATCGATTTCTTGAATCGATCTGCGGTGGAACGCACGTTGGTGCCGCTCAGCATCAGGGAGGAAGAAAATGTCTCCATACGGGAAGAGCGGTGGATTGACGGCGAGTTTGTGTGCAAACATATCACCATCACCGACAAACGGGGAACGAGAGAGTATGAGGAGCGCGTGAAAATGATCGAATATTCACGGCTCCGGCAATGGATGGAGCAAGCGGGCTTGCATGTGCAAAAGGCGTACGGCAATTTTGCTGGTGATCCGTATGCCAAAGACAGTGAACGAATGATATTGGTGGGTTGTGTAGACAAATGAGTGATTACCAAGGTTATTTGATTGATCTGGATGGAACATTGTTCCGTGGCACCGAATTGATCGAAGGTGCCCTTGAATTTATGGAGTGGCTTAACAAACAGGATATACCATACCTGTACCTGACGAATAATTCGACGCGTACTCCTGAGCAAGTGGCTGAAAAGCTTCGGAAGTTTGGATTTCCGGCGACAGCAGAGCAAGTGTACACTTCGGCTATGGCCGCAGCACAATATGTCAAAGAGGAGCTGAAGGTGTCGTCGGCATTTGTGATTGGCGAGGAAGGACTGTTGCAAGCTTTTCAGGACCAGGGCATTCAGTTGACTGCCGAGCGTCCGGCGGCGGTGGTTTCCGGATTGGATCGGTCGTTTACATATGACAAGATGAAAATCGCATGTTTGAGCATTCGTGCTGGCGCAGCTTTCATCGGGACAAATGCCGACCGGGCTTTGCCGACCGAAGTGGGCCTGTTCCCGGGCAGCGGATCGTTAGCGATGGCGATCGGTTATGCGACGGGGGTTGAGCCGACTTTCATTGGCAAACCGGAACCAATCATTATGCGGTACGCTTTGCAAGCGCTTGGTGTGCCTCCAGAACGGGTGTTGATGGTTGGTGACAACCTGGAAACCGATATCTTGGCAGGTGTACGAAGTGGAATTGACACACTGTTGGTGTATACAGGAATTACAACCCGGGAGATGGCTCAAAATTCGTCAGTGCGGGCTGCCTTTGAAGTGACAGATCTTCGCGAATGGATCAAAACATAAACATGAAAAGGGGAGTAAGGGATGAATCATCAATGGGGAGACATCTATCAGGTTCCGTTGCCGCTGCCATTTGCTTTGCGAACGATTAATGCGTATGTCATCAAAGGATCGTCTGGAGTGACGTTAGTAGACGCTGGCTTAAATATTGACATGGATGTGCAGGCTTGGCAAAAAGCGCAATCCGCCGCCGATTGGGAATGGACGGATGTGGAGAAAATTGTCTTAACCCATTACCACCCCGATCATTATGGGTTAGCGGGAACATTGCAACAGTGGACGGGGGCTCCTGTCTATCTGTCCCGAACTGACCATGAGCAAGCACAACTCTTTTTTGGAAGAGAGAGTCAAATGCCGGAAACGATGGAATCGTTTTTTGCTTTTCATGGGTTGCCGGATGAATGGGTTTCTCAAATCCCAGCACATTTGCGCAGTTTCCATCCATGGGTGGAACCCCATCCGCAGGTGACTTTTCTGGAACCGGGAGAAACGATTCGCTTGGGGGATGTGAACTATGAGGTCCTGCATACGCCCGGTCATGCTGATGGGCATCTCAGCTTCTATGACCCTAATCGGAAATGGCTGATCGGTGGAGATTTCCTGTTGCCGAAGATCACCCCTAACATCAGCTTGTGGCCGGAATGCCATCCCAATCCCCTTGATAATTATCTGACCACGCTCGCGCGGATGAAAGAGCTGGAAGTAAGCAGGGTGTTTCCTTCGCATGGGCCGGTGTTTGATCATTACGCCGAACGGATCGAAATGTTGGAGCAGCATCATGCTGACCGCTTGCGCGAAATGAAAGCGTTTGTGGTGGAAAAGGCGGGTGCTACGGCGTTTGAGGTGTGCCAACATCAGTTTGGCTCCAACCATAACATTCACAACCTCCGGTTCGCTCTGTCGGAGACGTTGGCGCATTTGGAGTATTTGCGAATCCGGGGTGAACTCTTGATTGAGGAACGTGACGGGATCGCCTATTATCTTGCGTGTGCCGTATAAGCGGGTAATTGCTTTTTGTAAAAAAGACCTGATCCGATCAGGTCTTTATTTTTCTTGTGCGCATTTTCGATTATGGGCCAGGCGAGCGGCGGCAGAAGCGGCGATCGCCCCGACGAGGTCATCGAGGAAGGTGTGGATTTTCCCGCTTTGCTTATTGTTGAGCCGGGCGAGAACCCCCGGTTTCACGCGGTCAATAAACCCGTAATTGGTTAAGCCGATGCTTCCATATACATTTAATATGGCGACCGATAAAATCTCGTCCACTCCGTACAAGCTTTCATCATGCAAAATCAATTTTTGCAAAGGGCCTTCCAACAAATTTTTTTCGGCCAATACATCGAGCTGGATTCCTGTCATTACGGCGTTTTGGACTTCGCGTTTGCGTAGTACCTGTTGGATATGACTAAGACACTCCTCCAGGGTGATGTCTGGATAGTAATCTTTTTGCAGATACATAGTCAGTTCCGCTATCTCTTCCAACTCAACCCCTCGTTCTTTGATCAAGTTCAGGGTAAAATCGTAAATCTCTTTTTCTGAACAGGGCTGCGCGGTGTTTTTTCTCATGGCAAGTTCACCTTCCAAACCATCATTTATATAAAAAGTGTTATATACAACAAGAAAACATCGAACTTTTGTTTATTCTTAACCATACAAGAAATAATTATGTTGTATAAAGAGAAAGGATGAGTCCTGATGAGTGAAGCGAGAGTTGCCCTTATCGCGGGGAGTTCAAGCGGATTAGGAAGCATGATCGCCCGCACACTGGCGGCGGCGGGGTGGCATCTGTGCCTAAACAGCCGCCGCGAAGGGGATAAAATAAGCAAACTGAGGGCGGAATGCGAGGCGTACGGCGTCCGGGCGTTTATCAGCGCGGGTGATGTGAAGAACCGGACCGAGATCGAGCGGGTGGTGGAGGAGACGATGGCGCGGTTTGGGCGAGTGGATGCCCTAATACACACCGTGGGCCCCTTCATTCGTGAGCGGAAATGGTTTGTGGAACACTCCCCGGAGGAAATAGAGGACCTGATCGCGGGCAACTTGTTGAGCGCCATGTGGTCGACAAGAGCCGTTTTGCCGCATATGCGCCAGGCCGGATGGGGGCGCATAATATTGTTTGGGTTTGGACGCGCGATGGAAGCGCCGGCTTGGCCGGATCGCTCTGTCTATGCCGCCGCCAAAACGGGATTAGTATCCTTTACCAAATCTTTGGCTGTAGAGGAAGCGCCGTTTGGCATTACTGTCAATATGATTTGTCCGGGCGACATCGTCGGTGAGAAGAAAGAGATGACCATCATCGAAGCGGCTGCGCTTACTGATAAGGAAACACCGCGAGGGCGGCCGGGCTCCGGCGAAGATGTAGCCAAGGCTGTCCAATTCTTGCTCCAAGATTCGTCTGACTTTGTAACTGGCAACATGATCCAAGTGACGGGAGGGCTGGATGTAATTCATCCTGTTTCTAAACGCAACCAGCCATAAACGTTGGATGGGCAAATGTCTTTGGCAGATTCCTATCTGTCCAAGTTACATAAGATACCGATGCCCTAGGCAACATTCCCACACCGGGCACATATCATGGATTGACGAGAGGTGAGGGAGTGTGTCTGCAAACTGGATCACAAAACTGGCGGAATTGACTGGTGAAGAGAGATTGCTCGACTTATTGAATCATCATTATGACCTGAAAGTAACGCGAGCCCAGCCTGTGGGTGGGGTATTGAAACTGATGACCGACCGTGGCGCGTATGTGTTGAAACGGGTGCGTATGAAGGAGCAAGATCGGTGGGAGTTGGTGGATGAGGCGGCCGCCTATCTGAAGCAGGTTGATAGGGATGTGGCTATTCTGGCTAAGCCAGTTCGCACAAAAAAGGGGCGGTTGCAGATTGATGGCTATCGTTTCCGTTATGTCTTGCTACCTTGGATTGACGGGGATGCCGCTCGGTTGCGTGATAAGGAAGACTGGATGCGGGTGGCCCGGCATTTGGGCCGGGTGCACCAGGCGTCAAAAGGCTTTAACCCGACCGGGAAATACGAGGATTATGAGTGGATCGGCCAGTGGCAAGACCGGTGGGAGAGGGATTTGCAACATCTGAACATCTTCCAGACTGCGGCCAAGTGGACGGTGCAACCCAACGAGTTGGACCGGGTTTGGCTCGACATTTCCCGATACACGATCGGGATGATGGAAAATTTGTTGCAGTATTATGATAAAATTGGCGGCGACAAGTTGGCGGCCGAATCCAGTGCGCAAGGGAAGATATGCCACAAACGGTTGCGCCAGGCCAACATCGTAGAAACCGCCAAAGGTACGCTGCACCTAATTGATTGGAATGAAATGGCATTGGATATCAGGGCGACAGATGTGGCTCAACTTCTCCTTTACGCATACGGCCGCACAGGAAGTCGGGAAATCGTGGAAGCGGTGTTAGAAGGGTATCAAGGGGTGAGCAAGTGCTCACAAGAAGAATTTGCGTTGATTTACGCGAGGCTTTTATATCCTGAGCGGCTAATTCACTTATTGGAAAACACTTACCTGAATCAGACCATGCCCATGGAGGAGGCTGCTCAACGCGTGCAACCCTTGTTGCAGATGGAAGAAAAGAAATTGGGCCTGATGCAAATGTACCATTCTGTTGTAAAAGAAAAAATGGGATTCACCATCCCGCAATTAGATTGGATAAGAAATGAAATCTAACCCATTTAAATGGGTTATTTTCTTTTCAGTTTTAAATTCCTATAATATAAAGTATTAGGACATCAAGGGTAAAGGAGAAGTAGGTTGTGCGGATTTTTCGATTTAATACCCATTTAGTGCAGCGTATAGATAAATTCGATAGCCATAATGCGTTTGTCAATCCTGTTTTGAGCACCAACGGTTTTGTCCAAGTGGGGTGTTTTTTTGTGCAACCGTCCGGCTTGATCGGATTGCACCCCGCGGTGGCGAATCGATTGTTCATCGTTGTCCAAGGGAAAGGGTGGGTGCGAAGCGATGCCTCAGCCCCCGTCTTTGTAGAGATGGGGGATGCAATTTATTGGGAAGAAGGCGAGTGGCATGAAGTGGGATCAGATGACGGGATGATGGCTTTTGTAGTTGAAGGGAAAACGGTTAATCCAGGCAAATTTTCTTTGGTTGCTCAAAAGTAAGCTCAACATTCCTCTTTTATGGCTCCTAGCTGTCTAAATCTTCACAATCGGTTTTTCATATCTACCAGCGCGTGTCTGATGCATAGGCCGGCGGCTCCATTTATTTTCACTTGTGCACGGCGCGCCTCGAGAAAAGGTTTTTCCGCCGCTTCTTTCCGGTATCTTGATTCACCAGACACGCCCTGGGTTGGACAGGTCGCTTGGGGCATGTCTGAGCTTTTGTTAACACATTTAAGGCGGTGGAAAAACCTCTTCCGATAAGCACTGAGAAACGTGGTCTTTCTACTGCTGGACATGCCCTGGTTTGACGTGCCAATCGAAGGAAACTTCATCTGGTGAAAGCATAAAAGTGGCATAACGTACTAAAAAAGCACACTATTTTGTTCGCATAATTGTCAAAAAGAGAAGTTGTCACTCTTCGACTAAACTTTAGGTGCTTGTATATTTATTCAAACTGCCTAAAATTAAAATATATATTTGATAATTATTAAATGATTAGAAAAATAGGTATATTCAACTAGGTGCGTTGGGTTAAACATGGTCAAAAGTAAAGGGTTTTTTGCCCAAAAGAAAAGAGGGAATCAGATGAATACCGTGACCGTCGCATTTTGTACAGCCAATTTGCTTGACGGGGCCATTGATGCGTACAATCAATTAAAAGGCCGGCAATACCCCAATATGACCATGCGCGCCGAAGCCTGTTTGGGATATTGCGGCCGATGCGCCAACACTTTCTTCGCTTTGGTGAACAAAGAAGTGGTGGAAGGCGCCACGTCAGAGGAATTGCTTGCCAACATCATTGATCGGATCTCTGATCAGAATTAGACAGTATAAAGCAAAAGCAGGGAGAGCCCGATAAAAAAGATCCCGAGCATCATGGATACGGCGATTGCGATTGGCATCCAGGCCTGTGGTTCATTTCGGCCAACCGTGATCTCTTTTTCGCGATGTATGTCACTTGAGCCGGCTGGAAAAAGCCAGCTGTTGAACTTTTTGAAATTGGTCGCAAACGATTGGAAAAATCCACCGCGTATCACGAACAGCGAGGCAGACACGATGAGCCAGCCGACGCCCAGCAAGAAGGCATGGTCAATCCAGGCCATACGCTCCGTTTGTGCTGTGAATCTCAGCAATCCCAAGCCCAGGACAATCCCGATCAGTGTTAGAATAAATGGATTATTTACTCGCAATGTGATTCTCCTTTGTCATCGCTGAAGTATGAATGAACTGTGAAACATATGAGGTTCAACATTTATTATTAGAATATAATCTTTCCTATTACAACTGATTCATTTATAATATACAAGTCAAAAACGAGTTATTCCCATAGTTAACGTAATAATCTGACAAGATTTAACCAGCTAGGGCATGTTTGGCAATTGAAGTTAGTGAGTAGAAGCGGTGAAAAAACCTTTTTCAGAAGCGTGTCTCGTCACGCGCGAAGTGAAAAAACAGTGTTGGACCTGCTAGCCTATTCACCTGACATGCCCTCGTTTGATAAAGGGGGGCTTAGCGCTGATGTGGAAAAAATGGAATGGGATTTTGGGAATGATCCTCTCCGCCAGTGTGATCTTTGCCGGATGCGGCGTGAGCAACAATCAACAAAAAGGTTCTTCTCTAAGTGATAATCAGACCTTGCGCTTGAGTGACACCGGTGAGTTGACCACGCTGGACAGCACGCAAGCAAAAGACGTACCGACCATGAGCGTGTTGAACAATGTGCAAGAAGGGCTCATGCGTTTGGGCAAAGAGAAAAAACCGGAAGAGGGAATGGCAACCAGCTACGATATCAGTGAAGACAAAAAGGTGTACACGTTTTATCTTCATGAAGATGCCAAGTGGAGCGACGGCAAGCCCGTTACAGCATATGACTTTGAATATGGGTGGAAGCGGGCATTGGATCCGAAAACCAAATCGGAATACGCATATATCTTGTTCCCGATCAAAAATGCCGAGCGATTCAATAGTGGCCAAGCAAGTGCTGATGAAGTGGGCGTGAAAGCGAAAGATGATCGTACGCTGGTCGTTACACTCGAAAAACCCACGCTTAACTTTATCAATATGACAACACATGTGGAATACCTGCCTCAGCGAAAAGACATTGTTGAAAAATATAAAGATAAATATGGCCTCAAACCGGAATACATGGTTTATAACGGGCCATTTGTCGTATCCAGTTGGACTCAGCAAAAAGTCGAATTGGTCAAAAATGAGAAATACTTGGATAAGAACGCTGTCAGCTTGACCAAAGTGGACATCCACATCGTCAAAGATGTGGCACAAGGCATTAACTTGTACAATTCCAACCAATTGGACACCGCTTTATTGAACCAAGCTTTTGTGGACGCCTTCAAGCAAACGCCTGACTACTTAGAAGTTAAAGAGGCTTCGACCGTATTTATCATGCTGAACCAAAAGCATCCTTTTTTCAAGAATGAAAAGATCCGCAAAGCGATTACGCTTGCACTGGACCGTGAAGAAATGGTGCAAATCATGAAAGACGGTTCTTTACCGGCTGGAGCGCTGATTCCTCCGACGTTGTCGGGTGAAGGGATTAATTCATTCCGCGTCAACGGGGAAGTCGTCAAACCGGATGTGGCAAAAGCAAAAGAGCTGTTTAAACAAGGGCTGAGTGAATTGAATCTTTCTGCTCCGCCGAACGATGTGGTCATGGTTAGTTATGACTCGACCGCCAAACGGGATGTTGCCGTGAATATCAAAGATCAGCTCAGAAAAAAATTGGACTGGGACATCAAACTGGACGCACCTACGTGGAAAATTCATGTAGATCGCTTAAGCCGTGGCGATTATGATATGGGGATGCTGACCTGGACTGCGGATTATGATGATCCGATCAGCCATTTTGAGATTTGGCAGTCAAATAACCCAATGAACTTTTCTGGATTTAAAAACGCGAAATATGACCAGTTGATTGAGCAGGCCAAGAATACGACAGACGCCAAGCAACAATTTAAAATCTTACTTGAGGCTGAAAAAATTCTTACAGATGTGCAAGGTGAAGGGCAAGCGGGATTTGTTCCTCTGTTTTATGCATCAAAGGCGTATATCCAGAAACCTAAGGTGAAAGACTTATATCGTCACGCGACTGGTGCAAGTTATACATTGAAATGGGCGTATATTGTTAAAGACAAGAAATAGGCCCGTATTACTAGTATTTTTCGGTTTTGTCAATAGTAAAAGGCGGATTCTCTTAAGAGAATCCGCCTTTTACTATTGACATGCTTCCATGTATTTTCCCAAAACATAACTCTTTACAAATACATGAATTATGAGTTAAATATAATTATGTGGTGGATTCGCAAGTTAATGCAGGAGATGGAATTGTTCAAAATTTAAGGGTACTTATGTTCGTGACTGTGGCGCAATCTACATAGATGAGCGACTCTCACTAACGAATTGTGTGAAACCTTTTTATTTTTTTTACTTTTTTCCAAATTTAGGGTTTAAGACCACTTTGGTCTAAACTATATATTTTTTTAATCATAAAAAAAGGGGGCAATTGAATGAGCAAGGGATTTAAGTTCTCGTCGGTTTTCGCAGTGTTGCTCGCGCTATCATTGGTCTTATCTGCTTGTAACTTTGGAAGCAATAGCGGATCAGATGACGGAAAGACGCTTAACTTGATCGAATTGCAAGAGCCGCCAAGCTTGGACAGTGCAAAAGCGACTGACTCCGTATCCTTTACCATTTTGGATAACGTCTTGGAAGGTTTGTACCGAGCAGATGGCAAGGATCAACCGGTGTTAGCCATGGCTGCTGAAGAGCCGAAAGTAAGCGATGACCAAAAAACTTGGACCTTCAAGATCCGCGACGCGAAGTGGAGCGATGGCAAGCCAGTCACCGCCAAGGACTTTGAATATTCTTGGAAGCGTGTGCTGGATCCCAAAACGGCTTCCGAGTATGTGCAAATGATGTACGTGCTTGAAAACGCTGAAGAATACAACACCGGCAAAGCGAAAGTGGAAGATGTCGGTGTGAAAGCCCTCGACGACAAAACGCTGGAAGTGAAGCTGAAAACGGCGATCCCGTACTTTAAAGCTCTCTTAACATTCCCAACCTTCCTGCCGCAACGCCAAGACATCGTTGAGAAGTATGGCGACAAATATGCGTTGGAAGCGAAAAATATGGTGTACAACGGCGCCTTTGTCCTGTCTGATTGGAAACACGAAAAGAGCTTCCAATACAAGAAAAACGATTTGTATTGGGACAAAGCAAATGTGAAGTTGAACACCGTCAACGTCAACATCGTGAAAGACAGCTCGCAAGCGATCAACTTGTATGAAACAGGCAAAACAGACTTCGCCTATTTGGGTGCAGAATTCTTAGATAAGTACAAAAGTAGCAAAGAAAAATTTGTTATTGAAGAGTCTAGCGTTTGGTACCTTGAGTTCAACCAAAGAGAAAAAGAGTTCTTTAAAAACTCAAAAATTCGCCAAGCGTTCAGCTTAGCGATCGACCGTCAAAAACTGATCGACAGCGTCTTGAAAAACGGTTCTACTTTGCCAAGTGGTTTTGTGCATTCTGCAATTTACGCCACTCCGGATAAAAAATACCGTGACATTGTGAAATACGACTTCCCGTTTGATCCGGCAAAAGCAAAACAACTCTTGGCCGAGGGATTGAAAGAAATCGGTATGGACAAAGCTCCGACGGTTGAATTGCTGACGGATGACACCACCAAGGCAAAACGTCAAGCCGAGTTCTTTAAAGAGCAGTTCCGTGTGAACTTGGGTGTCAATGTGGAAATCGCTTCCGTTACCTTCAAAGAGCGCTTGAACCGCGGTAAAAACGGTAAGTTCGATATCGTGATTGGTGGTTGGGGCGCGGACTACAACGATCCGCTCACATACCTGACCATCATGAAATCGGATGAAAGCTACAACCGTGGTAAATGGAAAAACGATGAGTATGACAAACTGATCAGAGCGGCCACAGTGAATGAAAACTACGAAGAGCGCTTGGAACAACTGAAGCAAGCGGAAAAAATCCTGATGGACGAAACGGGTATTGCGATGTTGTACTTCCGTAACCAATTGGGCTTGAAAAAGGATTATGTGAAAAACTGGCCATGGCGCGTCATTGGTGCTCAATACAGCCTCAAAGAGGTGTCCATTGAGGGCAAGAAATAATTGCGCGCGAATGGTTTGAATGAACGAAGGTATATGTCCGCATACGGACATATACCTTCATCCTTGCTTATTGGAGATTGACGAAAGGATGTGAGTTGCGTGCTAAGGTATACGTTAAAACGCTTAGGTTACATGGTTGTCACGTTGTGGTTAATCATCACCATCACCTTCTTTATCATGCATCTGTTGCCGGGAACTCCTTTGAAAAATGAAGAGAAAATCCCGCCACAAGTCAGAGAGCAAATTTTGGAACAATATGGGTTAAAAGATCCACTGCCTGTGCAATATGTAAAGTTTATGGGCAATCTCCTTCAAGGTGATTTGGGCAAATCAATGACACTTGATGGCCGCGAAGTAGTCGAATTTATTGCTCAAGGGTTCCCTGTATCTGCATTTGTGGGATCACAAGCGGTGATCTTCGGCACGTTGATTGGTTTGTTGCTTGGCACGATTGCCGGATTGAACCGAGGCAAGCTGGTTGACAACGCGGCTATTATTGTTGCCGTACTCGGTGTGTCCGTCCCCAGCTTTGTTATGGGTGGATTTTTATCTTATTTTGTCGGCGTGAAGTTGCAGTGGTTGCCGCCTGGCTTATGGGAATCATACGAATCGTCCATTCTCCCGTCGTTAGCACTTTCATTCGGGGTTATTGCCCAGATCTCCCGTTATGTCCGCACGGAGATGGTGGAAGTGTTGGATCAAGACTACATGAAAACGGCGAAAGCGAAAGGGCTGAATCGCTCGACCGTCATTATCCGCCATGCATTGCGCAACGCGTTGATTCCTGCGGTGACCGTACTCGGACCGCTTGCGGTGAACATCATCACCGGATCTCTCGTCATCGAGCAAATCTTCGCCTTGCCTGGTTTGGGCAAATTCTTCGTACAATCGATTCAGCAAAATGACTACACCATGATTATGGGTGTGACCGTGTTCTATAGTGCACTTATTATCATTGTCATTTTCTTGGTGGACCTGCTGTACGGATTGATCGATCCGCGCATTCGCATTTCTGGGGCAAAGGAGTGATTGGAAGATGGAAAAGGCAAAAAATTTGAGTCCTGATTTATTTAAACCGGCGCAGATTGAAAAAAAAGAACAGGACGCCTTAACGAGAAAGCCGGTCGGCTATTGGCAAGATGTATGGGGCCGCTTCCGCTCCAACCTCGGTGCGGTGCTGGGATTGTCCTTGATTGTCCTTACCTTGTTATTAGCTATTTTTGGTCCATTGGCCAACAGCTATGACTGGCAAACGCAAATGCTGGAAGTCGCGAACAAAGAAAGCTTTTCGGACCATTATTTTGGAACGGACCACTTAGGCCGCGACATATGGCAACGCGTGTGGTACGGGGCGAAAATCTCTTTGACCATTGCTTTCCTGGCGGCATTTTTGGATGTGGTGATCGGGGTCACATTTGGAGGAATATCCGGTTACTTTGGTGGCCGCGTAGATATGATCATGCAACGGATTCTTGAAGTCATGTACTCCATCCCAAACCTGATTGTGATCATTCTGATGTTATTAATTTTTGATCCGGGCATTGTCCCTGTAGCGATCGCGATGGCGATTACTGGTTGGGTGCCAATGGCACGCGTGGTGCGGGCGCAGGTGATGAAACTGAAATCACAAGAATACGTGTTGGCGGCGCGCACTTTGGGAGCAAGCCATGCGCGTATCTTGCTGAAACACCTGATTCCCAACGTGATGGGTCCCATCATTATCGCTGTTACCTTTGCGATTCCATCCGCGATTTTCTTTGAAGCCTTTTTGGCCTTTATCGGATTGGGGATTCGCCCACCAGAAGCGAGTTTGGGTGTACTGATTAACGATGCGTCTACGTATCTACAGATTTTCCCATATCAATTGATCTACCCGTCGGTGGTTCTGTCCATCATCATTTTGTCGTTTAACCTATTGGGTGATGGATTGAGAGACGCACTAGATCCAAGAATGCGGAAATAGGGGGGGAATCGATAATGAGCAAAATTTTGGAAGTCAAAGACTTGCATGTGTCTTTTAAAACATACAAAGGGGAAGTCAAAGCGGTTCGCGGCGTTGATTTCCATTTGGACAAAGGAGAAACCATCGCGATTGTAGGTGAGTCTGGTTGCGGTAAGAGTGTGACGTCGCAGACGATTATGCGGCTAATCCCCAATCCACCGGGGGTAATCAAACAGGGGGAAATCATTTTTGAAGGCACTGATTTGACCAAAGCGTCAGAAAAGCAGATGGAGAAAATCCGGGGGTCGGAGATTTCGATGATTTTCCAAGATCCGATGACCTCCTTAAACCCGACGTTGACGATCGGCACGCAGATCATGGAAGGGCTGATCAAACACCAGAAGCTGGACAAAAAGACGGCGCGGGAAAAAGCGATTGAAATGTTGCGCCTGGTAGGGATCCCTTCGCCTGAATCACGATTGGATCAATACCCACACCAATTTTCCGGTGGGATGAGGCAACGGGCCATGATCGCGATTGCGTTGGCTTGCCAACCGAAGGTATTGATCGCGGACGAACCGACAACGGCGCTGGATGTGACGATTCAAGCGCAAATCATTGACTTGATGAAAGCACTGCAAGAGAAAACGGGTACTTCCATTATCCTGATCACCCATGATCTCGGGGTGGTGGCGGATATCGCCGACCGTGTTGTTGTCATGTATGCGGGCAAAGTAGTGGAAAGCGGCAAACTGGAAGAGATTTTCTACCAACCAAAACATCCATACACATGGGGATTGTTGGGTTCCATGCCGCGTTTGGACTTGACCCGCGACCAAGAATTGCTGCCGATTATGGGTACGCCGCCAAACTTGCTCGACCCACCCAAAGGATGCCCTTTTGCGGCCCGGTGCCAACATGCGATGAGTATTTGTACGCAAGAAATGCCCGAGCTGGATGAGGTGTCTTCCACACACCAGGTGGCATGTTGGTTACAACATCCGATGGCGCCCGAAGTCAAACCGCCAACGGCTGCAGTAGGAGGGAAGTAAGATGAGTAAAAACAAAGAAGTGATCTTGTCCGTTAAAGAACTCAAAAAGCATTTTGATGTGGGCGGCGGCCAAATCGTCAAAGCGGTCGACGGGGTCAGCTTTGATATCTACCGCGGTGAAACGCTAGGCTTGGTGGGAGAATCGGGATGCGGTAAATCGACCATCGGCCGAACCTTGATCAGATTGTACAATCCGACGTCTGGTAGCGTCACTTTCAAAGGTGTCAATGTGAATGACTTAAAAGGCCCAGAGTTGAAGAAGTTCAACCGCGAAATGCAGATGATTTTCCAAGATCCATACGCGTCCCTCAACCCGCGGATGAATGTGTTGGACATCATCGCCGAGGGTATCGACATCCATGGTTTGGCGACAGGGGAAGAGCGCCGCAAACGGGTGGTAGAGCTGTTGGAAACAGTCGGTTTGAATGCCGATCATGCCGAACGTTTTCCGCA
The DNA here is from genome assembly GCF_024927925.1 of Laceyella sacchari. Taxonomy (NCBI): domain Bacteria; kingdom Bacillati; phylum Bacillota; class Bacilli; order Caryophanales; family Thermoactinomycetaceae; genus Laceyella; species Laceyella sacchari. Next base: position 558,561 of record NZ_CP103866.1, read on the forward strand.
TGAGTTTAGCGGCGGCCAGCGCCAGCGGATCGGAATTGCCCGTGCATTGGCGGTAGAACCGGACTTCATCATCGCCGACGAACCGATCTCCGCGTTGGATGTGTCGATCCAAGCGCAAGTGGTCAATCTGATGCGCCGTCTGCAAAAAGAAAAAGGGTTAACCTACCTCTTTATTGCGCATGATTTGTCGATGGTGAAATACATTTCAGACCGCGTCGGCGTGATGTACTTGGGTAGCATGGTTGAATTGGCGGATAGTGACGCACTCTATGATGAACCGTTGCACCCTTACACCGAGGCATTGTTGTCGGCGGTGCCAATTCCTGATCCAGAAGTGGCCAAAACGCGGGAACGCATTATTTTGGAAGGGGATGTACCAAGTCCCATCAACCCGCCGAGCGGTTGCCGTTTCCGTACACGTTGTCCCAAAGCGATGGACATCTGCGCCACGGCGGTACCAGAGTGGAAAGAAGCGAAACCGAACCACTTTGTCGCATGCCATTTATATAACGAATGATCTGTTGAAGCCTGGACCTTTTAAGGTCCGGGCTTTGTTTATCTGGAATGGTGATAGACTTAAATTTAAATAGCAGTAAATACAAGCCTAAGCATCCAATGTTTCATTACCTTTTTAATAGAACATTTAAACTAATTAGTTACCATTATATAATATAAAAATTAATTCGTGTAATAAATTGAAAATTATACAACTATTGATAATATTAAGTTATTTGTTTATAATGAAAATGTTTAATTTGGTATTCGAAATATATTACTAAGGAGGGGTTGAAGATTGAAAAAATGCTTGTATCTACTGACCATGTTTTTGTCTGTTATTGCGTTACCTTTTTCTGCTTCAGCTGAAGGCTGGGTGTATAATCTTGCAGAAGGGACTAGGTGGGGAACTAGCAGTTGTACAACCAGTTACAAATATATTAATTTCGAGATTACTCCTACAAAATATGGATATGCAACAGCATATCTGCAAAAGGATACAGGTGGATCTTGGATAAATGTTTTGCCAGGAGAAGATTTATATTCCTGGCCACAAATATTGTCAGCGCCAGCTAGTAGCTCAAGTACAAAATATCGCGTTTATATTAGTGTAGGATTGGATGGAGCAGTCAGTGGAAAAGTAAGGTGTTATGGTAGTAATACACTACCAACATCAAAGTGATTTTTTCCAGTTTCGTATGAATCGACACGAGAGCTTTTATATAAAAATTCATGGAGGTTAGTATGAAAAAGAAAAGATTTGTTTTACTTATGCTCGTTGCTTTTTGTGTTGCGCTAGTACCTACTTCAGCATTGGCAGTTGGTTGGAATTATGATCTTGTACTGTGGGATCATTGGGGTTCTTCAGAGGTAACTACTGCTTATCCATACTTAGCATGTACCATTACTAACGAATTAGGTAAAGGATTTGCTAGAGTAGAAGTGAAACAGAATGGTGAATGGAAAAACGCTCTTTATCAAACACCTGAACAACCTTCATTGTCAAAGAATACCAAAGTAACGATAAGAACTCCTGCCAACAGTTCATCTGTTTACAGGGTATTTATTTGGACTCAAATATCTGGAGCACGTGGAGGGGTTTCTTGTAAAGGATCATACTAAATCAATCGATTAAGAGTTACCGATCATACTCCTTCAGGCGTTTTGCTTGTCGGCAAAGTTTGTTTGATTGCAGACTTTGCCGACATTTTTTTGTAATAAACTAGGTGATTCACCCCTCCTAACCGATGAAGATCACTGAAAGAGCTCTAAGCATTCTTTGATTGCCAAGATTGCGAACAGGAGGATTCCTACCCACAACATCAGATTGGTTAGCCAACGATTGCGATAAGCATCGTCCAGCTGCTTGGCGTTGAGCAGGAACAAGAGTGTGATGGCTAGAAAAGGCATGAACAGGGCCCCTAGCACACCGTATAGAATGACGAGACTGACGGGTTTGCCCCAGAAAAGCAAGAGCATCGGCGGAAAGGTGAGCCAAGCGACATAAAAGCGGTAAGTGGGTGAGGTGGTGCTGATCGGAGTGGTTTCCGGTTCACGTTTAATTTGGCGCATCCAGTCGGCAAAAAGGTAGGAGACGCCATTCCACACCCCTAGCACGGATGTGAAAGATGCGGACCAAAAGCCCAGCAGGAACAACCAGCGAACGGGAGTGCCAAACTTGTCGCCCAACATCCGGGCCAAGGTGATCAGCCCTTTTTCATCTTGGATGACGATGCCGGAGCCATAGAGGAATTCTGCACCCACAATAAGTAACGACAAGGTGAAAATGGCCGTCAACGCATAGGCTAAGCCCGAATCGAGACGCATGACTGACAGCCAAGCCGGGCTGGACCAGCGTTTTTCTTTGATCCAGTAGCCATAAGAGGCCATGGTGATGGAACCGCCCACCCCGCCGATCAGACCGAGTACAAAGATAAAAGAACTATCGGGAGCGTTAGGAATGAGACCTGAAAAGATTTTTGTCCAATCGGGGAAGATCAGCACTGCCGATCCAACCACGGTTACAAACATCAACCCAGTCAAAGCGGTCATCACTCGTTCAAACAATTGATAACGGCCTAGAAAGATGAGGACGAACGCAAGCAAGCTGTGCACGATGGCCCATGTGTTGAACGATAGTTGTGGAAACATCGCCGTCGCAGCCAGAGCGGTGGAGGTGGGGCCAGCAGCGCCATAGATGAAGCCCCATATCATGAGGTAAGCACCGAAATATACGAGCGTCCAGCGGCCAAGGGTGCGCCAACCCTGCAAAAGCGTTTGCCCTGTGACCAAATGGTAGCGACCAACCCCTTCATTTAGCGTGTATTTCAACAGAGAACCTAGCAGAATTGCCCAGATGAAGGCAACGCCATAATTCGTTCCGGCAACGAGAGCGGCGATCAGGTCGCCCGCGCCTACACCGGTGGCGGCCGCAATCAGTCCGGGACCGAGTAGGGGCAGTTTGTCCTTCAATGAGGAAGGGGGAAGTGGTTCATGCATGGAATGTCCCTCCTAATGATCTGAGTTGTGGAAAAATGTGACCGACAATTTTGCCGTTCACAGGGACTTTTATCTCATTGTAGCAAACGGGTACCCACTGTTAAACTCACTATTCGGAAAAACGTCTGATTTCAAATAATGCCTATCAATTTTCTTCCTTTTTCTGTAAAATAAGAAAAACCCCTCTAACGCGTAGAGGGTTTTTGGTCTTAGAGAACTTGTTCAACTTCGCGCACTTCTGGAATTTCTTCCATCAACGCGCGCTCAATGCCGGCTTTCAGCGTGATTGTCGAGCTTGGGCAGCTGCCGCAAGCGCCAAGCAGTCGAACGCGAACGATGCCATCATCGGAAATTTCCACTAATTCCACGTCACCGCCGTCGCGCTGAATGTACGGACGCAATTTATCTAATACTTCTTGTACACGCTCTTGTACGTTCATGGTAACAAACAACCCCTTTCCCACAGAGATGGGTTCACTCAATAAAGCAGGTGAATCACATTCATTGTAGGTTACTTTCTCAACAAAATCAATGTCCATTTGGCATGCCTTTGTTTGTCGTGACAAAACGGGATGTGTCGAAGTCTTTTTAGTTGACATATTTCTTGTTAAGATGAGTATATCGTCCTATATATTATGAGGATGACAATGTATGGAAGAAGGGGATTGACCGGCGCGCTTGCAGCCTGGCTTCGGCTTAACAGCTGAAATGCTCCCCATGCCCAGGCTGGCCCGCGTGTCGTGATAAATCGATCCACCCTCTTTCTGTATCATTTGGTTAAAGGGGCAACTCCTATGAAAAAAAAGATTGTTGACGATATTAGAGAGTTGATTGGCCACACACCGATGATCCGTTTGCATCGCATGGGGTTGGCCAAAGGGGTCGAGCTGTATGCCAAACTGGAGTATTTTAATCCTGGAGGCAGTGTCAAAGACCGCTTGGGCATGGGCCTGATCCGGGATGGGGAACGGAGTGGACGGCTCAAGCCGGGTGGTACGATCATTGAGCCAACAGCGGGAAACACAGGCATCGGCTTGGCCTTGGCAGCAGTGGGCACTGGTTATCGCGTCATTTTTGTCGTGCCGGAGAAGTTTTCGGAGGAGAAGCAGGAGCTGATGCGTGCGCTGGGTGCGGAAGTGGTTAACACCCCGACCGCTGAGGGCATGATCGGAGCGATGAACAAAGCGCTGGAATTAACGAAAGAGATTCCCGGGGCTTATTGCCCTCAACAATTTACCAATCCCGCCAACCCACAGACGCATTATGAAACAACAGGGCCGGAGATCTGGGAGCAGATGGATGGCAAAATCGACATCTTCGTCGCCGGGGCGGGTTCTTCGGGTACGTTTATGGGAGTGGCACGCTATCTGAAGGAGAAAAACCCGGACATTCAAACGGTGATTGTGGAGCCGGAGGGTTCAATCATTGCTGGTGGGGAGCCTGGACCACATAAAACCGAAGGAATTGGAATGGAGATGTTTCCTGAGTATTTTGATTGGAATATGATAGATGAAGTGGTCACTGTATCAGATGAAGACGCGTTTCGGCTGGTGAAGGAATTGGCCGCGAAAGAGGGATTGCTGGTCGGCAGCTCTTCCGGTGCGGCGTGCTATGCGGCGTTAAGTTTGGCGGCAAAGGCACCGGAAGGAACTCGGATCATCACGGTCTTTCCTGACAGCAGTGAACGCTATCTCAGCAAAAAAATTTACCAAGGCGGTGTATGAGATGAAGTTGGATACAAAAATGATTCATGGTGGTGTCTTCGGCGACCCTCACACAGGCGCGGTGAGTGTGCCGATCTATCAAGTGTCGACCTACAAACAAAAAAGAGTGGGAGAACATGCGGGTTATGAGTACTCGCGCACAGGAAACCCCACTCGGGCTGCTTTGGAGACGCTGATCGCTGATCTGGAAAACGGAGCGAGAGGCTTGGCTTTCTCGTCAGGCATGGCGGCGATCTCCACTTTCCTGTCTCTCTTTAACACCGGCGACCACTTGATTGTGGGTGACGATGTGTACGGGGGAACGTACCGGGTGATCAGCCGTGTCTTCAACCGGATGGGTCTCAATGTTACCTTCGTGGACACCAGCGATCCGGATGCCGTCCGCGCGGCACTAAAGCCCAATACAAAAGCGATTTATATGGAAACCCCCAGTAATCCTCTCCTTAAAGTGAGCGATATTGAAGCATTGTCGCATATTGCGCGGGAAGCGGGTGCTTTGTTGGCCGTGGACAACACGTTCCTCACCCCCTATTGGCAAAACCCGCTCGACTTGGGAGCTGACGTGGTAATTCACAGTGCCACCAAGTATTTGGGTGGCCACAGCGATGTGGTAGCCGGCATCATTGTGACCAAAGACGCCCAATTGGGGGAAGAACTGCATTTTCTGCAAAATTCGATTGGTGGCATTCTCGGCCCGCAAGATTCATGGCTATTGATGCGCGGGATTCGCACCCTTGGCTTGCGGATGAAGCAACATGAACGAAACGCCCACATGCTGGCAACATGGCTAAGTGAGCATGACCGCGTGCAAAAAGTGTACTATCCCGGCCTCGCTCAGCATCCAGGGCATGAAGTGGCGGCTAAACAGGCCCGAGGCTTCGGGGGGATCGTCTCCTTTGACGTCGGCAGTGCGGAACTGGCTGACCAAGTCATGGAAAAAACGCGTTATTTTGTGTTAGCTGAAAGCTTGGGAGCGATCGAGAGTTTGATTTCCGTGCCTGCGCGGATGACGCATGCTTCCATTCCTGCCGAACGGCGGCGTGAGCTGGGGATCACCGATGGATTGATCCGCATCTCTGTGGGTGTGGAAGATGGAGAAGATTTGTTGATGGATTTGGAACAGGCTTTATCCTAATCTTCCAGGGGAAAGAGTTGACATCAATGAAAACGATAACCGTATTTGTGTATGGCGCTGAGCAGATTTGCCCCAGTTGCGTCAATTTCCCTTCAGCCAAAGAGACATCGTCTTGGCTGGAAGCGGCATTAAAAAGGAAATACGGTGAACAAGTGGATGTGCACTACGTGGATATCCATGAACCGGTTGGCTCGGCGGAAACGGTGGCGTTTGCCAAACGGGTGCTGGATGAGGATCTCTGGTATCCGGTGGTCGTCATCGAAGGAGAGATTGTAGCGGAAGGAAATCCCAAATTGAAAGAAATCTGTCAAAAAATCGAGCGTGTGGGGGTAAAGCAGTTAAGTTGAACCCGCAGAAAAAGTTCTGGCATCAGGCCAGAGCTTTTTTTATTGTCAACCATAGTTGGAGGTGAGCTCCTCTTTGTAATGCGCTCCAACCATTAGTCTTGATTAATGATATTGTTTTTATGGTAAATATTGATGGATTCAAAATTTATTATTGCTCCGAATAAAGAAATACAGGTAGGATAGGTTGTTATTCCTTTATATAGCAGGAGATTCATGATGTAGACAAATTTTAGATGTAGCAACTCTTTTAGAATTCTTTATTATATAAGATGTTGTGGTGCACTACGGATTGATTAACTCTTGAATAGGAGATGAGAAGTATGTGGCTCATCCCCATATTTATGGGCATTCTTTTATTTTTAGGAATTTGGGAAAAGCGAAAACACCAGAAGAATATTGATTCGATTCCGCTACGTATCAACATCAACGGAATTCGCGGTAAATCAACCGTTACGCGCCTGATCACCGGGGTGATGGTGGAGGCAGGATACCGAGCGGTCGGCAAGACGACAGGAACGGCGGCGCGTATGATTTATTGGTACAAGGATGAAGAGAAGCCGATCAAAAGACGGTTGGAAGGCCCCAACATTCGCGAGCAAAAAGTGGTGGTGGCTGAAACGGCCCGGATGGGAGCCAACTGTCTGGTGAGTGAATGTATGGCGGTCAATCCTGACTATCAGATCATTTTCCAAGAAGAGATGTTACAAGCCAATGTTGGGGTGATCGTGAATGTGCTGGAGGACCACATGGATGTGATGGGACCTACCCTGCGCGAAGTGGCTGACGCCTTTACAGCCACCATCCCATACAATGGCCACTTGATCGTCTCAGATGGGCCGTATGTTCCTTTTTTCAAGCGAGTGGCAAGGCAACGTAAAACACAAGTACATGTTGCCGATAACTCCCGTATTTCCGAGAAATTTTTACGTCAATTTGATTACATGGTTTTTCCTGAGAACGCCGCTTTGGCGCTAGCGGTTGCAGAAGCGGTGGGAATTGATGAAGAAACGGCATTCCGTGGCATGCTCAATGCGCATCCCGACCCGGGTGCCATGCGGATTCTGCCATTGGAACATAGTGACACACCCTCTTACTTTGTGAATGGATTCGCGGCTAATGACGCGGCTTCCACCTTGAATATCTGGGAGCGGGTCAAAATGCTGGGCTATCCGACGCAAGATCCCATTGTGGTGATGAATTGCCGTCCGGACCGGGTGGATCGCACAGAACAGTTTGCTAGAGATGTGTTGCCGCATATGCAGATTGATACGTTGGTGGTGATCGGCCAAACGACGCAACCGATTGTGGATGCCTATCAGGCAGGTCTCATTAAATGCAACACATTGTTAGATTTGGAAGACCAACCGACGGAAGCGATCATGAAGGCTATCAAGCCGAAGCTGCAAAATCGGATGGTGTACGGAGTTGGCAATATTCACGGTTCCGCCGAACCGTTGTGCGAGATTTTTGAGCACATGAATCAGCAAGCGAAAGAAGAGCGAAACCGGGCTTATAAAAAGAAAGAATCCCTCGGGAAAAAGGTCAAAGTTGCGCAAATTGTCAGCTAGGAGGAAGATTTCGTTGTTCGGTTCAGACTTATACATTTCTTTGATTATCGGCGTTGTTCTCAGCCTGCTATATGCAGAAAAAGTGGGCGTCGTGCCTGCGGGCTTGATCGTGCCGGGGTACATGGGCCTCGTGTTCGATCAGCCCATCTTTGTTGGAACGGTATTGCTCATCAGCTTTTTGACGTATTTGATTGTGACGAAAGTGGTGGCGCGGTTCACCATCTTATATGGCCGCCGCAAATTTGCTGCGATGCTCATGGTAGGGATTGGATTGAAACTGATTTTTGACTTGTTCGCTCCGATGGTTGTTCCTTATGTGCCTTTTGAAATGCAAGAGTTTCGCGGGATTGGAATCATTGTTCCGGGGCTGATCGCCAACACCATCCAACGGCAGGGATTGGTTCCGACAGTGGGCAGCACATTGCTACTCAGTGGATGCACGTTTCTGATCATGTTTGTTTATCAATTGTTCTAGGAAGTGAAAGAAATGTTGACCTGGAGGCAAAAACTGCAACGATACATCAAGAAACAAAAGAAAAAAGCCACCGTTCACACCGTGATCGCGACGGTTTTCACGGTGGTGTTGATCAGCGTATTGAACGCTACCGACAGGCCTCAAGAGGTGTCAGTGAAAAAAGATCCCAATAGCGTACTGACCATCTCCATGGTTGGGGATATCATGTTTGGCCGGTATGTCGGCTATGCCATCGTTCCGCGGTTTGGTTATGACCATCTGCTCAAATACGTGAAGCCGTATTTTGCGGCATCTGACTATGTGACAGGGAATTTTGAAAATCCCATCACCAACCGCGAAGGATATCCGGAAGCAGATGTGCAGATTCATCTCAACACGAAGCCGGAAGCGGTCAACGCATTGAAAAAAGCCAAATTTTCTTCGGTCAATTTGGCCAACAACCATATTAAGGACTATGGAAAACAGGGATTGTTGGATACATTAAGAGCGTTTGACGGGCAAGATATTGATACGGTGGGCGCTGGACGTGATTTGAAAGAGGCGAGCCGTATCTCATATCAAACCGTCAATGGCATCAAAGTGGCCGTATTGGGTTTTTCTGATATCATTCCTAGGGATTATCGGGCACGAAAAGACCGTTCGGGCATTGCACCGGCGGACCCGGATGTGTTTTTTCCTCTGGTGGCCAAAGCGAAAAGCAATGCAGACCTTGTTTTGGTGCATATGCATTGGGGCTTGGAGTATGACAGCGGCTATCATCCGCGTCAACAAGGCTTGGCCCGCGCTTTGGTGGATGCCGGCGCAGATGTGGTGATCGGGCACCACCCTCATGTGTTGGAACCGGTGGAAGTGTATAAACAAGGCGTGATTTTATACAGTCTCGGCAATTTTGTGTTTGACCAAGGTTGGTCCCGCACCCGAGAAAGTGTGCTGGTCCAATACAAACTTTTGCAAGGCGGAAAAAAAGCCAAGTTGGAACTTCACCCCATGGTGATTCGCGAAGGGCAGCCCCGTCCGCTGACTGGTTGGTCGAATGTGTACCGGCGTGAGAAAATCTTCAATCAATTGACAGAGGAATTCATGTACAGTGATAAATGGAACCAGACATGGACACGCGAAGGGGATTACATATCCCGGATTATTCCGCTGTCTGGTAAAGGAAGACCGCCTGCAGGCAAATGAGGCAGCAGGAAAAGAGGGGAAGGGAGAGAAACGTGAGCAATAAAAACATGCATATCCTTCTTTCCATCCTAGTTGTGGTAGGAATGATATTTGCTTATGTGTATGAAGGAAATAAGTATAACCCCAAGGTGTTTGAACAAACGATCCCCACTCAAAAAAATTATAAGTATGGTGTCGCCGCTGCCCATCCGGAAGCGGTAAATGTGGGGATGAAAGTGCTGGAACAAGGGGGCAACGCCGTTGATGCTGCGATCGCCGTCGGCTACGCGTTGGGCGTGGTGGAACCGTTTGGTTCTGGTATCGGCGGGGGCGGCACGATGTTGATTCATCCGTACAGCAAGAAACAGAAGCCAATCGTGATCGATTACCGGGAAACTGCCCCGTACACCGGGTTGATTCCTGCCAACGGTGTAGGCGTGCCCGGGTTTGTCAAAGGGATGGAACTGGCGCACAAAGAATATGGGTCGATACCGATGGATCGCTTGATCCAGCCTTCCGTCGAACTGGCAGAACGCGGGTTTGAGGTGACGGCGCTGTTAAGCGGTCGGTTGCGGGATGCCCAATTTCGCATGAATGTGAAGCAGTTGCCCCACTTTTATCCGGATGGCAAACCGATTCAACCTAAGCAATTGTTGCAACAAAAAGAGTTAGCTGCGACATTAAAAGCGATTCAAACCAACGGTGCCAATGCTTTTTACAGTGGCATTATCGCCAAGGATATTGAACTCGCGTCGAAGGGTGTCAAGGCAAGTGACTTAAAACGTTACCAAGCGGCGAAAAAAGAACCGTTAAAAGTGAAGTATAATGGTTTTGAAATGGTGACAACCCCACCGCCGAGCGGAGGGTTGATGTTGGCGGAATCCCTGTTCATCGCCGACCAGATCAATGTCGAAAAGACCAAAGACCTGTCGGCTGATTTTATCCATTTGCTCGGAGAAACGGAAAAGCGTGTACAAGGGGCGCGCATGAGAAACATTGGTGATCCCAATTTTATCAATGTCCCGGTGGAAGATATGTTGAGCAAAGATTATATTAAACGCTTGTCCGCCGACATCAACAATGAACGCATCTCCCTCCAATACAAACAAGTGGTCGATTCGATGGCTGATAAAGAGGATCATGACAACACGACCCATTTTGTGGTTGTTGATAAAAAAGGGATGATGGTCTCGGTTACCAACACGCTCAGTAACTTCTTCGGTTCGGGTATTTATGTGGACGGATTTTTCCTTAACAACCAGCTGAAAAACTTCAGTATCCTGTCAGGTTCGCCCAACCGGGCCCAATTGGGCAAAAAGCCGATCAGTTATACGGCGCCGACCATCTTCACCAAGAACGATCGGCCAGTGCTTGGGATCGGTAGTGCCGGGGGGAGAAGAATCACACCGGTATTGACGGAAGTAATTTTGCGGCTGTTAGAGTATGATATGCCGATGCAAACGGCAATCAACCAACCGCGTTTTATCGTTGAAGGAAATGTCATCTATGTGGAGAGAGCCTTGCCGCCGGAAGTAGAGACGGAATTGAAACGAAAAGGGTATACGATCGTGCTGAAACCGGCTAACTTGTTCTACGGCGGCGTGCAGGGGATTCGGGTGAACCGGAGTCAAAACACGATCGAAGGAGGATTTGATAGCCGGCGTGATGGAGCGTTCCGCTTCTCAGACTAATGGAATTTTTGTGGAGGCATGACGGAAGATGAAACGGTTAATCAGCATTCTCACCCCATTTCTTGTGATTGGGTTCATCATGTACATTTTGATTGATTTTCGGCGGGTCGAGGTGCTAAGTGCAGAAGAGAAACAGGCGATTGATCGCTATCGACAAGAGTTGGTTAAAGGAACGCTACTTAACAAGAATCAAAAAGACGGGGTTTTTTTAAAGCAAGATTTTGACCAAATCGCTGCATCGCTGGAATTGTTGCATGAACACTCCCATTATCATGTCTTCGGTCCGGAATGGGGGGAAAGATTGGCCAACCCCGCTCGTGAATTCAACAAGATCCAAGCGATTCTCAACAAGCCGATGTATAAAGGGGACACCGCGCACCAAGCATTTTTACAATCATTGCAGGCTGATCTGACGGAGTCGCGCAAGCACATCGGCAAGCGGTTGGGGCATGACATCTTGGATGACTTGGCGACGTTGGTATTCACGAACGAGATTACTGAAGAGCGACAATGGAGTAATGCGAAGACAATTCAGGTGATGAAAGATCTCGGCGTGAAACTGATTAAGGAAGACGCGAAGGCTGGCGTGACCCCTCCTGGTAAGCAGCCTGCCAATGCGCCGGCTGGCACACAACCGAACCAGCCGTAACAAGAAGCTCTCGGGTACGTGGTGCTCGGGAGCTTCTTGTCATTTGCCCTATCTAGCGAGGTTGTTGGGAAAGTGAAGGAAGACGTGTATAATGTTTTATATGTAGTGAAGCATATTATTGGAGTGAAGATAGATGATTCCTTTGGTGGAGTTTTGTGTAAACAACCTCACGCCGGAAGTGCTTAAAGTGAAGAATAAATTGGAGCAAGACCCAGGCATTGATGTGCTAGAATACGGTTGTTTGGGGAATTGTGGCATTTGTGCGCAAGGTCCTTATGCCTTGGTGAACGGGGAAGTGGTTGCGGCTGGGACGGGGGATGACCTGTACCGCAAGATCAAAGAAGCCATCGATGAGATGGAAGTACGTTATTAAACGCGAAAACGCAAAAGGGCACGGAGTTTAAATGCTCCGTGCCCTTTTGCGTTATTCATAGACTTTGATTTCATTGTAGAACGTATCGCGTTCCACGGCGGTGCGATTAGCTCCCTGGATCAGCCAGACGAGTTCATCGCGGGTAAGCGCTTGTTGTGTCAGTGCCCCTGCCGCATGGCTGATGCGTTCTTCCACCAGCGTGCCGTGCAAATCGGATGAGCCAAAATGCATTGACAGCTGAGCCAATTGGGTGCCAATGTTGATGAAGTACGCTTTGATATGCGGGAAGTTGTCCAGCATCAGACGGCTGATGGCGATGGTGCGCATGTCGTCCATGGCGGAAGTGCGCCGCTTGATCGAGGCGTTGACACTGCGCGGTTGCATGGCCAACGGAATAAAGACCATAAATCCGCCGGTCTGATCTTGCAGTTCGCGGACGCGCAACATGTGAATCAGGCGCTCCTCCAATGTTTCAATCGAGCCGTACAGCATCGTGGCGTGGGTTTTCAACCCCAAGCGGTGGGCGATGCCGTGGATTTCCAGCCATTGGTCGGTGCTGGCTTTGTCCGGGCTCATTTTGAGCCGATAGCGCTCAGTCAAGATTTCGGCGCCGCCTCCCGGCATGGTGTCCAATCCGGCATCGATCAGCTCTTTGAGCACATCTTCGTAAGAGCGGCCGGTCAGACGTGAGAAAAACTCGATTTCGGCAGAGGTGTACGCTTTGATCGTGACATGGGGATAATGTTTCTTCAAAATGGAGATGGTCTCCAAGTAATAGTCAAACGGAACGGTGTGATTGTGACCGCCGACAATATGGAATTCGCGAATTCCTTGTGAGTAGCGAGTGCCTACGTATTCCAAGATTTCGTCAGCAGACATGGTGTAGGCGCCCTCAGCGCCGGGATCGCGCCGAAAGCCGCAAAATGCACATTTGGCTTCGCAGACATTGGTTGGGTTGATGTACATATTTTGAATAAAGTACACTTTGTCGCCATTCCGTTTTAAATTCACTTCATTAGCCAATTGGCCGATGGTGAGCAAATCGGGTGATTGGTACAGTGTCAACCCGTCTTCAAGGGTCAGGCGTTCTCCATGCTGTACCTTTTCCACGATAGGAATCAAGTTTTTGTCCGTAGGGGTGATCGTGAGTGACATGCAATGTCCTCCTTCCAAAACCGCTTCTTTTTGGATTTAAGCTTTTATTGTCCCATTCAATCAGGATGATTCCACCTTATCATATCGACATATGGAAGGCATGCTGCTTTTGCGATCTATGCGACTTTTTTGCACGGGCGCCTGTCTTAGCGCGTGTCATGAGCCGAAATGCAACTGAAATGGGCAACCCTCAACTGTGAAAAATTGCACATGAATGCGTAAAGCTTTACATGCGCTTGGCAACTCCCGTCCTCTTTATTTCGATTGCCTAAATAATTGGTTGCAATTTCCCCTATCCATTCTAACACAAAGACTGAGTGCTGAAAATAAGCGGAAAAAATCGGGGGTCATGTCGAAATGCTTGTCGGGCATGCCGGCTGGTGGATAGAAGCAGAAGCAAGAAATGGGTGCGCATGCCTCTGACTGCGACAAAGAGCGAATAAATGTTGACATTTTTTTACAAATTGGTAAAAATGCCGTTTTGCCCTGTCGGTCTCCTTGACAACATGTTGTCTAAATGGTAAGTTTAATCAAACAATTTGTAAAATGAACATCTAATGTTCTGCTTTTTGTCAGTTCCTACAAAGAGAAAATGTTTTTTCGAGGTTAGAGAGGGTTGGGTCAGATTAAGGGGAGGAGGGCTTAGCGTGGAGTTTTGTGGTTCGCTCGCTGAGCGCATGGAATGTGTCCGTAAGCGGATGGAAAAGGCTGCGCTAGACTTGGGATTGGGACATCCGCAGGTGTATCAACTCAGTCAAGAATTGGATCACCTGCACAATATGTGGGAAAAGTCGTGTTCTGGTCGAAAAAGGGAGAATGTGTACCATATTCGGTCAAGTATGGTGCAATCCAAAGAAGCGAACGAGCATATAAGATATAAGGTCATGTAGCGAGTCGCTCGGTTGTGTGTCGGGGTGATTCCTTAGTATACTGGTATCAGAAGGAGGGGACACCCGATGATTACGTTGACTGAGCAAGCCGCTTTCAAAGTAAAAGAAATGATGCAAGATCAAGAGAACCCTGAAGCCCTGTTTCTGCGCGTAAGTGTGCAACATGGCGGATGTAGCGGATTTTCTTACGGGCTGGGGTTTGATGAAGATAAACAAGACGGTGATGCGTTGCTGGAACAGCATGGGGTGCGTATACTGGTCGACAAAGACAGCCAACCCTTGCTGAAGGGCACCGTGATTGATTACAAAGAATCCATGATCGGAGGCGGGTTTAGCATTGACAATCCCAATGCTATCGCCACCTGTGGCTGCGGCTCTTCATTCCGTACTGCGACCGATGCAGGTAAACCGAGTGATTGCTGACGGCAGTTGTGAGGATCGCATAAGAATAACGCTGTAACCATGGGCTCGCCCCCATCTGCTTCGCCAAGCTGCGACGCGGTGGGGGCGGGCTTCATTCATGTATAAAGCCAGCTTTACTGCATATAGGGTTGTTTTCCTTGAAAGCAGGTGTCATGGCGCGGTCACTTTTTGCGGGTAAAACGACCGCTTTTCGCTGGTATCATGGTGGATATCACTTTGCAAAAAGGGGAGAGAAGGATGCGACTGTTTGAGCGGTTTGGCAAACAGAGCAGAGATGCGGTGGATGAGCTACAAGAGGTCTACGAGGAAATGGTACAGTTACATAACCGGCTGGAAGCTTGTGAACGCGAATGGGCTCGGTTACGGGATGTGGATGAACAGTTGCGGGAAGCTGAGTTTGTAAGGCATTCGGCCAAAGCGGTTTCTGACAAACTGAATGAAGTATACCGGGATGTGCAATTGATCAGTGAAGCGATCCGGACAGATGACAGGGAAACAAGACGGTTTGTCGTGCAACAAGTTCACCAAATGGAATCGCTGGCCAATCAGACGATTGCTGAATCAAAGGAAGCTCTGGCAACCGAAGTAGCCGCATTAAAAGAGGAGTTGCAGAAGTGGATCAAGGAGTCGCAAGCTGAGTGGTGGGCGGGGGTGGAAGCGGAATGGCAAGAACGCATGAGCCGCCTGGAAGAAAAACAGAGCCAACTCGAGTCGACGATGCAATCGTTGCAAGATCAACTTTGCGAGCAACAGAAAAAGGAACAAGCGCTGGACGATGTGGTTACGAAGTTTGCGCAAAAAGAAGCGGACTGGGAAAAGAGGTTGAAGCGAAGAGGGCGCTTGGTGATGATTGCCATACTGGTGTGCTTTGCCCTATCGGTATGGTCACTGTATACGTCGTTAATGGTCTAAAGGTGGAGTAAAGCCCACGGCGGTGATCATGGCAATGTTCCGCCGTTTTTTTATTTGCTTCACTCTTTCGTGTGTGTCACTTGATGCCAGGCATGGCTAGTACTTCTGTTCTTGAATAAGTTGCACTCCTTCATAACCGCAATGTCGGCAAGTGGCATAGTGTGGGCATTGATGAGTGCGGGCATCGATGAGCCCATCGGTCAGTTTGGCATCGTCAATGGGACGATATGGGCTGTAATCCCCAAATAGATCCATGTAACGGCCGTTGTCCACTAGTGGTTGCCCACAGGTGGGGCATGAGGCGGCAAAAGGGCTGAAGCCGTTGCAAACGGGACAAGACAATGTCGACTTGGGCTGCATGGTCATCCTCCTTTGCCATTTAATTTGCCTCCAGGTGGGGAAAACATGCAACGTGTGGAAAACGGGCGAGACGGGCTCATGACAAAGTCAAGTGTTTTCGGAAAGAATCGATGCGGATTTACTTCCCTTATCCCGAACGAGGAACATTAGGCACGAAAGTCGTTTTTGACAGTGATCAAGCTTAAAACTCCCGCTGGCGCGGGAGTTTTGTCATAATTTCAAGTTGGAGCTGTGGCCGGGTTGCAGTCTTGCTTCGGGGTCTAAGTATTGTTTGGCGTTGTTTACGGCAGTGGGCGCTTCACCAAAGCCCACGGCGATCAATTTCACTTTGCCAGGATAGGTGGCGATGTCACCGGCGGCATAGATGCCTGGGATGTTGGTCTCCATGCGGGAGTTGACTTTGATGGCACCGTTTTCGATTTCCAAGCCCCACTGTGCAATCGGCCCAAGGGAAGAGACAAATCCGTAGCTTACGATTAACGCATCGGTCTCCAATGTTTCGGTCACCCCGCTCTTTTTGTCGACCAGAGTGACGCGCTCAATGCGGTCATCCCCGTGCAGGGCTTCGATTTCACGTGGGGTGATGATACGGATGCTGGAGTTTTTCATCTGTTCCACACTGTGCTCGTGGGCGCGGAATTTGTCGCGGCGATGCACCACGGTGACACTGTTGGCGATTGGTTCCAACATGAGGGCCCAATCTACCGCGGAATCACCACCCCCTGCGATCAAGACGTTTTTACCGGCAAATTGTTGCTTGTCTTTGACAAAATAGAAGAGGTTAGCGTTTTCAAAGCGTTCGGACCCGGCTAACCCCAGTTTGCGGGGCTCAAAAGCGCCGCATCCCGCGGTGATGATCACAGACTTGGCGCGGTGAATTTGTTTGTGCGTGACAATCTCAAACAAGCGCTCTTCTTTTTTGTTCACTTCCAACACTTTCTCATCCAAGCAATAAATAGGATTGAAGTGTTTGGCCTGCTCAACCAGATTGTTGACCAATTCTTGGGCCGTCACGCGGGGAAAGCCTGCTACGTCATAAATGTATTTTTCAGGATATAGTGCGGAGAGCTGGCCGCCCACCTGGGGCATGCTCTCAATTACTTTGACCGTAGCCTGGCGCATTCCGGCGTAAAAGGCTGCAAACAAACCCGCGGGACCGGCTCCGATAATGGCGATATCAGTCACCTGCGCATCCATGTGTGGTTGTGTCATGTGAACACCTCCGCAATATTCTTAATATGGCAATTAAATCTCTATGCGTTTCTATATATAATACCTTAAACCAAAAGAAGGGGACTATACGAATTGATAAAAAATTACCAAGCCAGATACACAGAGGATAATGGTGAGGGTTGTGTGACAGAATGAAAACAAAAAGCTCTTGCCAAAAGAACGTGAAAATCATATCATAAACAATGGCATGATTCAATAAGGACGATAAGGTAAGACTTCCCCAGTTTGTGAGGAATTAATCATAACAAGTAGATGGATGTGATCAATGATGAGTGTACCTAAAATTGTTATTCTGGGTGCAGGCTATGGCGGTCTCATGACAGCAAAAGGCTTGGCGAAAGAATTGAAAAGCAACGAAGCAGAGATCACGTTGGTGAACCAAAACTCTTACCATTATGTGACGACGGAGCTTCATAAGCCGGCAGCCGGTACTTCCCATCATGACCATGCGCGTCTTTCGATTCCATCCGTGATCAATACGAAACGGATTAACTTTATTCAAGACCGCGTGACGGCGATCAAGTTGGAAGAGAAGGAAGTCCAATTGGAAAGCAACGAGCCGCTCAAATACGATTATTTGGTCGTGGGCTTGGGAAGCGCACCGGAGACTTTCGGTATCAAAGGTCTGATGGAGAACGCATTCTTCATCCGCAACATTGCCAGCGTGCGCGCGATCCGCGAGCATATGGAATACATGTTTGCGCGGTATGCGCTTGAGAAGAAGGAAGAGCTGATCACCATCGTGGTGGGTGGCGCTGGCTTCACAGGGATCGAGTATGTGGGAGAATTGGTTGACCGGATGCCTGAACTGTGCCGTGAATACGACATCCCGTTGGAGAAAGTTCGGATTGTCAACGTGGAAGCTGCGCCGACCGTGTTGCCTGGATTTGACAAAGAGCTGGTTGAATATGCAGTGAAATACTTAGAAAGCAAAGGCGTCGAATTCTTGATCAGCACCCCGATCGAAGAATGCACCGAAGAGGGTGTCATTTTGAAGGGTGGACAAGAGATCAAAGCGGCCACTGTGGTGTGGACCGGAGGGGTGCGCGGCAACAAATTGGTTGAGGAATCGGGTATCGAGACCATGCGTGGCCGCGTCAAAGTAGACGAATACCTGCGCGCGCCGGGTTATGACAATGTCTTCATCATTGGGGACAGCTCTTTGGTGTTCAATGAAGAAGAGCGCCCATACCCACCGACAGCGCAAATCTCTACCCAACAAGGACAGTACTTGGGCAAAAACTTGGCTGTGAAGTTGCGTGGCGGAGAAATGAAGCCATTCAAATATATGCCAAAAGGTACCGTTGCTTCTCTCGGCCGCAAAGAAGCGATTGGTGTGGTTGGCAACAAGAAATTGATGGGTGGATCAGCAGCATTCATGAAAAAGATGATCGATTTGCGTTGGTTTTATCTTTTGGGTGGTTTGTCATTGGTATTGCGCAAAGGAAAGCTGTAATCAGTCACCGGCCCTTCAACTGGAAGGGTCGGTTTCTTTTTGGTTTGATGATGTATTTATTTGAAAAAAAGAGAAACTACTTATTGTTATCGCTTACATCCATGTTTTTAAGAGGATACCAAATCATTTGCGTGTTTATTTATTTATTAATATCATATATAATATTCGGAAAATAGAGTAAAAAAGGGGGATGAATCATGCTGAGATCGACTAAAAGCAGAAAAGACACGTGCAAATACTGTGAGGGAAACGGTTATGTCACCTTGCTCCTGGGTGGTTCGGAGACGTGTTATGCCTGCAAAGGGAGCGGGAATAAAAAATCGCGTTAACATATAATATACAGAAATTTCACAATCTTATATAAATTGTGTCCAGTCCCGTAGCCCGGGACTTTTTGCTTTATAGTGTGTTTAGCGCATCCATAATGTCTGCATGGTTAATACAGGTAAACATGGGCACGTCACGCAATGTGTAACGGCTTGCTTCGGTTTCGCGCAATTCCTGCACGAGGTTTAAGAAGTCTTTGGCGTCATCCGTTTCAAACGCGACCACAAATTCTTGGTCGTCAATGCCGAAGCTGTAAGTGGTATTCAACTTGACGGTTGGATATTTGCTTCCCACTTGGATATGCTCGTCCATCATCCCTTGACGTGCAGGGAAGGAGAGTTGGTACCAATCGCGTGTTTTGACAAAAGGATAGATGAACAGATATTTGCTCCGACCCGGAATGATGTGGGTGCGGGGATTTTGATGTTCAGGATCCATTTTGTCCACGTATACGCTACGTTTCGTCATGGAGAGGTAAGAATATGTGATAGTTAGGTATTTGCCCAAGCCGGTTCGCATAAGTTGGCTGGTCATTTCTTGGAACGTTTCCAATTCGTTGGCGATCCGCCAGAGCATGATTTCGGCATCAGCCCGAATTCCTACCAACGAATAGGACAGAACAAACATGCCTGGTTTGTTTTGGAACTCTTTCACAACCGCGGCAAACTCTTCTTTGCCTTTTTGTTGTTCTGCGTCGCTGAGGCGGCGCCATGCCGGATCTACTTTGAAGAATGTAAAGTTGACGAATTGGGTTGGGAGATTTGGGCGTTTCGGCGCTTCTTCACCGGTTTGTGCCCCTGGTCTTCCTGAGAAGGAAGGTCTGCCTTGTGGACGCATAATGAAAGTCCTCCTTTTGCTTTATCCAACCCCTATTGTAGCGAAAGAGGAGAGAAAGAAGCAAACGGCTTCAACAAATCGCCATCATTTCCCGGCCGCATTTGACCAAATGGGTTATTTTCAGTACAATGAGTGAGGATTTTTAATGATGACGGAGGCGGTCAACTTGTATCTCGCCCAGTTGATTATTTCCATTCCACTTCTATTCGTGCTGTTTTTTGGAATTGGATTTATCTTAAACATGATCTTAAAAACCACATGGCTTCCACTGATCATCTTTTTCGGAGTCGCCTTTTATGTGGGTAAAGATGTCAACCAAATATTTACAGTGGTCAACGCGGTTCTCTTTTTCTCGGGTTTGGCGGGCGCGATCGGTGGCATATGGACGATCAAGACGTTGCGCCAAAAAGGGTATCGCATGTTTTGATCTGGTGCGCGAAGTGATCCGGAACCCAAGGTTTCGGATTTTTTTTGTGCTTTGGCCGCTCATGGGCGAAGCCGTGAGTCCTGATACGGGTCTCCTTCTTCAGGCGCGCGAAAGCGATCAGGGTAAAGCAGGTGTGCCACTTGTTTGACGCCGAGCAATAGACGCGGAGATGGACGGCAAAACCATCCTTCTTCTAAAATGTGTATGTTGCCCTTTTCGATCAGGGGGGTTCCCTGCCAAGCGGGACGGGAGGTGAAGAAGGCGGGTTTGATTCGTTCTCGCGGCACACCCGTCCATGTGACTAACACATAGTCAGGTTGCCGTGCGGCCACGTCGTCCCAGTCCGTTTGCACGCTTTCGGTGTCGTGATCAGCATAAATATTGGTTGCGCCGACGAGTTGGCAAAGTTCCGTCAGCCAACTTTTTCTGCCAGGAGTAAACACGGGTTTGGGCCACCACTCAAAATAGAGCCGCGGTGGGGTTGTTTGACGTGGAATGGCAGCCTGAATGAGGGATATCTCCTGCAAAAAGCGTTGTTTGGCAGCTCGCCCTTGTGAGGGCATACCGAGGGCATCTCCAAGATAGACGAAATCTTCTGCAATATCTTGCAGGGTCTTGGGATTGAGAACCAAGGTGGGAATGCCTGCTTGTTTAAGCTGCGAGATGTTTTTCTCCATTCCCGGTACACTGAGGGAGGCGATGACCAAATCTGGACGCAACGCCTTGACTTTGTCCATGTCTATGTCCAGATCTGGTCCCACCCGGGGCAGATGTTGCCATGTATGCGGCCAGTCGGAAAAGTCGTCCAGGCCGCATACTTCTTCACGCAAGCCCAAGAAGTGAAGCATTTCGGTGTTACTCGGACAGATCGATATGATGCGTTTCATTCCCATGCCTCCTCTCGAGTTGGGCTGTTAATACCAAATGTAATACATCAAAATGGCAACCAGCGTGCCGAACCAGGCGCCAGTGAATACTTCAATTGGTTTGTGGCCCAAAATCTCTTTCAACTTGATTCGGGTTTCCGAGGACGGTTTTTCATTTAGATGGCGAATCTCGCGGAGCAAAAGCGAGAAATCTTCTGCCAGTTGGTTCAATACTTGAGCGTGCATGCCGGCTTGTCTTCTCACTCCAGTCGCATCATACATGACAATGATGCCAAAGATCGTGGCAATGGCGAATGCAGGTGAGTTCCAGCCTGAGGTCAACCCGATGGAAGTGGCCAAGGAAGTGACGGCGGAGGTGTGGCCGCTGGGCATGCCGCCCGAACTATATGACCAATTCCAGTCCCACTGGCGGGTGATGGTGTAATTCCAAGGAACCTTCAGCAGTTGGGCCAGTGTGATGGCGATAAGTGATGTCCAGAGAGGAAAATTGTGTGCCAGTTGTTCCAGCATCGATCGGGGTCACCCTTTCTGAGAAGTGCGGTAAACGGATTCTACGCTTCATCGGCTCATTTTAGTTAATGTGTGTATTCGTTTTTGACGGGGGCACGATCCCCCCGGGCCACCGAGGATGGTGGTTGTGTAAGTGGCGGGTTTCCGCCATCTTTTGCTATTTTGTCAGAGATAAACTATTTCATTATATTATATCCTACCCTTTTTTTAAAACGACGGATCCTCTTTTTTGAAGAGGAGATTAGAAGCGGATGGGCGAATCTTTCTTATGCCTTTTTAAACATGGATGGAAGGGGGAGAACTTTGCGGAGGCGGATGTGAATGACTTGTATAGGAGGCAAGCCAATGAATAACTATTTGCCGGGGTTCGCCCGACTGCTTGATCGATGTGAATGTCCCAAATGCGGAAAGGGTTTTGGCGTATTGCAAGGAAAGTCAAACATCGTTCAATGTCCCACCTGCGGCGAAAGGGGCTCAAAACACCTTTTTTTAACGACAGACAGTCTTTTGTTTGAATTGGCCCTTTCGCGGCAGAAGATGGCCAAAGCGGTGTGGCAAGCATCAAAGGATGCCCAGCCCGACGTGTAAAAAAATTTTTTTATAAAAAGGGTTGTCAATCGAGTAAAGCTGTGATATATTTAATTTCGTTGTTACGAGTTGCCGAAGTGGCGGAATTGGCAGACGCGCACGACTCAAAATCGTGTTCCCGCAAGGAGTGTGGGTTCGAGTCCCACCTTCGGCACCATCTTACATACCGAAAACTCACCACATATTCATTGGGATATGTGGTTTTTATTTTTTTACAGCCTTTAGCCTATTCGTTCTTGACTTAGTCATAAACGCATGTTAGATTGAATTGCATCCACCTGCCGATATCATGCTGGGGTGGCGGAATTGGCAGACGCACAGGACTTAAAATCCTGCGGTGGGTGACCACCGTGTCGGTTCGAGTCCGACCCTCAGCACCAACCAAGCCTTGACCTGTTGCAGGTCAGGGCTTTTGTCATTTTTGGCGGATCAAAAGGCAAAAACGCCCCGAAACTGTCGAGGCGTTTTTGATGATGTCAAGTAAGTGAGGCGACATAATAGGAAGAACCCGTCATGCGCAACAACTCGTTTTTGTCTGGGCCTTCGTAAATCGAGTCAAGAATATGCTTGAGCACAAGGTAAGCGGACAAGGGCTCAGCGAGGTAATTTTCCATATAGAAACGGCGCGTTTCCGGGCATAAGATGAACGCACGCAAGTCTTCCAATTGCTTTACCCGGTTTTTGATCACTTCCAAAATGTCCGGCCGATCCGCGAACAGCTCGCCTTCGCGCCATGTCAGGGTGATATGGTCAAACAGCCAGCCTTTGACAGTGAATTCTCTTCTATGTTTCATGGCTTCCTCCTTTTTCCCGATTACTTTAGCGACCTATTATCCTATACGGCGTTAAGGAGGACATTCCTGCTATAGATAACGAAGAAATACTATTGAATCAAGAAATAATATTCGGATAAGTGCGAGGTCAGGGCTTTATGGCGTTTAGGGCGCGAAGGCGGTATACTTATCTCTTTTTGACCACTTGGAACTGATCGCCGATCAAGAGCCAGTTTTGGGGGAAGGCAAGACCGAGCCGCCAATAGCTGATTCCACGAAGCCCGAGCTCTTTGACTAAATTGATTTTGGCCTGGATGGAGCGGGCGTCTTCAAACCAGACGGCATGCCGGTTGCCATCATCGTCGACATAATTGAAGTGGGGTGCTTGCGCGACAGGGTCATACTGAATCTCTACGTTTTCCCTGGCGGCGATGGCGATGGCTTGTTGTGGGCTCAAGCCCCTGGCAGGCGGATTGCCTGGGCGATATGGCAAGGTCCAATCATAGCCGTATAGATTTTGACCCAAAGAGATTTTGTTAGCAGGCATTTCGCTTAAAGCGTAGTCAACCACCCTGCGCACTTCATTGATGGGGGAAACCGCCATGGGAGGGCCACCACTGTATCCCCATTCGTAGGTCATCAGCACCACAAAGTCGGCAACGCGGCCATGAAAGCGATAATCATGGTCTTCATACCATTGCCCGCGTTGGCCTCTGCTGGTCTTGGGAGCGAGAGCCGTCGAAACCGTAAAGCCCAGCGGGCGCAGGCGGTTGACTGCTTTTTCAAGAAAGCGGTTGTATGGCTCGCGATCTGGGGGAGGAAGAAATTCAAAGTCAAAGTGGATGTCACTGTATCCCACGCGGTTAGCTGTTTCGATGATGTTGTCCAATAACCGATCCTGCACCTCGGTGTTGTTCATGATGATGTGCCCAATCTCCTCGCTGAATTGATCTTCTTCTTGGTTGCTGATCACCATCGCCAATGCGACGCGGTTGCGGCGGGCGATGGCGGGCAGTTGGTTTGTTTCTGGGGCTTGTAGCGAACCATCCCGCCGAACGCGGTAACTGGCGACAGAAAGGTAGGTCAGGTATGGAGAGACTTGTTCCGTCTCCCGGCGGAGTGCTTCGCTCAATTGGGTGTCTGGCTCAATGTAAGCGTTTATTTCGGCTGGCCGTTTGGCTGCTGGTGGGATGTAAAGCCGCATACCGATACGCAAGGGGGTTTGCGGGGACAAACGGTTGATTTGAGCCAGCCTGAATGGGGGTACACCGAAGCGCCTGCCGATCTTGTAAAGGGTGTCCCCTCGCTGTACCCAATAATATTGCCCTGAAATGGGAATAACCATCGCTTGCCCAGGTACCAAATCTTGCGGATTGGGCAAGCGATTGGCCTGTTCGATCACATCCGCCGAAAGGGAATAAGCTTCGGCGATGCCAGGCAGTGTTTGCCCCCTGGCCACGACATGGATTTGCATGATGAAAACTCCTTTCGCCGCAAACATTTCTTGTTTCATATGTATGAGTCGGCAGATCAATTATTCAGATGGGAGAGATTTCGTTATGAGAGTTTTACTTGCTCCTGATTCGTTTAAAGGTTCTTTGGCCAGTGTGGAAGCGGTACGAGTGATGGACAGGGGATTGCGGCATGTTTTTCCCGATGCGGAGACGGTGCCTTTTCCCATGGCGGATGGCGGAGAAGGGACGGTTCGTGCGCTGCGGGAGATCATTGGCGGACAGGATATCAATGTCTCTGTTACCGATCCCCTGGGTCGAAAGCGGTGGGCTTCGTATCTGTGGGTGGCCCAACAGCGGTTGGCTGTCATCGAGACGGCATCCGCTTCTGGCTTGCCGCTTCTTGCCGAACAGGAGCGAGATCCGGCGCGAGCATCCAGCTACGGGACAGGATTGTTGATTCGGCATGCGTTGGATCAGGGCACAGATACGCTGATCCTAGGCTTGGGCGGCAGTGCTACCGTGGACGGGGGAATGGGGTTATTGAGGGCGTTGGGGGCGCGTTTCACCGACTCGAAGGGAGAAGAGCTCATGGGTGACGGCGCTTCGCTGTTGCGGGTGGCACAGGCGGATTTGACAGGGCTTGATCCCCGGCTCAGACGAGCCGATGTGATTTTGGCGACCGATGTGGAGAATCCGTTGCTTGGCCCCGAGGGAGCGGTGTCAGTCTTTGGGCCCCAAAAGGGAATGCAAAGCAGAGATATCCCTGCTTATGAAGCGGGGATGAGCCGCTACGCCGATGTGATGCGGCGGGTGACGGGCAGGGATGAGCGGCACGCACCGGGGAGTGGAGCGGCAGGCGGGATTGGATTCGGTTTGTTGTCTTGTTTGGGATGCCGGAGGGAAAGTGGGTTTGATTTGATTGCTTCGCAGGGCGGACTCATGGAGAAAATGGCTGAGGTGGATTTGGTTTTCACTGGGGAAGGGTGTTTTGACAGCCAATCCTTCTATGGAAAAGTGCCCGTCAGCATTGGGCGAATGGCTAAACGGCTGGGTGTGCCTGTCATCGCCTTTGCTGGCCGAATCGAAGGGGAGCAGGTGGCTCTGCCGGATGTGGGTATCTCATTGTTGGTGCCCATTGTGGATAAGACCATGTCATTGGCAGAGGCGCTCGACCAAGCTGAACTGTTATTAGAAAAGGCAGTGTGGCGGGTGGCTACAGCGATCAAGCTGGGAAGAGGGTGGGATTAACAATCTATTAGATAAAACTAATCCAATATATAAAAGATATATTGAATATTTTAATGATGAGAGATATGATATTTCTTGTTGTACACATATAGCGAAGGGGTTCATCACATGAAAAGAATAGCCATTGTTCTTGTTATTAGTTTATTGTCACTGGTAGGTTGTTCAATCATGGACCAAGCTGACGCTGAAAAAGTGGTGCTGGAAATCAGCAAGCTCGTTGATAAAGGTAACGCTATTAACAACCGCTTGGCTGCCACTGTTGACAATGTAGCGATGGACACGGCCGTCAACACGTTGAATATCAGCTTACAAAAGGGAAATGTGGATAAAGAGGCGCTGAATAAAGTATTGGAGTTGACGAAAAAACAAAAGGAAAGCTCTGAAAAGGAGCGCAAAGGCTTGCAGGAGATCAAGGCGCAAATTCCGGCAGTTCAAGCCA
Organism: Laceyella sacchari; assembly: GCF_024927925.1. Lineage (NCBI taxonomy): Bacteria > Bacillati > Bacillota > Bacilli > Caryophanales > Thermoactinomycetaceae > Laceyella > Laceyella sacchari. The sequence continues at coordinate 584,597 of NZ_CP103866.1, forward strand.
AAACAGCCAACTTGTCTGAGAACCGCAAAAAAATGGCTGACCAAACATTGGCTGATTTGCAAACCTTGACAGAGAACGAGCTCAAATTGAAAGACATCGAGATCGAAATGTTTGAGCTGAACCTGAAGTACTATGAGGCGATCGGTCAAGGCAAAGAACCTGCCGAAGACAACTATGAACAATTGGAAGGCGAAAGCAAGAAATTGGAGTCCCAAGTGAATAGCGATCTGAAGAAATTTAATGATTCTTGGAACGCGTTCCACAAAGATGTGCGCGGCACAGATACAAAAGCACCGATTGGTGGATAATTTGTCAATCTCATGCCAACCCTTGACAATAAATGGGTTGGTTTTTTCTATGGGAAAAATGGAATACATTTTCCTTGCAGTATGATATGATGAGTATTCATTCTTACATTTCTTCAAACGGCTCATCTGCTGAATGAAGATGTCAGGGATGGTTATCGATATTTTATTTGGAAATCACGCTTAATGAGACATCAGCTCCATCAATCGAATGGGGTGGATGATTTCGGTGATGGAAGCTGAAAGGGGCTTTATTGATATTGAAAACATTTCATGACTTCGGGCTTAGCCCGGATGTGTTAAAAGCGGTCGCGGGAATGGGCTTTAACCAGCCGACTCCGATCCAAGAAAAAACGATTCCGCTCGCATTGGATGGCCAAGATGTATTGGGCCAGGCGCAGACTGGGACGGGGAAGACAGCGGCATTCGGCATCCCGCTCGTGGAGAAGATTTCCCTCGATTCGGATGGGATTCAAGGTCTGGTCATCACGCCGACCCGTGAGCTGGCGATGCAAGTGGCTGCGGCTCTGCACCGGTTGGGCAAGGTCAAGCGGGTGCGGACATTGGCAGTGTACGGAGGTCAGGAGATTGAAAAGCAAATTCGCTCTTTGAAGAAACGTCCGCACATTGTCGTGGGTACGCCAGGACGATTGCAGGATCATTTGCGCCGGCGAACCATCCGTTTGAGCGATCTTCGGATGGTGGCGATTGACGAAGCAGACGAAATGTTGCAGATGGGCTTTATCGAGGAGATTGAATCGATTTTGGCACAAGCGCCTGCCATCAGGCAAACGTTGTTATTCTCAGCGACCATGCCACCGGCGGTCAAAACGTTGGCTGAGAAATTTATGACCCAACCGGTTCATGTTAAAGTAAAAGCCAAAGAAGAGACGATTCCGAGCATTGAACAATACTACATTGAATTGCACCCAAAACAGAAGTTTGATGCCCTTTGCCGGTTGATCGAAACGCAAGCACCGGAATTGGCGATGATCTTTGCGCGCACTAAAAAACGGGTGGATGAGATAGCGGAAGGGCTAACCAAGCGTGGATACCATGCTGAAGGATTGCACGGTGACCTTTCGCAAGCGCGCCGGACAGCCGTCATGCAACGATTTAAACAAGGGATGATCTCCATTCTTGTGGCTACGGATGTGGCGGCCCGCGGATTGGATATCAGCGGTGTGACCCATGTCTACAACTTTGACATCCCACAGGAAGCGGAAAACTATATACACCGGATCGGCCGTACCGGCAGAGCAGGGAAATCGGGTGTGGCGACCACCTTTGTCACCCGCCGTGAAATGGATCATCTGCGGATGATCGAACAGGTGATTCGCCGCAAAATGACACGAGCGGAAATTCCGACTATCAAAGACGCGTTGCGGGAACAGCAGCGCATCGCTGTCGAGCAGTTAGCAAAAGTGGTTGATGGGCAAACGGACAGCGATTATGCTGTATGGGCCAACCACTTGCTTGATAAGCACGATCCTGTGACGGTCGTTGCCGCGGCACTGAAACTGCTGACCAAAGAGCCCAACACCACGCCTGTGCAAATCTCGGAGGATGGTGGCGGCTTCTTCCCCAAAAAGAAAGGGATCAGAGGCAGAGGCGGCTCGCGTAGAGGTGACTGGAGCAAAGGCAAACCCCATCGCCAGAATCGCTCTGCCGGCAAAGGTAAGCCGTTTGTAACCAACAAAAAAAAGGGTAAAAACCATCATGTTGATGTGTGAAGAAACCGCCGCCCCAAACGGGTGGCGGTTTTTCAATCCCCTCTGTTTGCCATTGACCCGGTCAAACGTCAAGATGTAGCATTAGCAGTGTGATATAAACAAAGAAACGGGGAGCGGACGGATGACGATGGGACAGATTCCGGCATATCCAGAGTGGTCTTGGTCGCAATCACGGCACCATCTGTTGACGGAGTGCAAGCGTAAGTATTACTACAACTACTACGGTTCCTATCCGGGTTGGCTGGCGGAGGCCTCCGATGAAGCGAAACGTCTATATCGGCTGAAACAATTGCGTACATTGAACCTTGTGTTCGGTGAAGTGATGCACCGCCTGGCTCATGTGGCCTTGCAGCGTTGGGAGCGGGAACGTGCTTTGCCGGGGGAGGAGGAATTGCAACATATCGCGCGCATGTTGTTAAACCAAGCCGTGCGGGATTCGCGGGACCCGGTGGAATGGTGGGAAATGCCAACGCGGCGGACCATGTTGCATGAACTTTATTATGGAGGGACGCTCCCGGCGGTATTGATTGCCGAATTGAAAGAGAGGTTGCCGCTGTGCATCCGCCATCTTTTGCAAAGCACCAGCCTGCGTGAGCGTTGTGACTCTGCTACCGCGGAAACAGTAGAGGCAGAACATTTGAGCAAGTGGATTTTGGAAGAGACGAAGGTGTACGTCAAAGTGGATTGGATTTATCGGGTTGGGGAGAAATGGGTGGTCGTCGATTGGAAGACGGGTGAAAAAGAGGATGCCCATGCTACGCAACTCAAGTGGTATGGGTTGTATCTGCACCAATGCTACCATGTTCCTTTGTCACAGATCGAATTACGCGCTGAATACTTGTTGACGGGGGAGTGCGAACAGTTTGGTATCACTGAGCAAGATATGGATGAGGCCTTAGGGCGGATGCATGCCAGTGTGCGAGAGATGAGAGAGTTACTGGCTGATCCAGATCGGAACGCCCCTTTGCCGGAGGAGGCTTTCCCCCCCACTTCTGACGAGCAGACGTGCCAGTGGTGCAATTTTCAAGAAGTTTGTCGTGCACGCCGATGAAAGCACTTTGTTGTCATGATGGTAAGGGAAGAATGGTTTGCGCTATATTTACTCAAATTGTTAATTCCGGAAGATGAAATAGCCGAAAGAGGAGAAAAGGCCTCCTTTTTCGGCTATGCTTTATTCTTGCCGTGCTTGTTTGCGCAACACATATTTCAATACTTTGCCCATGCCGTTTTTGGGTAATTGATCGATAAATTGCACTTGGGTGAGTTTGTATTTGGCCAAACGGGAGTGGCAATGCTCGAGGACATCGGTTTCGGTGAGATCTGACTCAGGCGCTTTTACCACATAAGCCCGGGCAAGCTCGCTCCAAACCGGGTCTGGCACCCCGATTACCGCTACTTCTACCACGCCATCGAGCTGATGAATAACGGCTTCCACTTCCGCGGGAAACACTTTTTCTCCGCTTGTCGCGATCATGTCTTTATACCGATCAACAATGTACAAATATCCTTCCTCATCGATCTTGCCTGCGTCTCCGGTGTGAAACCATCCATTTTTTAGGGCGTTGCGGGTTGCTTCAAAGTCGTTCCAATATCCATTGAACACAAAAGGGCCTTTTACCACGATCTCACCGATTTGGCCTGGCGGTAGCTCTTGGTTTGTATCGGGATCGATAATTTTGATTTCGCCCACGAGAAGTTTGCCGACTGAACCGATGTGATCCATGTCGCGTGATTGCCAAAAAGTCACACCCCCGGTGCATTCGGTTGTCCCATATCCCACATTGAGCGGATAACCCAAGGCATCAAATTGTTTAATCAGCGATTCGGGAACGGGAGAGCCGCCGCTGTATATTTCTTTCAATGTTGCGAAGTCCTGGCCGGACTTTAGCAAGCGAGGCAACATCAGGTGAAGCAGGGATGGCGCTGCGAACAGCGTGTTGATGTTTTCTTTTTCCACCATATCCAATATATAAGCCGGATGGATGTGGGGGATGAAGACCAGCGTGGAGGCAAATAGCGGTGCCGCTGAAATTGTGCACACCCCGCTGATGTGAAACAATGGGGATGAGGCTAATTGTCGGTTGCCATAGGCAGGTTGCGTAGCCAACATGGAGGCCATCGTGGCGTGGTACAGATTGGCGTGAGTGGTACACACCCCTTTCGGTTTGCCGGTTGTGCCGGAAGTAAACGTGATCACACAAGTTTCTTCCATATCTATCTCTATGTAAGGTTCCGTGTCGGGATAAAAGGTGAAAATTTGCCCAAACGAAGGATCGAGTTCATCGCCAATGCTGACTTTGATTTTCTTTTCTATATCGGTGGACAGTGAATCAACGATGTTGGAGAACGCCTCGTCATAGAACAGGAAACGGGGCTTGCTTGATTCCACCATCCAATCGATTTCTGTCGACGTTAACCGATAGTTGATTGGGACGAGAATGGCCCCCACTTTGGCAATCGCGTAAAACAGGGTGCAAAAAGGGTGGTCAGTCGCGCATAATACAGCGATGCGCTCCCCTTTTTCCACTCCTTCCGACAACAAGTAGTGGGCCACTTGATTGACACGGTGGTTATATTCACGGTAGGTGATGCGGGTTTCATTGGAAACCAATGCCTCAAGATTGGGTGAAAAGTTTGCTCTTCTTCTAAGAAATTCCCCCACTGGATACATGCAATCACCCCAGTTGATAAAAATTCAGATTTCACACAATATATATTAAACTAGCAGGTCACAAGTAGCAATCATCAGCGGGTTTCCGATTGTGTTGGTTTTTTCATTAGAGACCTTTGATAGAAAGCGATTGTTGGGGGGATTGGGCTCAGTTAAAATTGGGAAAAGGATGCGAGATGTATTCAATTTTTTAAAAAATGAGAGGGAGCGGCGCAAATGAAAAAGAGAAGTTTGCGCATCTGGCTGGGCACAGCGGTGGTCGTAGTCGGAGTGATTTTGATGGTCGTTTGTTGGCGGGTGCTGACGGCGCAGTACTCAGTGGCTGGTTTGCATCCCCAAGTGGCCCAGGCCAAGGAGCAATTGATCGAGAATTGCAGGAAACGAGGGATTTACATCCAGATCACAGAAGGGTTCCGCTCATTTGCGAAACAAGATCAACTTTATGCCAAAGGCCGGACAAAGCCGGGGAGGGTAGTGACCTATGCTCAAGGGGGCGAGTCCTACCACAATTACGGACTGGCAGTGGATTTTGCGTTATATGATCCCAAACAGAAGCGTCTAAGTTGGGATGTGGAGAAAGATGGCAATGGGAATGGGGTGCCCGATTGGGAAGAAGTCGTGCAAGAAGCCAAAGCGCTGGGCTTTGCGTGGGGCGGGGATTGGAAGGGATTTAAGGATTACCCGCATTTGGAAATGACCTTTGGGCAGTCAATCGTCGAATTGATGCTTGCCAAGAGATGGAGAGTGTGGATGGGTTGGTGGTAAGCCCATCCTTCAAGTTTACTCACGGTGGCGGAAAATCTTTGCCTCATATCCTGTTTTTTCATTTGCCACGAGCGGTTTTTGATATAGTCGGGACTTCAACTTTTTGGTAAACTCGTCTTTGTAACGAAAAGATCAGGGGTGAGGGGATGACGGGGCAAGAGGCGTTAGTGAATTTGTTTAAGGAAGTCCAATTGCCGACAGAATGGTTAGACCAACAATTCAAAGATGGAACAATTACTGAAGTCCTGGTCGACCGGGCTGCACAAGCCTGGAAAATCCGAATCCGCTTGCCAGAACCGATTGATGCGGGGATCTGGCAGGAATTCCAAGTTCGGATTAAAAAACATTTTCAACCACACATCCAAGTCAACGTGTTGTTTGACTATGATCACATAGATCATGACACCGTATTGAATATGTACAAGGGCTTTATCCAGCGGTGGATTCAGGAAAGAGTTGCCCCGGCCGCTTCCACATGGTTTGGACAGACAGAGTGGCGGATTCATGATGGGGTGATCCGTATCGATTTCCCCAATCCGGCCACACTGCAAATGGCGGAGCAACGTGGATTGGAACGGCACATCGCCCGTTGTTACCAGCGGATCACTGGAGCGGAGTTGCGGGTGCGTTTCGTATGTGAAAAGCCTGAGTCAGAGGTTTCGCCAGCCGCCTATTTTCAGGAGAAGAAGCAACAAGAAGAGCGGCAGCTAGTGGCGCAAGCGCTGGCTGAACAGAAAGAAAGGGCGGAGAAGGCCAAATCGGGAGAAAAGCCTGACGCACCTAGTCCTGTGCTGGAGAAGAAGATCGGTTACGCGATCCAGGATGAACCGGTTTCGATCGCTTCCATTACTGAAGAAGAGCGGAAAGTGACGATCAAAGGGAAAGTGTTCAAAGCGGAAGTTAAGGAATTGAAGAGCGGAAGGAAGCTGTTGACGTTTAACATCACCGACTACACCAATTCCATCGCTTGCAAATTCTTCGCTTCTCCTCGTGAAAAAGAGCAAGAACAGATCATTGCCATGATCAAGGACGGGGACTGGCTGAAGGTACGCGGTTCTGTGCAGTTTGACACGTTTTCCCGTGAGTTGGTCATGATGGTTAGCGATCTGATGGAGGTTCATGTCCCTGAACGGATGGATACGGCTGAAGAAAAGCGGGTGGAGTTGCACTTGCACACCTCCATGTCCACCATGGATGGCATCACCGCCGTTGGCAAAGTGATTGAGCGTGTAGCGAAGTGGGGACACCGTGCGGTGGCAGTTACCGACCACGGTGGGGCGCAAGCGTTTCCTGACGCCTATGACGCCAGCAAAAAACATGGGGTTAAAGTGTTGTACGGATTGGAAGCCAATGTGGTTGACGACGGGGTGCCGATGGTGATGAATGCGGCTGACCGGGTGCTCGCTGACGACACCTATGTGGTGTTTGACGTGGAGACCACAGGGTTGTCGGCGGTGCATGATGTCATCATCGAATTGGCTGCTGTCAAGTTAAAGAATGGGGAGATTATCGACACATTCTCCGAATTCGCCAATCCCCACAGAAAACTGTCGCAACAGATCATCGAGCTGACCCACATCACGGATGATATGCTGACAGACGCCCCGGAGATTGATGATGTGATTGCCCGTTTTCTGTCCTTTATCGAAGGCAGTGTTTTAGTCGCTCACAATGCTCGCTTTGACATGGGCTTTTTGCAAGAAGCGGTGAAACGCATCGGTGAAAAGCCGGTCACCAACCCGGTTTTGGACACGCTTGAGTTGGCTCGTTTTCTGTTTCCAACCTTGCGTAACCATCGCTTAAACACATTGGCTGATAAGTTGGGAGTGAAGTTGGAGCAACATCACCGGGCCATCTACGATGCGGAGGCCACAGGGCATATCTTGTGGAAGATGCTTCTCATGGCCAAAGAGAAAGGCATCACCAATCTGGCTGAATTGAATGAACAACGCAACGATACCGATTATACGCGGATGAGGCCATTTCATGCCATTTTGTTGGTGAAAAACCAGGAAGGCATGAAAAATTTGTACAAACTGATCTCGATGTCGCATTTGAAGTATTTCTACCGGGTGCCACGCATTCCGCGTAGCGAATTGATAAAACACCGGGAAGGGCTGATCATCGGTTCCGGCTGTGAGCGAGGGGAATTGTATGAAGCGGCGCTTAACAAGGCGCCCAGCGAGGTTGAAGAAATTGCCCGCTTTTATGATTACCTTGAAATCCAACCTGTCGAATACAACATGCATCTGGTTGAGAAAGGGTTGGTGGAAAGCCCGGAGCGCCTCCGTGAAGCCAATCGGTTGTTGGTCGAAATCGGGGAACGGTTGGGCAAGCCTGTTGTTGCTACATCCAACAGCCATTACTTGGACGAGCATGAAGCCATCTTCCGTGAGATCATCGCGATGAACCAGACCGGTGCTAAGCCGCAATTACCGTTGCCAAAGGCGCATTTGCGGACGACCGATGAGATGTTGGAGGAGTTTTCCTATCTGGGGGCGGAGAAAGCGAAGGAAGTGGTGGTCACCAACACCCAGTTGATCGCTGATCAGATCGACGATGGTATCAAGCCGTTCCCGGATGAAACATTTACCCCTGAGCTGGAAGGGGCAGAAGAAGAATTAACGGAGATTTGTTACAGCACCGCTAAAAAATGGTATGGAGACCCGTTGCCGGAAATCGTCAAAAGCCGGTTGGAGAGAGAGCTGGGTTCGATTATTAAACACGGGTTTAGCGTGTTGTACATGATTTCGCAAAAAATCGTGTACAAATCGCTCCAAGACGGGTTTTTGGTCGGTTCGCGGGGATCGGTTGGGTCTTCATTGGTCGCGGCCTTGAGCTTCATTTCTGAAGTGAATCCGTTGCCTCCGCACTATCGTTGCGAGAGTTGCCAGTACAGTGAGTTTATCACCGATGGCTCTTATGAGAGCGGATTTGATTTGCCTGACAAGAAATGTCCGAAGTGCGGGACGGACCTGTGGAAAGACGGACACGACATTCCCTTTGAAACCTTCCTGGGCTTTGAAGGGGACAAGGCGCCCGATATCGATCTCAACTTTGACGGCGAGTATCAACTTCGGGCTCACCAATACACCGAGGAATTGTTCGGCAAAGCTTATATTTACCGCGCGGGGACGGTGGGCACCGTCCAAGAAAAAACAGGATATGGGTACGCCAAAAAATACGCGGAGCAAAAAGAGATCACCTTGCGGCAAGCGGAGCTGGATCGGCTGGCGCAAGGATGCGTTGGGGTCAAACGTTCGTCGGGTCAGCATCCGGGGGGACTGATGGTTGTGCCCCAAAATAAAGAAGTCTTTGACTTTACCCCGATTCAGCATCCAGCCGATGATATGAAGTCGGGCACGATCACGACGCACTTTGATTACAACGCGATCAGCGGGAAAATCTTAAAGTTGGACCTGTTGGGCCATACCGGGCCGACGATTCAACGTTATCTGCACGAAATGACGGGCATCGACCCGACCAAAGTGCCGCTCGGTGATCCCAAGGTGATCGAACTGTTCCGTAGCACCAAAAGTTTGGGGATCAGTCCCGAAGACATCAATGGCATTGAACACGGTACCCTGGGCATTCCTGAGTTTGGTACCTACTTTGCCCGCGGGATTCTCAAAGATGCCAAACCCAAACGCTTTAGTGAACTGGTGCGCATTTCCGGGCTGTCACACGGAACGGACGTATGGCAAGGAAACGTACAGGATTTGATCAATGAGGGTGTTTGTACCCTGTCAGAAGCAATCTGCTGTCGCGACGATATCATGTTGTATCTGATCCGCATGGGCTTGCCAGCCAAAGCGGCCTTCAAAATCATGGAGAAGGTGCGTAAAGGAAAAGGCTTGACTGAGGAAGAGGCGGACTTGATGCGGCAAAACAACGTACCGGAGTGGTATATCGGTTCCTGCCAGAAGATCAAGTACATGTTCCCGCGGGCCCACGCTGCTGCTTATGTGACTGCGGCGGTGCGGATCGGTTGGTACAAGGTGTATTATCCAGCAGAGTTTTATGCGGCTTTGTTCTCCACCAAAACGAAAGACTTTGACATCGAAGAGGTACTCAAAGGATATAATCATGTATCTCGTTTGATCAAAGAGATCAATGAGAAAGGATTCCAAGCGTCAGCGAAGGAGAAGGCTTTCTTGACGGTGTTGGAATTGGTGCAGGAAATGTATGCGCGCGGTGTCAAGATCAAATCGGTGGATCTTTATCGTTCGCCAGCGGAGAAATTTACGGTGATCGATGGTGAGCTTGTGCCGCCTTTCGCTTCGATTTCGGGTGTGGGTGAGAGCGCCGCACAAAATATCGTGGAAGCGCGCAAAGAGGGCGAGTTCCTCTCAAAAGATGACTTGCAAAAGCGGGCGCGCCTGTCCAGTACCGTGGTGGAAGTGCTTGATCGCTTGGGGTGTCTGGAAGGTTTACCGCAAAGCAATCAATTAGCGTTGTTTTAAATGAAAAGATAAAGCCCCCTTCTCTTAAAGAGGGGGCTTTTTGTATATGGTGCCTGAGCATCATCGCTGTTTTGCCAACGCGATCAACCCCGCCTTCGGTTGAAAGCGGGGTTGGTTGTTAAGAAGATATGGATTATCTGTATCTACGCGCTACAAAAAATTGGACTAAAGGGTGTAGAACCAGTACAAAACATAAGGCCGCAAACAAAGAGATGTTGCCGAAATCCCCTTTTCGTAAGAACACAATCCGATCGACAATCCAAAAGACAAACAAACCGAGAACGGAAATATGGTAACTAATGGTGGCGCTGTGATGGGTGATTTGTTTCCCCATCTCATCGTTTGCCATTTTGAAATCGGTTCCCCAAGTGAACAGGTGCAGCGCCAGCACAAATAGCATGACGAGCGTCATGACATCCCCTTGATCAAACGGTTCGCCACGCAAATATTCAACCGTATTCAATCCGATGACCAACAGACATAACAACCCTACCAATGTGATGAGAATGGGCGAACGTGATAACCGCTTTTTCATCTTATCCCTCCAAGATGTCAACTTTTTTTGAACTGGAATAATTGGTCCACAGTCACACCCAGCACAGCCGCCAATTGGAACGCCAAGGCTAAGCTGGGGTCATACTTGTTGTTTTCAATCGCATTGATGGTTTGGCGTGAGACATTGCATGCTTTGGCCAACTCATCTTGCGACAGGCCATGCATTTTTCTCAAAGCTTTGATTTGATTTTCCATAGGCTTCCTCTGTTTCAATTATGTAAAATATATTTTACATTTTGAGTGTACCGCCCCGTCGACTCGATGTCAAATATTTTTTACATATAAAAGCTAAAAAAGCCCGCCACGCGGGCGGACCTGTTGGACATGGGCTGCTGATGATTAGCACCAGCCTAGATCACAATGCTCGACATATGAATCAGCGGTGGAAGTAGCTGGCTTGGCTGTTAATTGATACAGCTGTCCGCTTTCCAGTTGGTACGTTGGCGAGAGCGCAAGCCCTTCATCTGAAACACGCATTTCGCCGATCACATGGCTCCCGAGGGAAAATACCAATTTTCCATTGTCCAATTTGATTTTCACTTGGTCAGTCACATTTATTTTTCTTTGCATGTTTGCCATCCTCCTCATTTTTTGTTTGGTTTCCCATTAGCCGCACATGGCCCGCCTGATTGCAACGCTTGTAGGACATGCAACACTTCTTCTGTATTGCGACCGACATCCCCGTCAGTGGTCATCTGAAAACGAATAAGCCCATTTTCCGTGTCTATAAATAGGCCAGCGGCTGTCGCTCCTCGAGAAAAGAGTTTTCCGTTGCTTCTTCTCTCTAACTTGATTTGGCATTCACACCCTAGTGGGTATGATGGTGCAGGAGTTCCACTTGTTGTTGCATCATGGCGATGCTTCCTTGTTTACCGGTGTAATATCAAGATAACAAACAGTGATAATTATTGTCAATATCAAATTAGAATTATTATCGTTAAATAACTATTATTGCTCAGTGGCCAGAGAGCTGAAAGGTGCGAAAAGCGGCGTGTTGCATCAGTGTCGTTCCCGCTATAATTTGTCACAAATTTTTGGTGAAAGGCGTCCCAAATTGAAAAGAATATGCGAATGAATATAGTGGATGCAGTGGATGATTGACTAGAAAGGGGATTTTCTCTTGAAGAAAAAGTTTTTTACAGGCGTCCTAGCCACAGCTGTCATCGGTTCCTTTCTTGTGCAACCGGCGTTGACTGATGCCGCGCCAAGCAAAAAGGTGAACTTGGCTGATGAAATGGTAAATTCGTTGCGTCTCAAAACCATTCATAAACTAGAAACGTATAAACAGAAAAAAACGAGTTCTTTCTCTCAGAAAACCGTGCGCGCCATGACGGCCGTAACGCAAGTCACGGTGGCTAACACCCTGAAGCCGAGCAATTTTCACTCTTACAAAATGCAGGTGACGAAAGGCGGTACCTTAAACGTCACCGAGCCGGCATCGGATGATTACGGATATGTTGTCGTGAACGAAGAGACCGGCAATGAATACTTCTCTGGAGATACATTGACGGCGGGCACCTACCACTTTGTAGTCTTCAGCATGTCCGATGCGCCGGTTAGCTACAGCTTGAGCGTCAGCGGTGTCACCATGGAGATGGACACCCAGTTGCCAACGCTGAATGTGACCAGCCCAAAAAACATCGATCATCGTTTGCCGAAGAATACCACGGCTTTGACACTGAGCGGAAGCGCTACGAATGCCAGCAACACTTTTTATGCGCTAGACGGTTCGGATGACATCTTGTTCAACAGCACCAGCTTCAACAAGCAAATTACAGTTTCCACCGGTTACCACGGGGTGGATTTGGGGGCAACCACGGCGACAGGCAACATGGTGGTGCAAAGCCATACGGTGACTGCTCCAGGGTTGAAGCGTATTGCCGGTGCTGATCGCTATGCGGTGTCGGCTAACGTGAGCAAGGAGGCATTCCCTTATGGTGCGGATACGATTGTGCTCGCGCGTGGGGATTTGTATACGGATGCCTTGGCAGGTGGGCCGCTGGCGGCGTTGAACTTTGCGCCGATGCTCCTTACCACCACAAATGCCTTGCCTGCACCAATTACTGCGGAGATCAAACGGTTGCAACCGTCCCGCGCCATCATCTTGGGCGGAACTGGGTCGGTGTCCACTGCAGTGGAAAACACATTGAGAAACATGGGTATGACTGTGGAACGAATCGCTGGTGCAGACCGCTTCGTGGTTTCCGCCAACATCGCGTCCCGGATCAAAGCAGATGGTTTTGAAACCGATACAGCTATCATTGCCAGCGGGTTGAACTATCCTGACGCCTTGTCCGCATCCAGCCCGGCCGGCCAAATTCCTTTGCCGATCTTGGAAGTGTCGACCAACTCCATTCCGGCTTCTATCGAGACTTACATCAAAGCCAACGGCATTAAAAACTTCATCATTGTCGGCGGACCGAGTACCGTGTCCGACACAGTGAAAAATAAACTCCAGTCCTTCGGCGGCGTGGTTGATCGCATCAGCGGAGCCAACCGTTTTGAAGTGGGTGTGAACATCGCCAACTACTTCTATGATGAACAATACGGCTTGATGGACCCCAGCAACATCGTCTTTGCCACCGGACTGGATTTCCCAGATGCCATCTCCGGAAGTCCGATGGCGGCTAGCATCTATTCTCCGATGTTGCTCACCTACCGGGACAAATTGGATCCCATGGTGAAATCGTACCTGGAGAAGACGGTGCCAAGCATCACCAAGCGTGATGTGTTCTACTTGATCGGCAACACCACAACGGTGAATGCCACGGTGGAATCGTATCTGAAAAGCTTGATTGACTGATTAGATTTGCCTTAGGTGGAAGAAATCGAAAAAAGGCTGTTGACTCTGAACCGGGTCGACAGCCTTACTTTTTGGAGTGAGGAGGTTGTCGGCACTTTATATGATATTGGGGGTGCTCGGGCTTAGCCTAAACCAGCTTGAAGGGCAACAAGTGATGCCAAGGGCGGGCTTTTGTCAAATTAGTAGAAACGTATAATAACAGCAAAGAATATTTATAAAAAACGAAATATATTTGTGGTATAAATGAAAAAGTAAGTGCTTAACTTCTAAGAGGAGGTTCACATCATGAACAAGCGCTTGCCCGTGCTTTTCGGTATCATTGCGATTGCTATTGGAGCGAGTATTTCAGTCTTTGCCCCCTCATCGAAGGCGGCCACGTACACTGCGACAGTGGACCGTGTGGTGGATGGGGATACGGTTTATTTGAAAGAGACCATCAAGGGCACGAATAAGGTGCGCATGTTGTCCATCGATACCCCGGAAACCAACTATCAAGGCGCGTCCCAAGAACCTTGGGGCACCAACGCCAAGAATTACTTGGCCCAACTCCTTCCCAGCGGTACCAAAGTGACAGTGGAGACGGACGTGGAAGAAACAGACGCTTATGGGCGCTTGTTGGCCCATCTCTACAAAGGTAGCTTAGACGTGAACAAAGAGATGGTGCGACAAGGACATGCCGTCACTTATTTTATTTGGCCCAACCTGTTGCATTTCAGCGAATACCAAAACGCGTATCTCGAAGCGAAGCAGAATGGGCGCGGGATGTGGAGCACCGCCAACCCGATCAAGGAACTGCCGTTTGAATTCCGCGATCGGATCTCTGGGCAACCTCAAGACAAATTCGTGGGTGATTACAGCACGAAGAAGTATGTAGCGCCGGCCGACTATAAGCAAGTGCCCATTGAGAAGCGGGTGTTTTTCTTCAGTGAAGCGGACGCGAAAGCAGCGGGTTACACCAAGTCGAACAACGGAGGGGCACCTGCGGGAAACCTAGTCATCAATGAAGTGCTGCCTGCCCCTTCCAGCACATTTACCAACGAGTTTGTGGAGATATACAATCCCACTTCTTCTACAATCGACCTGTCCGGTTATGTGATTGACGATGTGGTTGACGGCGGTGGAGCTCCGTATGTGATCCCGAGTGGCACGTCCATTCCCGCCAAAGGTTATTTTGTATGGGAAACAAACAACTACTTCAACAATAGCGGTGGAGATGATGTTACGTTGAAAGCACCCAATGGGACAATCATCGATCGGTACCACTATAGTTCCACCGGTTATGATCGCTCGTGGTACCGCTCGCCGGATGGTGGGGATTGGGCCGCAACCCAAGACGCAACCCCAACCAAAGGGGCAGCCAATCGCTAAGTGAATAAATGAACACACAAGCGCGTCCCAGATGCATGCTCGGACGCGCTTGTGTATGTTGAGGGGAAATCGGGTTGCAGTCGGGAGCTTTATGCTATCGTGCGCCAAGGTATACGAATGAACCTGCCTCAGGAGTCGTGATGTAACCCCCGGGTGACTTTCTGCAAGCGGTCGAATAAATGTCGTGCTTCCTGCATCAATTGGGACAGTTCTTCAGGAGAGATTTCGTTTTGTTGGACGAGCTGTTCTGGAATCCGGCAGGCGTCTTCTTTGAGTTTCCTCCCCGCATCGGTCAGGTGGATCAACACTTTCCGCTCATCTTCAGTGGAACGTTTTCGTGTGACCAATCCCATGGCCTCCAACTTTTTCATGAGCGGGGTTAAGGTGCCGGAATCGAGGTACAACCGCTGCCCCAGTTCTTTCAGCGTCACTCCATCTTGTTCCCATAAAACCAACAACGCCAAATATTGAGTATATGTGATGCCCAAGGGATCGAGGATGTGGCGGTACAATCGGCTGATCTCGCGAAAACAGGCATAAATGGTGAAGCACAGATGATTATCCAAATTCAATACTTTTTCCACCTCGTCATGGTCGATGATAGGATAGCTATTTCGTTTATATAAATCATTCTACATTCTGTCAAATGTTATTTGTGTTTAGCTGATGTTGATGAAAGGATGGTAACAAAGAAGCCCCCTGCGTCGAGGGGGCGTGTTAGCAATAATCATTTGCTTACAACCGTTGTAGCGCTGTTTGCTTTGTACATTCGTTGTGCAAGAAGGTGTTGAAAGATCGGAAACAACCCGCTCACGGACCAGTACAAAGGCAATACCGCCGGGGCGTTAAAGGAGATCAGCCCGATGAATACGGGAGAGAGATAACTCAGCATGGTCAACGACTTTTGCTGACGAGGCATTGAGCCGATCTCAGATACCTTGACGTTTAATAAGGAGACCAGTATGGCAATGATCGGCATCACTGTATCGCTGTGTCCCAAGTTGAACCAAAGAAAGGAATGTGTAGCGATGTCAGGTGAGCCGATGATCGCATAGTAAAAACCCATCAGGATAGGCAATTGGACTAGGAGAGGCAAACAGCCAAATGCCGCCACGGGATTGAAATCGTGCTTTTTGTACAGTTGCATCATTTCCTGTTGTTGCGCTTCGTGTGGCTTGTCACCGTACCTTTCCTGGAGTTTTTGCAATTCGGGTTGTATGAGACGCATCTTTTCGTTCATCGCTAGCAAAGCGGTGAGACAATGAGACCCGTAACGGTAACTAGAATTATCCGGGAGGAAG
Source organism: Laceyella sacchari (assembly GCF_024927925.1). Taxonomy (NCBI): domain Bacteria; kingdom Bacillati; phylum Bacillota; class Bacilli; order Caryophanales; family Thermoactinomycetaceae; genus Laceyella; species Laceyella sacchari. Next base: position 600,561 of record NZ_CP103866.1, read on the forward strand.
CCTTAGCGCTTCCTCCTTCTCGCGCATTAGACGAGTATGTTGGTTATCTCATCATGGGATACGAGGAAAGCGAATTGCGCCGGGTATTTTTGGATGAAAAGAAAACCACCTTCAAAATGACCCGGTGGGTAAAGAATGGGGAACCCGTCTATATTCCTCACTTCTCAACGGATGTTAAAGACGCTTTTCTACTCGTTGAGACCATGAGGAAAGAGGGTTGGGTCTTCCACTTGTCCAGTTTGGCAGATGGGTATAAGGCCACCCTTCAACGATCGGGCACGTGGGGTTTGAACGGTTTGAATGTGACCCACCCTATCCCAAACGCTTTACCCTACCAGAAGCCATCACCAAGGTTTGCATCATGGCCAAATCAAACTAGCCCTACTGGAATCAGTGGGGCTAGAAAGGAGGGAACCATATTGAACAATCAGATAAGGAATCAGATTCAGACCATCGCATGTAAAGCCATACTCTCCCTCAACCATCAGGAGTTAGAAGAAGTTCAAGTATTGATGCAAGTGGGGTAATGTCCGAAACCAAAAAAGGGTAGCAAAAAAACTCCCACTACCCTTAAGGCCTTTTTACTACTTCATTAGGCAATATATGTTTTTTATGTTCCTCACGCTAAAGTCGCCCAATCATGTTTAACATCTGAATAATTAACTCGATCCGAACTGGGAGGAGTGGATTCTATCCATTGGGATGGGACAAAAAAGTCTGTAGAGTATACCCAATCATATGGGAACAGGAATAACATTTAAAATACTAAATGTGACTGTAAGCAACAAGACGCCACAAAAGGAAAGAATCTTCTTCACTAATGTATCCTCCCGTTGTTCAATTAGGTAAGAAATTCATGTTACAAAAAGATTATATATATTTATAAAATTAAAATAAATATGTTTTTATAGAAAGGGGATCGACATTGCGTATCTTAGCCGGTATCCTCGTTTGCTTAATGTTAGCTGGATGTGCCCATGAAGAAAGTCAGCAATCTAAGTTAAGTCCTGTTACTATTCGCGTTCTGGATAAAGAAGGGAAGCCCGTTTCTAGAATAGCAGTCAGCATTACAATGGTTATTCCTGAAGAAGAAAGGGAGAGTGTAGGTGCTATTCCTCAAGCAGGATTAACCAATGAAAATGGGGAGATTAAAGAACAGTTAGTACCAGATAAAAAGTACATCATACAAATACCAAGCATGAAAAAGGAAGTTGTCATTTCCGATAAACCGATGATAGTCGAACTTACCAAGTGAACCCAGTGACAGTTCCTTCAGACTGGTTCCTAAGTAAACCGAAACGGTCCGATATGAGATGTCTATCAGGAGTCCACCCAAGTACTGATGAAATAACGAATACGATGAGGTAAGATCTCGTATGATGTAGTCTGTCAGGGAACGGCATTGTTGGGTTTCCGCTGGGTAAACTACGGTTCGGTGATCCGAAAGGAAACGGATTCATCGCCTCCTTGGAAGCCGTGGGTCGCCTAAAATCAGATGAGATTCTTCAAATGGTGATGGAGTATAAGCAACAATACACCCAACAGTCATCAGATGAAAATCGATAAAAACAACGCTGTTTCAGCATGATTGGCAACAGCGCCAGTCTGATCAAGAGGGTGATCATGATGATGGACAAGCCGTAATTGTCACCAAACAACCCGGCCACCATCTTGATCAAGTCGGTAAAAGGCCCGGCCAAGAGGCCCGCGAACCAACCCGGATCGTGGGTGCCAGGCGCTTGGCATCCGCCCAACAACAATAGCGCCGCGGCTAGGAGTAGCATGGGGCCAAAGCGCCTGATGAACGTGCTCATCATCCTCAGGCCCTTCTCTTCTTTTTATGCTACGCGTCAGCCATTGCCGTTTGCGTATTGTTTCGCGTGGGGGCGTCGGCGCGGTAAAGAGGATTCGCTTCACCATTTGGTCCCGGCCAGCCCGGATCAGTTTGAACGCGAGTAAAAGGGTCAAGATGACGCTGATGGATACCAGCATTGGGATCATCTCGTGGAACTCAAACCACGTCCGCATTCACCTCCTCATCGGCTTTTATGTTTCTTCTCAATTATCTGGCATGGTTAGGCGGATGTCAAAAGAATGATGCATCAGAATTGCCGAGCTTGCCAGGGACAACAACAAAAGGGGTTGGCCAGATGCCAACCCCTTGTTTAGGATGGATGTCCGTTAGGACAGGACCCCTACCGGTTTTTGCGACAAGGCTTTATCAAATGCTTCGGGAATGGGAGCCGGTTGCGGGTTGCCCAGTTCGTCCCGCGTCATCCAAGCAATTTCTTGCTCTCCGTATGCCAGCTTATGTCTTTGGCCGTTTTCGTCTAATCTGTAGTATTCAAAAAACAGGCTTAATCCAGATTGATATCGTTTGACCAAGGACATGTGCACTTCAATCGTGTCAAACGGCATGGCTTCCCGCAAGTGGTGCACTTTGTTGTTCAGTGGCACCCACTCTCCATGTTCTCCCGTCCCTTGGAACAATTCCGGTGCCAGGGAGTGGAAGAAGCGGTCGCGCACCCGGTTTTGCCACACGGTATAGTTGGAGAAGTACACATTGCCGACAAGATTGGACTCTTCCAAGCAAGTTTCAAAGGTGCCCGTTTGCAACACCCAGCGATTAGCCGGACCCGACGGAGCGGTGAACACCACTGGCCCCAATAACTCTTTGGACAAAGGCGTTTCTGTGCGGGTGACCGGGCCGTTGTGCCCCATGACCGTCAATTTCTCCCGCAAGAATTGCGCGTAGTAGTCAGGGAACGGAGCAGGGCGAACCACGCCGTGGCCGATGATTTCCACCCACGTCAACCCTTGTCGGCTGGTCGCGATCAGGTCTAATGCTCCATTCGGAGACACTTTGTACCAGTAGTACACCAGCTCCATGTATTGGTTGTCCTGGATATGATCGATTTGTAAGTGAACTTCAATCACATCATCGGATGAGGCCTCACCAACAATTTCTGTTTGGGCGAAATTGGTTACCATGCCCCATTTACCGGAGGCAAACTGCTCCGTAATCCGGCTTTGGACAGTAGAGAGGGATAACTCCCTGACTTTGCCCATCCATTCGGCGAAGCGGGTGAGACTCACTTTCCGGCTCAACGTGGCCGCGTCTTTGAATGTGAGCGGGAAGCGATAGACAAAGCCATGTTCGGGATGAAACTCACCGAAGGATGGTGTGGTGTCTTTTTCCTCACGTTGACAGACGATGACAACGGCCACCATCCGCTTCACCGGTAGTGATAATTGGACCGGCAAAGTGAGGACAGTCAGCTCGGCGGTGTCTGTGATCGCACGCAGCAATACTGCTCCGTCGGCTCGCTGTCCGATTTCAAATTGCCGCACTTTTTCCCCGCTGGCCTTTTCGGCTGCCTCCCGGGCGCTCCAGATGCGGCTGCCAGCCAGTGAGACTGAATCACCGTGTGCTACCAACGCTTGTAACAGCGGATGGTGATTGGATGTCAGCAGGCGATGCCATTCTTCTTCGCCCCGTTTGTCGTCAATCGGAAGAATGTCACAACCTTGCTCTCCTTGACCGACGGTGCAGATGGAGATTTCGTCGTCATGGGAGAACGAAACATGGAAACGGACAGCTGACCCGTTTTGCCCTGTCACATGAGGTTTGCCGTTTTCATCCCAAGTGAGCGGATATGTTTCGTCTCCACCGGCCAAGGCGATTGCTCGTTGATACAACGGCAGGAGCTTTTCATGGCGCATTTCGCGCGGTTGTTGATGAATGCCGGGACAATGGGTGAGCGTGATGACCGGTACATCCACCTCCAGCGTGTGCGCATGCGACTGAATCGCCTTCGCTAATCGCTGTTCATCGATGTATGCCGGTGAGCAAAGCTCATTTGCCGTCGGCAGTTCTGGGAAGCGCTCCATCAAGTGTACTTGGTAGCCGTTCAGGCGCTGGATGACTCGGTTGTGTTCATCCAACACATCTACCATGTAGGTATAGGAAGTATCTGTTTGCTGTTGTAGCTTTGTTACCGCGCGTCGTATTCCCGACCCGGCCAGACCCTGTCCCAGGTGTTGGAAGGAATCGATTTTCACAGGCAAGCACAAGTCTTGCGGTGTGATGATTCGCGCAGATTGCAACAAGGCATCGTGGAAGTAAGGATCACCGAGCACATATTCCCCTTCACCAGTTTGGGCGGTGAACAAGCAATGACCGGTTTTTTGCTCCGGATCGTGCGATGCTTCGTATACATCCGCCAACCGATGGAAGGAAGGACCTTGGAACAGGAGTGGTCCGTACAGATCGGTTTTTGGATCGATGGGCAATGCTTGTGCCGGGAAGGTGATGGGTTCCGTGATCGTCTCACGCTCAGCCGGGAACGCAAACGTCGCCGTGAAGTAAGGTTTGGTAAACCCATTTTTCTCTGTACGAATTTCCGTTTTAACCCGACCATCTTCCAATACTTCCGCGCGGATTTCTATCAGCGCCCCAGTGTGCGGATCAAGCGTGATCGGCAAGGAGAAGCGAATGTCCTCGATTTGGGCATGGCTGAAATCAACGATGCCAGTGACATAAGAGACGGCTTGAGCCATCGCTTCCAGACCAAATACGGCAGGGAACAGATAAGTGCCGTTGTACACGTGATCTTTTACATACGAGTCTTGCTCCAACGTTAAGCGAACACGGGTGATGAGCTCCACTTCGGGATGATCGTAAAGAATGTCCCCGATGTATCGGTAGGAGCGCTCTCTTGGCACAGGACGAGGATGCCAAGTGTCCAACCCGCCCAGCTTGGCTGTGATAATTACTTGTTTCGCCGCTGGATCGTGCAGGAACAGATGGACAAACCGGCCCACTCCTTCCGCGACAGGAATGGCATAGGTTCCCTTCTTCTCCAAGAAGTCGATGCTACCGGCCCGTACACCCATACCGACTTCATCCCATACGCTGAAAGCGACGGAAAGTACTTCGGTTTCTGGATGCTCCATGCCAAATCGGCGCAAAATCAATTGCAACGCTTCGTTGGAGAATCCATAGGAAGTGTTTCCGGCCATACCGGTGACACCCGCCAGGGAGGAGATGCCTACAAACAGCTTGGGCGGTTGATCTTGGAGTGCTTTCACCAGGTTAAACGCGCCCAACACTTTGGGGCCGATCTCTTCCATGAATCCAGCCAAAGTGATTTGTTCAGCCCGTCGCGGCTTCATTAAGGCAGCCCCATGGATGACCCCCGTCACTTGTCCCAGTTCTTCGCGCACGCGGTTAATCAGCAACTCGACTGCGGCTTGATCGGCCATGTCGCACGCATAATAACGGCAAATTAATCCTGCTTCTTGGAATCGCGCCAGGGTTCGACGCACATCCGGATGGTCTGCGCCGGAACGGCCCACCAAGGCCATCTTCACGCCGGTTGTCCGGGCTACTGCCAATGCACATTCTGCCGTAATTCCTTTGGCCCCACCGGTTACCAGCACCACATCCTCACCAGTCCAGGAGATAGCGCGGGCAGGGTAGGTTTGAGGCTGTTGAACGACAGATTGCGGAACGCGTCTGATTTCGTTTTGGTCATAACCGACGGATACAAACGTTTCTGTTGCCATGATTTCTTCCAAAATCGGTTTCGCCATGTTCACAGGAGATAACGCCGGGCTCAGGTCAATCACTCGAATGGCGGCGTTTGGACGTTCCATGTGAAGGCTGGCGGCAAAAGAGTTAGCAGTGCAGGTAGCCAGCTGAATCGGTTCGGTGCCGCTTCCGAACAGGCCACCGCCAAATTGGATATAACTGATCGACGTCCGGTAACTTAGTCCGTTGCCGGGGGTGATCACGCATTGCAACCGTTTGACCATCTCCGTCAATTCTTCTTTGTCATCCGCTTGCGGCAAAATGACCACGGCATGGCTGATTTCTTCCTGCCGCGCTTGCTTTTGTGCGGACAATTCTGCCAAGGTGGACAGCTCTACTGGTATCTGGTGGCTGGATAATTCCGCAACCAGTGCTTGCGCCCAGGCTTGCTCCGACGGTTCTGCGACCAGCAAGAAGCGTGTCGTCTCCGGGAAGGAGAGAGGAGCTGAGCTGTGGCGCGGTGCTTCGACATAATTGATAACAAAGTTTCGCACCCATGCGCGTTCCCCATGCTCTGATTGAACCGGTGCCGGTACAGGGGCAACAACAGGTTGCTGAACTGGCGCCGGAGTGAGAGCTTGTTCGATCTCTCTCAAGGTAGCGTTAGCGAAATCGCTCGGGTCTACTTTTTCCTCTACGCCCATTTCTTTGGCCACATGGCTCACTAATTCAGCCGATTTGATGGAGTCCAAATTCAAATCATCCAACAAGCGCATATCCATATCAATGGAATCAGCCGGATAACCGGTCAGTTGGGCAGCCCAGCGCAACAAAGAATGGGCGGCGTCAATCTTTTCGATTACTTGGCCACTCGACGCGACATGTGGTTCCAGTGCTTGGCACACTTCTGCCAAAGTGGCATTGGCAAAATCGCTGGGATCCAATTTGTCAGCCACCGCAAATTGTTGCGCCAGGGAAGAGACGAGCTCCGCCGACTTGATGGAATCCAAGTTCAAATCATCCAGCAAGCGCATGTTCATGTGAATGGAATCAGCCGGATATCCAGTCAGTTGGGCGGCCAATTGCAACACGGTTTCCGAAACATTCGGCAGCCGGTTTCGGTTTGCGGCTGGAGCGATGTGCATCTCCAGCGCATGGCATACTTCTGCCAAGGTGGCATTGGCGAAATCGCTGGGATCGATTTTGTCAGCGACTGCAAATTGTTGCGCCAAGGAAGAGACGAGCTCTGCCGATTTGATCGAATCCAGGTTCAAATCATCCAACAAACGCATGTCCATGCGAATCGAATCCGCCGGATAACCAGTCAGTTGAGCGGCCAACTGCAACAACGTTTGAGATATGTCCGGTTGCCCGGTTTGGTTCGCGACTGGAGCGATGTGCATCTCCAGCGCTTGGCACACTTCAGCCAAGGTGGCATTGGCGAAATCGCCGGGATCGATTTTGTCAGCGACCGCAAACTGTTGCGCCAAGGAAGAGACGAATTCCGCCGATTTGATTGAATCCAGGTTTAAATCATCCAACAGCCGATGATTAAGCGTGATCGATGCGGCCGGATACCCCGTTTGTTTTGCGGCCAACTGAATTGCCGCTTGAGTGACAGATGGGGCGTTTGTCGATGGCGCTGTGGGCTCTGTGGATGTTGGCGTCGGCCGAACAATGGACGGCGTCGGCGCATGCCCGGTTTGCTGCCCGGAAGAGGGCGTCAGGCGCATATGTTTGAGATCAGCTTGAATCACATCGTACAAAAAGGCTCCTCGCTCTTCCAGATATCTTTCCCACACCCCTGGCGGCAGGTCGGATGGTTCCGGCAAAGATACAGTAGCCGTCCCGCTGAATGGGGATTCGGGAATGGTTAACGGGTTTTCACAAGGATTTACAATAAATGCTTTTTCAGCAGCTGGTACAAACGGACGGATCAGGCGATTTGCATACAACCATGTCCATTGCACGTCTCCACCGTGTGTAAAATACGCCGCCAAAAAGCGATGCAGATCTTGCAGCATGCCCGGTGCTGATTCGACAGGGAAGCAGGGTAAGTTGATGGAACTCTCAGCCACCAATCCCGTCAGCACCCGTCCAGGACCGACTTCCACCAGCAAATCGCATTGGTTTTTTACTGTGGAAAGCAGGGAGACAAAATTCACTTTTTCCACGATCTGCTGGGCGAAATAATCGTTTCCGTCTGCAAGTGTGTCCATCCGCTCACCGTCAATGCCAGAAATGAAGGGAACAGCCAACGCCACTGGCTCAGCAGGCAACGGAGCTTGTTTACGCAACGAGAGAGAGGCTTGTTCGACCAATTTGGAATGGAAAGCATTGGACACAGACAGTGGGATTGCTTGAATCTGGCGTGCTTGTGCCCGAGCTACCACTTCGGCGACCGCTTCTTTTTCACCGGATATTACGGTTTGCGACGGGCTGTTGAGGTTGGCGATCACCACGTAACCCGGCACATCAGCCAACAACGCCTCCGCTTCTTGCCGATTACAACGCAGGCTGGCCATCGTTCCTGCCTCTTCCGCCGGAGCAGACATCGCTTTGCCCCGGGCTGCCGCCAGACGGAACAGTGTCGCTTCATCATAAGCACCCGCAGTGTGTAAAGCTGTCAGCTCGCCTAAGCTGTGTCCGGCGGTGAATTGGGGTTGAATGCCCAACTTTTCCAAAAATGTTCGCCACAGCGTAGATGCTAAGCAAATGGCTGGTTGAGCCACTTCTGTCTGGCTTAGTTCTTTGGACCATGTGTTCAGTTCCTCACGATCTCGTGCCCGATCAAGGGGACGGAACATTTTTTTCTGTGCTTTTGGAGCGGCTTCCCACGCCCGCTCGGCAATTTCCCGCGCCCAAGGGAAGCGTTCGACCAGCAGTCGGGCCATGTTCAACTTTTGCGATCCCTGGCCTGGGAACAAGAATCCGACACGGTGCCGACTTACTTGATTGCTGATCCAGACCTGTTTATCCATATCAGTGAATACTTCCCCTTTTGCCGGGAAAGCCTGTTCCAGCTTATCCGACACAAAGGCCAGTTTTTCTGCTAAACGGTCAGGATGGTCGGCGATGAGTGCAGCCCGAACCTTCGCTTTTGGCTTTACCCGCTCAGCGAGCAGATGGGCCAAATCGGCCAACTCTGCGATACTGATGCCAGCCGCAAGCTGTTGGGTCTCCTTGATTTGAGCCAGCAAGTCCTCTTTGTTGTCAGCGGCAAATACAAACAGCTCCGTGTCCTGGTTGGAAACGAGCAATGCTCTCTCGTCAAGCTCCGGTTTGAGCTCTGGCTTGGGCAAATCGGCCGACTCCAATGTGACATGGCAATTGATGCCGCCAAAACCCATCGCGGAAACCCCGGCGCGAAGACGTTCTTCTGGCGCGCGAATTTCCCCTTGCAGGATCGGATAGATGCTCTGCGCAGTGGTTTGGAAAATGTCATTTGGTTCATGGCAAGCAGCAGTTGGTGCAAGTACGCGTTGGTTCACGCACAAAACGGCTTTAATCAGTCCGCCGATGCCGGCAGCTGCTTTGGTGTGGCCGACCAAAGATTTGAAGGAGGTGACCCCACAAGAGCGCGCCTGCGGTTCTCCATATGCTGCTCGTGCTTGGTTGATGGCTTGCAATTCAATGCGGTCGCCAAGGACGGTACCGGTACCGTGTCCTTCTATGAAATCCAGTTCATGCGGAGAATAACCGGCCATTTCGTATGCGCGAAGCAGAGCCAGGGCTTGTCCTTCCGCTTTGGGGGCAGTGATGCCGCCTTTGCCGTCGGAAGAGATGCCCCATCCTTGGATGACAGCGTAAATATAATCGCCATCCCGCTTGGCGTCTTCCAACCGTTTCATCATGATGAAGCCACAGCCTTCACCCGGAATAAAACCGCTGGATTGACGGTCATACACATTCATATCGTTTTTGGTCAATGCGCCAGCTTTGGCGAAACCTACCACTTCCAATGGGTCAAGGCTGATGTCCACTCCACCGGCCAATGCCAGATCCAGCTCGCCATTCGCCAATTTTCCGGCAGCCGTGGCCACAGCCAGCAAGGAAGAGGAGCATGCGCCGTCAACGACATAGCCGCCGCCGTGCAGATCATAATAGTTGCATATTCGTCCGGCGATGGTGTTGGACAATCCGCCAGCCAGCGTATCTTCCGTAACCGGTGGGAAAGCTGACTTATAGATGCTCTCCATCTGTTGTTCCAATTGTTTAATCATCGCGTCGGATAAACCTTGGGACTTGCCGGCAGCCCGAAGGGTCTTGCGGACATACGGCCAGCGGAGCCGCAAGGTGTTGGCGCGGGTGAACTCGCCGGTCAAGGTGTTGCCTACGATGACCCCTGTTTTGTCTTTAGGGATCTTGTCCCGGGTGTACCCTGCGTCGGCCAATGCCTGTGAGGCTACCTCCAACGCCAACCAATGTACAATATCGGAACCTTCATAAGTGGCCTTAGGAATGCGTCGCTGAGCCCAATCAAATGAAAAACCGTCAATCACTGCGGCAAAACGGCCGTATGTTTTGTCAGGGGCGTCAGTTCGTCGATCATAATACTCATCGAGCGGCAACCGTTGCTTAGGCATTTCTCGAAATTGCCGCCGTCGGGATAGGATGTTTTCCCAAAGTTCTTTTAAATCGGATGCACCTGGATAATGACTTCCAATTCCGATAATAGCAATAGAACTCGGCTTCACGTGAATGTTCACCTCTATGTATGGGTATTCAATATTTTAATTATACTATTTCATAACACAAGTGAGCTAATTTTTTGACCAGAAATACATATAATTATAAATTCAAATTAATATTTTTTGGATTTGTTTATTGCAATCAATTAATAAATTCTATGAATGGGTAGGATTGGAAATGAGGAGAAAAGCGCAAAAAGAAGCAACCTTCGCTGCCGTTTGCGAAGGTTGCTCAATATGATATGGATCAGACCATTGTTCTATTTGTAATAGATAAGTGCGGAACCAAGGTGTGGCTTTCAATTACAGGCATTAAACGTTTTCCGGCGTATAGTCAACAATGCAGGAAATGTACAAGTCGGTGTATTCGGACGCTTTCACGATTTCATCCACAAGATAAGCGTTATTGAAAGAATTCATCGCTTGCTGGAAGTCGATGACACTATCATAATAAATGTCCATTTGCAGCACATGTTGTGGCTCCGTTTGGGCGCCATCCTGTGTCATTGCAAAGGTAAACGGGGCCAAATGGCAAAGCTCGACGTGAGAAACTCCCTCGACTTCTAAGATATTGGGAATGATGTCGTTTTGTAAGAATAAGGTGTATCGGTCAGTATCTCTTGTTTCTTCATGGTTCCGAAACAGAAAAGAGAACTTCATCTTCATGGCAAATCCCTCCTTTGTGAAAAAAATGATAGGTTGGATCATATTTTTCATCCCATCAATCTATAGATTACACTGTTTTTTCTAATAAAAGAAGAGTGATTTCTGATATTTCAAGATGAATTAAAGCGCTTAAACGATGGAAAACAGACTTTTCCTTTAATTAGGGCAGAATTGGTAATTTTTTTGGGCTAAGTTATGACCGCAATTTTCATTGCTGAGTGAGCAGTTGTTGGGGTGTGTCTGGCATGGGGAAGAAGCGGTTTTCTCGGGGAGCGCTTCCGCCACGCGTGAAGCGGATGAGAAAATGGTTTTGGAGCCGCTGGCTTATTCATCAGACACGCTCTAAAAGATTGTTGGTTGCATCTTTTGCATTTTCCCGGCAAGCAGTTGACTGAATTGTCGATAAACAGATGAGTGCCGTGAACGGAAGCAACGCTGAAACGGACGCATACAACCGAAAATTTGACGGGTGAAACAGGCATAGGCGGTCATATGTTATTCATATCAGTACTCAATCGTTCGGTACTGCCATGAGCATTGGCGTATTTGACGTACAAGAAAATAAACACAGCTGATCAAAGGAAGGGTGGATATGGATAAGAAAAAAGTGTTGTTGTTTGCCGATGTCGGCATTGATGATGCAGTCGCATTAATCTATGCTCTTTTGCATCCCCGCATCCGCGTGTTGGGGGTTGTCGCCAGCTTTGGAAATACTCCCAGAAAATATGCTATCCGCAATACCCAGTATATTTTGAAATTGGCAGGCCGCCAAGATATTCCTGTCTTTGCAGGGGCAATGCAACCATTGGCCGGTTTGCAGCCCGCCTTTTACCCGGATTTCCACGGTCCGGCGGGTTTGGGATCATTGCGTCCCGCTCCGCAACGCATGCCACTTTACAGTGACCAAGAGCTGTTCGGATTGATTCGGCGCAATCAGGAAGACGTGCACATTGTGAATTTGGGTCCGCTGACTTCATTGGCACAGATGTTTCTCAAACATGAGAAACTGATGAAACAAGTAAACCATTATTATATGATGGGAGGCGCGTTTTTGGTTCCAGGCAACGTCACTCCGATCGCCGAAGCCAACTTTTGGCACGACCCTGTTGCGGCCAATATTGTGTTGCGCCGTATCCGGCCGAAGTGCGCCCGCATCTTTCCCCTCAACGTCACCCAAGCTGCAGTTGCCACTCCCTGCATGGTCGATCAGATCGACCGCCGAAAGAAAACCCGCGCGCAAATCATCATCAAACCTGCGCTGAATTTCTATCTTCAGGCATACAAACATACCAACCCTTCGTTTGGCGGTGGCCCCTTGCATGACTTGGTGCCGGTCAGCGCCGTGGTCAACGAAGGTTGGTTTACTTTTATTGATCGTTCCGTGGCAGTCGTGCAATCTGCCACATCGGTGGCCAGAGGAGCAAGTGTGGCCGATTTCAGAGAAATCCCTGCCCCTAGTGAACCTGGGAAAATCATACACCGGATCGCCATCAGCATGCAGAAGAAGGCATTCATGCAGGAATTTTTGCAGGTTATGACCAAATGAAGCAAACGCCCCTTTCGCTTTTTTCTATGTATAAAACCAAGTCGTGTGTTCATAATACAAAGGGAATTGCAACAGAAAGAAAAAAGTGGAGGGAACAGGGTTATGCCTCAAACAAGCACGCTCTACGAAAAGCTTGGCGGAGAAGAAACCATTGCCAAAGTCGTTGACTACTTTTATGAATTGGTATTAGCAGATGATACAGTAAACCATTTTTTTGAGAACACCGACATGGAGAAACAGCGCCGCCATCAGACCAAATTTATCAGCTTCGCATTGGGCGGTCCAAATCAATACAGCGGTCGGTCCATGGCAAAAGCACATGAAGGCATGAACCTGCAACCAGAGCATTTTGACGCGATTGTGAAGCACTTGCATGATGCCCTCGCTCACTTCGGTGTGGCTGAGTCGGATATCGACACCGCATTAAATAAAGTGGCGACTTTAAGAGATGACGTTTTGTACAAATAAGCAAGCGATCAACCCGATGCCAGTTTGTCATCGGGTTTGTTTGATGTGCGGAGATGACTATTCACATAGCGGAAATAAGACTGATCTTATCGTAAATGATTTATCGATTATAGTGACTAACTATTAAAATGAAGACATCATTAAGCTTTTAACCCGGCAACCAACTCCTCACCTGACACAACCATTCCATTCCACCATCTTCTGACATGGCCTCACTCGCTGATTTTATGCAAGTGGATACTGTGATCCCAGAACCTGATACATGGGCTAAGGTGAATCATGAAGAGATTCGCTTCCAGCAGGTTTTGGACTCTAATAACACCAGAGAAAGTGCTCAAGTCACTAAGAAAAGAATCGTTGATGAAATATTTGCCCGAATCACTAACCCTGATCTTTTTTCCGGCTTGGAGAGGTTGGCCAAGGATTTGGCGGACTATTTCATTCACATCCAATATCCGGATTGCTTGGCGAAGGAAGCGATTGGCAAGCTGATCTGCCAATGGGCTCAAACGTCTTCCAAAGGCATGCTGGCGGAGGCGATTCAATTGGCCGCTCGCGACACATTTGCTTTGGATCAAGCCGATGTCAGCCGGTTTACAGGTGCTAGCACCAATCCATTCTACAGTCATCATGGAGCGACCATTGGGGAAGTATTGAAATTGATGAAAGCTCACACCGCAGATTACTTCAGAAAGATTGGAGTCACGCAGTTAATTGCTTTATGCCGCGGCATTAACTTTCCAAAGAGTGAAAATGTGGTGGCCAATGGCGTTGTCGTTCGACATGCGCTCCAACCACTCTCTTCATTTACCATCGATCCTGATGTCGCCAAGTTGTTCGCTCACGATTACGCAGATCCGAACAGAACCGATGCTAAAAGGGGTGATCAACCTATTTATCTTCCTGACAGGAACTAACCAAAAGTCTCCTTACTTGTTGGGAGCGGTTGAACTATTCCCCTAAGTGCATATATCCGGCAGGCTGTGCATACAGCTCGTAATTTTTTGAATCCGAAACATTTTTTGTTATTTTCGTCGTATTTAATGGAGGTGGAAGTAGTTCATGCGTAATTTGATCATCATTTTCTGTTCTATTTTCGTTTTGGCAGGGTGTACAATGCATGAAGAATCAAAGAAAATCAATATAGTCAAAGTCGAAGATCGCGCTTTTCTCATTTCGGAGCAGCAGTTTCCTGAAAGAGCTTCGTTTTTTCAAAAAAGTTTTCAATGAAACGAAAAACACTGCTTGTACGTTGAACAGGCTGAGAAATGGTTACAAAAAGAGTTAAGCAAGTATTCTGATGGGACACCTCTTTTCTTTCATATTGGAGAACGTCCAAAGATGAATATCATAACAGATAAAAAGGACTGAAAATAAATAATCGTGGTTATTATATTTCCTTTGGTTTGAAAAACCTCTGACGCCAATGTGGTCGAATGGATTACTCAAGCACACCGTCGGTGCAACAAGGCCCCCATGTGAAGGGGGCTGTTTGTTATGTGGACGGCATCAGACGCACGGTGATTTGTGCCTTTGTCTTGGTGGTGTCGACGGAGATGCGTTGCCCTAAGTATCCATTGCGCTGAAAGGTAAAATCGTAGGTACCGGGTGGCACCGGCCAGGTGAATTTGCCATTGGCGTCAGTATAACGCACAATGCGCGGCAAGGCGACAGGGTGCGATCCGGTGGGAATGGGGGTGACGATGACACCAGGGAGAGGGTTGCCCAGCTGGTCCAAGACTTGCCCGGATACGTTGGTCAGTGTCTTCGGGTGTGAGGCTTGCTCTGGTATGGCAGATGAGTGCGGGTTGGTCGTTTCCGCGGTTCCCCCGCAAGCGCTGAGCAGGCAGCAAAAGAGCAGGATGAGCGGCGTGGTTGTGCGCATCATTATTTTTTATCTCCTTTCAAGATGGAGTGGCCTGTCAATCATTGTCGGAGTGGAGCAATATGTTCAACGTTATCTGAGTTTCCTTAAGATGTAAACACGATACATCCTGTTTTTGCTCATGATCAAAGCAGTTACCCCGTTTTCTGCCTCTGGAAAACGGGGAATTCTTGCGGATCAATTTGGTTTGAGTTGCACTCGCAGGTGGGGGGCTTGTTTGCTAGATATGGCTTGTACTCGCTCCTTGTGAATAGCGTATCCTGGCTTGCGAAAGACAAAGTCATATGTGCCAGGAGGAACCGTCCAGGAGAAACGGCCTTCCGCGTCCGTGTAGACGGCGATTTCGGGAATGGGTCCGCTTTTGTCGTCGGCAGGTTCAGGCATGACAAGGACTTGGGCGATAGGATGTCCGTCTGTGTCCACGACAGTGCCCGTGACAGTGATGCGTTGCCCCGGTTGGGGATTGGGCGCGTCTCCGCTGAGATTGCTGCATCCAGTGCTGACCAACATACCGATTGAAAGCAGAGAGAGGAAGAAGCTGGAAAAGAGTGTCCGGTTCATGATCATGATCCTCCTTTAACAAAAAAAGATAGAGGGGAAACTCCCACCCTATCTTATAGACGTCATTGCGCTTTCCAGGTATTCAAATTTTCGAAAACTTCTTTTGTGATTCTTGTGCCGCGGTTATAGCTGGAGCCGCCGTACACACCGTTGGTATGGATCGCGATGGAGCAGACACCGCAATGGGCATAGCTGTTTTGGTAAACAGGAGAGCCGCTTTGGCCACCATAGGTGTCGTTGGCGTATAACAGCTTGTGTTTGTGTGTGTCGCGAATGCGATCGGCGTGTTGCCATTGGGTTCCGTATGGCTTGTCGCCGGGATAGCCGCTGATGTTTTCAGCCGTTCCGTTCATGGAGCCGGATTGGTATCGGTATCCAAACCAACCGGTGGAGTCGCCGATGCGTTTGTCCAGCTTGATCGCACCATAATCATAGTTGGTGTTGCCGTCATGCACCCAGCCGGTCACGGAGAAGAATTCTACGCCATCGGCGGAGCCATAGGGAAGGTAGTCGCCGTCTCTTCCCGGATAGACGGTAGCGAAGGAGGCCCATTTGTCTTCGTTGGGATCATACAAGCAATGGCCGGCAGTGGCCACGGTGTCCGGACCGATCATCCAACCGGTACATCCACCGATGTCGCTGACGATATGTACAATGGCGCTATAGGGGTAGACGGCTGTGTTGGTGACCCGGGTGCGGTTGTCTGCGCCGATGATTGATTCGGTACCAGCGCCGCCGTCTGGTTTGGTTTCAGATGGGGAGGCTGTGAGATCGCGCCGTTCTTGGGTGCCCTTGTGCCCTTTGGTATAAGCCCCATCGCGTTGTTTGACTGTATCTTTGCCGTATGGGACGGGCTGAATGGTGGCGCCTTTGTTGGAAACGGGGGTGTGGGGGGATGGGGGTTCCGTAACCGTCGCATAAACGGCAGAGCTGCTGGATGAAAAGACGATGGCGCAAACGAATGACAAGGAGGCAACTAACGCAAACAGCTGTTTCTTGTGCAACATGAATGAATCACTCCTTTAAGGGAATTGGGTCATGGGAGCGGAGACGATGAGTAGGGAATGAATGAACGATATGAATATTATAGGGAATATGGTAAAAATATACAATCCGAATGTTCTGCTAATTGTTTACGTTTTTGTGACCTATGGAGTGAGTATGGAAACGGGTGTGTAAAAGCGGCAATCTAGAGTGTGTCTGGCAAAGCCAGTGGGTGGGGAAGAAGCGGCGGAACCCCTTTTCTTGAGGAGCGCTGATGCACAAGTGAAGCGGATGAGACAATGGTTTTGGAGCTACTAGCCTATTCATCGGATGCGCCCCAGTTTAGCTCCAGCCAAAGGAAAAATCCCCGGCAAGCGGGGATTTGGGACGGATTGGATCAGTTTGTGGCTTTGCCTGTTTTGGTGTCAAATTGGTGCGGCTTAAACATGACAAGGCGACCTGTGCGGTGGAAGACGCGATGCGGTTTTGTTTCGTAACCTTTTTCTTGCAAGAGCCGGTGTGCTTCCTGTTTGGCAGCGGCATCTGTCGTAGCTTCCACGGCTTGGTCAATCAATACTTCCCCATTCTCACTATACACGGTCATATGATACATAAACTCCACTCCTCTCCTTTCCGTAACACAATTGGTAATAGTCTTATTATAGCCAATATGCGCAGAAAAGAGGAGATGTTTGCCGGCTCATGCCTTTTTTGCGTGCGGCCTAGGTTGCGCTGACTTTAGCGAATTCACTTTGGTCCAGCGCCATCTTCAGTTCTTTGCGCATTTCCCGCTCCACGCGCGCCTGTTCTCCGTTTTCCGTGCGAGCATAGACGCGAATCACGGTTTCGGTCGTGTTGATGTTTTCCACTCCCAACACGGTCGGCCCCTCAACAATTGCTGGGATATGGTGTTTCATTTTGCGGCACGTCTCTTCCAAGTATGCGATCATTTTCTCCACATCGATGTCTGCGGGCAAGGGGAGATCGACGGTGGCTTGCATCACGCCACGGGAATGGTTGGTGAGCGATTTGATGTCACGGTTGAGCAAGAAATGAAGGTCACCGTTGGCTGAACGAAGTTTGAGCGTCCGCAAGCCCACATGCTCCACGGTGCCGCTAAAACCGTTTACCGTAATCTCTTCCCCAACATGCACTTGGTCTTCCATCAGCATGAAGAAACCGGTGACGATGTCGCTGACCAAGTCTTTGGCCCCGAACCCGATGGCCAGTCCCAAAACGCCAGCACTGGCGAGCAGAGCGGAAATATTGATGCCGAATTCAGGCAAGATGGAAACCAAAGCGATGAAGAAAATCACATAGGAAGCGATGTTTACCAAGAGGCTTTGGATGGTTTGAATGCGTTGCTGAGTGCCCTTGTTTAAGCGTTTGCTGGACACGGTGGCGCGAATGATCACTTGTTTAATGACGGCGTAGGCGATGCCGGCCAAGACCAGGATGATTATCGCTTTGATGATTGAACCAAAGACACCACTGAACAAGCCATTGGCTGAAAATGTTGTAAACAATGGGGTTCCTCCTGTCTTATTTTATTTCGTATTGCTAATTTTCCTGTCAGGCACTATAATCCTTTGCGGAGATGATGAAAAGGTGGCTGATGTTGATATGAGTCAAACATGGTCAATGAAACGGTTTTACATATTGGTTTTTGTCGTATGTATTACCGGGTCGACACAAGGCTTGCTGATTCCTTTGCTGACGACGTTCTTGGAGGAGCGGGGCGTCAGCGCGGATGTGAACGGACTGAGCGCAGCCGCACTGTACGTGGGCATCATGATTGCCTCACCGCTGTGCGCATGGATGGTTGGGCGTTACGGCTACAAAAAGATGATCTTGTTGGGCCTTAGCATCACCACCGTGGCGGTTGGATTGATCCCTTTATTCACCAATATCTGGGTGTGGAGCGCTTTGCGGTTCACGGTGGGGATTGGTGACAGTTTTCTTCATTATGCTACCCAATTGTGGATTACCTCAACCGCACTGCCGAATGAACGAGGAAAGCGTATTTCCCAATACGGGTTCTTCTACGGGTTGGGGTTTGGGATCGGCCCGTTGGGTCTGAATTTGCTGTCGCTAGGCGAACATGTCCCCTTGTGGACGATGTTTGCGCTTTTGGTCGTTACGATTGGTTTGGCAATGCAACTAAAAGAAGACCAAGAGAAGGTCACCAGCGAAAGAAAGGAAGAGAAGGCGACCAAACACCATGTCGCCGTGGTGTACCGGATCGGCTTGGTCGCTTTGTGTCCAGCATTGTTGTACGGTTTTTTGGAAGCGTCGCTGGCGGGCAACTTCCCAGTGATTGGACTGCGTGAGGGCATTTCCAAAGGATGGATTTCCGTGTTGATTTCCGCCTTTGTGTGGGGAAGTTTGGTCTTCCAGATTCCGCTAGGCATCTTGGGCGATAAAATCGGCCGCAAACGGTTGCTTATGGCTGTGTGCGCGTTGGGGGCCATAGGTATGTTCCTCATCCCTCATCTGATGCCCAACGCTTGGGCTTTGTTTGTCGCATTCTCCCTCATCGGCGGGCTGATCGGTTCCATTTTTTCTTTGGGTCTGGCTTATGTGACCGATCTGTTGCCTTCCCAATACCTCCCTACAGCGAATATGATCGCCTCCGTTCATTTCAGCTTAGGGA
Source organism: Laceyella sacchari (assembly GCF_024927925.1). Taxonomy (NCBI): domain Bacteria; kingdom Bacillati; phylum Bacillota; class Bacilli; order Caryophanales; family Thermoactinomycetaceae; genus Laceyella; species Laceyella sacchari. Next base: position 619,548 of record NZ_CP103866.1, read on the forward strand.
GCATGCTAGGGCCCTATATGGGTGGACTGCTCATCAAAGGGTGGGGAGGACATGCCCTGTTTTACCTGATTTCCGCTTCTCTGGCAGCCTTTGTGCTGCTGGCACTCGTATACCGGCACGCGGAAGCCTCCGAATCCTCCTTACCCGCACAGGAAAAGCAGATTGGCTAACTGGAGTGGCCCCTTCTTGCGGTCGCAGAAGGGGCTTTGTTTAATGTTCTCTTCGTTGCCATTCAATTCCTGTCATTTTGAGGGGGCGTATCTCGCCGTTTTCTAGCTTGACAGTGGGTTGGTCAACATACCACCCCCGCCCGTTGATTGAGACATCCGTCTGATAGCGAAAGCGGAGGTAGCGGGCGTTGGCAGGCAGGGACAAGCTTACTCGATTCCAGCATGCACTCCTGCCAGTGACCGAATGCAAGGGTTGCCAAGTCTTACCGTCCGCAGATGTTTCGACAATGCCAAAATCAGCATTGGTTTCGAGATGATGCCAAGTGGCGAAGGATAATGTTTTTTTGGCGGCCAAGGCTGGCAGATTGGCTGTCATTGTGCGGTTTAATCCATCGCCGTATCCTGCGAACCAAGCCGGTCTCCGCATGACGACAGGAATGGCGTCAGCGGCCAGCCGCGCCGCTTCCCTCCGAACTGGGTTGAGTGAAGGCGTTTGCCGGGTGGGATGTACCCGATTGGTTAGCAGAATGGCGATGGTGGCCTGCTCTCGGTTGACGACGAGGGAAGTGCCAGTAAAACCAGTATGGCCAACGGTATGGGGACTGGCGAGGGCGTCCATGTACCATCCCTGATTCAGTTCCCAGCCGAGGCCGTGGTCATCACCGGGGAAGTCGGTGTTAAAGTTGTGTTCCATTAAGGCCACGGTTTGTTCATCCAAGATGCGAGTGGTGCCGTAGCGGCCGCGTAATAGGAAGAGATGGCCCAACTTGGCCAAGTCGGTGGCAGTAGAGAATACACCGGCATGGCCCGCCACGCCATCCAAGGAAGCGGCGTTTTCGTCATGCACTTGACCCCAAACCAGCCCACGGTCGGGATTGGACTGGTATTCGGTGGCGGCGATGCGGTGCTTGTAAGACGCGGGTGGATTGTACATCGTATCAACCATTCCCAGGGGCCCTGTGATCGTTTCTTTCACATATTGATCCAGCCGCTTGCCGGTGAGGCGTTCCACCAGAGCGCCCAACGTGATCATGTTAAGGTCGCTGTACACATAGGTGCTTCCGGGAGCATGGTCGAGCGGGCAACGGAACACTTCTTGCAGGCGGTCATTTCGGTTGCCATCCACCTGATATAAGGGAAGGCCGGGGCGGAATCCAGATGTGTGCGTCAGTAATTGTTTGATGGTGACGGTCGCTTTGCCGTTTGCAGCAAATTCGGGAATGTAGCGGCTTACGGGATCATCGAGTGCGAATTTGCCTTGTTCATAGAGTTTCATTACGGCGATGGCGGTGAAAATTTTACTGATCGAAGCCACGTCAAACAGGGTATGTTTGGTCATGGGAACGGGTTGGGCGAGAGGGGTTCGTGAGGAATCTCGGTACTTGGCGGCATAGCCGTACGCTTGGTGCTTGACGATAACGCCGCGGCGGGCGACCAACATCACCGCACCGGGCATATGGTTTTGTTCGATGGCCCGGTTCAGAGCAGTGTCTAACGCTTGTAGCGGTTCGTTTCGCATTCCTGCTGCTGATGGTGGGCCCGCACGTAAGATCGGGCTAGTGGGGAGGGGGAAATCCCAGCTGGTCGGGAGGGCGACATTCACTCGCTTGGCGGGAGGGAGTGGCTTGCTTTCTTTTTCTGATAAAGGAGCGTAAGCAGCGAGAACGGGAACCGGCATCAAGCAGGCCAGAAGCAGGCTAAACAAGGATACCCCGAAGGGATGGCGGCGCATGGGGCGTTCTCCTCCTTTGTGTGATAGATGCCTTATTGATATATTTTACCAAAACGTGTGCGGTTAAGACAAAAAGCCTCTCCTGTAAAAAACAGGCGCCTCATCGATAGGCACCTGTTTTCGCCGGGTAGTTGATGAATGGCCTGATAACGAAACGCTCATAATTGATACCGGAACCCATCATGCGCAATCTGGACGGCAGTGAAGACAGTTTGCGCGTCTTTCAACAATTGCACATGATCCTCTTCCATGAATCGTGAACTGATGTGGGTTAGTATCAGCGCTTTGGCGTTGGCATTTTTGGCCACAGTGGCCGCTTGGACACATGTGGAGTGATGGTGGGCGGTGGCCAACTCTTCCTGACCCGCCCCGTAGGTGGACTCATGAACCAACACATCCGCGTGTTGCGCCAACACTTCCGCCGAAGGAGTGGGTCGGGTGTCTCCGAGGATGGCCAAGATGCGCCCCGGTTTGGGGGGATGGATATAATCTTGTCCATTGATGACGCGCCCATCGGGGAGAGTTACCGTTTTCCCCTGTTTAATCTCTTGATAGTGAGGGCCAGACGGGATGCCTTCGGCTTTCAGTTTCTCAATATCCAAGGCCCCGGATTGCTCTTCTTCTTGCAATCGGTAGCCGAAGCAGGGAATGCCGTGATCCAATTTTCCCACCGTCACTGTAAAGGGGCCTTCCTTCAATGTGTCCCCTTCTTCCACTTCATGAATGGCGAGGGGATAACGCAAGTAGGTGCAACTGGTTTGCATCGCTACTTCAATAAAGGAACGCAAACCTTTGGGGCCATAAACGGTTAATGGCGTCTCGGCTCCTTGAAAACTACGGCTTCCCAATACACCGGGAAGCCCGTAGATATGATCCCCATGAAGGTGGGTGATAAAAATCCGGCTTATCTTTCCTAAGCGGACGGGATGTTCAAGGATTTGATGCTGGGTGGCCTCACCGCAATCAAACAGCCAAGTGTCTCCTTTGTATTCCGGCATGATGAGAGCGAGGGATGAAACATTTCGCTGTTTGGACGGGATGCCAGCGCCGGTGCCCAAAAACAGAAGTTCCATCGCATAATCCCTCCTTTCTTCAACAGGAATGTTTAGACCGATGAGGCAAGGGGTTCATTTTGCTGAGCTTTGGCTGTTGTACGCCAATACCCAGCGGGCTGCTTCCGCTACAGAGGCTACGGTATGGGTCGCTTCCTGTTTTACTGCGGCATCGGCGACCGCCATCGCAAAGCTGTGCTTCGTCAGTCGGAGCATGGAGATGTCATTATAGGAATCGCCGATGCAGGCTACTTCCTCTTCCTTCATGCCTAAGTGATCGATCAGCCGTTTGAGACCCACCCCTTTGGAGACGCCAGGAGGCATGAAATCAATGCAATGCCGGTCGGAAATGAAGGAGTCAACCCTGTCGGCAAAATGTTCTTTCACCGTGGCTTCCAACTTTTTGATTTCGTCCATGTCGCCGATGTAGCATAGCTTGCTGGCGAAAATGGAGGTGCCTAGGCAGTCGAGCACATCGACCCGTTCTTCAATCGGCATGCGCATCTGGGTTTCGATCTGTTGAACCAACGCACTTTTGCGCGGCACAAACATGCCATCTTCTTGGCTAATGAAGCCAACCAGCTGATAGGGTTCGGCGATCCGGAACAACTCGCGGGCCGTGTCCCCGTCGAAGTGTGCGGAATACAGGCGTTGATTATTCGTGTCATAGATGAACGCGCCATTTTGGCTGATGCGGTGGAACTCGCCTTGCAGTTCGTTCATCACACTAACCAATTCTTTATCCATGCGCCCGGAGGCGAGGCAGACTTGCACTCCAGCGTCGGCAAGTGCCATTAAGGCTTCTTTGTCCTCCGGATTCACAGTTTTTTTGTCATTGAATAAGGTGTTGTCTAAGTCACTCACAAATAAACGGATCATATTGGATGACACTCTTTCTGTTGTGATAATAGATGCATCTCTGTTTAGGTTAACATAAATAAGTGGATAAACACATCATCCAGGAGACTTGCCTTATTTATATGAATGTTTCATTTTATATGCATAATGGGTTAATCAAAATGGGTTATGGTAAAAAATATAAAAAAGCAGGGGATGGGAACATGAGCCTTTTTCTGTGGTTTATACTCATAGCGGCATTGGTTGCGGTGCTGTCGGTTCGCCGGGCCAAGCGGCGGACGCGGTTGGTGAAGCCGGACCGGTTGATCAAGCCGGCCGAGTGGTCTGCGGAAGAAGTGACAGTTGGTTGGATCGGTCACTCGACCGTACTGATGAATATATACGGGGTGAAAGTAATCACAGATCCGGTGCTAGGCAGACGTGTCGGACAGCATCTGGGGATCGGCGATTGGCAGATCGGCCCTCGCCGTCATGTTGAACCAGCAGTCACTTATGATGATTTGGGACAAGTAGATGTGATTCTGTTGTCCCACGCCCATTTTGACCATTTTGATATCCCTACGTTAAAGCGGCTGGCGCACCCTGATGTGTTGATGGTCGTGCCTAAAAACACGTCCAAGCTGTTAAAAGGTTTGCCATGCCGGCGAATTGTGGAATTGAGCGGGGAAGAGGAAGTTCAGCTGGGCGAATGCGGCCTGACCATTAAAGCGGTGCCGGTAAAGCATTGGGGAAATCGTTATCCATGGAATGTGGATTATGGGTATACCGGGTATTTAATTGAAAAGCGGGACACGCGGATCTTCTTTCCGGGAGACACCGCCTACACCCCGGATTTTTACCGTCTACGCGAGCGGGGGGAGATCGATCTGTGTTTCATGCCCATCGGTGCATACAGTCCGGACAAATACCAATGGGCACATTGCACCCCCGAACAGGCGTGGCAGATGTTTCTCGATACGGGAGCCAATGTGTTGGTGCCGATTCATTGGGATACGATCAAGTTGTCGCAGGAGCCTTTGCACGAGCCATTGGAGCGGTTGCTCGCTGCCAGTGGAGAGCAACGGGATCGGATTGTCATCACGAAGCATGGGGAGGTTTATGTGCTGGTCAAGGATAAAGTCAGCCTGTCATAACGCTAGCTTTGGTGTATTTAAGGCGTGTTCTGGGGAAGTGATGTCAGAACACGCCTTCGTGTTGGGTGAAGTGGGATGGATCACTGCGTTTGCAGTTCGGCCAGCTCTTTTTTTAAGATGGCAGCTTTGATAGCCATATAGTCTACCTCGTCTGGCAACGCGTCTTTGAGCGGACGGAGTTTGTGTGCGCCCAGCTCGTCGATTTTGCGCATAATCAGTGCTTCCCAGCGGGCAGGGATGAAGGCGTCCCAATCCAGTGGATGACCGTCCAGGCCAGCGCGGATGAGATGGTCTTCGATCGTTCCCCGTGTCAGTTGCCGCAGTTTGGCGATCTCATCGATCTTTTTTCCTTCTTGGAATAAACGGTAGGTGAGCAGGTGGCTCTGTTCTTTTTCCGGCTGTTCGGGAGCAGAAGGTGTTCGTCTGCGTCCATGCTTGTCCACGTATTTTTGAATCAAGGCCAGAAAAGCATGGCCGTGTTTGGCATATTTCAGCTCACCCACACCGGGGATGGCTCGCATCTCCTGTTCGGTGATCGGCAAGCGGCGGCACATCTCTTTGAGCGTGCTGTCTTGGAAAATGATGTATGGTGGCAATTGTTCCCGCTCGGAAATCGATTTCCGAAGTGCTTTCAGTTCCTCAAACAGCAGGGAACCTCGGCTAAGCTCAACCGTCGGCGTGCGCGTTTCTTCGCGGTGGAGCAATACGCGCCGGGAACCTTTTAAGACGTCGATCGCCAGGGGCGTCAGCTTGGCAACGGGCACGCTGGGGTGTGACAGATCCAGGGTGAGGTAATGGTTGCTCACCAACTGGTGGCAAAGCTGGATGATTTCTTTTTCGGTTTGGTCTTTCATGATGCCGTAGGTGGAGAGGCGATCCAACCCCCAGCTGAGAATGCGCTTGTTTTTGGACCCGCGCAACACCTTGGACACCACGGTGAAGCCGAAGCGTTCATTCATGCGTTTGATGCAAGAGAAAATCTTTTGCGCATCAATGGTGCGGTCTTCCGCTTCACCCAGCTTTTTGCGGCAATTGCCACAGGTGCCGCAAGTGTAGGGGTGATTATTGCCAAAATACCGGATAAATGCTTGCTGGTAACACTCATCAGTAAAGCAATAATCCACCATGCACCGTAATTTACTAAGTTCCAGTGTTTTGCGCTCCGGAGTCATCTCAGAATGGTCGATCAGGTATTTTTGCGTTTCAATATCCTTCGGTGAGAACAGCAGGATGCACTCGCTTCGGTCGCCGTCTCTTCCGGCCCGTCCCGCTTCCTGATAGTAACATTCCAGATTGCGGGGCAGATTATAATGGATCACGAAGCGGACATTGGATTTGTCGATCCCCATGCCAAACGCATTGGTAGCGATGATAGTTTGAATCCGGTCATAGGAAAACGCTTCTTGGGCCCGATTGCGCTCCTGATCGCTCATGCCTGCATGATATTTGGCGACAGGAAAGCCTTCCTCTTGCAAATAGCGATGCAACTGATCTACTTCTTTGCGCGTGGAGCAATATAGGATACCGGTCTGCCCTGGGTGATCGCGCAGATATTGCTTGATGAATTCACGCTTTTGCCCGTCGCGGTAGACAAAAAACGAAAGATTGTCCCGTTCCAGTTTAGTCGAGAAAATATGCTTGGGCGAGATTTGCAACAAATTGGCGATATCATCGCGCACATCGACCGTGGCCGTCGCAGTCAAGGCGGTGATCAACGGCCTGCGTGGCAATGTCAGCAAGCGTTCGGCCATGGAGCGATAGCTAGGGCGAAAGTCATGTCCCCACGTCGAGATACAATGCGCTTCGTCGATGGTAACCAAATAGATGGGCAATGTCTCGAAAATGGCTTGGAAGCGCTCTGATTCCAAGCGCTCAGGTGCAATGTAGAGCAATTTGACTTCGCCGGATCGAAGCGCTTCAATGCGCTGGTCGATCTCATGGGGTTGTAGCGTGCTGTTGATGTATGTAGCGGAAATGCCTAGTTGATTTAAGCCGTCCACTTGATCCTTCATCAAGGAGATCAAAGGGGAAATCACGATGGTGATCCCAGGAAACATCAACGCCGGAATTTGGTAGCAGATGGATTTGCCCCCGCCAGTCGGCATGATGCCCATCGTGTTATGCCCGGCCAAGATGCTTTGGATGATTTTGCGTTGTCCCGGACGGAAGGTAGCGTAACCGTAGAATTTTTGCAAGAGTAGTTCCGCTTGTTCGATTGACACTCGATTCACCCACTTACAAAGCATAGCTCGACATGATATGCAATCATTTTACATGATTTTTCTGATGTTGACATGAAGGAATTACCCAGGAAGCGACATCTTCCCCGCTCCCTTGTAAGCGGAGGGTGTCCAAGGTTATCCTATACAATGAACGCAACAAGAGTGGAGGAACGAAACATGTTATTCATCGACAATCGGAACATCACCGATCCGCGGATCAACTTGGCGATAGAAGAGTATGCACTCAAGCATTTGGATATAGAGGAGACGTATCTCCTGTTTTATATCAATGAACCTTCCATCATTATCGGCAAACATCAAAACACAGTGGAAGAAATCAATGTCGATTATGTGCGGGAGAAAGGCATTCATGTGGTGCGCCGGTTATCCGGTGGTGGAGCGGTGTACCATGATTTGGGCAATCTCAACTTCAGCTTTATCACCAAAGATGATGGCAAGAGCTTTGCTAATTTCCGCAAGTTTACAGAGCCGGTCATCTCCGCGCTGGAGAGTTTGAACATCAAAGCCGAATTAAGCGGGCGGAATGATATTTTGGTCGATGGGAAGAAAGTGTCCGGCAACGCCCAATTTTCAACGAGGGGGCGCATGTTCAGCCATGGCACGCTGATGTTTAATGTCAATATCGAAGAAGTGGTTAAAGCACTGCAAGTGAAGAAGGAAAAAATCGAATCCAAAGGGATCAAATCGGTGCGGAGCCGGGTTGCCAATCTGGTGGATTACTTGGCGGAACCGATGTCCATCCAGGATTTTCGGCAGGTGCTATTGACGCACATCTTCGCTGGAAAGCAACCGATCCCGCAGGTTGAACTGACCGCTACAGATTGGGCCGAAATTGAAAAAATTGCCGAACAGCGCTACCGGAATTGGGATTGGAATTTCGGCGAGTCGCCGGAATTTAACGTCCAACACAGCAAGCGGTTCCCGATCGGATCGATTGACATCCGCCTCGATGTCGGGGAAAAAGGCGTTATCCGCCAGTGCAAAATCTATGGGGACTTCTTTGGTGTGGGGGATGTGGCCGATATTGAACAGCGCTTGGCAGGGATTCGGTATGATCGGGATGCCATCGAGAAAGCGTTGGCAGATGTGGATGTGAAGCATTATTTTGGTGACATCACCAAAGAGGAATTTATCGACTTGGTCTATTGAAGACCAAACGCGCCGATCATGGCAACACAGAAAATTTCACTGGAAAAAGCGATGTCGTCAGCGGGACATCGCTTTTATTTATACTATGTGTTTCAATTCCCCTTCTGCCAAGCGTTTGTTGAACGCCGTCAAAAATGCTTCTTGCTTATGATAGAGCACATGTTCTAAAACGAATTCCTGATAGCCTTGTTCAAGGAGGAAATATAATACGCTGCGGAATAGTTTGGGGCCGTGGGGGTTGGTGGGGTCGATGAGTTGGAAGCTGGAATTGTATTCTTTGATCGTTTCCAGTAGAAAGAGGGTGCTTAAGCGCCCATTGGGCAAGGTGAACGCATATTCTTCCAGCACATAGCGATTGCGGTTGCCGCTGAATTGTACGCGTTCTTTGGGGATCAAGGGCGGATGTTGTTGGTTTAGGACATGGGGCGCGATCGTCAAATCGAGCCGGTCGTGTTGGGTTGAGATGAAGCGGCGAACCGCTTTGTAGTTGTTGAGGGCGGGAACAAGGGAAACGCGGCCGAGGAATGTTTGGATGATCAATTTATCATCGATGATCTTATAACCAAACAAAATGTCTTGATCGATGAAGCCCCAGCCTTTTGGTGACAAGGTAATGCGGCCCAAATGCAGGAGTTGTTGCAATCTGATCCGCAGCAGGGAGAGACTTGGGCAAGGACTGATCCGCTCTGTCCAACGTTCATACGCATGGCTGTCGATGTGAACGGTCCATTCCATGGATGCGGTGGAAATACGTGTGCGCGGCGTGTGGCGGCGTTGCTGTTTCACCACGCGCATCAGTTCATGTTTGCTGAGATAATGGTCGTGATGAAGAAAGCATGTCCAATCGGCAAGTTTAATTTTTTTATTAATAAACGTCTTACTATTTAAGACCTGATAACTTAAAGGATTTCGCTTTAACTCATTAAGCCAATTTTTGGAAGGGAGTGGTGTGTCAAATGGCCTGTGGCTATGCATGAAAGCCACTCCTTTCTGTATTTGGTCAAGTTGGAAGCCTGCCAATCTTGTTTGCATCCGTGTCGATAAGCGAAAAACCGATCTGTGGAGGGCGATGAGCCCAGGTGCGGAAGGGGCTACTCGGTGCACTCCACCATCCATATCTCTCCATCCAAAAGATGGGTTAAACCGTTGAAAAAAATGGGGTTGTATATTCATATTACCATAAATAACCCAATTTATGCGAATATTTTTATACATTAATAAGAGTAGTTTTTCACGTCAATCCGTTGTGGGGTGCACCCTTTTTGATTGAAAATCAGCCAAGAGAGCTGGTTTGAATAGATGGGAAAATCATTCATTAAAACGTAGGTAAGTCACAACTTGTCTAGGTCGATGGTAGCGGCCGGGCAAGCGGTGGATGAAAGGGATCGGCTGGCGTATGTTAATGCTGTAATAGATTAATACCCGTTTTGTAGGAAAGTTATGATTAAATTCTCATAAAACCTTGACAAAACTCTGAATATTCTATTACGATAAAAACAAACAAGCGCTTGTTTTAAAGAAGGGATTTAGCTATGCCAAAAAAAGGGAGACGAGAAGAAATCCTAGCCATCGCTTGTCGCTTGTTCAGCCAAAAAGGATACCATGGCACCACGATTCGTGATATTTCCGAAGCTTGTGGAATTTTGGCGGGCAGCTTGTATGCCCATATCAATACCAAAGAAGATTTGTTGTTTGAGATTACCAATCGGGGGGCGGATGCTTTCTTGCAATCATTGGCCCCGATCGTGGAGAGCCGGGTCACGGCCAAGCAGAAGCTGAAGCAAGCCGTTCGCGCGCACATCCAAGTGGTGGAAGCCAATCTTGAAGCGGCCACGGTGTTTTTCCATGAATGGAAGGCATTGACGGGTGAGCGGTATAAGCAGATTCAGGAGAAGCGGGATCAATATGAAGGCATGTGGTCGGCCATTTTGGCGGAGGGTGTGCAAGAAGGGATCTTCCAATTGCAAGATGAGAAGTTCGCCCGTCTGTTAATTTTATCGGTGGGCAACTGGATTTACCAATGGTACCGCCCTGATGGCGGGTTGAGTGCCGAAGAAATCGCAGATCGGTTTGTAGCGTTGATGCTACACGGATTTGTGAGATAGGGATGGGAGGGAGAGACTTGCAAGAACAAGATTACCGTTCGTTCATGGAGCGAATCGAACGTGGAGAGAAGATCGAGGCGACCGAATGGATGCCGGATGAATACCGCAAACTTCTAGTCAAATTGATCCACATGCATGCAGTAAGTGAGATCATGGGCGCATATCCGGAGAAAGAGTGGGTTCCCAAGGCTCCCAGCTTGCGGCGCAAACTGGCGATTATGGCCAAGGTGCAAGATGAAATGGGCCATGGGCAGTTGCTGTTGCGCGTCGCCGAGGATTTGTGCGCCCCGTGGGGCAAAACGCGTGAAGAGCTGATTTCCGATATTTACAGGCAACGGGTGAAATTTCACAATGTCTTCCACATGGAAGCTCGTACTTGGGCAGATGCGGGTGTAATCGGTTGGTTGGTCGACGGCGCCGCTATCATTAACCAAGCAGCGCTCCTGGAAACCTCCTATGCTCCTTACGCCCGGGTGTTGAAGCGGATCTGTGCTGAAGAGAGCTTTCACATGCAACACGGGGAAAACATCATTTTGGCGCTGGCCATGGGGACAGAAGCGCAACGGGAGATGTTGCAAGAGGCCGTTAATTACTGGTGGGAATCGTTGCTTTTCTTTTTCGGCCCCAAAGAGGTCACCCCGGCGGCTGAGCGTATGCTTCATTACCGCATACGCATTAAGACGAATGAGGAGTTGCGGCAAAAATTTTTGGACAAGTATGTCCCGCGCATCTGGTCGCTGGGCTTGACGGTGCCCGATCCGCAGTTGCGTTATGACGAGGAAGAGAAGTGCTGGCGCTATTCAGAGCCCGATTGGGAGAAATTTGGCCGGATTGTGCGCAACTGTATGGGTCCCAAGTCGCAGGAGCGGATGGCGTTGCGCCGTCGCGCCCACGAAGGTCAACTCTGGGTGCGTGAAGCGATGATTCGCTCCCGGGCTTTGATGCATGCGGTGTGAGGTGGGATCAAATGACTGAAAAAATGGAATATGGCGTCTTTGAGGTATTTGTGCAGCGGACGCATCTAGATCATCATGTCCATGTGGGCAACTTGCTGGCCCCTTCCGCCGATGTGGCAGCGCAGATGGCGCGGGAGAACTTCTTGCGGCGAGAGAAAGTGGTCAGCCTGTGGGTGGTTCCCCGGGACCAGATCACCGCTGTTTCTGAACATGGAGAGTGGTTGGGACGCGAATTGGATCGGAGTTACCGTGAAGTGTCCGGGTACACCGAAAACGGGCGGCTGTGGCGCATGTTTAAAGAGAAAGCGCTAACATTGGAGGAGATCGTGGCTTATGTGGAGCGGCGGAGCGAAGGAGGGAGAAGGAATGGACATCAAAGACGCCCATCAGGCTCGTGAGCATCCAACTTATCACCAGGCATTGATCCGATGGATCACTCAGTTGGCCGACGATGAATTGACATTGGGTCATCGGGACTCGGAGTGGCTGGGACTATGCCCTGACATTGAAGGAGATGTTGCATTTAGTTCGATTGCGCAAGATGAAGTGGGACATGCCACCTTCTACTTTGAGCTCTTGCATGAATTGGGTGAACCTGATCCCGACAGGCTGGCCTTTGCCAGGAAGAGCCACGAACGGCGCAACGCCAAGCTGGTGGAACAGGAAAATGGAGATTGGGCTTACTCCATTCTCCGCCACACCCTTTACGACATTTTTGATGGGATCCGACTGGAAGCGATGCGCCAAACCAGTTACCTGCCACTCAGACACGGGGTGGCGAAGATCCAGCGGGAAGAGGCATACCATTTGTTGCATATGAAGACATGGGTGGTCCGCATGGGCAAAGCAGGCGGTGAAGCGAGACAATACCTAGAGGAAGCGGCAGTGCGCCTATGGCCGCAACTGGATGACCTCTTCTCCTTTGGAGATGCGGATGAGGAAACGCTGTTGCGGTTTGGGATCATCGGATTTGGCTCCGCTGAATGCAAGAAACGATGGGAAGAACAGGTGAAAGCCATTTTCAGCCAAGCGGGTCTGCCCTGGCCGGGGGAGATTCCAATAAGTGGGCGCGATGGACGGCTGGGGCAACATGACCCCGCATTGGCCCAGTTGCTGGAGACGATGACAGAAGTGTACCGCCTTGACCCCGTAGCGAGGTGGTGAAGGAAATGGTGACGGAGGCGGAATATTGGAAACGGTTGCAAGAAGTGAAAGACCCGGAGATTCCCACAGTGAGTGTAGTGGAGATGGGGATGGTCAAGCGGGTGGAGGTGAAGCCGGGGCGGGTACTTGTCGAGATGATGCCCACCTTTGTGGGATGCCCGGCGCTCGACTTGATCCGCAAGCAAGTGGTTCGCCAATTGTCTGAACCGGACGCTTCCGTTGAAGTAGAAGTTGATTTTGTTTTCGATCCCCCATGGACGAGTGAGCGCATTACTGCGGAGGGCGCACGGAAGCTGAAGGAGTTTGGGATCGCACCACCTGGTTCGCAGGTGGATGAGCTGCCATCCTGTCCATATTGCGGGGAGGAAAAGGGGCAAGTAGAAAATTTATTCGGACCGACGGCCTGCCGCGCAATCTATTATTGCACGCGTTGCCGGCAACCGTTTGAAGGCATGAAAAAAGTGTGATCAAAGGAGTTGGCGCCATGTACCAACCCGCAGTGGAGGCGATGGAGAGGCGGGAGTTGAACCAGTTGCAGGAACGGCGCTTGTTGGAAACGGTAAGTCGCGTGTATGCACATGTGCCATTTTATCGGTCGAAGCTGCAACAAGCAGGCATTGACCCCGAGTCATTTCGCGGTTTGGCCGAGCTTACGCGGTTGCCGTTTACCCGCAAATCGGATTTGCGTGACCAATATCCGTTTGGCTTGTTCGCCACGCCGCTCGCCGACGTGCGCCGCCTTCACGCTTCATCGGGAACGAAAGGGAAGCCGACGGTAGTCGGTTATACTGAACGCGATTTGCGCTTGTGGAGTGAAGTGTGTGCGCGGGCGCTGGTGACGGCTGGAGGCCAGCCAGGAGATGTATTTCACAATGCTTATGGGTATGGCTTGTTTACGGGAGGATTAGGAATGCATGCCGGTGCCGAACGGTTGGGCATGGTCACGGTGCCGGTTTCTGGCGGCGGGCGCATGCGGCAGTGGACGTTGATTGAAGATTTCAGCCCCCGAGTGATCGCGGGAACGCCCTCATTTATTTTGAGTTTGGGCGAAGCGATGATACAAGCGGGCAAACATCCCCGCAACAGCTCAGTCAAAGTGGGGATTTTCGGTGCCGAGCCGTGGTCGGAAGAGATGCGGCAGGAACTGGAGGCGTTGTGGGGCATTCATGCGGTGGACATTTATGGCTTGTCAGAAGTGGTCGGGCCGGGAGTGGCCATTGAGTGCTGGCAGGCAAAAGAGGGCTTGCACATCGCCGAAGACCATTTCTTGGTGGAAGTGATTGACCCGCACACCGAAGAAGTTCTGACGGAGGGCGAGGTGGGTGAGCTGGTGTTCACCACATTGACCAAAGAAGCACTTCCTGTCCTTCGTTACCGGACGGGGGATTTGGCTAGTGTCACGAGCGAACCCTGCCGTTGCGGGCGGACACACCGCCGGATGTCCCGCGTCAAAGGGCGGATCGACGACATGTTGATCATCCGGGGAGTCAATGTGTTTCCGATGGAGATTGAGCCCATCGTGATGGCCCAGCCCGAATTAAGCCCTCATTATCAGCTTGTTGTAGAGAAAGAAGGATCGATGGACCGGTTGACGGTTGAAGTGGAAGTATTGGAATCTTCATTTAATCTTGTCGATTTTTCCGCGTTGACCAAACGGTTGGAGGAGGCGCTGAAAGAAAATTTAGGTGTCTCTGTCCGTGTGCGCGTGACGATGCCGGGATCATTGCCGCGTAGTGAAGGAAAGGCTGTTCGCATTCTGGATCGGCGGTAAAGGTCCATATGGCGAGTTTATTAAACTATCCAGTTTGGGAGGATGATCAGCATGGTAAAATTGGTCGCTCTGTACAAACAACCGGAAGACAAGCAAGCGTTTGATAAGCATTATTTTGAGGTTCATCTGCCATTGACCGAAAAAATGCCCGGATTGATCAAAACGAAAGTAACCAAGTTTTCAAGCACTCCGATGGGAACCGAGTCGCCGTTTTATTTGCAGGCAGACATGTACTTTGAGTCGGAGGAGGCTCTCCAAGCGGCAATGAAATCCCCTGAGGGCAAGGCGGCTGCCAAAGATGTGATGTCCTTCGCCGGAAAGCTGATCACCATGATCATCGGGGAAGAGGCGGAAGCTGAGTGAGCGGGTCGTGGCTGACAACGCCGGCAGTGGTTGGCGCCGGTACGATGGGGATGGGGATTGCGGAGGTGCTGGCGGCGGCCGGTTATCCGGTGTTGGTCTGGGACATGTCGCCCGCGGTGATGGAGCGCGCCCGCAAACAATGGAAGGAGCGGTTGGCGGCGCGGGTAGCCAAAGGTCGTTTGTCCGCCGAAGAAGCGGAGGGAATGTTTGAGCGCATCCAACCAGTGGAGAGCCTTGATGAGCTGGCGAGATGCGAGCTGGTGATTGAAGCGATCGTGGAGCGCTTGGAAGCCAAGCAATCCCTGTTCGCGCAGTTGGATGAGCTTGTGTCCCCCACCGCAGTCCTTGCTTCCAACACCTCTTCGCTGTCGATCACTGCGATCGCTGGCGCCACCAAGCGACCTGGCCGGGTGTTGGGCATGCACTTTTTCAATCCAGCGCCTCGCATGCCCTTGGTCGAGGTCGTACATGGTGCGCAGACAGCGCCCCACGTGCTTGAACAAGTCTACGGATGGTTGTCCGGTTTGGGCAAAGTGCCAGTGCGGGTGGCAGATGCTCCCGGCTTTCTGGTGAACCGGGTAGCCCGTTCGTACCATACCGAGGCGGTCAAGTTGGTTGCCCAGCAGTCAGCTCGCAAAGAGCAGGTGGATCGTATTTTGGAGGGAGCTGGCTTTCCGATGGGGCCCTTTGCCCTACAAGACTTGATCGGGATTGATGTCAATTTGGCGGCGTCTGTTTCCGTATATGAAGCGACTTTTCATGAAGCGCGGTTCCGTCCGCATTATCACCAACAGCGAATGGTGGAACAAAAGGCGCTAGGACGCAAGACGGGAAAGGGGCATTACGAGTATGGCGGATAAGGTGGTGATTTTGGGGGATGGCCCTTTCCGGGAGCCGCTGGCAACATTTCTCGCGTCGCAGCGAGTAGCTTGCATTTCGCCGGAGCAGGCGGACGGCCGTGACGTGTTGGCAGTGATTGATGTGCAAACCGGGTGTGATGGGGGCAAACGCGATTGGCTGGTCGGTGCGGAGTGCGTGGTCTCCGAGCGGACGCCCATTTTTACCTCTGTCTTGCACCGGACGGCGACCGAGATCGCCTCTTGGTTGGCCCATCCCGAGCGGGTGGTGGGATTTTCACCCGTGCAGTTCGCGGACATGCCGGTGGTAGAAGTGTGCCGCCCCCTACAAGCGGAAGAGGATGCCAGCTGGACAGATCATCTGCAAGTGCTTGCTGGCTGGGGGAAAGAGGTAGAGGAAGTGGGAGATGAGCCGGGGTTGGTGTTTCCGCGCACCTTGGCGCTATTGGTAAATGAGGCGGCTTTTGCACTGGCGGAAAAAATCGCTGACAAAGAAGATATCGACTTGGCGATGCGCAAAGGAACCAATTGGCCGTACGGGCCACTGGAATGGGCAGACCGCATCGGTATCGACCAGATTGTTGCCATATTGACTGGATTGGAGAGGGAGCTGGGAGAAGAGCGTTACCGCCCGGCGCCGCTGTTGCGCAAAATGGTTTACGCCGGGTATCTGGGCCGGGTCAGCGGCCGCGGGTTTTACTGTTATGATGAGCAGTCGGTGCGGAAGGGAGCAGAGGGATGAGGCGTCGCGAAGTGGTGATAGTGGATGCCGTGCGCACCCCGATCGGCCGATATCGAGGGGGCTTGAGTCGGGTGCGCCCCGATGATCTGGCGGCTCATGTCATCCGGGCTTTGGTTGAGCGCAATCCGCAACTGGATCAAGCAGAGATCGAAGATGTCGTGTTTGGATGCGCCAACCAAGCGGGGGAAGACAACCGTAATGTGGCTCGGATGGCGTTATTGCTGGCCGGATTGTCAGAAGAAATCGGAGGAGTCACGGTAAACCGCTTGTGCGGTTCGGGATTGGAAGCGATCAATCAAGCTGCGGCGGCAATCCAGATGGGGAGCGGCGATGTGATGATTGCCGGGGGAGTGGAGAGTATGACCAGGGCGCCGCTGGTCATGATGAAGCCGGAGCAAGGATGGGCCCGTGGTGATCAGGCGTTGGTGGATACCACCTTGGGTTGGCGGTTCATTAATCCCCGGTTAGCTGCACGCTATGAACCGATCAGCATGGGAGAAACTGCGGAAAATGTGGCCGAAAAATGCGGCATCACCCGTGAGGAGCAAGATGCATTTGCCTATCAAAGCCAAATGCGAGCTGAACAAGCCCGCGTGCGAGGCGCGTTTCAGGCGGAGCTGGTGCCTGTGCCGGTGGCAGAGGAAAAGGGGGAAACCGTCTGGGTATCTGCGGATGAACACCCCCGGCCTCAGACAACTCTTGCCAAGCTGAGCCAGCTTCCGCCGGTGTTTCGGACAAACGGTACGGTGACTGCTGGCAATTCCGCAGGTATCAATGACGGAGCGTCAGCACTATTGCTGATGGAACGTGAAACGGCCATTCGCTTGGGTTGTCGTCCGTTGGCCCGCGTGGTGGCATTTGCTGTGGCTGGAACCAATCCGCTGACCATGGGGCTGGGACCGGTACCTGCTGTGCGCAAAGTGTTGGCGCGGGCAGGGCTTACGGTGGACGATCTGGATTTGATTGAACTGAATGAAGCATTTGCCGCCCAAGCCCTCGCTTGCATGCAAGCATTGGCGTTGGACCCGGACAAAGTGAATGTCAATGGCGGCGCGATTGCACTTGGACATCCACTTGGAGCCAGCGGAGCACGAATCATGACGACATTGGTACACGAGTTGGTACGACGAGAAGGGCGATACGGTTTGGCAACCATGTGTATTGGTGTGGGACAAGGGATCGCCACGGTGATTGAACGCATTTGAAGCATCTTATCAACCAAAGGAGCGTGTGACATGCATATGGAGAAAGTTGCTCTTTTAAAAGAAAAATACGATTTGCTGATCAATGGGGAAGCTGTACCAGGTAGCTCCGGCGAGACGTTCACCGTCTACAATCCGGCCACGGGAGAAGCGATTACGGAAGTGGCGAAAGCGACCCGTGCGGATGTGGATCGTGCCGTGGAAGCGGCTCGTGCGGCTTTGACACAAGGAAAATGGGCGCGTTGGCCCGCTTCGCGCAGAGGGCAAATCTTGAACAAGATTGCTTCCATCATGCGGAGCCGTTTTAAAGAGTTGGTAGAGTTAGAAGTGTTGAATACGGGGAAAGCACTCTCTGCGGCTAAAGGGCAAGTGATGCAGGCGATTGAAGACTTTGAGCTTTACGCGGGGGCAGTCTCCACCATCCAAGGTCACACCAAACCGGTGCCAAACGGATTTTTCCATTATTCGGTCAAAGAGCCGGTCGGCGTGTGCGCGCAAATTATCCCTTGGAACTATCCATTGATGATGGCAGCATGGAAAGTGGCTCCCGCCCTGGCCGCAGGATGCACAATCGTTTTAAAACCGGCGAGTTTGACGCCTTTGACCGCGCTCGCTTTGGCCGACATTTGCCATGAGGCAGGGGTGCCTAACGGGGTGATCAACGTCATTACGGGAAGCGGCTCGGATGTGGGATCGTACCTGGTGGAACATCCCGGGGTGGACAAAGTGGCGTTTACCGGGGAGACGACGACGGGTAAAGACATCATGGCTAAAGCATCCGAAACATTGAAACGGGTCACGCTGGAGCTGGGAGGAAAATCGCCGAACATCATCTTTGCTGATGCTGATCTGGAAGCAGCGGTCAACGGCGCTGTCTTCGGGATCTATTACAACACCGGACAATCCTGTGAGGCGCGGTCCCGCCTGTTGATTCACGAGGATATTTATGACGCGTTTATCGAACGGTTCATTGAGAAAACAAAACAATTGCGTCTGGGTGATCCGTTCAGCGAAGAGACCCACGTGGGAGCAGTGATTTCGCAAGCGCAATGGGATACGATCCATAGCTATGTGCAAGCGGCGGAAGCAGAAGGAGCACGGGTTCTTTGCGGCGGTAAGCGGCCCGAGGGGAAAGAGTTTGAGCGGGGGCATTGGTATCTGCCTACTTTGATTGGCGATGTGACCAATGACATGCGAGTTGCGCAAGAAGAAATCTTCGGACCGGTAGTCGTGGCAATCAAATTCAAAGATGAGCAAGAAGCGATTCGTTTGGCCAACGACACCGTGTACGGATTGGCGGCAGCTGTTTGGACGCGCGACCACGCGTTGGCCCACCGGGTGACCGGACAGTTGAAGGCGGGTGTCATCATGGTGAACAATCCCTTCTCCACTTTCCCAGGCTTGCCGTTTGGCGGATATAAGCAATCCGGGTTTGGCCGGGAGCTGGCGCTGGAATCGCTGGACTTGTACATGGAAACCAAAAGCGTGCTCTCTTATGTCGGGCCAAAACCGCTCAACCCTTTTGGTCTATAGGAGGAAGAGCATGAAGCAGGGGCTGGAACCAGGACATCAAGAAACCATCTCCATTGTCGTAACTGAGGAGATGGCCGCCTCTTTCGCCGGGCAGATGGTGCATCCGGTTTTGTCCACGGTGCATATGGTGTACTACATGGAGTGGGCTGGCCGCAAAGTGATTCTGCCGTTTTTGGAAGAGGGAGAAGAAGGGATCGGGGCTACCATTCACATTCGTCACATCGCCCCCGCCCCCATCGGCAAACGGGTGGATTTCACTGCGACGGTCATTGAGCGGACTGACAACAAAGTGGTGTGCCAAGTGAAAGCCGAACACGACCGGGCCGTGGTGGGAGAAGGGGAATTTGTGCAGGTTATTCTGCCACTCTCCAAGATCGAGGCCAACATCAATCGGATGAAATAAGTGCAAACCGCCGCAATATATTGCGGCGGTTGCTGATTTTATGGAAAAATGATGTGGGCAAAAAAAATTGAAAGTACCTGTTGACATTATCTTAGACACATGATAAATTTATAAATGTCGCTACGACATAATGAAATTTCATAAACGAGCCGAAGTGGCGGAATTGGCAGACGCGCACGACTCAAAATCGTGTTCCCTCAAGGAGTGTGGGTTCGAGTCCCACCTTCGGCACCATATTTAAACTAGAGATGATTCTCTGGTTTTTTTATTTTTGCCAGATTTACTTGATCGCACGCCAAGGATAAGAACAATAAAAAAATGTATGTAAGGTTGTTGACTTTATCTACAATGCGTGCTAAATTATATCTTGTCGCTTAAACCATGACTGTGAATAAGTTTGTCGGGATGTGGCTCAGCTTGGTAGAGCACCTGGTTTGGGACCAGGGGGTCGCAGGTTCGAATCCTGTCATCCCGACCATTTTCTTTGTTTAACGCCGTGATGCGATGAAATATATATCCATCGGGATGTGGCTCAGCTTGGTAGAGCACCTGGTTTGGGATCAGGGGGTCGCAGGTTCGAATCCTGTCATCCCGACCATTTTCTATTTGTTTAACGCCGTGATGCGATGAAATATATATCCATCGGGATGTGGCTCAGCTTGGTAGAGCACCTGGTTTGGGACCAGGGGGTCGCAGGTTCGAATCCTGTCATCCCGACCACACAAAAAAGGAGGCCGTCTAAAGGTCTCCTTTTTTATTTTGCCGTTTTTTTCGATGCGGTTGGCAATAAGTGGTGTTCGATGAGATGGGAGACAGCATGTTCATCATGGCGAGCCACGATCACATCTGCCTGCTTTAAGACTTCGGGATGTGCATTGCCGACTGCAGCCCCCAGACCGGCCAATTTCAACATGTCCAAGTCGTTGCAGTGGTCGCCGATTGCGGCCAATTGTTTCGGCTCCATCTCTAGTTGCTCTATGAGCTTAGCGGCGGCCGCTCCCTTGGACATACCGCGCGGCAATATTTCAAAATAATTATCGTAAGACAGAGTGGCGTCGATTGGGAAGGCGGTCAGCGTGTCCGACCATGTGATCACTTGGTGCATTTCCTGCGGATCAGCGATAACAACCAGTTTGAGGTACGGGACATCTGGGAGATCATTAAACGAAGGCAGAGACACCACGTTCAGGTCTTCCGTTTTTTCAGCGGCTAAGGCGGCTTCCGTAGCGGGACGTAGCTGGGTGATATAGATGGCGTCGATGCCATAGATGATCAAGTCCATCGGACAGGATAAGCGTTCTAAGGCGTTGGCTACCAACTGCCGGATCATGTCGGCTGGCAATGTGGATACAGGTGACAAGTGTCCGCTTGCCGGATCAAACAGCAGTGCTCCGTTGCAGAGAATGACTGGAACCTCCAGGCTTAATTCGTCAATGAAGCGTTTTGCTTCCATATAGGTGCGACCGGTGGCCAGAGTGAAGATGCCCCCGTGCTCCCGAAACCGTGCGATGCTACGTTTGTTTTCCGATGATATCCGATTGCCGGTGCCAAGCAAAGTGCCGTCAACATCAGATACCAACAAGGGATAAGGCAACAAACTCATCACAATCCACTCCTTTATCTCTTTCAGTGTACGGGTATAAGGTCAAGCGGAAATTGAGAAATGATTCATTTTTGATGAAGCTTGCCAACCAAGTATATCATGCCGAAGCTCTCTTCGCCGCCCTTTCCATTGGCGGCCGCACATCGTACAATGAAAAGGTCTTGACAACACGTTCCGCCGCCAGTGAAAAAACTTGGGACAAATAGAGAGGAGATAGAGAGGATGCAGATGGGATTGGATGAATTATTTCATCGGGTGCAACATTGCACGATGTGCAGATTGCATGAGCGGCGCACACAAGTGGTCCTTGGAGAAGGCAACCCCCATTCCCCGTTGATGATTGTGGGTGAAGGGCCGGGAGCGGACGAGGATATCCAAGGGCGCCCCTTCGTCGGGAAAGCCGGGCAGTTGTTGAACAAGATGTTAGCGGCGGCGGAAATCCCGCGGGAACAGATTTACATAACCAATATTGTGAAATGCCGTCCGCCAGGCAACCGGACGCCGACCGAGGATGAAATGAACACTTGCATCGTCATTTTGCGGCGGCAATTTCTCGTGATTCGTCCCAAAATCATTGTGACATTGGGCTCGGCTCCCACCCGGGCATTGATTGATCCTAAGGCGAGAATCACCCGTGTCCGCGGTCAATGGGTGGAGAAGAAAGGTGTGCGGTTCATGCCGACGTTTCACCCGGCATACCTGTTGCGCAATCCGGAAGCCAAACGGGAGGCCTGGGCGGATTTTCAGCAGATTCGGGACGCATACAAAGAAGTGTTGGCCGGTATGAACAGTTGATGAAGACGTGTCTGGTGAATGGGTAAGCAGGATCACACGTGACAGAGGCGCTCATTGAGAAAAAGGCTTTTCCTTCCACTACACCGCTTGTTTGCCAGGCATGCCCCAGACGCAGAATAAAGGAAGCAGGTGATCAGACGATGGAACGATTGCGGAGCATCCTGACCCGCATCGATGGAAAAGGATACAAAGCGTATAAAGATTTAACAGGAGAATATCGGTTTCCCCACTTCCAATTGTTTGTCGACTATGTGCAGGGAGATCCGTTTGCCTCGCCGTCCCGCATACGCGTGCGCATTCCCGGTGCACGTATCTCTTGGAAACCGGATTGGATGGCCAGCACTTTCCGCAGGACGGCCCTGGAAGACTGGTTTGTCCGCAAATGGGTGCGACAGCTTGACCGATCGGCACCCCGTATCTCAGGCACAGGCAAAAGCGGCCTGATCGCCATTGATCGTCCTGGGCAAGCGATTTTACAGCGTACGGCAGTCGTCGTTACACCGGAGTGGTTGGAAGCACGCCTCCACATCGGGTTGCCGGCGCGGGGGCGGACGGTGATGGGCAAAGCTGCCGCTGAGATGTTGTGTACCGTGTTGCCTCAGTGTGTCCAGCAAGTGGCGACCCTGAGTGAAGCGGATCAGCGGGCCATCGAGCAGCGGATGTGCTTGGTGGACAATCAGCAAGCGATTCGCCAAGCGATGCGCGAACGGGGATGGGTGGCGTTTGTGGCAGATGGGGCAATTTTGCCACGCGAAAGCGGCATCAGTGACCGACCCTTGCGCGGAGAGCAGGTCATACCGTTTGCCGCTCCCCCGTCCCTGCGACAAACCGTGCCGGTTCCACATGGGGAATCCATCAGCGGGATGGCGATTCCCCGCGGAATCACCTTGATCGTCGGCGGAGGATATCACGGTAAAAGCACCTTATTGCAAGCGATGGAACGAGGTGTTTACAACCATATTGAAGGAGATGGACGGGAATATGTGCTGACCGATCCCGACACGGTCAAGGTGCGTGCAGAGGACGGGCGCCGAGTAGAGAGAGTAAATATTTCACCCTTCATCAATCAATTGCCTTTGATGCGAGATACGACACGTTTTTCCACCGAGGATGCGAGTGGTAGCACCTCGCAGGCTGCCAACATCATGGAGAGTTTGGAAATGGGTTGTCGTTGCCTGCTGATAGACGAGGACACCAGCGCCACCAACTTTATGATTCGCGACGCCCGAATGCAGGCCTTGGTAGCTAAAGGAAAAGAACCAATTACTCCATTCATCGACAAAGTGCGTCAGCTGTATGAAGAAAAAGGCGTGTCCAGCGTGCTGGTCATCGGTGGATCAGGAGATTATTTTGATGTGGCTGATCTTGTGATCATGATGGATCAATACCTGCCTCAAGATGTGACTGCTAAGGCGAAAGAGATTGCTGGCAACCAACAGAGCGGACGTGTGCGGGAAGGCGGTGCGACTTTCGGGGAGATCACTGCCCGTTCACCGTTGGCCAAAGGGCTGGAAGCGGATCGCAAAGGGCGGGAAAAAGCGGAAGCGAAAGGCCGACATGCCATTCTTTACGGTACGCAGGCGGTTGACTTGTCTGCCAGTGAGCAATTGGTGGATACCAGCCAGACCAGAGCGATTGCACTGATGATGCGTTGGATCGGCGAACGTGCAGATGGACGAGCGAGTTTGCGGCAGCTGATTGAAGCTGGTTTGAAAGAGGTGGAAGCACACGGATTGGATGTGCTTTCGCCATTCCGAGGGAAGCATCCGGGTGATCTGGCTTTGCCGCGTAAGTATGAGATCGCCCAAGCAATTAATCGCTTGCGTTCTCTGCATGTAAAAGGAGGGGACAAAGGATGAAGGAAGTGATCATCTATACCGACGGTGCCTGCTCACACAATCCGGGGCCGGGCGGATGGGCGGCGGTGCTCTTGTATGGTCAGCACCGCCGGGAGATTTCCGGAGGGGAACGGGAGACGACGAACAACCGGATGGAATTGATGGCCGTCATTGAATCCCTCAAGTTGCTGAAGGAACCATGCCGGGTCAAATTGCATTCAGACAGTGCTTATATCGTGAATTGTTTTCAGCAAAAATGGTATGTCAAATGGATCAAGAACGGTTGGATGACCGCAGGCAAAAAGCCAGTTGAAAACAAGGATTTGTGGCAGGAGTTGCTGGCCTTGTGCGAGGAGCATGAAGTGGAGTTTATCAAAGTGAAAGGGCATAGCGATGTCGAATTGAACAACCGCTGTGATGAATTGGCCCGCGCGGCCGTGCCGAGATAGGGGAGAAACTGGCAAGAGCGCAGGGAGATCGCCATGGTATAATAACATCTCGAATTGTCGACGGAAGGGGCAGGTGCCGCCAAGCGGAACAACATCTAAGGAAAAGGAGGGGACCGTGTGAACAGTGCAGATTTGAAACAGAAACTCATCAGCAAAGCAAAAGAAATCGGCATCGACAAAATCGGATTCACCACCGCTGACCCATTTATCGCGTTGCGGGAGCGGCTGAAAGAGAGTCAGGAGAAGGGATATGCATCAGGATTTGAAGAGCCGGACATCGAGAAACGGGTTAGACCAGAACTGTCGTTGCCCGAGGCTAAATCGATTATTGCCATCGCACTGGCCTACCCCTCCAAACTGAAGAATCCACCCCGTTCGGAGTCGGGTGCGTATCGAGGCATTTTCTGCCGCGCGTCGTGGGGCGAGGATTACCATTATGTTCTGCGGGAGAAGCTGAGCTTGCTGTCCGTTTATCTCCAAGAGTTGGTGCCTGATGCGCGAACCCAAGTGATGGTGGATACAGGAGCTTTGTCAGATCGCGCGGTTGCCGAGCGGGCTGGTATTGGATGGAGCGGGAAGAATACATCCATCATCACGAAGGAGTTCGGCTCATGGGTGTATCTGGGGGAAATGATTACGGATGTATACATTCCACCTGACACACCGGCCACAGATGAATGTGGGGATTGCACAATCTGCATCGATGCCTGCCCCACTGGGGCAATTGTGCAGGCAGGGCAGTTGAATGCGCAGGCCTGCATCGCCTATCTGACCCAAACAAAGGGTTTTCTGGCGGAGGAATATCGGAGTAAGCTGGGCAATCGTTTGTACGGGTGTGACACGTGCCAAACGGTATGCCCGAAGAATCGTAAACGCCACTTTGACCATCAGACTGCGTTTCAGCCGGATCCCGAAAAAGTGAAGCCGCTGTTAAAGCCGTTGCTCCAGATGAGCAATCGAGAGTTTAAAGAGAGATTTGGACGGATGTCAGGGGCTTGGCGTGGCAAAAAACCGATTCAACGCAATGCTATCATCGCGTTGGCCCATTTCAAGGATCAAACGGCGATTCCCGATCTGGTGCGGCTATTGGCAGAAGACCCTCGCCCGGTGATTCGGGGCACTGCCGCATGGGCTTTGGGGAAAATCGGTGGAAAAGAAGTGCTGGAAGCATTGCAAAAAGCCCAGGAAAAAGAAGGGGACCAAGAGGTCCTGCATGAGATCGGCAAGGCATTGGACATGGCGCAAAACGCATAAAAGTACACAACCCCCCCCCCGGGACGTCAATGTGACCGCGGGGGGTTGTTGTGTAGATAGCATCTGTTGCCGGTTCATCTGGCAGACGGAGGCTTTTTCACCACGTCCGCCAATAGATTTTTTCCACTTGATGGTTGGCACCTTTTTTTATGATGAGTTTGGCCCGATGGCGCTGGGGATAGATGTAGGTTTGCAAGTTGGGCAGATTAATCTCCTGCCAAGCTTGCTCGGCAATAGACAGGGCTTCTTCATCAGGCAACTGGGCCAAATCGTAATAATATGATTGTGGCGCATTGCGCGCCAGATTCCGAAACTCTTGAAACCGTTTCATAAACCAGTGAAACAAGTGCTCCGGCTCTGCGTCAAGATAGATGAGCAAATCAAACAAGCTTTGGATCGGCGTAGCGGACAAGGTTGTTTGCGGATGAAGCAAGTTAACGCCTTCAATCAGCAAAATGTCTGGTGCAGCAATGGATTGCGACTGATCGGGAACAAGATCATACAAAAGGTGCGAATAGACGGGAATTTCCACTTTATCTGCGCCGGTCTTTATATCCAACATGAATTGGAGGAACCGCTTCCAGTCGTAACTTTCAGGAAATCCTTTCTTCTCCAATATGCCCCGCTCATGCAAGATGCGGTTGGGCAATAAAAAGCTGTCCGTCGAAACAATCTCCACACGGGGTTTTTCGGGAAAACGGTGGAACAACTCTTTCAACACTTGGGCGAAGGAGCTTTTGCCCGAAGCACTGCTGCCCGTGATGCCGATCAGATAAGGGATGTTGGGCCAAGGGCGCTGGAAAAAGTTCTCCCACATATGTTGCGATGATCTCGTTTGCGAGAGTTGGAGATACAACAATTGGGAGAGAGGAAGATACACCTCGGCCATTTCTTCATCAGAAACCAGCAGCGAGAGCGGAGCGGATGGCAAATGGGAGGATGCCGTATATACAGGCACCCACTGTTGAAAGCTTTGCCGGTCAAATGTAAAAAAGGCCTTATTTGACATGCGATCACCTTTTTTCCAGTAATGGTCTCATCAACCGTGTGAGAGAAGGTTTCCTGTGCGGCGGGATGCGGTTCTCTTGATGTGAGGGAAACATTTTCTTTCATTATAGTGGATTAGTGGGGGAATACGCACAGCACAACGAGGCTGATTGGAAGAGCAAGGAGTTGATAAACGGCAAAAAATTCAGATAACCATAGAAAATGGGTTCCTTGCGACGGAATGAACATTTGATAAGTCAGAATCTGGAATGACAAGTTGCCTCATTAGTTCTTACGTACCAGCAGTATGGATGAGAATTTCTTCCGTTAAGGAATTCATGTGCCAATCCGGGGTGAAAAGAGGTAAGATAGATGGGAGGAGAGGGAAGGAGCTTGACTGTTCATGTTTTGAAAAAAATGAAACTTCCTATGCATTGGTAACGTCTAATTTAATTAGAATCAGTAGATTGCAGTGGGATTTTGTCTCGCGAAAGCCATAATTTCATTGTAAAATAACAAAGACTTGCAAATAGGGAGGGTTCCTTTGATGACCCCTGGGTCACAGAGCATAGTCTGGAGTCAAATTGACAGTCCGATCGGGCCGCTAACCTTGGTAGCCAGTCACCACGGTTTGTGTCATATCATGTTCAGCCGCAAAAACTCGCCAACAAGAGGCTTGCAGATGTGGTTGAACAATTGGTTTCCTAATCCGAGATTGGAACGGAACGATAACGAGTTGCAACCGTACATCATCCAGTTGGAGTAATATTTCAGACAAGAACGGCGCGAGTTCGACCTGCCGATTGATTTATACGGAACACCATTTCAAAAGTTGGTCTGGCGTTATTTGCGCACCATTCCTTATGGGGAAGTTCGCAGTTATAAAGAGGTGGCCCAGGGCATTGGCGCTCCCAAGGCGGTGCGCGCGGTGGGTGGGGCTAACAATAAAAATCCCGTTTCCATCGTGATACCTTGCCATCGGGTGATCGGTTCCAATGGGTCACTGGTAGGGTATGGTGGTGGACTCCATATCAAGGAATATTTGCTTACTTTAGAAGGCTGGCTTAAGCCGAATGAAAGGGACTGAAGTGGAGCAGCGTAGGCTGCTTTTTCTTTTTGTAATAGATGCGCACTCCTTCTCATAAGGGTTTAGTAAAGATGGGAGGAGTGGGAACATGGCTTATGATCGGTCACGCGCGGTGGAGTATGCAGAAACGTTTTGGAGTCGGCCCAACCCTTACTACAAGGCGTTTGCGGACGATTGCACCAATTTCGTGTCACAATGCCTGCGAGCCGGAGGGTTACCCATGGCCCGCGGTTGGTGGTATCGGCGGGGGCGGAACGGACAGGCGAGTTGGAGTCACTCGTGGGCGGTGGCCCATTCGTTGTGTCTCTTCTTGAAGCGTGGCGGACCGACGGGGAGAACGCGGGAGGTAGGGGATGTCGGCCAGTTGCAATTGGGGGACGTGATTTGTTATGACTGGGAAGGAGATGGCCGGTGGAATCACAACACCATCATCACCGCGTTTGCCGAGGACGGTAGTCCGTTGGTCAACGCCCGCACCATCAGCAGGCGGCATTTCCCATGGGATTACAAAGCCTCTCATGCATGGACCCCGCAGACGCGCTACGCTTTTTTACATATTGAATAGGTTGCGGTAAAATAGGAACGTGATCGAGTCATAGATAGATGGAAGGGATGTCGCTGTGCCGTTTCATATTGTGCTGGTAGAACCGGAAATTCCACAAAACACAGGAAATATCGCCCGGACCTGTTCCGTGACAGGGGTGCAACTGCATTTGGTGCACCCATTGGGCTTTAAGATTGATGATGCCAAACTGAAGCGGGCTGGGTTGGATTATTGGCATGACTTAAATATCCAACATCATGATTCATTTGCCCAATTGAAAGAAAAATACCCGGACGGGCGTTTTTTTTGCGCAACGACCAAGGCGAAAAAAACGTATACTGAACATCAGTACCAACCAGGGGATTTCTTTGTGTTTGGCAAAGAGACGAAAGGACTAGCCCCGGACATCTTGTCCGCCCATGCGGAGACGTTGATTCGGATTCCGATGAAGCCGCAGACCCGTTCACTGAACTTGTCGAACTCCGCTGCCATTGTTGTGTATGAAGCAATGCGTCAAATCGGCTTCCCGGGTCTTGTATAAGAGCGTCGCCGCCCCTTCTGGGGAGGGGTGCGGCTTTAATTGACCGATCAGTATAAATGTAGAGAGAAGGGGAACAGGCATGATTAAAGCGTGCTTATTCGATCTGGATGGAACACTGCTTCCCATGGATACGGAAGCGTTTGTGAACGTGTATTTGGGTGCCTTGGCTCCGCAAGTAGCCCATGTCATTCCACCGGACAAGTTGGTGAAAATGATTTGGCACGCCACAGAAGAAATGATTAAAAACACCGATGAACAACTGACCAATGAGCAAGTCTTCGAGCGGACTTTTCTGGAAGTGTCCAAGGTGAGCAAAGAAGAGATTTGGCCTGTGTTTGACCGGTTTTACCGTGAGGAATTCCCGAAACTACAAACCCATGTTGGCCGGGAACCGCTCATGCGCGAAGTGGTGCAGGCCGCGTTGGAGCGAGGATACAAAGTGGCTGTGGCTACTAACCCGGTTTTCCCCAAAGAAGCAATTTGGGAACGGATGCGCTGGGCTGGGGTGGATGATTTGCCGTTTTCGCTTGTGACAGTGTATGAAGAGATGCACTTTTGCAAACCACAGCCCTGTTATTATCTGGAAGTAGCTGATGGCTTGGGTGTAAAACCGGAAGAATGCGTCATGATCGGCAATGATATGCAAGAGGATATGGTCGCTTCCACGGTGGGTATGAAAACCTTTTATCTACAGCAACACCGCATTGACCGTGGCCAGCCTGTTTACCCTTTTGATATGGAAGGAACCGCCGCCGAGCTGTTGTCAGCGATTCGCGAGGGCAAAGAGTTGTTTGCCGCGGAGGCATTGAAGGTGAGATAACCATGAGTGAGTGTGGAAAAACCTTGGTTTTTGCACCAAGGTTTTTCTATCTTTTTCCTTTATTTTTTGATAAAATAGAAGTAACAACTTTCGATCTGTAGCATATATATGCTATAAATCTACTCGTTCACTCTCTATCATTCATTCTCTATGAAATTGAAAATCTTTTCAGATTTTTATTCAGAAAAATCAAACACCTTGTTTGGTCGCTTGACCGAAGGAGAGGAGGCTTTCCATGGATATTCTCAAGCGCATTGCCGAGTATCGAAACCGTGAGAAAGAACTTCAATGGGAAGGAACCTTCGCCGAGTACCTGGATATCATAAAGAAAAATCCCCGAGTAGCTCAAACCGCGCATTCCCGCGTTTATAACATGATCGCCAAAGCCGGTATTGAAACCGACTCGCAAGGGAATAAAAAATACCTTTTCTTCAGCAAGGAATTATTCGGACTGGAGCGTGCCATTGAACGCCTCGTCGAAGAATATTTCCACTCGGCCGCGCGCCGCTTGGATGTGCGCAAACGGATTCTGCTGTTGATGGGACCTGTCAGCGGCGGGAAATCTACCATTGTCACTTTGCTCAAAAAGGGGTTGGAAGAATACTCGCGCACCGATGAGGGCGCCCTTTACGGCATTAAGGGATGCCCGATGCATGAAGAACCGCTCAACCTGATACCGCGTGAACTTCGTCCTGAATTTGAACAAGAGTTTGGCGTCCGCATTGAAGGCAATCTATGTCCCTCTTGCCGCTTCCGGTTGCAAGAAGAGTATGGAGGCCGTATCGAAGATGTGATCGTTGAGAGGGTACTCTTGTCCGAAGATGAGCGCATCGGAATCGGCACATTTAGTCCCTCTGACCCAAAATCGCAAGACATCGCCGACTTGACCGGTAGCATCGATTTCTCCACCATCACCGAGTATGGTTCAGAATCCGATCCGCGCGCTTACCGGTTTGATGGAGAGCTGAATAAAGCCAACCGCGGACTGATGGAGTTTCAGGAGATGTTGAAGTGCGATGAGAAGTTTTTGTGGAATTTGCTTTCCCTGACCCAAGAAGGGAACTTCAAAGCAGGCCGCTTCGCCTTGATCTCCGCCGATGAAGTGATTGTGGCCCATACCAATGAGACGGAGTACAAAGCTTTTATCGCCAACAAAAAGAACGAAGCGCTTCAATCACGGATCATTGTAATGCCGGTGCCGTATAACTTAAGTGTTACGCAAGAAGAAAACATCTACAAAAAATTGATCCAACAAAGTGACCTGGCTCACATCCACATCGCCCCACATTCGCTTAGAGCTGCCGCTATCTTCTCCGTCCTGACCCGCCTGAAAGAATCCAAGAAGCAAGGTGTCGACCTGCTCAAAAAGATGCGCCTTTATGACGGCGAATCAGTCGAAGGCATGGCCGACATCGATATCGAGGAACTGCGCAATGAGCATCTCGACGAAGGCATGGATGGCATCGACCCTCGCTATGTGATCAACCGTATCTCCAGCGCATTGATCAAAACAGAAGCCAACTTTGTCGGAGCATTAGATATCTTGCGCTCCCTCAAGGAAGGACTGGATCAGCACCCGTCCATCACCCCCGAACAACGTGAAAAATTCCTCAACTTCATTTCCATCGCCCGCAAAGAATACGATGAAATCGCCAAAAAAGAAGTGCAAAAAGCCTTTGTCTACTCCTATGAAGAATCGGCTAAAACCTTGATGGACAATTATCTCGACAATGTCGAAGCGTATTGCAACTGGCAAAAGATCCGCGATCCGATCACTGGAGAGGAGCTGGAGCCAGATGAAAAGCTGATGCGCTCGATCGAAGAGCAAATCGGCATTTCTGAAAACGCCAAAAAAGCATTCCGCGAAGAGATTCTCATCCGCATTTCCGCTTATGCCCGCAAAGGCAAGCGTTTTGATTACAACACCCACCCTCGCCTGCGGGAAGCGATCCAGAAAAAGCTGTTTGCTGACTTGAAAGACGTAGTAAAAATCACCACCACCACCAAGACGCCAGACGAAAACCAATTGAAAAAAATCAATGAGGTGATCAAGCGCCTCGTCGAGGATTACGGGTATACCCCGGCCAGCGCCAATGAACTGCTTCGCTATGTAGGCAGCCTGTTGAATCGTTAAGCTGGTGTTGCAAATGGTTCCCTTGTTAGTCACCCAGATTCCATCCGGGAGGTGAAAGGTATGTCACACCCCCATTTCAGCGTGTCAGAGGAAGACTGGTCGCTTCACCGCAAGGGTTATGAAGACCAACGCCGCCATCAAGAGAAGGTGAAAGAAGCCATCCGCAAAAATTTGCCTGACCTGGTCAGCGAAGAAAGTATCATTATGTCCGACGGGCAACAGATTATCAAAATCCCCATCCGCTCCATGGAAGAATATCGCTTTCGCTACAACTACAACAAAGGTAAACACGTCGGCCAAGGCAATGGCGACAGCAAAGTTGGGGATGTATTGGGCAAGGATTCGTCGTCGGGCCAAGCCGGGCCGGGCAAAGGTCAAGGCGCCGGTGACCAAGCGGGCGTGGATTATTATGAAGCAGAAATCTCCATCGCTGAGCTGGAAGGGATGCTCTTCGCCGAAATGGAGCTGCCCCACCTCGAGCGCAAAGAACAACTGGAAATCACCACTGATGACATCCGGTTCAACGACGTCCGCAAAAAAGGCCTGATGGGCAACATCGACAAACGCCGCACTTTGCTCTCCGCCATCAAGCGAAATGCTATGACTGGTCGCAAAAAAATCCGCATCCATGACGACGACCTGCGCTTCAAAACGTGGGATGACGTCGTCGTACCCCACTCCAATGCTGTCGTCATCGCCATGATGGACACATCTGGCTCCATGGGCGTCTTTGAAAAATACATCGCCCGCAGCTTCTTTTTCTGGATGGTTCGTTTCCTCCGCACCAAATACGAAAACGTCGAGATCGTCTTCATCGCACACCACACCGAAGCCAAAATCGTGAGCGAAGAATCCTTTTTTACCAAAGGGGAAAGCGGGGGAACCATCTGTTCCTCTGCTTACCGCAAAGCCCTCGAAGTCATCGACAGCCACTATCCCCCAGACCGCTACAACATCTATCCCTTTCACTTCTCCGACGGGGATAACCTCAGCTCCGACAACGAACGGTGTGTTGGACTGGTCAAGGAAATCCTTAAACGATCCAACCTCTTTGGCTACGGAGAAGTAAACCAGTACAACCGCAACAGCACCTTGATGAGCGCTTACCGGCATGTAAAAGAAGATCGGTTCTCTTATTTTGTGATCAGAGAAAAAGCGCAAGTATATGAGGCGTTGAAGCATTTCTTTGGGAAGAAACAAGAGGGTTAAATTCGAGGAAACAGTTCAACTTTAGACTCATCAGCTTTTTTCTAAGATAGGTCGCTTTCTCAAGTACAGACTTGAGGAGGCGATTTTTTTTTAATGTCATCTGTTTCATGATAAGCAGATAACACATTTTTGATATTAGGGACGTATTCATTTTTTTCTTTTTGTATTTGCTTCTTCTGTGTAGATCTCATTTTGTAACTTTTCAATACGTTCTTGAGCATCTTGTATTTTTTGGCTGATAATTTGTTCTTGTTTTTTAATACTTCAACTGTATAGAATCTCTGTTCTAATAGTTCGTGTATGTGATTTTCTCCAGTTAATTTTTAAGTATAAAAATATATTAATTATTTTACTGATTCATTTAACTCTAATTCCATTTTTGTTGCAATTAAAAAGTCATACATAAAAAATAATTATATTTCAAAAACTAAATTCGAGTTGCAAGGAAGATTGAAAAGTGCCATTTTTATTGTTATAGACTATATTAGTTTAGCGGTCTGTATAGTTTTTAGGTATATAGGAGATTTTACTTCCTTACACATAGTTTATGCTGCACTTAGTTTCTGTTGAATTTTTGAAATAAATTATCATATGATATTTTTTTGAACTTTAACACCAAATAAGCATTCGTTTAGAAATGTGATCAGATTAATAATATTGTCGAGCTGAGTATTATGACATGATGAAATGGATATAAATAGGGTTATCCAAACAAAATAAATTTTTCTAAAGCAAATGATATGGATACTTGACGGCTTAATCTTGGAAAAGTAAAATGAATACAAAATCTTTTGATTTGCAGCTGTGACGAGGACATGAATATTTTTCTATGGCTTCAGAGAGCGGGGGTCTTGGCTGAAAGCCCCTGTGCCCTATGGGAAAATATTTACCACCTTCGAG
Organism: Laceyella sacchari; assembly: GCF_024927925.1. Lineage (NCBI taxonomy): Bacteria > Bacillati > Bacillota > Bacilli > Caryophanales > Thermoactinomycetaceae > Laceyella > Laceyella sacchari. Next base: position 653,142 of record NZ_CP103866.1, read on the forward strand.
CTGTAACAGGGAACGTGAACTTCACTAATAACTGTTACCGGTTTGCACACCGTTATCTGTGTCCTGAGGATCTTATTTGTATTAAGTAAGATTAAATAAGGGTGGAACCACGACAGACGCTCGTCCCTTGAGGAACGGGTGTTTTTATTTGTATTAAAACCAGGTCAATTTGTATCAAATTGATCATGAAAAAAGGAGATGGGAATTATGAGTGTATCCGTTAAATTGCCAGATGGTTCGATTAAGGAGTTTGAAAAATCGGTTTCAGTTTCTGACATTGCCGAATCCATTAGCAAAGGTCTATTAAAGAAAGCAGTAGCTGGTTCAGTAAATGGGGAAATTGTCGATTTGAGTTCAAAAGTACCTGATAAGGCAGAAGTAAAGATCTTAACCATCGATGACGAAGATGGATTGGAAGTATATCGCCACAGCACTGCACATCTAATGGCTCAAGCTCTAAAACGCCTTTATCCAGATGTAAAGTTAGGTATTGGACCAGTGATCGAAGATGGATTTTATTATGATGTTGATCTTCCTGTCCGTCTTACACCTGAAGACTTACCAAAAATTGAAGATGAAATGAATAGAATTGTGAAGGAAGATCTTCCAATTATCCGCAAAGTAGTCACTCGTAAAGAGGCCATCAATATTTATGAGCAAGTGGGTGATCACCTCAAATTAGAACTAATCAACGATCTTCCTGAAGATGAGGTGATTAGCATTTATGAGCAAGGGGAATTTTTCGATTTATGTCGCGGTCCTCATTTGCCATCGACGGGAAAAATTAAAGCGTTTAAGTTGCTAACAGTTGCAGGGGCTTATTGGAGAGGCGATTCCAATAACAAAATGCTTCAACGTATATATGGAACAGCTTGGCCCAAGAAAGCACAGTTGGATGAACATCTTCAATTTCTTGAAGAAGCACGAAAAAGGGATCATCGAAAAATTGGGCGTGAATTAAAATTGTATATGTTCTCGGAAGAGGCACCTGGTATGCCTTTCTACCTTCCAAACGGAATGGTTATCCGTAATCAGCTTGAAGAACTATCACGCGAACTACAAAAAAAAGCTGGTTATGAAGAAGTACGGACACCGTTGATAATGAACCAGCGTTTGTGGGAGCAATCTGGCCACTGGGAACATTACCGGGAAAATATGTACTTCACTGATGTCGATGATGTAAAATTTGCTCTTAAACCAATGAATTGTCCGGGACACATGTTAATTTTCAAAAATGAAATTCGTTCTTATCGTGATTTACCCTTGCGATGGGCTGAGTTTGGCCAAGTTCATCGACATGAGTTGTCTGGAGCTTTAAACGGGATGTTCCGTGTGCGTACTTTTACCCAAGATGATGCACATATCTTTGTCCGACCAGAGCAGATTGAAGATGAAGTAAATTCGGCGATAAATCTGGTGGGTCGGGTATACTCCGTTTTCGGTTTCCCTTATTCTGTGGAACTATCTACCCGTCCGGAAAACTCTATGGGATCGGACGAACTGTGGGAAAAAGCGGAAACAGCTTTGAAGAATGTATTAGATCGCTCTGGCATACAGTATCGAATTAATGAAGGCGATGGTGCTTTCTATGGTCCGAAAATCGATTTCCATATTCGAGATGCTTTAAAACGTAGTCATCAATGTGCTACGATTCAGTTAGACTTTCAGATGCCAGAGAAGTTTGATCTCTCTTATGTTGGTGAAGACAACGAAAAACACCGTCCAGTTGTAATTCACAGAGCTATATTTGGATCCGTAGACCGATTTATAGGAGTACTTGTAGAACATTATGCTGGAGCATTTCCGCTCTGGCTTGCACCTGTTCAAGTTAAAGTAATTCCAATATCACGCACATTTAATGACTATTCTAAAGATGTAGCTGACCAATTGGAGAAAAACGGAATTAGAGTGGAGTTAGATGTACGTGATGAAAAAGTAGGTTACAAAATTCGTGAAGCTGAGATTCAAAAAATACCATATATGTTTGTAATTGGTGAAAAAGAAGTAAAAGATGGTACAGTCAATGTACGTAAGCGGGGTGTTAAAGAGCAAGAGACTAAGGCGCTAGATGAAGTGATTGTTGAGTTAAAGCAGACGATTAATGAAAGAAAATAAAGCTGATCTAATTTTATCATTAAATGATGTAAATAAATCTTCAAGTTCCAGAGTCCAATAAAATATTGGACTCTGGTTATATGCTTAGTAACATATTTAACAGGTAAAATATGAGTATTGAAGGATGGAAAGTGTATAAATAAATAATAATATTGCTGTGTTTTGGGAAAGAAATCGAGAAAGACAGAGAGCTAACTTGGAAGGAGGTATAACCCTAAAAATAGGCTTTTATAATAAGGTAATGCATGAAACTTATGGATTATATTTAGGATTTATATAATATACTTAGAATTATAATCATTATATTTAATTAACATTTCGGTCGATTATCTCAAATATTAGGATAAGAGGTGACATAATGGTAAAGAAGATTACAGATACTGCTATATTAAATAATGGGGTATTAATACCTTGGTTAGGAATTGGTCTATGGAAAGTTTATGAGGAAGAGGAAGTGGTGAATACAATAAAATCAGCAGTTCAAATTGGTTACCGTAGTATCGATACAGCAGCGAATTATAAAAATGAAGAAAGCGTGGGCAAAGCAATTAAAAAAGTAGATGTCTCACGCAATGAATTATTTATTACTACTAAAGTATGGAATATTCATCAAGGATACGAATCAACTCTAAATGCTTTTGAAGAGAGTCGCAAGAAATTAGATTTAGAATATATAGATTTATTTTTAATTCATTGGCCAGTTAAAGGAAAATATAAAGAAACGTGGAAAGCACTTGAAAAGCTATATAAAGAAGGTTTTGTGAGAGCAATTGGTGTGAGCAACTTTCAAGAACATCATTTGCAAGATTTATTGAAGGATTGTCAAGTGAAACCCATGGTTAATCAAGTAGAGTTTCACCCATATTTGACACAAAAGAGTTTACATACTTTCTGCAAAGAGCATAATATTCAATTGGAAGCATGGAGTCCACTTATGAAGGGTAAAGTAGTAAATATTCCTCAAATTAAAACGCTAGCGAAGAAGTATAACAAAACTTGTGCGCAAATTGTATTACGCTGGAATATTCAACTTGGTGTTGTTACAATCCCAAAGTCAGTAAATAAAGATCGCATTAAAGAGAATGCTGATTTATTTGACTTTAATCTCGACCAAATCGATATTGATCTTTTAAATAACCTTAATAGAGATTATCGTATTGGTCCTGATCCTGATAACTTTGATTTATAACAATACTCAATACTTCGGAATAAAGAGAGTCTCTGCCTAGGAAAGATTAGTTGGGATTTATAAAACCCCATATTTTCTAATGGGAAAGATAGGTATAAAGCTTGGCTAATATTTTTGACCAATGCTTGATTTTCCATAAAAACAAATCACCTGTAATAACCACCCCTGGTGTTGGATGCATGTAAAAATTATGACAAGAGAGGTGAAGAAGATGGAGCTACTTGGATTGATTTACAGACGGGAGAAACCATTTTTCTTACATGGTCGAAAATGAATTATATTAGTCTTAGTCAAGTTGAATCTAGTATTATTGTTGCGCAAATGGAGCTTTCACCTGACCAAAAGCAGCTGGCGGTGAATGAGTGGAAATATTGTAGTAGTGCAGTGTTGCATCTCTTTCCGAACTTGCATCATAAACATCAACCCGTGGAAGAACAGCCATTAAGTTATCATATCGGTGACAGAATTTCTGATTTTTGTTTCCACGCTAATTCCACCAACCTGTTCTGTTTTAAGACGATGGGTCCGAGTGAATGGAAAATGAGTGATCGTCAACACTATTCCTCTGGATGGGTAGGAGAGTTGATCGCCCTATCAACAACGCGTCAGGATGAATTGTGGCGGGTAACGATCGATTATCGCTTGACCGGCTTGGAATGGGGAATCTCAGAAGGTACTTATGGTTCTAAAGGATATGCAGGCAAAGTATGGGTTGGAGAAAAGGAAGTAGTTTGCACAGCCCCGGGTGGTCAGTTGCTATTCTTTGATATGGAAAACGGAAGATTGAAGCGGAAGATGAAAGTGAACGGAAACTACATTTACGCCATTGGCTGGCATCGTGATGGGGACAAAATCCGGGTGGCGACAGATCAGGAACTACAAGTGATTGAGTGGAAGTGATGTTTATATTCATGGAAACAAGAAAGATCAGTGTGTCCAAGCTGTTATACTTCAATTAACGGTTTTAAAGAGTGATGATATTAAGGTGATCGTGCAAAAAACAAATCTCTTCAAGCTAGAATAAGAATGATCAGGGAGCCACAGCCAATACGGCTCCCTGAATGTTATTGGCTGAAATCAACCTTCACAAGAGGAGTTGCATAAAAATGAAAGCGCATAACACAGAAAAGCCATTATCTTCCCCAAAGGAACTGGAACCTGGTGCATGGTGTGAATGTTATTTTGATATAATACGGCAGATATACCTACATCCGTTCAAAGATGAGCTGTTTGTGATAAGACAAGCTGGTCAGCTAGGACGTTGGCGTTATACACCGGAACTCACATATGTGGATGGATATGAATTAGCTGAGATGAGATGCTTAAGATTTTCCCCTGATGGGGAGTGGTTTGTAATATTGCTTCCATCACTTGGTCGGATAGAGATAAGAAGCACAGATGATTTGAGCTGTTTGCGTCAAATTCAGAAAGAGTTCATATATGATGAGTCTTCTGAAATGTGTCTAAGTCAAGACGGACGCTGGCTGGTGTTGGATGCATGTAAAAATTATGACAAGAGAGGTGCAGAAGATGGAGCTGCTTGGATTGATTTACAGACGGGAGAAACGATTTTTCGTACATGGGAGGAAATGAATAATAATATTAAACTAGAAGATGAATATGCTACTTTTATCGGTCAAATGAAGTTTTCTCCTGACCAAAAGCAGTTGGCGGTGAATATATGGTATGATTGTTATATTTCAGAAATAAACTTCTTTAAGAACCTACATCATAAAGACCAACGGATAGAAGAGACGCCATTAAGTTATTGGATCGCTGAAAACATATCTGACTTTTGTTATCATGCTGATTCCACCCGCATGGTCTGTTTTAAGACAATGAAACCGGGAGATTGGAAGTTTGACGAATATCGTGAGCACTTTACCCCTGGATGGCTAGGAGAGTTGATTGCCCTATCAACAACACATCAGGAAGAGTTATGGAGGGTAACGATCGATGCTAGCTTAACCGGCTGGGAACAGGGAGTTGTAGAGGGAAATTATGAACCTTATGGATATGGGGCAAAAGTATTGGTTGGAGAAACGGAAGTAGTTTGCACAGCCCCGGGTGGTCAGATGCTATTCTTTGATATGGAAAATGGAACATTGAAGCGGAAGATGAAAGTGAACGGAAACTATATTTACGCCATTGGTTGGCATCGTGATGGGGATAAAATTCGGGTGGCGACAGATCAGGAGTTGCAAGTGATTGAGTGGAAGTGAGGAAAATAAAAATGAAAGCTCATGATACTGAAAAGCCTTTGTCATCCCCAAAAGAACTGGAACCTGGTGAATGGTGTGAAAATTATCCGGGAAATCGGCAGGTATATCTTCACCCAGTCAAAGATGAGCTGTTTGTGATAAAGAACCGTGGCCAGCTAGGCCGTTGGCGTTACACACCGGAACTCACATATGAAGATGGGTTTGAAACAACTCATATTACAAGCCTAGAATTTTCCTCAGACGGGGATTGGTTTGCAATGTTGGCTTCGTCGCTTGGTCGGATTGAGATACGAAGCACATCGGATCTGAGCTGTTTGCGTCAAATTCAGAATGACCATATATACAAATACTCTTGTGAAATGCGGCTTAGTCAAGACGGGCGCTGGCTAGTATTAGATGCATGTAAAAATTATGACAAGAGAGGTGAAGAAGATGGAGCTGCTTGGATTGATTTACAGACGGGAGAAACCATTTTTCGCTCATGGACGGAAATAAATCATAATATTGAACTAGAAGATGAATTTGCTCTTATTATCGGCCAAATGGAGTTTTCTCCTGACCAAAAGCAGTTGTCGGTAAATATATGGTATAATTGTAGTATTGTATAAAAAAAAGCGATATTTACATTTCAAGAGTGAAAGGAGAATGAGCCTGATGTTATTTTTAACTGTAATGGTAAGCGATTTGTCTGAATTAGTAGAAGAGATACTATATTAGATAGAGATGTTGTAAGAGACATAGTACACATTAGATTATGATATGTGTTTTATTGGCAGTATGGTTAATTTTAAAGAAATAGAAAGGATATGTTAGAATGGGAGCTAAAATTGCTCATGATATTAATATTAGCACGAGCAATTTTACAATTATCAGGTGATTATAGGATGATCAAGAAAAAAGCATGAATTCTTCGTAGTCAGACGCTCTGGTCTTTGATACCTGTACACAGAATGCTGCTTTATCGTTTTTAAATGATGAGAAAAGCATTTTTGAAGACGGTGATTTTATCTGTTAAACTTATTGTGATTATTTTTGCTGAATTAAGAAAGTAAAGTCGTTCATCTTAAAGAAGATTAAACAAAGATTATTACTAGAAATGGCAGATAGCATTGGTAACGAATCTACTTGCGTCGTTCGGTAATAGGTTCTTGAAAGTAGGTGGAGATTTATTTCCACTTCCCAGCTAACTCCAAATTCATGATGGTGGGATTCTAACACGAAAAAGAAAGAATGGGTGGAAGATTATCACACACTAGTACTACAGTTGGAGTTAATTCTTTGTTTCCCGACTCCACAGGAAAGCAGCAGATAATTTCTGTAGTTAAAATTATTTTATTTGTTATATATTAATTACTTATTTTATTTCCTGTTGGTCTGGAAAAGAAAAAATACAAGATAAGAAAGAAACGGGAGAGATGAAATGGGCTTAAAGTCAACCTGCTAAAGTTATTTTCACAATACAAAATTTAACAAGGGGGGCAACATATGATTTCTGTTTTACAGACTTGCCAACCGCGCCCTGAGATATTGGCGGGAACATTTAATCCGGAAGTATTTACTGCTTCGCTCAGCCCGATTATTGACTTCTATCGTACGGGACGTAGCTCAATTGATCATATTTATACGAATGCACAACAGTTTTTTGATGAAGCGACCTACCCCACGCAAGGTTTGAAAACCACATTAACAGAAGTTTTCAGCCGAATTGCAGGAGATATGACAGTTCCTGCAATTCATCGTTTGGAAACGGCATTTGGTGGGGGAAAAACGCATACTTTGATTGCTTGTACACATATTGCTTATCAGGGTAAAAAACTTGAAGGATCAATAGGAGAAATTCTCGATCCGAATTTGCTTCCTGTACCAGGCTCAGTATCTGTCGTTGGTGTGGCAGGGGATGAAATCCCGGTACATAAATCAAAAGGGAAAAATCTCATTCCGTATACGCTCTGGGGTGAGATCGCATATCAAATCGGTGGTGAATCTCTATATAAAGAAGTAGAGGAAGAAGCTACTTCCTATGCTGCACCGGGGCGCATCTATTTTGATAAGGTATTTGGCGGAAGGAAAGTTCTTCTCATGCTGGATGAGTTGGCTCAGTATGCCGCGCGTTTGGAAGCTGCACGACCAGACGGCGCGAACCAATTGGCGGCATTTTTGATGACACTTCATGGTTATGCTCGAAATCATCCTGGGATCGCAATTGTTTTGACACTTGCCAGTTCCACAGATGCATTTGCCAGACAAACTGAACGTCTGGCTGAATTAATTGAGGTTGTTCGAGGAGAAGAAATCACAGAGGATGACGCCGTGGGAATCAGCGAAAAGGCAATCAAGGATATCACCAGCGTAGTGGCACGAGACGCGGTTCAAGTAACACCTGTGCAGGCAACTGAAATTTCTTCCGTGTTAGCGAAACGGCTGTTTGTCTCTGTAAATCGTTTGTCTGCAACAGAAACTGCAGAAGAGTATATGGCGATGTATCGCCGAAACAGTAATCTGCTTCCAGAGGAGGCCACAAGTGAGCGATACCGTGATCGGATGATTGCCAATTACCCGTTCCATCCCACTTTGGTAGATTTCCTAAATAAAAAATTGGCCGAAGCTGAAAACTTCCAAGGGACACGGGGAGTGCTCCGCGTTCTGTCTCTCGCAGTACGGAGTTTATGGAAAAAGCAGATTGATGTTCCTATGATTCATACTTGTCATCTGGACCTCCGGACCGAACGGGTTGTAAATGAGGTTCTTGGACGGACAGGGAGTTCCGATCTTTTGCTGGTGCTCAATGCCGATATTGGCAGCGTGGACACTGAATCGTTGGACGGGGGACTCAGCAACGCAGAGAGGGCGGATCAGAATAATCCTCATCCCGAAGGGCATCCACTGTTCGAGTACACTTGGAAAACCGTATTTCTACATAGCTTGGTGGGCAGGGATGAAGGGATTCCGTCCAAGATTTTCGGGATTACAGAATCGGAGGCGTTGTTCAGTGTTTCGTTCCCTGGGATGACACCGCCCCAGGTGCGCACCGCCTTGGAGGAGATTGCCGAAAGTGCCTACTATCTCCGCTTTGAACAAGGAAAATACTACGCCAGCGACGAACCTACGATTAACAGTATCTTGGCACGCATTCGTAATGGAATAACTCATCCCCAAGTGAAGAGCTTGCTTGAGAATACGGCACGGAATATTATTAAGGCTGATAAAGGTGGATTGTTTCATGTCGAACATGACGTTTTCCAACCGGAACATTTGCCGGACGGGAAAGGAAAGCCGATTCTTGGAATTGTGTCGCCTACAGTGGAAACGATCGACATCGAGACCATGGTGACAATGGCGGGGGCAAGCAAACCGCGTCTGCAACAAAATCTGGTCTTTCTGCTGGTGCCTGAAACGGTCAAGATTGGAGAGATCGATACCGGTCTGGAATTGTTTCCGGGGCAAGGAGCCAAGTCACAGGATGTACGTAACCGAATAGATTCCATTGCCCGACAAGTTCTGGCGATGCGGGATCTGGCTAAGAATCCGCAAAACTTCGGGGTTAATCCGAAACGGTTGGAAGAGAGCGGGTTCAGCAAGCGAAAGGCAGAGCGGGAGCAAGCGCTCATGACCGCTGTTGCAGATATCTATATCAGCCTTTATTATCCGTCTACAGCCGGGCATATTGTCCGTAAGGAAATTAAAACAACCGGCGGAGAAAGCGGTATTTCCTTTATCGAGCTGATCCGGGAGGCTCTCATTGAAGCAGGAGAGTTGCTTACTGAGCGAAATAACAACCGGTCAGACCTTTTCAACCTCAGTAAATTGTTTTTTGAACACGGGGACACGGTCACTGTTGAAGAGCTAAAACATTCTTTTGCTTGTATCCGAAGTTGGCCGGTTCTCGCCAGTGGGGCGACTTTGGAACAACTGGTTCGCAGTGGAGTACAAAAAGGAGTTTGGTGTGTATTTCGTCTGGAGTCTCCTGATCAATCACGACCAGAAGAATTTTATCACGAGAAAAATGACGCACCAATGGGTGTCAACCTGATGTCGGATTCATTTGCGCTTATCACTCCTCAAGGCGCTAAACAACGAGGGTGGTTTGATGAGCGGAAGGTTGATTGGGAGATGTTAAAGCAACAAATTTATGAAGTAGTAGATAAAGAAGGAAGCGTAAGTGTTCAGCGGATTGAGGAGGTCATCCGGGAAAGTGTGGGAGAAGTGACACGCAAGGAGCTGGATGACACAGTCGTTTCCTTATTAAAGGATTCTAAGCTTTATGCCTGCCAAAATAAGGGGGATACTTGGAATAAGCCCAACCTGATCGCGGGTTCAAAAGCATTGCAATATATCCCGCTGTCCCAAGATGTTTTGGTCACCAAAGCCAAGGCAAAGGAAAACGGCTGGATTGATGAGGATCGATCCAACCGCATCCATGTCCAGGGGGATGAAGCTCTCGAGAAAGTATTGCCTCTTCTTCGGCGGATAGGTAGTCTCTATAATAAAGGCGGCAAAACAAAGATCGATTTTCTGGATCTGTACTTTAAAATACCAGCAGGTGGAGCATTGAGAATTCAGTTGGAGGATGCATCCCCACAAACGATTAAGTCACTGGGAGAATGGTTTGAAGTGCTTGATGGAATTGTAAAAAACGGGGAGCAAACAGAGGTTGAACTCGATATCGCGGATCCGGCCGAAGATTGTCCCTTTGTGAAGGAGTTGGATAAAAAGTAGGTGAGGTAGTCGTTATGGTTAATCAAATCACTGTACAGGACTGGGAACTGGAACGGGACTTTCAGCACCGTATCCTCCCGGAGTTGGATCATGCTCCTTGGGTTCTCCGACTTACGGAGTACAAAGACAAACCGACTCCTGTCCTGGTTATTAAGAAACGGATTTACACTGGTGACGGTCCTTATGGGGACGAACAGGCTGAAGGCAAATCCATGCTTAAAGACCAAGGGCTGTTGTATGGTCAGCCCTTGCGTCGCTGTTTGCCAGCTCTCAGAAAGATTCTCAGCAGGGTAAATGATGTTGCAGGTATTCCCTTGGAACTTCAGCGTTTTTTTAACAAAGACCGAATTCAATACCGCGGCAACTTGCCTTTGGATGAAGAAGCAGGAGCCAAGCTGGCGCTCATTTTCAAATTACAGGAGAGGGTTGTTGATTTGGACCGCGTTGAACTGATGGCTTGGCGAGTGGAACGATTCAGCAGGGAGGAGGCGGTCTACTGGTTTACTCGTGCGACTCAGTATGGTGAGGCCGCCAGCCGTTGGGCACTGGCCGGTATGAGGATCATGCTTGGCGGACAACCAGGAGACGAAGAAATTCAACATATGCTGCAAAAACTCCGGAAATAGAGAAATGGGAGAGGAGAAAATGACAACTCAGAACGAAACAAGAGCGGAAGTTCGATTCATTGAAGCGGGTTTTCCCTGTCACCAGGTTGGGGCGGAGACTCAGCGAGAGAGAGGAGCTAGTTCGGCACTTCCGCCACTCTATTTTCTTCATGTCTGGTGGGCACGGCGCCCTTTGACTCCTAGTCGAGCGGCGATCTTGGGATCACTATTACCAGCCGGAACTGATCCGGACTGGTTCCTGCGCCAACTTGGGATAGAAAAGGTGCAAGCGATTGTGAATGGTGTGCCGTGGATACTTGATGATAAATTAATAGAACGTGTAGCGAGAGATGAACTTGGTCAAGAAACATTAGATTTAGATGCGGTTGTTTATCGAGCACTTCAGCGAGAAAAAGCGACAAGGGCTGAACATAGGAAATTGATTGCTCAGATTGTAGATCAGTCCCCTCATGTGCAGGAATACTCTGCAATTCAAAAATGGCAAACTCTGAGTCAACCGCTCCCGGAACCCTTTCCGGTAGAGGGTACCAGGTTGAGAGTTGAAAGAGTAGCAGCGGACCCGGCCTGGTTCAAAGAGTTGATGGAGATTGCTAAAAATATTGGAGTCCGTGTTCCTAATATGTATGGATATTCGAGGGCATATACCCGTCAACCTGAGTGGGGCGATTCAAATATTACTGTAATGGATCCTACTGCGGGAGGCGGCTCTATTCCCTTTGAAGCGTTAAGGCTTGGATACCGAGCAATTGCTAATGATTTGAATCCTGTTGCAACGGTTATCCAATACGCTACGTTGGATTATCCTGCTCGCTTCGGGAAAAATCTCAAAATGGAAATTGGAAATTGGGGTCAAAAACTGATTTCAGTTTTGGATAATCGGTTGAATGAGGTATTCCCGCGTGTATTTCCTTTGCCAGAATCCGAACGAATGTTTTTGAGAGCTCATTTGAAGCAATTTCCTGAACTTGTATCAGAATATGATCAGGAAGAGACGACCACCTATTTATTTGCACGCCAAGTCACCTGTCCACATTGTGAAGGAGAAGCTCCTCTCCTAAATACCTCTTGGCTATCCAAAGAGGGAGAGAAATGGGCAGTTCGTATTGTTACGGATGGCAAGAAAAAAGGGGGGACAGTAAAATTTGAACCTTACCGTCTTCAAGGAAAGAAAGGTCCGAATGGAGAGGACCCTGATTTTGCTACCGTAAATAAAGGGGTTGGGCTTTGCATTCACTGCCGCCAGGCGATTCCATCGGAAGAAATCAAAGCACAGGCACGTGGGGAGTCACCGTGGGGAACATGGAAGGATCGCCTGTACTGTGTTGTGGCGGTACGCTATCAACCCAAATTGGACAAACACGGACAACCGGAGCGGTATAAAAGTGGTACAAAAGCAGGAGAAATCAAGACAGAAAAAATCACGTTCTTCCGTGCACCCAACGAACAAGACTTGAAAGCTTTGGAAGAAGCCAGGCTTCAACTGGAACAGAGCTGGGAAGCATGGGATCAAGATGGATTAATCCCGACCGAGAAGATTCCGCAAGGCCATAAGACAATGGAACCATTACGGGCCGGAATGAATCGTTGGTGCGATATGTTTACGCCACGGCAGCTGTTGGGGCAACTGACTTTGGTTGAGGAATTGAACCGTCTCAAACCACAGATTCTCGAAGAACTGGGTCAGGAGAGAGGCAAGGCGGTTGTCACCTATCTGCAATTTGTGATTGATAAATTACTTGATTATAACAGTAAACAGACGCGTTGGCATTACGGACGTGGTGTATTGGTGAATACATTTGGCCGTCATGACTATTCGCTTAAGTGGACCTTTGGGGAGATGATCTATACAGGACCTTATTCTGGTCCGGATTGGGCTTTATCACAGGTGTTAGATGCTTATCAGGGAATAGCAGAATTGGTGGCTCCACTTCATGAGGAATTAAGAGGAGCGGCTCCGCCTGTTACTATTCTTCATGGTACAGCGGCGCATACTGGAGTGCCGGGTCGTTCCATAGATTTGATCTGTGTGGACCCGCCTTATTACAACAATGTTCAGTATGCCGAGCTGTCGGACTATTTCTATGTCTGGCAGAAGCGGACTTTATCGGACCTTTACCCTGATTTATTTGAGCGACGGTTGACCAACAAAACGGATGAAGCCGTGGCCAATCCGGCCCGGGATGGTTCCAATTCAAATGCCGCTCAACGGTATGAAGAACTGATGGGGGAAATCTTCGCCGAGTGTCGCCGTGTACTGAAAGATGAGGGGATCTTGACGATCATGTTCACCCATAAAACACAAGAGGCATGGGAAGCGTTGACACGTTCCTTGATTGAACAGGGTTGGACAATTACCTCGTCGATGCCGGTGGAATCAGAAGCAGGTGAGTCCACGCACCAAAAAGGGATGGCCGCTGCCGCCAGCTCTATTTTCCTCACCTGTCGCAAAAAGGAGCAGGACAACCAAATGCCGGCGACCTGGACCGGGTTTGGTGGCACCGGTGTGGCGCACCGTATTCGTACGGCTGTTCGTGAAGGACTGAAAGAGTTTGAGCCGCTGAAGCTGAATCCCGTGGATGAGATGGTGGCGTGTTACGGACGGGCGCTGCAGGTGTTGTCGGAGCATTGGCCGGTTTTGGACGGAGATGAACTTGTCAGCCCGATCCGGGCCATGAACGAGGCCAGTGCGGTCGTGGCAGAGCACCAGATCAGCCGCCTAACGCGAGGGCGTCTGAAGGTGGAAGATCTGAACCCGGAAGCGGCGATGTCATTAACGCTTTATGGCATTTTTGGGCTTAATGAATTCCCTTATGACGAGGCATTGAACTTGTCGCGTTCGCTGAACATCGCGCTGGAAATGCGTCCGGCGGGATACAGTGTTCAGAATCGGATGCTTGGAATCAACGACGCCAGCAGGGGCCGCAGCATCCGTGGTACAGATGCGGAAGATAGAGGCTTCCATGCGCCATTGGTACGCAAAGGTTCCAAATTGCGATTGGTAAAACCGGAAGAGCGTCATCCGAAGCGTTTGGCCAATCCCCAGACAGAGTGGGATCTGCTGCATGGCCTGATTCTTGCCTACCGGGAAGGTGATGTTCCAGTCGCTCGTGCATACTTGGCACAACATGCGAAGGAGAAAGGGCAGACCGTATTGGACCTTTTAGCTGTCTGGACAGCGGAGATGACAGAGGAAGAGCTTCGGCGGGAAGGAGAAGCTATCCTGTTCGGCTTGAGATAAGAATCACCGGCGGATCATAGATAGGAGGAACATCATGACCGAGATAAGAGAGAGTAGGAACAACCAAGGACTGAGATCACGCGAGTGGCTTCTCTCTTACAAGACCTCCTCTACCATGATCGGAGACAGGCCAGTCAATATGTTACATGACTTTTACATTCCGGCACTCAGCCGCGCGGTTCGCTATGACCGCGTGGCCGGGTATTTCCGGTCCACTTCTCTGGCAGCCGCTTCCCAAGGATTTTCTGCCTTTGCCAATCAAGGTGGAAAGATGCGCCTGATCGTTGGTGCTGATCTGGAACCGAACGATGTAAAAGCGATCTTACAAGGAGATGCAAAAAGACTTTCGGAAAAGCTGACTGAAGAATTGGAACAGGCGGACTCTTGGCCGGAAGGTGTTCGTAACGGTGTGACATTGTTGGCCTGGATGGTGGAGAAAGGATATCTGGAAGTTCGGGTCGCTTTTCGGCTGCACAAAGATACCGGAGAGCCGATTTCCTTTGATTCCATGGAAGATGGTTATGTTCACGAGAAGTGGTTTTTGTTTACCGACGAATATGGGAACCGGATGTATGGAGCCGGATCGCTCAATGAGTCCAAAACCGCACTGCATCTGAATGCGGAGAATATTGATATCCATTGTGACTGGTGGGGAGAAACGGATCGGAAAAGAGTCGATGAAGCGGCTGAATCATTTGAAACGCTCTGGGAAGGGAAAGTTCGTCATATACGCGTGCTGACTCTTCCGGAAGCGGTTCGACGCCGGCTGGTTCGGTTTGCTCAAGACGTGAAAAGGCCGCTGGAAACCGACGGAACCAGCGAGATTCCCGAGCCCTCGACAAAAGCGGAAAAGGTTCAGCCGGATGGAATTCCTTCCGCGCTTGAGCGGCTGAAGTTCGCCGTGTTACGGGATGCACCCAAAATGCCGGGTGGGCGTTATGTTGGGTTGGAAACGGCACCGGTTGAACCGTGGCCCCATCAGATCATGGTTGTCCGTCGATTAGTGGAGAACTGGCCGTATTCTTATCTGCTGTGTGATGAGGTGGGTTTAGGTAAAACGATCGAAGCGGGACTGGCCATTCGTTGTTTGCATTTGGCGGGATGGGCCAAACGGATTTTAATTGCTGCCCCTGCAAGTTTAACCACCCAATGGCAGCGTCAGCTTGCCTCCAAATTATTGTTGTCTTTTGGCCGGGTGATGACACCGGGAATACGGCATCACTATCTCTTGCCTGTTGAGGAGGACTTCACTTCTGGTTCGTTTTATGAGCCGAATCTCGTCATTGTGTCAACCGGCCTTATGTCGCGGCGGGAGAGGATCAAGCAACTGGAAATGGCTGAAGAATTTGACATCGTTTTGGTGGATGAGGCCCATATGGCCCGGCGGAAAAACCCTTCCAAGGGAGCAGAGGCCAATCCTCAGTTCGGTCATCTTTATACGACGATCCGGGATCACTTACGGGGGCGGACGCGCAGTTTGTGGCTGGCCACCGCTACACCGATGCAGATTCACCCGGTGGAGGTTAGCGATTTGATCGCTTTGACGAATCGGGTGGGAGCATTTCAGTACGATCCTACATTGACCATGAAATATTACGATATTCTCGGCAGGCTGCTACAAGGCGAGAAAATTGGTTCGGCTGATTGGGATTTCCTGCGGCGATCCATTTTGGGAACCCAGCGTCAGGATCATAAATATTGGGAGTTTTTGACCGACGTGGTTATCAGCGGTCGGATTCGAAGCGATGCTCGCCAGTGGTTGGAATTTAACCGGGTTCCACGCGGTACCAGAAACCAACAACTGATGTCACGTCTAATCTTCAGTGCCTCACCCCTGTCCCGGGTCATGCTCCGCCATACCCGTCAATTGCTTGAGATTTATCGGGAAAACGGTGAACTGCAACAGAACCTAGCTAAGAGGGAAATCCGTGATCTTCCTCAAATCCGTTTTAATGCACTGGAGCGGAAGATCTATGATCAGTTGGAAGAGTACTGCAAAGGTCTGGTGGTACAGATCGGCCCCCAAGAAGAGAACAAGCAGATGATCAGTTTCCTCCTCAGCTTCCTGAGGCTTCGATTTGCCTCCAGTTTATATGCATTTCAGAAAACAATCGAACGGCGTCTCAAGAGAGTGGAAGAGACGCTTCGGCATCAGTACAAAACCAATGGAGAAGAATATGACGGAAGTGGAATAGAAGATCTTGTCTTTAATGATGAGGTGGAGGAGGAAGACCCGGGAATCACTGACAAACTGTTGAAAAATCGGACGCCTGTTGACCTTCGGTGGGAGCAGGAACGGCTCAAAAAAATGCTCAAAGACATGGAAGAGTTACACGGTCAGTCTTCCAAGATGCTGTTCTTGCTTAGAGAGCTGGATAACCGTAGGAACCGTCAGACGAGGAGGATTCGGCAAACGGTCATTTTCACCAGATTCTATGATACGCTGGTGGATATCGTTCAGCGACTCAAAAGAGCCGATCCTGAAATGCGAATCGGGACATACTCCGGAAAGGGTGCGGGTTATTATGATTCTCAAGCCCAGACATGGGTTAATACGGAGCGGGAAGAGGTCAAGGAACGATTCTTGCGCGGTGAAATCGATATCCTTGTCTGTACGGATGCCGCTGCGGAGGGGTTGAACCTTCAGACCGCCGATTTGCTCATCAACTACGATCTCGGCTGGAATCCGATGAAGATCGAGCAACGAATTGGACGGATCGATCGGATTGGACAGAAGCACGAGGTAGTTTATGTGCTGAATCTTTGTTATGTAGACAGTGTGGAATCCATCGTTTATGGACGATTGCTTCAGCGGTTGAAGGCTGCTAACCTGATCGTTGGTACGCAGCAGCTTGCCTTACTTCCGGTAGATCCACAGGATTTTCAGGAACTGGCTCAAGGTACGCTGACACCTGAAGAGCTGGAATACCGTATTCGAGAGCGGATTGAAGAGCAACGTAAACATCTGGCCTATATGGAGATCAATCCCAAAGACCTATATGAGATTTATAAAAATATGAACGGCTTCCATCGGCGTTGGCAAGCCCCGATCGATCTTCAGTCCATTTGGTCAACGTTAACCGAATCCCGATATCTTCAGGAATTGGGATGTAAGATCTTTGATGAAAATAACCTCATCCTTGAAATTAATCATGTAGATGGAGTGCCTGATGGGTCTGTTTTAACGGTATCGAGAGAACTCTATGAGTCGGGTCTCCCTGATGGTAAAACCCGTGTGCATTTTGCTTCATATGGCGATCCGTATTTCGATGCGATCCTTCGTAAAACAGAGAAAATGAAGCTTCCTAGTTGCGTCAGGAGAATTTCAGTAGATATCCCCGACCTTCCTCATGTAGAGATAGTTGGGTATGCGGTTTTATGCAAAAAGGAAGATGGAAGCCGCCAAGTGCGGTTTATCACAAAATGGGATGATTTGAAAGGAATCTGTCTTGCTGAAGGAGAGATACTTAATGATCCTGAAATTGAACCACTTCGTCAGCAATTGTACAGTCAAGCACTCGATGAGTTCACCTTTACTGCATCGGTGAAACGAATCGAGGGAGAAAACACTCGCGCTGCAATGATTCAAGAAATGATGAATTTCTTGACTGGTCATCATTTGTTGGAAGAAAGAGCGAAAGTCGCGGGAACCAAGGCACGGTTTGGCTCAGTCCTTCGTGATGTAATTTCTTTAATTGAAGAACGCACGGAAGGAATCCATATTGCTGAGATGCCTGGAGATGTGCTACGTCAAGTAAAGGATGAAGTGCTATTCCCGCTCCATGTTCCCAAATCCGGCCAAAATGTTACGGTTTTGGTCCCCCCTCTTTTCTGTCTGACATCAGTAGATTCTATTAAACGCATGGCGGATCGAATGAAGAGACAGGAAAAAGATATCAAGGTAAAAAGTATGATAACCACCTTGAAACGCGAAGCCAAAAATCGAATGGAGTCGATTTTTTAAAGAGAAACATGGTTTTAATGAATGATTTATAAGCTTTTCTATTGTAAGTGAATTAATGCCAATAAAAATGTTCGATATGAGCAAACCCACGGCTTAAAGGAGCGTGGGTTTGTTTAATGACGAATATAAATCGAGCTCGAAAAAACGGCATTCTTTCACTGAACCGTAGATTAATTATGTATAGCTATTTTTGTGATAGGCAATGAGTACTACTATCTATATTGACAATATATATTGCTTTAAAAATACATAACACAAATGAATTGAAGTACAGACTTGAGAAGGCGATTTTTCTTTTCTTCATCCTCTGTTTCTTAATTAGGACGAGTCTGATGAATAGGCCAGCGGATCTCTAGTCCATTTTCACATTCACTTCATGTGCACAATATGCTCTGATAAGAGGAAAGACAGTATTTTAAGAAGTTTGGTACCAAGTTTTTTGAGCATATAAAAAATGTTAGAAGACCATAAAATAAATTTATGATACGTATAAATAGAAAAAGGATATAATAAGCAGACTATGGCTTCTTAGTCTTAAAGGAAGAGTATGCCCAAAATACGGAAATAGGAGAACAATAGCTATAAAAGACTAAACCGTGGTGAGCGCAAGGAGCCGTAGCTAATACGGCTTCATTCTTCAAAGGAGGAGTTGCATAAAAATGAAAGCGCATGACACAGAAAAACCCTTATCCTCCCCAAAGGAAATGGAACCTGGTGCATGGTGTGAATGTTATTTTGATATAATACGGCAGATATACCTACATCCGTTCAAAGATGAGCTGTTTGTGATAAGACAAGCTGGTCAGCTAGGACGTTGGCGTTATACACCGGAACTCACATATGTGGATGGATATGAATTAGCTGAGATGAGATGCTTAAGATTTTCCCCTGATGGGGAGTGGTTTGTAATATTGCTTCCATCACTTGGTCGGATAGAGATAAGAAGCACAGATGATTTGAGCTGTTTGCGTCAAATAGAGAAAGAGTTCATATATGATGAGTCTTCTGAAATGTGTCTAAGTCAAGACGGACGCTGGCTGGTGTTGGATGCATGTAAAAATTATGACAAGAGAGGTGCAGAAGATGGAGCTGCTTGGATTGATTTACAGACGGGAGAAACGATTTTTCGTACATGGGAGGAAATGAATAATAATATTAAACTAGAAGATGAATATGCTACTTTTATCGGTCAAATGAAGTTTTCTCCTGACCAAAAGCAGTTGGCGGTGAATATATGATATGATGTTTATATTTCGGTAATACACTTCTTTAAGAATCTACATCATAAAGACCAACAGATTGAAGAGACACCATTAGATTATTGGGTTGCTGACAACCTGTCTGACTTATGTTATCATGCCGATTCCACCCGCATGGTCTGCTTTAAGACAATGAAACCGGGAGATTGGAAGTTGGATGAATATCCCGAATGCTACACCCCCGGATGGGTAGGAGAGTTGATTGCCCTATCAACCACACATCAGGAAGAGTTGTGGCGAGTAACGATCGATGCTAGCTTGACCGGCTGGGAACAGGGAGTTGTAGAGGGAAATTATGAACCTTATGGATATGGGGCAAAAGTGTTGGTTGGAGAAACGGAAGTGGTTTGTACAGCCCCGGGTGGTCAGTTGCTATTCTTTGATATGGAAAACGGAACATTGAAGCGGAAGATGAAAGTGAACGGAAATTACATTTACGCCATTGGTTGGCATCGTGATGGGGATAAAATCCGGGTGGCGACAGATCAGGAACTGCAAGTGATTGAGTGGAAGTGATGGATACTTTGATGAAATAGAACAATCAATAGAGAAACATAGGCGTAAAAAAGCAACAATTCTCTACAAGAATTGTTGCTTTTCTGAGGCTGCTGACAAACTGCCTTGAAAGGCAGGGTCAGCAGCCTTTTTTGTCGAATCAATAAAAAACACTCTATAAGGAGTTTTTTCTATGTTTAGAACAAACCCGAGTAAAGAACATCAACCAGAACTAGTTAACATAGAAGAATTAGTTCCACGAGATCACTTGTTACGGAAAATTAATGAAACGATCGACTTCTCCTTCATTGCTGAGAAATGTAAAGAATTATACTGCCAAGATAATGGGCGTCCATGTCTTGACCCAATTATGTTATTTAAAATGCTACTCATTGGATATTTGTTCGGCATTCGTTCCGAACGCCGACTCATTGAGGAGATTAAAGTTAACATCGCTTACCGTTGGTTTGTAGGGTTATCTCTAACCGACCCAGTCCCACATGCATCTACTTTCAGTCAAAACCGTCGAAGACGGTTCCAAAGCTCCACTATTTATCAGGAAATATTTGATGAAATTGTCATTCAGGCGATCCAACATGGATTTATTCAAGGAAAAGAGCTTTTTAGTGACTCCACTTTTCTTAAAGCCAATGCCAATAAAGGAAAGTTCAAAAAACAATTAGTTAAAGTTACTCCCAAAGGATATATGGATGATTTAGAACAAGCAATTGAGCAAGATCGAGAAGAGCACGGAAAGAAGCCTTTAAAAAAAAAGCCCATAAAGGTTGAAACGAAAGAAATTCGTGTAAGTACGACCGATCCAGATAGTGGTTATATGGTTCGAGATGGAAAACCCGAAGGCTTTTTCTATCTCGATCATCGTACTGTCGATGGTTTACATAACTTCATTACAGATGTATTTGTTACACCAGGAAATGTCCATGATTCAGTTCCTTATTTAGAAAGGTTAAATCGTCAGAAAAGCCGCTTCGGCTTTTCGGTGAAAGCTGTTGCTCTGGATTCTGGTTATTTAACTATGCCTATTTGTCGTGAATTGAGAGGACAAGGAATCTTTACGGTTATTGCACATCGGAGTTTTCGACCAGATAAAGACCTCTTTCCGAAATGGAGATTTAAGTATATTCCTGAGCAAGATGTATATCTTTGTCCAGCAAAGCATCAACTTACATATCGAACGACCAACCGTGAAGGATACAGACAGTACAAATCCAATCCCGAGATTTGTAAGCAATGTCCTTTTCTTAAGAATTGCACAAAGTCAAAGAACCACACAAAAATCCTAACACGTCATGTATGGGAAGATGCAAAAGAGTGGGTTAGACAAAATCGCTTGAGCCCACGTGGAAAAACTTTATATAAGCGTCGAAAAGAAACGATTGAACGTAGCTTCGCTGACGCGAAGGAACTTCATGGTCTTCGATACGCACGCTACAGGGGGCTTGCAAAAATTCAAGAGCAATGCCTCCTAACTGCTGTGGCTCAAAACATAAAAAAGTTGGCTATGCTGCTTTCGAGAGCAGGTAAGGGAGGTGGTTTTAAGTTTATATGGGTTGATATTCATCCATTAATTGTTTATATCCCTTTTATATACAAAAACCCTGCGATCAACAAAGTTGATTCGCAGGGTTTGTCAACATTCTCAAAAAAGCAACAATTCTCTACAAGAATTGTTGCTTTTCTTTATAGTTGTGAAAAGTGGTTGTGGCATATAATTATGACCATGCAGATAGCTGCTTTTAACAACAATTCGTTGCTAGAAAGGTGGAATTCACAGAGATCATGATCAACTTTCAGGTTCTATTGAGTCGTAGTATGGCCAGTTTTCATTTTTAACAAAGATATCACCGGTGACAATATCAATACAAAGATCCCAAGTATAAGGAACCCTCAGTCGCAGATGGACTCGACTCCAAAAGTCCATTATTTTCAATTCATGTTCTTTGAATTGAGATAAGCATGTTTGAATCGATTCGGGATCCAGTTTTAGTTGGATGTCCGACAATCGAAGGATGGCAATATGTTCAGTATGTAGTTCGCGAAATTCATTTACTTCATCTACTGTAGCTTTAGCGATGACAGTACCATCTTGGGGTTGGTTGTCGTAAATGTTTCTTCCAACGATCATTATTTGAGATTCTCCTTGTGTTTATCTCGTTTTTAAACATTATATTATATAATAAATACGCGATAAAATATATTTTTCTAAGGTTATGGTTTTATCATCATTAACCAAAACATCACCTTCTCATTGGCGATAAAAGGAGTCACCCGCTTACTCATCGTACTAGGTTGGTTTACGCTCTGGATGGCCATTTTTGCTGAAAATACCTTACTCTGTATTTTGTATATCTGTCCCCCCGTGATTTCAGTACTCTACCACTTCAAACTTCGAATAATTATCTATAATATAACTATTCCGAGGAAATGAGGGAGTACCATATGAAACGAAATGTTAGTTTTTCTGATGTTCTAGAGGCGTTGGAACGATAAAAAGGGGATGACTATTATTCCGCCTTTTGATGACCCCAGAGTGGTTGCGGGAGCAGGTACCTCTGCACTTGAGTTGCTCCAAGATGTAGGAACACTTGACGTAATGATGGTTCCTATTGGTGGAGGCGGATTAATTTCCGGGACATCTATTGCTGCACATGGTTTTGATGCCCGTATTAAAGTGATTGGCGTGGAGCCAGAAGGTGCACATGATACTCTTTTATCGTTAAAAGAGGGAAAAAGGGTTGCCATCCCACCTTCAAATACGATTGCCGATGGACTACGTGCCACGATTCCAGGTCGTTTTACCTTTCCTATTATAGAAAAACATGTAGAAAATATAGTTACTGTCAATGATGATGAAATCATCGAAGCTATGAGATTTGCTATGACCAGGCTAAAAATGGTGGTAGAGCCATCTGGTGCAGTTACTTTGGCAGCTTTACTGTCAAAACGGTTACCGTTTAAGAATAAACGTGTTGGCATTATTATTAGGGCGTGTCTGGTGAATGATTAATTGAGCCACATGATCAAGGAAATCAAGGTAATGGCGGCACAAAAATAAACCGCCCGTTTTTCATAACGAGTGGCGAAGCCACGCCATTGCTTCAGGCGGTTAATACAGCGTTCAATCACGTTTCGGCGTGAATATTGTTCTTTGTTGAAGGTCAGAGGACGCCCCGGCTTTTTGGCCCGACGCTCCGCCTGATCTCTGCGTTCGGGGATGGTATGGGAAATCCCACGTTTTTGAAGAAATCGACGACAAGACGGATAACTGTAGCCGCGATCGGCAATCAGATGATCCGGCCTCTTGCGAGGCCTTCCTTTTCCCAAACAGGGAACGGAAATGGAATCGAGTAATGCTTGTAATTGGGTACAGTCATGCTGTTGACCGGGAGTGATTGTAAAAGCAAGCGGTCGACCTTTTCCGTCACAAGCAAGATGGATTTTGGTCGTCAGACCTCCGCGGCTTCGTCCGAGTGCCTCATTCTGGAAGCGAGGGTCCCCCTTTTTTCGGCGCGCCTGCGGCGTGCTGATGAGCTCGGACAATCGTGCTGTCAACGAAAACAACCCAATCGACATCGGAAACGGCGTGGGAGTAAGTCTGAACATGCTTAAGCAAGCGATCCCACGTCCCATCCTTTTGCCAACGTGTAAAACGATAGTAGCAAGTTTTCCAAGAACCATAACGTGCAGGCAGATCCCGCCAGGGAGCTCCCGTCCCAAACTTCCACAGGATTCCGTTCAAAATGGTTCGGTGGTCTTTCCACTGTCCGCCTCGTTTCCCATTCGAAGGCAATAAAGGCTCGATCTTTTCCCAAGCCTCATCTGTAATCTCATAACGCCGTCTCATCATGATGTCTCCTTGCTTTTGTTGTTATGAACATTCTAACAGGAAATCATGATGGATTCACCAGACACGCCCTAGTGGTGGAAATGTTGATCCTTCTCTAGTAGCTCGTAGTCTCTAAGTGAAGCAAAGGGATCAAGTCCACGATGACAGCGGTTATGGTGAAGGTGGAGGGATGTTATATGATCACAGTGCAAGTTGAAGAAATAGATGATATATCAATAGATGTTGGATCAGAAGATGATGTACCACCATTATATTTATTAAGTAAAAGAAACGGAGTGAAAATTTACCAAATTAGTCCTGCTGATCATGAGAAAAGACCAATAGAAGCAGTTAAGCATGTGCTTACAAACTTCCTTATCCAAAAAAATAAATTTCCTATATATTTGTATCTTGAAGTTTATCCTGATTTGATGGTTGAATTTAAACAAGAAAATATTGATTTTGAAGTAGTACACTTGGAGGACTTTAAAAAACGCGATTATGAAGGAGAACGATTTGTTGGTTTTTATCAGGTTTTGCGAGTAAAAATTGATAATGAGTCTGTCCTTCGACATATTATTAATAGAACTTACAATTTGGCTACTATTCATTTCCTTTACCAATTATCATATGATAAGCATCTGGATTTTAAAGTGTATAAATCTCCTGTAAATGCAGTTGTGCCGATTTATCATATGCTAGAATCCAGTTCATATATTATCGCTGGTTACGATGGTCTATATTTAGAGTTAATTACCAATGAGCTGGAATTTATGGAATTGCATCAATTAGCTAGGTTTTTATCTGCGATTGTTAATGTAAAGATTTGAGATAATAATATCGCTGTATGTGGATGAAGGCTTGAACCCGCCTCTCTAAGCAGAGAAGCTTAGGGAGGCGGGGATTTTGGAATTAGTGAAAATTACCCAATTTGTTTAGAGGATGTTGCCCAACAAATCACTCAAGAGGATAACAACGCTACTCACAATATTTTGTTCTTCCATAACATAGCGGCACGCATGGGTAGCTAAACAAGGGATACCTACAACCCAAAAGAATAGGATGAAACTCATATGGAAAGTTATGATAATTACCCAATCACTTAATTTGAATATATATTTAACGATAATAAGTGGGAGTAAAAAAATAATCAAAGCGACAAGGTAATTAACTAAATAATTCTCCAAATAGACGGGTAGCGTTTGAGATGGATTTTCTGTAGGACCTAGATGGATTTGTCCAATCACTATGCCTACAAGGACAGAGAGGGCAACAAGAGAAACAGAGCTGAGAATAAACTTACTTAGTATATGTTTGATCATTGAACCACGTTCCTTTAGGAATTTTTTATATTTTATATGATACCGACACATAGCTCACTTCTTCAATATCGGTAAAATATCAATGGGTGTTTGCAAGAAACCTAAATGAAAAGATGAGTACCCATTCAGGCTTGCATCGCTTAGATCCCAAACGTTAGTCTGACAAGGAGACCTCCTCTGAATTTTTGAGGAGGTTTTAGTCTATTCCGAACCAATATAAGGGAAAGGGAAGATTAGCATGTTAAAAGCCATGATATTATTTCTTTTTGCGGGTTTGGCGGAAATCGGTGGAGGTTATCTTATATGGCTATGGTTAAGAGAAGGCAAACCATTGTATTGGGGTGTTTTTGGAGGAGTAGTTCTTGCGTTATATGGCGTAATTGCCACGCTCCAATCCTTTCCGTCTTTTGGCCGAGTATATGCAGCTTATGGTGGCGTTTTTATTCTGCTCTCAGTTTTATGGGGTTGGGGGATCGATAAGAAAACACCTGATCTCTATGATTGGATAGGAGCAGCCATTTGTTTAATCGGTGTGAGCGTTATACTCTGGGCTCCAAGGAATTAAGAGATCTCTCTCAGATTATGTTGCGCCCTAAAAGCTTGTTGAAAGGATTTGGGGGATATATTTAGAAAATAGAATTTTAGACAATACCAAAAGATAGCCTTTCGGAAATTAAGCAAATTGGAAAGAGGTGCATGGGGTGAAGAGTGGGCTGCTACGACGAAATCTATATTTTCGTTATCTATGGTTTGCACAGTCAGGTAGTTTTTTGGGGGATTGGTTTAATCAAGTGGCGATCACGCAAACGGTATTGAGCTGACTAATTCCGCTTCGGCCGTCGGCATGTTGCTTTTATTTCGCGCATTGCCTCATGTGATCTTAGGTCTATTGCCAGTCCACTTGTAGACAAATGGTCTAAAAAAAACATCATGATCGTGACAGATATCGTCCGAGCTTTTCTTGTGTTGAGTTTTATATTAGCAATTTACTTCAAAAGTGTATGGATCTTATATGTTAGTTCATTTGTCTTCGGGTTGATGAGTGTGTTATTTAATCCAGCCAAACAAGCCTTTTTGCCATTGATCGTTGACCGTAAGGATTTGGCAGAAGCAAATGCTTTTTCCTCTGCAACAAGCGCAGTGGTAAATATTATTGGTGCGGTCTTGGGTGGGATCGTATCGGCCGGTTTTAGCCCAGTGACGTGTTTTATTGTAAACTCCTTGTCCTTTTTCTGGTCAGCGCTTTACGTATACAAAATCAAGTACCAGGAAAGTAAGAAAGTGGAGGAACAAAAAACGCCGTATCTCCAGTCATTGAAAGAAGGGTTTGTGGAAACGAAACGGAATAATCTGGTTCGCTACATCATTTTGATTGGATTGACTTGGGGGTTAGTTGGTGGCGGATATTACATTTTGATCCCCTATCTTGGAAACAACATTTATCATATGGGCGGACTGGTAATTGGGGCGCTGTATGCGATTGACGGGCTGGGGATTTTGTTGGGAACCTATTTCGTCAAAAAATATATCAACAGTCATATCAAACGGGCCTTAACCAGTTTTGGTATAGCCTATGCATTCCAATCCATTTTTTTGTGTTGTTAACACAAACCACCGATTTTTATTATGGGGCTCTATGTTTATTTTTAATGAGAGTTTGCGGTGGAGTCATTATTCCCTTAAGCACTTATATGGTTCAGCTGGTTACCACCGATGAGATCCGCGGTCGGGTTTTCGCTGTCTATGATTCTTCCTATACGGGTGTGATGCAAGTTTCATATTTAGGAAGTGGTTACGCTTATGAACATTATGGCGTTCCCATTGTTGGAGCTGTCAGTGGAGCGGTGTCGATGTTGTGCGGGGTGATATGGTTGTCTCAAGTAATGAGAGGGAAGTTTCATATGTTTTTGGAGACGGCGGAAAAATAGATTTTAAAATATTTATGTATTTATAAATTGATATTCTTGTCGAAAGTGGTTATGCAACGGTTTTAATCGGGAATATTGCAAACAAAGTGGGATGATCGAGGTGTAAACCAAGATTGCAAACAATAGGGAAAATCATGTTGTAAATGTCGAAAAACTTCGATCTTGCAACAAGAAAAGGCCTATCGAGGAGAGGGTTAAGTGAGTAACGATCAATTTAAGCGATTGGACCCAAAAATGGTGGCGGCTAAAAAGCAAGAAGGTGTCATTACTTTGTTTGTATATGGATTGATTTGCCTTGCATTGCTTTACTGCACGTTTCAGTGGGATTGGCCGATGTGGATTTTCGTTGTTGCAATAAGTTTGACCATCGCTTCTGCACCGTTTGATATTTATTTTGTGCCGAGGTGGACATATCAGCGATGGAGGTATTGCATCAGCGAAACCAGTATCCAAATCGAAAAAGGCATCTTTTTTAAACGGAAAATATTAATTCCCATGGGGAAAATTCAACATGTTGATGCAAAACAAGGGCCTATTTTAAAAAAGTATGGCTTGTCCACCGTGATCTTATCGACAGCTGCAGGCAGTCATGAAATTCCGGGGCTAGCGGAAGAAACAGCCGATTCTATCCGTAAAGAGATCGAAAAGCATGTGAGGTTAGACGATGAACAAGTCTGAAAAGGTAGTGAAGCACCGCCTCCATCCTGTTTCTATGCTCTATTTTATGGTTACCGTTGTGAAGGAGTCTTTCTCATTTATTTGGCTGTTTCCGCTAATCGTTTTATATGTGCACCAACACATCAGTGAGCAAATTTCCTCCTTAGCCATCGGGATTGTTTCTGTTGTGGTCCTGCTGATGTTGTTTTTGATTGTTGTTTTTTTAAGATGGCGATCATTTACTTACGAAATTCACGAACAGGCGATATATATTGAATCGGGGTTGTTTGTAACGAAGAAAAGATGGGTGACGCCAGATCGCATTCAATCGATCGATTCTACCGTGCGCGTGTATGACCATTTCTTTTCCACGCGAACCTTAACCATTGAACTCGCCGGAGGAGAGGAGTCCAGTATCACTCTCAGCTGCATCTCCAGCGAAGAAGAAAAGCGCATCCGTGGGGTTTTGGGGGCGCAAGCCGGAGACAAGCCCGCTGATCCGTTTGGGGAGTCCGTGATTCGGTTGTCTAAGAATGACCTGATTTTGCACAGCCTTTTCTCCCCTAGATTCGGGGCTGTGTTTACACTCCTGTCTGTCGGGTTCTTCAAGTATTTGGATGTGACGGAAGAGGCGGATCGCAACCTTTTGATTCATTATTTATCTAGCTGGTTTGGCGCAAACTGGATCATCCTGACGCTTGTCATTCTGTTGTTTTTATCATTTGCCATTTCTTTGCTGACGACTTTTACAAGTGATTATGACTTCACGTTGCATAAGAATGACAAAGGGGAACTTGAAATCACGCAAGGGCTGTTTGAAAAGAAAAAGCGGACGATTGCCCAAAACCGTATTCAGGCCCTGTGGATCATCGAGCGGCCATTGCCTCGCCTCTTGGGATATGTGTCAATCGAAGCGGTTGTTATTCGCAATGGACAAGATAAAGAAACACAAAAAAACATCACTCTTCTTCCCTTTGTTCAAAAAGATATGGCCCTGTCCATGCTGGAACCTTTAACAGGATATCATGTGGATAGTCATTTGCACCGTCTCACAAAGAAAGCGAAGTTTTCTTACATGGGGATTCCATTGATCCTGGGATGCCTTCTTGCCATTCCAGTCTGGTTGTTTGTACCAGGCCTGTATCATTATGCGGCTCCGCTCATCCCGCTGGGATTGTTCTTCTCAGGGTGGATGGAATACCGGAAGATCGGTTGGAATCAAAGTGAGAACTTTTTAACCTTGCAATTTGGAAAGGTGACCCGCAAAACGGCGTTGATTAAACGCGGGCGCGTTCAATGGGCATCCCTGCGCCAAACAGCGTTGCAAGCAAAAAAACACTTGGCATCTGTGCGGGTTGCGGTGGCCTCTGGGAAAGTGAAAGTAAGCATGGGATTGCGTCATATCCCTCTGGCGGAAGCAGACAGGATTTATCGATACACGCTCAAACCAAAGAGAGAGACCAACGTGGCCAGTGTGGATCAGAGTGCGTCACGCGAGGCAAATGGGTGATAGCATTGATTGTTGCTAAGACATAGATTGGTGATTCGCTTAGGAAAGTCTACGGATTTGTAGACTTTCTCTTTTTGTGCCTGCTGGATGAATGAAATTAACAGCATCAATTGACAATGGATTGTCTCCGGTTGTCAAAATCGCGCAAATGGCTCTGCATGCCGTGGAGGAAAAATTGTATGATTTATTGCTTTTTTGCCCAATATAATACTGAATCTGAGGATAGAAGAGGACGGCTGGATGAGAGAGCGAGTTTTGTATATTTTGATGATCATCTCCGTATTGGGGGTGTGGATTTGGTCTGCGATTCAGCCGGCTGATCGCAAGCTGTGGTTTTATGAAATGATTCCGGCTGTGTTGTTGCTGTTGGCACTCATTTTTACTTATCGATCACTGCCCTTTACTCCCTTAACTTACTTTTTCGCTTGGGTTGGCATGATCGTAATGCTGATAGGGGCGCATTATACATATGGTAGCATGCCTTTGTTTGACATGTTGAAAGATGCCTGTGGTTTTTCGAGGAATCATTTTGATCGGTTGGGGCATTTCTTGCAAGGGGTGTTGCCCTCTCTTTTTTTCAGAGAAATCCTGATCAGAAGAAACCTGGTTCACAGAGGTTGGGTCTGGTTTTTTATTATCAGCATCAGTACGTTTTTTAGTGCAGGATATGAGATATTCGAATTTCTCTATGGACGGTTGATGGGCGAAAACATGGAAGACTTTTTGGGAACGCAAGGGGACCAGTGGGATTCGCATTGGGATATCATCTCTGCCATGTTGGGCTCTACATTTGTTTTATTATTTTTGAGTGGGTGGCAGGATCGGCTTATTCAAAAAGAAAAACAGATGTCAACGCGCGTCTCTGGTTAAAAATAAATGAAGGGTTCGCCCCTTCCAAAAACAGAGATTCGGCTTCGAGCCATATTGTCAACCAAAGCAAGCGCCTTCTTAAACATAAGAAGGCGCTTTTTTGATGTTCTTCACCAAACAGCATTTCTTTTTGGTGAAGAAATGAAAAGGTATGCTGTATAAGTGGTATATGCTTTGGTGTTAAATAACACTTTCTAAACTATTTGATTTTCTTTATCATTGAGTATGATGTCCTGATATGGCGTTGCCTTGATCATGATGAATCCCATTTGCATAAGGAGTCGTGTTCATGAAGCGCAAACTGTTTATAGCCATCTTGTGTTTCATTGCAGTGATGTGGGTACTTCATACTCTGTCCAAAAATTTTATGGTTGACCCGTCGTTTCATTCTTTCTTAGCTAAAAAAGATGTCGCATTGACCAATCAAGAAATCTGGATCTTGATGATCCGGGCTCATATCCTGCTCGCTCTGGTAGCCTTGATTGCGGGGCCGATCGGGTTGAGCAAACGGATTCGTGTCAAATTTGCGCCCGTTCACACGTGGAGCGGGAGAATCTATGTCTTATCCATTCTGTTGAATTTCTTTCCAAGCATATATGTGTCTTTCTTTGCTTCTGGTGGCATGCCCAGCACGATCGGCTTTCTATTGCTAAACACTCTCTGGGTAGTAAGCACTGTGCTTGGGTACACATCGATCAGAAAGAAGAACATGGTTCAACACACCAAGTGGATCATTCGTAGCTTATTTCTTTCCTTCGCCAATATGACCATTTATATGATTGTGGCCGTCACGCATCATGGTTTTAAGCTTGAATATGGGTTGGCTTATTCTATTGCCGTTTGGCTGAGTTGGATGGTCAATTTGCTCATTGCTGAATGGACAATCAGGAGAAAATTGATTTATTAATATGTGCAGATGCAAAGAAACCGACTCCTGTCTTACAGGTTAGTCGGTTTCCTTGCGTTATGGCTCCAATAGATATTGGGTTACTCCCACTTCCCAAAAGGCGCCTGACTTCATTGTCGGGCGCCTTTTTTTGCTTTCTTTCCATGACCTTCATCTTCATAAGAATCTCATATTTTTGTTTTAAGATGTTTTCATGAATATATACAGTGGTGATAATGATGCCAAAGGGGGAACTGTCAGATGAAACGACTCACTCTCATGTCCGTTCAATTGCTGATGGGCATGGCTGTCGTTTTGACGGCTTGCAATAATGGAAACCATACTAACAACATGCAAGGAACGGATCATAGCAAGATGGGTCATGGAAGTAGCGGAGTGACGGAGCAAGGAGTAACGCAAAACCTCCTTACGCTAAACACGAAAAATGTGACACGGGTCAACCATGATGATCCTGTCAAGGTGGCTGTAACAACCTCACAAACCGTTTGGCCGGCGACCATGGATCAGAATCGGCCAAGTACCGTGATTTTGGGATTGAAAGGGGACTGGAATGTGAATTTGCCTTCTGTCACCTTAATCCATCATCCTAACAACGGTCCGTTGCTCTATGCTGAGAAAGACCGCATCCCGGCCGATACGATGAAAGAGATTCAAAGATTAAAGCCATTGGGAAGCCCAGCAAATGACGGCGTTCAGGTGATATTGATTGGTGATTTCGCTACCAATGTAAAGCAGCAGTTGGTGGAAAAAGGGTTTAAGGTGGACAGCATTGCCGGGAATGAACCGGCGCAAATGGCGAACAAACTGGATGCATATTACGCCGAAGCAAGCGGCGGCAAGCTCCCTGAAGGAGTGATTGTCGGCTCATTGGACGCACCGCAATACACCTTGCCTGCGGCCAACTGGATTGCACACATGCCGGAATCCCTCCTTTATGTGAAGAAAGACAGCATCCCCAATCCGACGGTCGATGCATTGAAGAAAAGAGCGGGGAAAGCTAATATTTACATATTGGGGCCAGAACAAGTCATATCCAAAGCGGTGGAAGAGCAATTAAAAGAATACGGCAAAGTGACTCGTATCAGCGGGGCCAATCCGGAAGAGAATGCGATTGCGTTTGCCCAATATAAAGACCAGGATACGGGCTTTGGTTGGGGTGTGACGGAGCCGGGGCATGGATTTACGTTTCATCGAGCTGACCATGTGGATGCGGCCATCCCCACAGCC
The DNA here is from genome assembly GCF_024927925.1 of Laceyella sacchari. Lineage (NCBI taxonomy): Bacteria > Bacillati > Bacillota > Bacilli > Caryophanales > Thermoactinomycetaceae > Laceyella > Laceyella sacchari. The sequence goes on from NZ_CP103866.1 coordinate 685,234, forward strand.
GCTTTTGCCCATCTGGGGAAACATGCTCCGATGCTGATCTTGGATGGAGAAGGTCTTTCAAATAAACTGCACGAATATCTCATGCGGTTGCAACCCAAATTCAAGGATGATCCCACCGTGGGTCCGTACAACCATGGCTATGTGATAGGTACGAGCAAAACGATTCCTTTTGTCACGCAAGGAATGATTGATCAAATGCTTGAAATTACATCTGAGGATGGAGGCGGCCATGGTGGCCATCACTGAAGCGATCAGTGGATGAAATAAAGAGGCGTTTATTTGGCCCGGAGCGGATGGTAGCTTCAGGGCCGTTTTTGCGAGAAACTGATCCGCTGTCCAATGCAAAAAAGGAGATGGGGAATCAGAAATGAGAAAAATTTTGATTGTGGATGATGAGGAAAAGATACGTGAAGTGTTGGTTTCCTACCTTGAGAAGGAAGGTTACGCAACGCTGGAGGCGGCAAACGGGACTGAGGCACTAAAGTTGTTTAATGAAGAAGCGCCTGATTTGGTAATCCTGGATCTGATGTTGCCGGATGTTTCCGGGGAAACGGTCTGTCAGCGCATCCGCGGGCAATCGCCTGTTCCGATTTTGATGTTGACGGCAAAAATCTCGGAAGGGAGCAGGATTGAGGGATTTGCTTTAGGTGCGGATGATTATGTGATTAAGCCGTTTAGTCCCCGGGAAGTGGTGGCCCGCCTAAAAGCCATCTTGCGCCGTTCGCATCAGGACTTGTTGGCGTCGCGTATCTCTTACCGGGACGGGGAGTTGATGATAGACACGGACAGGAAAGAAGTGTTAATAAGAGGAGAGGCGGTTTCTTTAACACCAGCTGAGTTTAAGTTGTTATTGATCCTTGCCCGTCATCCCGATCGCTCCTTTTCCCGTGAGGAGTTGATTGAAAAAGCGTTTGGCGTGGGCCTTTGTTTGGGTGGCGTCAGGAATGATCTGTTTGTCTGCTGCCATATTCATCATGGGCATGCATTATCATTTGTCCTTGTTTTTAAAAGAGATTCCGTTGCCCAATCCGCAAGTGATCAATTTAAGCCATCACTTCGAACAGGCCTTGATTCAATCGATTGTGTGGACGTCGGTGGGCACGATCATCTTGGCCGTAGTGATCAGTTTTTATGTCGCCCAAAAGATTGCTGCCCCTTTGATTGAAATGAGAAAGGCGGCGGAGAAAATCACCAAGGGGAACTTGGAGATGCGGGTCCATTTGGAAGGCAAAGACGAATTGTCTGAGCTGGGACAAGCATTGAATCATTTGACGGAGGAACTGAAAAAACAAGAAGCATTAAGGCGCATGCTGACCTCGGACATCGCGCATGAGCTGCGGACGCCACTTGCGACCCTAAAGAGCCACATGGAAGCGTTTGAGGACGGCATCTGGGAACCGACGCCGGAACGAATCCGGTCTTGCCACGAAGAATTGGAGCGATTGATTCATCTGGTTGGAGATTTGGAGCAATTAACCAATGTGGAATCACCCGGATTCACATTGCGCAAAAAAAGAGAGTGTTTGGGAGAGATTGTCGAGCAAAGTATGAAAGCGATGGAAACCGCATTTCGGACAAAGAACATTCAATTGAAGAAGGTAATTTCGACTGAGATCCCCGTATGTGTCGATCGGAACCGGATCATGCAAATATTGATTAACCTGTTGTCCAATGCTTTGAAATTCACACCACCAGGCGGAACGGTTTCCATCGAGGTGAAAGAAGAGGACGGCAAAGCATACATCATTGTGAAAGACACAGGTGTGGGAATTCCCGCTTCAGAGACGGCAAAAGTGTTTGAGCGGTTTTATCGCGTGGACAAGTCGCGTAGCCGAAAGTCGGGTGGTAGCGGGCTTGGCCTTACGATCGTGAAAAAGCTGGTCGAAGCGCATGAAGGGACGGTAGAAATCCAAAGTAACCTAAATGAAGGAACGCGTGTGGTAATCATGTTGAACAAGGAGAAGCCTGCTGATTGTAAACAGGAAGGGCATGGACAACATACGAATTGAACAACACGCCTTTACATACCTTATGGGGGTATAGTATATTGAAGGTGAGCAGAGAACACGCAATGAATCGTACCCGATTTGACCTAGTGAAATCTAGTTGCAAGAAACAGTGTGGGGAGCATTCTGCTTGAATTCATGTGTAAAGTTGCGTAGTAGACCGGTAGGATGGAGACACTAACGTTATCGATGAGATAAAAGGAGAGAAGCAAAATGAAAAAAGTTGAATTGCGGGTAGAAGGCATGTCTTGCGGCCATTGCGTCAATGCGATTGAAGGCGCATTGAAGAAACTGCATGCGCATGCCGTGGTTGATCTGGCCAGCAAGATCGTAACTGTGGAATTTGATGAGAATGACCTAAGCGTGGATCGGATTAAAGAGGCGATTGAGGAGCAAGGATACGATGTGATGTAACGCCTCTTATTGGAGGGCTCATTTTTTTAGGCTCCAATATACCCCATAGCGGTATGTTGGAGCCGCGAAAGGGGATTGGAGCATGTCCACTAGACAAGCGAACATACGGATATCTGGCATGACGTGCGCTGCTTGCGCCAATCGGATCGAAAAAGTCCTGAAACGAATGGATGGAGTGACTGAAGCCAATGTGAATTTCACTTTGGAGAAGGCCACTATTTCTTATGATCCGGAGCTTGTCAGCCTCTTGGCACTGGAAGAAAAGATTGCGTCCCTGGGTTTTGAGACAGTGAAGGAAACGGCTGAACTCGAGTTAAGCGGCATGACGTGCGCCGCTTGTGCAAATCGGATCGAAAAGGGATTAAACAAAGTGCCTGGCGTAACCAAAGCAACAGTAAATTTCGCTTTGGAAACAGCCAGAATCGAGTATCAACCCGATGAAGCAAATGTACAAGACTTCATCAATAAAGTAGAACAATTGGGTTACCGAGCGAAGGTTAAAGATGAAGGCAATCAAGAGGATCAGCGGCAGAAAGAAATCCAAAAACAGCAACGAAAGTTCTTATTCTCAGTTATTCTTTCTTTTCCGTTATTGTGGGCGATGGTGAGCCACTTTACGTTCACTTCATGGATTTGGTTACCTGAGCTGTTTATGAATCCATGGTTTCAGCTTGCTCTGGCCACACCGGTGCAGTTTATTATCGGCGGACATTTCTATGTTGGTGCGTATAAAGCGTTGCGAAACAAAAGCGCCAACATGGACGTGTTGGTGGCGCTCGGTACGTCGGCTGCTTATTTTTACAGTATCTATCTAACGGTTCAATCGATAGGGCACGGCACGCATCAGATGGAATTGTACTATGAAACCAGCGCGATTCTTATCACGCTGATCATTCTTGGCAAACTGTTTGAAGCTCGAGCCAAAGGTCGCTCTTCCGAAGCGATCAAGAAGCTCATGGGATTGCAAGCGAAGACGGCGTTGGTGGTCCGTGACGGCAAAGAGGAAAGCGTTCCGATAGAACAAGTGAGAGTCGGTGACCTGCTGATTGTCAAGCCGGGAGAGAAAATTCCGGTTGATGGGGAAGTAGTTGATGGCTTATCAGCTGTTGACGAATCCATGTTGACAGGGGAAAGCATCCCCGTTGAAAAACGGATCGGAGATTCCGTGATCGGTGCCACGATCAACAAACATGGGCGCTTGGTTGTGAAGGCGACCCGGGTGGGGAAGGACACATCATTGGCGCAAATCATCAAAGTGGTAGAAGAAGCCCAAGGATCAAAAGCGCCGATCCAACGGGTGGCGGACCGGATTTCAGGGGTGTTTGTGCCGATTGTGGTTGCGATAGCTGCTGTTGCGTTTCTGGTGTGGTTTTTGCTTGTCGATCCAGGGCAATTCGCCAATGCTCTTGAAAAAGCGATTGCTGTGCTGGTGATCGCCTGCCCCTGCGCCTTGGGCTTGGCCACGCCCACCTCGATCATGGCAGGTTCCGGACGGGCGGCGGAGCTGGGTGTTTTGTTCAAAGGCGGGGAACATCTCGAAATGACCCAACAAATCGATACGGTTGTTCTTGATAAAACAGGGACGATCACGATGGGCAAGCCGCAACTGACGGATGTGATTCTGGCTGAAGGAATGGACGAAACGGAATTTCTAGCCTTGGTTGGGGCGACAGAAAAACATTCAGAGCATCCACTGGCGGAGGCGATTGTGGAAGGGATTCAAGAGAAGGGAATCTCTATTGCACGTGCGGAAGCATTTGAAGCGCTCCCCGGCTTTGGGGTGCGTGCAACAGTTCAAGGCAAAGAAGTTTTGATCGGGACAAGGAAGTTGATGGCACAACATCAAGTAGATGTAGAAGAGATTTCACCCCGGATGTCTCAGCTTGAAACCGCTGGAAAAACAGCTATGCTGGTCGCTGTTGACAAGCAGTATGCCGGTTTGCTGGCTGTTGCAGATACGGTGAAAGCGACTTCCAAAGAAGCTATTCGCCGTTTAAAAGACTTGGGAGCCGAAGTGATCATGATCACGGGGGACAACCAGCGGACGGCGCAAGCCATTGGTGAGGAAGTGGGAGTTGACCGGGTCTTGGCTGAGGTGTTGCCTGAGGGGAAAGCCGAAGAAGTGAAAAAGCTGCAACAAAGCGGAAGGAAAGTGGCCATGGTCGGAGATGGGATTAATGACGCACCAGCTCTTGCTGTGGCAGATATCGGCATGGCGATGGGGACAGGCACAGATGTGGCCATGGAAGCAGCTGACATCACGCTGATCCGCGGAGATTTAAACAGTGTCGCCGACGCCATGTTAATGAGCAAGAAAACGATGAGAAACATTAAGCAAAACCTATTCTGGGCCTTTGCTTACAATGTGATCGGTATCCCTGTGGCCGCGTTGGGGTTCCTCGCACCTTGGGTTGCCGGTGCTGCCATGGCGCTTAGTTCTGTCTCGGTTGTGTTAAATGCATTAAGGTTGCAAAGAGTGAAGTTGTGAAGTTGTAAAGCGGGATCACCAGCCAGTGATCCCGCATTCACAAAATGGTTTGGAGTAGTTGACTAGTGATTGTTATACGGACAAACAAGCGTTTAAGCCGTTTCTACGCAGATCGGCAAACTCTTCAGGGATTGGCCTGTGGCCGATTGAATCAGGTGTTCGGTCACGTCAAACGCTTCCACCGGGCGAATGTCGGCAAACCGTTTTACAAAGGTGGACAAAGCGATGTTCGCTTCCATACGAGCCAGCGGAGCGCCCAAGCAGAAATGCGGGCCGGCACCAAAGGTTAGATGCGTTTGATTGTTAGGGCGGTGAATATCGAATGTTTCTGCATTGGCAAATTGCGATTCATCTCGGTTTGCGGAACCCATCCACGCGATGATGATCTGTCCTTTTTTCATCTTGTGCCCAAAGACGGTGGTATCTTGAGCCACTTGGCGATCTATGGCAACAGGAAACCGGTAGCGCAACACTTCTTCAACCAACTTGGGAATCGCTGTTGAATCGGCTCGCATCTCCTGATAGATGCCTGGTTGGTCAAACAACATGGAGTAAAACATATTAGATATCAGCATGGTTGTGGTTTCATTTCCCGCGCCTAAGAGTCCTATGCCGGACATCACCACTTCCATATCTGTCAGTTGTTCGCCTTTCGTTAAGTCAGAGAGGATGTCATCGGCGGGATGTTTCCGTTTTTCTTGCACGATAGGGTATAAGTACTCTTGAAATTCTTTCATGGCTCGCGCTTTCTGGTCGGCGATGTCACCAAACGTTTCTCTCTCATAGGGGTAAAAGAGAATGTCTGACCAGGCTTTGATCTTTTCTCTGTCTTGGGAAGGGACACCCAACAATTTGGCGATGACAATCACGGGCAGGGGAATAGCCAGCTGTTGCACAATGTCCACCGTCGTCTGACCTTCCATATCTGCGACCAACTCGTCAGCAATGGCTTGGATCCGCGGTTCCCATTCTTTCAGGCTTCGAGGTGTAAACGCTTGGGCGAGGAGGGCTCGGCGATGCCGGTGTTCCGGTGGATCGCAAAAATTGACATTGCTTCGGTTATTCACTCTGGGAACGGGAATTAAACTGCGTTCTTTTTTGTTGGAGAATAGCTGGTGATCAAAAAGCACGCGTTTGGCATGATCATACAAAAACACATTCCAGACGTCTTGTTCGGCATCATAAAACACCGGGTTATGTTCTCTCATTTGTTTATACCAGGAAAAAGGGTTCCATTGGTCCAGTTTTGAATTGAGCTTGGATATTTCGTGCAAAAGGATGGTTTTACTCGTTGAACGCATGACAATCCCTCCTTGTGTTAAAATGACCTATGTTAAATATACATATGCCAACCTATGTTAATTTAACATATTAAATAAGTGCCAGAAAACCATTTTCACAAAGAATTCAGAATGGGTGATGACAGTGTATGCAGAGATTTTAATCTTGGGACAACTCCTGACAGGCCCCAAACATGGTTATGAGATAAAGAAAAACATTCAAGAGGCGCTCGGTGAGGAATTTGAAATCAATAATAACCTGTTGTACCCTACTTTGCGCCGATTTCTGGAGATGGGAGCCATCTCCAAAGAAGTTGTCAAGGTTGAAGGCAAACCAAATCGACATGTCTACTTTATAACTGATGTCGGGGAAGAGATATTTAATGAAATGATCCGGGAATTCCCAAGCAAATTGGCTGCCAACCAATCTGAATTTTTGGTGCGAGTGGCATTGTTTGACTGGTTGGAACAAGATATGCAACAGGAGATTCTTATGAAGAGACAAGAAGTGTTGCAGAAAAAGCTTGACTTCTACCGCCATATTGAAACTACCCATCCTAAAAAGCCTTTTGTGATTGAAGTCATTCGTTTTCAAAAGTCCCAGGTTGAACATGAATTGGCCTGGATTGAGGCATTGCGACAAAAAGGGGAAACGCTCGAGATAAAGGGTTGATGTCAGCATCATCGTCGATCAGATGCCTCCCGGCGAAATCCAACGGGGAGAACAAACCTTTAGCAAAAAAAAACAGCCGCCTGATTTAGGCAGCTAAAAAATGATCCCTGTTTCCAGGATTTTGACTTTTATTTGAGGATGGAAACGAACCTTGGCATAATCTTTTTCCCAATCTTGTTTCTTCCAGAATTCGGGATGAAATGCAGCGAGATGACGCCCGATGCTCAAGGCATCACAGTTCGCCCGCTGCATTTTGTCCAACATGTGTTTGACTTCAAGGGTCAATGCGCGGGACAACTCACGGTTAAGCTGTTCCAGACGCCCCGAATCAGCCAAACGGTCTTCCGGAAATTCGGCCACTTTCGCATAGACCGTGCCGGAATAAGTGACATCGATCCCTCCGCTAGAGGAGATTTTCACTTCTCTCTTCAGTCGGGGCTTGAGCATGTCGATCGTGATGTAACTGGTGGGGTTTTCCCCGTGTTGGGGGTGAATTTTTAACGTCAGTTGTGCCTTCTTTGTGATTTCATTGATCAGCATCAAATACAAAACGGATTCTCTCCGGTTTAACTCGCCTGTCCATTTGTCCCCGTGGAATAGGGCCGTTCCCACTGCGGCCACTTCGCCATTCCCTGTTTTTCTCAACAGCGGGATCAGGAAGTCTTGCCCCGGTTCCAGAAGCAGGGAACAAATGCTTTGCACATTGGTCCTGGGGAGGACACCGGCTTCTTCTTCGCTTTCCAACACTTCGTCCACATGCTCGGCAATCAAGGTATCACCCACGCGGCGCAGGTAGAATACTTCGCTGGCTTCTCCGTCAACAATGGCTATCCGGGAGTTGAGGGAGGCGCGGGGATCACGGTAAAACACATCCAGATGGGGGAAAATCCCTTTTTTAGCGATTCCTTCCCCGAACAATAATGCCCTCACCTTATAAGTTTCCAGTTTTTCAGAGATACTGCTGTCCAGCAGATCGCGTGTCTGGCGTGCCGTGTTTCCAATCACGCTGTGAACTTCATTTGAAGGAGCTTTGATATCCCCAGAGGGCATGTTGCGGATCACGATGGTTGTTTTCACTTTTCCATGCGGCGCCTGGTCAAATCCCATCCCATAGATTAAACGGGCGTCCCGCAAAGAGGATCGATCCCAACATCCGGGCAAAAACAGGAGACTGACACTGACCAAAAGCAACATGATTCGCTTCATGCATTTGTCTCCCCTTTCACTTTGAACAGATAAGACCATCCCAGTAGCAAAAGCGGCACCGCAATAATCATGATGAAACTCCCAATCGAGAAGATTTTGTCGTACAACTGGATCTTCTCAGGTTGCCCAGCCCACATGGCAAGTATGAAACAAATAATGCCCGCCCACCACGCCGCTTTTTTATGATTCCCTTTGTGATAATATTGTCCCAGGCCCATCATGCTCATAAAGATGTAAGAGATGAACGTGGTGAATACGCTCACGCTCCAGATGGACAAAAAGATCAAATCAATGCGCTCAATAACATTGAAAGTGAAGCTCTTTAATATGTACAAAAGGGGTTCAGGAATCACTTCGATCTCTCTGGGACTGAAGATGACTAAGCTGGTGAATGTCATAAAGGCGTACAAGAGAGTGACGATCAAGTTTGCCAAGGAAATGGCTTTCAGTTTCCCGCCGCTCTTCCCTTCGACAAAAGGATAAGCCAATAGGATCAGCTCAAACCCCACCATGGAAAAGAACGCTTTTTGCGAGCCTTTGATAATATTGAGCCACCCTGCTTCCGTCAGCGGGAAGATGTAATCCGGATGGATGTTAACCGTCAGCGAATAAATGGTCAATGCCAAGAAAACGGGAATCAAAATACTTGTTGCCACTAAAAAGCGGGAGATGGTGCGCAGGTTTTCCACCGCCATGTACATGCAAGTGCCGATCACGATCAATATGACTACCCATCTCGGGGTTGCAGGCAATATCCAACGGCTGACGATGTCGCTGAACAAGACGAGGATATCCGCTGCGGTAAAGAGGGCATACGATACATATGCCAATCCCAGAATGGTGCCTGCGAACTTTCCAAACAGTTTTGGGAGAAATTCGTAGATCGTTGAGTAAGGAAAACGCTTGACCAATGCCCAGAGGAGCAAAATGACCAGTTGGCTGATCAACCCAGCGATTAAAATAGATATCCAGCCAGCACCTTTCGCCTCAGATTGGACTTGATGGGGCAGGGATAACACACCCACCCCAATCTGAGTTTGCAAAACCAAAAACATAAATTGCCCTTGTGTAATGGTGTTATCAGTTATCTTCATCATCTTTCCATCCTCTCGATGGCTCCTCTTGCTTCATGCGTTGGGGATGGGGGTCATGTGGGCGTTGATTCAATTTCCAAATAGGCAGCCGGATAAAGGTATCCTTCATGTCTTTGACGCGAAGCGGCGCAAAGGGTGCTAAGTATGGCGTGCCAAAAGACTCAAGCTTAACCAGGTGCATGAAGATAATGACCATTCCTACCACAATGCCAAAAAAACCGAAGGAGAATGCAGCCAGCATTTGTGGAAACCGCAACACCCGGATAGCTGTGCTCATCTCGTGGGATGGCACCACGAACGAAGAGATCGCCGTGAGCGCGACAACAATTAACATGGTATTGGAAACTAATCCCGCCCGGACAACCGCGTCCCCAATGACCAGACCGCCGACAATACCAATCGTTTGCCCGACACGGCTGGGGAGCCGGATTCCCGCTTCCCGTATCAATTCAATGGTTAACTCCATCAATAAAGCTTCGATGATGGCGGGAAACGGAACATGTTCAATCGAGCTTTTCATGCTATAAATTAATGAAATATGGAGAACTTCGGGATGAAACTCTACAATGGCGATATATAAAGAAGGAAGCAAAAAAGCGATCAAAAAACTCATCAGCCTTACAAATCGGACAAACGATCCGATCATCCACCGGCTGTGATAATCGTCCGGTGTTTGGTAAAAAGCGAATAATGTTACGGGAAGCACGACGGCTGTGGGATCACCTTCTCCCAACATGACAACGCGCCCTTCCATTAGGTTGGAGACGACCCGGTCGGGCCTTTCCGTATACAATACCTGAGGGAAGGGGGACGCCGGGCGGTCCTCCATAAATTCTGTCATAAAACCGGGTGAGATGATGGTGTCAGTCCGAATCGCTTTGATCCTCTTTTCAACCTCTTTCACCAAATCAGGGTGGGCCAGATTGCGCATATAGAGCATAACTAGTTTGGATTGGGTCTCCGTTCCTACGCGGAAAAATTTCACCGTGAGATTTGGATTTTGGATTCGGTGGCGGATATTGTACAGATTTACCCTGATGTTTTCCACCAATCCGTCGTGCGCTCCGCGAACCACGGTCTCGTTGTCGGGTTCAGCCATGTTTCTTTTTTCAGTGGCGTCTGTTCCGACGATGAAGGCTTGTTCGGATCGGCTAAACAATAAGATGCTGTCTCCGCGCACCAAATGTTCAATGATTTTATCGAAGCTCTCCGTTTGTTGCAGATAAGTTGCGATGATCACTTCTTCCAGCTTGCCTTCCCGGACTTTTACCAGAGGCTTAATGATTGATTTTTGCACCTGGCTTTGATCCGTTAAGGCTTCAATGAACACAAGAACGCCTTTTTGGCCATTGAACTCGATGGAACGGAAAACCAAATCCTGCGAATGACAAAGTTTTTCTTTTATGGTATCGATATTTTCCTGCAAAGAAGAAGACACGCGCGTGGCAGTGTCCTCCACTTTGGCAGTTTGCTCGCTTTTTCGTCTTTTTCTTCCTCTAAATATGGATCTCATTGTCGCTCCCCATTTGCGTTGAAAACGTTGTTTATAATAAAATTGTGACCCAATTTGGAGATGACAATTCGTCGTGGGTTATAAAATCATTTATCTAAGTGGGTTGAATTTGTTGGTATACTTAATGGATGAATTTGTTTACGGCTGTAAAACTATCCGAATAAGAATATTCTTCTGATATAATGTAATCGGGCTGTTTACCATATATAGATAGATGAACGGGGTGTGCAATATGAGCAGCATTACCATTGATCCAGATCAGGGATTGGCTTGGTGTGAACGGCTGGCGCAGTTTCGTGTGGAACTGGAGCAAATCTCAGGATACATAAAAGAGGAAGAGAATAGATCAATTGAATGCACGTTAAAAAAAGATAAAAGAATGCATGAACCAAACGAGTCGGTAGATGTGGTAGATCAATTAGCTTTTCACACTCTGAATGAGGATTGCCAAGCCGATGAACCGGTTCAGGAACCCGTGTTTTTCAATAGACGTCCGGTTAAGTTGTTTAAACGGGCTCGCATGGTTGAGCATCCATCATCTGGAGCCCTTCAATCCAAGGCAAGGGGAGCGATCAAAGAGCTTCACCATTTGTCCGAGCAGGTTGAACAGCAGTTGAAGCATGGAAAAATCGATAAGGACCAATTGATCAAGCTAAATAAAAAATTGGGTGAATTCCAGATCAACTATGGACATATCGCCGCTGTCGCGGTCACCATATCTGCCATGATCAGCGGTTTAAACGATCTGGTTGAATTGATTCAAAAGCTGCAACCTTGACCGGATGAAACGCCGAAACCCACCTCGTTTTCGCTTATGCGAAAGAGGTGGGTTTTGTTTTCAATGAAGGGATATCCGATGAAGTTTTTTATTTGTAAGCCGGTTTGCCCAGCAATTGGTTCACGGTGACAAGTTCATACCCTTGGCTTCTGAGCTGGGAAATGAGGGTACGCAAGGCTTGTACGGTGCTTGTACGGTCGCCTCCGGCATCATGCATGAGGATGATGCTTCCGTTTTGTGCATTGGAAATCACTGTTTGCACTATTTCTTCTGGTGATTTGCCCTTCCAATCTTCGGTGTCCACATCCCATTTGATCACAGATAAATTTCTTTCTCCAAGCGTGGACAATACTTCGTCATTCACTTCCCCATAAGGTGGGCGCATCAGGTTCATCTCTTTTCCCGTCACCTTTTTTACAATGTCTCGGGTGCGATCCAGCTCCTTGGCAACGTCTTTTTTGGCGATTTGTGGGAGATGAGGATGATTCCAAGAGTGGTTAGCGATCACATGACCATCATCCACAATTCGTTTGGCAAGGTCGGGATGGTTCTTGACACTGCTTCCCAGCACGAAAAAGGTTGCTTTCGCTTTTTGTTCTTTTAAGATATCAAGAACTTGCGGAGTGAATTGCGCGTTTGGCCCGTCATCGAAAGTAAGGGCGATCCGTTTGGCGGTGCGGGGTCCATTCTCAATAACGGTGGCTGGTTGAACGGGTGAGGTCGATGGCTTTTTATTTTCGTCAGTATTGGGCTGTTTGTTTTCATCCGTGTTTGTTTTTTTGTTTTCATCGGGATTTGGCTTTTGCTGTGTATCTTCAGCCGGTGTTTTTTCTTTATCTGCCAAGTATTCATTGATTTTCTTCATCAATCGTTTAATCTCTTCTAACAGTCCTTGCTCTTTATCTTCTGGTTCTGTGTTTGCAGGCTTCTGGTATTTTTGATGGTTGTGATGATGGTGGGTCTGATTGTCGGCAATGGGTTTCCACAATGCTGGTACGATAGACGGTTGCCAATTTGGCAGGGAGGAATGGGCCTGGATGCATTCGTATGTGGTGCCATTGAAGGTGACGATATCGCCCACTTTGTAATCGTGGTACGCTTTCCAATCTGTTTTAACGGAATCGGTCGGTTTTTTCTCAGGGGTATTTGTATTAGGTGGTATGGGTGGTTGCTGAGTTGTGTCCTTTTTTTCGTCGGGTTTGTTCGTTTGATCTTTGTGGTTGTCTTGGGTGCCGTTGTTATTCAAATTTACATCAATGACTTGATAAAAAGCATTCGACGTGTCGGCGATTTCCCAAACACCGAGGATCAAGTGATAACCGCTGCGGTCAGTCGGCACATTGCATTTGTGTTCTTCGATGGCAGAGGGGCGTTTGCCACCGAAGTCATGCGTACAAAACAATTCGAGATTGGCTCGGGTTAAGCCCATTTCAGGCTTCCAGCCCTTTTTGGTGATGTAGTATTTCCAATTTGACGTGGCGTGTGCTGCGGTCAGCATCCATTTGAAGGTTTGTTCGCCACCATTTAAGTTGACTTTTGTCCAGCGATCCGGCGCTTGAACGTCCAGCTCTGCAAAATCTCCCCGGACACCGCCGCTGGCGATTTTGTTGTCTGCCGGCCCGCCGTTCGGAAATCCTTTTGGCGCTTCGATGCTTTGCGGCTCATATTGGATTTGGCCGCAATTGACGTTTTGGCCCTGTTTGCACAGATAAGAACGGCTGGCAGGTGCCTCGATATAACCGTGAGCAAAGGTGCTTTCAGCAAACAAAAGCATCCCGGCTCCGGTTAGCAAAAGCATTCCAAACGCCGTAAGGAGTTGCGAACCTCTGCACAACAGTTTTTTTCTAATTGGTTGCTGCGCCATGATTACTGCCTCCCAACAATCTTGAAAGATATGATTTTGAAATAAGGAAAATATATCATAAAAAGATTTTGTTATAAATATTCTAAATCAAATTTTTGTGAAGAAACCATTAAAAATTAAAATGGTGTTTTGGCATAATTGGCGAGAATGACAAAAAAATGCAGATTATCGTCGGCAAAAATTGTAAAACGATCACTTTTTTATTGATATTTAAAAAGAAATTATTGACTAACTATTTGGAATATCATATTATTTTTTTACTGATTCATGGTTATTCGCATCTATGCGTTTAATCATGGATGAAGCATTTCTTCAAGGAGAATCACAAGGAGGTCAAGTGGATGTTCAAAAAGAGATTCCTCTCGCTCTGTTTGGGTCTCGCTTTGCTAGGAATGAGTTTGTCCATCACTTCCCCTACGTCAGCCGCATCTCCTTCAGTCGGATCGATTCCGGCGTCTTCCATTCCTGCTCCGACTGGCAATGGCGTCATGACAGTGAAAGTGATGAATGGAACCAATGGTGCTTATAGTGACGATCAAATTTATTGGGGTGTCATTGGTATTGATCCGGCCACAGGCCGTTGGAGCTATTTGGACTTGAATGGCTATCTGCATCCAATCTCCACTGCATTGAACGACGCCCCTGGGCATTTGACGAAAAATGGCGTGAACTATGCCAACATTTATCACAGAGTGAGTGATGCCGAGTGGGTCAGCCTGCCGAAAATCACTTCTGGTAGAATGTTTCTTTGCGTAGGATCGCCGTGTTACATCAAAACATATGACAACGGCTTTGCTGGACCGGACTTCAACAACCCCACTGATCCCAACTTAGATGTTTTCTTGGATTTTGTAGAGTTTACAGTGGATGATGCCGGCTATCATGGCAATACCACTCGTGTGGACGGATTTGGATTCCCTATTCAACACAGATTGGTGAATAAAGCAGGAAACTATGACAGAACAGTCGGTGAACTTGAGTCGGAGACCCGTGCAGGCTTATTTAGCAAATATGTGAATGAAGTGCCTTCAGAATTCAAATCGTTAGCCTCATTGCAAGCTCCTTATCGCATTGTTGCCCCCATTTACGGACCTTTTGCTCCTGGACGTGAACATAGCAATTACTTCGCCAGTGTTACTCCGATACCGACACAGGACATTTTCCGCTGTATTGGTGCAGCCGCCGATCCTCGGACTTGCGCCAATCTGAACCGCAATGGCTACGATGACCAGTGGAACGGGCCGCAAAACCCCGCAAATCCCGCTCCCGCTAACCATTATGCGGCTTTTTGGCATAATCACAGCATCGACCGTTTGGCTTACGGATTCCCTTATGATGATGTGAACAATCAAGCTGCGTATCTGGAAGTCGGCGATCCCAAAGGGTTGATTATCCGGGTTGCGTGGTAAGTTGCACAGAATTGTTTAACAGAAGCCATCCTTTTCCCGTTGGGAGAAGGGTGGTTTTTTCTTGGGGACGATAGTGGGGTAGGATGTTTTTTTATCGCGGAGGAACCACTCGGGCGTAAAAAATATTATAACCCATGTCAATGGAGATCTCTTCCCACTCCGACATCACATCCGGATCGTACCACTCGCTGTGAAGAAGATCATCCGTCTGTTCCAACACTTCCCAGCCTGACTTGGCGAACGCTTCCATGGAGAAGTCATAAAAGCCGGTATGATCCGTTTTGAAGATGAGATCTCCGTGGCTGGATAGCAGATCGCGATAAATCTTTAAAAAGCGAGGATGGGTCAATCGTTTTTTGGCGTGTACCTTTTCTTCCCACGGTGTACTGAAGTTCAAGTAGAAGCGGTTTACCTGTCCCGGTGTGAAGATTTGTGGCAATTGTGCGATATCCATCCATATGTAACGCAGGTTGCTGTACGGTGTGATCTTTCTTTGTCGTAGGGCTTGGAATAGGTGTTCTGGTTTTTTCTCGATGCCGATCCAGTTGGTTTTGGGGTGTTTCCGGGCGGATTGGGTTAAAAATCGTCCCTTTCCCGTGCCCAAGTCCACATGAAGGGGGCGGTTCGGATGGGCGAACAAAGCGCGAACCTCGCCTTTGCTGAGGGTTTGTCCCTGTTTGTAAGGGGTGGTGACCAACACCGGATCGGCCAAAGGATTTTTGGAGAATGTCATACGGTTTTACCACTCTTCCCATAAATTTTACCAGTGATAAGCTTTGCCAGGGTTCTGAAGGATGGCAACGCGCTTGACTGCTGATAACGGAGCAGCTGCGTAAGGTGGATGTAAATGAGGGTTAATGGAATGCCTGATTGAAAGAAAAAAGATTAAATGAATGAGTAAGGAGTGCAGTTCCCAAGGAATCGTGCAAAAATGAGCTGTATTTTTTGGGAAACGAAGACATAAGTTTGGCCTGCGAGCAGTCCATTCTTTTATCGAATGTTCCACCGCAGGCACTTTTTTTTTGTTTTTTTGTTATGTTTGTTTGCTGAAAAAAGACAAGAAACGATTGCTGAAACGATTTGCTACATCTTCATACTCACTGAAGGAACGTGCGCATTTCAACAGAATCACAGCTTGATGCTGTTGTGATTCAGGTGTTTCTCTGTCCAAAGACCTTGGGCCAGGTGACATGGTAGTAGATGAAAAGGTTGATCGCAGTGACAATCGCGACCAATACGGTAGCGACAGCGATCATCAAGTTCCGTTTGGTGTACTTCATGTCGTGATCTGCCTTTTGCATATCCTTTCGGGCCTTGTCCATGTCCACATGGGCCTTTTGGATGTCCACATCGATCTTTTGGATATCCCGTTGGCCTTTGGCGGTGTCTACTGCGGCCTTGTTGGTCTCCTCCACCGTCTTCTTGAGCGTCAGAAGCTTGCTCTGAAGCTCAAGAAGTTTGGTGACCTCATCTACTTCGCAATTGCCCAAGTGCTGAAGCATCAGCTCGGTGATCTGCTCGACGGAGTTGCACTGACCAATTCCTCTGAAAAACGCTTCGTAGTCAGCGAGTTTTTTTCCAGAGGCTGGCTTGGCTGCAGTTGAAGCGTTCGCACCACTGGCACCAGGTTTCGGAGCGAGGCTGTTCCCAATTGAAATGAACGCTTGGGAAAGCTTGCTCATGATCTCGGTCAGTTGCTTGTCCTGTTCCGAGATTTGAGCACGAACGTCTCCAAGCAGCTTGGTCAGCTGCTGGAGCCCATCGCCAGACTCCTTGGACAACTTTTGCACCTGTGCCGAGAGATGTTGGGTCGATTTAACGACCTCGTCCAACTTTTGTTGAACATCTTCGGCTTTGGCAGTGTCTTGGACAAGGCGTTGGAGAGTCTCGACGATTCTCGCAACGTCAGCAGAAATGTTGGTTCCTTCAGGATTGGTAGATTGGTGATTCATGTTGATGGTGGCTGCGTGAAAAGCTGAGATGATGTGATAGATTGGGTTGCGGTGTTTTGACTGGAACGGATTGACGCGTCTGCAGATGTGAAAGCTAGTGTTTGGACACTTGTATTATAAATGATAAAATGCATATAGTAAATTGATTTATAATATTCGGAGGAAAAAATTTTTTCTCTTATCCGCTGGTTGAGGATGGGGTGCATTGAAGAAATGACAACAGGTTGTCAATAACGATCGAATTATTCCCTATTGAAAAAATATTATAATGAATATTAATTGGTAAGAAACTCTAGATGAAAGAAAGGAGGAGCCTTGTGAGGAATAAGGCACCACAGGAAACAGCGTTCTCCTCCTTGAAGGGGTTTGATACGTCCCAAAAAGGTGCAGGCCATCTTATCAAAGAAACGAGTAAAAAATCGGCTCCTTTCTCCGGATTGGACGTGATAGGAAAGGTGGGGGAAGGATTGGCGGCGATCCCACTGAAACCCGTGTTGATTGGTGCAGTGGCTATCGCAGTTGTGGCTGGTGGAGGGTATTTTGCCATGCAGTGGAAGAGTGCCAGTCAACAAGCAGCAAGGGCGCCTGAATCGCAAACACCACCTAAGCCGGTCATCGCCCAAAACCGACAGTTTCACCCGAAGCTCTGGGTGTACAGAATGGGGATCGAGACGGGAGCGCAGGGGAAGTTGACGGCAGTAAGTGAACCGGAAAAAACAAAAGACATGAAAGATACAACCCCAGTGGAGGGAGGCGAGAAATCCGCAGCTGAACAGACCGACTCGATGGTCGCGAACAAGGCAAAAACGACAGCGGAGGCGCTAAGCCGCGACCAAGCAGAAAGAAGAACGCAACCGGCAGGGACAAGCAGTGCGACGGTGGCAAAAGCTTCAACGGTGCAAAAGCCTGCCACTAATGCTTCCAAGCGGCTCATCGGGGTAAACGTGTTGAAAAACAGCGGGTTTGAAAATGGTCTTACGAACTGGCTCAGTTGGAATCCTGCGGGCCAAGGGCCGATTCACGCCATTGCCACGGATTATCCCTATAAGGGCAAGGGCGATTTGGTACATTGGTCTGACCGTGCTTACCAACATAAAACATATCAAATAATCACTAATTTGCCGGATGGAACGTATGTTGCACGCGTGTGGGTGCGCTCTGGCGGCGGGCAAAGAAAATTGACCTTGGAGGTGACCCGTCACAATCATGGTGAAGGGTCCGTGGTAACCGACATTGGAAGAAATGCCTTGCCCGACAAGTGGAAACAGATGACCTCCCCCAAAATCAAGGTGCGGGGTGGTACGGTACATGTCGGGGTATATTCCGACGCTCAAGCCGGTAATTGGGCCGACTTTGACAACTTGGAGTTTGTACGTGTGGAGTGATTTCACTACAAGCGAAGGTGGCCCGTCATGTAGATGGGAATGAAACGCTTAATTAATCTTTGAGAAAGATTCATTAGGCGTTTTTTATTTATTGGCAAGGAGGTGCTGGACAAGGCAGGAAAAAGAAGATGCCGGAGTCGGCGCCGACACATGCAAAGCCTGTTATTTGCTATCAAAGAATAAGGAGTGGCGCAAGTGGCCTACATCAAAGCGGAGGCAGTTTTGCCAGAAAAGCTGTTTTAGAAATTCAAAAGTATGTTCAGGGAGAAATGATTTATATCCCTAAACCGAAACATGCCCATGAAAAATGGGGTGTTCGCTCAAGGGAGAGTAAGTGGATTGACGACGGATGGGGAAAAAGGATGAAGGCGACAAGATCATGGACTGTGGATAGTTTCTGCGTGTGGGAGCCAATCTCTGGCAGGGGGGGAGATTGGCTCTTCAGCTTGAGATGGGGATCATCGACTCGTTTCAATGATTGGAGAAAAAAGGGTTGTGTTTTAGCAATCAAACCATCGATTTGGTTAGAGAAAACAAAGGGGAATGAACCACCCTTTTCCAGGTTATGTGAGGAGAACTTGTTAGTATCCGGAAAATCAGGTTGACAAATGATAATGATTACCACTATCATCTTAATTGTTGAATGCTTCATCTAACTTGAGCCAGAAAGTTATTTTTTTTGGCTAGTTATTGATAATGATTCTCTTTCGCAAAAAATGTTGTAAGGAAGTATGCCCAAGAATGAAAAAAAGATATTTGATCGCAGCGTTGATTGTGTTGTCGTTCTGCTCCGTATTCATCGGCGTCAAAGATGTAAATCCGTTGGATCTGTTCCGCTTAGACGAAGAGGCAACGCAAATATTGCTGATCAGCCGGTTGCCGCGTTTGGCCAGTATCATCATTGCTGGGGTGAGCATGAGCATCGCCGGTTTGATCATGCAACAATTAAGCAGAAACAAATTTGTGTCGCCGACGACTGCTGGAACGATGGATGCCGCAAGGATGGGGATTTTGGTGTCTATGATGCTGTTCGCCTCAGCCAGCCCTTTGCAAAAAATGTTGGTGGCCTTTGGATTCGCCTTGGTTGGAACATGGGTGTTCATGAAAATACTGGAGAGAATCAAATTTAAAGACACCATCTTTATTCCGCTTGTAGGCTTGATGTTTGGGAATATCGTCAGTTCCGTCACCACGTTTTTCGCGTATAAGTATGATTTGATCCAGAACATCTCTTCATGGCTACAAGGAGATTTTTCGTTGGTCATCAAAGGGCAGTACGAGCTGATCTATGTGAGTGTCCCGCTGGTGGTGATCGCCTATGCCTTTGCAAACATTTTTACTGTGGCCGGCATGGGGGAGGAATTTTCCATCAATCTGGGGTTGAACTACAAACAGATCGTAAACATCGGCTTGATCATCGTCGCCCTCGTTACTAGTGTGGTTGTGCTTACTGCGGGCATGATTCCTTTTTTAGGGCTGATCATCCCCAATATCGTCAGCATCTACCAAGGAGACCATCTGAAAAAAAACCTTTCCCACACCGCTTTGCTGGGTGCCGTGTTTGTGCTGTTTTGCGATATTCTGGGCCGGGTCATCATTTACCCGTATGAAATCTCCATCGGTCTGACCGTCGGGGTGATTGGTAGCGCAATTTTCCTTTATTTACTGATGAGGAGCAAGAAATATGCATCATAAAGCGAAGATCGGGGTTCTGGCCATTGTTTCAGCTATGTTGATCGCCATGTTCTTATTTCTCAATGCTGGTGGCAATTGGGATTATATTCTACCGAGAAGAATATATAAGGTCTTGGCCATCATGTTGACGGGGGCCTCTATCGCATTTGCAACGGTGGTGTTTCAAACCATTACCAACAACCGGATCTTGACCCCAAGCGTATTGGGATTGGATTCGCTTTACATGTTGATTCAAACCGTCATTATTTTTACGTTTGGCTCCGCCAACCTGACCATTGCCAATAAGCAAATCAATTTTCTTTTATCTGTGGGTCTCATGATTTTGTTTATGGGGGTGTTCTACAAAATCCTTTTCAAAAGAGAAGGGCAAACGATCTACTTTTTGCTTTTGGTCGGGTTGATATTTGGCACATTGTTCAACAGCTTGTCATCATTTATGCAGGTGTTGATCGACCCAAACGAGTTCTTGATCGTACAAGACAAAATGTTTGCCAGCTTCAACAACATCCATACCGATCTGCTCATCATCACTTTTGTCGCCTTGGTGCTCATTTCTATCTATGCTTCAAGGTACCTCAAATATTTGGATGTGTTGTCACTGGGCAAAGAACAGGCGGTTAACCTTGGGGTGGATTATGATTTCATCGTGAAAAGATTGTTGGTGTTGGTTGCTGTGCTGGTTTCCATCTCAACGGCGCTGGTAGGGCCAATCACCTTTCTGGGATTGCTGGTGGCCAATCTCGCCCATGAGTTTTTGAGAACGTATCGCCATACATATCTGATTGCTGGCTCGATGTTGATCAGTGTGATTGCTTTGGTTGGAGGACAACTGATTGTAGAAAGAGTGTTTACGTTTTCGACGACGTTGAGCGTGATCATCAATTTTATCGGGGGCAGTTACTTTTTCTATCTTCTATTAAAGGAGAACAGAGCATGGTAGAAGTGCGGGGAATTAGCAAACGATATGGTAACAAATATGTGGTCGATCAGGTAACGTTAAACATTGCCAAAGGGAAAATCACTTCATTCATCGGCCCCAATGGCGCGGGCAAAAGCACCGTCTTGTCCATGATGAGTCGCCTGATCAGCAAAGACGCCGGGGAGATCCTGATTGACGGGAAAGAAATCGGCGAATGGAAAAGCAATGAACTGGCCAAAAAAGTGTCTATTCTCAAGCAATCCAACCATATCAATATCCGGTTGACGATCAAGGAACTCGTTTCGTTCGGGCGTTTCCCTTATTCGCAAGGGAATTTGACAGAAGAAGACTGGAAGCATGTAGATGACGCGATCAAGTATATGGAGTTGGAAGACATCCAAGACAAGTACTTGGATCAGCTCAGCGGAGGGCAGAGGCAACGGGCGTACATCGCCATGATCATCGCCCAGAATACGGAGTATATCTTGTTGGATGAGCCGCTCAACAACCTGGATATGCGGCATTCGGTGCAAATTATGAAAGTGTTGAGGAAGTTGGCAGACGAGCTGGGCAAAACCGTGATCATCGTGATACACGATATCAATTTTGCGTCCTGCTACTCCGACTATATTGTGGCCTTGAAGGATGGCAAGGTGATCAGAGAAGGTCCTGTTGATGAGATCATTGATCCCGCCGTCTTGAAAGGGATTTATGATCTGGACATTCAAGTGGAGACCATCAATCAGGACAAAATCTGTATTTATTTTTCATAAGAGGTGATAGTGATGAAAAAATTATGCGCAATTTTTCTCGCATTGGCGTTAGCCTTGATGGCAACGGCATGCAATGCAAACAGCACCAGCGGCAAAGGGAATTCATCCGCAACGGCGCAAGAGACATTGACCATCAAGCATCAATTGGGAGTAACAAAAGTGAAGAAAAACCCACAAAAAGTGGTCGTATTTGATTTTGGGGTGTTGGATTCGCTGGATAAGCTGGGGATCGAAGTAGCCGGTGCCCCGAAAAACAATTTGCCATCTTACCTGGCAAAATTCAAAGACGCCAAAGTTGAAAATGTGGGTGGCTTGAAGGAACCCGATTTTGAAAAAATCAACGCAATTGCTCCTGATCTGATTGTGATTTCCGCAAGACAAGCGGAGTCGTACAAGGAGTTCTCCGAGATTGCGCCAACGATTTATCTGGGAGTGGACTCCACTCGCTACATGGATTCATTCAAAGAGAATATGGATACCCTTGGCAAGATTTTTGGCAAAGAAGCTGTTGTGAAGCAAGAACTTGATAACATTGATCGTGCGATTGAGAATCTGAATAAAAAGGCTAGCGTCAGCGACAAGAAGGCCTTGATCGTGTTGGCCAATGAAGGCAAAGTGAGTGCATATGGTCCAGGTTCCCGCTTTGGGCTCATCCATGATGTGTTCGGAGTGAAACCGGTGGACAGCAACATTAAGGCCTCAACACATGGACAAAGCATTTCTTTTGAATATATCGTGGACAAAAATCCGGACTATCTATTCGTCATTGACCGGAGTGCGGTCGTCGGTGGACAATCCGGTGCGAAACAAGTGATTGAAAATGAATTGGTGAAAAAGACGACTGCGTTTAAAGAAGGTCACATCGTCTACCTCGATCCGAACTATTGGTATCTCTCCGGCGGGGGGCTCGCCTCTGTCGCTGAGATGGTACGGGAAATAGAGCAAGGTCTGAAGTGATGACCCATATCCTTACTATCCTCCTTGGCGACAAGGAGGATTTTTTATGCTGTCCGTAGCAAAGGGTGGTCTCTGGTTAAGGTTTGGGTGGAGACAAGTGGTTTTTTAAAAGAAGGTAGGCGTGATATCGGTTCAGAGGGGTTGGGAAAAATGATTGGGCTAAGGTGTCATAAAAAATTGCTTGGTGGTTTCTATAAAATGAAGGCGGTAGAAAGGAGGTTCCAACTATGGGAAAGCCATCTCCTTCAGAAACGGACCAAACCCTGGAAGATCATAACGAATTTGAAGAATTGTTTCGGACTTATTATCCTTTTGTGGTGCGGCAAGTGATGCGAATCCTGCCGTCGCCATCGATCGCTGAGGATATCGCCCAAGAGGTGTTTGTCCAATTTTATCATACCGACCGTACCGTGATTGAGAATATCCCTGCTTGGTTGGCCAAAGCAACGATCCATGCCACGTATAATCATTTGCGCTCAGAAAAAAGGCACCTGGCTCGGGTGAAAAAGGAATCGCTTTATTTGCTCGATTCGTTTCCTTCAACAGAAAGCGAATGGTTGAGTCGGGAAGATGTGGTGATGGTTCGCCGCGCGCTGCTTCAGATGGATGATCGGGAGCGAACCCTTTTGCTGATGAAGTACGCCGGCTTTAGTTATGAAGAGTTAGCACAGGTGATGCAAATAAAAAAAGGGTATGTAGGAACCCTTTTGTCTCGGGCGAAGAGCAGATTTCGCAAGTTGTTTCAACAAGTGAGGGGGGATGGGGGATGAAATGCTTGGATGAAGGGCGATTGCAAGCTTATCTGGATGGAGAGGTTTCACGCAAAGAGCGGAAAGAGATCGCCGTCCACCTGGAGCATTGTCGGCAGTGTCAAACATTGCTGAAGGAAATGAAAACGTTGGATGATTGGGTTCGGCTTCGCCTGGAGGGAAGCTTTGCGCTTCCATCCCAACCGCTGACCATCCAAACCGATCAAGCTTGGGAGCGGTTCAACCGCCATTTGCAAGAATCAGAGGCGAAGAAGCCGTTGCCGCACACAACACAAACACATAAAAAAATGAAATGGGGATGGAAAAACATGAAACAAGGAACAAAACGGTGGATTTCCGGTATTGCCGCAGCAGGTATCATCGTGGGGAGCTTCAGCATTCCACAAGTGCAAGCGGCCGCCAGTGAATTCTTATCCATTTTCCGCGTGAAGCAGGTGGAGTTCGTCAAGGTGACGGAAGACGATTTAAGCCAAATGGCAAACTGGCTTGATGAACGGAAGGCTGGCACGCTGGACTTGAAAGGGTTAGGGAAAGTGTGGACGAATGCGGGTGATGCGAAACAAGGGCAAAACCAAACTTATCAAACGGCTGAGCAAGCGATGAAAGTGGGCCATGCCGTGCCAAGCCTGCCCAAAGGCTACACAGTGATTGAGGTGAACGTGCAACAGCCTGTTACGGTGAATTTAAAACTGAACACCGATGCAGTGAATAAGATGTTGCGCCAATTGCAAACAGGTGTCAGCCTCGATGCGAAGCTGAATGGAAAAGTATTTGCACTGGATGTGCCGAAGCAAGTGCAGATGCAGATCAAAGATGAGCGTGGTGCATATATCGAATTTGCGGAGATCAACCCGGTGAATCTGAGAGCGGACAAAGGCGTCGATCTTGCGGAATTGCGCAAAGCGTTGCTTTCGCTTCCCTTCCTTCCTGAAAACATCAAAAAACAGTTGATCGATATTAATGATTTTGATAGTACGCTACCTGTTCCCGTCTTTGATAGAGGAGGGAAAATCAAAGAAGTGAAAATCAATGGTGCCAATGGTATGGTACAATCGGATCAAATGGGAAGCTCCGTGTTCTGGGAAAAAGACGGAAAGCTCCGTGTCTTAACCAATTATCAAACTAATGGCGATTCCCAACAATTGGTGCGACTTGCGCAACAAATGAACTAGGGTATGTCTGGGTCATCACGTTGGTGAATAACGCCTTTTCCCGATGAGTGCTTTGTTACGTGTGTAATGAATGGGAAAAGAATATGGAAGCCCAGTAGATATACACGAATTTATGAACGCAGGCTGGCAGAGTGACTCCGAATATGGGGTGGCTCTGCTTGCTGTTTCAGGAGGAAGAATGCTCATGAGCGATTATGTAATTAAAACCCAGGATTTGACCAAGTTATATGCTGGCGACAAAGGTTGCCGCGAGATCACTCTTCAGGTGCCGCGTGGCGTGGTGTATGGGTTTCTGGGGCCGAACGGAGCGGGGAAAAGTACATTTGTGCGCACCTTGTTGGGATTGATCCGGCCGACCAGCGGGACAGCTTCGATAATGGGACATCCCATTTCATCTGTCGCATCCCGGCAGCAAGTCGGATATTTACCGGAGTTGTTTCGTTATCCGGATTGGATGGCCGGAATGCAACTGCTGAAATTCCATGCCGACTTGTGCAAGGTGCCGCGCACCGAACAAAAAGCGAGAATCCATCACTTGTTGGAACGGGTAGGTCTTCATCAACGTGGAGAGGAGAAGATTCGTGGTTATTCCAAAGGCATGCAACAGCGGATCGGTTTGGCATGTGCCCTGGTTTCCGACCCGGCGCTTGTGTTTCTGGATGAACCAACCTCGGCGCTCGATCCCATCGGCCGCAAAGAGGTGCGCGAGTTGATCAGCGATCTCAGGGCAGAGGGGAAAACGGTCTTTTTAAATAGCCACTTGTTGAGCGAAGTGGAGAATGTGTGTGACCATGTTGCCATCATCAACAAAGGGCGGTTGGTTGTCCAAGGAGATTGGCGGGAGCTTCGTACCGTGCAGGCGCAGGTGGAAGTAACGATCTCCGATGTAGAGGACGAGTGGTGGGCCTCTTTGTCTGACCTGGTTACCGGGTGGAAACGGTTAAGCCGCTGGGATGGCAAAAGTGCGTGGCTGTTAACCCTGTCTGAGCCCTCCCAGATCCCGGCTCTTGTCTCGACCTTAACTTCCCGGCAAATAGATGTGTATCAAGTCACCCCGAAACAACAAAACCTCGAAGAGATTTTCATGTATTGGATCAACAAGAAAGAAGGCGCGGAACATGTGGACAATCGCTAAAATAACGGTAAAGGAAATCTTGTATAAACGCATTTTTATTGTGATCTTTTTGATGTCTTTAGCCTTTCTTTGTTTTTATGGCATTGGAACGCATTATGCGGGGAAAGAAATGGCGTCTTCAGGAATGGGAAACATCCAGAATGTGTTGGCAAACAATTTTTTCGCGACGCAATTTTTGGGCATGGGGTTGTATTTTGCCGCGTTTATCACATCCTTGCTTGCGATTTTCAGTAGTGTAGGCAGCTTATCCAGGGAAATAGAGAGCCGCCAGATTGAATCGGTCTTGTGCCGTGCTCTTCCTCGCCATGCATTTGTGTTGGGGAAACTGATCGGATTGGGTGGCATTCTTCTGCTGTTCGCCGCGTTTTTATTTGCCGGCGTCCTGCTCATCAATCAATGGTTTGGAGGACAATTGCGCATCGTTTTGGACTTTGGCCAACTCATGCAGGCATCCGGATTGTTTCTTCTGCAAGTTCTGTTCTTAACGGCCGTTTCGCTGGCGTTTAGTGCGCGGATATCGACGCTGAACAGTGGCATCATCATGATCATGTTGTATATCATCAGCATGATCGGCGGGTTTATTGAGCAATTTGGTGCTGTGCTGAAAAAACAGGTGTTGATTGACACCGGCATTGTG
Source organism: Laceyella sacchari (assembly GCF_024927925.1). Classification (NCBI taxonomy): domain Bacteria; kingdom Bacillati; phylum Bacillota; class Bacilli; order Caryophanales; family Thermoactinomycetaceae; genus Laceyella; species Laceyella sacchari. The sequence continues at coordinate 711,354 of NZ_CP103866.1, forward strand.
ATTAGCTTGATCTTTCCCTTGGACTCTGTGTTCCGCAAAATGATGGTCTGCCTGTTTGACTCTGCGGATAATCCGATTTCCTTTGTTTCCCAAGGACTGTTGGGCAGCATGTCTGTGCCCAATGCTTTGATGATCATTTACGCTTGCTTATATGGCCTCATCGCTTTAGGTTTGGCGATTCGCACGTTCGCGGCCAGGGACATCTGAAACCCAAGGGCTGTTGCGCTGATGCCATCCAGCGTTGATATCGTAATGTACAGAGGAACATTTGCATCGTAATCAAAAAGTACTGCGCCACCTGCGCAGACTGCATCAGCCGACGGGTTTAGCTGATAAGCGGGCCTGTCGGCTGTTGTAGCAAGGAGAATAAGTTGGGGTAAAATTTTATATAGTACCTTGCATTGATTAATAGCTGATGATACAATCTAGTCATAGATCAGTACCTGTTATTAATTAATACCTCGGGGAAGTTGGGTGATCATGTGAATGTGCAATTTAAAAAGGGAGTCCTCACGTTGTGCGTGATGGTGCTTACTTCCAGTAAAGACCGGTATGGATATGAATTGGTAGACCGGATCTCCGAGAAATTCATGATTGCGGAAGGAACCATTTATCCGCTCCTGAGACGGTTGACCAAAGAAGGGTACTTCACTACTTATTTGGTCGAGTCTCAAGAAGGTCCTCCACGCAAATATTATCAGCTGACGGAGGCCGGCAATAACTATTTGAAGGAATTGGTTGAGGAGTGGAAGATGTTTTCCCGTGCTGTCGACCAAATCATAGAGGAGGGGCTCCAACTTGAAAAAGAATGAGTTCATCAACCAGCTCCGCGCCCAACTAAAGGATCTTCCAGCGGCTGAACGGGAAGAGATTATCTCTGATTATGAAGAGCACTTCCGCCATGCTAAGGAAAAAGGCCGAACGGATGAAGAAGTGATCAAAAGGCTCGGCAATCCCAAAACGATTGCGAAGGAGTTTACCGCCGACTACCATCTGGGAGAAGCGAAGGCCAATCATTCATTGCCCAGCCTGACGCGTGCAGTGTTCGCTTCGCTTGGATTGGGGCTGTTTAATCTCATTTTGGTGCTTACGCCTTTTGTTGCCGTTGTCGGTTTCATTTTTTCGTTGTATGTCTTGTCGGGGGCTTTTGTATTGACGCCGCTGGTGGCGGTTGCCGCTTTCGCCTGGGAAAGCTCGGTAGCCAAAGCAATGTTTAACCTGTTTGTGACACTGATTCTGGCAGGCGCGGGGATGATGCTATATGCTGCCATGAATCGCGTTTCCAAAGCAGTGATTCGATGGTTTACCCGTTATCTGCAAGCCAACCTGAAAATAATTAAAGGGGAAAAATGAGTATGAATAAAATCGTTCGTATCGGAGCGATCACCATGGCTGTCGGCATCATCGGAGTAGTTAGCATGGTGTTCTTCCTGGGATATAACTTTTTTTTGGATGATGTTAAACACGTGAATTTGCATAAAAGAGTTAATGCGAAAGAGGCTACGCAGATCGAGATCAACTCCAATGTTGGGGACATCAACCTGCATCTCAACAAGCAGGATGAAGTGTTGGCAGAAATGACGGGCAAGGTGCCGAAAAGGAATGAAGTGAAGTTTGAGGTATCTGAAAGCAATCATAAAATCACGGTTACCATGGAGCAAAGAGAGAAACGCTTATTTGATTTCTCATTTGGAAAAATAAGTGAGCCGCCTGTGCTCAATGTCTACATTCCCGAAAAAATGTATGAGTCCCTGTATGTAAAGACTCGCCTTGGCGATATCCATGGGAATCATGCATTGTTGGCCAAAACAATGACCGTAAATACCGCATCAGGCGATATTTCGCTTTCTGGCTTCCATGGCGACCAATTGAACGTCCGCTCCAATCTCGGCGACATCGAGTTAGGCCAGATCGACGCGACAGTCGATGTGACAGCGGACAGTGGCGATATCACAGTTCGCCCGCTTCTCAACGCCAAAAAGGATAACCGCATTCAAAGCAAACTCGGTGATGTGACTGTGCAACTCCAATCGCTTCCAAAATCGCTGTATGTCGATTTGGCAACCAACTTGGGCAGTATTGATACCGACTTTCCTGTGACTGCCGTGACGAGCGGCAAAAAAGAATTGGTTGAAGTCCATGCAGGATTGAAGGGTTATATCGGGGAGCAATCTGACAATAGCGCACAGTTGCATGTGAAAACAGATTCGGGCAATGTCATTTTGCAAAAATGACCCTTGATGCTCACACCGCCATGAATAGAAAGATCCTTTCATCAAGCAAGAGCATTGCCAACCATGGTTTAACCCGCTTTGTTGACAAGCGGGTTGTTTTTTTGCGCATCTGAGATGACCACTTAAAATGAATCAAGAATAAGCACATAAGAGATCACACAGGATAAAACGCCCCACCCGAAGCGCGGAGCAACGGACAGGGCGTTGGTTGTATGGGTGTGATTGATCGAACCTGGTCTAATTAGCAGTCGTGACACATGCCTGAATGTTTTTAAAACATAAGAAGCTTACGCTTGGGGTGGCTCCCCTTGGTAACGTTTCACCATACTCTTTCACCTCCTTTCACTCCGTTTCTATGTCATCCTTGATGATCCACGGAGGAACATCTGGTTGGATGCCGATATCTGACAGGCGTTGGCAAGTTTCTTCAAATGGTAGATAAATGAGCTTTTTATTCTTGTTAAAATAACCTTCTCTTAACAGCCAAAAGACATCGTTTACCATTACAACGCGGAATTCAGTGCGGTTTATTGGGATACGATAATTTCGCAAGCATTCGCAAAACAAAATATAAGACCACTGCAAACCGCGTGCCGTATAAAATGTGAATGTTTTTCCCTGGGGATTGTGACCGTCTTTTCTCCAAAAGGTATATTCATATGAAACAATGCGGTTCATGCTACTCAGCCCTTAGGGATGCTTCTGTTGCTGTTGGTAACCATGCATTCCACTGTGACTTAATCTGATTAATCAATTGGGTGTATAAAAGGGTGTGATGATGATTGGTGATTTCATTGTCATGTTGAATTTGTTGTTCAAGTGATTTCACAAGTGCTCTTTTTGTTTCGTTTGTGAGTTCCAAGGTGATCTGCCTGGTGATCAAATCCGTCATACCCCCTCAAAATGTGCCTCTTGTCCTCATCTTCGCATATTCAGAAGAGTCGATCAAAAACCTTGAAGGGATAAATGATTATTTCGATTGCGTTTTATTATCATGAATAAATGGTGAGTAAGCTCATTTTATTGGAGATAGACCAACCTTTTGTTGCAGGATTTTCATATAACACCGTTAAATTCCAACTATGATGCACAAAATTTTTTTTGGAAAAAGATTTGATGAGGGAGAGACGAAATGGGGAAAAATCGCATTTTTGTTTCGACGGAGCTGGGGGAGTTTTTTCGTAGCGCAAGAAAAGAGAGAGGATTAAGCCAGCTCGAACTTTCGGCCGAAATTGGTGTGCACCAAGGGATTATCTCTAATATTGAGCGTGGAGCTTATCAAGCAGAACCAAGTCGGTTAGAAAAGCTATGTCGATTTTACGGCCTGCAAGTGAGCGATTTAGAAAACTATCGTGTGCGTAAGTATAGAGATCAACTTGATTCGGGTCTGAGATTGATTGCGATTGAACACGTTCTACTCGTGGATAGAGAAAGCGGGTACACCCAACTGCGTGAGTTTGAAGAGGAAAAGAAAATTGAAAATGGAAGCAAGGACACAACTTTTGATCCGACTCGTGCCGTCACTTACCATCTTAAAGGGAAATATTATGAACGGAAAAAGGAATGGAATGACGCACTTGAACATTATGAGCTCGCAGTAAAATATGTGGATCTTCATCCTGAACTATTGCCGACCAACATCAAGGCTGCCAGTTATAATGCGCTGGGGTGTGTATGTAACAGAATGAACCACTTGGATCGGGCTCTTTATTATATCCAAAAAGGATTGGACTCGTTTGTCGAAGGTGGTGCTCGATCCCATATTCGCGCTCATTTACAAATTACAAAAGCTATTGTATTAGAAAAACAAAATCGAGATGGGGAAGCGTTAAAGATTATCGAAGAAATATGGAATGAGAAAGATCAATTAAAAAGCGGTTCTGCTCGTCTAAATATCACTCAGATCCGAATTGAATTGCTTAACAAGCTAAAGAGGTATGATGAAGCGATAGAATATGCACTCGCGGATTTGCATGATGCCCGTTTAAATCGCTTATATGACCGTTGTTTTGAACTTTGGACTTCTTTGGGAGAAAGTTATGCCAGTATTGGCCAACTTGCAAATGCAGAATTGTGCTATCAAACAGCACTAAAATTAGAGCCAAAAATCAAGGATAAACAAATCGCAATCACCACCTATACCCAATTAGGTTTGCTATACTTAGATCAAGGGCAGATGGAACTCGCTCACACTGCTTTAGAAGAGGCAGTCAGACAGGGAAAGAAACATAAAGATAGCTATCGATTAGTCAAAGCCTTAATAGCCCTGGCAGATTGTCGACTGATGCAAAGGCATGATATGAAAGCACTAGAACATTATCAAGAAGCGCTCAAGTTAACTGAAAAACACTCATTTGACATGTTGCGATTCGATATTTTGTTAGAAATCACAGAAATAACTGAAAGAAATAATCTTCCCACCTATCAAAAATATATAGACGAATTTAGACAGTCTGCGCTATCATTACGAGATAGAAGAGGAGGTAGAAAGAGAATGAAACAAATCAAAACACAATCTTTTATAAGTGAGCCGCCGGATGAAGATTAAGTGATATTCATATCAAAGGGAGTTCGGATAATTGCCGAATTCCCTTTTTATATTGATATTACAGGTGGCTGATGTTAAATATATTTGATAATGATGTATTAAGTAGACCATATTCGTAATACAGCTTAAACTGAATTTCGCTAGGGTATAATTATTTTTGTTTGAATATTTTGCAAATGACTCCTATAATTGGGTTGTAGTCGTACCTGCTGGTGACCATGATGGGCATCAAGTATGTGGTATATACTTTAAGGCAAGTGGCGAGCCGTAAAAAAGGTGAATGACATGGAAGAAAAACGAATCATGGTAGATCATGAAGCATTTCTGATTGGAATCAAGCCTGCAATTTGTAGACGGATGATTCCACAGTTGGAAAAGCTGATGCCACAATTGGAGAAGTATCCCCATATGATCGACGCCGATGGCTCTTACCTTTTTTTTCAAAATCAAGAGCTGATGGAAAACTATTTGGCATCAATGGTCGATGTGGAATGGGGTTCAGCGAAACATCATCGGATACTGGGGCTAACGCTAGGTTATCCACCAGAAGCGGTAACATTTTATTTGGCCAGACGAGACAACGAGGTATTGTATCAATATAGTGTGAATGTTGGTTATGCCGGTTACCGATTTGTAGCTCATGTAGATGACCTTCACCACATTATTGTCCACATGTGGGATAAATATGAAGTGAAGGAAGAAGCACGGATCGGCGTCGGTTCTGAATTGTTTTACATCGGTTTCCGTGATTATGAAAAGTTGAAAGAAGTAATCGGAGAAGTGCGAAATAAGCTGATTGATCAACTAAATGTAGCTAAATCCGGCTAAACTTACAGCCTAAAAGGTTGGTCTTTTGGCCATTCTTTTTTGCTTTCAAACAGCAAATACAAATCACAATCACCACCTATACCCAATCAGGTTTGTTATACTTAGATTAAGGGCAGAAGGAAATGGTTCACATTGCTTTAGAAGAGGCAGTCAGACAGGGAAAAACATAAAGATAGCTATCCGATCAGGGTGTGTCTGGCAAATCAGGTGGGTGGGGAAGAAGCGGCGGAAAACCCTTTTCACAAGGAGCATCAATGCACAAGTGAAGCGAAGGAGAAAAGGGTGGAGCCGCTGGCCTACTCATTAGACACGCTCTAGTCAAAGTCTTAATCGTCTTGGCAGAGGGTTGCTTCATTTTATCAGAAAAGGGCCAATTAACAGAAATGAACAACCTTTATCAGGCTGTCTGCGCTATCATTACGTAATAGAAGGGGAGGTAAAACGAAAATGCGGACGAAATTTAACCTAAATGATCCACCCATTGAAGATTAAGTGTTATTCATATCAAAGGGAATTCGGATAATTGCCGAATTCCCTTTTTTATATTGAATGTTGCATATAATCATGTGTTTATTGGTGGATATCAGCGATATACAGTTGATTGAAGCCATGTACTGGTTGAACCTGTTTGATTACCTTTTGATATTTTACTTCAACCGCTCCGCTGGTGCCGGAACATTGGTCCACAACCATTCACAGATCACCGTTTTATCTTCATATTTCCTGTAAACTTGATTCCTTAGAAATACTTACATGTTTAGGCCTAAGGGTTTTCCCTCTCGTCTCAATCCCTGACTTTAAGTTTCTTCTTAGCGCTGTTTAGTCCTTTTGAACCTAGAAAAAAACTTAACAAAGCAAACAATACACCCAACAACCCAAACACAAGTTTAGATGTGTACTCTGCCAGTAATAATCCAGAAATGATTGGTCCAGCGGCCATGCCAATGTATCTGACAAAGTTGAACATCCCTATTGCGCTACCTTTCTGTTGCTCAAACTCATTTGTTATCATGGTTGAATACAGTGGGGTAATAAGGCCCACAGATATCCCATGTAAAACTAACGCAATCGATATAGCAATCAAAGAAAGCGAATGCGTAAAGGAAAACAACAGCATACTAAAAGCCATCATGATATTTCCTATTGTAAATAGCTTCTTAAGCGGAATACTGGATTGAATATATTTGAAGATCATACTTCCTGCCATGGTGCTCACAGCCACTGGCAAATAAAGCAATCCCACTATTTTTAGGCTCAAATGAAAGTGATCGGTCAATAAAATAGGCAAATATACAATGATTGAAAAATAGATGAAGAAAATAAAGAAGCTTAAAATCAAAATGGCATTTCCCGCCTTGCTATTGAAGATCGTTTTGTAGTGGCTAAACCATGTGCTTAGGTTCATTTCTTTTTTCTTATCAACGTGATCTTGGGGAAAATAGAAAGCGTTGGTCAAAAGCAAGATAACTGAGATTCCGGCAAGAAACCAAAAAACCCCAGGGTAGCTATATTGGTCACCTATAAATCCTCCGAGGACTGGTGCGATCACCGGTGCAACAGATAGTAGCATTTGGTAAGTTCCCATAGCACTTCCGCGTTGGCTACCTTTAAACAGGTGGCCAATCGTTGTTGCTGCTATAAGTGGGATGGCGGCGGTTCCTATTGCTTGCAAGGCTCTGAACACAAGGAAAAGCGTAAAATGCTGTGTGACGGCGCAACCAATACTGGCAATGACCGTTAAAATTATTCCGGGAATCAATACGAACTTGGCACCTTTAAAATCAACGGCTGACCCAAGAACAATCTGCATGATTGCGGTAATGAAAATAAACATTGAGACCGAAGCATTAACCATGGATACAGACACATGAAAAGAGTCTCTGATTAAAGGGATGATGGGTGAATAAATATTTTGGTTTAAAGATGCAAAAAAAGCGCTTATGCAAACCAAATATAAAATAAAAGCAGAACCCGATTTACTATGCTCCATAATGAAATCTCCTACCTTTTTTAAATAGGTACAATTCATGTATCACATTGATTCACCATCCCGTTGGTGGGACACACAAAAATCCAGCAGACCAAATTCAATAATATTCACAAGGGAAGAATACAATGGGAGAAGTGTTTAAGTTCTGAATGCATTAGTAAAAGAGGGCTGTTGTCAGCTGTATAACGGTGTACGAGGGATATGAATGAATTAACTAGGTTGTTTCTATTTGTTCCTCCGCGATGCGAGTCGTCAGTTTCTGTAGAAATTTTAATATGACTTCCTGTTCTGTCTCTGAAAACGAATCTAGAAACTGATAAAATTGTTGTTCCTTTCTCTTATGTAGTTTTTTGTGCAAGTCATACACGTGTTTTCCTTTGGAAGTGAGCCGAAAATATATTTCTTTCTTGTTGTCGTTCAATTGAAAACGTTTAATCAATCCTTCATCCAATAGCTTCGCACTGATTTTGGTAATATTGGCTTTGGATAAGTTCATTCGCTTAGCAATTGTCGTATTATTTATGGGTTCATTGTCACCTATGCAGTCAATGACATGTATGGCTGTCATATTTTTTGGAATAAAAGTTATTTGATCCACTGTCGCTTGTTTAAGAAATAGGTGGAGTTCCGTATCCATTCGCTGCTCGTTAAGGTGTAATAACCTTGAATACATTTCATGAATCAGCTGTTTGGTTAGATCAGACATTGTCTTGTTTGCTCCTCTCTACAATAAATTTTGTTTACCTGTTAATGATAATGCGATAGTGATATGAAGAAAGGTAAGTAAGAAACCAAACCTACTCTTACATGATGAAGTTAGGTTACACAAACAAATTTTGTACAACTTACAGACTGAAATGAAGCTTGAGAGAGGTAAGGAATGTTTACCGGTTAACAAAATACTAACTCTTATATTTCAAGTTGTCAATACTTGGATTCTGTCGTTAGAACATAGACTTTTCCCGTTAAGAATACAACGATGGAAAATGACTAGCTTAAGTGGATGAGTGGATACTTTGTACCAGGTGATTGAACGGGAGGGGTGAAAGTTGATGTCCACCAAGCAATGCATGGCGCTTAGGATCGAGACAGGGGCAAGTTCGCGAGGGAGACTGTATATCAAGAGGCGGGCATTGGCCTGTCCATCGTCTCGCTGATGGTGCGAGTAGAAGGAGCGGAGCCCGCATGTCTTTTATTGCCCGTCGTTGGCTTTGGCGCGCCTTTTTAACACCACGTATCCCACTGCGACGGCAATCAGGGTGAGTGTGACTTGCACCGCATTTTGTTCGATGTGGATGAGACCGTGACTAAACCACACTTCCAAAGCCATTGACGGAATCTTGCCGATCGCGGTGGACAAGAAAAACACCGACAAGGAAACAGTGGTCAGCGCACCAACGAGGTTGACGGCCCCGGCAGGAATGAACGGAGTGAGCCGGGCCAGGATGAGCGCGAGCCATTGTCTTAGGGGAGATAGATTGTTTAAGGTCTGCATCCATCGCCAATGCGTATGCCGCTCCACCTTTGCTAGTTGAATACCTTTGCGGTAAAGGAGAAAAGCGGCGACCGAGCCGATCACTTCCCCCAGCCAAGATAATAATCCGCCAAGCCAAGGCCCCCAAATTAACACATTGACGGTGGTGAGAAACACTGAAGGGATAAAACCGAGGACTTGAATGATGCCATTGAGTAACAAGCTGGCGAGAATCGCCCAATATCCGAGCTCGGAGAACAGGTGCGCCAATGAGTTTTCCATTAAAACCCTCCAATCCAAGACTTCCATCTTACATGCCTTTTGATTTGTTATAACATAAAACCGTTCCCAACATCGCCTTTCGTCGGCCATTGCCTAAAAACGTCCTTTACATACTATGGTGGGGTATAGTACCATGGGTGAAAAGGAGCTGATAAGTCACTCGATGCGATCTGTTTTATATGCGGCAGAGTGAGTGTTGAGCGTTGGGCTCCTATTGAAAATAATGAAGAAAAGAGGCGGATTCCGCATGCGCATGATCAAAGAAACCTTGCGGGTGGAAGGCATGTCTTGTAATCATTGTGCCAATGCTGTCACCGGGGCGCTTAAGGATTTGACAGAGGAAGCGACGGTTGATTTAAAAGCCGGCATGGTTACTGTGGCATACGATGAGAGTCGGGCCAATATCGAACAAATCAAAGCGGCAATTGAAGAGCAAGGGTATGATGTGATTTAATCGCTTGATATCTGTAAAGTGAAATAGTCAGGCCGTGGGTATTCACAAATCGTAATGCCCACGGCCTGCTCGTTTTGTATCGTCTTGTAGCGCGGGTTCACCATTTGTTCAACTATTGTTTATTTAATATTAAGGAAATTCGGGTAATAAAGGATACGGAAAGGGGTGCTTTCATGAACAACAAGAGAAAAAGATTTGCTCTTGCCATGGCGGCCTGTTTGTCTGTAACAACGATCTTGTCAAGTAACATCAGCTTTGCTGCAACGACTGCTTCGACAGAAGCTCCTGCATGGACAACCTGGTTGCAAAAGCGTTCTCATGCTGTGGAAAAGCTGGCTCCTAGCCAAGGGGACACCTTTCGCGATTTACGCTTTTTGAAAAAGGTTCTGAAAGGCAAACGAGTCGTCATGTTGGGGGAAAGCTCACATGGTGCTGCTGAGTTTAACTCCTCTAAAGCGAGATTGATCCAGTATTTGCATGAAGAGCTAGATTATGATGTCATCGCTTTTGAATCGGGTCTGGTTGAAACGGCCGCCGCCGATTTGCACGCAGGACAAGCGACTCCGCTAAATACAATGCAGAACGCCATTTATGGCATATGGCACACAAAAGAAACACTCCCGCTATTTGAATATTTGAAAAAGGAGAAAAGCGGCAAAGATCCGCTCACGCTTGCTGGATTTGACATGCAACCACAAGGCAATTATCAAGAATTTTTGAAGAAATGGTTTGAGTCTGTCAATCCAGCCATGGCGGAAAAAGCGTATCAAACGGAAACTCGTTTTCTGCAAACCTATGCCACGGAAACCGATGTGGAGCGGTTCCGCGCTGAAAAAGGGTCATTGATCAATAATTATAAGGAGTTGCTGAAGTTTGTTCGGGACAACAAGCGAGCCTTGTCCAGCCGTTACCCGAAACATCCCAAGTTGATCACAATTACTGAATATGCTCTGCAAGACCGCATTCACACCATCGATCACATTTTGGAGAAATATATCCTGTTTGCCAAGTATATGCAAGAGGAGAAATACGAAGAAGCTCAAAAAGCGTTGGATGAAGCCTCCGTGTTGCGGGATCAAGCAATGGCGAAGCACCTCACTTGGTTGGCCGAAAAGCTGTATCCTGACAAAAAGATCATTGTATGGGCGCATAATATCCATATTCGAAAAGCTAACACCAAGACCGTTAACCCATACAGAGCTTCCGTACCCACTATGGGGCAGCTGTTGCCACACCACCTGAAAAACAAATCGTATGTGGTGGGTCTGTACATGAATCGTGGGGTATCCGCACTTAACAACAGAGAGCCTGCGCCGGTGCGCTATCCTCATCCGGAAGGCAATCTGGAGTCCATTCTGGAGAAAGCCGGACACACCAATTTGTTTGTGGATTTGTTGCGTCAAGGCAACACACCAGGTACCAAATGGATGTACACGGAACGTCAAGCCTTAGACTGGGGGCTGTGGGATGAGAAGTTGGTGCCACGCGAACAGTATGATGGAATTTTATTTATCGATGAGACGCACATGCCTGCATATATAGACAATCAAAACAAATCTCTTAAGTCCGCGCCCTCCGTTCGTTCTGCATCCGGGATGGAGCCTTGGGTTTACGGATCGATTTGGGGACACAGATAAATACATGCTTAACCAGCGGCCCAATCCCAAAGCAAGGGATTGGGCCGCTGGTTGTCGTTGGAATAGCATAAACCAGTCAACAAAAAAAGGTGGATCAAGCTAAATACTCAATAATTTTATCCATATATTTCATTATAAAATACCAAAAGTACAAAGGAGATGTTTGTTTTTTAGCTTAATTTATTATTATAACAGTTAATTCATTTAGAATTTATAGAATATATCTTGACAATAATAGTTATCTGATGAATAATATTTTTGGAAGTTGAGTTTAACATTTTAGAAAGGTGTGAATATATTGGCCAAAAAGAAGCGCATAGGGCTTTCGATTGTTTCTCTGTCCCTTTCGGCTGTTCTCGCTATGCCGTTTGCAGTGGGGACACCAACCGCAAGTGCGACATCGGGCAAGCTTTCACCACATACGCCTGTGTCCAGTGACGGCACCGTTTTTGAAGCGGCGAAGACCTTTAGCGGTGTTGTGACCGAGGCCAATGGCTCCTATGTGAAAGGGTATGAAGGAACAGGCAAAAAGTCCCCGGTAAAGATCAAAGGTGGCAAAGTGGCTCCCGTCCGTTCCGCTGAGGGGAACGAAGGCGACGTGAGCACCGAATCCGTGATCGGCACGGATGAACGCACCCGGGTGACCAATACGACTACATATCCCTACCGCGCTATCGCTCATATTGAAAGCGATATCGGTGGTTGTACCGGTTGGATGATTGACGCTGACACTGTGGCGACGGCGGGTCACTGCATTTATGATCCGGGTTCCGGCAAATGGGCTTCTTGGGCAAAAGTATACCCTGGGCGCAATGGAAGTACCGCTCCGTATGGCTATGCCAATGCGGTCAATTTCTTCTCCGTCACGGGCTGGACGCAAAATGGCGACACCAACTATGATTATGGTGCGATCAAATTGGATAAGCCCATCGGCGACAGCACGGGATGGTTTGGTTTGCGCGTGGTATCCGGTTCGTTGAATGGGATGGCGCAAAACATCAGCGGGTACCCCGGTGACAAAACCTACGGCACCCAGTGGGAGGATGACGACCAAGTACGTGAAACGTACACGTATAAAGTGCACTATGCTAATGACACCTACGGTGGACAAAGCGGCTCACCGGTTTACAACTCCAGCAGTTGCGGCACTTGCAGCATCGCGATCCACACCAATGGTGTATACGGCGGCAACCCATACAATCGAGGAACCCGTATTACTCAAGAGGTATTTAATAATCTGAACACTTGGAAAAACAGATAATTCCATATAAATATAATTTCCCTTCCCTGAGTGGTGCTGTTAGGGAAGGGTTGTTTTAGCCGTGTGGTATGGAGATTGTATTTGAAGCAGGGAGCCATGTGCTACCAGCTACCGGAGCAATGGATAACATTACGTAAGAGAAACACCACTTGTTTCGACAGGTGGTGTTTTCTGTTTGACTACCTGGAGTGCGTTTGGCAAATCAAGTTGGCAGGGAAGAAGCGACGGAAGACCCTTTTCTCAAAAGGATCGTTTATATTTTTAATAAAAATAAGTTTAATCAGAAGTGCGTTTTTATTTAATATTGATATATACCTTTTATGTTGTATGAAATGTATTGGGCGGCTGGTGGTAAAAGGCTGATGAGCCAGAGGCTGAAGGGTCGTCGAGGTGAACATCAGTCTTTCTGACGATGTGCGGCGAAATCACAGACAGGAGCGATGAGCATGGCCAGGGAAGTTGGGAAATACCATCAGACGGTAAAGTTGCGCAACGGGGTGTTGCATCTGTTTGCCAATGCGGAAGTGCTCGCTTCGTTGGACAGAAAAGTATACAAGATGGCGGATAACAATCTGCGCATACCACGCAATCATTTTATGAGTTATACGCCGGATGCGCACGTGTCGTCTGGTGCGTGCGTAGGCACAACGGCGGTGTGGAAGATGAGCGATGGTTTCGTGTCCCCGTCCATTGTGGGCTCAGATATTGGTTGTGGCATCAGGGTTCATTTGACCCCCTTACATAAACGGGATCTGCAAGATAAAAAGGTGCGGCGCAAGCTGATTAAAAGGATTGAAAAATACGTTCCAACCAAACGGATTGCCTCTCCTTTTCGCAACATTGAGCTGGAACGGGTGGTGAAAGAGGGGATTTACGGTCTGCCTGCGGAGTATCTGCCCGAACGGGGTGACGTGAGTGCCGTTCGCTCCGTTACTCATTTGGAGCATGCCCGGTTTGCGTATGATATGGCTGCGCTGGAGATCCTTCCTGAGCGTATATGGAAACAAACAGGCAGGGAATTGGGGACGTTGGGCGGGGGAAATCATTTCATCGAAATTCAGCATGTACGGGTGGATGAAGGGCAACGGAAGATAGCTGAGAAGTGGGGGTTGTTTGACGGCCAGGTGGTAGTGATGATCCACTCCGGGTCTCGCGCTTGGGGGCGAATGTTGAGGTCGGAATATACGAACCGCATCAAAGACGCGATGGAGATGTGGGGCATCGGCACCCGTGATCCCAGGCTTATTTATGTCCCGATTCATGCAGAAGAAGGGAGATGGTACCTCAATCTGATGTATTCGGCTTTAAATTATGCCGTCGCCAACCGGCACATGATCGCGTTTGGCGTGCGAGCAGCGTTCCAAGAGGTGTTCGGCACCGATCTGGAAATGCCCGTTTTGTATGATTTGATGCACAATTATGCGTTGGAGGAAACACATCGTGGCCAGTCGATGTTGGTTCACCGCAAAGGAACGACCCGCGCATTACCTGCCGGACATGAATTGAATCCCGAACCTTATCGGGCAACGGGGCATCCCGCTTTGATCCCAGGTTCGATGGGAACGGCGTCGTATATCATGGTGGGAGCGAAAAGCGGGGAGAAGAATTTTTATTCCATCTGCCATGGTGCGGGGCGCATTTACGCTCGGGATGCGGTGCGGGAACATGTGTCTGTGGATGCGTTCGCCCATTCGATGAATGTGGGGACGGAAGAAGAAGTGGTCGTCAACCGCTGGACGCTGGAGCATATTTTGACAGAGTGTCCACAAGCGTATAAAGATGTGGATCAAATCATCGATTCGGTAGTAGGAGCGGGACTAGCCTCGGTAGTAGCGGTATGCCGCCCAATGGCAGTGGTGAAAGGAACGTGACCGGAGGGGGGACTATTTAACTGATTTGATTTCAAATCATTTTTTATAGAGTAACTATTATAATAAATAATGCAATGCTGTTAAATAAAAATCAGAGGCGAGGGGATCGCGTGAATGCGAACCGCGCGTCAAATCACAACCATTCATGATAAAACGAAAAAGGTGAAGCGCATGCTAAAAAAGCTGAACATTTCTCCGGGCGCGGCGGTGGGCGCGCTGGTGGTGTTTTTGATGATGTGGGGTGCAATCGGGTGGCTTGGCGCCGGAATTATGCATTGGGGGCCGCGCCTTAGCAAGCAGGGGCCTCCGGATGGGGTAGTGTTTTGGAGTTACATGTCTAACCCGGTCAGGGTTTTTCAAGAAGCTTGGCAACAGGAAAGCTTTACAGAGTTTTTGGCGTTTGCTTGTGTTATCGCGTTGATCTTGGCCTACTTGGTTTATCGCTTTTTTGCTAGGGATACTGTGTACAAGGAAGCTTCTTCATATGGAGCGTACGGAACTTCCCGGTTTGCCAACAGCCGTGAGATATTTAACGACAAGACGTTTGCCAAGCGCACTAAAAATATGAGCGGCCCCAAAAATATGAACAATCCCGCCGGGCTGATCTTTGGCTTGTATCGCAACAAACCGGTGATCTTGCCTGAGACGACAAAGATTCCCAACCGTAACGTGTTTATTGTAGGTTCTCCCGGTTCGGGCAAAACACAGTCTTATATCCTTACCAATATCATACATGAACGAGAGCGGTCGATTGTGGTGACCGATCCCAAGGGAGAGATTTACGAGGCGACCGCAGAGTTAAAACGGCAACAAGGTTATGAAGTTCGTTTGGTCAATTTTAAGGAGATGACTATCAGCGACCGGTATAATCCCCTTGACTATATTCACAAAGAGATTGATGCGGAGCAAATCGCCACCACGATTGTCTTAAACTCTCAGACTGACATCAAACCGGATTTTTGGACGCGGGCTGAAATCGCCTTGTTGAAAACGCTGTTGTTGTACGTGAAGTACGAGTATCCGGAAGAGGCGACGATGGCCAAAGTGAAGGAGATCCTGACGGTACAAGGGGCCAATCCCAAGCGAATGGACAGCACGTTTAGGAAATTGAAAGAAGACCATCCGGCTTATCAAGCCTATTTGGTGGTGAAGATGGCAGAAGAGCGGGTGCGAGCCAGCATCTTCATTTCTTTGGGCGTCACATTGTCCAAGTTTGATCCCACCGATGTCCGCAAGTTTACGGAAACAAGCGATTTCAAACTGGATGACATCGGCAAACGCAAAATGATCGTCTACTGCATCTTGCCTGTGGCTGATGCCACCTGGGAACCACTTATCTCCACTTTTTTCAGCCAAATGTTTCAGCGCTTGTATGATGTGGCCGACAAAAACTTCAACCGGCTGCCAGTCAAAGTGAATTTGTTGTTGGATGAGTTCCCCAATCTGGGTACGATTCCCGGCTATGAGGAAATCTTGGCCACTTGCCGCAGTTATGGCATCAGTGCCAGCACGATTATCCAGTCGATCGGTCAGCTTATCGACAAATACAGCCAGGACAAAGCCGAAGCGATTGTGGGCAATTGCAGCTTACGCTTTTTGCTGGGAGTGGGGGACAAGCTGACGGCGGAATATTTCAGCCAATTGATAGGACAAACGACTGTTAGAACGTCGTCCACTTCTTCGTCCATCCAACTGGGAGATCCGGGTTCGGTATCGAAAAGTTATTCGGCCAGAAACTTGCTGACACCAGATGAATTAACGCGATTACCGAGGGAAGAAGCAATCTTGTTGGTCGCCGGCATGCATGGCATCCGATTGCGCAAGGCATTCCAATATGAGTTTTTCAAAGGGGTTTTAAATGAATCCAATTTGACGAGCCGCTTTGATTATCTTGCTCTCAGGGAGTTTCAATCTCACCAAACGACCTCGTTTTGACATCGACGAAAGAGAGGTGGAAAGGTTTCGTATGTTGATAATATATAAATTTATGCTATAATTAAGGCGCTTTTATCACCACAACCATTTGCAACAATGACACAACCCTTTTCAAACTCAAACAAATCACTTCTATAGCGTGTCTGGTGAATAGGCCAGCGGCTCCAAAACCATGTTCTCATTCGCTTCACTTGTCCATCAGCGCTTCTTGAGAAAAGGTTTTTCCTGCCAACCTGATTTGCCAGACACACCTTACCATCCCTATCCATTCCAAATTCGAGTGGGATGAGAAAGAAGAGACAACAAAAACCTTATCAACGGTGGATGCATGCAACAGGATTGATTCGCATGGATCAATGGTTGATAAGGTTTTTCCTGTCTTCATTTGAGCTGGACGGCTGAAGTGAAAGGGTATTATTTGTTTGAAGTGGATTATTTCTATTTAGTGAAAATCAACTAGCGGCAAATCGATGTTGTTAAAATTTGTGATATTCTCAATTTGAAAGGGATGTTAGTTTTGGTTTTTGCTTGATGTATGCGACAGAGCTGGAGGCGAGAGATGTTGTCATTGTTTCGCGACGAACATGCTTATAGAGGTTGTTATCACATCGAACAGACCGTTTCATTCTTTGATGGGCAATTGGCCATTGCCAAGTCCGAATCTAAGCGATATTACCTGCAAGCCGTTCTCTTGCGGAAGCCAGCTTCTTCTTGGGCGATTCAACAATATCGATCATTGAATCATCCATTGGTGATTCCTTGCGAGGAAGTGTTTGCTGATAAAAACTACCTGGTGCTGGTTCGTCCGTATGAACCGATCCATCCTTTGTATGAAGCGGTGGCCGAACAGCGGGATGAATCCCAGTTGATTGAATGGACGAAGCAGTTGCTCGATTTGGCTAAGAAGTTAAAGGAAAAATCGTTGCCGATGTATTTGTTGCCCGATCCTCGCAATATTGGCTTGAACCAGCATCATCAATTGCGGGTGTTGTTTTGCGGGATAGAGCAAATCACTTCTCCACAACCACCGATGAGTTGGGGCACTTTTTTGTTCAGCGCCCTGTCAGGTGAGTTTCCTGATGCGCCACTTAAGCGGTTGCCGCGGGGGTTTTCCGCTTCCAGGCCGATGATTCGGCTTATTGAAAAAACGTTGGGCGAGAAATCGTTTAACCAAATATTGGAACAGATCGACCAGTTTGAGAAGCGAAAGGAGAATCAAGGAAGCGGAACCCTGTTCAGCCGCTGGTTTAGTGGAAGTGAGCCGACGGGGGTGAAGTCACCGCCACCCGTACCGCCCATGCCGGCAACCAAACAGATTGAGTCGAGCGGGTCACAAACGCTGCCGCCAGCTGAAAGTGAGATGGTGCTTGAGGAAGAACCGCTACAGCAGGACTATGCAGAGCAATTGCGGCTCCAATACGAACTGCTGCGGCATGAACAGTTGGAACAGCAACGCTTGGAGATGGAACAGCAGATACGGCAAATGCAGGAGATGTTGGCACAACAGCAGCGGGAGCTTGAGAAATTGCAACAGGAGCAGAGGAACAAACTGAAAGCAAAACCGAGCCAAGCATCGCAGGTTGATAGCTCACCTGAGAAGGAACAAGTGCGGGATGCGGAGCAGGTGAAGCCGGCAGAGAAGCAGCAGCGGGCGAAATCGGAGAAGAAAAAACGGCCAACCAAAGAAAAAGCGCCAGCGGAACAGGAGGCGCAGATTCTCTCGATGTCCGAAACGCCAAATGCCCAGGCGGAGTCGTCAGAAACGAGTCACTCCTCTGCCGATGACAAAGAGCGAGCGAGTGAAGAGTTAAAACGGTTGAAACAGGAATGGGCAGAATGGAAGGCGAGAGAGCATGAGCGGATAGAGAAGGAGCGGGAGCAACGCCGTGCCGTGGAGAAAGAGCTACGGCAGAAGTTGGAGGCGCTCAAGAAGGAACGGTTGGAGTGGGAACGACAGGAAAAAGAAAAGCAGGATTTGAAGCAGAAAGAATATGAACAGCGTAAACAGGCATTGCTCCAACAACTGGGCATAGATCCAGAGGAGAGCGGGCCATCAACGGGCACCAAACCGCGGAAGAAAAAGAGAAATGCCAAACAGGCAAATAGCCATTCAACAGAAGAACATAAGGAATGAGAAAACAGGGCGATCATCTGATCGCCCTGTTCACGTTGTGCGCTGAGATTACTGAATCGTATATGGCTTGTTTTCCCACTCAAAGGTGAAAGGGCCGTTCAGGTCAAAGTTGCCACTTTTCACGATTTGCATCAGGGAGCGAACTCGGCCCACCGAGCGAGACCATTCATCGCGGGTGTCGGGGTTGTGCGCATGGGACAAGACATCTTGACGTACCGTTAGAAACATTGTGACCCACTCTTTTTCATTGACCCCAGATTTGGGTGTGCCGTTGGCTTTGTTGCTGGTTTTCTCAATCAGTGCGGGAAATCCGTCTGGGTCGTCCCCTTCCCCGTGCTGGATGATTGAATCGTAGAAAATTGCTTTTCCCAGCGCGGTTGTTACACCCACACGTTCGGCGTGCTTAAGGGCTGGGTTGTAATACATTTGATCGGTAACCGCGTCTTGTGCAGCCAGGAATTGGGGGTCTTTGGCGGCTTGTTTCCACGCTTTTTCATACCCGACCAAACCGGAGATATCATCGGGGGCAGTAGCTGAGATGAGCCGTTTTAGCTCCGGTAGGAAACGGGCGAGCGGATTGTCAGGGACGCGGTTGGTATATTGGCGGACAACTTCGTAAGCATCACCGGTGCCGGTGGTGAATCCGGCCTTCCCGCTGGTGTATCCCCGTCCGTCGTTTAAATATTCCACATAGTCATATTGGATCTCGGTTGTGCCGTTTTCAAAGACACTGGTGATTTGTTCCGTCCGTCTTTTCTGCGCTGATGATGAAGGTGGCAGGTTGGATTTGGCGGGAGGTTTCGTTTCACCAGACGGCTTGTCCGTCTTTTGCGAAGGCTGCTTCGGCTTGTCCGTTTGCTCGTTGCCTGGAAAAACGACTTTCCCGGTCAGGTAAGGCATGGGGTCCACCGGAGTTCCGCGAATCCGCACTTCAAAGTGCAAGTGCGGCCCGGTACTCCAGCCAGTGGACCCGATCAGCCCGACCGTTTGACCATTGCGCACCGTCGAGCCTTTGCTTACCAAGATTTTTTGCAGATGGCCGTATAGTACGGAAATGCCGCCACCGACATCGATCACCACCGTGTTGCCATAGCCGCCCATCTGTCCGGCGAATACCACTTTCCCATCGGCGACAGCCGCCGCCGGTTTGCCGGCGATCCCCGGTGCCGCAATATCGACACCAGTATGCAACCGCCGGGTTTTCTTGATAGGATGAACACGGTAACCGAAGGGAGAGGTGATGGTGCGGGTGAAGGGGGTTGGCCAGCTCAGGTTCTCGGGCGGATTGATATCGGTGGGGATATCAGAAACCGGATCTGAGCCGTTGCCATAGCCAGGCACGTCTACCACTCCGCTATCAATTGGTCGGATGGTGTAACTGTTTGCATCGGAGGCTTGCTTTTCGATCTCATGGTAGTAGTACAACACATCTTGTGTATATTCTTGGGCCTGGAGATCGGTACCGTCGCGATTATCCTTATAGTAAGCGATCAAATGTTTTCTGAGTTGATCATCCGATTGGTTGAGAGCAATGCCTTTCACTTGCATGTAGCGGGC
This sequence comes from Laceyella sacchari, assembly GCF_024927925.1. NCBI lineage: Bacteria > Bacillati > Bacillota > Bacilli > Caryophanales > Thermoactinomycetaceae > Laceyella > Laceyella sacchari. The sequence continues at coordinate 731,559 of NZ_CP103866.1, forward strand.
GGCGGTGAATACCGCATCCCAAGTTTGTTTTGGGTCGGCGTAGCTGTCTTGATCGGCATCAACACCATAACCACCAGCATCACTGATACGCTTTGCTGGGAAATATTCCACATCTTGCTGTTTGTACGGGGTGTAATTGGAGCCGACCCAGATTTTGCGCCGCAGGTTGAAGGAACTTAGATGTGTATTATCGTTTAGTTGTTCCCCCACTTTATTGTCGGAGTTTGGCGTTACTTTGCCTCCGAATCCCGATTCTTTGTAATGGACGGCGGCCACCAAGGCCCAAGGCACTTGATATTGCTGTTGTGCTCCTTGGTAATATGCTTGCAAGGTGCCGGTCATTCCCAAGGGGCCGATCTGGGATTCCGCCTGTTGATCTGCTTCTCGGTCCACATCGCTGGGAATGTCAATGCTGTGACCAGTGATCAAGGTGAAGATGGGGCCTAAGATCATGGCCAAAAAGGCGACGAAGGCGACGATCAGCAGAAAAGGGATCAAGAAAATGATCATGCCCGATCCGGCGATCGCGGCTGAGACCATTGCGAACAGTCTGGCGAGGACTTTTTCACCCATCGGAGCTCACCTGCAACTCGCTTACGCGCCATTTCCCATCGCTGTCCTTCACCACGGTGACCCAAAACCATTCTTCATCATCCATGGTCGTTCCGCTCTTCAGGGTGAGTGCCTGAACTGTCACCACATTCCATTCCATTTCGGTCGCATTGCCCCCGTCAACGGGAAAAACCTTCAACGCTTTTAATTCTTTTTTGGTAATTTCGGAACCGGTCAATGAGCCGGTTTTTGCAAATCGCTTAAAAAAATCGTTGGTGACAAACGGTTGGATCTTGTCGATGTAGGCCAAGGGATTGTCCGCATCATAAGGGACATAGTGACGGACGAATGACTCTGCCACCTCTCGAGACTTGATCGCATCCTGCTCCGTCGCTGTCGGTTTGGTTTCCGCGGGGGAGCCGCCACCCCCAATCACCCATGAGAAAAGGTTGACATGGCTGAATCCAAAGCCGAACAGCCCGAGGATGCCAATGACGAGCAGGATTCTGACATGTTTGTTCATGGTCGCCTTCCCTTTCTACAGTGATTGGTGAAGTGCGCGTTCCATTTGCTCTTTGCGGCTAAGCTTGTTTTCTGTCACTTTCAGATTGAGCACTTTTTGTTCATCCGGCGAAGACTTCACCTTCATTTCAATCCGTTTCCCCGCAGCAATGTGAATGCAATATCCTTGCTGTTTTCGCTTGCCGAGGATGCTGAGCTCTTTTTCTGAGAAATTCATGAAGCGGGATAATTCTTCGATGTCCTTCTCAGACATGCGCATAAATGTTTTGATAAACGCGTTGTTAAAGATGGCGGTGCCGTATTTCCCGATGGTCAGGAAGTCGTCGACGTTTTGCGTCGCCGTGGTCAGGAAGCCGCCGTATTTACGCACCCGTTTGGCGATTTCGCGCAGGAATTTCATCGTCTGCTGGTTGTCTTCATCCGCTAAAAGCCAGGCTTCATCAACATACAACCCTTTTCTTTCGGAACGGTCAATCTTCATCTCTTCCCAGATTTCTTTCAACAACAAGTCCATCAAGGGACGTTTTACTTCATCACTTAACTCGTGGATGTCAAAGATGGTAACCTTGCCATCCATGTTCCAGTTGGTCTGCCCGTTGAACATGCTGGAATAGGGGCCGGTCACGTATGGTTTCAAGGTGGCGATAATCTCTTGGGATCCCTCTTGCTTTTCCAAGATCCGAACCAAGTCACTCAAGATGGGGAATTGGTCGGGCATCTTCGCATCATCGCCATGCAAGGTGAGCCCTTTCTCCTCATAGGCCCGTTGGATCCCTTCTGTCAGCAGGGCTTTTTCAATCGGGCTTAAGTTGGGGCAGATCCAGGAAAAGAAGCTCATCATTTCCGCGATTTTTCGCCGCAAGTATTGTTGGATGTCATTTTTTCCGTCAGTGGTGCTGTCATCGCTGTCCACGACTGTGGAACGGATGTGAAATGGGTTGGTCGTGAATTCTGACCCCAACCGGAACAAAATCCGCTCGGCATGAGGGATAAAATATTCGCGCTCGGGATCGATCACGAAGATGCGCTCGCTGCGCCCGGTCGTGATGTGGCGCAACATGTCCAGACGTAAGTAAAAACTTTTCCCCGAACCCGACTCCCCAAACACCACTTCGTTGGGGTTGTTGAAAAAGAGGTTGTTGTAGCGGTCATAGATGACCGGGCTGTCCGTTTTGCCGTTCATGCCTTTTAAGACCCCTTCATTGAAGTTCAGGTCGGAAGAGTTGAATGGCAAAATGGATGCGACCAAGGTGGATTGCATCGGCCAGCCGACACGGCGTTCAAATTCCAGATCGGCGGCATAGCAGATCGGCAGGAGATACCACATCAACTTATGCCCTTGGTACAAAAGCTTTTTGGCGCGGAAGCGGCTGGATGCGATCGCCGTTTCCAACCTTTTTTCGGCGGACTTCAGCTCATCCATGTTCTCCTCTTTCACACAGATGATGAAGGTGGTGCTGAATAAGTTTTCTGCATCGGATTGCAGGCTTTGCATCAATTCTTCCAAGCTCTGCCGCTCCCGCTCATATTTTTGCTGGTACATGGGGGGAAGGGAGCCCATCAATTTGCTCTCCAGCTCAATGATCTTGGCACTGGTGGAGCGGACGAACAGGGTTTTGTCAGTCGGGCGCAAGATGATGGACAAATCCAGGTTAGCCTTGGTACTGACAACGCGTTTAAGCCAGGCGGCACCCACTTCATCGGGGAAATTGGAAAAGGTGTAGAAGCTGTGGTACATCTCGTCCATTTCCAAGTAGCGCCCTTGGTGATCCCGGATTGCAAGGGGAGCGATTGCTGACAGCTTCATATCGGGATAGTAAGGCTGTCGTTGCGATGTTTGAGGGTTCAGTTTTTCATAACAAACTTTTTTGATTTCATCCCCGGAAGCAGGAATTGCTCCCATGCCCCCGGACTCCAGGTATTCCATCATGGACAGGGACATGTCGTACAGCTGGTCGTGCGCGTCCACGGCATTTTTGACGTTGGAATGCAAGATGAGGTAAAAGTTGTGAATGTTACGGGCATTTTGCGCATAGTTCTGCAAAAACAGTTTTTTGGACAAAATGCGTTGCAACAGATAGTTGTCGTCCTCCTCTTCTGCTTGCTCCGCCTTTTTGTCCAGATATTCGAAGTATTGCTCGATGTCGATCCGCTCGGATGAGATGAGGATTTGCACGGCATTGTCAATCGTCACCGCATTGAGGCAGGATTGGATCGCTTCCACCGCTAACACGATGTCGTCATCCGACAACAAATCAGAGTTGATGGTGTCTGTGATTTTCAGCACCATTTTATAATATCCGTCTATCGTTTGAACGTAATGGGATTCAATGCTTTGAATGGGTATCTGTTGGACTTCTTCCTCATTCTCTTTCCCTTTTTTTGAGGTCAACCCTAATTTTGAGAGTATCGATTTTTTCGCCATGATGTTGTTCCCCCCAATAAAGTCGCACTTTTTGTGAATAGGCCCACTTTAAGATGTCAATCAAGAAGGCGCCGTTCATTGCGCCGCTCCGTTCATCGGTCATGAACAGATAGAAGAACATGCCCCCAAGTGTGCCGGCGACCATCACGCCAGCGACCGGCGTTTGGGTCAGCAGGTAGCATCCCCAGCCGATCGCACCGCATGCCACCGCGGTCGGGGCGAAGTAAATCCACCCCTTAAACTCCAATCCGAGAAAGCTCTGCCCTTTTTTCACATTGCGCGGAATGGTGTACCGCATGATTTCACCTACTTTCCGCTTGCTGCTTTATTTGTTTTCGCGGTTGCTCTCGCATACCTGAACCTAGTCATCGCCTGGCTGGCTTTTGATCTGACGATTGAACCGGCTCCACCCAGGCCAGCGCCTTGCAAGTATTGGCGCAGGATTTTCGGCCCTTGCAAAGCCACCATGACGATGGCGACCGCCAGAATCAGTTTCGAGAAGAAGGCCCCGTTCAATCCCAGTTCCATATTGCGTATCAGCATCAACAACAGGGTCAGCAAAAAGAAGTGGAGGCTTTGCGTGAAAATGACGGCAATGCTTTCCGTCCAATAAGTGGTGTACAGATTGCTGCGATTGGTGTAGGATGTGGCGAACAACGGACCCAAGAAATACAGCAAAATCAACTCCACATAGCGCATCGCACTCGCATACGCGAAAATAGCGAAGGCGATGAACAGAATGATGCGGGTAAACACGCGTTGCCACGGGTCTTCCAAGGCGCAGAAGTCGACCATCTTGGACAAGCTCTCGCCGGATTGAATCTTATAGGTGCCCGAAATGCTGATAAAGCTGTTCAACATGTCGACATTCAGTTTCAGCAGGAAATTGGAGAAGATGTATGGAGTCGCCATCACGAGTACCAGACTGACTGCATAGGAGCCCACGATTTCGGCGAAGTTGGGCTCTGATTCTCCAGTCAAGTTATCGCGCAACCCTTTCAAGATGCGGACGATGAAAAAGATGGTGGCGAGGGTAAACCCTCCCGTCACAAACCATTTGTCCAATGTGGTGAAGATGGCTTTGTCTTTGGTGAAGATGGTACCGATCGAGTTGATGAAGTAGTTGTTGCCCCCGCCGTGTGCGCCGTCCATCTGCACAAACGTGGCCAAAGCGGTGGTCAGCCATGTGCTGATGGGATCGACAAACACGATCAGGATTTTGTCTAAGACGAACCCGAGCAAGTCGACGACGAATCCGATCGGGTCGCTGAAAATTTTCCAAAAGCTTAATCCGCTTTTGCACATGTCTTCATGCCTCCTTCCGCAGAGGAAAAACAAACCCCCATCCCGGCTCATGGGATGAGGGGAAGAGAAAATGGAGTATCCCCGTTATTGGCCGCCGCCTAAAATCTTCCAAATCCAGTTTCCCAGCCATGTGGCGCTCCCAGCCAGCGCAGCGCCGATGATGGCTCGGGTCATCCGTTCCTTGATCGCGTTGGTCTCTGAACCGTCTTCCGCTTTGGCCAGCATCAGGCCACCGATAACCAATGTCAAGATGATGACCCCCGGCACCAAAAACAGCATCCAACTGCTGATTGATTGTAAAATCTGTTGCAGTCCGTTAACAAACTGTGGTGTTCCGCCCAAGATAATCCCTCCTGATGTGTGTGACACAAATGAACATTTTTAATAGGAATACAAATATCATGATATCGAAATATTGAAACCGAATGATTTTTTAATTAGCTTGTAAACCCATGTGAACAAAGCGCTTCACTTAATCCTGTAAAATTGCACATCGTCAAAATCGGCCCAGTTTTCCGCTTTGGCTTCGCTGTAGATGAACACGGTGGCTGTGCCCGAGGTGACCTTGATGTCGGGTACGGTGAATTCCGTCCAGACATCGGGGATTGCTTTGTTTTTGAGGTCAATGGACGCCTTTTCACCTTTTTCTTTTCGGTCGTAACTTCTCACGCCGAATTCCAGGTGGCGTTGCCCGCCTCCGCTGCGCAACCAGATTTTTGCTTCATAAACGCCGTTTGGCAGGTTATCTAATTTTTGGTATATTCTTTGCTTGTAAGGTTTGTCCGACCAGTAGTTCAGGTCTTTTTTTCCGGTGTGTGGGAAATCTTTTACAATGCTAGTGACATGATTTTGCCCGTCGGGAGCCCATCTGCGCCAACCCTGTAGGTCATTTTCAAAGCTGGGGTTTTGCACGAGGTTTTGCCGCAATGGAGGTTCTGTCGAGCGGTTTGATTCTTCTGTCGTTTTCTCTTTGGAGACTGGCGGCTTCTCGCCCATGGTGGTCGGTTTCGTTTGCGTGTTGGGCGCCAAAAAGAAAAGATAGCCACCAACGGCCAGCAGGGCGAACAAGATGAGACCGCCCGTCAGGAGAATCCAAAATTTGTAGCTACGAGTTGATGTCGATTCGGGTGTGTGTTGGGGTGAAGGAGGTGTTTTTTTGGAAGTGTCCAGTTTAGTGAATAGTGCTATCGTGTCAAATTTCTTGTCGGAAGACGGATCCTGCTGGTGACGGCGGTTGTTCTTTTTCACGATTTCCTCCTTTTCTTTTTTGGATTCTCTTCCCCTACCAGAGTAATGCAGAAAGGAGAGGAGATTGGATGACTCTTGTCAACCATATCCTTGCTGAGTTAATCCCATTATATAAACGAATAAAAAAATAGTAAATATTTATTGTTGACGATAAATAGATAATTTAAATTAACAACAAAATAATTAGATTATATTTTGGATTTATACAATAGATCCCCCTTGCAACCAGTGGGAAAGGCGGTCGGCTTTGCCATGACTGCGCTGGAACATGTGCGCAACTGAACATTGATCGCGAAGATCCATGTGGCGATATGTTGTCTTGGTCATCACATCGATTTGTTTATTGATGCGGCATCATTACGCTAAATCGATGGAAAGCACAGGGGAAGGAATCATAAAGAGAGCAGCAGTGAGGGATTGAATTTTTATAAATGTATGAAAATCAATCGCCGGTCGAAAAGAGGGGAAGACGCAGATGGGGTTTGGTTTCCAGCTTTTCTTTGTTATACAATGTTGATTGTTGATGACTTCACAAGATGATAGAAACAGCAGGCGCGGATGCATGAAAGGATGTTATAGATGAGCAAAACAGTGGTGTTGGCTGAAAAGCCTTCTGTTGGTAAAGATATAGCCAAGGTGTTGCGCTGCCATAAACAAGGCAATGGGTATTTCGAGGGGGACCGGTATGTGGTGACCTGGGCCTTTGGCCATTTGGTTACCCACGCCGACCCGGAAGCGTACGGAGAGCAATATAAGACATGGCGCTTGGAGGACTTGCCCTTGCTCCCTGATCGCTTGAAATTGGTGGTGATCAAGAAGACGGGCCGGCAATTCCAACAGGTGAAGCAATTGATGTCCAGGCCGGATGTGAAAGAGATCGTCATCGCCACTGACGCAGGGCGCGAAGGGGAATTGGTGGCGCGCTGGGTGATTGAGAAAGCGCATATCAAAAAGCCGATTAAGCGCTTGTGGATCTCATCCGTGACGGACAAGGCGATCAAGGAAGGATTTCAACGCCTCAAGGACGGCAAAGAGTACGAGAACCTATATCATTCTGCTGCGGCGCGGGCGGAAGCCGATTGGTTGGTGGGAATCAACGCGACGCGGGCCCTGACTTGCAAGTATAACGCCCAGCTTTCTTGCGGACGGGTGCAGACACCCACGCTGGCGATGATCGCCCAACGCGAAGCGGAAATCAAGAACTTTAAGCCCAAAGCTTTCTATGGGATGGAAGCGGTGGCCGAAAATGGCCTCAAACTGGTGTGGCAGGATGGCAAATCGAAGGATTGGCGCATCTTCTCGCAAGAAAAGCGCGATCGGTTGCTATCCATGTTAGGTGATCGGGAAGCGATTGTTGCCGAAGTGCGGAAGAGCAAAAAGAAGCGTTTTGCCCCATCGCTTTATGATTTGACCGAATTGCAAAGAGAAGCCAATCAGCGGTTTGGTTATTCCGCAAAGGAAACGCTGTCCACCCTGCAATCGCTGTACGAATATCATAAAGTGGTCACGTATCCCCGTACGGATTCCAGGTACCTCTCCTCAGACATCGTGAGCACCTTGAAGGATCGCATCGAGGCTTGCCGGGTCGGGCCGTATGCCAAGCTGGCCCAACAGGCCCGCCTTCATCTGAAACCGGGCAAACATATTGTGGATGACAGCAAAGTATCGGATCACCACGCGATCATTCCTACAGAAGAACCGGTGTTTCTGGACAAGTTGAGTGTCAAGGAGCGGAAGATCTATGATCTTGTCGTCAAGCGGTTTTTGGCGGTGATGTTCCCGCCGTTTGAATATGAGCAAACCACGGTGCGGGCAAAGATTGGTGGCGAGACATTTGTCGCCAAAGGGAAAGTGATCTTGGCGCAGGGTTGGAAACAGGTGTATGGCGATTTGGTGGAAGAGGAAGAAGAAAAGGAAGGCATCAAAGAGCAAATCCTGCCGAATCTGACGGAAGGACAGCGACTCGCCATTCGCGCGATCAACCCGACCCAAGGGGAAACCAAGCCGCCGGAACTGTTTACGGAGGGCAGTCTGCTCGCGGCGATGGAGAATCCAGCCAAATTCATGGGCAATGAGCGGAAAGATTTGATTAAAACATTGGGGGAAACCGGTGGATTGGGTACAGTGGCTACCCGTGCCGACATCATTGAAAAATTGTTTGACAGCTTCCTGATCGAAAAAAACGGCAAGCATATCCGCATCACTTCCAAAGGAAAGCAACTCCTCGATTTGGTGCCGGAAGAATTGAAGTCGCCGGCATTGACGGCCAAATGGGAGCAAAAGTTGAGTGCCATTGCTAAAGGAAAGCTGAACAAAGCCGCTTTTGTCTCGGAGATGAGGGGTTATGCCAAGGCCGTGGTCAACGAGATCAAAGAAAGCGAGAAAACATTTCGGCATGATAATCTGTCAACCAAAAAATGCCCGGACTGCGGCAAACGGTTATTGGAAGTGAAGGGCAAAAAAGGGCAGATGCTGGTTTGCCAAGATCGGGAGTGCGGGTATCGCAAGAGTGTCTCTATCATCACCAATGCCCGATGCCCTGAATGCAAGAAGAAGCTGGAACTGCGTGGAGAAGGGGAGGGCCGGATCTTTGTCTGCATCTGCGGCCACCGCGAGAAGTACGCAGCATTCCAACAACGCAAGGAGAAAGAGAAAAAAGGCAAGGTGTCGCGTCGGGAGATTGCCAACTATATCAAACAGCAAAACAAGCAACAAGAAGAAGGGCATCCTGCTTTGAAAGAAGCGTTGTCCAAGTTGTTTAAACAAGATTAATTTCGTTTGGCACAAGAAGCCGTTAACTAATTAAAAACCGCTCGCCTTCTGTCATCTGATGTGGAGGCGGGCGGTTTCATCACTGATTGTATCGGCGATCCGTCGAAACCGAGTTTGTCCTGGATAACTGGTTGGTTTACTCAGGTATCATGGCACTAGCTGAATTTTTTAAGAATTTGCCGCAAGGCGAACAATGACAGCAAGAAGGCAGTAGAAGACAAAGTGAGCGAGGCACAGGCAAAGAATCGTTGCACCGCGTGGCTACAACCATGGGTGTTCACCCGTAAGATGCGTGTGAATGTTTTCATATTTCACTCTCCTGCTTGCGGAATAAAGCAATACATTGGACTATAGGCATGTGTATTTATATTTATATAAAACATTATATCACCCGTAATGAAGAGAATCATAGCGGTGAAGGAGGGTGAATTGGTGACAATGCTGGAACAACTGTGGATCGCGGAGAAAAAAATTTCTTTATGAAGAGATGTCTGGCGAAAACCCGTGTAATCAAAGGATTTTTTGTAAGTCTGTGGCACGGTCGGAAAAGGGATCACGAGCCATTTTGTACCGATTGTAGCCAGCGTCAAGTGCAAATTTGTGTTAAACTAAAACAAAAGAAAGTAATATGTTAAGTGTTTTTTGGATACAGAAGGTGTGCTGATGGTACCCCCTCGAGGGATTCCCATGCTGCCTGCGTCCGAGGGATGCACTGTGGACATGTGATGGCAAAATATGGGTGGTGCCGTCCGCCCCAAATCTAACCAAACCACTAGTCAAAGGAGGAATGGCATTTGATTGCTGTTGCTGAGAAAAGAAATGAAGGAACCAAAGAAGAAGAACGCAAGAAGTTGGCATGGCTCAAAAGCTTGAAGCGGATCACCTTCATTTTGCTGGGTGCGATTCTTGTAGCCGTGGCGTTGGAGATTTTTTTGGTCCCCAATGATGTAATTGACGGAGGGATTGTGGGTATTTCCATCATTTTTGCCCACCTTTCCGGTTTAAACTTAGGGGTCTTATTATTTGTACTCAACCTTCCCTTCTTCTTTATCGGATATAAACAAATCGGGAAAACCTTCGCCCTGTCTACTCTGTTGGGCGTTATTGTCATGTCTGTTGGAACCAACTTGCTCCACTCGGTACCGGGTTTAACAGATGATCCTTTGTTGGCGGCGGTATTCGGAGGAATCATTTTGGGGATTGGCGTCGGCTTGGTCATCCGCAACGGAGGTTCCTTGGATGGAACGGAAATTTTGGCCATTCTGTTTAACAAAAAATTGCCGCTTTCCGTGGGTCAAACAGTGATGATTTTCAACCTGTTCATCCTTGGCAGTGCAGGGTTTGTGTTTGGTTGGGATCGGGCCATGTATTCCTTGATGGCTTATTTTATCGCTTTTAAAATGATCGATGTAGTGATCGAAGGTTTTGATGAAACGAAATCCGTATGGATCATCAGTGACAAACCGGAAGTGCTGGGGAATTGCATATTGCAACGTCTGGGTCGGGGCGTCACTTACTTAAACGGTGAAGGCGCCTACACTGGTGACTCCAAAAAAGTGATTTTTTGCGTCGTGACCCGTTTGGAAGAAGCCAAACTGAAGTTGATTGTAGAAGATGTGGATCCCCAAGCTTTTCTGGCGATCGGCCATATTCATGATGTACAAGGCGGAAGGTTTAAAAAGAAAGATATTCACTAACACAACAAGCTCTTTTCCCTTCCCATCCGGGAACGGGTTCATAAGCATCGCCTGTTCAAGCGACGTCTTGAACAGGCGATTTGTCGTATTTATGGGTTAATCCAATCCGTCAACCACCCCGATCTCAACGATGTTCACCCGGGGAACAATTCGCACTTTGACCCGCGGATACTGTTTTTGCCATGTTTTAAAGTCCCAATTTCGGGTGCGGCTGCGCACATAATCCCCGAGCCCCAGGGGGTCGATCCCCAATTGTTGAAACGTGCGGATCAGCTGATGTCCTTGTTGCGAAACCTGCTTTTTCAATGCGTGTGCCGTCTGGCTCACATGTTGGGGCTTCAAGTGTTTCCCGGAGAATTCGTTGATCGAACCTCTGATATTTAAGTCGATGGTGATTTCGGGAGTTGTTTGCGTATTGCGGATGGAGATTCTTCGGCTTGAGTTGATCACCCGCATCGCGACGAATTTATCCCCGATTTGCACTTTGATGCCGGGAAAGCGATTGTTACCATAGAGGGTGTTGAAGGTAAACTGGTGACTACGGTTCAGTTGGAAGACCATACGGTCTTTTTTAAAAAAGGCCAACCCTGTCAGCATGATTTCCCCATCAGTTAATTTCAATAACGGCAAGAAGGGGTCCTTGCCCTTGGTGTAATACGCAGACAAGAAATAATGCAGACTGTTATGGGGGATCAGGCCGTTTTGGGTGTTGTGTTCAAGCATGGATGCGATGTAATGGCCCGTGTCGCGTGTGCCGAACGATTGGTTCAGTATTTCTTTGGTGTTTTCATCCGTCACGGCCAAGCTGAGGCTGGTTCCGATGTTGGGATCGCGATGCAAGGTGTCGATCGTGTGGAGGATCCCGCGCTTGGCCATTTCCTTGTTGAATAGGGCGACTTCCAATTTTGCGTTGGCCAGGTTGGCGCTACTTTCTCTGTTCAATGAGGTCAAGGCTTCTTTGCCTAAGTTGGCGGTAATGGAAAGCGTTTTGTTTACAATCGAGGCGTCGGATCTGAAGACGGGGGTAACTGCGGTCATTGTTGCCGTTTGTTCATCGATATAATCATAACCGACGGCGGTGACCAGTTGAATTTCATCCAATACGTTTTTTCTTACATTGCCGAAAATGATAATACAGATCGCAATGATAATCAATGTGATGGGTTTCATCCATTTGATCCACTTCTTCATGATCTCTTCCTCATTTTGTGTCGGATGTGGTAGATGATGAACAGAATGGGGATGTAAGCGTACAAAAGATAGATGCCGATCATGGAGACAAGGGAATTGAGATGGTCAATCTGCATCCGGTTGTTTAACAGGCAGGTGATAATGAAGCTCCCTGCAAGCAAAATGAGCAAGGCACTGCGTTGAGTGATTTGGAAAATCCGTTTCACCCCGCGGCTGGCAGCCCAAAACGCGGTGCAAATATTGGGTAGGATGATGATGGTCCACGCAGATATGGCGACATACTCAATCCGCTCAAGCACCGGCAACTTAATCACCTTCCACATGGTCAGGGTGGGCCATATTTCAACTTGTAAATGATCTTCGCCGTAATAGGCGAAGGTGACGATAGCGACTCCCGCATAAATGAACGTCGTGAACAGATTGCCGTAATGCGCCCATTTTTGCGATTTCTCTGGTTCGATGAAATACGGGTAATAGAGCATCAACAACTCGAATCCCAAAATGGTGAATGTCATTTCTTCCACGGACTTAAGCAAATCTGTGACGGAGTGATCCATAACCGGTAGCAAATTCCGGAAATTGGCGAATTCCAATGGGGCCAAAAAAGTGGGTATCAAAATGAGCGGAATGATGGCCCCAAAATAGCAAGCTCCCGCAACGGCACGAAATCCATTGCTCACGATATAGTACACAGAGGTCAAAAACACCAGGGCGAACGGCCATGTTTTGAACAGGGGAAACACCCACACCTGAATTACTTCAATGAAAGTCCGTAACACCGTCGTCCCGGAGATAAATACTTGGAGGATAAACAGAAAGCTAAGCAGGTTGCCGATCCATTTGCCAAAGACGGTTTGATGAATGGAGATCAAGTCGTTTTGTTCTTTGTTCAGTATTTGGTACATCATCCATAAAAGCAAATGGATGATGAGCCCGGACAGGATGACGGCAATCCATGCGTCATGCCCGGAGGTTTTTGCGATATAGCGTTGGAATCCCAACACTCCCACGCCGAATTGCGTTTTATATATCAAGAAAAATGCTAGGTAGGGTGAAACGCGATATTGTCGATTCACATGCGCTTGCATCGGATCAGCCTTCCTTCTTGCGGAATCATTCATCTATATCCCGCGGTTTCTGCCTCCATGGGGGTGTGAGGCCCTGTTTGTTCTGTGTCTGGAGATATGCAGGGCGATAAGATTGTTTATTGAAAGGTAACCGAATGAAAGAGTCGCGCAAGTCTTTCAAGCGGAGAGGATAGATGGGCTCCAGATAAGGGCGCCCCAACGAAGTCAGCCGCAGCAGATGCCCCATCACAAAGATGAACGCAATCGCCACCCCTATCAATCCCCATAACTGGGCAAACAAAAGAAACGGAAACCGGAGCAGGCGAATAGCATTGCCCATGCGATAAACCGGTGTTGTGAAGGATGCCAGCGCCGCCAGCGCGACGAAAATCAACAGCACGTTGCTGGTGAGACCCGCTTGCACGGAAGCGGTTCCGATGACAATCCCGCCGACGATACCGATGGTTTGGCCTACTTTTGTCGGCAAGCGGGCCCCTGCTTCACGCAACAATTCGATCGTCAATTCCAATATCAACGCTTCCAATATCGGGGGAAACGGGACGATGCTCCGCGACGTAACCAAGGTGACCATCAAATCAGTTGGAATCAGTGCGTAATGATAAGTGACCACCGCGACATAAATGGGGGTGATCAGGATGGAAAACAAGACGGAAAACAACCGGACAATCCGGAAGAAGGATGCCATTTGCCAATTAATGAAGTAATCTTCAAACGCTGAGAAAAATTCGACTAGCGTGGTAGGAGCGATCAGGGCATGGGGGGAACCGTCCACCATGATGACAATGCTCCCTTCGGCCAAAACGGCGGCTACGCGTTCAGGCCGTTCCGTGTCCAACAGCTGCGGAAAAATAGAGTTGCTGTTGTCTGTGATAAGTTGGGAAATGTAGGAGCTGTCAAGGATTTGGTAAAACTCGATCGCTTTGATTCGTTGTAATACCGTGTTGACATTTTCTTCATTGGCCACTCCGTCGATATACAACACTGCCACTTTGGTTTTGGAATATGTTCCGACGGTGAACTCTTGTAACTGTAACTCTTTGATGGGCAAGCGTTTGCGAACCATATTTAGATTGGTTGTCAATGACTCGACAAACGACTCCTTCGGGCCGACGACGGAAAATTCTTCTTGGGGAATGGAGACGGCCCGCGATTTGTCCAATTCGGCGCGCGCCAACACTCCTTCCAGAACCCGGTCACTAAATCGAATCCATACGTACCCGCGCAACAACAAGTCTTGGATCTTTTCAAGATCATCCGTAATCTCTTTCTCCTCAATGGGAATCACGGATTCGACTTCTTGCAAGGTAGGAAAAGATAGTTTGTTTAAGTAAGGCAAAATGTCCCGGTGCAACACTTCCGGGTCCACCAACGAGGTGATGTGTGTAATCCAGTACGGATGGGTTGTATTCGTATGATGGGTATGGGTGAAATCACCGCGTTCCCAAAAAGGTTCAGCCCACGTGGATGGCGGTTCAGCCGTTTCCTGTCTGTTTTTTCTCGGTCTTCTGATGCCGGTCACCCCCTCGCGACGCATGATTATCCTTTATCGTTGCCCGGTTGGCGTTTTTTTATTTGTGTTCGGTAAGCTAAAATGGCTAAAACGCAACAAGCCCACTTTCGCCTTGATGGAAAGTGGGCTTGTTGGCGCAAAGCACTCAGGTGCTCGCGCATTGTCCGCAAATGTCATGTTGGCACGCTTGGTGGAAGTCAGAAGTTTCTACTTGGATGGTAGTGTGTCGAATGAGGAAATGCGTTTCAATTTGTTGGATGGCTTGCCGTAAAACAGTTTGACTGTCGGCTGTGTCTTGGATGAGCAGATGGCATGACAGGGAATCAAAGCCAGAAGTGATCGTCCAGATGTGCAAATCATGGACATTAACCACACCAGGAATGCGCATCAAGATTTCTTCTACTTTTTTGCGATCTATGGTGATGGGAGTGCCTTCCATCAGGATGTGCACCGAGTGGGCGATAACTCCCCAGGCGCCTTTCAATATCAAGACGGCTACCACCGCGCTAATCAGTGGATCGGCTATATACCAGGAAAAGGAGTGCATCAACAAGCCGGCGAGGATGGCTCCGACCGAGCCTAAGGCGTCACCTAGCACGTGCAGGTAAGCGCTTCGCACGTTGACATTGCCCTCCGTGTCTCCCTTCATTAAGGCCCAAGCGCTCAGCAAGTTAGCGATCAACCCGACGGCGGCGATGGCCATCATGGAACCACTGGCCACGCGCGGAGGCTCCAGCAAGCGGTGAAATGCTTCCCACATAATCACTCCGGCAATGGCGAACAATGATAGGCCATTGAAGAGAGCGGCCAAAATTTCAAAGCGGTAATAGCCGTATGTTTTGCGGGCGGAAGGAGGGCGCACGGCGAACCACATGGCGGCAAGACTGAGGGCGAGTGAGCCGGCGTCGCTCAACATATGCCCTGAATCGGACAAGAGAGCCAAGCTGTTGGTCCACAGTCCGCCAACAAACTCCAACAGCATGATGCCGGCCGTAATGGCCAAGGCAATGGTCAGCCCTTTTCGATTGGCATTGCGGGTGTGAGTATGACTGTGATCGTGCCCGTGGGCATGGTGATGGTGGTGATGATGGTGCATCGGCCATCTCTCCTTTATAAATGTTCAACATGGCTAATTGTTTGCCGCAACAGGTTAACCACATGCTCATCGTCACAACTGTAGTAAATGATGCGTCCTTCGCGCCGCGTTTTGACCAAGCGCAAGGAACGCAAGAAGCTGAGTTGATGGGAGATGGCTGAGTGGGAAAGACCTAACACTTCGGCGATGTGGCTGACGGAGCACTCTTCTTCGGACAGTAGGTGCAAGATCCGGATGCGAGTGGGATCTGCAAGAGCTTTAAAGATCATGACAGCATCTTCCACGGATCGTGCTGCCAGCGTCTTATGCTCCTCTTTTTGCATGATGCACACTCCTTCATCTCCAATATTTTAATATATGAGCATATGTTCATATATGATTGTAAAGGTCAACGGAAACAAGTTCAAGTGAAAAAACGGTTGCCATTGAAAACCCCCATGATCGACAAGGATCATGGGGGTGAGATCATTGGTTGTCAAATTGGGCGGCGTTGAAGAGCTGTTTTTCTGTTTCGGTGTAAATCACTGCCGATTTGGCAGGGATGGTCTCGCCCTGATAAGTGTAGGCATGGGTGGAAAAATTGGCGATGACCCGCATGTCCTTGCCAAAGCGAGTCTCCTGCACGAGACGGTCCGGGCTCAATGTCTTAAAAGAGGTTAACTCACGTTGTACGGCTTCTCGGTGAAAGGGAGACCACACTTTGATGAAGGCGCTGATCCGTTCTTTGTCTTTCTGCCAAGAACGTTCATCCACATGATAAAGGGGCGGGACATTGTAGAGTAGTTCCTTTAACATGCGGTCAGAGATTTCTCCTTTAATCTTCAGGCTTCCCCATTCCCAATGGTGCGTGGTGATCACGGAGTCGTTGTACACCAACTTATACAGCGGAATGGAGTAGACGGGATCAAGGTAGATGTGTTGATAACGTTTCTTGATGGGTACGGGTTTGCCGAACCGATCCGGGGTTCCGCCTTGCTGAGACCAATATGCGCCGATATAATACGGGCTTTGTTTATGTTGGCGCATATCTTTGTCACTCCAGGCGATCACGGGTGTTTCGATTCCATGCGCGAAGGCGATGACCCGGCTGGCGAAGTCGTTTCCACCTTCCGAACCAACCACCATGTGATAGCGTGTGGCGATGACATTCATCCGCTTCAATCTCGCCTGTAGATCTTGCGCTTGCGTGGTGAGATGTTCGGGAGTGTAATCATCATATATCTCACTAGTGGCATCACAATCCACAAACCAAGAATTAAAGGCGATGCCGTTTTTGAGAATGTCACGGACACGTTGGTTTACGGCGGGCAGGGAGAGGGTGGGGTTCAACTTGCGGCCCCGGCCCAGGAACCCTTTCACTTTTTGTCCGTTTATATCTGTGATGGTAGCTCGTTCATACAGAGTGTGGTCTTTGAAACTGGCTGTGTTCCAATCCATGTTTTGCTCTTTATGAATCGAGTGGTAAGAATCGTAAGGGCCGATTAGATAACCTGTTTTATTGGCGGTGTTCACGGCAACCGGATTCATGAGCCCGTCAGCCCAGTTGGGCAGTCCGATCCATGCCCGGTTCAGCCCTGAGCGAGACATGTCACGCATGAGATCAGATATGCTTTCCCCCCATGTCTGGACATCAGTCACACTTTCTCCCAACGCGCTTTTTAGCAAGTGCTTGTTTAACGTATACAGCTCTTGCTCGCTTAACTTGTCGATCCCTTTGGCCAAAAGGGCACGGGCCTCTTTATCGGGATGTGGGAAGTGGTTGGGTTCGTATAATGTTTTCAGTTTCAAGGCGGTGTTTAACGCTCTTATGATGACTTGCTTTTGGTAACGATCCCAAGCTCCGGGGGTATGGCTTTTTATAACTTGGGCCAGTTCTTGCCCGCTGTCAGAAGCGTTGGCATTCAACACTTCCACAATCCGGCCGAAGGTGGGGCCTTTCAAGAGCGAATCGAGTTTCTGCCAGCGCAAATCGGAGTCGGTCAGTATCCCATCATTCCACAGATAGATGTGGGGAGCGCCAAATAGCTTGGCTACGTTGCTGTTTTCTTTTGCTTTTTGGGCAAGGCTTTTAAACTGGCCCAGTTCCTGAATATGCCGGCGATAGATTTTGGCGATTTGCGTTGGGTCTTGATCTGTCAGATATAAGCGGAAACCATACGTCTTTTTCTTGTTGATGATTGGAAATTCATGTGAAAAATGAAGTTCCAGGTTCGGGTTGTTTTGGAACGTCACTTGATCGTTGAAAATGTCATCAGCGATAAACACAACAGCATGTCGGTTTAGATTGGCCGCCAAAAATCGCATGGAGAAATCCTCTCTGAAATGTAAGGTTTCGCCGCCGAGATACGCCTGCCAATGGGGGTCTCGGCTGGGAATTTGTTTCCCTTCCCACAGAGGGAGGGTGTAACTTTTCCCTCTCAACATGGGCCATTCAAATTTTGACGCGCCAGTTGATTGAATGCGTACATCTAAATAAGTTTTTTGTTTGGTCAGATTTACACGGATTTTTTGATCTGGGTATTCCCAAGATGCCTGCGTTTGGTTCTGTTCAAACCGGGTGACGCGCATCGGGGTAAGTGGCTTGGACACTCTTTCTTTTACGCCGTTCCGGGTGAGTGTGATGTCAAAGGTTTCAGGCTGAACCTGAAATGTAAAATCGTAATCATGCACCTCTATTTTTGGATTGATCGTGTCAACGGTCTGGCATCCGCTGAGCAGGGCTGTAACCAGTGCACCGCTCAGACATGCAGAAATCAACTTTTTCATTTCAGCACCTCCTGCCAGACCACTTTAAGCGGTGAATGTTACATCAGTTTGACATTCGCCGGATTAATTATGGTCCGTGTGAGGCACCAGGGTCATGCCGATTGAAAACGTGATCCAACCATCGTGTTGCTTGACGTTGTAGCTATAGCCATGGCGTTCCAAAATCGTTTTTACTACGGCTAGCCCTAGACCGGTTCCGGAACGGCCTTTGTCCCTTGCTTCGTCTAAGACGAAAAACGGTTTCCAAATATGGTTCAAGTGTTTTGGTTCCTTCGCCAGCCCATTGGCAATATGCAGGAAAAGGTGTTGTTCTCCGGCAGACCAGTGAATTTCAATCTGCCCGTTTTCGGTGTATTTTGTTGCGTTGCGTAGCAAGTTGTGAAAAACGATTTTCAATTTTTCCGGGTCGGCCCGAATGTGCCATTGGTCTGGCTGAGGCGGCTCAGCATAATGACAGGTGATTTTCTCCGTTTTGAAGATGACCCGATGCTGAGCCAGGCAGGATTCCCACAACGCTACCGGATGACAGAGGGTTAAGTGAAGGGGGTCTTGTTCCAATTTCGCATAGCTTAATAATTGATCGATTAAGCTGGACATCCGTTCAGCCTGGGAAACGATCGTGTCGAGATAGGTGCCGTCATCCAAATCATCTTTGATGCCCATGGAGTAGGCTTGAATCAAAGCCAAGGGGGTCTTCAATTCATGTGTCACATCCGCTGTCAGGCGCTTTAAGTCTTGGTTTTTCTGGGTCAGCTCCTGATGTGCCTGTTGCAGCTTTTGGCTCATCTGATTGATGGAGTGGGCCAGCTCTTCAATTTCATCGTTGGT
The DNA here is from genome assembly GCF_024927925.1 of Laceyella sacchari. Lineage (NCBI taxonomy): Bacteria > Bacillati > Bacillota > Bacilli > Caryophanales > Thermoactinomycetaceae > Laceyella > Laceyella sacchari. The sequence continues at coordinate 750,559 of NZ_CP103866.1, forward strand.
TTGGATGGCCACTTGTTGGAATTTCAGGTCCGCGATCTCCTGTGCTGCCTGTTTAAGCTGATCCAATGGCTTGGTGATGCGCCGAGAGAAGGCCCACACCCAAATCAACGTGACGACAAGCGCCAAGGTGAACAATAATCCGTTGAACTGATTTACCATCTGAATGATTTCGTTGATGTGGGCCAAGGAAATGCCAATCAAGATGATGTCATTTCCTTTTGTTATATATCGCACATAAAAGCTGGATTTTTGCTTCTTTTGGTCATAAATTTGACGGAGTGTCTTGAATCAAGTTGACTGATCACTTCAGTTGTGATCCAAAACCGATTGAGGGAAACGCCCTGCCGTGAAAGCAGGCGGGACGCATATTCATTTAATGCATCAAGTGACTGTGACCGGGGAACGGCGACGATTGCCACGTCACTGTGTTGGTTGAGCGATTCGATTTTGCGTGGCAGATTTTCTGTGGACGTATCAGCCAGTTCTTGCGAGATTTGCAATAATCGTTGTTTGGTCTGATGCAGGTAATAGGGACGAAGGAAGAAATGGGAGACAAGCAACAAGCACACCAGCAAACTTAAAATGACCGCTGACACGCTGATGGCGATCTTTGCACCCAGCTTATTCATTGGTCGTTTCCCAACTATATCCCAAGCCGCGATGCGTTTTGATCCAGCCTGCTCCGATCTTTTCGCGGACACGGCGGATGTGCGTGTCTACGGTTCGTTCTTCTCCGATGTAATCAAGTCCCCACACCGTGTCCAGCAGTTGCTTGCGCCCGAAAATTTGTCCCGGATGAGTAGCCAAGCATTTTATCAGTTCAAATTCGGTTTTGGTCGCCATCACGTCAACCCCGTCACAGTAAATTTTATTTGCCCCCAAATCGATCATGAGCGCTCCATAGCATAATCGCTGGCGCCGAGTAGCCGTTTGGCCCTGGCCAACAAGATGCGCGGATCAAAGGGTTTGCGAAGGTAATCATCTGCCCCCGCTTCCAAAGCCAACAGTTCATCTTCCACTTCACTCTTGGCAGTTAACAGCAACACTTTGGTTTCCCTGATTTTTTTCATTTCCTGGCACACATGAATCCCAGAGCCGTTGGGCATCATCCAATCTAAAATGGCCAGGTCGATCGGCTTGCTATAAAACAGGTGCATGGCGGTCTCACCGTCTCCCGCTGTCATCACCTCATATCCTTCTTTTTCAAAATAAGCTTTTAAAATCAATTGCATCGGCTTTTCGTCATCAGCTATCAACACTCGCATGGTTTCATTCCTTTGCTGAGAAATATTTCATACATAGACCTGTTTGGCAAAATAGGGTACGTATCGTAGTCTACCGCAAACGAACGCCTTGATCGGTGAATTTTCTTTTGACATCCAGAAAGTCATGTTGGATAAAATAAAATATATTTTCTGAAAAATGTTATAATAGAGAAACCGTTTCGGTTGTGATCTACCGACTTCTCATCATGGACCAGACAAGGAGGAAGCGGGATGGAGTCGATCGTCAACCAATTTAAAGACATTCCCACCACTTGCATCTCCGATGCGATGAAAGGGATGAACAGCCTTGATCCTGCCATCAAACCGTTGCAAGAAGAGTATAAGATCGCTGGCCGGGCGTATACGGTCAATCTGCCGGCGAACGACAACTTGGCCGTTCTGAAGGCGATCAAAGAGGCAAAGCCTGGGGATATTGTGGTCATTGATGCCAAAGGCTACATGAATAATGCCATAGCTGGTGATTTTGTGGTGGGCATGGCCCAAACGATGGGGTTGGGCGGGCTGGTTGTGGATGGTGTCATTCGCGATTCGGTCGACATCAAGGCGTTAAGATTTCCCGTCTTTTGTCGGGGGACGACTGTGGCCGCCAGCGGCAAAGCGGGAGCAGGACAAACGGGTGTGCCTATTTCCTGTGGAGGGGCTCCGGTCCATCCGGGGGACATGATCGTTGGTGATGCGGATGGGGTGATCGTGATTCCGCGCGCATCGGAACAGGAGGTATTGCAAAAGGCGTTGAACAAATTGGCAAAAGATGAAGAACGTGCCCGTTCTGTATTGGGAAATCCCGATGCGGTCATCCGCTACATCGACCGCATGCTGGATGCAAAATGAACTGAAAAGAACATCCAATCCCCTGGTGGTTGGGTGTTCTTTTCGGTTCATTGATAAGAAGAATTTTAGAAGAAGCGCGGTTTTTTCGCTGTGAGAATAGGGGGAAAAAGTTTCTCTGTCATCGAATTTCATTTTACTGTTCACAAATAATGAAAAAATCATCGGCGATATTTTTTATTGGAACATTAAAATTGAAATAGGGGCTGCGGGGTGATATTTGTAATGATTGAAACGAAATCATACCCATCGCGCGCAGACAGATATTTACAGAAACACTTGCATCCGCTGGTTATTTTCCTCCTATTTGGAACGGCGCTCATCCGCGTTGCCGCTTTTATGAGTTTGCCGTTTTTAGCCTTTTACTTGACGTCGACATTCCATTTTAACTCCTTTCAAACAGGGGTTGTCATCGGTATGTCCGGCCTTGGAGGGGCAGTCGGGGGGATCATCGGCGGAGGATTATCCGATCTGTTCGGGCGTAGGCGTATATTAAACCTGACCATGATCGGGTGGACAAGCATTTTTTTTATGTATTTGTTTGCGTCGGAGTATGTGCATTTTATTGTGTTAAGTTTTTTGCATGGATTGTTTCGGTCATTTTTTGACCCGATTTCACAAGCATGTATGTCAGATTTGACGTCAGAAGAAAAGCGGTTGCAAGTATTTAGTTACCGTTATGTGGCTCTGAATGTGGGGATGGTGACGGGTCCCATGCTAGGGGCGTATTTGTTTCACTGGCTCGGCATTCAGACCTTTGCCGTCGCAGGATCCATTTTTGCCTTGTATAGCGTGATGCTTCGGTCTCGGCTTTCCCGTTACCGCCATCGGCTAAACAAGCCTCCGGCCAAACGGAGGGCGCATTTGGTCAACTGCCTCAGGGTTATCACCCGAGATCGGGCATTGGGTTATTATATCTTGGGAGGCATGCTGTTTTTTATGGTGTACGCCCAGATGGAATCCAATTTGCCCATCTATTTGTCCAATGAAATTCCGGACGGTAGCAAGATTTATCCCATTTTGCTCGTGATTAACGCGGGTCTGGTGATTTTAATGCAACGCCTGATCTCCAAATGGTCAGAAAAGAAACATCCGCTAAGCAGCATCGTGTTGGGTTCTTGTTTGTATACACTGGGCTTTTATTGTTTTTCAGTAAATGAAAATCCAATCATGTTTATAGCGGGCATGTCATTTCTCACCTTTGGCGAGATGTTTATCTTTCCCGTCACCAACCAATTGACGGATCAATTGGCAGATGAGAGATACCGCGGCGCTTATTATGGGGCAGCCAATTTTGCACAGCTTGGTTTGTGCGTGGGCCCGATTCTTGGTGGGTGGCTCTTGAAGCAGTTTGATGGCTTGACTATGTGGAACATTACCGCGGTTATTTCCATCCTGATCTTGTGGTTTTACGCCATGGGCTATCGGAAATATACTTCCAGGCGGCAGGTGGCGGTGGTGGACATTGTCTACCGGGTGTTGTTGGATCTCAAGCTCGTGTTTGTTGTCAAAGTGTTTCTCAAATTAATTCCATTTGCCGTTTTCTCTGGGATCATCTGGCATCTAATACATAAATCCCCCTAATCGATGAGCACGCCCCGTGTTGGCTTTTGCCGCACGGGGTTTTTTCTGTCTGGAGTGAAGATATTTTCTTGACAAAAAGGTTAACTGACATTAATATTTAGGTTTGTGTTATATTTGTGTCATATAATTAATTGTGCGGTTTAATATTTGGGGTGATGATCAAAAAATATGGACACCTACATCAACCGATTGTTCCGAGCCATCTTGCTGGCGATGGAGCAAATGAAGCCTGGGTTGAAAAAGAGCTTGGAAGAGGAAGGTGTGACTTCGACCCAATTTTACATTTTGCTCTATCTGCTGAAGAATGGGGGAAGCAAAGTGTCCGACCTGGCCAAGTGGATGGAGGTGAAACCCAGTGCGGTGACGACGATTACCGACCGACTGGTACACCATGGGTTTGTCTCGCGTGAGCATGATGAGGCGGATCGCAGAATTGTTCGTATCCGTTTGACTGAGGGTGGCAAGGAACGATTGGAAGGGATCAAGAGCAAGCGGTTAAATATTCTTAAAGAGCAGTTGACGCATCTGTCTGAGGCCGAGATTCGGATGCTTACGGACTTGTGTGAAAAAATCGCAGGCATTACGCCTGAATAGAAAGGAGTTCGCAAGAGGAAGAACAAAACAAGATGTTTTTCCTCATCCGCGAACGATTAAAAAGCATTGTTTGTCAAATTTATATATTTGAAATGAGGTACTCATATGGCAGAAATTTCTCAGCAAGCCACGATTGAGTCGCCGCAATCGAAAGAGGCCAACCGCGGTTGGTTGATTGCAGGACTGATTATCGCCATGCTGTTCGCAGCATTGGAAGGCACGATTGTGGGGACGGCGATGCCGCGGATCGTAGGAGATTTGGGCGGTTTGAGCTTGATGACTTGGCTGACCACCGCTTATATGTTGACATCGACCACGATTGTGCCCATCGCCGGTAAATTAGCGGATTTGATGGGGAGAAAGGCGATTTATATCACCGGTTTGGTGATATTTATGATCGGCTCCGCTATGTGCGGACTGGCGCAGGATATGACACAACTGATCATTTTCCGTGCGTTCCAAGGCCTTGGTGGCGGGATCATGATGCCTATGGCCATGATTATCATCGGGGATCTGTTTGTCGGTAAAGAACGCGCCAAATGGCAAGGTGTTTTTGGCGCATTGTACGGGATTTCTTCTGTGATCGGGCCGCAAGTGGGCGGTTGGATTGTGGATTATTGGGATTGGCACTGGGTGTTTTATATTAATTTGCCTGTCGGCATTGTAGCGACCATCTTGATCGCCAAGGGTTTGAAATCGCATAAGGCAACTGGCCCAGTCAAGATTGATGTGGGCGGTATTTTCACCATGGTGATCGGGGTAGTCAGCTTGTTGTTGGCCCTGACTCTGGGGGGAGTCGATTATGATTGGGATTCCTGGCAGATCTTAGGGATGTTTGCTTTGGCGTTTGTCTCCCTTAGCGCTTTTTTAGTAATTGAATCAAAAGTGGAAGAGCCAATCTTGCCAATGCACTTGTTTAAAAACAAGCTGTTCACTTTGCTCAACGGAATCGGCTTTTTCATGAGTGTGGGCATGTTTGGGGCCATCATGTTTGTGCCGTTATTCATGCAAGGTGTAGTGGGTGTGAGTGCGACCAAATCAGGGACGATCATGACACCCATGATGATTACGATGATCGTGTCCAGCATTATTGGCGGCCGCATTGTTTATAAAATCGGCGTCAAGGCGCAGATTGTCACGGGCATGATTATCATCGCCATTGGCTTTGGTTTCATGACGACCATGACCGAAACCACTACCCAGCTGGTGGCCACTTTGTATATGATGGTGATGGGCTTGGGGATGGGTCTGGTCATGCCAACCATTACCCTGGCGTTACAAGAGAGTTTTCCCAAAAACCAGTTGGGGGTAGTTACCTCTTCCAGCCAGTTTTTCCGTCAGATTGGCGGCACTTTTGGCATGACGGTGTTGGGGGCGATTATGAACCATCACTCTACTAAAACGCTGAGTGACCAGTTATTGCCCCATTTGGAGAAGTTGCCGGCGGGGGCGAGCCAGTTGACGGCTCACTTCAAAAAGATGGTGGAGACGGACCCGCAAGGGTTGTACTCTGGCTTGTTAAACCCTGATATGTTTCGGCAAATGCCGGCGCAGGTGGCAGACATGATTGTCCCCATTCTGAAGGACGCACTTGTCTCTTCCCTCCATCAAGTGTTTTTGTATGGATTGATCTTTGTTGTGGTAGGAGCTATGTTCACGCTGTTTTTAAAACGAATTCGTTTAAGTGAAAAACGGGAAGACAAACAAGCTGCTTAAGCCGAACAATAGTTGAAAAAAACTCCAGGCACGCGACAGTGCCTGGAGTTTTTTGTTTTATTCTTTTTCTGTTAATTTCGCAGTCGATTCTGCCGATTTGCCTGGAGTCTTGTTGGTTTGGATCAACCCTTGAATAATTTGATTCAAGTCGATGCCGGAAACGCTTTTCAGCATTTCTGGGGTTTGTGCCATCAGATTGGTGACATAATTGCTTACTTTGGAGGCGCCTTGACCGTTTTCACCAGAAGCGTCAACCACGGTCAACTTATCGATGTTGCTCAGCGGTTGAGCGACTTGTTTTGCCAGCTCAGGCAGCATTTTGGCGATGAGATCAAGTACGGCGGCTTGCCCGTAACTTTCAAACGCTTCCGCCAGCTTTTGTTTGGCTTCTGCTTCTGCCAACCCTTTGGCGCGGATGACTTCTGCTTGGGCAATCCCTTCCAATTTCTCTACTTCCGCTTGTGCCAACCCTTTGGCTTTGACTGCTTCCGCTTCGGCATTCCCTTTGGCCTTAATGGTAGAAGCTTCTGCTAGGGCGCGGGCTTCCTGTTCAAAGCGGAGAGCTTTGGCTTCTTGCTCTTTGGCGTAGCGGTCAGCGTCCGCTTTTTTGCGCACTTCGGCATCGTATTGTTTTTCACGGCGTGTAATTTCTTTCTCTTCCAATTCGATCATTTTTTGCTTTTTGACCAGTTCGATTTCCATCTGTTCGCGAACCACTTGCTGTTTAAAACGGTTTTCTTGCAAATTATAGGCTTGGTCTGCTTCCGCCCGTTTCATATCCTGTTCGATTTTAAATTCGGAGATGCGCAGTTCTTTGTTCTTTTGCGCTTCAGCGATGTTGGTTTCAGAAATGAGAGAAGCTTTGGTTCCTTCTTCACGCGCTTTGGCGGTTTGGATTTCCGTGTCGCGGATGGCGTTGGCTTCAGCGATATCGGCGTCGCGGCGAACCATGGCGATGCGGGGACGGCCGAGCGCTTCGAGGTAGCCGTTTTTGTCGCGCACGTCTTTGATGGTGAACGACACGATCTGTAAGCCCATTTTCTTCAGGTCACGTGCGGCGACGGTTTGCACTTCTTGGGCAAATTTCTCCCGGTTTTTGTACACTTCCTCTACGGTCATCGTACCGAGAATGGCACGCAGGTGCCCTTCCAGCACTTCACGGGCTTCGTCGTTTAACACATCATCACTTTTGCCCATGAACTGCTCGGCTGCTGTCGCCACATCTTCTAAAGCCCCGCCGATCTTGATGATGGCGACGCCGTCCACCATGATCGGCACGCCTTGTTCGGTGTAGACTTCAGGGGTGGAAACCGTCAACTTATGGGACAGCAGGCTCAATTTTTCGGCTCGTTGGAAGATGGGAACGATAAAAGCGCCACCGCCACGAATAATTTTGATTTTCTTGTTATCGCCATCGGTCAACACATTTTTGCTTCCCAACATACTTCCGGTGACAATCATGGCTTCATCTGCGCCTACGGTTTTGTAACGGGCCCAAAAGGCTATTCCTAGAAAAACCAATGCAACGAAAACAACCGAAATAATTTCAAAAATTTCCAAAAGAATCGATCTCCTTTCCATTTTGATCGCTAGCGTGGAGTTACATATAATACTTGGTCTTTCACGTCGATGACGACTACGGTGGAACCCATCGGAATTTCTGTTTGCTCGTAGCTTGCGGCAATTTGATTGGTTTGGCCAGAGGCGGTAAGAATCATGACTTCTCCAAAACCATGGCTGGGAATGGTGACGGTCACTTCTCCTTTTTTACCCCGTAAATCGGTCAAGCGAAACCCAGTTGAATTTTCCGCCAATTTACTTGGCCGCACAATCCCGATGTATAACAGAATGGAGGAAATCACGGCTAAGATGAGCGCCCCGGCTAGACTGGCAATGCTGGAGAGCGAAGTGAATTGGCTTAGAATTAACCCAGCTCCGCCGAATACGGTGATCGCCCCAATCAGGGTGACCGGATGAATGGCTGGGATGCCGATGTCGACATCCATAAGGCCGTCTCCAATCAAAAGCATGATAATGGCGAACAGGAATCCGCCGGCCAGACACCCCCAAAAAATAATGTGCAGATCCATGCGGCGCCTCCTTTGCAGCTTCTCTTTTTATTATACGAAAAGGAGAAATAACGAGGCTTGTCAATTTTAGAAATATTATTTTATAGAAAATAATCTTGGTAAAAGGTCTGGACAGCTGCTTTGTAGTGAGTGTGATTTCCCAGCTCTCGCTTGACACGCGATCGATATTGTTAAAATAATGAATAAATGGAAAAGTCAAGGGGAGTGGGAAGTTTGCATATCAAATGGGGTTGTCTCATTTTGGCTTGCTTAGCCGTGACTGGTTGTGCCGGCAATGTACCCGTTAGCGATGACAAGCCGTCTGTCACTGTCAACCTGTTGAATTCGCAAGGAGTCAAGATCGGCACCGCGGTGTTAACAGAAGAGAAGGTCGGAGAAGGGGTGAAAATCCAGCTCAAGGCGAGCCAGCTTTCTCCAGGGCCACATGGCTTCCACATTCATGAAACGGGTCAATGCACACCGCCCGATTTCAAATCGGCGGGCGGACATTTTAATCCTCATCACAAAGCGCATGGAAAGTTAAACACCAACGGCGCCCATGCCGGCGATTTGGATAATATCGTCGCTGATGCAAAGGGTAATGTGCACAGCGAGCAAGTGGCCAAGGGAGTCACTTTGGCCAAAGGCCAACTGCATTCGTTATTTAAAAGCGGGGGGACGTCCTTGGTGATCCATGAAGGACCAGATGATTTGAAAACCGACCCTGCGGGAAATTCGGGAAAACGCGTTGCCTGTGGCGCTATCCAGCCATGATTGGGTTTTGCTCACCGGTTCGTTTTGGGCACAATAGAGGGAAGCTGAGCAGCGCTCTTTCTTGACGCAGGAAATTTATTTATATAAAGTAACTAACATAAAGTAATTTGAACTTATCGTACGTTCGGAGGGGTTTTCATGCTTCCCACCTTATTTTTGGCACATGGATCGCCGATGTTGGCAATCGAACAGACAGATTACACGCAGTTTCTTGAGCAGCTCGGCCAGACGTTTAAACCGAAAGCGATTGTCATTTTTTCAGCGCATTGGGAAAGTGAAGTGCAAAGCATTTCTTACACTGACGGCGTGTATGAAACGATTTGCGATTTTTATGGCTTTCCAGAAGAGCTATATGCCATTCGCTACCCGGCCAAAGGATCGGTACAGTTAGCTGAGCGGTTGACTGAGATGTTTGCTGATGGTGGGATCGAGGTTCGTAAAGATCGCTCACGGGGATTGGATCATGGTTCATGGACGCTGTTGCATCGCATGTACCCGCAAGCCGATATACCGGTGATCCAGCTCTCTGTCAATCCTTTTTTGCCTCCTGAGACACAGTTCAATATAGGGGCATGTTTGCGCGGAATCGGAGACCAAGGGATCTTGGTGATCGGAAGCGGTGTGACCGTGCATAATTTACGGGCGCTCAAGTGGGAACAGACCTCCCCTGAGCCTTGGGCCGTCGCCTTTGACGATTGGCTGGTGGAAAAGGTGCAAGCCAAGGATTGGGACGACTTGTTCCGATACGCAGAGTTGGCCCCTTATGCCGGCATGGCTGTCCCCAGACCAGAACACTTTGTCCCGTTTTTCATCGCTATGGGTAGTGCAAGTCCGCAGGCGGAAGCGAAAGTGCTACACCGTGGTTATGACTTGGGAACATTGAGCTATTTGTGTCTGCAATTCTAGGGAGCAATTACCTGATTACCAAGGAAGAGACTGGGACTGTCTGGCAATGCAAGTGGGTGCGTTTATCAGGTATGAAGTAAATGGTAAACTTTTTATCAACTATACCTTAAATTAAAAGTCCTTTTTTCGAGAAGTTTCGGAAAAAGGACTTTTTTGTATGTATAGATGATCGTGATAGAATTCAGTCCATCGAACGGAAAGATTCTGGTTTGTATATTATTTGGATAGGTATTATTATCATTTATATCTGACATGCATCTTGGGGGAGGTTAACAACATGACAACAATTGGAAAACTGTTGGATGCACGTGCTGCATTATCACCAAGATTAGAAGCCTTGGTGAGTCACGGTGAACGAATAACGTTCCAGGAATATAAAGAAAAGGTTAATCAATTGGCTAACTATCTATTGGATTTGCACGTGGAACCTGGTGACCGTGTTGCATTTATTTGCAAGAATACATACGCTTTTCCCATCATATATTTGGCTGCAGTCAAGATTGGTGCCATTGCCGTGCCGATCAACACACGGTTGAAACCGGCAGAGGTTCGATATATCGTCGAGGACTGCCAAGCGAAAATTCTGTTTTACGATGAAGAGTTCAGGGAGGCACTGACCTCGCTTCCCCCCTGTGTCGAAAAAGTGATCCGCGCAGCGGTGGGAGAAGAGATGGACGAGCATTTCAAGAGCATCTTTGAAATCGCCTCCACTAAAGAGCCGGCCGCGACGGTCACTGAATGGGATACGGCCATGATCATTTATACATCTGGTACCACTGGTCAACCCAAAGGCGTGATGTGTACCCATGCCAATGTGTACGCGGCGGGAATAGCCAATGTCAACACGCTCGATTTGCGTTTTGCTGACCGCTTTTTGTTTGTGACGCCACTGTTTCACATCAGTGGGATGATGTTTATCGTCAACGCTTTGATTCGCGGTATCACGTTGGTAATGGCGCCCAACTTCACCCCTTCCCAATTGTGGGAGCTGATTGATGAAGAGAAGATCAACAACATGATGTCGGTGCCGGCGATGTTGCCGTTTATGTTGGAAATGTTGAAAACGATCGACAAGGACTTGTTCAGCCTGCGGGGAATTGTCTGCGGCGGGTCCCGGGTTCCCGAACGACTCATCAGGGAGTTTGACGATCTGGGCTTCTCTATCATCCAAGTGTACGGCGCGACGGAATACACAGGAGCGATTACGTACTTCTTGCCGGAGATGGACTTGAATCGATGCCATTCGGCCGGCAAGGGGGTGTATCTGACCCAAATCAAAATCCTTGATCCGCTGACAGGCCAAGAATGCCCAACGGGGGAGGTCGGGGAGATTGTGGTGCGCAGCGACTCGGTGTTTGCGGGCTATTGGAACAATCAAGAGGAAACGGATAAGGTGCTGAAAAACGGCTGGTATTATACCAAAGATGTGGGGAAATTGGATGAAGACGGCTACCTGTATGTGATCGACCGCCTGCGGGACATGGTGATCTGTGGAGGAGAGAAAGTGTTCCCCGCCCAAGTGGAAGACGTGATCCAGCAACTGGACGGCGTTGCGGAAGTGGCTGTAGTAGGGGTCAAAGACGCTGTGTGGGGTGAGCTTCCCCGGGCATATGTGGTTAAAGCCGAGGGTGCCGTGTTGACAGAGGATGACGTTATGGCCCATGCGCGGCGCCATCTGGCCGATTATAAGTTGATCGATGTGGAATTTATCGATGAGTTGCCAAAAAACAGCATGGGCAAAGTGTTGAAGTATGTGTTGCGGGCCCATGCGAACAATGAGAGCCCCTCTAAAGCATAAAGGGATGGTTAGGAAACGCGTCTGCATCAAGCAGGCGCGTTTTTTACGTGTCAAAGTTTGGCGAGCAGCTGGCAGTCACGTTCTCAAAAAAATGGGTATGGATTATACTGAGGTAGTTGCGGGCATGTATGTAGCTGAAAGGATGGTGCATTGATGCAAGCGAAACGGGTAGTCGGAAAAGAGGAATTGGAGGCGGCATTTCGGATTAGGCGAACCGTGTTTGTCGAAGAACAAGGTGTGCCGTTAGAAGATGAATTTGATGAGCATGAGGAACAATCCGAGCACATCCTCGTGCATGCCGAGGGGAAACCGGTCGGAACGGGAAGGGTGCGAATGGTGGAGGGCGTTGCCAAATTGGAACGCATCTGCATTTTACCCGCGTACCGCAAACACGGATTGGGCAAAGTGATCATCCATGCGCTGGAGAAAGTGGCGCGAGAACAGGGCGCCACTTCGGCCAAATTGCATGCGCAAACACATGCGGAAGGATTTTACAAAAAGTTGGGCTATACCACTAAGTCAGCTGTGTTCATGGAAGACGGTATTCCCCATGTGCTGATGGTTAAGACTCTGTCAGAAGCTTAGCTGCGGTGACGATCTGTGCTTGTGGATAAGGTGGGAGGAGCCGGGGAACGCTGGTTGATGAGTGGATCAGGTGCATCCCTTCCCATCTGTTATGTTTGAGGTGTAAACATGAGTGTGAACGATTGCGATACGTCGGTTTTGAAAAAACAGCTTGTCCGAAATTTGTTGGCTGTTGCCGATCAGATCAACCGCTTTTTGGAAGTGGTTGATGATGAGGACAAATGCTTGTTGGGCGAGTTTAGAAGCATAAGAAATCAAATCGTGATGAGTGAAGCGTTGGCTTCATCTTTTTACTTGCAATGCTATCTGTCACCTTTCACTAAGCAATATGTAGGCTTGCTACAAAGTGTCGCCCATCTGTCAGAGCGGAAGCATGGAGCGTTGATCGTGGTACAACGCCAAGACCCGCTATCTTCCTTTCTTTCTCATGGGACGATGATTCAGGCGAAGTTTTCCAGCTCGCTGTTGGAGTCGATTTTTTATCCGGGTAGCCCCTTGCATGATGGCGCGGTGTTGATCCAAGATGACAAGATTGTTTCCGCCGCTCACGTGTTGCCTTTGTCAAACAAAGAGGTGGAGAATGACCAAAAATTGGGTACTCGGCATCGGGCGGCTCTGGGATTGAGCGAATTGAGCGATGCGATTGTGATTGTGGTGTCCGAAGAAACCGGGCGCGCTTCGTTTGCCTTGAACGGTCGGCTGTATGTGATTGGAATGGCCGCTTGAATGGCTTACCGCCTGTCTCACAGATGTTCGTCGCCTCTCAGATCCAAGCGGGCCTTTTCTTTTTGGCGCCGGTCGCCAAGCCTGGAAGTCTGAGGCTCTTAACTGAACCGTCATGTGCAGTACTTCGGTAATTGGTTAAGCATGAGTTAAACATATCAACAAACGCAATAAAAGAAAAACCCGCTCCCATTCTCTGTTCTGGGGGGCGGGTTTTTCTTTACGCGCTTAAAATCCTTTGTATTGGGGTTCTTCGTTTTCCAATTGTTGTACACGTGGTGTGATTTGATCGATGATCTGTTGGGTCTGTTGCGCGGCTTGCGTGTAAAGCTGTTTGGCTTGTTTGTTTTCGGTGCTAAGTGCGAATTGCTCTAAGCTGGCTTGGGCGCTTTTAAGCGAGGCGACACAGGTTTTGACATCGGATGCAATCGTCATAGGAAAACCTCCTTTTCATTATTGTCATAGGCTTAATCTGCGCAATGAACATCTGATTATGATGCCAAAAAAATGCATATCCGTCCGGAAAGAGATCATACTAAGCAATAATGATTTCACCAATCAAGGGGAGGCGGGCTTCATGCCGGATTGGATTGCAGTGGCGCTAAGGACGTTGGTGGCGATCATCATTCTTTTCGTGCTAACCAAGTTGCTAGGAAAAAGGCAAGTGAACCAACTGTCACTCTTTGAATACATAACCGGCATCACCATTGGCAGCTTGGCGGCCTATATTCCTCTGGAAATGGGCGAAAAATGGCACTTGGGCATTGTTTCATTAGCCATTTGGGCAACGGTAGCGTTCGGAATTGAACTTCTTCAATTGAAAAGCAAAAAAGCGAGGGAATGGCTTGACGGCAAAGCCACCATCTTAATCAAAAACGGAAAAGTGCTGGAAGATAACCTGAAAAAAGAACGGATCACTATTGAAGAGATGATGGCACAACTGCGGAACAAAAACATTTTCAATGTGAGTGATGTTGAATTTGCCGTGATGGAAGCCAACGGAAATATCAACGTATTGCCGTATAAGGACAGGCGGCCAGTCACGGCTAAGATGTTGGGGCTTCAGGTCGGTCATGAGGACGAACCCCATGTGGTAATCGAGGACGGCGCGATCTTGGATGAAGAATTGGCCACCCGGGGTTTAAATCGCGGATGGTTGCAAACGGAGCTGGAGAAGCAAGGGGTGGCATTGGAAAATGTGTTCATCGGCCAAGTCGACTCAGACGGCCAGCTGTATCTGGATCTGTATGATGATCAAATCCAGATCCAGCCGACACTAGAAAAAGCGAAGTTGCTGGCCACACTGAAAAAATGTGAGGCCGACCTGGAGATGTTTAGCCTGTCGACGGACGATGAGCAAGCCAAAAAGCTGTATGAGCAAAGCTCGCATCAATTGCAAAAAGTGATCAAGGAAATCAAACCACAGTTAATCAGTTAGGGAGAGAAACAATGGCAAACGATCAAAAAAAGAAACTGACACCTGTGCAACAAGAATATCAAAAGCTGGCTAAAAAACATGAACCCCCGCGCCCTGTCGGCAAAAATTGCCTGCGTGCCTTTATCGCCGGGGGAGGTGTGTGCATCGTAGGGCAATTGTTGCAAGATATGTACATGAAATGGGTTGGCCTTCCCGAAGACCAAGCGTCCACCGCGACGGTGGCGTCGCTGATCTTGTTGTCCGTGATTTTCACCAGCTTGGGAGTATATGATAAATTCGGCCAATGGGCTGGAGCGGGCTCAGCGGTACCCGTGACGGGCTTTGCCAATTCCATGGCTTCGGCTGCGATTGAACATCGCAGTGAAGGGATGGTTTTGGGGGTTGGAGGAAAAATGTTCAAATTGGCGGGATCAGTCATCGTGTTTGGTACCGTTGCCGCCGTGATTATTGCGTTGTTGCATTTGTTATTCAATCCCAATATTGCAGGTGGGGGTTCATAACATGCGAAAAGGTCATCAGAGTTGGGTGTTTGAAAGAAAGCCGGTCATCCAGTCGACGGCCACAGTTGTTGGCCCCTTTGAAGGGCGGGGGCCATTGGGCGAAGATTTTGACGTAATCCATGGTGAGTCCACGCTAAACCAAGACAGTTGGGAAAAAGCGGAGAAAATGCTGATTGAGGAAGCGGCGCAACTGGCCATTGACAAATCAGGGCTCACAAAAGAGCAGATTCAGTTTTTCATCGCCGGAGATTTGATGAACCAGATTGTCAGCACCAGCTTTGCGGCGAGAACCTTGGGGATGCCTTACTTGGGGGTTTTTGGGGCATGTTCTACCTCGATGGAGAGCTTGGCACTGGGTTCGCTACTGGTAAATGCGGGGGCGGCCACCGACGTGCTGGTAGGGACATGTAGCCACAACTCAGCGGTGGAAAAGCAATTCCGTTACCCCACAGAATATGGTTCTCAAAAGCCGCCGACCGCGCAATACACAGTGACGGGCGCGGGGGCGGCAGTCATCTCCGAGCAGGGGGAAGGCCCGATCGTCACCTCGGCCACGATTGGCCGCGTGGTCGATATGGGGGTGACCGATCCGTTCAATATGGGTGCGGCCATGGCGCCGGCAGCCGTCGATACCATCCAAGCGCATTTTCGCGATTTGCAGATTACGCCAGACCATTATGACTTGATTGTGACCGGTGACTTAGCAAAGGTGGGGCATGGCATTGTCTGCGATTTGCTTGAGAAACACCGGATTCCGGTCGATCTGGCGAAATACTGGGATTGTGGCATGATGATATACGACTATGATAAGCAAATGGTGCAAGCGGGAGGGAGCGGGTGCGCTTGTTGCGCGGTGGTCACATACGGCCATTTGTTGAACCGCATGAAAAAGGGAGAATTTAACCGCATCTTGGTTGTGGCGACTGGGGCACTGCTGTCTCCGCTGTCTTATCAGCAAGGGGAGACCATTCCTTGCATTGCGCATGCTGTTTCAATAGAAAGGGGGAACATAAGCGGATGATGCAATATCTGTGGGCTTTTCTAGTTGGTGGAGCCATCTGTGTAGTGGGGCAGCTTTTGTTTGATGTGGCTAAGTTGACGCCAGCCCATACCATGGCGACATTGGTGGTTGCGGGCGCGATTGTCGACGGTCTCGG
Source organism: Laceyella sacchari (assembly GCF_024927925.1). Taxonomy (NCBI): domain Bacteria; kingdom Bacillati; phylum Bacillota; class Bacilli; order Caryophanales; family Thermoactinomycetaceae; genus Laceyella; species Laceyella sacchari. Next base: position 766,517 of record NZ_CP103866.1, read on the forward strand.
CTTGTATGAACCGTTGATCAAATTTGCTGGTGCAGGGGCAACCGTGCCGATCACCAGTTTTGGCAATTCATTGGTGCACGGGGCCATTCAGCAGATGAAGTTGGATGGATGGACAGGCGCAATCACTGGTATTTTCAAGATCACCAGCGCGGGGATCACGGCGGCGATTTTTTTTGCATTTTTTGCCGCGTTGTTTGTGAAACCAAAAGGGTAATCAAAGCTTCGTTTTTAAGAGCAAAAGGACGACACGCTCCAAAGTATGAGTGTGCCGTCCTTTTCGATGGTTATGCTTGACCTACAGACAGATACACATTGTCGAGAAAAAAGTCTTGCAAAGATACATTCATAAAGGTATGATTTGCGTTAAATATATATGTCGCTATTTGCTGAATCTTCCCCCGTCGCGAACAGAGGTGGACCGCTTGCGCCTAGAGAGTGGGGTTTTTTTGGACCTGCTGGCCTATTTATCAGACATGTGCTAGCAAGAATCTCTGGATGTTGGGAAGTATGTGCAAGTCACCCATCCTACCAGCTTGGCCGAAGAAGGGACGGGAGAGCGACAAAGGCCCGCAGAACATGATCCTGCGGTTTTTTCATATTTAAAAGAGAACGCCTTTTTACACTATCTTGCAAAAGGGGTTACCGATATGTTTGCCAAAAACGCTTACCTATTTTCACAAGGCATTGAATCGTTGATCATTCCCAAAGAATGTGTGACTACCGTTCATCCTGAGTTGTCACTGGATCAAGCGCTGCGGGTGTTGACAAAGGAAAAGCTGAGCTCCGTTCCGGTCATCAATGATGCGGGTGAGGTGGAGGGAGTGATAAGTAAAACCAACATCTTGGATTTTGTCCAACAATTAAACCAACGCGAAGGCGATTTCTCCGGATTGAAAGAACATGCGGTAAAAGAAGCGATGAACAAAACTTGCCTAGGGATCTTGGCCAACTCCATCTTCTCGTTTGCGTTTGAAGTGTTGCTCAATCATTCCTACATACCCATTATCGATGTCAAAGGGCGTTTTTTGGGTATTTTGACCCGAAAAGTGATGATGGAGCAAGTGATTGAGTTTTTTGGGGCCGAATCGGAGATGGGTGCCAGCCTGTCGGTAAACAAAGCGAATGAGGGAAGAAAATGGAAAGTCAAACATAAGAAGTTCTTTTCGTAAATCATCATCCCCATGCATGTAAGAAAGAATGTGCAGAGAGACGTTGTTGTTAAGGAAACCCGGAGTGCGCATGGGGCGTAAACTTCGGGTTATCGCTACAAGGAGACAGACCCTTTTTTTATTTAAGATCACAATCATTTAAGGAGGATGTCATAACTCCTACCTTAAATGATTGTGATTTTTTTACCCACCAAGTATGCGATGGCCACCTTGTAAGGATGAAGAGATTGCGGAGCTTGGTACTCATCTGGCCGCTCGCTGAGGGATGTTGGCTTGTTGCTCAGCAAACCGAAGCGCGTCATCCAATTGGCTGAAAAAGTGCGCTGAACCGATTTTGCGCATCCAACCGGCGCGTTCCAGCACTTGACGGGGTTGGTCATTGAGGCCGCTGATGAGCAGGGTGTTGCCTTGCTTATGGCATTTCTCGGCCAGTTTGGCGAATATCGCTTCTCCGGTTGCGTCCAGATAGGGAACATGGTTCATGCACAAGACCAATGTTTGACGGTCGGGGAGGTCTTGAATGGATGACATGAACCGTTTTGCCGAGCCGAAGAAAAGAGGCCCTTCAACATGCACCACATGCACGTACGGGTGAGAGGACGATTTCACTTTTAACGCCGTGGGATCGGAGGTGGCCTGCGGTTGGATGATCAATGCTTTGCTCATTTTGATGACAAACAGGATGACGGACAAGCCGATGCCACCTAACACACCGAAGGTTAAATCCGTCAGTACGGTTAGCGTGAAGGTGAGCAGAAGAACGGCGGCATCCCCGGATTTGCTTTTAAGGATATGGACGAATTCGTTCCGTTCAGACATATTCCAAGCGACAAACATCAAGACAGGTGCCATGCTGGACAGTGGGATTTGAGAGGCGAGCGGCGCAAGCGCAAGCAAGACGAGCAAGACAAACAGGCTATGTATGATGCCTGAAATGGGGGATTGGGCGCCGTTTTTAATATTGGTTGCGGTGCGCGCAATGGCTCCGGTGGCTGGAATGCCCCCGAACAAAGGAGTGACCATGTTGGCGATTCCCTGACCGATCAATTCCCGATTGCTGTGATGCTTGGTGTTTCCCATGTTGTCTGCGACCAGCGCGGACAGCAGTGATTCAATTCCACCTAACATCGCGATGGCCACCGCCGGGATGAAGAGTTCTATCCCTTTTTCCAAAGTGAATGTGGGAAAGGAGAAAGTGGGCCACTCATTGGGGATGCCGCCATACACGGTGCCGATGGTGGCCACTTTACCCGGGAAAAACAGGGTGGCAACCAAGGTGGATAGGATTAATCCCACTAACGCACCGGGTAGCTTGGGAAACCACTTGGTGGTGATCAGTATCGTGATCAAACAGATGATAGCGGTGATGACGCTATATGGATTGACATGGATGAGGTTGTTGATGAGCTCTTTCATTTGCAACAGAAAGGTTGATTCCTTTTTCAATTGATGCAGGCCTAAGAATGAGGCGATCTGTCCGGAAAAGATGATGACGGCAATGCCCGTGGTGAAGCCGATGGTTACTGGACGGGGCATGTAATGGATGAGATTGCCCAGTTTGAATATCCCCATGCATATGAGTATTGCCCCAGCCATAAATCCGGCGATCAACAAGCTCTCATATCCATGTGTGACCACGATACCCAACAGCAGCGGCACAAACGCGCCGGTCGGCCCTCCGATTTGATATTTGGAACCGCCCAACAGGGAAATGATGAAACCGGCGATGATGGTAGTGTATAAGCCGTATTCGGGACGGACGCCCGAGGCGATGGCAAATGCCAATGCCAATGGGAGTGCGACAACGCCGACAACGATGCCGGCCATGACATCTTTGTGAAAAGATTGGATCGTGTAAGCATGAAATCTTTCATCTTTGAACATGGTTATTCCTCCTTCATGAAATAATCATTCTTCATGAAATAATCATTCGGTGCACAGTAGTATTTTATAGTGCAAACACAGTGATTGGGGGGATTGTCGCTGTTTCGACAAAAAAAGAGGTCTGTGATACCATCACATCAAATCATTTTGATTATTCCGATGATTGCCGTAGCGATTTGCGGGTTTACAGGCGAAGGGCTTTGGCTTTTCGCTCCGTCATTAACATAGGGTAATGGAAAATTTTGAAGAAACGATGAAGGAGTTGAGTGGAATTGGTAGATAGTCCGTCAAGTGGTTGGGTGGGTGTGGTGAATGAAAGCGTCCGTGTTGATTGTTGATGATGAGACACGCATGCTGGAATTGCTGTCCATGATTTTGGAGCCGGAGTTCAGCGTGACCGTGACCAGTTGCAGCCGGGAGGCTTTGCGCTTGTTTCGGAGCCGCTCCTTTGACTTGTGCCTGCTGGATATCATGATGCCGGGCATGGAGGGAAGAGAGTTGTTGCGCCAATTGCGGAAAGAGCAAACGGATTTGCCCGTCATCTTTCTTTCCGCGCGTTCTGATTTGGAGGATCGGGTGGAGGGATTGGAGCTGGGGGCGGATGATTATATCACAAAGCCCTTTGAACCCATGGAGTTGGTGGCCCGCATCCACGCGGTGTTGAGACGGACGCGAAAGCGCGGCCAGAAACAAGAAGGGCTGGCAAATGGGTTACACATCGACTGGGCGAGAAGGGAAGTTTGGCATGGCGGGGAAGAGATCAAATTGACCCCGATTGAGTTTGATTTGTTGCGTACACTGGCTCAGCATCCCAAACAGGCCTTTTCCCGAGAGCAACTGTTGGAGAAAGTGTGGGGGTTCGATTATTACGGCGACGCCCGCACGGTAGACACCCATATTAAAAACTTGCGCACCAAATTGCGCCAAGCGGGGCTCCGGGAGGAAGTGATACAGACAGTCTGGGGATTTGGTTATAAATGGGGTGTGATGTGAAGATGAAGCATGTCACGACCAAATGGATGGCGATGATCCTGGTCATTATGATCACCGGCCTCGGGCTGTTGGGGTTTTTGTGTTTCTTGATCATTAAGGAAGAGTACAAATTATACATGAAAACTTTTTTGGGGGATCGTTCCCGCTCTTACGCCGTTTTTCTGGCTCATGACTTTAGTCAAGACGCGCTCAGGCATGTGCTAGGGATGGAAAATGGCCCGACTACCGGCCTATGTGTCTTGACCACTGACGGGAGAAGTTGGGTCAGTGCCCCCGTTGCGATGCGGGAGCGGTTGCTCGCCTTCGCGAAGGCCGAGCGAAAAAGAGCGCGTTCAGTAGAACGATCGCTCGTTCGCTTGTTGGAGGTGGACGGGCGGGTGTACATGATGGCATCAAGCCCCATCATCAAGGATCAAACCTTGTCGGGGATGGTGGCTATGGGCGCTGAGTTGACCTTGCTGGAGAGCACGCTTCACTCTTTTAAATTCATGATTGTGCTGGCTGCCGCTGGTGTCTTGGTTATCGTCATGGGAGTGGGCATGGTCCTGTCGTGGCGGATCAGCCGTCCAATTATCGAGATGGGTAGAATCGCGGAGCAATTAGCTAAAGGCAATTACCACGTGCGCGTCCCGATCAAAGGGCAGGATGAAGTGGCCGCATTGGGCAGGCAAATGAATTTGCTGGCGGAGAGTTTGTTGTATTACCAGTCTTCTCGCAAGGAATTTTTGACCCATGTTGCCCATGAGTTGCGCACGCCTCTCACATATGTCAAAGGGTATGCAGCTCTGTTGCGGCGCGAGAACCTTCCCACGGAGGATGCCCGCCGTTTGATGGGGATTATCTATGACCAATCGGATTGGTTGGAATGTCTTGTTGAGGATTTAATTGTATTGAGCCGATTGGATGAAGGGAAGTTCGCGCTAAGTAAGCAAAGGATTGACATCGCGCCGGTGATCCGTAAAACGCTGGAGGAGATGGAGCTCTTCACTGCTGAGTGGGGAATTCGCTTGGAACGAAACCTTGAACCATCCATCCGCATCCAGGCTGATGTGAACCGCTTTCGGCAAATCATCATGAATTTGGTGGACAATGCGCTACGTTACTCCAAGCCACAAGGCAAGGTGCTGGTCGAACTGTTCAGGCAGAGGGGAGAAGCGGTGATAAAAGTGATCGATGAAGGCATCGGTATTTCCGAAGTGGAAGTGAACCGGATCTGGGAACGCTTCTACCGTGTGGAAAAGTCACGTTCGCGCAAGCATGGTGGTACGGGCTTGGGATTGCCGATTGTCAAACACCTGGTGGAGTTGCACGGGGGATCGATTGAGGTGGAGAGCCAGTTGGGGCGGGGAACCACGTTTGTCATGCGATTTCCGTTGGCCGATGCGGAAGAGGAATGCGCTTCATGACCCCTGACTGTTTGGCAGTAGGAAGGGGAGCGGGATGTGTTACTCTTAGAAAGGGGTTGCCAGTTCTGAGTACACACGAGACCCTAATCACAAACACAAAAGACAGGAGGCAATCGATGTCGGCAAAAAGTATCCTGATCGTGGATGATGACCAGGGCATTGTTCAACTATTGACCGAAGCCCTTACCTATGAACAATACCTCGTGTTCGCTGCCAGCAACGGCAGACAGGCGCTGGAATTGGTAGAACAGCAATCCATCGACTTGATCGTGATGGACATCATGATGCCGGAGATGGATGGATTAGAAGCGATCCGCCAGTTGCGACGGAAATATCACATGCCGATTATTCTGTTGAGCGCGCGCGATCGGGAGATCGACAAAGTGATCGGTCTGGAGATCGGTGCTGATGACTATGTCGCCAAACCGTTTGGGGTGCAGGAGTTGGTGGCTCGGATCAAAGCACACTTTCGCCGTTCGGAGCGGCTTAGCCAACTTCAAGGCGATGTGAGTGCCGCTGAAGTGCCGTCTCAAAGCGGATTATCCATGAATGAAAACACCTATGAGGCGTTCTTGGATGGACAGAGATTGGATCTGTCTACCAAGGAGTTTCAGATTCTCTATTTTCTTTATCAGCATCAAAATCAGGTTTTGTCGCGAGAACAAATCTACCAGCGCGTCTGGGGAGACGACGAGGGTGACATGAATACGGTCACGGTGCACATAAAAAACATCCGCAAGAAGTTGGGCGCTGGTAATGCGATGATTAAAACCATCTGGGGCGTGGGCTACAAGCTGCTGTTGCATGGTGAGGACAAATGAAACTGAAGTATAAGATTCCTTGTCTCTTTTTGGTGTTGGCCGTGGTGGTTTTTTTGTGGGTAGTAGGTTTCTTGGTTTTTTATGTACATCATGTGTTCATCCAACAAGTGGCTGACCGGACGGAAGAGGATGTTCAGGACAATATCGCAATGGTGAGACAAGTGGAAAAGCTTCACCGCCAACCGGAGGCTTTGAAGCAAGCGTTGCGTCGGATGGCCGCCGAGGAGGGCATCCGATTGGAATACCGTGGCGAGGTGGGTCGTTTCGCAGAAGGAACCCTTGCGCCCAACCGGTTCACCGTGGCTTTATCATTGCCCGTGAATGACGGCCAGAGAAAGGTGGGGGAGTTGAAGATCATCCGCCAACCGCGATTGGTTGAGTTTGGGGTGGGACGGTTAATCAATTGGACGGCGTTTGCGTTTGTTTCCATATTGGTCATTTTTCTCATCGGTATGACGATTCATTTCCATCATTTCATCACCAAACCCATTCAAAATTTGAACAAGCGCTTGTCCCAAATCCGGTTGCGGCGGCGCCCCCAACCGATTCATTATCGGCAAAACAATGAAATCGGTGATCTGTACCGCCATGTTTATGCCATGGAACAACGGTTGGATCGCGCTTATGGGGAACAGTTGCACATGATCACTTCGATTGCGCATGATTTGAAAACACCCCTGACCACTATTCAGGGGTTTTTGGAATTGTTGGCGTCTGGGGTGATCAAAGATCCGCATAAACAGGAGGAGACCATCCGGCTGTTGCAGACCAAAGCCGCCAGCATGCAAAACTTGGTGGCTGAGTTTTCAGCCTATGGCAAACATGAAGCAGACCTGATCGAGATGCAGACTTCGTTGATTCGTGCCGATGCTTTTTTCAACTCGATCGCTACTGAATATGAAGCCGAGTGCGCCGGATTGGGCATCGGCTTTCGCGCTCATCACTTGTTTACAGAGGAAACGCGCCTCGACGCCAACCCAGAATGGCTGCGCCGGGTGGTGGCCAATTTGATCAGCAATGCGGTTCGTTATGCGCAAACAGAAGATTTGATGATCCATTTTACGGGCTATATCGATGCGGGCATGGCCCAGTTTCTGATCGAAGACAACGGCGTGGGTGTGCCGCAAGCGGAGCTGCCGCATCTGTTTAACAAATTTCACACTGTCGATCGGGCCAGGCAAGCGGAAAACGGCGGTACCGGTTTGGGGTTGGCGATTTGTCGCACGATTGTGGAGCGGCATGGCGGAGAGATGGAGGCTTTTCCGGCCCGTTTGGGCGGGTTGGCGGTCAGATTTGCCATCCCGATTGCCCAGTCATCGGATTGACCCACTTTTTTTATCTTTTTTCATATTTGATTTAGATTTGATTTATTTTTCCTTGCTAAAGTGTGACCAGTGAGTCAACTCAGGAAGGAGAGATGAAAGGATTGAAGTGGGTTCTCAAACGCAAGTGGTTGTTCTTTGCGTTATGGGTGGTGGCCGCCGCTGTTCTGTTTGTGACGATGCCCTCCACTGATAAATTGGTTCGCGAAAAAGGGCAACCGCACATTGCGGATGAATTCATGTCAAGCAAGGCCGCCAAATTGCTCGCCGAGATGGATGGCGATGACCATGGCGATAAAAACGTGCAAGCGTTGATTGTATTCCATGCGGACAAACAACTGGCTTCATCGCAAATGATGGAGATTGAGCGGAAGCTGGTTGCGCTGGAAAAGAGCAAACAACTGCGGGTCACTTCCATGTTGCAGCCCTTTGGCAACAAAGAGTCGGAGGAGCAGTTGATTTCCAAAGACAAGACGACGGTAATGGCCATCGCAGAGATTGAACAGGGCGAGCGCACAGTGGCCGAATTGCGGGAACAACTCGCCAAGGCGGTGCAAGTCGAAGGCGTTCGCACCTATTTGACGGGCAATGAGTTTATCAACGAGGATTTTGCCCAAACGTCTCTCGATGGAGTGAAGAAAACGGAATTGTTGACCGTGCTGTTTATCATTACGGTATTGGTCATTATATTCCGCTCTCCGGTGACGCCTCTCATTTCACTGCTTACCGTAGGGTTGACATACCTCGTGTCGATGGCGACGGTTTCCCACTTGGTGGAGGCAGTCGACTTCCCGTTTGCCAATACGACGCAAACCTTTTTAATCTTGGTGCTGTTTGGCATCGGCACGGATTATAACATTTTGTTGTTTATGCGCTTCAAGGAAGAACTAGCCAAGCGGGACGATGTGGCGGAAGCGATTATCGCCACTTATCAAACCGCGGGCAAAACGGTGTTTTTCAGCGGGCTGGCTGTGCTGATTGGGTTTAGCATGCTCGGCTTTTCCAAGTTTAGCGTTTACCAGTCAGGAGTGGCGGTGGCCATCGGAATCGCCTTCCTGTTGCTGGCTCTATACACAGTGGTTCCGTTCTTCATGGCTGTCATGGGTCGCGCCATTTTTTGGCCCTCCCGGAAGCTGGACAGTCACGGGGAGAACGGGTTGTGGCGCAAGCTGGGCGGTTTCTCTGTCAAACGCCCCGTCATTTCCATTGTGTTGGTCGGGGTCTTGGCCGGCTCATGGTTTTTCCATGAAGGGCGCTTGTCATTTGACAGCCTGCAGGAAGTAAACCCGGATTATGATTCGGTGCGCGGCTTCCGTATCGTGGCCGATCAGTTTGGCCCGGGTCAGACCTTGCCGACAACGGTGGTTATAAAGAACGATGAACGGCTGGACTCGCCGGAAGCACTCGCTTTTCTTGACCAGCTCCATCAGAAACTGAGTCGCCTGCCCGGTGTGAAGACGGTGTATGGCCCGACGCAGCCAGGTGGGGAGCCGATCGACCAGTTCTACCTCAACGATCAAGCCAAAGGGGTGGAAAACGGGATCGGCAAATCGACCGATGGGCTGGATGCCATTTCGGCTGGACTATCCCAAGCTTCAGAAAAAATGGGTGCTGCCACCACAGGCGATTTGAATCAAGTCAGCAAATTGGTGGACGGCACAAAAGCGGCGCGGGATGGGCTGAATCAAGTGCAACAAGCGATGAAGCAGATTCAAGCCGGATTGGGCCAAGGGAGCGCCAAGCAACCAGGATTGGCCAAAGGATTGGCGCAACTGGAGAGTGGACTGAAGCAAATCTCATCCAGCAATGAAAAGTTGGTGGGTGAATACATGAAAATCTCCGGTGGGTTGGATCAATTGGCCGCCGGGGCGGACGGGTTGCGGCAGCAGGTAGCCGGGATCAAAGCATTGGCAACCCAGATCAACCAAGCCGCGGATAAATTGGACCCCAATGATCCCAATGTGCAAGAAATCAAAGAGAAAGCCAATCTCTTGTTAGCGCAGGCGAGCGGTGTGGAAGCGGGGATGAACCAATTGCAAGGTTCCCTGTCTCGCACGGCGCAAGGATTGAAAGCGGCCAATGGCGGTTTGGCAGAGATTGCCGTTGCCCAAAAACAGATGAGTTATGCGGCAAACCAAATGACGCAAGGAGCGAAACGATTGGCCAGCGGGCAGGCTCAAGCCGTTGATGCAGTGGATCAAATCGAAGATGGATTGAACGCAATCAATCAAGGCCAGAAACGCTTGGATCAAGGGTTGGGGCAATTTGCCGCCAGCATCAAGCAATTGCAGTCAGGCTTGTCTTCCAGCGCCAAAGGGGTAGAAAAAATCTCTGCTGGGCTGTCTGAAGCAAACAAGTATCTGGGCCAAGTGACTGGTTCCGGTGCGACGCGTACCTTCTTTGTTCCGGAGGAGGCCCGCAAAAACAAAGACTTCCAGAAAGCGCTCGATATGTACATGTCCAAGGACCGCCAATCGGCCAAATGGACGGTGGCGCTGGCCGAGGACCCTTATAGCGAAGAGGCGATGCAAGTGGCGAAAGCAATTGAAGAGACCGTACGCGCGACATTGAAACAATCGCCATATGAACAAGCGGAATTCGGTGTCGGCGGGGTTTCCTCCATCAACCGCGACTTGCAAGGGATGTCTGCCGAGGATTTCAGTCGCACTGTGATCTTGATGTTGGTCGGAATCGGCCTGATGCTGATTGTGCTGTTCCGCTCCTTCTGGTTGTCTCTCAGCGTAATCGCGGCCTTGGTGTTGGCTTACTTTAGTTCGCTGGCAGTGACCGAATTCGGGTTTAGTCACTTGTTCCAATACCCGGGTTTGTCGTGGACGGTGCCGTTTTTCTCCTTCATCATGATCATCGCTTTGGGTGTTGATTACAGCATCTTTGTCTTGATGCGGTATAAGGAGTATGGATTGCATCGACCCACGATTGCGATCAAGGAAGCGATGAAACACACCGGCAGTGTAGTCATCTCCGCCGCCGTTATTCTGTGTGGCACCTTTGCGGCCATGCTTCCGTCCGGGGTGGTCACTCTGTTGCAAATCGCTACCGTGGTCATCTTGGCGCTGATTTTGTTATCCGCATGGATTTTGCCACTCTTCATTCCGGCGGTTATTGCGCTCGCCGAGCGACTGGCTCAGCCCAAGGTGAATAAGAGCACCGTTTCGGAACCTGCCGGAATTGAACTGTAGATGTCAGAAGCCACTGGGCATTACTCTTTCTATGTGTGACAAGGCCACCCCCGCCTTTGGGTAGGGGTGGCCTTGTTTTTATTGCAGATGTTCCGCATAGAGCCGGTTAAGTGTCCGGCTGACGCGTTCTTCATCCAATGTTAGCAATTGCTTGTCTTTCATGAGAAACTGCCCATTTACCACATTGTCTTCTACATCTCGGCCGTTGGTGGCGTATACCAGATGCGACAACGCGTGGTTGGAGGGGGTGAAGTGGATTTTGCCGGCGGGTTGGATAGTGATAAAATCGGCGGCAAATCCAGGTTTGAGCATGCCTGTTTTCGCTAGGCCCAACCCTGTGGCCCCTTGGTGTGTGGCCATATGCAAAATGGTGTCCACTGGAATCAATTCAGGATTGCGGTGCGTTCCTTTCTGTAGCAAGGCTGCAATCCGTAGCTCTTCAAACATGTCCAGATTGTTGTTGGATGCGACGCTATCCGTGGCGATGCCGACATGGATTCCTTCCTCGAGCAAAGCCGCAACATCGGCGATCCCTGATCCCAACTTCAAGTTGGAGACGGGGTTGTGGGCGATGGTGGTGTTTGTCTCGCGCAAGATTTCTTTATCCTGCTCATCCAGTACCACACCGTGTGCGAAGACGGCCGGAGCTTGGAAGAAACCGATTTCCCGCAGATATTGCACCGGGGTCAGTCCATGTTGTGAACGGATGAGATCCACTTCATGTTCCGTTTCCGATACGTGGATATGAAGGCGTAACCCCAATTCCGCCGCCAGCTCGGCCGATTTTTGCAAGAGCTCGGTCGAACAAGCGTAAGGACTATGCGGTGCAATCATTGTGGAGACCAGTGAGTTGTCCCGCCGGATGCAGTTGGCGACGTCTCTGGCTCTGGCCAAGGTGTCGGCTTCACTGCTTCCGTCCGGGGGAGTGAACAGTGTGTAAGAAAAATATCCTCGCAATCCCGCTTGTTTGACGGTTTCATACAGTCGCATACAATCCAGACCGATCGGATTGTACATATCATTAAAGGTGGTGGTGCCGGACTTGATCATTTCAATCAGGGCCGCTTGAGCACTCACTTCAGCGATCTCATCGGTGAATTTGGATTCCAGCGGCCAGATTTTTTCGTTGAGCCAACGATGCAGACTCAAATCTTCCGCGGCGCCGCGGAGAATGTTCATGACAATGTGCACGTGGCTGTTTACCAAGCCGGGCATCACCCACTTACCTGTCCAGTCGATTTGCTCATCACATGCTTGAACGAAGGCATCGTGGTATTCACCGACATATTCGATAGTGCCGTCGTTGACGATGATACAGCCGTTTTCATATTGGGTGCACTGTTCATCCAGTGTGAAAATATTGCAATGAGTAAATGCCTTCTTCATCATGCGTACTCCTTTGTCTTAAAATGGCTTGGCAACAATGGTATGGTTTTAATTTGATATCATATATGATTTTTCTTCTGAATGAAAGAGTAATGTTTGGAAGAAGGCTTCTCTGCTTTGGATGGACACCATTGGCTTTGTCGCCGGGGGACAGCACGGTGAGGGGAGAGGACTACTAGCTTAAGTACGACTGGTGCAATAAGTGGGTGAGTGAAAGCGCCGGCCTTTTTCCGGCGAGCGCCTCATCACACGTTTCTTGTAACTTTTCGTTGATATGTTGATCAATTGCCAATAAGGGACATCTCCTTCGCTAATGCCGCTTCTTTCATGGACTCATCCTGTAGACAGAGTGATTCGTAAGCTTTGCATGCAAGATGACAGCGTTCGATCACGGCTATTAGTTGAGTCTCATTGATCGCCTTATCAGCAAGCAATTGATCAACATACCAATTTAAAAATTGAAAAGGTGTATTGATTGAACCATATTCATCATGAAATTGCTGGTGACAACCGAAGCGGGGTGTGATGGGAGATTTTTAAACTCAAAGCCATATGAAGGAAAAGAGTCGGGTGAAATCATTAGTAGAGAAACACTATCACAGATCATTAACCAAGCTATTGTTGCTTATACTAAACACTATCCTGATAAACCTTTGAAGCATATCACGTTTCATCGTGATGGAAAACCACTTCAGAAAGAAGTCGATGCTATTAGATCAATCCTACAGCAGCACGGTATTGAATTCGATTATGTCTCGATCATAAAAAATACAAATCGAAGAATGGCTTTCAGGGGTATAAATCCTAATACCAATAATGAAGAATGGATGACCTCAGAAGGACTAGTATATATGAAGGATAATTACGCATATCTGTGCAGTACTAATCCTTCTACATCTGTCGGTATGGCGGATCCTATCAAGGTGGAGAAATATGTCGGTTCAAGATCTATCGAACAAATCACTAAAGATATTTTTTATCTATCATTTATGAACATCCACTCTATGCGTAAATCTAGACTTCCAGCAACGACAAACTATGCGGATATGAGTTCAAAGTTTTACAATAAAAACTGGCTTCCTCTTTTGCCGGCAGATAACAGCCTGCCTTTTGTATAGAAATCAAGATATGTTGAAAGGGGCATGGCTAGCGCAACAAATTGGTGAGTGGAAGCGGCGGAAAAACTTTTTCCCAATGAGCGCCTCGTCACGCGTGAAGCGAATGGGAAAAAGGTTTTGGAGTCGCTTATCTATTCTTCAGACGCGCTCTAAACAAGATTGTGGAGATTGTTATGCAGAAAAATTGGATAATGCAATATCTCATACATCCTCCTTTTGAATCGCCGCTAGCGGGCAGCGATTACTTCTGTCATAAAATGTTCCATTTGCCCGCTTAGCCTGAATTTGTAATCATGTCATTCTGTTTTTAAAACCATGCTTCTCTATGATTTGGTTTGATACTGTTTTCGAAGGCTCAGTTAATCCTTGTTGTCGGTGAGGTGCGAGGAAGGGAGAAATTGGCCGGGTTGCAATATTGGCAAGTTGAGTTTGACGCTGTCCGGATATTTGATGCCAGCCCCGGTGTTGAGCACAACGACTGTCTCATTGGCGCCAATCCAACCGCTGTCGCGCAATCGTCGCGCTGCTGCAAATGCGGCCGCTCCTTCAGGGCACACGTAGGCGCCTTCCAGTCGGGCGATCCGCTTTTGTTCTTGCAGGATGGTATCATCTTCCACTGCCAATGCGCATCCCGCAGTTTGATAAATCGCTGCCAGCACCAAGAAGTCGCCAAGCGCTTTGGGGACGTTGATCCCAAACGCGACAGTGGAGGCACCGCTCCAATAAGAGGAGGTCTGCTTCTGTTCAGACCATGCTTTGACAATGGGTGCGCATCCTTCTGCTTGCACGGCGACCAAGCGCGGGAGACGATCTCCTATCCATCCCAATTCACGCAATTCCAGCAAGGCTTTGTAGATGCCGATCAATCCCACGCCGCCGCCGGTCGGATACAAAATCACGTCCGGAAGTTGCCATTCCAGTTGTTCCGCAATTTCGAAGCCCATCGTTTTTTTGCCTTCGATACGATAAGGTTCTTTGAGCGTGGAAGCGTCATACCACCCATGTTCCTTAATGCTTTGGGCGATCGTGTTGCCTGCATCGCTGATGAGTCCGTTAATCAAGGTCAGATGGGCACCGGCGATGGCGCATTCGACCTTTGCGGTGTGGGGCGCGTCCAGTGGCATCACGATATGGCACTGAATGCCGGCTTTGGCCGCATAAAGAGCCCAAGCCGCTCCGGCATTGCCGTTTGTCGGCATGGCCAACTCTTTGACGCCCAGTTCTTTGGCTCGGGATACGCCAACCGCTGCACCTCGCACTTTGAAAGTGCCGCCAGGGCTGATGCCCTCATCTTTCATGAGCAAACGAAAAATGCCCATATCATCGGCAAGTCGGGGCAAGGGGAGCAATGGTGTCATCCCTTCGCCAGACGAAACGATGTGTGTGTGATCCTGTACAGGCAACAACTCATGGTATCGCCACAAACTGTATACCCGATTGCGCAAGTCGTCCGGCCTTAATCTGTTGCGCAACTTCGTCAAATCATATTGGACGAGTAGCGGAGCTCCACAACGACATTGTTGCATGATCTGGTTGATTTCGCTTGTGCCTCCGCACTTGGAGCATGACAAGTGGGTGGCGTAACTGAACACTGGATCACCTCCGTATGAGAATGTTGTTCACATTCACACCTTATGTCACAAGTGGGCAGAGGGATTCGTGGTATGGATGGCTTTTGGTGCAAGCAACAAAAAGCCCGGCTGAAGAGCCGAGCTTTTTGTCTGTGAAGCGAGGTGTTCATCGATCATGTTTGACAAAGGGAAGTGTCACTACCACAACACTTTTTCTAAGTACTGGGCGATCCCGTCTTCTTCATTACTCGATGTGACGGCGTAGGCCACTTCTTTCAAGGCGTCGATGGCATTTCCCATGGCGACACCTTGGCCTGCATGCTGAATCATTTCCAGATCATTGTCTCCGTCGCCGAATGCAATGATGCGGTCACGAGGAATGCCGTAATAGGCGGCGATCCGTTCTATACCGACCCATTTGTTGACGCCGTGCCGGATGATTTCGATCACATGCCAAGGTGCTCCCCAACTGCGCTGTTCAATCACTTCGGCGTGTGCGTTTTGCAATTGGTGGAACAAGTCGTTCATGTTGGATTCTTGCGGTTGAATTAGGATTGAAGTGCAATCTTCCGTCAACAATTGGCTTAAATCGCCTTGATGGAGGGGACGATCGGCAATGAAAAATGAATGGTCTTTGATGATGTCTTTCTCGCGGATGTATACGTTGTCTAACAATTCAACCATGATATGGCGTACGTTGAAACGTTCACAGGTGGCAATCACTTCTTTGACAGTGGACAAAGGCAACGTTGTATGATAAGGGCCGAAGTTGGGATCGTGCGGATGGTGTACATATGCCCCGTTGAAATTGACCAAGGGAGTGTCGAGCCCCAACTCTTCATAATACGCTTTGCTAAGATGATGTGGCCGGCCTGTGGCGATGCAAACTTTGTGTCCCTCTTCGGCGGCGCGGCGCAGTGTTTGTTTCGTTTTGACGGAAACGGTTTTGTCATTTTTCAACGTGGTTCCATCTAAGTCGATCACAATTAAGTATGGTTGCTTCAATGGTTTTTCTCCCTCCTGCTATCGGCGGAAAATCTGCCTGTCTCTCTCTATCATCTCACGAAAGATGGCTGTGTTCCACACCTGAAGACTAATTGGACACACTCACGAGGCCCTTGCATATTTTGTGCGCTGGATTAAAAAGCTAAGAAAGGGTTTGATAGCGATGGGCAACATCATTTCAGTGAGAAAAGAGGGATTGGATGAATAAGGAAAAAGATTTGCAGGCTCAAGCAGAATGGACGGATGGGGAATTGGCCGATTATCCCGCCGATCATGATCCTGATACCCATGTCACGGCTGGTATTCAGGAAGCGTACAATCTTCATCCCATTGAGGAAGAGGAAAACCAATCATGACTAGGGAGTGCGGCCCATATTCGTTTTACTGGTGCATCGGTGCTCCTCGAGAAAACGTTTTTCTGCCGCTGGACCATCTCATTTGGAGATGGTTTTTCTTGTCACATTTTTATTTTGAAAAATATATTGACTATAAAAAAGAATGGAATTATAATTCGTATAACAAATCCCGGATGATTCATCTAATGCTGGCGATGACAAGGAGAGTAGGCGATCAAGGGAGTCGACAGAGAGCTGCCCCAAGGCTGGAAGGGCGGTGATGACCGATCGTTGAAGATCACCTTGGAGCTTCACCCGTGAACAGGCTGATATGCAGTAGCGGGTGACGGAGGGTCCCGTTATCAGACCGGAGTCCGACCATGGACTTACAGAGCCCGCTTTCCGTGAGGAAGACGGGGAAACTGGGTGGTACCGCGCGTTCTCACGCCCCAGCGATTGACAAGCGTTCGATCGTTGGGGCGTGAGAATTTTTTTATGATGGTAAAAAGTTCATTTGATAGATTAGCGATGACAAGGAGAGTAGACGATCAAGGGAGTCGACAGAGAGCCGCCCCAAGGCTGGAAGGGCGGTGGCGACCGATCGTTGAAGATCACCTTGGAGCTTCATCCGTGAACAGGCTGATGTGCAGTAGCGGGTGACGGTGGGTCCCGTTATCAGACCGGAGTCCGACCATGGACTCACAGAGCCCGTTTCCCGTGAGGGGGATGGGAAAGCTGGGTGGTACCGCGATTCTCCCGCCCCAGCGATCGGCATGAACGATCGTTGGGGCGGGAGAATTTTTTATGGCCCGGTTGGTTTATGCGATGAATGACAGCAGTGGGCGCTCTGTCTCGATAGTAAAACAGTGTAAACCAATATGTTTAGTAGGGAAATGCAAAATGGATTGAGGAGGTTACATGATGGAGCGATTGACGAAAAAAGAATGCTTATGGGTAAGCTTAATGGTTTTCTCTTTGTTTTTTGGCGCCGGCAACCTGATCTTTCCTCCGTTTCTGGGGCAAACGGCAGGAACGCAATTATGGCCAGCTTTGGGAGGATTCATTGTGTCGGCGGTGGGTTTGCCGATATTGGGTGTCGTGGCAGTAGCCAAGTCGGGCGGGTTGCAGTCCTTGGCCAAACGTGTTCACCCTGTCTTCGCTTTGGTCTTCACTTTGCTGGTTTATCTGTCAATCGGGCCGTTGTTGGGGATTCCGCGTAACGGAGGGTTAGCCTTTGAAATGGGGGTTTCTCCCTACCTGCCCTCGGCGTGGCCAGAAAGCGGGATGGCCTTGTTTATGTATTCATTGGTGTATTTTTCTGTTGCGTTTTGGCTGTGTTTATCCCCGGCCAAATTGAGCGACAGGCTTGGGAAGTTTCTCACTCCGCTCTTATTGTTGCTATTGGGTGTGATCTTCGTGTGCAGTCTGGTCAATCCGCTGGGTTCGTTTGGCCCACCGGTAGGCGGATATGTAACGGGCCCATTTTTCAAAGGGTTTTTAGAAGGGTATATGACGATGGATACGATTGCGGCTCTAAATTTTGGCATGGTCATCGTGATGGCTTTGAAGCAGAAGGGAGTTAAGGGTGAAAAAGCGCTCATCACCTATACGATTTATGCTGGCATATTTGCGGGAGTTTTGCTGGCAGGCATCTATGTGTTGTTGGGGTATCTGGGAGCCTCGGGTTCCAGCTTGGCAGCTGGAGCGTCCAATGGAGCTGATACGTTGACGCAAGTGGTCTTGTATCTGTTTGGCACACCAGGGATTGTATTGTTGGGCCTCGTGTTTACGCTGGCTTGCTTGTCTACATCCGTCGGCTTGATCACCTCTTGCAGTCAGTATTTTAGTTCGTTGACGCCTCGCATCTCATACAAGGGATGGGTAGCGATTCTCTCCAGTGTCAGCATGCTGTTTGCCAACTTGGGGTTGGATGGGATTTTGGCGGTTTCCGTACCGATTCTGTCTGCTGTTTATCCGATGGCGATCACGCTCATCATGCTGGCTTTAATTGACCGTTGGATTCATGGCCGCCGGATGGTGTACGTGGGAGCGATGGTGTGTGCCGGAGTGGTCAGTGTTGTTGACGCTTGTGTAAAGGCGGATTTTTTCAGCGGCCGCCTGGCAGGATGGCTCAGCCTGTTGCCTCTTTATGAGGAAGGATTGGGGTGGACGGCCCCGGCTTTGGTTGGCGCTGCCATCGGGCTGGCCTTGGCAGTGATGGTCGAAAGCCGTGCAGTGAAACGGACACGAATTAACCCATCTTAATATGAGGAAATGATAAAAAAACGGCCCTGTCTTTGTGGACAGGTGCCGTTTTTGTTTTGTGACGCACGAGAGGCCTGGCGACTCCTTACATGTCAATAGCTTTTTCTTTCACTTCGTCAGGCACTTGGATGGTTTGCGTAAACGGACCGTTATAGATGAACTCGTATTGGTCGTCGACCAGATGCTGATTGGTTTTGTCGCTGGTGCTCAAGTCGGCGTCATATTTGATTTTCAGAGTGCTTTTGATATAATTGAAGCTTTTTTCATCGATCCAGATTT
Source organism: Laceyella sacchari (assembly GCF_024927925.1). Lineage (NCBI taxonomy): Bacteria > Bacillati > Bacillota > Bacilli > Caryophanales > Thermoactinomycetaceae > Laceyella > Laceyella sacchari. The sequence goes on from NZ_CP103866.1 coordinate 785,271, forward strand.
TAAACTCAAACGATTTGGTTTTCACTTTGCTCATGTCGATGATGCCCGTGGTAGAGAAAACAGCCGCAGTGTAAAACTCTTTTTGGAATGGTTCGCCGGCAGTTTGGTCGACGGTTATCACATATGTACCGGACTCTTTGGTCATTTTCAAGCCCTTGCCGTCCTTGCCTGCTCCGTCCAGAATCAGTTGCAGGGTGTCATCCGGCTTTTGATAAAACTTGGCTGATATTTTGTGGTGTTTCTTCCATCCATCGCTCATCCGAGAATAGCTGATGCCTTCGGCATAATACCCCTCATCAGTTCCGGTCACATTTAAACCGTTGTCCGTCTGGTTTACCAATTGACCTTTACGGTAAGCGGTCAAAGGGGTGGTGGTGAAATCTTGGGTGCCCTCATAACTCGATACCGACTTTTTGCTGACATTGACCAATGGATTTTCTTCATTTGTTTCAGTGCGCACAGCGGTCGACTCGTACTTAACACGAATACTGTGCCCTTTCTCTTTGCGCAATTGTTGTAGCGACTTGGTGAGCACTTCCGTCGCCGTGAGCGGTTTATCAGCTGCTTCTTCGTTTTTCTTCCCTGTCAGCACACCACATCCGCTTGCAAAAATAGAGAATGGTACCATGAGTGCGAGAATAAAGGCAAATCGTTTGTTAAACATGTGCTATCTCCTCATTTTGTTAAAAATGTGGTTTGTCTTCGCTTCAAGTCTCATCGTAAGTGATGACTTAAAACGGACCCTTTTTTTATACCCGGAATACCAGAATCAACACGTCTCGATAAAAAGTAAAAATATTCAGATAACCGTAAGAGCCCTTTACGCGCTAATTGACGATGTTTCGTCAAAACTTGTCAAAACCAGAGAAAGGAACCGACAAGCAAAAGAAAGAACTGGAACAAATGTAATAGATAGGGAGGAAAGAATATGAACGCGTTAGATTATAACCCGCGAACCACTTTTATGGATTCTTTGGTGAGAGAGATGAGTTTGCAGCAAATGTACGTGAACGAATACTTTCTCAAGCATGGGCTACAAGCGAATAAAATCTATTTTGATGAAGAGGCGATGCGTTTGGTCCATCAAGCCTTGCTGAATGAATTTTTGCGCACAAATAATACGCATTTTATCACCTTGGCTCAGTATTTAGAGCACAAAAGCCATACACGAAGCTTTCTGGCGCAAATCAAACCGTGGAAACCGCACCGGGGCAACGAAGATAGCGATGTGGATCGGTATAAAGCATAGGGAAAGAATATGAAAAAGCGGAAGCTGTCATGACCCTGACACTTCCGCTTTTTCATGTTCGGTTGCCGGCTTGTGGCGCTTCTAAGAGTCTTGGTGAACCGTTTCGGTTTATCTACGCCGATTGCCCATTGATGCTGGGATTACAGACGAAGCTAAACACTGAGACGGGGAACATCCTTCTGTGCATGCAGCGCAGGGGATAATCTTTTTCAAATGGAGGGTGGATGGAGCAGGCATAATAAAACGCGCCTCTGGGTATGCAGGTACCTGAGGCGGGTTGATGCGTGCTTGGCAAGTTGTCGATGGTTTTGGAGCGGTCTGCTAGTAAGCGATGCCTACGCGGGCTTGGACGTAGGTGAGATCGTTGATTTGACGATAGACGAAGGCCCCTGTGTCAGCAAAGGAAATCCAGGTTCCGTTTTCAGGCAAATAATCGCGTTGCACCCGAACAGGTGCCGGCGATGGCTCTTCTTTCAAAGCAGTTGGACACACGATCGTCCATGCCAACGCTGTTTGGGAAAGAAGTTGATAGGCGCGGTGGTGTTCCTCGGCGGCGGAGGTGATGCGGCGCCTGGATTCGGATGATTGGTAACGCAACAGGGCGGGGTCGACTCGGCTTTGCAGAATGCCGGCCGTTCCCACTGTGATAATCCGGTTGATGTGCTCCTGTTCCATGGCTGGCACGAGCGCGCGCACGCTGTCGGTCAGGGTGGTTGTCCCGTCTGTGCCAAGGGCGCTGATGACCACCTCTGCCCCAGCGACGGCTCGGCTAATGTCTTCCGGACGCCGTGCATTCCCATGCAGGAGGGTCAGGTTTGGGTGTGAGCAAGGGATGCGATCCGGATTGCGTACGAGGGCGGTGACATGATGTCCGTCTTGCAAGGCGAGGCGAAGCACATGCCCACCTACTCGCCCGGTAGCGCCCAATAGTAACAAGTTCATGGTAATAGTCCTCTCATTGGTTGATTGTCAAGGCGTTGGGTCAGTATTTGTTGCACCTTGTCCATGGGGTCTGTCAACGTTTGATGATTGTCCACGTAAACGGCCTGGTTGGTGCCTTGATACTGCCATTCCATAGTGGTCATGTACGACTGCGTCGAACGAATGAGTTCAATATTCATGACCAAGTGCGTTTCATTCATATGAAAGTTTACCTTCAGCGCATCCAAATAACCGTGGTATTTGCCGATTGGTCGGAATTCGTATATTTGAGCGAAGGGTTGCGCTTTAAGGGTTGGGTCATATTCATTATAGATGCGATAAAGAATAAATTGGGCATCTTCGATTTGCTTTAGCAACTTCTGAACCAGCGGGTGGGGAAACACTTCAATTTTATCTGTGTCGCTAGGATCGATGGCGTGTTTGATATCCAGTCCCGTTTTCAAGTAGATGGGATAGCTTCCTGTCGACAGCGGGGTCGACAGTGGCAGTCTGATTTGGAATGGAATTTCTCTTTTCTCGTTTGGTTCGATGACAAACGGTTGAGCGAGTTGGTACTTTTCCAAGGTATGGGATGTTTTTTTGTCGTTTTTTAGATACTGAATGACAAGATAGAGATAGATATGATCGATTTGTTGGGGAACATTGCCCCCTTTGATCACGATTTTCCCTTTTACTTCTCCTCCGGCGCTGGCTTGGCTATCCGCCAATTGCGTGTCAACCGTTGCGGCACCAATTCCCAAACTGGCAAGCGGACGATATAAGACCATAGTTACTCCCCCATTCTCTGTTTCGTATCGTAGAAGGCTTAAAGCAACGCCTTTCGCATGTGCGGAGAAGCGGCACGTCCGGGCCTTGTCGCTTGCTTGCCAGCCCGATGAAAGGGTGAAGCCGCTCCCGTGTTCGCTTTTTGTTTCTTCATCATTTATTTACCCGTTTGTGAACAATTTTCTACATATATCTTAAAGGAGTTCTGGTTCTCCATTTTTCAGTTGCACAGGGATAGTTTACCATAATGGTTAATGAAAAAAGGAGATACAAATATTCTGTTATTTACATAGACAATAATTAGAATATTAAATAAAATAATAGTAATACCGCAAGTGTATGCTGGTAAGACCATGATGGGAGGCGGGAGCGTGCAGGAACTGGTAAGACCCTACCGTTCGTCGGACCGGGTGGAGAGGCAGCTGATCAAAGCGATTTTGGAGGCGGAATACCCGGCTGGCAGCCCCTTGCCGTCGGAACGGGAACTGGCGAATCGCCTTGGTGTGGGACGACCCATCGTCAGGGAAGTGATTCAGCGCTTGGAGCGGGATGGTTGGTTGGAGGTGCGTAAAGGGCAACCCGCTATTGTAAAGGATTTCTGGCAACACGGAACACTCAACACGCTTGTCAACATTGTACGCAATAGTGAGAAAATAACGGGTAAAGTCATCACCCACTTGCTGGAATTGCGAATCTCCCTGACTCCGGCATATGTCAGGGATGCAGTGGCGAATCAGCGCCCCAAAGTAGTTGCGCTTCTGTCCACATTGGAGCTGTTGGAAGATCATGCGGATGCGTTTGCGGCATTTGATTGGCATTTGCAGAAGAGTCTGGCCAGTCTGTCGCCCAATCCCATTTATGTGCTGATATTGAACAGCTTCGAGCAGGTGTACCTAAAGATGGCTCGCCTTTATTTTGCCGAGCCAGCGCGCCGGGAGGCATCGCGGCGTTATTATCACGATCTGCTGGAGGCGGCCTTGGCGCAAGAGGCGACGTCTGTGGAACAGCTGGTACGCGCAATGATGGCTCAAAGCTTAGAGGAATGGCAAAACGCCATGGCGGGGGAGAGACGATGAATGTGAAGACAGTGAAAGAGTTTTGGCTGTTTCCGGATATTTTGCTGATGGGTGTGCTCTTTGTGAGCGGCTTGATCGTGACAGCGCCGCAATTGACTTCGGTTAAAGGGTGGGGGCCATTGGGAATCGGGATGCTCACTTATGCGGCGAGCGAATATTTTATTCACCGCTTTCTTTTCCATCTGCCGCCCCCCAAACATCCAGTATTGTTGAAATGGCTCAAACGGCTTCATTATGACCATCATGCGGATCCTCATAAGCTGGATTTGTTGTTTCTACCTGCTTGGTACAGCTTGCCGTTGATCGCGATGGCCGCGGGGGTGGTCTATTCGATCACATCCAGTCTGTCGTGGACGGTGTCTTATGTGACAGGCGTGATCGGTTTTCTGCTTTATTATGAATGGTGTCACTATGTTGCTCATCGCCCTATCACGCCGCTCACTCCTTGGGGGCGGTGGATGAAAAAACTCCACTTGCGCCATCACTTCAAAAATGAGCATTACTGGTACGGGGTTACCAGCCCGGCGTTTGATTTGCTGTTAGGAACGTTTAAAAGCGAAAAGGAAGTGGGGCGAAGCGATACCGTCCGTGATCTGGAACACCATGCGCGGCAAAGGAAGGTGCAATCAGCACAGGGACGCATGGAACAGGAATAAGCCCGGGGAATTTATCAGCCAGGTTGCGGCGCTGAAGCTGGTTACTGCAGATGGACAGGTTCTCACTTGCTCACCGGACCGGCATCCTGAAGAGCTTCAAGCGACTCGGGTTTCATTGGGGGTGCTGGAAATTGTGGCTTGGATTGATCTGCAGGTGGTGCCGGTTCACTATTTGCGTTACCGGAGCGCCCGCATGCCCCTGCACCAGTGTTTGGAACAGCTGGATTATTACAACCAGACACATCCCCATTTTGAGTTTTTTTTGGTTTCCCCACACCGACAGGGTACATGTGAAAAATGGTTGGATCGGCCGGAGTCACTCCCGATGCCAGACCGGACTTGGTTCGCGTGGAAAACATGGGCCGATTTTTTAAGGGTTCGCGGGCGGGGTTGGGCCGCACGGGGTGTTTTTGAGTGATGTTGTGTGCACTTTATTTGGCTTACGGTGAAAAAGAAGAGGAGGAAAAGGTGATGCCATACAGTTGGTTAGGGGTTATCATGCTGTCCAGCTTGGCGTATCTGACGGTGTTGGCCAAGGGGTACCAGACGGGGAAATATGTGCTCAAGCCCGGTACGATGGGGCTGATCATCGCCATGGCGGTGGCTGGTTTGGATGGGGGAGATCGGGCGGGTTGGCTAATCCTGATCGGCTTATGCTGCTCCTTGATCGGGGATATTTGCCTGATGTTGCCGAAGGAGCGTTTTTTGGAGGGATTGGGTGCGTTCTTCTTGGCGCATCTTTGTTATGTGGCCGCGTTTTCCACGTTGGGAGATGCGCCACTGCCGAGAGGGTTGTTGGCCGCATTGGTGTGCGTAGGAGTAGGGTATATGTTGGTGTTGCGGGCGGGCGTCGTCCGGGAGGGAGGAACCCTCCTGTTGGTGGCGGTTGGATGCTACATCGCCGTGATCACTTGGATGTTGGCGATGGCGGTGCAGACCGGTTCCCCTCTCCTCATCACCGGTGCTGTCGCTTTTTACTTGTCGGATGCGGTATTGGCGTGGAATCGGTTTGTGCGTCCGTTCCCATGGGCGGAACTGGTGCTGATGGCGCTGTATTTTTTGGCGCAGGCGCTGTTGGCGCTAGCCGTATGGGGAGGATTGCAAACGGCCTAATGGGGAATATATTAATTCCATTCCGTTTATTTACAAATATGAAATAATTAATAATTATGGATAAACTCTTTTGTTTTAATATACAATTAATTAGAAGGACTATTTTCGTTGAAAGGAATGGTTTTCATGTTGAAAAAAGGGAAAGGGTTCACTTACGCATTGGTTACGGCGATGCTCTTGTCTGGGTTTTCATTTCCGTCCATAGCCGGAGCGGCCGTATCCGGCCATGTGTACTGGTCCGGTGCAGGCGTATTGCATCCGGGCGAGTCGATCCATTCCGGAAAAGTGTTTTTGCCAAAAGGAACCAAAGTACTCGAGATCACGCAAATCGCTTCCGGGCGGGATGGGGAAGATCCCTGGCAAGGTTCCTTTGAGATTAAGCTGTTAAACCGCCGAGGCCAAGTAGTGGATTCTTGTTTGGGAGACAACTACAACTTCCAAACCACGGGAGAGTGTTATTTGGAAGGAGTGAAAACAGGCATTCATGAGGTGCAAATCACTAATCTGTCATCACCGGAGATGAATGTCCTCTCTGCTAAGCTTCGTGACTGAATAGGGAGTGAACACGGCTCGGTTTCAGTGCCTTCCTAGAAGTTGTATACGCATACCCATAGAAAGAGGGGGAGGTCATTGGCCTCCCCTTTTTGCGCTTGTCCGTACAAGCCCCAGAATCGTCGGGCATGGTTCTATCTCTTGTGATCCACCGCTTTTTTGATCACTGCAATCCCCTTGTCGATCTCCTCCTCTGACAGCCCACCGAATCCCAACACGATTTGATGCTGGTGCCGGCCTTTTTGTAAGGCGTAATGTTCCACGGATTCCACAAACACCCCTGCTTGGTGAATGTCAGCGAGCAACTCGTCGGTGAACGCCAAGCCGGGGAACTCCGCCACCAGATGCATCCCCGCTTTGCTCCCCAAGATGTTGACTTGGGGGAAGTGGCGGGTAAGTGCTTTGATCAAATGATTGCGCTTTTTGTGATACACCTTTTTCATGTTGCGTATGTGGCGGTCCAAATGCCCTTTTTGATCCATCAAAGGCGAGTAACGATCCAAATATCATTTGTGCTTGCGGAACGGGGATACAAGTGGTGGCGGCAGGATCAGATATCCGATCCGGATTGCAGGGGACAGGATTTTGCTAAATGCGCCGACATAGATTACTCGTTCCGGGGCCATGCCTTGCAAAGAAGGCACCGGAGTTCCTTCAAAACAAAATTCGCTGTCTTAATCGTCTTCGACAATATAGGAGTCATGAAGCCGTGCGCATTCAATCAGCTTCACCCGCCGTTGAATGGACAAGGTGCAAAGAATTACTTATCAGGGGCGCCGATCACAAAAACCCGCCTTTTCCTGAGTGAAAGGGTGGGTTTTTGCAATGGGCTAAGGTACCACGCATGCAAAGAACTAGCCTAGATCCGTGGGCTTTATGAAACATTTACAAAACAATTTGATTTTTAGGTATTGTCATAGGCACTCGACTTCGTTATACTATTCGCATCCAGTAAACATTTGTCCATTGTATAGAGACATTCGGTTTGCGTAGTTTATTATTCTTCCACTTTGACAGAGGAGGTTCAAGATGCAACGGACATCAGTCAATGTCGGCTTGTTGGGGTTTGGAACAGTGGGAACAGGCGTGGTGCGGATTATTTCAGCCCATCAGGAAGACTTGGTCAAACAAACGGGAATGGGTGTGAACATCCATAAGATCCTCGTCCGCGATCGGGACAAGCCGCGGAGCGTTCCCGGCATGGAGCATCTTGTTACCGATCGGGCGGAAGAGATTTTGCAAGATCCCGCCATTGATGTGGTGATTGAGGTGATGGGGGGCATCCATCCGGCCAAAGAATACATCTGTGCAGCGTTGGAGCAAGGGAAACATGTCGTCACGGCTAATAAAGATCTGATGGCGCTTTATGGAGCGGAGATTTTAACTTTGGCCAAAGAGCGGGGGAGTGACGTTTTTTATGAAGCCAGTGTGGCTGGAGGCGTGCCGATTCTGCGGGCGCTGGAAGAGAGTTTCTCCTCTGACCGCATCACCAAAATCATGGGGATTGTCAATGGCACTACCAACTACATTTTGAGCAAGATGAGCCAAGATGGGGCCTCCTATGAGACGGTGCTGAAAGAGGCACAGGCTCTGGGATTCGCGGAGGCCGACCCCTCTTCCGATGTTGACGGGATTGATGCTGCGCGTAAAATGACCATTCTGTCCACATTGGGATTCCGGGTACCGGTGACGCTGGAAGAAGTGGATGTGAAAGGGATCCGCGGAGTGACCCAAGACGATATCGCATTTGGAAAAAAGCTGGGCTATGAAATTAAGCTGATGGGACTCGCTCAGCGTGACGATGACAAGATCGAAGTGAGTGTCGAGCCGACGATGGTTCATCACTCCCATCCCCTGGCTTCTGTCAATGGGGTGTTTAATGCCGTGTATGTGTATGGCGAAGCAGTAGGCGAAACGATGTTTTACGGACCAGGTGCGGGCGAATTGCCCACGGCTACTTCGGTCGTATCAGATTTAGTGATGGTGGTTAAAAATATGAAGCTACATGTGAATGGGCAGGGGATGGTTGCCCCATACAAAGAAAAACGGATGAAAGAAGAAACGGAAAAGTTGTCCAAATACTTTATGCGCATGGTGGTGACGGATCAGCGCGGGGTGCTGGCTCGTATCACCCAGTTATTTGCTGACAATAACATCTCTCTCGGCCAAGTGATCCAACAGCCGCTTCCAGAAAGTGAAGAAGCGGAAATTGTGTTGGTGACGCATGAGATTACCAAACATGATTTGCGGCAGGTTTTGCTGGCGTTGGCGGACATGGATGTGACGAAGGAGATAAAAAGTTGGTACCGGGTGGAGGGCGGCGACGAATAACCCTTAGCGCAATAAGAGGATTTAGTAACGTTTGAAGATCGTGCTCTGGTTGGTTCGCAAGAAGTAGCTCAACCGTGTCCGGGACGAGAGGAGAGAGTGAGGTCATACATCATATGTCTAAGTATCAAACGGTCAAGCAGATCTGCCGTGACATGGAATCGAGGCAGTGTGCAGAAGAAAGCGGGATAGGGTGTGTTACCCCATCCCGCTCTTTTTTTACCAATCCCGATCACATCCGGGGAACATGCCGGTAGAGATGGCGATGCGATTCCAGCTGTTGATGGTGTTAATCACCATGATGAGTGTTACGAACTGTGTCTCGTCGTAGTGAGCTCGAACTTGTTCATACAAATCATCAGGCACGCCAGCCTCGGAGATGTGCGTGACCGCTTCTGCCAAGGCCAGAGCCGCCCGTTCTGCTTCAGTGTACACAGGGGCCTCACGCCATACGGGGAGCAGGTCAATGCGCTCTTCCTCCACCCCCAATTTGCGCAAGTCTTTGGTATGCATGGCTACACAGTACGCGCAGCCGTTTAGTTGCGAAACGCGAAGCTTGATGAGTTCTATCAATGTTTTATCGAGCCCTGAGCTATTGATAAACTTTTCCAGCTGAAACATCGTTGCCAATGCACCGGGATTGGCTTGGCGGTAATTCATTCTCGTTTTCATCGTATCTCCTCCGTTTGTCCATAGATTGGGTACTGCATAGTAATGGACAACGGACAATGGGGAAATGTGACATTGCGGCGCCATAATTTTTTTATTTATTCCCGGGACGATATTGCAGGATGGCTGAGGTGCTGCAATTTATCGGGATTGTTGACGAAAAAGATGTGCGTTGCTTGCGTCCCGTTCTCATGCGGGGAGAAGCTGATAGCCATGCTGACAGCTTGTTGTCCGTTCTTTATCAACAACAGCCCGGGTTGCCCATTCAAGGTCACTTGGTACAAAGTGCCATTGAAGGCTCCTTTTCTTGTGATGCCTTCCAAGAAGGCGCGGATGCGTTCGCGGCCGATGATCGGTTGAATGGCGGCACGAACTTTTCCGCCACCATCAGACAACAAGACGGCATGTTCGGTCAACAAGTCGATAAAGCGGTCAAACTTTCCGGTATGAACCGCTTGCTGAAATGCTTGCGCCAGTGCCTCGGCCTGAGCCGATTTATAAGAGGGGAGGTCGGAGGACGTTTGCAATTTGGTTTTAGCACGACTGTATATTTTGCGGCAATTGGCTTCTGATTTGCCCAAGACACGGGCGATTTCGGCATGAGTGTAACCAAGCGCTTCCCGTAACACGAACACAGCCCGTTCCCCGGGGGAGAGCTGTTCCATCATCACCAGCAAGCCGTAGGCCATGGTTTCCTGCTGGATCACTTCCGTCACTGGGTCTGCGTGGTCGCCGGAGCTTTGCAGGGGTTCAGGTAACCATGGCCCTACATAGGTCTCCCTTTTATGGCGTGCGGATGTTAAGAAGTTCAAACAACGGTTGGTGACCAACTTGATGAGATAAGCTTGCGGATGGCGGATCAGTCCGATATCGTTGCGCTGGATGTTCACAAACACATCATGAACCAAATCTTCGGCGTCTGCGAGCGTGCCTACCATCCGGTAAGCGACTGAGATCAGCAAGGGTTTGTAAGTTTCATAGAGTGTTTCATATTCCATGTTGGGTTGCCACTTCCTTTGATCATGAACGTGTTCCAATCTCATCATATGCAATGGATGTGGGCGAACCAGAAGAGGTCTGTGAATCTTTCCGGAACATGTGGGTCCGGTGGGGCATCGGCCTGAATATAGAGTAAATGGTTGATTCACCCAGAGCGGAATAGGAAAGTGCCACATATATTTTTTCATGACAATTACACAATGCCAAAAGTGAGGGATAACATATGGATTTGTTGGATTTCTATCCGGATATGCTGAATGACGAAATGATGGGTGAATGGGAAGAGTTAGAAGCGATGTTGGAAGAGGAAGCCAATATTGATCAATATCAAAGCTGGTTTTGCCGCCAAAATCCTTGGCATCCGTCCTGCCGTCGCGATCGTCGTGACCGCCGTCGCTTCTGTCGTGAAAACCCTTGGCATCCATCCTGCCGCCGTGATCGTCGTGACCGCCGTCGCTTTTGTCGTGAAAACCCCTGGCATCCATCCTGTCGCCGCGAACATCGTGATCACCGCCGCTTCTGCCGTGAAAACCCTTGGCATCCGTCTTGTCGCTGGAGATAAATGATCCGCGCCGGAGTGTTGATTTCATCATCCCTATGCTGACCGAGAGGATGCTACGGCTCAAAATGGGTTTACGCGACTCACAGTTCCAATTGCCGATGTCGGTTTTCAGGCCGACCAAAACCACTGCCTTCAGAACACCGATTTGGCTGAGTTCTTCGATTAGGGCGTGTCTGATATATAGGCCAGCGGTTCCTTAACCATTTTCTCATTCGCTTCCCTTGTGCATCGGTGCTCATCGAGAAAAGGTTTTTTCCACCGCTTCTTCTCACCAACTTGATTTGCTAGGCACACAATGGTGCAGAGTCTTCCTTCCAAGTGATTGCATGTATCCCCCATCCTTTATCGCAGTGCAACCAGAGCGCATAATAGCAGGCTTTGTCCATACCAGTTTTTTTATGTGAAATGGGTGCAGATCGTCGAAAAGCGTTAGCAGAAATAAGTTTATTCGTAGTAGCCGTGGGCATGATAAAACCCTTAAAAGCAACGGCGTGAATGCTTTTAAGGGTTTATTAGTTTTGCTGTTTAGTGTAGCAGAGTTAATGGGCTAGCACACCGTCAAAACCCAAGTTGTGTGCGACAACCTTCACTTTGTAGCTGCCTTTTACTTTTTCGTAATAGTGGACATACCGCTTTTTCCCGATGTCGGGGATGTCGGTCACATCATGTCTGGATTCGTACGCCAGCTTGCCGGTTTTGTCATAAAACTGAACAGCGATATATTTGCCGCCTGGCTGTTGTGGGAGGTCAGGGTTGTCAATCAAATAAAGCGTGCCGTCAATCCGGCTGTTTGGATTGCCAGTAAAACGGAGGAACTTGCCATCTGCAATCCAGACTGATTCATAATAAGCACTTATGTCTACTTGATTAAGGGTTTGCGTTTGCCGTTCGATACTTGTATTGCTTGCGAAAGCAAAGGCAACATTGGTATGGCACATGCCAGTTGAGAAAAGGATGGTTGCCGCTGTTGTGATTGCAAATGATTTCATTTTTCTATTCATAAGAATCTCCCCATTCGTTATGGTATGAAGCCATGTTTTTTCATCGATGGTTTTGCATGTATTTTCTTTTTGTCTGGGGCGTGTCTGGCAAATTAAGTTGATGAGGAAGAAGTGGCGGAAAAACCTTTTCTCGATGAGCGCCTCGTCACGTGTGAAGCGAATGAGAAAATGGTTATGGATCCGCTGACCTATTCATCAGACACACCCTAGTGATGCATTGGTTCGTTTGCTGATTTCTTCCAAGCAAGCCCTCCTAGCCGTGTTATGTGCGCGGCAACGAATGCTCATTGGGAAAAGGATGTTCCATTTGCTGATGATTTGTGAAATCACTCGTTGGTTTTTTCACCAGAATCGATCAAGATAGTGAGCCGATGAAAAATGGCACTCCTCTAATAGAAAGGCAAAGTCGTGTTTAATGGTGGTTAGGCAAGGAAGGATAGGGCGGAGCGAAATCAAATAAATTCAATTGGGTTGGCATGGATGTTGAAAAGTTCATATGTGGGTTGAGTGATGAAAGTAGGTAGGGATTAGATAAGACTTCTTCGGCGGAGACTTCCAGCCAAGAGGGATGTTTGATGTGCCGGATTCGGGGCTTATCCCGGATTTCGATGTGCAAGATGGGATAACCGTGCCGATCAAGCAGAGACAGGTGGGAGTGGAGCGTCCGTTTGGGGTAGATGCGAATACTGTGATTCAGTTTGATTTGATGAATCTCTTCCCGTGGGAGTTCGTAACGTTTTTCGCAGAAGGGTTGCACTTCTACCGGATCACCGTTTCCCTTTATCCAACGGGTCAACACCCAATGGAGAACATGTTTGGCCAGGACGACTGACGAATGCTCCAGTTTGCACTTGGCTTTGGTCGTGTGCGCGAAATAGGGGTTTTGCAATTTGCTTAAGCGCAGGCTCAATGCGTTATTGCATTCAGGGCACCGATGCAGGTTACCACGTACTGCTTCTTCGGGCGAGATGACTTGCCCATCGGGGGCCAGCGCACACGGGACGAGTTTATATCGTTTCCGATGTTTGGCTCGAATTGGCATATCCCTTCCTCCTTTCAAATTTTATCATACTATTTGTAAATATTATACACCTAACGTCGGGATGAATAAAAGGAGAAAGGAATATTTCGTTGCTATAGACATGACATTGCAAATGGTATATTGCTGGAATTCAAACTTATATTTTTATTTGAAATGTAAATTTGTTTGCTACGCAGACTTTTATGATTAAAGATCGACATGTGCCCGGCTGATATGAAAGCGTTTATCACGGGTGTCCAATCCTATTTTCAATGTAAGCCCTAGTCCAGATCGTGTCACAAGTCAGAAATGAAATAAATTGGTAACAAATTAATGGAAAAAGATGGATGATATATTGGGATGATGAAGAATTTATCTGTATTAACGGAATTTGAGGTGAGTTGACCAATTTCATTGCAATTAGTGGAGAACAAACAAATGAATGGGTCGTCGAATGGGATTGATACAAGCAAAACGTATAAATTGGTCCCTGGAAACAATGGCCAAAGGCCGTTGACTTTTGAAAGAATGTCTGGCTGGGAGCAAGCGGTGTTGCTGAATTACGCGTCTGATCCATTGGGTGGGACGCCGATCAGGCTTCATCGGTTTGATGATACCAGATATCGCATCCAAGCGCTAATGTTGGATAAGGAAGAGTCGGTGACTTGGGTCAGGGGGCTGAAGCGTTGGTTGGTTCTTGACAAGGAACGGGAGTCAACGGTTTGGCACTTTGAGCAGAAAGGGGACAATCTGTACGTCATTTCAGGTTGCTTGGGCTATTGGAATTGGCTCCAACCACCCCATTCGCACAGAAAGTGGGTTCATTTGTCGACAGAGCCGTTGACATGGCACTTGGTGCCGATCAGCTGAAGGAGCCAGCTAGTCGGGATACTGGTGCCTGGGAACAATCGAAGAAAACAAAAGTAAAAGAACGGTCATTGCGACGGTTCTTTTACTTTTGTTAGTTCATATGAAATGTTGCTCCCTTTAAGATCGGATGACGTTTCTTTTGTCGATCGCTCAAGAAGAGAAAGGAGGGGAATCCTCTTCGTAATCTTGGGTTTGACTGTTTTCTGATCGGCTTTTACATGGGTCGATCAGATACAGGCCATTTGCCAATCATCGTCAAATTGGACGGAGCATCTGTTGATGTTGGTTCCATTTAATTGGATTGGCGGCACCGACTTTGCCAGATGCTCCTACCCTTATGAAGATGTTTTGTAGTAATAATTGAATAATAATATTATTTCATCGTCTCCTATCTTCATCACATCTACATAACCGGTCTTTATGATAATTGTTAGATATGATGAGGGTAGGTGAAACATAATGAAAAAAATAATTAACAAATGGACTTTATTGAGCATCGCAGCTCTACTTGTTGCGGGTATTATCGTCTCGGTGTTTATATACAACTCGAAAACTAAAGTAACCACCGAAAATAAAGAAGGTGGACAGTTTGCAACTGCTAAAGTCTCTAAGGATCAACAAGGCCGTACTTTAAAACAATTTACCGTTGTAGCTAAAGAGACAAAATGGTTGCTTGACTCTGATATTGAGGTAAATGCTTTGGCTTACGATGGAACAGTTCCCGGCAAGACCATTCAGGTTAAACAAGGGGATCGGGTACAAATTAAGCTAAAAAACGAGATGAGAGAGCCCGTTTCGATCCACTGGCATGGCTACCCGGTTCCAAATGCAATGGACGGCGTTCCTGATATTACTCAAGATCCGGTGGCACCTGGAAAAAGCTTTACGTACGACTTTGTTGCTACCGTTCCCGGAACCTATTTTTATCATTCCCACTTTGACAGTTCAAATCAGATGGATCGTGGCCTTTACGGAGCGTTCATTGTTTTGCCAAAACAAGAGACCCCCAAATATGACCGTGAATATGTTCTTACCTTGGATGAGTGGATGATAGATAAAGAGACCGGTAGAGAAATGAACATGGAGGGTTCAGCAAATATGGATCACTCCAATATGGATCATTCCAATATGGATCGCGATGAAATGATGAATAAAATGTATAACGTGTACACGGTAAACGGTAAAACCGGTTCATCTGTTAAACCAATCATAGTGAAAAAAGGAGAACGCGTACGCATCCGCTTTATTAATGCCGGCTTTCAAACTCACAAAATCCATCTTCAAGATCAAGAGTTCCAGGTGATTGCCAGTGACGGAAATAATATAAAAAATCCGGCTGTTATTAAAAATCGAATCATTGCCATCGGGGCTTCGGAAAGGTATGACATCAGCTTTATTGCAGGAGAGAACAGTTTTGCCATTGATCTTCATGACGGAACTGCCGGGGCAAAAACACTTTTGATTCCGGTACAAGTGGAAGGAGACAACAAAGCCGTATTCAAATCCGACCAGTCTCAGTTACCAACATGGGATATGGTAAATTATAACAAGGACTCAACCTATCAATCGGGGGATTTCCAATCTTCTTATATACTTCGCTTAAATACCAAAATGGAAAATGGGGAGCAAGTTTACACGATTAATGGCAAGACTTGGCCCAATACAGATCAGATTCCAGTAAAATCCGGAGAAAAAGTCAAGATTAAGCTGATTAACGAGGGCAAATCGGATCACCCGATGCATCTCCATGGTCATACATTCCAAGTACTGACTAAAAACGGTAAGTCTGTTTCTGAGAACATCAAAAAAGATACCCTCGTTGTGAAACCGGGTGAAACCTATGAAATTGGCTTTACAGCCAACAATCCCGGACACTGGATGTTCCACTGCCATGATCTTCATCACGCCGCGGCAGGAATGATGACCGACGTTAAATACAGTGATTATCAAGCAAAATATCAACCTAATCGAAATAAGGCACATGAATAAGATGAAATGCTGAATCTTTCAGGCGACCTAATCTCTATAGGTCGCCTTTTATCAGGAATTTGTTGAAAGAAGCATTTTAGAAAGCGGCGCCAAGCGGGTTGTTGCCAGGAATATAAAATAATGCAATTAATTCTTACGAAATGGATTGACCTGATAATGATTATCATTTAGTATTGTTATTGAAAATCATTATCATCTCAGAAAGGGTGAGACACATGCCCGTCTCCATCCATAAACAGGATGAGAACAAGGCTCTCCCTTCGTCAATCATCGAGTGCGTGGGGAATACGCCGTTGGTTAGTTTGCGGCGGTTGTTTGCGGGAACCGGTGTGGAGGTATTTGCCAAACTGGAATACATGAACCCGGGAGGTAGTATGAAAGACCGTCCCGCCCGCTTCATGATTGAACAAGGGTTGCGCGACGGCACCATCACCGCCGATTCGCACATCATCGAAAGTAGTTCCGGCAATCTGGGTGTGGCAATCGCGATGGTGGCTCGCGTGTACGGTTTGCCATTTACTTGTGTCGTCGATCCCAAAACGGCGCCAAGCAATCTCAAAATCTTAAGTCAGTTGGGCGCCAAGATCGAGATGGTGACAGAAGCTGATGATCAGGGCGGTTATCTCAAGACGCGAATTCGTCGCGTGCAAGAGTTGTTACATAGTATTCCGAATGCAGTATGGATGAATCAGTATGCCAATGAGCGGAATTGGCAGGCTCATTATTATGGAACGGGGAGCGAGATGGCAAAACAGCTGCCTCAAGCGCCGGACTGCCTGATTGCGGCGGTGAGTACGAGCGGCAGCATCTTGGGGTGCGCTAGACGGCTGAGAGAAACGTATCCCGATGTCAAAGTGATCGCCGTGGACGCAGTTGGTTCTGTCATCTTCGGTACACCACCCAAGCGCCGCGAGTTACCGGGTATCGGCTCCAGTCGTGTTCCCGAGATCCTGGTCAGGGAAGAAATTGACGATGTGATCCATGTCAATGACCGGGAGTCGGTCGAGGGGTGCCGGGACTTGTTGTACCATGAAGGGATTTTTGCAGGGGGATCTTCTGGTTCGGTAATCGCCGCGATCAAGAAGTTGATTCCCACTGTACCCAAACCATTTCGCATCTGTACAATTTTGCCCGACCGGGGAGACCGGTATCTGGACATGGTGTATGACGAGGACTGGGTAGACCGTTTGCCAACTACTTAAACCAATCATAAACATAAGAGGTGTTTCAACATGACACAAACGCAACAACCTGAACTGCTGTATCTGTCCAAGCGAGACATTGTGGAGCTGGGCGGAGATCATTCCAATCTGTATGTAGCGGCGATTGAACGGGCGCTCACCCTGCATGCGGAAAAGAACTTTGTGCAACCGCTAAAGCCATATCTTCGCTCGCAGGGCGCGGATGGGCATATCGCCGACCGCATCATCGCTATGCCGGCGCACATCGGAAATCCGGGCATTTCAGGGTTGAAGTGGGTCGGAAGCAAGCACGACAACCCCAAAAAACGGGGCATGGAACGGGCCAGTGCGTTGGTGATTCTCAATGATCCCGAAACCAACTACCCCGTCGCTGTGATGGAAGGAAGCCTGATCAGCGGGATGAGAACGGCGGCTGTGACAGTGGTCGCTTCCAAACATTTGGCCAAGCCAGGCTTTACCCATGTGACGAGCATTGGATGCGGTGTTATCGCAAAAATGCAATTGTTCTCGATGATCGAACAGTTCCCCCAAATCAAAACCATCCATCTTTATGATGTATTCCCAGAGGCCGCGGTGAAATTGTCCAAGGCGATTCGGCAGAAAGCCCCGGAAGTGGAAGTCGAATGTTGCGACACGGTAGAAGCGGCGGTTAAGCAAGGGGAAGTAGTAATTACTTGTACTGTGGCGGACAAGCCTTATATTCCGTACGCTTGGATTCAAAAAGGGGCGTTTATCAGCAACGTCTCCATCATGGATGTGCATAAAGAAGTATATTTGCAAGCGGACAAAGTGGTTGTGGACGATTGGGAGCAAAGCAATCGCGAGAAAAAAGTGATCAATCAGCTCGTGTTGGAAGGGCGCTTCTCGCGTGAGCAGTTGCATGCAGAATTGGGTGAAATCGTGGTGGGGAGAAAACCCGGACGGGAGCGCGACGATGAGATCATCCTGCTCAATCCGATGGGGATGGCCATTGAGGATATCGCCTGCGCGGAACAAATTTATCGTGAGGCAGTCAAAAAGCAGATCGGTACCAAATTGAGCCTTTACTAGACGCTCATCAAAGAGAGATTTCTCGCCGTTTCCCCGGTTGACGAGTGGATTTGAACGCGACCGGGGATGTTTTTAGGAGAGCAAACGAAACGACAACATGATTGGACGGGAAAGGACGTAGAGGCAATGAAGCTTTCAGATAACCCCCATGCTACACAAAAAGCCGATGCCGAGGAACAAGTGTTTACCGACTTGGTAAATGCCCTGATCTATGAGGATTTCATGGGGATGAGGAGTCGAAGCATGCTACTTCGCGATCCACAGGAATTACTGGCTCAGACGGGTATGACTTTAGCTGAAGCGGAGAGTTTGCTTGCGTTTCCGCTTCGGGATGGCCGAACCTTGCATTTTCGCGTAATTCCAGACAGCCGTTTTCAATCTTACCGTTTCAGCCGTCCCCCGATTCTGTTGGCGGGGGCGGAAGAAGGGGAAACCAGGTTTCGCCCGCTAGAAATGGATGAATACGTGCGGTTGTTGGCCGAGGAGGCGGAGGCTGGTCCCTTCCCCAATCTGGCTGGATTTTGTGACGAGTTGAAATTGGCAGTTGAGCAGACCATCCTTTCTTCACAAGCTTCGACGGCACTGGAGATCACGAGGGGTGTCGTGAGCTTGCGGGAGTCTGAACGTTACGCTTCTTTGCGGGATCGCCCTTTCCACCCTACTTCCCGAGTGAAAAACGGGTGGGACAAAGACGATTATTCCCTGTATGGGTCGGAGTTTGGTCAGGTGTTCGGATTGGACTGGGTCGCTGTTCGCAACGATCGGGTGCGCTGGGGGGATAGAGGAAAATCCCCGCTTTACACTGAGCTGTTGTCCGGTGAGGATCAAGAGCGTTTGCTTCGTTCCCTCCAAGCGAAAGGCTTGTCACCCACGGATTATTGTCTGATGCCTGTTCACCCTTGGCAGATGAAGCATGTGCTTCCTCGCGTGTTTGAACAGGAGCTGGCGGAGCAGGTTATCATTCCAGTGGCGTCCGGACTGGGGCAGTTTACGCCGAGTTCTTCGGTGCGCAGCTTGATTCCGCTACACAATCCGACTGTGCACGTCAAAGTGCCGTTAGGTGTGTATGCGTTGGGTGCCATTCGGATCATGCCGCCGCGCTATTTGGAAAACGGGGTGAAAGGGCAGAAAATGGTGGAGCGGCTTTGCGCGGGCGAGGCGCAAGCGACTCCTTCCATCGCTGTCTGCGATGAGGAAAGCTGGGTGGCATACACCGCCCCCGGTGAAGATCCGTTTGCTGACAAGCCGGGTCATCTCGGCTGTTTGGTGCGGCGATATCCGCAAACGATGCTGGAAGCGGATGTGGTTTGTCCGATGTCTGCACTTGCGGTATTTACGAAGCGGAGAGAGGCTCCTCTGATCGAGCATTTATTGCGCCAACGGCAGGAGACGGACGGACGAGCCTTGTTCCGTGACATTTGTCAAGCGTTTATCGGGCGCGCAGTGTGGTTTGCCAAGGTGGGCATCTTGCCGGAGATGCACGGACAAAATGTCGTGTTCCTGTTTGAACAGGGACAGCTTAAGCAACTGTTGTTGCGGGATCATGATACGGTACGCGTCTATCCCGAATGGATGGAGCGCGCCGGCCTGCCGCCTGTTCCATACACGGTGAAACCCAACACGCGAAACACGCTGATCCTGGGTACAGCGGCCGACTTTTTATCCTATTTGCAGACGTTAGGCATCCAAGTAAATCTGGCGTCGATCCTGCAGGCATTCGCCGCGTGCGGATGGCTGTCTGAGGATGAAGGGTGGCTCATGATCCGGCAGGAATTGGAGCGGGCTATCAAACAGGCCGCGCCGGCCGGGGTGATGACGGAGATGGCTGAGGTGTTGTTGGAAGCCGAACATTGGCCGGTCAAGGAGATTATCGCTCCCCTGTTGCGCCGGAAGGGCACCGGCGGCGGAAGTATGCCGTCAGGTCAAGGAAGCATTGCCAATCCATTGCGGTGGGAGGGGTGATGGGATGAACGGACTTGCCTGGAAGCGCAACTTTGTCACGTTGTGGGCCGGACAGTTCATCTCCACCGCTGGCTTGACGGTGATGGTGCCCCTGCTCCCCTTTTATCTGGGAGAACTAGGTGGACAAACCGGCGCCCAGCATGGCTGGATGGGGCTATGCTTGGCGGCGCCGGCGCTGACCATGTTTATCTTCTCCCCGCTTTGGGGGCGGATCGGCGATCGGATCGGCCGCAAAATGATGGTGGTTCGGGCTTTGATGGGACTGGCTTTCAGTCTTCTGCTCATGGGGTTTGCGCAGACACCTTTGCAACTCTTTTTATGTCGGCTGTTGCAAGGAGCGTTTGGCGGCGTAGTGGACGCTTCGGCGGCTTTTGCCAGTGCGGAGGCGCCGCAAGGAAAAAACGGGAAAACGCTGGGAAGCTTGCAGGGGGCGACCGCGGCTGGCTCCTTTTTGGGCCCGCTGTTGGGAGGGATTCTGGCCGATACGTTCGGTTATCGCACCCTGTTTGTAGCGATGGCGGCTTTGACAGGTGTCAGCGCTCTGGTAGCGGCTTGGCTCTTGCACGAGAGCAAGGGCGCTTCCACCGCCAGTCAAGCGGAACCACGTCTCCCTCTCTTCTCCGCATTGCGATCGCTTGTGCAGAAGAAAGAAACGCGAGCCTTTATTGTGGCCGGGATTTGCGTGCAATCGGGCATTTACGGTTTGACGGTGATCTTTGCGCCTTATGTGCAAAGCATGACCGATGGAGGGGAGCGCGCCGCGACATGGGTGGGCGTGTTGCAGGCGGTGATGTGGTTGGCGACGATGGTAGCCTCACCGTGGTGGGGGAAACAAAACGATCACAAACCGGTGCGGCTCAACTTTTTTGTCGCTGCGTTGGGTTGCGGGATCAGCATTTGGCTCCAACTGTTACCCACATCTGCGGTCTGGTTGATCCCACTCAGAATGGTACAGGGGCTCTGCTTTGCGGCACTGCTTCCTTCTGTGTATTTTCAAGTGAGCCGTTCATCCCGCCGCCAAGACCAAGGGATGAACATCGGATTGACGAACAGCTGCTTGGTCGGAGGGCAGGTTATGGGCTCTTTGGCCGGTGCCGGACTAACCGGATTTCTATCATTGCCGACGGTGCTTTTTTGTATGGGAAGCCTGTTCGTGTTGGGCGCGTGCGCCGTTGCAAGCGGCAGGCCGACAAACTCGGACCGGACTTTCCATCTGCCCTTTGTATCGCGCAATGATCAGGTAAGCTGATCGCATCATCAATAGAAAGGTAGACGGAGATGGAACCAAATCTGTATCAGATTGCAGAACATCAAACAGTGGAACGCATTTTGAACGCCTTCATCCGGGAACGGGGCGATGCGTCCCTTTTCGCTGAGAGCGATGACGCACTTGTTCGTTGGATGGACGCACAGGAGCCGGGGGCGACGTGGCTGAGTTTGCCTCTGCCGAAACGGCTGGGGAAATTGTTGGGAATCGTTACATATTCATCGGTGTTTGGCCACCACCGGTATGGGAAGCAGTTTTGGATTGCGGACGCAGATCAGCGCGTGACTCCCGTACCATCCGCCACCCAATTAATCACTTGGTTGGTGGAGGAGCTGGCCGGAGAGGATGAGGCGGAGCCTGTTGACGAACTGTTGGCTCAAATTCAAAACAGCATCGAAAAAACGGCTCTCTATCTTGAACACGCGTTGGCACATGGGGTGCGGGACGGGTGGGAATTGCACCCGGAAGAAAGGCTGAAATGGATGGAACAGCGCCTGTTGAGCGGACATCCTTTTCACCCCACGCCCAAAAGCTCAGAAGGGTTCAGTATGGAAGATTTGCGGCGATTCTCCCCGGAATTGCAAGCGTCTTTTCCGTTGCACTTTTTTGCGCTCCACCCGAACTGGATCGATGAAGAGTGGACGGAGGAAATCGCTCCGGCCAAGGCGGCCATCTTGCCGCCGGATGTGGCTGAGCGCACCGCTCGTGCCATTCCGGAGGGCTACCGTCTGTTGCCGATGCATCCATGGCAGGCAGCGTATGTGCGGCGGTTTTTAGCTTGGCGCACGGGACTGGAACAAGGTTTTATTATCGATTTAGGCCAGCTGGGGCCGGAGGTGTATCCTACCTCGTCAGTGCGGACGGTGTGGAGCGCCCGCTATCCTTATTCGTTCAAATTGCCGCTTCATGTGCGTATCACCCATTTTGTGAGGGAAAACACGGCGGAACAAGTGAAGCGATCCCTTGATGCTAGTCGCGTGATGGCCGTGTTGCGCCAGGCGTGGCCACATGCGTCCATGTCCGTATTGGCTGAGGCGGGTGCGATCCGGTTCCACCCTCCGGCAGACTTGGACGGAGAGTATTCACCGGCCAGCTTCAATGTGCTATTGCGGGAAAATCCTGATTTGGCCAAAGGGCGCACGCCGTTGGTGGTGGCTTCCCTGCTGGAATGTTGGCCCAACCAAAGTGAACCGCCGCTCTTGCAGGCGATTCGGCAGGCGGGTGGAGTGACGGAAGGGACGATCCCGTCGGAGCATCTGGCAACCTGGCTGAGAAAGTATGTGGAAGTGGTGTTCCTTCCAGCACTGGATCTGTTTGCCAATGAAGGGGTTAGCCTGGAAGCCCACGTGCAGAATTCATTACTTCATTTGGAACAGGGATGGCCCGATCATTTTTATGTGCGAGATATGGAAGGGGTCAGCATCAACCGGGACTTGGCTGAGGCCAAAGGGTATTACGATGGCGCGATCACTCCAGACAGCCCCGTTCTCTACTCCGGGGAGCAGGCATGGGAGCGACTGCAATATTATCTGATCACCAATCATTTGGGCCATCTTTTGCATGTCATCGCGTACTATGGACGCTGGTGTGAACGAGAAGCATGGGCGGTGGTGCGCGATCGCCTGGAACGGGAGAAAGCGGTTGCTTCCTCGCTTATGCGCCAAGTGCTGGAGCGATTGTTGGGAGCGCCTGTCATCCGGGCCAAAGCGAATCTGCTCAGCCGGTTCCAAAACCGGTCCGACTCGGCCGTTTATCTGGATTTGATCAACCCCATGCACAGCGAGGTGAAGGCGAAATGAAAAATGTATCCTATGCCTGGTTGGACGAAGCGTTGCAATCGCCGCTAGCCACTGAGGTACGCCGCCGCATCTTCCGGCAGCTGGTGGAGTCGCTGGTCTATGAAAAGGTGATTCCCTGCCGTAGCGAACGGTTCCAAGGAGAAGAACAGTTATATGTGATTGAGACAAAGCAGAAAGACGGGCAAGAGGTAAGCTATCAGTTCCGGGGTGTGCGGACAAAAACATTTGGGCGCATCCGCATGACCTCTGGCTCTGTGCGCCGCCGTCTAGGTGAAGAGGAAGCAGAAGCCGTTTCCTTGCGCCAGTTTTTGCTTGATTTGCGCCCGATCTTGAAAGAAGTAGACGAAAGCAAACTGGTGCAATTCATCCGTGAATTGGAACAGACGTGGTTGAAGGACAGTGTGGCCCAATTCGTCCGACATCGGGATGGGTTGGCTTTGGCAGGATCGGATTACAATCTCTTGGAACACCGGATTATGGATGGCCACCCGTATCACCCGTCCTACAAGTCGCGTATCGGATTTGACTTTGATGACAATATGCGGTACGGGCCGGAGTTTGCAGAAGGCATCCGCCTGGTGTGGTTGGCCGTGAAGCGGGAGGAGGCGCTTCTGTCATTTGGAGAGGCTGATCCAGTCCAATTTATGATGGAGCAGGTGGGAGAAGAGCGTTTTGCAGAGATGCAGGCGCAGATCCGGGCCAAAGGGCGGCGACCTGAGGATTACACCATGGTGCCGGTGCATCCGTGGCAATGGGAGAAGCACATTGTGCATCATCTTCAAGATTATCTTGCGGCCGGGTCTATTCTGTATTTGGGCGAATCGGCGGAAGAATACGGGGCACAACAATCCATCCGCACCCTGGCCAACCGGACGCATCCGGAGAAACCATATGTCAAGTTGGCGCTTAGCATTGTAAACACCTCCACCGGGCGAATTTTGGCCCCACACACGGTGCAAAACGCTGCGCCTATCTCCTTGTGGCTGGAAGGGATTGTCAGCAGAGATCCATATTTGCGAGATGAACACCGCTTGATTTTGTTAAAGGAAGTGGCGGGACTCTCTTATCATCCACCTGCGCCGGAATTGTTGCAGGCTGACACTTATGGTGTGATCGGTTGCATTTGGCGGGAGAGCTTGGAGTCCAAACTCCTTCCAGGTGAACGAGCTATTCCGTTCAACGCGTTGACGGCGTTGGATGTGGACGGCAAACCGTTTATCGATATTTATATTCAGCAGTCCGGACTGGAAGCGTGGGTGAAAAAACTTCTCCACACCAGTGTGTTGCCGTTGGTTCATCTGTTGTATGCCCATGGAATTGCGATGGAATCCCACGCGCAAAACATGGTGCTGGTCTTAAAAGATGGTATGCCGGAGCGGTTGGCCTTAAAGGATTTCCATGACGGCCTTCGCTTTTCGCGCCAGCATTTGACCGAACCCGAGCGGTGTCCCGCATTGCAGGGAACCCCTGAATACCATGCTCGCGTCAACCGCAACTCTTTCATCGAAACAGATGATGTGTTGCAGGTACGAGATTTTATGCTGGATGCCTTTTTCTTCATCAACTTGGGTGAGCTGGCGCTGTTCCTGGACAAGCATTACAGGTTGGCGGAGGAGACGTTCTGGAGCTTGGTTCACCAGACCATTCAAGCGTATATGCAGACGTTTCCTGACCAAGCAGAGCGATACCGCTTGTTTGATCTTTACACAGAGACGATTGAAGTGGAGCAGTTGACCAAAAGACGGCTTTATCCCGACACGGAATTGCGTGTCCACGCTGTGCCCAATCCACTGGCGGACATTCGCCGACAGGAGGAAAACCATGCGATTCATTAACCGCACCAAACAGAAAATCGCTCGTGGCGAGCCCGTGTACGGTTTGTTTTGTTCCAACCCTTCGCCGCTGACTGTGGAGATGATCGCAGCGGCTGGATATGATTTTGTGATCATTGATATGGAGCATACCTTGACCAATCCGGAGACGATTCAACATATGATCCGCGCTGCGGAGGTATTTGAGATTACGCCGTTGGTACGCGTTCTTGAGCGTTCGCCGGGTGTCATCCTGCAAGTGCTTGACGCTGGCGCCCAAGGGGTGGTTGTTCCCCATGTCAGAAACCGGGCGGAACTGATGGAGGCCATGGAAGCCTGTTACTACACGCCCAAAGGCAAGCGCAGTTTGAACGGAGGCAGAAATGCGCGCTTTGGCGCGGATGATCTGCGTGAGGTGATGGAGCGAGCCAACCGGGAAGTGATGTTTGTCCCAATGATTGAAGACAAGGAAGCTTTGGAACACTTGGATGAGATCTTATCAGTGGAAGGCATCGACTTCGTGCTGGAAGGGGCCGCTGATTTGTCGGGTTCTTTGGGAGTGCCGTGGCAAACTCGGCATCCAGAGGTGAAGGAAGCATTGCGGACATTGCATGAACGGGCCGTTCACCACGGGGTTCCGTATGGTGCCATACCAAGGAACAAGGCTGACCGGCAGAGATGGTGGGACAAAGGGGTTCGCGTGTTCGTAGTGGGCGACGACCGGGGGATCTTTTACCGGGCTTTGAAAGCGCAGCTCAGTGAATATGTTGATCAAGTGCAGGTGGAAAAGCAATGAATAAGCAGATGGAAGCGATTCTCACGCAGCTGAAAGAGACCAGCGGCCAACCGGTGTGCGCCTATGTGTATGACTTGGATCGTTTGCGGGCGCATGTGAGCGGGGTGGTATCCCAACTCCCTGAACGATGTGAGATGTATTATGCGATGAAAGCCAATTCCGAACGCCCTATTTTGGAGGAGTTGGCGCCATTGGTACGGGGGTTTGAAGTAGCATCGGCTGGTGAAGTGAAAAAGGCACGACAAGTGGACAGCCAGATTCCAATCATCTTCGGCGGGCCGGGCAAGACGGATGCAGAGTTGGTGGAGGCGATACAAGCTGGCGTGAAGTTGATCCATGTGGAGAGCATGCATGAGCTGATGCGTTTGGATCATCTGGCGGGACAGATAGATGCGACCGTGTCTATCTTATTACGGATCAACTTGGCGGGCCCGTTTCCAGACGCGGCCACATTGCATATGGCTGGCCGCCCTACCCAGTTTGGGATCAATGAGCGTGAAGTGCCGGAGATCATGAAACAGTTGGCCCGGTGTAAGCATGTGCGGCTGGAAGGGTTTCACTTCCATTCCATCTCCAATCACTTGCATGAATCGAATCATATCTCCCTGTTGCGCATCTATGTGCAAAAGGCCAAACAGTGGGCAGGCGAATACGGACTGGAGATCACGAGGTTGAATGTGGGTGGCGGCATCGGGGTCAACTACCAAGCGTTGGAAGAGCAATTCGATTGGTCTTTGTTCGCGTCGCTATTGGCAGAGATCGTAGAGCGCGAAGTGCCTGGAAATTGGAAGTTGATGTTTGAGTGCGGGCGGTTTTTGACGGCTTCCTGTGGTTGTTATGTGACTGAAGTGCTGGATTTGAAAGAAAACCATGGCGAACGTTACGCTGTCGTCCGCGGGGGGACGCATCACTTCCGTTTGCCTTCGTCCTGGCAGCATAATCATCCCTTTGAGATCGTGCCAGTGGAACAGTGGGCATACCCATTTGCCAGAAAGGAGTGGGAAGCGGTGGATGTGACGGTGGTAGGCCAATTGTGTACGCCTAAAGATGTGATGGCCAGAAAAGTGCCAGTGAGCCGCATCCGGATTGGGGATTGGATCGCATTTCAATATACGGGTGCTTATAGTTGGTCGATTTCCCACCACGATTTCCTCAGCCATCCCCATCCCGCTCATGTCTGGGTTCGTCCGTCAGAGAACGAGTGGAGCGTGACGGGAAAGGTGGGGGAAGCATGGACATCATAGCCGCGTTAGAGCGCATTCCTATCCAGAATTTGCATCTTCATGAAGCACATGAACCGGGGCGATTGCAAAAGACATGCGACAGCATCCGCCAAGAAGGGATGCTGCGCCATCCTATTCTGGCCACTCCGATGGACGGGGGATACCTGGTCTTGGACGGGGCACACCGCTTGGCTTCGTTGCGCCGTCTCGGTTGTGTTTATGCACCGGTGCAAATCATCGAGCGGGAACATCTTTCCCTTTCCGCATGGGATCATGTGGTACCTGACGGAGAGTGGCTTGATGACTGGATGAACGAGGCCAAGGTGCGATGCGTGCCGGAAATGGAAGCGGCCAACGAGGAAGTGGTGGTCACGCTGATTCGCCAGCGCAAGCCTTATGCCCTGCTGTTGCCTGCGGGTGAGAATGCGGCGGGGAAGCGTTTGTCCCTGTGGCGGAGCTTGGTGGAAAACTACAGCCGCCGGTTTAAAGTGATCCGTTTGCCTTACGGGACAGGGGTGTATCCAGATGAAAAGATGGTTTGCATACGGCATGCCGTCTGTGATCTGGAAGACGTGATGAAAACGGTGATGCGTAAAGAAGTGTATCCGGCCGGGGTTACCCGCTTCTTGATCGAAGGGCGCCTGCTGAACTTATGTATTCCACTTGCGCTCATGGCCGATGATCCATTTGCGAAGCGCGCTTGGGAGCATGCTTTGGCTCATTGGCGTTCGCATTTGCGCTGTTACACGGAGAAAGTGTATCTCTGTGAGGCTTCTGCCAGTGCATTGCTGATGGGAGAGAAAGCTGGGCAGGCGCCAAATGTGGTTGGTGACGTCGCTCCCATCCTATCCGCAAATTGAGGACGGGACGAGACGATGTGGCTTTTGGGGGCAACGAAGAGAAAAACCCTGCGGCATAGGTGACCGTAGGGTTTTTTGGTTGCGCAGGATCAAGCCGACTTCATGCTCCCTGGTTGAATCACTTTGTCAATGATTCCATACTGCAAGGCTTCATCTGCGGTCATGTAGTTGTCGCGATCGGTATCCCGTTCGATTTCTTCAAGTGTCTTGCCGCAACGCTCGGCATAAATTCCGTTGAGCACAGCCCGACTGTGCAAGATGTGTTTGGCCCGAATTTCAATGTCTGATGCTGGCCCTTGAATTTGTTGCACCCAAGGCTGGTGGATCATGATTTCGGTGTGGGGCAAAGCCATCCGTTTCCCCGGTGCCCCGCCGACCAAAATGGTTGAGCCCATTGAGGCGGCGAATCCGATGGCGATGGTGGATACATCCGGTTTGATGTATTGCATTGTGTCATAGATAGCGAGGCCGGCTGAGACGGAACCGCCGGGGGAGTTGATATACATATGGATGTCTTTGTCGGGGTCTTCGGCGGCTAGAAACAGCAACTGGGCAATGACGGCATTGGCCAATGCATCATCAATGACTGAACCGATGAATACAATCCGGTCTTTTAACATCCGTGAATAAATGTCATAAGACCGCTCTCCCACTTTCGTCTGTTCAACCACATATGGAATGTGCATGATTTTTCCGCCTTTCTAAGCATGGGGATGGCATGGAATGATATCCATGCGGAGTTTGTCGGTACAGGGGCGCTTTAAGCTGCGGACAGCATCGCGCGGGGGGAGGCGGAAGTATGCACGCCCCCAAACCCAGAAGAGATGATGCGGATGGTAGCGACTGCATCTGCTTGCCGAATGGTCCGCTCTTCGTGGAGCACTTCTCTTTGGATAGGAAAGGGGACGACTTGTTGCCCGTTGGTGCCGGTTGCGCGAGATTCCCAAACGATGGTTGCGTCACTCTTTTCTTCCGCTTGGCGCGGAGATGTTTGCTCCTGTGTTTTATTCACTTTTATCACTCCCGGGGTCAAGGTCGGGGTACACCGCCAGCAACACTTGGTAAGGGTGGGAACCCGACGCTTTGGTCTGGTATTTGCTGATCAATTGCTTGACCAGCTCCACATAATCTTGCACAAACTGTTGCCGTTCCGCTTCGTCTTGCAAATAGACTTGCATGTGCATGGAGGCGCTGGGGACGGTTTCATCTTGGTCAACTTGCTCCATCAAGGCCAAAGCATCTTTTTTGATGCGCTCCGAAGTGTGGATCAAATGAAGCAGGGAACTTTGGTCTTTCATTTTTTTTAGGGTGTTTTTTCCATAGGACAATGCTTCGGACAATATAAAGGTGCGGGCTATGCTTTGATAAAGCACTTCCACCAAATTGCGCACCTGCCGGGTGCCCATGCGTTGAACCAACCCGACTTTTTCCAGTGCTTTCAAGTGATAATTGATGCGTTGTGGCGTTTCGCGGAGAAGCTTTGCCACCTCTGTCGCGGATGCAGGTTCCTTCAGATGAGACAGGATTTCGGCTCGCAGTGGGTTCATCAGAGCGGAGGCTTGCTCAGGAGATTCAACTACATAGGTTTCGCGAATTGGTTGTTTCAAAATGACCACCATCTCAAAACAATTGTATTACGTAAAAATATTTTATTACGTAAACAGATCGTTGTCAATGATGCGGTTGCGGATGTTGTGATAAATGTGTGCAATGTTTGGAATTATTGTATAATAAAACTGTACAGTCTAGTTTGATTGGAGGTGCCTCATGGAACGTCCACTCAGTCCGCGCGCCCAAGCAAAGAAAAAGCAGATTTGTGAAGCGGCCAAAAAGCTGTTTTTGGAGTCAGGCTTTGCTGCTACAAGCATGGATGCCGTCAGCAGAGAAGCGGGTGTCTCTAAGCAGACGCTATACGGTTATTATGACGGCAAAGAGGCATTGCTCGTCGATGTGTTAGAGCAACTTATTCAAAATCTGGCGCAGGAGCGATTCTTTGCGCTGCCAGAGCCATTGGCGGATCGTACGCAACTTCGGGAAGCATTGAAACAGATCGCCGAAGCAGTGGTGACCAGTCTGATGCAGGTTGAGTATTTGGCGCTGGTGCGGGTAATCATTTCCGAATCCCCACGGTTTCCACGATTGGGCCAACTGTTTCGAACCACGGTACCTGAGCAGATGTTGAAGCGGGTTTCTAGTTTGATGCGGCAAGCGCAGGAGCGGGGCTTGGCCCAATTTCCTGATGCTGAGAGTGCGGCGCGGATGTTCGTCGGTCCCTTACTTACGTATGTGTTGCTTGATGGGCTGTTTACGCCTGCTACTCAGCCACAGGCCCCATCACCGCAACAGATCGAAGCGGTTGTCGATTTGGCGATGAAAGCGATGGCGGTGGAATCTGTCTAAAGGGAAAGAGCGCTACCGTCTGATTTATTTTCACCCAAAGAGAGGATGAGGGGAATGGCAGAAGCGGTATCTGCACATGTCACCGAGGTACTGGTTGTCGGCGCTGGCCCTACTGGTTTGACGTTAGCCAATGAACTGGCTCGGCAAGGGGTGCACTGCCGGATCATTGATCGCGCCCTGACGCCGTCCATTCATTCCAAAGCGCTGGGTGTGGTGCCCAGGACATTGGAGATACTTGAGAAGTTTGGCATAAGCCAATCGCTTGTGGATCAAGGGAACAAAGTGAGAGGGGTAAATCTGTTTAGTCGGGAAAAACGCCTTGTTCATCTGGAGTTGGCGCCGCTTTTTCACAGTGAATACCCGTTTCTGTTGATTGTGCCGCAGTCGGTGACAGAAATTGCACTGTTGGAGCGATTGGCTCGGTGGGGAACGAGGGTAGAGCGCGGAGTTGAACTGGTGTCGTTGGCCGCGGAAGGAGAGCATGTGGAGGTCACGTTGCGATCGGGAAACGGTAAGGAGGAGCGAGTGATCGCCAATTGGGTGATTGGTTGTGATGGTGCGCATAGTACGGTGCGCCACCAGTTAGGTATGTCGTTTGATGGGCGTGCTTTCGCGCGCCGGTTTGCCTTGGCCGATGTTGGTCTGGAT
This sequence comes from Laceyella sacchari, assembly GCF_024927925.1. NCBI lineage: Bacteria > Bacillati > Bacillota > Bacilli > Caryophanales > Thermoactinomycetaceae > Laceyella > Laceyella sacchari. The sequence continues at coordinate 816,081 of NZ_CP103866.1, forward strand.
GTTGATCTGCCCCGGGATGAATTACATGCCTTTTGGGTAAAAGGGGGATTTGTCGGCATTTTCCCGATGCGAGAGGAGAGTCGGTACCGCCTGGTGTTCGACCTGCCATCAGCGGAGGAAGAGGTGACTTTGTCGGAGGTGGAACATGCTTTAGCGCGATGTGGCCTCGGGCGGGCGCGGGTATTTGAACCCACATGGCTGTCGCGGTTTAGTATCAATCAACGGAAAACGAAACATTATCGCCAAGGACGGGTGTTTTTGGCTGGAGATGCGGCCCACATCCACTCGCCGATCGGTGGGCAAGGGATGAATACAGGCATCCAAGACGCCTTTAATTTGGCTTGGAAACTGGCGATGGTGGTGAAAAAAGAGGCACCAGCGTCATTATTGGACAGTTATGAGGCGGAGCGGGAGCCGATCGGCAAACGGATTGTGCAGTTGACGGCCTTGGCGACGCGCGCGATGCTTATTCAAAACCCCGTGGCCAGGGGGATACGCGACCGGTTGGTACCGCTTGTAGCTGCCAGTCGAAAGCGGCAAGAGAAGATGGCAAACGGGCTGGCGCAACTTTCCCACTCTTACCGAAACAGTCCGATCGTACGCGACCAACGGCCAGGCCGAAGTGAAGGCAGCCTGAGAGCCGGAGATCGCTTGCCTGCCGGGTGGCTGAATGCGAATGGTGTGCAGGTACGCCTCTGGGATCTCTTGCATGATACCGGTCACACTCTTCTCTTGTTTCAAGGGAATCAATCGGGAGATGTACTGGTGAAGCAGTGGGGGGAATTGAAGAGAAACATAGTGGACCGCTATGGGGACAAGATTCGTGTGCAGGTGATTGGCTGGGATGGCTCAAGCTCATGCACCGTACACGATGGCGGAGGCGTGATCCACGCCATGGCTGGTCTGGAGCAAGGGGGTGCACTGTTGATCCGCCCCGATGGGCATATCGCCTTGGCTGTGGGGCCGTCTCCGGAGCGCGTTTGGGATGACGTGGCACAGTGGGTTGTGCCGACAGGGATGGAATAAGGAAAGCCCGCCTTCTGACGAGATGGGAAGGCGGGCTTGTTTGCATCAATAATATGGAGAGATCATCAGATAGACGAGCACGCCGGTGATGCTCACATATAACCAAATCGGCATGGTGTAGCGGGCGATTTTGCGGTGTTTTTCTACATCCATCTTATAACCGAACACCGCTGTGTACAGTGCCAAGAACACGGTTGGCGCGGCCAGCACGATATGGCTGATCAGCACGATGTAATAGATCACCTTGATTACGCCTTCGCCGCCAAAGGGGGTTGATTCGGCGTTGAGATGATAAAACACATAAGTGATCAAAAACAAGAAAGTGCTGGTGAACGCCGCGAAGATGAAGCGACGATGCATGGTGATGTTTTTCCGTTTGATGAAGATCAGCGCCCCCAACAGAAACAACGTGGTGAAGCTGTTGAAGACGGCGTTAAGCGCGGGCAAAAACGTCAAATCCAAATGGGAGAGCCCTTCATACTTAGGCATAAAAAAAAGCAGGGCAATGACGGAATTGAGCAGGATGGTAATGCCGACAATCCAGGGGGTGTATTTGTCTGTTTTCACTTTCATTTTACTTCCCACCAATCTGTGCGTGCGATATAAGAATAAATTTGTAGACGAAAGCGACTCCCTGGCAGCTAGGCTGTGGCAGGGGTTCGCTTGGTCATGCGTCATTTTGGTTGATGTATGCGCTTGGCTCAGCTTCCGACTAACACGAATACTCTCATTGGCTATTTTAGAGATTCGATTTGGGATAGTCAATGAAGCCGATGGTTACGTGACAGGGACGTACCATCTGGTCATTGCGTTTGTTCATCAATTCGTCACAATGATATTGGCATTTGTACAATTTTTTCTGTTGTTTTTTATCCATGCGCGGGTATGATGGCAGGGAAATAACCAAGTCGCGGAAAAAGACCTTGTCCGTCGCAAAAGGGGGAAGGGGAAGTTGAAGAACACCTCACTGCGCCTCCGGTTTTTGCTCACTTTCACATCCATATTCATCCTTTCCCTGGTACTACTCGTGTCCGGCATCTTGGTGAGCATGGTGGCGCTGGCCGGGGACATCACCGGTGTAAGCCATTTTTACACCCACTACATCGCGCAAAAACCGCTCAGCGCCCAAGAGGAAAATCTATATCTTGACTTAAAATACATGGCCAAGAAACAGCCGGATCTGCTCGAAAAAAAGCAGGTATGGCACAATCTGGAGAAAGAGCGGCTGGCTTCGGTGAAGATGGCTTTGGTTGTACGCAAAGGGCAAACCGTTTTGTATCAGTCGCCCACATTGAAAGACAAACAGGTCGCCCAGGTCTTGCCGCCATACGAACCGGCCAATCTTAAGGTGCGCGATACCTTGGAAGTGAACGGGCAATATTATTCATTTATCAAATTTGATTATGATTGTCCTGATCAAGGCGATGGCAGTTTGTATCTACTGAAAAAGGTTAATCCTTTCACCGAATTGGTTCGCAAATGCCTGCCATTCTTTTTGGTGATGTTGCTGATTTTGTTTGTCGGTAGCAATGGGTATGTGTATTACCTGGTTTCCCGCAGTGTCATCCGTCCGCTCAATCATTTGGAGCAGGCTACCAACCGGATCAAGGAAGGGGAATTGGACTTTCGCATCGCGCCCATGGCCCGGGACGAGATTGGCAGGGTGGCCAGCGTTTTTGAAGAGATGAGATCCAAACTCAAAGATTCAGTCGAACAACAAGTGCAGACTGAGCAAAGCCGTAAGGAAATGGTTTCGTCCATTTCTCACGATTTGAAAACCCCCATCACCTCCATCATCGGCTATGTGGAAGGCATTCGAGACGGAGTGGCCAATTCGCCTGACAAAGTGGAACAATATTTGGCGACGATTGCCTCCAAGGCGCGCTACATGGATCGCATGATTGATGAATTGGCGTTGTTCTCCAAATTGGATTTGAAGCAAGCTCCGTTTTCGTTTCAATCGATTCATCTGCAAGCGTATTTGCGGGATGTGCTGGAAGAACGGGCGGTTGATTTGGTCAAAGCGGGGTTTGTGGTGCGCCATGACTGGCCGTCGGAACCCATCTACGTGTGGGCCGATCCGGAAAAACTAGCCCGGGTGTTGGGCAATGTGCTGGACAACAGTGTGAAGTACGGGGACAAAGAAGAGAAGTGGTTGGCCATCAACGTCACTTGTGGTGACGGCAAGGCGACCATTGAAATGAAGGACAATGGCGCGGGCATCGAGCTGCCTAGTCTGTCTCGGGTGTTTGAACGCTTTTATCGTGCTGAGCCTTCCCGTAGCTCCCAGACAGGGGGGAGCGGATTGGGATTGGCGATCGCCAAACAGATCGTGGAGGGGCATGGCGGGCGGATTTGGGCTGTGAGTGAAAAATCCAAGGGAACAAGCATTTTCTTCACCCTACCGATGGCAGGTGAACATGGTGAAACGAGTGTTAATCATTGAAGATGACACCAGCATTGCGCAATTGCAAAAAGATTATTTAGAGGTGAACGGCTTTCAGGTGGAGGTGGAGCATTCGGGGCACAAGGGGTTGCAGGCCGCACTACGCGCCGATTATGACTTGATCGTGCTGGATTTGATGTTGCCCAACATTGACGGATTTGAAGTGTGCCGTCGGATTCGAGCGGAAAAAGACGTTTGCATCTTGTTGGTGACCGCTCGCAATGAGGATATCGACAAGATTAAAGGGTTCAGCCTCGGTGCCGACGATTATATTACCAAGCCGTTTAGCCCCGGTGAGTTTGTCGCCAGGGTGAAAGCGCATCTGGCGCGTTATGAACGCCTTTTGGCAAAACGGGAAGAACAGCAGCAGGAGATTCACCTGCACGATGTGGTCATCAACCAATCCTCACACCGCGTCCATGTCAGGGGGCGGGAAGTGTTTCTGACGAGTAAAGAATTTGAGCTGTTGTGCTTCTTTGCCAACCATCCCAACCAGGTGTTTAGCAAAGAAAATTTGTTTGATCGGCTGTGGGGCGTGGATGCGACTGCTGATCTGTCCACCGTGACGGTGCACGTGCACCGATTGCGTGAAAAAATTGAAGCCAACCCTTCCCGCCCGCAGTTGATTGAAACCGTGTGGGGGGCCGGTTACCGTTTGAACGTCTGACCAACACAGCCCTTGCGTTTGGTATCGATATCGGCGCAAGGGCTGTTTTGCGCATGGGCACCACTCCTTGCCTATCACACGGGACAGGCTGTTTGAAAGGCAAATGAAGTGGGAACTGAACCTAGTACAGAGGTTCAGCCGATGCGGTTGTGCGTCTGTTAAGCGAGCGGCAGGTGGGATGGATGGTTGGCTGTTCAAAGAAGCGGAAAGGAGTGAACACCGCCGATGGCGACCACAAAAAGCAGACAACGTGAGGGTGATTTTATCGAGCGGTCTGTATATTGTGAAAGCGAGTATGACCGATTGCAGGAGGTGCTGATGTGTCCGCCTGCTTATATGTCCATTAAAGAAGTGATCAATCATACGCAACAACATTATTTCCGGGAAAACATTGATGTGGCGCGGGCAACCGAACAATTTAACGAATTTATTGAATTTTTGGTTAATATGTCCATCCGGGTGGAGTTGTTGTCGCCTGTACCCACCCTTCCTGAACAAGTGTTTACTCGGGATATCGGCGTGGTGATTGGAAATCGCCTTATTTTGTCAAGGATGGAGCAATCCATTCGGCGGGGGGAGGAGAAAGCGTTAGAAGCTTGGCTTCGCAAACAAGCCATCCCATTTACCAAAGTACAGAGTGGAAGCTTGGAAGGGGGAGACATTATGATAGACGGCCACCAGATCTGGGTTGGCGTTGGCAATCGCACGTCCCCTGAGGTGGTGGACGAGTTGCAGGCATGGTTTCCCCACCACCAGGTTTCGACTATTGCCGTGCGACCACGGTATCTGCATTTGGACTGCATTTTGAATGTGGTTGCACCTGGGGTGGCATTGGTGTATGTGGATGCCTTTGATATCGAGTCCTTGGCAACGTTGCGCCGGTTTTATCGATTGATCGAGGTGACTGAAGAAGAGCAGTTTCGGCTGGCGACCAATGTGCTGTCGCTAGGTGAGGGACGTATCATCAGCTTGCCGCAAAACAGACGTGTCAATGAAGAGTTGGGGAAAGCAGGGTTGGAAGTGTATGAAATCGACATCACGGAAATTACGAAATCGGGTGGTTCGTTTCGGTGTATCACCTTTCCTTTGCGCCGCGGCGGGGTTTTTGTCGGTGACTGACGGTTATGCCATAATATGAGTGCGCGCGGGAGCCAGTTCGCTAAACAGCTGAGCCAAGCGCGAAGAACCACGCTAACGGAGGTGAGCGGGATTGCCAACCGCTATTCCTGACCACTTGGCTCCCAATTTGGATATTTTGTTCGTCGGATTCAACCCCAGTCTTAAATCGGGGGAAACCGGGCATCATTATGCGAATCCGCACAACCGATTTTGGAAAATCTTACACTTGTCGGGATTAACCCCGCGGTTGTACCGTGCGGAAGAAGACAGGGAGTTGTTAAAGCTGGGTTATGGCTTTACCAACATCGTTGAGCGTCCGACCCAGCGGGCGGACCAGATTACGAAAGAGGAATACCGTGTCGGGCGACTTCGGCTGATGCAGAAGATTGCGGACTGGCGCCCTCGAGTGGTCTGCTTCGTGGGCAAAGGCGTGTACCTCCAATATAGCGGCAAGAAAAGCGCCGCATGGGGATTGCAGGAATCATCCGTCATTCCAGGGGTGTAGGAGTTTGTGGCCCCTTCTTCCAGCGGGTTGGTCCGCATGAAGTTGGATGAGATCGTGGCCATTTATGCTGAATTGGCGCGGTTGATCAAGACTCAATAAAAAATCCGCTGAACGCGCAATAAGTCAGGCGCCACAGCAGATGACATAGGGATGAACGGCGGCGATATCACGCCTCCCGCATGCTGGAGTAACGCTATCGCCCCGTTCATCAATTTCCGTCTCTCTCTTTGTACCACTATACCCCGAGCGGAAGCGGTCAAGCAAAACGCTGTATAAGTAATTGTAAGTGAAATTATAATATATTTGACCATATAACTTAAATATGCTTATATTTACGTAAGAATACTGATCGAGCGGGAGGATTTCATGTACCAAGAAGAAAGATTGGTCGCCATCATGCGGTATCTCAAAGAACATCAGCGCATGAGTGTGCAGGAGATTTGTGAACGGTTTGGTGTATCACGCGATACGGCCCGCCGCGATTTGGTGAAATTAAGCGAACAAAACGCCATCATCCGGACACGGGGTGGAGCAGTATTACCCGTGTTGCAAAAGGAGATCGAAAGCTACAAGAAACGGCTCGATTTGAAGAGTGAAATGAAGAGTAGGATCGGGGCAGAGGCGGCCCGCCACATCAAAGATGGGGATGTGGTGCTGATGGATACCTCCACCACCGTGCAACACGCCGCTCAAGCGTTGCAGGCGGAAGAGGTGACCGTGGTGACCAATTCCATTGACATCGCCGATATTCTATCGACGAAAGAGCGAGTGACCGTTCATTTGCTCGGGGGAGTGTTCCATGCGCACAGCCGCTATTTGTACGGGGTGGGCACGGTAAAAAAGTTGCAGGAATACCATGTTAACAAGTGTTTTATGGGAGGGGGCGGAGTGGCCGAGGACGGCATTTATTTTCCGAGTGAAGATGATGGGCAAGTGGTGCGGCAAATGATTGCTCAGTCAGAACAAGTGATTGTGTTGGTGGATCGCACCAAGTTTAACAAAAAACTATTTTTCAAAGTGTGCCCGTTGGAACAAATCGATGTCCTGATTGCCGACGATGTGCCCGAGGAGTGGCAGGAGAGATTGGCGCAGGCGGAGGTGGAAGTGATAAGGGTGATGCCGGGTGCGTGGAGCTAAGAGAAATAGGTGCGGAAAAAACGGATCTGCGGCTCTGCTTCCCGTTGCTTCACTTGTACCAAGGCAGCGCGGTAAAACGGGTAACCCGCCAGATGGGGGCCTTCGGGGTTTAGATATCTCCGCCGGTAGGTGACGGCATTGACATCCTCTACCAAAACCAATCCGCGTGCCTCCAGATAAGCAGGCAACTGTTCGGGAAGCATCCCAAATGTCCACGGTTCCCCGATACGTTCCAACAACCGGTGGATGCGCCGTGTTTTTTTGTCTGCTGCCAACTGCTTGATGGCGTGTTGGTGCACATAGGTGAACAGCAGAAAACTGCCGGGCGCGGTGGTGCTGATAAAGCGCAGAGTGCTGTCAACCGCTTGTTCAGTCAGGTATTGGGTCACGCCTTCCCAGATAAAAAAAGCGGGTTGGGATGGATCGAAGCCGGCGGCGCTCAAGGTTCGTTCCAATTGCTGCACATTGAGGTCGGTTTCGACAAACGTCACGCTTGTGGGCAATTGGCCGAGCAAGCCGGCCAGCTTTTTTCGCTTGGCGGAGAGCGTGTGCGGTTGATCCACTTCAAACACCCGCACGTTTCGCATGCGCGGGATGCGGTAAGCACGGCTATCGAAGCCAGATCCTAAGATCACCACTTGGTTTATGCCCTGTTCCAAGGCATGGGTCAGGTGATCATCAATCAAGCGGGTGCGAGCCACCCCTGAGGTTCGAGCACCGGGGCCAAAGCGATCCAGCAACATCGGCACAATTCTGCCAATGAAGGGTAGGCGGGCAAACTGGGTGGCCGCTTGCAAAGGGGTGCAAATAAACCGCACAGCAAAAGGGTCTTCAAACAGACGGCGCTCTTTAGGGAAGCTTTTTTCCAATGCGCGGAACCAAGCGGCAAATTCAGCAGTCCAACTGGCCTGCCCTGACTGGCGCCTTTCGTTGGTCGATCGGATCATGAAAGTGAACTCACCTCTAAGCACCGATATTTCTTTCTATATATTCGATATTTCTATGGATATGTCTCTTTCATTTTGACAAAAGGCAACCAGCCGTCCGGAATGAAGCGGGCGGCTGGTTGTTGTGTGGTGATGGACAAGCCTCATCGCAACCCGTACTTTTTCATTTTGTTGTAGAGCGTTCCCCGGGAGATGCCTAACAACTTGGCGGCAGCCGCTTTGTTCCCATAAGTGGTGCGTAGTGCATTTTGTATCGCGTGATATTCGGAGATTTCTTCCCCCATGCCGCTGGGGAGAGTAGGGGGGAGTGGTGCTTCAGCATGGAGACGGGGTACTTGCACGGCGGTTGGCAAATGCTCACGGCTGATCGGTCCATCTTCGGTCAGGATTACCAGCCGTTCGATGATGTTACGAAGCTCACGGATATTTCCGGGCCAATTGTAGTTCATTAAGGTAACCAGTACTTCCGGGCTGAATTCAGGATTGGGCTTGCCGTATTGCACAGCGATTTCCCTGGCGAACAATTGGATTAATTCGGGAATGTCCTCGATCCGATCGCGGAGGGGAGGCACTTCGATTGACACCACATTGAGGCGGTAGAAGAGATCTTCACGAAAAGCGCCCGCGTTGACGCGCTCTTCCAAATTCCGGTTGGTGGCGGCGATGATGCGGATGTCCACTTTGACGGGTTCGGTTCCTCCCACGCGGTAAAATTGTTTCTCTTGTAACACGCGCAACAATTTTACTTGCATATCCAAGGGAAGTTCGCCGATCTCATCCAAAAACAGGGTTCCTTTATGTGCCAACTCCAGCTTGCCCGCTTTTCCTGTTCGATCCGCGCCTGTGAAGGCGCCCCCCTGGTAGCCGAACAGCTCGCTTTCAAATAGGGAAGCCGGGATCGCTCCGCAATTGATGGCGACAAAGGGGTGTTTGGCCCGTTGGCTACCATGATGAATGGCATGGGCGAACAACTCTTTGCCGACCCCCGATTCGCCGGTGATGAGCACGGTCGCGTCGGTTGGTGCGACGCGGCGAGCCACTTGCACCGCTTGCAAAATGGCCGGGCCGTTTCCTTTGATGCGGTGGAAAGGGTCCGGGGCAGAGGCCAGTTGGCTGATTTTTTCTTCCAGAGTGTGGAGCTGGGAAGTGGTGGAAAACAATTCATTCCCCAAGCGGACCAATTTGGTCACATCCTGTTCGCAAGAAATGGCTCCGATCATGGTGCCGTTTCGGAAAATAGGGGATGTGTTCACCAAGACGTACACGCCGGGGCGTGGTTCATGGTAGGCCTCCTGAATTGGTTGCCCTTCTTCCAACATGCGTGAAATCATGAGGGAATTCCAGCTGAAGTCCGATATGTTTTTGCCGACGATCTTTGCCGCGGGAATGTCATACAGCTGTTCTGCGGCTTTGTTCCAGTGAAGCACCGTCCCGTCTGTGTCGACAATGGTGATCGCTTCGCTGACCATGTCCAACAAGGTGTTTAAAATCGTTTCCGCGTGTAACAATGGCGTTTCCTCCTACCCAGTGCCGGGTTGATAATCATGAACAAAAGTGTAATCGATTAAACATAGATGTGCAAGTGATTGAACACCTTTGTGTACATTTAGTGAATAAATGGCCGCCAAATCCTGTGAAAATAAGTTGGTATGATTTTTGCTAGATTGTTTATTACTAAAACAGGAAAGGCACAAGGGGAGATTATGATGGAACAATTGATGCGGGATATGTTTTTATTCTTGTCAAAAAACAAAGTAGCCAATAAAGCGGCTAAAAAATGGGGGCTTCGGTTTGGGGCGAACCGATTCGTGGCCGGTGAAACCATCAAAGCGGCGATCTCCACAGTCAAAGAGCTGAATGAAAAAGGCATTGTTGCGACGTTGGACCATTTAGGCGAATTCGTATTTAGTGAAGAAGAAGCAATCGAATCGGCTGATTATTGCATCCGTACTTTGGAAGCGATTGCAGAAGCGGGTGTAAAGTCCAATCTGTCATTAAAAATGACGCAGTTGGGTTTGGACATTTCGAAAGAACTGTGCATGAAAAACATGCGCCGCATTCTTGATTGCGCCAAACGCCTCAACAACTTTGTGCGGATCGACATGGAAGATTACGAACACAATCAAATCACCATGGACATTTTTAGTGAGTTGCGGGAAGAATACGGTGAAACCGTAGGCTTGGTCGTGCAAGCATATCTGTACAAAGTAGAGCAGGATATCGATGAGTTGAACAAGTTCAAGCCAAACCTGCGCTTGGTGAAAGGTGCGTACAAAGAATCGCCAGAAGTGGCTTTCCCGGCCAAAGAAGATGTGGACCGCAATTTCATCAAGATCATCGAGAAACACCTTCTTTACGGGAACTACGCAGCCATCGCCACACATGATGATAACGTGATTGAACACGTCAAAAAGTTTGTGAAAGAGCACCATATCCCCTTCTCGCAGTTTGAATTCCAAATGCTGTATGGCATCCGGGTGCAAAGACAGCTGGAACTCGCTAGAGAAGGATACACGATGCGGGTGTATGTGCCTTATGGCAACGATTGGTACGGCTACTTCATGCGCCGCTTGGCCGAGCGTCCGGCCAATGTCGCGTTTGTGTTGAAGTCGATGTTCAAAAAATAAGATTCCGTTTTACTGACCGGCTTTCGGACGTTTGTCTGTGGGCCGGTTTTTTGATGGATAACCTTTCCGTGAGCGGCTGGGAAATGGGTTTGGTACCCGCCCCTCGCTCTTCACCCCAAAAGCTAGCCTCTCTTATTCTCGCTACTACTATAACGCCGTCAATTTTTCGAGATAGTCGGGATAAAGTTCATCGAATTTGTGAGACATGTCCTGCAACATCTGATGCATTAGATCAAATGTCAGGGGTTCATGCAGAGGATGGCAGACATCCAACGCTTCAAAGTGATAATTGTGTAGAATGTCCCACACTTCCAGATGAACTTGGTTTTCCATGACGACGAAAAAGAGTTTTAGATCAATCCGATCTTTAAAGACAACACCTAGTACCTTCATGTAGGTCTCCTCCTAAGATGCGTAACAACGATGATTATGACCTATGGTGCGTGTTACGATAGTCGATGCCCATTCCAAGCGCGGCCACTGGTTAGGGTGTGTCTGGCAGATCAAGTTAGTGGGAAGAAGCGGTGCAAAAACCTTTTCCATCAGACACGCCCTAGTCCCATCCGGACAGCGCCGGATGCATTGCTGAAAATGGAATGGACATTGGTTGATATGAATAAACCAACTCTATCATAGCAGGTTTGCGCATCAAATGGGTGACGTTGGCAGGATGTTGAAGGAAAACGGCTTGAGTTTATACATGTTGTCTAATGTAATCGTTTTCCTTTGGTTTTATACTTTATTTTATCATACTGAATGTAAAGGTGATGGCGATGATCATTGGTGTACCTAAAGAAATAAAAAACAACGAAAACCGGGTTGGTTTGACCCCGGGCGGCGTAGCAGCCTTTATCGGCCAAGGGCATGAAGTGTGGGTGGAAACAGGCGCTGGTCTGGGAAGCGGATTCAGTGATGAAGCGTACAAGGAAGCGGGTGCGAAAATCGTTTCCAGCGCCAAAGAGGCATGGTCGGCCGATATGGTGATGAAAGTGAAAGAGCCGTTGAAGGAAGAGTACGGTTATTTCCGTGAAGGCCTCATTCTTTACACATACCTGCACCTGGCGGCGGAACCGGAGTTGACGAAAGCGCTGATCGACAACAAAGTGGCGGCGATCGCTTATGAAACGATCCAACTGGACAACGGTTCATTGCCACTGTTGACTCCGATGAGTGAAGTGGCAGGACGGATGTCGATCCAAATCGGTGCCCAATTCCTGGAGAAAGCGAAAGGCGGCAAAGGGGTTCTGCTCGGTGGCGTGCCCGGCGTGTTGCCTGCGGAAGTCGTGATTGTCGGTGGCGGTATTGTAGGTACAAACGCCGCAAAAATGGCAGTGGGCCTTGGCGCAAGTGTAACCATTTTCGACATCAGCGCCGATCGTCTGCGCCAATTGGACGATCTGTTCCAAGGACGGGTTAAAACATTGATGTCCAATTCTTACAACTTGGCCAATGCAGTCAAAAAAGCGGATCTGCTGATCGGCGCCGTGCTGATCCCTGGTGCGCGCGCACCGCGGTTGGTGACGGAAGACATGGTGAAAAGCATGGAAGAAGGATCGGTGATCGTGGACGTGGCCATCGACCAAGGTGGTTCCATTGAAACGGTTGACCGCATCACCACACACAGCAACCCAACTTATGTAAAACACGGCGTCTTGCATTATGCAGTGGCCAACATCCCGGGATCGGTCGCTCGTACTTCCACGCTGGCCCTGACCAACGTAACGGTACCATACGGATTGCAGCTTGCTAATAAAGGGGTAGTACAGGCGGTTTCCGAAAACAAAGCCCTCGCCAAAGGGGTAAACACGCTGGATGGTGTGTTGACTTGCCGCGCGGTAGCGGAAGCTCATGGACTGCCTTTCCAAGAGTTGGCAGAAGTCCTGCGCAAAGAATCCGTCGTTCATTAATAAAAACCGATTCACTCCTAAAACACCACACGCAGATAAACAAGAGAGGTGGCGAACATGCCGCCTCTCTTGTTTTTTTGTGATTTGCTGGTGTGCGGCTCTGCTATAAGAGAAGCGATGGGAAAAGGTGATGGAGTTATTAGTCATCACTATCATTTCACAGCAAAGTTCTTTACAATAGGATTATTGGGTTTATGACGGAAATAATCAGTGGCAAGGGGGTGAGATAAGATGAATATCCTTGATTCTTTCACCGTAGCAGAAATGTTAAAACGCCCCTTGTTTCAAAAGGCAAAGGTTATTGCCGGGCAAGGCGGGTTGAACCGCGCCGTTCGCTGGGTTCATGTGCTGGAGATCCTTGACGGCTCTTCCTATGTCAAAGGCGGGGAGTTGGTGCTGATGACCGGGGTAGGGATAGGTGAGGAGAAAGAGCTGAAGCTGGATTATGTCCGTGAGCTCGTTGAAAGCAAAGTGGCCGCATTGTCGATTGAGATGGTACACCAATTCGTCGTCATTCCGGAGGCGGTCAAGCGCTTTGCCGATGAAAGCCAGTTTCCCATCATCATCTTTGAGGAGCCGGTCTCATTCGTGGAGATCACGCAGGACATCCACACTTGGCTGATCGCGCGGCATCAAGACCAGCTGTTGTCGTTGGAGCGCATCTCGACCCAATTTTTGCAATTGACTTTGCAACCGCAGGGGTTGAGAAAAATCCTGCAACTCCTGCACAAGGAAACCGGCTTTGTGGTCTGGATTGAAGATTATCTGGGCAAGACGTTCATCTACCCCGAGACGGAAACGCCGATGAAGAAGAACGCGCTTCGTCGCCCAATCACGGTGTTAGAAGTGAACATCGGCGAACTTTACATCAAAACCACCCGCAAGCTGACGGAGTATTTGAACCTGATCATCGATCGTGTGATGATCGCCATCGCCCAAGAGTATTTGCGCCAATTTTTGTCCGAAGAGTGGGAGCTGGAAGAAGGCAAGCGGTGGATGGTCGATTTGGTAGGCGGCAAGCGGGGCGAGGTGCCGTCGAGCCTGCTCGGGGTGTTTGAGAAACGGAAAAATTGCGTGCTGTGTGCGCTGAGCCAAGACGAGTGGACGTTTGCGGATGAGAGCGGACTGGGGCGAGTGTTTTTGGTGCAGCTGATCCGTATGATGCAACATGTGTTTGAGCAGAAAGGGATCAAAGTCTGGGTGGCTCCGGTGGAGAACCGCTTGGCGATCATCCTCGCCGAACAGCAAACATTTGCTGCTGACCCCTTTATCGCTCGTGTTGACAAAGGGTTTGACATGCTGTTCGCACAATTCCGTCGACTCCATCCGCGCTTGACGACCCGATGGAAAGTGGGGGTCAGCCATCGGCTTGACCATCTTGACCGGATGGCTAAAGCGTGGGAAGAAGCCTGTCTGGCTTTGTCCATGGACGAAGTGCCTCGGGATGATCTCCAGGATGAGGAGGAAGGGAGCGCCGTCATGGGTACGCATACGCTGATCCATTATGAGAAGTTGCGGGCATGGCAACTGTTTTTGCATATGGACACGGCGGCAGTGCAATCTTTTGTCGACCTTCACTTGGGCCCATTGTTGCAATACGACGCCAGAAACAAGACGAACTTGGTGCGCACCTTGGAAGTGTACTTTCAAACTGGCCTGCAAAAACAGCAGACGGCCAAATCTTTGTTCATCCACAGGCAAACCTTGTACTACCGCCTGGAACAAATCGCTGCCATGCTGGGGGATGATTGGGAAGCACCCGCCCGACGCCTCGCGTTGGAAACGGCCGTCTCCGGCTATCGATTCTTGTCAGCGCGCCAAAAGAAAAGAGACTGGTAGTGGCGGCCGCGCATTAACATGGTTTTTCTGCTGCTTTTACGCGTCAACCTGAGTTGCCAGGCACGACCTTTACAAGGAGAGATGTGAATATGTGGAATGCGTTGAAAATGAAAGAACCCGTCAATACTTGGACCCACTTTGTCACCTGTTTGGCGGCGGTTGTCGGCTTGGTATACCTGATCTTGTTGAGCCGTGAAAACATCTCTACCTTGATCACTATGACCATCTACGGAGTTAGTCTCATTTTGCTGTATGCTGCCAGTTCGATTTATCATTGGGTGAGAACGACACCAAAGAAGGAACTGATCCTGAAGAAGATCGACCACTGCGCCATTTACCTGCTGATTGCCGGTTCCTACACTCCAGTTTTTTATCATGGGTTGGACGGACTGTGGAGAACGGTCATGTTAACGGTGATCTGGGTGATGTGCGTCATAGGTATTGTCTTGAAAATTGCCTTCATCCACCTTCCGCGTAACGTGTCGACTGCGTTTTATGTCACACTTGGATGGATCGCGGTGATTCCTTTTGTCAAACTGGTGAAAGTGCTACCGCTGGGGGCAATCATCCTGATGATCGTGGGCGGTGTGTTGTACACCATCGGCTCTATCATTTATGCCACCAAGATATTTGATTTCTTTCCCCAAAAATTTGGGTTTCATGAGATTTTCCATCTGTTTGTCTCTGCCGGTTCCGGTGTCCACTTCGCCATGATGGTTGCATATATCATTCCGCTGGGAATGCAATCATAACAAAAACGTCTCCCCGGATAGATGGGGAGACGTTTTTTGTTGTTTATGATGTTGCCGTTACGGGTGCAAGTTGGCGGGAGTAAGTTTTTCACTCAGCTTTTGCAACATGTCCGCTGTCATTTTTTCCAAATCATAAGCGGCTTTGAAACCCCATTCTTCCTTGGCCGCCGTGGCGTCGATGGAATTGGGCCAGCTTTCGGCGATTCCTTGGCGCACTGGATCGACATCATAGTCCAAGGTAAAGGAGGGGATATGCTTGCGGATGGCCGCGGCAATCTCTTCCGGTTCAAAGGACATCGCCGTCACATTAAAGGCATTGCGATGTTTCAGCTTGGCGGCGTCGGCTTCCATCAAGGTGATGATGGCGTTCAAGGCGTCGGGCATATACATCATGTCCATGTATGTGCCTTGTGCGATGTAAGAAGTGTACCGGCCCTGCTTGATCGCTTCATAATAGATTTCCACCGCATAATCGGTCGTGCCGCCGCCGGGGGGAGCCACATAGGAAATCAATCCCGGGAAACGGAGGCCACGGGTATCCACTCCGAATTTATGGTAGTAATAATCACACAACAATTCGCCCGATACTTTGTTTACCCCGTACATGGTGGTAGGACGCTGAATAGTGTCCTGCGGAGTGTTGTCTTTGGGTGTAGAAGGGCCAAAGGCACCGATTGAGCTGGGGGTGAAAAATTGGCAATCCAGCTCGCGGGCTACTTCGAGGGCGTTGACCAATCCGCCCATGTTTAGATTCCAAGCCAAGAGGGGTTTGGCTTCGGCGGTTGCCGACAGCAATGCTGCCAGATGGATAATGGTGTCCACCTGCCGTTTTTTGGCGACGGCGTACATCGCTTCAGCATCGGTGACATCCAATATTTCAAAGGGGCCCGATTCCACGACGGGACTATCCGTCCGCCGGATGTCAGTGGCGATTACATGGCTTGCGCCATAGATTTCCCGCAAACGCATAACGAGTTCTGATCCGATTTGCCCCAAGGCTCCAGTAACAAGGATTCTTTTCATAAGTCTTCCTCCAACCAAATGGAACGATTTGTCATCAGGTGACTTGCATCTAATGAAGTGCTAAGGATTGCTGCGTTGTGAAACCATTAAATGATTCCCATTTCTTTACCCACTTTGGCATAGATCTCCAAGACGCGATCCAGCATCTCTTTGGTGTGTGCGGCAGTAGGCATGTTGCGCACCCGTCCGGTTCCGCGTGGTACGGTTGGGAACACGATTGCTTTGGCGTAAACACCTTCTTCGTTCAGGCGTTTGCTAAATGCCTGCGTTTCCACTTCGCCCCCGATGATGCAAGGCGTGATCGGTGTTTCACTGTCGCCGATGTTAAAGCCCAGCTCCTTCAGGCCTTGTTTCAGGTAATTGGCGTTATCCCACAGTTTTTGCTGCAGTTCGGTGCTGTCCATCAGGATTTCAATCGCTTTTTTCGCCGCGGCCACATCACCTGGCGTCAAGGCAGTGGAGAACAGGAACGGACGGCTGCGTACCTTGAGCCAATCGATCAGTTCTCGTTTCCCAGCCACATATCCCCCGACTACGCCAATTGCTTTGGACAAGGTGCCGATTTGGAAATCCACTTTGTCAGACAGGCCGAAGTGTTTGACTGTACCAGCGCCACCACCCAACACGCCGGAGCCGTGTGCGTCATCCACATAGGTGATGAGATCGTATTCTTCGGCAATCTCCACGATTTCCGGAAGTTTGGCGATATCCCCATCCATAGAAAAGACACCGTCGGTAATGACCATGATTTTGTTGTAAAGGCCGGATTCTTTTGCTTCTTTCGCTTTTTGGCGCAGGTCATCCATGTCGGAGTGGTTGAAGCGGATGATTTTCGCTTTGGAGAGGCGGCAACCATCAATGATCGAAGCATGGTTCAACTCGTCAGACAAGATGGCGTCGTTTTTGTCCATTACAGCTGAAAGCGCTGCCATGTTGCAGTTGAATCCAGATTGGTAGGCAATGGCTGCTTCCGTCTTTTTGAAAGCAGCAAGGGTTTCTTCCAGCTCGACGTGAAGTTGGAGGGTACCATTGATGGTCCGAACGGCACCAGCACCGACCCCGTATGTTTCGATCGCGTTGATGGCCGCTTCTTTAAGCCGCGGATCGGTGGCCAGACCCAAATAGTTGTTGGAAGAGAGGTTGATCAATTCCCGTCCATCAATCTTGATCACAGGTCCGTTGGCGCTTTCCAGAGGATCGATCACATTATAAAGTCCTTTTTCTTTCAGTTCTTGTAAATTTTCCTGTAAGAATTGTGATAATACCTTGCTTGACACGATAAAATCCCTCCAAAGTCCCGGGTATTCTTTTGTTCGTAAACATTTGTCCATGGTGAATGGACAAATGAATCGCATGCAAGCGCTGTCATGACGCGGTTTACACCATTACTTTAACATATTTTTTTCATTGTGTTTATGCCAGGTGGACAAAATATTTTTTCTTTCTTCATAAGTATGGGCATTTGGTCCCGTAAGCATGAATTTGTTATAAAAAGGTTTTATTGGGTTTATATGTTGAAATGAACCAAATAAATGATGAATGGATACATGTTGTTCGGAATGTGGGTGGGCCTGTTCGGACCAGGTCTTATCCAGCTGTTGGTGGCAAATATTTCCGATTGCTTCAAGTTCTTTCTACAATCTCAATGGGCAAACAAGATAGCTTTCGCTTTTCCGAAGATATGGTTATTTTGCTAACGTTGGGGATTGCCCCTTATATCTCTGCTCATTTTAAGTTATTATTTTATATTGGAGAATCACAGGCATGTTTTGCGTCGTGTTTTTCAAATGTCGTCTCGATCGTCGATGGACGAGAAGCGAATGGGGAAACGTGTTAAAACACGGTCCTCTCGTTATTTTTGTCCATAAGATGGTTTTGAAATAGCTTAGAACGAAATTGTTTTTTTTAATGCTGTTGATGAGCGGAGCCAATTTTTCCGCATGCACGCGCTTGGCGCATGAAGGGTATGGAAGATGAGTTTCGCTCTACCTTAGCCATGTTCTCCAGAGAGAGGTAAGAGAGGTTTACATTGATTGAGATAATATGCGTTACGTAGGAGGGGAGAGAGTGCGCAAGACAAAAAAATCGATTCACCTGGCTACTTTGATGTTAGGAGCGGCTCTTCTTTTGGGCGGTTGCGGGGGATCACTGGCTGCTAACGATTCGACGCCAACCCCTTCCAAAGAGACGGCAACCAAACAAGCCAAGCCGGAAGATCAACCTGTGTCCAAACCGCCAGCCAAACAGGTGATTGCGATTCCGTCAGACCCGGCTTCGCTCGCGGTACTGGTCAACAAACAACGTGCTTTGCCGTCGGGGTATAAGCCTGCAGACTTGATACAGCCCGATGTGCCGTTTTCTTCATGGGGCAAGGATGAGAAAAAGTTGATGCGCAAAGAGGCGGCCCAAGCGCTGGAGCAATTGTTTGCCGCAGCAAAAAAACAAGGGATTGAGCTGGTTGCTGTATCAGGGTACCGTTCTTATGAAAGGCAACAAGCGACTTATGAGTCGGCGTTAAGGAGAAAAGGGAAAGAGAGCACAGACAAATATAACGCTGTGCCTGGTCATAGCGAGCACCAAACTGGCTTGGCGATGGACGTGTCGGCCCGCAGTGTGGGCTTCCGTTTGATCGAGTCGTTTGCCGCAACTGCGGAAGGGCGTTGGTTGGCGGACCATGCGCACGAATTTGGTTTTATCATTCGCTATGCCAAAGGGAAAGAAGATGTGACTGGCTATGGATACGAACCTTGGCACATCCGCTATGTTGGCAAGGAAATAGCCCAAGAGATCAAGAGCAGAGGCATTGTCTTGGAAGAGTATTATTCAGTATCACCAAAATAACAGATGTGGTCTGATGACAGATCATAATATATAAAACAACCGACCCAATATGTTGGGTCGGCTTTATCTGTTTGGGGAGTTGGAGGAATGAATAAACAAGCAGGCATGTCAGTGCAATTTTATTTGTTTTTTTTCACCTGGGGTGTCTTTATTCCATATTGGACAGCTTGGCTTAAGACGAAAGGCTTTTCGATTGAAGAAGCCGGTTGGTTTGTCTCTCTCAGTCTGATTGTGCGGTCTGTGTCCACGTTGTATGGTTATCCAGCCTTATGCCGCGTGGCCCCTTTGTCTCAGCTGGCGCGATGGCTTCCTTTCTTGTCGGCGGTCATCTTGCTCGGATTTATTCCATTTCAAGGCTTTGTGCCCATCTTGGTTCTGACCGTGTTGTTTGCTTGGACATATCCGGTGTTATTGCCGATGAATGAAACCATCGCCAACATGTTGGCCAAAGAGAAACAGATTGATTATGGACGAAGCCGTTTGTGGGGTTCGGTGGGATACATCGTCGGCCTGTATGTGACGGGCTGGATTACATCCCGGCTGGGGGATGCTAGCACCCTATATGTTTTGTTTATTGGACTAATCATTGTATATCTGCACTCTTTTGTCGGGGTGTCCAACCAGTTCGCCACAAAAGCGTCCACCAGGGACAACGTGTCCATGCGCAAGCTATTCAAGTCACGTGCTTTCATTTGGTGCCTGTTGATATGCATTTTGCTGCAAGGGGCACATGCCGCATATAACAGCTATGGTGTCGTTTATCTGCAGAAGCTGGGGATTGATAACTCCCAGATTGGCTTGATCATGATTGTGGCAGTTGTCGCTGAGATCGGGTTCTTCTATGTTGCTGACCGGTTTATGGCCAACGTGCCGATTGCGGTGATGTTTTTCATTGCTGCGGTGTCGTCCGTCGTTCGTTGGGGAGCGATTTACCTGTTTCCCGATGCAACGGTGTTTATCATCACGCAAGTGTTGCATGCAATTACGTTTGGCTTGACTCATTTTGCTTATATGCGATTCGTCAACCAATGGGTACCCAATGCATATATCCCTTCCGCGCAGGGAGCGTACGCTTCCTTGGCGATGGGGCTTGGCACGGGGCTATTGACGATTTTGTGCGGATATGCCTACGCAGTGTCGCCGCAATTGCCTTTCTTGCTGATGGCGGCGTTGACGATGCCTAGCTTCGGGCTGGTGTTTTTGTTACATGGTGCCTTGAAACGGCAACCATTGCCCACGGCGTCAACGTCAAGCTAAAGACCTCTTATATCAATTTCTTCTATAAATGTTTTTTAATAGGGCATTCTACCACGGGTGTGTGGTAGAATGTTTTTGTGTAAAGGAGTCATACCATTCAGTTTTTAATAGAATACGACCTTGTTTGGATGGGAGAGGATGGCAAGATGCGGCCGATACTGTTAGGTGTGATCGCGGCATTCTTTTTTGCGTTTACTTTTGTGTTGAATCGGGCGATGGAATTGTCCGGAGGGAGCTGGATTTTGAGTGCGTCGTTGCGATATTGGTTTATGGTGCCCTTTTTGTTCCTGATCGTGGGCTTGCGTCGAAATGTGAAGCCGCTCTTCGCCCATATGCGGGCTCATCCCCTCCCTTGGCTGGGATGGAGCATGGTGGGGTTTGGTTTGTTTTACGCCCCGATGTGCTTTGCGGCGGCATACGGCCCCGGCTGGTTGATCGCCGGTACATGGCAGGTGACGATTATATCGGGTACCTTGTTGGCGCCCTTCTTTTGGGAGGAGGTGCAGACGCCGACGGGCGTGCGAAAAGTCCGCCAAACGATTCCATGGCTCGCTCTGGGTGTCTCCATGTTGATCGTCGTAGGGATTGCGCTGATGCAGTTGGAGCATGCCCGCCAACTCTCCCTCACAGAGATCGTCGGGGGAATCCTCCCGGTGCTGGTGGCCTCATTCGCTTATCCACTGGGCAATCGGAAAATGATGGAGGTTTGCGAAGGGAAATTGGACGCATATCAGCGGGTATTGGGCATGACGCTGGCGAGTCTCCCGTTTTGGTTGGCGCTGTCCATCTATGGCGGGTTGACGGTTGGAGCGCCGAGCGAAAGCCAACTCTTCCAGTCGTTATTGGTAGCGCTGTGCTCGGGAGTGGTGGCCACGGTGCTGTTTTTCCAGGCGACGGATATGGTGAAGGGAGATATGCAACAATTGGCCGCCGTCGAAGCGACGCAATCAGCTGAGGTGCTGTTTGCCGTGTTGATGGAAGTGGTTTGGTTGCAAGCGGAACTGCCGTCACTGTGGTCTTGGGCGGGCATGGGCCTGGTTGTGATCGGCATGATTTTCCATAGTTATCTGTCCCACCGAAAGCATGCCCCCCGCCCATCGGCCAAGCCGGAGTTGTAAGCCAAGCGCGGCTCTGCTGTTGTCAGCATGTAAGCGTATGCCCGGTGGCATGAACATCGCGTTTCGCCCTGCATTGAAAACAAGCCGACCTAGACGCTGGTCGGCTTGTTTGCGTTTGACAGAGATGTGGTTGAGGAGTCAGATCTGGGTTGTTTGGTTTTGAGATTCATCACGATGATACCGATCAGGACGCATGCGCCACCGATGATGTGGGCAAGCGTGACGCGTTCATTCAGGAACAGAGCTCCCACAGCTACGGCGATCACCGGTGACACATAGGTCCATGTGACAGGGAACAGCGGATTGGTTTCACGCATTAACCAATAAAACAGGCCAGAGGCGACGATGGAGACCACGATGCTCAAGTGGAGCAGGGACAGGAGAGTAACCGGCGTGAAATCGACTTGCGCGTTTCTTTCTATCAACAAAGAAAGCGCGAACAGACCGAAACTGGCGAAGACCATTTGCCATCCGTTAAGTGTGGCGGGTGACACCTTGTCCATGAGCCGTTTGGCGTGAATGGCACCGAGTCCGTGAATAAATTCAGACAGGACGATGGCCAATTTTCCATAAAACGGGAGAGAGCCGAGTTGGAAGGCCGAGGGAGTCTCGCCGATGACGAACACCATCCCGCCACCGCTCAAGAGCAAGCCTGCCACCAGCATCCATGTAAAAGTGAGTTGCCTGAAGAGCAGGGCGAGGATGGCGCTGAAGAGGGGGGATGTCGCCACCAACAGGGCGGCTTCCCCTGAATCAATGTGTTGCTCCGCCCAGTACAGCGCGGCGAAGGGAACGGTTGTCATGCAGAATCCGATCCACGCTAACTCCAAATATGTTCGCCAGTCAAGGGATTGCCACCGTTTGGATAGACCGAGGCATAGGCAGAGCAAGCCGCCAGCAATGGCAAAGCGCAGGCCGGCCGCCAAGAAGGGGGGCATGCCGTCACCAAGCCCCAGTTTAATAGCTAGAAAGGAAGTACCGTAGATGAGGCACATCAGTGCGTAACCGAACCAAGTGATCCAAGTCATGATGATCCCCGCTTTCGTGTGTTGATGAGGAATAGGATATCAGGAAGCGGGAACCCATGGTATGATCAAAAAGAGATACCGTTATAACCTCAAGTTATATCCCGTGTATAAGATAACCGTGTCCAATCAAAATGTTGTTGTCTTCACTTTTGCAAGGCAGGAGAGAGCGAATCGTGTTTACGTTGCGACAATTGCATGCCTTTGCCACTGTTGTGGAACAAGGGAGTTTGAACAAAGCGGCCGATGCGTTATTCGTTTCCCAACCGGCTCTCACCAAACAGATGAGCCAATTGGAAGAACAGCTGCAATGCCGATTGTTAATTCGGAAAACGACGGGAGTGGTCTTGACAGAGGCAGGCCGGCACTTATATAGCCGGGCGCGTGCCATTTTGGCGGAAGCTGAACAAATCGAGCGGGAAATGAGGCAGTTTGCCGAGGAGGCGCCGCTACGGATGGGAGGATTGCCCAGCCTGGTCAGCTATTTTCTCCCTTCGTTTATCCATGATCTCCACACCCGCGGCCAAACAGTGGAGATGACCGTGGCAGATACCACCGACCAGCTGATTGCCAAATGGCGGGAGGGAAGGTGTGATGTAGTGTTTGTGCAAGACTTTGTCGGCGGTTCGGGGATGTTGTCCCGGCGCTTGTTGGAAGAGCCTTACGTCGCCGTATTGCCTGTTTCGCATCCTTTGGCTCAGTTGCCGTCGCTTGCGCCCCAAGATTTTTTGACGCAGCCGTTGGTGGTGTACAAAGAACCGTGCGACATGCGGGAATCATGGCTCAGGTGTTGCGAACGGTGGGGAATTCCGCCAAAGACGGTACTGGAGCTGGATGCGAATGAGTCCATCCCCATGTATGTAGCGCGGGGCATTGGCATTTCGTTTGTGCCGCGGATGATGGCCGAGCATTTGCATATGCCCGCGTTGGTGACCAAACCTGTTCGAGATGCACAATTTTGCCGCTCCATTGACGTAGTGTATACCCCGGCATGGGAGCGGGTGATCCGGCAGTGGTGGGGTGCTCCCCAGCCAGCAGGACAATCGGGGAGTTGAACTTAAAAACAAAAGCCCCTTCATCGGGGCCTTTTGTATATGGGTCTAAAAAGCTTTATCTTACCCTAACTTGCTGGCGATATCGCGCGCGATCCAAACCCCGCACGCTCCAGCCTGGGCCAATCCTCGCGTGACGCCCGCTCCGTCTCCGCCCAAATACAAGCCGGCAATCTCCGACTCGAAATGGCGGTTTAGTTTGGGGCGGGCGGAGTAAAATTTTGCTTCGACTCCGTAGAAGAGAGTGTGTTCTGCGGCGATACCAGGGGTGACTTTATCCAAGGCTTCCAGCATTTCAATCAAACTTTTCATGGTGTTGTAGGGTAGGACCAGTCCCAAGTCGCCGGGCACCGCTTCCTTCAATGTCGGGGAGATAAACCCTTCTTTGATCCGTTTGGGAGTGGAGCGGCGCCCTTTTTTGATGTCACCATATTTTTGTACGATCACCCCGCCATTGGACAATTGGTTAGCCAATCGGGAAATGGCGTGGGCGTACTCGGTCGGTTGGTCGAATGGATCGGCAAACTGATGGGAGACCAACAGCGCGAAGTTGGTGTTGTTGCTGCCGAGTTCGGGGTTTTTGTAAGCATGTCCGTTGGCCAGCATGATCCCTGAATGGTTCTCAACCACTACGTGGCCGGACGGATTGGAGCAAAATGTGCGCACTCTGGTGCCGACAGAAGTGTTGAAGATAAATTTGCCCTCATACAGATGTTCGTTGATCTCTTCCATCACCAGGTTGGAGGTTTCCACCCGAACCCCGATATCCACTTGGTTGGCACTCATTTTGATGCGCCGTTTTTTAAGCAGATTGCCTAGCCAATGCGAGCCATCTCGTCCGGGGACGATCACCACCTTATCAGCAAGCAGGGTGGTGCCGTCCTTAAGCTCGACCCCGCACGCATGATGCACACCTTCGGCTTTCTCCGTCACCAGATCGGCCACTTCTGTTTGATAGCGCATCTCAATTTTATCTTGTAGGTATTCATAGATGCTGGTCAAAATCTTGAGGTTTTGTTCCGTGCCCAAATGTCGTACTTGGGCGCGGAGCAATTTGAGTCCGGCAGAGTATGCGCGCTTTTCGATCTCGCGCACCCGTTCAGTCAGAGGATCAGTCAGCACATCGCTGGCTCCGTGTTTCAGATTGATTTGATCCACATATTTAATCAACTCAACTACCGTTTCCGCATCCAGATAGTCCGTCATCCAGCCGCCGAATTCGCTGGTGATGTTGAACTTTCCGTCGGAGTAGGCCCCGGCACCGCCAAAACCATTGGTGATGGAGCAAGCCGGCACACAACCGGCGAAATCTTTTTTTCCGGCGGCGGGCGGGCATTTCTGAATTTTTTTCTGCAAAATAGGGCAATTGCGACGGTGGATGTCGTGCCCTTTGTCAATCAGCAAGACCTTGGCTTCCGGGCACCGCAATGTCAACTCGTAGCAAGTGAAGATTCCGGCGGGCCCAGCACCCACAACAATCACATCATAGCGGTTTTTCATGCGAACGCCTCCGTGTTTGCCAGAATGGATGTCAAATGCGTTGCTCTCATGTCATCTTACCCAAAATGGGAGTCGCTTTATCAGACTCATATCGAGAATCGTTGATTTTGACCGAATAAGCGTATGTCCTGGCTCTGTAACGGATGTGGGGAATGAATCTACCCCATGCATCATATCCATTTTGTGCTGTGAATGCGGAGAAACGGGTAATCTAGTACTACAGTTGCATTTTAATCCAAATCATTAAAATGTATATCCATGAGTTTGTTATGACAATCAATACAAAATAAACATTATTTGAATTTGATTTTAAAGTCTAAATCATTGATCTATTAAATTATAAATATATAATATATTTAAAGGTTGAAGGAGATGATAACAATGAGGTCTATAAAGCTAGCTCACAACCAAGAAGATTTAGCTATCAAAAGAGTGCAGTTTCCCAAAGAAATTCGAACACGGATTCAAAAACTTCAAGAGAGAAACAATTGGTACAATTTTTTTGCGTTGGCTTATGATTGGGGCCTCATTGCCCTTTCTATCATCATGTATAAGCTTTTCCCCTCGGTTTGGGTCTACTTCTTGTCCATCCTCATCATTGGTAGCAGAATGAGGGCGTTTGATAACTTAATGCATGAGGCAAGCCATGCCCTGCTGTTTAAAAACCGCGTACTTAACCGTTGGATCGGTTCGTTGTTTGCCGCTTATCCCGTATTCACTTCTTACAGCACTTATTGCAAGTCCCATTTCTCTCATCACAAGTATTTATGGGATACCGAGAAAGACCCTGACACTAAGCGCTATGAGCTAGTTGGTTTGGACAAGCCCCAAGAAGACCCATGGAAGTTTTTGTTTGCCCATGTCGTCAAACCTATTTTTTTGCTTCATGTGCCCAAATACATATATGGGACAATTCGTGTGAACCTCTTTTCCAAAGATGAGAGCTTGACGGAAAAATGGAGTCGCTTTCTCTACTGGATTGTAATCATAGGAAGCTCCATTCTGTTTGACTTTTGGATGGACTTGATTTTATTCTGGTTTGTCCCCCTGTTAACAACCTTTCAGGTGCTTCGGTATTGGGCGGAAATGGCGGAACATTCCGGTTTAAAAAGCACAAATTTACTCTTATCCAGCAGAAATACGTTTGGTAACCCCATTGAACGATTTCTCATTCATCCGCATCATGACAATTATCATCTGGTGCATCATTTGTTTCCTGCCGTTCCCCACTACAATTTGAGGAAGGCGCATTTGATTTTAATGGAATTGCCTGAATACAGGGAAGCGCACCATTGTTCAGGATACTTCAAGTCATTGCTGCCGGGGGTGCGTTCCGTCATTGAAGACATCGGGGGCCGCTTTGCAAAATTGAATTAAGCAACCTTGCACCAAATAACCGATGGCCCCAAATCCGAATGTTCCCATGCGTTTCGCTCATTGTTGGCCCTCATGGGGACAAGGGTTTCCGGCCATCAATCATACTCTTATGAAAGATGGAGTTGAACCGCAATGAAGTCCTTTCATGTATCATTGGATGAAAAAATAGTCCAGCGCTATCCCGACGCCAATGTTCATTTTATGCTGGCATCCAACCTGCATCGCGTGAACCACGAATTGATTCGAGATTATCTCGCCACGGTGGAAACTCGCATCGACCACGACCGGGCTAAGGAAGTGAGTACGGGTTGGCGGGCCGTTTATCAATCTATGGGCATCAAACCCAGCAAATATCTGTGTTCGTTTGAAAGCCTTTATAAACGGGCGGTGAAACAAAAGCCGGTCTTTGGGATCCATCCGGTGGTGGATGCGTACAATGCCATTTCCTTGTCCTATCAACTATGCATGGGCGCGTATGATTTGGATACGGTGCGGGATGAAATCATCCTGCGGTTGAGCGCGGGGGGTGAGTTGTTTTATGGCATCGGCATGCAGACTCCTCTCACACTGGATGCGGATGCCGTGGTGTATGCCGACAAAAAGCGCATCCTCTGCGCTTATTGGAATCATCGCGATGCAGAAGCGACCAAGATAACCGAGGCGACCCGCACCGCTATCTTCTTTGCGGATGGGGCAAAAGCCGAGGATCGATCCCGAGCCACCCTGGCCCTGCGCCAATTGGCGGACCTACTCGGCTCCGGTGTGATCTGCTCTTCGCTGTATTCACTGGACCAACACAAACCATCGGCCAGCCTAATGCTTCCATTAGATGAATGTGAAGAAACAGGTTCAACCTGTTCTTTTTAAATTAACTGGAGGGTTTTCACCTATGATTCAAGCATTGATCCATGGCATGATTCTCGCGTTCGGCCTTATTTTGCCGTTGGGCGCGCAAAACGTGTTCGTATTTAACCAAGGCGCAACCCAACCCCGCTTCTTCCGGGCCTTGCCAGTCATCCTCACCGCATCGATTTGTGATACGTTGCTCATTTCTTTGGCGGTGTTGGGCGTTTCTGTCATCATTCTCACCATCGAATGGCTCCAACTCATTTTATTCTCGGTGGGGATCCTGTTCCTGCTCTATATGGGTTGGACCGTATGGAAGTCTAAACCCAATCCAGTCGGGGGCCAAGCGGAACGGATGTCCACCAAGCAACAAATCTCCTTTGCCGCTTCCGTTTCCTTGTTGAATCCCCATGCGATCCTTGATACGATCGGGGTCATTGGAACCAGTTCCATCCAATATGAGGGTATGGAGAAATGGGTGTTTAGCCTCGCCTGTGTAGCCGTTTCATGGATATGGTTTTTTGGACTGGCCCTGTGTGGGAAACTGGTTGGACAGTTGGATTCATCCGGCAGGGTCTTGGGCGTCATCAACAAAATCTCCGCCCTGATCATCTGGGGTGTGGCGGTCTACTTAATCGCCAATCTCATAAGCGGAACATAAAAAAATAATTGTTATTCACCGTCTTTCAGTCCAGCAAACGCGCCAACGATGATGTTGGCGCTTTGTTCAAGTATCATTCCGTGTAATCTTGCTGCAGGTCGGGGCCACTACGGACAGCTGAGCAACATCTGGCGTGCAAGTTGAGGTTTGGTATAAAATTCTGTATCATTTGGTACCCCAGCTTTTTCACAACGTTGTGGATCTTCTATCCAAGCTTTAGGAAGATAGAGACTACGGTCAATCAAGGTGGCTCCTTTTGGACTGGCATAACTTAAGCATACTCCCATTTGACAATTTTCAATCCGACCAGCGGTTCCGCTATATTGACGTTGAACTCCTACAGACTTCTGACCTTTTTTAAGAAAACCCGTTTCGTCTATTACTACAACCGCCTCAGGATGAGATAAATGTTCTTACATATATTGTTGCAAGTCATCGCGAACGGCTTCAGCGTCCCATCGCGCTCTTCCCAGCAAATGCTGAATGCCGTATGGAGTCGAGACACCCGTATACTCAGCTAATTGCCAACCGTTTTTTCGTTCAACAGAACTCAGCAATCCCAATAGATAAGCGCGACAACGTTGCCGCTCTTCCACACGTGGAAACTGTTTACCAATCCGGTTGGCTAATGCTTCAAATTCAGCAGACCAGTTCAAAGCATCTATTCCATTATGTTCAACAAGTTGTTCATCCATTTGAAAGTCCATAAAAAATCCTCATCAGCTAGTTGTAGTGAATTCATTATCTTTATATTATACTAAGTTCAAAAAATTACAACTATAGTACTAGAAGGAAGCGTATGGGTTTTAGCGAACTTGTTGTGAAAACCTTGATTTGTAGATTGAGACCGGGGAGCGTCTGGAAAAGTGGGTTGAGAAAAGATGCGCCTCGGCAAATACAGGCGGTGGATAGGATGTCCATAGGCAAAGAGGAATGGCAATTGGAAGAACGGCGTTTACAACATGTGCTCACAGAAATGAATGAGGCGATCTCCGAGCTGAGCAAGCAGCTATCTACCCAAGGTGAAGATTTGCGCGTCTGGCGTGGGGAATTTTGGGAAGATGTGACCGTAAACATGGCCACTGCGGAGGACGCCTTGGAAACGGTGGCGAGTATCACCCAGCAAGCGCGGGTGATGTCTGAACAAGAACGAAGACAAGAGCGGGATCGCCGCCGCTTTCATGTGCTGAAGCGCATGGTGAAATCGCCGTATTTTGGCCGGGTGGATTTCACCGAAGCGGGAGAAACCGACACGGAAGAGATTTACATCGGCATCGCTTCGTATTTTGATGAAAAGACGGATGCCCATTTGGTTTACGATTGGCGGGCCCCAATTGCTAACATGTATTATGACGGGATGCCGGGGCCGGTTGAATATGAGACGCCGATGGGGACGGTTCAGGGAACCATGCACTTAAAACGGCAATACCTGATTAAAGACGGCAAGCTGTTATCGGCATTTGACATGGGCGCAGTGATCGGCGATACCATTCTCAAAGAAGTGTTGGGTCAACGCTCCGACACACAGATGAAAAATATCGTCGCGACGATCCAGGCGGAGCAGAACCGCATCATTCGCGACGACCGCAGCAAGGCGGTGTTTGTGCAAGGGGCTGCGGGAAGCGGCAAAACATCGGTCGCCCTGCAACGGATCGCTTATTTGCTCTATAAGCACCGCTCTTGGCTGTCCCACTCGCAAGTGCTTCTGTTTTCGCCCAATCCGGTCTTTATGAGCTATGTCTCCAATGTTTTGCCGGAGTTGGGTGAAGAAAATATCAAGCAGACGACGTTTCAAAAGTATGCGGAACACCGGTTGGGAAATGCGTTTCACATCGAAGACGCATTTGACCAGCTGGAACATGTGCTCACCCATGAATCTGATCCAGCGCTACCCGCCCGCATGAGTGGGATTCGGTATAAGTCTTCTATTTGCTTTTTCCACTTGTTGCAAGGGTACAAACAATGGTTGGAGCAAGACGGTATGCAATTTCGGGATATCATGCTAAACGGCCGGGTGCTGGTTTCCCGTGAACAGATGGAAGAGCGATTTTACACACATGCCCCCGATGCCAAATTAGCCAGCCGGGTGCAGATGATGCGCGCCTGGTTGTTAGATGAATTGGAGCGGCTGGCGGAACAATGCATCTGGGACGATTGGGTAGGAGAGGAAGTCGAATTCCTCGAAAAGGAAGATTATTATCGGGCGTACAAGTCCAGCATCTGGGGCGATGCTGATCCGGGAGAGCACCACAAAGCAGAGTCGACTTTGCGCAAGAAAGTGGTTCGTCAGCGGTTCGCGCCGCTTCGCAAACAGGTAAAGCAGCTCGCGTTTGTTGATGTATATGGCGTGTATCAACAGCTCTTTGTAGAAGGCATGGTGGAGCGGTCTGCGAAAAGGGAGGACATCCCTACGGATTGGCCGGAAATTTGCGCTTATACGCGACGCCGTTTTCAAGAAGGCACCATTCCCTATGAGGATATTACGCCTCTTTTGTATTTGCAGGAATTGATTCACGGCGTCCGCCGGTATATGGATATCCGGTATGTGCTGATCGATGAGGCGCAAGATTATTCGCCGTTCCAATTGCAAGTGATGCGGACTCTGTTTCCGATGGCCAAGCTGACGGTCTTGGGGGATTGGAACCAAGCCATCTTGCCGCACCAAACGCGTCAATCAGGTTTGGAGCAGATGACAAGCTTATTTGCTGAAGGAGAAGCCCAGCAATACGAGATGAACCGTAGTTATCGATCCACTTCGCAAATCGTCGCGTTTACCCGTGAATTGCTGACTGATGCTAAACCCGTGACGCCGTTTAATCGGGAAGGGCCGTTGCCAGTGGTGCGGAAGTTGGCAGCACCGGAGGATTTAGCGCGCAAACTGCATGAAGATATCGCAGCCATCCGAGCTGAGGGATATGAATCGCTGGCCGTCATTTGCAAAAGCCATCAAGAATGCGTGCAAACGTATGCGAGGCTGCAAGGGCATGTGCCGATCACTTTGGTTGATAAAGAAGACCAGGAGTTGGCATCCGGCGTGGTGATCCTTCCGGTGTACCTGGCCAAAGGCATTGAATTTGACGCGGTGGTGATTTACAACTTTTCGCAGGAGAATTACAGCAGAGAAAGCGACCGGAAACGTTTGTACACGGCTTGCACACGGGCCATGCACCGGCTATTCCTCTATGTGCAGGGAGAAGTTTCCCCGTTTTTGGCCCAAGTGGACCCAAACAAATTTACCTGGATGTGAAACAAACGGATAGTGGCGAAGAAGCCGCTATCCGTTTGTTGCTTTGGCATGCAGATAATAAATATAGTCCATCGAGGTGAATGTATGCCCCAATTGTTGCAACATGGTCATGATGTTGCCACGGTGATAGGTGTCATGATTGACAGTATGTTGCACCAATTCATAGAGTGGGGTTTCCATTCTCCCGATATGAGCATGTTCAAGCACGATGGATTGAGTCAGATCGCCTTGACGTTCAAAAAATGCGCGATACTGCTGGCTCAACGCCACAAACATCGTTTCCAGCTCAGCCATGCCAGCCGCTTCAGCCTGCTCTTGAAAAGTTTCCCCCATCGCCAGCACCGACATCATGTCGCCGCCAGACATGATGCCAAACCAAATCTGATCAGCCGCATACATGTGTGCCAACACCTTTGACAGAGAAGAGAATCCCGTCTCAAACTCCCGGCGGTAGAGGTCAGTGGGCAACTCTTTCAAATGTTCAAACATCTTTGCATTAGCCCAGGTATGATAATCGTAGAGCTGTCGTGTGTTTTCATTCATAAAAGATCTGGCTCCTTTGTGCCGTTTTTAAATGTTGGTGTCTTCTCATCGTGCAGGTTGTAAGCGATGAGCCGCCCCGCCTGCTTAAGGGTCCGCAGGCCAACGCCGTATTCCATTCTCTTCACTTCTAGGGAAAAAGGAGGTTCCGCCGATGGCCGTCTGCACATATGGACTATTCTTCTTTAGGTTTATAAAAACCTTTCTCATGTTCCACTATCTTTTGATAGCGGGTTGGTTAAATAACGATTCGCGTGTTTGAATGTCATGAATGAGGTGGTTTAATGGGTGTTATGCAAGATTATATTTATCAGCGTAACAAAATGTGCGTTTTGTAACCTATATTTCGTCGGTTTGTCGCAAGGAATTATGCATCGAGCATGAAATGTCCTCTTTTTGGGTGTGTGCATTGTAAATAGGTGGGGTTGGATCATGTTATATACATAAAAAACACCAAGCCCTTGCTTGGTGCAGGTTCACTCAATCTGTATCTGTATCATCATCACCGTATCTGCTGTTGGAAAATTTAGCAAACGTCAAAGATGTCATCCTCGTCCTCCTTAAAGTTTAGTTCTTTCAACAGGAAGAACAAAAGATTGGTCGAATCAGTAAATTCTTTTTCTTCTTTCATCTTATCATAACATTCAGCCATTAAATACAATGCTTTTGCTTCCATTGATTTGTAATGGTGATTTTATGAAAGAAGTAAAGCGGCGGAAAAACCTTTTCTCAAGGAGCGCCGATGTGTGAGTGAAGCGAATGAGATATGGTTTTGGAGCCGCTTCTTAGAGACGCTTTCACTCGCTAAAAAGTCTGTGAACCTCCCGGGGTTTTTGCATTATCAGAGGTTCACAGACATTTTCGGCTTTTGCTATAATGAAAGTGCTTGAGATGACTGGCGTTCACATACGGGTTTAGTTGGAACCATAGTGGTATTGAAATTCCATGATTCGATCTCGGGAAAGGCTGCATACGCCTGTTTAGTTGGAACCGTAGTGGTATTGAAATAGCTCATCATTATCTGGATCACTTTTGTCCCCGAACGGTTTAGTTAAATCCATAATTGTATTAAAACTTTCCTGTTCCCTGACCACTTACATCGCACCACACATCAATCGATGATCCCAATGAAGAAGATCCTCCCAGCGATCTTTGCAAAATAAATCCAACCTTAAATATCTGAATTGTTATACAATAAGGAAAGGGATTTCAGCCGGCGGGGTTTCTCACTGTATACAGTCAGACATTAACTGCTCATCCCTCCACAGGCGGATGGTTTAACCCATTTGCTTGACAACCATCTATTACTATTTTATGCTAACTTACATTAAGTAATTTAATTGAATTTTTTATGTCCTATATCCATTTGAGAAAGGATGTATCACATGCGTTTGAATACAGCAGTGAGTGTGTTGATTTTGAGGATTGTGCTCGGTGTGACGTTTATGGTGCACGGGATTATGAAGTTTACCATGGGCTTGGATGCCGTGGCAGGGATGTTTGCAGGGATGGGGCTTCCCGGGTTCCTGGGGTACGCGGTGTCCGTGATTGAGTTGGTGGGCGGCGCGGCGATGATTCTCGGTCTGGGTACGCGGGTGGTCGCGTTTTTGTTTGCCTGTGTGATGGTGGGTGCGATTGTGACGGTTAAATGGTCTGTTGGTTTTGTGGGAAATGAGGAAGTGGCCGGATATGAGTTTGATCTGGCGCTGTTGGCGATCTCGGTGTCCTTGCTTCTCACTGGGGGTGGCCGGTGGGCATTGGACCGTTTCTTTGACAAAGAAGAACATTTTAGCTAAAACGGCATGTTTCCTTTAGTAGATGGATGAGGCATGCGGTTTCCGCGCATACTAGGATGAGAAATATGCGCAGATAGGAGACTCATCCATGATACCGATTGATTCAACCATTGAGGGCATTCGGCTGACGTTGGGGAAGGTGGAGCAGATTTTGGCTCCGGAAGGGTTTGTGCTCGGTGGCGGGCATCAATATGACCATGGCTATTTTGACTATGCCTTAGATGAGGAAGCGGAACATGGCCACCGTTATTACTTGCGCGTGCCAGTGTACGCCGTGTCGGGCGACATTGAGATGGGGCGCGGGGATACGGTGGTGGACTTGGGTAAACCGTTTGTCATCAAGCATGAGTTTCGCACCGGCAATGATCCGGTCGGTGACAGCGGCGTGGTCAGTGCGCTTGTCAATCAGTTTAGCAAGCCGATTCCCACAGAAGCGGCTGATATCGCACCGCAGTGGGTGGACCGGGCTCGCCAGAAGGTTGCTCGGTTGGAGTCACTGTTTACCTAGTGCAAAGCGTGTAAGAAAACAAAGGCAGGACGGAACAGAACTTCCGCCCTGCCTTTGTGCGTTGTGCACGAGGGTGTCCCGCGTTTGGAAGCTGGCCTTAGAGCTTGGCCAATTGTGCTTTTAATTCAGTTTCAGGCAAGTCTTCGCCGATGAAAACCACGGTGCTGGGATAGGGAAATGGCTCTTCCGTAAACATCGGCATGCCGTAAGCGTATTGAAACAACATGGTTTGCTGGGGCTGATCGTGAAAGCGCAGATACCCTTTTGCCCGGTATAGTGTGTCTGGCGTTGTGCGGAGCCACGCTTCAAACTTGTTGCGGTCGATCGGTTTGTCCCATGTGTAGGAGAAGGCGCGGACGCGCAAGTGTTCCGCGGCATGCGCCGGTTGGTGTGTTTCTGTGCGGTAAAACGAGGTGTGTGTGCCGACTGCGTCATAAAGGAGCGGTAAGTCAAATCGCGCAAAATCGGTTACGATCTGGGGCGCGGTGCTGTTGATGCGGGTGAGGTCAGTAGTCAGGCGCTCGCGTTCACCCTCGGTGACATCACTGGCTTTGTTGATGATCAAAAAGTCGGTAAACCGCACCTGCTCCTCCATCAGGCGTTTCACCCGTAAGCTGAGCCGATCCCGGTCACGCCAGCGGGGCAAGTCCAAGGTGGTGACGATTTTGCACATTTTGAGTTGTTTAGCCATCAGTGGCGTGATGCAAGCTTCCAGCACTTCAATGGGATGGGCCGCTCCGGTCGCCTCGATATAGATGGCGTCAGGCGCATGCTGTTGGCACAAACTCAGCAGTTGATGCGACAGTTGCGCTTGGATCGTGCAACAGATGCAGCCGTTTAACAACTCCTTCAATGGGGTGTCCGGTGGCAGGAGGCGCGAATCGACGGAGATGTTGCCAATCTCGTTCATCAATACGGCCACTTGGCGGTTGCGCTCTTTTTCCCAGGCCAACAGCCGGGTAAGGAGCGTGGTTTTACCGCTACCCAGAAATCCGCTTAAAATATAGATTTCTACTGGCTTTGTGGTCATGTTTTATTTCACCTCAACCAAGACGAGACGCGTGACTAAGGGCATGCTCTTCAATATGCCGGGCGGCTTCAATGTCGGCCGCTTTGCATATGTCTACGTGATTTGCCTGACACGCTTTCGCCGCGTCAAATTAGGTTTATCATAACTTGTTCTGATATCTATGTGAATGATAATTGATAATGTTTTGTTGAGATAGGATTAATTACAAAGTTATAATGTAATTGCGATAAAAAGAAAGATAGAGGTTGTTGGTTAAATCATAATCATTCTTATTAAGTTGGTGCGAAAAGGTGATTGAGTGAGCACATGGGATTTTTCGGAGTTGCAACATCATCTCCTGATCTGTAATGGTGGAAGTTGCATATAAACGGCAAGGGGAAGAGGTGACGCAGGCGATTCGTGCAGAAATCTCCCGCCTGGGACTAAAATGACAAATACATACGTCACGGACGAGATGCAATGGGCGTTGCCAAGGCGCTTGTGTTGTCATCGCTTATCCCCAAGGGACGTGGTTTCGCGATGTGAGTCCGGAGCATGCGCCAGCGTTGCTCAAGCGGGTGTGGACGGGGGAAGGGTTTGAGGAGTATGTTCGCCACATCTTGGTAGACGGAAAGTTTGTTAGAAGTGAGGTTGCGCCGCTTGGAAAGAAAAAGTGACCCCTTGTTAAGGGATGAGACAGCTGACAAAGGTAGAAAAGTTGTCGGAATAAGAAGATAACATCAAGGGCAAAGGACGTAGAGAGTGAAACATTAAATGGATAGAAACAGAAACCATAAATTCACATCAGCCGGGAAGAGGCAAAAAACTGACAATGAAATAGAACACTCCATAGATTACTCCAAAAATCATTGCAATACAAAGCTTCCCATTACCCCAAAGGAAAGAGCATGCTAGACCACGAACGTATTTTAAAGGTCAGAAAACTGTTTTTTTTCGCAGAAAATGGAGGCGTGAGCCTTATAAACTTTGTTTCGTCTGTGTTTTCATACAGAGCCGCTCGAGGAGGAGTGTTTCATGCCGATTGACTTTCATTCTAAGAACAACCGTTTCACATATGCTGCACGTCAGGCTTACTTATCCTGGATATCCACCATCCAAAATATCGTGGATGTGAAAGGCAAACGCGTTTTGGATATGGGGTGCGGTGGCGGGATTTACTGCAAGGCGTTTGCCCAGATGGGCGCAAAACATGTTACCGGAATTGATTTTTCTAAGGAGATGATCAAAGGCGCCACAGAAAACTGCAAGGACTATCCCCAAATTGCCTTTGTCGTAGGGGATGCACTTGATACGAACCTGCCAAGTTCAACGTATGATGTGATCTTGGCAAGGGCACTCATTCACCATCTGTCGGACTTGGAATCGTGTTTCCGTGAGACTTACAGGTTATTGAAACCCGGCGGCATTTTCATCGTGCAGAATCGCACCATCGAGAATGCATTGCAACCACCGAGTGAGAATCATATTCGAGGGTATTTCTTCGAAGTATACCCAAGACTTATCGACATAGAAGCCGAACGAAGGCATGATGGCAAAGCAGTTAAAGAAGCTTTGCTAAAGGTGGGTTTTCGATCCGTTGATGAACATCCATTATGTGAGACAAGAAAAACTTACACCGATCTTGAAGAACTAAAGAACGATCTATTAGCGAGAACAGGTCGGTCCATTTTGCACGAACTGTCAGATCCGGAATTGGAATATCTCGTTCAGTATATAAGCGAACGCTTGAGCAATCGCAGTACACAGGAAATTGTCGAACAAGATTATTGGACGATTTGGGTGGCCAAAAAGGAATAATTGCCTGTCAACGAATTACAACCATCAGGCAAATCCGTCAACCGGACAACAGCTTTTTTGTCGTAATGAATTGAAATAAAGATCAATACAACCCCTGGCCCTTTTCTCATGAAAAGATCCAGGGGTTTGTCATTAATCACCCCTTGTTAAGGGGTCATATTCATTGAGTTAGAAAGAATATAAGATTTTTCTCAAGTCAGGCATTACGCCGATCTTGTCAGTAGACGGATTGGCTGATGGCGTACCAAACTGAGGATTGCTCAGGATACTCCGCAAGGTGGCCGGGGAGTAATAACTCTGATATTTGGCATAAGCAGCCCCTTGTACGGCGACAGCTGCACCGGCCACAATGGGTGAAGCGCCGGAAGTTCCATTGAAACTGGTGGTATAACGGTTGGTCTCACCCAGGTTGCCATAGGTGGTATCAATGTTTTCCCCCCAACCGTAGCAATCAATGCGGCTGCCGTAGTTGGAGAATGACAAGCGCTTGTGCACGGTGCCGGAGCTGGCGGCGCCCACCATGATTGCTCCCGAATCACGGAAATCGGGACTGTTGCGGTTTAACACGTATTTTCCCTGACTATCCTTATAAGCGTCCAAGTCATTGGCGCCGTTGCCGGCCGCTTCAACGATCGTAATGCCTCGATCCGTTCCCGTGCGAATGGCGTCAAAGACAGCCGGCTCCACTTCCACGGGCAAATACGTATTGTAGCCTGGCGCGGTTGTTTGAGCTTCCAACAGCAACACATCTCCTGGCTTCATGGTATTGACCGCGCTCAAAATAGCGTCCGCGGTGCTGTATGTGGATTGGGTGCGCCACTGTGACACGACTTTGGCCGTAGCGTTGGGAGTGATGCCGATATCGCCGATGGTATTATCCACCGCCACCACTTCACCCAGCACGGCGGTGCCATGGCTGTGGTACGCTTTGTTCACCCCGGAGATCAGCTGGATTCTTTTGGCGGCCAGATCTTCATGGTTCAATTCCCACCCTTGCTCCAAATCGACAAAAGTGATGCCACTGCCGTCCCCGCCGGCTTTGGTCCAAGCGAAATGAGCGTCTATTCCTTCCGGGGCCGGTTTCAGATATCCTTGGTTGCCCGAGCGAGGGTCGTCTTGGGGAGTGACTGCCGGCGGTTGCACTTGGGTGCCTTCGACATAAGCCAATTCCACCAAGGAAGAACGTTCATACTGCTTGGCTAATTGCTCGGCATCCATCCCTTTGGGAACCGTTACCGCATAATATTGCATCAGATCGGGTCGCGCCTGCTTGGCATGGATCATGTTGTGCAAGCGGTTCGGCTCGATGGAACGGAACAAGCGCTCCATTTTCAAGTTGGGCAGGGAATTGGTTTTATCTTTCGCACGGATCGCTTTTTCCACGCCATCTTGATAGGATGGGACGAGGTGATCTTTGAGTTTGACAACAACCCGTTTTTGGTGCGGGTTTGATTCATTCGCCGTAACCGAAGATTGGCCGCCGCCCATGATGGTGAGGACGGACGCGCACAGCAAGACGGCGGTTGACAGCGACAGCCATTTGAACCTATTTTTTCTCATGATGTTCCCTCTCTCTGATGTGGATTCACGGTGATGAAACACTGGAGTGTGTCTGGCAAAGCAAGTTGGCAGGGAAGAAGCGGCGGAAAAACCTTTTCTCGAGGAGCGCCTCGTCATACGTGAAGCGAATGAGAAAGTGGTTTTGGAGCCGATCAAAAAAGTTTTTACAGCTTATTTACGACTTCTTCATGCAGTAGCCTGCGGGCATAGTGGTGTTGTTAGGTGTATTGAAAACTTGGCTTCTCACCCCCCTAAAAAAATTGCTGATATCGTAATATATTTAATTTTATATCAAATAATTAAATTTATCTATTATTTGAATAGATTGTAAGATTGATTAATTTAGTTGGTTGGCCAAAGGCAAGTGGGATGACTCTGAGAAGAAATATGAAGCGGATGAAAGGGGATGCTGCTGTATGCGTAATGGGCTGAAGATCGCGGTAATCGGCGGGGGTTCAAGCTACACGCCGGAGCTGATTGATGGGCTCATCAAGGGGCAACATGAGTTGCCGGTGAACGAGGTTTGGCTGGTAGATGTGGAAGAAGGGAAAGAAAAGCTTACTATTATTGGGCGTCTAGCCCAGCGCATGGTGTCCAAAGCGGG
Organism: Laceyella sacchari; assembly: GCF_024927925.1. Classification (NCBI taxonomy): domain Bacteria; kingdom Bacillati; phylum Bacillota; class Bacilli; order Caryophanales; family Thermoactinomycetaceae; genus Laceyella; species Laceyella sacchari. Next base: position 854,835 of record NZ_CP103866.1, read on the forward strand.
AGCGCCAATAACGATTCATTGGACATTGGATCGCCAAGCGGCACTCAAAGAAGCTGCTTTCGTCATCACCCAGTTTCGGGTGGGCGGGTTGGCGGCACGGATCAAAGATGAGACGATTCCTTTAAAATATGATGTGATCGGACAAGAGACCAATGGGCCCGGCGGTCTGTTTAAAGCCTTGCGCACCATTCCGGTAATCCTGGACATTTGCGAAGAGATGGAGGAATTGTGTCCGGAGGCTTGGCTGATCAACTTTACCAATCCGGCGGGGATTGTGACAGAAGCGGTGTTGCGGCATAGCCGGATCAACAAAGTGATCGGCTTGTGCAACGGCCCGATCAGCATCAGCAGAGGGATCGCCGCGGCGCTCAATGTGGAGCCAGCACGGGTGCGCATCGACTTCGCCGGTTTGAATCACATGTCCTACGGTTTAAAGACCGCCCTTGATGGAGAAGACATTTCTAGCCGGGTGATTGCTATGCTGGCCGGGCGTGGCGAAGATGGACAGATGATCCGCCAATTGACTGGTGTCGAGTGGGTGCCGGAGTTTGTGGAAGCGCTAGGGGTGATTCCTTGCGGTTATCATCGGTATTATTATCAACCGCGCACCATGCTGGCTGCGATGAAGCGAGAAGCAGCACAAACCGGCACCCGGGCGGAGGTGGTCAAACGGCTGGAGGATGAACTGTTTGCGTTGTACCAAGATCCTAATCTGAACGTCAAACCGAAGCAATTGGAGGGGCGTGGCGGTGCCTATTACAGTGAAGCGGCGGTGCAGTTGATGCGTTCCATCTACACGGATAAGCGGGACATTCAGGTAGTTAACACCCGCAATCAGGGGGCGATTGCCGGCATCCCTGATGAGTCAGCGGTGGAAGTGAGTTGCGTCATCACCAAAGAAGGGCCACGCCCACTCGTGATGGGTGAGTTGCCGGTTGCCGTCCGCGGATTGGTACAACAGATCAAATCATTTGAACGCGTCACTGTCGAAGCCGCAGTGTCAGGCGATTATCGTACTGCGTTGTTGGCGATGGTCATCAATCCGTTGGTGCCTTCGGATGCGATTGCCAAACAGATCTTGGATGAGTTGTTGGAGGCGCATCGGGCTTATTTGCCGCGTTTCTTTGGTGATTGAGGAAGGTTCAAACCAAAAGAAAACCCCACCTTCGTCATGAGGTGGGGTAAATATTATTGGTTGGCCGGCAATGTTGTTTTTTGTACAGCGGGTTGAGCTCCTTTGGCGCGTGGATAGCCGATCAAAATGGAGATAGATGCGCAGACGCCGATCAACAGCGGATAAACATTGTACTGTAAGATGGACAGCGGGGAGATCGAAGCCACACCCGCGGCCACGAGCAGTTGTGGGCCATAGGGGATCAAGCCCTGGATGCAACAAGAGAAAATATCCAACAAACTGGCTGATTTGCGGCGGTCGATCTCATATCGTTCAGCGATTTCTTTGGCCAGTGGCCCGGCAATGATGATGGAGATGGTATTGTTGGCGATGGCCAGATTGGTGGCCGAAACCAAACCGGCAATGCCGAATTCAGCGCCTTTTTTCGAACGGATATTGCGGGTGATCGCCTGCAACAAGAAGTCAATGCCGCCATAGTGACGGATTAATTCCACCATGCCCCCGATCAGGAGAACCAAAATAGAGAGTTCTTGCATTCCGGCAAATCCGTTGCCGATCTCTTTGATGAAGCTCATCACGGTGTATGAACCGTCCACCAGACCGATCGCTCCGGCAAACACAATCCCGCCCGTCAATACGAGCAGCACATTGACGCCGGCCAACGCTGCGATCAATACAGCCAAGTAAGGCAACGTTTTAACCCACACCACTTGGTCGGTGGCGACATGACTTTGTCCGCCCAATGTTAAGAAGGTGAGGAAGGCTACGGTGACCAGTGCGGCGGGCAACACGATGAAAAAGTTCACTTTGAACTTATCTTTCATATTGATGTTTTGCGAGTTGACTGCGGCGATGGTTGTGTCGGAAATGACGGACAAATTATCCCCGAACATAGCACCACCGATCACGGCCGCAATGGCCAATGCCACCGGAATGTCTGTCTGTCCGCTGATGCCGACACCGATGGGCGCCAGAGCTACAATCGTCCCCATGGAAGTTCCCATCGACAGGGAGATAAAGCAGGCAATCACAAACATACCGACGATCAGCAGGTTTTGCGGCAGAATGGAAAGAGCTAAGTTGACGGTGGCGTCGACAGCTCCCATCCCTTTGGCTACTGCCGAAAAAGCGCCGGAGAGCAGAAAAATGATCACCATCAAGATAATGTTGTCGTGTCCTGCTCCACGGCAGAAAAGCGCCGTTTTTTCGTTTAAGGATAAGGAACGGTTCATCAGAAATGCCACACCGGACGCGATCAGGACGGCGACCAACACGGGGAATTTGGTGAAGTCCCCGGTTACAAGTCCGGCGCCGGCGAACAAGGCCAGGAATATGACAAAGGGCAACAATGCCCATGGATTGGCTTGTTTCATGCTTATAACCCCTTTCTGTGGTTTGAACGGAAAACTGAAAAGACCCCTTCTACACACAACAGGAAGAAGAGGTCTTATGGTTATAAGCGCACTCTTCTTATCTGCCAAGCTTATCGCTTGCTGGATTTGGCACAGCACTCTCCATGAGAAGAGTCCGTTGCCGAGGTTTCCCAGGGCCAGTCCCTCCGCCTCTCTTGATAAGAAGACGATCTTCATTATTCCGTTTTTACATGCATACTAACTGCGTGTCGATTTCCCTATGCCATAGTAAAATGATTATATGTAAATGTCAACGATTTGTTGGTTGTCAGGTTTTGGTTGAAAGGGGGGATTCACAATTGACAGGACATCTACGCCAGATATTGGATGAGTTGCGGCTTATAGGGGAAAAACACGGGGTGGGTTAATCAAGTCAGTGATCGTACAGGGAATGTGGATGAAATCGAAGGAGTAAAAGAACTTGCGGATAGTTTGCCCTAGTAAACAATTGAAAAAGGCTCCCTATGGCAGTAGAGAGCCTCGGCCAGCATTACGAGTTTATGTTAGTGGCATGACAGTTTTAGTACTGGCTTAAGTCACGTACAATTCTTTAATGAATACCATAATTCTAGATAATTGTGTTTCATTTAAATAAATAGTGCGCCCTAAAATGACAAAAATTAGATCGGATGCTGAGGTAGAGCATGAACCTTTGTGGAATAACAGTGTTAATGCCAAGATATTATTCGAGAATCAAAATAAGGGAAGTAAGATATAATATTTTCGGCAAATTAAGCTAGTTATTTTTGTCGTGTAAAAACTTCAATGACAATCAAGTATAATATATTACACCCTTATAGTTATTCATCATCAAGCACATATTCAGCGGATTTTGTGGGCAAATCTCTTTACATCTATTTCTTCAAAAAAGCGACTTGGTTGTTTTCTTTGTCTGTCGCGTTGCTGTGCATAAGACATGTACAATTTGCTTTCTGAACGAGTCATTGCGACATAAAGTCCACGCCTCTCTTCAGCCTCATCATACCTTGCGGGAACAATGTCGTCCTCTAGGGCAATAATAAACACAGCCTTATATTCCAAACCCTTGGCCGCGTGGAACGTGGAAATGCCAACTTCATCAATCGAATTTTCTATATAGTTAGATTCATCTTGGAGATCAAGCTCGCCAACCAAATCGATGATGTTTCTTGATCGAGATTTTATCATTTTCTCTTTCAACAATTCTAGATGCCTACTTTGTTCATAAGCGTCGTTCTTTTCAAGCAAAAGCAAGGTACTAATCTTCAATAAGTCGTACAAATCATTATATATCTTGAGATAGCTTTGTGTGTGATTGTACTCTGCACAGAATTTCGCAAACTGCTTTACCGCGTCATCCATCTCATCCTCTGGTGTGATTTCGGTAAGCTTTGTAACCGACAACTTACCCTCAATAAGCTCCTCGTAATGATTTACTGTTTTATTAGAGCGGTAAAGCTTTGAATAGCGAGGAATCAGCGACTCCAAAATCGATTCCAGAATTAAGTCATTTGAAGGCTCTACTATCAATTTTAATGATTCCTTCATCAGATCAGAAAAGAGCTCCACCTTGTTGAAATTCTTTCCGAAATGACGGAACGGTATCTCTTTTTGGATAAACATATCATCGACAATCTTAAGTCCAGGGTGCCTGCTTCGATAAAGTACAATTATTTTCTTATATTCAATCCCCTCCTTGTGAATCTCTTTTATCTTATCGGCTACCCATTCAGCTTCTTGGATGGCTGTGGTGAAGCCTTTTATCTCCAAACAGTCATCAGGCTCCGTCTCACGGCCTAAAAGAGTCTTTTTTTCTCTTTTATCGTTGTGCTCTATTAGCGAGTTTGCCGCGTCCAAGATAATCTGAGGCGAGCGATAATTACGAACCAGTGTAATACTATGTGCATTCAACTGCTCAATGTATTCACCAATAACTGTCGGAAGAGCCCCCCGCCATCCGTATATGGATTGATCATCGTCCGCTACAGCCATTACATTTCTTGCACCTTCGCCTAATAAGCGAATAAGCTCAAGTTGCATACGATTGGTGTCCTGCATCTCGTCAATCAGCAGATAAGGGAAGGCGTTATGATATAACCATAACAGTTCGGAATGATTTTTTAATAGTGTTACCGTAAGTAATATAGCGTCATCAAAGTCAATCATATTATTTTCGCGCAAACGTGTCTCATACTCGACTGCGGCGGACGTAAGACCTATGGTTTTTGTTTTTTCGGTTTTCCTTAAATATTCTCCATAATCAACAGATGAATTCTTCAATTTGCTAATCCAGTTAGCGAATGCGTTTTCTCTCATATTTCTTACATTATTATTCCTTAAAACAGAAAGGATTAGCTTATTTTTTTGTGCAGGAGACACAAAAGTAAAATCTCGCGGAACCTCTATTTTATCTCCATATGCCCTAAGCACGGACTGGCATAAATTGTGGAATGTTCCCAAACGAATACGACGACTGTCGATTCCAAGATTCTGCACTCTTGATCTCATCTCGTTTGCTGCTTTATTGGTAAACGTTATTGCTAGTACCTTCCGAGATGGTGGAACCAAGTCTCTTTCGAACAAATAGGCGATTCTTTGGGTTATAATACGGGTTTTTCCTGTACCCGGACCCGCGAAAACTATGGTATTTCGGTCTATTGTTTCTACCGCTTCAATTTGCTCTTCGTTTAATCCCTCAAGACTTTTCATCTTTCTTGCTCTCCTTCAATATCATCCCAATATCCTGCTAGCTGTATAACGGCGTCGAGTGTGTTTTCGATAAATTTTTCAGTAAAATGATCACTGAACTTCTCCCCGATCAGTCTTCCTGTTGTCCTACCCTTTATTTTTCGAAAAGAATTCGCCAATGTTTCTCTTATTTTCGACTCAACCTCAGAGGTATGGGTAATAACTTCATTTAATATTGGAATCGCTTCCTCTAAACTTTTGTTGTTTTTTCGCATATCACGTAGCTCGTTGGACTTCTCCACATCAGCTTTTTTTATTGCCCCTTTGAGATCTGAAAAAAGATCTTCTTTCCTTTCTGGAGAAAGTACTTCCTCCAAGAACATTATTAACTTATCAATCGGTACATTGTCACAAACATATCCCTCAATGTCTCCCATATTAGGTTTCCGTGGTAATTCATAAACATTGGGGCAGATCTCTTTGATTTCCTTTAACTCTTTTTCGTGGTTTTTATCCTTAGAATCGTAATCAATCACGGTGACACATGGGATACCGAAATTATTTAAAAGCCTGATAAATGCTTTTATGTTTGTTTTTCCACCAGCGTTAATCACGGATACACCAATACGATCCAAGTCATAGTTACTGTCCTTATAAATAAGAGAAAGTCCCAATTCAGGAAATAACCCTTGCTCAGTTGGCCCTTCCGTCAACAAGACTGCTTTGGAAAAAAAAGCATCCGCTTTTCCAACATCAAGGTGTTTTTCGTAAGAGGATACAAACTCTTCGGGGAAATTCTGGGGCAATTGCACGCTGGTTGATGTTCCTTGTGCATCCTTTCGCATTAAACAAATTTGCCTTGGATTAATAAGCTCAATTAATGAGGGCGAATGAGTGGCAACAAACACTTGCCTTGTGCGGGATAATTGCAAGATTTCCCTGTACATTTTGCGCTGGGCATGCGGATAAAGGTGAGATTCAGGTTCATCAATGGCAAATATCCCTTCCCGTAATTTTCCAATGCCTGCAAAGGCTCTAAATATGCTGACAGTGAGTACGCTTTGAAGCCCTAAACCTAGTTGATCAACATCGAGGTATTTGTCAGCTGCGTGATGTTTAAGTTGCATTTGAATGTATTTTTTTACATCCACAGCAGTTGATGTTGCAATGGTAAGGCGCAAAAGATCATCGATCCTTGGCAAGTCTATTATTTGCTTGGTGATGTCAGCAACGACATTTGTGAATTCCACAATTTCAGGGTTATTTTTTAAGGAATCACTCGCTTCATTGAGTTTGGATAATATAGCTTCCTCCTGCTCAGTAAGATTGATTTGATTTAAGATACGACCGAATAAGCTACCTTTATTGGGTTTGATAGCCCTGTAATCGCGCATTGCATCCTGAAAAAAGAACGAGATCAGTTTCTTCTCCCCAAACGAAACTAAACGATCTGGCTGGCGTGCATATACCAACGACGGCTCAGCTTCCCGTGTGTTTTTATCATAAATAACGGAAAATTTAAGTGAGAGAGAATATTTGTTTTGTCCTCCCACTTGCTCGGCATCGACCAGGCCAATAAACTCTGCGCAGAGCTCTTCGCTAAGATCCTCCAGTACAACTTCTACTTTAATGGGCTTGTTTAAGTCATAAAAGTCCGTTTCCTCAAATTCCAATGTTCTGATTGATCTCTCTGGATTAAAGAGCATATGCAAAATTGACAACACATTGGATTTACCAGCATTGTTTTCCCCAATGAGCACTACGATATCGTGGCCATTAATTTTTTGCGGTACGATTCGAATTTCATCTTTGAAATTTCGAAAGTTGCTTATTCGCAGATCTTTAATTCTCATTTGTTACCTCCATGTTCTAATAAGATTGTCTAAAAATTGTTGTCTGATATATGATTGGTTGGAGTTTCAAGTATAATTTAATTTTTCTCTATGGGAACGCCTGATACCAAAATCCAAAAAACACCCAATCAAATCAATCATAATTGATCCAATTAATACCTTGCAGTATTTTTTATAGTATTACACTTCAGGTTCTGTATGTCAAACGGACTTAAAGAACCTTGCGATCAAAAATCAAATATCTATATATATTCATCTGAAATCGGCAGTAAAATCTTTATCCATTGATGCAACTTTTTGTGACATATAATTATATGACCAGTCGAAAAATAAACTTTTTTGGTAAAAAAATAAAGGAAATTCGAGGAATAGATCGAAATAGAGATGCTAATATGGCATATTAGCTAACATAGAGTGTGTACATCCCTGTGATTGGAGTTAAAATTCTTCTTGGTAGTTTGTTGTTATATTATTGTGCTGTTTGAACATAATAGGCGACTATTGATAACAAATATGGGGGGTTGTATCCATGGCCAACGAATTGAATGATAAGAAAAATCCTCTTAGTACCGTTAGCTACAAGGTGATTTATGATGCGATAAGCAAAAAAATATCAAAAATCGAAGTGATTGAGAAAAATGGAGATGTATTTTTTGCGAAAAACTTGAATTCCTTATGCAAAGATGTGCTTGATGAGTTGAAACCAAAATTGTCTAATCAATTTTTTGCAGAGATGAAGATGGATGAGACAGCGATATATAAAAACAAGGTAACGCTCAACTTTCAGGATAAAGAACAAGAACATAATGATTTGCAAAAATTAATCGATCAAATGAAAGAATTGCTGGAGGCAAATGGAATCTCTCCTAAAACCAATCCGTTAAGTGAGATTCTTACACAAGAAAGGCCAAAGCAAGGCACAGGGTCTTTTTCGGTAAGATTGCAGAAGCAAGAAAAACAGGTTTCCTTTGGGAAATTGGAATATAATGCATTTGATTCGATCGGTCAAAAAAATATTCTTCGCCATGATAATGTAAAAATCAGTTATAAGGTTGATTCTTTAATGGAGTCAATCAAACAGTCATTGATTCGCTACATTGAATCAACCCCCCAAGTGGATGAATTTCATAAAGAGGACATCATTAACGAAATTCGTTCTGAAGGCATTTTAGCAGAGACAATTTATACATTTATAAAAGAAAATCGCTTTGCCGCCGTAAAGCGGGCTTCGGCTTTTTTATATTTGGATTATTTAATTAAGAACATGGATTCTGGATTTATGAAAAGACATAAAAAAGCAGTCAAGTGGTTAAAACGATATACAGAAAGATACGAACAACTTGAAGACCTTTGCACGCAGTTTTTAAAAGAGATAAGGTTTTCACCAGTAGATTTTTTGGGAGAAACACGTGATATTTTAAATACATTTCGTCATAAAGACGTATATAATTTTTTGCCTTTTGTTGGGATCCTTTCTCAAATCATGGTTGCAACACATGATGAGGATAAAAACATGGAACAATATGGGATCTCATTGAAGTTAAATGGAGAAGTGCAAAACGCTAAGGTTCTTGAAGGACAGGGAAAACAATCGTTTCTTTATCACATCGAGAAGATAAAGGCACTTGTTAAGCATGGTGGAAAAAAAGGTTATTTTCAAGATGAGAAAGAGATGGTAGATCGATTTTGGTATGGTTCTATACAGGTAGTTCTGCTCAAATACTTTTTGCTTCATCTTGAAGATGAAACATATGATCCCTCTTTAGTGTTGAAGGAAGATTTGGATTATATAGCTGGGTATAATGGTAGCCCTAAACAAGAAGAGGGATATAAGTGGTATTGTAAATTGGCAAAAACCTTGCTAAATAATCAAGAGGCTATCAAACAAATTCAGCAACAATTAGATGAAGTTCGGAAGATGCTTCGTTTGTGTTTAGATCCTAAATTGAATCAAATGCAAAAAAACATATCAATGCAAACGTATAAACGGCGTTTGACATTTCTAAAAAGTATTTTAGCACCAAAGTTATTTGATCCGAACCGAACCAGCTTGTTACAACATGAGTTGGATACCCACAATTACAAATATATCATTCTAACAAAAGATATCTTGGAAGATAGTTTGTTTAGCTTTGAGTACGAAATTGAGTTTAGTAATACTTTTTTATGCTCGACACAACATCAGGAAAAGGTTCAATTTAAATATGAAGTGGGGGAGCAAGACGAAACCTTAGCAGTCATGTTTTTGCCATACGATGCAACAACAAAAAGGATAGAAAAGCAAGTAGTTGATTTTACAAAACATTGCCCGGATTTAAGAAAAGTATGTATTCTATTTCCTATATATGATCATTGTGATTTCGAAACGCCAGTGGATCGGTTTGTCTTTTTATTTACTTATAAGCTTTTTGTCTATCTGTTTTTGATTGCATATACGAAACAGATAGAGGACAAGGGAAGAGATTTGTTTATTGCTTTTTGGCATTTTCATGTAACAAAAGATAAAAGGAAAGAATATCTAAGTATGGATACGTATATCCGTCAATTTGCAAAAGAATTAGAGTTTTTATTTGGAATGAATCATAACACAGGGTCTCAAGGGTTTGATTTTGGATTTGAAACAAAACCATATAAAGTCGCTAATACCCTAAACTCAATGTATGCAAATGTCCCAAAGAAATTTATATTGGACGTTCCTATAGAAATTCCCAAAATCGCGATGATTGTTGTTACCTCTATGAAATCGGATGACCATAAGAAGAGTGATCAATACCGAGCAGGAATTTTCGGTGAGGTTTATACAGTAGACAGTGAAGGGAGAGAAAGCATTTTCAGTCGCTTTGGTACGTTCTTTGATCATGACAATGAGACGACGATCTATCGGCAATCGGATGTATTGGTTAGTGTGGTGCAAACGTTGTATAACGAGGGATATAAACATATCTTATATGTCGCAAAAACTCCATATACCACGAAATTTCTAGACAAAAAAGATGACAAAAAAGAGTTATATTTCATGAATCAGGAATTGATTGAATCATTGTATGTTGCAAAAGATATGGCAATATATCCGATGCATTTTACTCTCACGCGTGCGTACGAAGCGCGTTTGGATGGAAAAAGTAGAAAGGTCGCCCTTTTTGTGGATGACACCAGCCATATTCAAAGGAACCTTTATGAAGACCACGAAGGAATTGTCCCTATTTTGCAACTTTATAGTGGTAACGGATTAAAAGGAAACGAGCAACGTCATGTGTACAATAGTCTCATTACCTACCAGACGTTGAATCGTTTATACAGTGATGATTTGCTTAACAACAAAATTCAATTAGCTCTCATCGATCCGGAGGGTATTAAACCAAACCTTATTCGTGCCTTATTGCTTTTTCATACTAGCAGGTTTGAGTCGAATTATAATATTACGATTAAAGTGAACCCATACAGCCGACTGTTGGGGGATGATGGGGTAGCAAAAAAATCCCTGATAGATATAACTTGGAATGGGAAATTTTTTAAGATGAACATGATTGCCTACTTTGCATATCTTCATACAAAGGTATTTGCTTGAAAGGAGGTAGCAGGGCGTTAAAACACGCCTAAAAAAGATGAAAGCAACTTATAGGTACGATTATGGCTTCGTGTATGAGTATGGATATAACATCGGTCTTTTTTCGGCATTAGTCCAATTACAATCCAGCAAGAAGTTGAAGATGAATTCTGGTTTACAGCAACGTTTGACTGATTGGTTGGCAAGTCCAGAGCGGCGCTTTTCGCGTTTTATCGATGAGTTTTTAAAAAAGAATGGCATGACAGATGAAGCGGTTTTTGAGGAAATACGAAAAAATATCGAAAATATTTTTTTCTTCGGCTTTTTGCAAGGTCAGCATACAATGAGGCATTATATTCAATCGCTACCTCTTAATAAACTGCTTAAAACGGAAGTGGTTTATTTTCAGATGAATGTCTTGGATCCTTTAAATCGAAGTGTTCATATAGAAGAAGTGAAGCAAGCGGTGATACACGATATTAAACAAGCTTTTGGCTATGAGATGGAAGCGGGGGAGATCGGGTACTATCAGAAAAAGGGACACTTCCTGAGAGCAGATAGCCTTGTTTTATTGAGACAGGGAAAACGGTTTTATTTGCTGATCATTGATACTAGCTTGAACCTCCATCGTTTGGAAGGGATTTTTACCCCTCAAAGCCTTTTAAAGAGCTTACAACAAATACGAAGTGACATGGGCAGGAAAACAAAATTTAGCCACATGTCAGTAAATACATCAGGCATTGGAAACATTCGTCTTGATTCTTTACTGCTGAAATACGCCAGTATCGCCAAGGATAAAACGTTGGGAAAAATCGTACAAGCAGGTTCTTATGCCTATTCATTTTTACGGTTTATGACAGAAGCAGTAAAGAAAACAGAGGGAAAATGTGATGTTTCTATTATGGGGATGGTCGATTATGACTACTCTATCATAAACCTTACTCTATCATTGAACCATTGGATTCATTCGAAAGAGGGAGTCTTATTAAAACGATGCAATGAAGAATATGTAGCTGGTCATTGCGCATGGTCTGATTCGGATAGGAAAACGATCCCTCGAGCCGCTAAAGAAATATTGCTTAATAACACAATCTGTCATACAAATATGGATCGCGAAGCATTGTCTGCGTTTGTAAAGGAAGGGAAGGGGTATTTTGTTATCACTGACCGAATTAAAGGCTTTCAGAATACGGCTGGTAAATATGGGGAGGGAAAAACATTTAGGGATGATCACTCCTCGTATGTTAAGAAGGGATTGTATGGTAATCAGCATATCCTTTTCTTGACAGGCAATCCCGGTATCGGAAAAACATCAGTGATTGTAGACGAGCTGAAAAAGCATGAGCGATTTCTGTTTTTGTATACAAGCTGTAGAAGAACAGTAAATGATGATATATTGCTAAAGTTTTCAGAAGGAAATCGTTTATTTGCTGACGATCTTGTAGCATTGAATACTAGTTCAACGGATGAGCAAGTAATCAATGGTGTACCTGTGAATGTTGTGAATGTTTTTATCAATTCGATGGACCGATTACAAACAAGCCCTAAATTAACATATCTTCAGAAAAACAGAATTCGCCATTATGGAAATGAGGTAATCAACTTTCGAGAAACCGGAGATAACGAATTTGCAGAAGATATTCGATTAAAAACGGGTGGCGTGCTGAAGCGGTTGTGTGAAGGAATCCAAGAGCAAATGAAAAACCCCAATATAAGGAAGATCGTTGGGACGTTTACCATTCAAGCGTTAAAAAGTACAAAAGACGGAACCACTATGCATCACATACAAAAGCTGTTTCCATTTGTACATTACTCTGAAGAGATGGGGGTTCGGCTTGATCCTGAAGCTTTTGATCAATTTGTGGAAAGGTATCCAGTTTGTTGGATCATGATAGATGAAATTACTGGAACGGATGAAGGGGCAGAACTTTATAAATTGTTGAAAATATGGTTATTTGATCATATTTATTTAAGACTAGATCCGGAAAGACAAGCAAAGTGGAATTTGAAGCTGATTGTAGCGGATGCCTCTATTACGAATGAGACAATTATGCAGCAATGTCTAGCTTCAGCAGTTCGATTTGATCATCCCAAAATATATATCACAAGTGGAGAGGAACAAAGTCTACCCATTCAAGCTAAGGAAGTTGAAGTACACGGAACAGCGCCCCTTAATGGTTGGTTTGTGAATACCAATTCCTATCCAGCAAAAGAATTACATCTTATGTATCACATTTGTGTTCAGGGGATATCAGAGGAAGAGTATTTTTCTGGAAGGCGACCTGGGAGGGATCGGTTGGACCGAGAAAGGAGTCTATCGGAAGAGCAAGATAAAGTGATTTTACAGCGCGTTTTTGAATATTTGTCTGCCAACCAAGAAGAACAAGTGATTGTTTATGTGCAAAACATTAACCGGATTGAAAAGTTGAAAAGCGAATTTAAACAACGATATCGTGATGTTTTTGGAGAAGAAGCGGTAGAGTACAAACACTATATGGCGATTACGTCGCAATTGACAATAAGAGGGAGGGCACAAGCGCTTGAGGCAACCAATCATGTACGATGTGTGTTTATGACTAGCTCGGCGTCTCGGGGTATTTCGTTTAAAAGAGCAACCAAAATTTTTGTTGTGTTACAATCGTTTAGTATCGAGAGAGAACTGATGGAACAGGTTCAACTCTATTATCGGATGAGAGGCGATACAGACTGGGATATAGAAAAAGATAAAAGCATCGAGTTTTTTATTGTGGATTCATATGTTCATAAGGACACTGATGAAGAATGGCACAAGAATAAAACTTTGATCCATTTATTATCGTTTCTGACATTAGTGCGCTCTTGCTTGGTGAGCCGAATTTTTGGAAAGGCCGAAATTGGAACGCGCTCCTATAGTGTTGTACCACTTGGAGGCAGAGGGATTTCGCCAGTAAAATCTAATCTGATACAGGATGTAGCAGACAGCATAAAACTCCTTGCAAAAGAACTAACAGGTAAAGAACGTTTTAAATTGATTCAGGAATTCAAACAAGAATTTCATTCTGTATTTGGTAGCATGACTGTACACACGAATGAACAAATTTTTCGACCAGGATATAACGAGAAAAATATCTTCTCACAGTTTTTGAAACGCGCTCGTCAAAACTTGTCCCAGTTGATAGAATTTCAGCCATTTCATTCTTTTCTTTTTTTAAACGGGATGCTTATATTTCGTATGAATGATTTTATTAGTGAACGGTTTACATTTTTTGTGAATAAGAGAGAGCATAGTGAGCGCCTCATGAAAATAATTGAATGGGCTATGAAAGAAGATATTACGGATGATCTACGAAAAAAGCTTGTTCGTACCATTGAATTATTGAAGTATGAGCGTGAAATGCAAGGAAGACTTCCGAATGCCTATGTGGAATGCTCTCGTGATGAAAAACGATATGTGGCATTTCCTGTGCTAGCTTTTACGATGTTTGAATCTTTGAAGGATTATAAGCCATATGATGGTGAAGAGACATTTTTAGAAGCCCTTTATGGTTTGATACGTACATTTACAGATGTTACATCAGTGACCCCCATCTCAGGGGATTATCAAAATATTCCTTTTATTACATTTAAAAGTGATACTTTAGAAGAAATGTTTGAAAGCCGTTTTCAACAGAATTACCTTTTAACATCGACGGAGACAAATATTTTGAATTTACTTCTACTTGAAGAAATATAGATTATTTCATTCGTTAGAATGACGGATTTCAATAAAAACATCAACGGGACAGTGAGAGGCAAAGTAAATACACCCGTTCAACGTTGCTTGCGGAAAAATCGTTTTGAAACGGTTTGGAATTAACGTATAATAAAATTACTGAGTGCATATACTGGAGCGTCGGCGCCACCATCTCCCGAAACCATGACTTTTCGGTCGTGCGGAAATCGATGTGCGGGTCCAACCGCCTGGCACAGGATAGGGAATGGGGCGCCGTTATTTTATCTTTTGAAGCAAAAGAGGTTAAATCCTTTATGTTCATTGCGGGCATGGCAGTCTTTGAGCGAGAAGCCGAGCTGCGCCTCGAGATGGTTGACCACGGCCCGTTTGGGATTGCGCGAACGGTTGGCGACGGCTTTTTCGTAGTGTCCGTTGCGGACATAGGCGATTGCCCCGGCCAGGACATCAGCCATTTGCAAAGGCGTTTGGGTGCCGTCCCGCGATTCGACGCGGCGTACCACAATCAAGGGATAGGCAATGGTTTGCTTTTCCTTGGCCCCTGAGGTCTGCTGAATAAGCTTGATATAGTCGGCTGCCATTTTGCGGTTCAGATAATATTCCAAATCCTGCAACCTTCCGGGTACGGAATTGCTTTTGCGATCCAAAAAGATGTCATAATGATGTTCAGGAGCCAACCATTTATAGATCAACCAAAAAAACATTTTGTAAAAATGCGCTTCTTTGTTGTCGCCGGTTTTTACGTTTTTTTTGTCCGTCATATCTACAATGAGGGCTCGAAACTTTAAGTTCCCTTGCCTCATGTGCTTGATAAACAAATCGATGAAAGCAATATATGCATCTCGATGGGTTTTTTTCATTTCATTCCAGTGAAACTCGCGTTCAAATCCGAGTTGCCGCCGCAAGCCAGCAACTTCTGCCTCTAATGCTTCGTAAGTGTCCGCACGCTGCCAGATTGTGCCCAACACCATGTATTTGTGAGCATTTTGACTGCTTTCATCTCCCCAAATCACGATTAGACTCAAAGTGATCGGCTCCGTTTCACAGATTATATACTGATTATATATTCTTTTAATTTTTATTTGAATAATCAATCTTTATCCTTGCCGAAAATGCTGGTTATGTGCAAAAAAGGTGCCCCGCCCCAGTTGCTTGATGCGAGAGATATTTCCTCGCTCCAACCGGTTGCGGGGTTTATTGATGGTTGCCGGAGTCCAACTGCACGAATGGCCACACATGGGCAGTTACGCCGTGAGCATAATGGCATAGGGGGTTTTCGTCTAAGATGGGAAGCTGGATGGAGGCTGGAAAAGTATTGGCCTGAATAACCCCCTCTGCTTGCTGCAAAGGCCAAGGGGCATGCCGAATATCCCCACGGTGGAGGGCTCCACGGATGAGTAGGTATTGCGAGAAACGTGCAGTCAGCCAATTGGCCAGTGATCCGGGTTGGATGGCAGCGGGTGTGGGGGATGGGTGCATCTGCGCCTCAAATCGGGCCGCGGGTGTGAACAGCTTTGGCCGTTCACAGACAAGGGAAGTACGTTGGTCGCGCGCGGTGAATTGCAAGCGAGCCGGAAGGTAGGGCAGGTGCCACATCAGCCGGGCGGCCAGAGCGTGCAACCAACTGCTGACATCGCAACTCAAAAAGAAGACGCCAGGTTCTGCGTCATATGTCACATACGTGCGTAAATTAAGTTGCATATACGAAGAGAGCCCTGGTATGGGAGGGAGAAACCGCAACCGCTCCTGTTGTACCCGAAAGGCCACGATGCTGATCCAAGCGGAGCCATCATGGCAATCCAATGAAAGCGGAGCAGGGATGTGCGGTTGCAGGGAGGCGGCGGGGACAGGCCAATGAAAGAAGCAGACATCAGCTAACGTCTGCGCAATGAGCCAAGGTTGGGGATGGTTCATTATTGTCAATCTCCTTCTTCATAGGCGGATATTCGTAGTATGGAGAAGGAGCGAGGTTCCCATGCGCGTTAGGAACGGGTGGTTGGGGAGTCGGTGAAGAGAAGCCGTTCGATCTTGGGGATGAAAAATTGGATGAAGGGTCCGCACAAAAAGGTGTAAATAAAGGTTCCTAAGCCGAGTGGACCATGCAACATCAAGGCGAACAACAAGGCACTGCCGTCGATCACCGTTTTGGAGGCGGTGAGGCTCATCGCATATCGTTCAGTCAGGATGTACATCAACTGGTCAGCGGGGGTCAAGGCGTATTTGCTTTGCACATAGATGGATATGCCGATGGTTGCGAGCAAAAAACCTCCCCAAAAAGTGAGCACTTGGCAGAAAAATTGGACGGGATGAAAATCGATTATGCCCAACCAAAAGTCAATGCAAAAACCCAAAACAAAAATAGTTAGCAAGGACAGTGGATTGGGAGGTTTTTTGGACAGAAATCCGTTTAGCAACGTAATCAGTATCCCGCAGGTGATGAGCCAGGACCCGACGGTGAAGCCGATCCATTCCGACATTGCTACAAAGAACCCATTCCACGCGTCAGCACCCAATTCAGAGCGCAGGATCAAGGAAATGCCGAGCGATTTGATAATTAAGCCGCAGATATATGAGAGGCTTCTCGTCATTGTTTTACCCATGGCATACCAACCTTACGGAGAGATTTGTTCTAATATATGTGTACAAGTTATCTGGCAGAAGTGTAAGTTGCTTTTTTATAAGGAGCGGAGCTGGCGTGCAACAGAGGTTCCTTTCATCATGTCCAATGGAAAATATTTGAAAAATGATGATTTCTGAATTATAATTCAAGTGCAAAATGTAATTTTTAGCGATGTATCCTTGTTATTGCAACGATCGACTTTGTCATTTTAAGGAGGAATAAAAAATGTTTGTGATGCACTTGCGTGGAGAAAAGGACCGTGTTTTGCCGTTTGTTGGGGAGTTACAACAAAAGCCGCATGTGACAGTCGTTGATGCTGAGATGGAGAAAGAGGGGGAGATGGTGCAACTGTCATTGACGGTCGATCACCAGCCGCGCAAGCGTGTGCAGGTGATTCGGCTTCATACCGAGTCAGGCGCAGTGGTGCCCATTCCACTGATGGATGTGATGCAGGTGGAATGGGAAAAAGGAAAACATTTATTCTGCGGATGGTCGTATGACATTTTTGGAACATCGCGCAACAGGAGAGGATGAGGATGGCTGAAATCTGTTTTTGGTATGATCGGTCGCGCGAGCGGTTGGTGATCCGACATTGTCCCACGGGAGAGATGCGCGTGATACATAAGTTGCAGCCGATGATCCGGTTTTTGTCGGCTTATGGAATAAGGGAGTTGGAAGAGGCGGTTGCTCCCTGCCATGGAGATGACCGGTTGCATTTGTTCAAACGGATGCAGGTGCATCAGTTGAAGCGGTAGGAGAGGTGTGGATGGTGTGGTTGGTTTCGTCATTACTTACTCTGCTTGGAGGGATGGGGTCTGTTTATTATGTGTGCTTGTTGGGCAAATGGCTGGAGGAGGAGCGTATGGGCAAGCGGGAAGCGAGCTTAAGCATCTTGACCGGATTGTGCCTCCATGTTGCCTTAGCGATGGCCAGCCGGGGGTTGCCAGCGGTTGTTTCGATTCATTCAGAAACCGCAATGTGGTTGACCCATGGCGGTATGATGCTGTCGCTTTGCACCAGTGTTATGACGCTCCATTGGTTGCGGCGGAAGTGCGGTTGATAGCCGGGTTGGTGTGGATGTTGTCCGTAGCGTTCGCAATTTGGACACATGTACTTAAGAAAGATTTAATCTCTGTTTATCAGGGGTTTAGGACTGAGGGGTATGATGGCATGGATAAGAGATTGAAAGGGGAAACAACATGAAATTACAGGCGAGTTACGGCCCTGTGTTCCTACGGATTGGGCTGGCTCTCATTTTTCTTATTCATGGTGCGCAGAAATTAATGGGCATGGAACAGACGATCGGATTCTTCGGCCAGGCAGGCATTCCGATGGCGTCGTTCACGGCTTACGCGGTAGCGGGCTTGGAGGTGTTGATCGGGGTGTCCTTTATCCTTGGCTTGTTCACTTCTGTCGCTGCAGGGGGTGCGGTTGCGATCATGGCGGGGGCGATCTTGTTTGTGAACGGGAGCAAAGGATTTGCGGGCGGGTATGAATATGACTTGTTGATTCTGCTCACCGCCGCGTCGCTCCTGTTTACTGGGCCTGGCGCACTAAAAGTGCCCATCGGCAAAGGTTGAGCGCATCGATCTGACAAATGGCGGAGCCCATATGGGCGGACGTCTTTGTTCGTTTCAGGTCATAAAACATAAAAAACCTCCCAGCCAATTTGGTTGGGAGGTTTTGCTTTCATGGCAGCCAGCACCTCAAACCCCAACAGCTGCGAACTGCCCTCGGTCAGGAAAGTCAGAGCTGGGTTTTGTCGATCACTGAAGGCTAAGCCCTGAACACTAGGTTAGAAGAACACTGAGCACGTGAACACTGGACGCCAACCGCCGCTTACGTAGCTGCGTGGCTCACTGAGCACTCAATCTTTTAAGAGGAGTCCATGATATGGAACTATCTTGAAAGGATAGTCATATCAAAGGACCCTAATCTCAAGGCATTTTTTGGGGTTTACTACGCCATGAAAGCAATGAGATGGAAATAGCTGTTTATTCGTCGATACCGATCAAATGGGTTGTGGCGTTGGCAATTTGCAACGCTGCATCAACCTGTTCCATGAATTCAATGTTGAATTGGTTGACTTTCTCCACTTCTTGCCGTGGGAAGAGGTAAAGCAAGTCAGCGTTGTCGACAGAGTCCCGCTCTTTCTTGCTGTTATACCGCTCCACTTCGGCTTCAGCGCGGCGAATCGCCGTGTTGCAGGCTTCAACCAAGTCTTGGTTCATGCCGATGAGATGGTTTTTATAAAGCAATGCTTCGTGCAGGGAGAACGTTTTGCCGGCAACGGTGATTTTTGTTTCCAAGTTGGTACGATCAATCGCCGATTTGATGATGAAAAAGCGCTGTGCCAGATCATGGTATGCTTGAATCTTGGCTTGCACTTCTTTCTCCGCCTGCTTGACACTGTATTCTTGGTTAGCCCCTTTAATCCCCCAAGGGTGTTTCTTTTTGGAGGACCAAGCTGAGTAGGTGCTTAATTCTTCTTGAATCTTGGCCATACGTTTTTTGATGAGTTTCAATTCGGAGAGTCCTTGTTGAATGAGCATGATGCGCTCCCCTTTTCGTTCAATTAATTAGGAAGATGATTTCATAATAGAGGGTTTGCGCTTTTCAGTCAATCATTTCATTTAAAATTAAGATACAGGATTAAATATAAAATATTGTTCTTGCTATAATGAATGATTGGAGACTTGTGTTCATGCAATGTGGAGGTGCGAGATGAAATCTTTCATCGATGAATTGGCGAACAAGCTGAAAATCGATGCAGATATGGGTATATCCTGCGAAATCGTGGACTTTTTCAGCAATGAAGAGATTGAAAGTTATCAACATAAAGTGGATGACCACAAACATATCTGGATTGACGTGAAAATGTACGAATATGGTTTTACCGCCGCCAATGCTTTGTTTATGTCTTTTATGGCTTATATGAGTTATGCTCACTTCGCAGTGTTCTCCTCCACAGGGGGCGTTGATTGGACCCAGTATGATTTTCTTTCGTCAATGGATGGAAAAACAGGCTTTTATTGCCATGTGCGGATTTCATGACCGTGTTAGCAAATGATAAACCGATAAAGGCGCATTCGCTTCACAACAGAGCGAAGGCGCCTTTGTTGCATTAAAAGTGAAGTAATTTGATTGAGTACAATTAAATAGAGTAAAATAGTAGAGGTGTATATAAGTTCTTTTCCATCGAGAAGGGAGAAATGGCATCATGAGCAATCACAACCAACAAATCTTGCTGATTAACCGACCTAAAGGGATGCCGACTGAAGCGGATTTCAAGTGGGAAGAGATTCCGGTCCCCCAACCCAGTGAGGGGGAAGTGTTGGTCAAAACGCTCTATTTGTCAGTCGATCCATATATGCGAGGTCGTATGAATGATAGTAAATCTTACGTAGCTCCATTTGAACTGAACCAACCGATTTCCGGCGGCGTGATTGGCGAAGTGGTTGAATCCAAAGCGCCGGGGCTTGAAGCTGGGGATATCGTGGTTGGTATGCTGGATTGGAAAAAGTACCAAACGGTTTCCGTTCAAGGAGTGAAAAAAATTGATCCAACCGTCGCGCCGATCACGACTGCTTTGGGAGTGGTCGGTATGCCTGGACTAACCGCTTACTTCGGCCTGCTTGACATCGGTAAGCCACAACCCGGGGAGACCGTCGTGATTTCCGGAGCTGCCGGAGCGGTGGGCATGGTGGTTGGACAAATTGCCAAAATCAAAGGTTGCCGTGTGGTGGGTATTGCCGGGTCTGATGCAAAAGTAGAGTATTTGGTCAAGCAACTGGGCTTTGATGCAGCCATCAATTATAAGACGGCGACGAATTTAAAAGCGGCGTTGAAAGAAGCTTGCCCCAATGGAGTGGACATTTACTTCGACAATGTGGGTGGGGAAATTTC
The DNA here is from genome assembly GCF_024927925.1 of Laceyella sacchari. Lineage (NCBI taxonomy): Bacteria > Bacillati > Bacillota > Bacilli > Caryophanales > Thermoactinomycetaceae > Laceyella > Laceyella sacchari. The sequence goes on from NZ_CP103866.1 coordinate 875,684, forward strand.
GGATGTGGTGATAACCTTAATCAATCCACATGCGCGAATTCCGTTGTGCGGTCAAATCGCATTGTACAATATGGAGAAAGTGGCGATAGGGCCGCGTATCCAGCCGTTGCTTTTGATCAATAAGGCGTTGATGAAAGGGTTTATCGTTGGCGATTACGCTGAGCGCTTTGAAGAGGGTACCCGCCAGCTGGCTCTTTGGGTCAAAGAAGGCAAGCTCCGGTATGAGGAAACCATCGTGGACGGATTTGAAAACTCCATCCAAGCGTTTTTGGGACTCTTCACCGGTGAGAACCTGGGCAAGCAATTGGTGAAAGTAGCCGAGCCTTCCAAGCGCTGACGGCTGAATAGGAGCATGGAACATGACCCGTTTCCCGTGACTGGGAAACGGGTTTTTGTGTGGTAAGGAATCACCCGTTGACATAAAAGTCGGAAAGGTGGTTAAATAAATAAAATATTCTAGTAAGGGAACCATTGACGCATGTGAAAATACAGTGGTTGATGGCGTAGCATGTTCCCTGCTTTAACAGGGTTAAGCGTTATGGCGTTAATTACAGACAGTGGAGATGAGGGGAGAGAGCCAGTGAATAAACAGGCGAGTCAAGATAAAGGGATAGTTGAGAATCTGCGGAACATGTCAGTGTTGCGTGAGGAGATGAACCGCATCAACGCACAAATGCTACACCTGCTGAATGAACGGGCGCGGGTGGCCATTGAGATCGGGGAAATCAAAAAACGGCAAAACCGGCCGATTGTCGATGAAAAACGAGAAAGGGAGATCATCGCCAAAATGCAGGAGGAAAATCAGGGTCCTGTCACAGATGAACAAGTAGCGCGTTTCTTCGGCAATTTATTCCAAATCGCCAAAGAATTGCAAGCGGTTCGCCGTTAACCTAACGAAAAGCCCCGCTGTCTGCGGTCGGACAGCAGGGGCTTTTGTCCTGGTGGAGAGAGAATTGGGGTTCTTTCCGGATTGTCAAGAAATTGACGAAAATTGCTTCATGTGTCATACTATGTTACCAAGTTAGTATTTTCTTTGTATTTATAACTAATTTTTGTAAATATTTTGAAGGGGGATTGGCGGATGGAATATGGCGTGATTATCTCAATCGGCATTTATATGGTAGCGATGCTGATCATTGGTTATTTCGCCTATAAGCGAACTTCGGACCTCTCTGATTATATGTTGGGCGGGCGGAATCTGGGTCCCGCGGTGACAGCCCTCAGTGCGGGCGCTTCCGATATGAGCGGCTGGCTACTGATGGGGTTGCCCGGTGCTATGTATGCAACAGGGATCAGCAGCGGCTGGATTGTATTGGGCTTGTGTGTGGGTGCTTATCTCAACTGGCTGTACGTGGCCCCGCGCTTACGAACATATACGGAAGTGGCGCAGAACGCGATCACCATTCCAGTCTACTTTGAAAACCGTTTCAAAGACCAATCCCGTATTTTGCGCGTAGTATCTGCATTGGTTATTTTTGTTTTCTTCACCTTCTATACCTCTTCTGGGATGGTGTCTGGCGGGGAGTTGTTTAAAACTGCGTTTGGGATGGATTATTTGTGGGGAGTTCTCATTTCTGCGGGTGTCGTAATTCTGTACACGCTGTTTGGCGGATTTTTGGCCGTCAGCTGGACAGACTTCGTCCAAGGAACCATCATGTTTGTGGCTTTGATCTTAGTGCCATTGGTTACAGTGATGGAGGCGGGTGGCCTCGGTTCGACGCTGGCCGAGATCAAAAGTATCGATCCGGCCTTGCTCGATGCGTTTAAAGGGACGAGCATGATTGGCATCATTTCCTTGCTGGCTTGGGGATTGGGATATTTCGGACAACCCCATATCATTGTGCGTTTTATGGCGCTCAGCTCGGTAAAAGAAGCGAAAAGCGCGCGCCGTATTGGCATGGGCTGGATGATCTTTTCGATCATTGGCGCGATGTTAACAGGCCTGTTTGGAATCGCTTACTTTAACAATGCCGGTATGAAGCTGGAAAATCCGGAAACGGTGTTTATCAAATTGGCTGATGTGCTGTTCCATCCGCTGATCACCGGTTTCTTGCTGGCGGCTATCCTGGCGGCAGTTATGAGTACGATTTCTTCCCAACTGTTGGTGACCTCAAGCGCGTTGACGGAAGACTTCTACAAAGCGTTCTTCCGCCGTTCGGCCACAGATAAGGAGCTGGTGTTGGTCGGACGCTTGTCACTCTTGGGTGTATCTTTGATCGCTTTGTATTTGTCCTTGAACCCCAACGAAACCATTCTCAACTTGGTGGGTTATGCGTGGGCCGGCTTCGGGGCCGCATTCGGACCGGTGGTGTTGATCAGCCTGTTCTGGAAACGGATGAACAAATGGGGAGCGCTTGCCGGCATGCTTACCGGGGCGGTTACCGTCATCGTATGGGAGCAAATTGAAGCGCTCAGCGAAGTGTATGAGATCATTCCTGGCTTTATCGCGTGTACGTTGGCTATTATCATCGTGAGCCTGCTTACGCCGAAACCACCGGCTGAGATTGAGGCTGAGTTTGATGAAATGGTGAGACAGACGCAAGTGTAATCGAAAAGAACCCATCGCCTCCTATCAAGGGCGGTGGGTTCTTTGCTTATTTATATGCAGGAACTTGCAACAATTGGTCAATGGTGACGAATTCGTAGCCTTGTTGCCGCAAGTGTTTGATGATGCGGGGGAGTGATGCGACGGTTGCGTCACGTGGTCCACCGGCATCATGTTGCAAGATGATGCTTCCCGGCAAGGCATGATTCTTGACTGTCTGAACGATATCTTCTGCCGTTCTTCCTTTTTTCCAGTCAAGCGTGTCAACATCCCATTGGATCATCTCATAACCCATTTGTTCCAAGCGTTTGATCTTGCCTTTGACCGCTCCGTATGGCGGGCGCATCAAGCGCAGGTCTTTGCCGATGATTTGTTTGACGGTGGCATTGGTTTGATTCATTTCTTGCACCAACTGCTGATCGGTCAAGCTGGGAAGGTACGGATGCCGCCATGTATGGCTACCGATCACATGTCCTTCATCATATATCCGCTTAAGCATGTTCGGATGGGCTTTGGCTTGCTGACCCAATACGAAGAATGTGGCGCGAATTCCGTTTTGCTTTAAGATGTCTAAAATTTGATTGGTATAACGATCATTTGGCCCATCGTCAAATGTCAACGCGACCCATTTCAGCCCGCGCGGACCGTGATAATGCATATGTTTCGATTCGGATTTGATCACGGTTTTTTGTAGTGCGGTCAATTCTGGCGGCAATTTGATGCGCTTAGGCATAGGTGAGAGCTTGGCGAGGTGTGAATGGTCTGCTTGCCATCCGGGTTCTGCGGATTGTTGGTTAAAGCAACCACTGAGCAATGCACTGCTCATAAGTATTGCCGCAAGAAGACCATATATTTTTTTTTGCATGGTAAATCTCCAATCCCTATAAATCTATTTATATCAATAATAAATTAATCTAAGATAAAATTTATCTACTTTGCTGAGCTGAACTTGACGATTTTGTGGACGTTTTTTTACGGATTGGTTTCAAAAAACGTCCGTGCGTTGGGCACGGACGTGTGAAGGGGAGAAGAGGAGGTCTGCTTGGCGATAAACCAATGCTTGGGGAAAGCGTATGTGTCGACAGGGTGTTAAAGCGATTCCAGATTAAATTGGCGATAAATTTCTTCTAAGGATTTATCTTTGGCGCGGGCGATGATCTGTTTGCGAATGGCAAATTGCTTTTGAGAAAATGCGAAGCGTCTTTCTAATCCGACGCCAAATGCGTCAGGATAATTGGCGATCATGGTGGGTGTAGGCTGTTCTGCAGGGTTCCATTCGTCCATGCGTTGCATGATATATTCATAGAGATGGGGATGTTCTTGAATGAGACGGTGCAGAACATATGTGCCGTAACTGATGTGCCGGGATTCGTCTTTTTTGATCAGGCGGATGCCTTCCATCAAGCCTGGCATGAGCCCCCGCTTTTCAAGTGCTTGCTCAAAAAACCAATAACCGGTTTCCGCGCCAACGCCTTCAATCAACATGTTGTATAACACGGCAGCATCAGCGAATGCTTCGGGGGAGTCGTCAGTCAACAGCCGGTTCATGGTGCGAGTGAGGGTATTGCTATCCTGTTGGGCCGCATCTGTGTCATACAAGTAAAGCTTGGGTACGCCACGTCGATTTAGATAGGGGGTCAAATCTTCGGTGACACCGAGTGTATTGATGAAAAGGCGGAAAAACTCCGTATGTTTGGCTTCTTCAAACAAAAACGTGGTCAAATACATCTCTTCTTCCAATCTTCCTTCACGGGCTACAGCAATCAGAAGCGGTAGCAAATCGACCGTCACTGCTTCTTCCCCAGCCAAGAAATTAACAATCATCCCCAGGATCTCTCTTTTTTGCTCCCCAGTGAAATGACTCCAATCTTTGACATCCTGTGTCAGGTCGATATCTTCCGGATTCCAGGTGCCCAGTCGTTTGGCTTTTTGATACAGGCGGTAAGGAACAGACTGCATATCCAGTCCTTTGCTCAACGTAATAATATGTCGTGTCAAGGAAACCCCTCCAATCATGAAATATGAACCGGCGGGTCAGTCGGTGCCACCCATACTACACCCATTGAAGAATGGGATCGAGTCTAATTTTATACCGAAAAATGCGATTTTTCTACCATTCCCTTCCGTTTGTGTGGCGAGTGGGAACGCGTTGCTTATATCGCATTCCGAGCGAGGCAATGGAAAGGGGGATTGACAAATTACAGATAATTATATAAAATTTAAATTAACAGATTAGAGATTGCCCTCATCGTTGCTATGGGTGAGGAAAATGGGAATTTGCACATCCAAAACCGACTATTCTGCTTGATTTTATAGAAAAAAACGGTGCGTTGTCGGTCCATGTTTCTTTTTACCGACGATAGCTTAACATATCCGATCCCCACGACGCTGGAAGACGGAGGCTGATAGGCATGAAAATATCGACAAGAGGCGAATACGCATTGCGCGCGCTGATCATCTTGGGGCAAGAACCGGCGCGAGTGATGACGATTAGCGACCTTGCGGACAAAACGCTGGTGCCGACAAGTTATTTGGAACACATCTTATTGCAACTCAAACATCTGGGGTATGTGGTCAGCCGGCGTGGAAGTCGTGGCGGATACCGGATCAACCGGCCGCCGGATCAGATTGTGATCGGAGAGATCATCCGCCAGTTGGAAGGGCCGTTGGCACCAATGGGTTGCGTGAGTGTGACTGCTTATGAGTCATGTGAATTGGAATCGATGTGCTTGCTCAGACCCTTATGGATGTCCATCAGGGAAACCGTCGCAAATCTATTGGAGAAGACCACGTTGGAAGATCTGCTGCGCGGCAAAGTGCCTCAGGCGGCAAAAGGATAAATAAAACATGAACTTCCCTCTCGGGATGTTAAAGCCATGACCACTATGGTTATGGCTTTTTTATATTGGCCGGAGTGGGTACCCTTCATTTTTGTGCTTGAAAATGTCGGATGGTGCCAGCCGCATCTTGCTAATCTATTGATGAGGGGGTGAGGTGCTTGTGAACCTGCTGCAACATATGAATGCAGCGCTCAGCTATATTGAAGACCATCTCGCTGACGACATCGACTTTAAAGAAGTGTCCCGGCGGGCGATGTGTTCGGAGTACCATTTTAAACGGATGTTTTCTTTTCTCGCCGGTGTGACGTTGTCCGAATACATTCGGCGCAGACGGCTCACCCTGGCCGCATTTGAACTGAAGGATCGCAATGTGCGGATCATCGATATTGCGATCAAATACGGATACAGCTCTGCGGATGCGTTTGCGCGGGCGTTTCAAGCCATGCATGGTGTGACACCATCCGAAGCCAGAAACAATGGAAAGCCGTTGAAAGCTTTTCCGCGGATGACTTTTCAATTGACTGTCAAAGGGGGAAACGAAATGAATTATCGCATCGAGGAGAAAAGTGCGTTTCGCATTGTCGGCATCAAAAAAAGAGTTCCACTGATTTATCAAGGGGTTAACCCGGAAATTGCCTCCATGTGGGCCAGCTTGGATGAGGCGAAGATCACTCGGTTGAAAAATCTCAGCAATGTCGAGCCGGTTGGTTTGCTTAGCGCATCTACGAATTTTTCTGAAGGGAGAAAGGAGGGAGGGGAACTGGATCATTACATTGGCGTGGCAACGACGCAAGCGTGCCCGGAAGATTTGGAGCAGCTGGAAGTGCCTCCTTTGACCTGGGCGGTATTTGAAGCAGTCGGTCCCTTTCCAAATACATTGCAAGAGACATGGGGGCGCATCTTCTCCGAATGGTTCCCATCTTCCGATTATGAACTGGCTGAGGGGCCGGAAATGTTGTGGAACGAGCACAAAGATATTTCATCGCCCAAGTTTCGTAGCGAGATATGGATTCCGATTCAGAAAAAGCGCCAATGAATAGATGGGATGCCCGCAATGGCCAATATAAGGCCTTGCGGGCATCGTTGCTTATGTCGGATCATTTGAAATATAATAAAAGCAAGTTGCAAAAAGGAGTGGTGACGATGATTGTGATGAACAGCAAGCTGAACACGACAGGACAAGACGTGGAGAATCCTTTTTGCTGTTAGTGCGGACGGGGGTTCTCCATGATCTGCCGCAGATCCTGATGATAGGAGGACTCACCATTGAATAAATGGACATGGGGCTGGACCCCTGCCTTGGAGGAAGCATTTGATCAGATCAAAGAGGACGGGCTCGCAGTTGGGCGCGTGACCCTTCAGCATAAACGCTTGTATCGTTTGCAGACCGAATACGGGGAGCTATTGGCGGAATTGACTGGCAAATTCCGCTATGAGACAACGAGAGTGGAAGAGTATCCTGCCGTGGGCGATTGGGTGGTCATTCGACCACGAGTGGCGGAGGGCAGAGCCTCCATTGAGGCTGTTTTGCCTCGCTTTAGCAGGTTTTCCCGCAAAGTGGCTGGCCGGACATGGGAGGAACAGATTGTTGCCGCCAACGTCGATACGGTATTCTTGGTCAACGCGTTGAACCAAGATTTTAATGTGCGACGGATCGAGCGTTATCTTACCTTGGCCTGGGAAAGCGGTGCGCAGCCGGTGATTGTGTTGAACAAGGCGGATTTGTATCCTGACGTGATTGACAAGGTGGCGCAAGTCGAAGCGGTGGCCTTGGGTGTGCCGATTCATGTGGTAAGTGGCTTGACCGGCAAGGGATTGGATGAATTGATGGCGTATTTGCAACCGGGAAAAACAGTGGCCTTGCTTGGTTCCTCCGGAGTGGGCAAATCCACCTTGACCAATTGCTTTTTGGGGACGGAACAGCAAGAAGTGCAAGCGGTTCGCGCTGGGGACGACAAAGGGAAACATACAACCACCTATCGAGAATTGTTTCTCTTGCCGCAAGGGGGATGCCTGATTGACACGCCGGGTATGCGTGGAATCAAACTTGTCGACCAGGAACACGGTGTGCAAGAGACATTTGAGGAGATTGAGCAGTTGGCGCTCTCTTGCCGTTTCACCGATTGCCAGCATCAGGGTGAACCAGGTTGCGCAGTGGAGCTCGCGTTGGCCGAAGGGCGCTTGGCGCCGAAACGCCTTGCTAATTACCGGAAGTTGCTTCGGGAGTTGGCGTATTATGAGCGCAAAGAAAACCGGCAGCTGGCTCACGCGGAAAAAGAGATATGGAAGAAAAGAAGCAGACAAGCGAAGATACATGCGCGCAAGTGATTAATACGTATGCGGCGCCCAATCCGGCGGAACATAACCGGATTGGGCGCTTTTTTGCATTTCGTTTAAGCATTCGCTGGGGTGGTATGGTAAAATCTCTGTTATTGGAAAGGGCCTCTATCTCGTAAACGGTGGCGGTAAACCCTGCCGGAAAGTTAGAGGCGTATGGAAAAATGAAGAGATTGAGTGAGGGTAGGGCATGCGAATAGAAGTCATAGCAACAGACTTGACTGATGCCAAATTGGCGGATCAGCATGGAGCTGACCGGATTGAACTGGTTACAGGTATGGCGGAAGGGGGATTAACTCCCAGTTACGGGTTGATTGAGGAAGTAGTGCGTCGCGTCACAATTCCGGCTTATGTGATGATCCGACCCCACAGCCGTTCGTTTTGTTACAGTCAGGATGATCTGGACACGATGATTAAAGATATCCAAACCGTGAAACGCCTAGGCGCGCCAGGAGTGGTCTTGGGGGCGCTGACCAAGGAAAAGACCATTGATGAAACGGCGCTGTCACTTTTGCTTGAGGCGGCGGAAGGGTTAGACATCACTTTTCATCGCGCATTTGATGAGGTGGTCGATCAGGAAGCGGCGCTAAAGGTGTTGCTCCGCTATCCGCAAGTGACGAGGGTGTTGACTTCCGGCGGCAAGCGTAGCGTGCTTGATGCGGTTCCGCAGATGGCGAAGCTGGTGCGCTTGGCTGAGGGAACCCACCTGACCATTCTGGCGGGTAGTGGCTTGACCGTTGAGTCGTTGCCTGCATTTAGCGCGCAAACAGGGGTGAAGGAAGTTCATTTTGGCTCGGGGGTGCGAGTGGGCGGCAAGTCTTTGGCTCCGATTGATCCTGCCAAGCTGGAGGCATTAAAAGCAATAGCTGATTCAAGCATATAAAAGAAGCATAAAGAAAGGCGACAAGCGGTCGCAAACAAGGGCTCCCGCCGGCACAATCGCCGTGGGAGCCTTAACTGTTTGGTTTTCATAAAAACCGAAGAGAAAGGGGAGGCGGTTTGGTAAGCTGATTCATAGGGAATGGAAACAAAGCCGATCCTAATCCAAGGTCGGCTTTTTATGGTTACACAGAGGAGGAAAGCGCATGACGACCATCATGATTGTGGAAGATGACGAGAAAATTGCGACACTGTTGCAAGAACATCTTTTCCGCTACGGATACAAAGCTGAGCGCGTTACTGATTTTACTGCGGTACTGGATGTATTTCTGGATATCCAACCGCAATTGGTGTTGCTTGATGTCAACTTGCCTATGTATGACGGATATTACTGGTGTCGCCAAATCCGCCGCCACTCGACGTGCCCTATCTTGTTTATCTCTGCTAGAGAGGGGCAAATGGATCAGGTGATGGCCTTGGAAAACGGCGCCGACGATTACATAACCAAACCATTTCATTATGAAGTGGTGATCGCCAAGATTCGTAGCCATCTTCGCCGCGCCTACGGTGAATACGCGGGGGGCGGTGTAGAACGGCGGGTGGAAGTGAATGGATTGACTCTTTTCCCGGAACGGCTGGAGTTGGCGTGGCAGGGCAGGAAAGTGGAATTGGGAGGCAAAGAGGCTTTGTTGCTTGAAGCGTTATTGAAGCGGCCTGGGCGTGTGGCGACCAGGGATGTATTATTGGAAATCCTGTGGAATGAGCAAGCGTTTGTGGATGATAACACGCTGAATGTGTATATCAACCGTGTTCGCGGCAAACTGAAAGAACTCGGCATCACAGGCCTGATCGAAACCGTGCGGGGAACGGGTTACCGCTTGAAACCTCCCGGGGAGGAAGGGGCATGAGGCTGTTCATTAGGGAGCATGGCTCGCTCATCGCCTTTACCCTGCTCCAGTGGGTGGCACTGTTGGGATTGATTTGGCTGGCCGGTTATCGGTCGATTCGCATCTTGGGGTATGTTTGGCTGTTGGGCGTGGTTTCATTTGCCGCTTTTCTCACATTCTTTTATTTGCGGAGACGTAGTATGTATCGGCGCTTGTCCCAATCGCTTGCGTCAATGGAAGATGCCCTTGTCGATCATCAACCATCCACACCGGCGGCAGAAGCGTTCGCGCAGTTGCTTCATGATCAATACCGATTGTACCAAGACCGATTACATGCTTATGAACAGCGGCAACAACGCCATCTCACCTTTATCAACCAATGGGTTCACCAGATGAAAACGCCGCTGTCCGTTGCTGATTTGCTGTTGCAAGAGGAAGAGACGCTGGCGGTGGACAGTGTGCGGGAAGAGTTGGATCGCTTGCGTGCTGGTCTTCAGATGATTTTGTACACCTCGCGTTTGGAAGCATTTGAACAAGATTTTCGCATCGAATCCCTGCCGCTGTCCGAGTTGGTGCAACAAGTGATTAAGGAGAACAAACGGCTATTTATCAGCAAGCGCGTCTTCCCCCGGTTGACGTTGGCGCCGGAAGCCCGGGTGATGTCTGACGCGAAATGGCTTGGCTTCGTCTTGCAACAGTTGTTGACCAATGCGGTGCGGTATTCCAGTGGCCGTAGCGAGCAGTTGCACGTGTCTATCCAGCGCGCAGGGGGTGCTTGGGAACTCACCATCAAGGATGAGGGAGTAGGCATTCCGCCCGCAGACTTGCCGCGCGTATTTGAGCCGTATTACACAGGAGAAAACGGCAGAAAATACAAGGAATCCACCGGGATGGGACTTTATCTGGTCCGGGAAATCTGCCGGAAGCTGGGGCATGCTGTGACGCTCCAATCTCAAGTGGGCGTGGGGACGAAGGTGACGATCACCTTTGGTCGGCAACCTTACACAAATGTAAGATAGGATTAAGACAGATCCATAGCAAGCCCGCGCAAAACCCATTATTCTGTTTCAAGAGCAAACGGCTTTTGAAAGGGGTTGTGCAACGCATGGAAATCGTGAAAGTATCAAATCTGAGCAAAACATATGGCGGGAGCATGCCATTCCGCGCCTTGAAAGATATCAACTTATCGATTGACAAAGGTGAATTCCTCGGGATCATGGGGCCTTCGGGCAGTGGGAAGACCACATTACTCAACATGATCTCAACCATCGACCATCCCAGTTCCGGCGAAGTCTGGATCAATGGGCAGAATCCGCATCAGTTGAAGAAAAACCAATTGGCCATGTTTCGGCGCCGAGAACTAGGTTTTGTGTTTCAGGATTTCAATCTGCTGGATACCTTGACCTTGGGTGAAAACATTGTCTTGCCGCTAACTTTGGATCGGTGTCCTGTTCCTGAAATGGATCGCAAGTTGGCGGAGATTGCCGCCAAGTTGGGAATTGACACCATTCTGGACAAGCGCACGTATGAAGTGTCGGGCGGTCAGCGGCAACGAGCGGCCATCGCACGCGCGCTCATCCACTCCCCGTCCTTGGTGATGGCGGACGAACCCACGGGTAATCTTGATTCCAAAGCGTCGCGCGACGTGATGGAGACGCTGGAGCGCCTTAATCGCGACGAAGAAGCGACCATGATGATGGTAACTCATGATCCGATGGCAGCCAGCTACTGCGACAGGGTTATTTTCATCAAAGACGGCCAACTGTACAATGAGATCCACCGCGGTGACAATCGAAAGGTGTTTTATCAGCAGATAATTGATGTGTTGGCATTGTTGGGAGGGAATGCGCATGAAATTCCATCAGTTCGCGTATAACAATGTCCGGCGCAATATCCGTACGTATAGTGCCTATCTGTTGAGTAGCACGTTTGCGGTGATGATTTTCTTTGTTTATGCCATGTTCATTTACCATCCGCAATTGGCAGATGGCTCAGTCAGCCGGATGGTTAAAATCGGCATGCAGGCGGCGGAATATGTCATATTTGGTTTTTCATTTTTGTTTTTACTTTACTCGGTGGGCGGATTTTTGAAGGCCCGCAAAAAAGAGTTTGGCTTGTTGGCAATGCTCGGCATGACACGGGTGCAGCTGAACCAACTCGTCTTTCTTGAAAACATGCTGATTGGCCTGTTATCCGTCGGGATGGGTGTGATGTTGGGCTTGCTGGTGGTGAAAGCTTTCTTTATTTTTGCCGCGTACGCGTTAGAAATGCCGGAGCTACCATTTTACTGGCCGGCGGATGCGCTTAAGCTGACCATCTTGTCGTTCTTGTGCATGTTTGTGGTGATTTCGCTGATGACACTGTTTTTGGTGCGCAATCAGCAGGTGATTGCATTATTGCAGAGCGCGAACAAACCGAAGCCGGAACCGAAAGCGTCCATTTTCTTGGCGTTGGTGGCGTTTGCCTGCCTAGCTGGTGCCTATGGTATTGCGCTCACTAAGTTTTCAAGCGACACCATGTTGCTGATATTGGGATTGGCCATTGTCGGCACGTATTTCTTATTCACGCAGTTGAGCGTGTTTGTCATTCGCTGGCTGAAGCGTCGCCGAAGCTTTTATCAGCGTGGTACCAATTTATTATGGTTGTCTGACTTGGCCTATCGTATGAAAGACAATGCGCGGATGTTGTTTTTGGTGACGATCGTGTCTGCAGTTGCGTTTACCGCAACAGGTACATTCCTGTACTTCAAACAGCAGGCCCGGATGATGTTGGAAGTAAATCCGTATCCGTTCATTTATGTATCAAGTCCCGACAATCCAAAGGCTAACGCCGATTTGGCCCGGATTGACCGTGAATTGTCCCGAGAGCAGGTGCAGGCAGAGAGAATCACCCTTCCGGTTCGCTATTATATGCCCACACAAGGAGATAAAAGAGTGGCTATTATCCGCCAATCTGACTACAACCGCCTGGCTCGTCTGCTTGACCGGGACCCGATACATGTGCGCGGACAGGCGGGTTGGCTTTTGCGGTCAAAAGATAAAGAAAACGATTTGGAGGAAATGAAGCGCATCACCTTCAAAGAGAACGGCAACGTCTTTCACATTGATCGGTCGATCGTTGGCACTATTCTGCCTTACTCCCCAGGCGATTTGGTGGTTGCTGACACAGCATTTACCAAATTGACGAAACCGGCCAAACAAGAAATATTTACTTTCTATATTGTCGACAAATGGATGGGGCAGGAACCCAAAGCAGGTTCTGTGGAACATCGGGTGAGTGAAAAATTGGCAAGCATGTTCCCCTTCAACATAGAGGCGAAAGGGGAATTGTTGGAGCGGGCGACAGTATATCTGACATTTAAGCAATTTACCAGTGTGTCCATGTTTATCGGGATGTTTATTGTGTTTATCTTCTTCATGGCAGCAGGTAGTTTCTTGTATTTCCGCCTCTACGCCGACTTGGACCAAGACAGCAAACGGTATCAGGCTATCAGCAAGCTGGGGTTGACGGAACGTGAGCTGGCAAGAGCCAACACTGTGCAGATGGCGCTGTTGTTCTTCGTTCCCTTTATTGTGGCTGTGGTGCATTCGATCGTTGCGTTGATGGCATTGCAGGAAGATCTGCAAACGCCGGTGATCGGGCCGGCCACAGTCGGTATCGGCTCGTTTTTCTTGTTGCAGTTCGTATATTTCCTGATTGTGCGGAGCAGTTATTTAAAATCACTGAAACGCGTGTTAAGCTGATGTGTCTGTTGTTTCTCTCAAGATTTGTGGCGGAATGGGCCATACTATAGTCAGAATTAGCCACAATGAAAGAGGGATGGAAATGACGACGCAAGCAGTATATGACGTGCTAAACAAACAGGTTGCCAATTGGTCGGTGCTTTATGTCAAATTGCACAATTACCATTGGTTTGTCAAAGGGGATCAGTTCTTCGAACTGCATAAGAAGTTCGAGGAGTATTATACGGAGGCGGCCGGTTATATCGACGAGTTGGCCGAGCGCTTGCTGGCGATCGGCGGAAAACCGGTCGCCACGATGAAAGAATATCTCAGCTTAGCTTCCATCACGGAAGGGACGGGCAATGAAACCGCTGAGCAAATGGTGAATAACCTGATCACCGACTTTAACACCTTGGTGGATGAATTGAAACAAGGCATCGATATCGCGGATCAAGCCGGTGATGAATCTACTGCTGATATGTTGACGCACATTCGCACCAGCTTGGAAAAACATCTCTGGATGTTGAATGCATATATGGCATAACTGATGTGGCAGCTTGCAATCAAGTGGAGCACCAAATGCAATCCAGCCCCTCTGTTTTAAGAGGGGCTGGATTGCGTTTGGTGCAGTGGGATGAAAGAAATGCAAAGGTTTAATGGAGAATGGAGAGCAAAATTGCCAGTAAACTCGACGGTTGGTTTTGTTCGCTTTCGATGACGAAAGATAGACTCACCGCCAACATGGCAAACATGATGAGGCTATAGATGAGCAATATTTTTTTCAATGAAGAACCCTCCAAGATGATTGGCACAGATCACTATTCACCCATATTATATCACCCGATGCTTGTTGTTTTTAGTTGGAGAAGCGTCGCCATTTAAAATTTTTAAGTTGAGATCTCTTTCAACAATGGCGTATAAAAAAGCGTTGACTGTTGCGTCGCTGTTTGGCATGAAAAGCAATGCACTCTATTTTTTGATACCGCCCATACTCAGATCGCCCCTTTCTGTGTAAAAATGAGGGTAAGCAGTTATTCTGAAAGCCATCGAAACGGAACACATTCTATGGTTCAGTTGCCGGTTGATGCCGATGGCAGGCTTTGATTGCATCCGCCGGCTAGACGAAGAGTAAGGGAGAGAAGGGCTTATGACGGCAAAAAACTGGAAAAAGGGCGCACGTTTGCACGGTTTTGTCCTGCGCGATGAACAAAGGGTGGAAGCAATCGATGCCACTGCCAGGCTGTTTGAGCATGAAAAGACTGGTGCGAAGCTGTTGCAATTGGCGAATAGAGATCCCAACAAGGTGTTTGCAGTCAGTTTTAAAACATTGCCACAAGACGATACAGGGTTGACGCATATTTTGGAGCATTCCGTCTTGTGCGGTTCCCGTAAATATCCGGTGAAGCAACCATTCAAAGAGATGTTGAAAGGATCGTTGTCCACTTATCTCAATGCCTTGACTTTCTCAGACAAAACAGTGTATCCGGTGGCCAGCCGCAATTGGCGAGATTTTCTCAACTTGGTTTCGGTGTATGTGGATGCCGTGTTTTTTCCGAAGATTCATGAGACGCCGGAAATCTTCTTACAGGAGGGATGGCATTACGCGTTATCTGCACCGTCTGCTCCGTTGACGATCAGCGGCGTCGTATACAATGAGATGAAAGGGGTTTATTCCTCCCCTGATTCGTTGTTGGGACGGACGGCCAAAATCATCATGTATCCGGACACCCCTTACGGGTTTGATTCAGGAGGGAACCCGGACCGCATTCCTGATCTCTCATTATCACAATTTTTGATGTACCACCGCACCCATTACCATCCATCCAACAGTTATTTTTATTTGTATGGCGACGGTGAACTGGAGGAAGTGTTGCGATTGTTGCAAGAAGAAGCGCTCGCATCCTTTGAGAAACAAGTATTGACCCACCGTTCGTTGGTGCAACCGCCCTTTTCGTCTCCAGTGGTGAAAACGGTCGCCTATCCGGCGGCGAGCACCGCGGGGCGAACCATGTACAGTGCTTCCTATGCGGTCGGGGAAGCGACGGACCCCCTCCAGATGATGATGCTGACCCTGATGGCGTATGTCCTTTTTCACAGTCCGGCATCTCCGTTGAAGCAGGCACTGTTGGATGCTGGCGTGGGCAAAGTGGTATCCGGACAGATCGATTCCTCCATGCGCAAACCGATGTTCAGCGTGTTTGTAAAACATGCGGAGTCAGGGGCGTTGGATCTTTTCCGTCGCGTGTTGACGGACACACTGCGTCGGTTAGTGGAGGATGGCATCGATCCTGACTTGCTGCATGCGGGTATCAACTGGCTGGAAGTGACGTTAAGGGAGCCGGATCAAGGCGGCCCGGCTGGACTCACTTATTTATTCAAAGTGATGAGCAGTTGGTTGCACGGCGGTGATCCATTGGCCCATTTGCGCCATGATAAGACACTTTCGGCCTTGCGTGCTTATGTGCAAAAAGGTGGCGGCGAACAATGGATTCAAAAGAACTTGTTGGATAACCATCATGCTTCGTTTTTGACGTTGGAGCCCAGTGTGACACTGGCAGAAGAGAGGGAACGGCAACAGAGGCAGAAGCTTGCGCGGATCAAAGATACTTTGTCGGCGGCGGATATCAAGCGGCTCATTGAGCAAACTCAGCGGTTGCAAGCGAGGCAGCAGGCGGCCGATCCGGCGGAAGCCTTGGCATGCTTACCCTTATTGAGCTTAAATGAACTCCCGGCTCATCCGAACCCCATCCCGTTGGAGCAAACCGCTGTGCAAGGGGTACCTGTTTTGTTCACGCCGCATGACACCAAAGGCATCCATTATCTCCAACTCTCGTTTGACACGAAAGCAGTACCGGAAGAGCATTTCCCCTATATCGCGCTCTTGGCTTATGTGCTGGGAAAAATGGGCACCAAGCGATATACCTACGGTCAATTGGCCAATGCCGTTCACCTGTTGACCGGCGGTTTGCAATGCAAGGTGCAAACGTACCAGCAAACACAATCGGCGCCGACGGTTGCGACGGTGTTTCATGTCAATGTGAAGCTCTTGTCCCACCAATGGCCGACACTCTCAGATCTGTTACATGAAATTTTGAGTTTGACCCACTTTACTGATCATGGGCGCTTGTTGCAATTGATCAGGGAGTTTAAAGCGCAACGGGAGACACTGCTTTTGCGTAGCGGCCACCAATTTGCAGTGATGCGCCTCGCTTCCTCGCTGTCGTACAAAGGACGGTGCGATGAGCTGTTGCACGGCATCGGTTTGCATCGGTTCTTGAGCCGGTTGGAACGGGAGTTTGCGCAACGGGCTGACGATATTGCCAAGCGGTTGCAACAGACTGCGCGCTTGATTTTCCGGCGCGACGCGCTAACGGTGCATCGGGTGGCGGCGGAAGGGGAAGCTGGAGAGCATCTGCCGCGTTTTTTGGAACAGTGGGTGCCGACCCTTGGGATGGAGGCGGCTGCTCCGCAAGTGCACCAGCAAGCGCATCAGGTGGTAAACCACAAACAAAACGAGGCATTTTTCGGCCCGGGACGGGTGCAGTATGTCGCCAAGGGCGGCGGGTTGTTCACGGCCGGCGGACGCTATGAAGGGCGGTGGATGGTACTAAAAACGTTGTTAGAGACGGAGTATTTGTGGAATCGGATTCGGGTACGGGGAGGGGCGTATGGCGCAATGTGCAGTTTGAGCCGCACGGGTGCGCTTGCATTCGTCTCCTATCGAGATCCAAATCTGACAGAGACTTTGCAGGTGTATCAAGAGATTCCGGCTTATTTGCGGCGGTTGAACCCCAGTCGGGAAGAATGGTACCGCCTGCTGATCGGCACTCTCCGTAAGTTAGACCCTGCTCGTTCTGCCGGCCAAAAGGGCGAGGCGGCACTGATACGCCATTTCAGCGGAATCACGGAGGAGATGGTGCGGGAAGAATGGGCGCAGGTATTGCAGACAAATGTCAATGATGTGCGGGAATTGGCGCCAGTAGTAGAAGCAGTGTTAAAAGAGGGGGCTGCCTGCGTCATTGGCGGTGAAGGGAAGATTAAAGCCCACGCGGACTTGTTTGACCGGATTGAACCGCTTACTTGATAGCGGTCAAGATCTTCTCTCATTGAACTATGAAAGAACCTGATTGTACCGATTTTGAAAGATTTGTCTTGATAATATTTTTTATTTTCCTGTAGGGTTGATGATGGAGGTCGTGGACAAAGGAGTGGAAATAAAAGTGAAAGGTGACAACATGCCGACGACTCCGGTGCTTCGCATACGAGACTTAACTAAAACCATCGGTAAACGAACCATCATCGACCGCGTTTCGTTTGATGTGAATCCAGGTGAGGTTTTTGGTCTGTTGGGTCCCAACGGAGCGGGAAAAACGACGATCATCCGCATGATTGTCGGGTTGATGGCCGCGACTGAAGGGGAAGTATTCATCAACGGAGTCAGTCTACAAAAACAGTTTGAAGAAGCGATTCAACATGTAGGAGCGATTGTGGAGAATCCGGAGCTGTACAAATTTATGACTGGCTATCAAAACCTCCTGCATTTTGCCAATATGGTGGAAGGGGTCTCTCCAGAATGGATCGAAGAAGTGATCGCGCTGGTGAGGCTGGACGAACGGATTGATGAACCGGTCAAAACGTACTCGCTGGGTATGCGGCAACGGCTGGGTGTGGCACAAGCGATTTTGCATCGGCCATCGCTGTTGATTTTGGATGAACCGACCAACGGGTTGGATCCCGCTGGCATTCGCGAGTTGCGCGACTACTTGAGGTGGTTGGCCCAGTCAGAAGGGATTGCGGTCTTGGTTTCCAGCCACCTATTGTCTGAAATGGAGTTAATGTGTGACCGAGTCGCGATTATTCAGCATGGCCGGTTGATTGATGTGAAAAAAGTGGATGAGTGGGGAACGGAGCAGACAGGCGCCATGCCGGTGGAATTTGAAGTGGACCGTTTGGACCGTGTGGCGGATGTGCTTTGCCAATTAGGTTGGTCACAACCGTGGACGGAAGCGCCGCGCGGGTTCGCTATGGAATTGGAACGAGCCCAGATCGCCGATCTCAATGCCGCACTGGTGGCCAACGGTGTAAAAGTATATGCCATCAAGGCTCTGGAAAAACGGTTGGAGGACCGTTTCCTGGAGATCACGGGAGGTGAGACGGTTGGGTAAGTTTGTACGGTTGGTCAAAAATGAGTGGCTCAAAGTATTTGTGCGACCCCGGACTGCGGTCTTGCTGGCAACCCTGATCGCCTTGGTTTTTGGGACAGCCCTGTTTTTGGCATATGTGGCTTCTGCATCCCAAGTTGGTTCCGACCTGTGGGGGTTTGCGTATCAATGTAGTTATCTGCTTATCTTGCCGTTGGTTTTGTCGATGATTGTTGCCGGGGATATCGTTTCCAGTGAGTTCAATTGGGGAACAATCAAGCTGTTGCTCATTCGCCCCGCCAACCGGACCAAAATCTTGTACGCCAAGTATGCGGCCGCGGTGTTGTTCAGCGTGTTTTGTCTTGTTTTATTTTTTGTCGCGAGTTTATTGTTCGGTTTAGTCTTTTTCGGATGGGGTCCCCTCGATCAGATCGGTGGTCAGATCCTGGCTGAGTATGGATATTATTTGATTGAAACGGTGATGATGGTAACTTTGGCCTTTGCTGTTTCCACCGTCTCCCGCAGCAGTTCACTGGGAATCGGCTTGAGCATATTCCTGAAGTTCATTGGTATGTTCTTGGTGGGAATCCTCCAATCATTTGAGATGGAATGGGGTAAATACCTGTTGGCGGCCAATCTGGACCTGGGGCAGTATGAGGCGGGACAGCCGATCCCGTTCCCGGGGATGAGCGTCGGTTTTTCCGTCGTCATCTTGGTACTGCATTTTTTATTGTTTCATGCAGTGGCTTGGGTGTCTTTTACCAAGCGGGACGTGGCTGTGTAATACAAAACGACTGTTCTCCGGGCAGGGGAATGGTCGTTTGTTTTGTGACAGGGGAATCTTTGGTTTTTCCGAAAAACAAGAAGGAATTTATAGTATTGTTAATCAATTTATAAAAGATATGTTGTTTTTGGGGATGCATGCGGATGGTCAAACATCGTTGTCACAAATGCCTTGGCAAACATGGTTCAAGTCATTTGCAACAAGGACAAGCCTGAGAACGGATCAATCGGAGAACCGCCGTAAACGGAAGCCGTGATCGGGCCGGCAACAAGGCTTCCGTGGCGTTACTCTCTAATCGATTTCCTCTTCTGCTGAAAAAGCGAACAAGCCGTCTTTATCTGCTTCCGAGCCGTCCGTAAGAGCGTCTTCAAACAAATCCTCCAACAGTTCGGTTGCAAGCCAACCCGCCGCAAAGCCGCCAATCGCTCCCGTAGACCGGGACCACTTTTGGTGGTAGTTGTGGTAAAACGTTTTTTTGTCATGTGCAAATGATAAAGGGGAGGAAATCATTTCGGCGATGATTTGCTTCAGCTGATCGGTCAACTCTGAGCCCTGTTCCAATAGACGATTGTCCAGGTAGATTTCCCGTTTGACCTCTTTTTTGGCCATAAATGAAGGGATATCTACTTCAATCAACATATGGATGCTCTCATCCTCTATTTTGGCGACAAACTCAAGCTCTTTGATGTCGCCGCAAAATAGGGAGGTGGGTGCGAACTTGAACTCTTGCAAATGCCCGTCGAAGGAGCGCGAGCTGTACTTTTCGGTGAATCCGAGTTCAGACAGGGCGGCAAACACCTGCTTCAATCGAGGAGGAGCTTGAATGATGACGGGATCATGGTCTTTATGGTCAATCGCTTCAGCGATGTCCAAATGGGTGATAAAGGTGTAAGAGATAGCGTGGCCCGACAGCAAGAGATTGGTGGGTAAGGAATAAGTAAAAGGCAACACTTTCTGTTTCCCAGGTTGGATGGTGAACGCCTCGTGGAAAGGGAAACGTTCAATCAGATGAGTGAAAATTTGTTCTTTGCCATGGAGTTGAACCACAAAATCAATATCGATTTTGTTGATTTCCTGCGCAACAGCCCCACCAAGTATCATTAATTCTCCGTGGATCGTTTCACCTGAAGCATATTCTTCTTTATCGAGAATAAGATCAACTTTGGCTCCGCCTTTGCCGAGTTTGGCCATAAATTTTTTGAATACCATGGGTCTGTCTCCTTTTTTTAAATAAATATACCTGATTATTCCGCTGTTAAAACCGATTGCTTGATGTGCTCTTGCACAAGCGCTGATGGTTTGGCAAAGCATTGGCCTTACGCATGACGGAATAATGCTGAATCTTATGAATTTGCCGATGGTTGATCTTTGATGAGAGAGTTGACCGGGCATCATTCTCTGATTCGGATCAAGGAGGGACGCAGGATGGGAAGTTTCATGCACGAGAGGCAGGAGAGATTGAGAGAAGAAGTACAAAGCCGGAAGTTGATGCGAGTTGCACCGGTGGGTCGGGAGAAAAGCGATGTCGAATGGTCATTAAAACAGCTAGGGATGGATTGTATGTGGGAAAAATCGGAAACCGGAGCGCACACGGTTTCTGTGTATGGAGAATTGGCCCGCCAGATGGGGCGGATGGTTGTGATTTATGACAAGCACAACCGGGTGAGCGAGTGTCATGCATTTCATCCGTGCCATGTGGATGAGATCGAGTGGGTAAAAAGATCGTAGCATTCCGCCCTTTGTGGGCGGTTTTTTTCATGGCTGGGTAGAGGGTGTGGGCGTGTTCTGGTTTCGGCATGCGAACATCTGTTAGAATGAAAATAAGAAGCGCTTATGGAGGGATGAGAATGGACCAAGGGCGCAAAGCATTGCGGCAATTGTTTACGGAAGTGGGATTGCCGCCGGAATGGTTGGAACGCGAATTGGCTCATGCCCGCATCAAAGAAGTGCGGGTGGATCAGGCCAAGCGGACGTGGCACGTGCACCTCCACGCGGGGGAACCGCTTGAGCCGGAGATATGGCAAACCTTGCAACAACGCGTGAGACAGCACTTTGAACCGGAAGTGAAGGTCTCTTTTTTTTTTCAGTATGACCGTTTAAACCATGAGGTCATCTTGGCCAAATACCGGTTTTGGATTCAAAAATGGATCGAACAAGCGCACACGCCTGCTGCGGCGACTTGGTTCGGGCAAGCTGAATGGCGAGTGGAACGGCAACAGATCGAAGTGGTGTTTGCCAATCCGGCCGTATGGCAGATGGCCCGGGAGCGTGAGTTGGATTCGCTCATCGCCAAGTACTATCGCCGCATCACCGGTCAAGAGGTGCCCGTGCGCCTGACTTTCCGAGGGGAAAGCGGAAACGACCACCCGTGAGTAGCTTACCGGGTAGCGTCGTGTTTTCGCTTCTTGAGGGCAGCAGAAACACCGAAAAGATGTGTCACGACCATGTGTTTTTGGGAATAGAGTTAGGGGGAGCAACTACATTGTAATAAGACCACCCGTGCATTCTCCTTGAAAACGTGGCTTACACCAAAGGACAAGTGGTCAGATCATTTTCATTTGTTATGTGGCTTTTCAAACATCATCATGGTTCAGGTGACGACCCGATGGAGACAATCCTATGCACGGACCAAATGAGTCGGAGGCTTACTTTTCTTGAAACGACATGGATTGACAAAAGGACAAGCCCCCCAAGTGCAGGAATGAGGTTAGCTTTTGTTGGTGTCAGCAATTGAGATGAAAGAGGCTGGGGACATGGTCTTCACTTGGTTGGAAGTTGGTGATCCTGCCGCATAGAAATCAGGCCCTGTATCTGGGAGCCTGTCCGTCGCCGTCAGCAAACGGATGCATATCCTATTAATAGGTTTATAGAAAAGGGAGGATGCATTTGAAAAAGGTCGGGGTTCAATGGGATGGGGTTTATCAGCTTCTCCTTCATGATGAGATCATGGAAGACCATTTGCCGGAGACCTGGTTGTTGAATGCGGAGAGTTTTCATTGGATGTGGGGGCGGTATCCGGAATTGGTGCTGAAACCGACAGGTAGAAAAGAAGGCGGAAGAGAGATCCGCTTGCAGAGGATCGACTGCCAATGGGCTGAATGGCGCATGGACATGAAATCCGTTCGCATTCCGACGGAAGAGTTGCTTCCACGGTTGCAACGGCTGATGCATAAATCCAGAACTCCTTATTTGTTGCAACAGGCCATACCCCGAGCGGAAGTGCGCGGACAACCCTTTGAGGTACGGGTGCTGACGCACCGCATAGAACCTAAGCAGGCAGAGTGGCAAGTGCTGGGGATGATCGTGGTAATGGCGGAAGAAGCGACAGAGCGCAAGAAGCTTAAGGAAGATCGCCTCAGCCTTCAAACGGCGCTGGAAGAGTCCAACATCTGTTCTCCCGATGTGCAACGTTTGACGGACACGATGACTCGGCTGGCCATTCGTGCGGCAGAAAGATTGTCGCCGTCGTTTCCGCGACAACGCATGCTGGGATTTGATTTTGCAGTGGATTTTCAAGGCTGGGTGTGGTTACTAGAGGCTTTTCCCAAACCCTCCCTTGCCCTGTTTTTGGAACAGTTGCAAAAAAAAGATATGACTCAATATCGAGAAGCGGCAAAAAAAGTGCGGAAGCATGGATGAGGCGGAATTTTCCGCCTGAGAATGTTGACAAACCCTGCGAATCAACTTTGTTGATCGCAGGGTTTTTGTATATAAAAGGGATATAAACAATTAATGGATGAATATCAACCCATATAAACTTAAAACCACCTCCCTTACCTGCTCTCGAAAGCAGCATAGCCAACTTTTTTATGTTTTGAGCCACAGCAGTTAGGAGGCATTGCTCTTGAATTTTTGCAAGCCCCCTGTAGCGTGCGTATCGAAGACCATGAAGTTCCTTCGCGTCAGCGAAGCTACGTTCAATCGTTTCTTTTCGACGCTTATATAAAGTTTTTCCACGTGGGCTCAAGCGATTTTGTCTAACCCACTCTTTTGCATCTTCCCATACATGACGTGTTAGGATTTTTGTGTGGTTCTTTGACTTTGTGCAATTCTTAAGAAAAGGACATTGCTTACAAATCTCGGGATTGGATTTGTACTGTCTGTATCCTTCACGGTTGGTCGTTCGATATGTAAGTTGATGCTTTGCTGGACAAAGATATACATCTTGCTCAGGAATATACTTAAATCTCCATTTCGGAAAGAGGTCTTTATCTGGTCGAAAACTCCGATGTGCAATAACCGTAAAGATTCCTTGTCCTCTCAATTCACGACAAATAGGCATAGTTAAATAACCAGAATCCAGAGCAACAGCTTTCACCGAAAAGCCGAAGCGGCTTTTCTGACGATTTAACCTTTCTAAATAAGGAACTGAATCATGGACATTTCCTGGTGTAACAAATACATCTGTAATGAAGTTATGTAAACCATCGACAGTACGATGATCGAGATAGAAAAAGCCTTCGGGTTTTCCATCTCGAACCATATAACCACTATCTGGATCGGTCGTACTTACACGAATTTCTTTCGTTTCAACCTTTATGGGCTTTTTTTTTAAAGGCTTCTTTCCGTGCTCTTCTCGATCTTGCTCAATTGCTTGTTCTAAATCATCCATATATCCTTTGGGAGTAACTTTAACTAATTGTTTTTTGAACTTTCCTTTATTGGCATTGGCTTTAAGAAAAGTGGAGTCACTAAAAAGCTCTTTTCCTTGAATAAATCCATGTTGGATCGCCTGAATGACAATTTCATCAAATATTTCCTGATAAATAGTGGAGCTTTGGAACCGTCTTCGACGGTTTTGACTGAAAGTAGATGCATGTGGGACTGGGTCGGTTAGAGATAACCCTACAAACCAACGGTAAGCGATGTTAACTTTAATCTCCTCAATGAGTCGGCGTTCGGAACGAATGCCGAACAAATATCCAATGAGTAGCATTTTAAATAACATAATTGGGTCAAGACATGGACGCCCATTATCTTGGCAGTATAATTCTTTACATTTCTCAGCAATGAAGGAGAAGTCGATCGTTTCATTAATTTTCCGTAACAAGTGATCTCGTGGAACTAATTCTTCTATGTTAACTAGTTCTGGTTGATGTTCTTTACTCGGGTTTGTTCTAAACATAGAAAAAACTCCTTATAGAGTGTTTTTTATTGATTCGACAAAAAAGGCTGCTGACCCTGCCTTTCAAGGCAGTTTGTCAGCAGCCTCAGGCGGAATTTTCCGCCTCTTGTTTCGTTGTGTAAGCATCGGAAGTCATTTTCCATTTTATGGTTGTCAATCAGAAAGTGGTTTGGTAGAATTTAGAAATCAGTACAGAGACAGCAAGATATGATGGGAAATCGGAGGAGGATGCAAATGGAACGGATATGTGTGTATGCAGGTTCTAATCCCGGCAACAAACCGCTTTACCGCGAAGCGGCTCGGGAATTGGGAAAATGCTTGGCGATGCGGGGAATCGAGTTGGTCTATGGGGGTTCGCGCTTAGGTTTGATGGGGGCAGTGGCCGAAGCCGCATTGGCAGGGGGGGGCCGAGTGATCGGCGTGATGCCGACGGCCTTGTTCCGGGGTGAAATGGTTCACCAATCACTCACCCAATTGATCGAAGTAGCGGATATGCATGAACGAAAAGCGAAGATGATGGAGCTGTCTGATGGTTTTATCGCTTTGCCTGGCGGCTACGGCACACTGGAAGAAGTGTTTGAGGTGTTGAGCTGGGGACAACTCGGCATTCACAAGAAGCCGATTGGTTTGCTAAATATTGACGGCTATTATGAACCGGTGTTGGACATGATCCAAAAGGCTGTCAGTGAGGGCTTTTTTCCGAAAGACCATGGGCAAATCGTGATTTGCGAGAGTGATCCCGCTCGGTTGTTGGCGCTGATGGAGCAATATCAGCCACCAGCGTTGCAGACGAAATGGACGGAGTTGGCTGAGCGGAAATAACCTTCAGCAGTACCCACCAACCTGCTGGGCTTTACTAGGTGGGTGCTCTGCATGATGCTTTCAAAAAGATTGTGAGGATGTATTCATTTTCTATGGTCGGTAATGTTATACTATAAATGTATAAAAAGCAGTCATAGAGACATGACTGCTTCTTTATGAAATGCTTTTTATGCTTGAGGTGGTTCGCCGTGGCCGCGAAGCTTCATGTCGAATCCCCTCCTTTCACATAATGTTCCACATAATACTGAAATACCCTATTTTTGTATTTCTCGTAGTTTTCATGATCTTCCCCTTCGCAACATTGGGCCAGCTTTACCAGAACCTCGGGTTCATTGGCTTTCAGCGCGTGGCGTTCAACAAGATGAAGGGCTTGTTGAAAGCATTCCCGCGCTTTATTCGTTCGCTTCTGCGACATGTAGCAATCTCCCAGCGCAGTGAGTGCAGTGCAGTATTTCAATGCGTCGTTGGTCCGTTGCCCGAGCTGAACGGCCTTTTCCAAAGCTTGTTGTGCGAGGGTGATTTTTTTTGACTCTAAGTATAGCACACCCAATTTGGTATAGGTAGATACCAAGATATTTTTTTTTCTGACTTTTTTCTCTAATTTTAAAGCAGTCCGAAAACATATTTCCGCTTTGGAGGGTTCATTGGCGTTTTTGAAGCTTTCACCCAGAGCTGTCCATAATTCAAATGACCGATCCACGTTTTGGTCCAAACGCGCCATGCGGATCGCTTTGGTGGCATATTCGACGGCTTTTTCATACAATTGTTGCTTGATGAGAAGCTGGGCATGCACTTCGTACATAATCAGCCGGATTTCCATGCTGTCGATCTTGCCGATGTCCGCCCACATCTCTTCCAAGGTGCGCATGGCTTCTTCATTGCGGTTTAGCTTTTCCAAATAAATAGCCTTCGACGTCTTGAGGATGTATATAATATAATCGCGGTCGCTGTCTGGGTCTGGATGGTAGGCTTCCAATCCTTTTTCAATGTATGCCAATGCTTGTTCCAAGTCGTTTTGATAGTAACAGCAACGGCCCAACTCGTTATAAGTGGAAGCTTTCAGGTTGGACGTTTCCAATTCAGGATGTTGGTTGATGATGCTGAGTGCTTTCAGATATTGGGCTTGGGCTTTCTTCCAGTGTCCTTTGCGGTCATTGTATTTGCCTTTTAAAAACAAATGCCAAGCCTGCAAAGGGTGGTCATTGTCGATTTCTAGTTTGCGAAGCTCTTCCAATCCTTCTTCTGGTCCCACCATGTCTATGTCATGTTCGATGGCAAATAGCTTAAACTTCAGTTGTTCCTCGCCATCGCGTACGTTTTCATACGATTCGGAGAGATGTTCAGGATCGAGGGACAGTTTGTTGCAAATGCGGATAATGATATCCTCACTCACAATTTCCCCTTTCTCCACTTTTCTGATGGCATGCAGTTTTAAGCAGTCATCCACCAAATCACTTTGTCGCAACCCTAGTTCTTTGCGTTTTTTCTTGATCAGCCGCGCGGCGTGTTCGTGATCAAGCGGTAACAAAAGCTTCACCTCCTGGTTTTTAAAAAAAATTATTTTGTGGATTAGGAGGAAAATCCCTTCCTTTTTATGCAAATGTGCAACTTGCCAATGCATATGTTTGTCTAAATTGAGGGATATTTATTTAATTAGGCAAATATCTTCATAAACCCTGCCCTCATTTGTGATTTTTTATTAATTTGCAAATTGTCTTAGAGATTTATAAACTGGTATCAGTAACAGTTTATTAATATGTGTGAGAAAAACAAAGAGAGAATATACCGGGAGGGTGTTTCATATGTTGAAGGTACAAGTAGAGGGTCAAATGGAAAAAGTCCAACCGTTTCTGTCGGATCTAAAACAGCGTTCACAGGTTGAATTACTGGAAAATCAGCCGATGGACAAGGAAAAAAGCCAGTGCGCAGATGTCAAGGTCACCTGCTATATTCATCATCATTCGCGGCGTTCCGTCAAAACCCTGCAACTTGAAACAGAAAACGGGCAAGTGATTCGTTTGCCGCTGATGGATTTGATCGAGGCAGAAGTGCAAGACGGTGTAAAAATCTTTGCTGGGCGTTCATTCGATATTTTTGGTTGATTTTTTAATAAGGCATTGATGTTTTATCATTTTGATTACTAGACTGCAAGGAACGCAAGAACAAACTCCACAAGCCATTCATCCATTCATCTCTGAAACGTTTCCCCTTTTTACCACTGTTGCTTCTATGATAGCGCGAAACGAAAAAATCCTTTGATATAAATCTTGGCAACGTATCCTCTGGCAGGTCCGACCAAAACCGATGGGTTACATAGAGAAGATAATAGAATATAGCGAATTGATGAGGACCTTTTCATAGGTCTTTTTTTATTTGATATAATGGAAGGGAGGGAGGTGCAGTCGCAAAAGTTGGCTGTGCTTTTTTGCGGTTTCATAACATCAAGGCGAAGAGGTGCGGCAATAGCGCGTGCGAAAGGATTGAGTCGCCATGGATGATGGGCAAGTGGTGAAGGGAATCGTCGACCCGTATTTTTTCCGGAGCGAGGTGCAGTTTTTTGGTGAGGTTTGGAGCTGCCAGTCGCCGGAAATTCATTTATTTTTAAAATATTTAAACGAGGGATGCAAGGCTGAAGCTTGGCGTGCATTGACCAATTTAGTGGAACGGGGATATGGATTTCTGAAAAAAATGGATGGGCCGTTCATATTGGTTTACTTTAACCGGCATCAGAGAAAAGGGTTTTTCTATCGCAGTTTTTTGTGCAAATCCCCTTTATATTATCGGCGGAGGGGGCGGCAATGGCTGTGGGGCATGGCGGTGCCCGATCTGCTTGAAGCAGGGCGTTCGGTGTTGGCGCAGGTGGATTCCGACCGGGTGCTTGATTCTTATTTGCACGGGGGCTTGCCGGAAACGGCTTCTTTCTACCGTGACATACACCGCCTTCCCGCCGGGGGATTGGCCGAGTATGAAAATGAACGCATCCGGGTTCGTACGTTTGACGTTCCTTCTCCGCAACCGCATCTGATGAAATGGCGTACCGAAGATCTGATGTCTTACTTGCACGATGCGATGGTGAAACGGTTGCTCTGGCGTGAACCAGGGCGCCGGGAAGAGAAAATGGGCGTACTGCTTAGTGACGGCGAACAGGGGCCAGCTACCGTTTCCTTGTTGAAACCATTCTCCGGCCCGTTGGTAGCCTATATGATCAATGAACGGGACACACAGCTTGCTTTTGCGCAAGCTCAGCGTATTTCACAATTGGCGGAAGTGCCCTGTGTTATTTTGGAATGGGAGGCCACTGCCAAGGCTTATCTGCCTGCTACATGGCTTCCATCTTTTCGTCTCGCGGCGTCACATCTTCATTATTGGCGAGAACAATGCGTACATGATCGGGTGACACGGTTGTGTTATGATGCGGTTTTTGCCGCAGGTAGCACGGAGGCGAGAAGGCCTGCACTTTTTATTCACTGGGAACGGTGGCGCAACAACCAGCCGTGGTCGCAAGCATTGTTTCCCGCTTTGACGCTGTTCAGTAAAAGAGCCAAAGAACAGTTGCTTGCGCGTGAGCTTGAGTTGCGTTCGCGTCATTCTCGCTTGTGGCCGATTCAAAGCTGGTTGAATGAGGAGGATGCTTTGTTTTACACCCCGTTTTGGCGGGAAGAAGGATTGCGCTTTTTGTATCCGGCTTTGAGTCGGGAATGGTTGGAAGTGGCTATTTCCGTTCCCAAAAAGCATGCTTTGTCCTTGCAGTTGTTGAGCGGATGGATGGGCCTTTCCGCTAATCTTCCCGCGCCGTTCGCCAGCTCTCCGGCCACGGTTGGCCGCAGAGAATGGATTCCGTCGCATTTGCGTGTATGGACGGGCAAACAATGGTTGGAAGAGCATCCCCATTTGGTGGAGTGGCAATGGGTCGACCCGGATCAAGTCATGCGGCTGTGGACAGAGAGAGGGAATATGGCGACTTTATGGGAGGAAATGCGGTGGATGAAGCAGGTTGAACAGTGGTTGAGTGGACTGGAACGACTCACTGTTTCTTAAGCCGGGGTGACAAGAGGGGCAAGCGGTTGCCATAACAAAGCTTGCCTCCAGAACCCCTTATAAGGGGGAGTGAGTGGTTTTTTCGCTTTCTGTGAATAAGTTAGAGAGGAGGGATGGTGGAAGAGGGGGGAGGTTCGTGATAGAACGGATCAGAGAACAAAGGGAGAGATTAAAAAGGCAATTGCTTGCTGCCCAGTCCGCGGACGGGAGTTGGAACTTTTGCTTTGAAAGCGGGCCGATGACCGATGCGTATTATCTGTTGTTGCTTAAGGTGCTTGGGATGGAGGCAGACGGGTTACAACCGGCTTTGATTGAACGTCTGTTAGCCAACCAGACCGATGAGGGAACATGGAAAACCTATCCCGATGAGTCGGAGGGTAACGTGTCGGCGACATTGGAGGCGTGTTTGGCTCTTTTCTATACAGGAGCCAAAGATCCGAGCGATCCACGGATGAAGCGGGCGCGCCAGTTTTTGTTGGAGCAAAGCGGGTCGAGCCGTGCGGGGAGTTTGACCAAGGTGACGCTCAGTTTGTTTGGTCACAAACAATGGGGGTTCAGGATGAGAGTGCCGGTGGAGTTTTTTTTGATGCCCCGCTGGAGTCCGATTCAATTTTTTGATTTGGTGGGTTACGCTCGGGTACATGTAGCTCCGGCCATCCTGGCGGCGGATCGTCGGTTTTCTGTCCAGTTGCCGGGGAAACAGGAGATTGATGAGTGGTTGCCGCAAGCACCGTCTTTGCCAAGCGATCAAGCTCTGCTACCGGATGGGTGGAGTTTGGAAGTGACGATGCGAGAGATTCGTCGACAAGCGGCGCTTCGGCGAGAGTTGCATGAAAAGGCGGTGCGATGGGGACGGGATTTTATGTTGAGCCGAATCGAAGGGGACGGCACGTTGTACAGTTACCTATCCAGCACCTATCTGATGATTTTTGCGTTGTTGTCCTTGGGCTTTCCAAAACACCATCCTGTAGTGCGACGCGCAATGGGAGGATTGGCTTCATTTGCTTGTTCAACACCGACTGGAACACATATTCAAGAAGCGACATCGACGGTGTGGGACACGGCATTGGTGTTGCAAAGCTTGGGAATGGCCGGGCTTGAGCAAGGCAGCGACACGTGGCAGCGCGGTGCCCGCTTTTTGTTGTCCATGCAACAGGATCGCCTTGGAGATTGGGCGCGCGACAATCCCGGTGTCCGTCCGGGCGGGTGGGGATTTTCTCGCAGTAATACCATGAATCCCGATATTGACGACACTTTGGCGAGCCTAAGCGCTTTGTCTCCGTTGCGTGGGAAAGGAGCCGAGGGAGAAGCGTGGGAGCGCGGCTTGGCTTGGCTTTTGTCGATGCAAAATGATGATGGCGGTTGGTCGGCTTTTGAGAAGAATAAGGATAAACGGTGGTTGTCTCTGATACCACTGAAAGAAGGGAAACAAGTGTGGGGAGACCCCTCTAGTGCAGACATAACCGGACGAGTGTTACGTTTTCTGGGCGAGCATGTCGGTTGGACGATTGACCGGCCCGAGGTGCGTCGTGCTTGGAGTTGGCTGTATCACCATCAGCGGTTGGACGGTTCATGGTTTGGCCGTTGGGGGATCGCTTATCTGTATGGCACGTGGGCGGCTTTGACTGGACTGGCGGCGGTGGGTGTGCCACGTCATCAGCCGATGATTAAAAAAGCACTCAAATGGCTGGTATCTAAACAAAACGAAGATGGTGGCTGGGGAGAATCCTGCAAAAGCGATGTGAAACGGACTTACATCCGATTGCCGCGATCAACCGTGGTGCAAACGGCATGGGCCCTTGATGCCTTGATCTCGTACCATGAACAGCCGACTCCGGTGATTGAGCGCGGAATGGCCTGTTTGCTGTCGCTACTGGAACAGCCCAACTCATGGCAGTGGCGGTATCCGGTGGGAGCGGGGCTTGCGGGACAATTTTATGCAACGTACCATAGTTACCCCTTGATCTGGCCGTTGCAAACACTGACCCGGTATCTTGAAAAATGGGGCTGACATTTGGGTGGAAAGCGGGTGAGTGAACGAACAAAAACCATCCTTTCTCTCACAGAGATGGATGGTTCAGGCGATAAACAACCCTGACAAAGGGTCTGATATGATATGTGAGCGAAGTGATGAACGAACTGCCTCCCGATTTGCGGAGGTAGGCCTGACCATCCCTTTCGTTCGCAAAAGGCAGAAGGCTTCAGCTATTCTTCGCCTTTGATGACGATGCCGAGCAATCCCGGACCGGCATGCACGGACAAGGCGGGGCCGATGGAGCTGATGTGCAGATGGAGTATGTTCTCGTATTCCTGCAATTGTTTTTTTAACGCCTCCGCTTCTTGTTCGGCTTTGCTGTGCACGATGGCGATGCTTGCTTTGGCCTGTTTGATCTGCTCAGTAATCGGCTCCAACATTTTCTTCAACGCTTGCTTTTTGCCGCGCGCCATGGTGAGCGGGGTGAGCTTCCCTTCATGGTCAAAGGTGATGATTGGCTTAATATTGAGCATGGAACCAAGCGCCGCGGCCACTTTGCCGATCCGTCCGCCTTTTTGCAGATACTCAAGTGAATCGACGATAAAGATGCCTTTAATACGCTCTTTCACTTCTTCCAAACGGTTCAGAATATCCTGGTAATGCCAATTTTCCTGGACGAGCTTGGCCGCTTCCAATACGAGGAAGCCGATGATCCAGGAAACACCTTTGGAATCGATTACATCGATTTTCATGGAGTAATCATTAGCCATCAATCGGAAGGTATTGTATGTGCCGCTTAAGCTGGGGGACACGGGGATGACGATACAATGGGTGAATCCGTCTTGCTCCAATTGTTGGAACAATCGGGCCATGTCTGCAGGCGAGGGCATGGAGGTGGTAGGTATTTCTTGGTCTAACCGTTCTACCACATCTTCAGGAGTAATGTCGATCCCATCACGGTATTCGCCGTGCTGGTAAATGACGCGCAACGGAACAACATGTATATTGAATTTTCTTGCAAATTCTGTCGATAGGTCTGCCGAACTATCCGTCACAACTGCGATTTTTTGCATTAGAATCCCCCTTTTGGTACATCCAGTATACTTCTAGTTTAAGTGGTATGCAAGCGTAATAGAATGGTTTTATTATGAAATATATATTATTATATGTAAAAATAATAAAAATCGGAAACGATGGGGACAGTGGAAGAAGCCAAAGCGATCCCAATTTGAATCGCTTTGGCTTTTGCTTATTTCGTTGTGCCAATCTGGTTTGCGCGCGCCGCTTGTTTGAAGGCGGAGAGCGCAACGTCTACATCCCCGTCGGCTGCAAAGCGTTGAAGCAATTGGTTCAAAGTAGTTAAAAACGCAGGGGGAACGGCCGATCCATGAGCGAGGCTGGGGGAGAAATGATTCTGTTTGAAATCTTCCATGGCTTGTTTGCTGTAGGCGTCGTACTTTTTCATATCGGCATCCAAACGGGTGGGAATCGATCCTTTGTGCAAATTGAGTGCGTCTTGCCCGTCGATCGACCCAGCCACTTCCAGGAACTTTTTGGTGGCGTCGGGGTGCTTGGCTCCTTTGGGCAGCCCGAAAGCATCCACGACAGCTACGAAGATTCCTTTGGTGTTGGGGGCGGTGGCAAAGCCGATCTCCTCGTTTACTTTTAATTTTAGCTCGTGGGATAAATACGCTTTGGCCCAATCGCCCATGACGGTCATCGCGGCTTCCCCTTTGCCTACCATCTGTACCGAGGCGCGCCAATCACGGGTGGCGTGATCGGGATTGACGTAAGAAAGCATCTTTTTGTAAGTGTTGAATGCTTGTTCGATACGGGGATCATCTAAGGGGATGTGACCGCTCCACAATTTATTGTAATCAATCGGACCCAGGGTACCCACCAGGACGCATTCAAATAGCTGGGTGGCAGGCCACGTCTCTTTGCTACCCAAGGCCAAGGGTGTCACCCCTTTTTGCTTGAGTTGCTCAGCTACCTCGAAGAAATCATCAAATGTAGTTGGTGGTTTCAATCCATATCGGCTGAAAACGGATGCGTTGTACCAAAGCACGTTGCTACGGTGGACATTGACGGGAATAGCGTAGATATTGCCTTCTTTGCTGACCATTTGAACAAGGGAAGCAGGAAAGGTGTCGATCCAGCCCTGTTGAGTGAACAACTCGTTAAGGGGCTCCAGTTTGCCAGCAGCCGCCAAGCCAGCGGTCAGCTCCGCCCCACCATGGACTTGAAAAGTATCAGGAGGATGATTGTTGTTTATGCGGGCAGCGATCTTCGTTTGGAAACCGGTACCCGCACTTCCCGGTACCCCCGACTTGGTTACTTTGACATCGGGATGTTGCTGATTGAACACCTGCAACAAGGCATTTAAGCTCGCTTCTTCGTGTGGTTCGGTCCACCAACTGTACAATTCCAATGCTTTCGACTGCTCAGGTGATTCTGGAGCAGAAGTGGCCGCCGGTTGGCTACAAGCTGTTAATACCAGTGTGAAAGCAACGAGAAGAGCAAGATTGAACTTCACCTTTCGCAAATGAGCACCCTCCTTGTGCGGTTTACTGGAAAGTTTTCAATTATCAAACTAGAATTATTATCTAATATTTCGGAATAAAAGTATATAGTTTTGTTGGTAGGGCTGATCTGCCTTTGGCCTAAGGCATGCCTAAATAAGTATGTCTGGCAGCTTCAACATCGTTTTCTTGCTCCTTGTTTGGCGCTGATATGGAAAAGATGTCTCCGCCGCCTTGCCTGCGTCAGCTTGCAAGATCATCAGACATATTTTACAGGCGTTGCTTTTGATTAAAGTGGACAATGCGAGCGACCCAACCGCGTGGCAGAAACCGGCAGATGAAGATAAAGAAGCGGTAAGCTAGTCCAGGGATAACCACAGTTTGCCCTTTCATCATGCCATTAAAGCCCGCCTGTGCCACCCGGCGGACATCGAGAGCGCTTTTGTCCACATGCGGTGGGTTGTTCATCTTGGCGCGATGTTTAAATTTCGTATCAGTGGGGCCGGGACACAACGCGGTGACAGTAACACCCGTGCCGCGGAGCTCTTCTTGTAGCGCCTCGGAAAAAGAGAGCACGTACGCTTTCGTCGCGTAATAGACGGACATTAGCGGCCCCGGCATGAAAGATGCCAGCGATGCCACTTGTAGGATGCGGCCGGATCGGGATGCCACCATATGTGGCACAAACAGTTTGGTTAATTGCGTCAGGGCGGTCACATTGACTGTAATCATGTCGGTTTCCACAGACAGATCGGTGGTTGTGAAAGGGCCTAATAAACCAAATCCGGCATTGTTCACCAGATAATCAATGGCCCACCCGTTTGTTTGGCATGTTCGATACACTGTTTCTGCTGCGTGCGGTTGGCCGAGATCTTGGACAATGATATGTGCTTGAATGCGATGGCTCTTTTTTAAAGATTGGGCCACAGCGTGCAATTTGGCTTGATCGCGCGCAACCAAGACCACGTCATGTCCGGCGGCGGCAAATAGTGTGGCCAATTCTCTGCCAATGCCTTCTGAAGCTCCAGTGATTAAAGCGATACCCATTATCTGTTCCTCCGCTTTGAGGTTTTCTAAATGATGTTGATATGATTCTCGCAGTCATCTTACTACATTTCGCTGACTTTCAACAATTTTCATATGGAGCGGTGTTTACCACATTTGTTGTTGGCGGGTGTAAGGTTTTGTCATCGATGGCGCGAGTCCAGTAACTTACAAAAAATGACAGTTCCCACTTGTTTCCATAATTGTCAGAATGTTATAATTATATCAGGAAAAGCAAGGGGGGAAACGTAATGACAGGCTTAGTGAGATTACAGGCAGTTATTGCGTTTTGGGATCGCGACGGGGTGGGGAAAAAGAAAAAAGTCGACTTGTGTCCATGTTGTCATGCGCCAGGTGGCCAAGTAGAAAAAGTGGGAGAAAAATGGTTGTGCCACATTTGCGAGACGGTAATGAGCGAAACAGAGCTAGGCATATAGACATAACCCTGTGATGTTGTATTTGCTGGTCTCAAGCGGGCCAAATTGCTTTCAGTTGACAAAACCCCCTTCACATGCGGGTGAAGGGGGTTTTGTCAACTCCACGTATTGCGGCTCCGGCCGGCTTGTCTGGCGTCGGAGTCACGGGCGAGAAAAGCAGCTTCTTCTTGTTTGGCCAGTTCAAGGCGTTGTTCGGCTTGAATCAGGTCGCGGGTGCATTCGCGGAGTTTGCGTTCCCAACGCAATTGCTCCTGCCTGTGAAAACGTTCGATTTCCGTTTCTCCGTGCCGGTGGGCGCGTTGCATTTCATCCTGATGAAAGGCGATCTGCCGCTCGCAGTCTTGGATATCGCGCTGGATGAGCAAGATTTCTTGTTCAAATCGATGTGTGAACATATCATACCTCTTCCAATTTGGGATAAGTGAAGATTTCTTCTTGTCTTTTGGCGATAAACATGCCACCATATGTATGTTCATGGATCTCATCAAAGGTGAAGCTTGTTAATACTTCAAACTGGGTTGCATGGTCTTTGGTCCAGCAATTCAGGCGCTGGATTTCCCCGCGCCGCCATAGGTCTAACGCATCCCACTTGGTGAAAAGGTGAATTTGGCTGGTTGCATTCGGTTTTTTTTTGCTGATGATAAACAGGCCTTTGTCCGTCATTTCGCCGATGTAGGAAGCATCAAATTCAACCGACACCTCGTAAGGACCGGCATGCTCCTCAGTCCAGGCCGGAATGGCCGAGCCATGGGCGTGCCAGCTTTTCCAGTAATCCCAAGTAGTGAATAAAAGAAGTTTGTTCATGTCTCCCCGCCCTAACATTGGATGGATATCTCTCTAATCCTATTTTAAGTGATAATATCCAAATTATTCAATTTATTTTGGCGAGCTACTGAAGTCGTCGCTATCTGGAGGGAAATTCGCGAAAGAAAAGAGGGAATCGATGGAACGGAGATGGTTTACTTGGTCATTGGTGACTCTGCTCATCTTGCTCATGCTGGTGATGAAGCTACTGCGCCTCAGCGCGTTTCTAATTTTGTTGTTGCTCTTGGTTATTGGGGGAGGCTGGATCATTGGCCGACTATGGAGCAGTAGCAAACGGAAATAACAGCGGGGTCGGCAGGGCACCTACTTCAATATGGACATCTTGGGCTTGCCTTTCATTATAATGGAGAGAGAAGACAGAACGAACAGGAAGTAGAAGTGATACTGTGTGGAAAAAAGAAGCGTATCTGTTGCGGCGGTTGTTTGTGTCGGATGTGGAGATCCCTTTTTTGTTTGCACAATTGATCTATGACTACAAAGAGCGGTCGGGACATGTGGAAGTGTTGTTGGACGAAGTGACAGATCAAACCCAAACCGTCCTAAAGCATCAGGAGAAGTTTAAGCTGCCTGTTGCCTGCGTTACGCAAGAATTTTACCGGATCAGAGGGTTGGCGCGGTGCATGGAGATGTACGACAAGCGTTACCAGTTGCAGTTTGCGTTGGATACGCCGCTGGAGAAGAAGCCGTTTGCGCTGGGGGAATTAGTGAAACCTTATGATATGGTGTCTGTTGAATATGCTGGGACGGTGGTGAAAGGGTTTATCGTCAACTTTTCCAATGACGGGAGTTTTTTGGCACTTCGGGACCCCGATACGCTTCAGATTCAGCTTTTTCCGGTCGCTCAATGTAAAATCACGTTGCTGGATTCGGGGATCAAGTGACGTGAAGGGGAGCGTTGCCGCTTTAACGTGTCATCGCCTGTGTTTGGAGGGAATGTTGCCAATATTGTAAAATAGGGTGGAGCGTAGCATAGCGTAGTTGATGGAGAACGAAGAGTCAGTGGAAGCTGAGTGATGAACCGGGGAGACGAAGATATGGAACACAGGGAGCGACATACGTTGGACGAACAGATTGTCATCGACTTCAGAGAGCGCATGACTTATGGAGAATATCTTCGATTGGACCGTTTGCTGTCCAGCCAGACTCCGTTGTCGGAGCATCATGACGAAATGCTGTTCATCATTATCCATCAGACCAGTGAATTGTGGATGAAGTTGTTTTTGCACGAATTGACATCAGCAATCACCCGGATCAATGAGGATGACTTGGCCACCGCTTTCAAGATGTTGAGTCGCGTATCCAAAATCCAGTCACAAATTATCTACGCATGGGATGTGCTGTCCACCTTAACGCCGACCGAATATCTGGCGTTTCGCGACAAATTGGGTCAAGCGTCGGGATTTCAGTCTTTTCAGTATAGGGAAATCGAGTTTCGCTTGGGCAACAAAAGCGCCGAACTATTGCGGATATATGAGAAAGACCCGGCGTTGCTGGAACGGTTGACCCAGGTTTTGCACGACCCGTCCATCTACGACGCGGCGATTGGGGCTTTGGCACGAGCGGGATTTTCCATCGATCGCGCCGTGTTGGAGCGGGATGTCACTCAGCCGTATCAAGCAAACCAGAGCGTCGCTGCCGCCTGGATGGCCGTGTATCAAGATGTACAACAGTATTGGGAGCTATATGAGTTGGCGGAAAAATTGATGGATGTGGAAGACGGATTGCAGCAATGGCGCTTCCGCCACATGAAGACAGTGGAGCGCATCATCGGCTTTAAACGGGGAACCGGTGGATCATCCGGGGTTCCTTATCTTAAAGGGGTACTGGAACAACGGATTTTTCCGGAGCTGTGGGATGTTCGGACACAATTCTAACGAGCGGGGTGATCGCATGGCAAGAGATCCGCTGACACGCGAATGGGCGGAGAAAATGGATCAGACAGACGAGCTGTCCAGCTTTCGCCAAGAATTTTACATCCAAGAAGGCACCATTTATCTGAACGGCAACTCGTTGGGGCTGATGTCCAAACGGGCGGAAGCTTCCTTGCATGCCCAGTTGGAGTCATGGCAACGCTACGGCATCGACGGTTGGACGCAGGGCAAACGACCTTGGTTTTTCCTGGCTGAATCGTTGCGGGGCGGCTTGGCTCCCCTCGTCGGTGCCAAAGAGCATGAAGTGATTGTAACCGGATCGACGACGGTGAACATTCACCAATTGCTTGCGACATTTTACCGCCCACAAGGCAAACGTACCAAAATTGTGGCCGATGCCCTCACGTTCCCTTCGGACATTTATGCACTACAAAGCCAACTGCGGCTGTTTGGGTTGGACCCTGAAACGCATCTGATTCAAGTCCAAAGCAGGGATGGCCGCCTGTTGGATGAAGAGGAGATCATTCGCCAGCTGACAGATGAGGTGGCGTTGGTCTTATTGCCCACGGTTTTGTATGGGAGTGGTCAGCGTTTGGACATCGAGCGGGTGACAAAAGCGGCGCATGAGCGAGGAATCGTGATCGGGTGGGATGCTTGCCATTCCATCGGAGCCATGCCGCATGAGTTTCACCGCTGGGGTGTCGATTTCGCTGTCTGGTGTTCGTATAAATACTTAAACAGTGGTCCCGGCAGCGTGGGCGGGTTGTTTGTCCATGAAAAACATTTGCCGGCATTGCCAGGCTTGGCGGGTTGGTTCGGCTCAGATAAAGAGCGCCAATTTGACATGGAGCACACCTTTATCCCGGCAGGGGATGCGGGAGCGTTTCAAATTGGCACTCCCCATATCCTGAGCATGGCGCCCATGGCGGGATCGCTCGAATTGTTTGCTGAGGCAGGCATAGATCGGATTCGGGCTAAGTCGCTCCGCCTCACCGGCTACTTGATGGCATTGGTAGATGGGTGGCTTACGGGGATGGGGTTTGAGATTGCCAACCCCCGGGAGGATGAGCGGCGGGGAGGCCATGTTGCACTGGTGCATTCTGATGCCGTCCGGATTTGCAAAGCGTTGAAAGAGGAGGGAGTTATCCCCGATTTTCGCGCGCCTGATGTGATTCGCTTGGCACCGACGGCCCTGTACACCTCTTTCGTGGAAGTATGGGAAGCGGTCAATCGGCTGAAGCGAATCATGACAGATAAGACATACGAACAATTTCCCAACGAGCGAGGAGTCGTGGCATAAATGGATTGGTATGATATTTCTGCGCCCCTTGTCAATGGCATGCCGGTGTGGCCGGGGGATACCCCCTATCAGTTTGGCTTACAATGGACCAAAGAGGAAAGCGGATCGGTCAATGTCGGAAGGTTGACACTCAGTACCCATACCGGTACGCACATCGATGCACCTTATCATTTTGATGAAGATGGGAAAAAAACGCATCAACTCGATTTGTCCGTTTATATGGGGCCAGCGCGCGTCATCTATCTGCCGGATTGCGCCCGCATCGGCAAAGCGGAGTTGTCCGCCCATGACTTGCGGGGAGTGGAGCGGCTGCTCATCCGTACGGACGCTTGGCAGGAGAAGGAGACGTTTCCCCATGTGATTCCTCATGTGAGTCCTGACGCGGCGCATTACTTGAAAGAAAGTGGCGTACGGTTGCTGGGGGTGGACGTTCCTTCAGTCGATCCGATTGATAGCAAGGAGTTGGAGGCGCATCACGCGTTACATCAGCAAGGCATTCACATATTGGAAGGAATCGTTCTCAGCCACGTCCCTGACGGGGATTACGAACTTATCGCCTTACCCTTGCCGATTATTGACGGCGACGCCAGTCCAGTGCGGGCCATACTCCGGGTGAAGTGAATCATAACTCATAAATAAACAGACATCCCCTTGGCTTATAGGGGGATGTCTGTTTGTGTGGTGGCC
This sequence comes from Laceyella sacchari, assembly GCF_024927925.1. NCBI lineage: Bacteria > Bacillati > Bacillota > Bacilli > Caryophanales > Thermoactinomycetaceae > Laceyella > Laceyella sacchari. Next base: position 915,465 of record NZ_CP103866.1, read on the forward strand.
TATGCGTGAAACCGTTCATTGACCAGCGTGATTTTGCCCAAAGCTTGTCCACTAGCCAAGCGCTGGTGCGCCTGAGCGACATCGCGGAATGTGTAGGATGTGCCATCGAGCAGGGGCTTCACCTGCCCTTGTTCCACCAAGGGGACGAGCTCGCGCAGCACTTGTCCGTGCCGCTCCAATCCCTTTCCGGAGAGGAGGGGCAACATCAGAAAAATGACATGCAGCGTAAGGCCCTTGTTATGAAGCGGGGTCAAGTCATGCGTCGACCGCGCTGCGATGGCTGCCACGGAACCGCCCGTTTTTACCGCGGCGAAGGAACGATCGAGATTCTCCCCTCCCACCGTGTCGAAAACCAAGTCAAAGCCGGTGCCGTCTGTGTATTTGTTGACATATTCGTCTACCGTTTCCTCACGATAGTTGATGACTGCGTCAGCACCCAGTTCCTTGGCGATTTGCGCTTTCTCGGGAGTGGAGACAGTCGTGTGCACCACAGCTCCTGCCGCTTTGGCCAATTGCACGGCGACGTGGCCGACACCACCCGTTCCGCCGTGAATCAGGATGCGTTGGCCCGCTTGCAAGTTTAATCGGTCAAACAATGCTTCCCATGCCGTGAGCGTCACCAAGGGCAAGGCGGCCGCTTCCTCAAATGAGAGGGAAGGTGGTTTTTTGGTGACGGAAGCGGCTGGGACGAGGAGATAGTCTGCCAAAGCTCCGTTTCGGGTACAGGCGTAGACTTCATCACCTTCTTGCAGATGGGTGACGCCCTCCCCCACTTCTTCCACTACTCCTGCCACATCCCCATGCAGGATCGCAGGGAACGGCGGAGCCAGATGGGGCACTGCACCTGCTCGAATTTTGGTGTCGATGGGGTTAACGCTGGTGGCGGCGACACGAATCAGAACGGAATTCGGCGTGACCGTGGGTCGCGACTGTGTCATTTCTTCAAAAACGTCTGGCCCACCAAAGTGACGGATGACCATTGCGCGCAAAGAAAATCCCTCCTCCGTTTTTTTTCAATATAGCACACATTTTGCCTCCATCCTCATTCAATATGGTTACATAGGTTGTTTACCACTTTTACTTGCTAGGGCGTGTCTGATGCATAGGCCGGCGGCTCCAATCCCCTTTTCTCATTCACTATACTTGTGCATCTGCGCTCCCTCTCAGACAAAAAATTTTTTGTCGTCGCTTCTTCCCCACAAAAAATGCGCCGGACTCCATTAGGAGCCCGGCATTGGCCGTCGAAAGGTCATTTGGTGCTACAGGATTTACCGATGACGCTGTACGGGCAGTCTGCCTTTTCAGCGACATACAAGACCGCCTCTTTGTTGCGGCTGGTTTCCCGCTCGATCACTTCATCTGGCGGGTAGAATCCAGGATTGTAACTGGTTGGGTACATTTCAAAGGTGAAGGCAAAGATTTTGTGCTGTCCATAGGCCCAGTCGGTCATATCCCCATCGGTGATGTAGAGATCACTCGATTGTTGTGGGGTGTATCCGTTGGTCCGTGCCATCGTGTTGGCCATGGTTTTGAATACATTGAAGTCGTCTTGTGTCATGTCGCTCGGGACATCGGTATAGGTGTAGCCGTAGGGATACAAAATCAATTCGCTGTAGGTGTGGAATGTAATCAGTGTTTTGATCTGTTGCTTGCCACCGACGACGCGGCTGTTGATGAAGTCACGCATGGCGGCGGTTTCCGGTGCGGAGAAGGCTGAGCGCCCGCGATAGGTTTCACTGGAAGGACTACTGCTGGAACCGCCGCAGCAACCCCATTTGTAACCATAGTTGCGGTTGAGGTCGGTGCCTACATAGCTGGACCCGGAGTTGGGTTGACGGTTCTTGCGCCAGGATTTGTAACTGCCACTGGAGATGTCGTATTCTCCACCGTCGGGATTGATGTTAAACACAATATAAATCTCGCGGTTGTTCACCAGATTGGTGATGCGAGAATCACGGTTGTAGTTTTGAGTGAACAAGTCGAGGGTGTAAAGTGCCATTTCGACAGTGAGGTGTTCACGGGCATGATGGAGGGCAGTGTACAGCACTTCTGGCTCGTTTTCGTCTGTGCCGACATTGTCGCTGATTTTCACAGCCCACAGTTCGCGCCCTTCATAAGATTTGCCGATGCTGAACTTTTTGACGATGTTTGGGTAATTGGAAGCTACGGTGTTGATCTTGTTGACCATTTCGTTGTAGTTATGGTATCCGGAGTCGTAAGAGGGAAAATCTTGTGTGGTCAATGAGGTGTCTACAGTAGCGGTAAATCCTTTTTGCTTGATCTGCTTGGCTTCGGCGGGCGTAGCCAGCACTTTGACGTAATTTTTGCCCACCTCTTCAATCGCCGCACCGGTTGAGGCGATCGCTGAACGCTGTTCTTTGGTGCTGACGCCGTCAATTTTATAGAGCTTGATGCCCAAATCGAAAATGGAAGGGTTTTCGATATTCTGGCTGAAACCGAGCGCGGGCACGCATGCGACGATCAACACAAGCACCAATGACAACGAAAGCCATTTTTTTCTCATGTTGATTCCTCCTGAAGTAATAAAGTGATGAACAAAAAGTTGAAAATTCACTCCTTTCCGGTGAGGAGTTGGTCGATCGGTAGACATTGTTGGAATGGATAAATTGTGTGTTAAGGGGGATTTACTATAGATATATTATTCTGAATATAAAATGAATTTCTATCTCATTTCTAAATAATCCTTCTTTAGAGTAAAAAATTATCCTTTTAATTAAGAGATAAAACAGGACGTGCAAATTGCTTTCTAAATGCAGATAAGGCAGGTACGGCTTGCGTCCTATCCGTCCAATCGGAAAGGTCAAGCGGTACCTGCCTTACTCTTCTGCTCAGTACTCAAAGGTTCATCAACCTCAATTCGTTTAAGTTTCATATGTTGAGAATCACTTTGGCAATGCTGAGATAAATAATCAAGCCAGTGCCATCAACCAACGTGGTGATCAGCGGTCCCGAGACGACAGCCGGGTCAATTTTGAGCCGGTGGAGAACCAAGGGCAAAATCGCGGAAACGATGGAAGACCACAAGACGATAAACAGTGCGGACAAAGCCACCACATAGCCAATCGATGTTTCCACACCCATCATCGCAGCACGGATGAGGCCGATCACGCCGAGGGAAAGCCCTAAAAACAGGCCGGTCAACATCTCCTTGCGCATCACCCGAAAAAGGTCGCCAAATTTGACTTCGCCGATGCCAAGGGCTCGAACCAGGGTGCTCACGATCTGAGAACCGGTGTTGCCGCCAGTGCCGATCAGCAATGGAATGAAAAACGAAAGGGCGACGACTTGATCCAATGTGCTTTGGTAACTCTCCAACACGGTCGCGGTATAAGCGCCTCCGACAAACAGGATCATCAGCCAGACAATCCGTTTTTTGTACAAGCTGAATATGGACGTTTTGAAATAGGGTTCATCCAAAGGTTGGCTACCGCCCAGCTTGTGGATGTCTTCGGTGGCTTCTTCATGAATGACATCTACCACGTCATCGTAAGTGATGATACCGATCAATCTCCGTTGGTGGTCAACGACAGGTAGGGCATAGAAGTTATAGCGTGACAAGATTTGGGCTACTTCTTCTTGCTCCATCTCGGCCGGCACGGAAATAAACTCCGTGGTGGCGATGTCGATGAGGTGTGTCTGTGGTGGGGCAAGGATGATTTCTTTTAAGGAGACGATGCCCATCAATTCCCCGCGCGTGCCAGTGACATAGATGTAAGAGACGATCTCCGCTTCGTGTCCGACTTTGCGGATATGGTTGATCGTGTGTTCTCCAGTCCAATAAGCACGGGCTGAAATGTAGTCGACCGTCATCAAGCTTCCGGCGGTGTATTCGGGGTAGCTCATCAAGTTGTTTATCTGTTCCCGATAATCGGCGGGAAGCAGGCGGAGCATTTTTTCCGCTTGCAACGGATGCACCGCAAGCAACATGTCTACTACCGTGTCACTGGACATCTGTTTCAACAGCGGCGAGGCGATGTCATCGGACAAGCGGTTCAAGAGGCTGTATTGCAATTCCGGCTCCAAGTATTCAATGGCTTCTGCGGCGTCCGTCAAGGGCAAGTGGGTAATCAATTCCAAGCGAGCCGCTTCATCCAATTCCCGCAACACTTCCGCAAGGTCGAAAGGTTGGAGTTGATCCAACAGACCGAGCAAACGTTCCGTGTCTAGCGGGCTTTTGAGCGTTAGTTCAATTTCGCTTCTCAGCAGGGCATTGTTCATGCAGTCCCCCCCTTTTTCAAACAATAAAAAAACCCACTCCATTAGGAAGAGGGGTGCAAGGCAAATAAGCCCATAGCAAAAATGAGCTTCGCTTTGCTTATCTCCCTCATTGAGCTTTGGCACTGAACGGCATAGGCTAAGCCAGCTACGTTAGAAAAGACCTTCGTTCCGATCTTTCCTGCTGACCCATTGGTGTCTCTCGACATTTTTGGGCAGTAGCGTCTCTCCGATCAGGAGCCTCACCTAATAGAGATAAGAAAAAAGGATGTAGTTATTCAACGTAGTCAGTATAACTTCCGCGAAATCAAATTGTCAATTTATTTTATGACGGCGGAGGTAAATGTGTCCATCGTGGATTGGCGAGCGGAAGGGCGGTCGCTTGAATTTTAATAGAAAATTCTGTATAATTATATTGGACGACCGTATACCCCTCATCGTAGCACTTCCGGTTTCCCACCTACCTCCCTCTTTCCATCATATCACCGGTTTGCTCTAGAGCGTGTCTGATGAACAGGCTCACGGTTCCAAAACCATTTTCTTCTTCGTTTCATATGTGCATCGGCGTTCCTCGGGAAGAGGTTTTTCCGCCGCTTCTTTCCTACCAACTTGATTCAGCAGACGCGCCTTAGCACAAGTGCATATACCAATTCTCACACCATTGCATTTAATAGATAAAAGCAAAGATAGAGTCATATAAGGGAGGGTGCGCCGTCTTTAGATTCGTATTTTGCAAATGGATGGATGAACGGACAATGCGAAGGCTTGGATCGTAAGGCGGCTAAGACGATGATTGTTGGAAAGGGGATGAGCGTTGATGCAGGATAGAAAAGCATTGGAACGGTCGATTGCTGAGATTACGGAGATCGCCAAAGGATTTGGCTTGGACTTTTATCCCATGCGATATGAAATCTGTCCGGCAGACATTATCTATACATTTGGCGCATATGGCATGCCGACAAGGTTTTCCCATTGGAGCTTCGGGAAAGCATTTCACAAGATGAAACTGCAATACGATTTAAACCTGAGTAAAATCTATGAGCTGGTGATTAACTCCAATCCATGTTACGCGTTTTTGCTCAAAGGAAACAGCTTGGTGCAAAACAAGCTGATTGTAGCGCATGTACTGGCTCACTGCGACTTCTTTAAAAACAATTGCCGCTTTTCAAATACCTCGCGAGACATGGTGGAAAGCATGGCAGCGACTGCGGAGCGGATTCGGTTTTATGAATTGAAATATGGCAAAGACGTGGTGGAAGATTTCTTGGATCATGTCTTAGCTATCCAAGAACACATCAATCCCAGCCTGCTTGATGCCAGACGGGGCCACCGGTGGTCGGAGCGAAAAGCGGAGGCGGAATCCAAGCGTAAACCTCCCTCCCCGTATGAGGATTTGTGGAAGCTGGATCGCGACGTCCAACAGGAAACGCGTCCTCTCCCCCGCAAAAAGCGTTTTCCAGAGGAGCCGGAAAAGGATTTGTTGTTGTTCCTGATGCATCACAGTCGCATTTTGGAAGATTGGCAACAGGATATCATGACGATGTTGCGGGAGGAGATGTTGTATTTTTGGCCACAGCTGGAGACCAAGATCATGAACGAGGGCTGGGCTTCATATTGGCACATCCGCATCATGCGGGAATTGGACTTGGATGAGGCGGAAACGATTGAATTCGCCAAGTTGAACGCTTCTGTCCTGATGCCGTCGAAAACGTCGATTAACCCGTATTACCTTGGTTTAAAAATGTTTGAGGACATCGAGAAGCGCTACAACCATCCGACAGAGGAAGAACTGCGGGAACTAGGAAGGGTGCCCGGCCAAGGGCGGGAAAAGCTGTTTGAAGTGCGGGAATTGGAGTCGGATATCTCCTTTTTGCGCAATTATTTGACCAAGGAACTGGTTGAAGAATTGGATTTGTACGTGTATCAGCGGCAGGGAAATGAATGGACGATCACGGATAAAAACTGGGAGCATGTGCGGGATGAGTTGGTAATGAGCCGGATCAACGGGGGGCATCCGGTGATCGTGGTTCAAGATGGCGACTACCTTCAAAACGGGGAGTTGTATCTGGTGCACCGGTATGAAGGGGTTGAATTGGATTTGAAGTATCTCGAGAACACCTTGCCGCATGTTTATGCGTGCTGGGGGCGTTCTGTTCACTTGGAAACGGTAGTTGAAGGGCGGAAAGTGGTCTTTTGTTACAATGGAAAAAAATGCACGCGCAGGTTTGTGTGATTATTGGTCACTGCTGTAAAAGCCAAGCGTCATCAAGCTCTGGAGGGAATCTCCAGGGTTTTTTCTTTTGTTTGTGGTTTTGAAAAGGAAATCATTGCATAATCCTAAATTTGTCTTTTGTGTTAACATGAGGTCGTTCGCAGGGTAACAGCCTGTCCAATTTAAATTTGACAAGGGGGATTCGATGTTAACCAAAAAACATCTGACCAAAGTCACAGGTACACTTGCGGTAACGACCATGCTTTCGGTTGCGGTTCCGTTTAGTGCATCTAATGTCGTCACAGAAACAGGAGAAAAAGGTTTTTGGCAAAATGTTTTAGTGAATATTGGCATTCAAAAAGCAAATGCTGCGAGTAATGAAACTCAGAATATTCAAGCTTTTGGTGACAAGATTATCCAGACTGGTCAAAAATATTTGGGTACTCCGTATAAGTACGGGGCGCGTTCCGGTGACACCCGGTATTTTGACTGCTCTTCTTTTGTGCAACATGTGTTTAAACTAAATGGCGTTTCTTTGCCGCGCTCTTCCCGTCAGCAGGCAACGGTCGGCAAGAGTGTAGCCAAGTCCCAACTGCAAAAAGGGGATCTCCTCTTCTTTAAACTCCGTTCTTCTGGCGGAAAAATCGCCCATGTGGGTATTTATGCAGGTAACAACAAAGTGTTGCACACCTATGGTAAAGGTGGCGTGCGCTTTGATTCATTGTCTACTCCATGGTTGGAATGGGGTCTTGTTTCAGCGAAGCGTGTCGCACCAGCTGGCGTGGATAATACCAATGCGGGCAACCAAGTTGCGGACAAGCCCGGAACAAATCTAGAACAATCAAATGAAGAAGCACAACGACTTACACTTGCAGACAAAATCATTCAAACAGGGCATAAGTATTTGGGCACACCATACGAATTTGGTGCCAAAGCGGGACAAACCGCCACGTTTGATTGTTCTTCCTTTGTTCAATATGTGTACAAGCAACACGGTATTTCCTTGCCACGTTCTTCCCGCCAACAGGCGACAGTTGGTCAAACGGTATCCAAATCCCAATTGCAAAAAGGGGATCTGGTCTTCTTCACCCGTAAAGATACTGCACCCAATGTAGGCCATGTAGCCATCTATGTCGGGGATGGCAAGATTCTCCACACCTACGGTAAAGGCGGCGTGCGTTATGACAGCCTGTCCACAGAATGGTTGGCTAAATCGTATGTTACCGCTAAACGTGTAATTAAATAAATCGGATACAAAACAGCCCTTTGCCAATTTACGGCAAAGGGCTGTTTTCTATTTCTTGCGGATCAAAGTTCCCACCACCCAGCCATAACGTGGGTTTTCCGGTCGGCCCTTTGAAGAGGTCGAAGGCAACCAACCCGCAACGAAAGCAAAGCTTTAAACTGGCTGTGTTGTCACAGGCGACTCGAGTATAAAGTTTGCCTATTCGCTCCAATGTGTGGCGCACCAAGGATTCGCCCACCCCTTGTTTTCGGAAGTCGGGGTGTACGGCGATAATGGCTTCTTGTAGGCCATAGTGCCCGATGGCGATAACCCCGGACAGTTTCCGTTGGTGTAGCGCTACTGCTATAAGAGTGCCTTCCGGCTGAGCCGCCGTGTTTAACTGTTTTAGCCACCGCAGCGCGCGATGAGTGATGCGCCCATCGCCATAACGTTTCATGAAGTTTAACACGGCTGGCAGATTGGCCGCCAACTGCCGGGGGGTCAAGTTTCGGATGAGCATGTTTTCATGGCCTCCCCTGTCAATTGGTAACCACTCAAGTAAAGTGCATATTCAAGTATGCGCATGAGGGAGAGTCGCCGAATGTCGGGTTCGTCGAATTTCATCGGTTTGGCATTGGCTTCAAAAAACCAGAGGGTGCCGTTTTCTTCGATACCTAAATCAATTGACATTTCCCCTAAGGCGGAGGATTGTTTGGATTCGATGTATTTGGCTAGCTCCAAACCGGTTATTTTGATTTTGCTCAATATCTCAGGTGCTTTTTCCTTAAAGGTATGACGGATTACCCGATGCAGGCTTTCAATGCGGCCACCCATCGGGACGTGAGTAGAGATCGACGTTGGTCCAGCGACCCGAACCCCGGCCCCCGTCAATCCCCACTCTCCCTGATTGTTTTTTTGCAACAGCATGCGCACATCAAACGGCCGTCCTTCAAAAGTGGCCAAGGGGATCCCTTGTTGGATCAAATAAGGAAGTTGTTGTGTCAACTGCTGAACGGTTTGGCTCAATGCATCAACACTGGTAAATGTTTTTCGCGTCTTCTCTTTTTTGTCTTGGTAAATGAGTTCAATTCCATTTTTCATGCGAGATATGCGCATCATGCCAATCCCCGCTTTTCCGTCCACTTGCTTTAGGTACAAGCGGGGATATTTTTTTAGAAGTTCGTCAAGTTGCAAGTTGGGTGTCCACTTCAAGGTGTAGGGAACCAGCTTTTTTAATGTGTCTGACGCGGCTAGTTGCTGATGGAGGGTCCACTTGTCAAAAAAGTGGGGGTTAAACAAATGGACGCCTGGCATATCGGAAATAGCTTTTATCGCCTTTTGCACGGCAGGGCTTTGTTCAGCGCGCCGGTTGGGCACCCGATTGTATACCACATTGGGGATGGGAAGTTTGGCCCGAATCCACTTCAACCCTGGTGTTGCGGGATCTAGCAGATAGCCGGTCACGGTGGTTTCGGTTCGGGAAGCCAACCCGCTTGGGGTCAAGACATAGACGGTGATTCCCATTTTGCGCCCGGTTCGGATCAGGTCGGCAAAATTGGCGTGGTTACCTTGGAATGGTTTGCCCCCGTCAGAGGTCAAGATGGCGATAAATGGGCCCAACGATTGCTTGCTTTGGTAAAGTCGCTCCAATTGTGCCCCTCCACGGCTTTCGTCAACAGAGGAGGAGGGGGGAGACTGATAGTTGAGCGTGGCGCCAAGCATGCCCGGAAAGACTGAAGACCTCTTTTTTTTCGATGTCGCAGTGGTGCGTTTGCGTTTGTGTGGGGGGTTCACGATACCTCCTCCTTTTTAGATGAAATTGGCCAAGTTCAGGCTGTATTCGGTGACCATTTTCGCCGAGCGGTGGCCGGCATGCACTAAGCTGGGATGGTGGAAAATGTGGCGTCCCGGTTTGGAATTCACTTCAAACAACCACACCCGCCCGCTTTTGTCGACGCCCATGTCCATGCCCAACTCCCCGAGCGGACCGTTTACGTGTTGTTCCAACGTTTCTGCGATGGTAATGCTCGCTTTCTTCACCCCAGCTTCGACCATTGGCGCATACTCATGGAACACATCGCGTAGAATCTGATCGGTAGGGATGATTTTCCCGCCGGTACGCACATGCGTAGTCACGCTGCCTGGACCGGCCGCTTTGGAGCCGATGGCAACCACGGTCCATTCCCCAAACCGGTCTTTGTGCAGATGGACGCGGAAATCGACGGGTCGTTGATCTCTGTGCTTAATCAGGCGAATCCCTTGTTGTACGATATATTTTTGAAAACGGGTTGGCTCTTTTGCAAAATAATGGTGCACCAATCTGTGCAAGGAACGGAACCTGTGCAGGACATTGCGGTCTCCTTCTCGGAAGCGGCAATAGTAGCCTAATTCAGGATCGTAGGTGATGCGAAAGATCCCTAAACCCAAGCTCCCGCCGCTCGGCTTGAGGTACACCATTTGGTGCCGATCTAACATCTGTTTGATGGTGGAGATGGATGGGGACAGATACGTTTCCGGCACCAAGTTTGCGGTGTGTGGGTGACTGCTTAGCCACTGGTGAATTTTCCATTTGTTAAAAAAGCCCTGGTTGAAGATCGGGCAGTTGTATTCTTTCTTGAATCGGTTCAGACATGCTTGCACATAACCGCGCGCTTCAATGGTACGGTTAGGTATCCGTTCATAGATGACATCGGGGAAGGGAGCCTTGATTTGTTTCCACTTGTTTCCGACGATATGCCAACCGTAGATGAGGCGGTTTTGCCAATCCACCAGATCAGGGGTGAATGCATAGATGATCGGATGTTCTTCCAACCCCGCCTTGATAAACTCTTTAAACAGAGGTGAACGCTTTCCAAAAGGTTGATCCGCGTTACCTGAGAAACTGGTGGTAAAAATGCCGATCACAGGCCCCAGCTTCAGGGAGCGGTTTTCATAACGCGCGCGAAACTCATTTGAATAGGGGAGGGCCAAATATTTGGCGGTGTCCCTGGAAATCAAAATTTTTTCGCCCTGATGGGGAATACGGCGCGCTTGGGTAATGATGCTGCGATTTCCTAATTCCACTTTGATGGACTGCCCGTTTATACAACCCCATCGCTCCATGAGTGATTGGCTGAGGCCGATCGCTTGATTTAGCCCTTGAGTTGAGATTTTGACGTTGCACATGATTGAATTCATGGTGACCCTCCTACTGCTCGAGTAAAGCGCGTGCATAGCGGATGGGAAGTTGAACAGCTCGCTGGCGAAGTTGCAACTCGCCTGTTTTTAAAAAAATGGTGCGGCCCGGTTTGGAGTTGACTTCCAGAATCCAAATGCGTCCTAGCCGGTCGATACCGATGTCTAAGCCCAATTCGACCAATGTTCCGTGGTGGGCTTCAATTGTGTGTGGCACCGTTTCGCTGATCTGGTGCAACTGAGTAAGAATAAGATCCATCTCTTGCTGTCCATAGTGGGTTTCCAAGAAACTATGAATGTTCATCGCTTCCCCGCCACCGTGGAGGTTGGAAGTGATGGATTTCGGTTTGCCGGTACGGACGGCCATGCCGGTGATTTCCCACTGCATGTGTTCGTTTTTCTGAATCAAAATGCGAATGTCAAAGGGGCGGCGATCGGAAGTGTATAAAGAAAGATAAGGCTGAACGATGTAACGGGACTGCCGGATGAAGGAGTCCAGCCAACTCGACAGTTCCCTATCGTTCTTGAAATAGCGGGACACAATCAGGTTCTGTTGGTCGCGGCCGCGCACCAGATATCCTTCCTGAGCGGGGATGATCGCGACGACACCACGGCCATGGCTTCCACCGTTGGGCTTCGTCACAGCCCCACGATATTTGGCGATACATTCGAACACATCCGCCGGGGATTGGTACAAACGGGTGGGAGGCAAGAAAGGATGAAGCTCCGGGTTTTGTTTCAGTATGTCATATGTTTGCAACTTCCCTTTTAGCGGTGTGCCGAGCAACCGGACCTTTGGGTCGGAGCAGAGGCGTTTGATGTAAGGTTGATAAAAATGGTATTCTCGCAAATTGTGATAATAGCAACGATCGTATATCAAATGGGGGAGCGGTCTGACTGCCTTGACCCATGTGTCGTCGAACCGGACAGTCCACCCAGTCGCGGTTCGTTCATCCCACCTGATGTCCGTCGGGACGAATACGAAAATATCCATCCCCCAATTGCGGGCCTCTTGCGCGAGTTGCAGAAAATAAGGCGTTTCGTAAAACGGAGGCGTTTTCTTCACGCCCGTTTCCCGGCACACGATGATGCCTAACGTCTGTTTCATCATTGATGTTTCCTCCTTCGTGATGTCCAGTGGGGCGCATGTGAAGGAGGGGCATGTGCATGGCGCCGGTACAACACAAGATACTGCACATAATCGATCAGTCTGGCGACGGAAGGCCTCGTTTGCGAAGTGGGATTGATGACTGTGTCGTCCGTTTTGGACGGTTTGGAGTTGATCTCGATTAGCCATATTTTCCCTTTGGTGTCGATACCGAGATCGATGCCCAATTCGGCGTAATGCCCGCCGACCCACTCTTCAAACGAGTGGATGATTGACAAGGCGGCGTGCTGAATGTCGTTGATGCTGGGTTTGGTGGCCAAAGGCAATTCATTCAGCAATTCGCCAGTTTTGCGAATGGTGCCGCCTCGCGCCAAGTTGGACACGATGTGTTGATCGTTGGCGATGCGGCCGACAGAAGAGGTGATGCGCCATTTGCCTTGAATGTTTTTCTGCGCGAGGACGCGGAAATCCACTTGCCGCCGTCCGAGTTTGACCAAGTTCAGTCCTTGTTGCATGATGTAAGGTTGTTTTCTTATTTTTTTGTCAAGAAGGTGGAGGAGTTCTTTTTTGGAAGGCACCGTTTTGGAAAGCGTGCCATTGGGCGTCGCTGATTGGTAGAGCCATTGTCCGCCGCCGGATCGCTCCACGCGGATGATCCCCTGCCCCAGACTGCCATTGGTCGGTTTTAGGTAAACGACGGGATGGCGGGAAAGAAACTCTCTGCATTTGTCGGTGTGGTAGGTGTAGGTTTCTGGCAGGTACTGGTGCATGCGCTCGTCTTTGGACAGGATCTGGTACACTTCCAGCTTGTTGAGAAACCGTTCGTTGAAGATGGGGATGTGAAACTGGTGTTTCAAGCGAGCCAATTTGGCTTGAACGGATTCCTTTTCCTCGATCTTGCGTGAAGTGATGCGGTTGTAGATGACATCAGGCAGCGGGAGTGCGGCAGCCAGCCAACGGTTGTTCGCTTTAATCCACCCTTTGATTCCACGACGGTCCGGATCAATCATGTCTGCCAACACAACGGCTACTCGGATCCCCTGATTCATTGCGGCGGCATCGCATTCGTCCAGGAAACGGGTGATCGGACCGAACAATTGGTCGTCGTTATCTGTTTGGGGGATTTTGCTGATTAAGATGCCGAACAACGGAGCGAGGCGCAAACGGAGAGAACGGGAGTCAAAATGCACAACCGTGTGCGGCTGCGCGGGCAGGAGCAATTTGTTGGCCAAATAACTGCTGATAAAGATAACCTTGTGGTTGGCGCGTCTCAGCCGGCCGATAACACCTGTGGTGACGGAGCTGCCGAAAGAGACCCATAGCATGTCGGTGTGGATATTCAGTTTTTTAGCCAATTGATCGCTCATCATGATATTGATGTGTTCGGGAAACTGCTGATTGGGTAGTATCTGAATTTGAACTTTTGCCAGCCCCATGGTAATCCCCTTCCGCCTGAATTAACTAATGTATGGTATGTAGGCCAATATGCGGGAGTGAATAAAACAGGCTTGGCAACGCGGGTTTGTGCGTTTGGCGAATCACGGCTTGTCACTTGGCGCCATTGTGAAAAACGTGTTACGATGGGCAAGGGAGATGGAAACCCATGGTCTATCCATACGATAGTGCCCATCGGCTGGCGTGGACATGCCAAGCATCTTACATAAGATGTGAGCGGAGATGAAGACACTGGGCTTGGCGATTCAGGGAGTTGGCTTAGAGGGCATACCTCGAAACAGACCGGCGTTTCCAAGTCTTCCTGTCGGATATCAAACGCAACATCATCGCACCAGTGCAAAATTGTGGAAGAAGCGTAACCAGATTAGAGGAGGGGACGATGGCATGAAAGTAACATTTCACGGCCATTCATGCTTTGAAATCGAACATCGTGGCACACGTTTGTTGATCGATCCGTTTATCACTGGCAACCCACAGGCCAAAGTGAAGGCGGAGGAGCTCAACCCTGATTATATTCTCGTCACCCATGGCCACGGCGATCATGTGGGGGACACGGTGGCCATCGCCAAGCGCACCGGCGCTACCGTTATCTGTTCGCACGAACTGTCGGTGTGGTTGGGGAAACAGGGCGTCAAAGCACATGGTTTGGCATTGGGCGGCGGGCACGCCTTTCCGTTTGGCCATGTGAAAATGGTTCTGGCTCTGCATGGTTCAGGATATGAAGCAGACGATCAAATCATCTATATGGGACCTGCGGCCGGCTTCGTACTCACCTTGGATGGCACCACCATCTACCATGCCGGAGATACCGCGCTCTTCTCTGACATGAAGCTGATTGGCCGCAAACCGATCGACCTGGCTATGTTGCCCATCGGCGACAATTTCACCATGGGACCAGACGATGCCCTCTTGGCGGCTGAATGGCTTGGCGCCAAACGGGTAATTCCGATGCACTACAACACCTTCCCGCTGATCGAGCAAGATGGGGAGCACTTTGTCAAGCAGCTCGCCGAAAAGGGGATCGAAGGCCATGCTCTCGCACCAGGCCAATCGTTTGAATTGTGACATATCTATTTGTAACTGTTCTGTAACATGGTTGTAATGGTTTTCATCTAAAATGATTACAGGATGAAAACCCCCTTTGGTAGAGACGGCCCCGGAAACCGTCTCTTTTTTTTGTGCAAAAATGGCTGGTGAAAGGCTGTGGTGTACTCTGCCCATGAGATAGGAAGAATAAGCGGAAAGTGGGTGGAACATTTCCAAGTTAACCTCCAACTTAGAACGATCTCATAATCGAACTGTATCCAGATTATGCATGAATATTTAGAATATATTATAATTAGGATATGCAGAAAATAACAAAAACCTATCTGTCCTACCTAATTTGCCGACTTCGGAAGAAGGGAGGTAATAGGTATGAGTAGAAAATTTGTTCTGGTTCGTAATAAAGCACCTAAACCGTCACAATGTCACGTTTGTAAAAAAGATGACCAACTGTCTTGGAGTAACGGAGAGTGGAAGTGTTCCCGGTGTTCTGTTGTAGTTGAGCCAGATTAACCACTCATTAGACAAAATATTCTGTAGATAATACACTCCCTATTAAGTTATACTAGCTTTACACTCTTAATAGGGAGGCGTCTTCTTTTGGGTAAAAGGTACGAGCAAGCATTTTTAGACGGTTACAAACCAGTGGTACTCGGTTGGAAAGGTAAGCTATTCAACGAAATTTACTATGAACAGCTTATTCGTTACCCATACATCAATCCGTATGAGGGCAACGCTAATGGGTATATTTTTTTTCAAGACGACCGACTTAAAGAGACGTATTTAGAACGCATGAAAGCCGCAAAAAACAAGTATGAGAAACACATTGTTTTGGGGAAAATGTTGGGTTTCCCACCGCAGTCAGTAAAAAGGTATGCTGAGATGCGTATATTGGAGGATGAGTTAGGGGAGTACCCGGAAATAGAGCGTAAGCAAGCTGTAAGCGTGGATTGGGCTGGTTTTTATTTCACTACATATCTAGATTTTATTGAAAGTGAAATTAAATGGTTATGGGACACATACCAACATCCAAAAGCGGTAAACAATCCGCTATGTCTGTGGAGTAGAGATATAGACGCAATGGAAATGACATATGGTGATTATGATGCAATTAATGAAGCAGTACAATTTATTAAGGAAAAAAGAAATTTGGTACCGATCAACGTATAATAAACTGTCATTTAGACAGTTATTTTTTGTCAGTAGACCGTCGGGAATTCTTACAAAACATATATATGGACGTCGCACATTCTCAGAAACTGTCGCTTTTTTTGTGCATAATGGTTGGTTGACGGCTATGGCACACAGGACAGGATGATGCGACATATAAATGAGCGACTACCGCGTTTACGGGTAGCCGCTTTAGTTTTAAAAAACTATTGTTCTGTATCGTCATCTCCGCCAACGAAGGTATTATACAACATATAAATCACCCTCACTTCTTAGGTTTAATTGTGTTTGGATTTTGATGAGTTTTCTTTCGCTTATACATACTTATACACCTATTGCATGTTATCATAACATTCTGTTAAATGGAAAAAGGCCGTGTGTTGCCGTTGCTTAAATTTGTCTTCCTCTGACAGTCTTTCTGCTTCATTGAAAGTGAAAATTAATTAGTTATCAAAACAGCCGTTTTTAATTGATGTAATTTAATAGTGATGTTATTTAGCGGTCAGTGTCTCCGTCATCTTCACCATCAAGGTATAAATGAAACAACATCATAAAATCAGTCCTCTCTGTTAAACAATATTAAAGGTTGCCGTTTTCTGACCGTCTTAAGCCAATAGTTTTCTAGATACATATTATCAAAATTTTCGGATATTAGCAACGATTACTTAGATTACTTTTTCTGTCTTGTGTTATTTCTGCAAATTCAACTGATCCTTTTAGCTCAAAAAGGGAAAAAGCCATCTCCATAGCGCTGGAAATGGCTTTTAAAAATTAGTTAGTCGTATCACATTGTTCTCGTCGGTGAAGTTATAACAGGTAAAATCTTATTATTGTGGCTATCTTTGAAGGTAGTCGCAATTTTTTATTGTATACTCTAATTGTGGTGAAAGGAGTGTATTTGTAATGAAGAAACCATTACTTGATTACGAAGTGTTTTTAATGGGTTTAAAGCCCGCGATATATCAGAGTGCAAACAATGTTACGTTTCAAAAGACTGTCCACCTTTACAGACATTACCCATGTGTCACAGAAGGCATTCATTTACATGATGAAGCTGATTTTTTCCTTTTCTTTCAAACGGAACAAATGAAAGAAGACTTTTTAAGGAAGCTAGCTACAGTAAAACGTCTTTCACCCGAATTTCACGAACTAATAGGGGTTACCATTGGTTACCCACCATTAGCGGCGAAATATTTCGCGGAGTGCCGACGCTTGAAAGAGGTAGAAAAACGGATGGATGACTACCAAGAATTGTTCAAACACAAAGTATCTTTCATCTATTCTGGTATCAGATGTAATGGACACGTGAATGACTTAGTAGAAAATAGCGTTTGGTTGTGGGAGCGGTATTACATTAAAGATGAGCCGTTTAAGATCGGAATAATTGAAGGAGACGTTATGAAGCATTATGAAGTCAAGCCGTATGACTTCGACGGGCTAGAGCGAGTGAAGCAACGGAAACTGGAGCTCATAACAAAGGAACAAACGCGTGTATAAAAGCCTGTATAAAAGCCTGTATGTGGCTTTATTTTTTTGGAGTGCTATAAATAGTTTGTTACGTGGATTTACCATAAACGGATAGTATTGATTGCGGAATACTGGTTTGTAATGATCATTTTGTTTGCATCTAACCCATTTTTTAAGGTGTATTTCATGACTGATGTGTCTGTACTCAAGGAATTGACGATATAATATTGAATATGTATTAACACCTATGCCATACGATGAAGGAGCGAACAAATTGCGAACAGTTGACTCTTTCTTAAAAGGGTACAAGCCAGCGTTTTTGGAAATCCCGCACACCAAATTCACAACAGAAAAATTAGATTTACTACTGTCGAAATACCCTTACGTAGATGAAAAAGCGTATGACCTGCTAAATGGGAATGTATTTTATCTTTTTTTTCAAAATCAATCGGTTTATGCACAGTTTCAAACGGAAATAGAACGTATCTCGTTTACGAAGGGAGAAATAGACAGGCTTTTAGGTGATATTCTGGGTTTTCCGCCTAAAGCAATTGATTTCTACGTTCGGATGATGACGGAAAAAAGAAACGGCAACATAGACGCATTTCAACGGATGAAAAACAGGAAAATCGGTATGATTTATTGCGGTTGCAGTTTCGGTTCAAACGTGAACGATTTCGTAGAAAACGCGCTTTGGCTGTTAGACAAGTATCCGTTCGAATAGAAGATGGCATGTTTGTACGAATTGGTTTAGAATCGCGCTTGTTGGTTCCAATCGGTAGTTACCGTGAATTGACAGAGTTTCACGAATACATAATGCAACAAAGCAGCGTTGTGCCGGTATAAATCAATCAATACGGTAAACTGTCTAAATGACAGTTATTTTTTACCAGCAGACTGTCGGAAAATTCACGTAAAATTTAATCTCCATCAATGAAATAATGATAAATGGTTCAGAAGAAATATGAGTGTGGAGTGTAATAGCTAGAGGTTGGCAGACAGGAAGGGGGACGTAGGCCAATGAAGCGCATCAATAACGTTTTAACTAAAAACAAGTTTAGCACTAAATTAATTGATAAGCGGGTTGAAGCTATAACGAAACATCCATATGTGGTTAAGTTTTTAATAGAAAACGAGGGTGAAATTTCTCAATCACAGCTCAGACCCTTTTTGTCCAAATTAAATCAGTACATTCGTGAGCTAGACAATTGTAATGAGTGCCCTGGTCTTGAACAGTGTCCTAACTTGATGCGTGGCCATTACCCGTCCCTTAAAGCATATATGGGAAACATTGATATTACTATGAATCAATGTGTGAAATTGAAAAACGATTATGCTGAACAAAATAGAAAAACACTCATTCAATGCCATGCTATACCGAAAGATGTACAAACAGCTACTTTTAATACAATAGAAATGGATAACCATCGACTGAAAGCAATTGACCTTGCCATTACATTCTGTAATGAACTGATTATGGGGAGCAAACTAGGTGGGCTATATCTGCACGGGGCATTTGGGGTAGGGAAAAGTCACATTGCTGGAGCTATTGCTAATACGTTGGCTGATGGCGACATACCTGTTCTCATGGTGCATACCCCGTCTCTCGTTAACGAAATGCGGGACGCAATTGCAGAAGCCATGCGAGGAAACAAACTAAGTGCGACAGTTAGCAAAAAACTAGAGTTATTAAGCTCTACACCTGTACTAATATTAGACGACATCGGCACTGAAACGTATTCTAGTTGGATACGAGATAATGTGTTTGGCGTGATTTTGCAAAATCGCGTTTCAAAACAACTACCTACTATTTACACTTCTAATCTAACCCTAGATGAATTGGAGCAGGCATTATCGTGGATTAGCCATAAAGGGCAAACATATGAGGATAAAGTAGGCGCTAGAAGGATAATGGAACGTATTCGTCCTTATGTGATTCCGGTGGATGTGGGCGGAAGAAATCGTAGATATGACAAGAAATAAAAAGCGTCCATTGACACTGCCATCAGGCAGTAATTTTTTTCTCTATGTACGTCGGAAAGTTCTTACAAAACATATTTCATACCGAAGATAATTCAATGGGACAGTCTGCTAATTAGCAGGCTGTTCCTTGTTATTTAGCGTATACTTTATACCGTGAAAGAGGGGGGCATATGGTGAAAAAGCCACTAGTCGATTATCAAACGTTTCTGATAGGACGTAAACCGGCATTGTATGGAAACACAGGTAGTCCGACATTCATGAAAAATCTTCATTTGTTTGAGCATTACCCATGTGTTACGGAAAACATCGATATATTTGACGGTGAGGATTTCTACTTGTTTTTTCAGAATGAAGAGTTGAAAGAGACGTTTTTATCTAAGTTACGCGATGTTAAACCACGTTCACCCGAATTTCATCGATTATTAGGTGTTACGCTTGGTTATCCTCCCCTGGCTGCACAATTCTTTGCGGAATGCCACCGATTGTAAGAGGAAAAGCACATAGACGAGTATGAGCGGTTGTTTAAACAAAAGGTATCCTTTTACTACTCCGGGATCCGATGTAATGGACATGTCAATGACTTAGTAGAAAATAGCGTTTGGTTATGGGAACGGTACTACATCGAGGATGAACCGTTTAAAGTCGGAATGATTGAGGATAACATTGTGAGGCTTTATGAAGTTAAGCCGTATGACTTCGATGAGCTGGAGCGAGTGAAGCAACGGAAACTAGAGCTCATAACAAAGGAACAAACGCATGTATAAAAGCCGTATGTGGCTTAATTTTTTTTTGCACGACAATGAATACGCGGTGAGTTATCCGAGTATAGATCAGATCTATTAACGATCAGATGAGATTGTTTTTGGAAAGGAATTGTTTTTCGATTGGCGGCTACGGTGGTTGTTGTATTTTCCACTTATAGGTAGTCGCCCTTTTTAATGTATACTTTAATTGAGTGTATGAAAGGGGTACATGTAATGAAAAAGCCGTTACGCGATTACGAAGCGTTCTTAATGGGGCTAAAACCGGCACTATTGGATAGTTCCAATTGTGTTACATTTCAAAAAGTATCTCACCTATACAAACACTACCCATGTGTCACAGAAGGTATTCATTTACACGAAGAAGCTGATTTTTTCCTTTTCTTTCAAACTGAGCAAATGAAAGAAGAATTTTTAATGAAGCTGGCTACTGTAAACCATCTCTCACCGGAATTTCACGAGTTATTAGGCATTACCCTAGGTTATCCACCGCTAGCGGCGAAATATTTTGCTGAGTGTCGCCGATTAGAAGAAGTGGAAAAGCGCATAAACGAATACGAGGAACTGTTTAAGCACAAAGTATCTTTCGTTTACTCCGGGATCCGATGTAATGGACATGTCAATGACTTAGTAGAAAATAGCGTTTGGTTATGGGAACGGTACTACATCAAGGATGAACCGTTTAAAATCGGAATGATTGAAGATAACATTGTGAGGTTTTATGATGTTAAGCCGTATGACTTCGATGAGTTGGAACGAGTGAAGAAACGGAAACTAGACCTCATAATGAAAGAAAAAACGTAGGAATGAATGAACACAATTTGCTATATTTTATTGTCATGTGCTAGTTGATTGCTCTAAAAAAGTGATTTACGTTGTAAGGAGTTACGCTAGAATTTTCATAGCCTGATAGGATAGATGGTAAGTTAGAATGGAGTAAAGACTCAGGTTTAATGATAGATTTATATAAATTAGAAGAAAACATTGGCCAATAGATAGCGGAGGAGGCAAAATGCGGCAAATGTTCGCTGATGCTTCCTCGTTGCTTTTGTGATAAGATAAGTCTTGCTTATCATCTGGATAAAACAATGACATCTTGCGTCTGTTTATACATTTTATGTAGGATAATCGGGAACGAGGGGAGGAAGCTAAGCGTTGAAAAAGGCAGGCAACGTGATTTCCTCAAAGATGAAAGAGCGGATCGACCCAAGCAAAATAGAAAAACAATTAAGCACGCTACTGAAACATCCGCTGGTGGTTAAGTATATGGTTGAAAATGATGTTCCCCAGTCATCTTTAAAAAACTCCTATTCCCAGCTTAGCCAATTTGTACAGGAAAATGAGAATTGCAAGCATTGCTTCAGTCTGAACGCATGTCCGAACTTGATCAAAGGGCACTATCCTTCCTTGCGGGAGTACGGAGGATATGTGGAATTGGCCATGCACGAGTGCAGCAAATTGAAGGCCAAAAAAGAGGAAGAATGGCGCAAGAGTTTGATCCAATGCCATGACATCTCTTTGGATGTGCAGAAAGCGACATTTGAAGCGATCGAATTGGACAGTGGCCGGGCCAAGGCGCTTGACGTGGCGCTGGAGTTCTGTTTGAAAGTGGCCAATGGTCAACCCACCAAAGGGATTTACTTGTGGGGACCGTTTGGGACGGGCAAAAGCTACATCGCTAGTGCCATATTAAACACCCTTGCCGAACATGGCATTTCGTCGCTGATGGTGCATATGTCCGCGCTTGCTTCGGAGATGAGGGATGCGGTCGCCAACAATAAAGCTTCGGTCAACAGTAAGCTTGAAGCGTTGAGCAGCGTGCCCATTTTGGTCATGGATGATATCGGCGTGGAAAACTTAACCCCTTGGTTGAGAGATGGAGTGCTGTCGGTGGTGCTTCACAGCAGAGCGTCCAATCAACTTCCCACGATCTACACATCTAATCTCACATTGGACGAGCTGGAGGAGTGGCTTTGCTACACCCAGGTAAACGGATATGACCAGCATGAACCGTTGAAAGGGAAACGGATCATGGAAAGAATTCGGCCATATGTGATTCCGGTTGAGGTAAAAGGGAGAAATAGAAGGTATTCTTGATGACCAATATCTGAATGATATTGGTTTTTTATTAAGTGATTATAGCTGAAAATTGACAGAATAATAGAAATGAGGTGCGGGGAGGGGATGCACTATACTTGCCCCGCACTTACGAAATGGACCGGCTTGAGTCCGCTTTCCATCTACCTGAAAAAGGATTTGTGAATATGTTTTGAGCATGGCGGATTCCATGACAAAAATGAGCGGATTCTTGTTACAATGAGAAAATGACATCGAGGTAATGGGGGATGAATCACGAGCCAAATCATCAAAAATATCGCGTTTTGCGCCAAAGGGCTGCTAACGCCCTGCGACGTACCAGGAGCCGGGAACAGGAAGCGGCTTAACCAACATCGACATATATGAGCTAATGCGAATGCTTGTGGGCATTCAACAAAGGAAGAATTGAGCAACTGGAGGGGATCAATGTGGAAAGCTGGATTACAGATTTCATGGAGGAGTTTGGTTATTTGGGAATTTTCTTGATGATTGCGCTAGAGAACCTCTTCCCGCCGATTCCATCGGAAATCGTGTTGTCGTTTGGCGGATTCATGACGACGCAATCTGATTTGACGGTTACGGGTGTGGTGATTGCTTCGACGCTGGGAGCTGTGGTCGGAGCGATTGCCCTGTTCTATATCGGTCGGTTGTTGGATGTGGAGCGGTTGGAACGCATTGTTGAGCGTTGGGGGCATCTCTTGAGAACCGATAAAGAGGACATACATAAAGCGAATGCTTGGTTTCACCGTTATGGTATCTGGACTGTGTTTTTCTGCCGGATGGTTCCGATCGTGCGCAGCTTGATTTCAATTCCGGCGGGGATGGCGAAAATGAATTTTCCGTTGTTCCTGTTGTTCACTACTGTCGGATCGTTGATTTGGAACATGGTTCTGGTAAATCTGGGTGCAGCCCTTGGCGCTTCTTGGTCCAAGGTGCTGGAATATATGAGCGTCTACCAAGATATTGTCATT
Organism: Laceyella sacchari; assembly: GCF_024927925.1. NCBI lineage: Bacteria > Bacillati > Bacillota > Bacilli > Caryophanales > Thermoactinomycetaceae > Laceyella > Laceyella sacchari. Next base: position 938,368 of record NZ_CP103866.1, read on the forward strand.
GTCATCGTTGGTGCACTGCTGATTGTGGGTGCGGTGTGGTTCTTCCGTCGCAACCGTTCCCAAAAAGCATAAGGTTTTCGTCTACGGGTTTCTGTAGCGCCCGGTTTGGGAAATGTTGTGAGGGATGCGTATGATGTGGCTGGTGTCTGGCGTCATCCTGATGATCGTGGGTTTGACCATGGCTGTGTGCAACCTGACCGTCGTTTCGGGGGATCGGCGGTTAGGGAATATGGTTGATGTTTTCTGGAATCATCTTCACATTTGTGCCAGGCTAAAACCCCAGCGGCGGCCGCTGGAGCGCTTTTTTCGCACATGAAGTGTCCAACCCTTTCATAAATATAGTGAGTAGAAGGGGTGACGACGATGCGACAACGGGGTATTTATTTGTTGTGCGGGGCGGCTTGCTTCTGCCTGGGGCTGGCCAAGTTCCCCCTCCAACTACAAGCCGGGCTTTCTTCGCTGTTTGTGGTGGTATGGTTGACAGTGATGGGTTTGTTCTTGATCGCCAATTTGAACGACCTGATGCGGCAGGTTCGCATCAGACAGCGGAGAAAAGAGGCGGAGCGCAGACGGCAGTGGTTGGAAGCGGAACAACGGTGGAGACGGCGGCAGCGGTTGACGGTCCACCATTGATAGTTGCACAGAAGGCCGGCGGGACTTAAACCTTTTAAAGCGCCGGCTTTGTAGTCTCATTTTGTAAAAGTAAGCCAAAGAACCCGGTGCAGGGATCTTTGGCTTGTTTTTCTATTAAGGCCAGAGATAGGTTTTGTACGGAAATTATTGTAATATGAAAATGAAGTGGACAATCAGAGTAGATGGGAGGAAAGCCATTGTCAACGAAGCACGAGCAGATTTTGCAGTATATCGAAAAATTGGAGATCGGCCACAAAATATCTGTTCGACAAATCGCGCGGGATTTGAGTGTGAGCGATGGCACCGCTTATCGTGCGATCAAAGAGGCTGAATCGCAAGGACTTGTTCACACAATTGAGCGCGTGGGCACGGTCAGGGTGGAGAAAAAGCAACGCTCGGATATTGAACGACTCACTTTTGCTGAAGTGGTCAACATTGTGGATGGGACGGTGTTGGGCGGAAAGGCAGGATTGCATAAAACGCTAAACCGTTTTGTCATCGGGGCCATGAAGCTGGAAGCTATGATGAGATACATAGAACCGGGAAACCTGTTGATTGTCGGAAATCGGGACAATGTGCATCGGATCGCATTGGAGAATGAGGCAGCGGTCTTGATCACAGGTGGGTTTGACACAACGCCAAATGTGAAGAAGTTGGCCAATGAGTTGGAACTGCCCGTGATCTCCAGCAGTTATGACAGCTTTACTGTCGCTTCCATGATCAACCGGGCGATTTATGATCGGCTGATTAAAAAAGAGATTTTGATGGTGGAGGATGTGTTGCCTAAGAACCACCAGCCTTACTATTTGCACCACAATGACACGATCGCCCGCTTCCACCAGTTTGTGCGGGAAACGGCGCACAGCCGCTATCCGGTGGTGGATGACCATGGTCGGGTGGTGGGGATGGTGACGGCCAAAGATGTGATGGGGTATGAGCCGCAAGATCCCATCGAGCGGGCGATGACCAAAAATCCGATCATGGCGACAACCAAAACGTCATTGGCTTCGGCTGCGCATGAGATGGTGTGGGAAGGTATCGAGCTGTTACCCGTCGTAAATGACCATCGTAAGCTGATCGGAGTGATCAGCCGACAAGATGTGATTAAATCCTTGCAATACATGCAGAAACAGCCGCAGATCGGGGAAACGATTCAAGAGTTGAGTTTTCGCGGCTTTCATGAAGTGGAAAAATCGGGACAGCCGCTGTTCCGTGGCCGGATTACCCCGCAGATGACAGATGCTTTAGGTCGGCTCAGCACAGGGGTGTGCACAACGCTGATCACCGAAACGGCGATGCGGATGTTGCGTCGGCAACGGCGTGGGGATTTGGCGATTCAGAACTTTACCCTGTATTTTTTAAAGCCGATTCAGATTGATACAGTTGTGGACATTTCGCCGCGCATTCTTGACTTGGGAAGAAAGCAGGCCAAAATGGATGTGGAGATGATGATCGACAATCAAGTGGTGGCCAAGGCGTTGGTTACTGCTTACACCATGGAGCGCTGATAACATGAGAAAAGCCGGTGACATTATCGTCACCGGCTGAGGCTGCTGACAAACTGCCTTGAAAGGCAGGGTCAGCAGCCTTTTTTGTCGAATCAATAAAAAACACTCTATAAGGAGTTTTTTCTATGTTTAGAACAAACCCGAGTAAAGAACATCAACCAGAACTAGTTAACATAGAAGAATTAGTTCCACGAGATCACTTGTTACGGAAAATTAATGAAACGATCGACTTCTCCTTCATTGCTGAGAAATGTAAAGAATTATACTGCCAAGATAATGGGCGTCCATGTCTTGACCCAATTATGTTATTTAAAATGCTACTCATTGGATATTTGTTCGGCATTCGTTCCGAACGCCGACTCATTGAGGAGATTAAAGTTAACATCGCTTACCGTTGGTTTGTAGGGTTATCTCTAACCGACCCAGTCCCACATGCATCTACTTTCAGTCAAAACCGTCGAAGACGGTTCCAAAGCTCCACTATTTATCAGGAAATATTTGATGAAATTGTCATTCAGGCGATCCAACATGGATTTATTCAAGGAAAAGAGCTTTTTAGTGACTCCACTTTTCTTAAAGCCAATGCCAATAAAGGAAAGTTCAAAAAACAATTAGTTAAAGTTACTCCCAAAGGATATATGGATGATTTAGAACAAGCAATTGAGCAAGATCGAGAAGAGCACGGAAAGAAGCCTTTAAAAAAAAAGCCCATAAAGGTTGAAACGAAAGAAATTCGTGTAAGTACGACCGATCCAGATAGTGGTTATATGGTTCGAGATGGAAAACCCGAAGGCTTTTTCTATCTCGATCATCGTACTGTCGATGGTTTACATAACTTCATTACAGATGTATTTGTTACACCAGGAAATGTCCATGATTCAGTTCCTTATTTAGAAAGGTTAAATCGTCAGAAAAGCCGCTTCGGCTTTTCGGTGAAAGCTGTTGCTCTGGATTCTGGTTATTTAACTATGCCTATTTGTCGTGAATTGAGAGGACAAGGAATCTTTACGGTTATTGCACATCGGAGTTTTCGACCAGATAAAGACCTCTTTCCGAAATGGAGATTTAAGTATATTCCTGAGCAAGATGTATATCTTTGTCCAGCAAAGCATCAACTTACATATCGAACGACCAACCGTGAAGGATACAGACAGTACAAATCCAATCCCGAGATTTGTAAGCAATGTCCTTTTCTTAAGAATTGCACAAAGTCAAAGAACCACACAAAAATCCTAACACGTCATGTATGGGAAGATGCAAAAGAGTGGGTTAGACAAAATCGCTTGAGCCCACGTGGAAAAACTTTATATAAGCGTCGAAAAGAAACGATTGAACGTAGCTTCGCTGACGCGAAGGAACTTCATGGTCTTCGATACGCACGCTACAGGGGGCTTGCAAAAATTCAAGAGCAATGCCTCCTAACTGCTGTGGCTCAAAACATAAAAAAGTTGGCTATGCTGCTTTCGAGAGCAGGTAAGGGAGGTGGTTTTAAGTTTATATGGGTTGATATTCATCCATTAATTGTTTATATCCCTTTTATATACAAAAACCCTGCGATCAACAAAGTTGATTCGCAGGGTTTGTCAACATTCTCAGCCGGTGACATTATCGTCACCGGCTTTTCTCATGAAACCGGGGAAGTGCGCTCTTGATGCTGTTTCACTTGATTGCTGTAAAAGCGATGGTGTTTAAATCCGTAATAAAGATTAAATAGGCCCACAGCGAGGATCAAACCGATGAAGAACAGGCGCAACACTGAATCGCTCGGCATCAGAAATTGCAATGACCCGATGGCCAAGAACATCAACCCCATAAACATGTTCATTCGCGCTTGGTAGATCCGTTTGGGCAGGCCGTCCGTTCTGCGTGCCAGCATGCTGTTGAAGAAAGTGCCGAAGACGGTGACGCAGATGACGGAAACCAAGATAATGCCAATGGCTTGCATGTTTATAAAACCCTCCTGGAAATAAGCGCCTCGATCAAATGATGGAGGCGCTCAAAAATACGTGAATTACGATTTAGATTGTTCCGGGATGAACCAACATCCGTGTTCAGTGCGGTCAATATGCACGTGAAGGTCCAACTTCTCCAATTCTTTTTCAATGAACTCCGCCACTTCTTGTGTTTCCGCAAAGGCGGAATATCCGTTTTTCAGCTTTTCCAATTTGGCGCGGGCCATTTCTTTGCGATTGATGATCATGGTGGTTCCCCCTTCCCTTAGTCGTGTCGAGTAGTAATTGCATACAACTATTTTACTATATCAGATACATCATCACTAGAGACGTCTTTTGTTTGAACCCAGATTTTTAATGTTTCGTCATAAAAAGACACATATTTAAGGTGTACTTCTACTTTTAATTTTTGTGCTTCATCTATCACTATTTGTTCTTTCTCCAAAATTAATTCAATCAGATCAGGATTGTTGCTGATCCATTGCATCGATTTGCCGAGAAAGGGAGTCAGTTTTTTCTCAAGCTGTTCTTTTACCAAATCGATAATCACGGATTGTTCACTGTCCACTTCTACGATGATTTTTTGGATGCGATCTTTGTTTTCCTGGTGTCGCTCTCCTTTGCGGGCCAACTGCAATGTTTCTTCCTGCAACTTCAGGATTTCTTTGTACTTTTGGTTGTTGGCGTAATACAGAGCGTTGCGCTCTGATAGCAGGCCGTCGATTTTTTGGCCGTATAGCAGAAGAAACAAGCCGTTGCCGAAAAGAAAGCCCAGCAGGAGCATCACCCATGCACGCCGGTTTTTTTTCAAGCCGGCAATGACGCCGCGCACCATGTCAGTATTCTCCTTGGATCATCCAGCGAATCAGGACGGTGCCGGTGTGGGCGCCCAAAAACGCGCTGATGATAAAGCACAATTGTTGCAGGGCGAGATTGATCTGACCGCCTAAAATGGTGATTTCAATGTTTTTGATCATGTCAAATGTGCCGCCGATGGCCGCTACCATTGCCCATATCTTTAATTGTTCTGCGAGGCGCAGCATTTTAAACATCGGATAGTCGTCGGCGAGAAATGCCCCCACACCGCCTAGCATCACACCGCCCAATACTACGCCGAGCGCGATCAGGAAATCGAGGATGACCGTTGTCCAAAATTGTTGTCCCATAGCCGATAACCGCCTTTGTCTAGCAAAAGTGTGTATTTGGTAAATATTGACTGATTTTCCTAAAGAATATGAAGGAGCGAGAGCAATTATGTGGACAATGGGTAGGGGGAAAGGATGTTCGGACAAGCCGGTTTCGTTATAATAAGAGGGAAAGAGGAGGGGTCGGCGTGGATCGGTTGAAAGACTTTGTTCATCTTCATGTGCATACGGAATTTAGTTTGCTGGACGGGGCCAGCCGGATCGAAGAGCTGGTGCGAACCGCCAAACAACTGGGAATGAAGGCGCTCGCCATCACAGATCATGGCGCGATGCACGGCGTGGTGCCTTTCTATAAAGCGTGTCAGGAAGCCGGCATCAAGCCTATCATCGGTTGTGAAATGTATCTGACAGCAGGGTCGCTCCATGATAAGCGGCCGCTCAGGGAGCAAAAGAATTACCATCTGTTGCTGATTGCCGAAACGGATGCAGGGTATCGAAATTTGCTGCGTTTGACAAGCGAGGCCCATCTGCGGGTGTTCCATTATAAGCCCCGTATTGACAAAGCGCTGTTGCGCCAATACCGGCAAGGGCTGATCGCTACCAGTTCGTGCTTGGGAGGGGAGATTCCGCAGGCGATTTTGGCGGGCGATTTGGCGGAAGCGAAACGATTGGTAATGGAGTATTTAGACATCTTTGGGCCGGATCATTTCTTTTTTGAATTGCAAGACCATCAGCTTCCGGAACAAGAACGGGTAAACCGCCAGCTGATTTCTTGGTCAAAAGAGCTGGGAGTGAAGCTGATTGCGACCAATGACGTGCATTATACACACCAAGGTGATCATGAAGTGCATGATTGCCTCCTTTGCATTCAGACTGGCAGCAAATTGGCCGATGAAGAGCGGTTGCGTTTTCCGACCAAAGAATATTACCTGAAATCGGCGGAAGAGATGCATCGGTGTTTTGGACATGTACCCGAGGCTTTGCATCACACGGTGGATATCGCCGAACGTTGCCAGGTTGAGATCCCTTTGGGTGGCCGCCTGTTGCCCAAATTTCCCTTGCCGGAAGGTGTGGAGGCTGGAGCTTATTTGCGGGAGCTTTGCCGCCAGGGGGCGATTGAGCGGTTTGGCCAGTTGACCCCCGAGGTGGTTGAGCGGTTGGACTATGAACTGTCGGTTATCGACCGGATGGGCTTTAATGATTATTTTTTGGTGGTGTGGGATTTTGTCCGGTTCGCCCATGAGCGGGGGATCGCAGTGGGACCGGGGCGAGGTTCGGCGGCGGGGAGTTTGGTGTCCTATGTCCTTCGCATCACCGATATCGACCCGCTGAAGTATCGGCTCTTTTTTGAACGGTTTCTCAATCCCGAGCGGATCAGCATGCCGGATATCGACATCGATTTCAACTATGAACGCCGCGATGAAGTGATCCGGTATGTGGTGGACAAGTATGGAGCTGAGCGGGTAGCGCAGATCATCACCTTTGGGACGATGGCGCCGCGGGCCGCAGTGCGGGATGTGGGCCGGGTGATGGGATTGCCTTACAGAGAAGTGGATCGCGCGGCCAAGCTAATTCCAGGAAGTCCCGGCATGACCTTGGCCAAAGCGTTTCAGCAGGAGCCCGCTTTGAAGGAATTGATGAAGAATCCGGCAACGGCGCAACTGATGCGGACGGTAGCCAAGATCGAGGGGATGCCCCGGCATGCTTCCACCCATGCCGCAGGAGTGGTTATCGCTAGCACACCCCTGACCGATCATGTGCCGCTCCAGGCGGGAAACGATGGAATTCCATTGACTCAGTACCCGATGGAGGTGCTGGAGGATATCGGATTGCTGAAGGTGGATTTTTTAGGTTTGCGCAACTTGACGGTGATCGAGAAGACGCGTGAGTTGGTGAGGGAAAATTCCGGGACCATCGTTTCATTTGACGGTGCTCGCTTCGATGATCCGGCGACGTACGCGCTGTTGTCCAAAGGGGACACCACCGGGGTGTTCCAAATGGAATCACCGGGCATGCGCAAGGTGCTCAAAGAGTTGAAGCCGACGCATTTTGAAGATATCATCGCTGTTTTAGCTTTGTACCGACCGGGGCCGATGGAGCAGATTCCGCGATATATCCGAGCGAAACACGGGTTGGAAAAAGTGACGTATCCCCACCCCGATCTGGAAGAGATTCTAAAAAACACGTACGGGATTATCGTGTATCAGGAGCAAATCATGCAAATAGCGGCCAAAATGGCTGGTTTTTCCCTTGGACAGGCTGATTTATTGCGGCGCGCGGTCGGGAAAAAGAAGAAGGAACTTTTGCATGAACAACGAAACGCTTTTGTAGGAGGCTGTGTGGACAAGGGATATGACGAACAGACCGGGCATCAGATTTATGATTTGATCGTGCGATTTGCCGATTACGGTTTTAATCGTAGCCATTCGGCCGCATATGGTGTGTTGGCTTATCAGACGGCTTATTTGAAAGCTAATCACCCGGTCGAGTTTATGGCAGCATTAATGACATCGGTGATGGGGAGCCAAGGCAAATTGGCGGAGTACATCGAGGAAGCCCGCCGGATGGGGATCGCTGTTTTGCCGCCCGATGTGCAGCGAAGTGAAGAAGCCTTTTCGGTGGAAGGGAAAGCGATTCGATTTGGCTTGGCGGCCATCAAAAATGTTGGCACCTTGGCCATTCGGGAGTTGATCAAAGGGCGGCAAGGACGCCCATTTGAAAACTTGGCCGATCTGTGCGCCAGGGTGGATTTGCGGGTGTGCAACAGGCGCGTGTTGGAGTCGTTGATTGAGTGCGGAGCCTGCGATTCTATGCCAGGCAGCCGCTCGCAAAACTTGTATTTGCTAGACGAAGTGCTGGAATGGGTTGCGGCGAACCGAACGCGTTCAGGCAAACAGCAGTTGAGCTTGGGCTTGGCCGATGAAGCGTTTGATTTTGCGCGTTTGTTGGAAGAGGCGCCATCCGCTTCGCTGACAGAACGCGACCAGTTGGATCGTGAACGGGAATTATTGGGCTTATTTTTATCCGGTCATCCGCTTGACCAGTACGCTCCGGTGATCCAAGAGCGGGCCACGCACCGTTTGCATGCCTTGATGGGATGCCGGGACCGGGAAGAGGTCAAAGTGGGCGCTTGGATCACGGATGTCAAACCGATTCAAACCAAAAAAGGTGAACCGATGGCCTTTGTCCAGATCGAGGATCGTAGCGGTACTTGCGAAGTAGTGGTGTTCCCCAAAGTGTTCCGCGCTGCTCGTACATTGTTGCAACCGGAACAACCGGTGTTCATCCGCGCGAAAGTGCAACTGCAAGATGAAGGAGTGAAGCTCATCGCCGATGAAGTGGCCGACCTGTCCCGTGTCGCGTTCGCATCCCGTCCCGCGCCGCCTTTGGTCGGTCCGGCGCAGAAGGTGTATATTCGCATTCCCCCCCAGCGGGAGACCGAGGAGCGGCTCCGGCGCTTGCAAGAGGTGCTGAAGTTACACAAGGGGGAGACGCCCGTTTACCTTTATTATGAACGGACTAAGAAAGTGCTGGCGCTTTCCGAAGAACGGTACGCGATCACACCGACTCCTGCATGTCGCCAACAAGTGGAAGTTATCATGGGAGCAAACAGTTTTCGCGTCACGCAAAAGTGACATACCTGCTGGCGGGGTGGCATATCTTTTAAGACTCCGCTCTTTTCGGCACCGACCTGAACGAGTCGATATCCAAAGAAGGTGAGAACCATATTCTACGATCATGTCATTAAGCTGCTCAATGAGCGCGGTGTGACCATTGAAGGGATTTCCCATATAGTGTACCAGTTGCAGGCGCCTTACAATAAAAATCTGACTTTGGAAGAATGCGTGAACAACGTGCATGCGGTCTTGCGCAAACGCGAGGTGCAACATGCTGTCATCACAGGGGTGTCCCTTGATGTGCTGGCGGAGAAGAAGCTGTTGCCGGAACCGTTCCAGCGCATCATGGAAGCGGATGAACCATTGTACGGGATCGATGAGATTCTCGCGCTGAGCATTACCAACGTATATGGGACGATTGGTTTGACCAGTTTTGGTTACTTGGATAAAAACAAAATTGGTCTGATGAAAAAATTGAACAATCACGACGAGCAGATCCATGTTTTTCTGGATGATCTCGTTGCAGGTATCGCGGCGGCCGCGTCTGCTCGTATCGCGCACCAGAACCCGGATGTGCGCCGCTATGCGGCTGACCGCGCAAGCGAGATGGGCCCGCTGGGGAAGCTGGAAACACCGGATGCTTTAACGGAGTAAATGGTTGATAGTTTGGTGTTTCCCCAATGGGCAAGTAACCCACGCCCAATGATGATTGCCGGCGTGGGCTTTTTTATGTGAAAACAGTGAATGATGGTTCGTTTTTTCATGAGTTAAGATTATAATAAAATTGTGATAAAAATTTGGTATATTTCTATTATTTCCATTTAACATGAAAATATTGTCAAGGAGCGAGCTGGGTATGAGAAGCGCATTGAAATGGTTGATTTCCAACCATGCCAAACGAAACATTGTGGATCCCATTACCAATCAGGAAATAGCCGTTTCGGGATTGGAAGACGGGAATATTCTCATTGACATGGGAACAACTTCGGCGCTCTGTGAAGATCGTGAAGAGGCGATGCGCCACTTGGAGCCGATCTATGACCGGTTTCGGTCAGACATGCCCTATTATCTGGAAAAAATCGTGAAATCTGATGCCCAATGGCGCTTTTTTGATGTTACCTTTGCAATGGACATCATTGTCCGGCTGGACGAAACGGGTCGGGGATGGCAGGTGTGGATGGGAGAAGACCTCAGCTTGCTGTCCGCCGACCCTGAGGAATTGCTGGCTTATCTGCGGGGGCTGGTTCTGGAATTAAACACCGAACGGGAAATCGAATTGCAACAAATGCATAGGCAAGCTGTGGGCATATTTCAATAGAAGGGCGTAAGCCCTTTTTTTCTGTGGTGAAGCATGAGAAAGGGGGAGGTCGCTTGTTGGCGTTTTTGTACCAATGTTTGGTGCTTGCAGGATTCCTTTTTTTTCTTTTTGTTGCTGTGGTCATGGCCAAAATCGGTGCCGGAAAAAAGGGAAATCGACAACAAAAAAGAACAAGAAAATAAATTTATGTAAGATTAATATAGAAAACACGAAGATTAATAATGAAAATAAGAGGATTATTAAGGAATTGGTAAGTTTGTGCTATTGGTTAATTGATATATATAAATGTTAAATTATAGATGGTGCCAGCCTGTTGTCGAAGCGGCTGCGCCACGACTGCATAGGGCGGCATAGTTTTCAAAGAGTAAGGGGAAATGGGATGATGGAGTTACAATGGGGAAAAAAGTACCGTGTTTCCGCTTTTCTCTTATGCTTGATGGGGGTGCTGTTGAGCGCTTGCGCGAATAAATCGGTAAGTGGGCAATTGTCGGGGAAAAGCAAACATTGGGAAGTGGCATTGGCTTATCAGTATCACGATGATAGCGACGGTTCCGAAAAGGTTACGGTGAAATACTTAGGCAAAGATGTGTTAGTGGTGGGGAATGTGTTGGTCATGGTTAAAGACAGCAACAACACTACCAATCATCAAAATGTCATGTTGGATGAAAAGGGAACCGCTATCATTGAAAGCGTCGTGCAGCCAAATGCTAATCCCGAAAAGAAAAATGTGCAAGTAGAATTGCAATGGAACGGTTTTAAGGAAGTCGTTTCCTTAAAATAATAAACGTACCAGACAAGCGAAAAAGTGTGTTAAACGGCTACTGGAGGGGAAAACAGTAGCCTTTTTCTATTAGGCGCGCCTGGTCGTCCGTTTTCTCCTGGTTACAGTTTTGATATAATGTGATTTACCGGTGGTCAGACCACCAAGCGTGTAAAAAAGGAGCGAGATGTTTTGTCTACAATACGGGATGAAGCACTGAAATTGCATCAGGAGATGCAAGGAAAGTTAGCAGTGCATTCCAAAGTGCCGGTGCATGACGCACATGATTTGAGCCTTGCATATTCACCAGGCGTGGCCGAACCTTGTCGCGATATTTACGATGATCAAGGGAAAATCTATGATTACACGATGAAGGGGAATTTGGTAGCCGTTGTGTCCAACGGAACCGCCGTGCTGGGGTTGGGCAACATCGGTCCGCATGCGGCCATGCCGGTTATGGAAGGGAAAGCGGTGTTGTTTAAAGAGTTTGCAGGAGTGGATGCTTTTCCCATCTGCTTGGATACGGTGGATGTCGATAAAGTCGTAGACACGGTGAAGTTGATGGCGCCCACATTCGGCGGGATCAATCTGGAAGATATCGCCGCTCCCAACTGCTTCCTGATCGAAGAGCGCTTGAAGCAGGAGTTGGACATTCCTGTTTTTCATGATGATCAGCACGGCACTGCCATTGTGACCTTGGCAGGAATGATCAACGCCTTAAAAGTGGTGGGCAAGCGGATGGATGAGATCCGTGTCGTCACCAATGGGGCGGGGGCAGCCGGTATCGCCATCATCAAGTTGTTGCTGTCGCTTGGAGTAAAAGACGTGATTATGTGCGATAGTAAAGGGGCGATCTATGAAGGAAGGCCGTTTGGGATGAATCCGATTAAGGAACAGATCGCCAAAACGACGAACCGTGAGAAACGCCAAGGTGAATTGGAAGAAGTGATTACAGGCGCGGATGTGTTTATCGGCGTGTCGGTGGCCGGCGCGGTAACACCAGCCATGGTTCGCTCCATGAACAAAGATGCTGTCATTTTTGCCATGGCTAATCCTACTCCGGAAATCATGCCGGAAGAGGCCATGCGGGCCGGGGCGAAAGTGATCGGAACCGGCCGATCTGATTATCCAAACCAAGTGAACAATGTGCTCGCCTTTCCGGGCATTTTCCGTGGCGCGTTGGACGTCCGGGCGAAAGCGATTACCGAAGAGATGAAAATAGCGGCCGCGTATGCGATCGCAGGCTTGATCCAGGAACATGAATTGCGTCCTGATTATGTAATCCCTTCGCCTTTTGACAAGCGGGTTGCCGCCGTTGTCGCCAGAGAGGTGGCGCGGGTGGCGATGGAGACAGGTCAAGCGCGCATCCATATAGATCCGCAAGAAGTGTATGCAAAAACACTCAGCTTATCTGCAACAACGGTACGATAAGGGTGATAAGAAGACGTGGCAAGCGCGGAAACGAGTTACAGCAAATTCAAAGTAATATTGGAACGAATCCATGACATCATTGAAGAAGACGGATTGCGCCCCGGAGACCGGCTGCCTTCGGAACGGGAATTGTCCGAACGGTTGGGAGCGGGTCGTTCATCCGTCCGTGAAGTTCTCAGATCCTTGGAACTGTTGGGCTTGATCAGCACCAGAAGAGGCGAAGGCACTTATTTGGAACCTTATTATGCTCATCATATGGTTGATCTTCTGGCGCGCTTTATTTTGCAGGATGACAAGTCCAAACAGGGCTTGTTGGAGATGAGGGAACTGCTCGAGTTGGGCGCTATTCGATTGGCGTTCAGCAAACGGGTTGAACAAGAGGTCGCTTCGTTGGAAAAGCTGTTGGCTGAGATGAAAGCGGCCGTAGAGCAAAATGCCAACCCCTCCGCGCATATTGAACAGTTTCACAAGCGGATCATCCAGATGGCAGACAATTATTTGTTAAAACGCATCTGGGTGCCGATTACGAAATTTATCCAAGCCGTCGTGCCAGAGGACTGGGAATTGGACGAGGCCTGTTGGCACCGGTTATTGCCAAAATACGAACAATTGATTGAGGCCCTCAAAGAGCGTCGCCAAGCGCAAGCCTCTTTGTTATTGGTAGAAATATTGGACATGATCGCATATAACTGATCGGTCAACAATGGTATGATATTCATATCGGACAGCAAAAAATTTAAAGGACTCAGATGAGGTGTTATCGTGTTACGTGATTTGTTCAGAAAACCGAAGAAGTATGCAACGATCCCTTCTGAGCAAGTGAAGAAAGACATCCCCGAAGGGATTATGCAGAAGTGCCCTAAGTGCGGAACCATTTTGATCACAAAAGAGCTGGAGAAAAATTTAAAGGTGTGCAAAGCGTGTGGACACCATCTCCCCATGAGCGCACCCGAGCGTTTGCAATCGTTGGTTGACAATGGTGAATACCACGAATACGATCAAGAGCTCATCTCCAAAGACCCGCTGGAATTTCCGGATTACGTCAAAAAGGTACAAGCCGACATGAACAAGACTAAGCTGAATGAAGCAGTCGTGACGGCGGAAGGCAAAATCGGCGGATACCCTGCCATCATCGGGGTGATGGATTCCCGATTCCGCATGGGGAGCATGGGTTCGGTGGTTGGTGAGAAGATCGCCCGGGCGGCAGAACGGGCAGCGACCAAGAGAATTCCATTTATTTTGTTCTGTGCATCGGGTGGGGCACGTATGCAAGAAGGCGTACTGTCGTTGATGCAAATGGCCAAGACCAGCGCCGCGTTGGAAAAAATGCATCGTGAGAAAGTATTGTTTGTGTCTGTGCTGACCAATCCGACCACAGGTGGCGTATCGGCCAGTTTTGCATCGCTGGGCGACATCAATATCGCCGAGCCGGGAGCGTTGATCGGCTTTGCGGGGCGCCGCGTGATTGAGCAGACGGTTAGGCAAAAACTGCCGGATGATTTTCAAACGGCTGAATTCCTGTTGAAGCATGGGCAGTTGGACATGGTCGTTCCCCGGGGGGAATTGCGTGACACTCTTATCAAAATCTTGGAGTTTCACGCGTAAAGGAGGAAGCTTTCAATGAAACAGGGTTATTTGCCATTTGAAAAACCGTTGATGGAATTGAGAAACAAAATCGAGGAGCTCGAACAATTTACGAAAGAGAAGGACATTGATCTGTCCGAAGAGATTGCCACGTTGGAAGCTAAGGCCATTCGTCTGGAAAATGAGATTTACGGCAACCTCAGCACTTGGAACAAAATCCAAATCGCCCGCCATGCCGGCCGGCCGACCACCTTGCATTATTTGAAAACGGTGTTTGACGATTTCATGGAACTTCATGGCGACCGACTTTATGGCGACGACCCGGCGATTATCGGGGGCATTGCCAAATTAAACGGACGGACAGTGACAGTGATCGGCCATGAGCGCGGAACCGACACCAAAGACAAAATCGCCCGCAACTTTGGCTTGCCCCATCCCGAAGGATATCGCAAAGCGTTGCGTTTGATGCAACAAGCAGATAAATTTGGGCGGCCTATTATTTGTTTCATTGATACCCAAGGGGCCCATCCCGGGATCGAAGCAGAAGAGCGCGGCCAAAGTGAAGCGATCGCCCGCAACTTACGTGAAATGGCCGGTTTTAAGGTGCCGATTGTCTGCGTAGTGACAGGGGAAGGCGGAAGCGGCGGAGCCCTGGGAATCGGTGTGGGCAACCGCTTGTTGATGTTGGAACACGCCTATTACTCAGTCATTTCTCCAGAAGGCGCAGCGGCTATTTTATGGCGTGATGCTACGAAAGCGCAAGAGGCAGCGGAAGCATTGAAGATTACTTCCGACGATTTAAAAGCGCTCGGCGTGATTGATGAAATTATTCCAGAGCCAAAAGGTGGAGCTCATAGAGATCCCATGTTACAATCAAAATATATTAAACAAGCATTGATTGACCATTTGGATGAATTGTCTCCGATGAGTCCAGTAGAACTTGTCGAAGATCGCTACCAAAAGTTTGCGAGCATAGGTGATTTCACATCACTTGTTACCGTCTGAACCGGGAAAGGTTCAGAGGAGGTTAATTAGGATGCTTGTCCAAGTTGAAACCGTTCTGCACGGTTTCTCTTTTTGTCCCGACTGGACGTTTTTTGTCCCTATGGGATAGGGAATTTTACATGTTGAGGTGATTAGGATGAAACGGATCGCGGTCTTAACTAGCGGTGGAGACGCCCCAGGAATGAATGCGGCTATCCGCGCCGTTGTGCGTAGCGGGTACTATCATGGATTAGAGGTGTATGGAGTTTATCGTGGTTATACAGGCCTCATCCAAGGGGATATTGAAAAAATGGAATTGGGCACGGTAGGAGACATTATCCATCGCGGAGGCACAGTGCTTTACAGCTCGCGTTGCGAAGAGTTTAAAACTGAAGCAGGGCGCCAAAAAGCGGTAGAGCAACTGAAAAAACATCAAATCGACGGATTGGTAGTCATCGGTGGGGATGGAAGTTTCCAAGGCGCCAAAAAATTGACTGCGCTCGGCTTCCCAACGATCGGTGTTCCGGGTACAATCGATAATGACATCCCAGCGACCGATTTCACGATCGGCTTTGACACCGCAGTAAATACAGTGGTTGAATGTATCGATAAAATTCGGGATACGGCGACTTCGCATGAACGTACGTATATTGTGGAAGTGATGGGTCGCGATGCCGGAGATATTGCTCTTTGGGCCGGTTTGGCTGACGGGGCTGAGTCCATCTTGATTCCGGAAGCACCTTACCAGATTGATGAAATCGTGGAGCGTTTGCAGCGAAGTTCGGAACGCGGGAAAAAGCACAGCATCATCATCGTTGCCGAAGGGGTTGGCAGCGGTCTGGATGTAGCCGATAAGATTACGGACAGATTGGGCTGGGAGACGCGGGTGACGGTGCTTGGGCATGTGCAACGCGGCGGTTCTCCAACTGCGTTCGACCGGGTGTTGGCTAGCCGCATGGGCGCCAAAGCTGTGGAACTGTTGCTGAGTGGCCAACGAGACATGATGGTGGCTATCCGCAACAATGACGTCATCGGAATCGATTTTGACGAAGCCCTTTCCCAAAAACACCAACCGCGCATGGAATTGTATGATTTGGCGAAGATTTTGTCCATATAATTGAGAAGCTAGAGGAGATGACAAAGAAATGCTCCGCAAAACAAAAATCGTATGTACAATTGGTCCGGCCAGTGAAGATGTGGCCACACTGAAAAAATTAATTGCCAATGGGATGAATGTGGCTCGCCTCAATTTCTCGCACGGATCGTATGAAGAACATGGAAAACGCATTGAAAACATTCGTCAAGCGGCTGCCGAACTGGGGCAAACGGTGGCGATTCTTTTGGACACCAAAGGGCCGGAGATCCGCACAGGCGAATTGAAAGATCCGTCAGTCGAATTGATTGCGGGCGAACAGATCATTTTGACTACTGAGCAGATTGAGGGAGATGCGAAACGGATTTCCATCTCTTATGCGGGCCTGGCTGCCGATGTTCACCCAGGTTCAATTATTTTGATCGATGACGGTTTGATCGGTTTGCGAGTGGAGAGCGTAGAGGGCACGGAAATCACTTGCACCATTTTGAACGGGGGAACGTTGAAAAGCCGCAAAGGGGTAAATGTGCCCGGAGTGAAAATCAATTTGCCCGGGATTACTGAAAAAGACGCCGCCGATATCCGCTTCGGTATCGAGCAAAAGGTGGATTTCATCGCGGCTTCGTTTGTGCGTAAACCGCAAGACGTATTGGAAATCCGCGAAATTCTGGAAGAACACGGCGCTGACATTCAAATCATCTCCAAGATCGAAAACCAAGAGGGTATAGATAATCTGGACGGGATATTGGAAGTGAGCGATGGCTTGATGGTGGCTCGCGGTGATTTGGGAGTGGAAATCCCGGTGGAAGAGGTGCCCGTGGTTCAAAAAGAAGCGATCCGTAAGTGCAACCAATTGGGCAAACCGGTAATCACGGCTACGCAGATGTTAGACTCCATGCAACGCAATCCCCGTCCGACCCGCGCCGAAGCGAGCGACGTGGCTAATGCGATTCTGGATGGCACCGACGCGATTATGCTCTCAGGTGAAACCGCAGCAGGGAAATATCCAGTTGAGGCTGTCAGCACGATGGCCCGTATCGCTGTGCGGACGGAAGCGACATTGCGCTATGAAGAGAATTTCAAGCAGAAGATGAGAGAGATCGATTACACCATCACTGAATCACTCAGCCAAGCTGTGGTACACACTGCACAAATGCTGAATTGTGCCGCAGTGCTGACCCCGACCGAATCTGGGTTTACGGCAAGGATGGTTTCCAAGTATCGCCCACAAGCCCCGATTGTCGCAATTACGCGGAATCCAGATGTGGCCCGCAAATTGGCGCTCGTCTGGGGAGTATATCCGCTGTTGGGTACGCGTGCTAACACCACGGATGAAATGTTCCACTCCACGATTGCTACCGCACTGGAGCATGGATTTGTCAACCAAGGAGACTTGGTTGTGATCACGGCAGGTGTACCTGTCGGCAAATCCGGTACCACCAACCTGATGAAAGTGCATGTGATCGGCGGATTTTTGGCACGGGGGCAAGGTATAGGGAAACAGGTAGTCACCGGACCTGTCGTCACGGGGCGCACAGCGGCTGAGATCAACGAAAATATGGTGGATGGCGGCATCATCGTGGTGAAAGCTTCGGATAAAGAGATGATCGAATCCTTCAAACGGGCAGCTGCGGTCATCACGGAAGAGGGAGGGCTTACCTCTCATGCAGCTGTGGTTGGCGTAAGTTTGGGCGTGCCGGTCGTCGTAGGCGTGGAAAATGCATGTGAGCTGCTTGCCAATGAGAAAGAAATCACGGTGAATGTGGATCGTGGCCATATCTATGCAGGCAAAGCCAATGTCCTGTAAAGAAAAAAGCGCTGGAAGTGTCCAGCGCTTTTTCTTTGGATCTTTTAGATGCAGGGTTTTATTGGTATATTGGATGTTAGAGTAACCGAAGACGGGGATAAATCCACCAACGTAGTTTTCTTCGTATTTTCTTTCTTTTTCTGAGGTTCATGTGTTTGTCTCTCCTTTCGTTGCAACGTATATGTTCAACGGTGTTGAGCAGCGGGATCAGCCGATGGCGAATCAACACGTGAAATATGGTATCCATCAACGAGTCATTCTCATTATGTGAGAAATGACTGCGGAATATGTGCCAGCTGAGCTATTGCTATTATAAAGAACAACTCGTTTTTTTAACAATGAGCCAAAAGTCATGGATTGTTAACAAAGTGTCATTTTAAACATTGAACCCAAGCGGCATGGCGCTGGCTTTGTCCCTAGTTCCATTCAGGGAAAGACTCGCCATCGCATTCCATCCCAAAAAAGACCCAAAGCGTGGAGGTAGGAGTAATGGCCAACTATGCAAATGTGAGTGAGACTAAGATCCGAGTTCGTTATCAAGAAACAGACCAGATGGGAGTCGTGTATCATGCCAATTATTTGACGTGGTTTGAGGTCGGCCGAACAGAGTGGATTCGTTCATATGGGATATCCTATCAACAAATGGAACAAAAAGGATTGTTGCTTCCCGTTGTGGACATCCACTGTAAGTATATGCATCCAGCCAGATATGATGACGAAGTGATTGTTCGTACTTCCATTGCCGACTTGTCCGGTGGGAAAATCGCGTTTAAGTACGACGTGGTTCATGCGGAGACAGAGACGGTGCTATGCAAGGGGAGTTCTGTGCATTTATGGGTGAATAAAGAGATGAAAAGAGTGAATTTGAAACAGGCGTATCCAGAACTGTATGGTACGCTTGCACAGATTTTCGCGGTAGAAAGAGGATGAGGTGCGTGTTTTGGTTGATTTTGGGATTGATCATCGTAGTTCCTGCTATTGAATTGTGGGGGATAATAACGGTTGGTCAGTGGATCGGGCCTTGGCCGACGGTATTTTTGGTCATTGCCACAGGCGTACTCGGTGGCTATTTGGCGAGGAAGGAAGGATGGCAAACATACCGGTTGGCTCAATTGCAATTGCAAAAAGGTGAGTTGCCGGGCGAAGCGCTCTTGGATGGAGCATGTATTTTGGCGGGAGCGGTATTATTGATCACCCCGGGGTTTTTCTCTGATATTGTCGGGTTTGTGCTGGTTTTTCCATACACGCGTACATTTGTGAAAATCTTTCTCAAAAAATGGATTCAAACGAAATTAGCCCGTGGCGACTGGCACATCAGACGTTGGTGATAACATGAACGCAGCTCTTGGTCAAATCCGCTCCAAAGCGGTGCCAAGAGCTGCAACTGTGATATCCTCGGCTTGATTAAAGCTATGCGGGGATATTGTTTTTTGGTGCTCCGATGATATATCTCCAGATATCCCGAAACACGTTGGTACGGTGGAGAGCCAAGCCTACCACCACGGTCACCGGCCCAATGACCAATCCGATGATCCCGAAAAGTTTCAGACCGACAAACAAGGAGATCAGGGTGAGCAGTGGGTCGATGCCCACGTTGCTGGCGACCAATTTGGGCTCTAAGAACTGGCGAATAATGATGATGATCGCATAGACGATGCTCAAGCCAGTGGCCAATTGGATGTTTCCGATAAGGAACAGATAAATGACCCAAGGCACCAACACGGCGCCGACGCCCAGATAGGGCAACAGGTCCACCAACCCGATAATGAACGCCATGGTGAATGCGTATGGCACTTGCAAGATCATCAGCCCTGCAAACATGATGACAGCGGTGATGGAGATCAAGGTGAGCTGAGCTCTGACAAAGCCGAACAGCGCTTTTTTCAAATCCGCTGAGATCAGGCTGGCCGTTTTGTGGAAATGCTCAGGAACCCAGACCAACAGATTGCGGCTTAGCCGGGGCCAATCGAGCGAGATGAAGAAAGCGGCCAACGTGATAAAGACCAACACCGTGATGTAATACGGCAAGTCCCCGAGGAACCGGCCGATGGCTGCTACGATTTCAGTGATCGACTCCGTCCCTTTGTTGGCGATGATGCCGATGTTCTCTTGGATGCTCTGGGAGATGCGTTGCTGGTGTTCCGGATTTTTCTCCAGATA
Organism: Laceyella sacchari; assembly: GCF_024927925.1. Lineage (NCBI taxonomy): Bacteria > Bacillati > Bacillota > Bacilli > Caryophanales > Thermoactinomycetaceae > Laceyella > Laceyella sacchari. The sequence continues at coordinate 958,360 of NZ_CP103866.1, forward strand.
TGCTTGGACGCTCTCAATTAAGCGGCTGACACCGGTGGTTTCTTTTGTGAAGGTGTCTACAAACAGATTGCCAGCCTTATTCAGAAACGCGGGGAGAAAATCGGCGAGATGGGTCAGTTCCACAACCAACTCCGCGATGATAAAAATCAGTAGCGACAGAAGTGAAGTGAGCAATAAGAATAGGATGAGTGTAACGCCCGCCCAGCGCGGAAGGCGTACTCGACGCTCAAGCCATTTCACCATGGGTTCAATCATCAGGGCGATCAGCCAGCCCAACACAAACGGATAAAGGAGCGGGAGCAAAAAGGACAAGATGTAAAAAGCGGCCACAATTGAGGCTAAGACGATCATTGCACGTGCGATGGGCCCCAACCAGGCGGGAAATAACATGGAATAACCTCCCATCAACTAAAATCCGTTTTAGGTTCCCAATAATTATACCATTTTTTAGAGAAACCAAAAGATAGCCGCACATCAGGCTGTGTGAGAACGATGGAAAAACTTTTTCTCTAGGAGCGCCGATGCACAAATGAAGCGAAGAAAAGGGCTTTGAAGTGCTCGTCGTCTTAGACAGACTCTAACAAAGCAATGGCTTCGTTTGAAATAAATAAAAACACATTATGTGCGAATTTGTTCAATTTATGTTAAAATAAAAACGACAAGAAGAATGGGCACATATCCCGCTTCATACGCTAATCATGATCATGTTTAATCTTGCACTAAAACGTGAATATATTTACAGCGTTTGAAAATTTGCGGGGATTAAATTTGTGTAAGTGAGAACAAGCGTGTTCTTTTTTGCCGCCAGTTATCTGTGGTGCCCGGCACAGAATGACGATTCATTCATTCCTCTGCTTTACAAATGAATATCTGTTATTAATGTTGTGCCCTTTCATATAGAAATCTAATAAGAGGAGCGATAGTGATGACGATTGCTAAAGGTTTAGAGGGTGTTGTTGCTTGTACTTCCGCGGTCAGTTCCATTATTGACGGAGTACTTACCTACCGGGGCTATAACATCGATGATTTGGCCGATCACGCTTCTTTTGAAGAAGTCGCCCATCTGCTGTGGTACGGTCATTTGCCGAACCGCACTGAACTGGAAGCACTGAAAAGCGAGTTAGCCCGCCATGCCGACATCCCGGATGAATTGCATCAATTGTTGAAAATCAATGTCAACAATGTTCATCCGATGTCTGTGCTTAGAACGGCCGTATCCGCACTGGCCCTATATGATGAGGAAGCGGAAGACAACAGCTTAGAGGCGAATCAGCGCAAAGCAATCAAATTAACTGCGAAAATTCCTACAATTGTAACCGCTTTTGCGCGCATTAGACAAGGGCTGGAGCCAGTGGCGCCAAAGCCTGAGCTCGGATTCGCGGCCAACTTCCTCTACATGCTGAACGGGCAAGAACCTTCCGATGTGGCAGTCAAGGCGTTTGACAAGGCGCTCGTGTTGCACGCCGATCATGAGTTAAACGCTTCCACATTCGCCGCCCGCGTGACCACAGGTACCTTGTCCGACATTTATTCAGCGATCACCACTGCGATCGGCACACTGAAGGGGCCATTGCATGGCGGCGCCAACGAGCAAGTGATGGTGACGCTGGAGTCGATCGGTTCGTTGGAGAACATCGCTTCGTCTATTCAACAAAAATTAGACAATAAAGAAAAAATCATGGGCTTTGGGCACCGCGTATATAAAAATGGCGACCCACGCGCCAAACATTTACGCGAAATGTCCCGCCAACTGGCAGATCAGACGGGCAACAAACTCTGGTACGAAATGTCAGTGGAAATCGAAAAAATCGTTGTGGATAAAAAAGGCATCAAACCCAACGTGGATTTCTATTCCGCTTCTGTGTACACTTATCTGGGCATTCCGCGGGATCTGTTTACTCCGATTTTTGCTATGAGCCGGGTGACGGGCTGGACCGCGCAAGTGTTGGAGCAATACGCTGACAACCGTCTCATCCGTCCGCGTGCGGAGTATACCGGGGAAACGAATCAAGCATATGTTCCAATCGACCAAAGAAAGTGAAATCGTATACAATGGGGAGAGGGGCGATTGATCCCGCTCCCTTTGTCCATCCAGGCTCGTGATAAATAAAAAGGGGTGTTATGATTCCATGGCGCAATTCAAAAATCTTGTAGCTCCTGCACACGGGGAAAAAATTACGGTAGAAGGCGGCAAATTGAATGTACCGGATCGTCCGATCATTCCATTCATTGAAGGGGATGGTACCGGTCCGGATATTTGGCGTGCTGCTAAACGGGTTCTCGATTCCGCAGTCGAAAAAGCATATAATGGAAAGAAAGAGATTGCCTGGTTTGAAGTGTTTGCCGGAGAGAAAGCGTACAACCAATTTGGCGAATGGTTGCCGGAAGATACGCTTGAAGCTGTGCGCGAATATTTGGTAGCCATCAAAGGGCCGCTCACGACGCCGGTTGGCGGAGGTATCCGCTCTTTGAATGTGGCCTTGCGTCAAGAGTTGGATCTGTATGTGTGCTTGCGCCCTGTCCGTTATTTTGAAGGGGTTCCTTCTCCAGTGAAACGGCCGCAAGATGTGGACATGGTCATCTTCCGTGAAAACTCCGAAGACATTTATGCCGGTATTGAGTGGGAAGCCGGATCGGAGGAAGTGAAGAAAGTGGTTCGTTTCCTGCAGGAGGAAATGGGCGTCAAGAAGATTCGCTTCCCTGAAACCTCTGGCATCGGGATCAAACCTGTGTCGAGCGAAGGGACAGAGCGTCTGGTGAAAGCGGCGATCGAGTATGCGATTCGCCACAAGCGCAAAAGCGTGACCTTGGTACATAAAGGAAACATTATGAAGTTTACCGAAGGGGCGTTTAAAAACTGGGGCTATGAAGTGGCTGAGCGGGATTACAAAGACCATGTGTTCACATGGGCTCAATATGACCGCATCAAGGCTGAACAAGGCACCGAAGCGGCAGATCAAGCGCAGGCAGCTGCGATTGAAGCAGGCAAGATTATCGTGAAAGACGTGATTGCCGACGCATTCTTGCAACAAATCCTGACCCGACCGGCGGAATACGATGTGATTGCCACCCTGAACCTCAACGGCGACTATGTGTCCGACGCGCTGGCGGCACAAGTGGGCGGCATTGGTATCGCGCCGGGAGCCAATATCAACTATGTGTCGGGACACGCCATCTTTGAAGCAACCCATGGAACTGCCCCCAAATACGCAGGCTTGGACAAAGTAAATCCAGGTTCTGTGATTCTCTCCGGCGTCCTCATGCTGGAACATCTCGGTTGGCAAGAAGCGGCTGACCTGATCTATCAAGCGATGAGCAAAACGATTACGGATAAAACGGTAACGTATGACTTCGCCCGCTTGATGGATGGGGCTACGGAAGTGAAATGCTCTGAGTTTGCCGACCATCTGATCAAAAATATGTAATAGAATCAGGAGGCAATGACTATGGCTATCCGTCGTAGGAAAATAACTGTGGTAGGCGCCGGCTTCACCGGAAGCACGACAGCATTGATGCTGGCGCAAAAAGAACTGGGTGACATCGTGTTGGTGGACATTCCGCAAGCCGAAGACCCAACCAAAGGCAAAGCGTTGGATATGTTGGAAGCAAGTCCTGTGCAAGGATTTGACGCCAACATCATCGGCACGAGCAATTATGAGGACACCAAGGGTTCTGATATCGTGATCATCACTGCTGGCTTGCCCCGCAAACCAGGTATGAGCCGCGATGACTTGGTGACCACCAATGCGAAGATCGTCCGTTCTGTGACGGAGCAGGTCGTCAAGTATTCCCCGGAGTGTATCATCATTGTGTTGTCCAATCCGGTTGATGCGATGGTGTATGAGGCGTACCGCACTTCCGGCTTCCCCAAAAACCGCGTGATTGGGCAATCCGGTGTGTTGGATACAGCTCGCTTCCGCACGTTTGTGGCGCAAGAGTTGAATGTGTCCGTTGAAGACGTGACCGGTTTTGTGTTGGGGGGACATGGCGATGATATGGTTCCGCTCATCCGTTACTCTTACGCCGGAGGCATTCCGTTGCAACACCTGATTCCGCAAGAGCGGCTCGACGCGATCATCGAGCGCACACGCAAAGGGGGCGGCGAAATCGTCAACCTCCTGAAAACGGGTAGTGCCTATTATGCGCCAGCTGCATCCTTGGTGCAAATGACTGAAGCCATCCTCAAGGATAAAAAGCGGATTCTGCCAGCTGTGGCGTATCTGGAAGGGGAGTATGGCTATACCGATCTCTTTCTCGGCGTGCCGACCATTCTGGGCGGAAACGGCTTAGAGAAGGTTATCGAGCTGGAATTGACCAAAGAGGAAAAAGCGGCGTTGGATCGTTCGGCCGAATCTGTACGCAACGTCATGAAAGTATTAAAATAATAACCACAGGCAATATCATGCCCGGGAAGTTTCCCGGGCGTATTTGACCAAATTGTATATGGAAGATTGAGAAAATACGGCAAAATGAAAGCGGATACACCAGTGAAAGGGGTTGCCAACTTGCGTATAAGAGATATGAAATCCCAAGGGAAAACATATGAAACATTGTTGATAGGGGAACGGATCGAGGAGAGCAAAACGGTAGAGCGGCGCGATGTGTTTTCGTATCTCGGATTGGCGGACGACTTGAACCCGTTGTTTTCGCAGAGTGTTTACGCTGAGCGTACCGAATTTGAACAGGTAGTCGTGCCGCCGAGCCTGCTCGTCAACTGGTTTTCCGCCTTGGTGTCGATGAAATTGCCTGGTCCGGGAAGCTTGGTACAATCCATGCAGTTTGATTTTCCAGCTCCCTTGTTTATCCAGGATGAAGTGGTATTAATGTTGGAAATTAGCGACAAACTAGATCATGACAAGAAAGTCAAGTTGGTGGCCAAGGGGATGAGCGGGGACAAGATTGTGGCGGAAGGGGAACTGGTAGTATTTCCGCCGCGGCCGTTGAAACCGTTGTTCAAAGATGCGTTTGAAAATTTCTAGTAGGCTTTTTTATAGCATGGGGTGAAACAGAGGGAGAAGGCGGTTTCTTCCGTTTCACACCCATGCTGTTTTTTTATGGTGGGGATGCATCTTTACGGAATCTTAACTTTGTTGTGTTATGATTTTCTTTGGTAATAGAAGCACGATGATTAAGCAAGCATTTTTGAAAGCGAGGGCATAAGATGGGCAAGAAAATCTTGGTTGTGGATGATGAGGCTTCCATCGTGAAACTTGTGCAATTCAACCTTGAAAAAGAGGGTTTCCAAGTAGATGTAGCTTATGACGGCGAAATGGCTTTGGATATGATGAAAAACGGCTTTCCCGACCTGCTTATCTTGGACCTGATGTTGCCCAAGCTGGACGGTTTGGAAGTGTGCCGCCGGCTGCGCCAGGAGAAGAAGCACATCCCCATTTTAATGTTAACCGCCAAAACGGACGAATTTGACAAGGTGTTGGGATTGGAATTGGGTGCGGACGATTACATGACCAAGCCATTTAGTCCGCGGGAATTGACCGCCAGGGTCAAGGCGATTTTGCGCCGTATTGACGCTTTAAAAGGAATGGAGCAGACGGAAGAGAAAGAAGCGTTGATGCGTATTGGGGAATTGGTGATCGACCCCGAAGGTTATGTCATCACCAGGAACGGAGAAGAGATCGATTTGACGCCAAAGGAGTTTGAGTTATTGTTGTACATGGCCAACCACCGGGGGAAGGTGTTGTCGCGGGATCAGTTGTTGAATGCGGTTTGGAATTATGATTACATTGGCGACTCCCGTATCGTTGATGTGCATGTGAGCCATTTGCGGGAAAAAATTGAAACGGACTCGCGTAGCCCCGTCTATATTAAAACCGTCCGCGGGATCGGGTATAAATTTGAGGGGCCCAGACGGGGATGAGGTCACTGCGCGCTCGCATCACTTGGTCTTTTCTCCTTTTGATCGGTTGCTCCGTCTTGGGGACGGGGATTTTTGTTGCACTGTTGCTCCGTTCCTCCTATATCGATTCCTTGACTACGAGGCTGGAGACGGAAGGGAGGATGTTGGCAGAAACGATCACTTGGACAGACTCCCACTCTTCACGGCGTCAGTTTCAACAGGTCGCTGAAGTTTATGGGAAAGCGCTAGATGCACAGATCACCATTTTCGACAAAAACGGGCGTGTACTGGGTGATTCTTCGGGCGATCTGTCGTTGAATTACAAGGCGTATCCCGAAGTGGAAAGCGCGTTGCAAAAGAAAAAGAAAGATCCGACGGTTATCAGAGACAATTTTTTGCACGCGGCTCTGCCAGTGGAGCGGGATGGTGACGTAGTGGGTGCCATCCGGATTTCACTGGAAATTCAAGAGGTGAACCAGTCATTAGAAAAGGTGTGGGTTTCCCTCGCTTTGGGACTGATGATCGCGTATGGTTTGGCAGGTTTCTTCAGCTCTCGCATCGCCAGCAGCGTTACCAGCCCGCTGGAGGAAATCACCCAAGTGGCCAGGGATATCGCACAAAAGAAATTCCACCGGCGCGTACAACAGACAGGGAATGACGAAGTGGCCCAATTGGGGCAAGCGATTAACCGCATGGCCCACAGCTTGCAAAAACAGATGGAGACGATCAGGAAAAGCGAACGCCGCTTGCACAGCATCATCGAGTCACTTGAATCTGGATTGATTATGATTGACCCGACAGGCAAAGTGAGCTTGGTCAACCGTTCCTTTGAACGGCTGTTTGGCGTGCCGGCGCAAGACATCATCGGCCGCTCCTATACGAAATTGACCTATCCGTACGATTTGACGGATTGGATCACAGAGTGCGCGGAATCGGGAGAGCGGATGAGACATGAAATCCAGATTTATTTCCCGGAAGAACGAATGCTGGAAGCCAATTTGGCGCCCATGTGGGTGGAGCGAAACGGAGTGGGAGTAGTTGTCGTTTTGCATGACTTGACGGCGATCCGCCGCCTGGAACAGTTGCGCAAGGATTTTGTGGCCAATGTGTCGCATGAATTGAAAACGCCCATCACCTCCATTCGTGGGTTTTCGGAAACCCTTCTTGACGGGGCCATGGGCGATCCCGACACTTGCCGCGAGTTCTTGCAAATCATCAACGAAGAAAGCTTGCGTTTGCAACGGTTGATCGGGGAGTTGTTGGATTTGTCCAAAATCGAGTCAAAACAGATCAACTTGAAGAGGGAACGGATCCGTATCGATCAGATGGTTCAGTCGGTGATGAAGACCATGGAGGAACGGTTCCGCGCCAAACAACAAGCATGGAGTGTCAAGATTGCAGAGCCATTTGAGGTAGAGGTTGACAAGGACCGGTTCCGGCAAATCCTGCTGAATCTGTTGTCCAATGCAAGCAACTATACACCCCCCGGCGGGCGCATCACCGTCGAAGTGGAAAAGAGCGACGAGAGCTGGTTGTGCAAAGTGTCTGATACGGGCATCGGCATTCCCAAGGAAGACCTTCCCCGCGTGTTTGAGCGGTTTTACCGAGTGGACAAAGCCCGTGCGCGCGACTCCGGCGGCACCGGGTTAGGATTGGCGATTGTCAAGCATCTGGTTGAAGCCCATCAAGGAGAAATCGAGGTGACGAGCCAAATTGGGCAAGGCACCACTTTCACCCTCTCTTTCCCAATGACGAAAAAAGACAGGAATACTTAGGTGTTCCTGTCTTTTTCATTTACAAAACGTTTACATCCAATTTATTTTGCAATAAAAGTAAAGGCTTATAGTACAAGTGTCGAAAGGAAATTATTCATTTCTTTTAGGGGGAAAACGCTTATGTTGAAGAAGGGGCTTATTCTCGGCGCAGCATTCACACTCGCTTTTGGTGCCCTTGTTGGTTGCGGGGGGCAAAAACAGAACGATAGCGGTGGGAAAGGACTGAGCGGAGCGATCAAAATCGATGGTTCTTCCACCGTATATCCGATCTCCCAAGCAGTGGCGGAAGAATTTATGAAAGCCAATCCAGATGTGAATGTAACCGTTGGCGAATCGGGCACCGGCGGGGGCTTCAAAAAGTGGGCCAGCGGTGAAATCGACATTTCTGACGCGTCCCGTCCGATCAAAGAGGAAGAAAAAGAAGCCGCGAAGCCAAACGGAATCGAACCGGTTGAAATTCCTGTCGCTTATGATGGCATCGCGGTAGTTGTAAATAAAGAAAACAACTTCGTCGACAAATTGACCGTTGATGAATTGAAAAAAATCTGGGAGCCCAACTCCAAAGTGAAAACCTGGAAAGACGTCCGTGACAGCTTCCCGGCGGAGCCGATCAAATTGTACGGACCTGGAACCGCTTCGGGTACGTTTGATTACTTTACAGGTGAAATCGTTGGTGAAGAAGGGAAAAGCCGCACCGACTATACTGCATCCGAAGATGACAACGTACTGGTCAAAGGGGTGCAAGGCGACAAAGGCGGATTGGGCTACTTTGGTTATGCCTACTATCTGGAGAACAAAGACAAACTGAAAATCGTTCCAATCGATGCGGGCAAAGGCGCTATTGCTCCGACTGACCAAACGATCAATGATGGAACTTACTCTCCTCTGTCCCGTCCGGTGTTCATTTACCCAAGCAACAAATCGTTGCAAAAGCCGGAAGTGAAAGAATTTGTGAAGTTCTATCTGGAAACGGCGAAAGAACTTGTCAAAGAAGTAGGCTATGTCCCACTGCCGGATGCGAAATATCAAGAGGGTCTAAGTAAAGTGAAATAATCCGGTATGGGAACACCATGCGGAAGTTGGGGCCTCTTTCTCACACGGGAAAGGGGTACCCGTTTTTCTTTCGTTTTAACGATAGAAAGGGGAGTAATCATGTCCCAGTTGGCCGAAAAGAAGAATTTTTTTCGCAAGGACAAGACTTGGCGAGAGAAGATGGAAGCCCTGATCCCCGGCTTTTTACTCCTGTGCGGGCTGTTGTCGGTACTGACCACCGTGGGGATCGTGTTCACCCTTATCAAAGAGACCGCCTCATTTTTTGCGGAAGTGCCGTTTGTCGACTTTATTACTGGAACGAAATGGACGGCGCTTTTCAGTGAAGATCAGCGCGAATTCGGGATTTTGCCTTTGCTGATCGGATCGTTGCAAATCACATTGGGCGCTACGGTGGTCGCTGTGCCACTCGGTATCGGCAGTGCCATTTATTTGAGCGAATACGCACCGGAGCGCATCCGCCAGGTAATCAAACCGGTATTGGAGGTGCTGGCGGGCATCCCGACGATTGTGTTTGGTTACTTTGGTGTTACGTTTGTCACGCCCTTATTGCGCGATGTTTTCCCTGATATGGATTTTTTTAATGCGCTGAGCGCAAGCATTGTGGTCGGGATCATGATTCTGCCGATGATCGCCAGCTTGAGCGAAGATGCGATGCGGTCGGTTCCCCGCAATATCCGCGAAGCGGCGTACGGGTTGGGTTCTACCCGTTTGGAAGTCTCTTTGAAAGTGGTATTGCCCGCGGCGTTATCAGGTATTGTGGCTTCTTTTGTGCTGGCGCTTTCCCGGGCAGTGGGTGAAACCATGGCGGTGACCATCATTGCTGGGTCGACACCGAACATGTCTTTCAGTTATTTGGAATCGATCCAAACGATGACCGCATTTATGGTGCAGGCGTCGACGGGGGACGTCTCTTATCACAGCCTTCCTTATTATTCCATTTATGCGGTGGGTGCCACCCTGTTTGTAATCACGCTCACGATGAATTTGTTGGCGCTGTATATCTCGCGTCGCTATAAGGAGGAATATTGATGGCGGCTGAAGAGTTGATGTCCAAACACAAAACGGCTCTAAATCACGAACGGGCCTTCGACGAAGAGCGCAAAATCGCATCCCGGGCCAAACAACGCCGCGGCCGAAACCGATTGGCACATGGGCTGTTTTTCTTGGCGACGCTGGCCGGGGTGCTGGTGCTCGCCATCCTGCTGTTTGATATTTTCCAGCGCGGATGGTCTTATGTGACAGCTGATTTCATGAGCAATTTCGCCTCCAGGTTTCCATCGCGGGCGGGAATCAAAGGTGCCCTGTGGGGCTCGATCTGGTTGATCGCAATCACGGCACCGCTGACATTTGTCATCGGCGTGGGTGCTGCGATCTATTTAGAAGAATACGCCAAAAAAGGGTGGATCAGCACGCTGATTCAAGTCAACATCAGCAACTTGGCGGGAGTCCCATCCATTGTGTTCGGTATGCTGGGGCTGACCATCTTCGTGCAAATCTTGGCGTTGAAAAAAAGCGTGCTGGCCGGCGGTTTAACTCTCACTTTGCTCATTTTGCCAGTGGTGATTGTGGCGGCACGCGAGGCCATCGCCAGTGTACCCAACTCCTTGCGTCATGCATCACTTGCAATGGGAGCAACGAGATGGCAAACCATCCAAAAGGTTGTTCTTCCTTACGCCTTGCCGGGGATTATGACGGGCACGATTTTGGCCTTGTCGCGTGCGATCGGCGAAACGGCACCGCTGATTATGGTGGGGGCTGCCACATTCCTGGCCTTTACGCCGGGCAGTCTGTTTGATGAGTTTTCCGCGTTGCCGATCCAGATTTACAACTGGGTGGCGCAACCCAAAGCGGAGTTTTCCAACTTGGCTGCGGCCGGAATCATCGTCTTGCTGGTCATCTTGCTCACAATGAACGGGCTGGCGATCTTCCTGCGTAACAAATTTCAGCGGTAAACCGTAAGAAGGAGAGATTGTGGTGAATCCAACGGCAATTTCAGTAAAGAACTTGGATTTATATTATGGCGAGAAACAAGCGCTAAAAAATATTCATATCGATATCGATGAACGGTCGGTCACGGCGTTGATCGGGCCTTCCGGCTGCGGAAAATCCACTTTTTTGCGTACATTGAACCGCATGAACGACTTGATTCCCAATGTGCGGATTGAAGGGCAAATTCTGATTAAAGACACGGATATTTATTCTGACGAAGTAGATGTGGAAATGCTTCGCAAACGGGTGGGTATGGTGTTTCAAGCTCCCAACCCTTTTCCCAAAAGCATTTATGAGAACGTCGCGTACGGTCCGCGGATTCATGGACTAAACGATAAGAAGAAGCTGGATGAGATCGTTGAACGGAGTTTGCGCGGGGCGGCCTTGTGGGATGAAGTGAAAGACCGCCTCAAGGACAGGGCGACAGGATTGTCCGGTGGACAACAACAACGCTTGTGTATTGCGCGGGCCCTAGCGGTAGAACCGGATATCCTCTTGATGGATGAACCCACTTCAGCCTTGGACCCGATCTCCACCCTGAAAGTTGAGGAGCTTGTGCAAGAGCTGAAGAAGAATTACACGATTGTCATTGTAACCCATAATATGCAACAAGCGGCGCGCATCTCCGACAAGACGGCCTTTTTCTTGAACGGCGACCTGATCGAGTACAACGACACGGATAAGCTGTTCTCCAATCCGGATCATCAACAGACGGAAGAATATATCACTGGCCGTTTCGGCTAATGCCCGGCAGATAAGGAGGCGTTTGGCATGCGTCAATTTGACCAGTCACTTAATGAAGTGAAGCGCGTGTTGCTCACCATGGGGGAAAGATTGGAAATCGCCGTGGACAAGGCTGTTCGTTCGCTGGCTACGCAGAATGACATCTTGGCCAAACAAGTGGTGTTAGAAGATAAAGAGATGGATCGCCTGGAGACGGTGATCGATGACACAGTTGCCAAACTGATAGCGACCCAGCAACCGGTGGCTAAGGATTTGCGCCTGTTGATCGCCGCGATCAAAATCGCGTCCGACATGGAGCGGATGGCCGATTTGGCGGTTAACATCGCCCAAGTCACGATTGAGATGAAAGAAAGCAATTTGGTGCTGTTCAAAGAGTTGATCGATATTCCCAAAATGGCGCAGATCACGCAGAAGATGGTGAATGATGGGATCAATAGCTACATTGACGGCAATACCGATTTGGCGAAACAACTGGCCAAGACGGACAATCAGGTTGACCAGATGTACTACGATCTGCTCAAAGAGCTCAGCTATTACATGCAAGAGAAGCAACATGTCGAAGTGGCGATCAAGCTTTGTTTCGTCGCCCGTTATTTGGAACGCATCGCCGATCATGCGACCAACATCGCGGAAAGCGTTGTGTATATTGAGACGGGTAAGCAAGTTGACTTGAATTAACCCCCCTTTTTCAACATAAGCGATCATGAGATAGACAGCCCCCTCTGATGAGGAGGGCTGTTTATGTTGCATGCAAATATAGTCCCGCTGGTAAGAAGTTGGTTGCCATAAATACGAATAAATACGTTTTATATGAGAGTTTATGGTTTATTATCGTTTGCAAATCGTAATCATTACGATATATTAGGTTTGGGAAAAGAGTGAGGGGGCATTAGGTAATGCAAAAGAAGATTCCAGTGACCGTGTTGAGCGGATATCTCGGTTCAGGCAAAACGACGATTCTTAACCATGTGCTAAATAACCGGCAAGGGTTGAAAGTGGCGGTGATTGTGAATGACATGAGTGAGATCAATATCGATGCAGATTTGATCGGAAAAGAAGCCAATCTATCTCGCACCGAAGAGCAGCTGGTGGAATTGTCCAACGGGTGCATCTGTTGCACATTGCGGGAGGATTTGCTGAAAGAGGTGGAACGACTGGCCAGGGAGCAGCGCTATGACTACATATTGATTGAGTCGACGGGGATCAGCGAACCGATTCCGGTTGCGCAGACGTTTACCTACTCCGATGAAGAGAATGGTGTTGATCTTCCTTCCTTGTGCCGGTTGGATACCATGGTTACCGTGGTGGATGCCAACCGGTTTTGGCATGACTTCTCTTCTGGGGAAAGCCTGCTGGACCGCAAGCTGGCCTTGGGAGAAGAGGATACGCGCGATGTGGTCAGTTTATTGATTGATCAAATTGAGTTTTGCAATGTGTTGATCTTAAACAAATGCGACTTGATCTCCGAGGCAGAGGCGGATCAGTTGGAAGCAGTGTTGCGCAAACTGCAACCAAAAGCTCGATTTATTCGAGCGGTGCAAGGGCAAATCGACCCGAAAGAGATTTTGCATACTCACCTGTTTGACTTTGAGGAGGCCAGCCAATCGGCCGGATGGCTGAAAGAGTTGCAAGAGGAGCACACTCCGGAAACGGATGAGTACGGCATCACCTCGTTTGTGTACCGCCGGCGCAAACCGTTCCACCCAGCGCGCCTGAACGATTGGTTGCACCAATGGCCGGAAGAAGTGGTGCGAGCCAAAGGGATCCTGTGGCTGGCTTCGCGGAATGAATTCGCTGTGCAATTCAGCCAAGCAGGCCCGTCGATCCAGCTGGGTGCGGAAGGACATTGGATCGCGGCTCTGCCAGAAGAAGAACGGCGTGAGGTGTTGGCGGAGTATCCTGAGATTCAAATGGAATGGGATGAAAAGTTTGGAGACCGGATGACAGAGTTAGTGATGATCGGCATCGATATGGATCATGCACAAATCGAAGCGCAGTTGGACGCCATCTTATTGACGGATGAAGAGATGGAGATGGATTGGTGTCTCTTGTATGATCCCTTGCCACAGGAGGAAGTGGTAGAGGAAAAATGGGTAGTTGAGCAGTAAATAAAAGTCCGGTGACGTATCAACGTCACTGGGCTTTTTATATGCCTCGAGCATTTGTTCGGTTTTTGTTACCGAAAAACTGGAAGCGTGATTTTTGCTCATGTTACAATAGAAAAGTATGAATGAAAGAGGCATAAGGTAGCGAATTTTGGAAAAAGGTGTGAATGCATTCGTGAGCAAGTTGATATTGGTGGACGGCAACAGCATTGCTTATCGCGCGTTTTATGCGTTGCCGCTATTGACAAATTCAAGCGGCATCCATACCAATGCGGTGTATGGGTTTGCGATGATGCTGATGAAAATCCTTGAAGAAGAGAAGCCCACTCATATGTTGGTGGCATTCGATGCGGGAAAAACGACTTTTCGCCATGAGAGTTATCAGGAATATAAAGGAACTCGGCAGAAAACGCCAGGTGAGTTGGCGGAACAAATTCCGCTTGTAAAAGAACTGTTGGACGTCTTTCAAATCCCCGCTTATGAAAAAGAAAACTATGAAGCAGATGACATTATCGGCACCTTGGCCAAAGCGAGTGGAAGCCAAGGTGTTGAGACATTGATCGTTAGCGGCGACAAAGATTTGTTGCAATTGGTGGACGAGCATGTTCGGCTTTTGTTGACCCGCAAAGGGGTGACAGAGACTGAGTCTTACGACATCCCTGCCATCAAGGAGAAATACGGGTTGACTCCAGCCCAGATCATCGATTTAAAAGGGTTGATGGGGGACTCATCAGACAACATCCCCGGCATTCCTGGTGTAGGCGAGAAAACAGCGTTGAAATTGTTGGCGAAGTTTCCCACTGTAGAAGAAGTGATCGCGCATGTGGATGAATTGCCCGGCAAAAAACTGCAAGAAAAAGTGCGCGAACATCAAGAACAGGCATTGCTCAGCAAAAAGCTGGCCACGATCTATACGGAAGTGCCGCTTGATTTCGGATTGGATCACTTGCAATTGCCTGAACGGGATACAGAGCGCATCGTCGAGTTTTTCAAAAAGATGGAGTTTAAAACGCTGTTATCGAGGGTGCACAAGCAAGACCATGCCGAAAAAGGTGAGGCGGTCAAAAACGAGGTAGATGTCCGGGAAGTGGCATCCCTGTCCGGCTTGGAAGAAATGGTGGACGTGTTTAATGCGGGATCGCTTGCCTTGTTTATCGAAACATCGGAGGACAATCCCCATCACGCGGATATCGTTGGCTTGGCTATTTCAGATGGTCAGACCCAGTGGTACCTGCCTTGGGAAGTGGCTGAGCAAAGCGATGCGGTTCGGGGTTGGCTCGCGGATGAGGAACGCGACAAGCTGGTTTATGACATGAAGAAAACGCAGATTGTGTTGGCGAACAAAGGAATTATAGCCGCGGGTCTCACCTTTGACGTCTTGTTGGCGGCGTATCTATTGGACCCTTCCGAATCGCAATTGGAGTTGAGTGACATCGTGTCCCGTTATGGGAATGAGCCGATTCCGGCGGATGAAGATGTGTATGGAAAGGGGGCCAAGCGGAAGGCGATTACCGGAGAAACGTTGGCTCGGCACTTGGCTGCCAAAGCGAAAGCCATCCATCACGTTACGCCGGTGCTGAAGCAAGAGTTGGCAAAACTCGACCTGGATCAATTGCTGTTTGAGTTGGAGATGCCGCTTGCCAGTGTGCTGGCAGAGATGGAGCGCCAAGGTGTTTTCATTGACCAAGCCCGTCTCGAGGAGTTAGGGGTGGAGCTGAAGCAAAGCTTGGATCGGCTGGAGCAGGAGATTTACGAGTTGGCGGGGGTAACTTTCAACATCAACTCTCCCAAGCAACTGGGAGAGATTCTGTTTGACAAACTTGGTCTACCTGTGCTGAAGAAAACGAAGACGGGATATTCGACGAGTGCAGATGTACTGGAAAAACTGGCGCCCCAACATGAGATCGTTGACAAGATTCTGCATTACCGGCAAGTGGGCAAATTGTATTCCACGTATATCGAGGGGTTGAAGAAAGAGATTGGCGCCGACGGCAAAATTCACACTCGGTTTAACCAAACCGTCACTGCGACGGGCCGCTTGAGTTCGACCGAGCCCAATTTGCAGAACATCCCGATTCGGATGGAAGAAGGGCGGCGTATTCGCCAAGTGTTTATCCCATCCGAGCCGGGCTGGCACATCTTGGCCGCCGACTACTCACAGATCGAATTGCGCGTGCTGGCCCATATCTCCGAAGATGAGCAGTTGCAAAAAGCCTTCAAAGAAGATAAAGACATTCACACGCAAACAGCTATGGATGTGTTTGGGGTGGCTGAAGACGAAGTCACGCCGCTGATGCGTCGGCAAGCGAAGGCGGTCAACTTCGGGATCGTGTACGGGATCAGTGGTTTCGGCTTGGCCAGAGGGTTGGACATTCCTCAAAAGGAAGCGCGTGAATTCATCGATCGCTATTTTGAAACATTCCCTGGTGTAAAACGTTACATGGATTCCATTGTGGAGCGGGCACGCAAGGATGGATTTGTTACCACGCTCTCTGGTCGGCGCCGTTACTTGCCAGCGATCAACGCGAAAAGCTTTGGTGAACGCAGTTTTGCGGAGCGGACCGCGATGAATACGCCCATCCAAGGTACGGCGGCGGATATCATCAAGTTGGCGATGGTGAAATTAGCCCAAGCGATGAACGAGCGGAAGCTGGCGAGCCGGATGTTGTTGCAAGTGCATGACGAATTGATTTTTGAAGTGCCGGAAGCTGAACTGGAGGAGATGAAAGAGCTGGTTGTAGCGGTGATGGAAGATGCGTTGCCGCTGTCGGTCCCACTGTCCGTCGATGTGAACAGTGGCAAGACCTGGTATGAAGCAAAGTGATTTGGCATCAGTCACATAGAAGATGAGACAAGCCGTCATCCTTGACAGGGTGGCGGCCTTGCGTTGATTATTGCATTGGGGAGGGAGTAGATCATGCCTGAATTGCCAGAGGTAGAAACAGTACGAAAAACATTGGAGCGGTTGGTGGTCGGCAAGACGATCAAGGATGTGACGGTCAAGCTGGGCCGCATTATCCAACATCCTGATGATGTGGAACAATTTCGCCATCATTTGATGGGTTGTACGATTACTGCCGTTCAGCGCCGGGGGAAATTTTTGAAAATCATTTGTCCGCCGTGGGTGCTTGTATCCCATTTGCGGATGGAGGGAAAGTATCGGTTAGCGGAGGAAACGGAGCCGCTGGAGAAGCATACGCATGTGATATTTCATTTTACGGACGGTACGCAGTTGCGTTATCGCGATGTGCGCCAATTTGGCACGATGCATTTATTTGCCATGGGTGAAGAGGAGCAACGCAACCCATTGAAAAAACTGGGGCCGGAGCCGTTGTCAGACGCGTTTACCCTGGAATGGTTTCAATCCACGCTGGTCAAGCGCAAGGCTAAAGTGAAAGTGGTTTTGCTAAATCAGGAATATCTCGTCGGCTTGGGCAATATTTATGTGGACGAGTCCTTGTTTGCCGCGGGGATACATCCCGAGCGTACCGCGTCTTCGTTGACGGAGGAGGAAGTGGCGCGGTTGCACCAGAGCATCAGGAAAATCCTCGCTGAAGCGGTAGAAGCGGGTGGTTCCTCGGTTCGTTCTTATTTGAACGGCGAGGGCGAGATGGGAATGTTTCAACTCAAAATCCAAGTGTATGGCCGCAAAGGTGAACCTTGTCGAAAATGCGGCGCGCCGATCGAGCGGATCGTGGTAGGTGGACGAGGCACTCACATCTGCCGGACTTGCCAAAGGTAACCCCGCCCTGATCCTCTTTCATAAGATGGGAAGTATCAGCCCATCTTAAAGAGGTGATTAATTATGTGGCACGGGTTATCGGTGATGTGGTTAGCACTGGCGGTGAGCATGGACGGGTTTGGGGCTGGAACGACTTATGGGATGAGAAAAGTTCGCATTCCTTTTGGCTCCATCTTGATTATTGCGGGTTGTTCGGGGATGGTCATTTATTTAGCGATGTTGATGGGACAAGGGATTTCTCATTTCCTTCCACCTGCGTTGACCCATGGGATTGGAGCTGTTCTCTTTATCGCGATTGGCTTATTTGCGCTGTCGCAAGCAGGGGGGGCTCCGAAGAAAGTGGAAACGAAGGCGGCCGCCCAACTGCCAGCCCAACCTGTCGAGCCCACCATTTGGACGTTTCAGCTTGAGAAGTGGGGATTGGTTGTGCAAATATTGAAAACGCCCATGGTTGCGGATATGGATGAATCCGGCACCATTTCAGGTTATGAGGCTGTTTTGTTGGGAACGGCCTTGTCGTTGGATGCTTTTGCCGCGGGGGTAGGAGCTGCGTTCATCGGGATGTCCCCACTGGTGGCGGCGCTGGCGATTGGGTTGATGAGCGCAGTCTGCCTGCGCGCGGGCATGTGGTTCGGCTTCAAGTACGCCGAACGCGCCCGTTTTCGTTGGATGGGATACGCGCCCGGCGTTTTTTTGATCATATTGGGCTTGTTACGGTTAATTTAGAGGAGCGGTGTGGATGATTTTTGGATTGACCGGTGGAATTGCGACGGGAAAAAGCACTGTGGCCGAGATGTTGCAACGGCACGGGGCAGTGATTGTCGATGCGGATAAGGTAGCCCGGCAAGTCGTCGAGCCAGGAGAAGAGGGCTTAAGTCGGATTGCGTCTGTTTTCGGCGACGAGGTGATAAGCCGGGAGGGGACGCTTGACCGACCTGCACTGGGTCGCATCATTTTTCATGATGAAAAGGCGCGGCGCAAGCTGAATGAGTTGTTGCACCCGCTCATCATGGATAAAATGCGGCGGGACACGGAAAAGGTGAGGCAGACTGAGCCGCACGCGGTGATTATTTGGGATGTGCCGCTATTGATTGAAGAAAAAATGACTGACCTGGTAGATGAAGTGATTCTGGTTTATGTGCCGCAACAGGTTCAATTGGCTCGGTTGCAGGCGCGAGATCATCTTGATAGTGACGAGGCGGCTGCGCGCTTGGCGGCCCAACTGCCGATTGATGAAAAAAAACGGTGGGCCGATTATGTGATCGACAACAGCGGAACACGGGAAGAGACCGCGATGCAGGTGGCGCGCCTATGGAGCGAACTGTGCGCAAAAGTTGGCTGAATCCGGTCAAGGGAATATGGCCAGGCCGGAAAAAGGTCTGGGTGTTGCTAGCGCTTTTGTGGGTGTTGTGCTTGATTGTTGTCCAGAGGCTGGAATGCCTGATTTATCCCTTGCGGTATGAGGAGTTGATCCTCAACAGTGCCGAAGCCACCGGTGCAGACCCGTTTTTGATTATGGCTGTGATCCGAGTGGAGTCCAGATTTCAGCTGGATCGAGAATCGGCGGCGGGTGCACAAGGGTTAATGCAGCTCATGCCGGAAACCATGGATTGGATGATCCGCCGGGGCGGATTTTCGCCGGCGCTCAAGGAGCACATCCGCGACCCGGCGATCAACATCCATATGGGCGCTTGGTATCTTGCATATTTGACCAAGCGGTACCATGGCAATAAAGTGGCGGCAATCGCTGCCTACAATGGTGGACACAACCGTGTCTCACGTTGGCTGGACCAAGGTGTTTGGGATGGAACGAGGCAAGGAGCAGTACGGATTCCGATCAAGGAGACCCGGGAATATGTGTACCGGGTTAGTCATTACTATCAGAAATATAAAGAATGTTATTATGATTTACTCAAAGAACAATAATTTGTTTAAATATGTGAACCTGTTCCGGATTTGGGACAGGTTTTCGTTTTTATATTGAAAAATGTGTTATACTGTTTATAATAAAAAAGAGAGATGGTATGTAACATATAGCGGAGGGGAGAGCGGCTACATGGCTGTGCGTATTGCAATCAATGGTTTGGGACGAATTGGACGGATGGTGTTTCGCAAAGCGGCACTTGATCCTGCTTTGGAAGTAGTGGCGATCAATGCGAGCTATCCAGCGGAAACGTTAGCACATTTAGTGAAATATGATACCATACATGGCATGTTTGCTGGTGAAGTGGAAGCGGTTGAGCAAGGGTTGATGGTGAACGGCAAACTGGTTCGCCTGGTGTCCAACCGCAACCCGGAAGAACTGCCTTGGGCGGAACTGGGTGTAGATATCGTGATCGAAGCGACAGGCAAGTTTTGCGACCGCGAGGGTGCGTCGAAGCATTTGAAAGCCGGGGCGAAAAAGGTTGTTATTACGGCACCGGGCAAAAATGAGGACATCACCATCGTGATGGGTGTGAATGAAGAAGCGTACATTCCTGAACAGCACGACATCATTTCCAACGCGTCCTGTACCACCAACTGCTTGGCCCCTGTAGCCAAAGTGTTGCATCAAGCGTTCGGGATTGAATACGGTTTGATGACGACGGTGCATGCATATACCAATGACCAAAAAAACTTGGACAATCCCCACAAGGATTTGCGCCGGGCTCGCGCATGCGCTCAATCCATCATTCCGACGAAGACGGGAGCGGCAAAAGCGTTGGGATTGGTGCTGCCAGAATTGCAAGGGAAGTTGAACGGTTTTGCGTTGCGGGTGCCAACCCCTAACGTGTCTGTAGTTGATTTGGTCGCCGATTTGAAAGTGAAGGTCACAGCGGAAGAGGTTAATCAAGTCTTAAAAGAAGCGGCCGAAACAAAGATGAAAGGCATTCTGCAATATTGTGAAGACCCACTCGTTTCTTCCGACTTCAACGGCAATGAGCACTCCTCCATCGTTGATGCTCTGTCGACGATGGTAATTGGCGAGCGCCAGGTGAAAGTGCTCGCTTGGTACGATAACGAATGGGGTTATTCCTGCCGCGTGGTTGATTTGGCGAAATATGTGGGTGAGCGATTGGCATTGGAAGTGACTGTCTAACCTGTTAAAAACCCTTCTCCACTGTCGGAGAAGGGTTTTTGTGTGCCACATGCCGAATGCAAAGGAGATGTAGCCTTAAACGCGCCGCCTGCATCCCTGAATGTAAAAAGGAATGCTGGCGGCGCGTACGCCATATGCGTCTATCGTTTGATGGGGATGTAGATGTCATACATGTTGTCCGGCGCATCAGGATCGTGGGTGACTGGCGTGTAGCGGTGATCGTACATCTCTAAGCCCAATGTACTGTGATCTTTGCGATACCCCATCTTTTCAATCCATTTCCACGCCCGCTGATAGGTAGCGGGGACGTTTCTTATCGAACCACGATGGGTGAAAACTGCGTAACGTTGGGAGGGAACGGTGAATGACAACATTCCTTCAGGCACATTTTCGGCCAACTTCACTTCAACTGCGATATAACAAGTAAAATCTGTCACCCGGTCATGGCAGGGGCAGACAAAAGAACCGGGGCGTACCTGATGCGGGATTTCGTGAATTCGTTTAACTAATTTCTCCCACACTTTGGGGATTTCCCTGGACATGGTGTACGGTCCCGTCCAACCGAATCCGACGATTTGAAAAGATTCTTTGGTAATGATCCTTCCTTGCATGAGCGCCCCCCTTGGTATATGAGGAAAGAATATATGTTCTCAGGATTATTGTAAATCATATTCAGAATACGAACAAGATTCCTGCGATATTCCCATATCAGCGCGAAATTGGGCGTCAAGTCAAAGCTTATGGCTCTTCGATATACGTCCATTTGAATGAGTACGGCGCGCCAAACGGATGGTGGACATGTCCTTTCACTCTTTGTTTGATGAGGATGGTGTCATTCACATAATAGAGCGGGATGGCAGCATGGTCTTTCTCAATCAGAAATTTTTCCGCTTGGGCCAGGTACTTTACTTGCTTTTGAACTTGAGGTGAATGGGCGGCACGTTTTAATGTTTCATCATAGGGTTTGTCTTTGTACCCTCCGGTGTTGGCGGGATGATCGCTGGTGAATGTATCCAACAGAGTGTAAGCATCGGGATAAGTGGTTGCCCAATCGGACAAGGTGAGGTCAAACTCTCCCCTTTTCTCCAATCGATACTTTTCAGCCCGCGATGTCGTGTTTAGCAACAGGTTAAGATCCAGCGCCTGTTTCAGTTGTTTTTTCAGTTCAACTGCCAGTTGCATGCGGTCATCCTCGTAGCTGAGCATGACCAGGGCAGAAGGCGGTTGGCTGATCCGCAGTTCTTGCATGCCTTCTTGCAATAGGATGCGGGCTTGGCCTGAGTTGGCCTTATCTGGTGGCAAAGGAGCCTCTTCACGAAACGCGGAGCGGAAGCCTTTCACAGACGGTGGAATCAGTCCGCCTGCGGGTTGCGCTTGGCTTTTCAGTACAGAGACCAACTGTTCCCGGTCTATGGCCAGGCTGATCGCTTGTCGAATCTTTTCATTTTGAAAAAAACTGTTTTTACTGTTGAACCGAATATATTGGGTTGTCCATAGTTGGATGGAATGGAATTCGGGCGTATTGGCGTAAGCTTGGGCGAATTCACGAGCGATGCGGGTGATGTCTATTTTGTCGGCATTGTACAAATTAATCGTTCGCGTGGGGTGGTTGGACACATAGAAGATGATATAATCCAGCTTTACCTGTTCCTGATCCCAATACAGTTCGTTTTTTTTCAGGACGATGGTGCCGTCGGCCGACACATCAAGAATGACAAACGGGCCGTTGTGCTTGAGGCTAAGTAGGGTGCTTCTGTTTGTGCTTGGCGGCTGGGTAAATGAATCGCGTTGCGGCAAAAAGGGAGTGAGAGCCAGCAATGTCAAGAAGTTGCGCGTAGGTTGGGACAATCGGACTTGAAGCGTTTCTTCGTTGACCACAGTGATGCCCACTTTATCGGCGCTCACTTCCCCGCGATGGTAATTCTGCGCGTTGACAATCGGATAAAACAGGTAAGCGTTGGGTGAATCGGTTTTCGGGTGCAGGGTGCGCTTCCACGCCCGGGCGAAATCGTACGCCGTAACGGGTTCCCCATCTTGCCACACGGCGTTTCTAAGCTGAAATGTATATACGGTTTGGTCGGCGCTGACGTTCACTTTTTCTGCTAAAGCTGGGATGGGCCGGTTGTTTCGATCCAACCGCATCAAGCCTTCAGCCACTTGATTCAGGATCAGCGTCTCGTTGGCGTCCACGGCGAGCGAAGCGTCCAATCGCCAGATTTCATGGGGAATCGTCAGCCGCAGGGTTTGCCGATTGGTTAAGATGTCGTCCGCGGCGGTGGTCGATTGGCATGCGGCCAAACTAAACAATGAGAAGAGAAGTAAACAATTGCGCAACATAGACATGGGATTCCCTCCTTCACTTGCATGGAACCAGAGCATATGAGTTATTATAGAGTGCGGGTTTGAATGACAAATGGTAGAGCATGCGTGTTTTCATTAAGCCTTGGTTAATTTATGGTTGAGGATAAACAGAGAACATGTGACGAGCGAATAACGAAGGGGATAGGATTTTTCTGTTGACAAAATAGCATTGATTTGCTGACGTTTATCTTTAAAATGATAATATAGTCGATATTTGTGATTTTTAGGTATCGCATTCCTTCCGTTGCCAAGGCAGGTAGGATAAAGGAGGAACGGATTCTTGAGATGTCCATTTTGCAATCACAATGGCAGCCGGGTGCTGGATTCGCGTCCAGTACATGAGGGACGTGCCATTCGCCGCCGCCGGGAGTGCGAAAAGTGTGAGCAGCGCTTCACCACGTTTGAAATGGTGGAGGAGCAACCGTTGATAGTTGTCAAAAAAGAAGGAAGCCGCGAAGAATTCAGCCGAGAGAAGTTGCTTAGGGGTTTGATTCGCGCCTGTGAAAAGCGTCCGGTACCCTTGGAACGACTGGAGTCGCTCGTAGTTGAAATCGAGCGGGCTCTGCGGCAGGCAGGAGTGACGGAAGTGCCTTCCAAAGAGATCGGGGAAATGGTGATGGAGCGGCTGATGGAAATTGATGAAGTGGCCTATGTCCGGTTTGCATCGGTCTACAGGCAATTCAAAGACATAAATGTTTTTGTAAATGAACTGGAAGAGTTGTTAAACCGTTCAAGAAATGCGTTGGCAGAAGAGAAAAAGCGGGGCGGCGCCGTATAATTCATTGCCAAATAAGGTTTGGCTTCAAGCGTTGGTTGTATGTTACAATGATACAACCTGACTGAGGCAACATTGGTTCGAGGAGGCCGGTTGATGGCGATATTCTGGAAAGATATCGGCTGGCGCTGCCGCTCGGGACGCCCTGTCCACAGTGCTGATCTTATGAGTCTCATCCATTTGTATCAACCGATGATCGGCGCATCGGCCATGTCGTTATACATGACCTTGGCGTATCAGCTTCCCCTGACCCGTGCGGGGGTATCAGAGATTCACAGCCACGCCTATCTGTTAAAGCTATGTTCGTTTAATACAGAGCAACTCTTAAAAGCGCGCCATCTGCTGGAAGGAGTGGGGTTGCTCAATGTATATGAAAGAAAAGATTCCCAACACGGCTTATTCTATGAGTATGAGTTGATCGCGCCGCTTTCTCCGGTGAAATTTTTCCAAAGTGACATATTGAGCATGACGCTGTATCATTTCTTGGGAAAAGAAGGTTACCTTGCGGTGCGGGAGTTGTTGATTGATAAAGAAGCGGTTGCCAAACAGTCGGATGGCAGCCAAGTAAAAGATATTACCAAGTCGTTTCAAGAAGTGTTTGAAAGCCTTTCTCCCGCAGATTTGGCTAGGGCTGCGGAACAAAACCGCGACACCGTCTGGTCAGGCGTGGAAGGCGATGAGAGCTTGACGGAGGGAAAAGAACCGCAACTGTGGGAAGACATTGATTTTGCGATGTTGAAAATGCGACTTTCTTCCATTGTTGACGATGATTGTTGGACAAACGAATTGATGCGGGATTTAATGCAGATTCGCTTTTTGTATCAATTGGACGATTGGGCCTTGTTAAAAGCGTTGCAAAATCCCTATGTGACCAGACATGGGCGCATTGATGTAGATCGGTTGCGTGCTTACATCAAGAGCGAATATCGCTTGCGATTTGGGGGAGCACCGATTGTATCGCATCGTGCTCCCAAAGAAGTGGAAGCGACCGCTCCGGTAACTGTGTCAACTGCCAGTTCGGAGCCGCTGTCTGAAGAAGAAAAGCATTTTCAGCAATTGGCGCAGATCTCCCCGTTGGAGTTATTGGCTTTTTACCAAGGCGGTTCGCGTATTCCCGACAGTGATGTGGAATTAGTGGAGACATTGGTCAGGGACTACGGTTTACCGCCTGAAGTGATCAATGTGCTGTTAGAATATGTCCTCCTGAAATATGATTACCGCCTGCCGCGCAATCTGGTGGAGAAGATCGCCGGCCATTGGAAAAGACGGGGAATCAAAACGATTCAAGAGGCGTTGGAGCAAGCCCGGAAAGAGACGTGGGAGACAAATAAGAAAAAAGAAGCCCCGCGCAAATCCAAGTCTAAAGCCAACAAAAGAGAAGAAAAACTGCCGCAAGCGTTGCAATCGCAATGGGACGCCAACCAGGAGGATGAAACGGCACTTCCCGCCTCGGAAGAGCTTGCCGACAAACAGGCAGCGATTCAAGCCAAGTTGCGCCTGATGAATGAACGGTTGCAAGCCAACAAGACGGGCAAGGAACCTATGCCATAAACATGTGTTTGGCCGGGGGTTTGATAAAAATCAAAAAAACATTAAAAAAGTATTGCTTTTGCATCAACCCCCGTGCTATAATCTTTTTTGTCAGCAAATGATTCTCTTATTCTTAAATGGTTCGGTAGCTCAGTCGGTAGAGCAGAGGACTGAAAATCCTCGTGTCGGCGGTTCGATTCCGTCCCGAACCACCATTCGCGGAAGTGGCTCAGGGGTAGAGCATCGCCTTGCCAAGGCGAGGGTCGCGGGTTCGAATCCCGTCTTCCGCTCCAATTTCAATATGCTGGGGTGGCGGAATAGGCAGACGCACAGGACTTAAAATCCTGCGGTGGGTGACCACCGTGTCGGTTCGAGTCCGACCCTCAGCACCAAATGCGTGCCCCCGAATGCACACGGATTGATGCCGTTGTGAATTCGTGGGCTTTGATTGTTGATGGAGCAGATTGTGGGCACGGGCAGACAAGGTTTTCTGTTTGTGATAACATTAGCATATTGAATCGAGTTTCGACCGAATGGTTGGAGGGTGGATAGCATGTCAAACATTGATGCGATCTTAAAGCGGGCTCTGGACGGAGAGCGTCTCGGGCTTGAGGATGGGATCGCTTTATGGGAAAGCAATGAGATAGAGAAGCTGGGCCACGTGGCCAATCAGCTGATGTTAAGAAGACATCCCGAACCGATTACCACCTTCGTAGTCGGACGCAATATTAACTACACCAATGTGTGTGACACTTATTGCCGTTTTTGCGCTTTTTACCGAGCACCAGGCTCCAAAGAAGGCTATGTGTTGCCGAATGAAACGATTTTCCAAAAAATACAAGAGACGATCGACGTCGGCGGCACCGAAATTCTGATGCAAGGTGGAACCAATCCAGACTTGCCGCTGTCCTACTATACTAATTTGCTTCGCGAAATCAAAAAGCGGTTTCCAACGATCCATATGCACTCCTTTTCGCCAGCGGAAGTGATGAAGATGAAAGAGGTTTCCGGCTTGTCGCTGGAAGAGGTTGTGCGGGAATTGAAGGAAGCCGGGCTGGACTCTATTCCCGGAGGCGGAGCGGAAATTCTGGATGATGAAATCAGACGGAAAATCAGCCGCTTGAAAGGCTCTTGGCGGGATTGGATGGATGTGATGCAGACGGCCCAACGCCTCGGCATGACAACGACCGCCACCATGGTGATCGGTTTTGGCGAGACATTGGAGCACCGCGTCAAGCATTTGTTGCGTATTCGGGAGGCGCAGGATCAGACCAAGGGATTCTTGGCGTTCATCGTCTGGACATTCCAACCGGATAACACCAATTTGAAGCGCGAAAAGCTGGGAGCGGAAGAATACCTCAAAGCAGTCGCTGTCAGCCGCATCATGTTGGACAACATCCCCAATTTGCAGTCTTCCTGGGTAACGATGGGACCAGAAGTGGGCAAGCTGTCCCTGCAATACGGATGCAATGATTTTGGTAGCTCGATGATTGAAGAGAATGTTGTTTCGGCGGCGGGAACCACGCACAAGGTGAACAACAACCTCATCTTGCGGCTGATTCGGGAAGCCGGTAAAATTCCGGCGCAACGCAATACCCACTATCGCATTTTGCGCGTGTTTAAGGATGATGAGCAATTTGAGCATGACTTTGTGATGCAGAACTAAGGTGCCGTGTAGCGAGGTGCTCATCAGGAAAAGATGTCTTCATCAGACACATGCTAAAACCGCTGATGCTTTATAAAAACTCCGCAACGGTTGCGGAGTTTTTTTGTATTCAATAACGGCTTGTCCGCGTGAATTGCTCAATTGTGGCAGATGCCGCGACCGCCATTTCTTTGGATGAATAAATTGTTTTGGAAAAATCCAGAGGGCTCGTTTGGCAGAGCCGCAAAGGGGAAACGACATGAGTGTGTTACAAATGACTGATATGAGCACAGGACGAATGTTGTCCATCATTCGTGACGGGTTGCGGAAAACAAGGCAACCCAAAAAAGTGATCGTTGTCGGGGCCGGTATGGCCGGGTTGGTCGCTGCTTCGCTGTTAAAACAGGCGGGGCATCAAGTAAAAATCATTGAGGCCAGCTCTCGGGTAGGAGGGCGTGTGTACACGCTCCGCAGTCCATTTACTCAAGGGGAATACTTGGAAGCGGGGGCGATGCGCATCCCCAATGTCCATCAGTTGACACTGGCTTACATCAAGAAGTTTGGTTTGCCGATCAATCCGTTTATCAATGCCACCCCCAATGACCTGATTTACACCAACGGGGTGCGGACAACGGCCAAGGAGGCTGAACGCAATCCCAATATCCTGCGGTTTCCCGTAGCGGCGAAAGAAAAGGGCAAGTCCGCGGACGAATTGTTCCTGGCTGCTTCGCGGAAAATTCTCGACTTCGTCAAGCGCAATCCGAAGCGCAACTGGCCCATTGTCGTGAAGCGGTTTGATCACTATTCACTCGACACGTTTTTAAGACATAATCCAGTGGGGCCCAAACTCTCTCATCAGGCGATCGACATGATTCAGATCATGCAAGATACCGAAGGCATTTCGCAACTTTCATACATTCAGACCCTGCAAGCATTTCAGCTACTTTATCAACCAAACATCCGGTTTTATGAAATCACGGGTGGCAACGATAAACTGCCCAAAGCGTTTTTACCCCAGTTGCGGCGGGATATCTTGTTTAACCACAAGATGACGAAGATCTCCCAACGCAATGGAACGGTCACCATCCATTCAGTGAATACGAAAACGAAACAGCCGGTTAAAACGATGGGGGATGTGGCGATTATCACGGTTCCTTATTCGCTTTTGCAATTGGTGGAAGTAGAACCCAAGCACCTTTTCTCCTACGGCAAACGTAAAGCGATTCGCGAATTGCATTACGCGCCAGCCACCAAGATTGGAATCCAGTTTAAACGCCGTTTCTGGGAGCAGGAGGGGCATTTGGGTGGCAAGATTGTGACGGACTTGCCGGTGCGTTATGGATTTTATCCCAGCCATGGCTTGGGCAAGCGGGGACCAGGCGCGGTACTGGCCAGTTATACATGGGAGGATGATGCTTTGCCCTGGGATGCGTTGAGACAGGAAGACCGAGTGCGACAAGCGTTGGAAGATTGGGCGAAGTTGCATGGGAAAAAGGTGTTTCGCGCGTTTGACTCCGGAACGTCGTGGAGTTGGTCCCAGTATCAATACAGCGGTGGCGCGTTTGTGTTGTACCGGCCTGGGCAGCAGAATGAGCTGGGTCCTCACTTGGCCAAACCGGAGGGGAGAGTCTTTTTTGCTGGTGAGCATGTATCTTCCACTCCGACTTGGATTCAGGGGGCGATCGAGTCAGCGATAAGAGCAGCGGTCGAAGTACATCAATTTAAAGGATGAGACAATAAAATATCTCTATTTCATAGATTTGATTTTTTGAATTTGATATTTTTAATATAAAACCAAATAGTAACGTTTACCAACTGTTCGCCCCTTGATACAGAGAGAGGGAGGGAAAGATCGGTGGAAGGAAAAACACATGCGGCGATTGGCATGGCCACCGGCGTGGGTTTGGCGTGTGGCATGGGTGAATCAGCTGATGTGGCGGTGCTTGGCTTAACAGTAGTGTCAGCGGTGATCGGATCGCTTTTGCCAGACATAGATGAAGATGGGAGCATGATCAATAATTTTTTGTTTCCTTCGCTTAAACGAACATACCGCTCGTTTGCGCTGGCTGCCTTGGGTGCTGTGATGGTACTGTTTTATTTCCTCAAGGGTTTGCCCGCATGGGTGCTTTGGTTGGGGCTGTACGCCGCGGCGGTCGCTTATGTCCCCCACCGCACCGTCACGCATTCGCTGTTGGCTTGCGCGTATGTGGGCTGGGTCGTCTACACGATCGCGCCCACATACACATGGGCGGTGGTATTGGGATATTTGTCCCATTTAATTGCCGACACCATGACCAGCGCCGGGGTTCCTTACTTGTGGCCGTACAAGAAGCGGTTCAATCTCAAAGGGTTTGGCGTGAAAGTAAAAACAGGAGGGGCGGGGGACCGCCTCATCGGCACGGTAGCCATCATTGTGGCGGCCTTGGGCTTTGTGTATTTGGTAGGACAGGTCTTGTATGATGAGGCATTGACGGCCGGGTGGATCTCACCCTAAGGTAGACTGGGCCGGACAAGGTCTTTCTTTGGTCAATTGAAGTATACACTTCCTTTATCTCCCATATACTATTATCAATTTAAGGGAGGAGGAAGGAGGAGCCAGGTGGCTTATGTGATCTCGCTAGATCATCATGATCGCGCGAAAATCATTTGTCTGAGCGCCCATTTGAAGGAATGTGTCGCCCTTTTCCAAGAAAATGTGCTGGGTTGCCATATAGATGAATCCATATGGGGAACGCGGTATCGATGTACCATCGGACTGGAACGCCGTAGCCGGTTTCAGGAGAGGGAATTTCGCAAACGGCTGGGGCGAGCAGTGGCCGAATTCATTTGCGAACACATGGAACCGGAAATGATTCGGCAAATCATTCAACACGAACACGGCTTGCGACAACAGGAAGAAGTGAAGCAAATTGAGGGTCGAGTGAGGCGCTTGCTTGAAACAAGTGCCTGGGAATGCGCAAAGGTGGTGTATGCCAACCGCCGGGATAAAATCGCCCGTCAAGTCAGCTCTTTTTTAAAAGGATCGGCGGAATTGGCCATTGATGGATTCGCTCGGTTCAGGATGAAAACCTATCGTTACGTGCTGGCAACATGCGTGCAAGAAGCGTTACACGACTATTTGTTGGATCAAGAATACAAGGAATTCATCCACTTGTTGCGTTCGTTTGTGGAGGTGCAACCACCCAAACTGGATTTCGTCCACCTGATCCATGAAGGGAGGGGCGCATTCCGGTTGATGCAAGCGGATGGTACACCGTTGGCATGGAAAGAGGGAACCGAAGCGTTAAACGAGATGTTTGAATTTTCCCTTTCGCGTGAGGATATGATTGTCAGCACCCTGTTGTCGATCGTTCCACAAGAAATGTGCCTGCATACGCAGAATCCTCAAGAAAATGTGATCCGCACCCTGATTCAGATTTTTGAGGGGCGCCTGCACCTATGCGAAGGATGTCATCTTTGCAGACGCCCGGTGCATTGTCAGGAAGATGCGTGATTCCGGCGTGAGACGCAGAAGTGATCAGCTTGGTATACATAGTGGGTGAATTTTTTCCAATTGACGCCGGTGCTGTTTTTCGGTAAGCTAATACTCGTTGATTCTAGGAAGGCAATAAGCCGTATCCTTGACATATGACTTGTCAGTGTGCTAACATAATGACATTGTTCAAAGCAGAGGCGCCCGCTTCTCACCTGGTCGACGCGAACGCAGTTGGCAGGTTAATGGTTCGGAAGACACATTTCCTATGTTTGCGCAGGGAAATTGAATGTGGGCGTTATCTGACGCCCACATTTTTTATTTGCCTAAAATTTTTTTGGAGGTGGCAGGTTATCAGCAAGGATCAACAACACCAAGTCAACGAGGCGATTCGCGCTCGTGAGGTTCGCTTGATTGGAGTCGACGGCTCACAATTGGGTATCAAACCGCTCAGAGAGGCGTTGCATTTGGCGCAAGAAGCGAACTTGGATCTGGTGAACATAGCCCCACAAGCAAAACCGCCGGTTTGTCGTATCATGGACTATGGTAAGTTCCGTTACGAGCAAAGCAAGCGGGAGAAAGAAGCGCGCAAGAACCAGAAGATCGTTCAGGTCAAAGAAGTGCGCCTGAGTCCGACCATCGAGGAAAACGATGTTAAGACCAAGCTAAACCATGTGCGCAAGTTCTTGCAAGGCGGAAACAAAGTCAAATTGTCGATTCGTTTCCGCGGTCGGGAAATCACCCACCAAGACATTGGTCGCCGCATTTTGGATCGTTTGGCTGACGAAGTGAAAGATATCTCTGATATTGAGCGCCAACCAAAATTGGAAGGCCGCCAAATGATCATGATCTTAACACCGAAACAGTAGTTGCAAGGAGGAGCATCCAATGCCAAAAATGAAAACGAAACGCGCTGCAGCAAAGCGTTTTAAGAAAACGGGTACCGGCAAAGTAAAACGCAATCACGCGTTCAAAAGCCATTTGCTCGGAGGGAAAACGGCGAAACGCAAACGTCATCTGCGCAAAGACGCTGTTATGCACTCCGGCGATGTGAAGCGCATTAAACAACTGATCACATACATGTAAGGTTCGCTTAGATAGGAAAGGTTTACTTCAGGAGGGATTTACAGTGGCAAGAGTAAAAGGTGGTACCGTAACTCGCGCTCGTCGCAAAAAGGTACTGAAACTGGCTAGAGGATATTTTGGTTCCAAACACAGACTGTTCAAAACGGCGAAACAACAAGTGATGAAATCCTTGATGTACGCTTACCGCGATCGTCGCCAACGCAAGCGTGACTTCCGCAAACTGTGGATCACACGGATCAATGCTGCGGCACGCCTGAACGGTTTGTCCTACAGCAAATTCATGCACGGCTTGAAAGTGGCTGGTGTCGACATCAACCGCAAAATGCTGGCTGAATTGGCTGTTACCGATGCAAAAGCATTTGCTGATCTGGCTAACATCGCAAAAAACGCGAAGTAATCATACAGCAATCATCATGCAAAACCCCCCCGGTTCATCATGAATCGGGGGGGTTGTCTTTTGTATCAGAAACGGAGCCGATGAGGATTAAACCGATCATCAAAGGCGGTTTTTCACCTATGATGGCAACCGCGAACGTTAGCTCCAGTCGATTTTGTTAAGCAGGTTGAGCAGGGTTTCAATTTCATCGGTAGCCAAGTGTTCAAATTTTTCCCTGTAGTATTCCGTTTTCCGCTGTGCCAATTTTTCAATCACGTCTTGCCCCTGTTTGCTGATGTGAAGCTCCACCACGCGCTTGTCCAGCTGCGAACGCTTGCGGTAAGCCAAGTTTTTCTTCTCCAAGTGGTCAGCGACGTGAGTGATGTGGCTGACGGAGCAATCAAATTCTTGCGCCAGAGCTGTCACGATTTGCGGACTTTTGTCTTGCAGACTTTTGAGCACGTTGAATTCGGCACCGTTGATTTGTTCTTCACAAATGTCCGCCATATCTTTGCGCATTTGGCGGAACATGTGGCGGAAAGATTGTTCCAACTCTAAAATCATTTCTAAGCGATCTGGCATGTCGGATCTCCTTAATGCTTGTTTCATAAAGTCGAGTAATTGCGCTGTGCTGTATTATAACGTTCTGATGATGTTTGGGCAAATGGAAAATTTGTAAACGTCAGTGCGTTTTGCAAAATTTCTATGCTTATAGTAGCAAAAGCTAATGAATGCGCATGCCCACGATAGAGATTGCGGTCGCCGGGATGCCTTGTTACGACTAAAGAAAGAACCAGCCGGTGGGACTGGTTATGATCGTCAAGTTGAATTTAGGTTATTTTTTGCAATCGCAGTCGGGGCATTTGCAATCGGGAGTGCCGCATTTGTCGCATTTGGAAGTGCGGGGTTCAACAATGATGTTCATATGGTTCACCTCCACACAGGTATCCTGGTTGCTACATTTCATTTTATTATATTTCTCTGCTGTTGTAAATTGAATATACATAATTTATTGAATAATCAGCGGATGTATATGCCCACCCGCCATGTCAAGTCGGCGGGCGAGATAAATGACCGAGCGAATGAGCGTTAACGATAGCATTGTCGCAACTGTTGCGCGGCCTGTTTGGGGGAGTCGGCGCGAGTGATGGCGGAGATGACGGCAATGCCATCTGCCCCAGCTTGACGCACCGCAGCCATGTTATCAACGGTGATGCCACCGATGCCGACGATCGGAAAGTCACCAAGTGCTTGGCGAATCTCAGTTAATGCCTTTGGCCCAATCGGCTGTTTGGCATCTGGCTTGCTCGTCGTGGCAAACATGGGACCAATGCCGATATAATCCGCTCCTTCTTGCTGTGCTTGTCGTGCTTCAGGGATGCTGCGGGCGGATACCCCAATGACGCAAGACGGGGGAAGGATGCGTTTGGCCTCGGGCACGGGCAAGTCGTCTTGGCCGAGATGAACTCCGTCGGCATCGAGGATTAAAGCCAAATCCACCCGGTCATTCACCAGAAAGGGAATTCCGTGTGTGCGGCAGAGGGCGCGCAGGCTGTGACCCAACTCCACCGTTTCACGCAAATTGCGCGCGGAATGTTTTTCACGAAACTGAAAACAGGTGATGCCCCCTGAGATGGCGGACTGAAGCATGGCAACCGGATCGCGGTCGAGGCAATCTTGGCTGCCCATCACCAGGTATAAGCGCAAATCTTCTGCTTTAATCGGCATACAGCTCACCTCCTAGGCGATGAGCCCAATGATTGGTTGGCCCATGGCCGTTTCCCAGAGGAAATGCGTGAGAAATGGCAGCCGAAATGAACTGCTTTGCCTGGGAGACGGCGTTGGCCAAGGTGAAGCCGCGGGCCAGATAGGCGGCAATCGCAGCCGAAAGCGTGCATCCTGTTCCGTGAGTGTGGGGGGTGTCAAATCGGGGTGAACGGAGAAAGACGAACTCTTTGCCATCATAAAAGAGATCGACGGCTTCATCATCTTCAAGATGCCCACCTTTGATTACCACGGATTGGGCACCGAGCGCATGCAGGGCTTGCGCCGCCTGTTTGCGTGCGTTCAGATCGGTAAGCGGCGTTTCCGTCAATGCTTCGGCTTCAGGGATATTGGGGGTGATTACCGTAGCGAGCGGAATCAGTTCTTCTATGAATTGTTTTCTGGCCGCCTGATCCAACAGCAGATGCCCGCTGGTCGAGACCATCACGGGATCAACCACCAAAGGAAATAATTGGTGCTCCTTCACCTTGCGGGCGACAAGAGCTGTAATCTCGGCATTGGCCAGCATGCCGGTTTTGGTCGCGTCCACACCGATGTCTGTTGCCACAGCATCTAGCTGCTTGGCGACAGCCTCTGCAGGGAGGGTTTGTACATCAAAGACCCCCAGGGTGTTTTGTGCCGTCACGGCCGTGATCGCGGTCATGCCGAAAACCCGGAGTTCTTGGAACGTTTTTAAATCCGCTTGGATGCCGGCGCCTCCACCACTGTCTGAACCGGCGATGGTCAGGGCCCGTGCAAGTTGAGTCATCTGGGTTCCCCTTTCTATCAGTTGTGTGAGATCCGGTGTCTTCATTTATACAACCACATTCTATCAGAAATAAAGGGGTTCAATATTAATTTGAATAGTTTGTCTATAGCGAAAGTGGGCAACTGGCATATATAGAAATTTACAAGTTTTTATTGTACCATCTAGAAGAAGGAGTGTGAAAACATGGCCAATAAGCACAAGAAGAAAAGCGTGTCTGATCGAATGGGCATGATTACCATGGTTACCGTTTTGCTGGTCTTTTTGGGTTTGGGCATTTTTGCGGTGATCCAATCCATCACCCAAAGCGGTGAACAGGCGAAAGAAAAAGTGAACATCAAGCTTGACGGTCAACCGGTTGTCGGGAACCCCAATGCGCCGATCAAGCTGGTTGAATTCGGTGATTTCAAATGCCCGACCTGTAAAATGTTTCACGATGAGATTTATCCTCTGCTGAAAAAAGAGTATATCGACACCGGCAAAGTGCAAATGGCATTTATCAATTATCAATTTTTGGGTGCTGATTCCGTGACTGCTGGCATTGCGGGCGAATCGGTATACAAGCAAAATCCGGAAGCTTTCTGGAAATTTTATGACGCAATTTACAAAAATCAAGGGGATGAAGCAAAAACCTGGGCCACTCCTGAGTTTTTGACTGAATTGGTCAAGAAGAACATTCCGGAAGTGAATGCGGATCAAGTGAGCAAAGACTTGAAAAGCAAAGCTTACGAGAAAGATGTGCTTGCGGACAACCAATTGGCGCAAACCTATAAAGTGGATGGTGTTCCGACCGTCTTTATCAACGGTGTCATGATGGATAACGCGATGGATTATGCCGCCTTGAAAAAAGCGATTGACGCCGAGCTGAAGAAAAAATGAGAGAGGGAAACTGATCCAAGATGAAGCGGATGTTGTCTACATATGGTCTTTACTTTGCCTGGTTGGTCGCGCTTGTGGCCACAGGAGGCAGTCTGTATTTCAGTGAAGTGTTGGGCTTCATTCCCTGTACCCTGTGCTGGTATCAGCGGATTTTAATGTATCCGCAAGTGATTCTGCTCGGAATCGCCTCTTATCGCAACGACCATCGTATTATCCCTTATGTTTTGCCGTTGTCGGTGTTAGGGGGATGTGTTTCGCTCTGGCACTATATGGAGCAGAAAGTGCCGGGTTTTGCGACGATCCTGCCTTGCCGCGTCGGCGTGCCTTGTGCGCAAGCCTATATTGATTGGTTTGGATTTATCACGATTCCATTTTTGGCATTGGTCGCGTTCATCTTGATCATTGTCTTTCTCTCATTTGCCCGCAGTGGTTCAGTTGAAGACGAAGCTTCAGAATAAACGGGCGTATTTCCCTTGGCATTTGCCGGAGCCTGTTGTGACGGCGGGTACATAGACTAGTACTGAAGTCACAACGAAGGGAGATCGTATCCGTGAAAAATGGAACGTTGAAGACAAGCGGCATAGGTTTTGGCGGCTTCGGCGGGATAGGGTCGGCAATCGCCATCGCGATCATCGTCATCCTGATCATCGCCTTCTTCTGCTTCTGGGGCTTTTTCGGAGGCGGCTGGGGTTTCGGTGGGGGCTGTGGTGGTTTCCCCGGATTCTGCCTGTAACGCATAACAACGAAAAAAGCAAGCCTGTTCGTCAAAAACGAACGACGGGCTTGCCTGTTTTTTTAAAAGCCTTATTTAGGAAGCGCTTCGTGCAGTGTTTCGATGAGTTGATTGCGCTCGGCGTCTGAGCTGTTTTTCCAGATGACTTCAAACAGCACACCCAGTCCGGGCAACAATTTTTCTTCGCCTTGTTGAATAGAGTCCACCACTAATTCTTGCAGTTGTTGCGGATTCATGGTATGAATGTTGTGTATTACTGCACCGCGAATGTCAAAATTCATCCTGATAACCCCCTTTTACATAAGTCTGTACGTAAAAAATAACTTTATCCCTGAACGATTTGGGTTAAGCTAATTTGCAGAGGCATTGCGGAGGCGACAAAAGTGAGTAAAACGTTTGCAATTATTGGTTTGGGCCGATTTGGAGGGAGCGTGGCCAAAACGCTTCATTCCATGGGATACGAAGTGTTGGCCATTGATAAAGACCACCAACGCGTTCAGGATATGTCCCAAGTCCTGTTGCACACCGTGGAAGCGGACACGACCGATGAAAACGCGTTGAAAGCGCTGGGAATACGCAATTTTGACGTAGTGGTGGTTGCCATCGGCAATGACATCCAGGCCAGCATCTTGACCACGTTGGTGCTCAAAGAGATCGGATGCCCGAAAGTCGTGGTGAAAGCGATCAACGAGATGCATGGTAAGGTATTGAATAAGTTGGGAGCCGACCGCGTGGTGTTCCCGGAACGCGACATGGGGGTGCGCGTAGTTCACAGCTTGATTTCACCCAATATCCTGGAGTATATCGAACTATCCGATGACTATAGCATCATTGAGGTAATCGCCGGTGAATTTTTCAATGGGAAAACACTGCAGGAATTAAATATTCGCGCGAAATTCGGCTGCAATGTGATGGCCATCAAAAACGGGTCGCAGTTTAACATTAATCCTGCGGCGACCGATATGATACATAAAGGTGATACGTTAGTTGTGATCGGCCATAATGACGATTTGAAAAAATTACAGGAAAAGACAGATGACCAATGACGATAAAAAAACGCATTTCCATTACATCTCCTCATAATGAGCAAGTAAAACGCTGGAAAAAGTTGAACACCAAAAAAGGGCGGGCGCAAGAGAGGGCGCTGTTGATTGAAGGTGAACACCTGGTATTGGAAGCGGCGCGGGCATCTGCACAGTTTGAAGCGGTGCTGGTCCACAGGGATAAAGAAGAGGTTTACCAACGCATCAAAGGGGAATTGCCGCCCGATGCGCCCGTGTACGAACTGGCTCCTGCTGTATTTGGCGCACTGGTGGATACTGAAACGCCGCAAGGGTTGGCAGCTGTCATCACTGCGCCAGTTTGGCCACATGACGTTTGGCTGGACAAAGATGGTGATTTGACCGTGCTACTGCTGGATGCTGTCCAAGACCCTGGCAACTTGGGGACAATCATCCGTACAGCTCAAGCGGCGGGAGTGGATGGCATCCTGCTGGGGAAAGGGACGGTTGATCCATTCAACGCCAAAGTGGTTCGTTCGGCGATGGGTGCGTTGTTTCGCATGCCGCTTATCCAGATTGATTTGGCGGAAGCGATTCCCATGTTGCAGTCCCGGGGAGTGACAGTTGTGAATGCCTCTCCACATGCTGGCACACACCATTTTGATTATGCTTTTCCAGCGCGGGTGGCACTGTTATTGGGCAATGAAGGCCGAGGTGTCGATGAGAAATATCTGCCGCTGGTGGATGCGGACGTCACCATCCCCATGCCGGGTGGAACCGAGTCATTAAATGTATCCATCACCGGCGCGATTTTGCTGTATGAACGAATCAGGCAACATTTTCAGGCAAGGTAACTGTTGCAGGTTGACTTTGCCATGGCTTATAATATTAAATAATTTAATCTGACAATGGATTTGAAAAGCGATGACAGAGAAGAGTAAGCAGTGCATCCTTTCAGGGAGGGGACACCATGACTGGAAGTGTTCCTAAGGAACTGGCTGCTGAAGTTCGCTCTGGAGCTGTCCCCTGAACGGACGTGAACGCGAGTAGGGGGAACCGGTTTGACCGTTATCTCTGTAAGTGGAAAAGAAGGAGAAGACTGCCTTCTTTTCAAAAAGGGTGGTACCGCGAATCTCTCGTCCCTTTGGACGCGGGATTTTTTTATTTTCCATCAAAAAGAGGGGAGTATCAATGATGCGCGAACGTTTAACAAGTTTGCAAGATGAAGCGGCCATTGCGATCGCTAATGCGGAGAGCTTGGACGCACTGAGGGAACTAAAAGTAAAGTATCTGGGAAAAAAAGGCGAATTAACAAGTGTATTGCGCGGCATGGGGAGTTTGCCCCCGGAAGAGCGGCCGGTGATTGGCGGATTGGCCAATGAGATTCGGGCACAACTCGACCTGTTGATCGCGGAGAAAGAAGCAGCCTTTGAAGAGGCGGCGCTCAATGAGCAGCTGGCCACGGAAACGATTGATGTCACGTTGCCAGGAACCCCTGTTAAGTTGGGTTCGATTCATCCATTGAATCTGGTGATTGAACAGCTGGAAGACGTCTTCATCGGCATGGGATTTGAAATCGCCGAAGGGCCGGAAGTGGAGACGGATCAATACAACTTTGAAGCGTTAAACCTGCCCAAAGACCATCCAGCGCGCGACATGCAAGATTCGTTTTACATAACGCCAGAGACGTTGCTTCGCACACACACTTCGTCGGTGCAAGTGCGCACCTTGGAGAAAAAAGAAGGGCATGTGCCAGTAAGAATCATCTGTCCTGGTAAGGTGTACCGCCGCGATGATGACGATGCGACACACTCACATCAATTCACCCAAGTTGAGGGTTTGGTAGTTGACCGCGGTGTGTCGATGAGTGAGTTAAACGGTGTCTTGTTGGCTCTGATTGAAAAGATGTTTGGCGAAGGAACCGAAATGCGGTTGCGCCCCAGTTATTTCCCATTCACTGAGCCGAGTGTGGAAGTGGACATCTTTCATCCGGAAAAAGGCTGGGTAGAGATCTTGGGAGCGGGCATGGTTCATCCGCGCGTGTTGGAGAAAGCTGGTTACAATCCGGAACGTTATTCTGGTTTCGCCTTCGGCATCGGGGTAGAGCGGATCGCCATGCTGAAATACGACATTGATGACATTCGTCATTTTTACAATAATGATCTGCGTTTCTTGCGCCAATTTCGTTCTGAGTGAGAGGAGTGACATCTAATGCTAGTATCTTATGAATGGTTGTCTCAGTATGTGGATTTAGAAGGGATTTCTCCGGAAGATATCGCTGAAGAGCTGAATCGGACGGGGATTGAAGTGGAAGTAATCTACACCCGCGATCCCGGCGTGTCTGGTGTCATCATCGGGGAAGTAATGTCAGTGGAACGCCATCCCGAAGCGGATCGGCTCAATGTTTGCTTGGTCAACGTAGGGAAAGGGCAAGTGTTGCAGATTGTGTGCGGCGCGAAAAACGTGGCCGCCGGACAACGGGTGCCCGTCGCTTTGGTCGGAGCCAAATTGCCGGGCGGTTTGCACATCAAAAAAGCCAAACTGCGCGGGGTGGAGTCAAATGGTATGATTTGTTCCGCTCAAGAATTGGGCTTCCCGGAAAAAGTGCTGATGAAAGAACAAACGGAAGGCATTTTGGTGTTGGAGCCCGACGCGCCGATTGGCATCGATATCAAAGAATTCCTGGGCATGAATGACCAGGTGATCGAATTGCAATTGACGCCGAATCGTTCCGACTGCTTGGGAATGATCGGAGTTGCTTATGAAGTGGCGGCTATTTTTGACCGTGAGTTGCGTTTGCCCATGACACAAGATATGCCGCTACAATACGAGGCACCCATCAACGTGTACATTGAATCGGAAGAAGATTGTCCTTTTTATGCGGCGCAAGTGGTACATGACATTAAAGTTGGACCATCCCCGCAATGGATGCAAAACCGCTTGATTTCGGCGGGTATTCGTCCGATCAACAATATTGTGGATATTACCAACTACGTGATGTTGGAGACGGGCCAGCCGTTGCACGCCTTTGATTACAACCGCGTACAAGGAGGGCAAATTATTGTCCGCCGCGCGCTGTCCGGCGAACAAATCGTGACATTGGACGGTGTGACCCGCACGTGTGACGATCAAATGTTGCTCATCACCGACGGTGAACAGCCTCTGGCTTTGGCCGGAGTCATGGGCGGAGAATCTTCCGAGGTGACCGACGAAACGGTAACCATCTTGTTGGAATCGGCGTTCTTCGATCCGCAAATGGTTCGGCAAACCTCCCGCAAAGTGGGATTGCGTTCCGAGGCGAGCGCTCGCTTTG
The DNA here is from genome assembly GCF_024927925.1 of Laceyella sacchari. NCBI lineage: Bacteria > Bacillati > Bacillota > Bacilli > Caryophanales > Thermoactinomycetaceae > Laceyella > Laceyella sacchari. The sequence continues at coordinate 998,402 of NZ_CP103866.1, forward strand.
AGAAGGGGGTCGATCCGGAAGGGATTTTGCCAGCACTGGCGCGGGCTGTGCAGTTGCTCTGCCAAATCGCCGGTGGCGCGGTAGCTTCTGAAGCGATCGTGAAAAAAGTGGGCGATGTTGAGGAGATGGTGATCAATCTGCGCCATGAACGTTTGGTCAATCTGCTGGGAGTGCAAATAGATCCGGAAGAAGTACTTAATATTTTCCGTCGTTTGCAGTTCCCGACCGAAGTGACCGATGAGGGATATGCTGTGCAGATCCCGACACGGCGTCCGGATATCACGATTGAAGTGGATCTGATAGAAGAAGTGGCTCGGTTGTACGGATATGACCGAATCCCGACGACACTTCCGTGGGGTCAGCAACCGCCTGGGGGCTTGACTGAGGAACAGAAGGCGCGTCGGGTGATTCGCCACACATTGATGGATTTGGGATTGCATGAGGTGTTGACGTACAGCTTGACTTCAACGGAGCTGGAACAAGAGGTGGCCTCTTTGTTTGCGGTGGAGAACCATGTATCCTTGGCCATGCCGATGAGTGCGGAGCATGCTGTATTACGTAGCAACCTGCTTCCACACTTGATTGAAACTGCTTCATACAACCACCGCCATGGAAACGAACGCGTGCAAATCTTTGAGTTGGCTCATGTGTACTTGCCTGGACAGGCGGACGAGACGTTGCCAGAAGAACGGTTGTTCTTGGGTGGGTTATTGACAGGGAAGCAACCCGCCAGCATCTGGAAAGAGCAGCCGTTGCCTGCCGGTGAATTCTACAAGGCCAAAGGGATTTTGGATGCTTTGTTCGCTCGCTTGGGTGTGGTTGATGTGGAATATCAAGCTGTTGCACCCCACGGTTTCCACCCGGGACGTACCGCCCAGATATTGATTGGTGGCGAGGTTGCTGGACTGCTTGGTGAACTTCATCCGCAGCTGGCCAAAAAACATGATCTCTCGCGCCCTGTCGCATTCCAGCTAGATGTGGAGAGATTGTTCGCAGCAATCGAGGGGCCGTTGGTGTATCAGCCGATTCCGCGTGTTCCAGCGGTTACGCGTGATTTGGCCGTCGTTGTCGATGAAGCCGTTCCAGTCGGATTGTTGGAAGAAGGAATTTGGCAAGCTGGCGGAGAATTGGTTGAGTCTGTGGTGTTGTTTGATGTTTTCGCCGGAGAACAGATTGGAGTCGGCAAGAAAAATGTCGCCTTCTCATTAGCTTATCGCGCGGCGGACCGCACGTTGACTGATGAGGAAGTTTCGGCAGTGCATGAGCGTGTGATTTGCCATCTGGAAGAGACGTTTGGCGCCAAGTTGCGTTGACGGATTGCGGCTTTTTTGGACCTGTGAATCCATTGGGCATAAAGGCCTTCACCTTCTGTGAAGGAGGCGTAAGATGAAAAATAGACTGAGTGTGGAGATATACGGTCAGCAATACAATTTAACCGGCAAAGCGAGTCCGGGGCACATGCGCCAAGTAGCCAGCCATGTGGATGAGAAGATGCGGCAAATCGCCGACAAAAACCCCCGGCTCGATACGACGCGACTGGCCGTGTTGTCCGCGGTCAACATTGCCGACGAGTTTTTGAAATTAAAACAAGAACATGATGAAATCATGCACCTGATCGAAGATGAAGAACCGTAGGAGGATCATATGGGATGGTTTGATCTGATCGTACTGCTCTTCTTGATCGGGGCTGTGTTACAAGGTTACAGGCGGGGTTTGGTGCTGCAGGCCGCCTCGCTCGTCTGTTATGCGGTAAGCATTTGGCTTGCGTATCTGTTTGCCGATGATTTGGCCCCTGTCTTGGCCGAAAAGTGGCCTTTGCCAAAGACGGGCGAGACCGCTTTGCTTACTTTCCTGAAGGTGGATAAACTGTTGTATACGGTCTTGGCGTTTTTTGTCCTGATGATCGGCATTCGGCTTGTGTTGTCTTTGGTAGTTACCTTAATCAATCAAGTGACCAAACTGCCTGTGGTGTCCACCTTGAACCGTTCCGGAGGCGTGCTGTTTGCGGTGGCCAAACTCATGGTGATAATTGTGGTGATCGTGCACATGCTGACGGTCTTGCCATGGGAGACTGGCCAAACGGCGATGAAAGAATCGGTTGTTGCTCAGGCTTGTATCCAAATGACCCCGATGTTGGCTGAAGAGCTGACGAGTTGGTTGAAACGGTAAAGTAAAACACCTTGCCTTTGTGGCAAGGTGTTTTTTCTTTGTGTTCAACATGGACTGATTAATGAATCAGACTGGTGATGCTCTTTTTCTTCCAAGACCAACGATAGTAGGCGTATTGCAAGCCCAAGTTGACGATGAATGCGGCAGGGTAGCCGATCCAGATCCCGATGATGCCAAGACTGGTGAAATTGGATAGGAAATAAGCAACAGGCACTTCCACTAACCAGATAGAAGTGACACTGAACACGGTCGGCCAAAAGACGGTGCCACTGGCGCGCATGGTGGCACTGATAATCATGGCCTGGCCGAAAATCAAATAACTCCACAGCGTGATCATGAGCAGATCATGGGCGATGGTTAGCGTCTGTTGGTTGGTCAGGAATAAGGATAAAATTTCTTTGGAGAGCAGATAGACCAAGGTGATTAATATGCCACTCATGACGACGTTGAGCAACGCACCGGCTCGAATGACTTGTTTCAGGCGATCCAATTGCTTAGAACCAATTGATTGGGCTGCGAAGATAGAGACGGCAATCCCCAAACTGATGGCTGGCATCGATACATAACTTACCACTTGATTGACTGCGCCATAGGCGGCAGTGGCGTTGGAGCCAAACTGATTCACAAAGGAGATGACGGCGATTTCCGACAGTGAAATGAGGATCATTTGGATACTGGACGGAATCCCGAGGCGAAGGAGCAATTTCAATAAATCCCAATCCATCCGCAAGTGTTTGCGCACAGAGGCATCAAATTGCAACGGATGTTTGGTTTTGCTAAGGTAGATCAGCGTAATGATAAACGTCAGTACGGTGGATATCACAGACGCGTAAGCAGAGCCGTAGACGCCCAGACGGGGCAAACCCAACCATCCGAAGATGAGAAACGGCATCAGCGCCACATTCAGCAACGTACTGACAATCAGTGAGTAAAATGGCGTTTTGGAGTCCCCGATCCCTCGGATAAACGTGGTGTAGGAGATATATAAAAACATGACCGGCAGAGACCAAAAGAGGATGCGCGCATAATGTACGCTAACGGCGATGATATTCTCGGGTGTGCCGATGAAGCGCATGATCTCCCAAGTGAACAAGCTGCCAACTACGGATGACACCACGCCGAGAAAAAAAGTAAAGGTGAGCGTAGTGCCGACGATGGCTTTTAAGCGCTCTTCGTTTTTCGCGCCATGTGCCTGACCGATCAGAATCGAACTGCCTGAACCGATTCCGATGGTGAATGAGACAAGTAGAAAAAATAGTGGAAAGAAGGACGAGATGGCGGCTAAGGCTTCCACACCAAGCCAACGACCTACAATCAAGCTGTTCACAAACTGGTTGATTGATTGCAGTGCATTACTGAGGATCAACGGGATCAGAAAGATAAACATTGCGCGCCAGACGGGGGTATCTGGTTGATTGTGATTTTCGTGCACTGATTCCACTTTAATACATCCTTTATTTTATTATTACGACCGAGCATATTTTTCCCGATGACAGCGTGACTGAAACGAGATGTTGTTACCAATGCTTTCTACCCTTTCATGGAATGGGTGAATTTCCCCTCTTGTCTTTTCGGCAGTGGGCGCTTTTTTAAACAAAAAAAGACCCCAGCCGTTCTCAGCTAGGGTGTCAAAGTCAAATGACGGAAGTTGGATTCAGGCATGACGATGCTCTAACAATTTTTTAATCAACGGGTTTAATCGTTCTTGGCCGCGAAGTTCGGAGCGCCAATTAACAGGAATCGATTGGATGCCATCACGCAATCCGGCCAGGCCGCCGGCGATCGCTGCATTGGTGTCGGTATCCCGTCCTAAGAGAATGGCCGCCTTCACCACATCGGGATATGTTTTCTCCTTTAATGCTAAGCGGGCAGCGTGCAGACTTGCGACAACATAGCCGCTTCCGTCACTGAATGGTTCGCTGTCGGGGCGGATTTCCCATTCCAAGGCCTGTTCATGTGACGGCAGGTTTCGGTATAGGTCGCGCAACGTGCGTACAGCATCACTGTAAGCTTCATCCCATGCCAGGCCTTGTAGAAGGCGCCGTGCCCACAAACAATACAGGGCACAACAAGCTTGGTTGGTCTCATGCCCATGCGTGACGACGGATTGTAGATGTGCATCCTGTACCAAGTCTTCATCTGTGCCATGATGCCACAGGGCGAGTGGCAATACGCGCATCAATGATCCATTGCCTTTTCCTTCAGGACGGAGATATCCTGCTCGAGTCGGGGGTACCCCGTGGTGTTGAATGGCGCGCAATGCTTCACTGGTCTGCACACCGATATCAAAGACGCGGTGATCGACTGCATATTCCCCACGCTCAGCCCAAGCGATCAACCGTGACGAAAAGTCGTCAAGATCCAATTGTTCGCATGTGAGCAAGGAATCGAGCAGAGCCAAGGCTTGCGCACCGTCATCTGACCAGGTGCCTGGCGGAACGGTTGGATAAGTGCGGGGATACCCGGCTGGCGGGTGGAAGTCGATCTGACTAGCCGGGGGTAGCTCGCGTGGTTGCTTAAATTCGTACGGAACTCCGAGTGCGTCGCCGATCAAGAGACCCCACAAGCCTCCTAAGATGCGGTCTTCTATGTTGATTTGAGCTTGTGCCATGGCATTGTTCCTTTCCATTAGATGAATTCCCCTATATTATAAATCAAAAAGGGAACGGGCGGTCGTATGCCGAAGCGATTTGAATGAAATCGGAACGCCGTCTGGAAAGTGGCTAATTGCATTCAGCTACCAGGAGAGGTTATGTGTTTGATGTCAAGGAATTTGCAGTGGATTTACTATAAAATGGATTATGGTGGTATCATGGTTATCGAACGTATCCTGATGAAAACAAAGGTACCATATTGTTGATCCCAAGTGGGTTGCGAAAGAATAAGTGTAGAACTGAGAAAAACGGAGGAAGCATAGAGGTACTCTGATAATAGAAAAAAAGTACACAAAGTGGAGCGATTAGTGATGATTTTGTCTAGAATAAGGAAAGGTAGGAGGGAATTAGATGAATAATAAACAGATCGTGGCAATATTAAACCAGCTGGCTGATTTGATGGAACTAAGCGGTGAGAACGCTTTTAAAGTTCAAGCTTATCGTAGAGCAGCACGCACAGTGGAAAATAGTCGTACACCAATAGTTGAGATGAGTGACGAATTGGAAAAACTATCAGGAATAGGAAAAGGAACTGCATCTGTGATTCGGGAGATTATTGAGACAGGACGTTTAGCACAACTAGATGAATTAAGACAACAGCTGCCTCCCGAACTGCCTGACTTACTCGCACTGCCGGGAATAGGTCCGAAAACCATTTATACCTTATATAAAAAATTACATATTACCAATATGGTGGAATTGAAACAAGCGGCTAAACAGGAAAAAATTCGCAGCTTGGCTGGATTTGGACCGAAAAAGGAACAAAAAATACTCGAAGCAATTGAACAATTTTCGAATCGCCCTAAACGAGCGCATCTTCATGTGGCAATGGCTGTTGCTTCTGCAATCAGAAAACGATTGGAAGGGATCGCTGAAATTGAGAAGATAGAGTTAGCAGGGAGTATACGGCGATATAAGGAGACAATCAAAGATATTGATTTTGTTGTAGCAACAGATCATCCTGTAAAAGTGGCTGAGCAGATTGCTAACTTACCTGAAGTAATACAAATTGTTGGGCAAGGTGAAACCAAGGTTAGCATTGTTGTTGACGTAGAGGGTATGGTGATGGGAGTAGACGTACGGCTAGTTACCTCAGATCAATTCGGTAGTGCTTTAAGTCATTTCACAGGATCTAAAGAATTTAATATACTCATCAGGCAACGAGCGAAGCAATATGGCTGGAAAGTAAGTGAATACGGCATTTATGATCCTGATACAGATCAAACAATGACTTTTAAAGATGAGGCTGATTTTTTTGCTCAGCTGGAGTTGCCTTTTATTCCACCAGAGCTGCGTGAAGATCGTGGTGAAATAGAAAAAGCTGAACTGGGAGCATTACCTGCATTAATTCAGTTAAGAGACTATCGAGGAGATTTACATGCCCATACACTCTATAGTGATGGTTCTCATTCGATCAAAGACATGGCGTTAGCCGCAAAAGCAAAAGGATATGAGTATATTGCGATTACGGATCATTCTCAGTCGCTGAAGGTAGCAAGCGGTTTGACAGTGGATGAGGTATACGAACAATGGGCTGAAATCGATCAACTGAACCAAGAAGGTTTAGGGATCACCATTCTTAAAGGTGCTGAAGTAGATATCTTAGCAGACGGAACACTTGATTATCCAGATGAATTGCTGAAACAAATGGATTTAGTTATTGCATCTGTACATACTCAATTTAAACAAGACGAAGAAACCATGACACGTCGAATAATCAAAGCGATGGAAAATCCTTATGTAAATATCATTGCACATCCGACAGGACGACTGTTATTGCGGCGGGATTCATATGAAGTCAATGTGGATCAATTATTTAAGGCTGCACAGGAAACCGGTACTTTTTTGGAATTAAATGCTCATCCCCATCGTCTGGATTTAAATGACCAGTTGTTAAAGAAAGCCAAAGAAGAATATGGATTAAAATTTACCATCAACACGGATGCACACTCGGCCGAGGGCTATGATTATATTATTTATGGAATTGCTACAGCACGTCGGGGTTGGTTGGAAAAGAAAGATGTGATTAATACATATACATTGGATCAATTAAGAACCGTCTTAGCCAAAAATTAATGTTTAATATCAGAAACCATGCCAAGTTGGTCTGTGTCAGGTCTAACCGACACCGTTCAGCTTGGCACTAACAAGAACTATCTTAAACAAGAACGAATTAAAACTAGAATAATGATTACGAGACTTTTCAGTCCAGTAGGCGCAGCAGAATTATAATATTTACTTTCGTTCAGGGAAAAAAAGTAAATGTAAACGATGCGATAGAATTGGTTTTTCGGTTGGTTCAATGTTCGACTGACTATCGGTTAAGCGCGTTAAAAATACTGCGACATACCAGCGTAAAATATAGGCGAATATAGGGTTTGCTAGGTTGGTGCTAGGGTGTGTCTGGTGAATCCATCATGATTTCCTGTTAGAATGTTCATAACAACAAAAGCAAGGAGACATCATGATGAGACGGCGTTATGAGATTACAGATGAGGCTTGGGAAAAGATCGAGCCTTTATTGCCTTCGAATGGGAAACGAGGCGGACAGTGGAAAGACCACCGAACCATTTTGAACGGAATCCTGTGGAAGTTTGGGACGGGAGCTCCCTGGCGGGATCTGCCTGCACGTTATGGTTCTTGGAAAACTTGCTACTATCGTTTTACACGTTGGCAAAAGGATGGGACGTGGGATCGCTTGCTTAAGCATGTTCAGACTTACTCCCACGCCGTTTCCGATGTCGATTGGGTTGTTTTCGTTGACAGCACGATTGTCCGAGCTCATCAGCACGCCGCAGGCGCGCCGAAAAAAGGGGGACCCTCGCTTCCAGAATGAGGCACTCGGACGAAGCCGCGGAGGTCTGACGACCAAAATCCATCTTGCTTGTGACGGAAAAGGTCGACCGCTTGCTTTTACAATCACTCCCGGTCAACAGCATGACTGTACCCAATTACAAGCATTACTCGATTCCATTTCCGTTCCCTGTTTGGGAAAAGGAAGGCCTCGCAAGAGGCCGGATCATCTGATTGCCGATCGCGGCTACAGTTATCCGTCTTGTCGTCGATTTCTTCAAAAACGTGGGATTTCCCATACCATCCCCGAACGCAGAGATCAGGCGGAGCGTCGGGCCAAAAAGCCGGGGCGTCCTCTGACCTTCAACAAAGAACAATATTCACGCCGAAACGTGATTGAACGCTGTATTAACCGCCTGAAGCAATGGCGTGGCTTCGCCACTCGTTATGAAAAACGGGCGGTTTATTTTTGTGCCGCCATTACCTTGATTTCCTTGATCATGTGGCTCAATTAATCATTCACCAGACACGCCCTAGTCGAAAGGGATGTCACTAGCCACCTTTTTTTCGCTTGTTTAGCGCTTTTTCGTAATGAATAATGGCAGTTTTGGAATCGTTCATTTTTTAGTAGTCACTGAGAGCAACCAGCGCGTGATGATAACGGACAATATCATCACTTTTTTTTGCTAACTCAATGGCGGCCTGTTATTATGAAAGAGAATGTTTAAAAAGACTCCGACTAAATTGCGCCCAAACGAGGAAATTGCTTTGGTTTTAATTTTTCTTGGATCGTAAAAAACTGGAGTTTACACTTATTTTAAATATAGGATATAATAATGATGGTTGTTTGATAAAAGATAAATAAATAATCCTCAGAACCTTTAAAAAAGGTAATGAGGACTAATAAAAAATGGATCAGCTCTTATAACTCAGGAAAATAATAGGTGTTTTCTCTGAGTTTTTTTATTTTTTCTTAGCCAGATGGCGGTTCACCGATAGATCTACGGATCATCTTTTCTTCACCTCCCTCCAGAGTATCAACATAGTCATCAAAGAACTCTCGTATAAACTTATTCGCATTGGGGTCACCTAATTTCACTAGTTGTTTACCCAAAATTAGATTAATTCGGTTCTTTAAATCTTGGAATGAATGTTGCTTACTTAATTCCCGAGCTTCATTCAAAATTTGAATGGCCTCGTCGTTTTGATGTTCCCTAAAATAAAGCTGTCCTAACATGATAAGTGCTTCACAATATCTAAATGCGTTATTGGCTTTTTTGGCGAATTTTGCTGCCCTTAGTGAATTGTCTATTGCTTTTTTGTTTTCTCTACTTTTAGAGTACAACAGGCCTAACTGGTTGTAAATATACGATAGCAGAGATTGACTGTCAATGAGCTTTTCGAACTTTAACGCTGTTTCAAAACAAAGCTGAGCTAAGTCAAGCTTATTTTTTTGTACGTGGATTTTACCCAAAGTGGTCCAAAGTTCACATAAACGGTTGTACATTTTATCAATACGAGCGAGCTCTATGCCTTTAAGTGCGTATTGGATAGCTTGTTTGTACATTTTAGATTTCATAAAAAGACTTGAGCGAACATCATACATATTTAGTGCGGCTTCTTTACTAAAGCATTTGCGATGATTTCTCTCTTTAGGAAAGATTATGTTTTCCATTTCATCAAGGGTTGATTGTGCACCATCAATATCATTCAGATTTTGCAAATAAATTGCTTTACTGATTAAGATCATTTCTTGATAATATTCTCGTTCTCCATCTGGCAAAAAACACATTGATGCTCTTTGGGAACAAGCCAGTGCTTCACGATAATTATTCTGTAAATACGCTATAATCCCTAGCTCATGATAGGCAGCTGCTTGCAAGTTTGAATAAGCTAGGTCCTCAAACTGATGCTGAATATTATAAATAGTGTCATGGAAATATTTGTGCGCTTTTTTCCAGTTCTTCTTGTGCATAAATACTTTCCCTTTTAGGTAGTTGCTATAAACTATAAACGGATTGTCATCCGAAAGATCTAGCTTCCTTATCATCTCAAGTCCTTCATCAGGATCTAACAAGTCGATTAAGTTTTCAGCAATATTCAATTTGATAATTATTTCTTCACCAGTATCCTTATTTTCTTCATCATTTTCAATAATGTAAAAGTCTGATAGATCCCGAGATGAATTTAGCTTTTTAAGTACATACCTCATTTTATCCTCGCTAACACCTGGTTTCCCTGTTTCGATTAAACTCAACAGTGGTTGAGTCAGAACATCGTCAACTAGATCTTTCTGTTGTAACTTCTGCCGTTTGCGTATCCTTCTGATGTGCTCTCCAAAAGCAGCACGATCAATTATATTCATTATATTCACCTCAAAAAAATTTTTTTTCAAGGAGAAAGCGGAGTGAAATAGCCTGTTTTCGAATTTATTTCATTCCTTGTTCTGAATATTAAATGTATCGTGCTTTATATTAGAGTGAATTAGTCATATATTCTAATATATTTCATTTAGAGAATTCGCTATATTAGAAAATTTACATCCGCTTAATGCAGATTACATAATAAAGTCAAGAAAAACATCAACAATTTCTTTTATGCACTTGATATTCGTTTAATATTTGTACGGATGATATATTCAGACTAAATGTGCTATTCGAATTTTATCGCGAGGAGGGCTAGAAGTGGAACATTTTGCAAAAAGTAGCAAACCACTTGTAAAATTTCAATTCCAGCCTCTGAAAAAAATTACCTTTCATACAACTCAATCTACAAGGTTAACTTTTTCTATTGGATCAAAAGGAACTGTTCTCAAAGGTACTCAAATCGATGGTACTCAAACCATATGTATTCGCGGTACTGGCTTTCAGCTACTGGAAACGGGGGAGTGAGAGGGCTTATGTCTGAATGGGTAAAAAAGACAGAAGTAGTGCTCGCGATTTCCCATGTTTTAGCTAGTAAGGGGTTAACTGCTCAGCAGGTACAAGAAATATGTGACGAGATCGACAGACTATTTCCAGATATTAAGCTTGAAGTAAAAAATATCTACCGACCGCTGATCCTCGAACTTTCAGCTGAGAATCAACTAAGGGAATGAAAGATCATGGAACAACTAAAGCGAGCTTATTGGTTTACTTTTTGGATTAAAGATAATGGCCCATCAAAAGGCGAGTCAATAACATTTACCAATAATATGAGTCTCCGTAGAGCTTATTCTTTATTTTATTCCAATCTAAGATCATACAGAATAGGTGGCAGCGGACCAGATTCACGACCTGCAGGAATAAAAGATGTGTATTGGACTTTAAATGAAGTCTACTGTGACCCAGAAGGTATACTCACTATCTCACACCAAAAGAAACTCATGAAAGACTTAGTGAAATTGGTGTCCAGCCTGATTTCCCTCCGTGGATAGGGCATGACATAAAAACATATAGCGTAAGGAGGTGAGAGTCCATGAAACGTAATGGTTTTGGCTTCTACAACAACCTAGATTCTCCTTTCATAACTCAATAATGATCAAGATCCCTTGATTTTCCTGTAGGGGAGGTGAGAATATGAGTGCTGCGATTGCTCAACCGATTGAAAAATCGGATAACAAGAAGAAGCTAAGACAACTCAAAAAGACATCAATTAAGTTGATGTCTCCAAAGAAGCCGATTGTCATGTGGTATGGTTGGAACGAAGATGATGGCGAAGGTAAGTAAATAGGTCAAGTAAAGATTCGACCCCATGTTTTGTTGAGTCCACTACCTAGGGGTCGAATCTTTCAAGGAGAGAATGCTCATGATTTATGAGTCAGATCATCTAATCCAAGTAGAAGTCGAATGTCCCTTTCCATCACAAGGGTTTGTCGCTCGTACTCTAGTTGAATGCCTAAGTAAGCGTTACCAGTCGTCGCCTTTAGAAAATGAGCATGCCCCAATGCTTCGGGACTTATGGGTTGGCACTAGAGATGAGATTAAACCATCCATGATGGAAAAAACAAAGTGGGAGCGCCCGTTTCGTTTTTACCCTAAAGATCATTTAATAAATGTTGTAATAGACGGGGCTTATTTTGTCCATCGTTTGCTGAAAGATCAAAATAAAACATTCCTTCTTGTGATAACGGGTGCAAATTACTTAGACGATCAATCCATTCGTTTTATTGAGGCACTGTTGCGTATGGAGCCCTGTTATGTAATGTTGATTTATTTTAAACCGTGTCCTTTTAAGCTCACTTGTGAAGGGCCATTGGTTAAAGGCAAATTGTTAACTGTTGAGTCGAATTCTGGACTAGAACAGTTCTCTACCTTCCATCAAAAGGTTAATGGTCAACCTTTAACTGGATTGGAGAGGAGAAAAAACTTATCTGCTCTTATTCAAGAAGCGCGCAATAAACAAGAACCTCAGGAATTGTTGTCTATTCTTTCAGAAGCGTCTTTTGAGTATGCAAATGGTGGCTACTATAAAGAAGCACTTCAATATGCTGTTGAAGGAATTGAGCTGGCCAAGAAACTCAATCAAACCCAATCTCACATCTTCTATAGGTTGTTACACACAAAATACCTCTGTGAAGTGACTCATTATAAAGGAAAAGAAGCAAGTGAAACGGCTGGTCAGCAATTCGAAGTAGCTTGTTCGTTAAATGATCACGTAAAAATAGCCAATGCTGGCTATAATCTTGCAATGAATGAGTTACGAGTCAACAAAAACCCCAGACAAGCGTTACTCCACCTCTGCCAGACATCACACCTTCTAGAAGATGAGATCCAAAACATCAAAGTTGCTTTTGTGTACGCATTCTGTCTAAACGCAAAAGCATTTGCCTACTTTCAACTACGCCAAGCAGAGAAGGCCAAGGACTATTTAAACCAAGCAAAAAAAATATTAGAGCCTTTTTTAGATCACGATCATATAAGAATGGAGCAAGCTACGTTTTGCTACAACTTCTCACAACTCTTGGTTGCAGAAAATAATGTAGAAGAAGCGATTGAATGGATCAAACAAGCGCGCGAATTAGAACCCGATTTCTCTATTTATCAAATCGAACATGCTAATTATCTATGCCACTTAACACGTTATGAAGATGCAATTTCCCTTTATCAATCCGCAAAAAAAATGGGTGTGCCTAGTCCAGAATTGTTGATTGGACTTGCCAATGCACAGTATATGATGGGGGATTTAACAAGCTCACTTGAAACATTAACCGAGTTGCGCATGAAGTTTCCTGAACGGATAGAGGGTTTTGTTGATTCAGCGATGATTTATCTTGATCACCTTGGGGAGCCTGAAAAGGCAAAACATCTGCTACTTCAAGGAGAGTCTTATCAATCCAAGCATCCGTTGTATTTGTTTCAATTAGGAAGAGCTTATCATGAACTTGGAGAAACAGAATTAGCAAAGTGTCATATTCAAAAAGCAATAACCATTGACATGGAATGCAAAGAAGCATGGATTGAATTGGCTACACTTTATTTTGAAGAAGAAGATATTAATGGGGCTTTGACCGCGATTAATCAAGCAATCAAGCTTGATCCCGATAACCCTATAGCGATCAACAACCGACGTATCTTTGAAGAATATATACGAGAGAGGGACTGCCATGATTGAGGTTCAAAAAGATGAGTTTTCCTTTGCTTTACCAGAAGGAAATGAACTCTATTATCCTATCACTCATGAGGGCCGTTACTCTTTCTATGGTTTGCCTGTACACGTTTTTTCTAACTCCGATGGTATTGGAGAATTTTTATGTTATTTCCTTGGCGATCATGGTCCAGATATAGTGACAACACGTCCTATAATGATCAATATGTTTGTCCACGATAAACCAGCAGGTGACAAAAGAACGAAACCCAAAGCGGAATATTTCCTTGAAAACAAGTACATTCAAATCTATGGTTCTACCATTGGAATTTGCGAAGGGGATATCAGTAAGATCACGATATTTATCTCCTACGATGATCTCGAAAATGAATACTGGTTTGTTCGTCATTTTATGAGACGATTGTTGATGTATCTCGTTTATCGACGGATGGACGTTTGTGCATTTCATGCCTCAGCGATCAGCTTCAACAATAAAGCAATCCTTCTTTTAGAACCAAGAGGTGCAGGGAAATCAACGATAGCTCTACATTGTTTGAGAAGAGGTTTTCACTATTTGTCAGATGATCTTGTCATTCGCCATTTAAGTGTTCGAGATAACACAATTTGGGGTGAACCATGGATTACGTTTATTCGTTCTGATGAATTAAGAATGTACCCCGAGTTTCAAATGACTAGCTCTCCTCACACAAAGGCGCTTGTTCCTTTATGGGAGTTTTATCCCAATTCGCTAAAACGGTCGGCAGAACTAGTTGGTTGTTTCTGCCTAGGGCGTGTCTGGTGAATGATTAATTGAGCCACATGATCAAGGAAATCAAGGTAATGGCAGCACAAAAATAAACCGCCCGTTTTTCATAACGAGTGGCGAAGCCACGCCATTGCTTCAGGCGGTTAATACAGCGTTCAATCACGTTTCGGCGTGAATATTGTTCTTTGTTGAAGGTCAGAGGACGTCCCGGCTTTTTTGCCCGACGCTCCGCCTGATCTCTGCGTTCGGGGATGGTATGGGAAATCCCACGTTTTTGAAGAAATCGACGACAAGACGGATAACTGTAGCCGCGATCGGCAATCAGATGATCCGGCCTCTTGCGAGGCCTTCCTTTTCCCAAACAGGGAACGGAAATGGAATCGAGTAATGCTTGTAATTGGGTACAGTCATGCTGTTGACCGGGAGTGATTGTAAAAGCAAGCGGTCGACCTTTTCCGTCACAAGCAAGATGGATTTTGGTCGTCAGACCTCCGCGGCTTCGTCCGAGTGCCTCATTCTGGAAGCGAGGGTCCCCCTTTTTTCGGCGCGCCTGCGGCGTGCTGATGAGCTCGGACAATCGTGCTGTCAACGAAAACAACCCAATCGACATCGGAAACGGCGTGGGAGTAAGTCTGAACATGCTTAAGCAAGCGATCCCACGTCCCATCCTTTTGCCAACGTGTAAAACGATAGTAGCAAGTTTTCCAAGAACCATAACGTGCAGGCAGATCCCGCCAGGGAGCTCCCGTCCCAAACTTCCATAGGATTCCGTCCAAAATGGTTCGGTGGTCTTTCCACTGTCCGCCTCGTTTCCCATTCGAAGGCAATAAAGGCTCGATCTTTTCCCAAGCCTCATCTGTAATCTCATAACGCCGTCTCATCATGATGTCTCCTTGCTTTTGTTGTTATGAACATTCTAACAGGAAAACATGATGGATTCACCAGACACGCCCTAGACGCTCACTTATTGATGTTGACACCTGAGCAAACGGTACAAGAAATACTTGATAAACGCCCTTGGATGGTTGGCATATCGGCTTCGGCACAAGATAATATCACAGCTACGTTCGAAGTGGTTGGATTATTAAGAAAAAATGGGTACGCGGGACATATTACCATTGGAGGTCATTTTCCCACATATGAACATGATAAGATATTGACTCATGTTCCAGGGATCGATAGCGTGGTTCGTGGAGAAGGCGAAATTACTGTCGTTGAACTTGCCGAATATGTAAAAGACGGAAACCCATTAGACGATGTAAAAGGCATTACGTTCAGAAACTGCTTCGGGGAAATTGTTGTCAATCCAGACCGCCCTCTTGTTGAAGACCTGGACACCTTGCCGCTGCCGCATCGAGATACAATTGGCATTCTTTTGGAAAAGAACCGTAGGATTTCGATGCTGGCGAGCCGTGGTTGTTATGCTCGATGTTCTTTCTGCTCTATTCAAACGTTCTTCAACTGGCGTCCCAGAAGAGTGAGAAAAGTTGAGCAAGTTGTCGGGGAGATGCTTCAGCTTTATAAAAAATACGGAGTTCGCAAATTTAAGTTTGTTGATGATTTGTTTATCGACCCAAGTAAAAAAAGTCGGGATTGGATTTTATCGTTCTGCGAAAAAATCAAGGAAGCTGGCATGAATGATTTAAATTTGTGGTTACAAGTTCGTGCTGTTTGTGTAAGGGAAGACATATTCCTTGCGTTAAAAGAAATAGGTCTTAAAAAGATTTTTCTTGGTCTGGAATCAGGTCATGCTGACAGCTTGAAGCGGTATCAAAAAGATATTACCCCAGAACAAAATGTCGAGGCAGTTCGGATTCTCAAGAAAGTAGGCATTCCTGAAATATCCATCGGAATGATGCCGTTTGAACCTGAGGTTTCTTTAGAAGGGATCAAGGAAAACATCGAGTTTTTGAAGAAGCTCGGGACCTTCGACATTCGTGATGTAACGGGCAAATTCAAGCCTTATTCCGGCACACCCCTTACAGAGAAACTTTTGGCGGAGGGACGTATTAAACGTAAAAATTGGTATCACTTAGGGGACTACGACTTTACAGACCCGAGAGTAGGACAACTTTATCACATGGTCATGAGCTATTTTCGACATGCAAAACCGAGTTTAAAGCACATTTATCACATGGACTACCGAATGAGGAAAATTGAAGGACGTGTGATGCAACCTGGCTTGAATAGCGAGGAAAATGAGTATAAAGAATCTTATCTCGCGCTAAGAAGAGATATAGAGAGGTTTATTCAGGATCATGGTGAAATGATGTTGCAATTGGTGGAAGGAACGATCGAGGCAATTGAATCTGGTATGACTCCTTCTATGGAACAGGAATGGATGAGAAAATCGGAAAAGGAGTTTCATCAAGCTGAACAGTTGACTCTTCCTCTATTTGAACGGATTTCAGTTTTGGAAAGCCAATTAGGTTTAGTGAAAAAAGAGCCCCACTCTCTTCATGTTGCTGAAGTTAAAGTGTTGTTGAATCAAAATTCGCAAGGTTGGGAATAGGGGGGAACCAATGTGGATGAGAAGCAAGCGAAACTCATTGTCTTTGAAGGTGCAGGAAGAAGCGGTAAGAGTACATTAATTCATCTGGTTAAGAATGCGCTTGAAAAAAGAGGATTGCAGACATTTTTCACGGAGTGGAATTCTTATCCTCCGCTACAAAGCATTATCAATCAAAAAAAGGTCGATTCCTCTTTTACTCCGCTAACCTACTGTTTATTACATTTAGCGGAATTTGCCCTTCGCTATGAAGAGATTATTCAGCCTGCACTAAAAAAGGTGGATGTAGTTCTGGCGGATCGTTGGGTTTACACAGCATGGACGAGAGACAGCGTGAGAGGAATTGAGAACGAATATGTTCGTCAATGTTACCAATTCGCAAAGAAGCCTGATTGTGTTTTTTATATCGAGGTTCCCAGTGATATAGCACTTCAACGGCATATTCAAACCAAGCCTTTCTTTGGCTACAATGCCGGGGTTGATATTTGGCCCGACCGTACTAAAGATGAAGCGTTTCTTCTTTATCATCAACAAATCACCCAGCATTACTCCCTGATTGCGAAAGAAGAAAATTTTGTGGTATTGGATGGGCTTGAGTCTTCGGAAAATCTTTTGCACCAAGCTCTCGAGCATTTGAAAAGCAATGGCTTAATTGCTTGTGAGGAGAGTTTCAAATGAAAGATCGAGGATCAGTGATTTTGATTAGTGGCAACCGTGTCGCTTTAATAAAAAGAGTTCGTGATGGGATGACATTTTATGTTATCCCTGGTGGAGGAATTAAAGAAGGGGAGTCGCCAGAAGATGCAACAATACGCGAGGCATATGAAGAATTAGGTATTACCATCGCTATAAAAGAAAGGGTAGCCATAATAGAATTTAATGGCGGGTTGCAATATTATTTCCTCGGTGAGATTACTGGAGGTACTTTTGGTACAGGCCAAGGAAAAGAATTTACTCAGCCGGATAGAAAACGTGGTACGTTTGAACCTGTATGGATGGAGATCGAGGATTTAGCTGATCATGATGTTCGACCAAGAGAAATAGCTGATCTTTTATTGACAGGATCAGTCAAGTAGATTTCGGAAATGACTTGGTGATCTATTCAAATGTAATAATTGGAGGACTAAAATGTATCAGAAAATCGTTTGTACAGGATTTATTTATCATCAAGGAAAGACGCTCATTATAAAGCGGTCTTTACGAGAAGCGTTTTTGCCCGGGTTTTATGAACTGCCCGGAGGAAAAGTGGACTTTGGTGAAAACCCGGAAGAAGCACTGAAACGCTAATTTCGTGAAGAAATCAATGTAAACGTGGAAATCGTCAAACCATACAAAGTCTTTTCCTATGTCTCAGAGAACGGAAACAGTCACACAGTCGAAATCGTGTGTCTGGTTCGATTGACCGATGATTCGGCGAAGATCCAATTGAGTGAAGACCATTCTGCTTACCAGTGGATTTCCGAAAAAGATGTTCAGAATTATCTCATTACCGACGAAACGCAAGACTCGATTCTTCGCGGATTTAAAGCGGTTCCGCCTGTTTGAAATGGTTAATCGCTAATTCTTTAAACACCTTAGCTATGCTTATTACCTATCCTCTTGAAGGGGTATCTATTGAAAGTTCCTAATAAAGGAGTTGTGCAATATGCCAAAAAAACGTTTTACTGCTCCAGTAACGATTCATCTCTTTTTTGTACAAGATAATAAAATCCTCTTGCTCCGCCGCTACAATACCGGATACGAGGATGGGAATTATTCTGTAGTTGCGGGGCATTTGGATGGTGGGGAGACCGTCAAACAAGCGGCAGTTAGGGAAGCAAAAGAGGAAGCCGGAGTTCAGTTGAAAGAAGACGACGTGGAAATCGTTGGGGTCATGCACAGAAAAGCAGGTGATGAGCGGGTAGACTTCTTCGCGGTCGTTAAAAACTGGGAAGGAGAGATTCAAAATCTGGAGCCCCACAAATGCGATGATCTACGGTTTTTCCCGTTGAATGAACTTCCTACAAATATCATTCCCTATATTCTTCGGGCGATCGACAACTATAAAGAAGGAAGATGGTTTGATAGTTACGGTTGGTAGGGGATCAGAAAAGGGAGCTCTCAGCGAAAGCCTGTTGGGGGTTCCTTTTCTAAAAAGAGAGGTAGACTCATATGATTTGTTTTGGCGGAATGTTTGGTATCGGAAAGACGACTTATGCTCAAATATTAGGGCGTGTCTGGTGAATCCATCATGATTTCCTGTTAGAATGTTCATAACAACAAAAGCAAGGAGACATCATGATGAGACGGCGTTATGAGATTACAGATGAGGCTTGGGAAAAGATCGAGCCTTTATTGCCTTCGAATGGGAAACGAGGCGGACAGTGGAAAGACCACCGAACCATTTTGAACGGAATCCTGTGGAAGTTTGGGACGGGAGCTCCCTGGCGGGATCTGCCTGCACGTTATGGTTCTTGGAAAACTTGCTACTATCGTTTTACACGTTGGCAAAAGGATGGGACGTGGGATCGCTTGCTTAAGCATGTTCAGACTTACTCCCACGCCGTTTCCGATGTCGATTGGGTTGTTTTCGTTGACAGCACGATTGTCCGAGCTCATCAGCACGCCGCAGGCGCGCCGAAAAAAGGGGGACCCTCGCTTCCAGAATGAGGCACTCGGACGAAGCCGCGGAGGTCTGACGACCAAAATCCATCTTGCTTGTGACGGAAAAGGTCGACCGCTTGCTTTTACAATCACTCCCGGTCAACAGCATGACTGTACCCAATTACAAGCATTACTCGATTCCATTTCCGTTCCCTGTTAGGGAAAAGGAAGGCCTCGCAAGAGGCCGGATCATCTGATTGCCGATCGCGGCTACAGTTATCCGTCTTGTCGTCGATTTCTTCAAAAACGTGGGATTTCCCATACCATCCCCGAACGCAGAGATCAGACGGAGCGTCGGGCCAAAAAGCCGGGGCGTCCTCTGACCTTCAACAAAGAACAATATTCACGCCGAAACGTGATTGGACGCTGTATTAACCGCCTGAAGCAATGGCGTGGCTTCGCCACTCGTTATGAAAAACGGGCGGTTTATTTTTGTGCCGCCATTACCTTGATTTCCTTGATCATGTGGCTCAATTAATCATTCACCAGACACGCCCTAATCATTCACCAGACACGCCCTAGGCGAATATTTAGGTAGTAAGGTCATATTTGAATCGGTGAATGATAATCCTATTCTCAGTTTGTTCTATCAAGACCCTTATAGGTACGGATTTTTACTTCAAATTTATTTTCTTGCTGCCCGATTGAGAAACATCAAGGAAGCTAAAAAACATCCTCTCAATATATTGGATAGAAGTATTTACGAAGACGCACTTATTTGTCAAGTTATTTATGAATGAGGTCAAGTAAGCCGAGAAGAGAAACATACCTATGACAAGCTCTTTGCTGAGGTTTTAGATGATGTTGAAGGCATGTATTGAAACGAATAAAAAAGCGTGGTCGCAGTTTTGAACAATTCGAAGACAATATTGATTATTTTAGACTACTTCACTCCCGATATGATGAATGGGTCTTTAACCATTACCATTATTCTGAAATATTAGTCATCGATGCAGACAAATATGACATAGTTAACGAGTCGGATAAGCAGATTGTATTAAAAATAATAGGAATAAAATTAAGGATTTAGGGGTATAAGAGGTTTTTTAAATAATGTCTCTTTTTTACCAGATGGTGCGCTTAATCAAACGACTATCTGGGAAGAGGGGATATAATTGAAAAAGACAAAACCGAAAATCACGTTAATCAGCGTCGGAGAGCCAAATCCACTAATCATCGCTGAAGCATATCGAGACCTATTAAATTAATTGTTGGACAAAACATATTTAAAAATAAGAGGACAGTCAAAGCGACTGTCCCCTTTTTATCTGTAAATGATTTCGATTGTAACATCTTCCTCCGGTCTCGTAAGAAGAGGATGGGATATAACCTGGGTATTTGAAGATGCCGCTGCTAGTGAGCCTCTAAAACAGGAGCTTATTAAAAGCGGCATAAAAATCAAATTTGAAAATTCAAGAAAAGTAGGTGTTGATTATGTCAAGACAGGAGTTTTTTTCTTCAAGAGATGAATTTGAGGAATGGCTTTTTTTTCAATCGGATGCAGTTGAAAACTTTATTGATGAGTTTCGTCACTTAAAATTGGACTATTCTCCAGAATCACTACTTAGACTGGAAAAATGGATTTTAGATCGGCATTCATCTCCCCAAACTTTAGTGAAAAATGAAAAGGCAGCAGTACTTGATGGTATGCTTCGATATGTTGGGCAAGTTTATGTGAAGCAGTTGAAATGGATATGGGATGTAGAACTGAACGATAAGAATTATGTTTTTTACAGTATGCCTTTGGTAAAGCAGAGAGACGATCACGACAATATCTATGCTGAGTCTCCGTGGTCACTTCTTTTGGCTAGTGTAGATCGTAGGCAGGGAGAGTATATGTATCGTATGTTTATGAACATGAAAGAGGATATGGAAGAAAAAAGTTTTTGTAAAAAAGAAAAGATTAACTTTATTAAAGATTGAACGTAGGTATATCATTGCTGATGGCTTGGGTGTAGGTGCTTATAGTTGGCGGAGTTGAAAAAAAGCTGGCTAAGTGAATTTTCCACCACAGGAATGAATCGGCGCCTGGTTCGGCATAATAACGAAAAATACCAACCTGGGAAAGGGTTGTTGTTTGCTTATGAAACGCCGAACCATATATCGAATTCTTCTCAGCGTGCTAGCGATGGCGCTCATGTTGTCTAGCGGGGCGACTTCATTGTCCGCGATGGCTGCACCGCCAGACGAAACTGCGGTGCCCGCTTTCGGACCGGGTGTGCTAAAGCCGGGAGCTAAGGGTAAAGATGTCAATGAATTGCAAGGCCGTTTGAAGTTGTTGGGATTTTACACGGGTCCGATTGACGGCGTGTTCACCCATCGCACTTATTTGGCTGTGCGGTTGTTTCAGTACCGCTTTGGTTTAAAAGTGGACGGGTCGGTCGGACCCAAAACGAAACTGATGTTATGGAAAGCGACGAAGCATTGGACCCCGTCCATGACGGAACCCAAAAAACAAATCGCCAAAAAAGCGGCACCAACTACTGGAACCAAGCTTCCGCGTTCTTCTAACGGCTTTAGCCAAAACGATTTAAAATTGTTGGCGCAGGCCGTTTATGCCGAAGGGCGTGGTGAACCGTATGTGGGTCAAGTGGCCATCGCGTCGGTGATTCTTAATCGGATTGAGAGCGACAAGTTTCCTGATACCGTATCTGGAATTATCTTCCAACCATTGGCATTTGAAGCGGTTGCTGATGGCCAGATTTGGATGGAGCCCGATGAGACGGCCAAAAAAGCGGTGATGGATGCGGTGAATGGATGGGATCCATCAGGAGGTGCGTTGTATTATTTCAATCCGGCTCGCGCGACTTCCAAATGGATTTGGAGCCGCCCTCAAATCAAGACCATCGGCAAACACATTTTCTGTCGATAAAGTCAGGCATCGAGCCTTTCCGGGGCTCGATGTTTCCTTTTGTTTGAACATGTTATAATGGTAGAGGATTTTATCGATAGAGGAGTTGTCGGCGTGGAACAGTGGACGCTGAAATCATTGGAGTTTCATCGAGTGAAAGAAATCGTCAAAGAACAAGCGGCGACGTTTTTAGGAAAAGAAAAAATAGATCAATTGGCGCCGTCCGCTGACCGCGACATGGTGGAGCAGTGGCTCGCTGAAACGCGGGAAGGGATGGATCTGTTGCGCCTCAAAGGAGATGTCCCCTTTGGCGGCATTCGCGACATTCGCGCCTCCATTCGCCGAGCCAAGGTGGGCGGCATGTTGAATGAAGCGGAGTGCTTGGATATCGCCACGACCATATCAGGCGGTCGCAAGGTGAAGTCCCACTTGCGCCAACTTGAAGTGGAGACGGCGCCTTTGCCGCGGTTGCGTGAACTGACTGAACAAATAGAAAGTCTAGACCAGCTGGAAGCGGAGATCTTGGCTTGTATTGATGAACATGCGGTAGTCAAAGATCAAGCCAGCCCAGAGTTGCGTCGCATTCGACAGCAAATGGACGGTGTTCGACAACAAATCCAGCAAACACTGAATCAGATGTTGCGCAGTTCCCATTACACCAAAATGATGCAAGAGCCGTTGATCACGCAACGGTTCGACCGCTATGTGATTCCCGTCAAACAGGAGTACCGGGGACAGTTTGGCGGCATTGTGCATGATCAGTCCTCTTCGGGAGCCACTTTGTTCATTGAACCGGAAGCCGTTGTGCAATTGGGAAACCGATTGCGCGAGTTGGAGATGGCCGAGCAGAAGGAAGTAGAGCGAATTCTGAGCCTGCTTACATCCAAAGTCGCAGAAGTGGCGGAAGAGCTGAGCCAGAATATCGAACGGCTGGGAGTGCTTGACTTTATCGTGGCCCGCTCCCGTTATGGTTACCTTGTTAAAGGGGTGTGCCCAAAGATTGCCGAAGATCGGGTGCTGGTGTTGAAACAAGCGCGGCATCCGCTCATTCCCAGCGAAGAAGTGGTGCCAATCCATGTGGAGATGGGAAAACATTATCAAGCCATCATTATTACGGGGCCGAACACCGGCGGGAAAACGGTCACTCTCAAAACTGTCGGTTTGCTGGCATTGATGACGCAATCGGGCCTGCCGATCCCCGCTCAGGAAGAAAGCGTGATGCCGATATTCAGCGGCGTGTTCGCCGACATCGGGGACGAGCAGAGCATCGAACAAAGCTTGAGTACATTTTCCGGTCATCTGACCAATATCATTGGCATTTTGCAGAAACTAGATGAGTCGAGTCTGGTTCTGTTCGACGAACTGGGGGCGGGGACTGACCCCACCGAAGGGGCAGCCTTAGCCATGGCTATTTTGGAACATGTGATTGAGCGCGGTTCCATGGTGGTGGCGACCACTCACTACAGTGAATTGAAGCTGTTTGCTCACACGCATCCGCAGGCGATTAATGCCAGCGTGGAATTTGATGTGGAAACCTTACGGCCCACCTATCGCCTCTTGATCGGCGTGCCGGGGCGGAGCAACGCCTTTGCCATATCGACCCGACTCGGATTGCCGGCACCGATTATTGACTTGGCGAAACGGCACATTTCCAGCGAGGAGAACAAGTTGGAAGAAATGATCACCAGCTTGACCAATGAGCGCAAATGGGCTGAGGAAGAGCGCAAACAAGCGGAAGCGTTGCGCAATGAAGCGGAAGCATTGTATGAAGACTTACGGCAACAGATGGATCAATGGGAAGAAGAAAAGGCACGGCTCAAGGAAAAAGCGCGCCAAGAAGCGATTGAGGCTGTGGCCAAGGCGAAAACGGAAGCGGAAGACGTGCTGAAAGAGTTGCGGGAGTGGGCGAAGTTGCGTCCGCAGGATATCAAGGAACACGAATTGATTGAGCTAAAAAAACGATTGGACGCTTCCATTCCCGAAGCGGCGTTGCCTAAGAAAAAGGCCTCCCGTCCGCCCAAGCCGCAACAGATCCAAGTGGGGGATGAAGTGCTCGTTTTGACCGTCAACCAAAAGGGCACCGTCGTGGAGGATCTGGGTCAGAACGAGTACCAAGTGCAGATCGGTTTTTTGAAAATGAAAGTGCATCGTGATCAACTGGAGAAACAAGCGGCGCCGAAACAAAAACCAAAAGCGAAAAGCCATGCGACGGTGAAGCGGTCAACGGCTGATGTCAAACCGGAATTGGATTTGCGGGGCAAATTGGTGGAAGAGGCGTTGATGGAGATTGATCAATATCTGGACAAAGCGATTCTATCGGGTTACAAACAAATCTCTTTGATCCACGGTAAAGGTACTGGCGCTTTGCGCACAGGAGTGCAAGAATTCTTGCGCCGGCACCGGGCAGTGAAGACTTTCCGTCTGGGAGCCCACGGTGAAGGTGGATCGGGAGTAACAGTTGTTGAGTTGCGTTAGAAACGAGGTTGGTTGCGACGGAGGGACGATATGAAGTATTTACCGCCAATATTGGGCACAGTGGCCCTGCTTTTCTTTCTGGTGGGAGTTATTTGGTTCATCATCAACGCTTAAAATGGGGAAAGCCCGGCGATCATGGAGTGATCGCCGGGCTTTTTTCAGGGGCAATTGATGCGCAGCCGGCCAAAGGAATGTCCTGCGACGGGGGCCGGACATTGGTCTTCAATGGTGTGGCGGATCTGGGAGTTGGTCTTGCCAAGGCTTGCCAGGTAGGCCGCAGTTCCGCTGACAAACGCGGTGGAGAGGGATACGCCGGACATCGTTTGGTAGGTGTTGCCAAGGTAAGTAGTGATGATATTTAGTCCAGGAGCGCCGATGTCAATCCAATTTCCGTATGAGGAGAAGGAGCATTTGTTGTCGTTTGGATCGGTGCAGGCAACGGCGATCACATTGGGATAGTAAGCCGGATAGGAGGGAGACGTGTTGGCGGAACTGCCTGCCGCGGCGACGAGAACAGCGCCTTTGTTCCAAGCGTAATTCACCGCATTTTCTAAGACGGAACTACTGGTGGACCCGCCCAAGCTGAGGTTGATCACCCGTGCCCCTTGATCTGCGGCATACGTGATTCCACTGGCGATATCGGCGAACGTGCCACTTCCGCTGTTGTTCAGTACACGAATGGCCAAGATTTGCGCCGTGTTGGTCGTTCCTGCAATGCCGATGGCGTTATTGATTTTGGCTGCAGCGATTCCGGCGACAGCGGTGCCGTGACCGTTTTCATCTTGCGAGATGCTGTCATCATCGACAAAGTCCCAGCCCTGTATGACTTTTCCACTGAGGTCTGGGTGGTCGGATTGAACGCCGGTATCAATCACTGCCAGTTTCACCGCGTTTGCGGTTCCCTCAAATGGGCCACCGATCTTTTGCAAGCCCCACTGTTGCGGATAGAGGGGATCATTGGGAACAGCCAGGGCTTGTGCGAGGTAATTGGGCTCTACGTATTCCACATATGGCGATTGTTGGTACCGTTTCATCATGTCGGGAACCGATGTGCCTTGAAATTGGATGACTTCAAACCCTAACTGGGCGTTTTTCTCCAGCACGACAGCCCCGTGTTGTTGATGGAAGTTTGCCTTTGCTTTCATGGTCAAGTTGGGTTTGAATTTGACTATCAATTGGCCGGGTGCGTAGGGCGGAGAAGCGGCTTGCGCGGGGGAGGGAACCGGCCATGCCAGAGCCAACAGGATGACGAAAATAATCATTGCGCATTTTCTCAAGATGGTCACCTCTTGACAAAAGGTCGGGAAAAGCGTGAGGCTCCTGTATCCTCACTTCATAGGGCCGGTGCGGGATGGTTTCAGATTGATCATCGTGCCGAAATCCCAGAAGGAAAGCTGGATGCATGCGGAAAGCTGACCACACCCAGTTGGGTATGGTCAGCGGTTGGTAGTTCAGTATTGAACAGCTTTGTAAGCGTTGACACGTCCTTTGGCCCAGTAGGTGCCAGTGCCGCTGATTTTGTCGGCGGTGTTTTCAATGGCGGCGCGGATATTGGAAGCGCTACGGCCTTGGGAAGCCAAGAGTCCAGCCACACCAGCTACGTGAGGAGTAGCCATGGAGGTACCGCTCAAGGAAGCGTAGGTGCTGGTCGGGTAGGTGGAATAGATGCTGGAACCAGGAGCAGCTACATCTACCCAGGAACCGTAAGTGGAGAAGGAGGATTTGTTGTCATTTTGGTCAGTGGAAGCTACCGCGATGGCGTTGGAATAGTAAGCGGGATAGTTAGGAGCGGTGTTGCCGGCGTTACCAGCCGCGGCCACGACAACGGAACCTTTGTTCCAAGCGTAGTTGACAGCTTGTTGCAGACCGGAGTTACCAACGGTGCCGCCCAAGCTCAAGCTGATGACTTTAGCGCCTTGGTCTGCAGCATAGGTGATACCGTTGGCGACAGCAGTCCAGGTGCCGCTACCGCTGTTGTCCAGCACGCGCACAGCGAGGATTGACGCTTTCGGAGCAGTACCAGCGATCCCGGTGCTGTTGTTGGTCACTGCTGCGGCGATACCAGCGCAGTGTGTACCGTGGCCGTTGCCATCTTGCGGAGTGGAGTCGTTGTCAACGAAGTCCCAACCGCCCACTACTTTACCGGCCAAGTCGGGATGGTTGGATTGCACCCCGGTGTCGACGATGGCGATTTTCACGCCGGAGCCTTCAGCGATGTCCCATGCTTGCGGCGCTTGGATTTTTTGTGGGCCGTATTGGCGGGAGCTGAAGTAAGGATCGTTAGGTGTGTAGGTAGCGTGGAGATAGTAGTTGGGTTCAGCATATTCCACGTTGGGGTCTTTTTTCAGCTTTTCGATGGTCGCTTCCACAGAGCCTTTCACTTTGACCACTTCAAAGCCGAGCTTGTTGTTTTTTTCCATGACTGTACCGTTGGCTTTGGCGCGGGCAGATTTGACGGCGCTGGCCGAAGCATTGTCTTTGTATTTCACCACGACTTGCCCTGGAGCATAGAGTTTACCCGCTTGGCTATCTACTTCCTCAGCGAAAATGGCGGAAGGAAGAGCGGCGCTTGCCATCAAAACGAAGGAAGCGATGAGGGAAACGCGTTTCTTCATGGTAAACGTCCTCCTTGTGTGTTAAGCTTTAATAGTGAGACTTTTCTTTTTTTGTTGGCCACACCATGCGCTTGGTGTGGCCGTTTTTTTAGTACTGAACAGCTTTGTAAGCGTTGACGCGCCCTTTGGCCCAGTAGGTGCCAGTGCCGCTGATTTTGTCGGCGGTGTTTTCAATGGCGGCGCGGATATTGGAAGCGCTACGGCCTTGGGAAGCCAAGAGTCCAGCCACACCAGCTACGTGAGGAGTAGCCATGGAGGTACCGCTCAAGGAAGCGTAGGTGCTGGTCGGGTAGGTGGAATAGATGCTGGAACCAGGAGCAGCTACATCTACCCAGGAACCGTAAGTGGAGAAGGAGGATTTGTTGTCATTTTGGTCAGTGGAAGCTACCGCGATGGCGTTGGAATAGTAAGCGGGATAGTTAGGAGCGGTGTTGCCGGCGTTACCAGCCGCGGCCACGACAACGGAACCTTTGTTCCAAGCGTAGTTGACAGCTTGTTGCAGACCGGAGTTACCAACGGTGCCGCCCAAGCTCAAGCTGATGACTTTAGCGCCTTGGTCTGCAGCATAGGTGATACCGTTGGCGACAGCAGTCCAGGTGCCGCTACCGCTGTTGTCCAGCACGCGCACAGCGAGGATTGACGCTTTCGGAGCAGTACCAGCGATCCCGGTGCTGTTGTTGGTCACTGCTGCGGCGATACCAGCGCAGTGTGTACCGTGGCCGTTGCCATCTTGCGGAGTGGAGTCGTTGTCAACGAAGTCCCAACCGCCCACTACTTTACCGGCCAAGTCGGGATGGTTGGATTGCACCCCGGTGTCGACGATGGCGATTTTCACGCCGGAGCCTTCAGCGATGTCCCATGCTTGCGGCGCTTGGATTTTTTGTGGGCCGTATTGGCGGGAGCTGAAGTAAGGATCGTTAGGTGTGTAGGTAGCGTGGAGATAGTAGTTGGGTTCAGCATATTCCACGTTGGGGTCTTTTTTCAGCTTTTCGATGGTCGCTTCCACAGAGCCTTTCACTTTGACCACTTCAAAGCCGAGCTTGTTGTTTTTTTCCATGACTGTACCGTTGGCTTTGGCGCGGGCAGATTTGACGGCGCTGGCCGAAGCATTGTCTTTGTATTTCACCACGACTTGCCCTGGAGCATAGAGTTTACCCGCTTGGCTATCTACTTCCTCAGCGAAAATGGCGGAAGGCAGGGCGGCGCTTGCCATCAAAACGAAGGAAGCGATGAGGGAAACGCGTTTCTTCACGAAAAAATCCTCCTTTTGATTTGTGGATTTGATTGGTTGGGTAAGTGGTTCTGATGCAAAAGAACATGATTTGCGTCAGCACAATGCACCTGTTGTCATGAGTCAAGCGATGCCTGTCAGTGATCCGTCCCCCGGCGAGGAGACTCGACGCGCTAGCAGGTAGAAATTAGCAGAATATACGGAAATATATGATTCATCAGTTATTTTCGGAGGTGAGTACATGGCATGAGTCAAAACGCGGGGCGGACATAACACTTCGACGGGATGTGGTGGGAATACAAATTTCTAACACGCCTCCCTGCCGTTGGGTAGATGTTGTACTGTGGAAGGACAATTGTCATGTAAGGCAAAGATCATTATAAACCAAGGGTTGGATGAGGTGGCTGCTCGTGTAGGAATGGCACAGGCGGGAGTGCTTTTTTTTCCAGCCTCCTTTCAGTTTGTTATATTATCTTTTCGTGAACAAATTAAGTTTTCCTTCTTTAATCGATAAAAAAATAAATAAATTTATTACCGATAATAAATGGAATTATATATATTCAACTTAGAAGATGTGGAATGATATGGGAAATATTTGCATTGGCATATGCTGAAGCAATGTAAATCGGGAAAGCAGATACGTATGATAAGAATTTAAAAAGCATAACAAAAGCTCTTGTGCGCGACTGGTCATTCTTGGTTATAAATGGCGCGTTCGGCGCAAAGAAAAAAGGCCTTATCAGGCCCCGCTACGATTGGTCGATGTGAAATTTCCCCATCTCTTTGCGCAATTGGGTTAAATAATCCGCCGTTTCCTGTTTTTTTGCTGGATGGTAGCGGTGGGGATGTTCGGAGATTTCACGCAAGAGTTGCTCAGCTCTGCGGTAGCTGGCTTGCAACAGCCGATAATAAGAGATTTTAGCCGGTGTGGTTGTTGTGTTCATGTTGACCACTCCTTGCGAAATGATCCAGACAATTCAAATAATATCAAATCATTGGCGATGATGGAATATGACGGTGTCCGTTTCTAAAGGCTGTTCATGAAACAGATGAAAAAAGGAGGGACTTGGATTACAGAAATTATTCTGTTGTATTATAATGGTTACATAACTGGGATCGTCTGATCAATCAAGTTGGCTTATATGAAGGCGGTGAAAAACGCTTTTTTTAATGAGCGCCAACAAATGAGAAATCGGTGTGAGTGACACCGGGTATGTTTATCAGACATTCCTTAAAAGAAAAAGTGAGGCAATATGAAGATCGGTTATCGTACGGTGAAGACGGCTATTGGGACGGGTTTATCTTTAGCCATCGCCCAATGGCTTGGTTTGCAATTTTATAGTTCGGCTGCTGTGATTACTATCTTATGCATTAAAACGACGAAGAAAAAATCTTACCAAACCGCATGGGAGAGAGTACTCGCTTGTGTGTTGGGATTGGTCTTGGCCATACTGGTCTTTGAACTGCTCGGATACCATGCTTGGGGGTTAACCATCCTGATGCTATTGTTGATCCCCCTCTGCGTCAAGCTGAAAGCAACGGACGGCATTACGACGGCGACCGTGGTCATTTTGCATCTGTATATCCTGAAAGAGGTGTCCCTCCCCATTGTTATTAACGAGGGGCTACTTATTGTTATCGGGATCGGGATGGCGGTGCTGGCCAATATGCATATGCCGAGCAGCGAAAAGAAGTTGAAAGAGATTCAACAGCAGATCGAAGCCAACTTCAAGGCCATTTTGCGCGAACTGGCCGCTTATTTGCGCGATAAGGATCAACAATGGGACGGCAAAGAGATCACGGAGACGGCCCAGTTGTTGAAAGAGGCTAAGGCGTTGGCTCTGCGTGACATAGAAAATGTGGCTCCTTACGACTGCGCGTATTATTACCGCTACTTTGAAATGCGAGAGCGGCAGTTTGAAATTCTGGAACGAATCGCGCCCAGTGTTTCCTCATTGGATCATTGTTGTCAGGAGAGCCTTATCGTCGGCGAATTCTTGGATCGCTTGGCCGGCGCGGTTCATCCGGGCAATACCGCATCGCATTATTTGGAGGAATTGGAGCAGATCAGTCGTCGTTTTAAAGAGTCGGCTTTGCCGCAAACGCTTGAGGAATTTGAGACGCGCGCAGCGGTGTATCACTTTATCGGTGAAATGAAGCGCTATTTGAAAATTAAAAGGGACTTATGGATTAAGCAGAAGCAGAAGGAAGAGACCAAAAAGAACAAATTCAATTGGAAAAAAGAGGGATGTTTGTAATCCGTGCCGGGAGGGAAATGGGGATTCGACCGCCAAAGTGAGCCCCTATTCTTCCCGGTGTTTTATGTTTTTAAGAATAAATCATATAATACCGCACGAAATGTTTTTGGAAGATATGAAATTTACTATATAATGGGATGGGGGAGATGGGATTTCTTTAGCGTAGTAAAAGGCGCTTGGCGGGCATTTGTGCCGCGTTTTGCGGTGCGATGTTACTGGGGTGTGTCTGGCAAATCAACTTCCTTTGCCACCGCTAGGATGAAAACTTTGTAGGAAGCGGGATGATGAAATGATTATTAAACAGTTGGGAGCACAACATATTAGTAAAGCAAGCATTTTACTTACCCATTCTTTTATTAAAAATGAACCGATGGCTGCTTTCTTGCAGATTCCCGAGGATGCATTTTACCGTTATTGTTATTTAACATTGGTTAAAGCTGTGGAACAACAAATGTCTTTTGTGGCGATGGAAGGAGAGCATTTGGCTGCCGTCGTTCTTGGTCGAAAAGCGACGGTGCCTTTTCTTAATAAAGAGGAAACCAAGAAAGTGTGTCCGGAACTGGATCCGATCATTACCTTATTTGAAGAAATAGAGAAAAAAGCTGCTTCTTGTCTCGGTCCTGATACTCTTGTGTTGGAAATGGGGGCCAGTCATAGCGATTTTACTGGGCAAGGATTGGTACAACAATTGGAGAAACGCGTTGTTGAACAAGGCCAATCACAAGGGTATAACAAAGTGGCGATGATATGCACCAATGAAGCTTCCAAGCATATTTTTCGAAAGTTATTTCCGGCCACGGTGGCTGGCGGGATCAGTTATAAAGAATTTGTTTATCAAGGACAAGCTGTTTTTTCGGGAATAGAGCAAGACACAACGTGTGAATTGCTGTTTGCAAAAATTTGATGATGTTCAAAAGTGATGGGGCGAAATGAAAAGCCATCTTCCCTATACAAACCGTTTTCCCTTAGGGGGAAGCGGTTTTTGTGTGGAGTAAGCAGTGAAATGCTGAGAGAGTCAAGGGATTGCTCACTCTTCTCCCCTGGGTTCGCGCCGAGCGTGGAAATGGATCTGGATGGCTTTTTTTTCGGTTTCACTCGGGGGAATTGTGGAGATGGAGAGGGTTGTGGAATCCAGCTGTTCTTCTTCCATATCTTCTCGTTCAAAAAAATGGTTCATGAAAATCCATTCCGGCTGAATCATGCCCATTGCCACTTGCGTATAGGGAAGAAATCTTGGATGGGTTGGGATTTTTTCTTCTTTTGTCAAAGAAAACACCTCCGTATGCCTATAATCAAGTATATGCTTGTGCGAGCTTGCCCCATGTGAAAGAAAGCGTTTTTTTGCCGCATTTTTCTTATTGAGTTTGTTTCGGATTGCGAAATATAATAACTAACGTGTGCAGGTCAGAGTCGTGACGGATAAAGTGTCCAAAGGCTTCGCATCTGGTAAAGGTCATTTTTACGTTATTTGCTAGATACACTCCAATGGAATTGGCTGCAAACGTTTTTCTCATACGTCCAGTTCCTGTGGCAAGCATGGGAAAAACGTTTGCAGCCAGTTGGCGTGCGCGAAACACACGCAAGTAAATACGGACAGATGGGGGATATGGGAGGAACGATACGGATGAGATTGTGGACAAAAGATTTTATCTTGATTTGTCTGGCAAACTTTTTCTTGTTTGGCGGATTTTTTGTGTTGTTGTCAACCTTGCCGG
Organism: Laceyella sacchari; assembly: GCF_024927925.1. Taxonomy (NCBI): domain Bacteria; kingdom Bacillati; phylum Bacillota; class Bacilli; order Caryophanales; family Thermoactinomycetaceae; genus Laceyella; species Laceyella sacchari. Next base: position 1,030,646 of record NZ_CP103866.1, read on the forward strand.
TATATGCCGTAGATGAATTGCACGCACAGGAACAGCAAGTGGGTTTGGTAATTGGCATATTCACGATGGCTTCTGTTCTGATGCGGCCTTACGGTGGATTGCTGGTCGATCAGTTGGATAGAAAAACTATTCTGGTGTGGACGATCGGATTGTATTTGGCCTCGACGATCGGGTATTTTGCGGCCATGAGCTTTCTCTTGCTGTTGGTGATCCGCTTGTTGCACGGCGGGGCGTTTGGCATGGCTACCACTGCTTTGGGTGCGGCGGTGAATGATATCATTCCGCCAGCCAAGCGCGGAGAAGGGCTGGGTTACTTTGGAACATCCAACATGCTGGCGATGGTTGTCGGGCCGGCGTTTGGACTCTGGGTGGTTCAATCCCTGTCATATACCTGGCTCTTTCTGCTTTGCGGCTTATTTGTATTGATCAGCCTGTTGTTAATCATGCAGGTGAAGTTTCCTAAAAAAGCCAATCCCGCTCCGTCTATGCGCATCCGTCTTACGGATTGGGGAAAGATGATTGAGCGCAAAGCGTTTTCCTACTCAATGCCGATTATTGGTTTTGCCATGGTGTTTGGGGGCATTGTGTCGTTTATTTCGCTGTATGCAGCTGAATTGGGAGACAAAGATATGGCTGGCGGCTTTTATTTTTTCTATGCGCTGGCCTTGGTCATCGCCCGATTGTTGTCGGGGCGCCTGTTTGACCGTAAAGGGCCGGATTCTGTCGTGTATCCCAGCATCGCTTGTTATGTTATCGGGTTGATCTGCATGGCGATGGCGGAAGATCAGGCACTTTTTTACACAGCGGGGGCGTTTATCGGCGCTGGCTATGGAAGCATTCAGCCCTGCTTGCAGGCCATGGTTATCTCAAAGGTGACAGCGGCAAGACGCGGTGCGGCCACGGCAACGTTTTTCATCGCCGCTGACGTCGGAATTGGCGTAGGCTCTTTCTTGTTGGGGATGATCGCCGCTTGGTTAGGTTACCGAGGGATGTTTTTGTTCGCGCTGTTCTTTGTCGCCGCTTCTGCACTGTTGTATTGGAAGGCGCGGCGGGCGGAAACGGGCACTGGTCACCCGGATGTGACGCGTTTAAGCGCGTAATCGAAAAGTGAAGGAAGATGATTAAGGGATGGTTTTTGGTGCGATATGCGGCCAGGAATCATCCTTTTTTGATAATTGGCATGTGTGATTTCCCCGGAAATACCTGAGGGAAACGGCAGATGCATAAGAGTGCCTAAGTGGTTCTGTCACAAAGTCACCTGTTTCCTCGTCATATTAGTAAAACAGGGAATAAGGTGATAACATGAAAAAATATGATGTAGCCATCATAGGTGGCGGGCTCTCCGGTTTGGCGGCGTCCATTTATTTGGCCAAAGCTGGGAAAGCGGTTGCTGTATTGGAAAAATCCGATCGCCTAGGTGGGCGCGCAGGCACGGTACACAAGAACGGAGCTCTGTTTAATCTAGGTGGGCATGCGCTGTATCGCGGGGGTGAAGCTTTTTCTATTTTGCGGGAATTGGGTGTCGAGGTTCAAGGCGGGATTCCTAACGCAAAGGGTTACGCCATGTGGAAGAATGACATGTATCCCTTGCCGGACAGCGTGGGGTCGCTTCTAACTTCCAAGCTGTTAACTTTTTACGGGAAAAAAGAGTTTGTTAGCCTCATGGTTCGACTAAGCCGGATCGAGCCCCATGCCGTCGGCCGAATCAGTTTGCGAGAGTGGGCGGAGAAAACCATACAGGATCCGATGGCACGCCATATCTTTTATGCATTATGCCGAACCACAACCTTTGCGAACGATCCCGATCATCAGCTGGCTGGGGCGACCATAGAACAGTTGCAGAGAGGTTTGAAAGAGAGTGTTCTCTATGTGGACGGAGGCTGGGAGTCTATTGTCAATAGCCTGCGGGATCAAGCCGTCGTTGCCGGGGTTACATTGCTGAACCGGCAGACGGCAACACAAATCGAGCGAAGTGGCAAGATTTATCGCATTCATTTTGCGGATGGCGCCATGCTTGAAGTGCCTTATGTGATCGTCACCGTCGGTCCCGCGCAGACTTGCCGGCTCATTAAAGATGCAGAGCGCACTTCGCTCCGAAAATGGAGAGAGCAAGCCCGCCCGATTATCGCCGCCTGCCTTGATCTGGGACTTAAGCGGTTGCCCAATCCCAAGCATCATTTTGTTATCGGCATTGACCAGCCTGTCTTTTTCACGAATCATTCCGCAGCTTCCAGGTTGAGCGAAGATGGCATTACAGTGGTGCATCTTGTCAAGTATCTCGGTGCGGAGCCCGGCAACCCCAGCGAGGATGAAAGACAATTAGAGCAGGTCATGGACCTTCTTCATCCCCGGTGGAGAAAGGAAGTTGTCGCTCGGCAATTCTTGCCAAACATGACCGTTGTACATGATTCGGTTACGGTGGATAAAACATCATTTTCCGGACCGGAAGTTCCTGAAATGCGTGGCTTGTACATCGCGGGCGATGGGTGCGGACATGGAGAAATGCTGGCGGATGCGGCACTGGCCAGCGGGAAAAGGGCGGCTCTTCGCATCATTCAGGAATTTGTTATGAACCATGACGAAAGTGGGGTCAGCCTATACTGATGGACACAGAAAAACTGTACACAGAAACGAAGCCTTTGCTGATTTCGTTGGCATACCGCATGTTGGGTAGCATGATGGATGCGGAAGACATTGTACAGGAAGCGTTTAATTCCTTGAATGAAATCCCGTCAGCCCATGTGCGCAATCCAAAGTCTTATTTATGCAAAATAGTGACCCATCGTTGTATCGACTTGCTCAAATCAGCCCGCAAACAGCGTGAGGTATATGTCGGCCCATGGTTGCCGGAGCCGATCATTACAGATAGAAATTCAGATGAGCTTTCGGAACAGTATGTGCAGAAAGAGACGATTTCCACAGCCTATCTATTGCTGTTGCAGTAGCTATCGTGGACGGAGCGTGTTGTGTTTTTGTTGCGGGGGGTTTTGCAATTTGATTACGATGAAATAGCGGAGATTGTAAACAAAAGCAGTGTGAATTGCCGGCAAATCTTCAGCCGGGCCAAACGAAGCATCCATGGCGTCCCTGCAAATGGTGGGGAAATGCATGAGAAGGCGGGGGCAGTGGTTGAACAGTTTATCCAGGCGTTATCAATCGGAAATGTGAATCAATTGCTGGATTTGCTGTCGACAGATGCAACCCTGATCACCGATGGCGGGGGTAAAGTCAGAGCGGCGATCCGTCCGATCATGGGCATGGACCGCATTATTCGTTTCTTTGCTGGAACCTTGCCCAAGGTGCCAGCGGGTGCGTCACTCCAAATGCGAAACGTCAACGGGCAGCCAGGCATCGTTGCACTAGATGGTAATCAGGTTTTTTGTGTCATTTCGTTTCACATGCAAGAGGAGCGCATCAAGGCGATCTACATGGTTGTCAATCCGGATAAATTGATGGCTGTGCAAAAGGAGATACAGGGGCTGACCTGAGGTACGCTTAATCAATACCACGGGGACAAGTTCTAATCGCAGGAGCATTTGATGCGACAAGGCATTTGCGTTTTGGTTGCAACCGGACGCAAATGCCTTGTCGTTTCTCTTGCTCATGATATTAATATTTATCCCAGCGTAACCATTTGGGGTAATGGTTTTTTAAGAGACCGCCCGACACTTTTCCCCAGCCGAGTGCAAAACCGTCAACGCTGACCAAGGTCCAGCCTTTTTTCAGTGAAACTGGCAAAGCCTCCCCCTGTAGATACAGCAACAGGTTAGGATCGTCTGCGTTGAAATCGATTGTTTGCGTCACCTGATCTGGCCAAAGGGATAAGGCCAAGGCGTGGGAGGGAGCCAAATGACTCTTCTTGACTTGCCCCAAATAACGTCCTGGCCGCTCCACTTTTAATCCTTTCAAGGAAGGCAGTTCATCGGGAACAAGATACAGATGTTCGCCGTACAGGGTGAATTGACCTTGTATGTGATCGGGTTCGCGAAATGTCTCTGCGGCAAATTGTTGCCAAAGTTTTTTAGCTTGCGCATGGACGGGCGGAAATTTGCCGGGTCGTTGCTTGCTTTCCTCCGTGTCGGGGTTTTTTTCCAAGACGGCCACAAAATGTCCTTCCCCTCGCAAGTGATGCGGCCAGAGCCGAGCCGCTTTGCTCAATTCGGGGTCGGCGGTGGTGGTCCAATCGGGTCGTCCCGGCTGGTAATGCTCCGCTTGCGGCACCGGCACCAAACGGAACTCAGGATGCTTTGTCAGGAAGCGAACCAGCAACTGCTCGTTTTCTTGCGGATTGAAGGTGCAGGTAGAATAGACCAACCTTCCGCCAGGTTTTAGCATGGGGGCGGCGGCGGACACGATTTCTAACTGGAGATCGGCGCATTTCTTTGTGGCCCGCACACTCCAGCGTTCACGGGCATCTTTGTCTTTGCGAAACATCCCTTCTCCCGAACAGGGCGCATCGATTAAGATGCGGTCAAAAAAGCCGGCGAAACGATCGGTCAAACGCAACGGGTTTTCATTTAGCACAACCGCGTTAGTCACCCCGCATCGTTCGAGGTTCTCCACCAACGCCTTGATCCGTTTGCCATCGATCTCATTAGCAACGAGGAGACCTTGGCCCTGCATCTTCGCCGCGATTTGCGTTGTTTTTCCGCCGGGGGCGGCACACAGATCCAATACCGTCTCACCGGGCTGTGGCGCAAGCGCCTCTGCCGGCGACATCGCACTGGCGTCTTGAATGTAGTAGAGGCCGGCGGCATGGTAGACATGCTTGCCCGGTCGATCCTGCTCATGATCATAATAAAAGGCTTCTTTGCACCAGGGAATCGGTTTCAGATGAAAAGCGACACGTTCAGCCAATTGCGCGGGGGATAGTTTAAGCGTGTTGACGCGCAGGCTGCGTGTGGGCGCTTCTTCATATGTATGGATAAACGTTTCGTACTCCACCTGAAGCAACTCACGCATCTGCTTCAAGTAGTCTTCTGGCAGTGAAACCATGCTTGTCCTCCTCAAAACCTAGATACACGAAATTATAACATAAAATGGCGTGATTCCCTTCATGCGCGACAAGAGGGTTTGAACGAAAGGGGAGAGGGGAAAAGGGGGAGATGAATTGGGCAGACGGCGATGAGGAGGCGATGAGATGAGCATTCCGAAATTCCCCAGTGTTCCCCCGCTCAGTGCGGCTCACATCCGGGCGTTGACAGAGCTAGTCTTTCGGCCTGACCTGACTGAGCGCACCGTGCCGTGTTATGATTTGTTGTTTGTTTTTGGGGGGGCTCATCCCGAAATCTGGATAACGGCGGCACACGCCTATCAGCAAGGGATCGTCAAGCAGATTTTGATCACCGGGGGGTATAAGGAAAATGCCACGCGACACCCTACTTGGACCTATGGAAGGACGCCGGAAGCACATGTGATTCGTGACAAGTTGGTGGAGTTGGGGATTCCTGGGGAGAAGATGGTCTGGGAAGATCAATCGGTCAATTCATTGGAAAATGTTCGGTTTGGACTGCAACTGGTCGACGTGAGTCGCCTTTCGGCGATTTTATTTGTCAGCAAAGCGTATGCTGTGGGCAGGCAACATCGTACCTTGACGAAGAATTTGCCGGAGGGGATCACCCTTGCGGCTTACCCAGCACTCACGACCATCGGCAAGATTCCCGTAACATCTTGGGGATGGTCGCGAGTGTCGGCGCACCGAGCGGTGGTGTACGGTGAGTATTTGCGCATGGTGGCGTATGGAAAACGCGGTCATCTGACGCCGCTTGAAAAAGAGATTACGGGTTTGTGAGTCAGGCTTGAGCTACTTCCTGTTCGCGCAACCGAAGTTCTGATTGCAACTCTACGAGAAGCGAAATGTACTTCTCATTGTTGCCGATGTTTTTCCAACACTCAGATAAGTTGAGTAAGATTCGTTCTTTCAGGCGTTGGAAGGAAAATTGGTTGGTGATAGTTAATGCTTCGTCATATGGTTGAATGGCTTCTTGGTGTTTCCCAGTTTCAAGATAGTAATCACCAAGAGCGACCAATGATTCGCAGAAGCGATGAGCGTCGTTGTATTTGCGGCCTTTGGCTACCGCTGTGGTCAGCTGTTCATATGATTGATCATATTTTTTCATTTTGCTGTACAGTTTCCCGAGTTGCGTATGGGTGGAGACTAACACATATTTTTTGTCCTTGAGTTTTCCTTCAAGGCGGAGAGCCAGATTGTAACAATTTTCGGCGGTCATATAGTCATCCGCGTTTTGCCGGATATTCCCCCAAACAGTGAGCAGCTCAACTCCTTTTTCATGGGTTCCGTTTTCACGGGCGATAAATAATCCTTCTTTGGCATATTGCAACGCTTTTTCGTATTTTTTCTTCTGATTGAGCAGCGTCGCTTTCAACTCATACATATTGAGCTTTACTTCCAAGCTGTTGATATCTTGGATGGAGTCCCACAGTTCATCCAGAGTTTGCAAAGCTTCATCAATGCGATATTGTTTTTCTAGGAAAGAAACTTTGTCGATCATCAAGAAATATTTGATTTCTTGGCGGTCGGCATTTTCATTATATGCGGCCAAACCTTTGTTGGTATATTCAAGGGCTTGTTGGAGCGAGTTGTCCCGTTGATAATAAATGCGACCCAATTCCTTGTAACAGGCGGCTTTAATATTGCTGTTGGATAAGAACTGTTTAGAGTTAATATGTTGGATGGATTGTTTGAAAAACTTCTCAGCCGTTTTTAAGTTGTTTTTCTTAACGTAACACAAGCCCTTCAGATACAGAATGATATCCATATACCCGCCTTGGGTATGCTTTTGCAGAAAGCGAAGCCGCTCCAATGCGCCATCGCAATCAAGGTTGATACATGTTTCTATAAGGAAGAGCAAGTTTTCCAATTGCTTGTGTTCCCTTTGTTCGCGATGGATCAATTGAGGAATGTCTTCGATGTTAAATCCAAGTTTTTTACAATAGTATTCGCGGTTTTGAGGTTTAACCGTCGGAATGCCTCGCTCTATACTGCTGATGGTGGCAAAAGAGATATGCTCATCCTCCAAGTCTTTTAAGCGCAGGCCTTTTTCTTTGCGTATCTTGCGCAAGGCTTCACCCAATGTTTTTAAGTCATTCACGTTCACTGTGATCACCTCTTTGCTTTAATCTTATTTTTTTGATAATGATTTGTCTAGCGTTTTTTCGTATTAAATCGCAAAGTTTATATAATTTGAAATAAATAATTAAAAAAATGCACATCTGAGTCTATTTTGGTTCTATTTTGCGGTTTTTTAAAAATTGTTTAAAAAAATGATTCGTTATTCACTCGCCGGATTTACAAAAAAACATCCGCCGTTGGGGGCGGATGCCTGGCGGGGAATCTCAGACCTGATTGTGTTCTTTTACAATCGAATCTCCTTTTTGTTCAAAGTGATCTTTGTATTCCACAAGCTCGATCTCACAACCAGGGCCGATTAAGACGTTGTTGCCGCGTACGACTTTGGCTTTTGTTTTCTCCAGGTAAATATCATCGCCTTCGATAGTGTCGGCCACCAGTTCATTGGTGTAGTGGAGGATGGACTTAAGCCATTTGACAAGGGAGAAATCCAAACTGTCTTTCTCGACACGGATCGTTTCCCCGCCGATTTCCCTCGCTTGGCATTTGCCATATAGCCGCACGTGGATTTGCCCCGCGTTAAGCAGGCCTTCGATGGTAAACCCTCCGCTAGCTTGGAACGATTCCGCAGAGCAATCCCCATTGACGGTGGCACCGCCTTTGATTTCAATTTCTTCACCGGTCAGATTGCCGTTGACAGTGGCAGACCCGATCACTTTCAGCTCTTGGCAATGCGCTTGCCCGTGAATGTGCGCTTGCCCTTTCACTTTCATTTCATTGGTGTGTACCTCGCCCTTGACTGTGGTTTCCCCCACGATGTCAAACCGTTCGGCTTTGATGTTGCCTTTAAATGTGGTTACGCCGTAAGCTTTGATGCTGTTGCAGTCCACATCGCCGTGGATGCGTCCCTCGCCATTAATGCTTAAACGGTCGTATACGCCGCCATTGGCGCTCCCGGTGCCAGAGATGGTCAAATCACGGCGGTTTTCTTTATCCATGCGACTCGCCTCCATGCCATTTCAATTTGCATTCTTCAATGCAGGTCAACAAATTCATGGTGAATACCACGCGAACGCCTTCTTCAAAATAGATGTCTCCTGATTGAGCCAGAATAAATGAAGTGATGCCCATTTTGCGAATGCAGATCAATTGCCCGCCGGCATGCTCCACTTTCCCAAAGTGATCGTGCAACAGTTGGAGGAGTGTCTTTCCTTCCTCCAGGTTGATGTCACCTTTGGAGAGCAATTTGTCGAGAATATAGATGTGGAGAACTTCTTTAAATGTAAAGTGTTGTTGCTCAGCAAACTGTTGCGTGTACAATTTCAGAGCAATATCTGAAACAATGTTACGTTCGATTAATTCGTGTCTCTCCAGTGCGGTGGTTATCGGAACGGTGGAGAACATGCCGGCAATCTCATCCAGAGAGAGATCATCTTTCAGGTTTTTAATTTTCTCTACCCGATCGAGGATTTGCTCTTTGGGAAAGAAAGTTTCTTGCCCCGTGTAAGTCGATTTGCGAATAAACCATTCTTCGGGAATGAGGTTTTTGCGCTTCCATCGGTAAAGCTGTCCATAAGAGATTCCGGTCAGCTCCAGTAGGTCCTTTTTGGAAATAAGTTCCTGCTCCATTGCGGCACCCTCCTTTGTTGTTAGTGTAACATAACATTGTTACGTTGTGAAGTAGGTTTTGTGGAATGGGGCTTGCTTCACATTATATTCCCATACGTGGCGGGAAAATATGGGTTCAGGGCATAAAAAAAGACCCGATCGGTGGCAAATGTACACTTGCCACCAATCAGGTGCGCTAGCACATGGGAAGGCAATCATCTGTAATAGACGCCATTGTAATATACGTAGCCGACAGGATCATGTGTGAAATGGATCACGGCGTAACAGCAGTTTTCCGGTGTTTTGTAAGCCTCATCTTCAGGGATGAATTCCCCTTTGATTTGGATGGAAGAACCAACACGCAAGGGAAGGACTCCATCCGTTCCCCGCTCATCGATCCGGATGGACGCGAAGATCGTGCTAGGTACCGATACAGACCCACTGACGCGGCGGACGTTGCTGATCAGCGCGTATTGATGTTCCCCGTCGGAGTCATACCCGGGCAAAGATTGAATTGTACCGGTGATGGTCACAACTGGCCATGATTCGACGCTGACAGTTTGCTGTTCAGGCACCCCGGCTTCTGCTTGGACGGGCAGCATGACGGAAAAGACCAGTAAGAAGGCGAGAATAAGTTGACGTAAGATATTAAACATTGCCATCCCTCCTGTAGAATAAAACGGGGGCTTAACCGCGCCCCCGTTTTATTCTAGCATGTTGGATGAATAAATGTTTGAAGTGAATGATTAATTTAAATTAATTAATCATTAAATAAAAAATGAGAGATATTCATTTTAAATGTAAAAAATGTGTATTTCGCGCTGCCGTCATTTTTGTTTATTCGCTTTGCCGGCTTTGATTTGCCACCATGCGATAGCCACAAAAGGAATAGAAATAAAGATGATTAACAAGGTCCAATTTAATATGCTCATGCTAACACGGCTACCCCTTTCCGATCAGGACGACAATGATCGACCATAGTATGTTCTCTGAGAGAGAATCTATGCATCGCTTGACCCGGCGTTTTTATTGACGCCGGGTTTGTCAACTAACAAGGGTGCCGATTTCGTTTGTAAAGTGGGATAACAAGATCAATTTTTTACCACCTGCTCGGCCGCGCTTTTGCCTGCCACATAGCCGGTGCAAGATGCCGCTGTAATATTGTAACCGCCGGTGTATCCATGGATGTCCAAAATCTCGCCGCAAAAATACAAGCCGGCCATCCGTTTCGACTGCATCGTTTTGGGATCGATTTCTTTCACATGTACGCCACCGCCGGTAACAAATGCTTTTTCCAAAGGCAGTGTGCCGTTTACTTCAATAATGAATTGTTTGGCCACTTGGCACAATCGATGCAATTGTTCCCGGGAAAGATTGGCGGCATTTATATCTTCGTCGATCTGCGCCCGATTCATCAACACAGGAACCATGCGTTCGGGGATCAGGTGCTTCAAGACGTTTCGCACGGCTTTCTTTGGATTGGCTTTCAGTTCCGCCCACAGCTTTTCTTCCCACGGTCCCGCTTTTTGGTCGGGGAATAAGTCAATGGCCACAGGAATTGTACGTGCACCCGTTTTTTTCAACTGTTTGACGACAAACTGACTGCATCTCAGCGCGATCGGACCGGACAGGCCGAAATGGGTGAACAGCATGTCTCCACGGTGTTCGATGATTTTCTTACCTTTGGGATTGAGTACGCTAAGTGACACATTCCGCAGGGACAAGCCTTGCAGGATCCGTTGCCTAATTAGTTCTTCAGATGATGTGAGGGGAACTTCGGTGGGAAACAGTTCAGTAATCGTATGTCCGGCCGCTTCTGCCCAAGCGTAGCCATCTCCGCTGGAACCGGTGTGGGAAGCTGCCTTTCCCCCTGTTGCCACAATGACCGAGGGTGCATAAATTCTTTCCTTGTCTTGTGTTTCGACGCCAACGACCCGGCCGTTTTCATAAAGTACCCGTTTGACGGGCGTATTTACGCGGATCGTCGTTCCGACCATTTTCACTTTTTTCACCAGAGCTTGTACCACGGTTTTGGCGCTGTCCGTCACGGGAAACATCCGCCCATTGTCTTCTTCTTTCAAGGCCACGCCAAGGTCTTCAAAAAAATGCATGAGATCGCGATTGTTGAAGACGGAAAAAACGCTGTATAAAAACCGTCCGTTGCCGGGAATGTTCTGGATTAATTCGTCAATCTCTTTGATATTGGTGACATTGCACCGGCCGCCTCCCGAGATGGCCAGTTTTTTACCCAGTTTTTCGCCTTTGTCCAAGAGCAGGACGCGGGCGCCGTGCATACCGGCCGCGGCGCTGGCCATCAAGCCTGCCGGTCCACCGCCGATCACGATGACATCGTAATTCATATGCCAACTCCTTTGCATCGCCTCTAGGGGTATCTTTGCCCAACCTTATTCATTTTAGGCGAAAGCGTGGCCATTGAAAAGGGAAGCAGGCATCATCACTTAGTTCATCTCGATACGACAAGGGCAGAGCCGGTGAAAGAAAAAAGGGTGGATTTCCCGCGATATTGTTTCTATAATCGAAAGAGTTGTGAGATAACAGTGATAGCCAGGTTAGAAGGGTATGGTAATGCCATGAGACAGACAAGTTGGTTTTCCTTCGGTTTCACCACGGCGCAATGGTTTATTTTTTTGCTCGCCAATGCGTTGTCCTTGCCGATTGTTATCGGGCAAATTTATCATTTGCCGCCGGAGGAAGTCGCCGGGTTGATGCAACGTACTTTTTTTGTGATAGGACTGACATCATTTTTACAAGGCTGGTTGGGTCATCGTTTTCCTCTATCAGACGGGCCAGCCGGAATTTGGCTCGGTATTTTTGTCATCATGGGAGAGTTGGCGGCCAACACGGGTCAGCAGCCCGAAGAGGTGTTGCGTGTCATGGTTGGCGGCATGATCATCGCTGGGCTATTGATCTTGCTCTTGGCCGGGTTACGCTTAATCCCAAAGATGTTAGGGATATTTACGCCATTGGTGACGGGTTCTTTCCTTATGTTATTGGCCATTCAATTGAGCGGCGTTTTTTTACGTGGAATGATGGATATCCGAACGGCGAGCGGAACTGTTCGCTGGGATCTCGTCGGCGTGTCCTTAGTGGTGTTTGTGTTGGTCTTATCATTCACTACGTGGGGCAAAGGCTGGATGCGTAGCTATGCCGTGTTGATCGGGATTATGGTTGGCTGGGCCGGATTTACGGCCTTGGGCTATCAAAGCAATTCGGTCACCCATAGCGGTTTTTTCACCCTGCCTGAATTTATGGCTTGGGGAGGGCCTATTTTTGAACCGGGTATGGCGGTATCCGCTATCGTGGTCGCCTTGATCTTGCTGTCCAATCTGATTGCTAGCACGAACGCGATGCAGCAGGTATTGACAGGGGAAGCGAAGGTCACGCCAAGTGTGCTGACTCGGGCAGGAATCTGGTCGGGGGTGGCCACTATCTTGTCGGCGTTGTTCTCCACGGTGGGAATGGTTCCCTTGACGGTGGCGGCGGGCTTTGTAGAAATGACGGGCCAAAAGCGCAGAGGGCCTTTTTTGACCGCTTGTTTGGCATTGGCCGGGGTGGCATTAATTCCGGTGGTCATCGGATTTTTGTCCAAGTTGCCAGGGCCGATTGCTTATGCCGCTTTATTGGCATCGTTTGGCCAGATGTTCGGATTGGGATTGCACGGTGTGTTAAAAGAGCCACTTGATCCAAGGCGGACACGTATATTGGGTTTGACGTTGTCACTGGGTGCCGGGATGATGTTTTTGCCAGCTTCACTATTCCTATCCATGCCTTCCGTGTTGCAGTCATTTTTCAGCAATGGATTGTTGGTGGGAACCGTTATCTGCATTTTGTTTGAACAGCTGTGGCCGTCGAACGGGAGCAAGCGGGCCAAGAATTGACCTTGCAATCCATAGGGTGCGGGTGGACATTCTCCATTGAGGGGATGGGCACCCGCGCCTTTTTTTGTTTGCCTGCCATCAATTGTGACCATAATGGAATCTATCAGCATGGAAGGCAGGTGGTGCCGATGACCGATCAACAGCAAAAGCCTTGGTGGCAAACAGCCAAATTGACCGCTGATTTGGAAACCAATGTGCGCTGGTTGAATGAAATATTGGGGGTTAATGAGAGTTTTGATATGATTTGCCGCCGGACGGAATATGGGGGCAAAGCGTGCGCATTTTATTTTGTGGACGGGTTTGCCAAGGACGATATCCTCAATCGCAATTGGCCCGTTTGAGTCCCAGGGAATTGCGCGCCGATGCGATTGAGAAGTTGGTAAACACGGAAATCGCCTATATCGAAGTAGAGACGACGAATGAGCTGGAAAAAGCAGTGAACGCGGTGTTGTCAGGCCCTACGGTGTTGTTGGTGGAAGGGGAAGCAACCGCGATCATCATCGATGCCCGCACCTATCCGGCCCGCGGTCCAGAAGAGCCGGACATCGAGCGGGTGGTCAGGGGGGCGCGTGACGGGTTTGTAGAGACGATCATCTTCAATACGGCGTTAACACGCCGTCATCTGCGCGATCCCAGCTTGCGGATGGAATATATGCAAGTAGGGACGCGGTCACGGACCGATGTGTGCATCGCTTATGTGAAAGATATTGTCGATCCGGGGGTTGTGGAAGAAGTGCGGCGGGCCATCGGTAAAGTGAAAACAGACAGTCTGCCGATGGCGGAGAAAAGCTTGGAAGAATACCTGTTCAAGCGGTATTGGAATCCATATCCGATGGTTCGTTACACGGAACGGCCAGACGTGGCGGCGGTACACTTGTTGGAAGGGCATGTGCTGATCTATGTGGACACTTCCCCCAGTGTCATGATTACCCCTGTTACTCTGTTTCATCATGTACAACATGCGGAAGAATACCGCCAACAGCCTGTGGTCGGGGCGTTTTTGCGATGGACAAGGTTGTTGGCCTTGCTGGCCTCGCTGTTTCTTCTGCCTTTGTGGTATCTGATCGCCACCCAGCCCGACCTGTTCCCCGCCGAACTCGCGGTGATCGGGCCGGACAAAAAAGCAGCGATTCCTTTGTTTTTACAGATATTGATTGCCGATATCGGTGTAGAAGTGTTAAGGATGGCTTCGATTCACACCCCGTCACCGTTGGCTACGGCCATGGGCTTGGTTGCCGGGATTTTGTTGGGAGAGACCGCGGTGCAAGTGGGGCTATTCACTTCGGAAGTTATCTTGTATGTGGCCATTTCAGCGATTGGTACATTTGCTTCCCCCAGTTATGAATTGGGGTTAGCCAATAAGCTGTCGCGACTTTTCTTCTTGGCGATGACGGCATTATTCGGATGGGTCGGCTTTGTTGGTAGTGTGTTGTTCTGGTTTGTATGGCTGATGCGCATCGAAGTGTTGCAAACGCCTTACCTGTGGCCGTTGATTCCTTTTAATGGCAAAGCACTCTGGGATGTGCTCGTTCGGACGCCGATGCCCAACAAGACGAAGCGACCGCGCGTGCTGTCACCTCAGGATCCTGACCGTAAATGAAATAATCCTTGTGAAAAGTCACAGGGATTTTTTTATATGTATTTAAAAATGGTCAAAAATTAGATAAAATAATCTATAGTGATCATAGTGTTAATTCTTAATAATCGCACCGCAAAATTGAATGACTGTTCAGTCGAAAAGAGGAGGAGTTCTGATGGCCGATACGGAAAAAGTGTGGCTTAAACATTACCCGCCACAAGTGCCCCATCATCTGAATTACCCGGATGTTCCATTGACGCAGTTTTTGGTGGACGCCGCTCGCGACTATCCGGAGCGTGACGCGATTTTCTTTCTGGGAAAGCGGATGACATATCGCCAGGTGTTGGAAGATTCCTACCGCCTTGCACATGCGTTGAAGTCGCTGGGGATATCAAGGGGAGAGCGGATCGGCATCATGTTGCCCAACTCACCACAGGCCGTTATCGCTTATTACGCCGTACTGTTTGCAGGCGGTATCGTGGTGCAATTTAATCCGCTTTACATGAAGCGGGAGCTCGAGCACCAATTGAATGATGCAGAAGTGGAGACTCTCATTTGTTTGGATATGGTGTATCCTCGAGTCAGTGAAGTGAAAGCGCAAACAAAACTGAAACATATAATAGTTACGAGTATTTCTGACTATTTGCCGTTTCCGAAGAACTGGTTGTTCCAGCTGAAGAACCGTTTTGACAACACGCATGTGGAGATTCCGGAAGCACCTGGCGTGTTTAAATTGAAAAAGATCATGTCTCAAGCCCCGTCTAGTCCGGTGGAGGCTCCATATGACTCCGGAGACGACGTGGCGTTGTTGCAGTATACCGGAGGGACGACCGGACTTGCCAAAGGCGCGATGTTGACCCATCGCAACTTGGTAGTGAATTGCTGCCAAGCGGAGGCGTGGATGTACCAAGCGCAACGGGGGGCAGACACGATTTTGGGAGCGCTTCCCTTTTTTCATGTGTATGGGATGACCGTGGTGATGAACTTTGCGGTGCGCTTGGCGGCAACGATGATCCTTGTGCCGAAGTTTGACCGCGATTTGATCCTCAAGCTGATTACGGAACACCGCCCATCGTATTTTCCAGGGGCGCCCACGATGTATGTGGGATTGATCAACCACCCCGATATCAAAAAGTATGACTTATCTTCCATCAACGCTTGTCTGAGTGGATCGGCTCCGTTGCCAATCGAAGTGCAAGAGCAGTTTGAAGCGTTAACGGGCGGCTTGTTGATCGAGGGGTATGGCATGACTGAATCTTCTCCCGTAACCCATGCCAACTTGATTTGGGAACGAACCAAAAGCGGGACGATCGGGTTGCCGTGGCCGGACACGGAGGCGCGCATTGTGGACTTGGAAACGGGAGAAGTGCTGCCGCCGGGCCAATCAGGGGAGTTGCAAGTGAAAGGACCCCAAGTGATGAAAGGGTATTGGAAGCGTCCGGAAGAGACGGCCAAAGTGCTGGTTGACGGGTGGTTGTGTACAGGAGATATTGCCAAGATGGATGAAGACGGATATTTTTATATCATTGACCGCAAGAAAGATATGATCATCGCCGGTGGATTTAACATCTATCCGCGCGAGGTGGAAGAAGTGCTGTTTGAGCATCCCGCGATTCAGGAAGCAGCAGTGGTCGGTGTGCCCGATCCTTACCGGGGAGAGACGGTCAAAGCGTATATTGTGTTAAAAGAAGGCATGCAATTGTCTGAAAAAGAGTTGGAAAAGTTTTGTCGGGAGCGCTTGGCCAGCTATAAAATTCCGCGACTAGTCGAATTTCGAAAAGAATTACCAAAATCGACAATCGGAAAAGTATTAAGAAGGGTATTATTAGATGAAGAAATGCAAAAAAACGAGAACGAAGGAGCGTAATAAAGAGTTGATTGGTAAAGTCGACATCAAAAGTATAAAAATACATTGACAATTGAATAATGTCATACTACACTTGAAATTGAATGAATAGTCATTCAGTGATAAGGCAGAGGGGAACATGACCATGGCTAAACGGACAGGAGAAAAGTATGAAGCGATTATTGATGCGGCTACTCGCGTGATCGCCGAATACGGCTATCATAACGCCCAGGTGTCCAAAATTGCCCGTGAAGCCAAGGTGGCGGATGGTACCATTTATCTCTACTTTGAAAATAAAGATGACGTGCTCATCTCCTTGTTCAGTGAGAAGATGGGAGCTTTTATCAGTCGGGCAGAAGAGGAACTGGCTCAAGTCGATTCAGCTGTCGACCAGTTGTACAAACTGATCTGCTTGCATTTTGAGCATCTGGAAAAAGATCACCAACTGGCGATTGTCACGCAGATTGAGCTGAGGCAATCCAATCCCGAAGTGCGCAAAGGGATTGGGGAAATTCTCAAACGGTATTTGGATGTAATCGACGGCATTGTCGAAAAAGGGATGCGAGAAGGTGTGTTTCGCCAGGATCTCGATGTGCGGATCACGCGCAGGATGATTTTCGGCACGTTGGATGAGACCGTCACATCTTGGATCATGAAGGATCACAAGTATCGGTTGATGGATCAAGTGGATGAATTGCATCGCTTATTTGTCAATGGGATGGGAAGCCAACGAAATGATGCAAACGCTTAGGAGGGAAGCCGCATGAATATCCTCGTATGTTTGAAACAAACGTTTGACACCGAAGAGCGGATCACCATTGAAAATGGCCGCATCAGCGAAGAGGGTGTGGAATTCGTCATCAACCCTTACGATGAGTATGCAGTAGAAGAAGCGATTCGCCTGAAAGAAAAACACGGTGGCGAAGTGACGGTGTTGACCATCGGGCCAGATCGCGCCGAGCAGGCGTTGCGCACGGCGATGGCGATGGGAGCTGACAAAGGCGTGATTGTCGACATCGAAGATTTGGATGACGCTGTTGATGAACACACCATCGCTAAAATTCTGCATGCGACGATCGAAGAGGAAGACTTGGAATACGATCTGATCTTGTGCGGGTCGATGGCGGTGGATGACGGCTCTTCCCAAGTGGGGCCCCGATTGGCAGAGCTATTGGAGATCCCCCATGTTTCAACGATTGTGAAGCTGGAAGTGGATGGCGACAAGGTAACAGTGGAGAAAGACGTGGAAGGGGACTTGGAAATCATTGAAACCAAGTTGCCATTGCTTGTGACGGCACAGCAAGGGTTGAACGACCCTCGTTATCCATCCCTGCCGGGCATCATGAAAGCTAAAAAGAAACCGCTTACGCGCTTGGAGTTGGATGATCTCGACTTGGATGAAGAAGACATCAAAGCAAAAACGGAGATCACCGAGATCTTCTTGCCGCCTAAGAAAGAAGCGGGCAAAGTGTTGCAAGGCGACATTCCTGATCAAGTGAAAGAACTGGTGCAATTACTACATTCGGAAGCCAAAGTGATCTAACGGCGAGGAGGAGCGAAACATGGGCAAACACGTATTGGTACTGGCTGATGTTCGTGAGGGCAAACTCCGCAATGTTAGCTTGGAAGCGCTGGCAGCGGCACGCACAGTTTCGGCGGGAGGAACAGTGACGGCAGCGGTGTTGGGGTCAGGAGCTAAAGAATTGGCCGGCACCCTTGCCGAACACGGTGCGGATAAAGTGGTTGTCGTGTTGAACAAAGAGTTGGATCAATATACGACGGATGCATACTTCCAAGCGTACAAAAAAGTGATCGAAGAAGTGAAGCCGGATGTGATCTTCACTGGTCACACGGCCGTGGGTAAAGATGTTAGCCCTCGTCTGGCTGCGCGTCTTGGATTGGGGCTCGTTTCCGACTGCACGCAGGTGGAGTTGGATGGGGACAAAATCGTTCTCACCCGTCCGATTTATGCCGGCAAAGCGTTTGTCAAAAAGGTATTTACTGAGGGGACCGTTTTTGCTACCTTGCGTCCCAACAACATTCCTGCGGGAGAACCCGACGCTTCTCGTCAAGCGGACATCGAAGAGGTGACCGTAACGTTTGCAGCAGATTCCCTGCGCACACTGATTAAAGACATGGTGAAAAAATCGACTGACGGGGTAGATCTGTCCGAAGCGCGCGTCATCGTTTCCGGCGGACGCGGTGTGAAAAGCGCAGACGGATTCAAACCGCTGCAAGAGCTGGCCAACCTCTTGGGCGGCGCAGTGGGTGCTTCACGCGGAGCTTGTGACTCAGGATACTGCGACTACGCTTTGCAAATCGGGCAAACAGGTAAGGTGGTCACCCCTGACCTGTATATCGCTTGCGGTATCTCCGGAGCGATTCAGCACTTGGCAGGCATGTCCAACTCCAAAGTGATCGTCGCCATCAACAAAGACCCTGAAGCGCCGATCTTCCAAGTAGCCGATTACGGCATTGTCGGCGATCTGTTTGAAGTTGTACCGCTGTTGACCGAAGAGCTGAAGAAGTTGCTTGCTGATCAAGCGTAAATAGAAAAGAGTTTTTGGGTGAATACGAGAAGGGCACACCGTTGTGCTCTTCTTTTCATTTCGTGAGACGAAACGCTTGGAACTTTTTTTGATGAAGTGGTATACTAGCAAAGAACCTGTTACATAGGCACATAGAAGGAGGGTTTGACCGTGGCGATTGTGGAAATTACGGATCAAACATTCGATAAAGAAGTCCAGAGTCCGGACGCTGGTGTTGTCTTGGTCGATTTTTGGGCTCCGTGGTGCGGCCCATGCCGCCAACTGGCCCCCGTTTTGGAAGAAGTTGATGCGGAGATCGGCGATCAAGTGAAAATTGTGAAAGTAAACGTGGACAACAGCCCGGAATCTGCCGGTCAATTTGGCATCATGTCGATTCCGACCCTGATGATTTTCAAAAACGGGAAAGCGGTGGACAAAGCGTTGGGTGTCCAACCGAAAGAGCAATTGGTTGCTTGGGTGAAGGAACACCTGTAGACGCAAGAGAAAAGGCCTGGCATAATGCCAAGGCCTTTTTTACATGTCTGGAGATTGGTTGGACTGTTCGTCGGCGTCTGCTGGTTTTTCCTCACCGGATTGTGCTTCCGCTGGTGCCTCTTGTTTTTGCGCTGGGAATAGAACAGGACGCAGACGTTTTTTATAGCGACCGATCAAGATCAGATAGTAGCTGACCGATGCCAGAGGAAGGATGAAGATAAAGAAGAAAATCCAGAAAATCACCAAAAAGATCATTGACATGGAGCCCAATCCGTTCAAGCCGTTATCGAAAGAGACGCCCGTGAGAAGTGCGAAGCACACCACGAGCAATAAGTACCCCACGATGATGAGCGAGCTGGTGAGAAAAGCGGCCAGCACGGTGACGAAGGATTTGCCGAAGGAGCGACTCCACAGCTTTGCTGATAGCTTGATCGACTCCCATACCGGTCTTTTTTCATGAATGATCATGATGGGGGCAAAGATGGTGATGGCGATGATGAACAAACTATAGATCACGAACGCCAAGATAGAGAGCGACAGAGTGATGCCGCTGACGTCGGATGGGTTTGCGACTGCGATAGCGGAGATTACCACGATGGCGATGATAATTGGAACCAGCAGGAGAAATGTCGTTAGTGACAACAGAGTCAAGCGTTTGATGTGGCGAAACATGTGTTGGAAATACAAGCTTAAAGATACGCGATTGTTAAACACTGCTTCAATGCTAATCCCATAAATGGCCCCTGTCGACATGGCGCCGATGATCAATTCGATTGCCAGCAGGCCCAAATAAAGAACAATGCTGAGGATGATGAGGCCGGTCCCCATTTGTGCTGCGGATTCTAACGTATCCAATTGTGTTGTCGATTCAAATGGATTGGTATTGGCCATTATGTTGGACAAACCGAGGGCTAGTGAGATCAGATAGTTTACAAGCATGGCCCCCAAGTACATAGCAAAGAGGACGATCATGCCAAGAAGTTGGATCCAGGCTAATTTAAAACCATACTTTTTAATGTATTCCATTGGTTCCTCCTGAACAGTTTGTATATTTCTAGACTAAATAATATTAAACATAAATTATATATTTGTCTATAATAAGAAGGAAAGATTCACCAAATGTTCCAGAGTGTCGGCCCAAGGCAAGATTCACCATGCCGTAAGCTCTGCAAATTGATATAATATATTAGGCCTTCTTTACCGATGGACTAAGATAGCCTGAAGGCTTAAAACGGCGACAGGGGCGGTCCTTTGCCGCTGTGGGTATGCATGGGACAAAGCACTGCCGCGCGGAAAGGAGGAGAGGGGAATGCTGAAAGAGAAATTGGCCCTGCTTCCTGATCAACCTGGGTGTTACCTGATGAAAAATCGTGATCAGGAAATCATTTATGTGGGCAAGGCCAAAAGTTTAAAAAACCGGGTTCGTTCTTATTTTACAGGAAGCCATGACGGTAAGACGCAACGATTGGTCATGGATATTTGCGATTTCGAGTATATTGTGACCGGTTCGCCGGTGGAAGCCTTGATTTTAGAGTGCAACTTGATAAAAAAGCATCGGCCGCGTTACAACGTGATGTTAAAGGATGACAAATCTTATCCATACATCCGGTTAACCAAAGAGCGGCATCCCCGCTTGGAAGTGACGCGCAAGGTGAAAAAAGACGGCTCGAAGTATTTCGGTCCGTATCCCCATGCCGGAGCCGCCCAGCAAGCTAAGAAGTTGTTGGATCGCTTATTCCCGTTGCGCAAGTGCCAGACGATCCCTAAACGGGTATGTCTGTATTACCATATGGGCCAATGCTTGGCGCCGTGTGAATATGAGGTAAAAGCGGAAGCTTACGAAGATATTATACGCAAAGTGACCCGTTTTCTTAACGGGGGGTACCCTGAATTAAAGCAAGATCTGCGCAAAAAAATGGAAGAGGCAGCTGAGAATCTGGAGTTTGAACGGGCCAAAGAGATTCGCGACCTGCTGGCGGACATTGATGCGGTGATGCAAAAGCAGAATATCGTTCTCAATGACCATGTGGATCGCGATGTGTTTGGATACGCCGCGGAGAAAGGCTGGATGTGCGTACAGGTTTTTTATGTGCGGCAAGGAAAGCTGATTGAGCGTGATGTTTCCGTGTTTCCTCACTATCATGAACCGGAGGAAGATTTTTTGTCTTACGTCGCGCAATTTTACCATGAAGCGCCTACCCTCCCTAAAGAAGTAGACTTGCCGCAAGAAACGGACTGGGAAACAATTGCAAAATTGCTTTCCGGGGTGCGGGTAGCCATTCCGCAACGAGGCATGAAAAAGAACTTGGTGCAAATGGCGATGGAAAATGCCAAAATTGCTTTGCATGAACGGTTTCAGATGATGGAAAGAGATGAAGAGAAGACGTTTCAAGCGCTTAACCAATTGGGGGATGCGCTTGGCATCGGTTTGCCACGTCGGATTGAGGCGTTTGACAACTCCAATATTCAAGGGGTTGATCCCGTATCAGCGATGGTGTGCTTTATCGATGGGAAAGCAGAGAAGAAAGAATACCGCAAGTACAAAATCCGTTCTGTGCAATCGCCCAATGATGTGGAGACGATGCGGGAAGTGATTCGCCGCCGATACACGCGCGTGTTGAAGGAAGGTTTGCCGTTGCCCGACTTAATTTTGGTCGACGGAGGTAAAACGCAGATGAACGCGGCCTTGGATGTGTTGGAAAACGAACTGGGCCTCTATGTTCCGGTCGGGGGAATGGTCAAGGATGAAAAGCACCGTACCGCAAGGTTGCTTTTTGGAGACCCGCCGCAAGAAACAGGTATCAAACAAGGGAGCCAAGCGTTTTATCTGATTCAACGCATCCAGGAAGAAGTGCATCGGTTTGCAATTACGTTTCACCGGCAAACGCGTGGCAAACAATTGATCAAGTCCGAGCTGGACGATATTCCAGGCGTGGGGCCGAAACGCAAACAACAATTGTTCCGCCATTTCGGATCGATTGACAAGATGCGCGAAGCCGGCCTGGAAGAATTCCGCAAAGCCGGCATCAGTGACAAATTAGCCCAAACAATTATGGAAGCCCTGAAGCGAAAAACGCCTGTGAAGACATGAGCCCGCCCGGTCAGAGTGTCGGGCAGGGCTTTATTTATGTTCATATCTTTCAAATTTATAATCGTTCTTTTGCAATTTTTGATATAATGAGGGTACATATTTGATGCGGGAGGGTATTTATGACAGCACTTGACAAACAAATTCTTAAAATGGAGAATACCGAACCGGTAGAATTTTTGCGCCAATATACGGGAGGCCAACCTTTGTCCAAACAGTTGGTCCAGCTGGTATATGAATTGAAGAAGAAACACGCTTTTTCTAATGGCGTCATCAACGCGTTGTTCGAGTATTGCCTCATCGAAAATAATTATAAAATCGTTCGTACATATGTATTGCAATTGGCTGAGGAGCTGGATGAAGTGGGTGTGCGAAACGCGCATGAGGTATTCCGTTATTTGCGGGAGAGACCGTATCAAAAGAGGCAACCTGAGTCCAGCCCGCATGTGTCGGACGATGCTGATTACAACATGGAATATGTGGAAACCAACATTGCCCTCATCGCAAAACAATTGCATGAACTTCGCAAAGAAGTAAATATGAAGTTTAGCTTGATGAACCAACAACTGGATCAAATCGAGCGGCGTCTGTCTCAAGTTGCAGACTGGTTGAAATAAAATGGGTTTTTTTGGGATATTAATTTGGAATATTTAAACGATTGCTCGTCAGCCGGTCGCGTTTCGCCTCCTTGAAGAGGCGTTTTTTCATTGTTTTGTTGGAAAAAACAGGGTGGAAACAAGGGGAGAAACCGTGTAGAATCGGCTTAAAAGAAGTTGATTGTATTTTTGATCGTGATTGGTATGATGGTACATGAATTGAAATTAAAATCAAAAGGGGTATGAGATTGAAGGACCGGGTAAAGCGAGCGCCGGGTAGGCCAAGGCGCTCAGATTTGGAAGGTACAATGGACACTGAACAGAAGATTTTATGCGAAGCGGCGGAATTGTTTTTAAAAAGCGGATATGCTGCTGTTTCGATCAGTATGATAACGGACGCCGTGGGGATCACCAAACCGACACTGTATCATTATTTTCCTGATAAAGAGACATTGTTTGCGGCGGTGGTGTGCAAAAAACTGGAACTAGCTGGGACACATATCCAACGGGGAATCGCGAAAGGGGGAAGTGTCCGGCAACGCCTCATTTTTTTGGCGACAGGATTTTTCCACCATGCCGCCATGTCGATGCAACAGCTGATGCGCGACGTGGATGAACAATTGCGTCCTGACTTGACCCAACGCGTGCATCTCACGTTGCATCGTGCCATCGTGAAGCCGTTGCAGGATCTGATTCAAGAGGGGGTGGAGCAAGGGGAAGTGCGTGCGCAGGCCGAGCAGATTCCGATACTGGTGGAATTGTGGCTGGGGATGTTGGATACGTTGGCGAAACATTGCTGCAAAGAAACGGATGTGGAGGAGATCGAACGGCTGGTGGAGATGGCAGTCACTGTGTTCATGGACGGCATTGCCAAAGAAGGGTGTCATATGCGGACAGAGGAGTGACCCGGATGATTGAGGAAGAGAAAAATAAACGATTTACGCCGCTTGTGCATGCCATGGTGACAGGTGTGTTGCGGCGTCATTTTGCGCGGATGTATGTCAACTGTTCGGAACGCATCAATGTGTCTACTCCCACCTTATATTTAGTGAATCATAGCCATTGGTGGGATCCATTGTTCGTGTTGTGGCTGAATCACGCATATCTGCGCCAAGACGCCTATGTCCTGCTGCAAGAGCGGGCGTGGCCTTTTTTTTCATTATTGAAAGATCAAGGATTCATCGAAGTCGACCCGGATGATTATCAGGAGTGGCGGTCAGCGCTGGAATCTGGAAAAGAGCTGTTGTCTTCGCGGTTTCGTTCGTTGTGGATTTTGGGCCAAGGAGAAGCCGTCCATCAAGACGCGCGCCCTATCCGCTTCATGCCGGGGCTGGGGTCGTTGCTTGAAACGGGTGGGCAGATTCAAGTTGTTCCGGTGGCGATTTACACGTCATTTACCCAAAGTCGGCCGGATGTCTATATCCGCCTAGCGGATCCATTGCTGCCGGACACATTTACCAAAGGTCATCGTCGGCAATGGGTCGCTGCCTGTGAAAAGGAGTTGGCGCTAGAGTTGGATGCTATGCGAGAAGGGGTGATTGCCAACCGGCTTACCGGTTTTGAGCTGGCTTGGCAGGGTTTCTCATCATTTCCGGAGCAGTGGAATCGCGTGCGGGACAGGCTGAAGCAGGCCGGCCAATGGTGGCGAAGATGGAAGAAAGGGCGATCACAGCAATGAAAAAAGCGATCATCATTGGTGGCGGCTTGGCCGGCTTGGTGACGGCGATCAAATTGGCCACGATGGATTTCAAGGTGTCCCTGTTTGAAAAAGAAAGCAAGGTGGGTGGATCGTGCCGCGCAATCCAATTGGGAGGAGGGTATCGATTTGGTTTGGAGCCGGCGCCGATGATGATGCCATGGGTGTTTGAACGCATCTTTCGGGAAGCCGGTTCAGCGGTTGACCCTTCGCTGAGGTTCATTCCCTTGCCAGTAAACAGCCGGCACTTTTTCTACAATAAGTCGATTGTTGATTTAACTGCAGATGGCGAGGCGATGGCCGATCAACTGACGGGATTTTCACCGGAAAACCGCACTGGTTTTTTGGACTATCTGTATGCGGCACAAACCATATACGAGTGGGTGGAAGAAACGCTCTTAGCCAGTCCTACAGTAAGTTGGACAGATCTGCTTCGTCCGGGAGCGGTGAAATCGACATGGAAGATGAAGCTGTTGCAGCCGCTGGATGCTTTTCATCGGCGCTTTTTCGACGACGCCCGCATGCTGGCGATGATGAACCGTTATGCAACCTATGTTGGCTCTTCCCCCTATAAGGCGCCTGCGGTGGTGGCGATGTTCGCCTACTTGGAATTGGTGCAGGGAGTATCTTACATAGAAGGCGGGAATGAGCGGTTGATTGAGGCGTTGGTGCGCTTGGCGCAGTCGCGGGGTGTGGAGTTGCACACGGGATGCGCTGTGGATGAAATCCTGTGGTCTGATCGTAAAGTGACAGGTGTAGATGCAGGCGGGGAAAAATGGGAGGCGGACATAGTGGTGTCTTGCATCGATCCCATCCAAACGAGGGTGTCGTTGTTGAAGGATGAGCAATACACGCCGGATATGAGGCAACTCAGCTGTTCGCAGGTCGTGGGTTTGCTTGGTTGCAAAGAAACGTACCCTGTGTTGCATTATCATAATTATTTTTATCCGCGCGAGATGGAGCGGTACTATATTGATTTGTTTGAACAGCGGGAATGGCCTGACGCCCCTCTGATTTATGTGGGGAACCCCTGTTTGTATGAAGCGGATCGCACCAGCTCTGGTTGCAATTTGTGTGTCACTGCGCAGGTGCCAGCCAGCTTCGGGCTGAAGCCGGGCCAATTTGAATTGTACCGCGAGCGACTTTTGTACTTGTTGGAACGGGTTTGGGGTCTGCAAGGGCTGAGTGAGCAGATCGAAGTAGAGCAGTGGTTGGGACCGCTTGATTTGCAGGAAATGACGGGGGCTTATGGTGGGGCGTTGAATGGACGTGCTTTTCATGGGTTTCGTGCGGCGATTCGCCAACCGCTCAAGGATCGCAAGCGGCAAGGGTTGTATTATGCAGGCGCTGGAGCGTATCCGGGAGGGGATCAAGCGATGGCGGCGATCAGCGGGCTGCATACCGCTCATCTCATCAAGCAGGAAGAAGAGAAAAAAGAGAGCAAGCTCACCCCAAACGGGTGAGCTTGCGTCATGATTTATCCTCTTTTTTCTCTTTGGAATCATCTTTACCGGATACTGCATCGCGGAACATTTTTAAAGTTTGTCCAGTTGCGCGTCCCAATTCGGGCAATTTTTTTGGCCCGAACAAAAGCAGGGCGACAACGAGGATAACAATAAGTCCGGGTAAACCGATACTACTAAACATATTTTCACGCTCCAACAGGCTAAAATAGCCTGGTCTGTTCTTAGCCATTATATCGTTTCGCCAGAAAGATGCCAAGTAAAGCTTTTTTTGCATTATAATCAATTTATCATAACAAAAAGGAGTGGCAGGTGTGGAACTAATCCAGGTTTTCACTTCATTGGCGGAGAAAATCAATCAAGATCCAACGGGAATCAGTCATTTGAACGATGTATATCAGTTGGAAGTGACCAGTGGGACGTATCAGGTGCGGTTTGCAGATGGACAAGCGGAGTGGGCCGAAGGAAACAAATGGGAGCCGACTTGTTCGTTGCAGATCAAAGATGAGGATTTGCTGAAGCTCGTCACGGGAAAATTGGGAGCGACGACAGCAGTGATGATGGGCAAGCTGAAAGTAAAAGGCTCGATTGAAGCTTCGCTCCGTTTGCAAAAGGTTTTAAAGCATTATGCCAGCTAACGGGTGAAAGAGAAGCCTGGCTTCCATAGGGAGTCAGGCTTGTTTGCTTTCGATCCACCTTACTTGGTGCGCTTCTTCGGCTGCAGAAACCTCTAATCTTTGCATCAGCTTGCGGATCGTTGCTGCGGGAACGGCCTGTTTCCGGTCGCGATTACGGGACAACAACAGCGCAAGCGACGCGTCGATATACACGATATACACGATATACACGATATACACGATGCTAACATGCGCACTATAGGATGCGAATAGATCTACAAGTGGTACGCGCAAATGCCGACAAAGATTGGTGGCGTTCCAGATAAATGGTTGTTTTCGTCGTAGCCGGTATTTGGCTTCATCTTTGGCAAGGCGAACCACTTCCCTCTGATTGGCTGTAGGGGGGATGCGGCTGCCGAATGCGATCCAAAGAAACGACTGGGAGATCCGGATGATTTCAAAGTCAGTATCGTCATATAGCAAGTCGTCGATCCGATCCAATAATTCCGCTTGGTCCGGGCAAATTCGCCCGCGCACATCAGCTTCGGTCAACATGGCAACCCAATCGAGGCGGATCTGCCAGCTGGTGCCAACCACCGCCTTCTCGGGGTCAGGCTTTTCAAAAAAACATAGTGGCAAACCGTTATGCCGGACGAGTTGCACCAACATCTCCCGCTTCCCGCCAAGCCAGTTCGGGTTGCAGTCCCGACAAATGGCGTGTGCGAGGATATTTGATCATCCGCTTCATCCCTCAAATATATTGTGATTTATATGTTTATCATAAAGAATCAGTGTGAAAATGTTTTGCGCAAATGTTTTTTTCGCCCTTGCCAATTTGGATCGAGCTGTGTTAATATCATAAAAATTAATATTTTATTTGAATTCTCGCCACTCATTGTGGAGTAGAGGCGCGGGTTTCATGAGTACTTGTTCGGAGGACGGGCCGTTGATGGACAAGGAAAGGGAAACGCCGCCGAAGTTTGCTGGAAGACCCGACAGAAAGCAGGCTGGGACTGTATCCGAACAGGAACAGGACTGTCACAAAAGTACATGGGTTGCTTTTGTGAAGCGCTAATCCGCAGTAGATGAGCGAGCTGGAGCAAAAAAAACAAAGGCGACAGCGAGCGATTCTCTGCTGTGGCCTTTTCTGTTTTTTTACAGGCCTTTCTGGGTCATGTCTGATTCATATCTGCGGTTTTTTTAGCCATCGGTTTATGGAAAACCGGTTTGTCCGCCGCTTTTAGGGGTCAGTTTGCTTTGCCGGTCAAGCCCCAGCCGACTATGCAGAATCGAGAGGAGAGTAAGCATGAGCATCGTGGTGCAAAAGTTTGGCGGTACCTCGGTAGGAAGCATTGAACGGATTCAAGCCGTGGCAGAGATCATAGCTCGTACCTATGAACAAGGGAAGCGTTGTGTGGCAGTGGTGTCGGCGATGGGAAAATCCACGGATCAATTGGTTGGGATGGCCAAAGAGATTCATCCACACCCTTCTCCCCGTGAGATGGATATGTTGCTTGCGACAGGCGAACAAGTGAGCATCGCGTTATTAACCATGGCCTTGCATCGGAAAGGATTGAAAGCTCGTTCGCTTACTGGCTGGCAAGCAGGGATTACCACCGATTGTGTCCATGGCCGGGCGATGGTTCATGATGTGGATACGGAGACGATCACTACTGCGTTGGATCAAGGGGAAATTGTGGTCGTCGCCGGGTTTCAAGGGATTTCTTCTCAACGGGAGATCACGACATTGGGAAGGGGCGGCTCAGATACGACGGCCGTTGTATTGGCGGCTGCTCTGGGAGCCGATTATTGCGAAATCTACACAGATGTCGAAGGCGTGTATACGGCAGATCCCCGCGTAATTCCGGCGGCGCAGAAGATGGATGAGATTTCATACCAAGAGATGTTGGAACTGGCTCACTTGGGGGCGGGCGTGCTTCATCCCCGTTCGGTGGAAGCCGCGTTGCGGAATAAGGTGAAATTAGTGGTGCGCTCTAGCTTTGTCAATGAATCAGGCACTTGGATTAAGGGGGAAAATGAGATGGAAACCTCGCATCATGTCAGCGGCATCGCACACGACCTGCAAGTAGCACGAATCAAGGTGTTGGGATTGCCGAATCATGAAGAAACGTTAACGCGGCTGTTTGGATTGTTGGCCGAGGCGCATATCAATGTGGACATCATCGTTCAGAGCGAACATGATCATGAACGGGTTGATGTGGCTTTCAGCGTGAATGAAGAAGAAGGCTTGGAAGCGCGGCAGGTATTGGAGGCGGCGCAAAGTGAGTTGGACTTTGCCAAGATTTTGTATGAAGGGGGATTGGCCAAGGTTTCCGCGGTGGGCGTGGGGATGATGGCTCGCCCGGGCGTAGCGGCCAAGATGTTTGCCACGTTAAGCGAAGCGGGCATTCGGGTGAAAATGGTTTCCACTTCCGAGATTAAAATTTCCTGCGTAGTGGAGCGGGAGCAGGCTCTGGAAGGGGCGCGCCGCCTACATTCGGCGTTTGGTTTGGACCGGATCGAAGTGAAGGTGTAGACAAGCGAGGCAGTCTGTCTGGGGAGGGCGGACTGCCTTTTCTATTCTGTAATTTCATCTCATATAATAGACCGGAGTAGATCAGTATCCCTATTCCGCTGAGAAAGCTAAGTGGAATTATAATAAACTGATTAATGATAAAATTATTTATTGACTGAAAATCATTGTTTAGGTGATGATTAAAATAATTGAATCGATCTATCTATTTTTGTTTTAGGGGGTGTTGGTGTTGGTCAAATATGTGATGTCCCGATTGTTACAGATGGTGTTGACACTCTGGGTGATCGCGACGGTCACATTCATGATGATGAAAGCGATTCCAGGTGATCCGTTCAGCAATGAAAAGAAACTTCCCGAAGAAGTGTTGCGTAACTTGTATGCATACTACCAATTGGATGATCCGCTGCCCGTTCAGTATATCCATTATATGAAAAATCTGGTGATGCTGGATTTGGGCCCTTCCTTCAAATATGAAACCCGCACGATTAATGAGATTGTGGCGGAAGGCTTTCCTGTCTCGGCCCAGTTGGGGGCGCAAGCGTTGTTGGTAGCGGTTGTGGCGGGTCTTGCTTTGGGTGTCTTGGCTGCACTCAGACAAAACAGGTTGCTGGACTATTTCTCCATGATGGTGGCGGTGTTAGGGATTTCTGTGCCTAGCTTTGTGCTGGCCCCGATACTGCAAAAATATTTGGGGGTCGAGTGGGAACTTTTGCCGGTGGCCACGTGGGAAGGATTTGCGTCTACTGTGATGCCGACAATCGCACTGGCAGCATTCCCTCTGGCTAGCGTGACTCGGCTGATGCGGTCGAGCATGGTTGAGGTTTTGACACAAGATTATGTGCGTACGGCCAGAGCCAAAGGGTTGCCTCCTCTGTTCGTGATCGCCCGTCACACGATCCGCAACGCGATTTTGCCTGTGGTTACTGTATTGGGGCCGCTCACGGTCGGAGTGTTGACGGGCAGTTTTGTGGTTGAGAGCATTTTTTCCATACCGGGCATTGGCAAGTATTTTGTGGAAAGCATCACCAACCGTGACTATCCTTTGATCATGGGAATCACCCTGTTCTACTCTTCGCTGTTGATTATCGTCAATTTCCTGGTTGATCTGGCTTATGGCTGGATTGATCCACGGATTCAGTTGGCCAAAGGAGGCGAGTGACATGGAACCGGTGTATCATCCCCGTTTTCAGCGTGTGAGCCGTTCAAGGCCGGCGATGGAGGCGATTCGTCGCCCCCGGGTGTCGTATTGGCGGGAGAGTTGGCGACGGTTGCGTCAAAATGCGTTAGCTATGGCGGGTCTCATTACCATTGTCTTGATCGCGATTCTTTCTATTGTCGGGCCGATGCTGTCCGAATATGAATACAATGAGCAAAACCTGCAAACGGGTCGTAATTTGCCGCCGTCGGCTGAGCATTGGTTTGGTACGGATGATTTGGGGCGAGATGTGTTTGTGCGGGTGTGCGAAGGTGGGCGC
The DNA here is from genome assembly GCF_024927925.1 of Laceyella sacchari. Taxonomy (NCBI): domain Bacteria; kingdom Bacillati; phylum Bacillota; class Bacilli; order Caryophanales; family Thermoactinomycetaceae; genus Laceyella; species Laceyella sacchari. The sequence continues at coordinate 1,061,162 of NZ_CP103866.1, forward strand.
ATTTCACTCGCGATCGGATTGGCGGCCGCTATGATCGACATGGGCATCGGCGTAGTTTATGGAGGCATTGCCGGGCTTCGTGGTGGCCGGATGGATGAAGTGATGATGAGGATAGTGGATGTCCTGTGGGGTCTTCCTTATCTATTGACTGTGATTTTGCTCATGGTTATTTTGCCGCCGGGATTGGGGACGATTATTCTCGCGCTCACCGTGACCGGTTGGTTGAACATGGCGCGGCTCGTGCGGGGACAAGTGCTTCAGTTGAAACAACAGGAGTATGTGCTGGCCGCGCAAGCGCTGGGGGCCTCCACTTCCCGTCTGCTGGTCAAACATCTGATACCAAACGCGATGGGGCCTATCCTGATCATGTTGACGCTGACGGTGCCGAGCGCCATTTTCGCAGAAGCGTTTTTAAGCTTTTTGGGGTTGGGAGTGCAAGCGCCTGTAGCCAGTTGGGGTACGATGATCAATGATGCGCTGGTAACGGTGTTGTCAGGGGAGTGGTGGCGCCTCTTTTTCCCGGCACTGTTCCTGTGCCTGACCATGTTGGCTTTCAATGCGTTTGGGGATGGGTTGCGCGACGCACTTGATCCGAAATTGCGTAAATAAGGAGGGAAAAAGGTGGAGAAGCTGCTTGAAGTAAACGGATTAGAAGTGTCTTTTCAGCTGGACAAAGGGGAAGTACAAGCGGTGCGAGGCGTTTCTTTTTCGCTGGCCCGCGGGGAAACGTTGGCGATTGTGGGAGAGTCGGGAAGCGGAAAGAGTGTGACAGCCTTGGCTGTGATGCGGCTGCTCCAACACCCGGGCCGGATCAAGGGCGGGGAGATCTGCTATGATGGCATTGAGTTGACGCGGATGGAAGAGAAAGGGATGTTTCGCATCCGCGGTGCGGAAATCGCGATGATATTTCAGGACCCCATGACTTCCCTCAATCCGACGATGAAAGTTGGTGAGCAAATCATCGAGGGGCTTCGCTGGCACCGGAAGATGGGAACGGATGAGGCCAAAGCGCGTGCAACCGAGATGTTGAAACGGGTAGGCATTGCGCAAGCTGAACGCAGATTGGAGCAATACCCGCATGAATTCAGCGGCGGGATGAGGCAACGGGTGATGATTGCGATGGCCTTGGCCCTCAACCCGAAGGTGCTGATTGCGGATGAGCCGACCACGGCCTTGGATGTGACGGTTCAGGCGCAAATCCTGGAATTGATGAAAATGCTGCAAGAGGAGACGGGAACTTCTATCATCCTGATTACGCACGATCTAGGCGTGGTGGCTGAAACAGCTGATCGCGTCTGTGTGATGTACGGCGGACAAGTTGTGGAAACGGGAACGGTCAATGAATGTTTCCGTCAGGCCCGTCACCCGTATACGTGGGGGTTGTTGCAGTCGATGCCGAGGTTGGATCAGCCGCGGGATCGAGAGTTGCAACCCATCCCAGGATCGCCACCTGACTTGTATGAACCGCCGCAAGGATGTCCATTTGCTGACCGCTGTCCCTACGCGATGCATGTCTGTTTTGAAGAAGCGCCTCCGGAGACCCGGCTGTCGGATACCCATCAAGTCAAGTGCTGGCTGGAAGACCCCGAAGCGCCGCCAGTGGAGAGGGATCGGCCATTTGCTTGGTAGGCGATCGCCACGCAAGAAACTCCCCCGCTTTTGCTGGAGGGAGTTTCTTGCGTTTTCCCCTGTGCGATTGACTCTGGTCCCGAATTGGCGGATGTGGTCGTCGAAAGTGGGAGATAAAGCGCATTCCGGACGGCTTAAGCCAAGAGAGGAAGGTTGACATTCCTTGACGCCCCCATCCGGATGGGAGTAAAATAAATAGCGAGTTGAAACCCCTTTCTCAACTTTTTTGTCAGCAGTTTGAGAGAGTGCTGAAACCCACTGACTCTACTGCGACTATGTCCAAGATTGGAGGCAAATGATGAGCAGAGAACGCAGTTTCTTCAACCGTCGGTTACACTCTTTGCTAGGCGTGATACCGGTGGGCTTTTTTTTGGTGGAACATTTATTTTCCAACTATGCTGCTACCAAAGGGGCACAAGCATTTGTTGAACAGGTAGAATGGCTTTGGGGAATCCCGTTCCTCACTGTTCTGGAAATCTTTTTTATTTTCTTGCCGCTCCTTTACCATGGCGTCTATGGTCTGTATATTGCTTTGCAAGCCAAAAACAATGTTGGCAACTTTAATACGTTTCGCAACTGGATGTTCACCTTGCAACGGATCACAGGTGTCGCCACCCTCATTTATGTCGTATGGCATGTATGGGAGACTCGCGTGCAAGTGGCGCTTTATGACATGACCGCTCCCCAGCTTGCCAATTTGACGCATGAAATCCTGCAAAATCCAGTCAATTTGGCGTTGTATATAATCGGGCTGGTTGCGGCTGTTTTCCACTTCTCCAATGGTATGTGGACGTTCCTCATTACTTGGGGTGTGACAGTGGGGCCGCGTGCGCAACGCGTCTCTTCCTATGTGTGGGCGGTTGTGTTTGTCCTTGTTTCTTATCTCGGCATTTCTGCGCTGTTGGCCTTCGCGCAAGCTGACTTTATGGGTCAAATGGCACAGCATTAGAAGGGAGCTTTTCTCATGAATGAAAAACTAATCGTTGTCGGTGGGGGCCTGGCTGGCTTGATGGCAACGCTCAAGGCAGCTGAGGCTGGAGCCCACGTCCAACTATTTTCCATCGTACCGGTGAAACGCTCTCACTCTGTGTGCGCACAGGGCGGCATCAACGGTGCGGTAAACACCAAAGGGGAAGGGGATTCCCCATGGGAACACTTTGACGACACCATTTATGGAGGCGACTTCCTCGCCAACCAACCACCGGTCAAAGCGATGTGTGAAGCCGCGCCCGGGATCATTTATCTGATGGACCGCATGGGGGTTCCGTTCAACCGCACGCCGGAAGGGTTGATCGACTTCCGCCGCTTCGGGGGAACGAAGCACCACCGCACCGCTTTTGCAGGTGCCACCACAGGGCAACAATTGCTTTATGCGTTGGATGAACAAGTGCGTCGCTACGAATCCGAAGGTAAAGTGTCCAAGTATGAAAACTGGGAGTTCTTGAGCATTGTCAAAGATGATGAAGGACGTTGCCGCGGGATCGTCGCGCAAAACTTGCGCAGTGGCGAAATCGTCGCTTTCCCTGCTGATGCGGTGATCTTGGCGACAGGAGGACCCGGTATCATCTTCGGTAAGTCCACCAACTCCATGATCAACACTGGAACAGCGGCGGCTGCTGTGTATCAGCAAGGGGTTTATTACGCCAACGGTGAGTTTATTCAAGTGCATCCAACTGCAATCCCTGGAGATGACAAACTCCGCCTGATGTCCGAATCGGCTCGTGGTGAAGGTGGCCGTGTCTGGACATATAAAGACGGCAAACCATGGTATTTCCTCGAAGAGATGTACCCAGCTTATGGGAACTTGGTACCACGCGATATCGCTACCCGCGCCATCTTCAAAGTGTGTGTGGACGATAAGCTTGGCATCAACGGGGAGAACATGGTTTATCTTGATTTGTCCCACAAAGATCCGAAGGAATTGGATATCAAGCTGGGTGGGATCATTGAGATCTATGAGAAATTCATGGGTGAAGATCCACGCAAAGTCCCGATGAAAATCTTCCCGGCCGTACACTATTCCATGGGTGGCCTGTGGGTCAACTATGATCAAATGACCAACATCCCCGGCTTGTTCGCTGCGGGTGAATGTGACTATCAATACCACGGTGCGAACCGCCTGGGTGCGAACTCCCTCTTGTCCTGCATTTACGGTGGTATGGTTGCTGGACCGAAAGCGATTGAATATGTGCGTGGACTGGACAAACATGTCGGTTCGCTCAGCACGGACATCTTTGACAAACAGCAAAAGCTGGAAGAAGAGAAGTACGAAAACATCCTGAAGATGGACGGAAACGAAAACGCCTATGCGTTGCACAAAGAGCTGGGTGAATGGATGACGGATAACGTAACGGTGGTTCGCTACAATGACCGTCTGAAGAAAACGGATGAAAAAATCCAAGAATTGATGGAGCGGTACCAAAATATCAACATGATCGACACCAGCAAATGGAGCAACCAAGCGGCGCCGTTCACCCGCCATCTGTGGAACATGTTGCAATTGGCGCGTGTTATCACGCTTGGCGCATACCATCGTAACGAAAGCCGTGGGGCACATTACAAACCGGAGTTCCCGGATCGCAATGACAAAGATTGGTTGAAAACGACCAAAGCGAAATTCACTCCTGACGGTCCAGTGTTCGAGTATGAGCCGGTTGACACTTCTCTGATCAAACCCCGTCCGCGCCGTTACGATGTGGATAAGGGAGGGGACAAAAAATGAGCGAGCAACAATATGTACAGCTGATTGTGACACGTCAAGATGGTCCAGACAGCCAACCGTATAAAGAAGAATTTAAAATCCCTTATCGCAAAAACATGAACGTGATCTCTGCGATGATGGAGATCCAACGGAACCCCGTTAATGCGAAAGGTGAAAAAGTCGCACCGGTTCAGTGGGAATCTAACTGCTTGGAAGAAGTGTGTGGCGCCTGTTCCATGGTTATCAATGGGAAGCCACGCCAAGCGTGTACGGCGCTTGTCGACCGGTTGGAACAGCCGATCCGCATTGAGCCAATGCGCACGTTCCCTGTGATTCGCGACCTGGTTGTGGATCGCAGCCGGATGTTCAACGCCCTGAAGCGGGTGAAAGCTTGGATTCCGATCGATGGCACCCATGATCTGGGACCTGGTCCGCGTATTGCTGAAAATGATCGACAATGGCGCTATGAACTGTCCAAGTGCATGACCTGTGGCGTGTGCTTGGAAGCATGTCCTAACGTAAACTCCAAATCCAACTTCGTCGGCCCGTTTGTCGTGGGACAAGTACAACTGTTCAACTCCCATCCGACTGGGGCGATGAACAAAGAAGAGAGACTGGAAGCGCTGTTGGATGACGGCGGGTTGCAAGAGTGCGGGAACTCGCAAAACTGTGTGCAAGCTTGTCCCAAAGGGATTCCGCTCACGACAGCGATTGCCAAGAGCAACCGGGATGCAACGGTTCATATGTTCAAAAAGTGGCTATCCAATTAATGCACTGACTGCCGGTTTAAAGCCGGCAGTTTTTTTGTTTGGAAACAATCATTCGATAAAAAAGCAGAACCGGCTTTTTAAGCCGGTTCTGCTTTTAAAATGCCAAAGTTTATTTTTGAGAAGAAGCGGAGGTGAAGAAGTCACCGATCGCGCTAAACAAGTCGCCTAACCATTCAAAAATGGTGTCAAAGAATCCTCGAGTTACTTCGGCATTCAAAATGTTTTTGATGTCCCCGCGCAAGTTTTCAAATTGTTGAGCGAGTTGGTCCCAATCAATGTTCAAAGAGCTGAAGTGCTGAGAGAATTGGATCAATTGGTTGATCGTTTGTTCGTTCAAATTAATATTGAAATCGTTGGAAACGTTGATGATGATATCTCTGTATTCCTCGGGAGTTTGCGGTTTTTCTTGCGCCACTTCCTGTTTCACGGCATTGATGAATTGCACGGCTTTATTTGAGTCGCCCAATTCTTGGGCAAGCTCTTGCGTGCGAACAATCTCTTCGTTGGCTACTTGCTTGGTGTTTTCATCGATTTTTTTGCCTGTGGCCGTTTCAAAAGCCTTGATGATCCCGGTTAAGCCAGCGGTACCGGATACGCGGATCGGTGCGGTTACATAAATGTCCGCATCTTTGATACCCGCGGTAATGGCTGCGTTCGCATACATACTGTCGGTGATGGTAGAGATGTTGTTGGTTTTCACCGAGATGCCTTTGCCGGATTCAGTCAAGACGATTTTGGCAGAAGACAGAGCATGACGACCGATAACATCCGCTTTCAAGTATTTCCCCAAGTACTGATATTCTTCTTGGTTAGTGACTTCAATAATTTTCGCCTGCGTTTCGTCAACGCCCATCTCTTTCAAGATGGCATCGCGTTGGGTTCCTGTCAGGTCTTTACCCAACGTCACCACAGTTTGACCGGCGATGGCATCGGCGGATGCGCTGAGCGGCAAAGCGAGCGCAACGGCCGTAAGCATAGCCAAGGCCAGCAAGCTAAATTTCTTCAAATGTTTCATTAGAAATGAAACCCCCTTATAGAAGAGAAAAGAATCGCCTCCGGCAATGGATGAAGTTGCCAAAGGTCGAAAGTCCATATCAGATTTTATTGTATCGTGTATTATCGCATCTGTGAACAGTAAAAAAGTAGGTAAATTACCAAACTGGATCAAATTGCTTCCGTACGGGTCAGGGATGATGAAATTGGGGCGGGTATTGCCGGGGATTGATTGACTTTGTTTAATAGATGATAAAAAGCCCTGTCACGTTGTCGTGATAGATGGCGTGACAGGGCGACAGTTTATTTGAAGACAGGCTCTTTTAGTTCCGCCAATTTTTCAAGGGAGGTTTTCTCCACATCGGCGTGCAAACTATTGCCATGGGCATCCATGGTAACAATCGCGGCAAAATTTTTGACTTGCAGGTGCCACATCGCTTCTGGTATACCAAACTCCATGAAGTCAACGCCATCCACATTCTCAATACATTCTGCGTAGTATTGGGCCGCTCCTCCGATTGCATTGAGATAAACAGCGCCATGCTCTTTTAACGCTGCCAAGGTTTTCGCACCCATGCCACCTTTCCCGATCACAGCCCGAATGCCGAATTTTTTAATGATGTCGCCTTGGTAAGGCTCTTCACGGATGCTGGTGGTTGGTCCGGCTGCTTTCACATTCCATTTGCCATCCGCATCTTTAAGCATAACAGGGCCGCAGTGGTAAATGACGCCGCCATTTAAATCGACCGGGGAATCATGATCCATCAGGTGCTTATGCAACGCATCCCGTCCGGTATGGATTAACCCATTGATCACTACGATATCCCCGACTTTCAATTCGCGGATCTGCTCTTCGGTGATCGGCGTGGTGAGGACGACTTGACGTCCGCCCGGTTTTTCCTCGGCTTTTTCAACAGCGGAAGCTTCTTTTGCATCAGCAGGCACTGCGTCATCAGTGTAGATCCAATCCCGGATTGCACCTGTCTCTGGATCGATAGTGACGCCTTGGCGACGGAAAGCCCAACAATTGTATGCGACGGAAACATAGAAACTGGCTGGAATCCGGTGCATGGAGCCGATCTTGCAACCCAACAGCGTTGTGTTGCCGCCAAAGCCCATGGTTCCGATGCTCAGGGTATTGGCTTTTTCCATAATGTACTCTTCCAGGCGAGCCAGATCAGGATTCGGATTGGTATCGGTTACAGAACGGAACAGCTGTTTTTTCGCCAACTCATAACCAGTTGTGCGGTCCCCTCCGATGCCGACGCCGATAAACCCGGCACTGCATCCTTGACCCTGCGCTTGATACACAGCATGCAGGATACACTTGCGGATGCCGTCCAAGTCACGACCAGCCCGGCCCAAGCCTTCCAATTCACAAGGGAGGCTGTATTGAATGTTTTTGTTTTCACATCCGCCGCCTTTTAAAATCAGGCGCACATCAATGTAATCGTTTTCCCATTGCTCAAAGTGGATCACCGGCACACCCTCACCCAGGTTGTCGCCGCTGTTTTCACCTGTGAGCGAATCGACGGAGTTGGGGCGAAGTTTCCCCAATTGGGTTGCCTCTTTTACGGCTTGGCGAATCTGTTTGGCCATTTCGATTTGGTTGGCGCCAACTGGTACTTTAATTTTAAATGTAAGCATCCCGGTATCTTGACAGATGGGAGATACGTTTTCTTCCGCCCTTTTGATATTGTCGGTGATGGTGCCAAGCGCCAGTGCCGAGCGTGTGCCGGCATCTTCACGCAACTGTGCCTGCTGGATGGCGTAGCGGACATCAGGTGGCAAGTTGGTTGATGTTTCGGTGATTAGCTTTAAAATCGAGTCTTTAAAAGATTGCATCGGTAACCCCTCTTTTATTCCACATGATTATTTGGATCGCTTCTCTTTTATATTATAACGGGTGTTGCCATTTTTCTCATCCGATCGTAATGTTGGAAGATTGCGTCAACTTAAAAAGAATAAATACCCGTTCTGTCACCTCAGAACGGGTATAAACGGTTTTAATGACGGCTGTTACATGAATAAAACACCCGATGGTTATAACGGGTTGCGTTGGGCACTTTTAATAAACACTTGTTCATTTTCGATTACTCCGCAAATGCCGCATTGCACGCGATATTCATCACCGCGGTAGTGATGGTGCAAGGGGTCGCTCTCTGACACTTGCTCAGTGATGATGCCTGAGCGGGCATCTTTTTTCACGGCAAATGGGATTTGTTCGATGATGTTAAACCGACTGCGGTTGGTACCGCATACGGGACAAAGATAAGGATACGACACCATAGACACCTCCATCCTTACCTTGCCCCAAACGATTTAGATCCATTCTTCCGCCCAGTTTTGGATTGAGTCGATCACCGGAGCGAGGGCTTCCCCTTTTTCGGTGAGGGCGTATTCAATCCGCACCGGCGTTTCGGGATAAACGGTCCGTTCAACAATCCCATGGGCTTCTAACTCTTTCAGGCGCTCTGCCAACATCCGTTCGCTCATCAATGGGATTTGTTCTCTTATATCGCGAAAACGACTTGTTTTTTCAAGCAACACACGAATGATCAAACCTGTCCATTTTTTGGCCAATATTTCAATTGCCGATTCAAATTTGGGGCAGATGCAACGATCCATTTTGTTTCACCTCTCTTCATATCTTAACAAATCTTGTGGATGCTTGGCATCTGTCTATGACATCATTTTCGATTTTTTCCTGACAGCTTGCAGGTGGTTGTAAGAGAGGGAGCATGGATCCGTTGTTAGGGCCCATGCTCGTGATGGTGCCGTATGCTAATTATTGTTGATTGTAACATGTTCTGACGGCGGTAGGGGAGGGGAATTTGGTGGGGATGATTGTTTCAGGCTCTGAAAGTGTTTGCGGATTTCCGATTTGGACCATCCGCGCAGCTGGAAATCCAATAAATAATCCAAGAGCAGAGGAGACCAAGGAAGTTTCATGACCGTTTGAGTAAATGTATGCGCGGCGATCTCTCTTGTCCGTAAAATCCCTTTTCGCTGTTTGAAAGGTCCCATCCGTTTGACCACGACTTTGGCTAGGTCAGCGTCAGTTCGTCCACACCGCGTTTCCTCTAAATGGTGGAACCACTCGTGGTACAGATGAAGCAACATGATTTCCTCTTCAGCCACGGATTCGCCCATGGCATTAAAAAATTGGTCGATCTGCTGGAGTGAGCGGCGGTAGATTTCGATCGTTTTTGGCTTTTTTCTGTATTGCGCGCGAATAAAGGGGTCATGGGGGTGCGCATCCCGAAAACGAATGCAAACGCCTTCTTTTAGCAACTGGTTCAGCAATGTCCGCAACGACAATGGGCGGCCGTGAAGGGAAGCTACGGTTTGCCCTTTCTCCATGGCTTGCTCCACATAATAGGGGAGTGCGTCGGGGGGGATGTGCTCATAATACTCATCTTGCTTCAATTCAAGTTGGAAGAGCGTTTGTGGGTCCACAGACGGCCAATGACGGTCGAGATGAATCTCTGCCAATGGCTTGCGAAACGGTTTGCCTGCATTTGTTTTCATGCTTTTTCCCCATTTCGACATGTTTATCTCACTTCTATGTCGACAAGGGCTTGACTCATTCCCAAACTGGACAAAGAATCCATGAGCTAGCGTCATGGATTCTGTTCGTTTTCCTTTTTCTGCTTGAGAGGAGTGGTTAACAATTTGAGCAACCAAGGCTTCAAATCAATCACCCGCATATGGGAAGGGCAGGAGTCCGTTCCGCAGATAATCATTGGCACGAGGGAGTCCAGGTGATGCAGAGAACCGTGGCAGGCTCCGCTGTGAGTGGGCGATGCTTCACTAATCATTTCATAACCGGGTGATACCGTCACCACGATTACTCGCTCTGATGTGCCCATCACCCCGCCCAACCGGGCTAACACGTCGGGGAAGATGCCATAGGTAATTCGGTTCTGATCATCCACGCTTAAATCGAGAATAGCCAAATCGCCGATCACATCCCATGTTTGATCATACTCATCGACGAGGGAACCGCCTTCTTTAAAGCTTAGGTGGCCCTCAATTTGCCCACTTACGCAGGAAACACGGCCTTGATTATTCCAAGCGATGATGTCCAATTTGGGCTCTTGTTTGAGCGTGATGACCACTTCCGCAAGATCGAGCTGTTCGTCCAATACATAGATATAAGCCATCCGCTCATTGCAACAGATGACGAGCTGATCATCGGGACGTGGCTTTTTCTGTTTGATGGGCATGATGCGGTACGGATGCAAGCTTTTGCGCAGATCGATATATGCTTCTTTGCGGTTGGGGATGATGGGTGCTTGCCCGCTGTCTCCCATGACAATCCAGATCACGTCATCCACCGCTTCTTCCCAGCTCGGAAACAGATTTAACAACGCTTGCAATTCTTCATCTGCTTTTACAATCCCCTTGATCTCCGATGTTCCTTTTTGATGCACATAGTCATCGTTGCGAGGAAAATAAGCGATGGTGAGAGGGGGCAATTGACCGGATTCCAGCAGGTGGGCAATCTCGTTGCGCGTGAAGGTGTCATGGAAGCCGAAGCGGCTTAAAGGACCCGTCGGTCTGCTGTTGTGATCAATCTTGGCCAAAGCCCCAAACGAAAAATAACGGGTGGCCATCGTTTCAATCGTTTTGGGCAGGAGGCGAAAGAGACGGCCTAGCCAGGGCGCGGTCAGCGTTTGCTCGTGGGGACCACGATGAATCAAAGCATTGATGGAAGCGGTCGGCCCGTCGAACGCTTCATGAATCGTTTTTACATCTGGGCTAAGACAGACTTGATTCAAACGTTGCAGGCTGTCTTTTAATACGGTTCGTGTACCGAACTTAAACGTTTCCTTCAAGCCAGTGCCGAAATTGACCATGCGCTGTTCTTGTGGGTCCATGTAGACTAATCCGTATATTTGATGCTGATTGGGAGGAGTGCCCGTCAGCAATGTCGAGTCAATGGAGACTGACATGCTGGGAAACGAAGTCACCACTCGGGGATGGTATTGGCCCCGCTCTTTGAGGAATCGGAGCGCGGGCGTTTTGCCCAGTTGTATGGCTTCACGCAACGGTGCATCCATCAAGGAATCAATAATCAATAAGATTACGGGTTTCACCGGCGCCTCCGCCAATGCCTCCTTGTTGGCAAAAGTCTCTTTGTTGCTGGAAGACTGAGAGCCCATGTATCCAATCAAAAGAAAAAACAAGATGATAAGTAAACCAATTAACCCTATCCAAATCATATGTTTCAACCTCTGTTTTCGCAGATTCAACCCTTAATGTGCCTTGGGACCGGTTTTTTTATGCTAAATGGAAAGGGTAAAGTGAGAGAGAAAGAGAATGGAAGTATAGAGGCTTGTCATATAGAAAGGAAGGATTTCAATGCACCCATTGCCAAAAGTACCAGAAACGGAAGTAAGAGAGCGGATTGCTCGTTTTCAGGCGAAACTGCAAGAGAATCAGATCGATGGGGCCATGATTACGCAGAATGTGGACTTATATTATTTGACCGGGTCGATGCAAAACGGCCTGCTATTTGTGCCACAGTCGGGGGAGCCCCGTTTTTATGTGAAGAAAAGCGTCGCTCGGGCCGAATTTGAGGCATCCGTTCCTGTGGAGGAAATGGGCCGGATGAAACAGCTTGGCGAGCGGTTGCGGTCAACATTCGGGAACGTGAAGCGGATCGGGATCGAGATGGATGTGTTGCCTTATGGTTTGGCAGTAAGGTACCTCGGCTTTTTCCCGGATGCCGAAGCTGTGGATGTCGCCTTTATGCTTCGACTGGTCCGGGCAGTGAAGTCAGAATACGAACTCAACCAGCTGAGAATCGCCGCTGCACATGTGCAGGAGATGGTAGCCACGTTGCCGCAACAGATACGCGTGGGGATGAGTGAGGTCGAACTGTCCGCGCAAATCGAACACGCGCTCAGATTGAAAGGAAACATTGGCATTTATCGCATGCGCGGCTATAACCAGGAACTTTGCTTGGGCATGGTCGCATCGGGAGAGGCAGCTGCTACCCCAACTTACTTCGACGGCCCAGCAGGTGGCTTAGGTATGTCCGTTGCCAGTCCACAAGGTGCAAGCCGTAAAACATTTTCGGTGGGAGAGCCCATCCTCTTTGACATCAGCACGGTGGTAGAAGGATATATCATTGACCAGACGCGCATGGCCGTAATCGGCGAATTGGACGAGGAGTTGACCCGTGCCTATGAAGTAGCTGTGTCTATCATAAGAGAAGCAGAGCGCATGGGAAAACCGGGCGTCCCCTGGCAGGACTTATACCTCAAGGCATTGGAGATGGCCGAAGCCGCTGGCCTGCAACAACATTTCATGGGCTTTGGAAACGACCAAGCCAAATTCCTCGGCCACGGCGTCGGATTGGAGTTTGACGAATTGCCTGTTTTGGCACGTGGATTTGCGCAACCCCTTGAGAAAAACATGGTCATCGCCATCGAGCCTAAATTCACCTTCCCGGGTCGGGGTGTCGTCGGTATTGAAAACACCTATGTTGTGACTGAGCAGGGATTAAAAGCCATCACCACCACTCCGGAAGACATCGTCCGGATTCCTGAGTAACCCTTATCGTATGCACAGCCCAGCCTGCTTGATGGCTGGGCTTGCTTGTTGATACTCCCATATGCGGTGAGAAGCGGTCACCAAACAAAGACGAGAGAGTGCAGGAACCAACGCCGCTTTGGCGACATAAGATGGGGAGAAAAGTGGAGCAGAGGAAAGAAATACCAAGCAAACCTGCCTAAATTCTCCGCCACCGCTCACCACGCAACCTCCCTGCTCATAGTATAACTTGACTGGTCCCTGACCCTTGTATTCCAGTGCTTGAGCAAGGAAGGGTGTCAACATTTGAGTAACCAAAAAGGCAAACCCTTATTGACCAATCGGGAGAGGGAAGTATTCGAGCTGTTAGTCCAAGACAGGACCACCAAAGAAATCGCCCAACAACTCTTCATCAGTGAGAAAACTGTCCGCAACCACATCAGCAACGTGATGCAGTGTATTTGCAAAAAAGGGGACAAGCATATGGAGTGGTTGAGTTAATCAATTTTTACTAATCATTTTGGTTTTTTGGAGAAATATGCAGTTTACTATCGTCAATCAAATTAACCATTAACCTTTCAACAATTTCTAACATAGTATATCTTAATAATCCATCAATCAGTGAATAATTTGATTTATAATTGATTTCAAATACCTTGCTCGACTAGAGAAAAGGTTAGACTATCTCGTTACATTTTCCTTCAGTTTGATTTTTTCTATCAGCATATCACTATATTCTTTACCATCCTTACTAAAATGAGCACGTCTATGACAGTTAGAACAAATTGCCGCAACATGCTCTGGCCGACATAATGAAGAAGGTGAAAATGTGATTCCAGATTATCAAACATTGATGTTACCTGTTTTGAAATATCTATCCAATGGAAAAGAGCATACAACGAAAGACCTTAGAGAAGCGATGGCAACGAAGTTTAAGATAACCACCAAAGAGAGAAAACAACTGTTGCCCAGCGGAAGACAACCTGTTTTTGATAGCCGAGTGGGTTGGGCATGTACATATCTTAAAAAAGCGAAATTAATTGAAAGTCCTAAACGTGGAATCATAAAAATTACGTATAGAGGGCGAAAGGTTTTAAATAGTCATCCAAGTGACATTAACAATCAATTTTTATTGCAGTTTGAAGAGTTCAGGGGATTTTTTGCAAAAGGAAAAGCAGATTCGGCGATTGAAAAAACACAGACCAAAGAGCTTGTTAAACCCCCGAGAGAAACATTAAGTGAGAGTTATGAACTGATTAGAAAAGAATTAGCTGAAGAGTTGTTAGAACAAGTTATGAAATGTTCTCCAGATTTTTTTGAGGATCTTGTTGTTAAGTTGTTGGTAGCGATGGGATATGGAGGATCTCTGGCAGATGCGGGCCAAAGAGTTGGAGGCACTGGTGATGGGGGAATTGATGGGATGATTAAAGAAGATAAACTTGGATTGAGCCAGATCTACATTCAAGCAAAGAGGTGGGACAAGCCGGTTGGCAGTCCCGAAATTCAACAGTTTGCCGGAGCTTTGACGGCTAAAAACGCTGAAAAAGGGGTCTTTATCACTACCTCCAGATTTACTGCCAGCGCGATCAGTTTTGCAGAAAAGGTTCCGAAAAATATTGTTTTAATTGATGGGGATAATCTGGCTGAACTGATGATCGATTATAATATAGAGGTATCTGAAGAGGAGCGCTATATTGTTAAACGAATTGACAGCGACTTTTTTGAACAATGATTTTTAAGAAAAGAACAGGTGGACTGACTCAAAGGTGTGTGGAAATGACACACCTTTTTTTATTTGGTATTGACGAGAGAATCGCGGTATAATAAGATCAAATCGAAATTTAGTAATCGAATACTAAATTTGTTGTTGCAAATATCATATGAGTGGGTTTATACTATTCTCAGGTGGAGGGAACGGTGGAAAAAGGAGGCACAAAACATGGCAACACTTTTTCACTTCCAAGAACTTCTCAGACAGAGAAATATCATCGACCGTGATCAAATCACCGTTGAGTTATTGCGCATCCACCTGACTCAAAAAGCTTATGAACAAAAATACAACCACTTGCAGGGTGTAGATGAAGCGTCTCTGTATGAATTGATGAAAGAAACAACCGAAAAACGACTCGGCTATTTTCCGGGAGACCCGAGCTGGTTTTATGAACTTTTTCAGGCAGGCAAAGAGATCAACTTCATTCAGGCTCTCAAGCAAATTTTCCAAAAAGACCGGTCTGGAGTGATGGTCAGCCCTGCATATCTTGTGGATTATTTTTCGCGATCTTTGATGGACGGGCATATTGAGACGGTATTGATTGCAGAAGCACATAAACATCTGAATGGTTTGATAGAGCTGATCGAAACCAACTTGGATAAAACCTTTGTCCTGACCGCTGAAAAAAAGTGGTTGGCAGAAGTGTTAAAGTTTCTTTTTGCACACTGCAACCATGTGGAAGTGCTTCAGGTTTCCATTTACAGCCTCTTACCTTTGGATCAAGAATTCGACCTGATTATCGCCATACCCGCCTTTGGCTTTAAACCGGAAGTAAACACGGAACGGTTTATGACACGGGAATCGGAAGGGATTGCCGCTGAAAACTTGCTTGACTGGCTGAATGAATTCGGGGAGTTGCAAATGGTTGTCCCCGCAAGATTTACGTTTTCAGGTGGTTCCTTTGCGAAATTGAGATCCTGGATTCTCCAACATTTCAATATAAAGTCAATTTTTACATTGCCTGAAGGAACCCTGCGGCCGTATACGGGGATGAAAACGTACTTGCTCACGATCTCCCATCAAGCGGTGGATTCCATCCAACTGGGAAGCCTTGAGCTGAAAAAAGGCCAATTTCTTCCCCGTGTTCAAAAGGAGATTTTTCAGGAAGAGCTTGAGGAACGGGAAGACTGGCGAATCGAGCTTTTACTGGCCGATGACCAGGAAGATCTCCTTGGTGGACTGGCCGGGCCCAACCGGGAAGTGGTCAAGTTAAAAGAGATCGCCGAACTTTTTCGTGGAAAGTCGATTATGAAAAGCCATATCCAACCCGGAGAAATATCGGTTCTCAATATTTCCAATATCGAAGACGGGGAGATTATCTGGGAAGGGATGGATACAATCGATGAAGAGTACAGGAAAGTAAGGCGTTATGCATTGGAACCGGGAGATTTGGTGATCACCTGTCGGGGAACGGTTAATAAAGTGGCAGTGGTTCGGGAATTACCCAAAAAAGTGATCGCTTCTGCGAATATTATTGTAGTCCGTTTTTCGAAAGAAGTGATGAGCGAATATGTGAAAGTTTTTTTGGAAAGTCCGGTTGGCACCCAATTGGTAAAAACATTCCAGCGCGGAAGCACTGTGATGAATATTAACCCGGCCGATCTGGGCGAGATGGAGATTCCACTTCCGGATATAGAAGAACAGCGGAAGATTGTCGAAGAGTATCGGAAAGAGCATCAACTCTATTTCGAAACTGTCCGCAAAGCCAAAGAACGATGGGAGAAAAAAAGACAGCAGATTTACGATCAATTATTGGACTGAGGAGGCCTTAACTGATGGCAGTATCCAACAACAATAGCGCTGAATTGGGATTTGAACAACGTCTGTGGAGCATGGCGGACAAACTGAGAAACAACATGGACGCGGCTGAATATAAGCATGTGGTGTTGGGCTTGCTTTTCCTAAAGTACATATCGGATGCGTTTGAGGAAGAATACGAACGCCTATCCAACGATGAATGGGCAGACCCTGAAGATCCAGATGAATACCTTGCTAACAATATTTTCTGGGTCCCTCAAGAGGCTCGCTGGTCTTACATCAAAGCCAATGCTAAGAAGCCGGAGATTGGGCAAATCATCGATAACGCGATGGTGGCTATCGAACGGGACAACAACTCGTTAAAAGGTGTGCTTCCCAAAGATTACGCCCGCCCGGAATTAGATAAAACCAAATTGGGGGAGATTATCGACTTATTCTCGTTCAAAGTAGGGGACAAAGACAGTCAGGCCCACGATGTGCTGGGACGAGTATACGAATACTTCCTCAATAACTTTGCCAGTGCCGAAGGGAAAAACGGCGGGCAATTCTACACCCCGCGTACCGTTGTTAAGTTGTTGGTTGAATTGATTCAACCTTTTAAAGGGCGGATTTACGACCCCTGTTGCGGTTCGGGCGGCATGTTTGTCCAAAGCCAGGAGTTTATCAAAGCCCATCAAGGCAGAATTGGGGATGTGGCTGTCTACGGGCAAGAATCTAACCCGACCACCTGGCGCCTCTGCAAAATGAACCTAGCCATTCGTGGGATCGACAATAATCTGGGTGAGTACCATGCAGATACCTTCCATAATGATCTGCATAAAAACCTGAAAGCGGACTACATCTTGGCCAATCCACCGTTTAACATCAGCGACTGGGGCGGCGAGCGCTTAACCGAGGACCACCGCTGGAAATACGGAGTTCCGCCGGCTGGAAACGCCAACTACGCTTGGATTCAGCATATTGTCTCCAAACTGGCTCCCAGCGGAACGGCTGCCTTTATCCTGGCGAACGGTTCCATGTCTACCAACCAAAGCAGAGAAGTCGCCATCCGCAAAAATTTGATTGAGAATGATCTGGTAGAAGCCATTGTCACTCTTCCGGGACAGCTCTTTTACTCTACCCAAATTCCCGTCTGCGTCTGGGTGATGACCAAAAACAAAGCGGCCAAAAACCACCGCAACCGCAAAGGGGAAATCCTCTTTATCGATGCCCGCAAACTGGGCTATATGGTGGACCGTGTCCGCAGGGAATTAAGCGATGAAGATATTCAAAAGATCGCCCGGACCTTCCATGCTTGGCGGGGGCAAGAAGAAGCGGGAGAGTATGAGGATGTCAAAGGCTTCTGTAAATCAGCCACTTTGGAAGAGGTAAGGGAGCATGAGTATATCCTTACTCCGGGACGGTATGTGGGGATCGAAGAGACGGAGGAAGACGAAGAAGCGTTTGCGGATAAGATGGCACGTTTGACCAGTGAGTTGGCGGAGCAGTTTGCAAAATCGCGGGAGCTGGAAGAGGAGATTAGAAAGAATTTGCGGGGGATTGGGTATGAAGTTTAAGGACTTTTGCACTTTTAAGGAGGGTTATGTTAATCCTTCACAAAAAATTGCAAGTTATTTTGATGGACCTATTAAATGGTTAAGAGCGACTGACTTAAATAACTCCTATGTATACAATACTTCAAGGACTTTAACAGAGGAAGGATTTAAAAGTGCAGGTAAAAGTTCTATCCTGTTTAAACCAGACACAATTGCTATAAGCAAGTCTGGTACTATTGGTAGGATTGGAATACTTAAAGATTACATGTGCGGTAATAGAGCGATCATAAATATAGAAGTAAATCAAGAAAAAATGAATCTGAGATATGTTTTTTATTGGCTATTGAATCAACAGAATTATATACAAAATTTAGCGGTAGGTAGTGTTCAGAAAAATTTATATATCTCTGTATTAGAACAACTGGAAATAGCTGATAGACCTCTGCGAGAACAAAAAGCTATTGCTGACATTCTCTCAGCTTTGGATGACAAAATCGAACTCAATAACCAAATCAACAAAAACCTTGAAGAAATGGCACAAGCGATCTTTAAATCCTGGTTTGTCGACTTTGAATTTCCAAATGAAAAAGGTGATCCTTATAAATCAAGTGGTGGGGAATTTG
Source organism: Laceyella sacchari (assembly GCF_024927925.1). NCBI lineage: Bacteria > Bacillati > Bacillota > Bacilli > Caryophanales > Thermoactinomycetaceae > Laceyella > Laceyella sacchari. The sequence goes on from NZ_CP103866.1 coordinate 1,079,485, forward strand.
AAAATACACAAAACGGTGAGATTCCTAGAGGATGGAAAGTAGCATTGGTTGGCGAACAATGCAATGTTGTTAGAGGGGCTTCACCCAGACCAATAACAGATCCTAAGTATTTTTCAAACGGCACTATCCATTGGATTAAAATTTCTGATGCTACAGCATCAAGTAGTATTTACATCAATTCTACCAAAGAATTTTGTACTAAACTTGCCATTGCAAAAAGTAGATATGTAGAAAAAGGAACCTTAATTCTTTCAAATAGTGCGTCAGTAGGTATACCTAAAATATTAAACATTTCTGGTTGTATTCATGACGGTTGGTTAGCGTTTAACAATTATCAAGAGATATCAAGAAATTACCTTTATCATTATCTGCTTAACAATTATAGAAAGTTATTTTCCATTGCAGATGGTTCGGTTCAAAAAAATTTAAACACCTCTATTTTAAAGAATATGGAAATTATAGTCCCTGAAAGAAGAGTATTAAGCTTATTTGATAGTTTAATCCAGCCTATCTTTGACAAAATTCGTGAAAATGTAGTGGAAAATGATTTGTTATCCAACCTCCGCGACACCCTCCTACCCAAACTCATGTCCGGTGAGATTCGCGTACCTCTGGAAAACGAAGGGAGACATCAAGATGAGCAGCTTCAACGAGTATGAGTTGGAACAAGCTTCCTTGGAATGGTTTCAAGAGTTAGCCTACGATGTGAGCTACGGCCCCGAAATTTCCCCTGAAGGCGATTATCCGGAACGGAACGAGTACAGCGATGTCATTTTGGAAGAGAGATTGCGGGATGCCCTGTCCCGCATCAACTCTCACCTTCCGCTGTCTGCGATTGACGAGGCCGTTCGCAAGATTTCGATTCCACAAAGTCCCAATCTTCTGATCAATAACCAAGCGTTTCATCAAATGATCACCGATGGAATTGATGTCCAGGTCCAGCGGGACGACGGCAGTTTCAAAACGGAAAAAGTATGGCCCATCGACTTTAAAGATCCCCACAATAACGACTGGCTGGTGGTTAACCAGTTTACCGTCGTCGAAAACGGAGTAGAGAAGCGCCCGGATCTGGTCGTTTTCGTCAATGGAATGCCGCTCGTGGTGATCGAATTAAAAAGTGCTTCCAATGAAGAGACCGACATTACCAAGGCATACAATCAAATCCAGAATTACAAAAAAAAGATTCCATCCCTGTTTACTTACAATGCTTTCTCTGTGATTAGTGACGGGGTGAACGCCCGGGCAGGTTCCCTGACGGCTGACGAAGACCGGTACATGATGTGGCGGACGATCGACGGAGAGGATGTCGCTCCGGGTGCCATTCCGCAACTGGAAGTTTTAATCAAGGGAATGTTTGAAAGAAAACGTTTTCTGGATATCTTAAGGCATTTCATTTTTTTCCAAACGGACGGAGAAAATGTCTACAAGATTTTAGCCGGATATCATCAATACCATGCGACGGTGAAAGCAATTGAGAGCACGATTCGCGCAACTGATGAGCAAGGGGACCGCAAAATTGGAGTGATTTGGCATACCCAGGGGTCCGGGAAAAGTTTGTCCATGGTCTTTTATGCCGGAAAATTGGTCTCTGAGCTGGATAACCCGACCATTGTAGTGATCACTGACCGTAACGACCTCGATGATCAGCTTTTCTCCACCTTCAGCAAGTCTAAGCAGTTGTTGCGCCAAACGCCGAAACAGGCCCAAAATCGCAAAGAACTGCGCGAGCTACTCAATGTGGAATCCGGGGGCATTATCTTTACTACCATCCACAAATTTGCTCCTGAGGAAAAAGGAGATCAGATGCCGGTATTGACGGATCGTCGCAATGTGGTGGTAATCGCCGATGAGGCGCACCGGAGCCAGTACGGGTTTAAAGCGGAAGTGGTGAAAGGAAAAGACGAAGCGAAAATCAAGTTTGGCTTTGCCAAATATATGCGGGACGCCTTGCCGAACGCTTCCTATATCGGATTTACCGGTACGCCTGTTGAGTTGGCGGATAGAAACACGCCGGCAGTGTTTGGTGATTACATTGACATTTATGATATGACTCGTGCGGTGGAAGATGGAACCACCGTCAAGATTTACTACGAAAGCCGGATTGCCAAACTCTCCTTGTCAGAGGATGAAAAGCCGAAGATCGATGTGGAGTATGAAGAAATCACCGAACATCAGGAACTGGATGAGAAAGAGAAGCTCAAATCTAAATGGGCCCGTTTGGAAGCGTTAGTCGGAGCGGAAAAGCGGCTCAAGCAAATCGCTAAAGACATCGTGGAACACTACGAAATCAGGCAGAATGCCATGTTCGGTAAAGCGATGATTGTCACCATGTCCAGAAAGATTGCTGTTGACCTCTATGATGAGATTGTTGCATTAAGACCTGAGTGGCACAGTGGCGATCTGGATAAAGGTGCCATCAAGGTGGTGATGACCGGAGAGTCGAGCGATGAGCCAAAAATGCATCCTCATCACACCACCAAACAGCAGCGCGAGCTTCTCGCTAACCGGATGAAGGATATCCATGATGAGCTCAAGATAGTCATTGTTTGCGATATGTGGCTGACCGGGTTTGATGTTCCTTGTATGCACACGATGTATATTGATAAACCGATGAAAGGGCATAACCTGATGCAAGCCATTGCCCGTGTTAACCGTGTGTTTAAAGATAAACCAGGTGGATTGGTGGTCGACTATATCGGGATCGCCGATTCATTGAAAAAGGCTTTGCAACAGTATACCGAAAATGACCGCAAAACGGCGGGTGTGGATACTGAATTGGCAGTTGACCTCATGCTTGAGAAATATGATCTGATCCAGGATTTGCTTCACGGTCATGATTACAGCAAGTTTAAAAGCGAAAGCCCATCGGAGAGGATGCAAACCATCGTTGCCACCGTTGATTATGTGTTGGGGCTCGGTGAAGAAAAGAAAAAACAGTTTCTGCAACTGGTTACTGAGCTGGAGAGAGCTTATGCCTTGTGTTCAACCACTTCCGAAGCGGAAAAATTGAACTTGGAAATCGGGTTCTTTAAATCGGTGAAAGCCGGGATTATCAAGATGATTCCTGCTTCAGGCAAGAAAAAAACGGCTTCCCAGTTGGATGCCGAGATCAACCAATTGGTATCCAAGTCCATTATCTCGGAAGGTGTGGTGGACATTTTGGGTGCTGTTGGCCTCAATAAACCCAACATCGCCATTTTGTCTGATGAGTTTTTATCTGAAGTAAAAGGATTAAAACAGAAAAACCTTGCTGTAGAACTGCTTAAACGATTGTTAAAAGGAAAAGTAAAAGCTGTCGCCAGACGGAATCTGATTCAATCAAAAAAGTTCTCTGAGATGCTGGAAGAATCGATTATCAAGTATCAAAATCGGACGATCGAATCAACCCAGGTCATCATGGAATTGATTGAGCTGGCGAAAGAGATGAATAAAGCTCACAAGCGGGGCGAGGAAACGGGGTTATCTGATGATGAAGTGGCCTTTTATGATGCTTTGGCCAATAACGAATCGGCAAAAGAAGTCCTAGGAGATGAAGTATTAAAGCAGATCGCGCGCGATCTGACCGATTCGATTAAAAGAAATTTAACGGTGGACTGGAATCTGCGAGAAAGCGTTCGAGCCAAAATGAGGGTAACAGTTAAAAAATTGTTGAGAAAATACGGTTATCCGCCAGACAAAGAGAAAAGTGCGGTTGAAATGGTGATGAAACAGGCGGAATTAAGCTGTCAGAATGAGGCAGAAGATCTAGGCGAAGAACTGGATTAATTTTTGTAAAGCAATGAAAACGTGAGAGGGGGGATGCCCGAAAGCAGGATTAAGCAATATTTGTGGTTGGAAGTGCCAGTTCCAACTGCAGATCCGGAATCTGATCTGCTGAACCTGCGCCAACAGGATCAGCAGAGTCATAGATGCAGTTTTCCACCGCCAAATGGAAGACTGCATAGATGAGATCACTCCATAGGTTTTACGCGCAAAGAGCTTCGTTTGTGCAACCCCTTCAACCTATGCTTCCTTTAAATTAACCTTTCTATCATTGTAACGAACTCTTTGCGCTCCCTTCAAGTCAAGTCCAACATTTCATTCTTCGGGAGGAACAAAAGATGAAAAAATGGATGATTGGATGCGGTACTCTTATGGGACTGTTCTTATTGTTGGGAGCATGTGTGGCACTCATGTCAAGTGTAGACACAGAAAAAGACAATCTTCAGGCAGATAAAAAAACAATTTCAGAAAAGGTGGACACTCCAGCAATGTCTACATCTGAACCAGCGGTGAAAGAGAATGATGAAGTGACGATGGAAGAATTCAATAAGATTAAAAACGGAATGACCTATGAAGAGGTTGTAAAAATTATCGGTTTTGAGGGAACAGAAATGAGTTCTTCTGAAATTGGCGGCATCAAAACCATTATGTACTCTTGGCAAAATGACGACGGTTCGAATATGAATGCGATGTTTCAAAACAACAAGCTGAATACAAAGGCACAATTTGGTTTGAAGTAACGGATAGAAGAGGTAGGCGGAAGTTAGAAAGCTTCTGCCTACTACAGCCCATTATCTATAAATCTTAAAGGAGCAATTTCTATGTCCATTGTTTCCATTCATAAATCTTTTACCGATGCAATTGCTCAGGTACCGCCACATGTTCAAAAATCGGCTTGGGAGATGATTCATCAGTTGACCGAACATCCGGAAGCTCATGGCCTAAATTTTGAACGAGTGAAAGGAGCGATTGACCCTAAAGTCCATTCTGTTCGTGTGAATCAAAAATACCGGGCGATTCTTGTCAAGCCGGAAAAAGAAGATGTGAATTTGTTTTTGTGGATTGGCAATCACGATCAGGCATATGCATGGGCGGAAAAGAAGAGATTTGAAGTTAACAAGGCGACAGGTCTTTTGCAGATGTGGACAAGCTTGGGAAAAAACAGTTCAAATGCAGTGAAAGGGGTATTTTCTGATTATACTGAAAAACAATTAATTGCCATAGGTGTACCAGAAGAGCTTATTCCGGTGATATACAGTATTCAAACAGCCGATGAGTTGTACAAGCATGCGGATGAAATTCCAGAAGACACGTTTGAACCCCTTTTATGGATTGCTCAGGGTGAGCCGTACCAAGATGTGCTTCAGATTGTAACCGAGATCCAGGCAGAACAAATGAAAGATCAAGAAAAATCGGATCAACCTTTTCTCCAGGCGATGTTAAATACATCAAGCCAAGTAGCTGTGATTTCATCCGACACACAGTTACAGGAGATTTTAAAATATCCTTTTGACCGTTGGCGTTTGTTTTTGCATTCCACTCAAAAGGAATTGGTCGAGAAAGATTTTAGTGGCTCGGTAAAAGTACTTGGTGGAGCCGGAACAGGCAAAACGGTGGTTGCTTTGCATCGGGCAAGGAAGCTGGTGAGAGATTTTTTGCTTCCAGATGAGAAACTTCTCTTCACAACCTTTAACGTTAATATGGCAGCAATCGTACAAGACCACTTAAACACCATGTGTACAGCTGAGGAGTTACAAAGAATAGATATCATTAACATCGACCGGTTGGCCAAAGAAATTGTTAAAACTTATTGTGGTGTACAAATCAATAAAATGATTGAGAGTGATCAAGACCGGGAGATCATCTGGCGGCAAGCTGGAAGCTGTTTAAACATAGACCCAAGTCAACTGCTGCTCATCAAGAGAGAATATGACCGGTTTATCCAACCCTATGGAATTGATGAAAAGGAAGAATATTTAACTCTTCTGCGCAAAGGAGGGAAGACAAAAATCAGCAAAAGGAAACGGGAAGAAATATGGAAAGTGGTTGAGTATGTCCGCAGTGAGATGGAGGAAAGAGGCTGGTATGAATATCCTGATATCATTCGCATGGCCCGAAAATGGTTGGAAACGAACCCAGGCCAATTGAATTACCGTGCGGCTATTGTTGATGAAGCTCAGGACTTTACAGAAGAGTCGTTTAAATTGTTGAGGGCTTTGGTCCCTAAAAACAGAAATGACTTGTTTATTGTGGGTGATCCCCACCAACGGATTTACTCCCGATTTGTGGTTCTTTCACGTTGCGGAATCGATGTCAGGGGACAAAGATCCAGACGCTTACGCATTAACTATCGCACTACTGAACAAATTCGAAAACAAGCAATACAAGTGATTGGAGATATTCCATTTGATGACTTAGATGGAGGGCAAAATTTTGCAGATGATATCTCGCTTATGTCAGGAATGGAACCTGTATGCGTAAACTTTGCAAAGGTAAACCTTGAGAGACAATTTATTCTGAAACAGATGAAGGAATTATTAAGAGAAGGAATTTTGCCTCATGAGATTGGTCTCTTTGCGAGAACGAAAAAAATGGTTGAGAGGTATCAAAAGTTTTTGGAGGAGAATGGAATAGCTGTCTCGCTTCTTACCACAGAATCTCATTTAAACAATAAAGGGGTTAATTGCGGCACGATGCATCGAAGTAAGGGGCTTGAATTTCGCGTGGTCTTCCTGGCTGGGGTCAATGAAAAAGTCGTTCCCCTCGATGCTTTTACTAAAATTGAAGATGTTGAAGAAAGAGAAGAGAAAATCAAACAAGAAAGGTCTCTCTTGTATGTTGCAAGTACCAGAGCGCGAGAGAAATTGTTTATTACCTCATATGGGAAAATGTCGCCATTTTTAAGAAATTAAGATCTTACAGAGACAGGATTCAAAAATCGGTGTTCAATTTTTTTAAACTCATCATATTTGGCTGTCGAGAATATCGATTATTTAAATATTAATATCTGGATTACAAAGAAGGTATTTTGGATAGGAATTAATGAAACAAACGGATGGGAGGATTTGTCGCACTGTTTTATTGCGTTCTAAAAAACGTGTCGAATGAAGAGAGGATGGGTAAATAATTTAAAGATTGATCATTTTAAATCAAATGAAAGAAGGTGAATAGATAGATAAAGATATGGTTCTAGGCTTCAATGTACTAGGTGTTGTTTTAATAATCGCAATTGCCTTATTAATTATGCCGAAATTAAAGAAAAAACAAAAACCAATTGATCATGATCTCTATAGTAATCAAGATCATCAGCTTTATACGGGGGTAGTGGTTGCTCATTTACCTGCGGGTGATTCCAGCACATCCAACTGATCCAATTTTGCTTTGATAATCATACTTACTTGAATCAACCATATGCAAGGTGATTTTTTTTAATCTGGTCATCTTTTTCCTGGATATCCTTTTGCTATTCTTCTGAGCATACAATCAGGAGGTATTTTAATGATAAAAGGGTTATATGAAGCGCATTTGCCTGTCAGTGATATCGATAGATCCATTGCGTTTTATCAAAAACTTGGTTTGGAACTAGCATATAAAGGTGAAAAGCTTGCATTTGTATGGGTTGAGAAAGGAAAGAGTTGGCTTGGTTTATGGGAAACGGATCAAGTAACTCTGCCCTATCATCCCTCTATCCGACATATTGCTTTTTATGTCAGTCTGGAAGATATAACCAAATCAAAAAAATGGCTACAAGAAAAGGGAATAGAGGTTAAAGAAGCTTTTCGTTTTTCTCCGGAACGACAACCTCTTGTACTTCCAAATAATCCACAAGCACATGCAGCCATTTATTTTCAAGACCCTGACGGCAATTTGTTGGAATTGATCTCACCTCTCAGACTTGATGTGGAAGAGGAATTTGAAATGATGGAGTTGGCCGAGTGGTATAATAAGATGAAAACAGAATAAATAATAGTGTAGGTCTGATTAAGTTACAAAGAAAAACGGATATCTGATCCATCTTTGTGAAGGCTGTGAAGAGGGGGAGTGACCTGTTGGTCCTCTCTTTTTTTGTTTTTAGATTGTAAAACGAAGTAGTAATTAGAAATAATCATGTTCTTGTTCTTCTCACCGTTGGATTGGTCTCAATAGAAGATTGCTAGACGATAGGTGGGATGTACTTTACGGTGTGAAATGCAATAAAATTATATAAAAAAGCAAAAGAGGAATGGTTATGAATATTCTAATCAAAGATCCATTGATTTTAGATTTTAAGGAAGAGAAATTCGTTACATATCGGGCTCACATCATGATCGAGAATGGAATGATCTCTGATATCACCACCGATTTGCCAGAGGAATTGTCTGGTTTTGATGAGATCATTCAGGCGTCCCAATTGGTGGCTTTGCCAGGATTGATCAATACCCACAACCATTCTCCAATGAGTTTGTTGCGATCATTCAGTGATGATTTGCGCTTGATGGAATGGCTTGATAAAAAAATGCTCCCTGCGGAGGAGAACATGACGCAAGAAGATATCTATTGGGGAGCCCTGTTGGGAATCGCCGAGATGATTAAATCAGGAACGACAGCGTATGCGGACATGTACATCCATATGGATCAAATCGCACAAGCTGTCTACGATTCAGGAATCCGTGCATCGTTGACACGGGGACTCGTGTTTTTGGAGGATGATGGAGGGCTGCGCTTAAAGGAGGGCATTGATTTAGATCAATCATGGTCGGGGAAAGGGGATGGCCGCATCACAACCATGATGGGGCCACATGCACCGTATACCTGTCCCCCGGAGAACTTGAAAGAAATCATGGAAATCGCCAAAGAATTAGGCGTGCCGATTCATATTCATTTGGCCGAGACGCATGAAGAAGTGGAGAAAATCAACAAGAAATATGGAAAAAGCCCCACCGAGTATTTGGCTGAACTGGGTTTGTTTGATGGGGAGCATCATGTTTTGTTAGCGCATGCTGTTCATTTAGATGAACAGGATATTACATTACTGAAAAACATGAAGGGCGGGATTGCGCACAATCCCTATAGCAATATGAAGTTAGGTTGTGGCATTGCTCCGGTTTCCAAATTCATTGAACAAGGAATTTTGGTTGGCTTGGGCACAGATGGGGCGGGTAGCGCCACTTCGCTCGATTTGTTTAAAGAAATGAAGATGGCATCAGGTTTGCAGAAGTTGGAACACTTTGATCCGGCGATCATTGATGCGCATGCGATTTTGCAAATGGCGACAGTAAATGGTGCTAAAATCTTGGGGATTGATGACCAAGTAGGGAGCATCGAGAAGGGGAAAAAAGCGGATATCATTTTGGTTAACGTCAATCAGCCTCATTTGGTACCGCATCATGATCTGGTTTCCCTGCTGGTGTATTCTGCATTCGGGCAAGACGTGGATACAACAATTGTAAATGGGAAAATCTTGATGAAACATCGCCAATTGCTGACGATTGATGAAGAGAAATTAATATACGAGGCGCAAAGACGAGCAAAGCGGATTGTGGAAGGGGTTTAATTGGGGGCCAACGGGTCCCCGTTTTTTTTTGTTTTTCGCTCTCTCCGTGGAAAGGGCCTTTAACGGTAGTGCGTTGCTTTTTCATGATCACATACTTTCGAGAACAAGACATATCAGGATTCAAGTAGAAGTTCTAGGCTCGTACAACCGTTGTTTATGCATAAAGTGAAGAGAGAGGTGATGATCGTGAAGAAAGTAACTCTGGTGCTGGGAAAAGAGACGTTTGGCAATAAGAATCCGGAGGTAGCATTTCACGAAGCGTTCGCTCCTTATTTTGTTGATGAAGTGAAGGACGGTGTGCGGGAACGATTGAGCCGTTTGCACAGAAGCTCTGTGAAATATGACGGCAAAAGAGGTTTAAAGATCACGCAGTAGACATGAGTTGACTTGGTGGTGGAGGATGCCGTAGGGAGATCAAGATCGAAACGGGTCTGGATCAGCGCCTGAACGTTTTGCATGGACGCTTTCTTACATTACAAGAAGCGTGTATAAGATGGGAGGAGATCATGAGTCGAAATACATATGCAGTGTATGTCCGGGTTTCCACAGAGAAAGATGAACAGATCTCTTCTGTTGAAAACCAAATCGACATATGCCGCAACTGGCTGGAACGAAACGGATTTGTGTGGGACGAACAGTGCGTATATAAAGACCATGGAATCAGTGGTACGGTTTTTCTTGAACGGCACGCCATTCAGCTTATCTTGGAAAAGGCCAAACGCAAGGAAATCGATATGGTCATCTTTAAATCCATCAGCCGTTTGGCTCGTGATTTAAAGGATTCGTTGGAAATCAGGGAAGTGTTTATCGCTCATAATGTCCGGATTATCTCCGTCGAAGAGGGATATGATTCCTTGCAAGCAGGCAAAAATGACATGGCGTTTGAGCTTTGGTCTTTATTTTCTGCGCAGTACAGCCGCACGCTGTCGTCCAGCGTTTCCGCCGCGTTAGCCGCCAAGGTGAGACGTGGCGAGCATATCGGTAAAATCCCATATGGTTATGACCGTGTAGACGGATTTCTCCAGATCAATGAGGAAGAAGCCGATGTGGTGCGCCAAATCTATAGTTGGTACGTAAATGACGGATGGGGATTCAGAAGAATTACGCATGAATTAAACCGGCTCAACATTCCTGCCAAAGAAAAAAACAAATGGCAAGTGACCTCAGTGCAACGGCTGATTCAAAATCCCATCTATTGTGGTGACTTTATTCTGAATCAGTTTAGCAAGGTGAAAGCGGAGGGCAAGAAAAAGCAAATCCGCAATCCGAGGCAAAAGTGGATCGTTTTTAAAGACCACCATGTGCCAATCGTTTCAAGAACCATGTGGGAAAAAGCCAACTCGGATCACATCAAGGATCAAAAACACGCCATCACCCCTTGGAATGATTTGCGCGGGATCTGCAAATGCAGTGAGTGCGGGTGCAACATGGTGATTATTCAATCCAAACGGAAATTGGCCGATGGCTCGAAGAAGCAATATAATTATTTGAAGTGTTCCGCCTACCGGCGCAGTGGTGAGGAACATGGTTGTGTCAATCATTACCCCATATTTTATGAAGATGTGCGCCAGTTTCTGATTGAGCGACTGAAAGAAAAAGGGGAATCGATCACATGTAATTTCGTCAACGACATGGAGCAGAAAAAGCAACGCCAGATCAAACAGTTGCAGAAACAATTGAAGCAATTGGTGATGAAAAAGAAAGATCTTTTGAATGTGTTGTTGGAGAAGCTGATCTCCAAAGAAGAATTTGAAGAGAAAAGAAAGGAACTGGATGAACACATTTATCAACTTGAGGCCGAGATTTCCGAACTTAGTCAAAAGGAGTACCCTCATAAACAGATTTGCAATGTGCAACAAGCGTTTGAAGCGATAGACAGTGAACACAGGGATTTACATCAGCTGTTTAAAAAGCTGTTACATGAAGTCATCATCCATCCTCATGGCAAAATCGATGTGGTGTACGCGTTTGCAGAGCCTGGTGGAAAGTAGTACTTAGGTACTGGACTATCTTCCTAGTGAAATAGATATGGAAAAATATATGTTGATATAAAACCCATGGCTTTGGATCTAAAATGCAGAAGTTTTAATTGTTATTGTATAAGTGGAGGCGACGATGGGCAAACGGAAGTGGTCTTTGGAAGCGCGAATGGTTTGGTGGATCAGTCTGTTGCTGATTTTGGTTATTAGTTTGCTTGGTGGCACTTATTATTTTTTAATGGTTGATTATATCCAAGAACAAGTGGGCAAACGGGCGCTTGGGATAGCGCTGACGGTGGCGGAAATGCCTGAAATCCGACGTGCTTTTGATGATGAAGTACCATCGCAGAGCATTCAGCCATTGGTTGAAAAAATTCGCAAACAAACCAAAGCGGAGTTTATCGTGGTGGGCAATAAAAAAGGAATTCGCTACTCTCATCCGGTTCAGGAGCGGATCGGCCAAAACATGATCGGTGGGGATAATGAGCGGGCTTTATCGCGCGGGGAATCATATGTATCAAAGTCCATTGGGAGTTTGGGGCCATCCTTGAGGGGGAAAGCCCCGATTCGGGATGACCGTGGCAGAGTGATTGGAATCGTGTCGGTGGGTATTTTGTTGAGCGATATTGATCAGATGTCGCACACTTATTTCACAAGGATTGCTACGGTGATCATTCTGGTATTTGCGATTGCTATGATTGGCGCTATGTACTTGGCAAAGCGGTTGAAAAGATCAATCTTTGGCTTGGAGCCCGAAAAGATTTCTGAGTTGTTTCAACAACGGGATACAGTGATTGAATCAGTCAGAGAAGGGATTATCATGATCGATGGAGACGGAAATCTAACTCTGTTCAATCAGGCGGCGCTCGACATGTTGGGTTTCGTCGATTCCAAACCGGCCATTGGTTCTCCGATCCAGACGATCCTTCCCAATACCAGACTTTTGGAAGTGTTACATACGGGAGAAGCAGAACTGGATCGGGAAATGGTGATTAATGGTAGGGAAATCGTAGTGAACCGCTTGCCCATTCGCAACAATGGGCAGGTGGTGGGAGTTGTAGCCAGCTTTCGATTAAAATCGGAGCTGGATGAGTTAAACGAGAATCTATCACAAGTGAAGCGGTATGTCGAAGCGTTAAGAGCACAAACCCATGAATACCAAAACACTCTCTATACCATCTCTGGGTTGATTCAACTCAAGTCTTATCAAGAAGCGATTGAGTTGATTCACCATGAGAGCGAAGTTCACCAAGATCATGTGTTATGGGTGCTGGAGAAGATAGCGGATCCTTGGTTGGGTGCGATTTTAATCGGTTTCTACAACCGGGCACGCGAGCTAAAGATCGATCTCATCATTGAACGTGAAAGCAGTATGGGCAGAATTCCACCATCTATCAGCCCTTCGTCTCTTGTTTCCATCTTGGGCAACCTGATCACCAATGCGTTTGAAGCGGTGCAGAGTTTGGCAGAGGGAGAACGCAAAGTAAAGCTTTTTATCACGGATATAGGCGATTCGATCTGGATAGAAGTAGAAGATTCAGGAGCGGGAATTCGTGAGGAACATCTTGCTCGCATTTTTGACCAGGGATTTTCGACCAAGCCTTCTGCTGATGGGATGCGGCGGGGTTTTGGGTTAGCCAAAGTGAAACAATTGGCGGACGAGCTGGGCGGAGCTATTACGATCGAACAAGGAGACTGGGGTGGAGCCGTCTTTGCGGTCGCTCTTCCCAAACAGGAAAGGGAAAGGATATGAGCAAGTTGAAATCCATTGAAGTTTTAATCGTAGAAGATGATGCGCGAGTGGCTAACGTGAACCGGCGTTTTATGGAGAAAATCGAAGGCTTTCAAGTGGTGGGAATTGCGGCAAATGGGCAAGAAGCCATAGTGTGGCTGGAGGAGATGCGGCCCCAGTTGGTTTTGCTGGACGTTTATCTCCCCGATATGAAAGGAATCGAGCTCGTCTGGTATATTCGGCAGCACTGCAAAGATATCGATATTATCATGATTACCGCAGCAGAGGAGATAGAGGTTATTCAAGACGCATTGCGTGGTGGTGTATTTGATTATTTGGTAAAGCCTGTGCTCTTCGACCGCTTTAAACAGAGCATGGAGAAATACCGGTTGCATTTACAAACCTTATCCTCCCATCAAAGATTGGATCAAAAACAAGTGGATCAACTATTAGGCCATGTGCAGGAACCCATACCGGAAAGAAGCTTGTCCAAAGCGCTTCCAAAGGGGATCGATCCGGTAACCTTGGAAAAGGTGGTGCAAGTGGTGCAAGCACATTCGGAGCAGGGCTTGACAGCGGAACAGGTTGGCAAGCATTTGGGCGCCAGTCGTACCACGGCGCGGCGATATCTGGAGTATTTAGTGTCAATCAAGCGTATACGCGCTGATCACACTTATGGAACGATTGGCAGACCGGAACGGAAGTATTTTGCTGAATGAATTTGAACAATTGGTGAACAATATGAACAAAATGTTTCTTATTTTTTTTATTCTCTTTATTTTCCTTAACTAGGCTTTTGACCCTGCTCCGTGTACAGTAGAAATATCACGCAATCCATTTTGCACAACGATGAAAGCGTTCACATGGGGAGGGGTTTCGATGAAAAAAATCTCCACCGCCTTATTTGCGGGAGTGTTGGCCCTTGGTCTTGCTGCCTGTTCACAAAAGCCCAACTTTGCGGGAAGTGGGTCTGGTTCTGGCGACTATCCAAGCAGAGCAGTCACGATGGTCGCTCCATCGGGAGCTGGAGGCGGCTGGGATCAGACGGCACGCTCCATCAGCAAGGTGTTGCAAGAAAGTAAATTGGTGAATCAATCTGTGATTGTTGAAAATCAACCGGGTGGTGGAGGCGCGGTTTTCTTGGCGGAGTATGCTACCCAAGAGGCAAAGAATGACTACAAACTGTTTGTCAATTCTCCGCCTTTGTTAATCAATCATCTGAAAAAAGAAGGGAACAGCCCATTTGGCTATACAGATGTGACACCGCTCGCCCAATTGACCAAAGATTATGGTGTCTATGTGGTTAAAGCTGATTCGCCAGTGAAAGACCTGCCCTCCATGCTGACTGAACTAAAAGCCAATCCAAAGAAATATACCTTGGCTGGAGGTTCTGCACCTGGCTCCATGGATCACCTGATCGCGATTTTACCCGCATACCAGTCGGGGATTGATGCGAAAAAACTTAAGTATGTCTCTTATGATGGCGGAGGGGAGGCCATTGCGGCCCTGTTGGGTGGCAACGTGGACATGATCGCAACGGATGCTTCCGCAGTGGGTGAATATAAGAAGGCCGGCAAAGTGCGGGTGCTTGCTGTCACTTCTCCCGAGCGGTTGGGCGGGGAATTGAAAGATGTTCCAACCCTCAAAGAACTTGGTATTCAACATGCTGAATTTACCATTTGGCGCGGAGTGTTTGGCCCAAAAGAGATGACACCGGAAGCCAAGAAGTTTTGGGATGGGAAGTTAAAAGCGTTGTCTGAACATGAAGCATGGCAAAAAGAGTTGAAAGCGAAAGGCTGGCAGAGTGAGTACAAAAATTCAGACCAATTTTCTGCTTTCCTCAAGGAGCAAGATCAACAGGTTCTTGAACTCTTAAAAGCATTGGGAATGAGCAAATAACGGATTTAAGCATGGGAAGGAGGTACGCCCCTTCCTCTGGCAAGGGGGGGTTCAAGATGAGTCGTTTGTTTGATCGATATGCAAGTGTCGTGTTTTTGCTCATTGGCATCTTTTTTATCGTAGAAAGCAGAGCGTTTTCCACCGCAGCGTATGGGAGTGGAGTGGGCCCTGATCTATTCCCGACATGTCTTGGTATCATCATGGTCTTATTAAGTATCCGGCTTTTTTACGAAACATTCAAATATCCGCCGGGCAATGTTAACAAGGCAAAACTAGATTGGAAGAGGTTTGGCATTTTGCTCATTGCGGCGATTGGCTATGCGTTAATTCTGGAATGGATCGGTTATGTGCTGGCTACCTTTCTGTTTTTGCTTATTGGCTTTCAAACCATGGAGCGGGGCAAATGGCTGAAGTCGACAGTGATTTCCGCTCTGTTTTCAGGCGGGGTTTATTATGTATATGTACATGTCCTGCAGGGAACTCTTCCCGCTTTCCCGTTGTTATAGAGGGGCGATGACTTGATGAATACGTGGGAATTTTTGTACAACGGATTTTTGGTTGCTTTGCAGCCGGTGAATCTGATCTACGCTTTGGTTGGAGTGTTGATAGGAACGGCAGTGGGAGTGTTGCCCGGAATCGGGCCGATGAGTGGGGTGGCGTTGTTGATTCCAATCACCTCCACGCTTACCGCGGGAGCAACTCCTGAAGAGGCGGCGGCAAGTGCAATCATTTTGTTGGCGGGTGTTTATTATGGAGCGATGTATGGTGGATCAACCACGTCCATTTTGTTAAACACGCCTGGGGAATCTTCATCCGTTGTCACCGTGCTTGACGGATATCAACTTGCGAAGCAAGGACGTGCAGGCTCCGCATTGTCCATTGCGGCGATTGGCTCTTTTGTCGCGGGGATTGTCTCGCTGATCGCACTTGTTTTTCTGGCTGTCCCTCTATCTGAAGTTGCCATCCGATTCGGCCCGGCTGAGTATTTCTCGTTGATGCTTTTGGGTTTGTGTGCGGTAAGCGGCCTCGCCGGCAAGTCGATGACAAAGGGACTGATTATGACCGTGGCCGGGCTCCTGCTTGCTACTATCGGCATTGACAATGTTTCGGGAGTGGCCCGGTTTACTTATGATATGCCGATCCTGTATCAGGGATTGGAATTTTTGACGGTGGCCGTGGGGTTGTTTGCTTTGGGTGAAGTGTTCAAGACGATATTGGAGAAAGAAAGCAATGATGACCAAATTGTGAAGATCGGACGAGTGACTCCCACAGCAACAGATTTGAAAGATAGCGCAGGCCCCATTGCAAGAGGCTCACTGTTGGGATTTTTTATCGGTGTGCTTCCCGGAGCTGGTGCTACCTTGGCCTCTTTTTTCTCCTATATTTTAGAGAAAAAACTGAGCAAAAACCCCGACAAATTTGGAAAAGGTGCGATTGAAGGAGTGGCTGCCCCGGAGTCGGCTAACAACGCTGCTTCTGGTGGAGCGATGATTCCCTTGTTAACCCTCGGAATCCCAGGCTCGGGAACAACGGCGATTCTGATGGGAGCCTTGATTATGTACAACGTGCAACCCGGCCCGCTATTATTTGATGACCATCCGCAGGTGGCTTGGGGTCTTATCGCCAGTATGTTTATCGGAAACGTGATGTTGCTGATTCTCAATATGCCGTTGGTGAAGATGTTTGCCAAGATTATTGAAACTCCGGCGAAATACTTAATTCCGATCATTATTGCGATTTCGTTCTTTGGTGTGTATGCGGTACAAGTGAATACATTTGATCTCTATTTATTGATAGGATTCGGGGTGATCGGATACTTTTTAGCGAAGCATGATTATCCGCTTGCTCCGTTGGTGCTGGGTTTGGTGCTTGGGCCGATGATTGAAAACAATTTGCGCCGCGCGCTAACCGCTTCCAACGGGGATTGGAGCGTGTTTGTCACCCATCCTCTCTCCCTGACTTTTCTTATCATCGCCGCCCTCTGGCTAATCATTCCCTTTATCATGAAACTACGAGGCAAAAATGTGGTGATAAATGAAGAGGGTTGATGGTACGGACAAGAAAGTAGCACTTCCTAGTGTGTATGGCTAGGGAGTGCTTTTGTTGCTTTAGAGGCTACGTGTGTATGATTAGATAAGGGTAAAATGAAAGAGAGAATTGTTTCAACACGATTTTTTCGGACTATTGGAGTGTTAAATGAAGATGATGAAATACAAAAGCAGAAAAACGAGTCAATGGTTATTAAAAATCAATCGCGATCCGTATATTGAAAATCCTAATTGGGACTTGATTCAAAACTGTCTCATCGAGATGGATGGACAACGTTTATCCATGATCCTGCTTCGTAGGAAGGCCAAAGGTGAAATCATTATTCATGGTGGAAACTTTTCAGATGGTAAAAAAATATACTACGTAAACTATTGGTATGAATTAACGGATCAACTCTTCCAGGAGGAAGAAGAAATGGGAATCGAGGAATTGTATCCATATGATATGCATTATGAGTTAGTAGATGACACAAAAACAGAAGATAAGGAATGCCAAATTACGATTTCGCAGCTTACCGTTATGCCGGAAAATGTATGTGTTTGCTGGGACCATATGATCCAAGCGGTCAAACACTTTTTTTATCATGATGGTGAGCTTCATCCCACATTAAATTGGCGGGAGTTTGAGATGTTTTAAAACAAAATTAATTTCAGCTCTCGTCCCTTTTTTTGCAAATGGTACACATCAGCAACGTGATGCAGAAGCTTAATGTCAAAGGTCGTTCCCAAGCGGTCGTCGAGTTGGTGCGCCTGGGCGAACTAAAGATATAATCGATGGATACCCCTGCGGTGAAGTGGGGGTGTTTTTGTCTGTCCCTGGTTGCCAGTTTCAGCTGAGTATTGATACATATCATATCTCGGTATTGATTCCATTCCATTTCATGCTTGTCACTCTCGCAAGGGTAAAGACAGGGAAAACTCCGGCTATGTCTGGCTAAGCCGGAGGAGCCTGTCAATATCACACCAGTGTTATTTATATCATGTACCGCAGTACGTTCGGTAAGGCTGGGATGATTCCGGAGGCAATGTGCAATAATGAGCTTGTTCAGGTGAGTGGGCGAAGGGGTTTGAAAGAGCTTTAAGAAGCTTCTTCATCACGCTCCTGTCTCCATTGACAGCGGCCTCAAGTGCCTCTTCCACTCGATGGTTCCGAGGAATTAACGCTGGGTTGTTGTTTCGCATCAATTGGTGAGAAGCGGACTTAGGTTCTGGTTGTCGTGTCAGCCTGTTATGCCACTGTTCGCGCCATTGGGTGAATTCCTGAGATCGAAACAGGGCGGTGTCTTCTGTCTCATCAAAAGTTAACGCGCGGAAGGTGTTGGTATAGTCTGCACGGTGTTTTTGCATGAGGTTAAGGAGATCTTTGATCAAGGTAATGTCTTCTTTTTCTTCATTAAAAAGCCCCAGCTTGGCGCGCATGCCATGAAGCCAGTAATAGTGATACTGCTTGGCAAAGTCCGATACAGCCTCTTGAGCCAGTTCGACGGCTTGTGCTGGATTATCGTGTAAGATGGGCAACAACGCTTCTGCAAATCGTGCTAGATTCCATGCAGCCATGTGCGGTTGATTACCGTAAGCATAGCGACCTTGAAGATCGATCGAGCTAAATACCGTTGCCGGGTCGTATGTGTCCATGAAAGCGCATGGCCCATAATCGATGGTTTCTCCGCTGATGGTCATGTTGTCCGTGTTCATCACTCCATGAACAAATCCGACCAATTGCCACTTGGCAATCAGCGCGGCTTGGCGCTTGATCACTTCCTGAAGCAGGGACAGGTAGCGGTTTTCAACCTCGCTGTTCTCTGGAAAATGGCGTTGCAACGCATAATCGGCCAAGCTTCGAAGCTCGTCAGGTGTGCGAAAATTTGATACATATTCAAAAGTGCCGACGCGAAGATGACTACTGGCTACACGGGTCAGAATGGCGCCAGGAAGTTCCGTTTCGCGGAACACGGATTCCCCGGTTGTCACTACCGCCAAACTTCGGGTGGTGGGGATGCCAAGCCCATGCATCGCTTCGCTGATGATGTATTCGCGCAACATCGGCCCCAGTGCTGCCCGACCATCCCCGCCGCGGGAGTAGGGCGTTTTGCCGGCCCCCTTGAGCTGAATATCGACCCGTACACCCGTGGGCGAGATATGTTCGCCCAGTAGCAATGCTCGCCCGTCCCCCAACATGGTGAAATGACCGAATTGATGGCCTGCGTACGCCTGAGCGAGAGGCATAGCACCTTCGGGTATTCGATTGCCGGCTAGTACCGCCACGCCGTCTTCGCTTTGGAGCGCTTTGATCTCCAATCCTAGGGAAGTTGCCAACTGTTCGTTGAAAATAACCAGTTTCGGAGAGCGCACAGGCGTCGGTTCGTGTAAGGTGAAAAAAGATTGTGGCAGGCGGGCGTAACTGTTGTCAAAGTTCCATCCTGCTGCCACCATTTCGTTTTTCGGTGTCATAGTGTCTCCTTTTTTTATTTTGTATTCACACCTATTATATCGTTCAATCAACCCTTTTTATTGTCTACTGCTGGCAAATGATTATACCTTTTTTCATCTTATAGGGATCGTGAAAATGGGAATTGGGGTAAGAAAAAAGCGGTTTAAGAGAAGTAGTTTGATGATGAATGATCAATAACCAATTCGTAAAAAGGAGAGGCATCATGCACAGAAAAAATTCCCCGCTAATCCCGGGCTCCCCCTGATTTTCTGTACTCCGGTCACACAGGAGATACGTAAGCGCTTTGAGAAGCGTCTCCGCCCGGGTTGCCCACAATCTTGCGTTGCGGCATTAATTTGGCTTCTTGGTTTTACTTCGGTACTGTGGAGATTCATTATGCTAGGACCCCTTTGTTTCAAGGAAATTGTGAACACCATTGAACTTTGTTTGCGCTGTGTTGCTGCGGTTGGGGCATAAGATCATATGTGATCCTGATGGCTTGGCACAGCAGTTGGTGCTTCCGTCGATGGATATCCTCTGCACACGCTGGTTTGAAGAACGGTGTGGCTGGAAGAGTTGTTCATCCCGATTTTGTCACTCCTCGTTGCCGGACGGGGAGATCCATTATCATCTTCCCGTACTCGATGGGTTACTGATTGCTGTTGAAATGCCAGATGGCAAGATATGTAAGTATGTTGTATGTCCACCTGCCACAGGATGGAATTGGCTACGGCGAATGAACAGGTGATCAAGGCGTCAATATTTCCCAGGAAATCTTTACTGTTTAATAAGTTGATCAGGCCCTTGTCGTTTTCATACGACAAGGGCCTGAAATAAAAATCAGGTATCTCGCTTTTTAATGATGATTTCATCGGCTTGATCAAGTACCGCTTTTTCGACTTTCTCTTTGATGATAGCCGGGTAAGCGGTATCTACAACAAAGGCGCCGTTTACGGTGACGCGATACATCGGCTTCGGGGTTGTATCTTTTTTGCTCAATCCCAGCGCTTTTGCGATTCCTTCGACAATGGATTGAGCCAACCCATCCAAAAATTGTGCGTCACGCAACAACTGGTTTTCTTTTTCGTTGGAGATGAACAAATTTTCAAGCAAGATCGCCGGCATGTTGGTTTCTCGGAGCACTGCAAAGTTGGCGCGTTTTTTGCCCCGATCGTTAATATTGTGTTTCGTCAAATATTCCATCACGCGATCATGCACAATTCCTTGATAACGCGCCGTCACAGAAGCCGCATTGGGGTGGATAAATGATTCAAATCCGCTTGCTGAACCACTGGCGGAGTTGTTATGGATAGATATGAACAAATCACAATTCCGTTTATTTGCGAATGCGGCTCGCTCATTCAGCTCAAGAAAGCGGTCATCCCATCTTGTCAGAGAAACCACTGCATCATCATATTGGCCAAAGTGGTTATTCATTCGCTTGGCAATGTTAAGTACAACCTCTTTTTCTTGCAGTCCGAATCCTACTGCACCAGTGTCTTTCCCTCCATGGCCGGGATCAATGATGATATATTTGCTCAGGGTCACCCTCCCCTTTCTGAAAAATGGGTTAAGCTGAAAAGTCCCGAGATGACGGCAACATCCAATGGGTGATATAGTGTGGCTAATAAGTATATATTAGATAAATCAATGACGATTTCCTATTGTTTTTTAAAAAAGAGCGGCGGCCAATTGGTTTTCCCGACGGAAGAGGTTTGAGATTGGGGGTGAAGGGAAATTGGCGTATGCATGGGAATTATTACGGAGAAAGGAGTAGTTTGATGAATGGAAAAGAATGATGTGAATCAAAAAGAACACAGGATGATTTCTCCTTCTCGATTTGCATGGTTGAAACAAGAGTTGACATGGCATGAACGAGAAGGACGGATCCAGGCGGAGCAGGTGCGTGCGATCCTGTCGGGTTATGAAGTGCGGGGCGGGCTCAATTTCATTCGAGTTCTTTTGGTTATTGGCGCATTGTTGGTTGGGGTCGGGGTGTTAAGTTTCATTGCCGGCAACTGGAGTGAGTTGCCCAGAATCGTGAAGTTCATGCTCATCTTGTGTGGCTTGGTAGGGGCTTATGTAGCGGGTTGGCGCCTGGAGCGGCCCTATCCCAAAACGGCAAAAAGTTTGTATTGTATTGGTTTGGCGATTTTTGGAGCAGGCATCTTTTTGATTGGACAAATGTTTCATTTCTCATCACATTATTCCCAGGCTTTTCTGGCGTGGGCCATCGGGGCGATCCCGCTGATCTTTTACTTGAAAGACAAATGGGTGGCTCTGTTTGCTATGGTGTTGATGGGTGTATACACGTCAGCTGCTTGGAATGAGGGGGTTGATTATCCATTATTGACATTGGCGATGGTTCCGTTGAGCTATTGGTTGAATGAACGGGTGTTGGGAAAATCGAAGCTCGTGTTGTTCTTTGCCAATGGGTTGGCGATCTATTGGGTTTGGGCGACGATGGGTTATTTCAATCTGTCTGGGGGCGTCATGTCAGCGGTTTTGTTGGTGCTTGGGGTCACGATGGCTTTGCTCCCTGGCCAGAGGTATGCGGCTGTACTAAAGTGGCAGGGAGGAATTGTTCATGGCTTGGCTGCCGTTTTTCTCACATTTCCGGAATATTGGCAAG
The DNA here is from genome assembly GCF_024927925.1 of Laceyella sacchari. NCBI lineage: Bacteria > Bacillati > Bacillota > Bacilli > Caryophanales > Thermoactinomycetaceae > Laceyella > Laceyella sacchari. The sequence continues at coordinate 1,101,501 of NZ_CP103866.1, forward strand.
TATGGGAACGGACCTTTGGTTTTGCGGGGTTGGGCGTGCTTGTGGCTGCCGCTTATCTGGCTCTGATTTTGTATTCGCTTAAAAAAGGAAGCCTTCCGGCTGTCATCATTACTTGTGTACTCATTTTCCGTTTTTATCTTGATCTGTCTTACGACTTTTTGCCCAAATCGCTCTATTTCTTGCTGGCGGGAGGATTGCTGATCGTTTGTGGATTTTGGATTGAAAGAAGCCGGAAGAAAAAGGAGGAGCGAGTATGAATAATAACGTAAGCCACATTTATCCAACTCGGTGGTTTTGGATTGCGCTCCTTGTTCCGGTGGGGATTTTGTTATCAATGACGGTTCAGCCGTTGCTGGCATTGTACGCAGGGGAACGGATCACATTGCAGACTGTTCCGGTTGACCCCAGGGATCTATTTTACGGTGATTATGTACAACTTCGATTTGCGATTGAAGAGGTGGACGGTTCCGTGGTCGACAAAGCACTGGTGCAAAAAATGGTGAAGAATCCAGAAGCCGACCGTTATCCTGTGTATGTTTCCCTGCGGAAGAACGGGCAAACAGCGGTTGTTGCCCATGTGTCAGAAAAGCGGCCTCGCACTTCCCTGTATCTTAAGGGCGAGTTGATGCCGATTTGGCAATGGGAAAACGGCCAACGGCGAGCCAAGTACGCTATTGATTACCAATTGGATCGCTATTATGTTGAGGAAGACAGCGGTCTGGAGTGGGAAAAGCTGGCCCGGCAAGGCAAGGTCTGGGCTGATGTGAAGGTGAAGGGAGGATATGGCGTCATGCTTGAGCTTAAGCCGGCTCAATGAACACGACGCTGAGGGACCCCAACATATCGCATGCATACAAAAGAAACCGGCGGACTAAGCCTGCCGGTTTCTTGCATCTGTGCGACATATTCATTTCACGGCGCCGGTGTAGATGTGAATGGCGTCTCGCAAAAATTCGGCCATGCCCGGCTGTTTTTCATAGTATGCTTTGAATCGTTCATCTTCCACATACATCTGAGCCAGGCCTGCATGGGCTTCCGGGGTGTATTCAGCCCAATAATGCAGCAACCATTGCTTGTGCAATTCTGCCGTTTTTTGTGCGAGGTCACTTGCCGGGTCGCCATTGGCGAAAGCTTCGGCCAGCGTGGTCAAGATTTCATCCGCCAACCGATTCGCCCTTTCAAAGTCTTCGGGGGTCATGTTTTTTAATATTTCGTTCGACCGGTTTACGACATCGTCACCATATTTGGAACGGATTTCTTCCCCGTATTTTGCTTCATTCTCCTCAATTAACTTTTGCTTAAAACCTTCAAATTTTTCTTTGTCGCTCATGATGGTTCTCCCTTCCGCCGCAGCGATGGTTTTTTCCACATTGGCAATCAGCATGTCAAGCTGCTTGCGTTTGTCGAGGAGCCGCTCATGGTGTTCTCGAAGCGCTGTTGTGCCATCGTAATCGGGGGAAGTGACGATTTTTTTAATCGTGTCCAAGTTGACACCCAATTCTTTGTAAAACAAAATCTGTTGCAAGCGGTCGACTTCTGCTGACCCATAGATGCGATATCCTGAGGAGTTGATTCTGGCCGGCTTCAGAATCCCGATCTCATCATAGTACCGCAATGTTCGTGTGCTTACCCCCGCCAACTGACTTAGCTTCTGTACCGTGTATTCCATGTGCTCACCTCCTGACACCTTCACTGTACACCTTTACGTATACGTCAATGTCAATCATTTTTTTGAGAGTTGTGCTATACGTGAGGTGTGCCGGGTTTACTCATGACGCAGGCGGCGGATCAGCCAAAAAAAGAAAAGAAGAGCCTCTCCCCTTCTTTTCTTTTTGCACCGTTATTATTTTCATTAAATAATGGCTTATTATGAGTCCATTTTATTCTTTTCGGTCGATTTAGAAGCGTTTTTTACTAGGGCGTGTCTGGTGAATCCATCATGATTTCCTGTTAGAATGTTCATAACAACAAAAGCAAGGAGACATCATGATGAGACGGCGTTATGAGATTACAGATGAGGCTTGGGAAAAGATCGAGCCTTTATTGCCTTCGAATGGGAAACGAGGCGGACAGTGGAAAGACCACCGAACCATTTTGAACGGAATCCTGTGGAAGTTTGGGACGGGAGCTCCCTGGCGGGATCTGCCTGCACGTTATGGTTCTTGGAAAACTTGCTACTATCGTTTTACACGTTGGCAAAAGGATGGGACGTGGGATCGCTTGCTTAAGCATGTTCAGACTTACTCCCACGCCGTTTCCGATGTCGATTGGGTTGTTTTCGTTGACAGCACGATTGTCCGAGCTCATCAGCACGCCGCAGGCGCGCCGAAAAAAGGGGGACCCTCGCTTCCAGAATGAGGCACTCGGACGAAGCCGCGGAGGTCTGACGACCAAAATCCATCTTGCTTGTGACGGAAAAGGTCGACCGCTTGCTTTTACAATCACTCCCGGTCAACAGCATGACTGTACCCAATTACAAGCATTACTCGATTCCATTTCCGTTCCCTGTTTGGGAAAAGGAAGGCCTCGCAAGAGGCCGGATCATCTGATTGCCGATCGCGGCTACAGTTATCCGTCTTGTCGTCGATTTCTTCAAAAACGTGGGATTTCCCATACCATCCCCGAACGCAGAGATCAGGCGGAGCGTCGGGCCAAAAAGCCGGGGCGTCCTCTGACCTTCAACAAAGAACAATATTCACGCCGAAACGTGATTGAACGCTGTATTAACCGCCTGAAGCAATGGCGTGGCTTCGCCACTCGTTATGAAAAACGGGCGGTTTATTTTTGTGCCGCCATTACCTTGATTTCCTTGATCATGTGGCTCAATTAATCATTCACCAGACACGCCCTAGGAATGCACCGTACAAGCATCCAATGGAAAGGCCGATTCCAATACCAAGTGCCAAATTGTCAAGGGCTAAGCCGATGGCCATGCCCACAGAGAAGCCGGTGCCGACGCCTATGGCAAAAAATGATTGACGATGATTCATGATGTTCGCCTCCCTATGTATTGACTCATGATGAGAAGGAGTGGGGAGTGGGGAGTGGGGAACCCGTTGTCCCTCTCTCCTGACACTTCCCATATACCCTTTTTAAGACGGATATAATCAAGTGATATGCTGTGCGCATGATATCCACGTGATGATCGTTCCTCGTTTTGTGTTTGATTTTTCTTTATTTCTAACATTTTTGTGTCTGTGCAGATAGGTAAAATATAAACTATTTTTCTATACGTCCTGTTCGATTATACTGAAAAAAATGTTTTTTGGAGGAAGAAAAGATGGAGTGGAAGCACGCAAGTTTACCATATCGTATCAGTGATAACAAAGAGTTGTTGGAGCTGGACACCATTTATCACTTGTTGCAGACAAGTTATTGGGCTGCAAAACGTTCGCGGGAAACGGTGGCAAAGAGCATTGAACACTCTTTATGCTTTGGCCTTTACGGAGAGGGAGGGCAAGTCGGGTTCATGCGAGTGGTGACAGATTACGCGACCTTTTCATGGATTTGCGATGTGATTATTGATCCGCGCCACAGGGGCCAGGGGCTGGCAAAATGGATGATGCAAGTGTTGGGGGAGCACCCCGCCGTGCGTCACACGTATATGATACTGGCTACGCGCGATGCGCACGGTTTGTATGAGCAGTTTGGGTTCCAACGGCGGGAGATATTGGACAAAAGACCTGTTAACAGCTGAAGAACGAAGTTAGTCGCTTGTCAAAGGAGAGATTGCAAGTCTACCTTTTTCATTTGCGAAATGGTTGCCGTTCCACCTACCCATGTTTGGATAATTTGGTTTTTACTCACAATGCCTGCCGTTTCGAGTAAACTGGGCCTTCCCATGGCAAATCCCTGTCCGACGGTATATGCATATCGCCCATTCTGCTGATGGAGAGAAGGGGAATAAAAAGCAAGGTATGCACCGAGTGCACAAGCAGCCACGCCTGTCGCCGGATCTTCGTTGTATCCGACTTGGTTGGGAAATTGTCGGGCTTCAACATCACATTGGGCGAATTGGGGGCGCAATGTGAACGGATAAAAGCCGGTTGTCCCATATCGGTCACACAATTCCCATAGTAATGTGAAGTCAGGTTCTAATCGTTGCAATGTGTTGCCGTTGCGAAGGGGGATCATCAGCTTGAGGCGGGCGGTGGAGACTGATTGAATTGGCCCTACGCTCAGATCGAATGCTTCCTCGCTGATCCTTAAGGCTTGTGCCACTTCTGCGAGTGTCGGATTTTTCTCGCTGAACTCAGGGGGGAATTGGTTCACAGTAACCTGCAAACGTTCGTGCTTCTCTTGAGCCCGCACTTTTACCTCGCCCAGCGGTGTTTCTATCGTTCCTTGTATTTGGCTCCTCTGTTGTGACATGCACCAATAACTGACTGCTCCTACAGTGGCATGAACACACATGGACATCTCATGGTTGGGAACAAAGTATCTCAGTTTGAAAAGAGAAGTCGGACGGTCAGGAGACAATATAAAGGCAGTTTCAACACCAAAACGAGCAGCGATCTGCTGCATTTGCTCACTTGTCAGGGATTCCCCACCCAATACCAAGGGACAGGGATTACCACTATCCGCAGTCAAGCCGAATACATTGGTTTGCACCACCGTTGCCATCTGCGTGGCTCCTTTCTGGAATTTATTTGAAAAAACAAGGTTGAGACAGATGCGCCACCCTGTAGCTGGATGATCACATGATCGATCTCTTTTTGTGGATATTGATGGCTAACATTTGTTCCAATATCACTTAAGGAGCGTGCTGTAGGTTTTTCAAAATGGTGGATCGGATCCAATCAAAACACATCTATTAAAATTATGCGATTTGTTATGAACAGACGCAAGTAATTAAAAAATAGATAAGCGATTTATTGTTGCAACCAAACAGCCTAAGAGGCTACCACACACCGTGGTAGCCTCTTAGGCTGTTTGGTTGCCGTAATTAAGTTCAAAATCGATTTTCATGCCTTTGGGAATCTTGATGCGCAAGGTGTAATTTCCTTTCGGTGGTTCTTTCAGTGCCTTGGACAGGAGATTGTGACGCTTGACTTCATTTGCTTTGAGCGCGACGGAGTAAGAGCGGACCGCCTTGTCCGTTTTTTTTGTTTAAGAGCGTTTGAAAGCGAGCATGTATTTGGCGATGGCTGGTTGCCAACAAGGAGGAGGCAAAAAAACATTTTCCAGTGTCGCAAATCATGTGATGTTGATGAGGAGGATTTGCCAAGCGTACGATTGCCAGTGTAAAACGACTGGTATAATGGGAGAATAAATAGCAGTGTAGAGATGGGTTTTTGTATAAAAAATATATATAGATTTTTACTATTAAACGAATTTGTGTGGAAGTGAGTCTCGATCATGTTGAGTGAATACAAAGGTAAAGTGGGGTTTTAGTGATTGGTAGGGGGTTATCCTGCTTTTTATATTGAAAATAATATTTATTTTTATTATATTCTATATGCAAAAATACAGATGAGTATGTTATTATAGAAAAGGAGTAAATTTTAGAAAGGGGTTTTAAATGTGGATGGGAAAAGAATGGGAGTTTGTTTGCTCGCTTTCTTGATGGTCACCGCATTGTGTGGAGTGATTCCGTCCAATTCTTACGCGTCTGCAGAAGAAACAATTGAAACCTCGTTTAAAATTGCAGAAAATATTAATTATTTTCCGGATGAAGTGAAAAGCAAAGTGCAAGAACTTCAGTGGCGGGTTACTGATGGCCATGCATTGGTTCATAAAGATGGAATTGCTTATGTGATTTTGTCTTTGGGAATTCGGCCGACAACCGGCTATGCGATCGAGGTTGATAGTGTTGTCCGGATCAATGACACTCGGTTGCTCATTTGGGCTAATGAAATTAAGCCGCAGCCTCATGCCGTAGTCTCTCCGCAATTGACCAGCCCCGTCCAAGTTCTGTCAATGCCTGATCCTTCCCACAAGATTAAGCATGTTTCCGTATGGATTAATTAAATAGAATAACCTTTGCCTTATTTATTCGTTGGAGGAAAGAGCATGAATAAGTGGTTGGTATCTGTAGCGTTGGTTTTAGTGAGCATATGGGGGCAAGCGTCCATGGTCAGAGCACATGAGCAGGTGGCGCCGATGCAAGCCGCAGCCGGCCAGTCGGGTGATGCCGCCTGTGTGAATGGACGGCTACAAGCGTCAGTAGTTGATGGAGGAGCATCAGTCCGCCTTGAACCACGCGTAGACGCGGAGGTGGAACTCACGTGGCCGGGGGGAACCACCCATGGTTTTAACGGGATGGTAAAGGGTGATTTGGTAAACGGGTCAAATATTTGGTACTTCTTTAACACATTGATGGGTTTCCGTTATGTCCATGCTTCTGAACTGCAAAGCATCCAATGCATGAATTATTCAAAATGAATCAGCTGATGCGCCTGTGACGGTACACCTAAAAGATCCTCGCCTTGACTAGAGTGTGTCTGGAAAATCAAATTGGTGGGAAGAAGCGGAGGAAAAACCTTTTCTTGAGGAGCACTTCGTTACGCGTGAAGCGAATGAGTAAATGGTTTTGAAACTGCTGAACTACTCATCAGACACGCCCTGAGGCGGGGCTTTTTTTGTTGCCCAATATCAGGTGTGAAAGCTGATGAAAGGGCTGGTACGGCAAATGCACGTACGCGGTTTGCATGATTTGATGTCATGGCTGATCCCCTTTATAATTAGGAAAGCGAAATAAAGGAGATAGTGCAAATGAATCTTGATCAGATGCAAGAAACGCCTACAGTGTTTCATGCGAAGAAGCAGGGAGCAGGAATGCGTGTGCTCGTGGTCACCGCTGTTTCAGCTGAAAAAGAAGCAGTGTTGCGTGGGATTGGCGACACCGCAAATTTTCATGTAATGGCTGCTGGTGTTGGTTCCGTTGCAGCCGCGATCGGTACAGCGACGGCATTGGCTACGGGCAAGTATGACCTGGTGATTGCGGCTGGCATCGCTGGGGGGTTCAAAGGTAGAGCTGAACTGGGTTCGCTTGTAGTGGCGGATGAGATCATCGCCGCCGATTTGGGAGCGCAATCACCAGAAGGGTTCCTCAGCCTGGACGAGCTTGGCTTTGGTTCAACCCGGTTTCGGGCGGACGAAGACTGGATGAGACAAGTCGTTGAGGCTTTGCACAAGGCTGGATTGCCGGTCACCACTGGTGCGGTACTTACTGTGTCAACGGTGACGGGCACGGCAGAGACTGCCGCCGAGCTGGTTGCACGGGTGCCGAGAGCCACCGCTGAAGGGATGGAAGGATTTGGTGTAGCTGCCGCAGCGAGCCGTTGCGGTGTGCCAATTCTTGAACTGCGCGCCATCTCCAATCCTGTCGGCCCGCGCGACCGGGATGCTTGGCGAATCAGTGAAGCGTTGGAGGCGTTGACTGCCGCCAGCTCAGTACTACGGGAGGTGTTGACATGAAGATCGCTTTTTCTCCTTGTCCCAATGACACATTTGTATTTCACGCCTGGGTGCATGGATTCGTGCCAGGCGCGCCGCAATTAGACGTCACGTATGCCGATATTGACATCACCAACGGGTTAGCCGCCGAGCCGGGCGGACCGGATGTGTTGAAAATATCGTGTGCGGCTTTGCCGTGGGTGATGTCAGAATACGTTTTGTTGCCATGCGGGGGGGCCCTGGGAAGGGGTTGCGGGCCATTGGTGTTGACGGCTGGTGAAGAAGATGCCTGTCAGCCAGAGATGTTGTCAGGACGTAGGGTGGCTGTTCCCAGTGAGCGTTCAACCGCTTATCTTTTGTTTCGGCTATGGGCGGCGCAACAGGTGCCCGGAGGCGTGGGTGAGATTGTAGTCATGCCGTTTCATGAAATTATGCCGGCAGTGCGTGACGGCGCAGTCGATGCTGGCTTGGTGATACATGAAGCCCGTTTTACTTACCCGTCATATGGTTTGAAACAGGTGGTCGACTTGGGGCAATGGTGGGAGGAAGACACGGGCTTGCCGATTCCGCTGGGGGCGATTATCGCCCGGCGCTCTCTCGACGTTGAGGCCATCGCAGGCTGGATCCGCGCGTCGGTCGCATATGGCTGGGCGCACCCCGACGCTTCACGGGAGTATGTGTTGCGCCACGCTCAAGAGTTGGATCCGGAAGTGGCCCAAGCGCACATCAATCTATATGTAAATGAATACACGGCCAATTTGGGCGAGACCGGATATGCAGCAACCAATGCTTTGCTTGGCCGGGCCGCACAAGAAGGACTGGTGCCCAAAGTCGATCCGGCGGTACTATCATTTCCGCAAAGAGTCTGATAGAAGCGGTACCTCCATTGGCTTACAGGACGTGTTACCCACCCCCGTCAACGATACATGGCGGGGGTGTTCTTATGACTGTTTGGGGAGTCAGGAAGGAAAAAAACGACAAATTTGTTAACGGCAAACTTTCGTAGCATTTATGTAACGATTTCGAAACAACTTTTCTCGGGTATAGATTTATACTTAATTTAAATTTAAAAATTTTATAATGGTGGTGATTAAAGGGAAAAGGTGAATTAATTGTCTGTAGGATGAACATTTTCATTTTATTAAAATGTTTGATTATATGGAGGGGATTCACTATGAAAAAGCTTATCCCTTATGTATTGTGTGCCTCTCTTGTGCTGGGAACGGGAGGATGGGGGAGTCCGGCTGTTGCCGCATCGCCTACTCCTCATGTTGCGGCAACTGCGCAAAAAAACAAGTTGGCGCCGGGTGTTGTTGCCAGCAAAGGGAAACAAGCTTCTGTCATCATTGAGATGAGCGAAGCGCCAACCGTGGTGTACAGTTCTTTGTCTAAAACCAAGAAGGGGCCGCTGAAAAACGAAGGGGAATATCGCAAATACTTGGGCCAAAAACAAAAGCAGTTGATTGCAGAAATGAAAGAACGCTCTCCGGGCCTGCGGGTGAAACGTACCTATGATACGGTTTTCTCAGGTATGGCTGTCACCCTCAAAGGGGATGATTTACAAAAAGTGGCGGCTTTGCCCGGTGTGAAACGCATCCACCCTATACGTACTTACAAAGCCTTGATGTCTAAAAGCGCCCCGCTGATCGGAGCACCGGATGTTTGGAAGATGCGCGATGGCCGAAAACAGGCGGTTACCGGCAAAGGCATCAAAGTTGCTGTCATCGATTCGGGCGTGGATATGAATCACCCTGATCTGAAAAAGAATATGATTGGCGGATATGACTTTGTAGAAAATGACAAGATTCCGCAGGATGAAGTGGGGCATGGCACCCATGTCGCCGGGACCATCGCGGCCAACGGAAAAATCAAAGGGGTGGCTCCCGAAGCATCCCTGTTGGCTTACCGGGTATTGGGGGCGCATGGCGGTGGAACCACGGACTGGGTTATCAGTGGGATCGAGCAAGCGGTCAAAGACCGAGCCGATGTGATGAACCTCTCTTTGGGGATGGATGTCAATGTGCCGGATGAAGCTGTCTCTCAATCCCTTGAACGGGCGGTCAAAAAAGGGATTGTGGTTGTTGTTGCCAACGGCAATGCGGGTCCCGCAACCTGGAGTGTCGGAGCACCTGCCGCATCCCCCAATATCATCTCCGTCGGGGCTTCAACGAAGATTATTCCTTCCCCGGTTGTGCAGGTAGTCGGGGACAACAAGAAAATGGAGACCAATTTAATCACTTCATCGCCCCAATTTCCATTGAAGGGAACTTATCAGCTGGTAGATGCAGGAAAAGGTAAAAAGTCTGACTTCAAAAAAAACGATGCCAAAGGCAAGATCGCATTGGTTCAACGGAGCGGTGATGATGTACAGGAGGTTGCCGAAAACGCCAAACGAGCTGGAGCGATGGCTGTAATCATCTATAATCACCTCAAAGGTGACTGGTTTGCCATCCCGATGGAAACAAATGAAAATGACGAACCGGACACAAAGCGCTTTGTGCCAATCGTGACGATTTCCGGCGATTTTGGTACCCACATCAAGAATCAGCTAGCTGCTGGCAAAACAGAGATCAAGCTCAGCTCAGTCAAACGGGAAAAAATGGTCGACTTCAGTTCACGCGGACCGGCCAATGGCATCTGGGATGTTAAGCCGGATGTGACAGCACCCGGTGTCGACATTGTAAGCACCTTGCCCCGTTCCTTAGAGAAAACGGGATATGGAAAAATGAGCGGAACAAGCATGGCTACCCCGCACGTGGCTGGAGCTGCCGCATTGCTTTTGCAGAAGCATCCCGACTGGAATCCGGAACAAGTAAAATCGGCCTTGTCTAATACGGCGGTCAAGCTGAAGGATACGGAGAAGAAAGAGTATTCCCCCATTTCGCAGGGAGCTGGGCGTATTGATTTGCCCAAGGCGATCACTACACAATCCCTGGTCGTTTCAAACCGCCTCAGCTTTGGTTTGTTACAACCCAAAACTGGGGTGAAGAAGATCGATCGAACCTTACGGGTAGAAAACCTGTCTGGCAAAGCGAAACGCTATGCCGTACGAGCGGAGCTAGACAATGGCAAAAAAGGAATTCGCGTGACTGTTCCGTCCACCCTAGTAGTCGGTGCTAAATCACAGGGGCAGGTGCCGGTGACGATGAGCTTTAACACATCTTTGCCCCGCGGGATTTACACGGGAGCCGTATTTTTGAAAGATGGAAAACAAGAATTGAAGGTTCCCTTTATCGCTTTGAATGAACCGAAGGGCTATGAAGTCATCACCAGTTTGGGACAATCTGCATACATCATCTCACCCGACGGCAAAGATGAACACAAATTTACGCTCTTGACGTACTATTTGGCTGTGGTGCCATCTTCGTTGAAAATCACCGCCGAAAGCTCGGAAGGCGGGAAAAAGTATCTGCTATATCAAACCAACAATCCGGCCGCTGGCTACACGGATTGGATGTGGGATGGGAAAGACAGCAAAGGGAAGAAGTTACCTGATGGAGATTACGTGATTATCGTCGAATGTGAATACTTGGGGAAAAAAGCAGAAGCCAACTTCTTCGTCCTCATCGACACCAAAGCCCCGGTTATCACCGAATTAACAGCCGACGTTGATCAACTGTCAGGCAAAGTGAAAGAAGCTTGGCTGGAAGAGGTGAGCTGGCGTCTCGCTGGAGAGAAAGATTGGCAGATTATCGAAGATTTGAACTATGTTGAAGATGGATTATTTGAGTTCCATCATGCGTTTACAAAGGGCCAATTGAAACCCGGCAAAAATTCGGTCACCCTTCGAGTGAAAGATGCTGTGGGTCATGTGACCACCAAAAAGGTGGAAATTGCATTGCCGCAGTGACATAGGCAGGACAAAGCCGCTGACATCCGCCAATCAGGCGGGCCGGCGGCTTTTTTCATGCTTGTTATTTTAATACAAATTCGGCGGTAACGGGATTATGGTCACTGTATTCAAATTGAAGCGAATGGCCATATACACGTTTCACTTCTACATTGGAGGAGACCAAGAAACCGTCGATGTTGGACTGAAAGTTGATTCCCTGTTTAAAAGGGAGTGCCAACGTTCTGGATGTGGGAACACTGCCATCTGCCACCCAAGTAAACCCTTTGGGCAGAAAGTCGGGCGGGATCGTTTGTATCCACTCAGGCCAAGATTCTTTCGCTTTAAATCGTTTTGGGTCCGTGCCAGGGATCAGGTGGTTCCAGTCTCCGCCCAGAATCAAATAGTTTCCTGCTTGCACGTGGCGTTGCATAAATTCTTTCAAAAAGGCCAGTTGTTGCTTTCTGACTTTTCCGCCTTTGTCAAAGGCAGACAGATGCAGGTTAACTAGGATCAATTCTTTCCCATTTTGTAAGGGGATCCGATTTTCCATAATACACCGGTCCAAGTCAAATGGTTGCTGTGGCCAATCTTCCTTGCCATACAGGGAGAAGCGGGTGCTTTGCTTCAACTGATACTTGGATAAGGTGACCAGTCCCCCGTTGACAGAACCCATGGGGTCGAAGATGGGTATTGGCACCCATGGCACCAAATAATTTTGGGCAAACACCAATCCATAGTCCGGAAGATGTTGCCGCATGGCGGCCGGTTGGTTGATATGATAGCTTCGGGACGAGTCCACATCCACCTCTTGCAATAGATAGAACGAAGAAGCTTCTTTTTTCAAAAAGGCAAGGATCTTGTTTAAGTTTTTTGTAGTTTGCTCTTTACTGGCGGCACGGGAGCGGGTTCCTCCATCCATGAAGAAGTCTTGGTCTTTGTCCAAACCGGCGTAGCCGATGTTAAACGTTGTCACCGTGAACGGGATACCAGTAGTCAATTTCTGGCTCGCGTTATTGTTGACGGTGAGAGGCAGGATCGGTTCAGGTTCATAATCGGTCAGCGTCACATACAACAAAAACGCGCCAAAACACAGCAAGACCAGGGAACTGAATAAAGCCAATCCCCATAATGTCTTTTTTACCATTGCGAATCCTCCCATTTGTCTAGGGCGTGTCTGGTGAATCCATCATGATTTCCTGTTAGAATGTTCATAACAACAAAAGCAAGGAGACATCATGATGAGACGGCGTTATGAGATTACAGATGAGGCTTGGGAAAAGATCGAGCCTTTATTGCCTTCGAATGGGAAACGAGGCGGACAGTGGAAAGACCACCGAACCATTTTGAACGGAATCCTGTGGAAGTTTGGGACGGGAGCTCCCTGGCGGGATCTGCCTGCACGTTATGGTTCTTGGAAAACTTGCTACTATCGTTTTACACGTTGGCAAAAGGATGGGACGTGGGATCGCTTGCTTAAGCATGTTCAGACTTACTCCCACGCCGTTTCCGATGTCGATTGGGTTGTTTTCGTTGACAGCACGATTGTCCGAGCTCATCAGCACGCCGCAGGCGCGCCGAAAAAAGGGGGACCCTCGCTTCCAGAATGAGGCACTCGGACGAAGCCGCGGAGGTCTGACGACCAAAATCCATCTTGCTTGTGACGGAAAAGGTCGACCGCTTGCTTTTACAATCACTCCCGGTCAACAGCATGACTGTACCCAATTACAAGCATTACTCGATTCCATTTCCGTTCCCTGTTTGGGAAAAGGAAGGCCTCGCAAGAGGCCGGATCATCTGATTGCCGATCGCGGCTACAGTTATCCGTCTTGTCGTCGATTTCTTCAAAAACGTGGGATTTCCCATACCATCCCCGAACGCAGAGATCAGGCGGAGCGTCGGGCCAAAAAGCCGGGGCGTCCTCTGACCTTCAACAAAGAACAATATTCACGCCGAAACGTGATTGAACGCTGTATTAACCGCCTGAAGCAATGGCGTGGCTTCGCCACTCGTTATGAAAAACGGGCGGTTTATTTTTGTGCCGCCATTACCTTGATTTCCTTGATCATGTGGCTCAATTAATCATTCACCAGACACGCCCTAGTTGCTCGATGTGGATTACATATCTTTATTCTTTTGTCAGATATGATCTCTATGCTTAAGAATACTAAATTGCAACAAGCAATTGAATTATTTGTCTGATGAAAAAACGTTTTTTGGCGCTACTAGGGCAAAACGGTGAATGATCCATGTCATTTGTGCAAGCCTATTGAATTGCGCTGGTCGTTTATCGCATAGTAAGAAGGGAAGGGAATGAATTGAACGATCATTCCGTCATATAGGAAATAATCATGATCATATTACACACCCCAAACAGAAAAAATGATGGGGGGCTTGACATGGGATTGTTTAGTGGGAATCAGCAGCAGAGGAGAAAGCAAAGTGATGCGAGCAAAATGTCCCTGTTTGCGGGGTACAGCGGGGATGATTTTGATCAAAAGTATCTTGAAATTTTAGACAGAAAGAGAAAGCGGTTGCAAGCAGAAGCGAAACGGCTTCAAGAAGCGCGCCAATCCGAAGAGGATGAATATCAGCGCAAAATTCTTGAAGCCATCCAGTTGGCCAATCGGGGAAAACGGAAACGCTGATGGGGTGGCCGGTTATTAGGCTGAGGGGGATCCTCAGCCTTTTTATATCAATACGTTTTTTTCATTCATCGGGATCAGGTTGGCTTCCATCAACCATTCAAAAACACGGATGATTTCCAACCACACATTGCGGGCTTTTTTGTGGCCAAGTACGCTGGAAGCGATGGCGCAGTCCTCCATCCATTCTTTCAATTTGGCTGGCGTGGGCGGTTCTTCGGGATATTCCTCCCGGTAAGATTGCAGCAAAATGGGTTTAATCTCATGATAATAATCGGCCAAGCACAACAGGAACTGGGTGTCACAGTCCACATCATCCTTATACAGTTTGCGCTTTATGCGCTCTTTGTCCTTGTGCCAATTCAACACAATCCGCTTTTTGGTCAGACTGCTCATAAATTGGTTCAGTCTGCTCCGAAAAGGAATGCTCAATAACTGCAATTCTTCATTTGATCTGGTCGCCACTGCCATCTCCATCCTTTCACAGCTTGTCTTGTACTAATTACCACTTTTTCTTTGATTCCCCTTCAACCTACCCATTGTATATAAAATTGGCGAGAAAGGAAAAAGGATGGAAGATGGTGTCCGGCGAGTAAGGACTTGATTTGGCATTCCCACAAGACGCAAAAAGCCGGGCTACATTACGTGTCCCGCTCTTTTGCATTGCTGACCGACACCATGCGTACCTATGCCGCCTGTTAATAGGATGAATCTGAAGCAGGGGGTGGGGTCGGCTGGTTATTTTTCTTTTTCATTCGGCGCACCAACCAAATCACCGGAACCGTAATCACTCCCAAGACAAACAAGATGGGTAAAGCAGCAGCAAGGAAAATGAGCAAGTTTTCTCCAAATGCCTTTAGTCGGGCGATGCTTAGCGAAAACGCTTCAGCCATCTGTTTGCCCAAAGATGGGTTGGATGCGGTGGGTGAGACGACCGCTTGCTCGATGGTGAGGTGGACGGTGGAAAAATCCACTTTGTTGTTTAAATAGTTTAACCGTCCTTTGATTTGTTCGATTTCTTCTTGAGTTTGATTCAATTGGGTGGAGATGCTAAGTAAATCACTTGTTTTGGTAGCCTTATTCATGAAATCAAGTAAACGGTTTTCCATCACTTGTTTCGCTTTCAGCCGCGAAGCTAGATCCACCATTTCTTCGGAGACATCATTTCCATTGATTTGAATGGAAGGAGAGGGGGCCTTTGTCAATTTGGGTATCTCCTTGATAAATGGGTCAAACTGCGCTTGTGGAATACGGTAGGTGAAGTCGCCCCGGATCGTGTGGCTCGATCTTTCCGAGCTGTTTATCATGTAACCGCCATGTTGCTCCACCAGCGCTTCCAGCTTGGTTTTTGTGTCCTTGTAATTGGGCACAGTCAAGTTGATGCGCGCGGTGTAGATCATTTTTTTGCTCATTTTTTGCGTCGATGGCAATTGGTTGGAGGTGGTGGAAGCGTTGTTGGCCGCCGTCTTGTCGAACGAGTGGTTTGCCATGCTGCCAGATGTGTGTTGGAGCGGTTGGCTGGTGTCCATCTGTATGCTATGCGAGCTGCAACCGACCAATAGGGTGAAAGCCAGGCCGAACAAGAGTGCTTGAGATCGGCGCTTACCTGAATGCATGTTTGTTTCCTCCGGTTTTTCTTTTAATGTGATTAGGTTGTTGCTCAATTGTGACGTGTCTTATTCTGAAATAGTTGCAAAATATTGTGTGACAGGTTGAAGGCAGTAACTTTATGCGATGTGAAAAGATAAGAAGGGATGGGGAGAAATGGGCGGTGTGAATCCGGCAACTTGTCCGCTGTGCGGCAAACACAACCAGTGCGGCAATCTGGCGGAGCAGCGCATCGGTGACTGTTGGTGTAGAATAGAAGCGTTTCCTGCGGGTCTGCTCGAACAGGTACCATCAGCGTACAAAAACAAGGCATGCATCTGCAAAAGTTGCCTAGACCAATATAAGCGTGGAAACTTGCCGGGATGAGCGTTAACGCACAATCGTGCTTGCGGTGCGCCTTTCATGGGCAGGGGAGGGTAGGTATAATGTACTTGCTTGCCATCCCTGGTGGGTGAACCGGAATAAATCAGAAGAATGGAAAGGAAGTAGAAGGATGGTGCGTCAAATTACGGATTGTGTTTTGCTAAACAACGGGGTGGAAATGCCTTGGTTGGGTTTGGGGGTGTATAAGGCACAAGAAGGCAAAGAAGTGGAGCAGGCGGTGGAAACGGCTCTTCAAGCAGGCTATCGCAGTGTGGATACGGCGGCTTTCTACCATAATGAAACCGGCGTGGGCCATGCGCTCAAACAATCGGGGATCGCAAGGGATAAACTGTTTGTCACCACCAAAGTGTGGAACACGGATCAAGGGTATGAAGCCACGCTGGCTGCCTTTGACCGTAGCCGCAAAAAGTTGGGCTTGGACTACCTCGATCTGTATCTTATTCATTGGCCGGTGCCGGGGATGTTCCGGGATACATGGCGGGCCTTGGAAAAGTTGTACCGGGATGGCTGGGTGCGCGCAATCGGCGTAAGCAATTTTCAAACGCATCATTTGCAGGAGTTGCTGGCTGCCTGTGAAGTGCCGCCAGCAGTCAATCAGGTGGAATTCCATCCTTTGTTGACACAGGAGGAGTTGCGCGCCTTTTGTGAGAGGGAGAAGATTCAGTTGGAAGCATGGAGTCCGTTGATGCGCGGCAATGTTGTGAATCAGCCGGTGATTGTGGAGTTGGCCCAAAAATATGGCAAGACGCCGGCGCAATTGGTATTGCGTTGGGATTTACAGCATGGAGTGGTGACCATCCCCAAGTCTGTTACACCAAGTCGGATTGAGGAAAACGCGGATATTTTTGACTTCGAGATTTCGCCTGAGGATATGGCGCGACTGGATGGATTAAATCAAAATCACCGCTTTGGGCAACATCCCGACCATTTCAAATTTTAATGTGAAGCATGCATCCCCAGCTGTTGAATCGGCTGGGGATTCTTTTCTTTTGGTAAGTATACCCGAGGGTTCAGGATTTGGTTTTCTTCTTTTCTTCTACATCATCTTTGACCAAGTAAAAAAGGTGATCACCACACACAGAATAATTAGTGCGTTCGTGATAAATGGAGTTATGCTACTTCCCTTCTTTTCTCTGATGCTTGATCCGCAGGGATGTTTTTCCAAAAAAACATTAACAGTTTCCGTCGGCCCATCCACAAGAGCACGAGGTTCATGATGACCAACACCATTGTCCAAAGACCAGTTTAACTCTCCATATAAGAGAGAAATCAGCGCCATAACCAACGAAGCGTCATTGGGAATGATTTGCGCAATGCCCGCCATAAACGTTTCTTTACAGTGGTGCCACCTATTGCTTGATGATTCCATTCAATTTTATCTCTTTAAAGCTGAATGGCAGATGAATCAAAGCTGAACAGAGGCTAAGTTTTGCGAAGAGGTGTACCCAGGCAAGTAGTCAGTTTGGCGGGTGCGAAAAGGAAATTTTGTGTGCAGAATACAGCATCACATGCGCTTTAAAAATAAATGGTTTACGAAACAAAGCTTTCGTGAACCAATAGACATGAAAAATAGCCTTAAATAAATGGTTTATTGTGAATGGATAAAGAGTTGATTTTTTCATTTTCGGGTAAATGAAAATTCAGACCAAGCAGGGCCGAGCTGTTGGGACGGAGATGCGTTTTTACCCTGGGCCAATACTTTCCGGGTTGCTTTGTCTGCATTTTGGACATTTGGGAAGCCGCTAATGGAATTTGTTCTTGCGTGTGTGGGGTTGTACACTTTGATTGGCATGGTTTACCCGAGCCGCTGGCATCGGAAGCTGATTATCCCCTTGGGGAAGCGGCGAATAGACCTGGGTCGGAGGAAGTGGAATGTAGCCATTTTCATCCTTGCGGTCATTTAGTCGGGAATCATTGGGCCAAGCTATACCCGATTGCGTTATGAACAAGACAAAGCAATGAAAATGGAAGCGCAGCTGGAGCAGTTGGAGAAAGAGCTAGATCAAAAAGAAGAGCAAATAGAGACGCTGCGCAAACGAGTCGCTGAAATGAAGCGGGAGCCAGCGGTCGTGTCAGAGGAAAAACAAACGGAGGAGGAAACGAATCAAACCATCCTGGATGATGAGGACGATGATGATGATGTCACGCTCAAAACGCGATCAAACACCAAAAAAAGCAGGGGGGAGAGGAAAGTGATGCGGGCAAGGGGTGCTTCTGGTTCAAAATCTATGTAAACATGTTTGTAGAGCAAACAATATATCGACAGACAAATTACTAATGAAGCAAGGTTTTGCAAAAAGAGGCTTTTCCTGTTGAAAGCGACCAATGGGCCAATAAGAAAGAATCGATTCCAACTCGCAAGCCAATTCTCAGCAAGTATGCGTCTCAGGCTATATAGTAGATATCGACGATTCGGGCATCAGCGAGATTTGCTGTTGATAGCTAACACAAAACGTCCTTGGCCATGCGTTCGGGCATAGCCAAGGACGATGCAAGTGTGTGTGGCATAGCAAGGAGAAAACAGGGTCATGTTGGCAGATGGGAGCAGTCAGTTCCCGACCGCATTTATTGCGTTGCTCCCATCCGTGCAGCAGCAGGCGGGGTCCATGCTCCGGCTGGACCGAAAATTTCATGATGGATCGCGGCTGGATCAATGCCCAGTGACAGAAGTGCTTGGTAGCAATCGCGCATGAACGCCGACGGCCCGCACAAATAGAAATGACCAGTGGAAGGCAATACCGTTTTCAGCCACTCAGCGTCAATGAGCCCTTCTTTGTCATATAGCCGGTTCAACCGATCCGTGTCCGTAGGTTGAGAATAGCAGAAATAGTTTTCGATATGGGCATGGCTGTTGGCGATGCGGAGTACCTCTTCCCGCAGTGCATGTGTTTGGCTGTTGCGCGTGGCGTGAATATGGATGACTCGCTGCGTAGAGGGAGATTGGGCTAATGCTTTAAGCATGCTCAACATCGGTGTCAAGCCTACGCCGGCGCTAAGCAAGATGACAGGGGAGTCGGTTTGCTCCAGTGTAAACACACCGGCTGGTGCGCTGACGGACAGCACACTTCCTTCTTCGATTTCTTGATGGAGATAAGTTGATACTTTGCCTTTCTCTTCCCTCTTCACCGTGATGCGGTAATGTGACGCATTGGGGTCGTCAGAAAGGCTGTATTGCCGGATGTGTGTGTAGGGATCGCTTGGAATCTCTACTTTGACACTAATATATTGGCCCGGCAGGAAGGTGGGCAGCGGTTGGCCGTCTTTTGGCTCCAAATAAAAGGACGTGATGTGCTCGCTTTCGCGCACTTTTTTGGTTACGACCAAATCCCGGAATCCACGCCAGCCACCGGGTTGCTGTTCTGCTTGCTGATACAATTCTTCTTCCATTTGGATAAAGAGGTCAGCGATGACCCCGTACGTCTCTTGCCAAGCGTTCAGCATCGGTTCTGTCAGTTTGTCTTGTAACACGTCGCGCATGGCTAACAGCAAATTTTGGCCGACGATGGGATAATGCTCCGGTAGCACCCCGATGCTCCGATGTTTATGGGCAATGTGTTTCACTGTCGGCAGAATTTGTTCCAATTGTGTGATGTTCGCGGCCGCAGCATAGACAGCATTGGCCAAGGCTTGTGGTTGGTGGCCTTTATGTTGATTGGCGTGGTTGAAGATATTCAGTAATTCGGGATGTTCGTTGAACAGACGTTTGTAAAAGTTGGCGGTGATTTTGTGCCCGTATTCACGTAATAAAGGGACAGATTCTTGAATCAGTCGAATCGTTTCCTTCTGTAACATGGAAATCCCTCTCTTCTGATGTGTGCTCTCCTTTCATGGTAAAGGGATTTGCCGGGAAAGTATGTGATAGATATCACAAATCGTGTGAACAAGAGGTGAACAGCACATCCGGATCGTTTAAGAACCTGCCCAATGGCGCAAAGCATCCAGGTCCAGGATGACAAACTGATTCCGACCCATACGGAGCAACCCTTGTTTGCGAAGTTGACTCAAAAGCCGGCTGACCGTTTCACGGGTAGTGCCGATGGCGCTGGCAAAGTCCTGATGGGTGAGTGGAATGTTGATCTGGATCGCGCCATCTTGATTTTCACCGTATTTGTCCGCCAGATCCAACAAAAAGGTGACCGCACGCTGTTGTACATCATGGCCGACATACTCGTGCAATTGTTTTTGTAGATCCAATATTTTGTTACCCATCACCCGCATGACCTTGACTGCCATGGTGGGATTAGACAGCATGACCTGTTCAAACGGTGCCACCGGGATGGAGATCAGCACGGTATGATCAATGGTTTCAGCCGTTGCTGGGTAAGGGAGCTGGTTGAAGAAGCCGGTGTGGGGAAACATATCCCCCTGTTTGAGCAAACAAACAATTTGCTCATGCCCTTGGTCGTCCGTTTTGTATGTTTTCACCATGCCGCTTTGAATGATGTAAATCGCCGTTTTCGCAGCACCTTCTCTGAAGATGACTTCTTTCTTGTGGCAGTGGCGGATGTCTACGATTTCCAACAGTTTTTCCAACTCTGCTTCCGTGAGGCCCTGAAACAAGGGGATTGCTTGCAATAATTCGATGAGATGATTCATAGTTGAGTTCCTCCTGAAGTGGAATGACGCTCGTATGCTCGATTATACACCGTGAAGGTGGTCAGAAGAAGAGAATGGGGGGGAGTCTGGTTGACTTTCCGTGGCGGAGATGAGGAGTTAATTTTTGGTTATCTGCTTCAGCGAATTATGAATCGTTTCTCAATATTCGCAATCTATTCATTCCTCTTGCGTTAGGCGGTATGTTGGTTTACAAGTTTAAATAACAAAAAATTTCCCACGAGCAAGGAAAAGAGTGCGCTCGAGGAGAAACGGGGGGAGAGGCTGGTGCCGATCAAAATTCCGGATAAATTGCCGGCAATCGATATTCTCAATCAGGAAAACATCTTTGTCATGGGGGAGCGGGATGCCTTTCGTCAGGATATTCGCCCGTTGAAAATCGTCATTTTGAACATGATGCCTATCAAGATCACAACTGAAACCCAGATCCTGCGCCTTTTGGGGAATTCGCCCCTGCAAGTGGAGATTGACCTGATTCATCCGAAGACGCACACCACCCGGCATACTCCGCCGGAACATTTGGCCATGTTTTATAAGACATTTGATGAAATTCGACACCAAAAATACGATGGCATGATCATCACGGGCGCTCCTGTCGGCCATTTGGATTACGAAGAGGTCAACTATTGGGACGAGTTGCGGCAGATTATGGATTGGAAACTGCATCATGTAACATCCACTTTGCACATCTGTTGGGGAGCACATGCCGCCTTGTACCATCATTACGGCATCCCCAAACACCGACTGCAGGAAAAGTGTTTTGGTGTGTTTGAACATGTGATATGTAAACAAAATACGAAGCTGTTGCGCGGGTTTGACGATTGTTTCTATGCGCCGCATTCCCGTTTGTCCGAGGTGCGCAGAGAGGAGATCGAGAAGGTCGAGGAGTTGGAGATCTTGGCTGAATCCCCAGAAGCAGGTGTTTATATCATAATCAGCAAAGATGGACGCCAGATTTTTGTGACGGGCCACTCGGAATATGAACTGTACACATTGAAAGAAGAGTATGAACGCGACCGGGCCAAAGGGATCGAGGTGCCGCTTCCAAAACATTATTTCCCACAGGATGATCCCAACCAGCAACCGTTGCAACGTTGGCGCGCCCATGGCAATTTGTTGTTCTCAAATTGGCTCAATTATTACGTATACCAAGAAACGCCATATGATTTGAATCAAATTAAATGAGATTGCGCCCAACCCTCACTAGGGTGTGTCTGGCAAATCAATCAAGTTGGTGAGGAAGAAGCGGCGGAAAAACCTTTTCTAGATGAGCGCTTCGCCACGCGTGAAGCGAATGAGAAATGGTTTTGAAGCCGCTGGCCTATTCATCAGATACACCCTGGTAACAACAGATAAAAAATAAGGATTTTTTTGCGATAAATGAAACAAAACAGGAAGGTGTTCCGTCAAATATTGTAAAAGGGTGTACGGAGTTGGCGCCGATGAGAAAATGGAGCTTGGAATGGATTGAGATCGGTGAGCCCGTTCATTATGGTCCGTTTACGATTGATCGTTATGTGGCCGATGTGGAACTGCTGGGATGGATTATATATGAGCCGGGCAAGCCCCCGTTTTTGACAAGGGATGTGCAAGCGGCGACGGAGTATTTGATGTCCCGACATTTGGGCGAAATCGTGGATAAAGGGGAATATTGAAAACAAGCGGTCAGCCATGGCTGACCGCTTGTTTTTTCAGAGTGATGTGAGGCAAGTGGTTATTCATCGGCTAGAAGTTGTTGAATACATTCAGGTAACCATTCCATCATTGGACCGAATGCAAAATCGACATTGAGCCGCTCTGTCCATTGATGGGCGTCCCTGCCGACAGGGCCAAAGTTTAGCACTGGCACATCGAGTTGTTGCAACGCGCCCAGCGGAATATCATAGCCGCGCTCCCACAGGGGCATGTTGTTCACCAGCGGGAGCAGGGTGGACAAGGGTCTTTGCAATCCGACATAACTCAGGTCAGAAATTCCTCCGAAATAATGCTGGTGTTTCAGCGTCACTCCATGCGTCTTCTGGGCGGTGTCGATCATATGAGCAACAACTCGCTTGATCAAGGGATGGTCGCTCTTGTTTACTGCCGGATAATACGGAGGAGAGAAAAACAACACGATCATGGGAGCCATTTCTTTGCACAAAATAGCCAGTTCATCAACCAGGTTGATCGTGGTTTGGCGTTGGTCTCCCGGATCGCTTCGGCGTAATGCTTCTTGCAGGATTTGTTCCACGCGTTCCTGGCCGTGCGTGCGCGCCGCATAGGCATACAGTTGTTCATAAGTGAGCACGCTTATATCCGTTTCTGCCGGTGTGAACGTGCCATACCGCTGCGCCTGCATGAGT
The DNA here is from genome assembly GCF_024927925.1 of Laceyella sacchari. NCBI lineage: Bacteria > Bacillati > Bacillota > Bacilli > Caryophanales > Thermoactinomycetaceae > Laceyella > Laceyella sacchari. Next base: position 1,124,321 of record NZ_CP103866.1, read on the forward strand.
ACGTTTTCTTTGATCTCTGCCGCCACTTCCCGGGCGAGAGAGAGTAATTGTGTGACGCGTTCATCAATGCCTTTATCATATAAGAACAGATTAAATAACGTGACTGCTCGGTGCGGGATTTGAACGGAGTAATCTTTTTTCAAATCCGTTTGCATCTGGTTGGTTGGGGGAGGTGTCACTTCCTCTCCGATTCTTTCGCAAAAGTCGGTGTTCAACTCCAGAGCGTTGGTGAGTTTGGAGGCCATGAAGTTGGCGTTTAACCCAGCAAAGGGTTCACCGACATGGGTTTCTTTGCCATAACACAGGAATCCTGGCAACACTTTGCCAATGGAGCCGGTGTAAATATAGTTTGTTTCATCGCCGGGATAGCGAGTGAACATGGGTTCGGAGTTTAGGACAGCGCGGTAAACGAGCCCATGTCGTTCAGCCAATTCCAAAAGTTTGGGAACTGCCGCCCGCATCCCAACCGAATTGATCTCCTCATCAGGCACGGTCAACAACAATACGTTGCCGTCAAAAGCTTGATGGCAAGCTTGTTCAATCATGGCCATGTGCAAGGCCAAGCCGCATTTCATATCCATGATGCCCCTGCCGAAAAGCCAATGACCGGTTTCGAGGTCGGCCCGAACCGTGTCGGGCAGGGTCTCTCGATTGTCGCGAAACAGGGAAGTGAGCGTCTTTGGATCAAACGCATGTGGTTCCCATATCCCGTAATCGATCACATCCACAACATCGAAATGACTGATCAAGATGACCGTTTTGCTCACATTGCTTGGATGTTTGACCAGCGCTGTCACAAATTCGCGTCCATCGCCGGTCGGGTGAGTTTCGATATGATCGGGGTGGGCTTGGAAATAAGCAAGGGATCGTAGTTGTTGTGTCACCAAGCGGGGGAGCATAATCTCTCCCGCACTGCCAGTGATGCTTGGAATATGGACTAGCTCGCATAGAAGATCGATTAATTGCGCCTTAGTTTCCCATTTTTTCATCATTCATCCGCTCCGTTTTCGACGATAGTTAAAAAGAATGTTTGCACATGGCCAAGCATGAAGTACTAGCTGATAATTTCAATGTATCAGGAAATATTCTCGAGGACAAATGATTGAACAGACGCCACCTCAAATGGGTGGCGTGCTATGGGTTGCGGCCACGGTTAACAGCGCGCGGCTAATTTTGATTGCCATCTCATACGTTACATGGAATCGGGTGGTTTGCAGAATGTGAGAGGGCATCGCACCGGCGGCGTTGACGATGCCCTTGATATGGATGTCCCCGACTGCGGGCAGTTGTTTGCCGACGCCTTTTCCCGGAACAAGCGCACCTTCCCCAACTTCAACCATGCCGACTTCTTTCTGTTTGCCCAAGCTGGCGTCGATGGCGATAATGAGTGGCGTTTTGGGGAGTTGTGTGATTTCCGCGACTACTTGATTCAAGCTGAAAGCATGGACTGGTTGGGCCAACGTGCCGCAGATTTGGATGTTGGGTGAAGGCGCTTCCGTTAGCAATGTGCCGACCAAGGGACCCAAGGTGTCGCCGCTGCTGCGGTCTGTTCCGATGCACAGGCATAGAAGCGGCCGATGAGAATGCGGCGCCAGCAACTCATTTAAGCGTTGAGTGAGGAGAGATACCGCATCTGGGTGATCAAAAGGGATTTGCCACTTTTCTTTCTCCATGAAAACCTCCAACAAAAACTTGATCTATCGTGCAGTCAATGGGATCAGGCTTCTAAATATCGGTAATAGTTTATCATGTTCTTCTGGGAATGGATTAATTTTTGTGGGTTATAGTATATTTTATTGTTGAAATAAGAATTTATTAGTAAGATTGAAAAGTGCGACAATTGATTTGGAGGAGGAGAACACATGGCTTTTAGCCGATGGAGAAGATGGATTTGTTGTGCGGCGGTGGTAGTGTGTACATCGGCCGTATGGCCCCAACCAGCAAAAGCGGCCGACGATTTGGACTTGGCTTATCGCTGGGCTCCTGTTCACTATCAGGATACGGATGATACTGATGCGGACGCTGATTACTTGACAGCGGTCGACTTTGACGGAGATTGGAATGCCAAAAACAATTGGGAAAACCAAGACGATGATCTGAGCCGCCTGCGGGCGACTGTATACTATTCTGTCGTGGAGACTGGCACACACTGGTATATCGTCTACAGCTTCTATCATCCACGTGATTGGGTGGATTATCCCGATTTCGGGCTGGACACACATGAAAATGATATGGAGGGAGCCATGGCGATTGTTCGGAAGGATGGAAGCGCCTATGGCAAATTGGAAGGCATGGTCACCGTCTTCCACACCAACTTCTATTCTTTCACTCCGGCAGGCAGTCCGCTTACCGATGGGGAAGAGAATATTGACGGCCAATTGCGAATGGTAAGTTATGATGGAGCGTTGCACCCGGCTACATTCCAAGAAGCGAAGGGACATGGACTAAAAGCGTGGAACGGTGGAGAATTCCCGGGTGGAGATGGTGTGATCTACTATCCGGACCGTTCAGTGGCAGAGGTGCCGGAACATGGGAATGACCGCCATGTTAAATATCGGTTGGTGAACACGTTTGAAGCCGGGGGATTGTGGGATCACCGTTCAGACAGTCAAACCTTCGCCAGCTGGGGAACGTTTGCCGGAGACAATGGCAAGGATAACGCGGCCAACGCTGCATGGGGATGGGATGACAAAGATGATTCCGTCGCTCGTGGGGCGATGGCTACCGATCCCGCCCGACTGACCGATAGTTACTTTGATGGATTGGGCCAATTTAGTACCGATTATGTGAAAAACGCATACCGATGAAGCTAGGCTTATGCATCACACCCGGGTTGATCCAGCACCCGGGTTTTTTGACTATCTCACCATTTCCCATTTATACTGTAAACCCTATGATTGGGAATATACGAAAAAAAGGGCGGAGATAAATCATGCTGTCAACAGAACGAATCACGATTCGCCGTTTGGAACGGGAAGATGCTGAAGCGCTGTTGCAGTTGCGGGTGGCCAATCGGCAGTATTTGGAGCCGTTTGAACCAAGGTTTCCCGATAGTTATTTTACGATGGCCGGACAACTGGAAGTGATTGAGCAAGATTTAGCGAAGTGGGATCAAGATCAAGGGTATGGGTTTGGCATATTTCTAAATGAGACGGGCTCATTGACAGGCAGGGTCAATTTGAGCAATGTCGTGCGCGGAGCTTGGCAAAACTGCACTTTGGGTTATTTTATCGCCGAGGAGCAACAAGGAAAAGGGTTGATGGTCGAAGCGGTGCGACTGGTACTTCGTTTCGCCTTCAATGAAGTGGATTTGCACCGGGTGCAAGCGGCGGTGATGCCGCGAAATCGGCGGTCCAGTCGAGTTCTTGAGAAAACGGGTTTCCGTTATGAGGGGTTGTCCAAACGATATCTATATATCAATCAAGTGTGGGAGGATCACCTCATCTATGCCCTGACCCGAGAGGATTGGGAACTGGGAGAAGATAAGTGATGTGTGATTCGGGCATTAAAGAATCCCTTGCCATAACCGGCAGGGGATGATTTCACTCCGTACCTTTCATTTCTGCTTTAGCAATGTGCATGCTGCTGCAAATTCCATGGCAGGGACGGATGATGAAAAATGGCTGGAGATTCCCTTTTTGACTGGGAACAGTGTAGAATAGGGGCAGGATTGTTTCCAGACAGGGAGACAATGGAATTAAGAACAAAGTGATGAGGTTGAATCGAATGAAGATCGCGCTGGCTACATTAAATGCAAAATATATCCACACCTCATTGGCCTTGCGTTATCTGAAGGCGTACAGTGAGCGGGATTTTGAGATTGAGATTGCAGAATACACCATCAAGGACCCAGTGATGAACATTGTGTCCGACCTGTATGGACGACAACCTGATGTGGTGGGGTTCTCTTGTTACATCTGGAATATAGAAGAGACGATCACCGTGATCGACATGCTGAAGAAAGTGAAGCCGGATGTAAAGATTGTACTGGGAGGGCCAGAGGTCTCCTATGACACTGATTATTGGATGAAGCGTCTGCCCCAAGTCGACTTCATTGTCGTCGGAGAGGGAGAAGCTACATTTCACCAGCTATTGACCGAATTGAGCGGTGAGCAGAAGTTCCATTTTGTATTGGGTTTGGCCTACCGTGCTGGGGATGAGGTGCGGATCAACCCCCCGCGCCCCAAATTAGACTTGAATCACTTGCCATCACCACATCGCTTCCCGGAGGATGTGGCTCACTTGCCCAATCGTGTCGTCTATTTTGAGACGAGCCGGGGGTGCCCGTTTAGTTGCCAGTTTTGCCTGTCCAGCATTGAAGTGGGTGTCCGTTATTTCGATATAGAGCGTACCAAACAAGACTTGCTTTACTTGATCAACCATGGTGCCAAGCTGATCAAATTTGTGGATCGTACGTTTAATATCAAACGGGACTATGCGATGGAAATTTTCCAGTTCCTGATTGATAACCATCAAGGCTGCGTGTTTCAATTTGAGATCACAGCGGACATCATGCGCCCGGAAGTGCTCGACTTTTTGGCGGAACATGCGCCGCCGGGCATCTTCCGGTTTGAAATCGGTGTTCAGTCAACCAACGATCCTACCAATTTGCTGGTAAAGCGGCGCCAAAATTTCACCAAACTCACCCGGACGGTAACCAAAGTGAAAGAGAGTGGCAAGATTGCTCAACACTTGGATTTGATTGCGGGGTTGCCGTTGGAGGATTACACCACATTCAAAAAGACCTTTAACGATGTGTTTGCCTTGGAGCCAGAGGAGTTGCAGCTCGGTTTCTTGAAGATGTTACGGGGGACGGGCTTGCGCCATGATGCGGAAAAATACAATTACGTCTTTATGGAGCGGGCCCCTTATGAAATTTTGGGCAATGATCACCTGCCGTTTTCGGATATTGTCCGGATCAAGCGAGTTGAGGATGTTTTGGAGAAATATTGGAATGCCCACCGCATGGATCACACCATTGGTTATTTGATCCGGCATGAATTCCCGTCGCCGTTTGATTTTTTCCAGGAATTCGGTGATTATTGGGAAGCGCGCGGCTGGCGGAAGATCGGCCATCAGTTGGAGGATTTGTTTACGCGTTTGCGGGATTTTTTGCAACAGCGCGGAACCAAGCGGATGGATGTAATCCTCGGCTTGATGAAATATGATTATTACCTGAACCACAAACAACGTCCCCGCAAGGTTTGGTGGGATTTTACCATGGACAAGGCCACGCATGCCGCCTTGTTGCGTCAGGCGGCTGAACAGCCGGGGCGCTTGTCGGACGAATTTGCCTCCATCCGCTTGAACGAACGGGACTTGCATAAGCATGCCGTAGTGGAGATATTGCCTTTTGATTTGGATGCTTATCTCGCCACTGGCCGCGTGTTGGAGCAACGAACCGCTTTGTTTGCGGTATATCGGCCAAAAGGCGGGGAGCCAGTGCGTTGCTACACGATGAAATTGGATGAAGGCGCGGAATGATTGGCTTAGCTCCCTACAGCAGTTTCTAATACAATTAACATCAACAACAAAGCCCCTCTAAACGGAAAAGAGGGGCTTTGTTGTTGAGCGCGGTGTTCATGTTTATCCGGCAACGCATGTAGGAAACCTGATAGTATAGCGCGGCGCAGATGTGGCTGTATTCATACAAGGTGTCAGAGAAATGACTGCGGAAATGTGTACGATGTGACATGTCGATGGTGCCGTGCCGGTGGTATACTCATGGATGGATTTGATAACAAATGGATTGGAAAAAGTGGTGGATATGGTTAAACTGCGTGTGATTAATTTCGTGAACATCTTTCTGTCGTCCGTGTTGATCGCTTTCGCTTGGAATATGTTTTTGCTGCCACACAAGATTCTGAGTAGCGGCGTTGCCGGCATTGCGATGATGTTGGCGCTAATTACGCCAATCAATACGGGGATTATCAACTACGCCCTCAATCTTCCGCTGATGGTGCTTGGATTTTGCAAGTTGGGCAAGCGGTTTATGTTTTACACGATTTTTTCGGTAACTGTCACATCAATTGCCTTATTGTTGATTCCCATCAAGCCGATTTCGTCAGACCCTATTTTGTCTTCGGTTTTCGGCGGCGTGCTGGCCGGGATCGGCACGGGTTTGATTTTTAAATCTTCCGGTTCGACTGGTGGATTCGACATTATCATCTTTATGTTGACGCGAAAAAAAGAGCTTCCGGCGGGAATGCTCATGTTTGCGTTAAATGCGATTGTCATCTTTGTGGCTGGCTTTGTATTTGATTGGGATAGTGCATTGTACACGATGCTGTCTATTTTCGTTTCCGGCAAAGTTATTGATGCGATTCATACCAAACACCTTAAATTAACCTTGATGATCATCACTGATAACGGTGAAAAGGTTAGAGAACACCTTATTTCTAAATTGGTTCGAGGCATTACGATCATGGATGGTGAAGGCGCTTATACACGTGAACGGCGGAAAGTGTTGTTCATGATCATTTCCCGCTACGAACTGGCGGGTGTGAAGCGCTTGATCAAAGAAATCGATCCCAAAGCATTTGTCAACGTTATGGAGACCGTTGAAGTGATGGGATATTTTCGCAGAGACGGATAGCGTGAGACAACCCCTTCAGTCCCGTTCCCAGGGCATCAAAGGGGTTTTTTCTTTGCCGTCAGCCGACGCGGCAGAGATATTTGCAACTTGCAAAAAAAGGAATATGCCAACTGCGGGGCGAAAAATGGTGAATGGTGAAGATTGATCGGACAATTTTGTCAAAGGAGGGCGACCCGTGGAGGCAGTTTACACACAAAGCAGTCGGCAAGCAAAAGGGTTTTCATCCTTTGGTCTTCATATGATCAGAAAAGGATTCTTTTGCTTTTTCTTGTGGCTGGTTTTGAGTCTGATGATTATCGCATATCCGGGACACTCCATTCACTGGAGTGTCATCATCCTGTCCTATTTTTTCTTTACCTATGGCGTGATATTTCCACTTACGTTTTGGATCGACTACTTGATTCTGTTAAAGCTAAGTCCCAATCGAGCCATCCTGTCCTTGGCGACGCATCTGGTGGTGTCCCTTTTTTATTTGGTGGTTTTGTACCAAGGGGATTTCTTGCTGAAAATGTTATTTTTGGTCGGATTCATGGGATATTGGTATGCCGATTACCGCTTCAGGATTCCTTTCTCCCAATGGATTCAAGAACGGACGGAGGACTGGGATCGGCGGGTGACGAAAGCGATCACCGTCTTGGGGGCGGTCGGAATGGGGGCTGTGTTCCTGTTCACCCAGCCTTTTTTTGTGTTGACTCTCATCGCCCATGATGATGTGATCAAGGAAGTGGATTCCCCGGACGGCAGGTATCGCTTGACCATCGCCGTCAATCATGCTTCCAGCCTCACGACCAAGTGTTTGGCCAGGGTGAAAGTATCGAGCAATGAGAATCCCTTTCGCCCTTCAAAAGAAATATATATTAAAGAAAATGAATGCTGGCCGGATGGAACCTGGCTGAATAACCGTACGGTTCGAATCGAAGGGAGAAGACTCGATATATTCACCGATCAGGTGAGGGGAAGAAAAGAAGAGGCAGATGTGGTACCGGATCGGCGTTAGAGTGCGTTTGAGGCATTCTATCCGGTGCCTCTAAAACCGTTATTCGGCGCGTTGCCGCTTTTTTTTTTGCACGTGTGCCCAAGCGATGATCTGCCTGCCAGGATACAAAAACGGCCGGGTGGGAGATATTATTGATAACGGACAGCGTGACGAAAGGATGAAGGCGATGCTTGAGCGGCCTGATGAAACGAAACGCCGCAAAGCGGAACATATCGATATTGTGCTAAAGCGAGATGTGACGGGCAAAACGATCACCACCGGCTTTGAAGAGTATCGTTTTCGGCACCAAGCCTTGCCGGAGATCGATTTCGACACGGTTTCTTTGGCGACATCTTTTTTGGGCAAACAGGTGAAAGCGCCCTTGCTCATTAGCTCCATGACTGGAGGTACAAAGGAGACAGGAGAAATCAACCGCCGGTTGGCGCAGGCGGCTCAAGCTCGGGGATGGGTGTTAGGGCTGGGCTCGATGAGGGTTGCTTTGGAGAGTGCGGAAGCGTTGGAGACGTTTCAAGTGCGTCAATTCGCCCCGGACATTCCGATTCTGGCCAATATCGGCGCCGTGCAATTGAACAAAGGATTGCAAGTGGACGATTGCCGTCGCTTGGTTGACCTCATTAAGGCGGATGGATTGGTGTTGCATCTAAACCCTTTGCAAGAAGTATTTCAGCCGGAAGGGGACACCCAATTCAGCGGACTGTTGCAAAAGATTGAACACCTGTGCCGGAAGTTGGAGTTTCCGGTCGGCGTGAAAGAAGTGGGGTGGGGCATTCACGGTTCATTAGCCAAAGCGTTAGTTGAGCGGGGAATAGCGTTTATCGATGTGGCCGGCGCTGGTGGCACGTCGTGGAGCCAAGTGGAAAAATATCGATCGTATAACCCGGTCCGCTTTGCCGCAGCGGATGCTTTTCGCGAATGGGGGCTTCCCACAGCGCAGTGTGTCATCGATGTGCGCTACCACGTCCCCGACGTTCCGGTTATTGCTAGCGGAGGGCTTCATCATGGTGTAGACGCGGCCAAAGCCATTGCGTTGGGGGCTGATTTGGCTGGATTTGGACGAACGTTGTTGAAATCGGCCGCAGACATGGATTTGGATGCGCTGATGCAGCGATTGGAACAGATTGAATTGGAAATGCGCATTTGCATGTTCGCCTCAGGCATCCGTGCTGTCACGGAATTGAAACACACGGAAAAATTGGAGAAAGTCAATGGTTGAATCCATGGCCGGACGAGAGGGATGCGTTGCTAAAAGGATGCCGCTCTGAGACGAGCGGCATGAGATTATGGTGTTTTCCATCCGTGGGGATGGATGAGATAGGCGGTTCCATTGGAATGCTTTAGGAAAGCGCTTTCAAACTCCTTTCGTCCATAGGTGAAGCGTACCTGGTCATCGGCGGGACCGGCAGGATCGTTGACGAGCACATTGCCATCACGATCGAAGCCACGGATGACCAAAAGATGGCCATTGGAACGGGAGATGGGGGCGCCTGGCAACTCACCTGGTCCAAAAGCGATGCTGGCAATTACGGGGATACCCGCTCGAATCCAAGGTTCTACCTCGCTTAAGCTTCTGAAGCGGACTACTTTGGCATCTAAGCCCTGGGATGCAGCATATGCCGTGTTGTACGGCCAGTTGCCCGCTCCGTCATATACATAATCCCACACCTTGCTGACGACATGGGGAACGGGTTGGTCCCATTCCGTATGGCCGGTCACCCTTGCCCAATAGGCCATAACCATGGACGTGGAAGTGGGGGAGCACCACACTTCGCCGCCATCTGGGAAGACCATCTGTGAGCGTGTCGGCACATCCAAGGCTTTGTTTATCCCGCGGCTGGGGAATGTGCCAGGTTCGTCTTGTCCATTGGAGAAGGCCACCCCATAAGCGCGCAAGCTTGGCGTCTTTGCAGGGTCTGTTGTAAACAGCTTGATCCGCGTCTGATAAGCTGTGGCCGAGCTTTTTAAAATCAGTGTGTCTGTGGCGACGCGACCGTGATCATCCCCTTGTCCCGAAACGGAATGGCGCTTAAAAGGCTGATCGTGTTCAAGCCAGACGCCCATGGAATACCACTTTGTCCAGTAACCATTCACCTTGGCGCGAAGTTCGACCTCAATCCAAGTGTTGACCGGGGTGTTGGCTTGCCAAGAGACAATGGCTTCATTGAAACGGTGATGGGAAATTGGAGAAAGCCATTGACCGTAGTAATAAGTGCCTTGATTGTATCGCCCGGTTGAATCGGTACCTTGTCGAAGCCGGTTTGCATCCAGTAGCAATCGACCGCCTTTGGTGCGAGTGCCGCTGAAAGAGCCGAAGATGAAGCGGGTTGTCTCCACATACTTTTTGTTGCTTGAAGCGGCGTGGGCGTTGGCTGAATGGGGGACAAAAAGTAAACTGAGCACCATCGTCGCAACAACACGAACGATCCACGTGCGCATGGCAAAAACCCCTTCCTTCAGCGAGATGTGTGGTGATGCGATATTATTGTATAATAAATTAATTGTTAATTGAATCTATTATGAAAATATAATCTATTTATGATTCTTTCTTTTTCTTAGGAAGGGTTTTGCTGGAAAGAGGGTTTGATCCCTGGAGGCGCGGTGAGTAGGACGAGTTCCTCCAGGGATCGACGGTTACTTTGTGCGTAAGAACTCTGGCAATTCGAAACAAGTGCGCAAGATCGCGTCGTTTACATACTTGGTCTTTTTGTCGAATGGTTTTTCCGGCAATGCCTGATGTTTTTTTGAACCAAGTGTGAAACTCCAAAATCCGCCGGGATAGGTTGGTACAGTTGCCGTGTAAATTTTGTGGATGGGGAACAATTGTTTGATGTGTTTCACGGTTTGTTCCATGATTTCGCGGTGGAAGAGTGGAGATTGGCTTTGGCATACCATTAATCCGTCTTCTTTTAATGCATCGTGGATGTTCCGATAAAAATCATATTCAAACAATTGTTTGGCCGGTCCGATGGGATCGGAAGAGTCGACGATGATCACATCGTAATGGTTTTTCATTTCTTTCACATGCACCATGCCGTCGGCATAAATGAAATGAACCCGCGGATCAGCCAAATTACCGGAGACGGCGGGAAGATGCTCTTTGCATACTTTGACCACCATTTCATCGATTTCCACCATATCGATGTGTTTGACCCCGTCGTACTTGGCTACTTCCCGGGCTGCACCGCAGTCGCCACCGCCGATGATGAGGACGCGCTCGGGATTGGGATGGATCGACAATGGAATGTGTGTAATCATTTCGTTATAGATGTGTCCGTCCAAAGAAGTGGTTTGTACGACCCCATCCAACACCAGCATACGGCCAAAATCATAGGAATCCAAAATCATGACATGTTGGAATTCTGATTGGGAAGAGAAGATCACGTCTTTGATGCGGTAACTGATTTTCATGTTTTCCCGCTCATCTTCCACGAGCCACAGATCTTGATTGATGCGCTGCAAGAATTTTGGCATATCATTCATGTGGATACAACCTCCTTGGGTGATGCAAGGTTACAAAAAGACATTTTAGCAGATGTGATGCCTTTTTTGCAGGGGAGATTGAGAAAGCACTGTCAAAAGGAGTGAAGAGAGAGTGATATTGCTATTTGTATACGGCAGTTTGCGGCGCGGGATGCGAAATGCTTCCCTTTTGCGCAAGGCACGCTTGATCGCGGAAAAAGCTTGGATAAGCGGCACGCTGTATGACACCGGCTACGGATATCCGGGATTGGTCACAGGTAGCAAACGCGTATGGGGAGAAGTGTACCAAGTCTCCAATCAAGAGTTGAGATGGATTGATCAGTTGGAGGATTATCACGGAACCGGCCATCCCGATAATCTGTATGAGCGGATCACTGTGACAGTGAGGTCGCCGGATAGGCAATATACCGCATACACTTACGTCTATGTTGATGCGGATGGGTTGAAAGAAAGGGGGATGGTAATTCCAGAAGGGGATTGGGTTAAGTATGTGAGAAGCCGATATTAGTCTGGAAGGATCGTTTCGCTTTTGCACATTGAACCGTATCCCGGTGCGAAAAACTGTTCGCATTTGTCACGCGCCCATTTTTTTAATATACTTTTTGTCAATGGAACCTATTTAGTGTCATTGTTGAACGGCCGCGAATCGATGAGTGGATGTCAGCGATGAAAGCGAAAGAGCCGATGGGCCGAGGGGCAGATTCAAACCTGCCTCCACTCACAACTAACATTTATGTCAACACCCTTGACGTGGGGCTTTAAAGGAGTGCTTTATGAATAAACATCAACCCTTGTCACCAGAAACGGTAAACGAGATTGAGCGGCTCTTACGCGAGATCAGCGTGATTGTGAAGCGAAAAGGCAGAGACATTTTAAATCATTTTCCGATCACCCCGCCGCAATTTAACGCGCTGTTGTGGCTGTATGAAGACGGCGACATGACCATCGGCGAATTGAGCCAGAAGATGTTTTTGGCATGCAGCACAATGACCGATCTGATTGATCGCATGGAGAAAAACGGGGTGGTCGAGCGTGTGAGGGATGAACGGGATCGGCGCGTCGTTCGGATCCATCTGTTGGAAAAAGGTAGAGAAATTATCGATGAAGTGATGAAAACGCGACGCCAATATCTTTCCGAGATTTTGTCCCATCTGTCCGACGAAGAGGCATTGCATATGAAAAAGTATCTGTCTGTATTGCATGAAGAGATGAAAAAGTCTTAAATCCATTCCCTCTTGTGCCAAAGAGGGAGATTTTTTTTGATGCGATGCCCGTTTTCCCACGCTCTTGTAAGGCGGGGCGTTCATTGAAAAAGGCTTTTGACATAACCGATATACTGTTTATTGCAAAAAGAACAGTGTAGCGATGATTGGGGATGAATGTGAACATGACAGTTTCAGCAACGGAGCGTGCCATTGGTATTCTGGATTCGGGAGTTGGGGGCTTGACGGTCGCCAGAGAGGTGATGAGACAACTTCCTCGCGAGACAATCTATTATGTGGGGGATACCGCGCGTTGCCCATATGGACCGCGCAGTACAGAAGAAGTACGACGTTATACCCTGGAAATCGTCGAGTTTTTGATGAGCCAGCCGCTAAAAGCGATCCTCATCGCTTGTAACACGGCAACGGCCGCAGCCCTGCAATCAGTGAGAGAAAGAGTGTCTGTTCCCGTGCTGGGAGTGATTGAGCCAGGGGCGCGTGCTGCGATCAAAGTGACCCAAAACCATGTGGTGGGAGTGATCGGAACGCAAGGAACGATTGAAAGCGGGGCGTATGAGCAAGCCCTCCGCCGCATCCATCCCCACTTGACAGTGCACAGCTTGGCCTGTCCAGCTTTTGTCCCGTTGGTGGAGAGTGGATATCGGCGTACGGAGCTGGCTGACCGGATTGTGCATGACACCTTGCAACCGCTACATAAAACAGGGCTGGACACGTTAATTTTGGGGTGCACCCATTATCCGTTGTTGGCTGACGCGGTGCAGAAGGCGATGGGGCCGGATGTTAATATCATCAGTTCGGCAGAAGAAACTGCGGTTGAACTAAGCACCATCTTGCAACATCAGGGGTTATTGACCATGATGAAAGCACCGCGCCATCGTTTCTTCACTACCGGAGAAGCTGAACCGTTTGCCCGGATCGCCGAAGATTGGTTTGGCTACCCGATTGAAGTGGAGCAGATCACGCTGAGTGAGTCCGATGCGGCTGGCATGAAAACGCAAACCTGGTGATTTTTCAGCCTGACGCCTGCCATTCGCGCAAATATTTACGAAAAGAGAGTGCTAAAATCCCTCCAAGACCGTATACATGTTACTACCATGACTTGTCCTGGAGGGATATGCAATGTCGAATTCACTGATAAAAAGGTCGTTCGCATGGCTGATTCTGCCGTTGATGCTCACTGGCTGTACTTGGGGGGACAAACCCGCTTCCCAAGCGATTGATCCTCCGCCGACCAACGCCAAGCTGGATGCTGAACCGGTCGTCGTCAAGCGGGCTGAGGTGAAAAAAGGGCGGGGGACTGAGCTTTATTTCTTGACGGATGCCGGCTATGTCGTACCCTATACAGTGGAGGTGCCGGCTACCAAGGAAGTGGCTAAAGCGGCGATGCGTCTGATGGTGAAAGGCGAAGCCGGTGAACAAATGCTGCCTGCGGGGTTTGAGCCGATATTGCCGAAAAACACCAAGATCAAGGCCCTAAACATTGAAGATGGCACGGCGACAGTCGATTTTTCGAAAGAATTTCTCAATTATCCCGCCGACCTGGAAGAAAAGGTATTGAGTGCGGTCACTTGGACATTGACCGGTTTCCCAAAAGTGAAAGAAGTCAACATCTGGGTAGAGGGAAAACCGCTGGCTGAGATGCCGAAGAAAAAAACGCCCGCTCTCCGTCTCACCCGTAACCGTGGCATCAACCTGGAAAGGGCTGAAGGGATTGACATCTCGAACAGCATGCCCGTGACACTTTATTTCTTGGGGCAAACACCAGACAATGAGGTGTATTATGTCCCCGTCACCCGGATGGTTAATCGGACGGAAAATGTGGCCCAGGCAACCCTTTCTGAATTAATCAAGGGTCCAAGTCAACAATCCTCCCTCTCCAGCGCCATCGATCAAACATTGCAAGTGAACAAGGTGAGTGTCAACAAGAACATGGTTGTCGCTGATGTGGGTGAACAGTTGTTGCAATACAGCGCGGATCATCGCGCCTCCAAAGACGCCGTCGGTGCGCTGGTTCTGTCCCTGACGGAGAACACAGGGTTAAAGCAAGTGAAGTTGACTGTCAACGGCAAACAAAATGTGAGCGTCTCCGGGAGCGCAGGGGATTTGACCAAGCCGGTCATGCGGCCGGAAAAAATCAATCCGCAATCGATGTAAAAAAACATAGGAACCAGAGAGATTTACACAGGAATGATCACAACGTCATTCCTTTTTTGTTTTCACATTCGGAAATTGAACATCGGGTATGCTATACTTAAGGGACTTCACACAGGAGGGGACATCATTGAGAGTAGATGGACGTGCACTTGATGAGCTAAGAAAAGTAGAGATGGAGCGTCACTACATCAAACACGCGGAAGGCTCTGTCTACATATCTGTTGGGGATACGCGCGTACTGTGCACTGCTACAGTTGAAGATCGCGTGCCTCCGTTTTTGCGCAACTCCGGCAAGGGTTGGATCACCGCTGAATATTCTATGTTGCCCCGCGCGACCCAAACCCGGACGATCCGTGAGGCCAGTAAAGGAAAACTGGGTGGCCGCACCATGGAAATCCAGCGCTTGATCGGCCGGGCTTTGCGCTCCGTAGTCGATTTGAACGCGTTGGGTGAACGGACGCTGTGGATTGATTGTGATGTTATTCAAGCGGATGGCGGAACCAGAACAGCATCGATTACCGGCGCGTTCATAGCCATGGTTGACGCATTGGTTCCCCTTGTTAAAAACGGCACACTCCCTGTGTTACCGATCAAGGATTTCTTGGCGGCCACCAGTGTGGGAATCATCGATGGGCAGCCATGCCTTGATCTTTGTTATGAAGAAGATTCCAGTGCGATTGTCGACATGAACATTGTTATGACTGGTGAAGGCAAATATGTGGAAGTGCAAGGTACGGGAGAGGAAGCCCCATTTTCGCCCGAAGAGTTGAACCAGCTTTTGACATTGGCAAAAAAAGGGACAGATGAATTGATTGCGTTGCAAAGCGAGCTGTTGGGAGAAGACGCGCAGTTGATCGGGGCTCAAAAAACAAGCAAATCCTAGCGGTTTGATTGTTTCTCAAAAGGTTCGCAAACCGCGGTGGGGCCAATCGGCGTGGCATAGGTAAGAGAAGGAAAGTTAGGCACATGCGATTGGTTCCACCATGGTGGTGCGGAGAGAGGTCGCTTCCGGCCATGCATTCGGCAAGGGTGAGTCCATGAACATGGGGCATGGGCTTTTTCTTGATAAAAATAAAGAAGAAAGGGTGGCGCCGAGTGAAAAAACGATGGCCGTTTCCCTATATCATCATCGCAACTAAAAACAAAGGTAAGTTGAAACAATTTGCTGACCTTTTTCAAGATCATCTCCATCTCAGGGTAAAAGGATTGGATGAGTTTCCGCAATTACCGGAAATCGTGGAAGATCGGGACACTTTTGAGGGAAACGCCCTTAAAAAAGCGGAAACCATTGCTGCTGCCCTGCAGGCGCCTGTCATTTCCGATGATTCTGGGTTGGTTGTCCCCGCTTTGCATGGTGCACCTGGTATTTACTCTGCCCGATACGCCGGGGAAGGTGCGACAGATGAAGCCAACAACGAGAAATTGCTGGCGGAGATGAGCGAGGTGCCTGATGAGCAACGACAGGGCAAGTATGTTTGCGCCATGGCGCTGGCTGTTCCGGGTGAGGAGAGCCAAGTGGTGCGCGGGGAGTGTCACGGTGTCATCACGCGTCAACCTCGCGGGCAGGAGGGGTTTGGCTATGATCCGCTGTTTTATGTTCCGGAAGAAGGGAAGACGATGGCTGAGCTTCCCAAGGAACGCAAATACCGGATCAGCCACCGCGCCAAAGCGACGGAAAAACTGATCCAGCTATTGAAGGCTCAATATGATTTTGACGGTGAGGAGTGAGCTTGATGAGAGTGCTAATCATAAGCGATTCTCACGGCGAAGCGAAGCTGTTAAACGAAATCGTCAAGCGGGTCAAAGCCGATCATGTGATTCACTGCGGGGATTTCTGTACGGATGAAGCGGAGTTGCCCAAAGTGCCGCTCACCGTGGTGCGTGGGAATTGCGATTGGGAGCAGGTTCCCCAAGAACAAATCTGGGAAGGTGAAGGAGTGCGTTTTTTCATCACCCACGGTCATAAATACCAAGTGAAAACGACGCCATTGCCCATGCGCTACCGGACGGAAGAGGTGGGAGCGCAGATTGGCTGTTTTGGACATTCCCACTTTCCATTTTGTGAAAAAGTGGGCGAGGTGTTGCTGATCAATCCGGGAAGCATTTCTTACCCTCGAGGGTTTCCACATGCCACCTACGCCGTGTTGGAGAAAACCGACAAAAAGCTGGCAGTGACCTATTATAAAACGGACGGGACGTTGATTACCGCACGCGGCTATGAGGAATCTTGGGCATAAATGAAGCAGAGCCGGGCTTTGCAGGAACCATGGCCTGGCTTTGCGCATAAATTGGAATGGAAAAAGAAAAATTAGCAAAAAAAAAGTCTTGACGAAGTGTTCTTAGATGAGTTAATATAATTATGTCGCTGATGCGATATCATTGATATTCAACATGTCCCAGTAGCTCAGCTGGATAGAGCAGCGGCCTTCTAAGCCGTCGGTCGGGAGTTCGAATCTTCCCTGGGACGCCAAATCAGTTTACCGAATACACTTACCTTAGCCGTGTGTTGCATGTTGCTAAGGTAAGTGTATTTTTTATGTCGAGAAAAGCTGGCGAGTAACCAGACGGAATGATCGTAAACAGATGGACGGATTCGTTTGCCACAAGTGAATATGATTAATGAAGTAGTCAGTTCAAAACTCTGTATTTAAATGACGAATGAGTTAAAATAATTTTATTTAAAGTACGTTTTAAAATAAATCATGGGGCTATTCTCGTGAGAACTGAGCAAGTTAATATTCGACCAATGGAAGAGCAAGATAAAGAGAGATCGAAAAGCTATGGAAGATGCACAAAAACAAGCATCTTTAGAAGCTGTCAATAACCCTGAATCTAACATTTTTGTTGCCGAAGACTCAAACGGTTTGTTTTTGGGATATATCCAGCTCGGAGAATTTACGGACTCGTTCACTAAGACTAAACAAGGGTTGATTCAATAGCAGTAGCCAAAGAAGCCGAAGGGAAAGGAGTCGGCAAGTCTTTAATGCGCTTTGCTGAGAAGTGGGCAAAAGAACAAGGATATGGAACAATTGTATTGTATGTTTTCGCAAATAACAAAAAGGCGCGTAGTCTGTATGAAAAAATGAATTATACAGAGGAAACGATTAAATATGTGAAAATACTGGACTAATCAGGATGACGGCCGAAAAATTTTCTGAAGTCTAAAATCGACGGTATGTTCATTCGTATAGGCGATGATCGGATACAGGTGCCGATCAGCGGCATACGCCAAATCAGAATATATATAGCATCATGTCGGTGTTGTGCTGCATGAATCAATATCAAACAACGGATAAGCTGCCTAAAGGGCGGTTTTTTTGTAAATAAACATAAGCCATTTTCCATTCAACCGAGTGGGAAAATGGCTTCACGTTCACAGAAATTTGTTTTATTGGCGATCGGGCTCGTCATCGTTGTCTTCTCTTGGCAGGCGCACTAAGGCGGAAATGTCATACCTCATAAATTTCCTCCTCACTTTGTAAATTCAATTTTTGCTGAAGATTGAGAAGTTTTTTGATCGTGACTTTCCATTCGGTTTCTGCCTTCATACTATCAAAGCACTTGGCCATCTGCAATAATGCGGTGTACTGACGCTTTGGCAGGTTTGCCTGAAGCGCGGCTTGCTCAGCCTCCTGGTAGCAGGGAATCGCTTCCGCAAATTTGTGTTGCGCCGCGTAGATGTTGCCGGCGACAATCAATGCTTTGGACAATTGGTTTCGGGTGGCACGCCGGGCGATCTGAAGCGCGCTGTCGATGTGCTGTTCCGCTTTGGGCCAATTTTTTTCATGGGAATAAATGATGGATAGATAGATCAAGGCGTCAATATGGCTACGGGGATGATTGCGTTCATAATCATAATTGAGCACCATTTGGAAGCAGTTTTCAGCTTTGTCGCATTGTTTTTGAAGCAGATAAACACTGCCTAAAATGTTCATGATATCAAGATAGCGGTTTTGGATTTTATTGCAGATGCCGATGTTGATGCCTTCTTTGCAGATCTCTATGGCTTCGCTGTATTTTTCCATTCTGCGCAACAGGATGGCCCGATATTTGTATATGTTGAGCAAAGTATATAAACTGCTTCTGATGTGAAAGCGCTTGGCCCACAACTCATCGACGATTTGTTTGGCTGCCTCGAACCGGGTCATGTTCAGGAGATAAAGCGCTTTGTTACATAGCATGGGGTGTTTCACGTCCCGCCCGCCATTGCGCTCCGAATATGCATCCAGCCCCTTTTCCACGTAATGGAGGGCTTTGCTCATGTTGTTTTGTACATAGTGGCAGATGCTTAATTCGTTGTAACAGATGGAGACGATGTTGTCTCTGGAGCACAATTTGTATTGGTTGTTTAAGCGGATTGCCAGTTTGTAATGCTTCTCGGCTTTGGTGTATGCCTTTTTCGCGTGGAAACACCGCCCCTCCAGGTATGTATAAAAAGGGGCGAGGGGGTGGTAACGTTCGATGGCAATGCTTTTGAGCAATTGCTCCGCATGTTCTACCAGTTTGTTGTTGTCCAGCATGGCTTCGATCAACTGAAGTTGAAAAGAGAGTTCTTCCATGCGTTCCAACTCTTTTTTGACCAAATTTTTCAGTGTCGCTTCATTAAGTCCCAGTTTGGTGAGGTATTTGGTTACGGTTTTCACATCCACATTCCCCACACCGCGTTCAATGTTGGAAATGGTGCCGTACGACATGGTGGCGTCGGCGATGTCCTCTTGACGATAGCCGTTTTCTTTTCTCACTTTGCGCATGACGTAACGAACAACATGTGGGTCAAGTCCATATACCATGCGTTTCCCTCGCTTTGTTGGTAATGAGTCGGCGTGCCGCTGTGAAAGGAGGCCAAGGGAGAGCAAGAGAGTGTCCATTTAACGGAATTGGCTTAAATCAATGCGGATGGGGGTACGAAGAAGGCGTCCTTTCGTGCTTGTGCCAATGAAAAAAGAAATGATTTAAAGGAATGATATTAAATCAAATTTGTATTGTATGAATATATTAAATTATATTACAATTTATATAGATAAGCTATTCATTTATAAAATGAATGGTTCGAGCTGAAATCGAGGGAGGTGAAGGGGGATGCTATCGATCACGGTGAAGGGGAATGCCCATAAAGTAAATCATTTCCTTTATGAGTTAAGCCAACTTATGAAATTAAAACTGATTCCAGAGGAAGTGGAAGTGACAGATGCGGAGGAGAGAGAGGTAACCTGCGATGTGCAACATCAGCCGGCAAGCAAATTGAGTGTTGTCCGTTTGCAAGATCGTTCCGGTTGTGAGATTGCGATTCCAATGCTCGATCTGGTGTGTGCGGAGTTGGAGGATGGCAAGTATGTGTTGACCGGCCGCTGTTATGACCTATTCTCTTAACAATGGGTGTGAGGGAATGCTTTGCGAAACGATGAGATTGTACTTGTCCCGTATATATTGCCAGGACTGCGACCGTTTTGTCACGCGGCATCATTGCCAGACGGTCATGCCGAGAATGGGGCAAGTTCATCAGTGTCCCCACTGTCACGATCAAAAGAAACGTGTGATTCGCTACTGGCGTACCCAGATGATTGATGATGTGGAAGAGATGGGACGGATGTTGAGTTGTACGCCATTTAACCATGCCGAGGTGCAGCAACTTGAGGTGGGGACCATAACGGTGAGTCGCTATGAACGCAGGGAATAAAAAAAGAGCCAACAAAACGGCTCTGAACTATGCGATGTTAGTTTGCCCTTATTATAACATGATTTGGATGGAAATGGAATGCGCGCGGGCGAAGACGATGCAAAACGGCCTTAGGAGGATGGAGTGGAATCAGATAGATCGATGAAGACGGTGACGGTCAGCCTTGGCTTGTGCATAGTGTCACATGAGAGGGGAGCAAGCGGAGCGAAGCACGTGGAGTCACTTTCACGCTTGCAGTACGAATGTGAGCAGACGCCTTCGTTTTCGGTGAAACGGAGGCGTTTCTACGTTCCAGCATCGTGTGCTTGTATAACGTCAGGATGGACTTCCGGGGCGTGTCTGATGAATAGTACATCCCAACTAACTTGATTTGCCTGACAGACCCCGGTCAAGATGATAATGCAGATCATTCTGATTACTGATATGATAGGGATAACTAATCAACGTCGCAAAGGAGGATTGACGGATGATCCGCCATTTGCACAAAATGCACTTGCAAGAGAAATGCGCTGTGGATATCACAGACTGGACGCGACGGATTGAGCAGGTGATTGAAAAGCTGGAGTGGTCGTTAAAGTACATCGAGGCGAACAAACAGAAGGCAATGAAGGCGTTGCAGGGAGCGGTGGAGCTAGAGCATACGCTACAAAATTCGGGGATTGAGGTGCAGAGTTTCCACTTGGGCACGGTAATTAAAGAAATTATCGAAAACTTCCTGGCGATTACCGATATGGATGACGCTTACCGGGATTTGATCGGGCTGAAAGATGAAGTGGCCAAGCACATCGAGCGAAAGCGCTACCAAGAAATCATCTCAGCAGAGGAATTGGCCGCGCTAGAATCGCTTCACATGGATCTGAACAGTTATGGAAAGCGGCTGAAAAAAGTATGGAGCAGCGAAGAGGTGAGCGGGATCGTCTACATTGTGGATGATGTCTTGGAGTTTTTGAAAGAGATGATCACGGAGGACATCGTCCATGTCAACCTTGCGCCAAAGCGATCTTGACCCCCCGCTGCTGTTTTTCCAGCGGGATCGGGTTGTGGAGTGGCATGGTATATCTTGGTTCATCCTTTACATCCCGACGCTCCTGAAGTAACATAAAGTAAGTTGGCAAGAAGGCTACATAACAACTTGTTTCTCCCCCTTTGCCCAAGGGGTTACGCCTGTTGACGTTGTTTTCTTGCAAAGCGGGCGCGCTGTGTTATAATGAAAGGGTTATTGTGGCTTTATTGACTACTTTGAAATCGGACTGATGTCAATCATTCATAGATTGCAGGAGGGTACAGTTAATGAAGGCAAGTTGGGAAAAAACAGAAACAAACAAAGGCGTACTTACAGTAGAAGCCGATGCACAAAAAGTGGCAGAAGCATTGGATCAAGCATTTAAAAAAGTCGTGAAACAAGTAAACATCCCAGGATTCCGCAAAGGGAAAGTTCCACGTCCCATCTTTGAAAAGCGTTTCGGTGTAGAGGCCCTCTACCAAGACGCGTTGGATATTCTGCTGCCGGAAGCTTATGAAGCAGCGGTAAACGAAACCGGCATCGAGCCAGTGGATCGTCCGGAGATCGACATCGAGCAATTGGAAAAAGGATTGCCTCTGATCTTCAAAGCGACGGTGACGGTGAAGCCGGAAGTAACTCTGGGCGAATACAAAGGACTGGAAGTAGAAGACAAAGATTTCTCCGTCAAACCGGAAGATGTGGATGCTGAATTGGAGAGAATGCGCAAGCAACAAGGCCAATTGGAAGCGATTGAAGACGGCGTAGTGGAAAACGGCGACCGTGTAATCATCGACTTTGAAGGATTTGTTGATGGTAAAGCCTTTGAAGGGGGCAAAGCCGAACGATATACCTTGGAAGTAGGTTCTGGCACATTCATCCCTGGGTTTGAAGACCAATTGGTTGGAATGAAAGTCGGCGAAGAGAAAGACGTTAACGTCACTTTCCCAGAAGAGTACCATGCGGAAGAGTTGAAAGGGAAACCAGCCACCTTCAAAGTGAAATTGCATGAAATCAAGCGTCTCAACCTGCCGGAGCTGGATGATGAATTCGCGCAAGATGTGAGCGAATTTGACACATTGGCTGAGCTGAAAGCTGACATCGAAAAAAACCTGAACGAAAGAGCGGCAAGAGAGAAAGAAAACTATATCCGTAATGAATTGGTAGAGCTGGCTTCGGAAAAAGCCGAAGTGGAAATTCCGGAAGTCATGATCGAAAATGAAGCCGAAAACATGTTGCACCAATTTGAACAACGCCTGATGCAACAAGGGCTTAACTTGGATCTGTACGCCCAATTCACTGGTCAGGATAAAGACGCACTGAAAGCGCAATTCAAAGATGATGCAGGCAAACGTGTACGTGCCAACTTGGTGTTGGAAGCGATCGCCAAAGCAGAAAACATCGAAGTAACTGAAGCAGACATCGAACAGGAAATCCAAGAAATGGCTAAAGAGATGAGCCGTGAGGCGGATGAAGTTCGCCGTATCTTGGAGGCACAAAACGCGCTGGAGTCCGTCAAAGAACAACTTCGCGTTAAGAAAACGATTGATCTACTTGTATCCGAAAGTAAAAATAAGGCATAATGGTGATAGGGAGTCAGGGAACGGGGCACGTGAAACTACGTGCCTTGTTTTAAAATTTGTAACTCCGAAATGAGGTGTTTCCTATGCCTTTAGTCCCAATGGTCGTGGAGCAGTCCAACAGGGGCGAACGTGCGTACGACATTTACTCCCGGCTATTGAAAGACCGGATCATCTTTCTGAGTGGTCCGATTGATGATAACGTCGCAAATCTCGTTGTAGCCCAATTGTTGTTTCTCAGCGCAGAAGACCCGGAAAAAGACATTCATTTGTACATAAATTCTCCCGGCGGCTCCGTGACGGCTGGCTTGGCTATCTACGATACCATAAACCATATCCAGCCCGATGTATCCACCATTTGTGTGGGCCTGGCGGCTAGCATGGGTGCTTTCCTGCTAGCGGCTGGAACCAAAGGGAAACGTTATGCCCTGCCAAACAGTGAAGTGATGATCCATCAACCACTGGGTGGCGCCAGAGGGCAAGCTTCCGACATAAAGATCCACGCGGATTGGATTTTGCGCACCAAAGACCAACTTAACAAAATTTTGGCTGAACGCACTGGGCAGCCATTAGATAAGATTGCGCGCGACACAGATCGTGACTTCTTTATGAGTGCCGAAGAAGCGAAAGAATACGGCCTCGTGGATCAGGTGATGGCACGGACTTAGGAAAGGGGTGAGAGACATGTTCAAATTCAACGAAGAAAAAGGGCAGCTCAAATGTTCCTTTTGCGGCAAATCGCAAGATCAAGTGCGCAAATTGGTCGCAGGTCCGGGTGTTTACATCTGTGACGAGTGCATTGAGCTGTGCAACGAAATAGTTGAAGAAGAACTGGGGAACGAAGAGGATATCGATCTGGCGAACTTGCCCAAACCGCAAGAGATTTGCCAAATCCTTGATCAATACGTCATCGGCCAGGAACATGCGAAAAAATCGCTGTCTGTCGCGGTGTACAACCACTACAAACGCATCAACTCACATACGGCCAAGTCGGATGAGGTGGAATTGCAAAAGTCCAACATCATGATGCTGGGTCCCACGGGGAGCGGGAAAACCTTGCTGGCCCAAACGCTGGCTCGCATCTTGAATGTTCCTTTCGCCATTGCCGACGCAACCTCACTCACGGAAGCGGGATATGTTGGGGAAGATGTGGAAAACATTCTGCTCAAACTGATTCAGGCTGCCGATTACGATATTGAAAAGGCCGAGCGCGGCATCATTTATATCGATGAAATCGACAAAGTGGCTCGCAAATCGGAGAACCCATCTATCACCCGTGATGTTTCAGGAGAAGGGGTGCAACAAGCACTGCTGAAGATTTTGGAAGGAACTGTTGCGAGTGTGCCTCCGCAAGGTGGTCGTAAACACCCGCATCAAGAGTTCATCCAAATTGACACCAGCAATATCCTGTTCATCTGTGGTGGCGCGTTCGATGGATTGGAGACCATCATTAAGCGCCGGATCGGTAAAAAAGTGATCGGTTTTGGCATGGATACGCAAACGGTCACCATGAAGCCGGGCGAGTTCTTGCGGATGGTTCTGCCGGAAGACCTGTTGAAATTCGGATTGATTCCGGAATTCGTCGGTCGTCTGCCGGTCATTTCCACCTTGGAACCGCTGGATGAAACCGCTTTGGTGCGCATTTTGACAGAGCCCAAAAACGCTCTTGTTAAGCAGTACCAAAAACTGCTCGAAATGGACAATGTTGAGTTGGAGTTCGAGATGGAGGCCTTGGAGGCGATTGCTCAAGAGGCCATCAAACGCAAAACGGGTGCGCGCGGCTTGAGAGCGATCATTGAGTCGATTATGCTTGATGTCATGTTTGAGCTGCCGTCCCGGGATGATGTCATCAAGTGCGTGGTTACCAAAGAAACGGTAGTCCATGGCGTGTCCCCCAAATTGATGACAAAAGAAGGACACGTTCTCAACAACAAACAAGAAGAAACTGCTTAGCCATAAAAGCGCGAAATTTGGCATCTGCTTTTCCAAGGCAGATGCTTTTTTCATTTAGTCGTGATATGTTAAAATGTAGGAGTTTCCATTCGACAATGGAGCGGTTCTACTGCTTGTATGGTAGGGCTGCTTTTTCGATAAAGAAAGAGGTGAAAGGGATATGTTGAAAATTGTTGCAATTGATCGTGAACGCTATATCAATTTTGTCAAAACCCAACCTTATCGCAATTTTTTGCAATACCCTTCATGGGCGGATCTCAAGCGGGAATGGCAATGGAATAGCGATTTCTTAGGCTGGGTAAACAAAGATGGCAAGATGGTTGGCGGCGCGGTTGTGCTGTACCGCAAAGTGCCAGGCATGAATAAATTTTTGGCATACATACCTCGTGGTCCGATTATCGACTGGTTTTCTGACCGCAACATGAAAGAATGGTTTGTTCCTTTGTTCAATCATTTGAAACAACGTCAAGTATTTAGCGTCAAAATGGATCCCCCGCTGGTGCGCCGGAAATGGTCTTGCGATACGATCAATCAATCCATCCAAGAATTCAAATCACACGGTTTGCGTGGGAGACGGTTGACGGATATCCGTCCGGATCAGGTGTTTAACGCGGTAGAATACGTTCAGCAGGAATTGGCTGACATGGGATGGCGGAAGCATGTGGTGGAAGACAGTTTTGAAACGGTGCAGCCGCAGTTCGTGTATCGGCTCAACATGAAAAACAAGACGCTGGAAAAAGTGTATAAAGGGTTCCATCCTTACTGGCAAAACCGTATCAAAAATGCGGAGCAGGACGGGATTCGCGTCCAATTGGGCACGGAGCGGGATTTGCCGGAATTTCACCGGCTACTGGCTTTAGCGGCAAAACGCGAAAAATCGCAAGTTCGCGATGTGTCTTATTTTGAAAAAATGTTTGAAACGTTGATATTGGAAGACCCTTATCGCGTTCGCCTTTATTTGGCCCGTAAGGGGGACAAGCTGTTGAGCACATCGCTTGCCGTGCGCGTCGACGGCCACACCTGGGATTTATATAACGCCCGGTTGAGTGAAACCATGGAAGAGCCTTCTCCTTATCTGTTGCGTTGGAAAATGATCCAAGATGCCTATCAGCAGGGAGACCGCATCTTTGATTTCCGTGGGATCAGCACCACGTTGGACGAGCACCACCCCAATTTTGAATTGTTGCATTTCAAAATGGGTTTTGGGGGCGAAGCGTGCGAAATGGTCGGCGAATGGGATTACCCGGTGATTCCGATGTTGCACTGGGCGTTTGACATGTATATGAAGCGGCGCTAGGACAGTGGGGAAGGAAATAAAAACATGAGTAGCCCTTCATGTTGGCGGTCATAATACAAAACAAAGAAACGGTGAGTTCCGCGAAGCAGAAAGGAATGGGCGTCAAATGAGTTGGACTGCTTTACTCATGTTTTTACAAGTGTTCTTCTCCATCGTCATCGGGTTATACTTTTGGAACTTGCTTAAAAGCCAACAGACACACCGTAGCGCCGTGGATCGCGAAGCCAAGAGGGAATTGGAGAAATTGCAATCCATGCGCAAGATTTCCCTTACGGAACCGTTGGCGGAAAAGACCCGGCCCTCGGAATTGAGCGAAATCATCGGGCAAGAAGAAGGGATACGCGCGTTGAAGGCGGCCATGTGCGGCCCCAATCCCCAACATGTGATCATTTATGGTCCGCCAGGGGTGGGCAAAACGGCTGCGGCGCGCATTATTTTGAAAGAAGCCATTAAAAATAGCGCTTCGCCCTTTACCCGGGACGCCAAATTCGTGGAGATCGATGCGACGACGGCACGGTTTGATGAAAGGGGCATCGCAGACCCGCTGATCGGTTCTGTGCATGACCCAATCTACCAAGGGGCGGGGGCGATGGGAGTCGCCGGCGTCCCCCAGCCCAAGCCCGGAGCGGTAACAAAAGCGCATGGGGGAGTTTTGTTCATCGATGAGATCGGTGAATTGCATCCGGTGCAGATGAATAAGCTCCTGAAAGTGTTGGAAGATCGCAAAGTTTTCTTCGAGAGCGCTTACTATAGCTCTGAAGATAGCAACACCCCCAGTCACATCCATGATATTTTTCAAAATGGGATGCCTGCTGATTTCCGACTGATCGGTGCCACCACTCGCACGCCTGCCGAAATCCCGCCGGCCATACGCTCCCGGTGCATGGAGATCTTTTTCCGTCCCTTGTTAGCCCATGAGATCGAACAAGTGGCCGAACAAGCGTTAAAACGCATCAATTTTGACTACGAGCCGGAAGCGGTTCAAGTGATTACCCGTTATGCGACGAACGGGCGTGACGCGGTAAACATCGTTCAAACAGCTGTCGGGCTTGTCTTGTCGGAAAATCGCCGAGTGGTTGAGGCGAGAGATGTGGAATGGGTTGTCCACAGCAGTCAGCTCAATCCGCGGCCAGAGCAGAAAATGCCGGTTGCTCCGCAAGTGGGATTGGTGACGGGATTGGCGGTGTACGGCCCTCATCTGGGCACCGTGATCGAGATTGAAGTGACAGCTACACCTGCAGAATCAGGCAAAGGGTGCATCCAGATCACCGGAGTGGTCGAAGAAGAAGAGATGGCCGGACGCGAGCGTACCATCCGTCGCAAAAGCATGGCTCGGGGTTCTGTTGAAAATGTGATCACTGTCTTGAGGCAAAGCACGAACCTGAATCCCGATGCTTATCATTTGCACATAAACTTCCCAGGCGGTATGCCGCTTGATGGCCCTTCGGCAGGGGTGGCGATCGCCACGGCTATTTATTCGGCAATCAAAAGGAAACCCGTAGATCATCGGTTGGCGATGACGGGTGAATTAAGCATACACGGCTATGTCAAGCCAGTGGGAGGGATCATAGCCAAAGTTGATGCGGCCAAACAAGCAGGTGCGACCAGAGTATTGATACCGCGTGAGAATATGCAATCCATTTTCGAGCACATGGAAGGGATTGAAGTGATTCCCGTAGAACGGATTGAAGCGGTATTGGATCTGGCACTTGTAGAGGAGGAAAAGCAGACCGAGGACGCGACAGTGCCGTCCGTGTTTGCCCCCACCTCGGCGCCAGTGTGATGTAAGTGCGGAATTGGCCTGGACAAACGTGCCAAGTCGGCCTCCCGCAGTGGGAATCCGACTTGGTTATGTCATAGACAAAACAAATCGAATAAGATAAAATCGTACAAAGTTATTCAGTTCCTTGAGTGTCAGCAACGGAGGTGCATGTATGGCTGTAAAAGAAGAGGAACGCACATTGCCTTTGCTCCCTTTAAGAGGGTTGATTGTCTTTCCGACAATGGTTTTGCATTTAGACGTGGGGCGGGAACGCTCTGTTCAAGCTTTGGAAAAGGCAATGGTTGATGATGAACATCATATTTTACTTGCGACACAAAAGGAAATTCAAATAGAAGAACCTTTGGCCGAAGACATTTATGAGATCGGCACGGTCGCCAAAGTGAGGCAGATGCTCAAATTGCCCAACGGCACCATTCGGGTTCTGGTGGAAGGGTTAAAAAGAGCCCGTATCAAGGAATATGTAGATTCAGAAGAATGTTATATCGTCACTTATGAAGAGTTGGCAGGCATAGATGAGGGAGATATGGACACGGAAGCCCTGATGCGCTCCGTATTGGACCATTTTGAACAATACTTGCGTCTGTCCAAAAAAGTCTCTCCTGAAACCTATTCTGTCGTGTCTGACATTGAAGAACCGGGACGCCTTGCCGATGTGATCACTTCTCATCTGCCCCTCAAGATTTCCGACAAACAGTCCATTCTCGAAACGATTGATGTCAAAGCACGTTTGGAAAAATTGCTCGCCATCATCCATAACGAGAAAGAAGTGCTGGAGCTTGAGAAGAAAATCAGTTCGCGCGTGAAAAAACAAATGGAAAAAACGCAAAAAGAATACTATCTGCGCGAACAGATGAAAGCCATTCAAAAAGAGTTGGGAGAAAAAGAAGGGCGCCTCGCCGAAGCGGAAGAGTTGCGTGAGAAGCTGGCAGAATTAGAGGCTTCGGAAGAGGTCAAAGAGAAGATCGAAAAAGAGATCGATCGTTTGGAGAAAATCCCGACCACATCTGCTGAAGGCGGCGTGGTGCGCACGTATATCGAGTGGTTGCTTGATCTGCCTTGGCAGCGGGTGACTGTGGACGATCTGGACTTGGCCAAAGCGGAAACCATCTTGGATGAAGACCATTATGGACTTGAAAAGGTAAAGGAACGGGTCTTGGAATACTTGGCCGTGCAGCAGATGGTGAAACAGTTGAAAGGGCCAATCCTCTGTTTGGCGGGTCCTCCCGGAGTGGGGAAAACGTCATTGGCACGTTCCATCGCACGGGCATTAAATCGTCATTTTGTGCGGATTTCCCTAGGCGGCGTGCGCGATGAAGCGGAAATTCGCGGCCACCGGCGTACCTACGTGGGTGCGATGCCCGGACGGATCATTCAGGGGATGAAGCAAGCCGGTAGCGCGAACCCCGTCTTCTTGTTGGACGAAATTGATAAAATGTCAATGGATTTCCGTGGTGATCCATCAGCGGCGTTGTTGGAGGTTTTAGATCCGAACCAAAACAACACATTCAGCGATCATTACATAGAAATTCCTTTTGACCTTTCCAAAGTGATGTTCGTAACCACGGCCAACGCTGTGCACAACATTCCACGCCCGCTTTTGGATCGGATGGAAGTGATTTACATCTCCGGGTACACTGAGCTGGAAAAGGAGCAAATTTCCAAATCGTACCTGATTCCCAAGCAACTGAAAGAACATGGGCTGACCAAAGAGCAATTGCAAATTCAGGGTGCGGCTACATTGAAGCTGATTCGCCATTATACCAGGGAAGCGGGCGTACGCAACCTGGAACGTACGATTGGTACATTATGCCGCAAAGCTGCCAAGCAGATTGTGTCAGGTAAGAAGAACAAAGTTGTTATCACGGCCAAGAATTTGGAAGAATACCTCGGCCCAGAAAAATTCCGGTATGGTCGGGCAGAAGAGACAGATCAAGTCGGCATGGCCACCGGTCTCGCTTGGACGGAGACAGGCGGCGATACGTTATCGGTTGAAGTCTCACTCTTGCCGGGCAAAGGAAAATTGACCTTGACCGGTCAACTGGGGGACGTGATGAAAGAATCAGCGCAAGCGGCGTTCAGCTTCATTCGTTCCCGGGCGGAAGCGCTCAACATCGACCCCGATTTTCATGAGAAAATGGATGTTCATGTTCATGTGCCGGAAGGAGCGATTCCCAAAGATGGGCCATCCGCCGGGATTACCATGGCTACCGCATTGGTGTCGGCCTTGACCAACATTCCGGTATCCCGCTTTGTGGCGATGACTGGGGAGATCACGTTGCGCGGACGGGTGCTACCGATTGGTGGATTAAAAGAGAAAGCGCTCAGCGCTCATCGAGCCGGCATTCAACATGTGATCATTCCAAAAGACAATGAAAAAGACCTGGAGGAAATTCCAAAAAGCGTTCGCAAAGATTTGGTTTTCACCGCGGTCAGCCAAATGGATGAGGTGTTGAAGTTGGCGTTAGTGAGGGATCCTTATGATCGTGAAAACAACTGAATTTGTGATAAGCGCTGTGAAGCCGGCGCAGTATCCAGACGACGCCCTGCCAGAATTCGCGCTGGCTGGGCGTTCCAATGTGGGCAAATCTTCGTTGATCAACTGCCTGATTCGGCGCAAAAACTTGGCCCGTACAAGTTCCAAGCCTGGCAAAACGCAGACGATCAACTTCTATAAGATCAATGATGCCTTATATTTTGCTGATGTGCCGGGCTACGGCTTCGCCAAAGTGCCTAAGAGCGTGCGCAATGCTTGGGGAAAGATGATGGAAACGTACCTGAGTCAGCGCGACGAGCTCAAGGCGGTGATTCAGGTGGTTGACTTGCGCCACCCGCCAAGCAATGATGATTACAATATGTATCAATACTTGAAGCATTTCGGCATTCCCACCATTGTTGTGGCAACCAAAGCGGATAAGATTTCAAAAGGGCAATGGCAGAAACATTTGAAAGTAATCAGAGAAGGGCTTGAGCTTCAAAAAGGAGATCCACTCATCTGCTTTTCTTCCGAAACGGGACAAGGGCGCGATGAAGTGTGGCGGGAAATCACCCAACGAATGGAAGAACAGAATGCAGAGCTAACCACATAAACATGAGTCATAACAGAAGAAGGGGTGGGGAAGGATGAGCAAGAAATTACGGGTGGCCGTACTGTTTGGAGGAAAATCGGGAGAGCATGAGGTCTCTTTGGCTTCGGCTTCTTCAGTGATGAAAGCGATGGATCACGAGAAATACGACATCATACCCATCGGTATCACTCAAGAAGGATCGTTCCTCTTGGGGCAAGCTGCATTGCCGATGTTGGAAGGAAAGGCGGAACAGGCGGAGATCAACCGCTTGCAACAGCTGATGCCCGCCGTGACGACCGGGACGCATGCATTGCCTGCGTTTCAGCGAGAAGAGATCGATGTCGTGTTTCCGGTATTGCATGGTACTTACGGGGAAGACGGGACGATTCAAGGATTTCTGGAGATTGCCAACATCCCTTACGTAGGTGCTGGTGTACTGGCTTCCAGCGTTGGTATGGATAAAGCCGTTTCCAAAAAGGTGTTTGCCGAAGCCGGCTTGCCACAGGCCAACTATGTCTCTTTCTTGAAGGCTGACTTGGTGCGCAATCAAGAAGCGGTGCTTGCGCGCATCGAAAAGGAATTGGGTTACCCTTGTTTTGTCAAACCGGCTAATCTCGGTTCCAGTGTGGGGATTTCCAAAGCGAGAAACCGTGAGGAACTGATCGAGGCGCTCGCTTTGGCGTCGGCGTATGACCGGAAAATCGTGGTCGAAGAATTTGTGCCGGCTCATGAAGTGGAAGTTGCGGTATTAGGCAATGACGAACCGGAAGCTTCTGTGCCGGGAGAAATTGTCTCGTCCAATGAGTTTTATGATTACAAAGCAAAATATATTGATGGCAAATCGGTCATGCGCATTCCCGCTGAACTGCCTCAAGACACCGCCGAGCAACTGCGCGAAATGGCGATTCGCGCGTTTAAGGCCATTGATGGTAGCGGACTGGCGCGGGTGGACTTCTTCATCCGCAAAGACACGGGTGAGATCTTGTTGAACGAAATCAACACGATGCCAGGGTTTACCCAATTCAGCATGTATGCAAAATTGTGGGAGCATTCCGGCTTGACCTACGCGGAACTGGTAGACAAATTGATCCAGCTGGCCCTGGAACGATATGAGGAAAAAAGCCAGCTTCGCACCGACTTTGCCGCTGAATAACAACAAGAGACCCCTTTTCCATTTGGAAAGGGGGTTTTTTGTGTTTTGTTGCAATATACAAGGGAGGCAAGCGGCCGAGTGGAAAGGCTATTTGAAAAAATGAAAAAGAATTTATATGTTATATTGGAATTGTTTGATATTTATAACAATAAAGGCAGGAGTCGATCTTATGATACGCCGTTGGAGTTCGTCTTTCTTTGCCGTGCTGGCGCTGGTCTTTTTGTTGGCGCTGTGCCCTTTGCTGCCGTTTGGAGAGATAGTGGAGCCAACTAAGCAGATTCAATCGGTTAGTCAAGCAATTCACTCGGTGGTTGACTATTTCGCTTGCATTTATAGTGGCGAAAGTTTGATGTATAACCGATTACATAACTTGGAGCTGGTGCATGAAAATTTCTTGTAGGTGGTTTGGCCGCTGTTTTGGTATTCTTGCGCTTATGTGGGCGGAGCCGGGGTGATCGCCTTGTTTCTTGGGATCTGGGTGGGAGTGCGGTTTGCCAGTTCCACAGGTTGGTTGAAAGAAGTGGTGGGGTTTTGCAATGTAGTTCCCGATCTCATGATGGCCATGACATTGCAATTATTGGTCATCTGGGTGTATAAGCGAACAGGAGTGCTGCTCGCCAATGTGATGACCATCGAGCAAGAAGAGGCGGTGTTGTTGCCGATATTGGTGTTATTTATCTTGCCTTTTGTCTACGTTGTGCGTCTGGTTTCCCATCTCACTTATGCCGAATTGAGCAAAGAGTATGTATTGTTAGCCAAAGCAAAAGGCATTCCGCGCTCGGCCATTCTCAACAGGCATGTCTTGCGCAATGTGTTGCCACAGGTAAGGGCACACTTGCCCCAATTGGTGTCCGCGATGATCGGAAGTATGATTGTTGTGGAGCAGTGGATGAACGTTAATGGTGTGGGTTGGTTTATTCTGCATAAGTTTGAGATTACGCCACTGCTTACCTATCCAGTGTTGGTCAATTCGCTGTTCCTGTTGGTCATCTTGTTTATGTGCCTTTACGGCTTGATGCGGCTGGCATTTTCGCTGATTGTCAGGGGGGTAGCTCATGATTAAACGGAAATTACGCCGTCCAGTCGCTTTTTATACAGGAATGGGGTTGCTTTTATTATTGTCGCTGGTGGCGCTCATCGGGCCGTGGGTGATTCCCTACTCTCCTCATCAAATGTTTTTGCTCCCCGTCAGGGCTGGGGAAATCGTCGGGCCGCCAGAACTTCCTTCGGAGAGGCATTGGTTCGGGACGGATGCGTTTGGTCGCGATATGTTGACGTTGGTTCTGTTGGGGCTGCGTTACACATTGCTGACCGTTTTGTTGGTAGCGGGGCTTCGCATCTTGTTTGGTGGGATGATTGGCGTACTAAAAGGATTGTCCCCGCAGGCAGGGAAGCGCCGCCTGGATGGTACGCTGATGCGGGTAGCCCGGCTATTCCCAGTGTTTTTCATTGCTTTTTTTCTGTTGTTTAACATCAACCAAATGGAAAGTGTGGAGGTGCTGACCATCGCCTTGATTCAACTGGCGGTGTTGGTGTTGATCGGGATCCCACAGGTGGCACATATTTTTAAAGCATATGTGATTGAATGGAAGGGGCAAGCGTTTGTGGAGGCCTCGAAACTCATGGGTGGCAGCAAATGGTGGCTAGCGCGTAAGCACTTGTGGCCGTGGTTGAAAGATGTGTGTGCTTTGTTTATGTTTCAGGAATGTATCCTGGTGTTAAATTTGTTGGGACAACTGGGGGTGTTGGGGGTTTTTGTCGGCGGAATGATTCGCATAGAAAATGTGTTTGAACGGGAACATGCGATCACTCGTTCATTTGAGTGGGCGGGATTGTTGACGCAGAACAAAAGCTTTGTCATTTCTTATCCGGAAATTATCCTGATCCCGGTTGGATTGTTTCTGTTGTTGCTGTTTTCATTATATTTGGTGTCGCGGGGGCTGGAGCGGGGTTACCAGCGGGAGCGAGAGGAATATCCATACGTGTGAAGCGGGCGCTTTTTTGTCAGGCGCCCGCTTCGCCTTGATCAGTTAGAATCTCCGGGCCGTCTTTGGTGATGGCGATGGTGTGTTCATACTGGGCCGCGAGACTGCCGTCCACAGTTTTGGCTGTCCAGCCATCTGCTGCAATGGTGACATGATGGTTGCCCAACGTCAGCATCGGTTCAATTGTGATCACCATGCCTTCTTTTAGCAATGGGCCTTGGTGGGGTGGCCCGTAGTGGGGCACTTCCGGCTCTTCATGGATGCGCTGCCCGATCCCGTGGCCGATAAACGGGCGAACGACGCCATACCCTTTAGATTCAGCAAAAGTTTGGATCGCGTGGGAGATGTCTCCGACGCGGTTTCCCACTTGTGCTTGGGCGATGCCGCGGTACAGTGATTCTTTGGTGACTTCTAGCAACCGTTGCGCAGCTTCGCTGATCGTGCCGACGGGGTAAGTCCAAGCCGAATCGGCCAACCAGCCGTTATAGTTCACCACCATGTCGATAGTTACGATATCTCCTTCTGAGAGTGGGGTTTTGCGGGGAAATCCGTGGCAGACTTCATCATTGATGGAAGCGCAAGTGGCATAAGGATAGCCCATGTATCCTTTTTGCTCTGGGGTGGCCCCGTGCCGCTTTAAATAGGATTCTACCCATTGGTCGATGTCCCAAGTGGAAACGCCCGGGCGGATGCGTTTGCGAATTTCCCGGTGGCAGGCAGCCAAAATTCGGCCGGCTGTTCGCATGTGACGAATCCCTTCCGATGATTTGCTCATTGGCTTGACTCCTCGCATTATTTTTTGGACAAGAAGATCAATCCCAAAACGACAATAAAAACCGGCCAATAGTTGTGCAAAACGGTGGTGACAGGGGAAACGATCGGCAGTTCCGTGACACCCGGATAAGCGACCACACCTGTCAAGACCAAGATGCCGCCCACGATCCCGCTCATGTTGTGTTTGGTAAGGAGGTACTGTAACAAGACGGACAAACCGACGAAGACGAGCAGGATACTCCAGTGGTTGGGCCAGCCATCTACATATTTTATGCCCCAGACCGACAATCCGAGAAAGGCAATTAACCCAGCCCATAAGGCCAAGGAGCCGATTCGTTTTAGAAAAGCGACAAATAGCAAGATCGCTCCGATTAAAAACATGATAAAGGGCCAGGTAATAAATGATTGGAGCGGAGCGAGTTCAAATTTGGTTACCAACAACAAGGCTCCGCCAAGGATCAGGATAAATCCGATCAGCTTTGATTGCATGAAAAGCGTCTCTCCTTGAAGATCAGTAGATTTTTCCTTTTCCATCTTATCACAATTCAGAGACGAGTCAGGACAGAAAAATGAAAAACGAGGTGGCGTCGGTGTCAGACGTCCCCCCCGTTTTTATCCGATAATTTGGTTGCCGGCGACCACTACATCAACCGCGCTGACGGTGGCGCAACAACCGGGCTTCCAACCAAGCGATCAATTGGTACATTACAGTAGCGATGATGGCCACTACCACCAAGCTCAACATGACCAGATTGAGATTGAACACTTGGAATCCATAAATGATCAAATAACCAAGTCCTGCTTTGGACACCAGGAATTCGCCGACGATCACTCCCACCCAGGCTAATCCCACATTTACTTTTAAAGCGGCAATCATGTCGGGGATGCAGGCAGGGAAGATGATTTTGCGGAAGATTTGGCTGCGGGTGGCGCCAAACGAGCGGGCCAGGTGCAGATAGCTCTCATCCACGCTCTGGAAGCGGGTGTAGATGACCAAGGTAGTAATGATGATCGTGATAGCGACGGCCATGGCCAGGATGGAGGCGCCATTGGCACCCAATGTCACAATAAACAAAGGACCTAAGGCCACTTTGGGCATGCTGTTTAAGATGACGAGGTAAGGGTCAAGCACGCGTGACAGAAACGGAGATGCCCAAATGCATGTGGCCAAGCTAATCCCACCGACAGTGCCCAGGATGAATCCGGCGGCTGTCTCCAATGATGTCAAACCGATGTGATGGAACAGTTCGCCTGCCGTTGCCAATTGTACCGCCTGCGACCAGATGAGAGACGGACTACTGAAGAGAAACGGATCAATCCAGCCGACACGGGCCGCCCCTTCCCACACTGCCACAAAGGCGATGAAGAGCAGGATGCGAAGGACCCATACCCATGTTTGCCGGATGCGGAGCCGACGCAGGTAAAGGGCGTGATGGGGACTTGCCGCACCGCGCTCAAGCCAGCTTTTCAATGCGATTCACCTCCCGCCACAACTCGCTAAACAACGAACGGAAGGATGGATGGGCTCTCGCTTCCAGAGGGGGAAGCGCGCGGATGTCTTCCGGAATCGGGAGTGTGTACCTGATTTGCCCCGGTCGTCCGCCTATGACGAGGACGCGGTCTCCGATGGCGATCGCTTCCTCCAGATCGTGGGTGACCAATATGGCCGTTTTCTGTTGCTCTTTCAACACGTTTGTCAGCAGGTGCTCCAAGTGGATTTTGTTTTGGATATCCAGTGCAGAGAAGGGTTCATCTAATAGCAGAAGATCGGGGCGTACCGCCAAGGTGCGAACGAGGGCCACGCGTTGCCGCATGCCTCCTGACAGTTGGTGGGGGTAGTGGTGGGCTACATGGGATAAGCCCATTTCATCCAGAAGCCGGTGTGTGTCGGCGATCGCCGCGGCGGTGGCTTGTCGGCGAAGTTCCAAGCCGAGGATCATGTTTTGTGCGACGGTGCGCCATGCCAGCAGTCCGTCTTTTTGCAGCATATAGGCGATTCGGGGAGAAGGGCTGTTCACCGGGTCACCGAACAACTGAATGCGCCCGCTGGCGGGGGTAATTAATCCTGCGATCAGAGAGAGGATGGTGCTCTTGCCACATCCGCTAGGGCCGACCAAGACCACGAATTCCCCGCGTTGGACGGTCAGGGAGAGCGAGCGGATGGCGGTTACCTCTTCCGTCTTGGTAAAGTAAGTGTGCGTGAGGTCTTCAATCTGTACCGCGTAGTCCGAGACCATGTTTTATCCCTCCTTTACCACGTGGCTAGCGATTTCCGTATTGACCAGCTCACTGTAAGGAATGGATTTGGGCAGTTCCCCGCTTTCTTTCATAATGCGTAACAGGTGATTGTACTCTGGCTCCTCAATCATCGGGGAAGTGGCATAGGACTGTTGCTCTTGATAACGTTTTACGACGCGGATCAGGATGTCTTTGCTGGTGTCGGGGAAATGACTTTGGATGGCGGTGGCCACTTCTTCAGCGGAGTGGGAAGCGACCCATTGTTGTGCTTGATAGATGGCGCGGGTGAAACGTCGGGCCAAATCAGGATGTTGCGCAAGCCATTTCTCTTTGGCGAGATAACAGGTATATGGCAGGCGTCCGCTGTCTTTGCCGAAAGAAGCCACAATGGTTCCTTTGCCGGCTTGCTCGATTTTGGAGGCAGTGGGTTCAAACAGTTGGGCGAAATCGCCAGTTCCTGCGAGAAACGCATTGCCCAAGTTTTTGAAGTCTACATTCTGGATGATGTTAACATCCTGATGAGGGGCTAAGCCATTGATGCGTTGTACATATTCGCTCACCATCTGGGGCATCCCCCCACGCCGCTGGCCGAGCAGTTTTTTTCCTTTTAACATGCTCCATTTGAATGAGGAAATGGGTGTCCGCGAGACGAGGAATGTCCCATCGGTTTGTGTCAGTTGAGCAAAGGCGTTGACGGGTTGGTTGGTGGAGCGGGCGGTCACATAAATGGCTGCTTCAGCACCGACCAAAGCAATATCGGCATCACCAGAGAGCAGGGTCGCCATCGTTTTGTCGCCACCGTTGCCGTTGGTTAACTCGATGTTAAGCCCTTCCTGTTTAAAAAAGCCCTTGCTCAGAGCGACGTATTGTGGGGCATAAAAGAGGGAATGCGTCACCTCGACCAGTCGGATTTGATTCGACGGGGCAGAGGGGGAACAGGCGGCGAGCAGACAAGCGATGCAGATTATCAACAACCGGATGCAAAACGGTTTGATTTTCTTTGCCATCAAACGCCACCTCTTTTTCATTGGATTAATTTCATTTTGACATTTCCGGCGAAATTTGACAAGAAATTGGCAATATTCTGCTGTTTAATCCGTTTTCATAGCTTAAATGAAGGGGAAGGCGATGCCGAAAGATTAACATTGTCCTCTTCCCCGTCCAAGCCAGTTTAGGAGGTTTCACTTCGCGGTGGTGAATTGTTGTAGAAACTCGTCAAGTTCCCCATGATAGGCATTGATGTCCACATATGTGTCGATGCCTCGGATACGTCCGCGGTTGCAGTATTGCCAGAAAAGCCAATCCCGGTTTAAGGTAGGGAATTTTTTGATGTCGCGGATCCAGATGGGATGAGTCGGGAAGCTCGACGCGATGTATTGCCCGTATGTATCATACGTCACATAAAGGATTGGTTTTTGGCCATAGTGTTGTTCCAAGCGCTGGGAGAGCACCATCAACTCCTGATGCACTTTCTGTCGGTCGTGGTTTAAGTGAATTTCCACATCGATCACAGGGGGCAGGCTGTCAGGCTCTTTGGGGACGGTACGGATAAAATTGTCCGCCTGCCGCGCGCCTGGGCTTTGCATGGAGAAAAAATGGTAAGCGCCTACGAGCAATCCCTGTTTTTTCGCCTCCCGCCAATTTTCCTTAAAGCGTTTGTCAATGAAGTCTTGGCCTTCAGTGGCTTTGATAAACACGAAGCGAAAATCATGTTCGGCCCGGACCGTTTGCCAATCAATGACGCCCTGGTGATGGGAAACGTCTAAGCCTTTTACTTGATAAGGCCACGCAAACAGGTCATTGTGCCAAATGATTCCAAAGTATTCGAGTGCGGCGGCGAGGGCCAACAGAACAAAAGCGATTGGGATGAGGATGTAGCGTAGATAAGATCTCATAGCAGTTTCCCTCTCTATGATGTCAACTTATATTGTAAAGAGAAGTACTTGTTGAACAAGTTGGCAAGGGAGCAAAAAGATGAACAATGACCGACAAATTCTCCGATTGCGATGCCGCCAGCTGTCCGGCCCTTCAAAATCTGTTCACAGCCCAGAACTTGGGATTGAAAAAGGTTGTGCTATAATGTAATTTGATTAAGAATGATTTTTTCGACCAGCTTAGCCCGAAAAGCGGCTAAACTGAAGTTCGGGGTGACAAAGCATGCATACGCTAGTAATTGGTTTAAACCATAAAACAGCTCCAGTGGAGATCAGAGAACAGTTTGCGTTTCAGGAAGACCGGCTTCAGCTAGCGCTAAAGAGTTTGCGGGACATGAAGAGTGTGCTCGAATGTGTCATTGTCAGCACTTGCAACCGCATGGAACTGTATGTGGTCGCTGACCAACTGCACACAGGAGAGTATTATGCGAAAGCCTTTTTGGAAAGCTGGTTCCGGTTGCCCAAAGAGGGGTTTGTTGAACACCTTTATGTGAAAGCGAATCAAGAAGCTGTGCGTCATCTGTTCCACGTTGTGTGCGGAATGGATTCGCTCGTGTTGGGAGAGACGCAGATTCTGGGGCAAGTGAAGCAAGCGTTCCTGACCGCCCAGCAGACGGGGACGACGGGAACACTGTTTAATTCGTTGTTCAAACAAGCGGTCACGTTTGGAAAACGTGTCCACTCGGAGACCGAAATTGGACAGAACGCCGTGTCCGTCAGTTATGCGGCGGTTGAATTGGGCAAGAAAATGTTTGATTCTTTTTCCGGCAAAACGATTCTGTTGATCGGAGCCGGAAAGATGAGTGAGCTCACCGCCAAGCATTTTCATGCAATCGGTGCCAATCGGGTGTTGGTGGTCAACCGCACGCTCAGCAAAGCGGAGGAATTGGCGCGCAAGTTTCAAGGTGAGGCCCGGACATGGGACGAGCTGATTCCCTCTCTGTTAGAGGCGGATATCGTTGTGAGCTCGACCGGCGCCAAGGAACCTGTATTGACTAGAGCGATGGTAGA
The DNA here is from genome assembly GCF_024927925.1 of Laceyella sacchari. Taxonomy (NCBI): domain Bacteria; kingdom Bacillati; phylum Bacillota; class Bacilli; order Caryophanales; family Thermoactinomycetaceae; genus Laceyella; species Laceyella sacchari. The sequence goes on from NZ_CP103866.1 coordinate 1,164,217, forward strand.
ACCTGTGCTCAAGAAGCGCCGCTCCCCTTTGTTCCTGATTGATATTGCGGTGCCGCGGGACATCGATCCGGCGATCCATGAGCTCGACCAAGTGTTTTTGTATGACATTGATGACTTGAACGGAATCGTTGACGCCAATATGGCGATCAGGGAACAAGAGGCGGCCAAAGTGCGGCTGTGGATCGAAGAAGAATTGCGGCAGTTTAACGAGTGGCTTGACACACTTGGGGTGGTTCCGCTCATAACTGCTTTACGCGATAAGGCACTTGCCATCCAAGAAGAGGCAGTGTTGCGGATCGAACGCAAACTTCCGGAATTGACGGAGAAGGAGAAGCGTGTGATCCGCAAGCACACCAAAAGCATTGTCAACCAATTGATGCGTGATCCCATTGTGCGTGTCAAGGAGTTGGCAACGTCCCCTCAAAAAGAGTTGGCGCAAGAGATGTTCGTCGCATTGTTCGCGCTTGAAAAACAGCTGAATGCGGAGCAGGAACAAGAAGAGTCTGATTCTGTCGAGCTTCCTAACACGGCAGCGCTTGCCAGCGGAAACGCTTAAAGGGGGAGGCGCCTTTGTTCCAAGAGCGTTGGATCGTCGATTTCATGGTGTACGTCTATGCGATCAGCTTGGCGTTTTCATTTGCCGATTTGTTGCGCCCTAGCAAGCGGTTGGAACAATTGTCCATCCTCTTTTTGTCAGGGGTGTGGGTCTTACAGACCATCGTGTTGGTCGTACAGCGATTGGCGCTGATTCCCATTTCTGCAAGTATTGACGCTTTGTCCATTTATAGTTGGGTATTGATCAGCTTTACCCTGGTCATGCATTTTGTGTATCGGATGTCCATTCTTTTCTTTATCGCCAACTCTTTGAGTTTTATCATGCTGGCCATCCATCTTTTTTTTGTGAGATCATCATCACCCGTGATGGAGAAGCTGCTGCTGTCGGAATTGGTTTTTTTGCACGTGACGCTAGCAATGATGGCCAACGCGTTTTTCTCTTTGGCCAGCATTGGAGCGGGGCTTTATTTGGTGAACAATTATTTGTTGAAACAAAAAAAATGGAATGATTTGTTGCGGCGTCTTCCCAGTCTCGATCGTTTACAAGGGATGTCGGCCTGGCTGTTAGTATTGGGCACCAGCCTGTTGTTGACAGCCATGACGTTGGGGGCGATTTACGCGTACCAAACAATCGGCGCCCAGTTTTGGGAAGATGCCAAGGTGTGGAGTTCGCTCTGGGTGTTGGCGCTGTACGCATTCATCTTGTGGAAGTGGGCGAGGCGCCAGTGGCACGGTCGCAAGTTGGCTTGGTGGACGCTGTTATCCCTGTTTGCCGTGTTGAGCAATTATATCATCACACGCGCCGGTTTTTCATTTCATCACTGGATATGATTCGGGCGATAAGGGGTTCAGGAGATGAAAAAATACTATCCCATGATGGTAGACATCAACGGATTGCGCTGTCTGGTGGTAGGGGGCGGCAAGGTGGCCGAAAGAAAAACGCGAGGGCTACTCGATGCGGGAGCTTTGGTCACCGTGGTGAGTCCAAAGCTGACTCCTCAGTTGGCGCAATGGGCGGACACCGGTGAGATTGAGTGGCGGCGTCGCCTTTATCGGCGGGAAGACCATGAGGGATGCCGTTTGGTTATCGCTGCGACTGACCAAGCGGAGGTCAACGTGCAGATCCGCCACGAAGCCGACGCGCGCGGCCAGTGGGTGAATGTAATCGACCATCCAGAGCTGTGCACGTTCACCGTTCCCGCGACGGTGACGAGGGGCAAGCTCTGCATTGCCGTTTCCACCGGCGGGGCCAGCCCTTCCCTGGCCCAAACAATACGCGACCAATTGGCGTCGATGTATGGGGAAGAGTATGAATTGCACTTGGAGTTGCTTCAAGAAATGCGCGGGATCATTCAACAACGCGTACCGGTACCCAAAGAACGGTACCGATTGATGAAAGAATTGGCCGGCGAAGAATGGTTGGAAGAGTGCCGGGCCAATCCGGAGAAAGTGCGGAACAAGATGTATCAGTGGTTGGATCACGCCTTGTCCCCGCAAACCTAGAATGGAGGTTGGACGCGTGCGCACGATTACGGTAGGAACGAGAAAGAGCCTGCTCGCTTTAACCCAGACCAATTGGGTGGTCGAACAATTGAAGAAGGTACGTCCTGATCTGACCGTCCAATTGGAAAAGATTGTGACCAAAGGGGATAAGATTCTTCATGTGACCTTGTCAAAAGTGGGCGGCAAAGGACTGTTTGTCAAAGAGATTGAACAGGCGCTGTTGGATGGGCGGATTGACTTTGCGGTTCACAGCATGAAAGATCTTCCGGGAGAAATGCCTGAGGGATTGGTGATCGGAGCGATTCCTGTACGGGAAAACCCTTGTGACAGCCTGTTGTCGCGGAACGGTCTTTCTTTGGCTGAATTGCCATCTGGCGCGGTGGTCGGCACCAGCAGTTTGCGCCGCCAAGCACAAATATTGGCTTATCGTCCCGACTTGAAGGTAAAACCGGTGCGTGGCAATCTGGATACGCGCATTGCCAAGATGGAAGAAGGGCAATTTGATGCGATCTTGTTGGCGCAGGCTGGACTGGCCCGTATGGGTTGGCAGGAGAAGGTGACGGAAACCCTGTCGAAGGATATCTTGTTGCCGGCGGTGGGTCAAGGGGCTTTGGCGATCCAGTGCCGTGAAGACGACCATGAACTGCTGGCCTTGCTGTTGGAAATCCATCATGTAGAGACGGCGCGGGCGGTTCAAGCGGAACGGGCCTTCTTGCGTGCATTTGAAGGAGGTTGCCATTTGCCGCTGGCCGCGCATGCGGAAGTACTCGGTGATGAAGTGCGCCTGACCGGGTTAGTCGCGCATCCGGACGGAACCAGAGTGATCAAAGGAATCAAACAGGGGTCGGATGAAAAAGCCGTAGGTCGAGAATTGGCTGCGGAGCTCAAGGAACAGGGCGCAGGGGAATTGTTGAGTGAGGTGCGAGAGGGGTTAGTCGGATGACCGGCTTAGTGTATTTGGTGGGTGCTGGCCCCGGAGACCCAGGTCTTATCACAGTGAAAGGCTTGGAAGCCATCAAGAAAGCCGATGTGATCATCTATGACCGTCTGGCGAATCCCCAGCTGTTAAAGCATGCACGCCCCGGTACAGAATTGATTTACGTGGGGAAGCTTCCTGATCGCCATACGCTGAAACAAGAAAAGATCAATGAGCTAATTGTGGAAAAGGCGAAAGAGGGCAAGGTGGTTACCCGCCTCAAAGGAGGCGATCCTTTTATCTTTGGCCGAGGTGGCGAAGAAGCGGAATGCTGTGTGGAAGAGGGCATCGCTTTTGAGGTGGTTCCCGGTATCACTTCTGCCATTGCAGTGCCTGCATACGCGGGTATCCCTGTGACACATCGTAATTATAATACGTCTTTCACAGTGGTGACAGGACATGAGTGCCCAAAAAAAATTAAGTCGTCGGTTCGATGGGATAAGGTGACACTGGCTTCGGAGACACTGGTGTTTTTGATGGGTGTGAGTAACCTGCCGTATATCGTGAGCAGCTTGCTGGAGCACGGACGCTCCGAGGACACACCGATCGCATTGGTTCGCTGGGGCACGCGGGCGGAACAGCGCACTATTGTCGGCACCCTTGCAGACATTGTGCAGAAGGTAGAGGAGGCCGGATTACGCTCTCCTGCTGTCATTGTTGTCGGTGAAGTGGTGAAATTGCGCGAACGCTTGCAATGGGTTGAGAAAAAGCCTTTGTTTGGCAAACGGATCTTAGTGACCCGAGCGCGTAGCCAGAACAGTGCGCTGGTTGAAAAAATCGAGGCCTTAGGCGGGGAAGCGATCGAGTTCCCGGTGATTCGGATTACTCCGCCCAAACGGCAGGATGTGTTTGATGATGCCGTCAAGCAACTGGATAAATATGATTGGGTCATCTTCACCAGCGTCAACGGGGTGGACTGTTTTTTCAAACGCTTACGCGAGTTGCGCATCGATATCCGGACATTGGCCAAGGCGCGAATCGGGGCGGTAGGCGCTAAAACAGCGGAAGCCTTGCTTGACAGAGGATTGTTGGTTGAATCATTGCCAGGGGAGTATCAACAAGAAGCGTTGGTTGAGCATTTGCGTCCCTTGGTGAAAGCAGGGCAGGAAATCTTGTTGCCGCGCGCGAATATCGCTCGCAAGGTGTTGCCGAACGAACTGGCGCGCATGGGATGCCATGTGACGGAAGTGGATGCTTATGATACGGTAGCGGATGCAACGGAGGCATCTGAAGTAGTTAAACTGTTGCAAGAAGGCGCCATTCATGTGATCACTTTCACAAGTTCTTCCACCGTACGCAATTTCTTGAAGGCAGTGCGATCAGTCACAGAAGAAGCCGAGGCATTGCTGGCGTCAACGAAAGTGGTGTGCATCGGCCCCATTACCGCACAAACTGCGCGGAAACTTGGAGTGCGAGTTGATGCAACCGCTGAAACATACACAATTGACGGGCTTGTGGAGACAATGAAACAATTGTAACGCACCCGAAATGCTGAAAGTTTACTCAGGCTCAAGGAACAGAGAGGAGTAGTTGCAATGCAACCATTCATGCGCCATCGTCGTTTACGCGCCAACGAAGTAATCCGTAACTTGGTGCGCGAACACCATCTGCATGTGGAGGATTTGATTTACCCCATGTTTGTGGTTGAAGGGGAGAACATTAAAAATGAAGTGCCATCAATGCCTGGTGTGTTCCACCTGTCGCTAGACCGGCTTGAAGAAGAATTGGAAGAACTCAAGGCATTGGGCATTTCATCTTTGATGGTTTTTGGTGTGCCCGCTGAGAAAGATGAGGTGGGTAGCCAAGCAGACCACGATCATGGCATTGTGCAACGAGCGATTCGCCAGATTAAAGAAACGCATCCTTCTTTTTACGTGATTGCCGACACCTGTTTGTGCCAATACACTTCGCACGGCCATTGCGGGATCGTGGAAAATGGGGAAGTGCTTAACGATCCTTCCCTGCGCCGGTTGGCGGCGACCGCCGTGTCGCAAGCGGAAGCGGGCGCTGACATGATTGCTCCTTCCAATATGATGGATGGGTTTGTTTACGCGATTCGGAAAGGCTTGGATGAGGCGGGTTACGCACATATTCCGATTCTGTCTTATGCTGTGAAATATGCTTCCAACTTCTATGGTCCATTCCGTGATGCAGCCCATTCCACACCGGAATTTGGTGACCGCCGTTCGTATCAGATGGACCCGGCCAACGCCCGTGAAGCCATGCGGGAAGCGGCATCTGACGTCGCTGAAGGTGCCGATATGCTGATGGTCAAGCCAGCGATGTCTTATATGGATGTGATCTATCGGGTGAAAGAGCGGTTTGATTTACCCGTCGTTGTCTACAATGTGAGCGGGGAGTACTCCATGATTAAAGCTGCCGCGCTTAATGGCTGGATTGATGAGGAAAAAGTAGTGATGGAAACCATGCTTTCGTTTAAACGTGCTGGTGCAGACCTCATTATCACCTACCATGCCAAAGACATCGCTCGCTGGTTGCGAAAAGGATAAGCCAGTGCAAAACGCATAAAGGATGGCTGGACTTTAGCCAAGCGTCCAGTTGCATGACGGGCCTCCCGGAAACAGGGGGCTCGTTTTTTCATTGCACGGTTTATGGGGGATGCCGGCGAGATCACAAGGGGGGATATTTTTTGTAAGAGGTTCTGGATAAGCAGATGGTTATGCGGTATGATTTGATATTAAGTCGGATTCGTCTGACCATTCTGCTAGTGGTAAGAGGGTGGGATGAGCGATGTTGTGCGGTTGCCTGCCCATACCTATCCGCAAAAGAAGGTAAAAGGAGAATACGATGATTTCCCATGACATTGCCAATTCACTAAATGAGCATTCTTGGATTCGCGTCATGTTTCAAGAAGGGAAGAGATTGAAACAGTTGCATGGTGAGGAGCATGTGTTTGACTTTTCCATTGGCGGCCCTGCCTTGGAGCCACCGGAAGCCTTTTATCAGTCCTTGCGCAAGGTTGTGGATGAACCTCTGGCTGGCAAGCATTCTTATGGTGATTATCAAGGGTTGTATGAAGCCCGGGAGCGCATTGCCTCTTACTTGGCCAACCGCTATCAAACTGGATTCTCACCGGCACATGTAGTAATGACATCGGGAGCGGCGGGAGCGCTGAACCTGGTGTTTAGAAGTATATTGAATCCCGGTGATGAAGTGGTATTGCTGGCTCCGTATTTTCTGGAGTACGAGCGGTATGTGACCAACTTCGGTGGAGCCTGCACCATCGTTCCGCTGAAGGAGGGGTCTTTTGATATCGACATCGACGGCGTGAAAGAGGCGCTTACGGACAAGACGAAAGCGATCATGGTCAATTCACCCCACAATCCGACCGGCAAAGTGTTTTCACAGGAGAACTTGTCGCAATTGGGCCGGATGATGGCTGAGTGGGAAACCGAGACAGGGCGCCGGCTGTTTATGGTGTATGACTCCCCTTATGACCAATTGACCTTTGGTGGTACATACGCTAACCCGTTTTCCGACAGCGACCGTGTGATTTTTGTTGGTTCTTTCAGCAAAGAATTGGGACTTGCCGGGGAACGGGTCGGTTATATTGCACTCAATGAAGCATTTGAGCACAAGGAGTTGCTTGCGGCCGCGCTGGCTTACTGCAACCGGGTGATGGGATTTTTGCACGCTCCGATGCTGATGCAACGGGCTATCGCCGGTATGGATAGCTTGGAAGTGGATGCCTCTCCATATCGGCTTCGCAGTGAGATGATGTCAGACATCCTACGGGAAGCGGGCTTTTCGTTTCTCCCGCCGCAAGGGGGATTTTTTATCTTTCCGAAGTCGCCCATTCCTGATGACGTGGCTTTTTGCATGGAAGCGATGGAGCGGTTCCATCTCTTGGTTGTGCCGGGCAGCCAATTTGGCCGAGCAGGTCATTTCCGCGTGTCCTTCAGTGTGCCACTGAAACAAATCCAGCGTTCTAAAGATGTGTTTTGCCAATTGCGGGCGTTTTTCAGCGGGGACGAGGTGAAGACAAGCGCAGGAATGCCGGTCAATCTGGTAGAGTAAGGTGATCGGCTGTGCCCGATATTCCTCCATCGTAGGATCAGACTTACATCAAGATGGGAGCCGGCCGATTTACGGGCGAAGCTCCCATTTTCTCAAAAAAGTCGCTTTCCCATTAGATGGGTTTGCTTTATTTGAGGTACAATATGCTTGTGAAGAGTTTTACATAAAAGGTAGTGATATGGATGCATAAAGGATATGATCGTTCCATCGCGAATTATCGCCAAGCCCAACAAGTGATTCCAGGCGGAGTGAACAGTCCGGTTCGCGCATTTAGATCAGTGAAGATGAATCCGGTGTTTATTGAGCGCGGATTCGGTTCCAAAGTAGTGGATGTAGACGGCAACGAATACATCGATTACATCGGTTCATGGGGGCCTCTCATTTTGGGGCATGCTCATCCTAAAGTAGTGGAAGCTATCAAAACGACTGCGGAGAAGGGAACCAGCTTTGGTGCCCCGACCGAATTGGAGACCTTGATGGCTGAGACGGTGGTTGAACGCATGCCGTCGGTTGAGATTGTGCGGATGGTCAACTCGGGAACGGAGGCCACGATGAGTGCCTTGCGTTTGGCTCGTGCATACACCGGACGCAACAAGATTCTCAAATTTGAAGGAAGCTATCATGGACATTCCGACAGCCTGCTCATTAAAGCTGGCTCCGGCGTGGCCACCTTGGGTTTGCCGGACAGCCCGGGTGTGCCCGAGAATATCGCTCAGCACACCTTGACGGTACCATACAATGATCTGGATAGCGTCAAGCTGGTATTTGAAAAAGTGGGTGAAGAAATCGCCGCCGTCATCTTGGAACCGGTGGCTGGAAACATGGGCGTCGTTCCTCCTCAGCCTGGGTTCCTTGAGGGATTGCGTGAGTTGACGGAACAGCATGGCGCATTGCTCATTTTTGACGAAGTGATGACCGGTTTCCGGGTTGGTTATCACTCAGCCCAAGGGCGCTACGGCATCACCCCCGATTTAACGACGATGGGTAAAGTGATCGGCGGCGGCCTTCCGGTGGGGGCATATGGTGGCAAAAAGGAGATCATGGAACAGGTCGCACCCGTTGGTCCGGTGTACCAAGCGGGAACGCTGTCGGGCAATCCGTTGGCCATGGCCGCCGGTTATGCCACCTTGTCAGAGATGACACCTGCTGCTTATGAAGAGTTAGAACGCAAAGGACGGATTTTGGAGGAGGGGTTGCGCCGCAATGCGGAAGAAGCGGGCATCCCACACCATATCAACCGTGTTGGTTCGATGGTCTGTCTCTTTTTCACCGGAGAGGCGGTTACGAGCTACACCCAAGCGAAGCAAGCAGATACGGAGCGTTTTGCCGAGTATTTCCGCCTGATGATGGAGGAAGGCATTCTGATTCCTCCTTCGCAATTTGAAGGCATGTTTATTTCGATGGCTCATCAGGATGAGGATTTGAACCGTACGTTGGAAGCAAACCGCCGCGCACTGGCTCGCTTGAAAAAATAAATTTGCTGTAATGAAAGCCTTTCTTTTCGCCAACGCGAAAAGAAAGGCTTTTCTCTGTTACGCGGCATCACTCCGGCAGTTTCCACTGCAAGCTCTTCGCTTAAAGACCTGGTCTTGTCTGGGTTGGGTTATAACTCCATTTTGACCGCATATAGATACAGTAACGTCTTAACCGATGACCCACGTGTTTGAATGTTGGGTCAAGCGGTACGGCACGAACCTCACAAGGAGGGATTGTGTATATGGAAAGCAGTTTCACCCAACTCCGTTTCGACATATCGGAAAATGTTCGTCTCCAATCACAGCAACCCGGCATTGACACCCTCCTGGAGCTGGACTTGTATCCCGACATCGAAATCAAGGATGAAGGGCAACATTTGAAGATCCAGGGGTATCTGCGGTTAAATGGGTCTTATCTCAAGCAACGGGAAGGCGAAAGTGAGCCAGATGTACATACGAATGGAGAGGAAGATCAGCAAGAACTGGCTTATGTCATTCCGGTTGAGATTACGCTCCCGCGTGACCGTGCGGAAGAAGATCAGATCTCGGCGGAGGTGGAGGCATTTGATTATCAAGTGCTGTCCCCTTTTGAATTGAAAATCGATGCGATTCTGATCATCGACGGCTTGCTGCCTGAAAGGCAAGCGGAGATACCTGGCGAAGTGGCACCGCCCGATAAGGAGGAAGCCCTGCCGGTCTTTTCGGGACAGTCGGCTCAACCGATGGCTTCGCTTGCGCACCAGCATGATTTTGATGACGCCAAAGTGGAGATTGAATTAGAGACACCTGATGATCCGCAGAAGGGTGACGCTGAGCATGAAGAGCAAGATGTACATCTGATTCAACCGGTAGAGTCGATCGAATCGATGCAAGCCAATTCCGAAGAGCAAAAGGCGCTGACAGTCGATCCCCAAGACTTCTGGCGTGAACGCCAGGCGAGCAAACAGGCTCAGACGGCCGAGTCGATCAAGGAAGGGGAACAGCCGCCTGAGCCAGTGGAAATGTCGGATTCGGCTGACTCGGAAAGAGTCGATGTGGAGCAGGAACAAACGGATGGCGCACAACCCGATGAGAAACAGGAAAACACGTCCTGGATCGGCTGGTTGTTGCGGGAAAAAGAAGAAGCGTTTGTGCCGATGAAAATGGTTATTGTCCAGAAAGATGACACAATTGACACAGTAGCGAACAGATATAACGTGTCGGCAAATGAGTTGATCAGGCTAAATCGATTGCAGACAGATGTGCTGGTTGAAGGGCAGATTTTGAATGTGCCCAAGCAGCCTGAACAGCCAAGTTCGCATGCAGAGATTTCTTCGTTTGGTTGGTACGGCAAAAAAGGTTGATGCCCACGGAAAGGGGGAGCGGCAGTGGACCGATCAGCTTTAGTGTGGGAAGTGTTGCGGCAATACGGTTATGAAGATGCGTATATGGAAAAAGTGGGTGGCGTAATCTATCTGGCTTTGCCTGAAGGGGAATATGCGCTGAAGCGTTCCAGAGCCCCGCGTGAAAAATTGTACCTCTTGCACCAACTGTTGAATGAGGCAATTCAATCCGGATGTGACCATCTGTTGCCTTGGATGGAGACCAAGCAAGGGGAGCCAGTAGCCGAAGTGGAAGGCACCTGTTGGTATATGGTTCCTTGGAAGCGACGGTCTGTCCCAGATGGAAAGCGCTGGTCATCTGAGGAAGCGATGGGGGCTTTAGCCCGGTTGCATCAGGCGACGGAACCAGGTTGCAAAAAATTGGATGAGTTGGCGCCGTCCATCCGGCAAGAAGAGATCGAGTCTTGGAAGCGCAAGATGGAGATGTTGGATCAATATGCGAACCAAGGGAAGGATCGCGAATTTATCTCCCCGTTTGAGCGAGCCTTCGCAAGCGCCAAAGAACAGCTGGAACGTAGTTTCCAATTTGCCATTCGAGGATTGGAACGCTACCGCGAAAGTGAGAACGCCTCCCTGCCGCGCGCCGTTCTCTGCCATGGCAGGGTTCATCCCAGCAATGTGGTGCAGGACGAAGAGCAAGTCTATCTGATTGATTTTGACCACGCGCAAGTGGATACGCCAGCCCGTGATGTGGCTCTTGCCATTCAGCGTTTTTCGCTCCATGATGGGGCAGATCCGTTCAAGCTGTTAGAGGCTTATGAACGGGTGTGGAAGTTGGAGCCCAAAGAGAAGCGGTTGTTGGCCTTGTATTTGTCATACCCCGAGCGAATATTGAAAACACTGGGGCGGTATTTCGACAAACCGCGTACCGCCATGGTAGAGCCGCAATTCACCAAGCGTTTCGAGCGCGAGATCAGCCAGCATGAACAGATGCAGGAGCTGGTGAAAAGTTTGTGGCCGTCCAAAAAGAAAAAAGAAGAACGGGAAAAAGTCCAGGTCGCCTCTCACCAACCCGGACGCAAGAAGAAAAGGAAAAGGGCAAATCGCTAGTTTTAATCGGGGTTATCCCCGGTTTTTTATTTTTTGTAAAAGTTTGTGCAGGGCTTTTAATGGTAAACTAAGGGCAAGTACCCATAAGATCACTTCCCACATCAAGAATCTCCTCACTTACATAGATGATGGCATAGAAATGGTAGGGACAAGCGTCTTCTCACCTTTTGTTGCCCGATGAAAAAAAGTTGCTTATGACCAAATTATATGCTGCAGGTTGCGTGGTTGCTTGTTTTTTTGGAGATTTGGGAGAAAGACTAGACAGAAGTGAACGAAACGTGGAGAATAGGAATATGTTATAGGGACCAAATGCGAATGCTGACAGGAAGGGGATTTTCAAGTTGAGTATGGTAAAAACCATGGTGAAAAAAGCATATCGCGGTGTTTTGTTTTTGGTGTTTCTCAGTATTCTGATGCTGGTGACCGTATTGTTGATGACCTTCTTGGCCGATCCTCAGGCAATGTATGATCACATCAGACAAACGTTTGGTGTTCGCTGATATATGGCAGGACTGGACTCATACGATTCATTGGCGATCTCCATCGCCGTTTTTATTTTGTTTGGACGTTTGTTTGACTCTCACATGCAAAGGTTGTAATATAATAAAACAATCAATAAATGATTAATTAAGCTATGAGAGGGAAGAGTAGGCGGGATAGAGGCCTGTCAGAGAGAGGAGCCCACGGCTGGAAGGCTTCTTCAGGTTACACCGTTGAACGTCGCCCTTGAGCTGAACATCTGAAGGGTGTTGCTGTGTAAGATGTTCCGGCGCCAACCGATACCTGGCCCTAGAGTGCACTGAACCGACCAGTTGGGTTCGGTGAACAAAGGTGGTACCGCGAAACAACCTTTCGTCCTTTGCATGGGACGGAAGGTTTTTTATTTTGTCTAACAGTGAGGAGGATGTAAGATGGGTGAACCAGTGAAAAGCAATCTGCCATCCGCCTACGACCCGAAACAGGCGGAAACGAAATGGTACAACTATTGGATTGAAGGGAAGTTTTTCGAAGCGGGGAAAGACCAAAGCAAACAGCCGTTTACGATTGTTATTCCCCCGCCAAACGTCACTGGCAATCTGCACCTCGGCCATGCGCTGAACGTAACGCTACAGGATATCTTAATTCGTTTCAAACGGATGAGCGGGTATGACGCCCTGTGGTTGCCGGGGATGGACCATGCTGGCATCGCCACTCAGGCGCGGGTGGAGGCGAAGTTGCGGGAGCAAGGGATCAGCCGACACGACTTGGGTCGGGAAAAATTCTTGGCGGAAGTGTGGAAATGGAAAGATGAATACGCCCAGAACATCGCCAACCAGTGGCGCAAATTGGGGTTGAGCTTGGATTACAGCCGCGAGCGGTTTACATTGGACGATGGGTTGTCTGCCGCCGTGAGAGAAGTGTTTGTGCGCTTGTATGAGAAGGGGCTCATTTATCGCGGTAAATATATCATCAACTGGGATCCCAAAGCACGCACGGCTTTGTCTGATATTGAAGTAATCCATAAAGAAGTCAAAGGCGCGTTGTATCACTTAAAATATCCGCTCAAAGATGGTTCAGGCTACATCCGTGTAGCGACGACACGTCCTGAAACGATGTTGGGTGACGTGGCGGTGGCTGTTCACCCCGATGATGAGAGGTATCAAGGGCTTATCGGCAAAACGGTGATCTTGCCGTTCGTGGAGCGGGAGATTCCGATCATTGCCGATGAGTATGTTGAGCCGGAATTCGGCAGTGGAGCGGTGAAAATCACGCCGGCCCATGATCCGAACGACTTTGAGATGGGACAACGCCATCAATTGCCGCAAATCCTCGTGATGAATGAAGAGGGGCGGATGAATGAGTTGGCTGGGAAATACCAAGGTATGGATCGCTTTGAATGTCGCAAACAAATCGTCAAAGACTTGGAAGCGGCGGGATTGTTGATTGAAATCGAGGAGCACGTTCACTCTGTGGGTCACAGTGAACGGACGGGAGTCGTAGTCGAACCGTATCTGTCCACACAATGGTTCGTTTCCATGAAGCCTCTCGCCGAACGAGTCATCAGCGCGCAAAAGCAGGGGCAAGGCGTAAAGTTTGTGCCTGACCGCTTTGAGAAAATCTACTTGAATTGGATTGAAAACGTGCGCGATTGGTGCATCTCGCGCCAATTGTGGTGGGGGCATCGCATCCCGGCGTGGTATTGTGACGAGTGTGGTGAAATGACTGTGGCTAGAGAGGAACCGACCACTTGTCCGCATTGCCAAAGCAACGCATTACGCCAAGACGAGGATGTGCTTGATACATGGTTCAGCTCAGCGTTGTGGCCTTTCTCCACGCTCGGTTGGCCTGAGCAAACGGACGACCTCAAGCGTTATTTCCCCACGGATGTGTTGGTGACAGGCTATGACATCATCTACTTCTGGGTAGCGCGCATGATCTTTACGGCGTTGGAATTCACTGATCAGATTCCATTTAAAGATGTGCTGATGAACGGTTTGATTCGCGACGCAGAAGGCAGAAAGATGTCCAAGTCTCTGGGGAACGGCGTTGACCCGATGGAAGTGATCGACCAGTATGGCGTAGATGCAATGCGCTATATGCTGTCAACTGGTTGCACTCCGGGGAATGATATTCGCTTCCGTTTTGAACGGGTGGAGGCGGCACGCAACTTCGCCAACAAGATCTGGAACGCGTCCCGGTTTGCGCTCATGCACTTGGAAGGGGTGTCGGCTGAAGAGCTGGAACTCAAAGGGCCATTCTCCATCGCCGACAAATGGATTTTGCATCGACTTAACGAGACGGTGAAAGACACCACTCGCCTGTTGGAACGGTATGAATTTGGTGAAGTGGGACGTGTGATCTACAACTTCATTTGGGATGAACTGTGCGATTGGTACATTGAATTCGCCAAGCTACCGCTGTACGGTGAAGATGAAGAGGCCAAACGCGTGACCCGCTCGGTGCTGACCCATGTGCTGGATCAAGCATTGCGGTTGTTGCATCCGATGATGCCTTTCATCACGGAAGAGATTTGGCAGCATCTGCCGGTGGAAGGGGAAAGCATCACCGTTTCCGCTTGGCCTCAGGCAAATGAAGCGTTTGATGCGCCAGAAGCGGTTCATGAAATGCAAGTGCTAATTGAAACGATCCGTGCAGTGCGCAACATCCGTGCTGAAATGGAAGTGCCTCCGAAGCATCAAGTATCGTTGATGGTGTGTCCTGATGGGGAAACCCGGCAGGCGTTTGAACGGAACGAAGCGGCTATCAAGCGTTTGTGCGGAGTGAACCAATTGACCATCGATCCCGCATTGGCACGGCCTGACAAATCGATGGCTGCGGTGGTGACCGGTGCTGAGCTGTTCTTGCCACTCGCGGGGCTGGTGGATGTGGAACAGACGGTGAAACGCTTGGAGGCGGAGTTGAAAAAGTTAAACGCCGAAGTGGAACGCGTTGAAAAGAAATTGTCCATTCCGGGATTTGTCGCCAAAGCACCTGAACATGTGGTGGAAGCGGAACGGCAAAAAGGGGAAGAGTACAAGGAAAAACGCGAAAAAGTGTTGGCACGGATTCAGGAGATCAAAGGTTCATAAAAAGCGGTTGACGGGAGGAACGACCAAAGATTCCTCCCGTCCCGTATTGTTGACGGAGCGTCCGTTTAAATGCAAAATGTACAGAGGTAGTTTTTTTATTGTTTAATGAAGGGGAAGAAGGTCATGGATCGAATGACTTCATTTGCTGTACCAAGTGATGTGTTCGACTGGATGGAACAAACTTGTGCGCAAGCGATCCAGCCCGGTTTGGAGCGAATGGAGTGGGTGCTTGAGCGGCTGGGCCATCCAGAGAGAAGATGCAAATTTATTCATATCGCTGGCACGAACGGCAAAGGGTCGACAGCGGCGATGATTGCATCGGTGCTTAAGGAAGCGGGATATTCGACTGGTTTGTTTGTTTCCCCCTATGTCCTTTCATGGCGCGAACGGATTCAAGTGGATGGGAACTCGATTTCCGATGAGGCGTTCGTGCATTGGTCCAATCAGTTGCGTCCATTGGCGGAAGAGATTAGAACGGAAGGTCCTGGACCGCTTACTCCGTTTGAATTTTGGACGCTTGTGGCGATTTTATACTTTGCCAAGGACGCCGTGCCTTGGTTTGTGGTGTGGGAAACTGGCCTCGGCGGCCGTCTCGATTCCACCAATGTTTGCTATCCGCTGGTTTCGGTGATCACCGAGGTTGGTTTGGATCACCAAGCGTGGTTGGGGGAATCCCTCGCGGACATCGCGCAGGAAAAAGCGGGCATCATCAAGGCGGGGGTACCTGTCGTGTGCGGCGCGGAACGGGCGGAAGTGCAAGCTGTGATTCATGAAGCGGCACAATTGAAAAACTGCAAGGTTTACCAAGCGGGCCGCGATTATCGGATAGAGCCAGCAGAACAGACGGCTGAGACAGGACAAGCGTTTACTTTTTCCAATGTTTATCGTCGTCTTTCGGCCAATGTGTCCCTGATGGGGGAACACCAGCTGAAAAACGCAGGCACAGCCTTGATGACGCTGGATGTGTTGCGCCAAGCCTATGCCACGGTAATTGAAGATGAACATATCCAACGCGGGTTAGCGGCCGTTTATTGGCCGGGCCGGTTGGAACAAGTGAGTGAACATCCACGTATCTTATTGGATGGTGCACACAACGTCGACGGGGTTCACTCATTGGTCAACGCACTTCGTGACCACTATACTTATGATCGCCTGGTGTTGATCTTGGCGATGATGAATGACAAACGGGTGGAGGATATGTTGGCCCCCTTGTTGGACGTAGCCGACCATGTGATCACCACCCAAGTGGCAGATCAACCGCGCTCCATGACGGGGTGCGAATTGGCCGAAGTGGCACGGCGCCTGCATCCTTCCGCGTCGGTGTCAAGTGCATCCTCTGTGCAAGAGGCGCTGGCGTTGTTACGGGCTGAGTTGGGTGAACGCGATCTGGGTGTGATCGCCGGTTCCCTCTATCTCGTATCTGAAGCCCGCTCATTACTGATACAAGCAGAAGACGAATAAGGTATTAAAAAAGGCTGGTGATTCTGTTGGATAAGAAAAGAGTGCATTTTGTTGGAATCGGTGGATATGGGATGAGCGCGATCGCGCGTGTGTTGCTGGATTTGGGGTATGAAGTGTCCGGGTCTGATGTCGCAGAAAACGCATTGGTGCAAAAGCTGATTGAACGCGGCGCTAAAGTGACTATCGGCCATCATGCCGACAATGTCAACGGAGCAGATATGGTTGTATTCTCCACAAGCATTGCGGAAAACAATGTGGAGCGCATCGCGGCCCAAGAGCAGGGGATTGAAGTGTTGCACCGTTCGCAAATGCTGGCTCGTTTGTTAAACGACAAGAAAGGGATCGCTGTTGCTGGCGCACACGGTAAAACAACGACGTCTTCCATGATCGCACAAACGTTGGAATTGTGCGATGTGGATCCAACATACATCATCGGCGGGGAAATCGTCAGTTTAAAAGGCAACGCCAAAGCAGGGCAAAGCGATTATGTGGTGGCCGAGGCCGATGAGAGCGACGGTTCTTTCTTGGAATACTTCCCCTACTTGGCGGTAGTAACCAACATTGAGCCCGATCATTTGGAGAATTATGAAGGTGACTTCGAAAAGCTAAAACAAGCGTATCGCGTATTTGCCAGCCAAGTTCGCCCGGAGGGCGCGGCGATTTTGTGCTGGGATGACGCATATGTTCGAGCCATTGCTCCAGAAGTGCGCGGCCGTTACATCACGTATGCGTTGGATCATCCAGCTGACTATATGGCGACCAACATCCGCGAACAAGAGCGCGAAATGACGTTTACGGTGGTTAAAAATGGTCAGGAGTTGGGAGATGTATCCCTTCGTATTCCGGGGCGCCACAACGTGGCCAACGCCTTGGCGGCCATCATCGCTTGTTTGGAAGTGGGCGTGCCATTTGAACGCGCGGCAGCTGCCCTGTATCAATTCCAAGGGGCCAAACGCCGTTTCCAAGTCATTGGCGAAGTGGACGACATTGTGGTTGTCGATGACTATGCCCACCATCCGACTGAAATCGAAGCGACCTTGAAAGGAGCTAAAGCGCTGGGGCGGCGAATGATTGTGGTGTTCCAACCGCAACGTTACTCCCGCACGCATCTGTTGATGGATGAATTCAGCCGGGCGTTTGCCTTGGCCGACGAGGTTATTATCAATACCTTGTATGCCCCGGCCGGTGAACAACCGATTCCGGGTGTGTCTGCCGAGCGCTTGGCCGAATTGATCACAAAGAATAGCAACCCCAATACCCGCTTCATTGATACCAAAGAAAATGTAATCGACTATCTTTTAGATCACGTCCGGCCGGGTGACCTCGTTTTGACCATGGGCGCGGGAGACATCTGGCGCGTTTCGCACGGTTTGGTGCCTGAGTTGGAGAAGCGGACCGTGAAAAAATGAATTTGCACTTATCCATCCCCTTTGCCTGATTCCCTTTCAGGGCGATCCGCTTAAATGCGGGTTGCCCTGTTCCATTTAATCGCGATATAGTAAGATTGTGCGACGTCTGATGGTGCAGCTTGCCAAACGTTGAACTAAGAAGCATCCAACGCGATGTGATGCAGATAGGAGATGACTTTTTGTGAATTTATTCACATTCAGACGACTTTCCCTGATCTTGTGTGCGTTCTTGCTGGTAGCCGGTTGTGCTCCAACAATGACGGAGTCTCCTGACTCGAGCCAAAACCAAGATGCGGCCGCCAATAATAATGATGTATCCGCTCTCAATTGGCGTGTCCCAGATTTTACGTACACCAACCAGGAGGGCAAGCCATTTGGGCTGAAGGATTTGCAAGGGAAACTCTGGTTGGCAGATTTTATTTTCACCCGTTGTCCCAATGTGTGTCCGCCGATGACGGCCAACATGGCCAAGCTACAACAGGAGCTGAAAAAGGCGGGCGTACAGGTTGAACTGGTCTCCTTTAGCGTGGACCCCGAGTATGACAAACCTGAAGTGTTGAAGGCCTATGCGGAGAAACATGGTGCTGATTTTAGCAATTGGCATCTCTTAACAGGCTATTCATTGGAAGAAATAACCAAGGTGACCAAAGATACTTTCAAGGCGCAAATCGCGCATCAACAAGGAACTTCCCCTGATGTTCCGCTGTTGGTCACCCATCCTACGCAGTTTTACCTGATTGACGGCACTGGAAAAGTGGTTCGTTTCTACAACGGCCTACAACCTGATGCGGCGCAAATTGCTAAAGATATTGCATCTCTGAGTAAAGGAAAGTGAAAAAAACGACTCCGCAACAACGGAGTCGTTTTTCATTGTTTGACATGAGAAAGACGGGATTGGCCAGTAGCCGCCCGTCTTTTATCTTTTGGTACGGCTAAAGAAGAGAATCGCCACACCGTTGATGATCAGATAGATGACCAATCCCGTACCGTCCAGCCAACCGACCAAAAGGCCGACCAGTGCGATGAGTGACGCAAACGCGGTTGATAACAGCCGTGTGATTTGCTGAAGTGCTTGTGACCGCTCCCATGCCGGTCGGGGCATAAGCTTGAACAAGACGGGGTAATGCGCTGCATGTTCAATGTTCCGCAATTGTACAGTAAACATCCAGTTGCCCAAGAGAGTGAGCAGGGTGACGACCCACGGATGGGGCACGCAGAAAGAGAGCAGGAGTACCCATACCAAAAGGCGGGTAAAAATCGCCAACAGGTCGCTCTGCCTCACCAATGTGCGCCAATAGAGGTAAGGGTAAACTGCATCGTCGCGGATCAAGCGGTTGACGAGGCGGATCAACCATTTGCGTTGGCGCAATGGGCGCTTGTAGCGGGGCATATCTACGAACCAATTGGCGATGGCGTAATATCGGGCCAAGGTTTCTTGCTCCAGTCGACTTAAATGTTGCCAGGGATAAGGGGCTTGTGGAATCAGTTGAACCCCTCGCCAGCACCAGACGGCCAGCGCAGTGAGAGTCATGAGCATAAGCTCCCATTCAGATGCCAATATGTCGTAGGCCAACATTAAGTTCAAGGCGAAACGGCAAATTTTCCATAAGCGCAAGTCGCTCGTGTCAGAGTTGACAGTCAGTCTCGTTGCCTGCCATTCCTGCACAAGATTGAGAAGAAGGACTCCCGCCAAGAGAAAGCAAGCAACGACATAGGTTCCCAGTGTACCCAGGTTGGCGCGGTATAACGGATACAAAATGCCCATGATCACTCCCAAATGGAGGAGCTTTACCGCGCCGGTGTAGAGCAAGCTCGCCCGAAAATATTTACCCATTTGAGGTTCCAAGGACAACAGAAACACCGCGTCAGTCGGCTTAATCCAGGTGCGAATGCGTTGGTGGGTCAGGAAAAGACCGATTATGACGGCCAAAACGTGCGCCATGGGAAACGATTCAGGCAACCAAGCCAGCAATTGGTTGTATCCGAATGAGAAAGCGATGATGGTGATGCCCAAGATGATCGGGGTGCCTCCCCCGCCTGCGATGATGCGGATCAGTCGCAATGCTTTTGTCCAAGAACTGCGCATGCGGCTCCAAAATAGAGTGGAGGTTTCCAAACGATTCACCCTTTCACGACCTGAATGAACAGCTGTTCCAAGCTGGCCCCGGGTTTGTTGAGCGTATGTTGCATCGCTGGCAAATCCCCTTTTAGCCGAATGCGACCATCATGCAGAAGGATGAAGCGGTCGCAGTATTTTTCTGCCATGTCCAAGATATGAGTCGATATCAGAATGCCCATCCCCTGCTGTTTACCTTCCTGCAACAGATCGAGTAACGCCTGGATGGCCAGTGGGTCGAGGCCGACGAAAGGTTCATCGACGATCAGCAGGGCCGGTTGCGCGAGAAATGCGCATAAGATCATGATTTTTTGTTGCATGCCTTTGGAGAATGTGTGAGGGAACCAATGCTTTGCTTTGCTCATACGGAATTGCTCCAACAACTCATGAGCGCGCCGGCTGGCTTCAGCTTCGTCCAATCGATATGCGCGGATCGTCAACTCCAGATGTTCCCATAAGGTAAGTTCTTCATAAAATTGTGGGGTTTCCGGTATGTAGGCGATTTGTGAGCGGAATGCACTGGGATCATCCTGCAATGTTTTCCCATGGAGGGTGACTTTCCCGGCAACGGGGGTCATCAGGCCGAGGATATGTTTAATCGTTGTGCTTTTACCGGCTCCGTTTAAACCGATCAAGCCGACCATTTCACCCGGGTTCACATCGAAAGACAAGTCATGGATGACGGGTTGCACCCGCGAATAGCCGCCAGTCAATTCATGAACAGTTAGCATAAGTCCGCTCCTTTAGCTGGATGGATTCTTATGTTAATCTACTCGATTACGCCGCGTCCGGCAAGGGGAACATCACTGTTGCCCAAATTTTCTTGATATAGACACGTTTCTTTTGTTGTTTTTTTCTTACAATGGAAATTGGTTACAAATGGAACATGGGAGGAGCTAGACATGCAAATCACTGATTGGATATCCTTGGCTATCGTAAATGAAGCTTCTGATCTTCATCTGGTGGAAGGAGAGCCTCCACGGGTACGCATACAGGGCAAGATGGAGTTGTTGGCAGAGGAACAAGTGGAAGGGAAGATGATATGGGCATTCTTGGCTGCACATAAAAAGGTGATCCGTGACCGGGAATTGGATTTTGCCTTTCAGTTTGACGAAATTCGCTTGCGTGTTCATGCATATCGACTTCAGACAGGCGTAGGGTTGGCTATTCGTTTGTTTCCGCGTGACATTCCCAGCCCTGAGGAATTGCGCCTTCCGGAAGCGCTCCTCAACTTAAGCCAAAAGAAGCAAGGGATTTTACTGGTGACCGGCCCTACGGGTAGTGGCAAGTCGACGACACTGGCCGCGCTGTTGGAGCTGAAAAATCGGACAAGCTCCTCCTTGATCATCACGTTGGAAGATCCGATCGAGTATACGCACCGTTCCCAACAATCGTTGGTGATCCAACGGCAGATTGGCCTGGACACGGCCAGTTATCAATCAGGTGTTCAGGCGGCATTACGGCAAGATCCCGATGTGCTGATGATCGGGGAGTTAAGGGAGCCAGAGGCGGTTCGGGCCGCGCTGTATGCGGCGGAAGCGGGGCGTTTGGTCATGGCCACCATGCACGCTGCTCGGGCTGCGCAAGCCATCCAACGGATTATTCATCAGTTTCCGGCCGAAGAGCAAACCCTGATCCGCACGCAATTGTCTATGAGTTTGTTAGGTATCGCCGCCCAGCGTTTATTTCCTGGTAATGGATATAACAACCGGATCGCGGCGTTTGAAGTGCTCATAAACACCCGAGCGGTGCAACACTTGATTCGGGCTGAACAAATTCATCAAGTTGATTCTATTATGCAAGCGGGCCAACAAGCAGGGATGCAAACGATGGACATGGCCGTGCAGGCTCTGCTGAAAAGCAAGGAAGTGGAACATGCAGCGGTGAAAGAAGAGTGGCTGTTGCCCCATGGTTGAGTGGGAAGAGTTGGCGGTGTTAGCGGCGGGAATGGGCGCATATTGGCTGCCGGAATGTGCGGAACGCTTTTTGCAACGCAGGAGGGAAGACATACTGGTACGCGTGTTTTACCGTCGGATGCGACCGATGGTGGAACGATTGTTTTTCGCCTATGCCCGGGTGGGGATCATGGCGCTTTACGCAGGACTAGTCTGGTGGGTGGTGCAGCAGCCGCGTTCTTTGCATGACAAGTTTGCCATGGTCATATTTTTGTCCATTTTGTTCACCGTGGTTCTGACCGATTTGATGGCTTGGTTGATACCCAATTCCCTCACTTTGGGGGGAAGCCTCTTCTTTGCTATGCATAGTTGGTTTGAACGGCCAGATTCGTTTGGATGGCTCAGCTTGGCGGCACTGGGCATTTACGGTGTCGGTTATCTCGTATGGCGGAAGACCAAAGGGATCGGCATGGGAGATGTGAAGTTGTTGGTGATGGCGGTCTGGCTGTTGGGATTGGATTTGTTCTTCGCCTTGTGGTTGTCGAGTTGGAGTGCCTTCTTGACGGTGGTCGGACGCTCGCTCGCCTGTGGCCAGTGGATGGGCCGTTCTCCGTTGCCGTACGCCCCTCATCTGGCGGCAGGGATGATCGTTGCCCTGCTGTTTGATGGCGTGGCCAGTCATTGGTTGAATGGATGGTGCGCTGGTTTTAGCTGGTTTGCTTATTGGCCGGAAATTCAGGTTCTATCTTTTCTATGAATTCATAAACTCTAGTAATAGATTTTTGAAGGAGCGGATCATTGCGATGGAGAACACAAAACCAAAAATCTCTTCCCGGCAGTCTGGCATGAAAGTCACCATCCAACCCCATCCATCCCAAACGTCTTCCGTCAAAGCGGATAAACCTACAGGGCAAGCGATCACCATTGCAAAGCGGCAGGAAAAAGCCAATGCCCGTGGTATACAAGTGACATGGGAAAAGGTGAGAACCACGCCCGTCTCCACCACTGCTTATCCACAAGAGAAGGAAGGGCGGCAGGCATCGCAGGAAGCAATCGCCGGGCCGATTCGACAAACGCCTTCTTTTACCTTGGGGCGCGCCGATAAAAAGCAACAAGTGATTGAGTGGAGCTCTCCCAACAATCCCTTTGTGCAAAGACGGTTGAAAATGCGCCCATCAAACGTGAAATTGGGACAACTCCTGCTGTCGATCGCCGCTGCTATCGTGGTGGGGCTGATTATGGGCTTTTCCATCTTGCGGATATTCTTTATGGAAAACGCCTCTCATTCGGCCCGGTCGATCGATGATCACTTGCCCAAGAGTAATATGGTGGCCGAGATTCCGCTCACGGACGCCAATGGGAACAAAGCTAAGGGCAAGGAAGTGGGAAGACCCCTTCCAGCGCTAAAGGTCGTGATGTTGCAAGCGGGGAATTTTCAAAACAAGCAACATGCCCAGAAGAAAGTGCAGGAATACCGCACGCAAGGGATGGCTGCGGTGATGTCAGATCACCCTCCTTACCGCATCTTCTTGGGAATGGGTTGGACAAGGGATGAAGCGTTGAAACTTTCTGCTATTTATCAAAAAAAAGATGTGGAAGTGTATTTAAAGGAATTGCAGATGACCGGAACATTGCCTGAGAAATGGAAGCAGCGGGAACAGCTAGCCCGCTTGCTTGTGCGCGGAAACCACCTGATCCAACAGTTGGGGAATGCCGCCATCGTCAATATACAGGGCAATCCCCAAACGGAAACGCCAGCATTCGCATTTCAATCCGCTTGGAAAAAAGAATATGAACAGATGCTCTCCGACTTTCACGCGATGGAAAAGGGGTTGCCACCAGCGTTACGGTCGTCGCTCAACCAATGCCTCAGCGCATTGGATCTGGCGATTCAAAGTGGAGAAACGGCAGACAAACATCCTAATCAAGCGTTGCTGTGGCAGATTCAAGAAGGGTTGGTTCGATATGCATTGGCTTATGAACGGGTGGCCAAAGCGGCGGCAGAAGGCGGGGAAAACAAATTTTGACAAAGCGTTGACCATCGCTTGTTGGGCGGTTCTTCATCTGCTAAACTTAAATTGTTCCAAGGTTGGAAGGCACCTTACTCACAGAGGTGCTTTTTTCCGTGGACGGGATGCACTCCACTTAAAGGAACATCCTTCTTTTTTATTTTTTACTTATTACTGAAAGGTGTGTACGCGATATGCGGCCAAAAATTGTTTTGGCATCCGGTTCTCCACGGAGACGAGAGTTACTTGCGGGCTTGGGCGTTCCGTTTGAGGTGAAGACGAGTCAGGTCGATGAAACATTTGACCCTTCGTCCCCTCCGAACGCAGTGGCTGAGGAATTGGCGCACCGCAAAGCCAAGGATGTGGCCCGGCAGTTGGATGCCGCTCTTGTCATCGGCGCGGATACGATCGTAGTCTGTGACGGTGAGATTTTGGGCAAACCGCGGGATGAGCAGGAAGCGGTTCAGATGCTTTCCAGACTCCAAGGCCGCGCGCATCAAGTATACACGGGCATTGCCTTGGTTGAAGTGGCTGATGGCCACGTGGTGCGTGAACGTGTCAGCCATCGCATGACCCATGTGTGGATGAGGTCGCTCTCAGATGAAAAAATCTCATGGTACGTGGATTCGAAAGAACCGCTCGACAAGGCGGGTGCATATGGAATCCAAGGCTTGGGCGCATGTCTGATCGACAAGATCGACGGCTGTTATTTCAATGTTGTCGGACTTTCATTGGTCGAATTGGATCAAATGTTCCAAGACATGGGCTATTCGTTGGTACCATAGAAGATAAATGCAAACGTAACAACTCTGCCGAGCACACCCGTGGGGATCAAATTCCTAAATGGAAGTGGAGAGAGGCAGAGGAGGAATAGATGATGGATGAAACCGGTCGCAAGGACATGTTGCTGCGCGATGTGCCAGAAGAGGAGCGGCCGCGTGAACGCATGATTCGGTTAGGGCCGAATCATGTTTCTAATGCGGAGTTGATTGCCTTGTTGTTGCGCACGGGCAGCACGGGTGAATCTGTGATGACGTTGGCCCAGCGGGTGTTGAACAAGGGGGGCGGGCTCAAGGGACTGACCCGACTTTCGTTGCAAGAGCTAATGGGCATTCACGGGATCGGGCCGGCCAAAGCCATACAATTGATGGCCGGTATAGAGTTGGGACAGCGGATTTCACGTATGTTGCCGGAAGACCGCCATGCGATTCGGTCGCCGGATGATGCAGCTTGTTACGTAATGGATGAACTCCGCTTCCTGCAACAGGAACACTTCATCTGCCTATATTTGAATACGAAATATCATGTCATTGACAAAAAATGCATTTTTAAAGGAAGTCTTAACACCTCGGTTGTGCATCCGCGCGAAATTTTCCACGAAGCGATCCGCTGTAGCGCCGCCGCAATCATTTGTGTACATAATCACCCCAGCGGCGACCCCACACCTAGCACGGAGGATCTTTTGGTTACAGAACGGTTGGTGGAAGTCGGCAAATTGGTGGGTATTGACGTTGTGGATCATCTGATTATCGGGGACCAAACGTATTTCAGCATGAAAGAGAAAGGGTTGATTGCCGAGTAGGTTTTAAGCCCTTTGTCATGCGCAAGCCATCGCCAGACGAACAGCCGTTTTCTTAGTGCTGTTTCCCTATTGACGAAATTATCGGAATTTGCTTGGGTGTGGAGGGCGGTATTTACCAGTAGCTTATGTGGAGAGGTTTTCTGTTTGATAATATGTTGATTTTGAATGAATGAAAGGGGGGCTTGCCGTGTTTGGCGGATTTGTGAAAGATATGGGGTTGGATTTAGGAACGGCCAATACCCTCGTTTATGTGAAAGGGCAAGGGATTGTGGTTCGTGAACCGTCTGTGGTGGCGATGGAAGTAGGAACGGAAGAAATCAAAGCGGTAGGGAACCAAGCGAAAGCGATGATCGGGCGTACACCTGGTAATATCGTGGCTATCCGGCCGATGAAAGATGGCGTGATCGCCGATTACAATACAACAGCGGCGATGATTGAATACTTTTTAAAGCAGGCTTCTGACCAACACATCATTTTACCGCGCAAACCCAATGTGATGGTGTGCGTGCCGTCAGGAGTGACCGCGGTCGAAAAGCGGGCGGTGGAGCAGGCGACCGTGAGAGCCGGGGCCAAGGATGCTTACACCATTGAAGAGCCGTTGGCGGCTGCGATCGGCGCCGGTTTGCCCGTGTGGGAAGCGACGGGAAGCATGGTAGTTGATATTGGCGGCGGGACGACGGAGGTAGCCGTGATCTCTTTGGGGGGAATCGTGACTTGTCATTCGTTGCGGGTCGCTGGTGACAAAATGGATGATGCCATTATCCAATACATCCGTCGCAAACATAATTTGCTGATTGGAGAGCGCACGGCGGAAACGCTGAAGCTGGAAATCGGCTCAGCTATCCCTGATGATCAGGGCGGCGACTCGCGGGAGATCAAAGGCCGGGACTTGATTACGGGCTTGCCGCGCATGATTGAGATTACGACGAGTGAAATTGCCGAGGCTCTAAATGAAACCGTCATGGCGATTATCGACTCCGTCAAGCAGACATTGGAACAGACGCCACCGGAATTGTCGGCGGACATCTTGGACCGGGGCATCATGTTGACAGGTGGTGGAGCTTTGTTGCGCAATTTGAACGTCCGCTTGAGTGAAGAGACGCATATGGAATGCCATGTGGCGGAAAACGCGTTGGATTGCGTGGCCGTCGGTACCGGTTCGGCCCTGGAGCAGATCGGGCTGTTTAAACCGACTTCGGCGATTGACCGCTTTCGGCGCAAGCGCTTTTTCTAGCAGTCGTCGGTTGGCTCGGAAGGGGGCGGATCGGCGCCCCTTTTTCGTGGGCTAGCCGGAAGAGAAATGAAAATCGCCCCGAAGGAGTGAAGCCATGCGACGCAATGACGCTCGTCACATTCTCATTTTTGTTTGCTTGTCGCTTTTATTGTTTATTTCGGTGGGGATGACGCGCGGTGAGCGCGGGCTTCTCATCGGTCCCGAAAGTTGGCTAAAGAATGTAGCGGCGGTGGTAGAAGGCATCTTTTATACCCCCGTGCATTCGGCGCTGGCCCTTTCCTCTTCCACGGAAGCTGCCTCCCCGAAGACGGAGTTGGCTCGCATGGAAGCGGAGTTGAAAGAATTGAAGCGGGAGAATGAAGAATTAAAAAAACAATGGGGATACGCAAAAGAAAACCCTATCGAATACATTGCGGCACGCGTCGTTTTCCGAAATACCGACCGTTGGCATAACAAGGTGGTCATTAACCGGGGCAAGGCAGATGGCGTGGAGCCAAAAATGCCTATCGTCACATCGCAGGGGTTGATCGGTCGAGTGCAGTCAGTGACCAGCCATATGGCGGATGTGCAACTATTGACTGACACGGGTGGCGGCCCTGGGATCGCCGCGATGATCCAAGGGGAGAATGAAGAGGTGTTGGGCATCATCGAAGGATATGATGCGGTGAAGAAACGGTTGATCATGAAAAAAGTTGCGGTGACCGCCAAAATTAAGCCAGGTGCAACGGTGGTAACATCGAGATTGTCAGATATTTATCCAGGTGGTATTCTGATTGGGACGGTTGCTGAAGTGAAACCCGGCGAAAGCGGGGCTGAACAAATCGCGTATGTCAAACCGTCTGCTACTTTTGAACGGCTGGATTATGTGATGGTCGTGAGAGACCCGGAAAAGTTGCAGTTGCAACAACACAAGAACGAGCTTCAATCGAAGACGGGAGGGGACAAACGGTGAAAAAGGGTTTCGTCGCTTTCCTCTTGATCCTCTTCTTGTTAGAAGGGTCTGTCTTCCAGTTGTTGCTCCCTCAGGCGTGGGGGAGCACTTTTGTCGTTATCCCCCAATTGGTGGTTAGTGGGATCCTTGTCATTTCTTTGTATTTGCCTAAACGTTATGTGCTGATGTTCGCCTTCTCCTTCGGATTGTTGCATGACATCGTCTATGGCCCTGCGTGGGGGGTCACAGCCTTCGCATTGGCGGCGGTAGCCTATGGCACGTATTTGTTGGCCAATCATTTTCCGCCTTTTGTGTGGATTGTCGGCGTGGCGATCGTATTGGGGCAATGTTGTTATACGCTCTTGGTGTATGGTTGGTATCGTTTGTTTGGGTTTACAAACATGCCTTTCCTTTTTTCTTTCATGACACATATCGTGCCAACGTTGGTCTTTAACGCCATCAGCGCCTATCCCATTTTCCGGTTCATACATTATGTTTACATGAAAAAGCGGAACCGGCAGGTCGTGTTTGATACGATCATTCGCTGATGCGCCTTATAATGGAAAAGGAAGGAAAATAAAGGGGAGGAGCGAAATCATTAGTGAGGCGGGGTGACATGAGTATGGGGAAAGTGATGAAACCGGGCGTTACAATTAAGGGCAACAAAGAAGGCCTGCTGTTTATTCTCGATGATTCGCGACCCTTTTCTTATGTTTTGGAGGAATTGAAGCATAAGTTGGAAAATACGCAGGCGGCCCAGATTTGGGATGGCCCGGATATGAAAGTCACCATCAAATTGGGCCAACGGCAGATTACCCGCACAGAAGAATTGGCGGTGCGGGAGTTGTTTTCTATCCGCCAGAATTTAATTATTCATCGGTTTGAGGCGGATGGCATGCCGTATTTGCGCGGAGCGGAGACAGATCTGGCGACGAAGGCCGGGACGGTGCGTTCTGGACAGGTGTTAGTACATAGCGGAAATTTATTGTTTTTAGGTGATGTCAACCCGGGAGGAACGATCCAATGCACCGGCAGTATCTACGTGTTGGGATCGCTACGCGGATTGGCTCATGCAGGCAGCCAAGGTGATCAGAATGCGGTGATCGTCGCCTCCACACTGCGTCCAACTCAACTTCGTATCGCTGATGTCATTTCCCGCCCGCCGGACAAATGGGATGACTCAGAAGTAGGGATGCGGTTTGCTTATCTGGCGGACAACCAGATTATCGTGGAAAAAATTTCTCAACTTGGACAATTGCGTCCTGAACTCGAGTGGAATGAGAATCGCAGGCGATTAAATTTATAACCATCTTACAGTCATTGCTTGGTGAAATATACCGATGTGGTTCATGAGAGTGTAGGATTAGACGGAGGTTATGGATGGGGGAAAGTATCGTTGTAACGTCCGGAAAAGGGGGCGTGGGCAAGTCCACCACTTCAGTCAATATTGGGACCGCGCTCGCTTTGACCGGCAAAAAGGTATGTTTGGTCGATACGGATATCGGTCTTCGCAATCTCGACGTGTTGATGGGTTTGGAGAATCGCATTATTTATGATTTGGTTGATGTGATTGAAAAAACGTGCCGCATAGAGCAAGCATTGATCAGGGATAAGCGTTGTGAAGAGCTGTATTTGCTTCCAGCGGCGCAAACGAAAGATAAGACAGCCGTGTCAAGCAATCAGTTGCGCTGGTTGGTGGCGGAGTTGAAAGAGCAGTTTGACTACGTCATCATCGACTGCCCGGCAGGCATTGAAAATGGATTTAAGAATGCCGTGGCTGGTGCAGACCAAGCGATCGTCGTGACCATCCCGGAAAACGCCGCGATTCGCGATGCTGACCGGGTGATCGGGTTGCTTGAGAAAGAAGAGATCGCCCCGCCCAAGCTAGTTATTAATCGCATGCGCAAACAGATGGTACGGGACGGAGGCATGATGGATGTGGATGAAGTGGTGGCGGTGCTGGCCATCGATCTGCTGGGCGTCGTGCCAGATGATGAACAAGTGATCCGCTCCGGTAATCTAGGCGAGCCGATCAGCTTTGACAACAAAAACCTTGCCGCCAAAGCTTACCGCAATATCGCTCGCCGCATCCAGGGCGAGATGGTACCGCTGATGGCACTGGACAAGGAACAGAGTGTGGTCATGCGGATGAAACGATGGTTAGGATTCGCGTGACAGTGCAAGGAATGGTTCCATAGGTGGAACCATTCCTTTTTTGCTTTTTGCATATCATCGCTTGACCGTTCATATCTTGTTACAGGCACCATCAATCTGGCCAGCGCGCGTTTTAGTGCAACGATGGGGGACAAGCGTGAGCGCCAGACATTGGCTCGCGCGACGACAGGTGCTTGCAAAAATCGGGCAAACAGGTGATGACTATGCGCAATGATTGGTCGTTCCAGCATAAAAAGCGGCGAAAAGAACAGATGCGGTGGTTGAAAAAAGGGTTGCCGGCTGAACGCGTCTGGGGAAGCGAGTTTGATTTTTACAAAGAACAGCCGAACCCCGATCTTGCCCCGTGGAATCAGCCCGCTTGGAAACAGCGGGTTGCTAACAAAGGGTCTAAGAAACTACAGACACAGTTGATTTTGGCCATGATGCTGTTTGTGCTAACTTTCCTGGTGTTTCAATCCCAGTCTCCAGCAATGCAACCGGTGCAAACCTGGCTGACCAAATCATTGACCAAGGAAACGTCGTTCGCCAGCATTTCGGAGTGGTATCAGCGGCATGTGGGTGGCTCGCCAGCGATTTTGCCGGCGTTTATGCCCAAAAAAACCACATCACAGCCCCAGGAAGAGCCATGGCTCGTTCCCGTGCGGGGGGAATTGGTGCTTCCGTTTGATGAAAAACGCAAAGGGCTGATCCTCCGTACTGCTCCCCGCGCTTCCGTCAAAGCGGCCCGAGATGGGAAAGTGACATTTGTGGGTGAGAAAAAAGGGATGGGGCAGTTGGTCATCGTGGAACATGCCAATGGAGATGAGACATGGTACGGCTGGTTGCAGGAAATCAAAGTGAAGCCAGAGGACCGGGTCGAGCGGGGACAAGCGTTGGGAACCGTTCCGGAACTGAAAGAACAAGCTTATTTTTACTTTGCGCTGAAACAGAAGCAACAATTCGTCGATCCTGCGGGTGTGATACCGCTTGAATAGGGCGGGAGGCAAATGGGTTCGCTTCCAGATCCATCCGCTGTTTTGGCTGGTGATTGGCTCAGGGGTGTGGACAGGCTACTTCATTGAATTATTGACGCTCTTCGTCGTTGTGTTAGTCCATGAACTGGGCCATCTCGCTGCTGCTCGGGCAGTGGGATGGCGGATTGGTTCGCTGGAGCTGCTTCCCTTCGGCGGCGTGTTGCGGGTGGATGAATGGGGGACGGCGCCAGCGCGGGATGAAGTGGTGGTTGCGCTGGCCGGTCCCTTTCAGCATTTGTTTATGATCTTATTCAGTCTGCTCTTTTATCGCGCCGGTTTTTGGAGCGAGCATTGGACGGGTTATTTCATCCAGGCTAATTGTATGATCGCCGGTTTTAATTTGTTGCCGATTTATCCGCTGGACGGCGGCAAGGTGTTGCAGGCCACCATGAGTTATTTTTTTCCTTATCGGAAGTGCATCACTTTCACCCTGTTGTTGGGCATGGGGCTGTCCGCATGTTTGTTGGCATGTGCTTTTATCCTTCCGGAATCAGGGGTTTGGATTCACCTCGCCGGTATTGCCTTATTTCTGCTATTCTCCAATATCATGGCTTGGCGGCAGAAAAACTTCCAATACATTCGCTTCTTGTTGAGCCGCGCAGGCAACCGCACGCCAACAGCCGGTCGGAGGCGGAAACGGAGTGTGCAGGGGGATCTCACCTTGAAGGGGGCTGTCAAACAGCTGTACAAAGAAACTGTCCACGAATGGGAAGTGCGTGATCGCCATGGCCGGGTGCTGGGTTGCGTGTCGGAGCAACTGCTGTTGGACGCGTGTGTAAACAAAGGATTGCACCATCTGAAAGTAAAAGAGTTGTTGCCGAAGAGCGGATGGGGACAGCCCATTCATACGCCAAGGCGGATTGGGCATACTTGCCACCGGAAAAGTTTTTGACAAGAACATGCAGGTGTGCTAACATAAGTTCTGTTGTCATTACCGCACATGACAGGATCTCAAAAAGGCTTGTGCCTTTCCTGATCGTGGCGAGTCTCTATCAAGAGGAGGATTGTAGATGTACGCTTTAATCGAAACCGGTGGTAAACAATACCGCGTGGAGCAAAACAGTGTCTTGTACATCGAGAAACTGAATGCAAATGAAGGCGAAACTGTAACTTTTGACAAAGTATTGCTCGTGAACAAAGACGGTGAAATCAAAGTTGGCTCTCCTGTAGTTGAGGGTGCCAAAGTAGTTGGTAAAGTAGTTAAGCACGGCAAAGGCAAAAAAGTGACCGTGTTTAAATATAAACCAAAGAAAAACTACAAACGTAAAAAAGGTCATCGTCAGCCATTTACCCAAGTTGTGATCGAAAGCATCGAGGGCTAATGATACGGATTTTGGTGGAGCGGAACACGGCTGGGCAAGTGGAACGAGTCATGGTCAAAGGGCATGCGAATTTCGCTGAACACGGAAAAGACCTGGTTTGCGCCGCGGTTTCAGGGATCACCATCGGGATGGTGAACGCCATCGAAACGATGTTTGGTGTGCAAGTTCACAGCGCCGGCGATGGGGATGGCAAAGTAGATTGCCATCTGCCGCGTGAAGTGCGCGACCCCGAGACGCGGGGGAAGATTCACTTGTTGCTGGAAGCCTTGGCCGTTTCACTGAAAAATGTGGCTGATGAGTTTCCCAAATATGTTACAATACAAGAACGCAAAAGAAAATGAAAAGAGGTGGACAACATGTTAAAACTTAACCTGCAATGTTTTGCATCTAAAAAAGGTGTAGGTTCCACAAAGAACGGTCGTGACAGCATTTCCAAACGTCTGGGCGTAAAACGTGGAGATGGCCAATTCGTATTGGCTGGTAACATCCTCGTTCGCCAACGCGGAACCAAAATCTACCCAGGTCTGAACGTAGGCCGTGGTGGAGACGACACCTTGTTTGCAAAAGCAGATGGTGTAGTACGCTTTGAGCGTTTTGGTCGCGACAAAAAGCGTGTAAGCATCATTCCTGTAGCTGATAAAGAAGCAGCTGCAGCACAAGCTTAATCGGATAGTTAAGCGAAACCACAAGCCCTGGCACCTTGCCGGGGTTTTTATTTTCCCACAAAGTAATGTAAAATAAGAAATTAAATGATAACTAGCGAGATGGGAGAGATTTTCATTGGGGCGGACCCTGTTTCAAATGCTCAAAACCCATTGGCTGACCATCCTGCTCATGGGCGGTTGGTTCATGCAACCATTTGGAAAGGCGGGGGAGCTCATTTTCTTTTTGGCCACCCTGATTTCGCTGTTGGGGAGTGGCTGTTTCTCATACATACACGCTAAAAAACAAGCATGTGAAGAAGAAGCGGAACAGATCAAACGATTGTTGAGCCACGAGCGGCATGACGCTTTAAATCACATTCAAGTGATGATGGGTTACATCATGTTGAACAAAATGGACCGGATCAAGGCATACTTGGAACAGTGGGTAGAACGAGCCAAACAGGAGCGGATGCTGTCGGAGTTTCAATATGCGCCGTTGGCAGTGGCCTTATTGACGCTGAAACACCGTTTTAAACACTGGGATCTGCATGTGAGCATGAGCGAAGAGATGAAGGCGATGAGCCAGGCAGATGAAAAGCAACTTTTGTCGGCGATGAATGCGGTGTTGGCATGGATGGAAAAGAAATTGGCGCATGAGAAAAACTATTTAAGCGTGACCCTGTCATTGATGCAGGAAATGGACAACGTCGTTTTGGAGGTTGAAGTGACTGCGGACGGGGATGATACGGTCACTTTGTTTGGTTCGGCAGAGGATTGGAGAGAATTACAACGAACCGTTTGCCGCTGGAAAGGTTCATGCAATCTCATGCCGCATGGCAAAGGATTGAAGCTGGAATTGAAGACGGAGCAGAAGAAATAGACAGGTGCAGGAAGGTGGCAGAACCATGTTTGTAGATAAGGTCAAAGTTTATGTGAAAGGCGGCGATGGCGGTAACGGAATGGTGGCGTTTCGCCGTGAAAAATACGTTCCGTATGGCGGACCTGCCGGTGGGGATGGAGGCAAAGGAGGCGATGTAGTCTTCGTTGTCGAAGAAGGGTTGCGCACCTTGATGGATTTCCGTTACCAACGCCATTTTAAAGCCAAGCGCGGTGAGAATGGACGGTCCAAATCACAGCATGGGGCTGGAGCGGACGATCTTGTCGTGAAAGTACCGCCGGGCACCGTGGTTCGCGATGCGGAGACAGGTGAATTGTTGGCGGATCTGGTTGAACACGGCCAGCGCGCAATCGTGGCCCGTGGCGGAAAGGGAGGGCGGGGGAATATCCGTTTTGCCACGCCGGTCAACCCTGCTCCGGAAATTGCCGAAAATGGGGATTTGGGTGAAGAACGGTGGGTGGAACTGGAATTAAAAGTGTTGGCGGACATCGGCTTGGTCGGGTATCCCAGTGTGGGAAAATCCACCTTGCTTTCGGTTGTTTCCGCCGCCAAACCGAAAATTGCCGCCTATCATTTCACCACCTTGGTGCCCAACTTGGGTGTCGTTCGCATTGACGATGGACGTAGCTTTGTGATCGCCGATTTGCCTGGCCTGATTGAAGGTGCACACGAAGGTGTCGGCTTGGGGCATCAGTTTTTGCGGCATATCGAGCGGACCAAAGTGATCATCCATGTCATTGACATGGCCGGTTCGGAGGGACGGGATCCCTATGAAGATTATTTGCAGATCAACGAAGAGCTAAAGTTGTATCGGCAAGATTTGGTACACCGGCCTCAAATTATCGCCGCAAACAAGATGGACTTGCCGGAGGCGGAAGAGCAATTGGAATTATTTAAGGAGCAACTCGACGCAGACATTCCGATTTATCCGATCTCAGCCGCGACGCGGCAAGGACTGAAGGAATTGATGTATGCAGCGGCTGACTTGTTGGACAAAGTAGAACGGGAAACACCGCCAGCACCGGTGGTGGAGCATCAGTTTGCTGCGGAGCGGAAAGTGTACAAAGCAGAGGCGGATGCGCCTGATTTCACCATCCGTCGGGAAAATGAGTTGTATGTGGTTGAAGGGGAACGAATTGAGCGCCTAGTGCAGAAAACCAACTTCCAATACCAAGACAGCGTGTTGCGATTTGCCCGTACTTTGCGGACATTGGGAGTGGAGGACGCCCTGCGTAAACGCGGTGCAGAAAACGGGGACACCGTCATTATCGGCGGAATGGAATTTGAGTTTAATGATGAACTCGATTTATAACTGTATAGCTAAGGCAATATAAATCAGCCCCACGCGAGGATGCGTGGGGCTGTTGATGTTTACAAGCCGTGCTCCTGTTTGATAAGGGTGAGCAAATGACGGCAACCGCTGGAGATCAAGCGGTAAGTTTCATCAAAATCGCCGGTATACCACGGGTCAGGCACTTTGGTGTAAGTAGTACCGGGGATGAAGTCGACAAACCGGCGCAAGCATGTGTCCAAGTTGCGAGTGGAGCCCTCTGTCCCGGCGGCATGGCGGTTGTAGATGGCCTTCATATCAGCGATATTGTTGTCATCCATCCCGATGATATAGGTAAATCGCTCAACGTCTTCCGCTTTGAATTGGCGCGCGCGCAAACCTTCGTAGGAGATGTTCATCTCATCCAGCTTTTTACGCGTTCCGTGATGGGGCGGTTCGCCAACATGCCAGTCTCCTGTCCCCGCGGAATCGATGAGGATGTTGTTTTCCAAGCCTTCTTGTCTCACCAGGTGACGAAATACGGCTTCCGCCATGGGAGAACGGCAGATGTTACCTAAACAGACGAAAAGTACGGAAATTTGCATGGTGGAGCCTCCTTTATTTTAATACAGTAATGCTATCTTAACATAAACGGCCGTTGTGAGTAGGGACCAACGGATGGAAAACAGTTGTCATTAGAAAGAGATTGTGTTATTTTTTATGTAACCGGTTACATGAGGCCGAAAAAGGGGGGAAAGCATTGGCTACCATCAGGGATGTGGCAAAAGTAGCGGGTGTATCCGTTGCCACCGTGTCCCGCGTATTGAATGAAACGGGCTATGTCCATGAAAACACGAGAAAACGCGTACTTGAGGCGATAGAACAATTGGATTACAGCCCCAACGAAGTGGCCAGATCCTTGTTCAAAGGCGAATCGAGATGGATTGGGCTCCTGTTGCCAGACATCACCAACCCCTTCTTTCCGCAGTTGGCTCGCGGAGTGGAAGATGAGTTACAGAAGCACGGCTTCCACTTGATATTTGGAAACAGTGACGAAAATGCTGAAAAAGAGCTTCATTATATCAATACATTTATGCAAAATCATGTGATGGGCATCATTATGGCAACAAACCAGTTGGGGAAGACAGATTATCGAGGTTTTCCCATCCCGATGGTGTTTCTTGACCGCACACCGGACGGGAATCCTTCCGTCTATGCTGATGGGGTGGAAGGGGGAAGAATTGCGGCGCGTGAAATCATCAGGCGAGGCAGCAAACGGGTGACATTGCTGAAAGGGCCAGAACATATCCGACCAGCGCAAGACCGTTTCCGGGGTGCGCTGGAAGAGTTGAGCAACTCTAATGTCGACTTTTACGTGATGAACACCCATTCGTTTTCCTTTCAAGACGCCACACAATGGGCTGCCGAGCTGTTTGCCAAATACGCCGATACAGATGGGATCATCGCCAGCAATGACGTCGTGGCTACCGCGATTTTGCATGAAGCGTTGCGGTTGGGTAAACGTATACCGGATGAACTTCAAATCATTGGATTTGATGACATTCCCCAGAGCGGCTTGCTGTTCCCGCCGTTGTCCACGATCAGACAACCCGCATACGATATGGGGAAAGAAGCTGCCCGGTTGTTGCTCAAGCTCATAAAGAAAGAGAAGATAGATCAAAGAAATGTGCTAATGCCGGTGACATTTGTGGAGAGATTCACGACAAGAAAGGTGGATGCGCGTGGTTAAGATTGTTGTGGTTGGAAGCGCTTCAATGGATTTGGTCGTCACCTCGAGCAAAAGGCCGGGCGCTGGCGAAACGGTGCTTGGAGAATCGTTTAAGACGGTTCCCGGTGGCAAAGGGGCGAATCAGGCGGTGGCAGCCGCTCGGTTGGGAGCGGAAGTAACCATGATCGGTTGTGTAGGAGATGATCATTATGGAGAAATCATTATCCGAAATTTAGAGGAAAACGGTGTTTGCACATCGTTTATGAAACCGGTTACACATATGGAGAGCGGTACGGCCCACATTGTGCTGGCAGAAGGAGATAATAGTATTGTTGTTGTTAAAGGGGCGAATGATTTGGTCACCCCATCCTATGTGCAACAAGCGCTTCACCCCATCCATGAAGCAGATATGGTGTTGATCCAACAAGAAATCCCGGAAGAAACCGTGGAATACGTAAGTCAAGTGTGTCATACAAGCGGTGTCCCGTTGCTATTAAACCCGGCACCGGCGCGAAAGGTGAGCCAAGAGGTGATTGCACGGGCGTCGTATCTTACCCCCAATGAACATGAGACGGAGATTCTGTTTCCGGGGTTGACGACGGAAGAGGCGTTAAAACAATATCCAAACAAATTGTTTATCACTGTGGGCAAGCAAGGTGTCCGTTATCATGATGGAACGCGTGAAATGACCGTTCCCGCATATCCAGTGAAGGCAGTCGACACGACGGGAGCGGGGGATACATTTAATGCCGCTTTTGCGGTAGCCCTGGCCGAGGGAAAAAGCATCGCTGCGAGCTTGCGTTTCGCCAATCGGGCCGCTTCTCTATCGGTGATGAAATTTGGCGCCCAAGGCGGTATGCCAACGAGGCAAGAAGTAGAGGAAAGTTTGTGACTTCAGGGAGGCCGATTCCCAAAACATGCTGCATGGGTGCCTGACGCCCATGCGGGTACAATCTTCTAGAAAGGGGTGGCGGATCATGCACATCAAAATGTCTGGCATTCATAAAGCGTTTGGCAAAAATCAGGTGTTGACGGGAGTCGACTTTGAACTGAAGGCTGGGGAAGTGCATGCGCTGATGGGGGAAAACGGTGCCGGCAAATCAACCCTGATGAATATTTTGACCGGTCTGCACCGTTGTGACCGGGGGACGATTGAAGTTGACGGGCGAAAGACGTCATTCTCCAATCCCAAAGAAGCCGAGCGAAATGGAATCGCTTTCATCCATCAAGAATTAAATATCTGGCCTGATATGACGGTATTAGAAAATCTGTTTGTGGGAAAAGAGCCGCGCACGTCCTTGGGCTTGTTGGATGTGAAAAAAATGAGATCGTTAGCCGCGCGGCAGTTTGAAAAGCTAAATGTATCGATTCCTTTGGATCAGGAAGCGGGGCTTTGTTCGGTGGGACAACAACAGATGATTGAAATCGCCAAAGCCCTGATGATCCAAGCCGAAGTTATCATCATGGACGAGCCGACAGCGGCCTTGACAGAGAGGGAAATAGAAAGCTTGTTTGATGTGATCAACCGGCTGAAACAAGAAGGTGTCTCCATTGTTTACATCTCCCACCGCATGGAAGAAATTTTTCAGATTTGCGATCGGATCACCGTGATGAGAGACGGCAAAACCATTGATTGCAAACCGATCCCGGAAACCAGTATGGATGAAGTGGTGCGGAAGATGGTCGGACGCGAATTGACAGAGCGTTTCCCGCAGCGCCATGCCCATCCGGGAGAAACGGTGTTGGAAGTGAAAGAAATCACACGTGCCGGTGTGTTTGAAGATGTCAGCTTTTCCGTCCGTTCAGGTGAAATTTTGGGTGTGGCAGGCTTATTGGGTGCTGGACGAACGGAAATCATGCGTGGCATTTTCGGTTTGCTCCCGTTGGACAGCGGAGAAATATGGGTCAATGGGCAGAAAACAGCGATCCAAACGCCGCGCCAAGCCGTCAACCTGGGGATTGGATTCATCACCGAAGACCGCAAAGGCGAGGGGCTAGCCTTGGACTTTTCCATTCGGGAAAACGTATCCTTGCCCAGCCTGCGTAGTTTTGCACCAAAGGGGTTCATCGATCAACATAGCGAGCTGGCTTTTGTAGATATGCTTATCAAACGCTTGATGATCAAAACTGAATCACCGGAAACAAAGGCTGGTCACCTTTCTGGAGGCAACCAACAGAAAGTCGTCATCGCTAAATGGATCGGCATCGGACCGCG
This sequence comes from Laceyella sacchari, assembly GCF_024927925.1. Classification (NCBI taxonomy): domain Bacteria; kingdom Bacillati; phylum Bacillota; class Bacilli; order Caryophanales; family Thermoactinomycetaceae; genus Laceyella; species Laceyella sacchari. Next base: position 1,202,668 of record NZ_CP103866.1, read on the forward strand.
TGTGCTCATCCTGGATGAACCAACACGGGGAGTTGACATAGGAGCGAAAAGGGAGATCTACCAACTCATGAATGAGCTGACGGACCGCGGTGTGGCCATCATCATGGTCTCCTCCGAACTGCCAGAGATCTTGGGAATGAGCGATCGAATTCTGGTGGTGCGCGAGGGAAGGATTAGCGGTGAGTTGAGCGGTCAGGAAGCTACACAAGAAAAAATCATGGCATTGGCAACGGGAGGGCAGTGACATGCAAACGAGGAGAGAACAGGCTAGCGGCAATTGCATGGATCGAGCGGGGCATTTGGCCAAAAAATTGGGGCCGTTGTTGGGACTTTCTTTCTTGGTCATTATCGTATCCGTATTAAACCCCGGCTTTTTGGCTCCATTGAACATTTTAAATCTGTTGCGACAAGTAGCCATCAATGCCTTGATCGCATTTGGTATGACCTTTGTCATTTTGACGGGGGGCATTGACTTGTCCGTGGGTTCTATTTTGGCATTGTCCAGTGTGCTCATGTCCGGCATGATTGTGTCTGGCGTGGACCCGATTCTTGCTATTTTGCTCAGTTGCCTGATCGGGGCAGTACTGGGTATGGTCAACGGTTTGCTGGTGACAAAGGGGAAAATGGCCCCCTTCATCGCGACCTTGGCCACGATGACGATTTACCGCGGCTTGACTTTCGTTTACACCGATGGCAACCCCATCACGGGGCTTGGGGATAATATTTGGTTCCAATTGTTTGGGCGCGGATACTTCTTAGGCATTCCTGTTCCCGCGATCACCATGCTCATCTCTTTCGCGGTATTGTGGTTGCTTCTCCACCGCACGCCGTTTGGCCGCCAAACTTACGCCATCGGTGGGAATGAAAAAGCAGCAATCATCTCAGGGATTCACGTGTCGCGCGTGAAAGTGATCATCTACTCCTTGGCCGGTACGTTATCCGCTCTGGCGGGGGCGATCCTGACTTCCCGCCTGAATTCGGCGCAACCGACCGGAGGTACCTCTTATGAGCTGGATGCGATCGCGGCTGTTGTTCTGGGAGGCACCAGCTTGTCAGGTGGCCGTGGACGCATTATTGGCACGCTCATCGGTGCCTTGATTATCGGTACATTGAACAATGGCCTTAATTTGTTGGGAGTATCTTCCTTTTATCAAATGGTCATCAAGGGGATCGTAATTCTGATTGCTGTTTGGCTTGACCGCAAAAAAACGGCATAGGAGGGTTCACATTGAAAAAAGCGGCTCTGTCTATCATCGCTTTCTCTTTTCTGCTATTGCAAGCATGTTCATTGACACCTCCGGACTGGGCCAAGCCGGCGGAAAAAAAGAACTTGGCCGACGTTAAAATCGGATTGTCCGTGTCCACGCTGAACAACCCATTTTTTGTGTCTCTCAAAAACGGAGTCCAACAAGAGGCCCGTGCGAAGGGAATGGAAGTGATTGTGGTGGATGCGCAGAATGACACATCCAAACAAATCAACGATGTGGAAGATTTGCTACAACAGGGAATCGACGCGTTGCTCGTCAACCCGACGGACTCATCGGCCATCTCGACAGCGGTGCAATCGGCCAATAATCTTGGGGTGCCGGTGGTGACGCTTGACCGTTCTGCAGATAAAGGAACGGTGGCCACTTTTGTCGCTTCTGACAATGTCAAAGGTGGAAAAATGGCTGCTGAATATATTGTCCAGCAGTTGGGCAAGGGTGCGAAAGTGGCTGAATTGGAAGGGGTGCCAGGTGCTTCGGCAACACGGGAGCGCGGAAGCGGGTTTCATCAGGTTGCCGATACCTCGCTCAATGTGGTGGCCAAGCAATCCGCAAATTTTGATCGCACCAAAGGATTGACGGTCATGGAAAACATCTTGCAAGGAAATCCCGACATCCAAGCGGTGTTCGCCCATAATGATGAAATGGCGTTGGGGGCGATCGAAGCGATTGAAAGCGCTGGAAAAGAGATTTTGGTGGTCGGGTTTGATGGCAATGCGGATGCCCTGAATGCCGTGAAAGCGGGTAAGCTTGCCGCTACCGTGGCACAACAACCGGAAGCGATTGGCAAAGCAGGTGTGAAAGCAGCGGCCGACGTCTTGCAGAAAAAGAAAACCGCTGCAAAAATACCCGTGCCTTTAAAGCTGGTGACAAAGGAATAAGCGTAGACAGCTCCCGTTTGAAAATGGGGGCTGTTTTTTACTAAAGCCCATTTTTGGCGTTTGCATGGAATAAAAAGCAAAAAAAACTTGATTGATAGCGCTTTCAAAGGGTAAAATGTGCGCAATATTACAATTAGGTTGGATTGATGGAGGAACGTGACGGGATGGGCAGTGAACCATTTGTGTTGGTGCGTTTAGACACATTGCCGGAAGCGATGCAAAAGACATTAGAAGTGAAGCGAATGCTGTCGGCGGGCGAAGTAGGCAATGTGCAGGAGGCGGTCAAACGAGTAGGGCTGAGCCGCAGTTCATTTTATAAATACAAGGATCATGTATTCCCCTTCAACGCCATGGTGAAAGAAAAAATCATCACATTGTCGCTCACTTTGGCCGATATCGCAGGGGTTTTATCAAGCGTGCTTGTTTTTTTAGCTCAGGCTCGCGCCAATATCCTGACGATTCATCAAACCATTCCTCTTCAAGGGGAAGCCAATGTGTCGATGTCCATTGACACTTCGCAAGTGGAAGCCTTTGAAGAAGTGCTTGCCGGGTTGCGTGAATTAAGCGGTGTGCGACGGGCGCTCGTAGTCGGAACGGGGGAAAAAGACGAAGGGATGAAAGTGTGATGAATAACAAAGTGGCTTATTTGGGTCCGATCGGAACGTTTACGCATGCCGCCGCCAGCTCGCTCTTCGAAGGGCATTCAGTGCAGTTGGAACCGTATCCCACGATTGTCGACACCTTGCAGGCTGTGGCGGAGAAAAAAGCGGACGTGGCCGTGGTGCCGATCGAAAACGCGTTAGAAGGCTCTGTCCACATGACTTTGGATCATCTTGTGCATCATGTCGATTTGCCGATATGGCGGGAGCTGATCTATCCCATTTCCCACTGTTTGTTGGCGCACCCAAATCAAGCCGCGACGAAACTGTCTGAATTTACGCATGTTTTGTCTCATCCTCAAGCGATTGCCCAATGTTATCACACAGTGCGCAAGCTGATCCCAGGTGTGACATTCGTTCATACTGACAGTACCGCCTTGGCCGCGGCCAAAGTTGGAGAACGAGCTGATGAAAAATGGTTGGCGATTGGTACCACTCAAGCAGCGGAATGCCATCAACTGAAAGTTCGTCAAGCAGATGTGCAGGATCAGCCCAACAATTTCACCCGGTTCTGGGCGGTGGGGCGGCCCGCGTTTGCGGTTGAAGATGTGGACGGCAAACACAAAACCTGTTTGCAGGTCACTTTGCCGGCAGATTATCCCGGGGCGTTATACCAAGTTTTGGCCGCTTTTTCTTGGCGCAAGATCAACTTATGTCGTATTGAATCGCGTCCAACCAAGACGGGGTTGGGCAATTATTTTTTTCTGATCGAAGCGGAGTTGCCGATCCGGCATGTGCTGTTGCAGGGAGCGATTGAGGAAGTTACCGCCCTTGGTTGCAAAGTGCGGGTGTTGGGGTCGTTCCCGTATCATTACTATCGAGAACGCCAAACGGCCCTGCGAAATTAAGCGTCTCGCGGAAGCTGGTATGTTCCAAGTAGAGCACATCCAGCGGTGGAGAATGCTTCACCAATTAAAAAGGCTACTGGCACAGTTTGATTGCCAGTAGCCTTCTGCACCTGAGGGCAGGTGCTTTTTTATTGCCGAGGTTGCCGTTTGCCGCGCATTTAGAGAGAAACAGCATTATGCCAGTACATCCCGTTTGGAAAACGTCACGAAGGCGATGATGAGGGAAACAACCGACCACGCCGTTAAAACGGCCAATGAAAACGGAAGAGTGACATTGTCCAGCATGAGCGGTTGCCCTTCCAGATATTCGGTCAAATTGAGATGCGTGAATGCCAAATACTTCAGTGCGCTCCAGTTGGGGGCAAACTGCGACAAGATACTGCCGGAGATGACCGCTGCCAACATGATTCCCATGCTGGAGGCGGTGTTTTTAACCAGCACGGACACCATAAATGAGATGGTGGCCACCGTGATGCAGGAAAACCAAGCCAAGCCATAAGCCATCAAAATATATTTCCATTGCGGGATCAGTTGCACATGATCCACATTGAGGTGCTCCCCCTGTTGGTTGAAGCCAATCATGACTTGGAGTGTCCAGCCGTCATAGCCAAAAATGATGCCGGAGAGCAGATAACCAAACACAATCGTTAAGATCAGCATATATGACACGCTGAAGAGCAAAGTGATGTATTTGCTGAGCAAAATCTTCCAACGCGCTACCGGACGGGTGAGCAGAAGTTTGATGGTGCCGCCAGCATGCTCCGAGGAGACGATATCCGCCGCCAGAATCACGACCAGCAATGGGAAAAACAATGAGACGGCGTCTTCAGCGAACTTGCGGACAAAAGTGGGAGCCCCCGGTGCGGCGGGATTGATGTCGTGATCAAGGTAATATTGGTTTTGTTGGATGCTGAGCTTGATGTAACTTTTCCATTCTTCTGGAACGCGGGCCGAGGCTAAGCGGTTTTGTTGATCGACGATTTGCTGTTGCAAGATAGCGCGCCAATTGGAAGTGCCCAATTGTTTGATTGCGTTTTCGGTTGTTCGATATTGCGCATAAGTGAAGATCGGGATCAATACCAATAAGATAAGGGCGATAACCCACAGCCGTTTCTTGCGGATCATCTTAACCATTTCGTTATAAATGAGTTTCGTCATGGGCGGGACCTCCTGTCAGCTCAAGGAAAATATCTTCGAGTGTCGGTTGGTGCGTGCGTATTCCTGAGACTTGGATATCCCCGCCGGTGAGATGGGCGTTAGCTTCGGCGATTTTGTCCCGCGGCATTTGTGCGATGACTTTGGATGGCTCACGCAGTTCGACTCGAGAGACATAGGGGAGTTGTCCCAACCGATCCCGGCCGTCTGTTGCCGGTTGTAGCTCCCATTCCACCAGGGTTTCCTGTTGCATCATGTCTTGAACGGCTGCCGTCTGGACGATGGTACCTTGATTGATGATAGCTACCCGGTCGCACATCAGTTGTACTTCATGCAAGATATGGCTGGAGATGAACACGCTGATGCCTTTTTCCTTGGCGAGACGGCGGATGAACATGCGCAATTCGCGAATGCCCGCTGGATCAAGACCATTGGTAGGCTCGTCCAAAATGAGCAACTTTGGGTTGCCCAACAGTGCTTGTGCAATGCCCAAACGTTGTCGCATGCCCAAGGAATAGGTTTTGACCAGGTCATCGATGCGGGAGGTCAATTCAACCAAATCCACGACTTCGTCAATGCGCTCAGAAGGGATGTCGGGAAGCATGCGAGCGAAATGCTCCAGATTTTCCCGCCCGGAAAGGTAGGGATAAAGTTCAGGATTTTCCACGATACAACCAACATGGCGAATGGCATTCATAAAGTCTGCGCTGAGCGAGTGTCCGCAGATGCGAACTGTGCCCGAAGTCGGTTTGATCAAACCGACGAGCATGCGGATTGTCGTGGTTTTACCCGCACCGTTCGGACCGAGGAAACCGAAAATCTCCCCTTCTTTGACATCAAAGGAAATGTGGCGGACAATCTCGCGTTTGCCGATTTTTTTGCCCAAGTCTTCAACAGAGAGTACGATATCATGATTCGTTTTCATTGGCTGTTTTCCCCTCTCTTGGCTGATCGGAAATGATCTGTAGCAGGCGGTCTGCCATTCTTTGGTATCCCTCTCCATTTGGATGGAAGTGGTCCCTGTACAAATACTGCCCAGGTGATAGTTGGAATAAATCAAATGTCGGAATGACGACAACGCCATTGAAAGATTGGGCGATCTGGGTGATAGACTCGTTCCACTTGAGCACATGCTCGTCGGCGCCTTGGATGTTTACGTCGCCAAAAGGGTTGTACAATCCGAATAAGAAAACGGTCGCATGCGGATTAGCACCTTTCACGTCGCTCAGGATGGCTCGCAGATTCTGCTCGTAACGAATTCGGGCTTGCTCGATTTCCTTTGGGTTAAGTTGTTGCAAACGGTCGGTGCTTCGAAACAGATCGTTTCCACCAATTGTCATAACTACCCAACGGGCTTGTTGAATTAACCGCTTGGTGCGGGCCTTTTTCACTTGCTCAGCCAATTGGGTTGAAGTCTGGCCGCTGACGCTTAAGTTGATGGCGCTGAGTCGATTATGTTTGGCATGCAGTTTTTGTTTGACCAAGCCGAAATAGCCTTGTCCATTGCTGTCCCCAATGCCCCGGGTCAACGAGTCGCCCAACCCTAATAACATGTTGTCAGTGGCTGGCGGAGCGTCTGTTTGTACCGCAAGTTGGCCGGTGATATTGCTCTTGCCGGGGCGAATCAATGCATCTACTGCCATCGTGAATCCGGCGCCGAGCAAGACAAAAGAACACACGGCCAGGGCATATAGAAAGAGTTGATAGAATTTTTTTCTATTGCGCATAGGTGTGCCTCTCTTCCACCACGGTTTTGCTTTTTATTTTAAATTGAATCAGAGTCAAAAAAAATGGCAGGAAACCGAATGTTTCAATGTTTGCTAAGCAAGATCGCGCCAATTGGCGCATAGGTTAAAATTAACAAACCATAGATAAGGGGGTTGTTTCATGAAAATCCATATTGCCCGCGCGGGCGATACGTTATGGCAACTAGCTCAAAAGTATAACATTCCAATCGAACGGATACGTGAAGCCAATCCGGCGTTAGCGGATACGGATGAACTGAAAGCAGGCGAAAAAATACGCATTCCCACAGGCAAAGTGCCGGTGGTTTCGACGCAACAAAGCAAAACATGGGAAGAAGCCGCGTCCCCCAGCTTGGAGGAGGGAGAGACAGTTGTCGAACAGGAGCGGGAAGAAACGGGTGCGCCTTTTGCCGCTCTGCCGACACCCCCCCAAGTGCCCGACATACAGCAACCGGAAGTGTTTCAATGGGGGTCTTCATCACCCTGGGATTCCTCGTTCTTTGAAGGAGAATGGGAAGATGGGCCGCCGGGATATTATCCCCCGCCGATGCCGCCTTATCCCGCTATTGTCTATGGGCATTGGCCTGCGTTTTCGCCTGCCCCCTATTATCCGACAGCATATCCTTCGCCCTATCCGGTAGCTTATCCTTCAACGTATCAACCGGCATATCCGGCCTTTTATCCACCGGCACATGAGGCACACGTGCCCGTAGAGGCACCGCTTGCTTCGGCCGCTTACCCGATGATTCAAGAGGAAACGGAAGTGGATGGCGGCGGAAGCGTGGGGAGTGATGCTATGTACGACCCATCCTCCTCGAATTCGCCACTTTCCCATGATCCTGAACCGGGCAAACCGGCATACCAAGCTTGGTATCAACCGCAGGCGGCGCAAGTACATCCGGCCAAATTGAAAGAAAGTTCTTCTACACTAGCTTGAAGAGAAAGGAAAGGAGCGATGAAACAACCCCACCGATCCCTTGTGGAAACCGTCCTACATAGCAACGTACACCAGATGAAGCCTTATCGCAAAAATTGGTGTATCGAAACGGATCATCAGAAGTGGATCGCCAAACATGTGCATCCGACTTGGCTCAGGTGGTGGGTTCAAGTAGATTATGAGTTGCGCCTGAGGGGATTCACTTCGATGCAACCCATCCGCTCAGATGGCGGAGAATGGTTGTTCATGCCGTTTATTGAAGGAAAGACGGGCCGGTACTCCATTAGAGAAGATGTCGAGAAAATGGTTGAGACATTGGCGATTTTCCATCGTTTGGGTCGGAGATTGATGACGCCGCCGATAGATGAGGCGGCCTTTCTCTTGTCCGAACGGATTGCCGATCGTTTAAATCAATTTTACCGCGTGCTCCAAAAGGTGGATCAATTGGAAGCGCCCCTGCGAGAGCTTCTTTTGGCGCACGGCCGGGATTTTTATCTTGATGGTTTGGCGGCTTGGGAGCGATTGCGTCAACTTCCTCTGACCCGCTTTTCATTGAAAGAGCGCCGCTTGCACGCCCTAAGCCATCGCGATTTGGCCAGCCACAATTGGATGGTTGATAAAGCGGGGCGCGTCTGGTTGATTGATTTTGAAACAGCGTCATACGATGCCCAGATTGGTGATGTGTGGCAAATGGTTTCACGCATTTTGGTAGAGAATGAATGGTCGGAAGAATGGTTGCGCATGTTTTTGGTTCAGTATGAAAAAGAGCGCCTCCTGTCTTCGTTTGAAAAAAAAGTCCTGTCCGTGTTGCTCGCTTTCCCCAATGAATTCATGAGGGAAGCGATTGGTTTGGCAGAGCAAAAACGAGGGTACCGGATGAAATATTCCCTGCCGTACTTGCATAAAATAGCCGAATGCCGAAGCAAATGGAAATCACAATCGAAACAACTATTCTATTGGTAGATGGAAAAGCTTATGGTATGATGTAGATTGATTTTATATAGCCTTGTTTTTGCCTGAGGAGGCCAAAGCATGAGAATAGGACTTGCACAGATCAAACCACGCTTGGGGCGAGTGGATATTAATTTGGAATTGCACGAGGAAATGATCCACCGGGCCCGAGAGGAGCAGGTGGATCTTTTGATCTTCCCTGAGCTGAGTGTGACGGGGTACAATCTGATGGATTTGACCTACGAAATGGCTAGAGATCCTTTCAGCCCCGACATTCAGCAATTGATTCAGGCAGCGGGTGAGATGGATCTCGTGTTCGGCTTTGTGGAACACAGCCCTGAGCACATTTTGTACAACTCCGCTGCATACGTCACCCAACAAAGCCTTCATTATCTGTATCGGAAGGTGTATTTGCCTACATATGGAATGTTTGATGAGGCCCGTTATTTTGGACGGGGTCAAATGATCCGTAGCATTCCAACCCGCTTCGGTCAAGTGGGCATCCAAATCTGCGAAGATGCTTGGCATCCTTCCACCGCTTATCTGTTGGCCCAAGACGGGGCGCAAATCCTGATTGTCCCTTCCAATTCGCCTGCGCGTCAACCACACGGCGAGAGCTTGGGTTCACAAGAAGCTTGGCATGCCATTTTACAAGCCCAAGCGATGGCGCATGGATGCTACGTATTGTTCGCTAACCGTGTGGGGACGGAAGACGGTGTAACCTTCTTTGGAGGTTCTGCTGTCGTGGACCCGTTCGGGAAAGTGGAAAAGAGCGCTTCCCTGTTTGAAGAGGAGTTGCTCATCGCTGACCTTGATTTGGACAAAGTGCGGAAAGCGCGTTTCCAAATGCCAATGTTACGAGATGAAGACGTAGACATCAGCTTGCGGGAATTGACCCGTATCAAACGCAAACGGAGCGGGGAGGGAACTTGGTTATGAAAATGGTGGCCGATATGTTGGAACAAGCGCCTTTCCTGCGTTTGAATGAAGAGTTAACCACCGAGTTGCTCACGACCGCCCTTCGCGAAGAGGTGACCAAAGCCGGTTTCAACAAAGTGGTTTTAGGCTTGTCCGGCGGCATCGATTCGGCCTTGTCCCTCTACTTGAGCGTGCGCGCCTTTGGCCCGGAGAATGTGATTGCTGTCAGAATGCCTTATAAGACAAGCAGTCCAAGCAGTCTGGAAGACGCTGAGGCGGCCATTACGGCGACCGGGGTAGAGGCGCTCACGATCGATATCACGCCGCAGATCGATGCGTACTTTGACATGATGCCAGATGCGACACCGCTACGTCGGGGTAATAAAATGGCGCGCGAGCGGATGACGATTCTTTATGATTTGTCGGCCCATTACAATGCCTTGGTCATCGGTACGAGCAACCGGACGGAATTGTTGTTGGGATATGGCACACAATTTGGCGATGCCGCTTCCGCCGTCAACCCGATCGGGGATTTGTACAAGACGCAGGTGCGTCAGTTGGCGGTCTATTTGGGAGTGCCGGAGCAGATCATCGCCAAGCCACCAAGCGCCGACTTGTGGGAAGAGCAGACCGATGAAGGAGAATTGGGCTTTACTTACCTGGATGTGGATTGTTTGCTTCACTATATGGTGGATCAACGTTATACGTTGGACCAATTGCGGGCCCAAGGGTTTGAGGATGAATTCATCGCTAAAGTAAGCAAACGGATCATTCAAAACCAGTACAAGCGCACCATGCCCGTAATCTTAAAGGTGGGCAACCGGACGGTGGGTGTCGACTTCCGGTATTTGCGTGACTGGGGTCTATAAACAAAGTTGGGAGAGTGAAGCTGATGGCAGGACACTCTAAGTGGAAAAACATCCAGCACCGCAAGGGTCGGCAAGATGCCTTGCGGGGCAAGATGTTTGCCAAATTGGCACGGGAAATTTATGTGGCTGCCCGTATGGGCGACAAAGATCCGGCCAACAATCATCAGTTGCGTTTGGCCATTGCCAAAGCACGCGCACAAAACATGCCGAATGATAATATTGAGCGCGCGATCAAAAAAGCGGCCGGAGGCGGAGATGGTAAAGATTATGAAGCCATCACATATGAAGGATACGGTCCAAGCGGAACAGCGATCATGGTTGAGACCTTGACGGATAATCGCAACCGCACCGCCGCCGACATTCGCCACATTTTCTCCAAACGTGGAGGAAACATGGGGGAAAGCGGATGTGTGTCATGGATGTTTGAACGCAAAGGTTACTTGGTGATCGATCGCGAAGCTGTGTCCATGGATGAAGAAGAATGCATGTTGATCGCGTTGGAGTACGGGGCCGATGATGTGGAAGCCACGGACAAAACGTTTGAAATCACCACTTCGCCCGACGCATTTGAAGATGTGAAAAAGGGACTGGAGGAAGCCGGAGCGGTTTTCACCACCGCAGAAGTGACTTTTGTGCCATCTAACAAAGTGCATCTGGCAGGAGATGCAGCGAAAGCAGTGTTTCAGTTGATCGATGCGCTGGAAGAACACGATGATGTGCAAAACGTGTACGCCAATATTGATGTAGATGAAGAAGAATTGGCTGGTTTCGCAGAATGACAACGCATCGCTAAGCCCAGGAGCTTGCCATCCTGGGTTTATTTGTATATGTCATGCAGTGCAGAGGGAATAGATTGAATAATCGATATTTTCTACCTTGAGGAATGGGGTGATCCAGATGGACATGGAACAGGCATATTTAGCTGTCGCGCTGGAAAATTTTCGCGACATCAAGCGGATGGGAGAGCGGGTTTTGGCTCAATTAAATGATGAAGAGATCAATGTGATTCCAGCCGATGAATCAAACAGCATTGCGATCATCGTCAAACATTTGGTCGGTAACATGCGATCACGGTGGACCGATTTTTTGACTACGGATGGGGAGAAGCCTACACGGAACAGAGAGGCCGAATTTGAAGGAGGTTATCCAACACGGGCTGCATTGAAAGAAGAGTGGGAACAAGGTTGGCAAATGGTTTTGGAAACGGTCGAGTCTTTAACGCCCGACGATTTGTTGAAGACAGTGACGATCAGAGGGGAGAAACATACGGTGATGCAAGCCATACAGAGACAAGTGGTTCATTATTCTGTCCATATCGGGCAGATGGTTTACATCGGAAAATGGCTCAAACGAGATCGCTGGCAGAGTTTGTCGATTCCGCGCGGACAATCCCAGGCGTATTTGGAAGAAATGTTGAAGCGGTCGGAAAAAGAAAAACTGGATAAAGAATAAATGCGATTTATATCTTGGCTATGCATGTGAAAAGGCGATGCCCCTTTCTCTTCATCAGGGGAAAGAGGCGTCGCCCTTTATTCGCCGTGAGATGCCAGATCACGCCGCAATCGCTTGCGTTGCCACCAGCGTGTAACTAGACCGTGGCGTGGAGACAGGATCAATGCGAGGATGAAAAAGACACCTGCCATCACTGTCATGGCTCCAGCAACCGAAGCGTCCAAGGCGCCGGCCAAGAAGTAGCCGGTGACCGCACTGAGGCAACCAGCCAGAACGCTGTATAATAGCATCCGACTTAAGCGGTCGGTCAGGAGATAGGCAGTTGCCGCTGGAACGATCAGCATAGCGACGACCAGAATAGCTCCTACGCTTTCAAATGAAGCGACGGTGGTCACCGATACCAATCCCATCAGCAGGTAGTGAAAAAAGGCGACGGGAATGCCGAGGGCTGCCGCCATGGCGGGGTCAAAGGCACTTAGCTTTAGTTGTTTATAAAAAAGCAGGATGGCCAGTGCGTTTAGCACGAGAGTTGTTCCTACAATCCATACCGCTTTGGGCCCCCAGTCCAAACCGTTCCAGATGATGGTATCCCAAGGAACATAGATGATCTCACCATACAAAACGCAATCCAAATCCAAGTCGACTTGTCTTGCGAACAGTGAAACCAAAATGATTCCGACCGAGAACAGGGAGGTGAACGTGACGCTGATGGCTGCGTCGGCTTGCACTCCCGATTTGCGCAACGACTCGATCAGCAAGGTTGTAACCAATCCAAATGCGGCCGCCCCCAAAAGCATAGGAAGCGAATGGCGGTCGCCGGTGACGAGAAACGCGACGACGATCCCCGGTAGGACCGCGTGGCTGATGGCGTCCCCCACCATCGCCATTTTTCGTAAAATCAGGAAGCAGCCGAGTAGTGCGCAACTGGAGGCTACCAACATACCGGTGAGGATGATCCATAGCTCGTTCATAAGAATTCCCCCTGATCAGATGGAGAGAGATGATCTGGCAGGTATTGAGGCGCATGCTGGTGCCTGTGCAACAATGCGAGCAACGTGCGCCGCAATTGCGCGGGGAACTCTTCTTTGCGCCCGATCTCTTGCAAGGGAACCGGACTGTCGATGGAGGTCTCGTACATGGCCCACACTTCCATCAACCGTTGGAACAATGTGGTGTTGTATGCTTCTTTCCAACCGGTTTCGCTAAATGTGAGCGCCCCATCCTGCCTGCATAGCCACCCTTTGCGCACCAAGTTGTCCAGCTGTTTGGAAGACAACTTGGCTTCAAGCAAGATGGCTGATAACTCCGACTCGGGAATCGTGGGTTGTTGATTCCGCTCCATCCAGTTGTATAAGGCGGTCAAAGCCGTTTCTTCGGCCAACTTCGTTTTCAGGCGGGCTGCACGCCAGCTTTTAGCAATCAGACCACGCTGGGGTGCGCATAACATCGACAGGAAAAACAGCGCAGTAGACGACAGCACAATGATCGGACCGGTGGACAATTGCGCGCCAAATGTGCTGATCCAAGAGCCGAGCAGACCTGAGAGTCCGCCAAAACATGCGGCGATGATAACCATCCGCCCTAGCCTTTCCGTCCAATAACGGGCAGCGGCGGCTGGGGTGATCAGGAGCGCGGCCATCAAGATCACGCCTGCCGCCTGCAAGCCGATGACCACCGTGGTGACTAACAGCAACATGAACAGGAATTCCAAAGGGCGCAAAGGAAACCCGATGCTTTCGGCAAAGGCCGGATCGAACGCAAGAAGTTTCAGCTCCTTAAAAAACAGCGCGCAAAGAGTGATTAATAAAAGTGATATGATGCCCAACCACAACAAGTCCGACTGGATGATCGCCGCAGCTTGCCCGAATAAAAATTTGTCCAGACCGCTTTGGTTTCCGTTAGGGCTGTGTTGGATCTGCGTGAGTAACACAATGCCCAACCCGAAGAAAACAGACAAAGTGAGTCCCAAGGCGGTATCTTCTTTGATGCGCGAGCGTGCCGTGATGAAGTTGATCGCAAATGATGCGACCAGACCGGTGAGCAGTGCACCGATTAAAAACGCAAACATGTTTTTCGTGCCTGTGACCATAAATGCCAAACAGATGCCCGGCAACGCGGCGTGAGAAAGAACATCCCCCATCAAACCCCGTTTTCGCAAAAAGGCGAAACTGCCGATGATGCCGCTGGTCAGGCCTAAGACGCTGGTGCCCACGACAACCCATAATGCATTAGGTTCGAACATGATTTCACCCCATCATTGTCAAATCAAACTGTCTAGGCAATATAGCGAGTCGTCCGCCGTAAGTTTTTTGCAGGTTTTCCACGGTGAATGTTTCTTTGGTGGGACCCGCCGCGATCAGCCGCATGTTAAGAAGGATGACCGAATCAAAGTAATCGGTGACCGTTTGCAAGTCATGATGCACGACAAACACCGTTTTGTTACGGGCTCTCAACTCTTGTAACACCTGGATGATCGCTTTTTCCGTAGCCGCATCCACGCCTGTGAATGGTTCATCCATAAAATAGATGGTCGCGTCTTGGGCGAGCGCCCGTGCCAGAAACACCCGTTGTTGCTGTCCGCCTGACAGTTGGCTAATTTGCCGTTTGGCAAAGTCGGCCATCCCCACTTTATCGAGGCAAGCCATGGCGATGTCACGGTCTGACTTTCCAGGGCGCTTAAACCATCCCAACTTCCCGTATCTTCCCATCATCACCACATCGAGAACGTCGGTCGGGAAATCCCAGTCGACGGATTCGCGTTGGGGAACATAGCCGATCAGTTGCTGCGAGGATCGATAGGGCTGCCCATAGATGTGGACGGAGCCTCCGGTGAGAGGCAACAAGCCCAATACGGCCTTGATGAAGGTGGATTTGCCTGCGCCATTAGGGCCAATGATTCCAATCAGCTCTCCTTCAGGTGAAGCATAAGTGATCTCTCTTAACACCGGTTTTTTATGGTATGCGACGGATAAACGTTCCACAGAAACGGGTGCCGCATGTTTTTGTTTCATTGTCGTTCACCCCATTTTCATTTATTTCAATGCTTCCGTGATGACATCGACATTGTGCCGCACCATGCCGATATAGTTTCCAGCTGGCGTTCCGGCTTCGCCCATCGCATCCGAAAACAGCTGTCCCCCGATGCGCACATGATGCCCCCGTTGCCGGACACCTTGCACGACTGCTTCGATAGAGCGTTTCGGCACGCTTGATTCCACGAATACCGCTTTGATTTTGCGCGAAGCGAGCAAGTCCACCAAGCCGGAAACATCGGCAATGCCATATTCAGACGTGGTGTTGATCCCTTGCAAGCCCACCACTTCCATGTCGTAAGCGCGGCCAAAATAGCCAAATGCGTCATGCGCGGTAACCAGCACACGTTGTCCTTTGGGGATGGAGCCGATTTGCCGGCGAGCGTATTCATGCAATTGTTCCAGCTGCTCCAAATACTGTTGCGTTTGACGCTCGTAATCTTGCCGGTGCTGGGGGTCGATTTGGCTCAACGTATGTTTGACCCGATTGGTTGCTTCCATCCACAGTTGGACATCAAACCAAATGTGGGGATCTAGTTGATCTTTTTCAGCAGTGAGCAGCTTGCTTTTGGGAAGATGGTCGGCAACAGCTACCACGAACTTTGTTTTTCCGATTTTCTTTAGTATTTCAACCATTTTTCCTTCCAAATGGAGTCCGTTATAAAAAATCAGATCCGCGTCATCCAGTTTCTGAAGATCACCTTGGGATGCTTTAAACAAATGTGGATCTACCCCGGGGCCCATGAGGCTTGTGACTTGAACGTGCTTTCCTCCCACGTTTTTCACGATGTCGGCGATCATACCGGTGGTCGTGGTTACGCGGAGAGGATAGTGCGTCTCTTTTTTATTTGCCGGTTGGCAAGCGCTTATGAACAATAACGGCAAAATAAAGAGAACAATCAAACTCGCGCGAATCCGGTTCATGATGGTCTCCTCCCGAGAACGATTTCCAATGTTTTCTTCAATCTTTGTCCATATGCATAGATTATGCGCGAATGCATATAAGTTGGCTTAGTGCAAAACTTGAATTAATTATATTCTAGTTAAAGTCTTTCTATATTGTCAATGAATAAGTTGTTGCTCAAAAGTGCGTTTGTCCTTCAAAACCGACCAACCTGCACCCTGGTGCACTTTTATCGTGCCCAAAGGGGCAGGGTGTTCATCATGGATCTAGGGTGAGCGTGATTGGGTTCGCTTGTGACGATGAAGTAGAGACCGCGGTAATTCGGCCACGATCATGCCAGCTAAGATGCATAGGCAGCCCAGCATTGCACGCCAGCTTAGTTTGGTGCCAAACCAAACATAATCAGCAAGCGCAGCGAAAACCGGTTCCATGGCGAATATGAGGGCGACGCGGGTGGGGTGGGCTACTTTCTGCACATGGGTTTGCGCGATGAATGCCAAGGTGGTTGCCAACAAAGAAGTGATCAACAATGTCACTAAGACTAGGGGATTAAAGAGAATGTCCGCGTGCAACACCTCCTGCCACGGTTCGAACTGGAGCGCAGAGACGAAGCTTAATAAGGAAACGGCGCTCAACTGAATCGCAACCAAGAGGAGGGGGTTAGCGTGGGGAGAGTATTTGCCGGTGTAGACGATTTGCAAAGCGAAAAAGATGGCGCAGAGAAAAGCGAGCAGATCACCGGCATTAATGGATTGGAAATCCGTGAAAGCAAGCAAGTATAGTCCGATGACGGCCATGGTCACACCGATGAGCCCGTTCGGCGTAATTTCGGTTTTTAAGATCGGTTTGGCCAAAAAAGGAACCAAGGCGACGGAAATGCCGGTGAGGAACCCTGACTTGCCCGAAGTGGTGTAAAACAGACTGAACGTTTGTAGTGCGTAGCCGGCAAACAAAAAGAAACCCAATATCGAACCGGACAGCAAATGGTGTTGCCAATTTATTGAATATTTCGTGTGATCTGCCCGGAAGGCGAAGATGAGCAACACGGCGGCTGCCAGCGAAAAGCGGATGGTGAGATACCAAAATGGAGGCAAGGTGTGGATAGTGTCCTGCACGATGACGAAAGTGGCGCCCCAGACGAAGGCAATAAACAACAAAATGAAGTCGGTGGACACACGACTCTTCATGACCAACCCTTCTTTCTTCTTGGCGTTTGCCTTTTATCCTACCATTTATTGCGAGTGGAAGTGACCACTTTCCAGTCGCTTCGGGCGCGAATGGCTGGCGCCATTGCCCAAATTTCTCAGTTATACAAAAGGTGGGTCAAGGGGACGCTTGTAGAAGAAACAACAACTGGATAGAATAATATTATAAATCCAATTGGATTAATCGGTATTAAGAAGGGAATGGCGAGTATGACCATTTTGTCTCAACTATGGGTAGATCGGTTACGTTTTTTTCATACATTTATTAAAACCCCACATCTGGTGGGAAGCGTGGCTCCCAGTTCCCGCTACTTGACCAGGGCGATGATGAGCAAGATTCCGTTTTCTTCTGCATCGACCATTGTGGAATTGGGAGCGGGCACGGGAGTATTTACCAAGGCGCTAGCTCAATTGGCGCATCCAGGATCACAGGTGATTATTTTTGAGCAGGATGAACCATTGCGAAAGTCACTGCAAGCGCGTTTTCCGCAGTTTCAGATCGAATCTGACGCATTGGAGTTGCTCCGGGTGCTTGAACAGAACAAGTTGGGAAGAAATCAGGTTGACGTGATTGTCTCAGGTCTTCCGTTCGCTTGTTTTTCACAGGATTTGAGAGACGCGCTGATGGAACAAGTGACGGGAGCGTTGAAACCTGGAGGGGTGTTTGTCGCTTTTCAATATTCGTGGCAGATGAAGCGCCAGTTTTCCGAGTGGTTTGCAGAGATGTCCTTGGAGTTCGTACCAATAAATCTGCCCCCGGCATTTGTTTATACTTGCCGAACCGAAAGTGCAGACAGTAAAAGTAGTTGTTTTGTACAGGACCCACACCTTTGCGCAAACATCGATTGATTTGGAGATTTCTGCGCACATTAGGAGTGAATGGAATGCCAGATCAACGGAAAATGAAATGGAGGATATTGGGATTGTGTGCGGCCTGCCTGATCGGCTGCATGCTAAATGATGAGGCGCTCTTCGCGGCGGCAACCTATGTGCAAAATGCCCGGCAGGAACAGAAGTCATCTTCTGAAAACGTTCAGCAACCGCGCCAGCCGGTCGAACTGCATCGTTTGAGCGGGGCCAAGGATGTGATGTTGGGCAAACCGCCGATGGTAGCCGACGCAAAGAAGACAGCTATACAAGCACATCCACGTTTGCGCAAACGAGTAGCATTGACGTTTGATGATGGCCCTGATTTGAAATACACCCCCCAAGTGTTGTCCGTCCTGAAGAAAGAACGGGTGCCGGCTACGTTTTTTGTAGTGGGCAAGATGGTTCAGAAGTACCCGAAAGTGGTACGAAGGATGGTGCGGGAAGGGCATGTGGTGGGAAATCATTCTTACTCTCACCGGGAACTCACCAAGCTCACCATGGATCAGCTGGATACTGAGATCAAACTTACTGACGCTTTGATCTACCGCGCCATCCACAAGAAACCCCTTTTCTTCCGTCCGCCATTTGGGGTGATTGATGAGAAAATCACGGCCCATCTAACTAAAAAGGGATACAAAATGATCCCATGGAATGTGGACACACTGGATTGGCAGGAAGGAAACTCTTCCGATGACATCGTCGATAAAGTGAAAAAGGATATAGAAGCAGGTGGCATCGTTTTGCAGCATTCCTTCGGTGGACCACAAATTGAAAACACAGTTAAAGCATTGCCCCGGATTATCGCTTATTTGAGAGAGAACGGATATGAATTTGTCACCATCGACCAATTGTACGATATCCAAGCATATTCAGAAACAGGAAAGCCGTAAGATACAGGGGTCAGTTCTTGCGAGTGATGCCGTCATGCGGTAGCAAATCGTGAAATGGGTTTATAAATGGAGGACGCTGAGGAGCATGGAGAAGAAGAAAAGCAGGTCTTGGTATCTGTTTAGGCACATCATTTTGATTATGATTGGCGCCGTTCTGGTTGCCACCGGTTTGGAACTGTTCATGGTGCCCAACAACGTCATCGACGGCGGCATCGTGGGGATATCCATCATTTTATCTTATCTGACAGGGTTGAATCTGGGACTGTTCTTGCTTGTTCTCAACCTGCCTTTCTTTTTATTCGGATATAAGCAGATCGGAAAAACGTTCGCTTTGTCCACCTTATTGGGTGTGTTGACTATGGCGGTCAGCACTTCCTTGTTTCATCATGTGGACAAGGTGACGAATGATCCGCTGTTGGCTGCCGTATTCGGTGGGATCATCGTAGGGATTGGCGTCGGGATTGTCATTCGGTACGGCGGATCGTTGGACGGCACAGAAGTGATGGCTATCTTGCTCACTAAGCAGTCCCCGTTTTCGGTGGGCCAGATTGTGATGTTTTTCAACTTTTTCATTCTGGGTAGCGCCGGCTTTGTGTTTGGCTGGGATCGAGCCATGTATTCGCTGATCGCTTATTACATCGCGTTCAAAATGATTGACATCACCATCGAAGGATTTAATGAAACGCGGTCGGTTTGGATTATTAGCGAGAAATCCAAAGCTATCGGAGATGCCCTGTTGACCAGATTGGGACGAGGGGTTACTTATTTTAATGCTGAAGGCGCTTACACGGGAGAGGATAAGGAAGTGATCTTCTGCGTTGTGACCCGTCTAGAAGAAGCCAAACTTAAAGAAATAGTTGAAGAGATCGATCATGAAGCCTTTTTGGCCATCGGGCATGTCCATGATGTGCGCGGCGGCCGGTTTAAAAAGAAAGATATTCATTAGCCAAGCTGTGCACGTTCTTTCGTGCAGGGCTCTTTTTTTTGTCCGGGTATGGTATAATTTGCTGAGAATGAATGTTCGCTTTATGGAGAGGGGCTTCAAACCATGCGAATCATGGGAATTGATCCGGGGATCGCCATCGTTGGGTTTGGTGTGTTGGACCGGAGGGGAAATCATTTGAAGGCGGTTGAATATGGCAGTATCCAAACGGAAGCCGGCTTGCCGACCGCAACCCGGTTGAAACAGATTTATGATGCGTGCTCCAAGCTGTTTCGCGTTTTTCAACCCGATGTGGTCGCGATTGAAAAGTTGTTTTTCAACCGCAATGTGACCACGGCGTTCACGGTAGGGCAAGCACGTGGAGTGATGATGCTGGCCGCGGAGGAAGCCGGCGTGCCGATCACGGAGTACACGCCGTTGCAAGTAAAAATGGCGGTGGTCGGGTATGGGCAGGCTGAAAAAAAGCAGGTGCAGGAGATGGTGAAAATGCTATTAAATCTGCCGCGCGCGCCCAAGCCGGACGATGTTGCCGACGCGTTGGCCATTGCCATCTGCGAAGCGCATTCATCGCAATCGATACATAAGATAAGCAAGTGGGGAATGAAATCATGATTGAATTTGTCAAAGGGGAAGTCGCGTACCATGAAGCCGATTATCTGGCGGTTGATGTGCGTGGGCTAGGTCATCAAGTGTTTGTCCCCAATCCGTTTGCGTTTGCTGACGGGGAAGAGGTGATGTTGTACACCCATTTTGTGGTGCGGGAAGACGCGCAGTTGCTTTATGGCTTCAAAACCAAGCGAGAGCGCAACCTGTTCCGCCTGCTGTTGGAGGTGTCCGGCGTCGGGCCGAAAGCGGCCTTGGCCATGTTGACGCATATGTCGCCAGAAGCTTTGGTTCGAGCAATACATATTGAAGATGTCAAAACCTTGACCAAGCTCCCTGGGGTCGGCAAGAAAACGGCGCAACGGTTGGTGCTTGACCTGAAAGACAAGCTGGCCAAACTGGGATGGGAGCCCGGTCTGGATCTGGCTGCCGAAACCGCATCGTTGCCACCAGTGGTGCCAAACGCGGAGCGTGACGTGATTGATGCCCTGTTGGCCCTTGGCTATAATGAGGAAGAGGCGGAGTGGGCGGTGCGCGAAAGCGGACAAACGATTGACGCGTCCGTGTCCACGGAAGAGTGGATCAAAAAAGCGTTGCAGGCGATGATGAAGCGATGAGGGGGGACGGACGATGGATGACCGCATCATCTCGGCCAAAGTGACCAACGAAGACGAAGAAATGGCCGAATTTAGTCTGCGCCCCCGTTTTTTCAGTGAATATATCGGGCAGTCGCGGGTCAAAGAGAATCTTAAAGTTTATATCGAAGCGGCCAAAATGCGTGGCGAGGCGTTGGATCATGTGCTGTTGTACGGGCCTCCCGGATTGGGGAAGACGACGCTCTCCAATATCATTGCCAATGAATTGGGGGTTAACATACGCACCACTTCAGGGCCGGCGATTGAGCGACCGGGTGACCTTGCGGCCATTTTGACCAATTTGCAACCGCATGACCTGTTGTTTATCGACGAAATCCACCGTTTGAATCGGTCGGTGGAGGAAGTGCTTTATCCGGCGATGGAAGATTTCGCGCTCGATATTGTGATCGGGAAGGGACCGAGCGCGCGCTCTGTCCGGTTGGATTTGCCCCCGTTTACGCTGGTGGGGGCGACGACGCGAGCCGGTTCGTTATCTTCGCCGCTCAGGGATCGGTTTGGCGTGATGAGCCGCTTGGAGTATTATACAGTGGAAGAGTTAACTTTGATCGTTTCCCGGGCGGCTGATTTGTTGCAGGTGCCGATCCAGGAAGCGGGAGCGGTTGAAATCGCCTCCAGAGCGAGGGGGACGCCGCGGATTGCCAACCGTTTGCTGAAACGGGTGCGCGATTTCGTGCAAGTACGTGGAGAAGGAATCATCACCGAAGCGGGAGCCCGTGACGCATTGGATCGCATCCAAGTGGATAAAATGGGGTTAGATCATGTGGATCATCGGCTGTTGATGACAATCATCGAAAAGTTTCGCGGTGGCCCGGTTGGTCTGGAAACGCTCGCGGCGACGATCGGTGAGGAATCGCACACGATTGAGGACGTGTACGAGCCGTATTTGATGCAAATCGGCTTTTTGCAACGCACCCCGCGCGGGCGGATGGTCACCATGCGCTGTTGCGAACATTTACAAGTGGAGTGGCCTAAATGAATCCTGTGGCAAAAACCTTCATCATCATCGGCGTCATCCTGGTTGTGGTCGGCCTGATCTGGCAAGTGGGCGGCAAGTATTTGCCTCTGGGCCGCTTACCCGGGGATGTCGTGGTGGAAAAGGAGCAAGTGAAGATTTATTTTCCGATCATGACTTGCATTCTCATCAGTGTGATTTTGTCGTTGATTAGTTATCTGATTCGTTTTTTTCGTTAGTGTGCAGTCAGCGGGGGTGGGTGGCGAACCGTTTCAACAGCCACCCGCCTTTTCGTTTCTCCGGAAGCGGGGAGTTATGGCCGAATGGTTGCCACTTTTCGAGTGGGTTGGGCTTGTCCCGTTCCTTTGGGATTTAAACAAAACAGGGACAAGTGGAAGGTTTGAATTGTTTGAGAGAAGGGATCAAGATGGACGTAGCACAATATCACTTTGAATTGCCGCAAGAATTAATCGCCCAAACACCGATCAAGGACCGGACGGGTTCCCGCCTCATGGTGGTTGACCGCAAGCGTCAGACATGGGAGCACACCCGGTTTCCGCATTTGCTTGATTATTTGGAAGCGGGAGACGTGTTGGTGCTGAATGACAGCCGGGTTCGGCCGGCCAGATTGATCGGTGTCAAAGAGGAGACGGGCGCCAAAATCGAACTGCTTTTGCTCAAGCCGCTTGGAGAAGACCGTTGGGAAGCGTTGGTCAAACCAGCCAAGCGAGTAAAGGAAGGAACGGTGGTCTCCTTTGGCGGCGGGCGTTTGCGAGCAGTGGCCGAGGCATCTACTGAGGTGGCGGGCGGCCGTGTGTTTCGCTTGGAATACGAGGTAGACGATGTGGAGTCGCTGTTTCAAGAATTGGGCCAAATGCCTCTGCCTCCTTACATTCATGAGCAATTGGACGATCCGGAGCGTTATCAGACTGTTTTTTCCAGGGTGATAGGATCGGCGGCGGCGCCCACGGCGGGATTGCATTTTACTCCGGAGTTGCTGGAGCAAGCCCAGCAAAAAGGGGTAAAACTGGCATTTGTAACTCTTCACGTCGGCTTGGGCACATTTCGGCCGGTGACGGTGGAAAGAGTGGAAGACCATCACATGCATGCTGAGTATTATGAGCTGAGCCAAGAAACAGCCGATCTCATCAATGAGGCCAAGCGGCAAGGGAAGCGGGTGATTGCGGTCGGTACCACTTCTGTGCGCACGCTGGAAACGGTGGCCTCCCGTCACGGTGGAGAGGTGCGGGCGGATAGCGGTTGGACGGATATCTTCATCTATCCTGGTTATGTTTATCAGGTAGTTGACGGCTTGGTCACCAATTTCCACCTGCCGCAGTCCACACTGCTTATGCTGGTGAGCGCTTTCGCGACAAGGGAATTGATCATGAAGGCTTACGAAGAAGCGGTGAAAGAGCGTTACCGATTCTTCAGTTTTGGAGATGCGATGTTGATTATTTGATGCGATCATCTCTATAATGGTTATTAGCGACGCAAATTTGGTAGGAGGAAACATCTTGGCTGTTCGGTATGAACTGATTAAAACATGCAAGCAGTCTGGTGCCCGCTTGGGCCGTTTACATACACCGCACGGGACGATCGAGACGCCGATCTTCATGCCTGTGGGAACACAAGCCACCGTTAAGACAATGAGCCCGGAAGAATTGAAAGAGATGAATGCGCAAATTATCTTGTCCAACACTTATCATCTCTTTCTGCGTCCAGGGCATGACATTGTCAAAGAAGCGGGTGGCCTTCATTCCTTCATGAATTGGGATCGGCCCATCCTGACCGACAGCGGTGGATTTCAGGTGTTCAGCCTGAGCCAGCTGCGCAACATCACAGAAGAAGGGGTAACATTCCGTTCGCATTTAAGCGGGGAAAAGCTGTTCATCAGCCCGGAAAAGGCGATGGAAATTCAAAACGCGCTCGGAGCGGATATCATTATGGCCTTTGATGAATGTCCGCCACACCCGGCTGAAAAAGCGTATGTCAAAGCTTCCACCGAACGTACATACCGCTGGTTGGAGCGTTGCATCAAAGCACACGCACGACCGCATGACCAGGCGCTGTTTGGGATTGTGCAAGGCGGCATGCATCAAGACTTGCGCGAAGAGAGTGCCAAGCAATTGGTGGAGTTGGACTTGCCGGGGTATGCGGTTGGTGGTTTGAGCGTAGGCGAGCCTAAAGAGGTCATGTATGAAGTGTTATCTTATACCACACCACATCTGCCTGTGCACAAACCACGCTACTTGATGGGTGTCGGTTCGCCGGATGCTCTCATCCAAGGGGCGATTTTGGGGATTGACATGTTTGACTGCGTATTGCCGACGCGTATTGCGCGCAACGGAACCACCATGACCAGCCAAGGTCGATTGGTGGTGCGCAACGCCAAATTCGCGCGGGATTACACCCCGCTTGATCCGGCATGTGATTGTTACACCTGCCGCAATTACACACGTGCATACTTGCGCCATCTGATCAAAGCGGATGAAACATTCGGGTTGCGCTTAACGACCTATCACAACCTGTATTTCCTGCTTAAGCTGATGGAGCAAGTGCGGCAAGCGATTCGCGAAGATCGCCTGCTTGATTTCCGCGATGAGTTCATGATGAAGTATTATGGATCGTTGAATCCGAATGCTGCTTTTTAATTGAACAGGAGGGTAAATCATGGGTCAACAATTAATGGGAATACTCCCTATGCTATTGGTGTTTGTCGCTTTCTATTTCTTTTTGATCCGTCCACAACAAAAACGGCAGAAAGAGCGCACCCAGATGCTGAGCAATTTGAAAAAAGGGGACAAGGTTGTCACCATCGGTGGGCTGCACGGCACCATTGTGGATTTGAGTGAAGAGAAAGTTACGCTGAAAGTAAACGAAAACACCCGCTTGGTGTTTGAGCGCTCGGCCATCAACAGTGTGGCTACCGCTGACGATGCGGCTGCTACCAAATCAGCGGAATAAGATTCGGGAAACCCTTGGAAACAGGTCAAGGGTTTTTTCTTGCGACTAATTCCGATAAATTCGATTGGATTTATAAATTATTTTATGCGAACCATTGTCAATATTGGTAAAAGGGTACTTGATTATGAAACTCCCCTATTCAGATACGGAGGAGGTCGCTTCAGCCAAGTAACATCAGGCATAAAAAACGGAGAATACGGATTAAAAAATTCTTGTTGACAAGGTAGAGAAGACTTCTTATAATCGTCTTTAATAAGTAAGCGGCAATCCCATTAAACAAAGCATATCATCTGACAAATCCTATTTTTCAACAGATTTGTATGATTTTTAATCCTTGGATCGCTTGGTATTGTCCATGCGGATGGGGTTGTTGACAAAGGATAAGTGAAGTTTTATAATACCCATAATAAATTGATAGAATAGTGGGAATGTTCCTGCTTAAATAATAACATAGTGGGTATTACCTCAGACCAAAAAGCGATGAAGAGGACCAGTAGAGGTGCAGAGTGTGTACAGAGAGCTGTCTCTAGGCTGAAAAGACGGTCACCCTCCCACTTCGAATCTCACCTTGGAGTTGCGCTTTTGAAAAGGGCCCAGCCCCCGAGTAAAAAGCGACGGTTGCCCCCGTTACCGGGCAAGAGTCGTTTGGACTCGCCGAGTCCGTTTTCGCGAGAAAGCGGAGAAGCTGAGTGGTACCGCGAAACCCTCGCCTCAGCAATCGAATCTGCCGCACCTGACAGGAATGCGCGCCATTTGATTGTTGAGTCGGGGGTTTTTTCATTTCCTTATTAATAAAACACAAGGGGGAGCTTAACATGAGGGAAAAATGGGTTTACTTGAATGGTGAATTTGTCCCCAAGTCGAAAGCAGTGGTTTCCGTGTTTGACCATGGCTTTTTATACGGAGATGGGATCTTTGAGGGGATTCGCTGTTATTCCGGCAACGTTTTTTGTCTGAAAGAACACATTGTCCGGCTATATGAGTCGGCCAAGTCGATCATGCTCGACATTCCGCTTACACCCGAGGAAATGGAAGCGGTCGTCGTTGAAACGCTTGAAAAGAATGGTCTGCCTGATGCTTATATTCGATTGGTTGTATCTCGTGGGGTAGGTGACTTGGGATTGGACCCTCGCAATTGTAAACAGGCAAGCGTGATTGTCATTGCGGAAGAATTAAGTTTGTTTCCGCAGCGGTATTACGATGAGGGCTTGGAGATTGTCACTGTTCCGACTCGTCGCAATGTCCCGGATGCGCTCAACCCCAAAATCAAATCATTAAATTACCTCAACAACGTTTTGGTACGTCTTGAGGCAGCACGGGCGGGAGTGCTTGAAGCGTTGACTCTCAATCAAGATGGATATGTGTGCGAAGGTTCTGGCGATAATATCTTTATTGTGAAAAACGGCAAAATCTTCACACCGCCGACCTATGTGGGCGCGCTGGAAGGGATTACGCGCAATGTGGTGATGGAGTTGTGCGAGACGTTTCAAATCCCTTGTGCGGAGGTTCCGTTTACACGTCACGATGTCTATGTGGCCGATGAAGTCTTCCTGACGGGCACAGCGGCAGAAATGATTCCGGTCGTGAATGTGGACGGTCGCATCATCGGCAGTGGAAAGCCGGGACCCCTTACAGCAAAGTTGACCAAAGCATTCCGCCAACTTACGGTTCAGCGGGGCACAAAAGTGCCAGGGATATTTTCGGCAAGCGTGTGAACCAGCTAGAAACATGATTAGAAAAGTTGGCGATGGCGAGGGTGGAGCTTTCAAGATTTAAGGATGCAAAGGAGAGCGAAAAATGGGAAAAATCGAGATTTTTGACACCACGTTGCGGGATGGGGAGCAATCAGCCGGAGTCAATCTGCACGCAGATGAAAAGTTGGAGATCGCTTGCCAATTGGAGCGATTGGGTGTGGATGTGATGGAGGCGGGCTTCCCGGCTTCCTCACGAGGTGATTTCCTATCTGTACAAAGAATCGCCCGTACGATTCAAAAATGTTCTGTCGCCGCCTTGGCACGCTCCACGAAAAATGACATCGATGCGGCCTGGGAGGCAATTAAAGAGGGGGTTAACCCCCGCATCCATGTATTTATCGCAACATCGCCGATCCATATGGAGCATAAGTTGCGGATGACGCCAGAACAAGTGGTGCAAAAGGCGGTCGAGTCAGTCCGATATGCCGCAAACTTCACCGGCAATGTGGAATGGTCGGCTGAAGACGCGACGCGAAGCGATTGGGATTTTCTCGTCGAGATCGTGACGAAAGTGATCGATGCGGGTGCGACAGTGGTCAATCTGCCCGATACGGTCGGCTACGCCACACCACAAGAATATGCCGGGATGTTTCGCTATTTGCGGGAGCGAGTGCCCAACATTCACCGCGCCAAGCTTTCGGCTCACTGTCATGATGATCTGGGCTTGGCGGTGGCCAATTCCTTGGCAGCGATCGCGGGAGGGGCGGAGCAGATCGAGTGCACGATTAATGGCATTGGTGAACGGGCCGGCAACGCGTCACTCGAAGAAATTGCCATTGCGCTAGCCATTCGCAAACAAGTGTACCAAGCCGAAACAGGGTTGGAACTAAACCAAATAGTACGTACTAGCCGTTTGGTCAGTAAGTATACCGGTTTGGCTGTTCCTCCCAACAAAGCGGTGGTCGGAGCCAATGCATTTGCGCATGAATCTGGCATTCATCAAGATGGGGTACTAAAAAACAAGCTGACGTATGAGATCATTCGCCCAGAAATGATCGGCCTTTCTTCCAATGCTATCGTGCTCGGCAAGCATTCAGGCCGCCATGCGTTCCGAAATAAGTGTGAAGAGCTGGGGATTCAATTGGACGATGAACGGTTCCATCTTCTGTTCAAACACTTCAAAGAGTTGACGGAAAAGCGCAAAGAGGTGACGGATGAGGATATCTTGGCCCTGGCTGCTGATTTGACTGGCAAAGAAAAGGGAGCCGATGCGTATGAACTTGTTTTTCTGCAAGTGCATTACGGCGCGCAAGGCGTTTCTACGGCCACGATTGGAATCAAGACGCCAGAAGGGGAGTTCGTCCAAGAAGCGGCTACCGGAAACGGCAGTGTTGAAGCGATTTATCAGACGATCCAGCGCTTGCTTCCCGAACCGATTGAGCTGATGGACTATCGTATCCAATCAACCACGTCTGGCATCGATTCGCTGGCAGAAGTTTATGTCAAAGTGAAGCACCAAGGCCATATTGGAACAGGGCGTGGCATCGACAATGATGTGCTCGGCGCTTCGGCCAAAGCGTTGTTGGATGCCATCAACCGCATCATGGTAAAAGTGCGGGCAGGAGCTGTATTTGCGACGAACCATCATTAACAGAAAGGGTGTGGGAAGTATGCGCGTTGCCGTGTTACCGGGTGACGGAATCGGTCCCGAGATCACGAGAGAGGCAGTGAATTTGCTGGAAGAAATTGTTCGCCTCTTTCAACGGAACATTGAGATTCAGTACGGGCAAATTGGTGGGGCAGCGATTGATGAAGAAGGGATACCGTTGCCAAATGCGACGCTTCAATTGTGCCGCACCAGCGATGCCGTTTTGTTAGGGGCGGTTGGCGGTCCCAAGTGGGATGAGCAACCAGGTCATTTGCGTCCCGAAGCGGGCTTACTCGCTTTGCGCAAAGAACTTGGTCTTTACGCCAATCTGCGTCCGATTACCGTTTTTGCCGGCTTGGAGGGAGCTTCCCCATTGAGGGGGGAGCTATTGCAGGATGTGGACATGGTGATCGTGCGGGAGTTAACCGGTGGCTTATATTTTGGCACCCCGAAGGAACGCCGCCAGAGCGGGCAGGAATGGGAAGCAGTTGACACCTTGCACTACACAGAAGCGGAAATCGAGCGAATCTTGCGGCTCGGGTTTGAGATGGCCCGCCAGCGTCGTCGCCACCTGACTTCGGTGGATAAAGCTAACGTGTTAGAAACCAGCCGATTATGGCGGGAAACGGCGGAACGGTTGGCACTTGAATATCCCGATGTGACTTTGAACCACTTGTTGGTGGATAATGCGGCGATGCAATTGATCAAATGTCCAAGCCGTTTTGATGTGATCGTGACGGAGAACATGTTTGGGGACATATTGAGTGACGAAGCCGCGATGATTACCGGTTCGATCGGGATGTTGCCTTCCGCCAGCCTCAGTGAGACGGGGCCGGGGCTGTATGAACCGATTCACGGCTCTGCGCCCGATATCGCGGGTCAAAACAAAGCCAATCCATTGGCCATGTTTTTGTCCGTCGCCATGATGTTGCGCCAAACGGCAGGTTGGGCCAGAGAGGCGGATGCCATCCAATCCGCGATTGAGTCCGTACTGGCTGAAGGATGGCGAACGGATGATTTGGGTGAACCGGGAACGGCTCGTTTAACCACGTCGGAGATGGGCGCCAAGGTGCGTGAAGCTTTGGCACAATGTGTAAAAAGAGGGGGGATCAGATGTGGCGGGTAAAACAATGTTTGATAAGATTTGGGAGCAACACGTGGTTGTCGCGGAAGAAGGCAAGCCGCATCTACTGTATATTGATTTGCATTTAGTGCATGAGGTCACTTCTCCGCAAGCGTTTGAAGGGTTGCGCATGGCTGGCAGGAAAGTGCGACGGCCTGAGCTTACGTTTGCGACCATGGATCACAATGTGCCGACCGACAATCCATTTACTGTGACAGACCCGATAGCAGGCAAGCAGATTGAAACCTTGCAAATGAACTGTGAGGCGTTTGGGATTTCTTTGGCCGACTTGCATAGCGAAGAACAAGGGATTGTCCATGTCATCGGACCGGAATTAGGGTTGACGCTACCAGGCAAGACGATTGTATGCGGAGATAGCCATACATCGACGCATGGCGCATTTGGTGCACTGGCTTTTGGCATTGGTACCAGTGAAGTGGAACATGTACTGGCGACTCAATGCTTGTGGCAAACAAAGCCTCGAACGCTGCTGGTTGAATTAACTGGCCGACCACGCCCAGGTGTGACCGCCAAAGATGTGATCCTCGGTTTGATCGCGAAATATGGGGTTGATTTTGGCACTGGCCATGTGATCCAATTTGCAGGTGAAGCAGTTCGAGCCATGTCGATGGAAGAACGGATGACCATCTGCAACATGTCGATTGAAGCCGGGGCGCGGGCAGGACTGATCGAACCGGATGAGACGACGTTTGCTTATTTGAAAGGTCGTCCCTACGCGCCGAAGGGAGAGGACTTCGACGCCTGTGTAAAGTTATGGCGGGAATTGGCTTCAGATCCCGATGCGGTCTTCGATCGGGTGATCCAGTTTGATGTTTCTGCTTTGGAACCCCAGGTCACATGGGGAACCCATCCCGGTATGGGCACGAGTATCAATGGAACCGTACCTGATCCTGATACATTCCCCACAGAAATGGAACGGCTTGCGGCAAGGCAAGCGTTGGCTTATATGGGGTTGGAACCCGGCACCAAGATTTCGGACATCCCAATTCAGCACGTTTTTATCGGTTCTTGTACCAACTCGCGGATTGAAGACCTGCGTCTTGCAGCACAAGTGGTACGAGGACATAAGGTATCACCTAATGTCCGGGCCATCGTGGTTCCCGGTTCAAAACAAGTTAAACGGCAAGCGGAACAGGAAGGATTGCATGAGATTTTCATCAATGCGGGTTTTGAATGGCGAGAGCCGGGTTGTAGCATGTGTTTGGCGATGAACCCCGATGTGGTGCCGGCGGGGGAACGGTGTGCTTCCACTTCAAATCGAAACTTTGAAGGAAGGCAAGGGCGGGGAGCGCGCACCCATCTTGTGTCTCCGGTCACAGCTGCCGCCGCAGCGATCGCTGGTCGGTTTGTGGAGCCAGGGCAATTACAGAAGCTGGAGGAGGTTAACTGATGGAGGCATTTGTTCGTCACCAAGGCATTGTTGCACCGTTGGATCGGCCTAATGTGGATACGGACGCAATCATTCCCAAACAGTTTTTGAAGCGGGTGGAGCGATCCGGGTTTGGACAATTTCTCTTCTATGATTGGCGCTTTTTGCCCAATGGGGAACCAGACCCGACTTTCGTTTTGAATCAGCCTCGTTATGCTGGAGCAAGCATCCTCCTTGCCCGCAACAATTTCGGGTGTGGGTCATCGCGCGAGCACGCACCTTGGGCACTGGCTGATTACGGTTTTAAAGTGATCATCGCCCCTTCATTTGCCGACATTTTTCACAACAACTGTTTTAAAAATGGCTTGTTGCCCATTGTGTTGCCAGAAAAGGACGTGGAGTATCTTTTCCAACAAGCGGGGCAGGGGCAGTGCCGCTTGGAAGTGAATTTGGAAGACCAATTGGTGCGGGATGATGAAGGCACGACATGGAAATTCCAAGTCGACCCTTACCGGCGCGAGCGATTGCTGAAAGGCTTGGATGATATCGGTGCTACGCTGCTTCACGCCGATCACATCACCGCTTATGAACAGTCAGTGAGAAAACCGTATCAAAAAGTGTATCCCACCACGGAATCAGTAACATAGGTAACCTAGCACAACAAACCGCCTTCTCCATTGGACGGAGGAAGGCGGTTTGTGTTTTGGTCATGGTTTGGTGTTTACGCCGATCATGCCGCCCAACCCACCGACGGCAAAGGCAAAGCAGAGAAAAGCCAACGGGTTGATGGTCGGGGCCGCATCAAACGCCAAGAAGCTCAGTAGCCAGACTAACAACACGAACAACACGCCTTGAATTCCGCCTATCATCCATCCTTTCCGTCCTGCGCGGCGTCCGGAAGCCAGTCCGCCGGCGAAGAGAGCACCTGCGTTCACAATGTAGGAAATAACTGTTACATTGTCTGACGGCAACGACGTATATCTGAGGCCCAACGCGGCGAGGAAAGAGCAGAACAAAATGATTCCCCAGATCCAACATTGGCCCACAAGCCAAGGGGATTGCCATCCCTTTTTTGCAGTGTCAAACAAAGCTTCTTTCATCCTCTGACCTCCTTTGGGCAAGTTGGTACATGTTATGACAGGCGAGTCCAAAATATCACTGTCCGCGCCAGACATAAAAACGGATCGCGCTGCGGAAACTAACCGGTGAATTACCTCATGCGGAGCGATGTCAGGGAGCCTGTAAGTCTTGGATGAAAGGAGGTTGCCGAAACATGGGGTCCATCCTCTTGCGCACCGTATTCATTTATGTGTTTCTCCTAGTCATCATGCGTGTCATGGGGAAGCGTGAGATCGGCAAGTTGTCGATTTTTGATTTGGTCGTTTCTTTCATGATCGCCGATATTTCGTCCATGGCCATCGAAAACAAAGAGGAACCGCTGATTACCTGGATTTCCCCGATCATCCTGTTAGCTTTTTTGCAAATACTGTTATCCTTCATTTCGCTTAAAAGCGAACGGATTCGAAATTGGGTAGACGGTCGGCCGGTGACGTTGATTGAAAATGGGAAGATCGTCGACAAGAATATGGCTAAGTTGCGATACAATCTGGATGACTTGCTCACCCAGTTGCGGGAAAAAAACATTCCCGATGTCTCCGATGTGGAATTTGCGGTGTTGGAATCAACAGGGAAGCTGAGCGTGTTTCCTAAAGAGGAGAAACGGCCTGCATTCAAGGAGGATGTAAGACAGGATCTCAAACAGTTTCGGATGCCTATCCCCGTGATCATCGACGGGAAGGTGCAGGAAGAAGGGCTCAAAAAGTTGGGACAAAACCGCTTTTGGCTCAAGGCGGAAATCCAAAAGCGGGGATTGAAAGATTTTAAAGAGGTGTTTTATGCGGCGGTGAACTACGAAGGGCGGTTGTACATTGACCGGAAGGACCGCCCAACGCGTTAATGGGGCAGGCATTTGGCCATCCATTTGCCGACATAGGGAATGCGCCGCACGTCATCTTTGCGGATCAGTGAGAGCGACACCAGGCACAGTGCGTAGATGGACAAACTGCCGAAAAAGCCTGCCGCGGTTTGGGCCAATAAGGGCCAGTGTTCCATATGGATGCAGGTATAGGTGACCAAGCCTGCGGCTGCGGTGGCGACGCACAGCTTGCCCAGCTCTTTCAAAGGAAGACGGAAGGAAACGACTTTCAATATATCGATGAAATGCAAGGTCGTGACGATGACAATGCCGCAATTGATGGCCAAGGCGACCCCATCAATTCCCAAAGCCGGCTGAGAAGCGAGGGCAAAAATCAAGATGGTCTTAACTACCGCTCCGATGATGGAATTGCGCATGGGTGCTTTTGCATTATCCAATCCTTGCAACACCGATGCGAAAGGGCCTTGCATGGCATGCAACACAGTGAAGGGAGCCATGATTTGGATTAGCCGTGCTACATCGGTTTGACGGTAGAGCAGGATGGATAGTGGCTCCGCCAGCATATACATGAGCAAGGCGCTTGGCAAGGCCACGATCAGGTTTAAGCGGACGGCCTGTTGTAGGCGGTGAGAAACCAAGCGAGCATTGTTTTGCGCTGCCGCTTCAC
This sequence comes from Laceyella sacchari, assembly GCF_024927925.1. Classification (NCBI taxonomy): domain Bacteria; kingdom Bacillati; phylum Bacillota; class Bacilli; order Caryophanales; family Thermoactinomycetaceae; genus Laceyella; species Laceyella sacchari. The sequence goes on from NZ_CP103866.1 coordinate 1,235,828, forward strand.
TGATCGCGGGTACGAGGGAAACGGACAGCGCATAAGTGATGAATGAAGGAAAAAAAACGAGCGGGATCGCCATGCCTTCCAATTGGCCGTACAATGCAGTTGCCGCGGCTGTGGCGATGCCGGCGAGAGCCAAACTTTGCGAAACGACAATCGGTTCGATCGCATAAGAAAACGAACCAACCAAGCGGCTGGTGGTGACAGGAATGGCCAAGCGCAACAGATCGCGCAAGCTTTCGCGCCATTGTTGCGAATGTTGTTTCTTGGTAAACGAGAGCTTACGCAATATTGGACGCCCATCATCTCGTTTGAATGAATATAGCAGATACAAAAGCCCGGCAAATTCGCCGATTACCATGCCGATCATAGCCCCCGCTGCCGCGTATTCAACACCGTAAGGGAGCAGGATGGTGGCTAATATCAACACCGTAAAAATGCGCACGGTTTGTTCAATAATGGTGGACATGGCGTAAGGGCTCATGTTTTGGCGCCCCTGAAAATATCCGCGGAAGATCGAAGAGATGGCAATGATAGGGATGATCGGCGCGATGCCGAGCAACGCATAAACTGCCCGTTGGTCCGTAAGTAGCGTTTTGGCAATCCATGGAGCGAACAGCAGGACAAAACTGGTAATCAATACACTAGTGATAACGACGATGAATATCGATACAATGAGGATGGAGCGAACCCGCTCCGTTTCGTTTTTTGCCTCAGCTTCGGAGACCAATTTGGAGATGGCCACCGGCAATCCAGCAGTGGTGACCACAATGGTGAAAACCAGGATGGGAAACGCCATTTGAAACAGCCCCATGCCTTCGTCCCCGATGATGCGGGAAAGAGCGATCCGATAAACAAAACCAAGGATTTTAGTGATAAGGCCTGCGCCGACTAAAATCAGCGTCCCGTATAAAAATCCCTTGCTTTTCATAGTTCGGCCTCTCTTTCACAAAAGTTTACTAAAACGTATGACTTGTCCGTGCGACTCATGCCAAAAAAATTGTGGAATGTACGGGTAGGATTTTGTATTCTAAAAACCGAAAGAGGATATGAACAAAAGGCAGGTTTTTGATACGCAGAGCGAGGAGGAACACCATGGCAAGACAAGGATCGTTAAAATCAGTCAGTCGGCAGAAGCAATCACAGCGCGAATTCATGAGCGAGCAGGAATTGATGACATGCATCGAGGATCTCTGCAACAGTAAAGCGGCCGAATTTCGTATGTACGGTTATGAGAATGTGACGGGTGAACAGATTTGGGCTTGCGTCTCCGAAAATTATCGACGCGGCTGGCCCCGGTTAAACCGCCTGGTTAATGATATCATGTCGCTAAAAGCGAATCGGTTTATGAACTGGCTGATGCTGTCGGTATATAAAGATGATGAGCAAAAATAAAAAACGGGCGAACATTTTCTAGCGAGTTGGAAATGTTCGCCCTGTTTTTTTTGACAGGGTTGGAAACATTCATTACAATCAGACTAGACGTTCGTTAGACAGAGTATTGAGAAAATATAAATTGGCTTTGCCCATTTGTCATTATTCGTGCGCTCCTTGAAAATTGACATTCCTCCAGATGCGCCGGATAATGAGAATGTTGGTGTGATACATAAAAGGAGGAGCAACCATGAAGATTCGCAAGGGCAAACTGGTGGCTTTTTGCCTGATGGTGGTGGTGATACTGGGCATTGTCGCCACAACCACACTCAATGTATGGAATAACATAACCAAAGGCCTTGACCTTCAGGGCGGATTTGAAGTGCTGTATGAAACGGAACAGAAAAATGTAAGCCTGGATGCTCTGAAGGACACCGCTGCCGCGTTGAACAACCGGATCAACGTGTTGGGGGTGAGCGAACCGGAGATTACCATTGAAGGGGGCAACCGCATTCGCGTGCAACTGGCTGGGGTTAAAGACCAGAACAAAGCGCGTGAAATGCTTGGAAAACAAGCGAAGCTCACCTTTCGTGACCCGACCGGTAAAAAGATATTAATGGAAGGGAAAGACCTCAAGGAAAACGGGGCTGGCGTGGGTTATGACCAATTAAACCGTCCCGTGGTGACGCTAAAGTTGAAAGACCCGAAGAAATTTGAAAACATCACGCGCACCTACTTGGGACAACAAATTCCGATCTATTTGGATGATCATCTGCTCAGCGCGCCGCAAGTGCAAACGGTCATTGCAGGCGGAGATGCACAGATATCGGGGCAAAAAGACGTGAAAGAGGCACAGGAATTGGCCGATTTGCTCAATGCCGGGGCGATTCCGCTGAAGTTGAAAGAAGTGCAAAGCTACTCCGTTGACGCGTCGCTTGGTGCTGATTCGTTGCGTGACAGTTTGATTGCTGGATTGTACGCGTTGATCGCCATCTTTATTTTCGTCGTTGGTGTGTACCGCTTGCCCGGCTTTATCGCCGTGATTACGATTATCTCCTACTCATACCTCGTGCTGTTGACATTCATGTTGCTTGATGTGACCCTGACGTTGCCAGGAATCGCCGCGTTTATCCTGGGGATCGGGATGGCGGTCGACGCCAATATCATCATGAACGAACGGATTCGCGACGAACTCCGGATCGGACGAAGCATCGCCGGTGCGGTCAAAGCGGGTTCCAAGCGTTCTTTCCTGACCATCTTCGACGCCAACATTACCACCATTATCGCCGCGGTTGTGCTGTTTATCTTCGGTACCTCCGCAGTCAAGGGCTTTTCGGTTTCGCTGATTGTGGGGATTATCGTCAGCTTCCTCACTGCCGTGGCGCTGTCACGGATCATGATGACGCTCTTGGTTCGATCCAATTTGCTTAAGCGGCCAGGATTGTTTGGCGTAAGGGAGGATGAGATCAGTGACCTATAAGTTTGACATCATCAAGCACCGCAAAACGTATCTGCTCATCGCCCTGGCTGTGATGGTGGTGTGTGTTGTGTCCCTTGTGTGGCAAGGACTTAACCTTGGAATCGATTTTAAAAGCGGAACCCGCTTGGACATCTCGCTGGCACCCAATGCAAAGATTGAAAAGGCGCGCGAGGCGCTGGAGGAAATGGGTTACAAGAATCCCAACATCCGCATTGGCGGCACGAATAATGAGATTGTCATCTTCCGTGTGGACAAGCCCCTGTCACGGCAAGATATTCAAAAGATCAAAGCAAAATTCCAAGAAACGTTCAACCTGACTCCGAAAGTACAAGAACAAAGAGTAGATCCGATCATCGGACGCGAATTGGCGAGCAATGCGATCAAGGCTACCGTGATCGCGTCGCTCTGTATCGTGGTGTATGTGGCATTCCGCTTTGAGTGGCGGTTTGGAGTAGCGGCGGTGATCGCCTTGCTTTATGACTCGCTGTTTACCATCGGGATGTTTTCACTGTTGCGTTTGGAAGTGGACGTTGTTTTTATCGCCGCCGTATTGACCATTATCGGGTATTCAATCAATGACACCATCGTGATCTTTGACCGGATCCGTGAAAATATGGAAACGATGAAGCCGAAGAATTGGGAAGACTTGGCGAAGGTAGTCAATGTCAGCATCAACCAGACCTTGACGCGTTCGATCAACACGGTGTTAACGGTGGCTTTCGCCGCTTTTGCCTTATGGCTGTTGGGCGGGGAGAGCATCGCAAACTTCTCTTTGGCTCTGTTGTTTGGTCTGATTTCCGGAGCGTATTCTTCCATTTTTGTGGCGAGCCCATTGTGGATTGGCTGGAAATGGAAAGCGATGCAAAAGAAAAAAGGGGAGCCGGTGGCGGCGGAATAACCGCCAATCTGGCTTCAAGAGGCCGTGGCGATATGCTTGCGGCCTCTTTTCATGACAATAAGTTTCTCCTGCCCTCTGTGAGCTTTGTGATATAATGAATGACGCGAAGCGAGGTGAACGTGAACGTGTTGCACGCAAAAACGCGTTGGCATAAAGTGGAGCCGGACGAGGCAGTGGTCGCCAAGCTGGCCGCCGAGTGCGGAATAGACCCCTTGATCGCCCGGCTCTTGGTGCGAAGGGGAATTGATGATAGTGAAGCAGCCAACAAATTTCTCAAGCCAAAATTGGAAGATTTGCACGACCCTTATCTGCTGGACGGAATGAAGGCTGCTGTGGAGCGGATCAAGCAAGCGATAGCGGACAAAGAGAAAATCCTCATTTACGGCGATTATGATGCAGACGGAGTGAGTAGCACCAGTTTGTTGCTCCATGTGATGAGAACGCTTCAGGCGGATGTCGACTATTATATCCCCAATCGTTTTCGGGAGGGGTACGGCATAAATAAAGAGGCGCTGGCCTTGGCAAAAGAGCGTGGTTTTGGCTTGGTGGTGTCGGTGGATACGGGGATCAGCGCGGTGATGGAAGCAGAGGTGGCGAAACAGCTCGGACTCGATCTGATTATCACTGACCACCATGAGCCGCCGGAGCAATTGCCGGATGCATATGCGGTGATCAATCCCAAGAAACCGGGGTGCCCATATCCATTTAAGATGTTGGCCGGAGTCGGGGTGGCGTTCAAGCTGGCGACGGCACTAATGGGACGCATTCCGGAAGAGTGGTTGGAATTAGTGGCACTGGGCACCATTGCAGACTTGGTTCCGTTGACGGATGAAAACCGAATTTTGGCCGCGTTTGGCTTGGAGCGAATGAATCGACGGGAATTGACCGGGATGCGGGCATTGCTAGAAGTTGCCGGCATCCAGCGGGAAGTGACGGCGGGCCATGTCGGCTTTGCGTTGGGACCACGGATCAATGCCAGCGGCCGCTTGGATTCGGCTGATTCGGCTGTGCGGTTGTTGATCACCGATAATGAAGAGGAAGCGCGGATGTTGGCAGAAGAGTTGGATGAGGTGAACCGGGAACGGCAAGAATTAGTGGAAGAGATGACCCAAGAAGCGATTGCTGAAGTGGAGCAGGATAAGGAGCGACATCAACATGTCATCGTCGTTGCCAAAAAAGGGTGGAACGTGGGTGTGGTGGGCATTGTCGCATCGCGCTTGGTGGAAAAATACTACCGTCCGGCGATCGTGTTGAGCATTGATGAGGAAAAAGGCACAGCCAAAGGCTCCGCGCGTAGCATTTCCGCTTTTCATTTGTACCGCGCGCTAGCGGAATGCCAGCAATGGTTGCCGCATTTTGGGGGACACGCCATGGCAGCGGGGATGACTTTGCCCGTCGAAAACATCGTTCCTTTTCATCAACACCTCAGCCAACTGGCAAAGCAATGGTTGACGGACGAGGATTATGTGCCGCAAACTACACTGGAAGATGAGTTGCGTTTGGAGCGGGTGCAATTGCACTTGATCGAGCAAATCGAAGCGCTCGCTCCATACGGCATGGGAAACCCTACTCCCCTGTTCGCGTTTGACAATCTGAAGTTGTTGCGATTGCAACTGATGGGGCGCGATAATGAGCATGTCAAAATGATCTTGCAGGATGGGGAACACTTGCTAGAAGGCATTGCTTTCCGAGCCGGAGGTATGGAGAAGGAAATTTCCCCTTGCGCCCGGTTGCGCGTATTGGGGGAATTGCAGGTAAACGAGTGGAATGGCAAACGTTCGCCACAGTTGATTATCAAGGATGTGGCCATTCCCCATTTGCAAATATTTGATTGGCGCAGTAACCGTAAACAACTGGATCGCTTTTTGGATATGGATGCGGAGGAGTGCCTCTTCGTCTGCGGAGCCGGTTCTGAAGATGAGGAGCTGTTGCGGGGAGCCAAGTATCATGTGGTTTCGTGGGAAGCGCTAGGGCAAGGCAACTGCGATGGGGAGCTGGTCAAGCGGGCGAAGCGCGTCGTATGGGTGCAAGCTCCGCCAACCATGTCGGTCTGCAAAAAGAGCTTGCCTTATTTTGCCGATGCTGAACGCTTGTACTTGTTGTTCGGTGATAAGGAATTTGACGATATGCTGGTCAAAACCCCGACCCGGGAAGAATTTAAGAAGCTGTACGGCGCATTGGTCGGCAAGGAGAAAATTTCATTGTCCAAACATTTTTCGTCTTTGGCTCGCGTCACGGGATTGCAAAAACGGGCGCTTTCCTTTATGATTCAAGTGTTTGCGGAGTGTGGCTTTATTTCGCTCAATCAAGGTGAAATCAAGATCCATCCCAATCCAAACAAAAAACCATTAACTGAGTCGGTGCTGTATCAAAAACAGATAGAGCGAGAAGAAGTATTTCGCACCCTTGTGTACTCGACATATCTGGAATTGTGCCAGTTCTTGGTGTCAACGATTGCTTTCACACATATAGGAGGCTTAGCAAATGAACTTCAAAGAGAAAATCAGAGTGATTCCAGACTATCCGCAACCGGGGATTCGGTTTAAAGACATCACCACCCTTTTGCAAGATGGCGCGGCATACCGGGCGGCGATTGACGAATTGAAAGAGCAGTTAAAAGACGTAGAGATTGATGTGATCGTGGGCCCTGAAGCGCGCGGTTTCGTCGTGGGCGCGCCTCTTGCTTACGCTTTGGGAGTCGGGTTTGTACCCGTTCGCAAAAAAGGGAAGTTGCCCGGTGAAACGATTGAAGCCAGCTACAGCTTGGAGTATGGCAAGGACTTGCTCGCTATGCACAAAGATGCGATCAAACCGGGCCAAAAAGTGCTGATTGCGGACGATTTGCTGGCTACCGGTGGAACCATTTCCGCCACGCTCGATTTGGTGAAACAGTTGCAGGGAGTGCCGGTGGCTGCCGCTTTCCTGATTGAGCTGAACTATCTGGAAGGCCGCAAGAAGTTAGATGGGCTTAATGTGGTTTCTTTAGTGCAATATGATTGATAGAGAGTCACCCTATATGCAGGGTGGCTTTTTTTTGAGAGGGGGGCAGGTAGTGGTGGCAGGGTGTTGGCAATTGATTCGAGCTCCAGCGCACTGAACCACTGTTGATGTTGCTTCTAGAGCGTGTCTGATGAATAGGCTAGCGGCTCCAAAACCATTTTCTCATTCGCTTCACGCGTGGCGAGGCGCTCCTCGAGAAAAGCTTTTTCCGCCGCTTCTTCCCTACCAACTTGATTTGCCAGACACACCCTAAGAGTGACATCGACAGTGGTTCATTTTTTTGTCTTTCTGTATTAATACAGATGTTGATATGTTTCTATTGTTATAATATAATTTAGATAAATAAATCCATTCACAAGTTGGGAGGAGTTCTTCGTGATTTCTCATTCCCTGGCGTATGAAGTGCCTGATTCAGTGAACGAGGCAGAAAATAACCGCATTGAAAACGAAGAACCAACAGAATCACCGGAAAAAATCATTCGCGACCATTTGTTTGAATATTATAACAGAGGCAACAGGTAACAAGTCGGCCAATGCCGACTTTTTTCTTTGCATTGTGGCATGATATAGTGAAGAAAGAAGTAACGGGTTGGAAAGGCGGTTTGACTATCGATGGCAAAAATCCGCGTTTCGCGTAGGTGGTTCGCCAAGTATCGCAATATTCAAGATGCCATTATGGATGCGAAACCAGGCACGACGATTGAGGTTGAGCCTGGCGTCTACCAAGAGGATTTATGGCTTGATCGATATATTGAAATTGTAGGGCTCGGCGATGATAAGGAAGTGGTGATCCAAGGTAAAAAGTTTGCCACCATCGAGATGGGAACCGGTTATGCGGTGATCAAGAACGTGACCATCAAGAAATCGCGCATGGCCCAAGCCCCTGCCGTGTTGATGAATAAAGGTTCCTTGGTATTGGAAGATTGCCGCGTCATGGCCTCTAAAAGTCCGGCGATCTCCATTTTGCATGATGATGCGGAGCCCATTGTACGCAGGTCATCGGTTTTCAGTGAGAAAAATGTTGCTGTCCAGTGTCAAAGCGCGGGGAAAATCTTGTTTGAGCAATGCGAACTTCTCAGCCACGGAGAACTGGCAGTGGTGTTTATTGCGCAAGGGAATCCCTTTTTTCGCAAGTGCAAGATCACAGGTACATTGGGTTACGGAGTGTTTGTGGAAGAGTTGGGCCAAGGCCGGTTTGAGGAGTGCAATGTGTATGGCTTCCACCACAGTCCAGCCGTGGGCGTTCATGGCGGGAGCCCCACATTCCTCCGAACGCAGATCCATGATGGCAAAGCCACGGGCATCGTTTTCCAAGGGGGAAAAGGGGTTTTTGAAGAGTGTAAGTTTTATGCCCTCGGCAAGGAACGAGCGGCGGTTCGGGTGGCCGGACGAGCCCTGCCCCGATTTCATCACACGGAAATCAAAAATTGTCCGGGTGGTGCATTTTTGTTTGAGGAAGAAGCAGGTGGCATTGTAGAAAATTGCGACTTGTATGGGTTTATCGATAAGCCCGCAGTGGTGATCCGGACGGAGGCGAACCCCCAATTTTTGCGGACGCGTATACATGACGGGGATCAAGGGGCTATAGCCTGTTACCATAGCGGCAAAGGTATCGTCGAAAGCTGCGAGCTATTTGGGTTCAATCGCAACATCGTCACGGTGCTGGATGATGGGCGGTTGGATATTCTGCGATCCAAGGTCTACCATGGGCAAGAGTACGGGATTTATTATGCGCAGAAAGCGGAAGGGATCGTACAGGAGACGGAGATCAAGCAGTTTCCCGACCGCGGGGCAGTCTGTATCGCCCATGCTGCCGATCCTACGTTTGTCCGTTGTCATGTGTCCCAATCCAAAGTGGGGGTTCATGTGATCGACAACGGCCGAGGAACGTTTGAGGAGTGCACTTTGACGAAATGCGATGAAGCGTGGTCAGTGGAAAATGGCCATCCCATCATCAAGCGCTGCCTGACAGATATCCCCTCTACGACTGCCGAACCGCAGTCAGCAGAAGAGGAAAGCGAACCGTTAAGCGAGTATGCGGCCGAGTGGGAGCGGGTGATCGGGCAGGAGAAAGTGAAGCAACAAATGAGAGACGTGGTAACCTACTTGGATTACCAACAAGAGCGCAAACGACTAGGCTTGCCTTTGCCTGATGAGATGCCCATCCACGCCGTTTTCTGCGGCACTGCGGACACCGGTCAGGTAGAGGTGGCCGAGGGGTATGGCCGGGCGTTGAAAGGAATAGGCATCCTCCCTTCGGATCAGGTTATCCGCATGGATGCTGGCTTGTTGGCGCAACAGTCGGAGGAGGCCATGTTGCGGGAGTGGCACCGATTAATAGACCAAGGGAAAGGCGGGATCCTGCTCATTGAACGCCTGCCGCTATTGGCTAACACAGAAAGCGGTCAAAGCATCATACGCCATATCAAGCAGATGCTGGCGCAGCGGGAGGCAGACAGCGCCCTGATCTTAGTTGGAGAGGAGTCATTGTTAAAGGAATGGTTGGGGGAGCAATGGAACGATTTGGTGAAAAACCGTTTCACTTTTGTTCCCTACACGCCTTATGAGTTGGCCGAGCACTTTGAACAGATGGCGCGCGCAGAAGAATATGTGATCCATCCCAGTGCCAAAGATGACTGCGTCAAAGCGATGATTCACCTGCACAGGTACGGCCCAGAGGGCCAACTTGCGCGCCTGCGGGAATTTTTCCAGCAGGTGAAGTTTAACCATGGACGCAGATGTGTCCGATTGCCGAAAGAAAAACGGAACAAAGAGTTATTGGTCACCTTGATGCCTGAAGACTTTTTAAATGAAGAGACAGACATCCGACCCGGCAATCCGGACTGGCTGGCGGAAATCGAGCGTTATTTGCATTGACCGGCCCAAATGGCTTGGCAAGGAATGTCGTTTCGTTTGAAAATAATGCAATGGCCCGAAGTGGAAGTGGATATGATCCACTTCTTATTTTTTTCTGTCGTCTTTAAATCGACCAAATATTTGATTTTAGGTTATAATTGTTATCCATATAGGGTAATAAAAGCATGTTGTATGTTATTTAATTATCGATATGTCCTATAACAGGTAACAGATCGGGCAGTTTTTTTCAATTTATAGAGAAACATTCATGGCTATAAGGCCTTAGGCGAGGAGATGAGTCTTTGGCAACGGTATTATATGTCACCGCTAATCCTAAACCAGAGTCGGAATCTGTGTGTTTACGTATGGGACGGGAGTTTTTGCGAACGTATGAATTGACCAATCCGCTTGATGAAATTGTAGAGCTGGACTTGTACCGCGATCCGATTCCCTTACTGGATTTCGATGTGTTTAGCGGATGGAGTAAGTTGAATGAAGGTTCCCCTCTTACTTTGGAAGAGCGGAAAAAGTTGGGAAGGATCAGTGAGTTAGTTGAACAATTTATCCACGCCGACAAGTATATTTTTGTCACACCCATGTGGAATTTTGGTTTGCCACCCATGTTTAAAGCTTACATCGACCTGGTCTGCATGCAAGGAAAAACCTACCAGTACACCGCGGCCGGACCGGTCGGGATGTTGCTGAACAAAAAGGCGGTTCATATTCAAGCGCGGGGGCAAATCTATTCACAGGGTCCGGCGCAAGCGATGGAGTATGCCGACAGTTATGTCCGGTTGGTTTTGGGGCTGATGGGAATCACCGATGTGCAATCCATCATTGCCGAGGGTACATCAGATCCGCAACGGTTCTCGCAAATCCTCCAACAGGGGATTCAGCTTGCCAAACAACAAGCGGTGCAATTTGCGCAAAGTTGAATGGATGAATGAGAATTGGCATGGTTATTTATAATACATAAAGGAACCGCCTAGCTTGACAAAAGATCATCTGTTTAATATACTTACAAAAGATTAGTTGATTATTTTTTAGGGGGAAGACACGAATGGCCAAAGTACTGTACATCACTGCCAATCCCAAAGCAGAAAACGAATCATTCAGTCTCAAATTGGGGAAAGGATTCTTGGATAAATATAAAGAATTGAATCCTCAAGACGAAATCATCCATCTTGACTTATACCAAATGGATCTTCCTTACCTTGACGCCGATGTGTTCAGCGGATGGGGCAAACTGGCTAAAGGTGAAGGTCTGACTGAAGACGAGCAACGCAAAGTCGCTCGGATCAATGAATTGACCGATCAATTTGTGGAAGCGGACAAGTATGTGTTTGTTACGCCGATGTGGAACTTCTTGTTCCCACCACGCATGAAAACGTATATTGATACCATTTGCATCGCGGGCAAAACCTTCAAGTACACTGAACAAGGACCGGTCGGCTTGTTGGAAGGCAAAAAAGCGATTCACCTGCATGCCAGCGGTGGCGTTTATTCCCATGGTCCGGCGCAGGATTTGAATTTCGCTGATCGTTATATCCATGCGGTGATGAACTTCATTGGAATTACGGATGTTACCACGGTTGTCGCTGAAGGAATGGCTGCACAACCGGATCAAGCAGAAGCCATCTTGAAGGATGCCATCGCCAAAGCGCAAGACGCAGCGGTGCAATTTGCGAAATAATAAAGAAAGCTAGGATGCAAAAGGCATCCTAGCTTTTCATTTTTGCCTCCAACTACACTGCAAGGGGACAGCGTCATCCACTTGGTTCATGGCGACATTTAGAATATTTTAACCCCTAGCACATGATCGATGGGGATGCTGCCTATTTCCCGGCTATCCCGGCTGTTGTTGCGGTTGTCGCCCATGACGAAGATCTGGTTTTCCGGAATGACGAAATGGGCGTCGGGCGTATCGATCATCGCCTCTTTGATGTAATCTTCCTTCAGACGTTGTCCGTTTCGGTACACTTGGTTGCTTTTGATCATGATGGTATCGCCGGGGAGGCCGATGACGCGCTTGACCCAGACATCGTGGCTATGGCGCTCTTTAAACATGGAGAACAGCGGGGTATCGAGTAAATCGTCCTTCCATGTGCGCGCACGATTTACACGGCTGTCAATGATCACGATGTCACCGATCCGGGGCTTGTAGGTGAACGTCCGGGGAAGTTTGGATACATAGATGTGGTGGTTGGGTTTTAATGTAGGTTCCATTGAGCTACCGAGAACTTTGGTGGGTTGAAATACAAAAATACTGATAAAAAGTGCGAAGGCAATGCCGAAGAAGATTGAACCACCCCAGGCCAATAGCTCTTTTGCAATCCTCATTATTCACGTACATCTCCTTACTTGATTTTGGAAAAAAGAGGTTTTGGATGTTAACTAATTCAATGCTTATGCAGAAAATCCTTTCAAATATGGTACTGTTGGAGCAAATCGTTTTTGCATAGGGTGGTTGCTTTCGTCTTTGCTGGTGATAACATCCGTCGTTATTTTTAGAGGAGAGAAAACCTTTTCAAGAAATGTATTTGTTATTTTGTTAAAATAGTGAATAGATGAATCATTAGGAGGGAGAGCCATGCCGTTTTATCATCGTCTGGGAAATCTCCCAGCCAAGCGACATGTTCAATTTCGACAGCCTGATGGGAGTTTGTATCGCGAGCAGGTGATGGGCACCAAAGGTTTTTCTGGCATTCAGTCCATTTTGTATCACATCCATCCGCCGACACAGGTGCGGGAGGCTCGGTTTTTGAGAGACTGGACGGTGCCGTTGGAGGAAGAAGGAGCCAATCGCCATCGGCATTTTTTGACGTTTGAGGCTCCGAAGGGAAAAGACCCGATTGAAGGGCGTGTCCATTGGTTGGTGAATGAAGATGTGGCCATCGCTACGGCCAATCCGACAGAAGCGATGTCTTATTTTTTCCGCAACAGCGATGGTGATGAAATTCTCTTCGTCCATGAGGGGGAAGGGGTTTTGGAAACTATTTTTGGTGATCTCCCCTACCGCCCTGGTGATTATTTGGTGATCCCGGTGGGAACCACTTACCGTTTGAACATGAAGAGCGAGCAAACCCGTCTGTTGGTTATTGAAACGACAGGGGAAATCACTCCGCCCCGGCGGTACCAAAACGAAGTGGGCCAGCTGATGGAGCACAGCCCCTATTGTGAACGGGATATACGGGTTCCTGAAAAGCTGCAAACACATGAGGAAAAAGGAACGTTTGAAATTCGTGTCAAGGTGCGAAATCGCTTACATTCCTATCTCTACGATTTTCATCCGTTTGATGTAGTTGGTTGGGACGGATATCTTTACCCATGGGCCTTTAATATTGAAGATTTTGAACCGATTACCGGCTCTATCCATCAGCCGCCGCCAGTTCACCAGACTTTTGCTGGTCCCAACTTTGTCGTTTGCTCCTTTGTGCCGCGGATGTACGATTATCATCCCTTGGCCATTCCAGCTCCTTATTATCACAGCAATGTGAATAGTGATGAGGTACTTTACTATGTTAAGGGGAATTTCATGAGTCGAAAAGGCATAAACGAAGGTTCAATCACCCTGCATCCCAGCGGGATTCCCCATGGGCCCCATCCAGGGAAAATGGAAGCGAGCATCGGCAAAACCCGGACGGAAGAACTGGCTGTCATGGTAGATACATTTCGTCCATTGCGGGTGACCAAGGCTGCCCTCTCATGCGAAGTAGCAGAGTATATGGCGAGTTGGTTGCCTGAAGAGACGGAGGGTTGATATGCGCTTTGATCCTAAGAAGCTTTCAAAGACTGACAATTACAAATTGCTGATAGGTAGCGTGTTGCCGAGGCCCATTGCTTTTGTCACCTCCCAAGGGCCGAACGGGACAGTCAATGCGGCGCCCTTTAGCTTTTTTAATGTGGTCGCCACCGAACCGCCATTATTGGCTTTCTCATGCACACGCAAGCCGGGCGGTGTCATGAAGGATACGGCACGCAACATCTTAAATCATGGGGAATATGTTGTTCACATTGTAGATGAGAGCATTGTGACGATGGTGAACGAAACGGCAGTCGAATTTCCGGCTGAAGTTGGCGAAGCGGAACAAGTCGGGTTTACTTTTGTCGACAGCGAAGTGGTGTCCGTGCCCCGATTAGCGGAGTGCAAAATCCAGATGGAATGTCGTTTACATCAACATTTGGCGCTGGGTGGAACCGAAAAGGAACCTAATAGCGACTTGCTGATCGGCGAAGTGATGCAGTTTCATGTTGCCGACGAGCTCGTCGATCGTGGGCGAATTGATACCATGGGACTGCGGCCGGTGGGAAGGATGGCCGGAGCCACTTATGTTAAGTTAGGAGAATTGTTTGATATACCACGTATGAGTTATGAGGAATGGATGAAGAAAAAAAGCATATAAGTAGGTGTGATTGTTAGAACGAGGCCGAGTTTGAGCGCGGAGTGCCACCTGATAATAAAAGGTGGGTTAAGTATAAACTTAACCCACCTGAGAATGTTGACAAACCCTGCGAATCAACTTTGTTGATCGCAGGGTTTTTGTATATAAAAGGGATATAAACAATTAATGGATGAATATCAACCCATATAAACTTAAAACCACCTCCCTTACCTGCTCTCGAAAGCAGCATAGCCAACTTTTTTATGTTTTGAGCCACAGCAGTTAGGAGGCATTGCTCTTGAATTTTTGCAAGCCCCCTGTAGCGTGCGTATCGAAGACCATGAAGTTCCTTCGCGTCAGCGAAGCTACGTTCAATCGTTTCTTTTCGACGCTTATATAAAGTTTTTCCACGTGGGCTCAAGCGATTTTGTCTAACCCACTCTTTTGCATCTTCCCATACATGACGTGTTAGGATTTTTGTGTGGTTCTTTGACTTTGTGCAATTCTTAAGAAAAGGACATTGCTTACAAATCTCGGGATTGGATTTGTACTGTCTGTATCCTTCACGGTTGGTCGTTCGATATGTAAGTTGATGCTTTGCTGGACAAAGATATACATCTTGCTCAGGAATATACTTAAATCTCCATTTCGGAAAGAGGTCTTTATCTGGTCGAAAACTCCGATGTGCAATAACCGTAAAGATTCCTTGTCCTCTCAATTCACGACAAATAGGCATAGTTAAATAACCAGAATCCAGAGCAACAGCTTTCACCGAAAAGCCGAAGCGGCTTTTCTGACGATTTAACCTTTCTAAATAAGGAACTGAATCATGGACATTTCCTGGTGTAACAAATACATCTGTAATGAAGTTATGTAAACCATCGACAGTACGATGATCGAGATAGAAAAAGCCTTCGGGTTTTCCATCTCGAACCATATAACCACTATCTGGATCGGTCGTACTTACACGAATTTCTTTCGTTTCAACCTTTATGGGCTTTTTTTTTAAAGGCTTCTTTCCGTGCTCTTCTCGATCTTGCTCAATTGCTTGTTCTAAATCATCCATATATCCTTTGGGAGTAACTTTAACTAATTGTTTTTTGAACTTTCCTTTATTGGCATTGGCTTTAAGAAAAGTGGAGTCACTAAAAAGCTCTTTTCCTTGAATAAATCCATGTTGGATCGCCTGAATGACAATTTCATCAAATATTTCCTGATAAATAGTGGAGCTTTGGAACCGTCTTCGACGGTTTTGACTGAAAGTAGATGCATGTGGGACTGGGTCGGTTAGAGATAACCCTACAAACCAACGGTAAGCGATGTTAACTTTAATCTCCTCAATGAGTCGGCGTTCGGAACGAATGCCGAACAAATATCCAATGAGTAGCATTTTAAATAACATAATTGGGTCAAGACATGGACGCCCATTATCTTGGCAGTATAATTCTTTACATTTCTCAGCAATGAAGGAGAAGTCGATCGTTTCATTAATTTTCCGTAACAAGTGATCTCGTGGAACTAATTCTTCTATGTTAACTAGTTCTGGTTGATGTTCTTTACTCGGGTTTGTTCTAAACATAGAAAAAACTCCTTATAGAGTGTTTTTTATTGATTCGACAAAAAAGGCTGCTGACCCTGCCTTTCAAGGCAGTTTGTCAGCAGCCTCAGGTGGGTTAAGTATAAACTTAACCCACCTTTTTTATTGCGCTGTTATTCTGCTTCATATTTTTTCTGCTTTTGATGGCGTGCTCGTTCGTTTCTGGCGAGGTATTTTTTCCGCAGGCGGAAGGTTTTGGGCGTGATCTCAAGCAGTTCGTCCTCTTTCATAATTTCCAGGGCATCATCGATGCTAAGTTGACGGGGCGTGTCGAGACGCAGGGCTTCTTCCGCGGTAGCGCGGCGAATACTGGTGAGATGTTTCTTTTTGCAGACGTTTACTTCCAAGTCGTTTTCGCGGATGTGCTGACCGACGACCATCCCTTCATACACTTCTGTTCCAGGTGTGATGTAGAGTTGGCCCCGCTCTTGCGCCGAGTGGAGCGCATAGGTGGTAGCTGTGCCCGATTCCCATGCGATCAGGGAACCAAAATCATGTGTCTCTATTTCACCCGCATAAGGTTCGTATCCGGCAAACAAGGTGTTCATCAACGCTTCTCCACGTGTCGCCGTCAAAAGCTGGAGGCGGAAACCCAACAAGCCGCGAGATGGCGCTTTGTAGACAAACTGGATGTTGCCGCTATCTAACACTGTCATGTCCAGCAATTGCCCTTTGCGTTTGCCCAAGAGCTCAACGACCGCACCTTGTTGCTCGCTGCTCACTTCGATTTCCACTTGTTCATAAGGCTCGTATTTCTTTCCGTCGATCACCTTAATGATTACTTCCGGCTTGCTCACCTGGAATTCATATCCCTCGCGGCGCATGTTTTCGATCAGGATGCTCAGATGCAATTCTCCGCGGCCAGACACCATGAAATGATCAGCTGAATCAGTGTCTTCTACACGCAAAGCCACATCTTTTTCCGCTTCGTTGTAGAGGCGTTCACGGATTTTGCGGGAAGTGAGGTATGTCCCGTCTTGACCGGCGAATGGGCTGGTGTTGATGCCGATCATCATGCGTAACGTGGGCTCTTCCACTTTGATGGGCGGCAGTGGATCGGGATGGTTGATATCGCACAAGGTGTCGCCGATCCCCACTTTGCCAAGGCCAGTGAGGGCGATGATGTCTCCGGCGAAAGCTTCTTCTACTTCTACCCGGGCTAGCCCTTGATGTGTGAACACTTGGCCTACTTTCACCTGCTTGGTTTCGCCGGTGGCCGTCATCAGCAACAAAGGTTGATTGCGCCGAATGGAACCTCGATTTAAGCGACCGATCACGATTTGCCCTTTGTATTCGTCAAAACCGAGCAAGGTGGCCTGCATTTGCGTCGGCCCTTGATGATCCACGGTGGGGGCGGGGAGGTATTCCAAGATGGTTTCGAAGAGCGGTTCCATCGTGGGGGTTAGTTCGTTTGGAGCATAACCAGACGAACCGGTTAATCCGCTCGCGTAAATGATAGGAAATTCACATTGTTCTTCGCTGGCACCCATGTCGACGAACAAATCGAAAGTGGTGTTGACCACTTCATCCGGGCGCGCATGAGGCCGGTCGATCTTGTTGACGACTACGATGGCTTTGTGCCCGCGTTCCAGTGCTTTTTTCAGAACAAACTTCGTCTGCGGCATGGGGCCTTCCACCGCATCGACCAACAACAGCACACCGTCTACCATATTCATCACCCGCTCCACTTCACCGCCAAAATCGGCGTGTCCGGGTGTGTCGACGATGTTGATATTGAATCCTTTATATTGGATCGCGGTATTTTTCGAAAGAATGGTGATGCCACGCTCACGTTCCAAGTCATTCGAGTCCATCACGCGTTCTTCCACATGCTGGTTTTCACGGAAGATGCGGCTTTGTTTCAGCATGGCATCCACCAAAGTGGTTTTGCCGTGGTCTACGTGTGCGATGATAGCAATGTTGCGAATGTTATTCTCTTTGCTCATGTTATGGTGAGGAGCCACGCGGGCCCCTACCCTCCTTTTCGTTTCGGATTCCCAAACGGAATCGTACCATAAATAAGGGAATCTACGCTAGAGGGAGGGGAGGCTCGGCCCGATTCTTTTTTCGTAGCGCAAAATGCAGGCTTACCAATGAGGCGATGATGAGCGGATAGAGAAGCGCCCAGCCGATAAATGGGATGATGGCCAGTGTGAAGATGAACGATAGCCAGCAAAATGCCGTGCCCAGTTTCGAGTCCTGCAACAGTTTAACTCCGCTGGCGCAACCGGCCAAGTAAGTCAAAATGAAGGCGGCATTGGGAAGCTGAAGCAACTGGGACAGCGAAATCCATTTGGTGCCGTAAGCCGTCAGCACTGCTGCGAAACAGGCTCCCAGAAAGAGCAAACCACCGCTGGGCGCGCCATGGGCGAAACGTCCAGTAAAGAAACGGGGGGCGTGGCCCGATGTCCCCAGTGCGAACGCGAGCCGCGAAGCCGCCCCAATATAAGCGATCACTGTGGCCGTGCAGATGAGAAACGAAGCGATGCCGATAAACGCATTGCCCGCCGGACCGATCGCTTTTTGCACCAAGGCGCTCAAGGCTTGTGCCCCAGCGTGGCCCGTGCCTACAGTGACCAAAGCGGCCAGAAAATAAAGTAGGCCCACGATGACTGCGGCGACAGATACAGCCACCACCGTGTCCCGTTTAGGGTTGACAAATTCGCTAGACAGGTGGGACACCGCTTCCCAGCCGATAAAACACCAGAACAAGATCGTAGTCGCTTCTCCCACAGGAAACCATCCATGGGGCAGAAATGGGGTGAAGTGCATAGGCTCCAACATTGGCCACGCACTGATGACTACGACGAGCAACACCGCAATAATGCCGATCACCAGCAAGACCTGGATGTTGCCGCCCAACTTCATACCCAACCCATTGATCAAAAGGGAGAGCGCCAAGATGAACAAGGCGATGGCGGTACGTGGCCACTCCCCCCAGCCAAACGCCGCGGTCAAGTATCCGGCGCCAGTCAAAGCCGCGACAGGCGCGCCGATGGCGACAGACATGAGAAAGAACCAACCCACGATCACGCTCCATTTCTCACCAAATGCCAGCTCCACGAAATGAGCTACTCCGCCGGAATGAGGATGTCTGGCAGAAAGAAGTCCCATCGATAGCCCCATGGGCAACACCAATAACAGCATCAGCCCCCATGCGAGCAAGGAGGCCGGTCCGGCCATGGAAGCGGCCAGCCCGGGAACGAGTAGAATACCTGATCCTAATACAGCACCAATATACAGGGCGATAGCTTGTGGCAAACGAATGGTTTTTCGAAAAGGATGCATCGGATTTCTCTCCTATTCGTTTCAATTTGGCTTTCTTAAGCTTACTCGTTAATTTAACATCAGTAAAATAGATAGATATAATGAAATGGATCGAATACATCGATGGGTGGTGGCAACATGGAGATGCGGCAACTAAAAACGTTTAAGGCCGTCGCAGAACGGGGAGGGTTCACGCGGGCGGCGGAGGAATTGGGATACGCCCAGTCCAGTGTGACTGCACAGATTCAGGCGTTGGAGGAAGAATTGGACACGCTGCTGTTCGACCGGCTGGGAAAGCGAATCGTTTTAACGGAAGCGGGGAAACGCTTGCTCGTTTATGCGACGGAGCTGTTGCGCATGCATGATGAAGCAATTGACCGTGTCCGTTCGTATGCGGAGCCGCGTGGCAAGCTGACCATCGGTTCGCCGGAATCGATTGCCGCCTTTCGGCTGACTGACGTGATCTTGACATACAAGCGTAAATATCCCCAAGTGAATTTGGTGGTTAAGCCCGGTCTTTGCTTGGAGATGAGCCATTTGGTGCGCTCTGGGGAAATCGATGTTGCTTTCACCATGCTACAAAAACCGCTGGTTGAACCGGACATGCATTTGGAAACGTTGGTTTGGGAAAAGATGGCCTTGGTCGCGGCACCTGACCATCCACTGGCGCGATTGGAGCGGGTAGAAGCGAGTGATTTGATCGACCAGTCGTTTTTGCACACCGAGGCGGGGTGTAGTTACCGTAGCTCGTTTGAACTTGCGTTACGCAAGCATGGTGTTGTGCCAAAGGGAGAAGAGTTTTGGAGTATTGAAGCCATCAAGAACGGAGTTTACGCCGGATTGGGTATCGCGCTATTGCCAATGATCACTGTCAGGGAAGAGCTTTTGAGTGGGAAATTGGTGCGGTTAAATTGGGACGACCAAGAATGTCGAGTCTGCACGCAGATGATCTATCACAGAGACAAATGGCTTTCTCCCGCCTTGAAAGCGTGGATCGATCTGGTTCGGCAAAGGGCGCAAAGTTGGGGTGGCGAAGGGTGATGGAATGGAGCTGCTTTCTTTACGTGGAAGCGGCTTTGTCTTGATAAGCTAGGAAGCTTCATATACCTAATAGTCCGCCTATTAATTAAACTTTTTTATTAAAAAAGTTTTAAAAAGTATTTACATTGGCAAATTGGTAAGGTAAGATTGTGATTACCGAAATATTTGGCTTGCAAAGTATTTGGGGATTGTACAGAGAACGGGGGTGGAGTCAATGATGATGTTTCGTCAACTTTGGTGGTTTTTCAAGATGGAGAAAAAGAGTTATCTGATCGGGATCAGCACACTGATGCTGTTGTCCCTGACGCACCTCGTAACCCCTTACACCGTGCGCGTGGTGGTGGATGCCATTACCGCCGATGCTTTAACCTGGCGTCTGCTGGTTTTTTGGACGGTGGTTAACGTGCTTGTCGCCCTATGCAAATATGGGCTGGGTTATACTTGGCGCGTGATGCTGTTTGGCGCTGGCTACCGCATGGGAAGGTTGTTGCGAGATCGCTTGTACCAACAATTCACCCGCATGTCCCCGCGATTTTATCATCAGCGGCGTACTGGGGATATGATGGCCCATGCGACCAACGACATTCAAGCCGTGGTCGTCACTGCCGGGGAAGGTGTGCTGACCTTGGCTGACTCCTTCGTGTCCGGTATGGTTGTCATCGTGGCGATGTTTGTGTTCATCGATTGGCAATTGGCCCTGATTTCACTACTTCCCATGCCATTGATCGCCGTGGCTACTCAACGGTACGGCAAGATGCTTCATCAACGATTCCACTTGGCGCAAGAAGCTTTTTCACGCATCAATGACAAGGTGCAAGAAAATATCGCTGGAGTCCGGGTGGTCAAAGCCTTTGGTCAAGAAGAAGCCGAAAAACAGGAATTCAAGCGGCGGTTGGATGATGTGGTAGAGAAAAACCTGGCAGTAGCGAGGGTGGATGCCCTGTTTGACCCGACGATTGTGATGGCTGTGGGTTTGTCGATGCTATTGGCGATAGTATTCGGTTCGATCAGTGTAGCGGACGGGCGGTTGACGATCGGTCAATTGCTTCAATTCACGCTATATCTAGGTCAGCTGGTGTGGCCGATGTTAGCTTATGGAATCCTCATCAATATCGTCGAGCGAGGGCGTGCTTCCTATGAACGGATCCAATCGCTATTAAACATCAAGCCCGATATTGAAGATCGCCCCAATGCGATCGATGTGCAACCCGTGGGGGACATTCGGTTCGACGTGGAGTCGTTTACCTATCCCGATGCCGAGAGTGCGGCGTTGACCCAAATTCGCGTATGTGTGAAGCGGGGAGGGACGCTGGGGATCGTCGGAAAGACAGGCAGCGGCAAAAGCACGTTGTTGCGCTTGATGTTGCGTGAGTTTGACGTGACCCAGGGAGAGATCCGCATCGGCAACCATCCTATCACAGATTACACCCTGTCGGCGCTAAGGGGAGCGATTGGTTATGTGCCGCAAGACCATGTATTGTTTTCGGCCACTGTCGCAGAAAACATCGCGTTTGGGAACCCGAAGGCGACAAGAGAACAAATTGAAGCTGCTGCCAAAATCGCTTGCGTCCATGAAGATATTCTCCAATTTGCAGAAGGTTATGACACCATCATCGGCGAAAGGGGCGTCACCGTCTCAGGTGGGCAAAAACAACGGTTGTCGATTGCCCGCGCCTTGCTATTAAATCCGGAGATTCTGATTTTGGATGATGTCCTGTCCGCGGTCGATGCCAAGACCGAGCATGCCATTTTGCAAGCATTGCGCCAAAATCGGGTTGGCAAAACGACGTTGATTTCTGCGCACCGCTTGAGTGCCGTGGAACATGCAGATACCATCATCGTGTTGGATGAGGGGCGGATCATTCAACAAGGAACCCACGAAGAGCTGATGCAACAAGATGGATGGTACCGTCACATGTTTTTACAGCAACAATTGGAGTCACAGGTATTGAAAGGGGGGGAAGAAGGTGGTACCGAAACGTCTGCTCCACTATCTTAAACCGTATCAAACCCGCTTTTGGGTTGCTTTTGCCGCGCTATTGGCCGCCACCGGCGCAGAAGTGGCAGTACCGTTGTTGGTCAGCTACTATTTGAATCATTATCTGGTTCCCAATCAGCCTATCGATATAAAGATACTGCTGGTGTTTGCGGCAATGATCTTGCTCTTACAAGTGATCACGGCGGTTTTGCTTTATTATCAGTCGCTTTCATTTCAAACCGTCGCGCAGTGGATCGTGCGCCAGCTACGCGAAGATGTGTTCGGCAAGGTGCAACATCTGGGTCTCTCGTTTTTTGACCGTATTCCCGACGGATCGCTGGTGTCGCGCATCACCAATGACACGGAAGCCGTAAAAGAGTTGTTCATTTACGTCCTTTCCTCCTTTTTGCAAAACTTCTTGATGGTTGCAGGCGTGTTCATCGCTATGTTTATCCTCGATTGGAAGCTTGCTTTGTGGGCTATGCTCTTTTTGCCGATTGTGCTCGGTCTGATGCAGGGGTATCGTTACCTGAGCTCCAAAGTGTACCGGTTTTTGCGGAGCCAGCTAAGCCAGATAAATGCCAAGATCAATGAGTCCATCAATGGAATGAACATGATTCAAGCATTGAGGCAGGAAGCGCGGTTGCGTGCGGAATTTGGCAAGTTAAACGAAGATTACTACCAAGCACAGATGAAAAATATCCGGCTGTACGGGTTGATGTTGCGCCCAGCGATTCAAGTATTGAGTGTGTTGGCAGTTGTCTTGGTATTGAACTATTTTGGCTCCCTCTCGTTTTCCCAATCGATTCAAGTGGGGGTAGTGTACGGTTTCGTTGACTTGTTTAGCCGTTTATTCGAACCGATCACCCAAATCATGTTGCGGTTGAATCAATTGCAACAATCCGTGGTATCAGCGGATCGGGTGTTTGAATTGTTGGATCAAACGGAGTACGCACCCGTCAAGGAAGGGGATGACCATCCCAAGATCACTGAAGGGCGGATCGAATTTGACCAGGTTACGTTTTCCTATGATGGGAAGACCAACGTGCTCAAAAATATCTCATTTGTCGCCGAACCGGGGCAGACGGTGGCGTTGGTCGGGCACACGGGCAGCGGTAAAAGCTCCATTATCAATCTGTTGATGCGCTTTTACCGGGTCAACCAGGGCGAGATTCGTATAGATGGCCAGCCGTTAAACCATTTTGACGAGGCGGAATTGCGGTCGAAGCTGGGGTTAGTGTTACAAGATCCGTTTTTATTCGTTGGCGACGTGAAAAGCAATATTCGATTGCATAACAAAACGATCACAGATGAAGAGGTGAAAGCGGCAGCATCGTTTGTGCAAGCAGACGCATTTATCGAAAAGTTGCCGCAACAGTACAAAGAGCCTGTGGTGGAACGGGGAGCTACTTTTTCCAGCGGCCAGCGCCAATTGATTTCTTTTGCACGAACCATGGCCTTCCAACCCAAAATCTTGGTCCTCGATGAAGCGACAGCCAGCGTTGACACCGAAACGGAAGAGGCGATTCAGACCGCTTTGGAAAAGATGCGCAAAGGACGGACTACAATTGCCATTGCACACCGCCTGTCTACGATTCAAGACGCCGATCTTATTTTGGTGTTGCATCGTGGGGAGATAGTCGAACGCGGCACCCATCAGGAATTGTTGGCTAAAGAAGGATTGTATCATAAAATGTACATGTTGCAAGCGCACGGTACGGTGAAGACGGTCTGAATCGGGTCCTGTATCCCACTGAGCGGAATGCTGGGGTTGGAAACTGTCCAGCCCAGGCGAGTCCCGACTCGGTTTATTCATCTGGCAAGTACACGTTCATACTCTCCGATCGTGTTCAAAAAATGAAATCAAAGACCTTCACAACGCCAAACACAGCGAAAGTGGAGGTCTTCGTTTTGTAACAGGAGCGGGATGTTCGCCGGAAAATAACAAATAAGCCATGAAGAGCCAGTTGCAATTTGTACATTTTTAAGTATGATAATTCTATATATTTCGCCATCAAGAAAGGAGTGGAACATCTTGGGAGAATTGCAAGAAATATTCATTTATGGGTTTTGTTCGTTAATGACATTAGGAGTTTGTTGCATTGCGCTCCTGATGCATCGGAAGCTGATAGATTAAGGACGTGACCAGCCTCAGCACATCGCTTTTCGATTGCTGGGGCTGATGGTTTTATATGCAGTGGGGTCGAGGGAAGTTTTCTTGGATGAAATGTTTTTTTACGCAATCATACGGTAATATAGTTAAAAAAGGATGGGTTGGCGATTTGAGGCGCAATAAAACGGAAGCAAGGATGAGCCCGATCCATGTGTTGGTGATTCCAAAGCCGTTTTCCCATTGGCTCCACTTGTGATGCGGGAGCTCATTGGAAGATGGTTTTTCCGCTGTATGATCTGTCAACCAGACACAGCCCATGCCTGCTTCATAAAAGGTTTTGGGCTATCATCGGCGGTTTGCCAGTCAGACGGGCTTGTATCCGACGCATCGGTTTATCGCCCTGTCGGTTACGGAACAGCAGAGGAGGTCAAGTGTTTTGATCATTTATCGCGCTCGTGAAAATCATTTGTATTATCCATCGGACATGGAACGGAGGAAGCCGTCTTCTTCACGCCACCTCTCAGATGCCCGTGATTCGTTTGAAAAAGATTTTGGGCGGATTGTGCACAGTGCCGCATTCCGGCGCTTGCAGTCTAAAACGCAAGTGATCGGTAGTGTGGCTGGCGATTTTCACCGCACCAGGCTGACCCATTCCATGGAAGCGGCACAGATCGCGCGAGGAATCGTGATCCATCTCAATGCCCATCACCCGTTGTTCAATCAAGAGAACGCCCTGGATGTGTCGTTGATCGAAGCGGCCGCATTGGCGCATGACTTGGGACATCCCCCTTTCGGACATCGGGGGGAAGAAGCCTTGCATGAATGCATGCGAGATTATGGCGGATTTGAAGGGAACGCCCATACATTCCGTATCCTCACCCGGTTGGAGGGAGAAGAGGAATTCGGCCTGAATCTGACTAGAGCATTGTTGCTGGCAATCATGAAATATCCCATTGTGCTGGATGAAGCGGTCAATGAAGAACAGTATCGCACAACGGGCAAAGTCTTACCCCCAAAGGCGAGCGTCTTTGCTTGTGACCGGCAGGTGTTTGCATGGGTGTGCTCTTCATTTACCAAAGAAGAGACCCGTCATTTTCTAGCTACGACGGATTATCCGGATCGGCACCGGCAGACCAAGCATAAAACGTTGGAGTGCTCTATCATTGAATTGGCGGACGATATCGCCTATGGAACTCATGATGCCGAAGATGCTGTCCATCTGGGTTTCATCCAGTTGGAGCAATTGAAGGAGTGCATTCGCCCCTTTGCCCGTTCTGAAGAATACCAAGAGTTGCGAGAAGCTTGGAATGTGTTGAACCCGTTGCATCAAGGGCATAATCATTTGCGATACAAATTGAAAAAAGTGATTACGGCATTGATTTCCACCTTCATCACCCACATTCAGGTGGAGTTGAATGAACGATCTTTTCACTCGCCCCGTTTGAAATACCGTGTGTATCTTCCGCCCGAGTTGCAGGCGCTTTTGGAGCAGTTGAAGCAATTGGTTTCAGACAAGGTAATTGATGCACAGCGGGTACAAACGATCTCATGGAAAGGGGCTTATGTCATCAAACAATTGTTCCAAGCGTTCATGAATGAAGAACGCCTGCTGACGGAACATGACCGCTACCTATTCCGCCGGGCTTCTACCGATGAACAACGTGCCCGGATCGTATGTGATTATATTGCAGGGATGACTGATTCCTTTGCGTTGCGCATGTATGACCGACTGTACGGGCAATCCCGCAGCTTTTTTGATATATAGGCTTGGTTGGGCTTTCGGCAGAAAGCCCTTCTCGACTTATTTTATCGAATATTATTTATATTCAGATAAGGGTTTTGCTGTTGGTTTAGTAAGTGAATTTGTCAGAAGCAGAGTGATTTTGTTTTAACAGGCAAAAATAGTAATTGACAACAGGATTATGGTATGAGTAAGATCAATCTTAGAAAATCGTTAATGCATACCTGCTAACTTGGTATTATGCCGATAGGAGAGTTGGTTAAGATGAAAAAGATGAAACGCATGTTCGCTACCATCTTGTCGGCTGCACTGTTTGGCGTGTTGGCCACAGGATGCAGCGTGCAAACACAAGAAAAAGATCTGCTGAGCCAGATCAAAGAGCGCGGAACCATCCGCATTGGGACTGAGGGGACTTATAAGCCGTTTACTTTTCATGATGAGAAAAGCGGAAAATTGACCGGATATGATGTTGAAGTGGCCGAAGAAGTAAGCAAGCGAATCGGTGTTAAAGCGGAGTTTGTAGAAACACCGTGGGAAGGGATGCTCACCAGCTTGAAAACGGGCAAAGTTGACATGGTGGCCAATCAGGTGGGCGTCAAGCCGGATCGCCTAAAGGTCTTTGATTTTTCCAAGCCATACACGGTGTCTTTTTCCCAAATCGTTGTCCATCAGGACAATGAGGATATTAAAAGCATTGAAGATGTAAAAGGGAAAAAAGCGGGACAAACGCCGACAAGCAATTATGGACAAATGGCGCGTGACGCTGGTGCCAATCTCATTGCTTATGAAGACATGATGGGCGCGATGAAAGACGTGGCCGCAAAACGGGTTGATTTGAGCATCAATGACCGTTTGGCAGTGGCCGAAATGCTCAAGTCTGTGAATATGCCTTTGAAAACGATCGACGTAAAGGCTGATCGTTCAGAAAGCGCGTTTCCGGTGCCCAAAGGGAACAAGGCCTTGGTCGATGAAATCAACAAAGCATTGGATAGCATGCGCCAAGATGGTACACTATCCAAAATATCCCAAAAATGGTTTGGGCAAGATATCACGAAGTAATGGGATCGTTTGCTGGCAGTAAGGACTCTTCCTTTATCAGAGGAAGAGTTTTTTCATACCTTGAAGGCGCTGGAGATCGCCAAAAATGGAGGGCATGGAAAAAAATTCTGCCGAAAATCTTGCGCATTTCTTCATCTTGAAGCAAAATAGGGTTGTTTTGAAGTTGTTTCATTTAGAGCGAGTTTACTTATCTTACCGAATGATCATAGGTGCTCAAACACATATTAAGCGCAAAGACGTGTTCGAGCTATGTTATTCAAAGGAGTGAAACCATGTGTCCCACCATGCCCGAGTGAGTGAACCGTTTTCCATGGTCATTTTTGGTGCGACTGGGGATTTGGCCAAGCGGAAATTGTTTCCTGCCCTCTTCAGTCTTTATATGAATAAGTTATTACCTCCGGCTTTCCGAATCATCGGTGTCGGACGCAGGCCGCGAACCCATGAACAATTTAGGGAAGCTGTCCGCAAATCAGTGGATGAATTCTCTCGCATTAAGGTGGCTGATGAGGCATCATGGCAACAATTTATTAAAAACTTCACTTATACGGTTGCCGATGTGACAAATCCTTCGGATTACGAGGGAATCAAGTCATTGATTGAAGGATTTGAAACAGAGCATGGGGTAGAGCCTTGTCGCTTGTTCTACCTGGCGATAGCCCCGGATCTGTTCGCTACGGTTTCCCACAATCTGAAAGCGATTGGCCTTGGCGATACACGTGGAGTCAAGCGATTGATCATCGAAAAGCCAATCGGCAATGACTTCCTCTCTGCCAAAGAGATTGATGAACAGATCAAACAGACATTTACAGAAAAAGAAATTTATCGGATTGACCATTATCTTGGTAAGGAAATGGTGCAAAACATCAATGTGATCCGTTTTGCCAACAACATTTTTGAACCACTTTGGAACCACCATCATATTGCTTGCGTCCAAATTACCGCCAGCGAAACGGTAGGTGTGGAAGAGCGCGCCGCTTATTACGACCGTGCAGGCGCTTTGCGGGATATGGTGCAAAACCATATGCTACAAATGCTGATGATGGTGTGCATGGAACCGCCAAGCCGCTTGAAAACGGAAGCGATTCACGACGAGAAGATCAAAGTATTGCGTTCGTTGCGCCGATACTCAGAAGAGGAAGTTGGTGCATATGTGGTGCGCGGGCAGTATCAAGCGGGTATCTTGAACGGCAAGGCCGTCCCGGCATACCGCGATGAGAAAAATGTGGATTCGGCATCTGAAACGGAAACCTTCGTGGCGGCCAAGCTGTATGTGGACAACCTGCGCTGGGCGGGAGTTCCTTTCTATATCCGTACCGGCAAGCGGATGGGCGCGAAGGCAACTGAGATTGTGATACAATTCAAAGAGATGCCTAAGAACTTGTATTTCAATAAGAATAACGATCTGGGCCCCAACTTGCTTGTCATCACCATCAATCCTGATGAAGGCATCCATATGGTGTTGAATGCGAAGAAGCCCGGCTCTGACAATCAGATTATGCCGATTGCGATGGAGTTCTGTAACAATTGTGAGCAAGGCACACCGGAAGCATATGAGTCCTTGATCCACGATGCGATCGTCGGTGACCAAACCTTTTTCACACATTGGGAAGAAGTGGCCTTGGCCTGGGAATTCATCGATCCGATTCGTCGGGCGTGGGACCGGAACCTGCACAAGCTCGACTTTTATGAAAGCGGCACTTGGGGGCCGGCGTCAGCCCATGCATTGCTGGCGGAAGAAGGGCACCACTGGTGGTCGGTCACCAAGGAACGGCAGCACCGCGTTGTTAGAGCAACGGAAGTGATTACTACATAGAAGCAGGGAGAGAACAAACCATGAAAATGTATGATGTGTCCATGACGATCACGGAAGGGATGCAAGTATACAAAAATAAAGAGTCCAAGCAACCCCGCATCTCGGTTGTACAGGACTTTGACACTGCGCCATGCCGCGAATCGCGGGTAGATATGGATGTCCATTGCGGAACCCATGTTGATTCGCCATTGCACATGTTGCCTGATGGTGGCACGATGGAAAGCATTCCGTTGGAACGGTTGGTGGGGCCCTGCCAAGTGCTTGACCTGACGGACGTCACAGGGGGGATCACCCGCGCTGATCTGGAAAAGTTCGACATTCGCCAGGGTGGGTTTTACCTGCTCAAAACCAAAAACTCTTTCCAGGAAGCTTTTGACTTTGATTTTGTTTTTCTGGCTGAAGACGGCGCCGAATATCTCGCCAGTAAGGGGATTAGCGGAGTAGGGATCGATGCGTTGGGTATCGAACGCGCGCAAGCCGGTCACCCCACGCATAAGACTCTCTTCCGTGCAGATGTCGTTATCATGGAAGGACTGCGTCTAAAAGAAGTGCCAGAAGGTGAGTATTTCATGGTGGCAGCGCCTATCAAATTGCTCACCACGGAAGCTGCGCCGGCGCGTGTCATCTTGTTTGAGGGCTTAACGGTTTGATTTTAGCCGAGAGCGACTTCTATTGGTGTGAATAGAAGTCGTTCTTTTGTTTGACAATAATAAATCCGAGATATATGATAGAAATTATTAACTATGAAATGGTAAGCGGTTGGAATCAATTTGGGGTGGGATGAATGGAGATATTGCGAGCAATACGATGGGAAAGTTTGTTTGATGTCGAATTGGCTATCAAAGCGGCGCCACAACTGTTGATTGGACTTATGGATACGATTTGGATTAGCTTATTGACGATGGCGATTGGGCTCGTCTTGGGATTGTTGACCGCGATGGCGCGCATGTCGAACAATCCGCTGTTCCGTTATCCGGCGCGGGCTTATATTTCGCTCATCCGTGGTACCCCGCTTCTGGTGCAGATTTTCATCTTGTATTTCGGCCTGCCGGTGATCGGGATTACCTTGACGCCGCTCTTGGCCGGGATCATCGGTTTGTCGTTCAATGTAGGGGCGTACTCAGCCGAAACGATCCGTGGTTCCATTCTTTCCATTCCGAAAGGGCAATGGGAAGCGGCAGCGTCACTCAATATGACATATTGGCAGACGATGCGGCGTGTGATTATCCCGCAGGCGACCAGAGTTGCCCTGCCTTCCCTGGCCAACACATTTATGAGTTTGGTCAAAGATACGTCCCTGTTGGCGATGATCACGGTGCAAGAGATGTTTTATCAAGCGAAAGTGATCGGTGCGCGGGAATGGGATTACATGACGGTCTTCATCATGATCGCGTTGTTTTATTGGGTGGTGTGCACCTTGTTAAGTTTTGCCCAAGATAAGCTGGAAGAACGTTATGGGCGCTATGCTTCGTAGGAAGGGGGAAAGTCGGATGATTCGGGTCAAAGGATTGCAAAAGGCGTTTAAGCAAAATCAAGTGCTTAAGGGCATTGATTTGGAAGTGGCGCCGGGAGAAGTGATCTGTGTGATCGGGCCGAGCGGGTCCGGTAAATCCACTTTCCTGCGCTGTTTAAATATGCTGGAACACCCTGATGCCGGGGAGATCGAATTGGACGGAGATGTGTTGCAGTTCACCGGAAAAGACGTGCCTGTGAAGCAAATGCGGAAGTTGCGGGCCAAAACAGGGATGGTGTTTCAAAGCTTTAACCTCTTTCCTCACATGACCGCACTGGAAAATGTGATGGAAGGGCCGCTGGTGGTTAAAGGGCATCCCAAAGAGCAAGTAAAGCGGTCTGCGGAAGCTTTGCTGGCGAAGGTAGGCTTGTCGGACAAAAAAGATTTGTTTCCGGGCCAATTGTCCGGTGGCCAACAACAACGGGTGGCGATTGCCCGCGCTTTGGCTATGGAACCAAGCGTACTCTTATTTGATGAACCGACATCCGCGCTAGATCCAGAGCTGGTCGGGGAAGTATTGAAAACGATGCAGGAATTGGCACAAGAAGGTCAAACGATGGTGATTGTCACCCATGAGATGGCTTTTGCGCGCGATGTAGCCGACCGCATTGTGTTTATGGATGGAGGGGTCGTGGTTGAGTCTGGCCCGCCTGAGCAGGTGTTCGCGCATCCCGCCGAAGAGCGTACCCGGCGTTTTTTAAGCAAGTTTCTCGTCAAACAATGATTAGAAGTAGCAGCGAACCGTTCGCCAAGTGGCGGGCGGTTTTTTGCGCTTTGCGGCCACTTGCGAGCGGTGCTCGTGGTTTCCTCTTTTTTGTCGTTTATGTTAACATATGTGTTAAGGGTGATTGTAAAGTTTGGCTAAGCAGTTGAATAGGATAAAATACAGGAGGATATCCTGACTGATGAGATTTAATGAATACGGCTTATTGGAACCAGGCGATTATCCACTTACTTTTGAGCAACTAAGAGAATCGATCCTTGTCAAAGGGGAAGAAAATTCCCTGCTTCCTTGGGATGGATACTGGCGAAGCCGTTTGGTCGAAAATCTGGAGATTTGTGTGAAGCAGCTGTGGGCCTGTGGGGTGGAGGAAATTTATATCGACGGTTCTTTCTGTACTGATAAATATCAGCCTAACGATATTGATGGCTACTTTATCCCCCCTGATCCCCAGGCGGTGTTTAACGGAAAGTTAATTGAGCAATTGAACCGCCTCGATCCCCACAAATGCTGGGGATGGGATCGTAATCGCTTTGATGCATACGGTAATCTGCAATTGGAGATGTGGCACCGCTACCGGGTGGAATTGTACCCTCACTGCAAGGGAGTGTACTCCGGGGTTAAAAACGGCCTAGGGCAGAACATGAAATTTGATGAGTTTTTTCGCCGGGACCGCGATTTTAACATGGTCAAGGGGATCGTGAAGTTGATGAAAGGATGATTGCGATGATTAAGACGGAGCAGGAGTATAAGCGTTGCATGACGCAAGTTGCGCAACAGGAACAGCTCTTGGCGGAGCAAAGGGCCGAACTGGAAAAGATGGGATTGACAAAAGAGCAAATCGAACGGGGATTGGCGCCGGCGCGGTTCTTTGGAGAACGATTAAAGCGGGAAATCCATGAGTATGAAAGCTATAAGTCTGGTCAGTTCGATATGCGCTGCACATTGGATAATATCGGCCGCCAATTGATCGCTTTTCGCATCTACAAAGGGATCTCACAGGCGGAACTGGCCAAGCGGTTGGGCGTTTCCCCGCCACAAGTGTCCCGCGATGAGCGTAATGAGTACGGTGGCGCTAGCATGGAGAAAATCAAACAGGTGTTGAAGGCGCTGGAAATGGAAGTGTGGATTGTGCCGAGTGATTTGGAACAGGTGTCGGGTTAACGGCCCCACGAATGGTCATAATGGGTTGAATGAGCTAGGACAAGGGAAAGGCAAGTGGCACGTGGGGCAAGCGTGTCGCTTCTTTTTTTGTTTAAGAAAATGTTTGGGTTTCAGCGTAAAACAGGCCGGCGTTGATGCAATTTAGCTCTGCGCGGGGAGCGTATTGCCACACGATTTCCTCGCGGCGCTGTTTTTTGTCTCGCTCTGCTTCTTCAGATAACGAGTCTGGATAAAACGAATCCAATTGGGCCAATTCCGCTTCACACCGTTCTTGTGCTTGCTCGGCCCAGCTCAGGTCTTCGTTTTGAATCTGTTCATGGACATAATACTCCAATTCACCGACCGCTTCATTCAGAGAAAGCCGCGGCGGCAATAGATGGCGGTGGGCGGGTAGTCTGCTTTGCCACTCATAGGACTGGGCTTGTTGGTAAAAGTCAGGGGTGATTTCCCCACTGATCAGATTGATGCCCAGCGACAGCAAGCGGTCTTTTTTTTGGTCGCAGATGTAAGAAAGTTTGTAATTGACCCCCAACCACGGGGTATACGCCTTGGTTTGGGAGGCGAAAGCTTCTTTGCCTTTGGGCACTTGATACAAACGGGCAAAACGTCCGTGTTTTTGGGCGGAGCGCAACATTTGCGAAAATCGGGGTGCGCCGAAAAAGAGGGTTTCTCCTTTCAACCCTGGCGGTTGATTTGCTGGATCAAACACCAGGTTAAGTGTGACAGGTTGCGGTTCGATGTTCATCTTTTCTACATACATCCAATAAAACGGGCGGTTTAGCAAATCTTTGTCTGCTTGAATCGAGAGCCGGGTGGTGATATGCGCTGGCCCAGACTCGATGATATGGCATCCTTGCAATCGTAGATACCGTTCGGTAAACGACCTAATTTGTTGTTGGTTCATAGCGCAACAATTCCTCTTTCGCTTCGTTTTCGATGGTGACGGCATGGCGCACCTGATGGAATGTGTCACCCCAGCGATCCAGGTGTTGCCGAATTTGTGCTTCATCGTGCGTTTCCAGCATGATGCGCATGAGGTTGTGTTCCAAAGATTCGTCTTCCATCTTTTCCAAAATGGTTTCCAGCTCGCCGATGACTGTTTCAAATAATTGGATTTTCTCTTGTAGCAACCAAATGATATGTTCTTCGATGGTGTTGAGGGTGGAAAAGTTGTAGATAGAGACATCATGCTGCTGGCCCAACCGGTGAATGCGCCCGATCCGTTGTTCGACACGCATAGGGTTCCAAGGCATGTCAAAATTGATCATGTGGTGGCAGAATTGGAGATTGATCCCTTCCCCGCCAGCCTCTGTCGCAACCATCACCTGGGCTCGTTTTTGGAAAAGCTCCATCATCCAATCTTTTTTGTTCCGATTGAAACCGCCGCGAAAGGGTACCGCTGGAATCCCCGCTTGGGTCAGCTCGCGCAACAACATGTCTTGGGTTGCCCGGAATTCGGTGAAGAGAATCACTTTTTCGGGCGACAATTCCTTGATGAGGCGAAGCGCTTGCTCCACTTTGGAAGAGGAGCGAACACTCCGCAACAACTGGATCAAATGCGCTACTTCGGGCGAAACTTCCTCTTTTTGTTCTTCTGCTTTTTTGACCAATTTGAATAACGTGTGGAAGACTGCATCACGGCTGGAACAAACCTCTTTCTGCAACACCAAGAGCGACAGCATGCTTTTCAGATCGGTGCCTTCTCGGTATTTGGAACGTACGAATTGGGTGATGCCGTCGTATAGAGCCCGTTCTTCCGGCGACAACTCAATGGTGATTGTTTTCACCTTCCGCTTCGTCAGATTCAAGTGACTGTCGCGACGCCGGTTGCGGATCAACACCCGGCTGATTTCTTCCCGTAATTGGGCTTCGTTCTTCGCTTTTCGCTTGCCCGCTACATAATCGCTCTGAAAATCGGTCTGTTTTCCGAGTTGTCCCGGCTTTAGCAAAGTGACCAGATTATACAATTCGGCCATTTCATTCTGCACCGGTGTCGCTGTGAGCAGGAGACAGTATTTTTTTCGCAATTCATTGATGAACTGCCAGTTTTTCGTGCGTCTGTTTTTCAGCTTATGAGCTTCGTCGACGATGACGATGTCATAATGTTTGCTGAGGACGCAGGAGCGGTGCGGGTCCCGTTTGGCAGTATCCAAGGAAGCGACGATAAAATCGTATTGATCCCACATCCATCCCTTTTTTTGTGCGACCGCCGGAATTTGAAATTTTTGATTCAGTTCGCGTGTCCACTGTAGCACAAGCGAAGAGGGGACGAGGATCAGCGCACGCTTCACCAAGCCGCGGATGATGTATTCTTTTAGAATTAAGCCCGCTTCGATCGTTTTACCCAGGCCGACTTCATCAGCCAGGATGGCCCGGCCGCGCATCTCATTGATAACGCGTTTGGTTACATCAATTTGATGCGGAAGTGGATCAAACCCTTGAATTTGTTTCAAACTTTGGATAGATTCAAACGTAGGGACAATTTCTGCTTCGGCTGCTTCGACAGCGAGCTGGAAGCGTTCCCAATCAGCCCAGTCGCTGTCACGGTCGACTCTTGTTTGAAATTCGTCCACCCAAGTACGATCCATGCGAATTGGGAGAGATTTCATTGTAAATCTACCCACCTTTCTTCGGCCATGAGTTCCCATTACAGTATGGGTTAAAATGAGGAAAATCATGTGTCTGGAGAAAAAACGAACTTTTTTGGTCGAAGGTATCGAAATTCATCGGGAAATGTGGCACAATGTGGTTGTGACAAGTTCATATTGTTCGGCGGTTGAATGCGGGAGGAGAGACCATGCCATTGGTATGGCGCCGAAGGAGCAAGCCAGTCACAGGTGAATCTCTCAGGCAAAAGGAGGCCCGCTGGACGCCACTCTGGAGAGAGCCCGTATTATCAAGGGCCACCAACGGGGCAACTCCATCCGACGGAATGGAGCAACTCTCAGGTAATCAGGACAGAGCAATCCCGATGTAGCTTCATCAAGGGACGTTTCTGTCTTTTTTATATTTGTTGAAGAACGCGAGGTGGAACAGATGTCTGAGTTGAAACGAACGCCGCTTTATGAGACGTACTGCACCGAGGCAAAAATGGTTCCTTTTGGCGGATGGGAAATGCCGGTGCAATTTGTCGGCATCAAGCAAGAACATGAGGCGGTTAGAACGAAAGCGGGTCTGTTTGATGTGTCCCATATGGGTGAAGTGCGGATCAGCGGTTCGGGCGCGCTCTCCTTTATCCAAAAGATAACCACCAATGACGCCAGTCGGTTGCAAATCGGGGATGCGCAATACGCGATCATGTGCTATCCCGATGGAGGTACAGTTGATGACTTGCTTGTTTACCGCACCGGAGAAAATGAGTATCTGCTTGTCATCAACGCATCCAACATCGAGAAAGATGTCGCTTGGATGAAAAAGCACCAAACAGACGAAGTTAAGATCGAGAACATTTCGGATGACATCGCACAACTCGCTTTACAAGGTCCGTTGGCGGAGAGCGTACTGCAAACACTGACGGAGACCGATTTGTCGGAAATCAAATTTTTTAAATTCAAGCAAAATGTGAATGTCGCTGGCGTTCCCACGTTGGTTTCCCGGACAGGCTATACGGGGGAAGATGGGTTTGAGCTGTATTTCGCACGTGCCGAAGCGCCCAAGCTGTGGCGGGAGATTCTCGCAGCTGGCAAGGAGCAGGGAGTATTGCCGTGCGGTTTGGGAGCTCGGGATACCCTCCGCTTTGAAGCGCGCCTCCCTTTGTACGGCCAGGAATTGTCGCCGGAAATTTCACCGCTTGAAGCAGGTCTGGGATTTGCTGTCAAGTTGGACAAAGGCGACTTCATTGGCCGCGATGCGTTGGCAAAACAAAAAGAATCGGGACTTGCCCGCAAGCTGGTCGGCATCGAAATGATCGACCGCGGCATTCCGCGCAGCCACTATCCGGTCTACGCAGGCGATGAACGGATCGGTGAAGTGACCACCGGAACGCAATCTCCCACTTTGAAGAAGAATGTTGGTTTGGCTCTTCTGAAGACAGAGTTCACTGACTTGGATCAAGTGGTCGAAGTGGAGATTCGCGGTAAACGCTTAAAAGCGCGCGTGGTGAAAGTGCCTTTCTATAAACGGCCGAAGTAAGCGCCGTACAGCTGAAGATGGTAGGGGGAGAACTGAAGATGAAATTTCGCTATTTGCCGCAGACGGAGCAAGATCGAAAGC
This sequence comes from Laceyella sacchari, assembly GCF_024927925.1. Lineage (NCBI taxonomy): Bacteria > Bacillati > Bacillota > Bacilli > Caryophanales > Thermoactinomycetaceae > Laceyella > Laceyella sacchari. The sequence goes on from NZ_CP103866.1 coordinate 1,272,031, forward strand.
AAATGCTGGAAATGATTGGCGTAGACTCTGTTGATGAATTGTTTGCCGAAATCCCTGAAAGCGTGCGTTTTAAAGGGAAAATGAACCTGCCGGCGCCGATGAGCGAGCCAACATTGGTGAAGCACATGAATCGTATGGCTGGACGCAACACTTCAATGGATCAGGCCGTTTCGTTCTTGGGGGCAGGTGTGTATGAACATCACATCCCAAGCGTGGTCGGGCATGTTGTATCGCGCTCGGAATTTTACACCGCGTACACCCCGTATCAACCAGAAATCAGCCAAGGGGAATTGCAAGCCATTTTTGAGTTTCAAACCATGATCTGCGAATTGACAGGCATGGATGTGGCGAACTCGTCCATGTACGATGGCCATACGGCGCTCTCGGAAGCAGCGAGCATGGCAGCTGCCACCTCCCGCAAACGGAAAATCGTCATCTCGCAAACCGTCCATCCCGAGGCGAGGCAAATCCTGTTGACCAGCGCCAAGGGCTTGGGACTGCAAGTGGTCGAAGTGCCGCATCAAGATGGCGTAACGGACTTGGCTGCGCTCTCCGCTGAGGCGGATGAAGAGACGGCGGCGGTGATTGTGCAATCACCCAACTTCTTCGGGAATATTGAAGATTTGGCGCAAGTGGAGCGCATCGCCCACGCTCACAAAGGCCTGTTTATCGTCAGCGCTAATCCTTTGTCGCTCGGCCTGTTGAAGCCGCCGGGGCAATACGGCGCCGACATTGTGGTTGGCGATGCTCAACCATTGGGGATTGCACCGTCCTTCGGTGGACCGCACTGCGGCTATTTTGCGACGACCAAAGCGCTGATGCGCCGCATTCCGGGCCGGATCGTCGGACAGACGGTCGATGAAAACGGCAAGCGCGGGTTTGTACTCACTTTGCAAGCGCGTGAACAACACATCCGCCGCGACAAAGCGACATCAAACATCTGCTCCAACCAAGCGCTGTTGGCCCTGGCAGCATCGGTTTACATGTCAGCGTTGGGAAAACAAGGGATGCAAGACGTGGCGCGCCTCAATCTGCAAAAAGCACATTATGCCAAAGAGCGACTCAGCCAGGTTGAAGGGATTGAGATCGCATTCAGCCAGCCGTTTTTCAACGAGTTTGTGGTCAAATTGCCTCATCCCGTAAGTGAAGTAAATCGCAAGCTGTTGGAACAGGGCATCATCGGCGGCTATGATCTGGGACGTGATTATCCGGAGCTGGCCAACCATATGCTGATTGCGGTGACGGAAGTACGGACGAAAGAAGAAATTGACATGTTGGCGAATGGTTTGGAGGGTCTGCTGTGATGAAAACAACCGAAGAAAAAGCACTCATTTTTGAAATGAGCCAGCCAGGACGTGTAGCATACAGCTTACCAGAATCGGATGTACCAGATGGGGATTTTTTGCCGCCGGAACTGATGCGGGAAACTCCGGCTGAATTGCCCGAGGTATCCGAATTGGACTTGATGCGCCATTACACGGAGTTGTCCCGTCGCAACCATGGGGTAGACAATGGATTTTACCCATTGGGTTCCTGCACGATGAAATACAATCCCAAAGTGAATGAAGATGTGGCCCGTTTCCCTGGGTTTGCCAAGATTCATCCGTATCAAGCGGAAGAGACGGTGCAAGGGGCACTGGAATTGTTGTACGAATTGCAACGGGATTTGGCCGAAATCACAGGTATGGATGCGGTGACGTTGCAATCCGCGGCGGGTGCCCAAGGCGAATGGACCGGGTTGATGATGATTCGTGCATATCATGAATCCCGCGGGGAGTCTAAGCGCGATAAAGTCATTGTGCCTGATTCGGCGCATGGAACGAACCCGGCGAGTGCGACGGTGGCAGGCTTTAAAACCATCACCATCCCCTCCAATGAGAAAGGCTTGGTGGATGTAGAGGAATTGAAAAAGGTGTTGGGTGACGATACGGCGGCGTTAATGCTGACCAACCCAAATACCTTGGGCTTGTTTGAAGAAGAGATCAATGTGATCGCCGACTTGGTTCACGAAGCGGGCGGACTGCTGTACTACGATGGAGCCAACGCCAATGCTATTTTGGGAATCGCCCGTCCGGGAGACATGGGGTTTGACGTCGTTCACTTAAATCTGCATAAAACGTTTACCACCCCGCACGGCGGAGGCGGCCCAGGAGCTGGACCGGTTGGCGTGAAAAAAGAGCTGTTGCCGTTTTTGCCGAAGCCGATGGTGGCCAAGGCTGAGGATGGTAGCTACTACTTCGATTATGACCTGCCACAATCAATTGGCCGTATCAAAGGGTATTACGGAAACTTTGGCATCTTGGTTCGCGCGTATGCGTACATTCGCACCATGGGGCCTGAGGGATTGCGGCAGGTGTCCGAAAACGCTGTGATGAACGCCAATTACATGATGCGACGGTTGGAGCCGTATTATGATCTGCCGTTCAAGCAGCATTGCAAGCATGAGTTTGTATTGTCGGGCAAAAGACAGAAGAAGTTGGGCGTTCGGACGCTGGATATCGCCAAACGCTTGCTTGACTTTGGATTCCACCCGCCAACTATCTACTTCCCGCTGATTGTGGAGGAGTGTCTGATGATCGAGCCGACTGAGACGGAATCCAAAGAAACGCTGGATCGTTTTATCGACACCATGATCCAAATCGCGAAAGAAGCGGAAGAAAAGCCAGAATTGGTTCAGGAGGCGCCGCACCATACGGTGGTGAATCGTTTGGACGAAGTGACTGCGGCCCGCAAACCGGTGTTGCGTTGGTACAAGCAAGATTAAAAATGTAAATGGTTTAAAAGCGGATGGGCAAGGGTTCTCATCCGCTTTTTTTATTGGCGTTAATAAAATTAATAAAAATATATCCATATTTAAAAATGGGATAGGCTTAGTATGATAGGCGCCTGCGTTAAATTGGTATAAGAAAAATAGCGTGATTTATGTTATTAACTCCATTTAATCCTACCTTTTTTCTTGGGTTTAAGCAGGAAGAAGAGTAGGTTTTTTTAGGGAGGATATATGAAATTTTATACCATTGCGGTTATGAATGTTGTACAATTACAAAAGAAAATGTGGGAAAGGGAGAAACCCATGAAGCAGGGCAGGGGAAAATGGTGGCAACTCTTTCTTTCTTTTTGCAAAGTCAGCCCCGTCACTTTTGGCGGGGGATTTGCTGTGTTGCCGTTGATTGAAAAAGAGATCCTTCACAGACGCCAGTGGATGGATGAGCGGGAGTTTGGAGAAGCGACTGCCATTGCCCAGTCGATCCCGGGGGCCATTGCGGTGAATGTGGCCATGGTGATCGGCTATCGGCTGGCAGGCATGGTGGGGGTGTTGTGCGCGACGGTGGGCATTGTGTTGCCTGCGTTTGCGATTGTGTTGTTGATGTGTTTCGGGTTTTATCACATTCATACTTGGAATTGGGTAAATGGCGCATTGGAAGGCGTGAAAGCCGCCATTGTCGCCTTGATCGTCTACGCGGCGATTCGTATGGGCAAATCGGCACTTTGTGACAAGTGGACTTGGGTTATCATGGGTGGAGCGGTCGGTGGATTGCTCTTTTTACATGTTCATCCCTTGCTTGTGATGGTGGCAGGGGCCCTGGCTGGGATGGGTTTTGCCAGTGGAAAACGAGTGTTGGCGGCACTTAGGCAGAGTGAAAGTGAGTAATGGGAAGGGGGATATGGGCATGCTCATCGAGTTGTTCGTCACTTTTTTTAAGATCGGCATATTTTCGTTTGGCGGGGGATACGCCATGATTCCAGTAATTGAACATGAAGTGGGGCTTCATGGTTGGATGGGTACCGGGGATTTTTCAGAGATGATCGTGTTGGCAGGGATGGCACCTGGTTCTCTGGCGATGAACAGCGCGGTGTTTGTCGGCTATCATGTGGGAGGAGTGCTTGGTGCGATCGTTGCCTTGTTAGGCATGGTGTTGCCCTCGTTGATTTTGGTGATGTTGGTTACAGCGTTAATCTTTCGTATGCACAAACACCCGTTGTACAAGTCGGCATTGTATGGATTAAAGCCCATCATCATCGGCCTGATCGTGTATGCGGCGATTCGCTTTGCGGATGGCAGCCTGTTCGTCGGACCATGGGACGGGCATACCATAAGCTTGATTGTGATCAGCCTGTGCGCGCTTTTGGCCTTGATGCGGTTTAAACTCCATCCGGTCATGGTGATGGCTCTGTCTGGTATGGTGGGCGTTTTTCTATATCAATGATTCACTCTTCACTTATAAATAGTGAAGAGTGAGGCTGCTGACAAACTGCCTTGAAAGGCAGGGTCAGCAGCCTTTTTTGTCGAATCAATAAAAAACACTCTATAAGGAGTTTTTTCTATGTTTAGAACAAATCCGAGTAAAGAACATCAACCAGAACTAGTTAACATAGAAGAATTAGTTCCACGAGATCACTTGTTACGGAAAATTAATGAAACGATCGACTTCTCCTTCATTGCTGAGAAATGTAAAGAATTATACTGCCAAGATAATGGGCGTCCATGTCTTGACCCAATTATGTTATTTAAAATGCTACTCATTGGATATTTGTTCGGCATTCGTTCCGAACGCCGACTCATTGAGGAGATTAAAGTTAACATCGCTTACCGTTGGTTTGTAGGGTTATCTCTAACCGACCCAGTCCCACATGCATCTACTTTCAGTCAAAACCGTCGAAGACGGTTCCAAAGCTCCACTATTTATCAGGAAATATTTGATGAAATTGTCATTCAGGCGATCCAACATGGATTTATTCAAGGAAAAGAGCTTTTTAGTGACTCCACTTTTCTTAAAGCCAATGCCAATAAAGGAAAGTTCAAAAAACAATTAGTTAAAGTTACTCCCAAAGGATATATGGATGATTTAGAACAAGCAATTGAGCAAGATCGAGAAGAGCACGGAAAGAAGCCTTTAAAAAAAAAGCCCATAAAGGTTGAAACGAAAGAAATTCGTGTAAGTACGACCGATCCAGATAGTGGTTATATGGTTCGAGATGGAAAACCCGAAGGCTTTTTCTATCTCGATCATCGTACTGTCGATGGTTTACATAACTTCATTACAGATGTATTTGTTACACCAGGAAATGTCCATGATTCAGTTCCTTATTTAGAAAGGTTAAATCGTCAGAAAAGCCGCTTCGGCTTTTCGGTGAAAGCTGTTGCTCTGGATTCTGGTTATTTAACTATGCCTATTTGTCGTGAATTGAGAGGACAAGGAATCTTTACGGTTATTGCACATCGGAGTTTTCGACCAGATAAAGACCTCTTTCCGAAATGGAGATTTAAGTATATTCCTGAGCAAGATGTATATCTTTGTCCAGCAAAGCATCAACTTACATATCGAACGACCAACCGTGAAGGATACAGACAGTACAAATCCAATCCCGAGATTTGTAAGCAATGTCCTTTTCTTAAGAATTGCACAAAGTCAAAGAACCACACAAAAATCCTAACACGTCATGTATGGGAAGATGCAAAAGAGTGGGTTAGACAAAATCGCTTGAGCCCACGTGGAAAAACTTTATATAAGCGTCGAAAAGAAACGATTGAACGTAGCTTCGCTGACGCGAAGGAACTTCATGGTCTTCGATACGCACGCTACAGGGGGCTTGCAAAAATTCAAGAGCAATGCCTCCTAACTGCTGTGGCTCAAAACATAAAAAAGTTGGCTATGCTGCTTTCGAGAGCAGGTAAGGGAGGTGGTTTTAAGTTTATATGGGTTGATATTCATCCATTAATTGTTTATATCCCTTTTATATACAAAAACCCTGCGATCAACAAAGTTGATTCGCAGGGTTTGTCAACATTCTCACTCTTCACTTATAAATAGTGAAGAGTTTTTTTAATTAAATGATGTTAGCGAATACATTTTATTATAAAATAATGAATGAGTATTCAATCAATATAAAAGGAGCGTGTCGATATGAAAGGGAAAACAGCGATTGTCACAGGTGGCAGCAATGGAATGGGCAAAGCGATTGCCGCTCGTCTGTGTCAAGAAGGTGCGAACGTCGTTATCACCGCGCGCAATGAAGAGCGCTTGGAGGCGGCACGCCAAGAAATGGAAACGTTTTCAGGGCAAGTGTTGGCGGTTCCGATGGATGTACGGGAGTTGGATCAAGTAGAGGCCACAGTGCAAAAGGCAAAAGAAGTATTTGGTCGGGTGGATTACTTAGTCAACAATGCGGCGGGCAACTTTGTGGTTCCGGCAGAGAAATTGTCTCCCAATGGTTGGAAAGCAGTCGTCGACATTGTCCTTCATGGTACGTGGTTTTTCACGCAAACGGTGGCAAAAGATTGGATCGCCAATGGGCAAGCGGGCTCCATTGTCAATATAGTAGCTACTTACGCTTGGACCGGAGCAGCCGGAGTTGTTCACTCCGCCGCGGCCAAAGCGGGGGTATTGGCGATGAGCCAGTCGCTCGCAGTGGAATGGGGAAGCAAAGGGATTCGCATCAATTGCATCGCTCCCGGACCGATTGAAAACACAGGCGGTGTAGAGAAATTGATCGCCGATGAGCGTGCGTATGAGGCTGTCAGACGTGCGGTGCCGTTGCAACGATTCGGGAAGCCCGAAGAGATTGCTGCACTGGCCAAGTTCTTGTTGTCGGACGAAGCTAGTTATATCAACGGGGACTGCATTACCATGGATGGCGGCATGTGGATGAATGGAAGTCGTTTTTTATAAGACATGGATGGCTGTGTGGGTGAAAGTGCTCCAAACGTCATATTGATCGCGAAGTGGTGACCGACATTAAACTTAGCTTAGACCGCGATACAGGTCATGCCAATATTTTGCATGACCTGTTTTATCTAAAGATTTATGTAATAATTTTAAATATTATGAGATTATAAGTGAGAAGCCGCGCCTGCTGAGAGATGACGCTGTATAAGGGTGGTTGAGATGTTTGAAATGGGAGACCTCTATTTCAAATGTAAATAAAACGATTGCAAACACATGCTCCACATCAATAATTCGGGATTGATTTCTCACGGCTTTTTATCGTATATTGCTTGTTATCGGATCAGTGCTTGAGAGAGAGGTCGAAGCAAACATGAGTGAGCCATTTCGCATCAAAAAGGTCCTCAATAATAATGTCGTTATCGCGGTGCATCCAGCGTTGCGGGAAGTGGTCTTGATTGGCAAGGGCATCGGGTTCCAAAAAAAAGTGGGCGAACTGATCCAAGAGGAAACCGTGGAAAAATGTTTTGTTCTGCAAGACAAAAAAGAGCAAGAACAATACAAACAGCTGTTATCGCAAGTGGATGAGCGCTTAGTTGAGGTGATGAATGATGTGGTTCTTCATATTCATAAGCGTTTTCAGACACCCCTAAATGAACATATTCATACGGCGCTGATGGATCATATCGGTTTTGCTATCAAGCGGTTGGAGCAAGGGATTGCGTTCACCAATCCGTTTTTGGTTGAAACCCGCGCGCTGTACGAACGGGAATATGAAGTGGCGGAAGAGATTGTCGACATGATCGAAATGAAGATGGGAATTCGTTTGCCAGAAGCGGAAGCGGGCTTCATCGCCATGCACATTCACAGCGCTTTGACCCGCAGACGCCTGTCGGAGATCCACCAGTATTCACGCCTGATCCTCCGGCTTATCCGCATGGTGGAAACGGCACTGAACAAAGAAGTGGATCGCAAAAGCATCTCCTACTTGCGCTTGGTTACCCATCTGCGCTTTGCCATCGAGCGCACAGTGGCAGAGGAAGATATTACCGAACCGGAAGGGTTCACAGAATTGTTGCGTTCTCAATATCCGATGTGTTATGATATAGCATGGAAGCTGTCAAAAGTGATGGAGAGGGAATTGAAGAAAGCGGTTCCCTTGGCAGAAGTGAGTTACTTGACATTACATTTGCAGCGAATTATCAGCAACTGAATAAGGGCTGTTTCAATCCCCGTCCCAATAAAAAGGGTGCGAAACAGCTTTGTGGCTCTTGTTTTCACGTGTTACTGATTCGATCAGGCATGAGTGAAAAAAGGCTGGATGATCAGCGTGGCCAAAGGGATTTGTCCCCTTTTGCAAGCGCTCCCATCTGTCTTTTTTTGCTCATGCCTTATTTATTTTTTGACGGGTTGGGCAAAACAAGAAATGATTGCGTGGAGCGAAAAGTTCTCACGGATTTGCACTTATTCATGTTTTGACAAACCATGATAGGAGGAGACGTCTAAGATGTTTAAAAAACTTTTTGGCATCCTGCAACGCGTCGGTAAGTCGCTGATGCTGCCGGTAGCCATTTTGCCGGCAGCCGGTTTGCTGCTCGCGATCGGGAATAAATTGCAGATTGGGATTTTGGAAAACGCCGGGGGTATTGTATTTTCCAACCTGGCTTTAATCTTCGCGATCGGGGTGGCGATCGGTCTGTCCAATGGCGAAGGAACCGCTGGTTTGGCAGCCGTTGTCGGTTATCTCATCATGAATACAACCTTGGGTGAGATGGCTAAGCTCAACGGAGTGGAAACGGTAGATGTGTTGGGGATACCGAGCTTGCATATGGGGGTTTTCGGCGGGGTAATTATCGGGATTGTGGCGTCATTGCTATATAACCGATTCCATGATATCGAATTGCCGCAGTACCTCGGCTTTTTCGGCGGCAAGCGTTTTGTGCCGATCATCACGGCAGTGGCCGCCTTCCTGATGGGCTTGTTGTTCTTTTTTGTCTGGCCTCCGATCCAAACGCAGATCGACAAGCTGTCCCATATTGTGACGGCGCAAAATACTGCAGTGGCCGCGTTTATCTTTGGTGTGATCGAACGGGGATTGATTCCTTTTGGTCTGCATCACATTTTCTACAATCCGTTCTGGTATGAATTTGGTACCTGGACCAATGCGGCGGGTGAGATTATCAAGGGCGACCAAACGCGTTTCTTCCAAGGTGACCCGACAGCGGGTACATTTATGTCTGGTAAATTCCCGTTTATGATGTTCGGCTTGCCAGCGGCGGCTTTGGCTATTTACCATACAGCTCGCCCTGAGAAAAAGAAGCTGGTCGGCGGTATCATGGCATCTGCGGCTCTGACTTCGTTTTTGACGGGGATTACCGAACCGCTTGAGTTTTCCTTCTTGTTTGTAGCTCCGGTTTTGTATGCAGTTCACTGCATATTCGCAGGTCTGTCGTTTATGTTGATGGATGTGCTGGGCGTGAAAGCGGGAATGACTTTCTCCGGCGGAATCATCGACTTGATCATGTTCTGGGACATCGATACCAAACCATATCTCATCATTCCAGTCGGTTTGGCGTTTGCAGTCATTTATTACTTTGGCTTCCGGTTTGCCATCAAGAAGTGGAACCTGCGTACACCGGGTCGGGAAGATGATGAGCTGGAACACACCAACGAAACGGCGGCAACGGGCGATTTGGCTGAAAATGTGTTGAAAGCACTGGGTGGTAAAGAAAACCTCTCCAACCTGGATGCCTGCATCACCCGCTTGCGCATTTCGGTTAATGATGTGAAAAAAGTGGACAAGGAACAGTTGAAACAATTGGGAGCATCGGGTGTGCTGGAAATGGATAACCATTTGCAAATCATCTTTGGTCCTAAATCAGATATCATTAAAGAACAAATGAAGCAATTGATGATGGGTAAGAAACCGACCTCCGCGCCTGTTGAAACGAGCGAGCCGGCGAAAACAGAGGCTACAACGGTAGAGCAAGGCGAGTTTGCAGCTCCGATGACCGGGAAGCTGTTGCCGCTCAGCGAAGTGCCGGATCAAGTATTTTCTCAAAAAATGATGGGCGACGGCTTTGCGATTGAACCGACAGAGGGAACAGTGGTTTCCCCGGTGGACGGCGAGATTGTCAACTTGTTCCCAACCAAACACGCTATCGGCATTCGCGCCCTTGATGGCCGGGAAGTGCTGATTCATGTGGGGATTGACACAGTGAACTTGGAAGGAAAAGGATTTACCTCCTTTATTGCTGAAGGGGACAAAGTGGAGAAAGGACAAAAACTGCTGGAAGTGGACTTGGCTTACATCAAGGAACACGCTACCTCGATCATCACACCAGTCATCTTTACCAATTTGCCGGAAGGAGCTGGCGTGAAGCTGAATAAGGACGAGTGCAAAAGCGGAGACGAAAAGATCCTTGCGATTGAGTAGGTGGCATGGCGCCCCATAAGGAAAACGTGTTGACGGGGCCGGTGACAACGGCTTAATTCAAACGTTGTCGCTGGCCCTTTTTTATTAGCTGTAGCGTATGGTTTTGCTTAAAAAATTAGCAATCATCAGTTAATATGGAGTTGACAGGGTTGGTTTGTCATAAGGCGCACCTTTTCCACACGACATGTCATGTCATTACATCCTGCGAGGAGGAGTTTGGATGGCGAGATCGGCAAGTGGATGGTTATCCTTGGCTCTGGCTTTGGCGGTGGTATTTCAGACAGGATTTATGCCGGTGAATGATTCCACGGCGCCGACTGGGCAATTGGCGCGTATGACATTGGAAGAAAAAGTGGGACAAATGATCATGGCTGGTTTTTATGGAGAGAAACCGACGGAAGAGGCGCGCAAACTGATACAGCAAGGTCATGTGGGTTCGATGATATTGTTCTCTTATACCGGCAATGTGAAGGAACCTTTGCAAACAGCTCGGTTGACCAACAGCTTGCAAGCCATGGCGCAAAAGACACGTCTGGGCTTGCCGCTTCTGATCGCCACCGACCAAGAAGGGGGAGTGGTCGCCCGGCTGACGACTGGAGCGACGGAGTTGCCGGGCAATATGGCACTGGGAGCTACCCGCATCCCGTCACTGGCTCGACAGGCCGCTGAAATCACAGCCAAGGAATTGAAAGCGATTGGCATCCAGATGAATTTGGCGCCCAATGTGGATGTGAATGTGAATCCGGCCAATCCGGTGATTGGTGTCCGTTCCTACGGCGAGGATCCAAAGCTGGTGGCTGAGTTGGGAGCGGAGCAAATCAAGGGCTTACAGAAAAATGGCGTCATTGCAACCGCAAAACATTTCCCGGGTCATGGGGATACCCATGTAGACTCGCATTTGGGCTTGCCGGTGATTGATAAAAGTCGGCAGGAGTTGGAACAAGTGGAGTTGGTGCCGTTTAAACGCGCGATCGCTGCGGGAGTGGATGCGATCATGACGGCCCATATCCATGTGCCCGCCCTCGATCCAACCCCCGATCTGCCGGCGACATTGTCTGAGCCCATTCTCACGGGGCTTCTGCGTAACAAGCTGGGGTATGACGGCTTGATCATCACCGACAGTATGGCGATGGCGGGGGTGGCTGGATATTTTGGCGGGGTGTCTCAAGCGGCGATAAAAGCGGTACAGGCCGGGGCGGATATCATTTTACTTACACCGGAGTTGGATACGGAAGAGCAGCTGGATGTGCACAAGGCGATTGTGCAAGCGGTGAAACGGGGAGAATTGAGCGAAAAGCGGATCAACCAGTCGGTGTTGCGCATTTTGCGGGCAAAATGGAAAGTCGGTGTTTTCACTGATCGCTATGTTCCGTTGCATCAAGTGTCCAAAAAGGTGGGCATTCGCAAGCATCACTCGCGTGCCTTGGCAATGGCCCAGCAAGCAATTACCCTGGTTAAAAATGATGACAATCTGTTGCCGCTTCACTTGGATAAAGGGCAAAAAGTGGGAATTATCAGCCCTTACTCGCTACTTGAGTATGTTCAAAAGTATCACGCAGAGGCCGAAGAGTTGTACCTCAACCAGGTCAACCCCAGTGATGACATGATTCAAGCAGCGGTGGCCATGGCCAGGGATAAGGATGTGCTGTTGGTCGGGACCTACAGTGCCAACTTGTATCCGCAGCAAGCAAAATTGGTTCAAGCATTACAAGCACTGCAAAAACCACTCATCGTGGTCGGTCTCCGCAATCCTTATGACATCAAAGAATTTCCAGAAGTGAATGCATATCTGAACGCTTACGGATTCCGCAAGGTTTCCTTGCAAGCGGCGGTAGATACGGTATTTGGAGCAAATCAACCCCAAGGGAAATTGCCTGTTACCATCCCAGACTTGTATCCATACGGCCATGGTTTGTCTTATTCTCATTCAGCACAAGTATGGCCGCAGACCAAGTGAAAGGAAGAACCTTCGCCACGAAGCGACCCATTGCCAGGCTGCAGCCTATTAAGGCTGTAGCCCGGTTTATGCCATGGTATAGTAGAGAAGTTAAACATGACCGAGAAAGGGGAGTGCGCGGATGAAGGTATTGGTAACCGGTGGAACAGGGTTTTTGGGGCGTAATCTCGTCCATTGCCTGGTGGAGGCGGGATTGGAGGTGACTGTGTTACACAGGCGAACCTCTTCTCTGGATGGTTTGCCACCGGGAATATCCTTTGTGGAAGGGGATATCACTTGCCAGGAAAGCATTCGGGGCGTATGTGACGGCATGGACTGGGTTTTTCACGTGGCAGGAGAAGTGGCATGGGGAAAGTGGCACAAACAGTCGATGTACCAGATCAATGTGGAAGGGGCCGCAAATATCGCCAATGAAGCGTTGAGAAGTGGCGTGAAGCGATTTATCCATACGAGTTCGGCTGCGGCGGTGGGATTGGCGGAGCGAGATGCCATCGATGAATCGTTTGACTTTAATGGTGCAGAGTTGCAAGTGGAATACGCGATTGCCAAACGAGCCGGCGAGGACAAAGTGTTGGCTCTTGTTCAGCAGGGTTTGCCGGCGGTAGTAGTTAATCCGACAGTCATCGTGGGGGTGCGGGCAGATACGGGCGGGTTTGTGGAATCCGTGTTGCAACGCAAACTTTTTGTCGCCCCGCCAGGTGGCATCAATGTGTGTAATGTTGCGGATGTGGCGCGTGGACACTTGGCTGCGGCGGAAAAAGGGCGCATTGGCGAGCGATACATATTGGGGGGAACCAACGTATCCTTGCACGCTTTTCTGCAACAGCTGGCCGATTATGGACAAACGGGTTTGACCATTCGCCGTGTTCCGCAAAGCTGGGCGAAAGCAGCAGCCATATTGGGAGAGCTCGGGGCGATGGTTACCGGAAAAGATCCGGCCTTTGCATGGGATTTGGCCAAATTGTGTGGACGCAATGTCTATTATTCCTCTGCCAAAGCAGAGCGGGAGTTGGGCTACACCATCACTCCTTTGGCGGAAACGGTTCAGGCATGTGTGGACTGGGTAAAGACGAGCCACCGTGCAGGAGGCAATCGGCCTGCTGTGTGATAGAATACAATTAAATGAAAAGAAGTAATGCTTATTGAGATGTCGAGAAAAGGTGTGAAATTATGGATATTTGGCGGTTTCTTCCTTATGAAGCGCATGCGCCAGCGATGAACATGGCGATTGATGAAGCGATCTTACATTTGCATCGCGAAGGGAAAGTCCCCCCAACCATTCGCTTTTACGGTTGGACGCAACCCACCTTGTCGATTGGGTATTTTCAAAAAGCGCGCAAAGAAATCGATTTTGACACATTGCAAAACAAAGGATTTGGGTTTGTCAGACGGATGACCGGGGGACGGGCGGTGTTGCATGATCAAGAGTTGACATACAGCGTCATCGTGGAAGAAGCCCATCCCATGATGCCAAAGACGGTTAGCGAGTCGTACCGCGTTATCAGCCAAGGCTTGTTGGCCGGATTCAAGAGGTTGGGATTAGACGCCAGCCTCGCTCCGCCAAAAGGGCGGACAGGGGAAATGTCTTCAGCCTGCTTCGATTCCCCCTCAGACTACGAATTGGTCGTCAGTGGGCGGAAGATCGCCGGCAGTGCGCAAACAAGGCAGAAGGGCATCATTTTGCAACATGGGTCCATTTTATTGGATATGGATGTGGAAGCCTTGTTTGAAGTATTGCTTTTTCCGTCGGACCGGGTGAGAGAGAAACTGAAACAGGCTTTCACAGATAAAGCGGTGGCGATCCGCCAGTTGGCCGATCGGGAAATCGGACTTGAAGAAGTTAAACAGGCGTTTTTTGAGGGATTTGGGGAAGGCATGGGGATTCAGCTCCAGACCGGGGAACTGACCAACCAGGAAAAGGAGCTTGCCCAGCGACTCATGACAACGCGTTATGCCAATGATGACTGGAATTTCATGAGATAACTTGCCTTCAGGCGCGAATGCGATTGCACGGTTTGTGTCTATCTTGACATAATGTACATTTATATGTCATAAACCATTGCTGTTGTCTTTTAGTTCTATACTGTTGAATAATTTTCTTCTTGATTTTTCGGTTGCTTATGATAGCATAAAGGTGCTAGTAGCTATATGCTATTATTTTCTAATTCATTCTAACTTTCATCAAATCTATTATCATAAAGGTTAGGGGAAACTAGATTGAAACAGGATACAAATGTGAAGCGACGATATTATGAAAGATTCCAAGTGGAAGATGTGATCAATTTCTTTTCTGGTCAACTTCTGCAGGCGAAATCTTCGGATGGTGCCCAAGTTTTCCTACAAAGCATCAAAATCACCCGCCGTCCTCTTCCAAACGGCTATCAAGAAGCTTTTCGTCGGTTGCAACATCCGTATTTGGCGCCGATCCTTGACCTGATCGAAGAGGAAAACGAACTGTTATTGGTTCACCCGCCGTTTGCTGGAGACCCCTTGCCTTTAACCGTAAATAAAGAGCGGGCAATGGATCCCGAAGTGGCTGTGCGCATTGTGGGGAAATGTTTTAAAACGTTGCGGGATTTGGAGCGGTTACCTTTGCCCCTGAGCGCAACGTTGGATCCGAAGAATATTTTGTTGAACGGACATAAGCCGCTCATTTTGTTCTATTATATGAAGGATCCCAAAACACCACGTTTTGATGAGAAATGGCGCGAGCTCCTTTACTATCTACTTACTGGTCAAGCTCCAATGGGTGGATTGAAACAATGTGAAGCCGAGCTGGAGCGCAGAAAAATCCCAAGTAGGGTAGCGAAGCTGGCGCTGATGAGTTTAGATCGCAAGCATCCGTATGCGGATGTGTTGCACGCGGTAGAGAGCTATATCGATGCCAAAGCCGGGAATCAAGGGAGCGGTCTCAGCCGTAAGAACGCGGCGTCGAAAAAGACGAAACGAAAAGGTGTCGTTACCACCGTTACCATTGCGGCCGCTGCGTTGGTGTTGGTGACTCTGGCCGTTTCACAATGGAAGCCGGAAGAAAGTTATACGGGATTATTTGAAAATCCGGATAATGCGGTAGGACAGCAAGGTGGAGAACAGATTAACACGGGGGACTCGCTGGTGCAGTCCATCCATTTCTCCAATGACAAAACCCATTTTTCATTGCCGTACACCTTAACGGGCAATTCCAACTTGCGCGGGGAGTTTCAACTGGCCAAGTTGAACGGGTTTTTCGGATACTTGGAGTCTTCGGATGGGAATGCACAATACGGAATTCACATCAACAAGCAAGGCTCGATTGAGCTTTACCATACCATGGGCTCCAAAATGACGAAAGTCGGTGTTTCTGGAGATGGATATAAAGTAAAGCCAGGCAAAAAGTACACCTTTGAGATTTTGTACTATCCCAACGAGCCGCTTCGTTTGGCATTCTCAGAAGAAGGGCAGCCGGAAAAATGGATTGCGACGGGGATCACACCCGTTTCAGGAGAGTTGAAAATGAGGTTCACAGGGAAAGAAGGAGCAGTCTTGTACTATCCTGTTCCCAACCCAGTGACCGACAAGCAGATGGTCGAGCGGGTCTGGATGAATCAGCAACCTTGGCACCTCGATTTTGGGCAAGCAGTCCTGACGCTGGACGACGAACAACGCTCGCGGTTGAAAGTGTTCCCAGCTACTCAGGTGCGCTTGGGCGGCAATGATGCCACCAAATTCTCTTTTGCCCCCATTACAGCTGATGATTTGTTCCAAATCGATATACAAACGATCAACAACGCCCGGTACCGGTTGGTGCTGGAGGGGAAAGAGAAAAAGGCAAGCTTGTTCAAGTTGGATGAAAAAATCGAGAAAGTTGCTGAGAAACCGCTGGACGGAGAGGGCGACAACCTTTACACTGTCATGATTAAACCGTCATTCACCAAGCTGACGATTGACTTGGTGCGCGGATCCAATAAGACAACCTTGGAGTACACCGACAAAGCACCGATTTTGATCAGGGATGTCACTTTGCAGAATCGCAATGGGTTTGAGTTGGTGGAAGAGAAAGAGAAACTTAACGATACGCAATGAAAGACCGTGACAAAAAGTGCACGGTCTTTTTCTATTGCGTCACGTTTGCGGTGGAAGTCACATCGTAAACGGAGGAATCGAGCGACCGTCAATGTCGGTGAACCCGTATTCTTTGGCTAGATCGCCAACCCTCAGCACTTGGCCGCTTCTCTCAATGACGACTGAATCGGCACATAGCGCCGCGACTGCCCGGCCGATATAATAGGGCGATTCTGTGTTTTTCAGTGCGTCGACTTCTTGCCAATGTTCTTCGTCCGTTTGGAATGCTTTTAGCACAAGTTCGGTTCTCATCCATCCGGGTGATACGGCCAACACAGCGATGCCGTCCGCCTTTAATTCGATGGACAGCCCATATGCCATGCGAATCAACGCGTTTTTGGCCAAGTCATAATATAAATGGCCGATGTATTTGTCTTGATCCCAAAAGGTGGTGTGGATGATGATTCCTCCCATGCCTTCGCGCAATAAGGGAATTGCAAAATGGTTGGTAGCCAGTTGCGCTCGCACGCCTGCGGTAAACATATGGTCCCAATGTTGAAGGGATTGTTCCCAAAAGGGTTCAGAGGTGATGGGGAGTTGATTTCCACCCCACACATTGTTGACGAGGATATCCAGACGTCCTTGTTCCCGGCGAATTCGCTTAATCACCGCTTCTGTGTCAGCATCGCGCGTATGATCACATTGGACAGGAATGCCCTTTCCGCCCGCGGCTGTCATGAGAGATATCGTTTCATTGAGGGTTCCGGGCTGATCGGGGTCGTTTTGATCGAGGTTACGGCCCGTGACGTACACGGTCGCCCCCGCTTTCGCCAGTTCTACTGCGATGCCGCGGCCCGCCCCACGACTGCCACCTGTGACAAGTGCCACTTTTTCTGTTAATGGTGCCAACATATTCAACTCCTTCCCTTAACATGTTCAGTATAAAATGGATATATGACACCCTTTGTCTTATATCGTGCGATCTTTTTTAAACGCTATCCATACAAAAAAAGCTACCGATTCACGGTAGCCTGTAAGATGACAGATAGGTTGATTTTTTGATGGTGGAGGCACGCTTTGTATGGATTCGGTTCAAAGGCATCAAGAGGATGATTCTGCAAGAGTGGTGCGTTTGATTTCATTGACAAATGCTTCTTGAAGTTGTTTGGTCACAGGACCGGGTACACCTTGGCCTACTGGACGGCCATCGATTTCCACGATGGGACAGATCTCCATGGTGGTGCTACTCAGGAAGACTTCATCCGCCGATTCCAGCGCTTCTTTGGAAAAAGTGGTTTCACTGATCGGTATTTCGCATTCGTCAGCCAATTTGAAAACCACTTGGCGGGTGATTCCATTCAGGATCAAGTGGTTGGCTGGGTGTGTGTGAAGTGTGCCATCTTTGATGATGAAGATATTGGTGGAGCTTCCTTCGGTTACGATCCCGTCGCGAACGAGAATTGCTTCTTTGGCTCCATGGTCGATTGCCGTCTGTTTGGCCAGCACCGCACCGAGCAAGTTGAGGCTCTTAATGTCGCAGCGTAGCCAGCGGATATCTTCCGTCGTGACGGCCTTAATACCGTGGTTCAATTCAGCCAATGGGCGTTTGGCGTGTTGTGTATAGGCGATCACTAGCGGGCGGGCCTGTTCCGGAAAACCGTGATATCGCGGTGCCGTGCCGCGGCTTACTTGAATGTAGACATTGCCTTCTTCCAAGTGATTTTGTTGGATCAGGTCAAGCAACAGCTGTTTCAGGCGCGTGATAGGATAAGGTAACGACAGCCGAATTTCCGTGGCGCTACGTTCCAATCGGGCCAGATGTTCATCCATATAAAAGGGGCGTCCATGGTAGACCCGAATCATTTCATACACGCCGTCACCAAATTGGTAAGCCCGGTCTTCAATGTCAATGTTCGCTTCTTCACGGGAAACCAAACGTTCGTCATACAGAATCATTTTGCTTCATCCCCTCTTTATGTATCTTTCTTTTAGTTTGCCGGATGGTTCTGAAAAGTACAAGGCTTGATCTTGACTGAAAACTAACTTCGCTCACCTTGCCAAGCGGTGTTTTTTCTGAAACAATGGTGGTAACTTCTGTTTGCCGATACATAAGCGTCAATATCGATGAGGGATGTGGTAATGTGGCAATATACGCATTAAGTGACTTGCATTTATCATTTAACAAACGGGTTACCCTCTATGATGTCAACCCTGATCAAGATATAGAAAAGCCGATGGATGTGTTTGGCTGGACGCGGCATTATGAGCGGATTCGCGACGGGTGGCTCCGCTTGGTCGGTCCGGAAGACACTGTGCTGATTCCCGGGGACATCAGTTGGGCCATGAAATTGGATGTGGCGCGGTACGACTTTGACTGGATCAATCAGTTGCCGGGCTATAAAGTGATGTCGCCGGGCAACCATTGTTATTACGCTCACAGCAAAAAGAAAGTACGAGAGATGTTGCCGGAAGGAATGCAGTGGGTAGATGCGGACTATACGCTGGTTGAGGGGCGAGTGGTGGCTGCCACCAGGGGGTGGATGTTGCCAGGGGAGCGTTTTTTTAATGAGGAAGAAGATCGCAAGATCTATGAACGCCAAGTCGGCCGGCTACGACTTGCTTTGGAAGCAGCCGCGAAGGAGCAACCTGGACGAGAGAAGATCGTTATGCTCCATTTTCCGCCGTTGACGGCTTCCGCGAAGGAGTCTGGGTTTATGGAAGTGATGAAAGAGTTTGGGGTGACTTTGTGCGTTTATGGGCATATGCATGGCAAGGCCCGAGAAGAAGCGATTCAAGGGCGGGTGGATGGAATCGACTTGCGTTTGGTCGCTTGTGATGCCATTGATTTTTGTCCGGTCAAGTTGTTTGATTGAGAAGGTGCGGTCCGTGAGCTAAAGAGATGGTCGTACGAGGAGAGTCGTTCGGACGTATCGGCGCTTCACTGTCCAATGGTAGGCGGCGGGCGGGTCGCGATCAAGTGTGAGGGACCCGCAGACCTTCCATGCTCGGCACTATCGGTGACTGAACTCCGCCGGCAACCATCAGTCCGAAGTTTGCCCGAAAGTCCGCCTCGCCGATGGGATCCGGCTTAACGGTAAAACGGTTGGGAATAGTGGTCAGCGCCGTTGGAGTTTCCCTTCAGTTGCTCGCGAAGTTGCTCCCGAAGTTGGCGGTTTTCTTCGCGGATTTGTTGCACGTCATAAAGCAACTGTTGGAGCAACTGCTCGATCTGGTTGTACCGTTCATGCTCATTCAACACGGATTGTGTTTGAATCGTCTTTTCAAACTCTATGTAATCTTTAATGATTTGATCTAGAAAATGATTCACTTCATCCACATCGTAACCGCGCATTTTCCGTTTGAACTCCTTGTTATGAATATCACGTGCCGTCAAACCAGGCATATCTATCCCTCCTCCACAATGTCTTTAAATTCAGTATACTCACTCAATTGAGAATGGTAAATACCTAAGAGACATGTCATAGGCATCTTTTCATGAATCTGGGACATTGGATCGGATGCGCAAGAATCGGCTGTAGAAGATCAGAGGGAAGACAAGATGGAAAACGGTGCTTTGTTTTCCTTCATGCGCGCTAGCATTGGCAGGGGATATTCGGTATACTGTATCGTGCGACAGAAACGAAAACAAGAAAGAGGTGGCAGGTGGGATGAAAATCCTGGCAGTCCCTGGAAGTTTGAGTGAACAGTCAACGACGCATATGGCAGTAGCGATTGTCGCCGAAGCGGCTCGTAAGATGGGTGCCGAGGTAGAAGTGTTTGACCTGCGGAAGGATCCGTTGCCGATTTATGATGGGCGAGTGGATGAAGCGTCTTATCCGGAAACCGTTCGGTTGTTCAAACAAAAAATGGCGGAAGCCGATGGATTCATTTTCGCGTCACCTGAATATCATGGCAGCATATCCGGTGTGTTGAAAAATGCATTGGATTTTATCGGAGCGCGTGAATTAGAAGGAAAATGGGTGGCATTGCTCGGCACGGCCGGAGGTGCGATGGGCGCTACAAATACGCTCAATACACTCAACACGATCTGCCGCTCACTACACGCGTGGCCATTGCCTTCCATGCCTTCTGTACCACAAAGTTACATGGCATTTAATTCGGACGGCACATTAAAAGACGAGAAACTGCAACAACGGCTGGAAGACTTGGGTACCAGTCTGGTGAAGATGATCCAACTGTACGGATCAGAGCTACGTGTCAATACAAAAGGATAGGAGATTAGCATGCTCTATCCGCAAAAATATGATAAACTACTTTTGAATTTCAGTTGCTACATAGATAGGGGGACTTTCGATGCCAACACCGAGCATGGAGGATTATTTGGAAAACATTTATAAATTGATTGAACAAAAGGGTTATGCCAGGGTGTCGGACATCGCAGAAGCATTGGAAGTGCACCCCTCATCTGTAACAAAAATGGTGCAAAAGCTGGATCAGAACAAATATCTGGTCTACGAAAAATATCGGGGTTTGGTTTTAACTTCTAAAGGGAAAAAGATAGGGAAACGCTTGATGGATCGGCACCAGTTGCTGGAGGAGTTTTTGCGTTTGATCGGAGTTAGCGAAGACCAGATATACCATGATGTAGAGGGGATCGAGCACCATTTGAGTTGGGATTCGATTACTTGCATCGAAAACCTGGTACAGTATTTAACGGCTAACAAAGAAATCGTGGATCACTTGCAATCCTTAAAAGAAGCAGATGAACAAGAAACGGATGAAATGAAATAACCCATGGACTCGTCTCCTTGGGTTTTTTTGCTCTTTATCACATACATTTTTTAACAGGGAGAATTTGAAAAGGAGGGGCGCTGATGTGGGCAGACGCCGTTTTTGAAGGCGGTGGGGTGAAAGGGATTGGTTTGGTGGGCGCTTTATCCGTCGCTGAGAGCAAGGGATACAAGTGGAAAAAAGTAGCCGGAACATCGGCGGGGTCGATCATCGCGGCCTTGCTGGCTGCTGGCTATACAGGCAAGGAATTATATGAAATTTTGATGGAGCAGGAATTTTTGCAGTTTTTGGCTCCGTCTTGGTATGATTATATTCCCGTGGTTGGTCCGGCCTTGCGGTTATGGTTGAAAAAAGGGTTGTATCCGACGACAGAGTTGGAGAAGTGGGTTTCCAATCTGCTCAAGGCCAAAGGGATTCAGACGTTTAAAGATTTGCCTGAGGGTGTGGAGCTTCACGTTATCGCATCGGACATTTCACGAAGCCAATTGTTGGTGTTGCCGCAGGATTTGAAACAGTACGGTTATGATCCTGAATCGTTCCCAGTGGCCAAAGCGGTGTGTATGAGCTGTAGCATCCCTTTCTTCTTTGAACCGGTCAAATTGATGCATTATCCTACCCGCAAAACCTCTTATGTGGTGGATGGGGGAGTGTTAAGCAATTTTCCGGTCTGGTTATTTGACAAGGATAATCCGCGATGGCCTACTTTCGGCTTTTCGCTCTGCGCAGAAGGAGAGGAGCAAATCCATCAGATTGACGGCCCGCTCAGCATGTTCCGATCGTTGCTCTATACGATGTTGGATGCGCGGGACAACCGGTATGTACAACAGCATGAAGAGATCCGCACCATTCAAGTGCCGATCAGCGGCGTGAAAATGACTGATTTTTCTTTATCCAAGGAAAAGAAAGAGGAATTGTTCATGTCGGGCGTGAAAGCTGCTGAGTTTTTCTTCAACAAATGGAGCTTCGATCAATATCTCAGCGCACGGGGTAAAAGCAAACAAATCACATACAAGATCAACCCATCCGACCAAGCTGGAGGATAAAGTCCGAAAGTTGGCTTAACATGGATATCAATGCATTTGGTTCTCCCGTTTTATGTCGATTGTCATTGCACCCGAGAATATGAAACAGCCCCCGCTTTACACCAGAGAGGAAGGCGGGGGCTGTTTCATTATAGCGATTTTTTATTGTTGTTGCCTTCAATCACACGAAATGGGTATTTTTTGCGCTTGCGTGGGTGGGTCTTGGCTTGTTTGCTTGCTAGGGGTGAGCGCATTGAGCCTAAGCGCAACAGCCAGCGCGGTGGGAATTTGTACAGGTAGATGACGATGCCGATGACTAGCGCCGGCAAGAGCAACCGACTGGGCTGTTGGATGAATTCGATCACGGCGCCGAACAAGACAAAAGCCAGTACGAGATAATGCCAATATGGCTTAGAGCCGGGGTTGGTCACGCATAACACCCTCTTTCTTATGGGCTAACTGGAGTGAACCAATTGGGAAGCTTGTTGAACATGTTGTCGAGCTTCTTGGGCGTCGAGTTCCCGCATGCGGACAAACGCGTGGATGGCTACTTCCACCTGAGTGTCATCGGGCTCTTTGGTTGTGAGTTTTTGCAACCATAAGCCGGGATATCCCAAATAGGTGAGTACGGGAACATCCCGCACGGCATTGGTCAGGCGCAACAATTCATAGGAGATGCCCAACACGGCCGGAAGCAACAACAGTCTTGTCACGATGCGATCCCACACTCCGTCGTAACTGAAGAAAGAGTACACAATCACGCCGACAATGATGCTGAGAATGATAAAGCTACTGCCACAGCGGTAATGAAGGGTAGAATATTTTTGCACATTGGTTACTGTTAATTCTTCCCCATGTTCAAAGGCGGTAATCACTTTGTGCTCCGCTCCGTGATATTGAAAGAGCCGTTTGATCATCGGGGTTTGCGAGATCAACCACAAATAGGAGAGCAACAATAAGGTTTTGATTACTCCTTCGAGCAAACTTTGGATGACCAAGTTTTGCACGAAGCGGTCAAACAAGACACTAGCCAAAAAGGCGGGAACTGCGGTGAACAATACTTTGCCAAACAGGAAGGACAGGATACCTACCAGGGTGACGCCCAAGATCATCATCCATTTGGATTGGTTTGAATTGGGCGCTTGTTCGGGATCATCTGGATCGGCATGATCCAGCTCGTATTGTTCGGTCGCGAATTGCAGGTGTTTCGCACCAGAGGCGCTGGCAGCGATGATCGCGACAATGCCCCTTAAGAAGGGAATCTTCATCAGGAAGTCAAGTGTTGGCGAGGTTTTCTTTTTGCATTCGAATAATTCGATGTTGCCGTCTTTGCGGCGAACGGCGGTTACTTGGGCGTGTTGCCCGCCAAACATCACGCCTTCGATGACGGCTTGCCCGCCGTAAGCAATGGGTTTATCTGACACGTAGGCGCACCACCTTGTTGTAATTGGCATCAAATAATGTGTATTTTATTCTAACACAATGGTTGGGGAAGTGTGAGAGGGGAGTGTGATGGAGGTGCGGATCATGCGTATGTATCGTATTATTTGAACACTGCTTCGATGGATTCCTGCTTGACAGGGTGGAAAGCGATTACCGTACGACCCGTGGACAAAACGGCAAGTTCATGGGAAAATAGATAGTTGTCTGGGCAATCATATTTAGGATAACCATCCGAGTGTACATTGGCGAAAAGCGTTGCGGGAGGTGGGCATGATGGTAAACGTCCTCGTATTGCACGGCCCGAATCTCAATCGCTTGGGCAAACGCGAGCAGGCGGTTTATGGGCGCACCACATTGGAAGATATTAATGCAGGGTTGATTAAAAAAGGGGAGGAGTGGGGCCTCCGCGTTGCTTGTTTCCAAAGCAACATGGAGGGGGAATTGATCGATCAGCTCCATCTCGCGGAAGGGAATTTTGATTACATAGTTTTTAACCCAGGTGCTTATACCCATTACAGTTATGCTTTGCGTGATGCAATTGCTGCGATTGATGTGCCGGTGATCGAAGTGCATATGACCAACATCCATGCCCGGGAATCCTTTCGGCACACTTCTGTGACGGCGCCGGTCACATGCGGGCAGATTGTGGGGTTCGGCGCGTTGAGTTATGAGCTCGCCTTGGCCGCCATCAAGGAGCTGGCGAACCGGAACATGGAAAACAAGGGGTGAAGATGTTGGAAAAACGCCTATCGAAACTGAGACAAAAACTGCAAGAGCGCGGCATTGAAGCGCTATTGGTCAGCCATCCTGTGAATCGCCGGTATTTGACCGGATTTACCGGGTCGGCCGGAGTGGTGCTGATCACGGCCACTGAACAGCTGTTGTTGACCGATTTCCGCTATGTGATCCAAGCGCAGGAACAAGCGCCGCAAATGACCTTGGTGCAACACCAAGGCATTTACCACACGGTGGGTGAGCAGTGTCGCAAGTTGGGCATCAAGGCTTTGTCTTTTGAGCAAGACCATCTGACGTTTGCCGAGTTTTTGCAGTTGAAAGAAGCTGTTGGCGACATCAAGTTGCAACCGACCAGCGGCATCGTGAAAGAATTGCGTATGGTGAAAGACGCGGATGAGTTGGCAGTGATGAGAGAAGCCGCCCGGATTGCGGATCAAGCCTTCAGCAAAATTTTGTCCGACATCAAGCCCGGTGTGCGCGAGAACGAGATTTCCTTTAAATTGGAGTTCTATATGCGAGAGTTGGGGGCAACATCTTCGTCTTTTGACATGATTGTTGCATCCGGCAAACGTTCTGCCTTGCCGCACGGAGTGGCCAGTGATAAAGTGTTAGAACTCGGCGATCTGGTGACACTAGATTTTGGGGCCTTTTATCAAGGCTATGCGTCCGACATTACCCGCACGGTCATGCTGGGGCGGCCGAGCGAGAAACAAAAAGAGATTTATGATATTGTATTGGAAGCTTGTAATCGCACGATTGCGGCGCTTCGCCCGGGGATGACTGGGAAAGAGGCGGATGCGGTCGCTCGTGATTACATCAGAGCGCATGGGTACGGCGAATTTTTCGGCCATAGCACAGGTCATGGACTCGGCATGGAAGTGCATGAGCTTCCGATGCTCTCCAGCCGTGGAGATATGGTTCTTCAGCCGAATATGGTCGTCACTGTGGAGCCGGGGATTTATCTGCCAGAGGTGGGCGGTGTCCGCATCGAAGACGATGTGGTCATCACGGAAACCGGCTGTGAAGCGCTGAACCAATCAAGTAAAGAATGGATTGTCATTGAATAAGGAAATGGAGGAAAGTAAAACATGATTAGCGTAAACGATTTTCGTACGGGTTTGACCGTTGAACTGGAAGGAGACGTTTGGCAAGTTATTGAATTCCAGCACGTAAAACCGGGTAAAGGGGCGGCGTTTGTTCGTTCCAAACTGCGCAACCTGCGCAACGGCAACATTCAAGAGCGGACCTTCCGTGCCGGGGAGAAAGTGCAAAAAGCATTGGTGGAAACCCGCCAAATGCAATACTTATACGAAAGCGGCGGCGAATACACATTCATGGACAATGAAACGTACGACCAAATCACCCTTCCAGGGGAGCGTTTGGAATATGAATTAAACTTCTTGCAAGAGAACATGAATGTGCAAATCGTTTCCTTTAAAAACGAAACGATTGGGATTCAGTTGCCAAACACGGTTGAATTGGAAGTGGTGGAAACAGAACCGGGCATCAAAGGGGATACTGCCACAGGCGGCAGCAAACCAGCAAAACTGTCCACCGGTTTCACCGTGCAAGTGCCTCTCTTCATCAATGTCGGTGACCGCCTCATTATTGACACGCGTAGCGGACAATACGTTTCCCGGGCTTAAGCCGTATGTTTTGCCTAAAACCTCTGAAGCCAGTGGCTCAGAGGTTTTACTTTCATAATAGGAGGGAATGCCATGAAAATCGTCTCAATTGAACCGACGCCGAGCCCCAACGTGATGAAATGCAATGTCGATGAAACGCTGCCCGCCGGAACGAGTTACAATGTTACCAAAGATCAAATGGCTGACGCTCCCCATTACTTACAGCGCTTGCTGGAGATCGACGGGGTGAAAAGCGTGTTTCAAGTGCTCGATTTTATCTCCATTGAACGACATCCCAAAGCGGACTGGCCCGATGTGCTGGCCCAAGTGAGGGAAGTGTTGGGCGATGCGGTAATGACTGCGGCACCTCAAAAGGAAGAGTCAGCAACGGATCAAGAGTCATTTGGCGAGGTTCAAGTGTTTATCCAAAAGTTGAAAGGCATCCCGATGCAAGTCAAATGCGTGAGAAATGGGGAAGAAATGCGATTTGGGCTGCCGGAACGGTTTAAAGCCGCCGTGATGCGGGCTCAGACTGCGACCAGCAACTTGGTATTTGAACGGGAGTGGGTGGAGCAACGT
Organism: Laceyella sacchari; assembly: GCF_024927925.1. Lineage (NCBI taxonomy): Bacteria > Bacillati > Bacillota > Bacilli > Caryophanales > Thermoactinomycetaceae > Laceyella > Laceyella sacchari. The sequence goes on from NZ_CP103866.1 coordinate 1,298,286, forward strand.
CCACGATACGGTGAAATGAGTGAAGTGGGAGAACAAGTCGTTGAAGAGTTGGCGGCCGCTTACGACGAAGTGCGCTTGTCGCAGATGGTGGAACGGGTGTTAAACCCAGAACAAGAACGGAAAGAACAGGCGTTGACTGCGGATGAAGTGATGCGAGCGTTTAATGACGAGAATTGGGAGAAACGGTATGCGGCGTTGGAGCAGTATGAGCCAAATGTGGATGAGCTTTATGTCTTGGATCGGGCACTCGATGATGCGAAAGCATCCATTCGCCGCTTGGCTGTGGTTTACCTTGGTTTTGTCGGAGGCAAAGCCGTGTTGCCTTATGTTATGCGGGCGTTGCGTGATGCTTCGCCAATTGTACGTCGGACAGCGGGTGACACCTTGTCAGACATTGGCGATCCAGAGGCTATTCCTGCCATGTGTGTTGCGCTGAAGGACACCAATAAATTGGTGCGTTGGCGTGCGGCGCGTTTCCTGTATGAAGTGGGAGATGAATCAGCGTTGCCGGCTCTGCGCGATGCGGTGGATGATCCCGAATTTGAGGTGCGCTTGCAGGCGCGATTGGCGCTGGAGCGGATTGAACGTGGAGAAGAAGCAAGCGGCACGGTGTGGCAACAGATGATGAAACGGATGGAAGAAGAAAAAAGAAATAAGAGGTAACAACCTATTAACGCCGGTGCAATTGGTATTGGCATGCACCAAGGGCCCTTCCTGCACGGAAGGGCCCTTGTCCGGTCAACGGTGGTTCAATGCGTTAACTGCATTGATCAAACCGAAACCCGATTGTTTATCATAACCTTTTTTATAAATATCTTCGGCAGATTGTTTGATGATCGACTTGACTTGGGTTGGGGAAATCTGTTTTTTTCCGTGTTTGGAGATCACCAAGCCTGCGACCGCCGCTACTTTGGGCGCAGCCATGGACGTGCCCGCGTACCAAGCATAACCGTGTGTCACATTGTCGTTTTCGTCCACAATCGGCACGGTGCTGAAGCAGAGATAAGTCTGGTCATTGTTGTTTGGACCACGGTCTCCTCCAGGTGCCATCACATCGATTTTTCCGACCCCATAGTTGGAGTAATAGGTTAATTGCTTATCCTTGTTACCGGCGGATACACGAATGAGCAGATTGCTGGCCGGGTCGCGGTGGGTGGCGCCACGATTTTCTTCATCAAAAAAGCGGGTCAGGCGGCCCGGACTGGTGATGTCAGCTCCTGCGTTACCGGCGGAACCGACAACGGTGACCCCTTTCTTATGCGCGTAGGCAATCGCCTTTTTAAACAGATTCATTTCTGCGCGGATGTCGCTGGCATGGCTTGCAGGATCTTGCAAGAAGAGATAATCACCCAAACTCATATTAACCACATCATAATCTTTGTCAGCCGCATATTTCAGGGCTTCAGCGATGGTTGCCGTCGAAGCGCTGCCATCGCGGGGGAAGACTTTGAGTGCCGCGATGCCTAGATACGGCCCCACACCCAGGGCTTTTCCATTCGCCGCGATTGCACCAGCCACATGGCTACCATGGCCTTCATAATCTTGCGCGCTTTCTCCGGGGACGAAAGATTTGGCGTCGACGATGTTATCTTTCAAGTCAGGGTGTTCCAAATCAATGCCTGTGTCAATCACTGCTACGACCACATCTTTTTTACCTTTTCCTCCGGGAAGATTCCAGCTTGCCCCGTTTTGGGTTACTTGTTTAATGTCCCATTGATATTGGTCATAGTAACCATGGTCTCCGTCCGTCACGGCGATCTCTTTTGCTACAGCCTTTTCCATTGTGATGCTCAGTTGCCTTCCGGCATTCTCCACTTCTTGGTTGGCTTGAATCTTGCTCAAAAATTGGGGATGAGATGAAGACGCTTTCACATAGGCAAGCGCAGCATCCTTTTTAAGCACAATACCTCCTGCTTCTTGAATGATTTGTTCGGCGTTGGCAGGAAGGCTATTACCTTTGAAGTTGATGGTGTATGTTTGGCTGTGACCGTTTGCATGTGCAGGAGTGATGTTTCCGGTGATGGCAAATGCAGTGCTGGTAATGAGAGAAAGTCCGAGTGTAAACCACTTCTTCATTTGAATGCCTCCTTCAGCAAAATCATTAATATATATAACAATAGGTATATTCTGCAAACTAAACAGGAATTCCTATATAGATTTTTAATTAAATTATTTTCTGAAGTTGTTTTTATCTAGTGGGTTCAATTGGAATAGCCTATGACCAATGTTCTGAAGTTTACTCTCCATGTGCGGAGGTATTTGCCGTTTGCGAACTGAAAGGGAACAGGCGGCGGTAGCGACGGTGCACTGCTTGAAAATGGGCTTGCAACTTACCGTGAAAATAAAAGGCTATTTTTCCGAGCAAGAAGGAAAAAACAATGGCGACCAGTGGGCTGAGCAAGCGGGGAACTTCATATGTACCGATGTTAAACGGCACTGCAGCCCCAAACAGGCGTAACAATCCTGCAATCAATACAAGGGCTGCTGCCAAGGCAAACGCGGCGCTGGTTCCGCCTAAGAAGACGGTGATGACAGGACTGGTTATTCCGGCTGTCGAGAAGAAAACCATTTTCTTTAACCAAACAGAAGGTCGGGTAGGTGATTGACTGAGATAATATTCTCCGATATATCCTTTGGCCAGCTCAGCGGGAGAGCCTAAAGAGGTGAGTAATGTGTCTAGCGGCTTGCCGTGTTTAACTCCCTCGCGGAGATGACTTTCAATTTCATGGACAATTTCCTGTTGTTCAGAAGGCGGTAACGGTTTCAGATGGGTTTTTAGCCGCTGGATATAATCTTGTAGTTCTTCATTCTTCTTCATGTTGATCCCTCCATCGAAAAAATAGGTCGGGCTGATTCGTGCGCCCATGCACTGCGAGAGTGTCGCTTCTTTATTTATCCAGTCATGAGAAAAACCCTGCTTTTTAGAAGCAGGGTCATCGGAAAATGAATTTTAATATTTGTAGGAAGAAAGCCGTGATGCCAGCTGCCATGAGTGGTCCCACCGGTATTCCCCGCATGAACAAGATGCCGAAAATGGAACCTATGACTAATCCGACAATCAATTGTGGATCTACTTTTAATAGGTCTAACCCTTTGCCATTCATGTAAGTGGCGAGTGCCCCTCCCAACAAGGCCAAAATGCCTGGCGTGGAGGTGAAAACCATCAGTATATCTTTGGTGTTGATCCGTCCGGAGGCAAAGGGAATCAACACCGAAAGGGTTAAAAACAGCAGGCCAAACTCTAACCCTCGCCGCTCTAAAGCGGGGAAATAGCGATCTAGATGAATCAGTTTTAATATGAGTAAAAAGCTTGCGGCGGTGGCGATCAGAGGAGATCGACCCACGATGCCAATGATGATTAGGACGACGAGTAAAATATCGGGATTCATATGGATAGCCCCTGTCCGAGGTTGTTTAGTTACACTTTATGATGGACAAGGTGGTTTTAGTCATCTTTTTCTCCAACACAGAACAGGAAGCTCATTATGATTTTAAATATTCCAACAATTTAGCTCGAGAGGAATTGAGATAACGTATCAGCCCGCAAACCTCGGCGTAAAGACTCCAACGACATCACATCATTGGGCTGGATGTTACCCAAGTTGATCGAATTACCAAGCAATTGTATGAGCTGTACCTGTTGTTTGACCTGGGGCGCTTCCCAAATCACATATTGTGTTGGGATTCGCTCCGCCAGCTTTTCCAGGTAGACGCAATCCGCATTTCCCGCTTGGTCATACACACCGATGTTTTGCCCGGACTCTCTGCTTTCCATGATTACGTAGGCAGCTCCTGCTTTGCGGTCCAACGCAAACATAGAAGCAAATTCGTCAACGGTGGGATGGTAGCCGTGCATTTTTTTCCCGATTTCGGTGATCACTTGTAAGCCCATCTGACAAGCTTGTTGAACCAAGCGGTAACGGGTATCAGCCGGGATTGTGACCGTGCCGTCCGAAATTTCGACCCAATCCAATCCCAAATCACGTACCATTTGATAATACTCAGACACTTTCCGTCGGCTATATGCGATTTCAAAAAAGGTTCCGCCAAAATAAAGATGAATGCCGTGTTGTTTACTCAAAGCGATTTTCTGTTGAAGGATTTGAGGGGGGGTAATGGTGGCTGTCCCGAAAGCGAGTTTGATGAAATCGATATATTCGCCTGTGAGCTGCAAGAGGTCTTGATAGGCGGATAAGCCCAACCCTTTGTCTATCACCATGGTGCAACCCGTTGACCGGGGTTTGGCGTTATCCGCACGCGTTCCACTCAAATCGGCAAGAACTTGCAATAGGCTTTTCACTTCCATCACGCTCTTCTCCCCCTTACGCCGTGTTCATCTTCACTCTATTTCATAATTGGCAGGAGAAGCAAGAGCTTCTTTAAGCTGGAGAGAGCGGTTTTTTGCGTATGAGTAAGCGTGAACGACCATCCTTCCCTTTGATCCGTTTGGGTGGGTGGATGATTACATTACATAGCCAGCCGATAAAGAATAAGACGACGCCCAACCCGATGAATAGCAAAAAGGGACGGTTAGCCAGAGCGCCAAATGCGGGTGGTCCCATGGCGACTCCAAAAAAACGCACGCTTCCATACAGCGACGTGACGATGCCGCGCTCCTGCATACCGACCGCTGAAGTAATCATCGTGTTTAAGCAAGGAAGAACCAATCCATTTCCAATTCCGATGAATGAAGCAGCGGTGATAAGCAGGGGGGCGTTTTTGGCCCAAGGGATGACGGCGACGGCTACCGCAGAAAGGCACAGGCCGATGGTGATCAGCCTTTTCATTTGCCGGGTATTCTCCTTTACATGCGAACCGGTAAAATAAGCCGTTCCACATAATGTTAGCAGGGGGATGGCCAGAATGACCCCCTTTTTGATGCCATCGATGCGATACGCTTTTTCCAAGAAATCGGATAGGTGAAACAATACTCCGAACATGGTAAACATCGTCAAAGCCCCGGCGATAAACGCCACACTCATCCAATTGCCTTGCCGCTTAAAAATCTTTTTAATGTGCTCACGGTATTGAGACAGTGGTTGCGGTTTCTCTTTTTTGGTAGGTTCTTTGACTAGTTTCCATAAAGCGAGTGAAGTTGGAATGCATAAGAGTGGAAAAGCGAAAAACATGGCGTACCAAGTGATCAATGCGATGAGCGAGCCCAGGATGGGACTTAGCACTTTCCCGAACGCATTGGAAGCTTCAATGATTCCCAGCGCTTTACTTCGGTTGTCTTTGGTGAATAAATCACTCACCAACACCATGGCGATGGGAGCGGTACCGGCCGCCCCTATGCCTTGCACAATGCGCGAAGCGAGCAGGAACCCGTAAGACCCCCCTCGATAAACCGCGGAGAATCCAGCCAGCAGCCCGCCGACTCCATACAGGATCAAACTGAAGATGATCACTTTCTTTCGGCCGATTCGGTCGGACAATACTCCGGCGATTGGAATAGCCAAAGCGGCGGGAATGGAAAAGAGCGTGATGAGCAAGCTCACTTGAAAGGCGTTGACATCCAACACTTTTCCTGCTGTGGGCAAAACCGGAATCAGCATGGAGTTTCCCAAAACCATGATCAACGGGATGGAACTTAATGTGATAAGGACAGCCCAGCTTGGCTTTGCCGTGGTTTGCATGTTGTTTTCTTGTGGCATCCCAAATTCACCTCATTTCAATCTGCTTCATCAGTTTGCCCTGAAAGGCCGGATGCTATTTGCCATTTATTGAATGGATTGGATCGGTCAGGCGGGTGGCACACTAGGAGCAAATCGAAGCCGCAAAGAGGTGAGTGAAAGATGTTCGAAAGCATTAAACGCGATTTGTCCTTCATCCAAGGCTTGTTGGAAGGAGATGTGAACCATCAGCACCATGTGGAGTACCGTGGGTTATCACGGTTGGTTGATGTGGTGGACTTGCTGGTTGAATCCGTCGAGCAATTGGAGCGCCGGTTGTCGGAGCTGGAGGAATACGTGGAGACCATCGACGAAGACCTCAATGAACTGGAATTGCTTTGTTACGATGACGATGAGGAAGATGATGAGTGGGATCATGAGATTGAGGTGACTTGCCCAGAATGCGGTGAAGATGTCACTATCGACGAGGACGATTTGGAAGATGAAAATGTGGAACTGTTGTGCCCCAAGTGCCACACAGTCTTGGATCTAGAGGAGATCGACGAAGAAGATGTCGAAACCGTGATCAGTGAAGATTAAAAAGCGTCACGGATGCCATAGGCGCGGACAATGGACACGGAATGGCCTGCGCCTGTAGCAGTTCAAAAAAGACATAGGCAAAGATTGCATGGAAAGCGCGTGGCGTTTGTCATGAAAAAGCTCTCCCTTTCATCCATCGTTGAGAAGTCGTTCCATTCGGCAAAGGGTGTTGCACATATGTGATGAGGAAGATCCATCAATTTTTTTAAAACATACACTCGAAGTGTCCCTAAAAGAGGTGGGGCGCTTTTTTTTGTGGCTTAAAAACAGCGCGCCATTTTTGCGGCAACGGTTGGCATAAAAGATACAAGCTCACATATGAATGGGAATAAAGAGGAACCATGGGACAGGAGGTGTTCCATGCCATATCAAGCGATTTACAAAATTCTCCCCCCAGGGCTGCGCGAGGTGATTCATTCCCTGCCGCAGAGAGTGTCTGCCACCATCGAAGAAATTCGCGTTCGTCAAGGGCGACCCTTGGAAGTGATCACGCCGACCCATGCTTGGTTTGTGGACAAGGCAGGGGCATTGAGCAAAAGTCCGGATTGTGCTTGGATTCCCACCCGCGGTGATTGTGTCAAATTGCTTAACCTGATAAGCAATCATTCACTGTATGCATTGGAGGAAGAGCTTAAACGCGGCTTTGTCACGATCGAAGGTGGCCATCGCATCGGGTTGGCGGGAAGAGTGGTAGTGGAACAAGGCGGGGTTAAGCATCTTCGGGACATTACCAGCTTTAATATCCGCATTGCCCGACAAGTGAAAGGCGTTGGAGAGAGATGGATTTCTACCGTGTTGCACGAGGGGCGAATTGAAAATCTATTGATCGTGTCCCCACCCCAATGCGGCAAGACCACGTTGGTGCGTGATTTGGCACGTTTGGCCGGCACAGGTGGACAAGGATATCCGGCATATAAAGTGGGGATTGTGGACGAACGGTCGGAAATCGCGGGATGTTTGCATGGGGTACCACAACATGATGTCGGATTACGGACAGATGTGCTTGACGGGTGTCCCAAAGCAGAAGGGATGATGATGATGATCCGCTCCATGTCTCCTGATATTTTAGTCGTTGATGAATTGGGGCGGGCAGAAGACACGGAGGCGATTCATGAAGCGGTCTATGCGGGGGTTTCCGTCTTCGCCACCGTTCACGGGCGCTCGATTGAGGAATTGATGCACCGGCCCACGTTTGTCCCGCTACTGGGAGAAGGCGTGTTTTCGCGCATCATGATACTTAGTCGCGCTCAGGGACCAGGGACGGTAGAGCGGGTGCTAGATGCGTCGGGACGGCTTCTTCACCCAAATCGGAGAGAGGTGGTTGCCGGGTGATGATGAAATTGATCGGCGGATTGTTGGTGATTTTGGCTACGAGCTGGTTGGGCTTCACTTTTGCCGGACGCGTACGCGACCGCCCCAAACAGCTGAGACAACTCCGTTCATACTTAGCTATCCTGAAAACAGAGATTGAATATGGGACAAGGCCGCTCGCTGAAGCTTGCGCTAGCATCGCTTCTCAGGAGGAAACGGCGGTGTCCCGGCTGTTTCAGGCCAGTGCCGATCAGCTGCTCAAGGGGGACGGCTCTTCCACCTATGAATGTTTTAAGCGAGCCATTGAGCAAGAGTGGCAGCGAACCGCGTTACAACAAGCGGAACAAACGGTGTTGCTACAACTTTGTCAGGTGCTGGGATCATCAGACCGCCAAGACCAAGCGCATCATTTGACGATGGCCTGCAATCAATTGGAGTTGGAAGAAAACCGCGCCCGTGAAGAACAAGACCGGTATGAAAAAATGTATAAAACCATGGGGGTTTTGACGGGAGTCTTGTTGGTAATCCTCATGATTTGACCTAATTTTCAGAATGGAGGGTGCGTATGCCGTATCATCTGGATTCGGTGTTTCAGATCGCGGGCATCGGGATTATTGTCGCGATGATCCACACCGTGCTGAAACAGATGGGAAAAGAGGATTTTGCCCACTGGGTGACGCTGTTTGGCTTTGTTGTTGTCCTCTTCATGGTGGCTATGCTGGTGCAAGATTTGTTTCAAACCATAAAGAATGTGTTTCTGTTTCGTACATGATGGGAGGCGATCCGCTTGGAAATCATCCAGGTGGTGGGGCTGGGTCTCATTGCCACGTTTCTCATCCTGATCATCAAAGAACAGAAGCCGATTTTCGCTTTTCTGTTAGCGGCATTTGTGGGTGTCATCATCTTCATCTCCATTGCAGGGAAAATTGCCGAGGTGCTGGGGGTGTTGCAAAGTTTGGCTCACCAAGCGCGAGTAAACGACCTGTTTTTGGAAACGATTCTCAAAATTATCGGCATCGCCTACATCGCGGAATTCGGCGCGCAAGTGACCAGGGATGCCGGGCAAGAAGCGATCGCTTCCAAAATCGAACTGGCTGGGAAAGTGTTAATCATGGTGATGGCAATCCCGATTATCACGGTGATTATTGAGACGGTCATCCGAATTTTGCCTGCGTAAGGATGAAGATAGATGAAACGAATCGCTTGGATCTTTTCATTTCTGTGCCTTTTTCTTCTGCTGATACGCCCTTCGGTTTTTGCCGCCGAAGAAGAAAGTGGCTCTTCTGTTATTGATCAATTGGTACGAAAACAATTGAACCAAACGCAAGTGGAGCAAGTGGACACCTTTTGGAAACAGCTCAAAGGGGATTACGGTGAATATCTAGGAGGGGGACAGGGACAAAGTTTGTTTGATTTGTTACTGTCACCCAATAAAGAGTTGTCATTGGAACAGGTGCTGATGGGATTCGTCCGCTTTTTCTTTCATGAAATTTTGTACAATGGAAAGCTACTCGGCACGATTGTGGTGTTGACTGTATTGAGCATGTTGTTGAGGACATTGCAAACGGCTTTTGAGCAGAACCAGGTAAGCAAGGTGGCTTACGCCATCGTGTTCATGGTGCTGATCATCTTGGCGGCCAACAGCTTTCATGTGGCGGTTGATTCGGCTAAAACGGCAATTGGTCGCATGATCGATTTCATGCTAGCGTTGGTGCCGATGATGCTCACCCTCTTGGTGTCCATGGGCAACATCGGCTCGGTTGCTTTATTCCATCCGTTGATTGTGTTCATGATCCATACGATTGGCACATTCATCTACACCATTGTTTTTCCGTTGCTTTTTTTATCCGCCATTCTGAGCATAGTGAGTTGTCTGTCTGAGAAGTACAAGGTGAATCAATTGGCCAGTTTGTTGCGGAAAATCAGTGTGTCGGTACTGGGTGGGTTGTTGGCTATTTTCCTTGGTGTGATTTCTATCCAAGGGGCCACTGCTTCCATTGCGGACGGGGTCACGTTGCGCACAGCTAAATATATCACGGGGAATTTTATTCCGGTGATTGGTCGCACCATATCCGAAGCGGCGGATACGGTAATGGGCGCTTCTTTGCTGGTCAAAAACACGATTGGCCTGGCCGGCGTGCTGATCTTGCTGTTTATCTGTGCATTTCCCGCGTTGAAAATCTTGTCGCTCGCTTTCATTTATAATTTCACAGCGGCGGTGATGCAACCTTTGGGAAACAGTCCCATCATTGAGAGTCTGAGTACCATTGGCCGCACGCTCATATACATTTTCGCCGCTTTAGCAACCGTCGGCCTGATGTTTTTCTTGGCTATCACGATAATCGTCGCTTCGGGCAACGTCTCGGTGATGATGAGGTAGGTGACCCAAAGTGATCGAATGGATAAGCGAATGGCTCAAACAAATCATCATCTTGGTGCTGATTGCAACATTTATTGATTTGCTGTTGCCCAACAACGCCTTGGATCGCTATGTCAAGCTGGTGATGGGATTGCTGATCATCATGGCGATACTGACGCCGATTTTCCAATTGTTGTCGGAAAAATACGATTTGTCCGCGTTGGCGTTTACCCATGCGTCGCATGGAGAAAGATTGGCATCGTTGCAGCAAATTCGAGAGCAGGGAGAAAGGCTGAAAACCACGCAAGATCGCTTGATACAAGAGCAATCGTCAAAGCAAATGGAGCTGAGCATCAAGGAACAGGTGGAGCAAAAGTTTGGAGTGGAAGTGATGGAATCGAATGTGACGCTACAAACGGGACCGAAGGGGATGGCCGAAATCAAGCACATCCACGTGAGGGCTAGCGCGTCTGCCATTTCACCTCATCAGATGGGAGGCAAACCGGTTCAACCGGTGTACATTTCGGTCGGCGAAAGGGAGCCTGCTTCGCCCAAGGAGAACCAAGCGGGGAACAAGCTAGCCCAGGACATCGCCAATTACTTGTCGGATGCTTGGCATGTGCGGCAAGAACAAGTTCAGGTGACAGTGGATGCATTGTAGGTGCGGGGAGGTGTAGCGTGTTGTTCAAATGGCTGAAGCAGTTGGAACAGAAATTGGCGAGCAGCGACAAGCAAAAAAGCAAGCTGGGCTGGATGGTGATCTTGGGAGGGGCCGGCGTGGCCATCATGTTGGTTTCCTCATTTGTGGGAGTCAAAGAAAGCGCCGTCCAACCGGAGCCGGAGGGGGTGATGCCCGCGACTGCGAAACCGCAAGTGAACCATCCCATGTCGTCGATGCAACAGTATGAACGGGAAGTGGAACAGCAGTTGTCGGAAGTGCTGGGCAAAATCGTCGGCGTGGATGATGTTTCAGTGATTGTCAACCTTGATTCCACGGAGGAGGAAGTGGTGCAAATCGATGAACGGCAATCGGAGCAAGTGACGACGGAACGGGATAAAACGGGAGGGAACCGTTCAATCACCCAAAACACGAGGGACAGAAAGACTGCGTATTATCGCAATGATGACGGTGAAAGGCCAGTGGTTGTGAAGAAGTTGAAACCCAAAGTCCGGGGTGTGCTGGTTGTAGCGCGCGGAGTGGAAAATCTGCAAGTCAAGGCCATCGTGATCGAGGCTGTCCAGCGCACATTGGACATTCCCATGCACCGCATTTCTGTTTTGCCAAAAGGATAAGGGGGAATTGTGCATGTCAGTGAACAAACAAACGGTTTGGTTGGTGACGATGTTATCCATCATGGTGGTACTGTCAGCTTATTATATTGTGACGGGACCTGTGGAGCCGGTTCGGCAAGCGGCCAAACAAGTGGAGCCGGCGGGTGATGTGGACGTCAATATTAAACCAATCCATCAACCAGCGTCGGCAAACAGCTCCAAGGATAAACTGAACAAGAAAGACCAAGACGATTATTTTGTCGGATACCAATTGCAACGGAGCACGTTGCGCCAGAAGATGGTAGAAGAATACATGAAAGTGCTGACCAATCCAGATGCTTCCGAAAAAGAACTGCGGGAAGCCAATGCGAAAATTGAAGAACTGATGAAAGTGGACAATGCGGAAACGGTGCTGGAAGAACTGATTCGCAAAGAGGGGTACCGTGATGCCGTGGTGGTAAGCAACAGTCCGCATGTCGATGTCGTCGTACAGACTGAGCATCTAAGCAGAAAGCAAGTGGTTGGACTGATCAGTTTGGTGAAACAACATCTCAACGTTTCTCCGCTCAATGTATCGGTCGCCTATCGCAAATAAAGTGGAAAAGAGCCGGTTTCCTTCACGGAAACCGGCTCTTAGCAATAAGGCTACATTTTCATTTGGAGGGGAAATGGGATGACTTTTTTATTATACTCGTTGGTCAAATTGAGGGGAAGATAGTTGCAAGTGAAATGTTTTACAAATGTATTAACAACATGAGATATGGGGAAAGAGAGGGCTTTGGATTAGTATCTGGTCTTAATAGTTGATATTAGGAAAAGAAACAAGTAGGATGAATGTGTGGAGCTGTCAACTCACCCGCAAGGCTTTAAAAGGCAGAGGGTCGATGGGGCTCCGTTTATGCTCAAGGGGTGGTCAAACCACTAAAAAAACGGTATGCTATTAGCGTTATTATCATACTTGAGTATCCTTGCCAAGACAATACAAGGAGTGATAGGCAATGGCATTTAAAATGCATGAAATCCGTGAACTGATTCGGTTGATTGATGAGTCGAGCATTGAAGAATTTGAAATTGATAAAGAAGGTACAAAAGTTACCATCAAAAAATCAGGGGCTCCTGTTATGGCTGTTGCGCCACAAGCTCCGGCAAGTGTTGTTCCACAAGCTCCGGCTCCGGCGCCCGTTCAGGAAGTACCTGCGTCTCCAAAAGAGCCTCAAGTGGCAGCGCCCGCTAAAGCAGAGGAAGAGGTAGACGATGCCAATCTACATAAAATCGTTTCGCCCATGGTGGGAACCTTCTACCGCGCTCCGGCTCCGGATGCAGACCCTTATGTGAAAGAAGGCGATACGGTAAATGGGGATACGGTCGTCTGCATCGTGGAGGCGATGAAGTTGATGAATGAGATCGAAGCCGAAGTGCGTGGAACGATTGTGAAAGTTCTCGTCGAAAACGGTCAGTTGGTTGAGTTCGGCCAGCCTCTGTTCCTGGTGAAAACAACTTAGGCCAAGGGAGGAGGTTTACGCTATGTTTAATAAAATTTTAATCGCAAACCGCGGTGAGATTGCCGTTCGCATCATCCGCGCTTGCCGCGAACTGGGGATCAGCACCGTCGCCGTCTATTCAGAAGCGGATCGCGATGCGTTGCACGTGACTTTGGCGGATGAAGCGTATTGCATTGGCCCGGCGGCGGCTCGAGACAGCTATCTAAACATGACTAACCTGCTGAGCACGGCGACCTTGGTGGGAGCAGACGCCATCCACCCTGGCTATGGTTTTTTGGCGGAGAACGCCGATTTTGCGGAATTGTGTACGGCATGCAACATCACTTTCATCGGCCCTTCGCCAGAAGCGATTGTTAAGATGGGGGATAAGACCACGGCGCGCGAGACCATGAAAGAGGCGGGAGTGCCGACCGTTCCCGGGACTGAAGGCGTGATCGATGATCTGGAAGAAGCGGCCAAAACCGCGGCAGAGATCGGGTACCCTGTTATTGTGAAAGCGACAGCAGGTGGCGGCGGTAAAGGAATGCGTGTCGTTTACAACGAAGAAGAGCTTACGCGTGCAATCACCTTGGCGCAAAAGGAAGCGGAAGCCAACTTCGGAAACTCCGGTGTTTATCTGGAGAAATTTTTGGTTGAGCCCCGCCATATTGAAATTCAGGTGCTGGCTGACAATTACGGCAATGTGATTCATTTGGGTGAGCGGGATTGCTCCATCCAGCGCCGCTACCAAAAACTGATCGAAGAGGCGCCTTCTCCAGCGCTGAGTGAAGATTTGCGCTCCCGTATGGGTGAGGCAGCAGTGAAAGCGGCGGAGTCTGTACAATACTCCGGTGCGGGGACAGTCGAATTCTTGCTGGACAAAGACGGTAATTTTTATTTCATGGAGATGAACACCCGGATTCAAGTGGAACATCCGGTGACCGAGTTGATCACTGGAATCGATTTGGTCAAAGAACAGATTCGCATTGCCGCCGGAGAAAAATTAAAATGGAAACAGGAAGACATTCGTTTCGACGGTTGGTCGATTGAATGCCGGATCAATGCGGAGCGGCCGGACAAAAACTTCATGCCGTCTCCGGGTAAGATCCAATTCTACCTACCTCCGGGCGGAAATGGCGTGCGCATTGACAGCGCCTGTTACCAAGGGTATCAAATTTCCCCATTTTATGATTCGATGGTGGCCAAACTGATCGTTTGGGGGAAAGACCGGCAGGAGGCAATCGAACGTATGAACCGCGCGCTCAAAGAATTTGCGATCGATGGCGTGCACACGACCATTCCGTTCCATCTGAAGGTGTTGAACCATCCCAACTTTGTGTCAGGTGACTTCCATATCCAATTCTTGGAGAAGACTAATTTAAACGAGGAGGATCGGCATGAGTGATTTGTACCAAAACGACGCGAACCAACTTGGCAAAGTAGAGATCGCTCCAGAAGTGATTCAATTGATTTCGGGCATCGCAGCTTCCCAGGTGGACGGTGTGATCACCCTTAGCGGAGGGGTTGTTGGGGACATCAACCAACTGCTGGGACGTAAAAACCTGAAGAAAGGAATTCGCGTTGATCTGGAAGACCAACTTACGATTGACTTGGCGGTTGTGGTACAATATGGTTTCCATATTCCAGATGTGGGCCGCGAAATCCAAGAGCAAGTGAAGACGGCAGTAGAGAGCATGACCGGTTTGACAGTCGATAAAGTAATTGTTCGCGTAGATGGGATCAAGATGCCGCCGGAGAAATCCGAGTGAAAATCCTTTCACTCTTTCCCGCGCGCGTAGAGTCGAGAACCATGCAAGAGACGGTGTTTCTCTGGGCAAAATACGAATGAGGCAGGCACCGCTTTGATGCGCGACGGCCGATCAAACAAGCTCGATAATATGGATGCGCAAAATTATGGGACCGGGCAGACACTGCTCGGGCTTCTTTTTGGAGGAAGGTTTTAATGAGCAGAAGAATCGCACGTGAAAGAGTGATTCAAGCATTGTACGAATGTGAGTTTCATCCCGATGAAGAGACGGATGTGATCCGGACGCGAGGTGAAAAGCTGGAACAGGAAGATCAGGCATTTTACCTCCGTCTGGCGCAAGGGGTGAGGGAGCACCAGGCTACCATTGATCCGATGATTGAACGTCATTTAAAGGAAGGCTGGTCACTCTCCCGCATCTCTTCCGTGGATCGGGCGATCATGCGGTTGGCGGTCTATGAGTTGATGCATGAAGTGGACACGCCGCGAGCCGCTATTTTAAATGAGGCGGTCGATTTGGCCAAGGCGTTTGGCGGTGTTGAATCTGGCCGTTTTGTCAACGGGGTGTTAGGGCGGTTGGTTGCTGATCTCCCTCCCCAACAGCAAGTGGACAATCAAGAGATCAACTCATAAGAGGGAGGGGTGCCCCCCCTCTCATTTTATCTTTACATCCAAGAGTGAACAGGATAAACTGAACATTAATGAGTGAAATTGCTATTAATGTTAAGAAATAAGGATGTGGATAAAATGACGGCAACCATTATCGACGGAAAAACAATCGCAAAAGAATTGCGTAGCGAATTGAAAATCGAAGTGGCTAAATTAAAGGAAAAAGGCTTGATTCCAGGCCTTGCAGTGGTGTTGGTAGGCAATCATCCAGCATCGGAATCCTATGTGAAAGGGAAAATTCGCGCTTCTGAAGAAGTGGGAATCAACTCCCAGCTAATCCGCCGCGAATCGTCTATTTCCGAACGAGAGCTGTTGGAGCTAATCGAAACGCTCAATGTCGACCCTGCCATCCATGGGATTTTGGTACAATTGCCATTGCCAGATCATATCAATCCGGACAAGGTGATTGCTACCATTTCTCCCGCCAAAGATGTGGATGGATTTACACCAGTCAACGTTGGCAACATGGTTATTGGCCAAGAAGCACTTTTGCCTTGCACGCCTCATGGCATCATGCATTTATTGCAACGAAGCGGCGTACCAATCGCTGGAAAGCACGCCGTTGTCGTCGGTCGGAGCAATATTGTGGGCAAACCGATCTCCCTGCTTCTCCAACGTGCTGACGCCACTGTCACCATGTGTCATTCCCGGACGGCTGATTTGGCTTCCCATACCAAGCAGGCCGATATAGTGATCGCGGCAGTAGGGCGGCCGGAGATGCTGACTGCCGAGCATGTTAAACCGGGTGCGGTAGTCATTGACGTTGGTGTTAACCGCCATGAGGGGAAACTGGTTGGTGATGTCAAGTTTGACGAAGTTAAGGAGATCGCTTCCGCCATCACTCCTGTTCCGGGCGGGGTAGGCCCGATGACGATTGCCATGTTGATGCGCAACACGGTAGAAGCGGCCAAAAGAATTGGCAAATAGGCATGGACGGTAGCCGCAGAACATGATAAGGTGAGAAAAGGTTTTACTCATTCTTACAGACAAAGTGAGGGAAGATGATGATCCGTGAACCCGAACGTTGGTCGGTAACGGATTTGGTTCAACATCTTTACCGCAAGCTGGAAGACGACGATAGCTTAAAAGGGGTGTGGGTGGAAGGGGAGATTTCCAATTTCTCGCAACACACCCATAGCCGCCACATGTATTTCACTTTGAAAGATGAAAATGCCACCCTGAATGCAGTGATGTTCGCAGGCAACAATCGCCGCTTGCGATTTGTCCCCAAAAATGGGGACCGGGTGCTGGTCAAGGGTTATGTTTCCATCTATCAAAAAAGTGGAAGCTTGCAACTTTACGCCCAAGACATGCGTTTGAGCGGAGTGGGCGACTTGCATGTGGCGTTTCAGCGCTTGAAAGAGCAGTTGGCTGCTGAAGGGTTGTTTGATGCCCCGAAAAAAGCTATTCCCGCGTTTCCCAGAACCGTTGGCGTGATCACTTCCGCACATGGAGCGGCGGTGCGCGACATTATCTCGACGATGCGCCGCCGCTATCCCCTCACGCGCATTTTGTTGCATCCTGTGTCGGTTCAGGGGGAAAAAGCGGCTTCGGAGATCGCAGCGGCGATTGACCGGATGAACCTGCACCTGGAAGCAGATGTGTTGATCGTGGGGCGGGGCGGCGGTTCGCTTGAGGAGTTGTGGGCGTTTAATGAAGAGATCGTGGCCCGCGCCATTTATCGTTCTCAGGTACCCGTGATTTCCGCAGTGGGTCATGAGACAGACGTGACGATCAGTGATTTTGCGGCTGACGTGCGAGCGGCGACACCAACCGCCGCTGCTGAGCTGGTGGTCCCCCATGTGGAAGATCTGAAAGCGCGGGTCGCATTGCTATCTCAACGGTTGTTACGGGCGCAAATGGCTGTACTTGATCGGGCTCGTGAGCGGTTGGAGAAAAGCGTGGATCGACCGATTTTTAAATATCCCCATGCCCGTTTGCACCAATACGTGCAACGGCGCGATGAGTTGGAGGCTAGATTGGAGCGTGCCATGGTGCAGCTTGTCCGGGAGAAACGCCAAAGCTTGGCAAATGAGCGTGTCCGGTTGGCCGCGCATCATCCCCAAGAACGGATCAGACAACTGCGTGAACGCGTCGCCGTCTTGGAGCGCAATCAGCGCCAGGCGATGTTGCAACAGTTAAACGGTATGCGCCAGAAGCATCTAGCATTGGTGGCTCAATTGGACGCCCTAAGTCCGCTCAAAGTGATGCAACGCGGCTATTCGCTCGTGTACCGACACGCAAACGGTGAGTTGGTGAAATCAAGGCAACAAGTCCGGCCTGGAGATCTGATCCGGGTACGGGTGGCTGACGGCCAACTCAAATGTCAAGTTTGGAGATCGGAGGCAAATGGCGATGAGTGATCCAATCGATCTGACGCAACTGGAGTCGCTCCCCTTTGAGAAGGCGTTGGAGCGGCTGGAAGAAGTGGTGCAGCTGTTGGAACGGGGAGACGCACCCCTGGAACAGGCCATCCAGTTGTTCGATGAGGGGATGAAGCTTTCCCACCTCTGCGGGAAAAAGCTTGAGTGGGCCGAACAACAGGTGGAAATGTTGATGCAAGAAAACGGGGAATGGATAAAAAAACCGTTTGTGGCAGAGGAGGACTTGGATTAGGTGCAGATACAAAGCTACATGAGAGAAAAAGCCAAGCTCGTACATCAGGCCCTTGACGATTACACAGCCGGATTAGAAGGGATTCCTTCTGTTTTGAAGGATGCCATGCGGTATTCTCTTTTAGCCGGAGGTAAGCGTTTTCGGCCTGTTCTTGTCTTGGCGACAGTGGAAGCGCTTGGGGGAAACACTCAGCAAGCGTTGCCTTTCGCTTGTGCCATTGAAATGATTCACACTTATTCCCTGATACATGATGATTTGCCAGCAATGGATGATGATGATGTGCGCCGTGGTATGCCGACAAATCATAAAGTCTATGGCGAAGCGCACGCGATATTGGCGGGTGACGCCTTGCTGACGGAAGCGTTCGGGATTATGGCCCGCGCGGCAGGAGAAACGGGAGTTGCACCGGAAGTGGCTTTGGCGCTGATCAATGAAGCCTCCGTGGCTGCAGGTGCCAAAGGCATGGTTGGCGGTCAGGTGGACGACTTGCTAGGCGAAGGGCGCACGGTGACGCTGGCTGAACTGGAAAGCATTCACCACCGGAAAACGGGAGACCTGATCGCGTTTTCTGTACGTGCAGGAGCGATGGTAGCTGGCGCAGATGAAGAGGCTTTGGCGGCTTTGACCCGATATGCGTATCGGTTGGGATTGGCGTTTCAAATTCAAGACGATATTTTGGATGTCATCGGAGATGCTGTGCTGATCGGCAAGCCGGTTGGTAGTGACGAAGCCAATCAAAAATCTACGTATCCCGCTTTGCTCGGGCTGGAGGAGTCTAAAAAGCGACTCAATGAAATAACCGAGCAAGCCAAAAACGCCATCATCGGGCATGATGGGATCAATCCGGAGCGGTTGCTTCAAATTGCCGACTATCTTTTGGCTCGCGACAGGTAAGTTCTGCAAGGTGCTAAGGCGATAAGCTTATGCTATAATAAAATGTACTACTGAAGAGTGGCGCAGTATTCTAGTCAGCCCACCACCTCTGAAGGCGGGCCTAAAAATCCGCTAAAGGGCACATCGATGAAGTTCTTGGTGTTGGCTTGTGGCGCCCAGCTATGGGCTGATGCTGAGAGTTAAGGTTGAAGGGCGATCCGCAATGGCATGCGGGCGTTGACCCTTCTTCCGCGGAGGCCCAATGTTCGTCGTGTACGCTCTCATGCGGGAACGACGGCTTGGGGTATGAACCTGCATCTCGGGATCAACTGGGTGTAGCGTAGCCTGCCTTGAGTGACAGGGTGGGGATATCGTGCTCCGCTTCAAAGCGGAACGCGGTTGAAAGCTCTGTTGCAAAAGAGGCTAGGAGACTGGAACGGGCTGTTGAGGAAAACTCCTAGACTGTTTGCCAAAAAGGCATGGCCATCTAGGGATTAAAGTGCGGACTGAGTGGCAGTCCAGTCCGGCATTCGGTGACGGTGCCGAGAGGGGTTGTAAAGGGAAACCGCCAGATCGGCGACGATCGGGATACCCCTTTGGGAAAGCCTACTGGACCTAAGCCGCAGAGTTTACCTAGGTTGTCGCCACTCTTCTCACATATAGGGTTGAAAACCGGGGAAATTACATAGGGATGAAGAGTTAAGCTGCGAAAACCGGTCCATCATGAGACCGGCATTTTTCTGGAATGTTGGGGATGAAGGGGATTTTTACCTGATGGTTTCATTACTCCGAAAATCTATGCGCTGGGCGATTACTGTCAGTCTGATATCCGCATTTATCGCCTGTATTTTGACCGTCTCTTCCCAAACCGTGCTTCGAGGGATGTCCTGGGGTGGGGGGATGATGGTCCTGCTGATGATTGTGGCGATCGGGATCGGATTTGACATGTTGGGCATCGCCGCTGCGGCCGCTTCTGAGAAACCGCTTCACGCCATGGCGGCCCAAAAGATTCCCGGAGCCAAAGAAGCCATTGGCATCGTGAGGCGGGCAGACCAATTCTCCAACTTCTGCAATGACGTGGTTGGCGATATCAGTGGAGTGATCAGTGGTGCAGTCGCTGTTGCCGTGGTGGCTTCATTTGTGATATCTTTCCCAGAATTAAAGCTAAGTAGCGGGGCGGTCGATATCGTGTTGGTTTCGCTCATCTCCGCGCTGACTGTTGGGGGAAAGGCGCTCGGCAAGACCTTATCCATTCATTATTCCAATCAGATCATATTCAGGGTTGGTAAATTTTTTTATTGGATAAACCGACAGTTTCGACTGTCTTTGTTTCATGTGAAATCGAATAAGAAAAGAAAGCGAAAGCGAGGCGTTATCCGTGCTCCTCGAACAGATTAATTCTCCGGATCAACTTAAACGGTTGTCTGTGGAAGAATTGCCGAAATTAGCAGAGGAAATCCGTCAATTTCTTATAGAGAGTTTATCCAAAACAGGAGGCCATTTGGCGTCCAATCTGGGCGTGGTTGAGTTGACCATCGCCCTGCATTATTTGTTTGACAGTCCACGGGACAAAATGTTGTGGGACGTGGGGCATCAAGCATATGTGCATAAAATTTTGACAAATCGCCGGGAGATGTTTCCCACCTTGCGGCAATACAAAGGATTGTGTGGATTCCCGAAAATGCGGGAAAGTGAACACGATGTGTGGGAAACAGGGCACAGTAGTACATCCCTGTCTGGTGCGATGGGGATGGCTACAGCCCGTGACCTCAAAGGCGAGGACAATAAAGTGATCGCCATCATCGGTGATGGGGCTCTGACAGGTGGAATGGCGCTGGAGGCGTTGAACCACATCGGCGAAACCAAGAAAGATCTGATGGTCATCTTGAACGACAACGAGATGTCGATCAGTCCTAACGTGGGCGCGTTGCACAACCATTTGGCGCGCTTGCGGACCAACAAAAGTTACAACAAAATCAAAGAAGAAGTAGAACAGCTGCTTATGAAGATCCCCACGGTAGGCGCACCTTTTGCCAAAACGGTGGAGCGGATCAAAGATAGCTTGAAATATCTAGTCGTCTCTGGTGTCCTGTTTGAAACTCTCGGATTTACCTATATCGGTCCTGTGAATGGCCACAAGCTGGACGAATTGATGGAGAGCTTGCGATTGGCCGGCAAAACAAAAGGGCCGGTGTTGGTTCACGTCGTGACCAAAAAAGGATATGGCTACAAACCCGCTGAAAATGATTCTGTTGTGTATCACGGCGTCGGCACATACAAAATCGAATCGGGCGCGTTCCAGAAAAAAGCGGGCGGGGCGCCTGCGTACCCAGCGGTGTTTGGAGACACTTTGGTTCGTTTGGCAGCGAACGATGAGCGAATTGTGGCTGTGACGCCCGCGATGTTGACGGGCTCCAAATTGGAGAAGTTTCAAGCGGCTTATCCTGATCGGTGTTTCGATGTGGGAATTGCTGAACAACATGCGGTCACTTTTGCCGCCGGTTTGGCAACACAAGGGATCAAGCCGGTGTTGGCCATTTATTCTACTTTCTTGCAGCGTGGCTACGACCAAGTGGTGCATGACGTGTGCCGCCAGAACTTACCTGTGGTCTTTGCCATTGACCGGGCCGGCTTTGTCGGCGAGGATGGTGAGACGCACCAAGGGATCTACGACATCAGCTTCTTGCGAAACCAACCGAACTTGGTCATCATGATGCCGAAAGACGAAAATGAATTGCAGCACATGTTGTATACGGCGGTAAACCATGATGGCCCCATTGCTGTCCGCTATTCCAAAGAAGCTGGGGTAGGCGTGCCTATGGATGAGGAATTCCGCACCATTCCGATCGGCAAGTCAGAATGTGTGCGGGAAGGGAATGATGTGGCGATTCTGGCGTTCGGCAACATGGTGCCCATCGCTTTGGCCGCAAGTGAGCGCTTGGCGGCTGACGGCATTGAAGCTCGCGTGATCAACGCTCGGTTTGCAAAACCGCTCGACACGGAGTGCCTGGATGAGTTGGCGCGGGAGCAGATTCCGGTGTTTACGGTGGAAGAGGCTTGCATCGCGGGTGGATTTGGTAGCGCCGTATTGGAATACTACGCCGCTCAGGAACAAGTTGGGATGGTTGTAAAAGTGTTGGGTGTGCCAGATTATTATGTAGAACACGGCAGCATTGCCGAGCAACGCGCCGAGGTGGGGCTTACACCTGACGCAATCGCCGAAGAAGTGCGGCGACACGTTGCGCAAAAAATCCAGAAAGCATGAGGGTTGCAAGTGGAAAAAGAACGTCTTGACATATTGCTTGTGAATAAAGGCCATTTTGCAAGTCGTGAACAAGCGAAACGCTCCATTATGGCCGGCCTTGTATTGGTGAATAATGAACGGGTGGACAAAGCGGGGATGAAAATCCCCGTTGATGCCGTGATTGAGGTGAAAGGCGAGCTTCATCCATATGTTTCTCGCGGTGGGTTGAAGCTGGAAGAAGCCCTGCGGGTTTTTCCGATTCAAATGGAGCAACGCGTGGTGCTAGACATCGGGGCATCCACGGGTGGTTTCACTGATTGTGCGTTGCAAAATGGGGCAAAACAAGTGTACGCCATCGATGTCGGATATGGACAATTGGCTTGGAAATTGCGCCAAGACGAACGTGTGATCGTGATGGAGCGCACCAATTTCCGATACCTTGAACCAGAAGACCTCAAAGGAGCGACTCCTGACTTTGCGGTGATCGATGTGTCTTTCATTTCCCTTAAACACATCTTGCCGACACTGAAAAAGCTGTTGCAACCACAAGGGGAAGTGATTGCGCTGATCAAGCCGCAATTTGAAGCCGGCAAAGAACAAGTGGGCAAAAAGGGAATCGTCAAGGACCCAGCCGTTCACCGACAGGTATTAAGCCGTTTTGTGCAGATGGCCACTGAGCTTGGCTTTGATGTGCGGGGGTTGGCCCCTTCTCCGATCAAAGGAGGCGAAGGGAACATCGAGTTTCTCGGTTACTTGGTTTTGGAAGAGGCCGTGACGCCAGGCGACTTGTCCGAAGATATCGCGCAAGTTGTAACGGCGGCCCATAACAGATTCTAAAGGAAGCACGAGGCGCCCATAAGCTGGGTGGCAGATCCCGCTAATCTCTTATTGGTGGCAGGGTTCTGCGCCCTTGATGCGAATAATTAGGAAAAGGGGGGAGGGGAATGGCCCAACAACCTGGAGATACCCTCGTTCTTTTTCTGATATTGGGCGCCATCTTGTATTTAATCGCCACCCAATTCATACCGCGCTTCAGGGGCAATTCTCCCTCGGAGCCAAAGGAGGAATTCCGGGGAGAAGTGCCTGATCTGTTGAGGGAAAACGGGTATGAAGTCATAGGCGGCAAAGAGAGAATCCCTCTTTCGATCGAGATGGATGACAAGGAATATGAGAGCCGCCTGTACATTGATTATATCGCCAGACAAGACGAGGAATGTTATATTGTAATCGTGGCGAGGCAACGAAAGCCTCTGCGGTTGTCAGGTGCTGGATTGCGCGACTTTTTCCTCGCGTATTATCTGTTGTGTCAACCTGATGGCTTGTTATACGTCGATCGTGAAAAAAGAACGGTCAAGCGCATTTTTTTTGATGTGCCAGAGTTGCCGTTTCACGCCAAACGGTCGCGAGCTGGGTTAGCGGTGTACGGCGGTATAGGTTTGGGTGCGCTTTTGTTGTGGTTGATACTATTCTGACGGATTTGAGAGATAGAGGTGGAACTGTTGAAAACCATCGGCATCACAGCGAACCAAAGCAAATCGAAGAGTGTGCAAGTAGCGGAGCGATTGGTTCACCTCTTGGAGGAACGCGGGGCTGAAGTCCTTGTGGACAACGCTTTGGCCATGCGATTAGAACGGCCGGATCTTGGGTTGGAATTGGAGCGATTTACCGAACGCGTGCAATTGGTTTTCGTGTTGGGAGGGGACGGGACGCTCCTCGGCGTGGCCCGGCGTTTTGCCGCGGCGGGATTGCCGATCTTGGGGTTCAACTTGGGACAGCTAGGTTTTCTGTCGGAAGCGGAGCCGGATGATCTGTCTATGACCGTCGACCGTGTGTTGAATGAGGATTATACCATTGAACAGCGGCTGATGCTTGAAGCTGAGGTGTTGCGTGGCAACGAGGTAGTCGAAACGGGAATTGCTCTGAATGACATTGGCATTTCCAAAGGTTCGTTCGGACGGATGATCCAATGTACGGCTTATATGGATGGGATGTTTCTGGGGACATATTCCGGTGATGGCTTGATCGTGTCCACGCCAACCGGGTCAACGGCGTATTCGCTTTCTTGCGGAGGGCCGATTGTTTATCCGGGCATACAGGTGCTTTTGCTGACACCGATTTGCCCTCACACCCTAACATCGCGGCCCATGGTTCTTCCTGCAGAAGCGGTGTTGGAAATCCATGTTTCCGCCGTCCATCGCGAAATGGCGATTACCATCGACGGGCAGATCGGATATTGTTTGAGGGAAGGGGACGTAGTGCGGGTGAAACGCTCCCGCACTCCCGCACACCTGATCAAATGGCAAGACCGTTCTTTTTTTGAAGTGGTTAGGAAAAAACTTCAAGGAGAAAGTGTGGACAGTAGGGTAGGAGGAAAGTGATGAAGGCTCAGCGTCATATTAAGATTCGTGAAATCATCAGCATGAAGGAGATAGAAACCCAAGACGAATTGGTGGAAGAGCTGAAGAAGGCGGGTTATAACGTAACGCAAGCCACTGTTTCCCGGGATATCAAGGAATTGCAGTTGGTGAAAGTGCCCACCTCCAAGGGAATCTATAAATATTCAGTGCCGTCTGAAGACAAGCGGATCAATCCGCTCAAAAAACTGAAGCGCACCTTGCAGGAATCGTTTGTCTCCATTGATGCGAGTGAAAATCTGATCGTATTGAAGACATTGCCGGGCAACGCTCATGCGATCGCTGCTTTGATGGATCATCTGGATTGGGATGAGTTATTGGGGACACTGGCGGGAGATGACACCATATTGATTATTTGCCGTTCGAAAGAAAAAGCACCAGAGCTAGTGCAACGCTTCTTGGATCTGGTATAAGGGGCGATAGGAAGAGATGCTCAAAGAACTCGTTATTCGCCAATTTGCGATCATTGAAGAGGTTCGGCTGCAATTGAGTGAAGGTTTTCATGTTTTGACGGGCGAAACGGGTGCCGGTAAGTCTATTTTGATTGACGCACTCGGATTGGTGATCGGTGGGCGCGCCTCTGCAGAATTTGTGCGGTACGGCGCGGACAAGGCGGAGATCGAAGCTGTGTTTGAAGTATCTGCTTCCCATCCTGCCTATGCGTTGCTCCAGGAGTGGGGTTTTGCCGCTGATGAGTTAGACACCTTAATCATCCGCCGGGAAATCACCGCAAACGGTAAAAGCGTCTGCCGAATCAATGGCCGTATGATCACGCTTGCCATGCTCAAACAGATGGGGCAGACGCTGTTGGACATTTCTGGACAGCATGAACACCAAGCCCTCTTGCGCGTAGAAGAGCATTTGTCCTGGCTGGATACGTTTGCGGGGAAAGAAGTGATCGCCTTCAGGGAGCAGTATCAAGCCCGGTTCCGAGAATATCAGGCGCTCAAGAAAGAATTGGCTCGCTATCGTATGGATCAGCAGGACTTGGCGTACCGTGTGGATATGTTGCAGTTTCAGGCACAAGAGATTGAAGCCGCGGCATTGGTGCCGGGCGAGGAGGAAGAACTTGAGCAAGAGCGCAGCCGCCTGGCTCACGCCGAAAAACTGATGATGCATACCACTCACGCTTATCAACACTTAAACGGCGAACAAGGCGGATTGGAGCAGGTGCAGGAAGCGTTGACGCATTTGGAAGGAATGGCGGAAGTGGATGAGTCGCTTAGCGGTTTGTTGGAAAGCGCTCAATCCGCTTATTATCAGCTGGAAGAGGCAGCGCGCGCCATTGGTCGTTACCGGGATGCGTTTGAATATGATCCGGGTCGTCTGAATGAGGTGGAAGAGCGCTTGCACTTGATTAAGCAGCTGAAGCGGAAGTACGGCGATTCGATCGAGGAAATTCTGGCTTACGGGGACAAGGTTCGTCAGGAATTGAGTCAACTGGAACATCGAGAAGAATCTGTGGCTGAATTGGAAGAGAAGATTGCTTCCGCGGAAACCGACCTTTATGCGTTGGCTAAAACACTGACCCAATTGCGCAAAGAAGCTGCTGCCCAACTGGAAACCAAAGTGGAGCAAGAACTGGCTGATCTGAATATGGCTTCAACCGTATTTCATGTGGCTTTTTATTCTGAAACATACCAAGCGAATGAACTGTTGCCACATGGGCAGGATATGGTGGAATTCCAAATCGCACCCAATCCGGGCGAACCGCTCAAGCCTCTCACCAAAATTGCCTCCGGCGGGGAATTGTCACGGATCATGCTGGCACTAAAATGCATTTTTACCGCCACCGACAGTGCGGACACCTTGGTCTTCGATGAAATCGACACTGGGGTGAGCGGACGAGCGGCCCAGGCGATTGCTGAGAAAATCGCGGTGGTCGCCAGACAAAATCAAGTCTTGTGCGTTACCCACCTGCCGCAAGTGGCCTGTATGGCAGATCATCATTTTTATATTTCCAAAGAGCTAAAAGAGGATAAAACGTGTACCAAAGTGGATCGCCTCGACCGTCGCGGCCGCACCATGGAGTTGGCCCGGTTGTTAGGTGGAGTGGAAGTGACCAACCGCACGATGCAACACGCGGAAGAGATGATCCGTTTGGCTGAAAAAGTGAAGCGTTATGGATAAATGCCGTTGATCGAATTCAAGGGGGATGCCTTTGGTCGGTCAAAGGCATTTTTTATGTTGGGGAGGAAGCATTTGTCGAACATAAAAGCCCAAGGGCGCGGTTAACTTAAAGTTAGTAAAGACCACGAATTAGGCGGAGGGGTAGGCGGGAAGCTTGAGGAGAGTGATGATGAAAATGAACAGGATTTCAGCAAAAAAGTTCTTTGGCTTTCTCCTCGTGCTTCTCATCATGTTGGGAAGTACCACCACGACATTTCGTCAATTTACCAACTTTCCCCGGGAAATTCGTCTCCTTCAGGGAGAATGGCGCAAGCTTCAGCTCTCCATGCCTGTAACAGCTACGGCTAATGTTTCCAATCCAGCTGTTCTTCATGTGAATGGTGCGGCAAACGCCCGCGTGCCGCTTGATCTCAAGCAGCCAATGACCTTGTCGCCGCAAGCGGTCGGCAAGACGCAACTGACTTTGAAGTTGTTTGGGAAGCTGCCGATTAAACAGGTGGATGTCCAGGTCTATCCCCAGTTAAAAGTGGTACCGGGAGGACAATCCATCGGCGTCAAATTGCGTTCAGATGGGGCATTGGTCGTGGGGCATCATGTGGTGCATACCAAAAATAAAGAAGTGAAATCTCCGGCCGAACAAGCCGATATTCGCGTCGGGGATTATTTGGTACGCATGAATGGCAAACCGGTGAAGGAAATCAGGGATGTGGCTGATGCCGTCAATCAGGCCGGCAAAGAGAAGCGGGTGCTAAACATGGTTGTCATGCGTGATGGGAAGAAGAGAACCGTGTCGATTCGACCTGTGTTTGACGAAAAAGAGCAGATGTATCGTTTGGGTCTTTACATCAGGGATTCCGCGGCGGGAGTGGGAACACTCACTTTTTACGACCCGGCTCATCAGGTATATGGCGCGTTGGGACATGTTATCACCGACATGGACACCGGCCAGCCGATTCGGGTGGGTGATGGAAAAATCGTGCAATCGAGTGTGACATCGATTCAAAAAGGGGAATCAGGGGAGCCTGGAGAAAAACGGGCGATATTCTTCCAGGAGCATCAGGTCTTGGGCAATATCAAGAAGAACACGCCATTCGGGATATTCGGGCAATTGGGCGACATGCCCGGAGCAGGCGAAGCAAAACAGGCGATTCCTGTCGCCTTGGCCGATCAGGTGAAAGAAGGGCCGGCCAAAATCTTAACGGTCGTTGAAGGGCAAAAGGTGGAAGCGTTTGATATACAAATCCTGCATGCGCTACGGCAAAAGTATCCGGCAACCAAAGGCTTAATCATCAAAGTAACTGACCCGCGTTTATTGAAAAAAACCGGGGGCATTGTACAAGGGATGAGCGGTAGCCCGATCCTTCAAAATGGTAAATTAGTCGGAGCTGTAACTCATGTGTTCGTCAATGATCCGACTTCTGGTTATGGAACGTTTATCGAATGGATGTTGCAGGATGCGGGCGTGATGCAAACTTCAGCGGGTACCCTTTCGGGTTCCGCTGTGTTTTTGTGTTACAATAACGGAAAATTGGGAAAGGAAGGCGGAGGAAATTGATCAGCGAGTGGATCAGACAATCGAACAAAACGGTGATTTTTACAGGTGCGGGAATGTCGACGGAAAGCGGGTTGCCGGATTTTCGTTCTGCTAAGCAAGGAATGTGGCGGGACAAAGATCCAACCTATTATGCCAGTACCTATGCGCTGACTCATCACCGTGACCCATTTATCCAGTTTTATCGCCAGCGGATCAAAGGCTTGCTCAAGGTAAAGCCTCACGAAGGGCATACGGTGTTGGCTGAATGGGAAAAGAAAGGTTGGATCGATGGGATTGTCACGCAGAATGTCGATGGGCTTCATCAAGCGGCGGGCAGCAAGCGGGTGGCTGCGTTGCACGGTAGCTTGCGGGAGCTCGTTTGCATGGAGTGCCAGAAGACCTACCCCGCGCAAAAGTATGAGACAGACGCCGGCACAATGTGTGTTTGTGGAGGTTTTATCCGCCCGAAGGTGGTGCTGTTTGGGGAAAATTTGCCGGAGCAGGAGGTAGCGCGGGCCGAAGCGCTGATTGACGGAGTGGAATTGTTGATTGTACTGGGTTCTTCCTTGCAAGTGAGTCCGGCCAACTTCTTTCCCGTTCGTGCAAAGGAACAAGGGGCCAAGCTGGTCATCATCAATTGGGAGCCCACTGATTTTGACGCTGAGGCCGATTTGGTGGTAAACGGGGAGAAGATTGGTGCTTGGCTACAGCAAGTGCATGCCGAACTGTTAATAAAAAACAAGCCCGTTGGTTAAACTTAACGCAACGGGCTTGTACATTTATTATGCAGCTTGTTTTATTTCAGCCAGATAGGATTGGCCTTGTTTCTCATCATATTGTTTTTCCCATTTGGACATTACCACTGCTGCAAGGGAGTTACCAATGACGTTTACCACGGTCCGGGCCATGTCCATGATGCGGTCGACGCCAGCGATGAAGGCCAGACCTTGAGGCGGAATTCCCACTACATGGAGCGTGGCCAAGAGTACGACGAAAGAAACGCCAGGCACCCCTGCAATCCCTTTTGAAGTAACCATCAGGGTGAGCAACAAGGTAACTTGTTGGGTCAAGGTGAGATCGATTCCATACATTTGCGCGATGAAAATGGCTGCGATCGCTTGATATAATGTAGAGCCGTCCAAGTTGAAGGAGTATCCGGTCGGAATCACAAAGGAAGTGATCGCTTTGGGGCAACCGAATTTCTCCATTTTTTCAATCAGTTTCGGCAACACGGTTTCCGAGCTGGATGTAGAGTACGCCAAGATCAGTTCGTCTTTCAGGATGCGAATCATTGAGAAGATATTGATGCCGAACAATTTGGCTGTCAGACCAAGTACGACGAGCACGAAGAACAGCATTGCTGCATATACCAAAATGACCAGTTTGCTGAGCGGGATGAGCGACTGCAAACCAAACTTGGATACGGTTACACCAATCAGGGCGAATACGCCGAATGGTGCGAACTTCATAATGGTGTTGGTCACATAGAACATCGCGTCAGCTACACCTTGGAAGAATTGCAATACCGGTTGGCCCCGTTCGCCGATGGCGGCAACCCCGAGACCGAACATCACCGAGAAGAAGATGATGGCCAGCATGTCCCCTTCAGCCAGAGAAGTGAACAGGTTCGTTGGGACAATGTTGACGAAAGTGTCAACCATGCCATGGTTTTCCACTTCATGGGTGGTATCCACATATTTTTGGATATCTGTTTTTTGAATCGCTTTCATATCGACCCCGGCGCCGGGTTGGAAAATGTTGGCTGCCAAAAGCCCGACCAAGAGGGCGATGGTGGTGATGATCTCGAAGTAGAGAATGGTTTTGCCGCCGATTTTGCCAAGTTTCTTAATATCCCCTACACCAGCGACGCCGACAATGATGCTTGCGACGACGATGGGAATGACGATCATCTTGATCAGCCGTAAGAAGATGTCGCCGATTGGTTGTAAGTATTGTTCAATACTGGGGTTACCATAAAAGACGGCACCAACCGCGATCCCCAGGATGAGTCCGATTAAAATTTGCCAAGCTAAGCCAATTTTTTTCATCTTCATATAATCACCTCACGCTATGACTGATATAAGGGATAGATCATCATTTGTTTATAAATTTAGGTGGCAAGGCAAAACATTTGACTAAGTCAATAATTGACATGCTTAATATGTTAAATTATTTTACGTTGTAATTCAACTGGAATAACAATTATAATATTAATCGGAAAATATATGGTATCATTGTTTCGGTAAAATAAAACCGAATGGAGATACCATTCGGCCGGTGAGATTATGTAGAGGGACGGTCAGGACTTGTCAATTTCTTGTTGCCAGCATGGGTGGGTCCTACGGTGGGTTGCTCTGGCGAGCTTTGTCTGTTTTTCCGCTCTTTTTGCCGTTGTTCCAAGCTACGCTCGTCAGTTTGGTGTCTCATTGTTATCACCTCCTTTTTATATAGGGTTCTTCAATAGGGTGATGAATATTCTAGAATACATAAATGGAATCTTTTAAAAACCAAACGTTCATTTTCACGACATTTACAAATTTTCCGCAATTAGTACCGGGAATTGCAGGAAGATTTTTACGTTTGTCGAATGCAAAAAAGGAAACTGGTATGGATGATTAGGAGGGTCTTTCATTGAATCAGATCCGAGTCATATTAGCGGATGACAATCGGGAATTTGCCGAGCTTTTGAAGGAACATCTTATGAGCCAAGGAGACATTGAAGTGATCGGGGTCGCCCATCACGGTGGCGAAGTGATAGACATGATTAAACAGCGGGTGCCAGACGTGCTCGTGTTGGATATTATCATGCCACATTTGGACGGGTTGGGCGTGTTGGAGCAGATTCAGCAGATGAATTTGCAACCTGTGCCCAAAGTGATCATGCTGACCGCGTTTGGTCAGGAAAACATCACTCAGCGGGCGGTCGAGTTGGGTGCTTCTTATTACATACTCAAACCGTTTGATCTTGACGTTCTTACACATCGCATCCGGCAAATGAAAGGGATCAGCGGCAAGGCGTCGTTTGTGAAAACGTCGCAGGTAAGCATGCCTTCACCACGGGCAAACAACCTGGACGCCAACATCACCAATGTAATTCATGAAATCGGCGTGCCGGCACATATTAAAGGATACTTGTATTTGCGGGAAGCGATATCCATGGTCTACAATGAGGTCGATCTGTTGGGGGCGATTACCAAGTCTTTGTATCCGCGGATTGCTGAAAAATACAATACTACCCCAAGCCGGGTGGAGCGAGCGATTCGCCATGCGATTGAAGTGGCTTGGAGTCGGGGGAATATGGATTCCATCCGCAGTCTGTTCGGTTACACCATCAATGTGTCCAAAGCGAAGCCGACCAACAGTGAATTTATTGCGATGGTAGCCGACAAATTGCGGATCGAGCACAAGGTCGGATAGGGATGGTACTCGAAAACTAACATTCTACCAATGTTCTAAAGCCGCTGATGTTGCCGGAGAGGATTCTTTGGCAACATCAGCGGCTTATTTTCTTTTGGTGATGAAAAAGGAAGTAGATGTAGAGGGCTTCATTTGTGCAAGGTTTTATGATAAGGTCATAATACCTGGTACTAAGACCAGGATACCAACTGGATGCCTCTTGCATTATACGATTGATATGCCAGGAGTGTAATCATAGGAAAGGTGCAATGTCAGTAGGCGGTTTGCAAGTTCAATTGATTTTGACTCGTTCGTTGCGGTGAATCAAAATTCGATGTTCGCGGCGTGCTGTTTCCAGTTCTCGCAGGAGGGCGCGCGCGCTTTCATATTCCCGCGCTTGCAGACATTGGCGGTATCGCCTTTCCAGGGGGGCGATCACATCTCGATGGAAGAGATTGGCCTGATTGGTGTAACGGGGTTTTGGAGGATTGTTTGGTTTTTTCTCTTTGTTGTAAGCCTTATGTTTGACCATGCGAACCACCTGCCTCAAACATTTAGTAGGGGTGCCAGCGGAGTTGGCGGGCTTTGCAATAGCGTTCATAGACTTGAGGCCAATTGACAACATGCCACCAAGCGTCGATATACTGCCTTCGCTTGTTGGGGTACTTAAGGTAATAGGCGTGTTCCCACACATCCAGCGGCAACAAGGGAACGATGTCCTGTTGTGACAAGTTTTGATGCTTTTCGGCTTGCAGGATTTCGAGTCGGTGGGCACGAGGGCTCCAGACGAGCATGGCCCAGCCTCCTCCTTCCACTTTTTCGGCTGCTTCAGAAAATTGTTTTTTAAAGGCTTCAACGCTACCAAAGTCGTGAATGATTTGCTTTTTAAGCGCTCCGCTGGGTTCGCCGCCGCCACGCGGACTCATTGATTCCCAAAAAAGCGTGTGGAGATAATGGCCGGCGCCGTTGAAAGCCAATTCTCTTTCCCAATGCTTGATCAATGAGAAATCACCGGTTTGTCTCGCGTGCGCCAATTGGGTTTCTGCTTTATTTAAGTCTTCTACATATTTCCTGTGATGTTCTTGATGATGGATGCGCATGGTGGTTTCATCGATGTAGGGTTCAAGGGCATCATATGGATAGGGAAGCGGTGGGAGTTGATGTTGACCAATTGGCACCGGCTGGTAAGCGGAGACAGCAGATGTCTCTTCCTTATACGGTGATTCTTCGGGTTGTCGAGCGGAAGTGGTTATCGTTTCGATCGGTTCCAACAAGCGAGCAAACGATCGCAACCAATGCCGCCATTGTTGTTCCCCCGCTGCCGCGAGATAAGGATCTGGGCTGAACAGCGTGTGTTCGATTTGCGTAAGTTGTTCTCGAAGCCGAACCGAGGTTTCCCGTTGCGCAGGATCTGTTGCTGCCTTTTCTATTTGATTGAGCAGTTTGCGAAAAAAGGAAAAAGATGAGGCCATCGGTTCGCGGGACAAGCTAGGAAGCCAGAATGATGGTGGGTAAGTCATGTGTTTTCCCTCCTCGCGTCTTCACTCTCAAGATATGTGCCCAGTTGGTAAAGGGTGAATGGCGGCACAAAAAAACATCCGCAGGTTGTGCGGATGACTAAGTTTGAGTTATGAGGCGAAAAGACGCCTGTGTGTCAATAACCCGGCTTGTTGCGGTAGGTGGGATCGTTTTGTTTGCCGATCAGGCGTGGCTGGATTCGTTTCCGTTTGCGGTCATGGTGGAAGAGGAAGCCGCCGATCAGTGCTAATCCTGCGATGAGCAAGACGAGTCCGCCAATGAAAGGAAGCCAAGCCATCCCTTGGCCACCAAAATAGTTGAACAAGACGTCCCGCATCAAGGTCCAACCGTAAATGGCCAAAGCGCCGGGCACGCACATGATAATGATGGCGATAATCCGTTGGTATACCGGTTTCATGTCGCATCCGTCCTTTCTGTGGTCAAGGCTAATAGTACCTTATTTTGACGCCGATGGCTAGCCTGCGTTCCAATTAGCCCCGAGCACAAGTTAATCGTCCCTACCTAGTGTGGTAAGATAAGGGGCGGATGGTTGAAAGGAGGGTGCAAGTTGCAAACTTTTTTGATCGTTGGAGGCGGAGAAGACGGCAAAACGGTGTTGGACATGTTGGCTTCAGTCGACTTTATTACTGTGGTCGGCATGGTGGATGCAGCGCCGGATGCCCCCGGTATGGTGGAGGCACGTAAGCGGGGGATTCCAACTTCCACGGATGTGCAAACGTTCCTTGCTCCCCCTCCGGATGTGATTTTGGACGTGACGGATACAGATGAGGTGGAGGGGCGGCTGAAAGAAATAGCATCACCTCAAACACATGTGATTTCCGGTGTTGTGGCCCGATTGATGGTTAAGCTGGTAGGAGAAGCGTGGAAGCGGCGGCAAAATGAATTGGAAGCGGTCGTCAATTCGACACATGACGGGATGATTGCCGTTAACCAACACGGAGAAGTGACGCTGTTCAATAAGGCGGCAGGGCGAATGACCGGCGTTGATCCGGCAAAGTCTTTGGGAAAACCAGTTACTGAAGTCATCCCCAACACGCGTTTGGGTGTGGTCATTAAGGAGGGGATCAGTGAATTGAATCGCCGGCAAACGCTGGAAAATGGATTGGAAATAATCACCAGCCGTGTGCCGGTCAAGGCGCCGGACGGCAAAGTGATCGGAGCCGTCGCCGTCTTTCGTGACATCAGCGAGATCAAACAGCTCACACAGCAAGTGCTTGATTTGGAGAGTATGAAAAGCATGTTACAGGCGATTATCAACTCTTCTGATGACGCTATTTCCGTCGTGGATCAAGATGGTATGGGCATACTGATTAATCCCGCCTACACCCGGCTGACGGGACTAACGCCTGAACAGGTGATCGGGAAACCGGCTGAAACGGACATTTCCGAAGGGGAGAGCCTGCACAAAAAAGTGTTGAAAACGCGTCAACCAGCTCGAGGGGTGCACATGAAAGTAGGTCCGCACCACAAAGAAGTGGTGGTAAATGCAGCTCCCATCATCATCGGTGATGAGTTGAAGGGAAGTGTGGGCATCATCCACGATGTTACCGAGTTGAAACAATTGAGTCGCGACTTGGAACGGGCGCGCCGCATTATTCGCACCTTGGAGGCGAAATACACATTTGAGGACATCATCGGCAACAGTGAGCCGATGTGCCACTCCCTGGCACAAGCGAAGCAAGCGGCACAGACGCGGGCGACGGTGCTGCTACGCGGGGAATCCGGCACAGGCAAGGAGTTGTTTGCCCATGCGATTCACAATGCGAGCGACCGTAAATACAACCAGTTTGTGCGTGTCAATTGTGCCACCTTGTCCGAGTCGCTATTAGAGAGTGAATTGTTCGGGTATGAAGAAGGGGCATTTACCGGAGCCAAACGGGGCGGAAAAAAAGGCTTGTTTGAAGAGGCGAGTGGAGGCACGATTTTCCTGGATGAGATCGGAGAATTGAGTTTAAGCACCCAAGCCAAGCTGTTGCGAGTGTTGCAAGAGAAAGAAGTGCTTCGGGTCGGAGGAACCAAATCAATTCCTGTCGATGTGCGCGTCATAGCGGCGACAAATGTGTATCTGGAAAAAGCAATTCAGGAAAAACGCTTCCGTGAAGATCTGTATTACCGGTTGAATGTATTGCCTATACATATCGCCCCGCTTCGCATGCGCAAAGAAGATTTGTATGATTTATCCCTGCATTTAATCAAAAAGTTTAATCAAGAGTACGGCCGGCAAGTTGAAGACATCGGAGAGGACGCTATTCATGTGCTATCCCAGTACGATTGGCCTGGAAATGTGCGTGAATTGGAGAATGTGCTGGGTCGGGCTATGATCAATATGGCGTTCAATGAAAGACGCATGCGGCGCGAACATATTCCACCACTGGACCTTTCCCGCATGATACAGCCGACGGCGACACCCTCTGTTCCCGATGCAATTGTCGGCAAACCGCTGAAAGAAGTTTTGGCACAAACGGAACGGGATTACATTTTGCAGGTGGTTGCGGCATGTGGCCAAAACAAAACGGAAGCGGCGCGGAGGTTGGGCATCTCCATCCGCAGCCTTTATTACAAATTGGAGCGGTATGGAGTGCTGTGACACTGCAATTTTTTGCATGAAGAGAATTGCAGATATTTTGCAATCCGTTGCAAATAGTTTTATTTACAATTTAAATAAAAAACAGGAAGCATCTTGCTTTTGCGGATTTGTCGATGAGTTGGCACTGCATTTGCATATATGGTATTGCGACCGACTAATCCGAGAAAACTATTTTTAATCTGATTTGATAACAGACAAATACAGTCGGAAAAAAGAGGTGTGTAGGATGATTAAAACATTTGAGGAAGTAGTAAAAAAAGCGGAAACCTTGCCATCTGTCACCGTAGCTGTGGCCCAAGCTGCCGATGAGGATGTGCTGGAGGCGGTACGCGAGGCAAAAGAGCGCAACATTGCAGATTTTCTTCTGTTTGGAGATAAAGATACCATCATCTCCTTAAGCCAAAAAGTTGGCTTGGAGATCGATGCGGCTGCAATCGGTCATGCCGATTCTGACGTTAAAGCCGCTCAAATGGCAGTATCCGCCGTGCGTGAAGGCAAAGCAGATGTTGTGATGAAAGGCATGATTCAAACATCTGATTTCTTGCGTGCGGTTCTCAACAAAGAGTATGGATTGCGTACGGGAAAAGTGTTAAGCCATGTGTCAACGCATGAAGTCGACGGTTATGATCGTCTCATCCACGTGACTGACCCAGCTTTGAATGTGGCGCCGACATTACCAGAGAAGGCCCAAATCGTCCAAAACGTGATCGGCTATTGCCATTCGCTGGGTAACCAAGAACCAAAAGTGGCTGTGCTGGGTGCAGTGGAAGTAGTTAATCCCAACATGCCTCCCACATTGGACGCGGCGGCATTGACACAGATGAACAGGCGTGGGCAAATCAAAGGTGGCATCATCGACGGGCCGTTCGCTTTGGACAACGCAGTCTCTGTCCATGCGGCGGAACACAAAGGGATCCAAAGCCCGGTTGCCGGCCAAGCGGATGTCTTGCTTGTTCCTGATATTGAAGCAGGCAACATGTTGTACAAGTCACTTGTTTACTTTGGCAAAAGCAAGGTTGGGGCTTTGGTGCTGGGAGCTGCCGCTCCAGTCGTTTTAACCTCCCGTGCGGACTCTCCTGAAGCGAAACTGTACTCGATCGCTCTGGCGGTACTGCAAGCAGCCAATCAAAAACGCGCATAGTTTAGGGGGAACTACACATGAAAATCTTTGAATACATGGGGAAATACGATTATGAGCAGTTGGTGCTGTGCCATGATGAACAATCTGGTTTGAAAGCGATCATTTGCATCCATGATACCACTCTGGGGCCTGCGCTTGGCGGGACCCGGATGTGGACATATGACAGCGAAGATGCGGCGATTGAAGACGCATTGCGCCTGGCCCGTGGTATGACTTACAAAAACGCAGCAGCCGGACTCAACCTCGGCGGCGGAAAGACTGTTGTCATCGGCGATCCCAAAAAGGATAAAAGCGAAGCACTGTTTAGAGCGTTGGGACGTTACATTCAAGGGTTGAACGGTCGTTATATCACTGCAGAAGATGTGGGAACCACGGTGGAAGACATGGATATCATTCGTGAAGAGACGAAATACGTCACCGGTGTTTCCCCAGCATTCGGTTCCAGCGGAAATCCATCCCCTGTGACCGCCTATGGCGTATACAAAGGAATGAAAGCGGCTTCTAAAGTGGCCTTTGGTGAAGACTCTCTCAAAGGCAAGGTTGTGGCGGTGCAAGGAGTTGGCCATGTCGCTTACAACCTGTGTAAACACCTGCATGCCGAAGGCGCTAAGCTGATCGTGACCGACATCAACCAAGCAAACGTGGATCGTGCCGTGCAAGAATTCGGAGCGGAAGCGGTAAGCCCTGACAAAATCTACGACGTTGATTGCGACATCTTTTCCCCATGTGCACTTGGCGCCATCATTAACGATGAGACGATTGAGCGCCTGACTTGTAAAGTAGTAGCCGGTGCTGCCAATAACCAGCTCAAAGAAGAGAAGCACGGAGAGATGTTGGAACAGAAAGGAATCATCTACGCACCTGATTATGTTATCAATGCGGGCGGCGTGATTAACGTTGCTGATGAACTGTACGGATACAATCGTGACCGGGCGATGAAAAGAGTAGAAACCATTTATGACAACATGCTTAAAGTATTTGAAATTGCAAAGCGCGACGGCATCCCAAGCTATAAGGCAGCTGACCGGATGGCAGAAGAGCGGATCGCAGCTATGCGCAAAACGAGAAGCACATTCCTCGTTAACGGCCAAAGCATTTTGAGTCACAGATAAAAGCGTGGAAGAAACGGAGTGTTTATGGTGGAGCCGATTCGGGTTCTAGCGATTAACCCAGGGTCAACTTCAACCAAAATCGGTGTGTTTGATGATGAAAAAGCGATTTTGGTTGAAACGTTGCGTCATGACCCAGATGAAATCGCGAAGTTTAATGATTTGTTTGAGCAATATCCATTTCGAAAACAAGTGATCTTGGACACCCTTGATCGGGAAGGGATGAACTTGACACGGTTGGATGCAGTGGTGGCGCGCGGTGGGTTGTTGCGCCCCATTCCAGGAGGCACTTATGAAGTAAACGGGCCGATGCTGGACGATTTGCGTTCCGGTGAATACGGCATGCACGCTTCCAACCTCGGAGCGGTGATCGCACATGAGATTGCGTCCCAGTTAAACATCCCTTCGTTTATCGTCGACCCGGTGGTGGTCGATGAAATGGAACCGATTGCCAAGATCTCGGGCATGCCCGCCATCGAACGGCGTAGCATTTTTCATGCGCTAAACCAAAAGGCGGTTGCTCGCCGTGTCGCCAAACAGAACGGAACCAGCTATGAGCAAGTGAACTACATTGTCGCTCATATGGGAGGCGGCATCACCGTCGGCGTGCATGCAAAGGGCCGTGTGATTGATGTGAATAACGGATTGCACGGGGATGGCCCCTTTTCCCCTGAACGGGCGGGAAGCATTCCGGTTGGGGATTTGGTGTCCCTCTGCTTCTCGGGCAAATATTTCGCCAGCGAAATCATGCGCATGATCGTGGGCCGCGGTGGTCTTATGGGATATTTGGGCACGACGGATGCGCGCGAAGTGGAAGAGCGCATTGCACAGGGCGATGAGAAAGCCAAAAGCGTCTATGAAGCGATGGCTTACCAAGTGGCGAAGGAAATCGGGTCGTGCGCCGCAGTGTTGAAAGGAAAAGTGGACGGCATCATTTTGACCGGCGGGCTGGCTTATGGGAAAAGTTTCACCCAAATGATCCAAGAGCGGGTGGAATGGATCGCCCCTGTCCACCTTGTGCCGGGAGAAAATGAACTACAAGCGCTTGTGGAAGGGGCACTTCGCGTTGTGCGTGGCGAAGAGACGGCCAAAAACTATCCACCTGTCGCAGAAAAAGTGGGGGTAACGCATGGCTGAAAACGTAGATTTGGTAGTGTTGGGAGCGGGACCTGGAGGCTACGTAGCCGCAGTTCGCGCTGCTCAATTGGGAATGAAGGTAGCCGTAGTCGAGAAGGAAAAAGTAGGTGGGGTATGTCTTCATAAAGGATGCATTCCTTCCAAAACTCTGCTCAGAAGCGCGGAGATCTACCAGCATGCAAAACATGGAGAGGAATATGGTATCCGCGTGGGGGATGTCACCCTTGACTTTGCCGGCGTACAGGCCAGAAAAGAAAAAGTGGTCAGCCAACTCCACAAAGGTGTGGAAGGATTGCTCAAAAAAAACAAAGTAGATGTGTATAAAGGAGTCGGCCGCATTTTGGGCCCGTCGATTTTCTCGCCGCAACCGGGAACGATTTCGGTGGAGTCCGAAGATGGTGGCGATCCGGTGATGTTGGTTCCGCAATATGTGCTGATTGCAACGGGTTCCCGGCCGCGTATATTGCCAGGGTTGGATGTAGACGGCACGTATGTGATGAATTCGGATCACGCCCTACAGATGCAAGAATTGCCAAAATCGATCATCATCGTTGGCGGTGGCGTTATCGGAATTGAATGGGCATCTATGTTGAGCGACTTTGGTGTCGAAGTGACTGTAGTTGAATTCGCCAATCGGATCTTGCCGTTTGAAGATGAAGATGTCAGCAAAGAGATGGCACGTCTGATGAAAAAGCGCAAAGTGAGAGTGTTGACCAATACTAAGGTCTTGCCTGAAAGCGTATCCAAAGCGGACGGCGTAGTCACATTGCAGGCGGAATCGGGCTCTGAGGTTATTACTTTGACAGCGGAAAAAATGCTCGTTTCCGTGGGCCGGCAAGCCAATATTGAAGACATCGGTTTGCACAACACAGCGATTGAAACCGAAAAAGGCGTCATCAAGGTCAATGAGTTTATGCAAACCAAGGAGAAGCACATCTATGCGATCGGCGATGTGGTCGGCGGTTACCAATTGGCTCATGTGGCTTCCCATGAAGGAATTCTGGCTGTTGAGCATATGGCTGGATTGGACGTACATCCGTTGAATCCGCAAGAGGTTCCGCGTTGTACCTATAGCCGTCCGGAAGTGGGCAGCATCGGACTCACCGAAGCGGAAGCGAAGGAACAAGGATATGAAGTAAAAGTAGGCAAATTCCCATTCCGCGGTGCCGGAAAAGCATTGGTTTATGGTGAACCGGATGGTTTCATCAAAATCGTGTCCGATGCGAAGACGGACGACTTGCTGGGTGTGCACATCATCGGTCCGCACGCTACTGACATGATTTCAGAAGCTGGTTTGGCCAAAGTGCTTGATGCCACCGCTTGGGAAATCTCACAAGTGATTCACCCACATCCGACCTTGTCCGAAGCTTATCTGGAAGCGGCATTGGCCGTTGACGGCAAAGCAATCCATGGGTAATCAAAGGAGGAACCGCAATGAGCGAATTGAATCATAAAGAATTGGGGTTAAGCGATGAGCAAGTGCTGGAAATGTACCGCACGATGCTTTTGGCCCGCAAAATTGACGAACGCATGTGGAAGTTGAACCGTGCGGGTAAAATCCCGTTTGTGATCTCCTGCCAAGGGCAAGAAGCGATTCAGGTAGGCGCGGCCTTTGCGTTGGATCGTGAGAAAGACTGGCTTTGCCCGTACTACCGCGATTTGGGGATGGTGCTGACTTTCGGGCAGTCGGCTAAAGATCAAATGCTGTCCGCTTTTGCCAAGGCGGAAGATCCAAACAGCGGCGGGCGCCAAATGCCCGGGCATTACGGTGACAAACGTTTCCGCATTTTGACCGGCTCCAGCCCTGTGACAACCCAGGTATTGCACGCAGTGGGCATTGCGTACGCTGGAAAATTGGAAAAGAAAGACCATGTTGTGTTGACCACCTGCGGGGAAGGGTCCAGCAACCAAGGCGATTGGCATGAAGCTTGCAACTTTGCAGGCGTACACAATTTGCCGGTCATCTTCATGGTGGAGAACAATAAATACGCCATTTCTGTTCCGCTGGATAAGCAAGTGGCGGGCGGAGAAATCTGGAAACGCGCCGAAGGTTACGGATTCCCAGGAGTACGCGTTGACGGAAACAACCCGCTGGAAGTATACAAAGCGATGAAAGAGGCCGTCGAACGTGCACGGCGCGGGGATGGTCCAACCTTGATCGAAGCGGTGGCTTATCGGTTGGTGCCCCATTCCAGTGACGACGATGATCGCACCTACCGCAGCCGGGAAGAAGTGGAAGAAGCGAAAAAGAAAGATTCCTTGCTCCAATTCAAAGATTACTTGCTGCAACATGGTGTGTTGACGGAAGAGAAAGAGCAGGCGCTCTTGGCCGAAATCAATCGCGAAGTGGATGAGGCGACCGATTACGCGGAGCAGGCGCCGTATCCGGATCCGCAAGAAACGTATAAGCATGTTTATGCTTAAGGCAGGAGGAGAGAGATATGCCCGTTATTTCATATATTGATGCCGTAACGCAGGCTCTGATGGAAGAGATGAAGCGCGATTCACGCGTGTTTGTGCTGGGGGAAGACGTTGGGGTACGCGGCGGGGTGTTCCGCGCGACTGCTGGCTTGATTGAAGAGTTTGGCGCTGACCGGGTTTTGGATACGCCATTGACAGAATCGGCTATCGCCGGCGTGTCGATCGGTGCTGCCGCTTACGGCTTGCGCCCAGTTGCCGAAATGCAATTCGCTGATTTTATTATGCCTGCCGTGAACCAAATCATTAGTGAAGCGGCAAAAATCCGTTACCGTTCCAATGGGGACTGGCAATGTCCGCTCGTGATTCGGGCTCCATACGGTGGTGGTGTCCACGGTGCGCTTTATCATTCGCAAAGTGTGGAGAAGATTTTCACGGGTGTGCCGGGATTGAAGATCGTCATGCCTTCTACCCCTTACGATGTGAAAGGCTTGTTGAAAGCGGCTATTCGGGATGAAGATCCGGTGCTCTTCTTTGAACATAAGCGTTGTTACCGGCTGATTAAAGGGGAAGTGCCTGTAGAAGATTATACGGTTCCGATCGGCAAAGCCGACGTGAAACGGGAAGGAACGGATGTCACGGTCATCTCTTACGGCTTGACTTTGCACTTCGCCCTGCAAGCAGCAGAACAATTGGCCCAAGAAGGAATCAGCGTGCATGTGCTTGATTTGCGTACCTTGGTGCCGTTGGACAAGGAAGCCATTCTGGAAGCGGTGGCGAAAACCGGTAAAGTCTTGATCGTTCATGAAGACAACAAAACAGGGGGCTTTGGGGGAGAAGTTGCTTCCATTATCGCGGAAGAAGCTTTCTTTGAGTTGGACGCGCCGATTAAGCGTCTGTGTGGCCCTGATGTGCCTGCTATGCCATACAGCCCACCGCTTGAAAAAGAATTTATGCTGAATCCAGATAAAATCGCAACGGCGATTCGTGAACTGGCAGAATTCTAGGCTGGCTACAGAGGAGGACAATTATGGCAACTGATATCAAAATGCCGCAACTCGGCGAGAGTGTCGTGGAAGGCACCATTGCGAAGTGGCTGAAACAACCGGGGGACCGGGTAGAAAAATATGAACCGATCTGCGAAGTGTCCACGGACAAAGTGAATGCAGAAGTGCCATCGACGTTTGATGGCGTGATGGTGGAGATTATCGCCCAAGAAGGCGAAACGGTTGAAGTTGGCCAATTGATTTGTCGTATCGAAACAGAAGGCGAAGGTGCTGTGGAAAATAAGCCCGCCGCATCCGCTGATTCCGTTGCTCCGGCCGCTCAGGAGACGCCAAAAGCGAAAGCAGACACCGCCGGCGACAACTCCAACAAGCATCGTTATTCTCCGGCCGTTTTGCGCTTGTCCCAAGAGCATGGCATTGATTTGACTCAACTTCAGGGGACGGGCAAAGGAGGCCGCATTACCAGAAAAGATGTGCTTAAGGCCATTGAGCAAGGCGGTACACAACCAGCTGTTGCCACTGCTGCCCAAGTACCAGTGCCAGAGGCCCCTGTCGCACCGGCAACACCAGCGGCCGCTCCGGCACGTGAAGCTGTGACTGCTTCCACCACCCCGGCGGCTCCGGCAAAAACGGGCGTTGTCTTGGAAAATGGCGACCGTGAAATTCCGGTGACGGGAGTGCGGAAAACGATCGCACAACGCATGGTGCAGAGCAAACACGAGGCTCCGCATGCTTGGACGATGATGGAAGTGGATGTTACTGGTTTGGTTGCCCTGCGCAATCGGTTAAAACATGAGTTTAAACAACGTGAAGGTGTTAACCTCACCTTTATGCCATTCTTCATCAAAGCGGTGGTTGACTCCCTGAAAGAGTTTCCACAGCTGAACTCCGTTTGGGATGGAGACCGGATCATTCTGAAGAAAAATATCAACATTTCCATCGCCGTGGCCACGGACGACGCCTTGTATGTTCCGGTAATTCATAACGCGGATGAGAAAAGCATTTTGGGGCTGACCAAAGCAGTGAACCAATTGGCCGAAAAGACCCGCGCCGGCAAACTGGAGCTGAAAGACATGCAGGGCGGCACGTTTACGGTCAACAACACCGGCTCGTTTGGTTCGGTCTTGTCAGCACCGATCATCAACGCCCCACAAGCGGCTATTCTCTCGTTCGAGTCGATCGTGAAACGGCCAGTGGTGTTTGGGGACAACATGTTCGCAGTGCGGGATATGATGAACATCTGTATGTCGCTTGACCACCGGATCTTGGATGGCCTGATGGCCGGCCGCTTCCTGAAGCGTGTAAAAGAGCGTTTGGAAGCGTATGGGCCAGACAGCCAAATCTGACATTCCCACGTTTTCTTGTGATACAATAGCTGGAAGGAGCGGACGGTTGCGTCTGTCTCCTTGCAGCAAACGATAAACGGCATCCTGTAAGGGGATGCCTTTTCGACATGGAGAAGGTGACACAGATGGACTTTGCGGTGCAACGGTTAGGCATGTTTCCATACATGGAGGCCTGGGACAAACAGAAAGAACTCGTGCAAGCGATTGATCAGGGGCGACTAGGCAACCAATTGCTATTGTTGGAACACCCTCATACCATCACGCTGGGACGCGGTTCCCATCAGGAAAACATTATTTTTTCGCCTGATTATTATCAACAGCAAGGTGTTCAGTTGGTTGAAATTGACCGTGGCGGCGACGTTACTTACCACGGACCGGGCCAGTTGGTGGGTTATCCATTGTTCCACTTGGGGGAACGGGGAAACAACGCCCATGGATATTTGCGGGATCTAGAGGAAGTATTGATTCGTACCCTGAAGCGGTTCGGGATTGAAGCTGGACGGAAAGAAGCTTACACCGGTGCGTGGGTGGGGGATGTGAAAATCGCGGCGATCGGCGTCAAATTTAACCGAGGCCGCAACCGTCGCGGCTATATCACTAGCCATGGGTTTGCGTTAAACGTAAATACTGATTTGCGTTATTTCCAGATGATTGTCCCATGTGGAATTAAGGAGTATGGGGTCACTTCGATGCAGGAACAGTTGGGAAAACCCGTTGATATGAATGAAGTGATGGAGCAAGTCATCGCCTGCACGCACGAGGTGTTTGGCGATAAAATGGAATGATCGGAAGATGGTTGCACAGCAAGGAGCCTCCGGCGCGCCGGGTGGCTCCTTGTCGTTGTTAAAGGACGCGTTTATGCTGAGGTTCTGGGTACCGGTAACAGCGCAATTGCGCCTGGACTTTGCTCCAGTAGCTATGGAGTTGAGCCGGGAACGAGGCGTGAGTCAACTTGACGGAAGGCCCGGACAGTTTGGCGCAAGGGCAGGGCACATCGCCGTGGTATTTGTACACATACAGTTCGCTCCGCAAAGAAATCTCTTCCGCAGTCACGGTGACGCAAGTGGCCA
The DNA here is from genome assembly GCF_024927925.1 of Laceyella sacchari. Lineage (NCBI taxonomy): Bacteria > Bacillati > Bacillota > Bacilli > Caryophanales > Thermoactinomycetaceae > Laceyella > Laceyella sacchari. The sequence continues at coordinate 1,342,916 of NZ_CP103866.1, forward strand.
CAATCGCGACGGTTTGCGAGGTGAGCGGAAGAAGGTGCAATATGGCATCAGCAGGAGGGACAAAATCTTTCTCCAACCATGTTAGCTTGTTCAGCTCAATCCACTCCGCTTCTTTGTGTGCCAGCTGCTCTTTAAGTATCTCGATTTTCTCCTGAACAAAGCGTCGTTTCCGGGACAAGGACAAAATCTCGTGGGCGAAGGTGTGGAAAAAGGCTTGATCCCGCTCGTGGCATGCGTTTTTACGCATACAGGTCAGACCCAATTTGGACCATAGCGACAGAGGGGTCTGTGGATTCCACTTTCCTTTGGACGCTTTGTATTTGGCTTGTTGCTTCCGCCATTCACGTTCGGTGGAGGCGCCTAATTTTTGCAATTGAGCCAATTTTCCTTTGAGAATGCGGATATCTTGGTTCAGGTCGGAAACGAGGGAACGCCAGCCGGTGGCATAGGTGTGCCGAACAAGTGAGTGGGTAAGCGGTTTATAAGGAGTGTGCCGCATCATTGCTTGCGTGATGGCATCCGGTTGGATGCACGGCAAGGGTAATGGGATAGAGGGATCGCCGCTGAGCAATGTCAGTTGGTGCGGCAGAGAGTGGATATTCATCTGGCGATGATTTTCTTTCGTGTGCAGGTATCCACAACAAGCGATCCATCGTCCTTGCAATTGACGTATCGTGGTTTCGGCATGGGTGAAGCGGGAAAGAATGAGCTCGCAGGATTGGTTGGCGTGGTTTCCGGAAAGGGTGAGACGGTGAGTGTTGCGAGTGTTGTGAATTCGGGTTACTTGTCCGATCAAGGTGATGAGCTGGCCGGAAGTGGCAGGAAGATTGGGGTTGTCCATCCTGTGGATGAAACGATGGAGGGGGATGCTAGTCCCGTCTGCGCACGTGATTTGATAAGCCGTTGTTTCTTTGAACATGTGGAGCTTCGTCCTGGTAAACACGGCTTGAAGCCAAGCCATCCATCGGATTTGTTCCTCCCTTTGCCAAGTATAACTTCCATCGGGTCTCCACTCGTTTTGCGATGCGGGCACAGTCAAAAGAAAGGAATGCTTACCGTTTGGTACGAAAAGCCGACGGTTAGCGTCTTTGATTGGATGCTTGCGATGAGCCCTTGCGGGGATCCGGGGACTGGGCGGCACGCTACGGCCTTTTTTTTGTTTCGGACTCCTCCGGCGGTAAAAGAAAGAATCCAAGCAGGATATCCCCCTTCCGCGAAATAGTCTGAATAAACCGTTCCCAAATATTATTATAAATGAAAATCAGAAAACCGTAGCCCCTTTTTGAAGAAAAAAGCCCCCAATAGATGGGAGCTTGGCATATGTAGGGATTACTGAATACCTACAAACAAGTCATACAGGGACAGCAGGGTGACACCAACCAAAGCGAGTGTGAAGACGCCCCCGATAATAACGCCTGGTTTGTTGCCGATCTTTTTATTGTCTATGACACCGCGGATCGACAGGATCGAAATGATGACAAGAAGAGGTACCATGAAGTATTCCATTGCATATTCACCTGCCTTCTGTTGTTTGCGCTTGGGCTTGCGCACTCATCATTACATAGTATAATCGATTCATTTCCTGATTAACATACGCACCCTTTATGAATTATAGAAAGAGATAGGCTCCGGTGGCAAGGGTTGAAACGAGAAGCGAGAGGACAAGCACATATACCGTCACTTTGATCCATTTTGGCTTCACGATTGATTCACCTCACAACATCCTATTGTATCCAACCTTTGGGATAAAGTCCATGAAATCACCTCTTTGCGAAAACTTCGTTCAAACAAACGTAATATTTGATATATTAAGAAGTGAAAGCGTTTTATTATGATGAGGGGGATAGCATTCATATGGAAAATAAAAGCGCAAAAAGTCGATGGGAAGAAAAAACTGTTCGTTGGTTAGAGAAAGCGCCAGAACGCAAGCAAACATTCACCACCCTCTCTGGCATTGAAGTGGAACGCTTATACACCGAACACGAAGCGCGGGAAGAGTGGCCCGGTGAATTCCCTTATACGCGCGGGATACACCCGACCATGTACCGCAGCCGCCTTTGGACGATGCGCCAGTACGCCGGGTTCGGTTCAGCCAAAGAAACAAATGAGCGGTTTCGATATTTGTTGCAACAGGGGCAATCGGGTTTGAGCGTTGCTTTTGATCTTCCGACCCAAATTGGCTATGACTCTGATGATCCCATGGCGATGGGAGAAGTGGGGAAAGTAGGGGTAGCGATCGATTCCCTCCGGGACATGGAACAATTGTTTGCGGGGATTCCTTTGGATCAAGTCAGCACGTCGATGACCATCAATGCCCCGGCAGCGATTTTGTTAGCGATGGTGATTGCCGTTGGCGAAAAGCAAGGTGTTAGGCCGGAGCAGTTGCGCGGCACCATTCAAAACGACATCCTCAAAGAGTACATTGCGCGGGGCACCTACATTTTTCCGCCCCAACCGTCGATGCGCCTGATCACTGACATTTTTCAGTATTGTGCGGAGCATGTACCCAAGTGGAACACAATCAGCATCAGCGGCTACCACATTCGCGAAGCTGGCTCCACCGCCGTGCAAGAAGTCGCTTTCACTTTGGCCAACGGCATTCAATATGTGGAAGCAGCACTGGATGCGGGCTTGGAAGTAGACCAATTTGCGCCGCGACTCTCATTTTTCTTCAACGCACACAATCACTTTTTTGAAGAAATCGCCAAATTCCGTGCTGCAAGAAGGTTATGGGCTAAAATCATGAAACATCGTTTCCATGCGTCGAACGAGCGCTCGTTACAGCTTCGCTTCCATACCCAGACGGGTGGGTCGACATTGACCGCGCAACAGCCGGACAACAACATTGTGCGGGTCACCTTGCAAGCGTTGGCGGCAGTGCTTGGGGGAACACAGAGTTTGCACACCAACGCGCGGGATGAAGCTTTGGCTTTGCCCACGGAAGAGTCGGCGCGGATCGCTCTGCGCACGCAACAGATTATCGCTTACGAAAGCGGCGTGGCTGACACAGTGGACCCGTTGGGCGGTTCCCACTACATCGAGACGCTGACAGACCAGATCGAGCAAGAGGCTGAAGCGCTAATCAAGCGGATTGATGAGTTGGGGGGAGCTGTGCATGCCGTGGAGCAAGGGTTTATGCAACGGGAAATTCGCCGGGTAGCGCTGGAAACACAGCGGAAAATCGAGCGCGGTGAAGAAGTGGTGGTGGGGGTGAACAAGTTCACCTTGGAGAATGAAACGCAACCGCCACTGTTGCGGGTCAACCCGGCCTTTGCCAAAGAACAGATTGCGGCGTTGAAAGAATTGCGGGCGACGCGAAATCAAGAAGCGGTGAATCAGGCGTTGGCGCGGCTCAAACAGGCTGCGGAGGGAACGGAAAATGTGATGCCTAGCATACTGGAGGCAGTCAAAGCGTATGCCACAGTGGGTGAAATCTGCAACACATTGAGAGCGGTGTTTGGTGAATATAAACCAGTCTAGGGGGAAACGGATATGAATCGACCAATTCGCGTACTTATAGCCAAGCCTGGCTTAGACGGGCATGATCGCGGGGCGCTGATTATTGCCCAAGCTTTGCGGGATGAAGGGATGGAAGTGATTTACACCGGTTTGCGACAGACACCGGCGCAAATCGTCGCCACCGCGATTCAAGAAGATGTAGATGTGATCGGATTATCCTGTTTGTCTGGAGCCCATAATGAACTGTTTCCTGAAGTGGTGCGGTTGCTCAGGGAACAACAGGCCGACGACATAGTGGTTGTCGGGGGTGGAGTCATTCCGCAAGAAGATATTGCGTACCTGAAAGAGCAAGGTGTGGCCGAAGTGTTCACATCCGGCACAACAACGACAGAAACCGCTGAATTCATCCGGCGAGTGGTCAAGGAAAAGGGGGTTCAGGCATGAAGTGTCCCCCAAAAAAAATCAGTCATATCGGCATTGCGGTTTGGGATTTGCAAAAGGCGTGCGCTTGGTATCAAGAAGTGTTGGGGTTAACTTTGGAAGGCATGGAGGAGGTGGAAAGTGAACAGGTGCGGGTCGGTTTCTTGCGCATCGGGGAAAGCCGAATTGAACTGCTTGAGCCGATGTCCGAAGAGAGTGCTATTCACAAATATCTGGTGCGGCACGGCGAGGGCATCCATCATATTGCCCTTGAAGTGAGTGACATCAAAACCAGGTTGCGGGAAGTGGCCGAGCAAGGGGTTCGACTGATCAATGAAGAGCCCAAACCCGGTGCGCACCAGATGAACATCGCATTTCTTCATCCAAAATCAACGGGCGGCGTATTGCTGGAATTGTGCGAAGCGCGGGAAAACGCAGAATGAGGATGTGACATAAATGGATATGTACAAGAAAATTGAAGAGATGGAAGCCAAACGGAGCAAAGTGGAGCTAGGCGGAGGAGAACTGCGGATTCGGTCGCAACACAAGCGCGGGAAACTGACGGCTCGAGAACGGCTCGACCTTTTGCTGGACGAGGGTTCATTTGTTGAATTAAATGCGTTTGTGGAACACCGCGCCACGCACTTTGGCATGGAGCACACGGAAGCTCCCGGCGAAGGGGTGGTGACGGGCTATGGAAAGATCCACGGACGGCTTGTGTATGTATTTGCCCAGGACTTCACTGTGTTTGGTGGGGCGCTGGGAGAAATGCATGCTTTGAAAATTGCCAAAGTGATGGATTTGGCGGCGAAAAACGGAGCGCCGATCATCGGCCTGAACGACTCGGGAGGAGCACGTATCCAAGAAGGAGTCGTATCGTTGGATGGCTATGGACATATCTTCTATCGGAATTCGATTTATTCTGGCGTGATTCCGCAGATATCGGTGATCTTGGGACCATGTGCGGGCGGTGCGGTCTATTCCCCCGCAATCACCGACTTCGTGTTTATGGTAGAGGATACGAGTCAGATGTTTATCACCGGTCCCAAGGTGATCGAGGCTGTCACCAAGGAGAAGATCACGGCGGAGGAATTGGGTGGAGCAAAAATGCACGCTACTACGAGCGGCAATGTCCATTTCACTGCGCCTACGGAAGCGGAAGTGCTTGAGGAGGTGCGGCGTCTGTGTACTTATCTGCCACAGAGCAACCGGGAGAATCCACCTCGTCGGGAATGGGAGGAGCAAGGAGATGACTGGGTAGAAGAGCTGGCCGACAAGGTGCCGGTGGAAGGAACGCGCGTTTATGATGTGCGGGAAGTGATTCAAGCGGTGGTGGATCAAGGAGATTTTATGGAAGTGCATCGTCATTTCGCCCGTAACATCGTCGTCGGTTTTGGTCGGATCGCGGGACGCACCGTGGGCCTTGTTGCCAATCAGCCGAAAGTGATGGCGGGAAGTTTGGATATTGATTCGTCGGATAAGCTGAGCCGCTTTATCCGTTTTTGCGATTGCTTCAACATCCCGTTGATCACGTTTGTCGACGTCACTGGCTTTTTCCCAGGCGTAAATCAGGAGCACCATGGCATCATCCGGCACGGCGCCAAGATCTTGTACGCATATTCGGAGGCTACTGTACCTAAGATTACAGTGATCCTGCGCAAAGCATTTGGCGGCGCTTATGTGGCGCTGAACAGTAAGGCGATTGGGGCTGATCTGGTGTACGCCTGGCCCTGTGCCGAAATTGCGGTGATGGGCGCGGAAGGCGCGGCCAATATCATCTTCCAACGTGAGATTGCGGACAGTGAACAGCCGGAAGAGACCAGACAGCGGCGGATCGCGGAATATCGCGAAAAGTTTTCCAACCCCTATGTGGCCGCGGCGCATGGCATGGTGGATGATGTGATCGATCCGCGCGCCACCAGACAAAAACTGATCAGCGCTCTGGAAATGCTGGAACAGAAACAGGAAAGCCGTCCAGCTAAAAAGCATGGAAACATCCCTTTGTGATAGGGATGAGAAGCACTGGCGAGGCCGTCTCTGGCCCCGGTGCTTTTTCTATTGTATGTGAATAAAAAAAATTAAATTGGACATAATAGGGGCAAAGCCAGTTTTCCCATGATGTGGCAATCTTCTAACTACCGGAGTGGAGGAAAATAGCACTAGGGTGTGTCTGGCATATCAAGTTGGTAGGGAAGAAGCGGCGGAAAAACCTTTTCTCGAGGAGCGCCTCGTCACGCGTGAAGCGAATGAGAAAATGGTTTTGGAGCCGCTGGCCTATGCATCAGACACGCTCTAGAAAATTGTTTCATTTAAATATAGAATGAGTAATGAGGAGTTGCTGAAAAATTTCGGATTACAAAGCGAACAACTGGCAAAAAAATGGCAAATTTTATAGCTTTGTACAGGCTTTTTTCGCCAAACCGCTGTCAATAACCAAAGATCCACGTTTTTTGCCTGATTTTAGGTCTTTGGTTGCCAACAAGTTGAATTGAGTCATGGTAAAATAGGTAGTAATTTTATCGGGTGATTGGAGGAGTAACGGTGGTAGACCAACAGCGTTTAATCGATGAATTTATAGAATTAGTAAAAACGGATAGTGAGACAGGTGACGAAAGAGCCATTTGTGACCTTCTGACCCAAAAACTGACAGAATTGGGGTTGGATGTGGTTGAGGATGGCTCTGCTCAATTGACGGGACATGGCGCGGGCAATTTGGTGGCGACACTGAAAGGAACGGTTCCGGGGGCACCTAAGATCTATTTTACCTGCCATATGGACACCGTCGCTCCGGGCAAAGGGATCAAGCCGCAAATCAACGGCGATGTGATTGAGTCAGACGGCACCACCATCCTTGGTGCGGATGATAAAGCTGGCTTGGCCGCCCTTTTGGAGGGAATCCGCCTGTTGAAAGAAAAAGGGCTTCCTCACGGACAAATCCAATTGCTCATTACTGCCGGAGAAGAATCTGGTTTGATTGGGTCGCGCCATTTGGATATGTCTCTGGTAGACGCCGATTTCGGGTTTGCTATGGATTCCGATGGAGAGGTGGGTGAAATCATCACGTCGGCTCCGTCGCAAGTAAAAGTGCTGGCAACCATTTATGGCAAAGCAGCACATGCAGGTGTGAACCCTGAAGATGGGATTAGCGCCATCCAAGTAGCGAGTCGGGCTATCTCCAAAATGCGCTTGGGGCGGATTGACGAAGAGACGACGGCCAACATCGGTCGCTTCCAAGGGGGCACTGCTTCCAACGTGATTCCGGAGCGGGTCGAAATCTTGGCTGAAGCGCGCAGCCGCAATCCGGAGAAATTGCGCCGGCAAGTGGACAGCATGGTACAAGCATTTCATGAAGCGGCTGAGGAATTCAACGCCAAAGCCGAAGTGGAAACACGTACCTTGTACCCTTCCTTCCACTTCTCCGAAGAGGATCTGGTGGTGCAAAAAGCCAAAGAAGCAGTTATGCGCATTGGCCGCACGCCCCGCATTGGCGCCAGCGGTGGAGGAAGCGATGCTAACGTGATTGCCGGGCACGGTATTCCCACAGTGAATTTGGGCATCGGTTACCAGAACATCCACACCACCAGTGAACGGATGCCAATCAAAGAGTTGGTGAAAGCGGCGGAGTTAGTGGTGGCTTTGATCGAAGAATCGGCGAAGGTAGAAGTGGCTGCTACGGGTAGCGGTTCTTTGGGGAAATAGGTTGTTAGCCCGTTTTTGACGCAATCATTATTCTGGATGGTTGGGTTGAAAAATATTCCTTGTCTGTTGAAAAAATCGAAGTGGCCATTAAATGGCCAATCCCAGTCACGTGAACAAAAAACGGTCTCCCGTCGGAGGCCGTTTGCTTTTATATATTGTATTTTGCCAATCCATCATCGCTGTCCATGCGGGCTAATTTTTCCAAGACCCGGCGTTTGCGGTAGAGCATTTGTCCTGCTTCCGACACTTCATCGATGGTGGAACGGTTGATATAGGCGCCGAAGATGATTCCTACGACGGGAACGAGCTGGAACAGTTTTTTCCATCCATAGTTGTCCCGGTAAGTATAGATTACTTCGCGCCACCCCTCCAATTTGGAGATGGATTCGCCAACTTGTGCTGTTTCGGCCGACGCTAGTTCTTTGATGATCGCTTGCTTACCGACGAAGTCACTGGAAGCGAATTGCAGGCATTTGACGATAAAAATGCGCTCATGTTTGTCCTTGGGATTGTAGCCGTAACTTAGCGCCATCTCTTGCAGAACCTTCAGTGAAAGGCCCAAAAGGGCGGGAATGTCAATCGCTAGGGTGAATACTCCGCCAAAGCCCGTTGTTGCTCCTTGCATGGTGGCGAATTGCTTGCGTGATTCTTTCAATTCCTCTGCCACTTTATCCATCGTGTGAAGCGGAAGAGCCGGCACTTTATCCAAAGTGAGGTAATCAGGACGAAGTTGGGCTTCTTTGGCCAGTTGAGTGAGGATTTCTTTTTCGCTGATCAAATACTGCCCGCCTGTTTGGATGTAGCCTCCCAATTCATCGAGAATTTTGCCTAGCCATTCATGCACGATGTTGGGAGTGATGCGGTCGAGCAGAGTGAAGGGAATTCTGCCTAACTTTTCCCAAAACCACAAATCCTTCTGATCTTGTTCCCATTTTTCTATTTCTTTTAATGCTTCCAATAGCATTTCCTGGTTTTCCATAATACTTCCATCCCTCATTCACTAATGCTTGTTACCGTTGAAAAGTCTCTTTGTTGCTGCCAACTACATTGAGCGCGGCTTGGTAGGCCGCGATGATTCGGTCCAATTGGGCCCGCTCCGTAAGTGTGAGGCGTGTCCGGTTCTGTGCCAGGTAAGTTTGCAAGCTGTCGAACCGTTGGGTGAGATGATCATATTCCAACTTGATTAGCCCTTCTACCAGGGAAGGCTCCTGCTCGCTTACCTCGGTGTGTGCCGGGAGTGGTTTATAATGTTTGATTTTCACCATGGAGCGATAGTGTACTCCGTCTTTTCCTTTGAGTTGCCCCAAATGGGTCAATTCGATGAAATCGCGGTCTGCCAACCGAACCAAGGCACGCCGGATGGTCGATCGCGTCAGGTCGAGGTATTTTTCCAATTGCCGGTAGGAAATGATGCAGGCCCCTTTGGGAATGAGAACTTGGTACTCTGGATGGATCATTTCCTCCGGAGCAGCCAACCGGACCAATTCAAAATAGGTTTGCCTCTCACGTGGAGTGAGTTGGTCCAGCTTGGCCTGATAAGGCTGAACTTTCATGTTGTCACTCCCTTGATGTTATAAGCCGAATGGGTCGTAGGTGTGTCGATTTGGCGCAATCTGGGTTGCATCATCATTTTAACCCAGCGTGGGCGCTGGAGGAAGTGCCGGGATAGATGAAGGATTGTAAGGATTTGCATCGCTTAAATAATTTTGCATTGACATTTCAATTCTATTAATTCATAATACTATTTGTACATATAAGAAGGCTTTGTCTAGCCAATTGCACGGTGATACGCTGTGCGGGACATGATGGCAAACAAACATCACCCGGCTCCGCGTTACTTAGTCAGCCCTAGTGCACCCCTTAGTGCGTTAGGTTCTGCCTAAGCAGGCGTAGCCGGACCTAACGACTAAGGGGTGCACTAGGGCTTTTTCAGTGCGAACCCAGATCCGAAGACTGTTAGTAGACAAAGTGATTCATGCCTGACTCGGGTAGTGTCCGAGTCGGGCATTCTTTTTACTTAAGGAGGATGGGGAATGGCTGACCAGGAGAAAAAGAATTTGATGTTAGCCCAAGCAGAGCGAGAATTTGCAACCCATGACACTTGGTGGGAAAAAGAAGAACCCAAGGCCCCGCTACCCGCAAGAATCCAAGCGATGCTGAACCGGAATGATCCGGCGGTGATTGATGAACTGCTTAAGTTCGCTTTTCTGTTGAATGGAGAGGTGCAAGTTTGGGATTACAACAAAGGAGGTTGGCAAAAGCTCAGTTTGCCAGAAGAAGATATGGCACAGCTTGATCCGCAAGACGGCTCTTGGTTGTGGACGTTGTACGTATCGGGGCATCCCCTGGCACGGAAAGCAGTGCGCAAACTATTGAGTTATCAGTCCGATATCTATGATCTGCAACGTCGATTTTTTAAATATCAGAGACATATGATCTCCAGGAAACTGCAGGTGAAATGGCACGGGGGCAGACGGAATGCGCTGATACCATTTGATGCAGTGTATTTCCGCTATGTAAAAGCAATCTTCAAGCTGGCAGAAAAAAAGGGAGACGCCGAAACGTGGGCGATCCTCGCGCATCGCTTTGACCTGGAGCGAAAAGGGAATAACCGGCTTCAAACCGCCGCTGGACAAGAAGTGGAGGTTTACTCCGATAAAACGCATTATTACTTGCGTCGCCGCTGTTGGCGTTATTTGCGAGAACTTGGGGAAAAGGGGAATCCGGCGTACATTCGCTTTGCCGTGGAAGCGTTGTTGCAATATGAAGACCAAGATGCCCGGTACGTGTCAAAGTACGAAAACGGTGAGTGGTTGGTCGGCAAAAAGTACAATCATCTTTGGCTGTTCAACCATCTGCTGTTTCACCGCAGCCAAACGTTTAAGCCTAAGCGTTTGCAGTGGGAGGATGTGTTTGTGCCGTATGACGGGCTTGACCGCAGGGAAGAAGCGTTCCCCAATCTCTGGGATCAACATGCGGACGAATTGTGGCGGTTATTCAACAAAGCTTCGTCAGGCACAGTGATCAGCTTTGCTTGGAATGCGCTCCTGCATGGAAATCGGGATTATCTGAATAGGGTGCCGCGTGAAAAATGGATGAAACTTTTGGATGATGAGCATAATCAACGCAACAGAGCCGCACTGGCATGGCTATTGGAGAACGAAATCTTGGCGGACAACGGCGAGGCGGATCTTGTCTTGCTGGAGGAACTGCTGTTCCATATAGATCAAACGGTGCGTGAAAAAGCGGCCGATTGGTTCGGGGAAAATGCACAGAAACTGCCTCGCGAGTTTAACCTGAAAATCACCCGGCGGATCATCGACATCATTAAAGATGGAAGTGATTATTGGCGGGCTACGGGTTGTATCGATTTGTTGCGGAGCCATTGCCGGCCCTATGTGAGTGAATTTGCGACTATGGCATTGATCAAGCAATTGCAAGACAGCGGTAGCCGTTGGTCTTACATGTATAGAATGAAGGAAGATTTGTTGGCGTTGCTGTTGGAAGAGTTGGATGTGGAACAACAGGAGGTCACAGGTGTCGAGTTGCTCCCGCTCCTCTCTTCAGCCAATAATGAAGTGCAGCAGCAGACAGAGGCGCTGTTTGAGAAGCATTTCGAAAAACTGAAGCTGGATTTGGACTTTTTGCTCGCTCTGATCAAAACACCGAACAGCCGAGTGCAAGCGTTTACTACTCGCTTTATGTCAGATCGTTTACTTTGGGTCGTACCTTTTTATCCCGCTCTTTTGCCCCGCTTGTGGGAAATGATGCTGGATGAAAATGAAAGTGCGCTGGTACGTAATTATATCCGTGACGTGTTGTTGGGGAAATTGTTCTTTGAGGAATTACGGAAGACCCCAATCAGTCAAGCGCTTGCTTTGTTACAGCATCAAGAGCATGCCATGCAGGCTTTCGGTGCGCAACTGCTGGCTCTGATCGAACCGAAACCGCACGATTTCACATTGCAACAACTGGTCGATCTCGCACATCGCCCCTTGGCGGAGGTTCGTGCGGCAGCGCGGAAGATGCTTGAAAAATTGCGGTTGATTTGGTCCCCCGATTTGTTGGTCAATGTAATGGAGACCGATTGGGATGACACGCGGGAGTGGGCAATGTGCATCGTGACCGCTCTTCCCACTGACGAACAGACCCCGGAATTGATCTACGGCTTGTTGGACACCGCCCGCCGGGATATCCGTGCTTTGGCCATGGAGTTGATTGACCGCCATCTGACACGGCTCGACTTGACGGAACTCATGATGCGAGCCAGTGAAAGTCCATATTTGGAGGTTCAGGAGTTCGCTTTAGCTATTGGCGACCGGCTGACCTGGACGGCTCAACGCATGACTGAGTTAGAGTTGTTTTTTCGGACTGTGTTTTTCCGCGTGCATCGGGGACGGCGTGCCAAAAACATGGCTTTCGCACTGTTGGAGAGACTGGCATTGGAGAAACAGGAATGCGCAGAAGCGATGGTGCCTCTGTTGAATGATATGGTACGCAATTTCGGGCGGCAGGATTTTGAACGGATCGTCCATCTGCTCACACAGATCAAAATGCGCTATCCACACATTCAGACACCGTTGGCGTTGGAATAATTCACAGCAAGGAGGAGAACGCATGCAATTTCAACAGACCTATGCCAAAGCAAGCAACATCAGTCATGTAGGCGGTCGTACACTGGTTGACTTTGCCCCGGATCTGGGTCGGGAGCCTACGTTTTTCCAAGGCCGAATCAAAGACTCCATCCGCTACCGCGACGCCATGATTGCGCTGCGCGATGTCGTTGTTTCAGATTTGAATGTTAAACCGAAGGATCATCGAGCTTATCAAGAGTGGGTGCAACAACAGTATGTGCTTGACCTGATCGACACGATGGGTAAAGAGTCGGGTGAAGCGGCGAGGATGCTGCTTATCCGTGAACGCATACAAGAATTGGATCGCCTCCGCACTAAACGCATGGGACCTTATTACAAAGCGCGGGCCCGGTATTTCAATTGGTTGTATCATAACGATCCTGACGCTTGGTTTGTTCTCGATCCTGTCATTACCGTGGCGCCTGATCAAGTTTTTTTTGAAGCCTTTTCGTTGGACGAGTCCTCCTACGGACGGTTGGCGGTTCATTCCGAACTGTTTGACGATGTGAAGGATTTCGCCTATGGTACGACCAACATCGATTTTTCGGATGCGTTGCTCAATGAAATCCAACGCATCCGCTCGTACCGTCCCACTGAATTTCAAGTGGACCCATCGGGCTTTGAAGTGGCGACGGAAGGACGGGAAGTGTACAAAGAGAAGAAAATCGATGTGCCTGTCAGCTGGATTCGCGGTTTTCTCCAAGTTCAATCAGCAATGACGATGCCAGCGGTCACCTTCGATGTGAAGCCGATCGATCTGTATAATCTCTGCACCTTTTTGCGACGGCACAAAGAACGGCACAGCCCTCGTTCGCTCAAGTTTTTGCTCAAGCCGGGTCAACCGGTGCAAGTGGTCATCGAGCCGTGGAACGAAGTGATGACCTTTAGCGATTCCGTTTATCTGGGAGATACCGAGCAAGAGATTCGCACTTGGGGGCGCCGCCGCCTCTTCTTATTGGAAAGGTTGTTGCCGCTGTCCCGCAAGATCACCGTCAACCTGTTGGGCACGGGATTGCCTAGTTTTTATGTGGCTGACTTGGGCAATCTCAGTTTCACGTTGGGCTTGTCTGGTTGGACTCGCAATGACTGGGCTGGTGCCGGTAACTTCGATTTGCTGATCGGCAGTTCGGCGCAGGTGACGCCCGAAGAGAGCAAACAAGTTTTTTCCAAGATGAAATGGAAAAAGACGGCGACAGCAGAATCATTGGCAGAGTGGACTGGCTTGCCAGTGCCTACGGTGCAAGCGGCATTACGCCAGCTGTGTAGTGCCGGCAGGGTGATGTTCGATTTGGAGATCGGCCGCTACCGCCTGCGTGAATTGACGCGCGACCCCTTGCCAGTGGATCAGTTGCGGTACGCTAATCCGCGTGAGGAAAAAGCGAAAAAATTGGTGCAACAAGGACATGTGAGCCTCTCACGAAAAGAAGCGTCGGCTAGCGGCGTAACGCTCTATGGCAGTGTCCGGACGAGCAACCGGTCGGTGGAACCCCAAGTGGTTCTTGATCATGACGGGCGGATTGAGCAAGGTGAATGCACGTGTTATTTCTACAAACAGAACAAGCTGATGCAAGGACCGTGCGAGCACATGATGGCGCTTGTGGCCATAGCCCGCGACTGAGCAAGGAGGAGGGAGATCAGGATGTCGGAGGAAAAACGTCCCTTAACCAGGGAAGAGTGGATTCAAAAAGTGAGTGCAAATGGGCGGGAAGCGACCATTCGTGAAGAGATGATCCGCTTGGGCTTCTGGAGCAACGATTCATTGACAGAGGAAGAGAAGAAGCAGCAACAAGCAGAGGATGAGGAGCGCGCCCGCTTGGCGGCGGAATTGCGGCGGTTGCAGTCCAAAGGCATGAGCATGCCCAAGGTGCAGCAACTGTTAAAAGAAGTGCGCCAAAAACGGATTGAAGCCAGCAGAAAAAGGCGAGAGGTACAAAAGGCAGAGCGAGAACAGAAGCGCCGCGAGGCCAAAGAAGCGTGGGAACAGCACCGCGCTCGCCATGTTGTGTATGCAGGAGAAGGGGTTTCAGGCGGATTGGAAAACAAGGAAACTCAGACGGAGATGTTGCGCCAAGCTGGCTTGCCCATCGTAACCACCGCGGAAGAGTTAGCAGAGGCGATAGGAATCTCCGTAAGCAAGCTCAAATGGCTTACATATCATCGCAACACGGCGACACTGTCCCATTATTTCCGATTCACCATCCCCAAACAAAATGGGGAAGAAAGGGAAATTTCCGCTCCCAAACAAACGCTCAGGCAAGCACAGGCTTGGATTAAGACTCATCTTCTCGACCGCCTGCCGGTACACCCTGCGGCGCAAGGGTTTGTGCCGGGGAAAAGTATCGTGGACAACGCGAAACGGCATGTTGGCCAAGCGGCAGTCATTAAGATGGATTTGCGAGATTTTTTTCCGAGCATTCATTTCTACCGGGTTCGAGGCTTGTTTCAATCATTTGGGTACAGTGAGATGATCAGTACGCTGTTGGCGCTGTTGTGTACCGAACCGCCGCGCCGCGCTGTTACGCTTGGAGGCCGTGTGTATCATGTGGCGATCGGGGAACGCCAGCTTCCACAAGGGGCCTGCACCAGTCCGTCCATAACGAATCTTTTGTGTCGTCGCTTGGATGAGCGGTTGTCAGGGTTAGCGCAAAAGTATGGCTTTCAATATTCTCGCTATGCTGATGACATGACGTTCTCCTGTTCAGAGGATGGAATCGGCCAAATCGGCACCGTCATAAACCAAGTACGTCGGATTGTGGCATTTGAAGGATTCACCGTCAATGAAGATAAAACGAGAGTGTTGAAGCGGACCAATCGACAGACAGTGACGGGCATTGTAGTTAACGAGAAGATCAATGTCAACCGCCGAGAATGGAAACAGTTTCGGGCGTTGTTGCACAACGTTGAAAAAAACGGACTAGAAGCGGAAAATCGTACAGGTCACCCACATTATTGGGATTACATCAAAGGGTACGCCAACTTTGTGCGCATGGTGCGGCCCGATTTAGAAGAGAAGCTGATTCGGCAGTTGCAAGCTATTGCGGTGAAACATCGCTTATCTCTGCCTGGATGGGCTGGAAAAACGGTTCAATCATAAAGGTATCGGGGTCGAGCCGATCAAGGCTCGGCCTTTGTGCGTTGATTGGGAAAGAGTCGATGGAGGGACTTCTCTTTCCGCAGTGGACGGAACAAACGATGTTTTCGTTCGATGAGCTGTTTTACGGTTAGCGGATGGTTGGTCAATTGGCGCAGATAGGCACGCACTTGCCAGCCTTTGCCGCTCACGCAGAAACTTGATTGTCGCCAGGTGCATTTCATCTGGATCACCACCGGAGATTATTTGTCTTAACCAGCATTGACACATCATCTTATCCATATGCGTAAAGCTGTCTCCATTTGTACGAGAATGGTCGGTTTGGAGATGGATGTGAGTTATAATAAGGAATAGATTGAGACAGGAGTGACAACAATGCGAAATTTTGAAGAAAAAACGATTGCGAGTCGAACGATATATACGGGCAAAGTGGTTCAGCTGCAAGTAGATGACGTTCAATTGCCCGATGGCCGCGCTGCCAAACGCGAAATTGTGAAACACCCAGGTGCCGTCGCCGTTCTGGCTATTACGGATGAGGGGAAAATGGTGCTGGTGCGGCAATTCAGGAAGCCGTTGGAAAAGACGATCCTGGAAATCCCGGCGGGCAAATTGGAAGCGGGAGAAGACCCCGGGGATTGCGCGGCACGAGAGTTGGAAGAAGAAACGGGTTACCGGGCTACGGGCTTGACGCATGTGGTTTCCTTTTACACCTCACCCGGATTTTCAGACGAATGTTTGCACATTTATCAAGCTGAGGGTTTAACAAAAGGGGAAGTGAACCCCGATGAGGATGAATTTGTGGAATTGGTTGAATGCACGCTGGATGAGTGCTTGGAGCGAATTCAAAGTGGCGATATCATGGACGCCAAAACGGTGGCCGCAGTCTACTTATGGCAAGCCCGGGTGTCGAGCGGGAGATGAAGTTGCAAGAGATTTTCGCCGACTTGCATATCCATATTGGCAGAACCCAGGGAAATCTCCCTGTAAAAATCACAGCGGCGAAAAACATGACGTTTGAAGCGATTATAAAGGAAGCGTTTCACCGCAAAGGCATCCAGCTGATCGGAATCATCGACGCTCAGTCCCCTCCAGTACAGGAAGAGATTCAGGCAGGATTGGACAAAGGGCTTTACCGCGAACATCCGGACGGTGGCATTACGTATGGGGATACGACTTGCGTGTTGGGGGCAGAGATCGAGCTTAGGGAGGGAGCCGGTGCGTTTCACGTCCTGGTGTACCTGCCCGGTTTGGAACAGATGCGAGAACTTACCGCCTGGTTAAAGAGATATATGAAAAATGTCCAGTTAAGCACCCAGCGGTTGCGGCAATCGGCATTGGCCCTGCAAGAAAAAGTATGGGAGTGGGGTGGTTTGTTTATTCCCGCCCATGTATTCACCCCGTTTAAAAGTGTTTACGGCAATGCCGCACCTCGCATGGAGCAATTGTTTGACATGAAGAAGGTATCGGCAGTGGAACTCGGGTTGAGCTCCGATTCGGATTTGGCCGATCAACTATCTGAGTTGGCACCTTTTACATTTGTCACCAATTCGGACGCTCACTCTCTACCCAAAATCGGTCGCGAATACAATCAATTGTTGGTGCGAGATGCTAGTTTTCAAGAATTGAAACGGGCACTCGCCAGAGAGGGGGGCAGGCGCGTCCTGGCTAATTACGGCTTAAACCCCAAGCTGGGAAAATACTATCGAACCCGTTGCTTGAATTGTGATGAATTGTGGCCGTCAAGCCAAGTTGCTTGTTGCCCACACTGCGGCAGCTTGAAAAAGGTGAAAGGCGTGAAGGACCGGATCGAGGAGATCGCCGATCAACCAAGTCGCCACCCGGCACACCGTCCCCCTTATGTTTATCAAGTGCCGCTTGAATTCATTCCCAAACTGGGCCCCAAAACCCTGGATAAATTATTGCAGGCATTTGGAACAGAGATGAATGTTCTTCATCATGCGGAGGTGGAAGAAATCCGCCAAGTAGCTGGCGCGGCTATCGCCCATTATATTCAATTGGCGCGCGAGCAACGATTGGCATTGTCCGAAGGGGGCGGCGGCGTTTATGGCAAAGTCGATCCACTACAAAAAAGCTAACCGATGTGGTTAGCTTTTTCCTTACTCTCTGGCTCCGTGTTTGCGCAAGATGGATTCCGCTTCTTGCACCCGGTCTTCCGAAGTTGCAAACACAGTGACTGACACATCCTCAAGTGAAGACAGGGGGTGGCCACCAGACAGTCCGCTGGCGTCGGGATGGGCGGCTTGCATAACGCTCTTGTCGGGATCGAGCCGGGGACTACCCAGCGTGCTCTCAGCCAATGACATCCGCGGGTTTTCATACGGATTACTATACGTGGCGTCTCCGTCAGCGTCTTTTCCGCCACCCAAGGGTGAAAAACGGCTCACATCCACTTCAAAGCCGGCCTGTCGTAGCTCTGCGGCGGCTTTCTGTGCGGCATCAATCGTTTGGAAATATCCGAATATCGCTCTTTCTGCCATGGTCATCCTCCTTTCCCCCTTAATGTCGGCCAGTTGGAAAGGAGTTATTCTGAAAGGAAGAGGGGCAGAATTGCTTCCGTTATCTATGCTAGGCCGCTGTGATATGATAAATTGATGGTAATGCGACATTGGAAAGAGAACGGATAATGGAACAACCATCAACGAATCGCACCCGTGGATGTAAACCTTTCGTTTGTGTAGGATCATTCATCGGTGTAGCTATCCTGTCACTACACAGGTGATGAGAATGGGAAACGCTTTGTCGTGGCGAGGCATCGCAAATGGAGGCGATCAGTGATACGCCTGTGGATCAACGTTTTAGCAAAGCGTTTTCTGTGTGCTAAGCACAAGTGTGATGATATGAAGTGTGAGTTTGGGATAATTGGGGTGGCGCCTGCATCGGGCTTATCTGTTAGTCCGTGAAAGGTTATAATAATTTCAGATAAATATAATATTTGGAGATGGATGGATTTTATAGGCAAGAGTGGGTTGCTCCGACTTTTTGCCAGCGCGTGTCGATGAATAGGTCAGCGGCTCCAAAACCATTTTCTCATTTGCTTCACCTGTGGCGAGGCGCTCATCGAGGAAAGATTTTTCCGCTGCCGCTTCTCTATCAACTTGATTCACCAGACATGCCCTGGATGGACAAGGATTAAAATGTGTGGGTGCGCTTTGAGAAGCCATCCCTGCCAAATGGGACACCGGGCGGCACCCACCATTCCTCCCCCGGTCAAAGGGGGCCGAGGCATCTTGGAGGAGGCGTTTGGGATGAATGTGAGTCCACTCATCTGGTCAGGGAAAGTGTTGACGAATCTCATGACCTTATTAATTGTGTTCATCATTGGCTTGATTGCGATCAAATCGTTAATCTTCCTGCTCAGACGCAAGCGAATCGGTTATCTATTGGCTGGGTTCAAAGCGATTTGGGTATTGTTTGGTTTCAGTTATTTTTTGTTTATCGGTTTTTATGTGTTTCAAAACATGCTTACCTCGGAGACATCTGAAGATTGGTTGCGCAATGCGGTAATCACCTTTGTGATTTTGTTGGTCGGAATCATGTGCTGGCTGGGGCCCGTGCGGGGAATTTTGGGATTGAGCGTGCAAAAAGCGCATGTGCGAACCGAGCAAAGCAATGCTTCGGCCGATGGTTGGGTGGTGGAAAGTTGGCTAGGCGAGGGTTCAGGCTTCCACTTGTATGCGGTCGGAGAGAAAAAAAGTGAATCGAACAAAGAGTGGGGCGGTTGAATTCTTTTCTCAAACTCTAGCTTCATGCGGCATACCTCTTCCATTTTAGTCATAGAGTAGTGTGACGGGACTGAAGGAGGCGAAGTCGGATGAAGCAGAAGAACAAGTGGAGACGGTCGATTCAATCGCACATTCAGCAACAACGGTCACCCTATTTGTTTGTCACCGTCTTGTTTATGATGGGGGTGATCTTCGGGGCGGTGATCGTCAATACGCTCGATCCTGCGCAAAAGGACGGGCTGTTAACTTACTTGGGCCATTTTTTTAGGGGGTTGGAGCAACACACGATTGCCGAGCCCGAAGTAGCGTTTCAACACGCGTTGGGGGATCATTTGAAAACAATTGGCCTCATGTGGATTTTGGGTCTGTCGGTTATCGGCATTCCCCTTTTGCTGGTGTTTATCTTCATAAAAGGCCTGGTGATCGGTTTTACGGTCGGTTTCCTGGTTAACCAACTGGCGTGGGAAGGATTGTGGTTCGCCTTTGTATCCGTAGTGCCGCAAAACTTGCTGATGATTCCGGCGCTCATTATTGTGACAGTGGCAGGGATTCACTTTTCCACCTTACTCGTCAAGAATCGGTTGATTCACTATCGGGGAACCATATACCCGCAGTTCGTCTCCTTTTCTCTCTTGGTGACGGCCATGGCTGTCGTGATGTTGGTTTCAGCCGCATTAGAAGCTTACCTTTCACCAGTCATGATGAAAGAAGCGATTCCAACAGAACAATTGATGGATCAATCATGGAATTAACACCGGTTTTAAAATAATTATTATCTAATAGTGTCTTTCATGTGGTTTGACTCTTCTGCGACTCTCCAATATAATGGTGTCAGATAAACAGGGGGGTGTTTTTGTGGAAGACCGGGTGAAACAAATTAAACAGCAATTATCCGCCCATAATTATAAATTAACCCCCCAACGGGAAGCGACGGTCCGTGTGCTACTGGAAAATGAAGAGGATCACTTAAGCGCAGAGGATGTCTACCTGTTGGTGAAGGATAAAGCTCCCGAGATCGGTTTGGCCACGGTTTATCGGACATTGGAGCTATTAAGTGATTTGCAGATCATCCACAAACTCAATTTCGGAGACGGCGTTACACGGTATGAATTCAGAGCAGAAGGGGCGGAGCATCATCACCATCACCTCATCTGCCTCAATTGTGGCACGGTGGATGAAATTATGGAAGACTTGTTAGGCCCGATCGAGGTGCAAGTTGAGAGAGAATATGATTTTCAGATCATTGATCATCGCTTAACCTTTCACGGGATATGCCACCGATGCAAAGGAAAAGTGACCGACCCCAAAAAATTAGTAGGTTCTAAAGTGACGTGAGATCTTTTTCTTAAAAAGGTCTCATTTTTTTTGTATTGGCATCAATAATTCCTCGATGAATGGCGCATGAATATGATAGGAGACTTAAGGAGGGATTCGCGAATGAAAGTAGGAGTGCCAACAGAAATCAAAAACAATGAGAACCGTGTCGCCATTACTCCAGCGGGGGTGGATGCGCTGGTGCAGTCTGGCCATGAGGTGCTGATCCAAAGCGGGGCCGGAAATGGGAGCGGTTTCACAGATGATCAGTATGCAGCGCATGGAGCCAAAATCTTGGGCAGTGCCAAAGAAGTATGGGAAAACGCTGACATGATCATGAAAGTGAAAGAACCGCAACCGGAGGAGGTTGCTTATTTTCGGGAAAACCTAATTCTTTTCACTTACCTGCATCTCGCACCAGAACCGGAGCTCACCCGGGCGTTAATGGATAAAAAAGTGGCTGCCATCGCTTATGAAACGATTCAATTGGATAACGGTGCGTTGCCGTTGTTGACCCCGATGAGCGAAGTAGCCGGACGGATGTCGGTGCAGATCGGGGCGCAATTTTTGGAGAAGCCCAAAGGGGGCAAAGGGGTTTTGCTCGGCGGCGTCCCCGGGGTACTGCCTGGAGAAGTGGTGATTATCGGTGGTGGCGTCGTAGGTACGAATGCGGCCAAAATCGCTTTGGGGATGGGAGCCAACGTAACCATTCTCGATATTAATGCGGATCGGTTAAGACAACTGGATGACCAATTCCAAGGCCAGTTGCGGACGTTGATGTCCAACCGTTACAACTTGGCGGAAGCCGTTGCCAAAGCTGATTTGTTGGTAGGCGCGGTATTGATACCAGGTCGCCGCGCACCGCGGTTGGTGACGGAAGAAATGGTTCGCACTATGCAACCCGGTTCAGTGATTGTGGATGTGGCGATCGACCAAGGAGGGTCCATTGAAACGATCGACCGGGTGACAACTCACAGTGAACCGACATATGTGAAGCACGGAGTAGTTCATTATGCAGTGGCCAATATGCCGGGAGCGGTGCCGAGGACATCGACCATCGCGTTGACCAATGTCACGATTCCGTACGCAGTTCAGATCGCCAACAAAGGATTGACACAAGCACTTGCCGACAACCGTTTTCTGGCACGTGGGGTGAATGTCATCAATGGGCAGGTCACCTACTCTGCCGTCGCCGAAAGCTTGGGTCTTCCGTATGTGCCGCTGGAAGAGGCGATTGGTCAACACCTGGCATAACTCGCATAACTTGTCTCCTTTTCCCATACCCTTATAGCAATACGGGGTAAAGGAAAGATGGATCATGGTTATTTCACTTCGCCGTTTGAAACGATGGAGCCAATTTTTTTTGTTGTTTGTGCTGTTCACGTTGCTTTTGTACCAGCTGTTCTCTTTCTTGGTGCCTCTGTTCAAACCGGATTACATGTATAAGGAGCCGAACGGAGGCGCCATCAAGGTGTTTGGGCATCAGCAGGAAACGGCGCGAGTGGCCGAGGCGCCTGCACAAAAAATAAAGGAACGGTTACTTATGTTTTATTGGTTGGGAGAATGATGTGAAACGGCACCACCTGTCCGTTTCTTTTTTTTTCTCCAAATGTAATGAATTTCTTCTTTATGATTTGAGTTAGGGGTATATAATGTAAGATGGGGGGCGACATCACATCAACGGCTTACCGCATGCGTTGCGTTGCCACAGTAACTTCTCTACCATTCATTCGTCAAAGCACAAGGAGGGCCCGTGCCGCCATAATGGGGCAATGGTGATCTCCTTTCTTTTGTCGTTTTGTGCATATCGTGTGCATCACCAGGGTGTATCGTTATAAGGTGTTGGCTTATCCATTTGATAGGCCAGCCACGGCAAAGTTAACCGATTGATGTTTGTTGCTCTTTTACCCCCTCATTACGGGGGAAGAGGTTGTTATTTGGAGGCGATTTCATGAAACGATTTCCGCGTGTGTCCCTGATCGTATTGGACAGCGTTGGCATCGGCGAATTGCCGGATGCGGCAGAATACAATGATGCTGGGGCACATACTTTGGGCCATATAGCCGAATTTAAAAATGGGTTACATATGCCGAACATGCAGAACATGGGGTTGGGAAACATTGAACCCATCCGCGGCATTGAAGCGGTGGCTGAGCCGCTGGCTTATTTCGGTAAAATGAGTGAACTGTCCAAAGGCAAAGACACCACCACCGGACACTGGGAGTTCATGGGGGTGTATACGGATAAACCTTTTAAAACATATCCCGACGGTTTTCCCCGGGAGTTGATTCAAGCGTTTGAAGAGCGGACAGGCCGCAAAGTGCTGGGCAACAAGCCTGCTTCCGGCACTGCAATTATCGATGAATTGGGCGAAGAGCATATGCGCACAGGCGGCTTGATTGTATACACATCGGCAGACAGCGTGTTTCAGATTGCCGCGCACGAAGAGGTTGTGCCGTTGGAAGAGTTGTATCGCTGTTGCGAGATTGCCCGCGAGTTGACTTTGGATGAAAGATTTTCCGTCGTCCGCGTGATTGCCCGTCCGTTTATCGGTTCACCTGGCCAATTTACCCGCACAGCCAACCGTCGCGATTATTCGGTCAAACCGCCACATCCAACGGTGTTGAATGCTTTGAAAGAGGCTGGCCGGGATGTGATCGCCATTGGCAAAATTTCCGACATTTACGCTGGAGAAGGGGTTACCCGCGCCATTCACACCAAATCCAACATGGACGGCGTTGATCAGTTGCTGAATGTCATGAAGGAACCGTTCAATGGTTTGGCTTTCGTCAATCTGGTCGACTTTGACGCCAAATTCGGCCATCGTCGCGATCCGGCTGGATATGCTCAAGCGTTGGAAGAGTTTGACGCCCGTTTGCCAGAGGTGCTTGATGCATTGGGTGAAGAGGATCTCCTCATCATCACCGCCGACCATGGAAACGATCCAACGCACCATGGTACAGATCATACCCGGGAGTACACGCCGCTGTTAGTTTACAGCAAATCATTGCCGCAAGTCGGCAAATCATTGGGTGTGCGTGGCACTTTCGCGGACATCGGTGCCACGTTGGCTGAAAACTTTGAAGTACAACTGCCCACCATCGGCAAAAGCTTTTTAAATGAACTCACATGAGGTGATCCATATGACAACAACCCGTGCACACATCAGAGAAGCGGCGAAGTACATTCGTGAAAAATGCAAGGCCACTCCCCAGATCGGACTGATTTTGGGATCAGGCTTGGGCGTCTTGGCTGATGAGATTACTGACGCTGCCCACATCCCATACCAAGAGATTCCTCATTTTCCTGTGTCTACGGTTGAAGGGCATGCCGGTGAGTTGATTATCGGCGAGTTGGAAGGGAAATCTGTTTTGGTTATGGCGGGGCGTTTTCATCTGTATGAAGGGCATGCGGTGGAAAAAGTTTCGTTCCCTATTCGCGTCATGAAAGAGTTGGGGATTGAGACCTTGGTAGTGACCAACGCGGCAGGCGGCATCAATGAAAGCTATGAGCCTGGCGACCTCATGCTGATCAAAGACCACATTAACATGATGTTCCGCAATCCGTTGATCGGCCCCAATGATCCGGAATTGGGCGTCCGCTTCCCGGATATGTCCAATGCGTATGATGGTGAATTGCGCGAGCTGGCGCACCGTGTTGCGGGAGAGCAAGGCGTCCAGTTGAAAGAAGGGGTATATGCCGCAGTGCTGGGCCCGTCTTATGAAACGCCGGCGGAGATTCGCATGCTCCGTGTGTTGGGCGGGGACGCTGTGGGCATGTCTACAGTGCCAGAAGTGATCGCGGCGCGTCATGCCGGCATTCGCGTATTGGGGATTTCTTGCATCACCAACATGGCAGCGGGCATCTTGCCGCAACCGCTCAGCCACGATGAAGTGATGGAAACGGCGAATCGCGTAAAAGAAATGTTTATACGCCTGGTCAAAGGCTTGGTTCGGGAAATCGCATAAGGAGGCGCAAACAGATGAAGCTGAGAGAAAAGATCGAGGCCGCCCAAAAGAAAATTACCAGTTTGACAACGGTTAAACCGGAGATCGGATTAATTCTTGGATCGGGCTTGGGTGACTTGGCCAATGAAATCGAAGAGGCGGTGGTTGTGCCGTACAAAGAGATTCCGCACTTTCCGGAATCCACGGTCGAAGGGCATGCCGGCCAATTGGTCATCGGCACATTGGCTGGCAAATCGGTGGTGGCTATGCAAGGGCGCTTCCATTTTTATGAAGGGTATAGCCAACAGGAGGTTGTGTTTCCGGTTTATGTACTCAAAGCGCTTGGGGTGAAATGCTTGATCGCCACCAATGCGGCTGGGGGGATGAATCCCGCTTTTCAACCTGGGGATCTGATGGTGATTACCGACCATCTCAATTTCACCGGCGCTAATCCATTGATTGGGCCAAATGATGACGAATTAGGGCCGCGTTTCCCTGACATGTCCCAAGCGTACACCCCTGCGCTTCGCGAATTGGCACACCGGGTGGCTGAAAAGCTGGGCACCCGTTTACAACAAGGCGTCTATGCGGGAGTGAGTGGGCCGACCTATATGACGGCAGCGGAATTGATCATGTTGCGCCGTGTTGGCGGAGATGCAATTGGGATGTCCACCGTTCCCGAAGTGATCGCCGCGCGGCATGCGGGTTTGGATGTATTGGGCATTTCTTGCATCACGGACATGGCTGTCGGCGAGGACTTGGGATCAGAACCGCTCACCCATGAACAAGTAGTGGAAGTGGCCAATCGAACCAAACCGGTGTTTATGAACCTGATTAAAGGCATTGTGCAAGAAATCTGAGGCAAGTGAGATCGCTATCGACGAAGAGATTAGGCATCGCCATCTCGTACGCGCTGGATGGAGCGTGTACGAGACTGGCGTTGTCTTTATTTTTTGGCTAAAAGGCGCGACATTGATGCCCATTCAGTCAAAAGTTGCTCCAACCGAGGAAGAACTTTCGGGCTGATGCGCCCGTGTTCATCAAAATCAGTTAGATCGACAATGCATTGTTCGGCGAGGACGAGGCCACCCACACCGCGGATGACGAGACGCAAATTGTTCAGCGCGTTGATTCCCCCTTTTCCACCTCCTGCAGCACAAGCGAGTGCGACGGGTTTCTTTTGGAAATGGCTTCCTCCCAAAAAGTCAAGTGCGTTTTTTAGGGCGCCGCTCATACCGTTATGGTATTCGGGCGTCACGATAAAAAAGCCATCTGCTTGGCTTGCCGATTTTAGCCATGCAGCCACTTCGGGCTGTTGGTATGTTGATTCATCCCCGTCATAAATAGGCAAGGGGCGTTGTTGGAGATCCCATAGTTCTGTACTGGTTCCGGATTGATTTAAGAAAGAGACTGCCGCCTGTGCAACACGGAGGGAATTGGACTGTTTGCGGGGACTACCGCTGATGATTAAAAGATGCATGATTGATCGCTCCTTTTCTATTTGGTGTCTGAAATTAATATTGCGAATCATCAGAAAATGATATTATTATGTTTTGTTGAAGTCAATTCGTTCTATTTTAAAATGCCATTTTATTTTTGTTTTTAAAAAAATCATTTATTTATAAGTTAAGATCATTTTTACGAACGCTAAATCGCGGCAAAATATTGAAAATAATTAGACTTTATTTATAATGGAATTGAGTTTCCATTTATTTGGAGAAGGGGGTTCGGTATGAGGCGAAACAAGCCGATCATCGCCTTGATAACATCCTTTTGTGTGGCGGCGGCGGTTGCGGGTACACCACCCAATAGCAGCTTCGCTTCATCATCAGCAAACCAAAAGGATCTCGCCCGCGCGATTGATTGGTCGACTGTCAATGAGCAAGCTTTGATCGAAGCCCTAAAAAAACGGGGCAAACTGAGGCCGAATGCCACTGCGGTGGAAATAGAAGAAGCGATCAAGGCGTATGTGAGGCGGGGAAGCAACCCGCACAGTGCAACGGATGGGATTGATACATCCAAGCCGTTCGGCAAGCGGGCTTATAAGAACAAAAAAGCTGTGCAAGCCAAAGCGTCTCGCAATATCGCTAAGGCGAAAGAAGGGGATGCGGCAAGCAAGCCAAGCAAACGCAAGCATGTCGACCAAGCAGTGGTAGCGTTGATCGAATTCCCGGATTATTCCCATAATCAACTGCCCGATCCAGGTGATCGCTCTTTTTGGGTAAAGGATTTCAGCTCTGCCCATTATTGGAATTTGCTATTTAACCGTAATGGTTTCAAAATGGATAATGGTAAAAAATATGTGTCTGCTACACAATATTATTTGCAGCAATCGGCAGGTTTTTGGGCCCTGGACGGCAAGGTGACGCCTTGGGTCAAAGCAAAGCATGACGCGGCCTATTATGGCGCACATGATGTTGGCGACGGTTATGAACTCAACGACGTTCGGGCACAAGAATTGGCTAAAGAGACGTTACCGGCTGTGGCCCGGCAAATAGCAGGGAATGAAGACAAATATGATCAGCGCGACCCCTATGACATCGATGGAGATGGTGACGTGATGGAACCTGACGGTTTGTTGGATAATTTGTTCATCGTCCATTCGGGCATGGGAGAGGAAGCCGGGGGTGGGGAGTTGGGAGATGACGCGATTTGGTCCCACCGCTCTGTGATCGGGCCGGAGCCAGTGCCCATCCCGGGCACCAAACTGAAGGCGTTTGATTATATCATCCAGCCTGAAGACGGTGCGACCGGGGTATTTGTCCATGAATACGGCCATAACATCGGCTTGCCTGACGAGTATGATACGGGCTACACCGGTACCGGCTCTCCGGTGGAAGCGTGGTCGCTGATGTCTTACGGGAGCTGGACGGGCAAAATTCCCGGAACAGAGCCGACTGGGCTCAGTGCATGGTGCAAACTTTTTTTTCATGAATTGTATGGCGGCAATTGGCCGCAACCAACAGTTATTGACTTCAACCGCTTAAATCACAAGCGAACGTTTCTTCTCTGGGAAGCGGTTGCCAATAAAAAGCATGGAAAACTACTCAAAATCAACCTCCCTGACCGGCTGGTAGATCCGCCGACGCAACCGCTCGGTTCCAAAGCCTATTTCTCAACAAAAGGCGATATGTTGGATACCCGCATGGTTTCACAAGAAATCGATCTGACCCAAGCGAAGTCGGCGAAGCTTCGTTTCGCTTCCTGGCGCAAACTTGAGGTGGGATATGATTATCTATATGTCAATGTGTACACAGATGGCGCCGCTAATCCCGTGAGAGTGAAGGCTTATTCCGACACAACCAATGGAGTTTGGGTCAACGATGAAGTCGACCTGAGCCAATTCGTCGGCAACAGGGTGAAGGTGGAGTTCCGTTATGTCACCGACATCGCAGTGACAGAAGAAGGTTTTTATGTGGATAATATCATTGTAGAAGCGGACGGCAAAGCAGTGTTCAGTGATGATGCCGAAGGTGCCCCTCTCTTTGCGCTGGAGGGATTTGCATTGTTTGATGGTGCCAAGATCCCTTATGCCCAATATTATTTGGTGGAGTGGCGCACCCATCGGGGAGTGGATCAAGGCCTGGCTCATGTGCGTAGAAACAACAGTCTCCTTTCTTATGATCCGGGGATGTTGGTCTGGTATTATGACGCTCGCTTCGGCACAGATAACATGACGGGGAAACATCCGGGTGAAGGGTTTGTCGGGGTGGTTGATGCCCACCAGCGCGGCCATTATTGGAGCAATGGGCAAGTGGGTAGCACCCGATATCAAGTGAATGACGCCGCTTTTCATGTTAAGCCCACCTCCCCGATTCATGTGATTTACCCTGATTATTATATGAAATACGATTCTTTGCCGGGCGTATCCGTGTTCTATGACGGCAATGATTATTCCAGCCCTTTCAATCCGGCAGGAGGCAAAATTTTGCCATACCACGGATTGCAAATCAACCTTGACGCGGTGAGTCCCGATGAAAAAACGGCGGTCATCACCGTGTCCAAGCAACCGAAATGACAAATACATCTGATTTTTCAAGGCTTTCCTGTCCGATTGAGGCGGGAAAGTCTTTTTGCATATTTTTCCATGAAGGAGGCAGACTAAAAAACACCGGAAGATATAGGAGGGAAATCCGATGCTGAAAAAGTTCAGCCGAATCGTGTTGGCCGGCCTTCTCTTAGGTGCGGGCTTATTTACACGCACCGGGCAGACTCACGCGGCGGAAGAACAAGATCTGGCTCCGCAAGCAGTGTCTGCCGTTTTGATGGATGCGGGATCAGGGAAAGTGCTGTTTGCGAAAAATCCCCACCAACCTCTTCCTCCCGCCAGTATCACCAAACTGATGACTATGCTTTTGGTGGTGGAGGCGATTGATCAGGGGAAAATTTCATTGAAGGACCCCGTTCGGGTGAGCGAACACGCTGCGTCGATGGGGGGAACGCAAATCTTTCTCGAACCGGGCGAACAGATGAGTGTGCATGATATGCTAAAAGGCGTCGCAATTGCTTCTGCCAATGATGCGTCCGTCGCTTTGGCAGAGTTTCTGGGTGGAACCGAAACCAATTTTGTGCGCATGATGAATCAGCGTGCCCTTCAATTGGGGATGAAAAACACCCAATTCCAAAATGCCAACGGACTGCCGGCGAACAATCATTACTCTTCCGCTTACGATATCGCCCTGCTTTCACGTGAGATTTTAAAATATCCGCTCATCACCAAGTTCACTGGAATCTATCAAGATTATTTGCGCCAAGGTTCCAAAAAGCCTTTTTGGTTGGTGAATACCAACAAGCTTGTGCGTTATTACCAAGGGGTTGACGGTTTGAAGACCGGCTACACGTCCGAAGCGAAGTTCTGTCTGGCGGCGACAGCCAAGCGGAACGGCATGCGCCTCATCTCGGTGGTCATGGGCGAACCCGACGCCAAAACTCGCAATGCGGAAGTGGCGGGCATGTTTGATTACGCCTTCAACCAGTATGTATCCCACCCCCTTTACAAACAAGGGGATGTTATTGCAGTGAAAAAAATTGATAAAGGAGATCCGCGGACATTGGTGATCAAAGCCAAACGCCCAATCTCCATTTTGATGAAAAAAGGAGAAGATCCAAACAGCTATCAGAAAAAGTGGATGTGGTATTCGTTGCAAGCCCCAATCAAAAAGGGGCAAGTGTTGGGTAAGATGCAACTGGTGAAAGATGGTCGCCCAGTACAAGAGTTGGAGTTGGCAAGCTCAGTGGAGATTCGGCGGGCTAGCTGGTGGACTTCGGTCAAGCAAGTGCTTGGAGAAGTGTTGCATTTGCCTGAGCAACTGCAAGAAACAGAGTGAAAGATATCGGGAATTTTTGGCGTGTTTGTCGGGAATTCCCGATTTTTTTGTTATTATGGGCGGGGGAAGGAACAAAAAGGAAATTCGTAGAACAATAGGGTTAAAAAAGGGAGGAGCATAACTGATGGGTTTACATATTCAAGTAAAACATGATCGTGATATTTTGATTGTCCGGTTGCGGGGAGAATTGGATCATCATGCGTCAGAGCAGGTGCGGCGCTCGATTGAGGATGAATTGGCTCAAGGGGGATTCTCTCATCTGGTGTTGAATTTGGCTGATCTTGAATTTATGGACAGTTCCGGTTTGGGTGTGATTCTGGGAAGGTATAAAAAGGTGACACAGTTGGGGGGCAAAATGATGCTTTGCGCCATCCGCCCTTCGGTGCACCGTCTGATGGAGATGTCCGGTTTGTTCAAGATTTTGCCAACGCATGAAGATGAGCGCAGCGCGATTAAGGCTTGTGGGGTGGCGTCATGAAAGAAGTGGGAAAAAACTTTATGGAGCTCCGTTTTGCAAGCAAGTCGGAGAATGAGGCATTTGCTCGCATCGCGGTGGCTTCGTTCGTGTCGCAACTCGATCCGACGGTGGAAGAGTTGACAGACATTAAAACGGTGGTGTCTGAGGCCGTCACCAATGCGGTGATCCATGGCTATGAGGAAAAGGGAGATGGCACGATTTATGTCCGTTCCGAAATCGAGGGAAAGCGGATCAGCATCACGATTTCCGATCAGGGGGTGGGGATTGCCGATGTCAACATGGCCCGTCAACCCTTGTACACGTCGAAGCCGGAGCTGGAGCGTTCTGGCATGGGCTTCACCATCATGGAGAATTTCATGGACGAAGTGTTGATCCATTCGAAACCGGGCCATGGCACGACGGTGCACATGGTGAAACATCTAAAAAGTCGTCATCAGACGATGGCCAATTGAGGGATGCCGATGGAAGCGGATGTGCGTAACAGCAGGCACCCCCACCTTTCCGATGAAGAAGTAAAACAGCTGATCCAGGCGAGCCAGGAAGGGGATATGGAGTCCCGCAACAAACTGATTCGCCACAACATTCGGCTGGTGTGGTCGGTTGTCCAACGTTTCTTGAACCGTGGTTACGAGGCGGAAGATTTGTTTCAAATCGGTTGCATCGGCCTGTTGAAAGCAATCGACAAGTTCGATCTCAATTATGAAGTAAAGTTTTCCACTTATGCCGTACCGATGATCATAGGGGAAATTCAGCGCTTTTTGCGCGATGATGGCATGGTGAAAGTCAGCCGTTCGCTGAAAGAGATGGCCAACAAGATCCGCAAAACGAAAGACGAACTATCCAAACGTTATAATCGCGTGCCTACCATCCAAGAAATCGCCAAGGAGATGGGTGTCGAGCCAGAAGAAATCGTCTTTGCACAAGAAGCGAATCGCGCACCGGCTTCAATTCATGAAACGGTGTATGAAAATGACGGGGATCCGATCACCTTGATGGATCAAATCGCGGATGAGCCGGTGACGACCTGGTTTGACAAGCTGACATTAAAAGATGCCATTCATCGTTTGTCAGAGAGGGAGAAGTTGATCGTTTACCTTCGTTACTATAAGGATCAAACCCAGTCCGAGGTTGCCGAGCGGCTGGGCATTTCCCAAGTACAAGTTTCCCGATTGGAAAAGAAGATTATTGCTCGTATGCGTGAAGAACTCGATTTGAAACATGAAAAATAAACGGGGAACGTGGGCTAGGAACCCCTTTGCCACTGCCAGCACCTGTCATGTTCAGGTGCTTTTTTATATTCGGCCGCCAATTGAAGCATACTAGGGATAATTACCACAGCGGAAAGGAATTTGCCCATGAAGCCCATGCTTTATCTTCGTTTGAAGAAAAAGGTGATGGCCACTCCAGGGCAACCGCTCACAATCAAGGATCTGTGCCGGCTGACAGGAGAAGGGATTCCGCCGGAAGTGGGGAACACGCTTGTGTGCGTCCCCCAGGTAGGCCACGGCAATTACCTTGTGATTGATGTGATTGACATCATTCAGTTGGTGCAAAAAAAGTTTCCTATGATAGAAGTACAACAAATGGGACCTCATCAGATGCTGGTCGAGGTGAAATTGTCTGACAAACGGCCGCGTTTTTTATATGTGATACTTGTCTCCCTCGTATTGTTTGCAGGTTCAGGCTTGGCCATTATGAACTTCCATACAGATGTGAGCATGGCAGCTGTTCATGAACGGATTGTATTTTTGTTGACGGGGCAACATGTGAAAAAGCCTCTGCTTCTGCAAATTCCCTATTCGATTGGCATTGGTGTGGGAATGATGCTTTTTTTTAATCGCTTATTTCAGAGGAAGTTCAACGAAGAGCCGAGCCCGCTGGAATTGGAGACGTTTCAGTATCAGGAAACGATTGACCAGTACATGATCAATGATGAGAAGCAAGAAGTGGATTTTTCATGACCGGCTTGGCAGACGTATTGTTCATTTTTCTTGGCTTTGCCGGTGGAATTGCCGTGGGCGGCGGCTTTGCGGCTTTTATCACTGTGTTGGATATCGTCCCTCGTTTGGCCCAATTAACCAGAACATATGCCTATGTTTCTGTCTATGAATGGTCGGTTATCAGTGGTGCCCTGTTCTTTACGGGGATTGATCTTTTAAACATCGGTTTTCATTTGCCCGATTGGTGTATCAGTGTGCTCGGGGCGTTGATGGGTGCGTTTGTGGGTCTGTTGGCGGCGGCGTTGACGGAAGTCGTCAATGTGATCCCGATTCTAGCCAAACGGTTGCGGGTGCAAGAGCAGTTGACCTTTCTGCTCATCGCCATGGTATTAGGCAAAATGGCCGGCTCACTTTTGCAGTGGTTAGTTTTTTAACGAAGTGAAAGGGCTGAGAAAGGACATCTATCGCTTCAATAGGAGTTGTGTATTAGTAGGGGGCGAGGTAAATGGGTTCGTATTGGGTCGCTTTTTTAGCGGGGGGATTGACCTGTGTCAACGGGTGTTTGCCTATGGATCTGTTTTGTGGCAACGAGCTGATTTGTGAAGCGTTGCAAGAGGACAAAACCAGGCTTGTAGGTTGAAGCGCATGTCCAAGAGACAGGTGATTTTGGTTACCGATGGAGATCATGTCGCCAGGCGAGCATTAGAAGTTGCGGCACAACGGTTGGGCGGACGCTGCATTTCTCGCTCGGCGGGAAACCCCACCCCCCTCACCGGTTCTGAATTGGTTAGCTTGATTAAGCAAGCGCCACACGATCCCGTGCTGGTCATGTTTGACGACTGTGGCAACGGCTCAGAGGGCCAAGGAGAACAGGCCCTACGCGACGTCGCGATGCATCCCGACATTGAAGTATTGGGGGCGATTGCCGTCGCTTCCAATTGCCATCACTCCAAGGGAACGCCTGTTCACTTTGCATTGGATCGGTATGGCAATTTGGTCGGGCATGGGGTCGATAAGTACGGGAAGGCGAAGCGGGATCAACCGCTACGGATTTTTGGAGATACAGTAGAGATTCTGAACAAACTTCCCGTTCCGATCATCATCGGGATGGGCGATATCGGAAAAATGAAGGAGTTTGATGATGTGGAGCGGGGTGCGCCCATCACTTGCAAAGCGATCCGGCTCATTTTGGAGCAATACGGCAAACGAAGGTCTTGACAGGACGGGAAATGTCTTGTCAAGGCCTTTGTGTTGTTACGAAGGGAAACGCTTTCTTCGATGGATTGTTGCCCATGCTTTTTGCCCAAGGTAGAATAGAAAAATGAAATCAATCGGTTGACCATATGGTCTATCAATTTTGGAGGAACACAGTGGAAGCATATCAGAAAATCCCAGACGACAAGCGGGAAAAGATATTTGAAGTAACTGTGAGGGAATTTGCCGACAAAGGGTACGAGCGGGCATCGACCAATCAGATTGTGCAGGAAGCGAATATTTCCAAAGGGCTCTTGTTTCATTATTTTGGAAATAAGAAGGGGCTCTTTTTGTCTACTTTTCATTATTGTGTGACTCGGGTGGCGTCAGCGAGTGTTCCGCCCAAAGAAGAGTTGAGCGCCGATATTTTTGAGCGCTTATTGCAAATCGGACGTATGAAATGGCGGCTGTTGCAAAAGCATTCGCTGGAATACCGCTTTTTGCTCACCGCATACGCGCCTGTGCCGGAAGAGGTGGCCATAGAGATCCGACAATGGCAGGAAAAGACTTGGAAGACGTATCAGCAGCTGTTATGGGAAGGGATCGATTTTTCTCGATTTCGCCAAGACATGCCGCGCGAGCGGGTGAAAGAGTTGTTGGTGTTTTGTCTTGAAGCGGTGACAGACAAATGGCGCCAACGGCTGTTGGCTGAGCCGGACTTGGGCATGTCCATGGTTGAGCACATGTTGGCGGAGATCGAGGATCTTTTTGAAATCTGGAAACATGGGGTTTATCAAGCACCCAAGGCGTGACACTGGGGAGGGAATGACATAGGATTCTTGCGGTTTGTCCGCAAGGATTTTTAATTTATGAAAATGATTGACATCATTTTTGGAACAACCTATAGTTAATGAAAACCAAAAATCTCGTTTATCTTGATTAGAAGAAGGTGATCGAGTGAGAGCACCAGAAGGACGAGAATCAAGGCCGCATGCAGCGCAGTTTTGGTCAGGGATTCAAGTGGCTTTGCCGATTGCCGTCGGCTACATACCCATCGCGATAGCTTTTGGCGTGATGGCGCGACAGGTGGAACTCAGTCTGTGGGATACGGCATTGATGTCGATGTTGGTGTATGCCGGCGCCAGCCAATTTATGGCTGTCAATATGCTGGCGACGGGGGCAGGGGGATTGGAAATCATTTTAGCCACGTTGGTCATCAATTTGCGCCATGTGGTGATGGTACTTTCTCTGATGAATTTATTGAAGGGTGTTCGTCCAGCCTGGAAAGGGGCGTTGTCGCTTGGGGTGACGGATGAATCCTTTGCCGTGGCCACCCTGTCGGGAAGAAACCACCCCGTTTTTTTGGCCGGAATCATGGTATCTGCTTATTTGGCTTGGGTGGTAGGTACGCTGTTGGGCGGCATGTTGCACCAGTTTATTCCCCCCGACATCGGTAATAGCATGTCCATTGCTTTGTATGCGATGTTCATCAGCTTGTTAATCCCGGAGATGAGACGGGAGCGCAAGGTGGTCATGATCGCTGGCACCGCTATGCTAATCAATGCGTTGGGCACGGAGTTACTTGGGTTGGCGTCTGGTTGGTCGATCATTATGGCGACGTTGGCAGCCAGTGCCTTGTTTGCAGGAAAGGGGGAGAAAGCGTGAGCGCATGGTGGATCATTCTCGGAATGTCTGTAGTGACGATGATCCCGCGTTTGTTACCGGCATGGATCATGGACAGGATGGTGATCCCCGGTTTTGTGGACCGCTTGCTGAAGAATATCCCTTATGCTGCTTTGGGAGCTTTGATCTTCCCAGGGGTGCTATTAATTGATAAAAACCCAGTTATCGGGCTGATCGGTGGCGGTGTGGCTGTAGTGTTGGCCTATTTCCGAATGCATACGATGCTGGTGATCATCGGGGCGATCACGGCGGTGATGGTGGCGAAAATGTTTTTTTAAAACAAGGCAATGCGGGGCTGCATTGTCTTGTTTTGATAGGAGATTAACCTTTTAACACATATTCATAGCCGTCCAGGTCTTTGAAGACGGCGAATGTGCCATATGGCATTTTGTTGGGCTCACCTTGGAATTCTACTCCGTTTTCTTTCATGCGTTGATAGGTAGACTCGATGTCGTCGCAGAGAAAAACAAGGGAAGGTTTTAAATCGGCCCAATGAGTCATCAGTGCGCGGGGATAAAGCACCAACTTGGTTTCGGCATCAGCCGGCCCCACTTCGATCCAACGCCCGCTCGGCCCCATCGGATGGTCGGCGTGTACTGTGAACCCAACCTGCTCGGTCCAGAAGCGCAACGCTTGATCCTGGTCTTCAACGTATATGGTGGCAGTGGCGATTCTCTTAATCATGCCTGACACTCCTCTCATTGCTATAATGGGTCGTTGGTCCATAGCTTGTGTCGTTTCTCGGAAAATAACGCGAATGGTGTTAAAACGAACTCTGGATGTGAAGATTGTGATCGTTTGCCATTTGCGATATAGTGAGAATTGGATAGGAGAGATTTGTTTTGGGGTGACAAAACTGAATTCTTCGGTAAAAAAGAAGCTCCGGCCAGTATCAATCAAATTGAGCGTCGTATGGCACGACATCATACATCATCCGGGTCGGTTTTTAGCGTCGGTGTTCGTTCCATTGGCAACGATGTGGACATTGATTGAAATCTCTTCGTATTTTTTGCCGATTTCGGAACTGTTGCAAGGCATCGGGCCGTTTCTGCTCCTGTTGTTAATCAGCCTGTGCATCGGTGTGGTTCAGATGATTCGTCCAGAGGAAATTAACATCAGAGTGGGGACGAGCCAAGTGGTCATCAAGTTTGGTGACTTATTGGCCCAAGAGGGGTTTAATGTGATTCCAAGCAATAACTATTTTTATTTTGCAGCCAGCCCCCTTGCCAACTCTTTGGATGTGCAATTGGCTCGGCAGATCTTCCAAACCGATTTCGACAGATATAAAGAAGTAGGATGGATGGTCGATGAGCTGCTTGAAGCTAAGGGGCGTAGCTATCCCATCGGCACCACTTTGCCTGTCGTATTTGGCGAAGGAAAGTATCTGATTGTTGCCTCCAGCATGTTGGATGATCCCAGCGGACTTCCCTACATGGATATGCATATCTTGTGGGACGCGTTAAAAGGATTATGGGCCAAGGCGCGAGAATATTGCGAGGGGCACCCTGTCAATGTGCCGTTGCTTGGTACGGGGAGAGCGGGAATCGGCATTCGCGAAGTGGATTTGATACGTATCATTATCATTTCACTTCAGCATGAGCAGCAACGCGTTTCCCCTACGGTGCGGATTGTGATCCATCCAGATAAATACGCTGATATTGACTTGAGCCAACTGAAAAAAGAGTATAGTTGGCTATGACAACTTTTGAAAATCGTCGTCTGCTCAACCTATTTTACGGCAGACGACGATGAATATGGTTTGATGAGGATATTGCCAGGAAATAATTCTTGACAAAATAGATTAAATGTGATATAATAATAAATTTATTGACTATTTATTCTCCTGCATATTATGATAAGAATGAGAGTGGATTTCTCATTATTTATCAGCAACCGTGCAAGAGGAGGATAACATTAATGGAAAAAGAACCTCGCGTTAGTTTGACCGCACTCATTTCCGCATTTGGCCGCGCATACCACGCTATGTATGATTCCCCTAAGATATTTGATGATTTTTTAGCTCGTCAGTGGTTTACCGATGAAGCGTTTACGGAATTGGGAGCCCATCTGGCTCAATCCCTTTCGCATTTCGCCCCGGAGAAGGTCGCTGATTGCCAGGATCAAGCGACTGCCTTACGATGGGTGATGCGAATGCATAACGCCATCACCCTCAGCCGCGCCAAACATACTGAGGACAGCTTGGAGTTGGCCGTCAGCCAGGGAGCACGGCAATATGTGATCCTCGGGGCGGGACTGGACACGTTTGCGTTTCGGCGGCCGGATATGTTGGAGCAGATTCACGTGTTTGAAGTTGACCATCCTGCCACACAAACATATAAGCGGCGTCGCCTGGCCGAATTGGGCTGGGAGCAACCGCCGCAATTACATTTTGTTCCAATGGATTTCACTGCTGAAAAACTGGCAGATGCGCTTTGTCGTACAACGTTTGATCCCCGATCCCGAAGTTTTTTCAGTTGGCTAGGTGTGACTTATTATCTTGATAGAGAAACCGTGTTTGACACCTTGCGCTCATTTGCCGCTTTTGCCGCAACGGGTAGTTGGATCGTTTTTGATTATTTGGATCAAAACGCTTTTGACACTAAACGGGCCTCCGTTCGCGTGAAGCGGATGCAAGAGGCAGTAAGACGAGTAGGAGAGCCAATGAAAACAGGGTTTGACCCGGCTAGGCTTGCCAAGGAGTTGGCCCACATCGGCTTGCGCCTTGAAGAGAACTTGCGACCAGCTGATATTGAAGAACGTTATTTCCAGGGGCGGACAGATGGTTATCGTGCTTTTGAACATATCCATTTTGCGCGAGCGGTGGTCGACCATTGATTATTCATTTCGATCATACTTCGTGTTGCTGAAATTACAGGTTGCGACCATACTGCATTGAAGATAGCTCCTCTTCCACTTGACAACACCAACCTAAATTGTGAGCGGATTGTGCCGATTCGTTGACAAGATTTTCGCGGATGGAACAGAGTGTGTTATGATGTGGAGTGGATGGAGGAGGATGCGCATGAAACAGCTTCGACTTTTACTGGCGCTGGCGGTGGTCACCTCGGTTGGCGCTTATATCATGCTATTAATGGGCGCGATCGTCAGCAAAACAGAATCGGGTAAAGGTTGCGGGAACTCTTGGCCTTTCTGCCATGGGCAATTGATCCCCGAGTCGATGCCGATCAGCACCCTGATTGAATTAAGCCACCGTGTTGTTTCGGGCATCGACGGGTTGCTGATTTTGATCTTGACCGTATGGTCTTGGATAATGTTCAAAGACAATCTGCGCGTCAAAACGTTGGGCTTTATGAGTCTCTTTTTTGTGGTGTTACAAGGCGGGCTGGGGGCGTTGACGGTTGTGTTTGAAGGCGAATTCGCCAAGAAATTTGCCCTTGCTCTGCACTTCGGCTTTTCGCTGATCTCATTTGCCAGTGTAATTTTGTTGACAGTGACGTTGTTCCAGTTGCCAAAACAATCAAGTGTGAAAGACGATCAACCCATCAGCAAAGGGATGAAGATTGCCACATGGGGATTGGCTGCTTGGACGTATGTCATTGTTTACACTGGGGCGCTGGTACGCCATGCTGATGCCACAATGGGATGCGGGTATTCGTTCCCCGGTTGCGGAACGACTTTGTTACCTGATCTTACTTCGTTAGCGGGAATTCACATGTTGCACCGGTATGGGGCATATTCTATGTGGCTTTTCAGTTTGCTTTTCTTGATAGGGATTTTGAAGGCGTTTCGCGATCGACAGGATTTTGTGCGAGGCGGTTGGATGGCGTTTATCTTGATTACGTTGCAGGCGCTGACCGGGATCATCACGATTAAGACCGGTGGGCAGCTGGTGGCGGCGTTGGTACACACCACGATCATTTCCGTTTATTTCTCGGTAATCAGTTACCTTTGCATGCAAGGCGGTTGGCCTTGGAAACGGAGTTTGAAGGATGCGGAGTTGCCTGCAAATCCGATGGTGAATTAGGTTAGGGTTGGCGAACAAACCGGTATTCATGAACGGGGTTCATGAGCACCGGTTTTTTTGTATTTGTCCGTATGAAACCAGAGAAGCGAAGGAGAAAATCGTTTTGGTCCGCTGGCCTACGCCTATTGTAATTGGGAGATGTCAGAATCAAAGAAGTGGAAAAATTTATTTTCGCATCTCGCCAGTCGCCGTTCTTTTTGATACAATCACATATGAACGATTTTTCTCGTTCAGAATGGAAAATTGAATCTGTTTTTTTGCATCCTTCGGGGCAGGGTGAAAATCCCGACCGGCGGTGATGGGGCAATTTGGCCCCTCAGCCCGTGACCCGCACGCGTGCGGTGGATTCGGTGAAATTCCGGAGCCGACAGTATAGTCTGGATGGGAGAAGGATGAACAGGTGTCGTGTACCCTTTGGGGAGTTTTTTAAAAAAAGCTCTTCTAAAGGTTTATTTTGCTATGCTAAATTTTGTATACGTACATGAACCTGCTTCTTTCTGACAATTGCCCCGATTCCTTGTGCAAACTGGGAAGCGGGGTTTTTTATTCAAAAGGGGGGTGAAAAGGTGA
The DNA here is from genome assembly GCF_024927925.1 of Laceyella sacchari. Lineage (NCBI taxonomy): Bacteria > Bacillati > Bacillota > Bacilli > Caryophanales > Thermoactinomycetaceae > Laceyella > Laceyella sacchari. The sequence continues at coordinate 1,382,400 of NZ_CP103866.1, forward strand.
AAGCGCATGAAGATTGGATGAGATTGGCGTTGGATTTGGCAGGAGCCGCAACCGGCCAGACTTCCCCTAATCCCATGGTGGGCGCGGTCGTTGTGAAAAACGGCAAAATGGTTGGAATGGGCTCTCATCTGAAAGCGGGAACGGAACATGCAGAGGTGCACGCAATCAACATGGCTGGCCGTGAAGCAGAAGGGAGCACCATTTATGTCACATTGGAACCCTGCAATCATACTGGTCGAACACCGCCATGTACGGAAAAGTTGATCGCTGCGGGAGTTCGGCGTGTGGTGATCGGAACGACCGATCCGGATGAAAATGTGCAGGGACGGGGGATCGCCCGGCTTCGCGAGGCCGGAATCGAGGTGATCGAAGGGGTGTTGGCGGCAGAATGCCAAGCGCTGAATGAAGCATATTTTTTCCACCGCCGAACGGGCAAGCCGTTTGTCACTTTGAAGACGGCGATGACCTTGGATGGCAAAATCGCCACCGTGACGGGAGACAGCCGCTGGATTACGGGCGAAGCTGCTCGTGAACATGTGCACGTGATGCGACACCGGCATGATGCCATTTTGGTGGGAATCCGGACTGTGCTATGCGATAATCCCCGATTGACAGCTCGGCTGGTTCCAGGCGGAAATCATCCTGTGCGCGTGGTATTGGATAGTCACCTACAAACCCCGTTGGATGCAGCCATTACAAAGGTTGACGAAGCACCAACTTGGATTTTTACAACCGATGCACGGGATCGGGAGCGTGAACAGCTCCTTCTCGCCAAGGGGGTGCGCGTCATTTCGACAGGTGCGGCGCCGCAAGTTGATTTGGAAAAGATGCTTGATATTTTGGGGAAGGAAGGGATCTTGTCGCTGATGATCGAAGGTGGCGGCACGGTCAACGCCGCATTTTTACGGCAAGGATTGGTGCAAAAAGTGGTTGCGTTTATCGCGCCAAAATTGTTGGGCGGCCAGGATAGCCCCACTTCCTTTGAGGGGGAAAATCCTTCCCTTATGCAATCATCTCTTTCGCTTCGGGATGTGCGTGTCGCGCAATTTGACCAAGACATCTGCGTCACAGGTTATCTTCATGCATGATGTCGGAGGAGGATGGCTGTGTTTACAGGAATCATTGAAGAAGTGGGCCGAGTGATACATGTGAAGAAGCAACCGGCGGCGATGGAGTTGACCATTCAGGCCGACCGCGTGCTCCAAGGGACTGAGCTGGGGGACAGCATCGCCGTGAACGGCGTTTGTTTGACAGTGACCCGTATGAGCGCGGACACTTTCTGTGCTGATGTGATGCCGGAAACCGTCAAACGAACCAACCTGAGTCAGTTGCAGACTGGAACCCCGGTCAATCTGGAACGGGCGCTGGCAGTAGGAGACCGATTGGGAGGCCACTTCGTGCAAGGGCACGTTGACGGGGTGGGCGTGATTCAATCGATTACGCCCATGGCCAATGCAGTGGTCTTTCGCATTCAAGTGGACCCCGCTCTCACCGATTACATGATTCCCAAAGGCTCGATTGCGGTCAATGGGATCAGCCTGACGTTGGTCGATGTGGAAGCGAATGCGTTTACTGTTTCGATCATCCCGCACACATTGCACCATACCCAGTTGCAACAAGGGAAACCGGGCGATCAGGTTAACATCGAGTGCGACATGATCGGCAAGTATTTGGCTAAATGGGTAAAAGGCAAACCTGCTGCTGCCGCGCCGGATGGCTTGTCATTGGACAGACTAAAGGAAGCCGGGTTTCTCGGTTGACAAAGGGGGAAGCGAACATGTTTCACACGATTGAAGAAGCGCTGGTTGAATTGAAACAAGGCCGGGTCATTATCGTAGTTGATGACGAAGATAGGGAAAATGAAGGGGATTTTGTGGCGTTAGCCGATCGGATCAAGCCGGAGACGGTCAATTTCATGATCACGCATGGTCGCGGCTTGGTGTGCGTTCCATTGTTGGAAGAGCGGGCGCAAGCGTTGGATTTGCCGCCTATGGTTACGCACAACACCGACCGGCATGGCACCGCGTTTACGGTTTCGGTGGATGCACACAATACGACGACGGGCATCTCCGCCTTTGAACGGGCCGACACGATCCGCCAACTGATCGATCCTGACGCTAAACCGCAACATTTTCGTAGGCCGGGCCACATTTTCCCACTGGTCGCACGTCCAGGAGGCGTGTTGAGACGGGCGGGACATACGGAAGCGGCGGTGGACTTGGCTAAATTGTGCGGCGCCTATCCTGCGGGAGTGATTTGTGAAGTTATCAACGAAGACGGCACCATGGCTCGTGTGCCCGAGTTGTCGGAAATCGCCCAGCGGTTTGGGCTGAAGATGATCACCATCCAAGAGTTGATCAAATATCGCCGTCGCACAGAGACGCTGATCAAGCGGGAAGTGTCGATCCACTTGCCGACGGAGTTTGGCGAGTTCACGGTGGTTGGGTACACCAACGAGGTGGATGGCAAGGAGCATGTCGCTTTTGTCAAGGGAGAGCTTGACCCGGAGGAGCCGACCTTGGTGCGGGTGCACTCTGAATGTTTGACCGGGGATGTGTTTGGTTCGCATCGGTGCGATTGCGGGCCGCAGCTACACGCCGCACTCCACCGAATCGCCGAAGAAGGCAAAGGCGTCCTGCTGTACATGCGCCAAGAAGGACGCGGCATTGGCCTTATCAACAAGCTCAAAGCGTATAAGTTGCAGGAGGAAGGGTTGGACACCGTGGAAGCCAATGTGAAGCTTGGATTCCAACCGGATCTGCGGGAATATGGCATTGGGGCGCAAATCTTGCGCGATTTGGGCGTCCGGCGTATGCGTCTGATGACCAACAATCCCCGCAAAATCACAGGTTTGAAAGGTTACGGCCTGGAAGTGTCCGAAGTGGTGCCAATCGTTTTTCCACCTCGGAAAGAAAACCGCAATTACATGATGACTAAAAAAGAGAAAATGGGACACTTGTTGCCCTTGTGAATGCTGAGGAGGAATGGTAAGATGCCACACGTATATGAAGGAAAGTTGGTTGCCCAAGGGTTAAGATTTGGCATTGTTGTCAGCCGCTTCAATGACTTTATCACTGCTAAACTGTTGGAAGGTGCCATCGACACATTGAAGCGCCACGGGGCGGAGGATGAACAGATCTCCGTGGCCTGGGTGCCGGGCGCATTTGAAATCCCGTTGATCGCTGACCAAATGGCGGCAACCCATCGGTATGACGCCATCATCACGCTGGGCTGTGTTATCCGGGGGGCGACCAGCCATTATGATTATGTGTGCAACGAAGTCTCCAAAGGTGTGTCACAAGTAAGCCAGCGTCACCAACTTCCGGTCGTGTTTGGGGTAGTGACGACGGAGACGATTGAACAAGCTATTGAGCGGGCCGGAACCAAAGCGGGGAACAAAGGAGCGGAAGCGGCCGTCAGCGCGATCGAAATGGCCAATCTGATGCGGCAAATCAACGGCTAACAGAAAGAGGAAAAGGCATGGCGCATGATGTAAAAATCAAGCTGGACCTATTTGAAGGGCCATTGGATTTGTTGCTACATCTCATTGAAAAAGCGGAAGTTGATATTTATCAAGTTCCCATCGCGCAGATTACAGAACAGTACATGCAGGTCTTGTATGAAGCGCAAGAGCTTGAATTGGAGGTAGCCAGTGAGTTTTTAGTGATGGCGGCCACGTTGCTGGCGATCAAAAGCCGGATGCTCTTGCCGCGGCAAGAAGAAGTGTTGGAAGAAGATTTCACTTACGATGAAGAGGAATGGATGGTAGACCCGCGGACGGAATTGGTGGAGCGTTTGTTGGAGTATAAGCGGTACAAGCGGTTGGGCGAAGTGTTGCGAGAACGGGAAGAAGAGCGTAGCAAAGTGTATTCCCGACCGGCGATGGACCTTTCCTCTTACACGCAGGAAGCCAACCCAGTCGAAGGCCTTACTCCGGATGATCTGTTGCAAGCGTTTGTCGATGCCCTCAAAAATCGCAAACCTCCCGAGCCGATGACCAAAGTAGCTCGGGAGGAGATTTCCGTCAGTGCCCGCATGGATGAAATATATAATGAACTGTTGGAACAGGGGCAACTTTTCTTTACGAAGATGTTAAAGTGGGACACGTTGACGAAAGAGCGAGTGATCACTACCTTTTTGGCTTTACTAGAATTGATGAAAATGAAAAAAATCATCTGCCGGCAGCATTCGCTGTTTGGGGAAATCTTGATTGAGCGGTTAGAAGTGGGGGGAAGCCAAACGTGAGCCAAGAGATGAAAGCCGTTATTGAAGGACTTCTCTTTGCTGCGGGGGAAGACGGTCTCAGCTTGAAAGAAATTGCGGATGTGACTGGAATGTCCAAAAAGGATGTGGAATTGCTCATCCACGACATGCGAGTGGATTGGAAAGAGCAACAGCGGGGCGTGCAAATCATGAAAGTGGCACAAGTATACCAAATGACTACATTGCCCGAACATGCTGCTTATTTTGAAAAATTGGCGCAAGCCCCCAATCGGTCACAATTGTCGCGGGCGGCGTTGGAAACGCTGGCTATCATCGCCTACCGCCAACCGATCATGCGCGCGGAGATTGAAGAGATTCGCGGGGTGAAAAGTGATCGGGTGGTTCAGGTGTTGCAAAGAAAAGGGTTGATTCGCGAAGTGGGCCGAGCGGAAGGAGCGGGCAGGCCCATTCTGTACGGGACTTCCCGTGAATTCCTGGATTATTTTGGACTCAACCATATTGATGAGCTTCCTCCCGCTGATTCCATTTTTGATTGGCAAGAATGGGAGCAAGAGCGGCAAGACCTGTTTGAGCGGTTGGGCGTGGACACCGACGTCATTCAACCGGACGCTGAGATGGAAGCAGAAGAGCAACCTATGTTAGAATCAGTTCATGAAAGTTGAATAGCAACGTTCAACGTTTGTTTAAAAAAGTGCCTTCGGGCACTTTTTTTTGTTTTAAATGAGAAGGATGGCGGGAACACAGATTTGTTCTTTTTTTGTAAGATTGGCAAATGACATGGTTGATTTATAATAAAAAGCGAGTGATATTATAGATCTTCATTTATAAAGAAATGGATTGGCGGAATAAAAAATGATAAAAAAAGAAAGGAATGATCGTTGGAAAAGCAAGCAGGGAAAACGACCAATTGATAGAATATTTAAGTAAATTGATGTACGGAGATCAATGGTGTAAATATATACTTTAGCAACATATTTAGTTGATATTTATTGCATTAACATAAAATAATTCTTTTGATAAATAAAAATATACAGCAAAATATTTTTTAATTCTTTTTGAGAATGTAGCGGAAAGGAGCTTTTAATTTGTTACATCAATTGATCACCAGAGAAACCATCGTGCTCAAAGATTTCGTATCCCATTGGAAAGAGGCGGTGCGGATCGCGTCTCTTCCGTTACTCCAGTTGAAATATATTGAAGAACACTATATCCAAGCAATGATTAAAATCATAGAGCAATGGGGCCCCTATGTCGTGTTGACACCACATGTGGCGATTACTCATGCCAGGCCTGGATCAGGGGTTAACCAGTTGTCGATGAGTTTGTTGCGCCTGAAAGAGAGTGTTTCTTTTGACAGGGGCAAAGAGGTGCATTTGATCATCGTATTGGCTGCAGTCGATAATCATTCCCATTTAAAAGCATTGGCAGAGTTGTCTAACTTGTTGTCACGGGAAGAAAACATCCAAAAAATCATTCAAGCCGATGAAGCGGATGAGATCTTAGAAATCATTCGGCAATATTCCAATGATGTGGAAATCAGCGGTTATCCGCGTTTTCCGGGTTCCGCTTGATCTGGATTTCGCGGCCGGGTCCGTGGAAATTGCGCGATGCAGTGTATACATCCCCACTTTCCTGCAAAAAATACCGAATAATGGCAGGTGGTGGGGTTGTTGTTTCTTGGGCTGCTTGTTTTGGGCTTGTTGATTGCATTATTGGTCATCATCTGGTTTACCGCACTCCGTGTTGAATTGGTGTATAAACGCGAACAAGGAAATGATCGGGGCGAAATCATCCTTACCGCATGGCGGGGCTTGATTCGGTATCGCATTGCCATTCCGCAAATACAGTGGAAAGGCTTGGATCAAGGGGTAAAAGTAAATACCCGATCCAGCATGTACAAGATGATCGGAAATGGGAGTGCGGAGCAACAAAATTCCGAAGTGAAGGTAAACAAACGCCTTTTGAAGAGATTAAACAGCGCGTACAAAGAGATGGTGCGAAATGTATCAGGTTTTCACCAAATTCTTCGTTGGTTTTTGACCAAAATTACCTGCGAAAAACTGGTTTGGAAGTCGCGTATCGGTACGGGGGATGCGGCAGAAGCAGGCATTTTGACCGGGATGGCGTGGGCCATCAAATCGACCCTCATCGGGTGGTTCTGTTCAAGGGTCAAGTGTCGGCATCAGCCGCAGATCACAGTCGACCCCGAATTCCATGCGAAGGTGTGGGATACGCATGTCAATGGCATAATCCGTTTTAGGATCGGGCATGCTATCATTGCCATTAAAAGATTACTAGTTCATATGCGGAAAGGAAGAGTACGCTAAATGTCTGAGCATCCAATTCAAAACTTAATGAAAACCGCTATGGAAAACATTCGCGACATGGTCGATGTCAATACAATTATTGGCGATCCAGTAGAAACGAATGAAGGATAGGTAGTTCACAAACGATACCAAGAAGCAAAGCTGTACTAGGCCCCTTAAATCCTGTATTTTAAAGACAGCACGAGGGGAGAAACAACATGCCAAAGAAAACAGGGAAATATGATCAGGCGTTTCGTGAACGGAAGTTAGAAGAGATTAAATCGCTATTGGCGCAAGAAGGATATATTGTAAAATCGCCGGAGTATGTCAACAATCGCACGAAGTTGGAGATGCAATGCCCCCACGGGCATGAGTGGCGAGCCACTTGGGACAACATCCGACAGGGAAAAAGATGCCGGCAGTGCTATGAAATGGGCATACAAAAAGCCGCTAAAACCAAAAAGCCAACTCGCAAAAACAAACCCCGCGAAGAGCACCGCGCGGAAATGTTTGCAAAGTTTAAAACGGCACTGGAAGCGGAAGGTTACACGATTCAAACTGACCACTACATCAACAACCAAACCAAAGTGCCTGTGATTTGTCCTAGAGGTCATGCGTGGTCAACATCATGGAATCAGTTTGATTCAGGAAAAAGGTGCAAACAGTGCTGGATCGAAGATTCAAGATTGACACAAGAACAAGTAGAGTTGGAATTGAATAAGGAAGGCTGCAAGCTCTTAAGCCAGTATGAGGGAATGCTCAAACCGTTTAAGTACCAATGTTCTTGTGGAAGAGTCTCTTATATTCGCTTGCCTGATTTCAGGAGAGGGGTTCGATGCCAAGCGTGCGGTGGGAACAAACGCAGAGTGACACTACGTATGCAACGATTGAAGAAACTGATGGGATATACTGAGTGATGCTTTACTATTTACTAAGTTGATTTCATTAGAAGAAAAGGGGTAACCAATTGCAGGGTCACCTCTTTTCTATAGGGTATATACTTTATAAAGTTCCCCTCTATTTTCAAAAAAGTAATGGTAAATAAACATCTTTTATGATATTTTATAATAACATTTTAAAAAATAGTATTTTAGGAGGTAAATTGGTTGAAGAAAAACACTAAGAAATTATTATTATTATCTATTATGCCTATTACAATTACTGGTGTTTTACTGTCAACACAATTAGGATCAGCAAATGAAAAGTTGGATATTAGGGTTGAATCAACTAATAATAGTGTTGATGTGAGTTTTAATTCGGTGGGGAATACAATTAAAGTGTTTAAAGACGAAAAAATTTATAAGCAGTTAAATGTACAAACCGGTTTGTTCAAAGCTTCGAAAAAAAATGATGTTCAACTATCTAATTTGGGAAGTGATACTCCTCAAAGATTAAAAATTAAAGCTTATGATGGGGATAAGATTGTCGATGAAGCAGTGATTGAAACCTCAACATTACGTTCAGAAGAAGATAAAAAACAATATAAAGATAATCCTCTAAAAGATTCCAATCTGATTACAATTATTAGGAAAAATGAAGTGAAATTAAGCTGGTCTGGAGTTCCTGATGATGATCAAACTTATGAAGTATATAGGGATAAAAAAATAATTGGTGAAGTTAAAGGCACTGAATATGTAGATAATAGTGTAACGGCTAATAAAAAGTACATTTATGAAATTATCGGGAAAACAAAGATTAGTGAGCAAGAGAAAAAAAGAAAAAAAGCTAAACTAAAACAAATGAAAGTACCTATAACTAAAAAAGATGAAGAGAACTTATATTATGTATCAAATACTCTGACTAAAGAGGTTACTACTAATGGAGACTATACAGTTAAATCTAATAAACAGAAAACCATTAGTACTAGTTCTGCTTCTAATACAATTTTAGGATACGGTCATTTGTTAAGATACCAAATTTTCATTCCAGCTGTAAAAGTACTTAATCCTTCGCTGTCGGCTTATAAATGGCCAAAATTCACAGGTGATACAAGAACTGGTTATGATTGGTTTAGTAATCGATATAGAACACGTGCCGATGTGTATATTTTATTTGATAAGTCAAAGATTATTATTAAAAAGGATGCTAATTATACTGTTGCATATGATTGGTTTGGGAATGTAGCTTATAAAAAGAAAGCTAATTTATCGAATGTAAGGTTAACAGCTAGATCTTTTGGTTCTGATTCTGGTGGAAGATACGCAAAAGTAGGATTGACACATTCAGTCTTTGATCCTTTAGTAGAACCAATTAGTGGGGCGCCTGCTGTAGATTATTATTATAATGCTAAAGTTTACGAAAACGGGGCTGTAACTGCTTTAGGACAACATGACCAGGCGCCTTCGCATGAATTATGGATGATCGCGTATCCTGGGGATGCAGATACTAAAATTCATACCTATCCAAATCAAGGTCTTCATAAGTTAATATCTGTATATCCATCAGTTAATTGGAGTTATGCTCCATAATGAAAGGATGAATAATTTGAATAACAGAACCGTTAGATTTATATTGTTGTGTTTAATGCTGATAGCCCTTATTTTTCCGAATACAAAAGTTTCTGCGGAAACTTCGTTCATAACTTACTCAGGCTCTATTGACGGTAAAAAATTACATGTATACAAATTTGCTACCTCTTCAGAAGGGATGGTTAACATTGAAGATCTTGGGACATCAAGCTCATTAATAACATATCAGTTAGTCTCAGAGGATTCGAAAACTGAATATGTGAGTGGTGATGTTTTACCTGCAGGTACATATTTGTTCAAGGTTAACTCAGATGACACTAACACAGGTAAATATAGTTTTAAATTAAGTGGTATCCAATTTTTAGGAACTCCAGATAATTCATTACCTACATTAAATGTAACAAACCCAACAGGTAGCTTAGTAAGATTAAGTAAGGGTACTTCAACTATAAATTTAACAGGTAGTACAAACGGAACCCAAGCAAGTGTCTCTGTCAATAAGGTTAACTATAGTTTAGCAGGGAATTTTACAAAAACAGTTAATCTAAAGTATGGTTTAAGTACAATCAATTTTAAAGCAGTAAACTCTAACGGTAATATGGTGTTTGAATCACATCAAGTTATAGCGCCAGGATATAAAAGGTTAGATGGTACTAATCGTTATGCTGTGTCTGCAAATATAAGTAAGGAAATTGATGAATTTAGAGGTTTAGAAGAAGTAGATAAGACAATAATTTTAAGTAATGATAGTGCATTTGCTGACGCATTATCAGGAGTGACTATAGCTGCTAAAGAAAAAGCTCCCATTTTACTTACTTCAGCTACAAATGGTATTCCTAGTGAAGTGAAGACTGAAATTGAAAGACTTAAATCAAACAAAGCTATAATCTTGGGGGGGGAAGGTTCTGTAGCAGTTTCAACTGAGGATGAGTTAAGAGCTTTAGGAGTAACTTCTATTGAGAGAATAACTGGAACCAATAGATATGAGGTAGCAACTAATATTGCTAAAAAAATTATAACACAAGATACTGATACTGCTTTTATTGCTTCAGGTGAAAGTTTTCCTGACGCTTTGTCTGTTGCATCAATTGCTGGTCAATTACAAATACCACTACTTACTACTAATTCTAGTAATTTGTCAGCAGAAGTAAAAACATTTTTAGCCAATAATCCGCAAATTAATCATTTTGTTATATCTGGTGGTTCTGTAAGTTCAACTGTCGAGAATCAATTGAAAACATATGGTACTGTATCTAGAATTAGTGGATCAAATAGGTTTGAAGTTGCTGAAAATGCAGCCAATGCATTTAATATAATCCCAAATACAATTACAGTGGCAAACGGAATGGATTTTCCTGATGCATTGACTGGCGGGGTTCTTTCAGCCTTATCTAAGGGACCTCTACTTCTAGCAACTCCAACTTCCACTCCTATTGAAACACTGCGTTACTTTGAAAAGTACAGTCTAGATATTAATAATTTTTATATTTTAGGAGGTACAGGTTCAGTTTCAAATGATACAATTAATAAGCTTTATCCATATATACAATAAAAAAGCCTGGCATAGCCAGGCTTTATAAGAAAAGAGCGGGTTAAAATGAAGTTATCATTAACAAATAATAAAATATACCGAAAGTTATTAAGTGCATTGTTCACTTGGATTTTGTTTTTATTAGGTTATTCTTATGTAATTATTGAATCTACGACGAGTGAATTTATGTTTTTTTTAGCCATTGCAAGTTTTTTTTCTTTTATTGGTATTTTTGGTTATGGATTAATGGTATCAATATTTTTTGATTTTATAACTAAAAAAATAAAAGGTGTTACAAGGTATATTGTTAAGTTTATTCTCTATGTTATTTCTGGTTTGATTGGAAGTGCTATTATTTCAATTGGTCAAAATGATCTGGAACAATTTTATATTTTCACTACAATAATTGCGATTGTATATTTTTTAATTGATGAGTTGAATGCAATGTTTATAAATAAAAATTAGTGTACTTTTTTGTGGGAAGATTAATCAAAGTTGATAGCCTAGCAATTTGCTGGGCTTTTTTATATTAATGGTCCGTGAACCTCCTGGCATTTTTGCACCATTACGGTTCACAGATCGTTTTGTTTTTTTTGTTTTAATGAAAATACTTAAAATGGCTGAAGTTCACATACAGTTTTTAGCTGAATCCATAATGGATTGAAAATCAGTAGGTAACCTTTAGAGAAAATAAATAAGGACGATTTCGCTCGTCCTACCTTAATCATGACCAATTGAAGCTCCTTCCCTCCAACCAGGAAGGGGTCTTTTCGTTTGCCGTTGAAGATGATTAGGTATACATCTTCTCATAAAATTTCATCTTGTTATGGCACACTTCGCAATCGGGAGCGTGGCCGTCGTTGTTCGTGTCTTTGTATTCTTCCCAGCAAAATCTGCACTTCCAGCGGTAGATGACTCGACCGCCGTCTTCATCTTGGTCGTCATTGCTTGATCCCCAGAAGAATGAAACGCTTTCACCCAAACCACCATTCAACGCAACCACCGAGAATGGATTAAGTACGAAACGGCGATGTAGCCATGGTTTAAACATGTAACTCCCTCCAATTAAAAAATGAATGGTTGTGATCATGTGACGGACATCGATGCCTTTATAGCAGGCTTGAAACCGGCATTAATTGTTTCCAGAACACATCCGGAAATCTTTTGGCTAAAGCGGTACCCTCACGTAGAACTCCCAAAAGCCATCGTTTTTTTTCGTTCGATCGCGATGTGCAGAGAGTTTTCTGCTAAGATCAATGGTGTTGATATTCCCTCACGTGAGTATCATTACCAGCTTGGTCTAGTCTCCGGCTTTCCTCCCATTGCGGTCGAATTTTTTTGTGATTTTTGCGAAGATAACAGCCTTGAAGTCCAAGGGGCCATGTTTGAATATGCAGGGCGGTATTTCTTTGGGCGATACAATGACGCAAAAGCGATTGCTGCATGGTTATGGTCCCAAGTGCCTATCTCTCCATCAGAAGTAAAAATTGACTATCATGGGCGCAAATTGAGCATGTATCCGCCCAACGATACAAGAGCATAAGGTTGTGGCCCTAATGTTGGACGCCTTACCAAATCCGGTAAGGCACTATTTATTTAGCTCCAAGGTGGATCAGCGATAAAGCGCATGTGATCACCTCCATTCATGATGATAACTTTATATTACCATGTTAATTTTAGATATACAATACCATTTTCAGAAAAGGGGCACAATCCTGGCTTTCGCTACCATTTATGTGTTAATTTAAGATTGACATGTTATGAAGAGGAGCTAGACAATGGAATATCGATACATAAAAGAAGTTGCGGGAAAAATTTATCCTGAGCCCTACAAAGATCACACTTTTCTTTTTCGTCTGGCTGATCTTTTAGAGAAAAAAGGGTACAGCCAACGCCAAATCGCACGCATCATTGATGTGAACCATCCCTTCATCAATAAGATGGCAAACGGGAAAATAGAAGAATTGCCGTTGGGACATGCCCTAAAACTGTGCATAGAGCTGGAGTGCACGCTGGATGATTTGCTGCCAATTGTGAAATTGAATCAACAAGAAGAGAAGGCTTGAGGTGGGTTGCTTCCACTTCAAGCCTGTTCTTATTTCACACAAAAAATCGAAGCGTAATACAAAAAGTCATACAAAATGATTGAAAAGTAATACTTTTGGTAATACAATATGGATGTCAGAAAAAACGGAAAGGAGCAAGGCAATGGAAACTACACAATATTTAACACAAAGCCATCCAGCCATAGAAAAGCAGTTTATCGGCCAAGATGGTCGTCCGGTCATCACCCTTCGTGGCCGATCGGCTGCCATTGATATTGGGAACACCGAAGTCAACTGCATCTTTGGTAGCGAAAAGTCCCGCTTTGTCTTTCCCAATGTTATTGCCGAAATGCCATTCGATGATGTGCTGGAGCAAGAGAATGACATTCTAGAAGGTCTGCGCGTAAAAATTGATTCACCGGCCCTGAACAGGAAATGGGGAACTCTCGCCGTTGGCCAGTTAGCCGCGAGGCAACAGGATGAACGTAGAGAAATCTCCCCCGGCTCTATTAAAGCCAACGAAGATCAGTCATTCATCGTGTTTCTAACGGCATTGGCAGTCGATGCGGTGAAGCATTTTGCGGTGAAAAATGGCGTTTGCTTAGCTACATATTGCTTAAGTGGTGGATTGCCGATCAGTGAGTTTAAGAACAAGGAGCTGCGCAAGCAATTTAAACAGAAGATGACAAGTGGTGTGCATAAGGTGACGTTTTTAGAAACGGCTTCCCCCTATCGCCACGTTGAAGTGCATCTTGAGGTGTTTGATGTGAAGTTAAGCTCGGAGGGGCAGGCAGCTAATCTGGAGCTGACGACGGATGCCTTTGGCGGCTACAAACCGCTACCGGGGACGGAAGGGAACTACATGATTTTGGACAATGGAGGAGGCACCCTGGATTGTGCGGTGATTTTGGCTGGTGGGAAGACGGACAACGAACGGTCCAAAGGGGAACAGAAACTGGGCATCAACAAGACGCTGGATTCTATTCTGGACAGCATATATGCCAAATACAATGTCACCTTTGAATCGAGAAAGCAGTTGGCTGATCATATCCTGGCTTCAAGGAAAGGTTCGCCGCTATCAACCCAAGTTAAAGATATTCTGGTGCAAGGGAAACCAAAGCAGATTCAAGATATTGTCGATGGCCATTTGCGCAGGTATGCGCAGACCATTTATGAGTACATGAAGCGGAAGTGGAGTGAGGTTTCCAACTGCCAGTCCGCATACTTTATCGGGGGTGCGAGCAACCTGATCCGACCGTATTTGTCGGAGTTGAACCGAGGGGAAGGGATGGCTGGCGAATACGTGATCTATTTTCTTGATCCCAATCAGTCGTTCTGGATCCTGGCGGAGGCGTATCACAAAATTGGTGTTTACCATCGTGAACACGGGAAAAAACGCAAGATTGTGCTTATTCCTCCTCAAGCGCCATAGTGAAAAGGAATGATATAACGGGTTATAATAGAGACCTCTGAAGGGGTCTTTTGTTGTAGGGAGGGAGAAGTCCATTGGTTGAGAAGAAATACGGTCCGGGTACGCAATTACCCAACACCCGATTAAATAAAAAAACGCCGCAATACGTGTTTGACTATTTGGAGAAGCATCAGCCGAAAAGTTCCGATTTGATGCGTTTGATTCAGCTGGGAATCGAAGTGGAGCTCAATCGGGAGCAATACGGGTTATTTATTCCCTATGCCCCATTGTCTAAGGAGCAGATTCGCGAATTGGAAACCAACGAAGTGTTGAAGGTCAAGTTCATGCAATTTGCCAAATGGTTCTTTTTTACGGAGGGCAATGAGCCGCCGCCATTTGTTTCTGCTACGGTGAAGGCGACAGAATCGATGGCAGTTCATCCCGTTGATTCGAAGAATACGTCCGTTGTCACGGAAGAGAAACAGATGGACGAAGAGCAATGGCTTTTAACCAATGAATACATGCATCTTGCCATGCAGCATCTGGATGATGATGATGACTGATGAAGTCAGTTAGACATCGTTGCCCATTGTTTATAAGGATGAGGGGATTAGCATGTAAAATGATTGTAATCTTCAGTAATAGAGGGGGGATATATGAGTCAATGGAAGTAGCTTTGCATTTTTAAAACAGGAGGATATAGTAGATGAGGTTCAATAATGAGGGTATATATCATTGTAATTGCCTGTGGATTGGCTTGTGTCATCTTGTTGAACCTATAATAGTTTTTCCAGAAGTGAAGGTTGTTTAAGATGAAGGAGGAATATTATTGACTATGGGAAAGTGGAAGATACCTACTATTCTATTAATACTATTAATCATACATATAAATATCCCCCATCTAGCATTAGCGCAGCCTCATACATGGTTGGACACAAAAACAGAGAAGATATTGCTTGCAGAAGGCATTGAAATACCAACGATTCCGAGTAATGACCCGATAGAGATACCGAAAGTGAAGATACCGGAAAATAAGATTGAGGTACCGAAGGCGGAGATTCCCAAAGCCCCGGTGCAAGAATCGACCGGCTTTATTGATCAGTTGCTAAAATGGCTACAACAGCAGTTATCCTTGATTTTGGCGCTGTTATGTATGGGACTGGGTCTGTTTTTTCTAAGTACCAACCCCCTTGTGGGTATTTCGATCGTGATGGGAATGGCGGTTGGCGGATTTGGAGCTTGGATGGCTGATAAGGATGTTCCCGGTATTGCGCAAGAGGCGATAATTGGTGCATTAGCTGGTTTGGTCGGATTGGGGGCCGGAGCGCTCGCATTTCGATTGATCGGGGGGAGAATTGCAACACTGGCTCCTCCTTGGCTAGGAAAATGGCTTCCGTCCGTTGGCTCAGGTGGTGTAGCAGGAGTGGCGGACAGTGCCTCTTTTGATTATATGCGTGATGGAAAGGTGGATTGGAAAAAAGCAGGGCTTGTTGGGTTATTAGGTGTCGCGATCGGTTTTGCTTGTATGGGGGTTGCTCAATATGGAGGCAAACTCGTTGCTCCTACCATTGTGTCCAAAATTAATGATATTCCATTAACGTCCGTTTCTGTTTTTAAGGACGGGAGGGCTTTTCCAAAGACTGTTGGGGATACACCGTTTGGTGTTTGGTTACAGAAGTTTGCTTCGAATGGTAACAATAATACAGTAAAATTCAAAAGTGGATTTGATACTCACTTTACCGTTGGAGAAGGAATAGGGAAAGGGAAAAAAGGGATTGTCGGGGGACATAATATGCATGACTTCTATAAAACATTGGAAACAACAGGTATGGATCCGAGCGATTTAATAATTAGTAAACAGCAACATCCTACTTTTCCCGGCTTGTATGAAGTACGATACAAGATTCCATCCTTAACTTATGGTCCGGATGGAAAACTAATTCCCTCTGGTCAATTTAAGACAATACGATTTCCTAAAACTGTATATGACCCTAATGTTTATACAGATGCTCAAATGATTCAATGGGGAAAAGAGGCGATGGAAGAAGGTATCAAAGCGAAAAGGATTACTGGGAGAGAAGTAGAGGGCTATAGTTCCAATGGGATGAAATTTAGAGGATATATAAATGATCAAGGGGAAATTACAAATTTTTTCCCTACGTTTAAATAATAACTTGGTTATTATCGGGAAATAGGGAGGTTTTAATGTATGTACAATCATGAGGAGCAAACATATAAAATCTTTTATGATGATAAAGAGAAAAAGGATTTTATGAAATATTATTTTTGGCATATTGGAGATGGTTATTTTATTGATGCATTAAATAATTTTAAAGATAAATCAGGTTTCGGAATAGAATGTGTTGGCATTCTATTTCGTGATGATTTTGATGAATGGGAGGAATATCGTTGTAAAGAAGATGAAGTATCTTTAATTAAAGATTATCCTGCGGCGGAAGAAGATACAATGGGCTATTTGAGTTTTAAGGATTTTTATAATTGCCTTATCGATCACAGTAAAGAATATATCAAAAAATATCCAGAGCATGAGGAAGAGGTTTGCAAACTGTTAAGAGAAATTAAGGAGAGTTTGGATATAAACACATAACGTAGCGGTGCCAATAGTGCGTTTCTCGGAATTTCATCCGAATATTATCCATAACAAAAATCCTCTGACTGAATCAAAGGATTTTTGTTGCTTAATTCCAAAGTGGGCTCAATATGGTCAAATAGAATGTAATACTTGTACGGGTATGTTGCTATTCTAATTCGAAATTGGATTCAATTTTAGGGCGTGTCTGGTGAATGATTAGGGCGTGTCTGGTGAATGATTAATTGAGCCACATGATCAAGGAAATCAAGGTAATGGCGGCACAAAAATAAACCGCCCGTTTTTCATAACGAGTGGCGAAGCCACGCCATTGCTTCAGGCGGTTAATACAGCGTCCAATCACGTTTCGGCGTGAATATTGTTCTTTGTTGAAGGTCAGAGGACGCCCCGGCTTTTTGGCCCGACGCTCCGTCTGATCTCTGCGTTCGGGGATGGTATGGGAAATCCCACGTTTTTGAAGAAATCGACGACAAGACGGATAACTGTAGCCGCGATCGGCAATCAGATGATCCGGCCTCTTGCGAGGCCTTCCTTTTCCCTAACAGGGAACGGAAATGGAATCGAGTAATGCTTGTAATTGGGTACAGTCATGCTGTTGACCGGGAGTGATTGTAAAAGCAAGCGGTCGACCTTTTCCGTCACAAGCAAGATGGATTTTGGTCGTCAGACCTCCGCGGCTTCGTCCGAGTGCCTCATTCTGGAAGCGAGGGTCCCCCTTTTTTCGGCGCGCCTGCGGCGTGCTGATGAGCTCGGACAATCGTGCTGTCAACGAAAACAACCCAATCGACATCGGAAACGGCGTGGGAGTAAGTCTGAACATGCTTAAGCAAGCGATCCCACGTCCCATCCTTTTGCCAACGTGTAAAACGATAGTAGCAAGTTTTCCAAGAACCATAACGTGCAGGCAGATCCCGCCAGGGAGCTCCCGTCCCAAACTTCCACAGGATTCCGTTCAAAATGGTTCGGTGGTCTTTCCACTGTCCGCCTCGTTTCCCATTCGAAGGCAATAAAGGCTCGATCTTTTCCCAAGCCTCATCTGTAATCTCATAACGCCGTCTCATCATGATGTCTCCTTGCTTTTGTTGTTATGAACATTCTAACAGGAAATCATGATGGATTCACCAGACACGCCCTAATTGAGCCACATGATCAAGGAAATCAAGGTAATGGCGGCACAAAAATAAACCGCCCGTTTTTCATAACGAGTGGCGAAGCCACGCCATTGCTTCAGGCGGTTAATACAGCGTTCAATCACGTTTCGGCGTGAATATTGTTCTTTGTTGAAGGTCAGAGGACGCCCCGGCTTTTTGGCCCGACGCTCCGCCTGATCTCTGCGTTCGGGGATGGTATGGGAAATCCCACGTTTTTGAAGAAATCGACGACAAGACGGATAACTGTAGCCGCGATCGGCAATCAGATGATCCGGCCTCTTGCGAGGCCTTCCTTTTCCCAAACAGGGAACGGAAATGGAATCGAGTAATGCTTGTAATTGGGTACAGTCATGCTGTTGACCGGGAGTGATTGTAAAAGCAAGCGGTCGACCTTTTCCGTCACAAGCAAGATGGATTTTGGTCGTCAGACCTCCGCGGCTTCGTCCGAGTGCCTCATTCTGGAAGCGAGGGTCCCCCTTTTTTCGGCGCGCCTGCGGCGTGCTGATGAGCTCGGACAATCGTGCTGTCAACGAAAACAACCCAATCGACATCGGAAACGGCGTGGGAGTAAGTCTGAACATGCTTAAGCAAGCGATCCCACGTCCCATCCTTTTGCCAACGTGTAAAACGATAGTAGCAAGTTTTCCAAGAACCATAACGTGCAGGCAGATCCCGCCAGGGAGCTCCCGTCCCAAACTTCCACAGGATTCCGTTCAAAATGGTTCGGTGGTCTTTCCACTGTCCGCCTCGTTTCCCATTCGAAGGCAATAAAGGCTCGATCTTTTCCCAAGCCTCATCTGTAATCTCATAACGCCGTCTCATCATGATGTCTCCTTGCTTTTGTTGTTATGAACATTCTAACAGGAAATCATGATGGATTCACCAGACACGCCCTAGGGAGGTCACCAAACCCTTTGGATACCAAAGGGTTAATTGAGGCTTAAAACTGCAAAAGTATTTATCCTGAAAATTATCTGTTATTTTAATACGGATGGCGATGTATGTACAAAGTTATTTATATTCCATCGGGTATAACAGGTTATACAGGCGGAAGAGATGTTTGGTGCGGTAATGGCATTTAGGTGAAAAGTTGGTATTGGAGGTAGTTTTACAATGGAATGGGAGTATAAAAAGCCCATTGATGAAAAGCGGATTCGGGAAGTTGAAATGGAATTAGGAGTTCATTTTCCAAAGTCTTTTTTTGATTGTGTATTAAAAAATCATGCGGGACGTCCCAAAACAAAAATTTTATTTGATTTGGGGAATGAGAAAGAGAAAGTCTTTGGAAATCTGTTTAACTTCAACGAGGATGAAGATCATTTTTCATTCTTGGAGGCACATGAAGTATTGATTGGAGAACACAAGGCTCCAATAGAACTTGTTCCTTTCGCTGATGATCCGGCAGGAAACTTCATTTGTTTTGATTATCGTACACTTGTAGCCGGGGAGCCGATTGTTGTTTTTTACTATCATGAGCGTGATGAAGACAATATTAAAAAGATTGCCGATTCCTTCTCTCTGTTTCTAGATATGCTCTATGAGCCGAGAGACTAGCAACCGAAATATTTTATAGAAGAGCCTACTTGAGCGGGCTCTCTTTTATTTTGTAATTGACTAAACAGGAGGGATTTAAAATGGCTAAGTGGGAAGCAGTAAAGCAGCCGGCTACAGATGAAGACATCCAGCGGATTGAGTAGTTTGTTGGTCAGCGTTTGCGAAGGTTTATTGCTTTTTGGTTTAGTTCAAACTTGGTTTTGTAGATAAAAATCTTTTAATTGGCTATAATCAAAAGGGATAAATATATAAATTTAACGGAAAATTGTTAGTAGAAAGGAGGAGCTATGTGGCTTGGTTTAAGACCAAAAGTGGGATAGGGAGCCTATTAGGTCTCTTTTTTTTGTTGATTGTTTTCTGGAACTCACTCTTCGGATTTTATCAAGGAGTTGGTAAAAGCATGGAGCCAGCCTTAATGGAAGGGGAAGTGTATCTGGTTAAAAAGAATCCCGATACCATTAAGCGAGGGGATATAATCGTTTTTCGAGCTCCAGGAGTCAAACAGGTGCATACGAAACGAGTTGTTGCTTTTGGAAATGAGACAGTCGAGATAAAGGAAGGCCAGCTATATATCAACGGGCAAATCTTTATGGAACCGTATGGTCCACGCTCGGACAAAAGGATTAATCAAGAAACCGTGGTGGTGCCAGCCGATCATTTCTTTGTTCTCGGAGATAATCGTTTAACGAGCTATGATAGCCGCCAGTTTGGTGCCATTAAGAAAGACGATATCATTGGAGTAGTTGTGAAGTAGAAAGGGTGTAATGCTTGTGTTAGATGTTTTGCGAGTGTATTGGGTTCAGCTCATAAAGCAACCAAAAAACACCATTCGACAAGCAATGGAGGAAACGTCAACGAAGTTGTTATTTGTGTTAATTTCACTGTTTGGGATTACCTTGTGTCTGGAACAAGCAATGAATCGAGACGCAGGGGATACCACCTCTATACCAGTGATTCTGCTTTTATCCATGGTGATAGGTCCCATACTGGGAGCGGTCGCCTGGTTTTTAGGAAGTCTTTGTACATTCGGTGTGGCCAGGTTATTCGGAGGTGTAGCAACATTCAGGGAGACGAGTGAAGCCAGTGCATGGGCGACGGTGGCATATACGACAAAGATGGCCTTGTTCATACCCATGTTGCTGATCTTTCGGCAAGAGAACTTTACTTCTAACACTCCTGATATTGATTCTTCCATGTTCCTTGCCTTATTGTTTTTTCTTTGCCTGACAGCAAACTTTGTCATGACGATTTATTACATCATTGTCCATTCCAAAATCATTGGAGAAATTCATGAGATAGGCTCTTGGAAAGGTTTTGCTTCGATCATTCTTGTTCCTCTAGTACTTATTTTACTTCTATTTCTTCTGGCTTTGTCACAGTAACTAAGGAAGGGGAAGGAATGATGAAGCATTGGCTTAAAAGAGTTAAACAGCATTTACATTCAAAGCGAGGGGCTTCAACGGTAGAGTATATCATCATCATTGTAGCTGGTGCTCTTTTAGCTGGGTTGCTTTTGACTGCAGTAAATAGTTCAGAAATCCAACAATCTCTGCAAGAGAAAGTGGAAGAGGTACTAAGTGACACACCCAACCAGGACGTAAATAAGCCAACCGAACCAACATCACCCCAGATTGTAACGAGTGATCATTCCAAGCCCCCCAGTCTTTCTGATGTGCAGCCAATGAAGTCTCCAGGCGAAAAAGAACCAAGCCTTCTTGACCGGTTAAAACAGAAGACTTTGGATGGTATTGATTGGGCGGGAAATAAAATTGATCAAGGCATCAATTGGTTAGGTAAACAGAAGGATCAGATTTTAAATGAGGATATTAAACGTGCTATCAATGAGCCAGGAGCTTATTTTTCTGAAGTATTTGGATTTGAGGACTATAAGGCTGCTTGGGATAAGTTAACTTCTGATCCTTTAGGCTATGCCAAGGATTCATGGGATAATTTGAAGGCTAGTGTAAACGACATTATTGAGAATCCAGAGAAACTTATTTTCGATAAAGAAATGTTCATGGAAGCGTGGAATGGGAAGGACAAGAATGGAAAGTCTATTCCGCTTCCAAATCGCCTATGGAACATGGTCGAGAGCCTACCGACACCTGTTAAGTTGGTTAAAGTCGGTCGGATAGCTAAGGATACGCTGGTGCCTGACAGTTGTCATTGTGCCATGAAAAATCCAAAAAAAGATAAAGTTAATAATAAACGAGTTAAGCAATTTACCAAAAATGGTGAAGAGAAATTTACCAAGGAAATACTTGCAACAAAGCCGAAGAATTCACCTAACCCTGAAAAGTGGTTAAATAAAGGTGGAAGTATCACTATAGATGACAAGGGGGTTTGGACTTATACAAATAGTGAAGGTAAATCAGTAAGCTACCCTGATGGATATCCTGATTTTTCAAAATATATTCATCCGAAAGTTAAACCGGTTAAAATTAAGTTTTCAAATCCTGAGGATCGCCAAAAAGATTTCAGAGAAGCCAACGCAAAAGCGGGTTTAGATAAAAATTCTGATCCACCTGTTCCAGCAAGTCATAGACCACCAAAAGGATATACTTGGCATCATCATCAAGATGGAACGACAATGATGCTTGTAGAATATTCTATTCATAGACAGTTTACTCATGTAGGTGGAATATCTGAAATGAAAAAGTGAGACCTATCAATATGGTTAAAAGCGCCATTAGGCGCTTTTTTCATTCTTCATATTCTTTACAATTAACCAACCCATTTATAAAGGTTTTAAAATCCTTTGCAAGGACAGTGATCGTAGGTTCATCGGGATTTCCAACATCAACATGAATAACTCGGGGCTCACCATTTTTTCCACATTGGCTATAATCTAACATCACTGCATCGTGACCTGCTGATGGACAATCACATATTACAAATCCTAGATGAATAGGATAACCCCAATCTTCATCAATACTTCGGAGTTCTTCAGAGTCAATACCGTCAGTTCCTCCAATGCCACGAATATTTTCAATCGCAATATGATTCTCTGCCCAAGAGGTTCGAACGGTTGTTGGAAAGCAAGAGTTGGCAGGAATTCCGCCATTTTGTGTTTTGATTAGCTCTATGTAAGAACTAGGAAGTTTGAAATTTAGCTTTTGTTCAGCTTGAGCTATCATTTCATCTGTTACTGGAATGGGACTAGTATATTCATCTAATGGTAGCCAAAACCCTTGGAAATCCTTTTTCATTTCATTCCCACCACCAAATCTTAAAAAATAAGGGAGCCTATTGAAGATCAATTTTGATGATAATGTCTCAAGTTTATTAGAGATATTATAACATATACAAAGTGTTGGAGGCACATGAAGTATTGATTGGAGAACACAAGGCTCAATAGAACTTGTTCCTTTCGCTGATGATCCGGCAGGAAATTTTATTTGTTTTGATTATCGTACACTTGTAGCTGGGGAGCCGATTGTTGTTTTCTTCTATCATGAGCGTGATGAAGACAATATTAAAAAGATTGCCGACTCCTTTTCTCAGTTTCTAGATATGCTTTATGAGCCGAGAGATTAGCTAAAATAGAGCCTACCTGTGTGGCTCAATCAGGAGGGGGAACAATGACTAAATGGGAAGCAGTAAAGCAGCTGGCTACAGATGAAGATATTCAGCGGATTGAGGAGTTTGTTGGTCAGCGTTTGCCTAGGGCGTGTCTGGTGAATCCATCATGATTTCCTGTTAGAATGTTCATAACAACAAAAGCAAGGAGACATCATGATGAGACGGCGTTATGAGATTACAGATGAGGCTTGGGAAAAGATCGAGCCTTTATTGCCTTCGAATGGGAAACGAGGCGGACAGTGGAAAGACCACCGAACCATTTTGAACGGAATCCTGTGGAAGTTTGGGACGGGAGCTCCCTGGCGGGATCTGCCTGCACGTTATGGTTCTTGGAAAACTTGCTACTATCGTTTTACACGTTGGCAAAAGGATGGGACGTGGGATCGCTTGCTTAAGCATGTTCAGACTTACTCCCACGCCGTTTCCGATGTCGATTGGGTTGTTTTCGTTGACAGCACGATTGTCCGAGCTCATCAGCACGCCGCAGGCGCGCCGAAAAAAGGGGGACCCTCGCTTCCAGAATGAGGCACTCGGACGAAGCCGCGGAGGTCTGACGACCAAAATCCATCTTGCTTGTGACGGAAAAGGTCGACCGCTTGCTTTTACAATCACTCCCGGTCAACAGCATGACTGTACCCAATTACAAGCATTACTCGATTCCATTTCCGTTCCCTGTTTGGGAAAAGGAAGGCCTCGCAAGAGGCCGGATCATCTGATTGCCGATCGCGGCTACAGTTATCCGTCTTGTCGTCGATTTCTTCAAAAACGTGGGATTTCCCATACCATCCCCGAACGCAGAGATCAGGCGGAGCGTCGGGCCAAAAAGCCGGGGTGTCCTCTGACCTTCAACAAAGAACAATATTCACGCCGAAACGTGATTGAACGCTGTATTAACCGCCTGAAGCAATGGCGTGGCTTCGCCACTCGTTATGAAAAACGGGCGGTTTATTTTTGTGCCGCCATTACCTTGATTTCCTTGATCATGTGGCTCAATTAATCATTCACCAGACACGCCCTAGAAGTGCAATTTCCACAATATTATGTAAATTGGGTTCAACAATATAGACGACCAGAAAGCGGCCATGGACACATTCTATCAATGAGGAGCATTATCATTTTGATGAGTTTTATGATCCGGAAGAGATCTTCGATGAAGTTGAGGCCCTGTATTTTGGTGAAGAAGAATTTAAAGAAAAAGGACTGATTGTTCCCTTTGGATTTGATTCAGCCTTAAATCGCTATTGTTTTTTTTATGATAAAAACAAAGAAAATCCAGTGATCATCTGGTTTTCCTCTGATGATGCTCTTTCGGAGATTTTTGATAGCACGGGATTTAATTTAGATCGTGTTCGGGTAGTCGGATCTTCTTTTACAGAGTTCATTATTTCTTTATATGAAAGAACCGATTACTAACTTTTTATAGCGCCAATATGGCGCTTTTTTAATTTTGCGCTGTTTTGACATATTGATCCCTTATACTGTTAATGGGGGATTATGATGACTTTTACCACGTGATGGGGGCATATAGGCAGATGTATCTCGCTGATGACTATGATCTTTCATGCCAGAAAGAAAAAATAAAGTGAGGTTTGTTTCCTATGAACATAAAGGGTTTTGGTAAAGCAACAAAAGAAATGATACAAAGTCTTGAGCAACAAATTGGGTTTTCGCTTCCGGAAGATTATAAACACTTTTTGCGAAAGTATAATGGAGGTACAGCCTTAGTAAGGTACAGTACTTTTTATGTAAAAGAACTAAATGAGACCATTCCGCTGGATGTAATGTATGGACTGGGAGTGGAACGTTCTTTTGATTTGGTCATGTGGCATCATGAGTATAGAGATGATTTGTTGCCTAACAGCACAATCATCGGCGATTGTCCTGGATCAGGGAAAATTGTATTAGTTACTGATCTTGTCAATGAAGGAGTTTACTATTGGGATTACGCATTCCATTTTGCACAGTCAGATGAAGATGCAAACACTTTTAAAATTGCTGATAGTTTTCGAGATTTTGTTTATGGGTTGAAACATCCATAAATCTCAATCACCCCTTCATAACGAAT
Organism: Laceyella sacchari; assembly: GCF_024927925.1. NCBI lineage: Bacteria > Bacillati > Bacillota > Bacilli > Caryophanales > Thermoactinomycetaceae > Laceyella > Laceyella sacchari. The sequence goes on from NZ_CP103866.1 coordinate 1,407,348, forward strand.
ACCCACTTGCAGTAAAAACGCAAGTGGGTGATGGCTATTTGCTCGCATCCTTAGCAATCTCATAGGTATAAGCAAATTCATGTAATGAAGCGTTGGCGATAATGCGGCTGTATTCAAACAAGATTTCTTCATCGTGATCGCCGTTTTCAGGTTTGGCCCAGATCCAGCGGTCCATTTCCACGATTGGTTGGTTTCTTCCGATATGGAGGAGGGTGGCCTCATCGGCTGATGGCATGCGACAGGTGAGTTGTTCATGCGTGCGGATGGGCAGCAGTTGTTTATGCTCACGGAGCCATTTGAACAACGGAAGTTGGTGATCTTCTTGCCCAACCAATTCGCCGGCTACGGAGGCGAGCAGATGGTGTCCAAGATCCGGTAAGGAACGCGGTCGACTAGTTGCACACGATAGCGACGCAATATGTTCTCATGCTCCGGTATGTTGAGCTTAGCGCTAATCTCTTCGCCGGCGGGGCGGATGGAGGATGGTTCCAGATAGCGGATGAGTACATCCCGACCAGACGCACGCATGGAATGGATGAAAGAACCGGCTTGCTGCAATTCAGGTCCTTTGTTTTTGGGAGTTCCGCCACCCATTTTTACTTTTGGCGCATGGGAACGGACAAAAATGCCACCACGAGGCACAATATCGATGAGATTGTCTGATTGAAGTCGAAGGAGCGCTGTCCGGATGGTGGGGCGGCTAACCCCCAATTCTTCGGCTAATACACGTTCTGCTGGCAATCGTTGCCCAGCCACATAGTTCCCTTCTATAATCCGTCCATGGATGATTTTTACGACCTCGTCTATTTTGGAGTTGCTCATCTGGTCTCCACCTGGCAAAGACCATAGCGCGTTGTCTCTGCGTTTATGAAGCAAGATTTTTCCGTTTGAATCTGTGACCACTGCCGAGGCAGCCGGAACAATGGAGTTGGGTTGGGGTCGTTTGGTTGATGATAGTAATCTTTTCGTAAACAGGTTTGCAGATATAATACTGAATATTTCATATCATTTTTCATTTTTGGAGGAGTAATTTTGTGAAAAACTTTGCTCAGGCGGGTTCTGAAGAAACGGTGGAAGGGCTACTCGAGCGATTGTGCGACAAGCTCGAGATCCCGGTGGAATATAATTTGGCTGAGCTGTTGCTAGTCTTAAGTCACAAAGGGCTGGTACAGAGGGAAGAAATTGAGAAGATGAGTACAACACAAATAAGGCGGATGAATGGATAAGAGAATGGTAGTCATGTCATGCTACGGTTTTCTTTTTTTGATTCTGATCTATCTCAAAGTTTTCTCTTGTTTTTCTTTAATATTAAGATAAATATCCAATTGAATAGATTAGATATAAGAATGGCAATGAACATCATTCCGTATAGCATTGCCTCCAGATTCTTTAATGTAATTTCTCCTAATACCAAGCCTTGTACATAGAAGAGTAAGAAAAAGAGGTTGTACATGATAATTGGAATGAACCACTTTTTTGTGTTGTTTGTTAAAAAAGATGCGATGATGTTACCCAAAGTCAAAAGCACGAAAGAATATAATATAAACTTATGCGGTCCATTAGTAAACCAATCAAATATTTCTTTATGAATTTCGAATTGTAATTCGCTATACATTGCAATTTTCCTTTCGGTAATATAATAAATGCTCGTTTTGATTCTGATTAGAGCGTTTTTGTAGCTCTAAAACGTTTTTGATTTGCATTACTTGTCCATTGACGCTTATTGAGAAAAGGAAAGGTCGATGTGAGTTGCTTCTGATGGTTTGATATCTTTTTAAGGGAGATCTATTCCGTCATACCCTGTCCCATTGCACAAAAGGATTGATCAGCTCCATCAGTTCATTCTTTGCTTCTTCATGATCCGCTGACATGAAGAGTTGGCCTGTTTCTTCAAAAAGTAAGAGGCGGCAACCCTGATAGCCAAAGCGATACCGGTGAATTGTGGAAGCAAGGCGGGTGGTGGGCTTATCCACACACTGATCGCGTAAGATTTGCAGAAATGCCTCTTCGCATGGATATTCCCCGGCTTGAAATGACGGACTATCCATCAACGATACATCCCAAGCATTAGCAAAGATGAAGTCACTCAGTTTCTCGCATGCAAGGATTTGTGCCTCATCATAAAGGGATTCTACGATCACGGGTGGGTCTTCGGTGCCATTTAACAAAACCCACCATGACCAACATCCTTGGCACTCAATAAAGAAATAAATGCCTTCATTGGCCTTCATGTTGTCGGGAAGGTTCAGGAACGTTAACCCCAATTCCAGCTCCCAATATTCGCGCGTTTCCAATTCGATGCGTTGAAGAGGAACCAATTGGTCCCCGTTTCCGTTTTCAAACCATTCTTCCACTCCCTCCACGGCATAAAGTTCTTTTAATGCTGGAGGAAGTGTGCGATTGATTTCTCTTTCCCTTTCCGCGATCAACTGCAATCGGTGAGGCGAATAGACAGGTGAAATGCCCATTAATTTGAAGGATTCCGTATGAAACTTGGTGGTCTGACTCATTTTACCTCCTCAGTCGTGTCGTCTGACTCCACTCGTTCGAACACCGTTGTCAGCAATTCCAAAGCCAATTCCCGTTGCTTGGGGGTTAAAGGTTTTCCGTTCCAATGGGCTGTTTCATTGGCCAGGATCGTTTTAAGATCTGGATTGTTTTCATGCGTGGGAATGTGGTCTCCCCCGGTCAAGTAGTCCAATGATACATTGAAAAAGGTAGCGATTTTTTTCAATGTATCTATGTCGGGTTTTCGTTTGCCTTGCTCGTAATTGGCGATTTGTCCGCGGGTGAAGTTAAGCTGATCAGCCAACTCGTACTGGCTTAATTTTTTCGCTTTTCTCAATGCAATCAAGCGTTCATTGAACATAGTGATCTCCCCAATAAAATTACCTTGAGTTCATTATAAGCAACATTTTGTGTCCATTCCAGAAAGGAAAACAAAATGTTGCTTTTTGGTGTCGGCAGAAACAAGTTGTTTCCTTAGCTCCTTGAAAACAGAATTGAAGAGGTTGGCGGGCACCCAAACGCCAAACCTGGCCAGCGGCGCGGGATGCGTCAACGTTGCCGTGACCTTTCTGTTTAGAAAGTAGCATGCAGTTGCTAGACTGTACGCCGTGACCACTTGCATAAGTGTAGCGACCGGGCTGGCCAGGGGGGAGAGGAAGATGGCCTTCCCAGTGTATAGACAGCTCCGCACACAATATTTCATAAAACAAGAAAGTAGGTGAAGAGGATGAGAAAGAAGCTCTATCACTTGCGTGGAAACAGACCTCGAAGCAGGGTGAGCCAAGAGCTTCAGATTACGCCGCAAATGCTTGGCGCAGTGGAACGAGGGGATCGCAATCCCTCATTGAAGTTGGCCAAAAGAATTGCTGATTATTATGGGCTTTCAATCGATGAAATTTTTTTTGGTCATGATGGAAACCGATTGTTTCTATAAGGGTGATGACACATGCCAAAGGAGAGGATGTTCATGCGGGTGGAACGCATTACGGGATTAATGGATAACGGCAGAGCGAAATTATGGGTCAGGGTGGATGGAAAGTTGAAGATATTGAATCGTATTACCGTTCAAGAGATCAACCCATTGCTCATTAGAAAGCAGGCTGCTCCGGATGGACCATTTCATCTACATTCACTCCCTCAAACGTGGGGATGATCTGATTTATAGAAATGGGGAGGAAGGGCTCGTGGCCATATACAGACAAGTGCATGTGGATTTTTGGCAGGATGGTTTTGTCTTGGACTTAACACCGGAAGAAAAATACTTCTTTCTTTATTTGATGACGAACAGCAAAACCACGCAATGCGGCATTTATGAACTGCCCAAGCGGATCATTGAAACGGAAACAGGCTATAACCGGGAGACGGTGGAAAAAGCTGCTAGATCGTTTCTCTGATTATGGCAAGGTGGAGTACAACAATGATACGAAAGAACTCATGATTTTTAATTGGATTAAGTACAACAAGATCAACAGCCCGAAAGTGAAGCAATGCATCGTCAAAGAACTGAAAAAGGTGAAGCACCAGCCGTTTGTCGACCGTTTCTATAGACTTTGCAAACAGTTTGGATACCCCATGGATACCGTATCAGTAAACTATGGGGAAGAACAAGAAAAAGAAGAAGAACAAGAAAAAGAAAGAAAGGGTCGTCGTCACCTGGCTTACGACGACGATTCTCCCTACTTACAATTGGCCCAGTATCTGCTGGACAAAATCAAATCTTGGAAGCCTGATTTTGTTTTTCGTGGAGACCTGCAAAAGTGGGCCAATGATTTCAGATTGATGTGTGACAATGATCACCGGCTGCGGGAGTCGATCGTAGCAGTAATTGATTGGGTAACCAACGATCCATTCTGGCAGACGAAAATTATGTCAGCAGAGAAACTCCGCAAGCAATTTGATGCTTTGGAAGGACAAATGAGAAATGAACGGGACAATGTGAGATCGTTACCACAACGATATATTGAAACGGTACGTCCCAATGCGCTGAGTTCACAACCGGCCGTTTCGCCGATCGCCTTGGAGCGGGAACGGAGAAAGCGAGAGCAACAACGGAAGCAGGAGCGAAGAGGGGGGTAAGCATGGAATATGCATTGCCATATGATGAGCAGTTGGAGAAAGAATTGGTCGGCTCGATGCTGTTTGAACCAGAGTGCATCGTGGATGCGATTGAAACGATAAAGCCGGAGCACTTCCACCATCCTATTTGCCGAAAATTGTGTGAAGAGATTTTTCGGTTATGGAATGAAGAAGAGGGAGTCGTCAGTGTGGTGTCTCTCACCCCTTTCCTGGAGCGTGAGCAGATTCCGATAGAAGTGGTTAATGAGATGACCGATGTGCGGCTCCCCTCCACGAAAACAATCCAACATTATGGGGAACGGTTGAAAGCGATCGCTGCACTCCGCCGCGCGGTGCAATTGGGAAGACAACTGCTTTCTTTGCAACATCTAAAAGACAGAAATGAAATCAGGGAAGCGCTGAATCAAGCCGAACTCCAACTATCCAATATCGCCACTGCTACCGCAAGGATGGAAACGATGAAGCCGTTTGAAGAGGTGCTACGAGAGGTGAATGAACGGTTTGAGCATCACTATGCAAATGGAGTTGGCATCACTGGATTGAAAACGGGCTTCATTGAACTGGATGATATGACCTCTGGATTTCAAAAGAAAGACCTGATAATTATCGCTGGCCGGCCGTCCATGGGAAAAAGTGCATTGGCGCTAGAAATTGCCCAATATTTGCGCAATGAAGAAAAGAAAAACGGCATTTTCTTCAACCTGGAAATGGATAATGTATCGATGGCTTATCGGATGATTGCTAATGCCGGACACTTGGATCTCCTTAAGTTGCGATCAGGGATGGTGAGTGAAGAGGAGTATGTGAAGTATGCGGAAACGCTTGGTTATTTGGCGGATGGATTTGGTATGGAAGGTGGGAAAGGCAAGCTATGGCTGGATGAACAGCCCGGCATGACCGTAGCCGAGATGAAAGCCAAGGCCAGAAAAATTCAGCGTGAACATGGTCTGGATTATCTCATTATCGATTATCTTGGCTTGATCCAGGGCAACCGTTCGTATATGAACCGGGTGGAAGAGGTTTCTGAGAACAGCCGCCTACTCAAGATGATGGCCAAAGAGCTGGATGTGCCTGTTATCGTGTTATGCCAGCTTTCACGGGCTGTCGAACAGCGCGCAGACAAACGGCCCATGTTGTCTGACTTGCGCGAATCAGGTTCGATTGAGCAAGATGCAGACTTGGTCATGTTTCTGTACCGGGATGATTATTACCATCCGAATTCAGATAAAGCCAATATCGCCGAACTGATTATCGCCAAGCATCGGAATGGTCCAATTGGCAAAGTGGAGCTATTGCTTTTGAAAAATTACAACAAGTTTTTGTCATTAACAAAGGAAGCGAGGGAGTCACAGTGAGTCTGCCTGCCGGCATGATGCAACTGGAGTTGTTTGCGGACCAAGACGATTATGAATGGAATCCCAATCCCATGGTTCGCACATACGGATTGACCTGGAACGCTGCCAAATGTGGAGTCACTACCAACAAGCCAAAGGCGCACCCATGTCTGCATTTTGATCCGGTAACAAAGCGATGTGTTATGCGCCGGGGGATACATGATCCAAATTGGGATGCATGCGGGAAATACCAGCCGATGCAAGCGGGCTCTCATAGAAAGAGAGTGAGTGATTTGTGATGAAATCCAATATAGCACATAAGTATTGTAAAGGTTGTCCTTGGTTTAATCGGGATGACCTTTGCTTATTTCCACGGTGCGTCATACGAAATGGTTGATCATATCAGCGAAAGCGGAGGGAAAGTGAAGATGTTTGATAAGAAGGTAGCAGACATCAGTCAGCATCAAGCGATCAAAGCGTTGCTGGAGATGCAGAATGGAAGCATGAGCAGAGAGGAATTTGAGGAGAAGCATTCGGTTTATATCGGCGAAGTGCCAGAATGCGACGAAAATCGGAGTGGGTGTTGATGATCGAAGAAGATTCTTCTGTATTGAGCACATTGCATTTAGGTGTTTCGCTGGAATTGGAAAAGTTGGAAAAGCGGATCGCTTTGTATCAACGAACGAAGGACAATCGCACGCTCTACTGTTGTGTGGCCAGTTGGTACCGGGTGCAACAGTGTTTGCTATATTTGGCAAAGCGACTTTATCCCGTGCATGACACGCAAGCGTGCTTTCAATATGAGACGCAAAAGATCCAAACGGTTGCATATCCCATTGCCTTTGCATGCGGAAGAGCTGAAGCAAATGAAGAACAAATATTTTCGGTGGTGAAAACAGATGGTGGACAAAATGATGGCAAAGCAACGATTGATTGAACATCGGATTGAATTGCTTGAAAGAGCCAAAACGCATTATTTGGAGGGGGAAAGTACGCGGACAGAAAGCAAACTTATCCGTGCAATCACTCTGGGTTACCAGAAAGCATCAGTTGATCGCTTGGAAAGCGAGATCGAGTTTTTAAAGTCGTTGCTCAAAATTGGCGAAGATGGCAGCCTGGCAAAAGGGGGTGAACAGGGTGATTAAACTTCGTATCACGGGTTGGCCGGATGAGGTGAAGGATTTTGTGCGAGAGTTGCCCGCGTCAGGTGTCTCCGCCATATAAAAATCGGAACAGTCAATATGTGCGTGTTTATGCGGAAGTCACCAAAAAGAGTTGAGATGTTGGTGGCTTTTTCTCGTTTGCTTACTTTTTAAATGTAATAACGGGAGGGAATGGATATGCAAGTTTTTGCGGGATTGAAGGAGCCCATCAATACTTTCGGCCAGATCGCGCTGGGAGTTATTCTGCTGGTGGCTTTCTATAAAGTCACCATCGCTTATATTCGTGATCAACCCATTAAGTCTATGGTGAAAAAGTTTGTGGGAGCTTGTATCTTCATCGGAGCCGCAGCCGGACTGGTCGATCTGTCCGTTTTTGTAGGAGAATACCTTGTCGCCCCTATCAAAACCATCATTACGGGTTTGGTCGATTCGATCGTAGAACCTTTAAAAAATAGGAGGGATGGGGGATGAAGTTATTCGCTGGGATTGTGTTTATGAGTTTGCAATATGTTAAATGGCTGTTACCCTTCCTCTTTCTGGGGAGGACTCTTGCTCATTTCATGGTTTACCGCGAGTGGAACCAAGTCATTGTAAAGGGGACTGCCTTTTTAATCGCTACGGCTATGATTGTGGGCATGCCATTGGGTTTGCTTGAGTTGGCTTATCCAGAGGATATCAAAGCGTTTGAAAAATCGCTGGCCGACAAGGAGGAATAGTAATCATGATGACGATGGTGATCAGTCTGGTGGGTGCTGGAGTGCTTTGGATGTTTGGCAAACATGTTGAACGCAAGTTGTCGATTTCAAAAAGAAACAACAAAACAAGCTGGATCAGCTTCATTATGATCGGGACCAACAGGCTAAGTTGGTCTTTTTTGATGGGGGAGGAAGAGGATGAGAAAGAAACAAGCAGATCAGACCTTATCTATCGCTTCCGATTGTTTTCAACTGATTCCCGTTGTGCAGGATGGCGATCCAGTTGAAGCCACCGATGTGAAGCAGATCATCAATCATTATGTCGCATGAATGCTCCCTTTCTAGAGAAAGGAGCTGGCGAAACGCATAAGGATCAGGAAACACAAACCACCGTTTATTTTGATGTACCGCATGTCAGCTACAAATTATACAAGCAGGATGGGCAGGTGTATTCATACGTATCGATTCCGCGAGATGAGGAGTTAAAGCAGAAAATACAAGAAGCTTTGTTTTTGGATGTGGGAGGTTGTCGTTTTGTCCCTGCCAAGCTGACGCTGGATGATCAACATCTGCACGCCTTTGCCATCAAGGGAAGTCCTCATTTAGCCGTTGATCTGGAAGGCGATTTTGCTGAACGGATTATGCAACTTTTTCGGTCGGTGGACAAAGGAGAGCGGTTGCTTTACAGCCTCACCTTGAAAGAGGCAGAAGACCATGGTGCGTTGCGAAGAGAGTTTGCCAAACGTCTAGCTGGCATGGATCCCGATGATTGGAGATCGGTCTTATGGCATCATGCCAAAATAGGACTGATCCAGCTTATCCAGTTTTGGCTTGAAGAAGAAACGAAAGGCAAGATGAAGCCCTTGCTTAACAGGCTGACAGGTTATGGGCATGACAAGGCGGAACGGGCTCCTTTTTCGCAACGGAAAATTCGATCGGATGCCAACCGATACATGTACACAGAGGCAATCTTTCTATTTTGGACAGAGCAAGAAGGACGGGCAGCTTGGTTTCAAAAGAAGCTGCGACAGCTGATGACTGATATGCAAGGGGAAAATCGCTTGGAAGTGGTGAAGATTCAGCCCGATTTGACCAAGGTAGAGAAGGGGTACATCGATTATCGGCACCCCCTCCTTTGTTTGTATCAGAAGGAACTAGGCCAGTTTCTCCATCTGCCAAGATCGGCTCACATGGATGGGGATTTTTATGTTGAACGCAAACAAAAGACGGAGATTCCAGCCGCTATGCTGACTAAGGAACCGGGTGCGGTGCCGTTTGCAAGATGTTTGAACACCAATCAGCTCATTTCCTTGCCGGCACCCAAAAGCAAACAGGATCTGGATGATCGGGTGAAGGCCACTTTGCTGGTTGGGGAGCAAGGCGGAGGGAAGACAACGGCGCTGGTTAACATGATTTTGGAAACATTTCATGTGCGGGCAGCAAGCAGGGATGAGTGGCGGCAACATGCTCGCTCGGTGATCAGTTTTGACGTGGCTGATGGTGCAGTTATTGCCGAAACATTGCAACATATCCCTGACTGGTTGCTGGACCGTGTAGTGATCCTTAATCATGCTGACACCCAGCATCCCATTCCGGTTAACTTTCATGATATTTTGCAGCTGACGGGAAACCCGACGCAGATCGCTGAACTGGAGACACGGGTTCTGCTTGATTGCTTAAAAGATGATACCAAGACGATCGCCATAGAACGCTATTTTAAAAACGCGCTGAAAGCCAGTTACGCCGCAGGTCAGGGAAATATCTTGGATGCGATGCGCATATTGATTGACGCCGGTTACCGCGAGGAAATGCTTCAAGAGTTGGAGCGGAGCAATGGGTATCTGTATGTAGAGCTTTTGCAGATGGATCAGGAGTTTGCAGATGATCGCAATACCTTGAAGACGATTGAGAACCGTATTTCTGCATACCGGACGGACCCGTCCTTGATGGAGGTAATCGCCCAAGAACCATTAGACAGCATCGACTTCTGGAGATGGATGAACGGGGATGAACAGGGAGCGTATCTCGTGTTGATCTACTTGCCCAAAAGCAATGACACAATCTCAGAAGCGTGCCGTAACTTTCTGTTCACCCACTATTTCATCAAAATATGGCGGATGATGTTGGCGCGGGAGATGTTAGACCCGGAGAAAAGGCCGGAGACGTTGGTTATCGTGGATGAGATCCATCAAGTCTTGGGGCAAAGAGCAGTGCAGGCGATGTTTGGCGACATCTTCAAAGAGCCTCGCAAATACCGGGTACGCTTTGTCTTTACGTTTCATGGCTGGTCCTCGTTGGAAGAGGCAGGACGGAAGAAAGAAGCGATCATTAAAGCGATGAAAGAAGCTGGTTGCAATCTGTTTTTGCTTAAAGGAGGCGACGAGTTTTTCAAATCCCTTGCCGGGATGTTGCATCCTTACACGGTTGCAGATTTTCATGCCTTGATGGGAATGCCGTATTGTGGCATCTTCCGCGTTGCTGTAAATAAGCGGAGCCATGTGTTCCAGGCGAGGTTGCTGGAGCCGGCGGAAATGCGTTTGCCAAAGCACAGGGAGATGCGATTGGGTGAGATACGGAAAATGCCTAATCAGCTTGGGCGACCAGGTGAGTTGGTTCAAAAACGCATTTATAAAGAGTTGAAACAGATGTATCAATGGCCGACGAAAAAGGAAAAGAAGGCTGTCAAAACGGTCGAGATTGACTTTTAAGGGGTTGGTGCGATGGTGATCGATGTTTTGCGCAATGATGAACTGGAGACACAGGAGAAAATGATGTTGCTCCTGTTTTACTTGGGCATGGCCGATCGTTACCAACTCGCCAAGTTGTTGGCAAGATCCGTTCATACTGTGGATCAAACCAGCAAACGGTTAAACAAAAAAAGCAAAGAGGAAAAGCACATTCAGTCATGCACCGCTCCCTTTAATAAAGGGCCCCGCATGTACCAATTGGGGACGTCCGGTTGGAAATGTGCTGGTTGGAGGAAGATCGTCGGTATTATGAGCGAAGCGAGTCGCAGAAAAGGCATTACCGTGGAATGACGGAGATCTTGATCCGGCTCATGCACGCCATGGGTAGAGACGAAGCGTTGGATCGGCTCCGTTTTTACAACACTTATGAGGCCACGGAGATGTTTCGTAATCCGTGGGAAGTGGTGAAATGGCAAGAGTGGCAAGATATGAAGCTAAGGCAGGAGGAAGAAAAGGAATTGCCCCGTCCTGATCTTTGCTTGGAGATCGATGATGTCTCTTTCTGGATTGAATACGACACAGCCAACGAAAGCCCAACCAAAATCAAGGCTAAATACCGACGTTACTACCGAGCCTTTAATCAGTTGGCTGCACGAGCCAGCTCGCGCAAGCCAGTTGTATGGGTGACCACATCACGAAGCCGGGTGGAGTTGATGAAAAGCTGGTTGGAAGTGGTGTGGCGAGAATGGGAGTTTAGCGAGATGAAAAATCCACCGCCGGAGATGCTTTTTTTCAAAGAAGGGGAGGAAACATCCTACTTTCTGGAGTCGCTGACAGTGCGTACTTAAACGTGTACAAGTTGCTGTACAAAAGCATATCCCTATGCAGGATGCAGGACTAGAATGTGTACCTACCGCACAAATGCGCTCGCATCGATGAGAAAAGGGATGATGTGCGATTTTTGATGCCGACTAATGATACCTATCTCTTTTGTTTTGATTTGTAGTTACTTGGCGCGGCGGGAAAAAGTGAGTGCACAGTGGAGAGGTGGCTTGATACCGAACAAAGGAATCAGGAACACCTTTTTTATTTTGTAAAAGAAAGGGCGATGGTGTTGTTTGATGAGTTCGTTGCGCATACATCTGTTGTTTCAATCATGCTTTTGGTGGGAACGACCAGCGTGGTGTTCCTCTATTTGCTCTTGCAAATCGCATCACTGATGGAGCGGATTTTGACTGGCCAAGGCAAGGAAATGGTTGCAGATATGAAAGCCAGATTCATGCCTATGATTCAGGCGGGGGTGAATAAACCACCCTTGAGAAAAAATCATAAGGCTTTTTGGATTGCAGTCGGCATCGGGTATGGATTGGGAGGCTTATTTTTGTTTTTGCCAGTGATCCTGATGCTGTTCATTGTTTATTTAGTTTTTCGCTACATCATTGTCAGGCTTGTCTAAGTGTTACGGGAGTGTGTACCAAATCTCAAGGAGTTGACGGATGGGATGAGTAAACAACGTGTAAAACAAGAAGTGATTGAGCTGGAAGATGTCATTTTGATTATCAATGGCAGTCCCACACCGGTTGCCTGTAAATACTTTATCAGGATGGTAAACCAGATGAAAGTATCTCAAAAGAAAGCTGCTATACGTTGCAAATGATTTTCTTCACTTGTATTGACTACCTTAACGAGATGAGAATGGCAAGAGACGGGCTTGTATGTTCAGTTGATGTTAGAAGCAAAGATATGCTAAAAAGAAGGAGGACGAAGTGGATATTGGACATCTACCATATCCTTTAGTGAGCTAAAAAGTCTGTCAACCTCCCGGGGTTTTTGCATCATTAACGGTTCACAGATTATTTTGGTTTTTGATATAATGAAAATGCTTGAAATGACTGATGTTCACATACGGGTTTAGTTGTAACCATAGTGGTATTGAAATTCGCGAAAGTCATCATCAAATTGAGCTAGGAATTTTGTTTAGTTGTAACCATAATGGTATTGAAATGATATACGTCAGGTGGTGGCGGGGAGATCGGCGATGGGTTTAGTTGTAACCTTAACGGTATTAGAATGAATGTATGGATGAGGAAACCGTTCAAAAGATGACTTGCCTGATGGTGATTGTCAGAATCAAAATAGCTGATGCTACCGGCTGTCGCGGTGAAGTGCCAAGCTATATTTTGAAAGAAAGGATGGGAGTTTTAAATTCAATATTGAGAATATTTTGTATATAATTAGAGTGTAACTACATCATCTCTTGATAGTAGGGGGATCATATGCCTAGATGTCCTGCATGTGGAGAAAAGGAAAACATCGAAGAAACACACTCAGGTAACTATGGTTGCAAGGAGTGCGGGGAGACATTTGATAAAAACGGCAATCCCTATAAACATTAGTGGTGGTACAATGGGATTACCTATTAAGGTAGTCCCTGTTTTCAAAGGTGGGAATAGCAATGGTCAAAAAAATGATGGTAGATCATGAAGCTTTTCTTAAAGGAATAAAACCAGCCTTGTATCGAGCCGACAATCAAGGCTTGCAGGAGTTGTTTCCAATACTAAAAGAATATCCGCATCTTAAAGATCACACAGGTCGTTTTCTTTTTTTTCAATCAAAGGAGAAGAAACAGAAGTATGTTGACAACCTACGGCAAATTGATATAAATTCTCCTGAATACCACAAGATGCTTGGTCTGCTCCTGGGTTATCCACCAAAAGCGGTTGATTTCTATGTTAGGAAGTGTACAGATCGTTCATTAGCTGAGGTCAGCATTGGGCTGGGTTATTCCGGTGTTCGTTGTGTATGTGATGTTCGGGAGTTGATTGAGAATACTATATGGTTGTGGGATACATACCAATTGGATGAAGAGCTGCGCTTGATGGTAGAAGGCGAATTCATTTATGTTTCGTATCGAAATATGGAAGAGCTAAAAAATGTACAGGCTTCAATCCTTCAACGTATCACGGTTACTGCATAAATAATTGGGACTTCGAGGGTTTGGCTACTGAGTTGAAGTTAACTAATAAGAAATCTAAAAAAGAAGTGAGGGGTAGATTGTATCGGAGGACTGCATTATCCTTTAGTGAGCTAAAAAGTCTGTGAACCTCCCGGGGTTTTTGCATCATGAACGGTTCACAGATTATTTTGGTTTTTGATATAATGAAAATGCTTGAAATGATTGATGTTCACATACGGGGTTTAGTTGTAACCATAATGGTATTGAAATTGAACATCGCCGCCCACTTGTAGAAGCGATATAGGGTTTAGTTGTAACCATAATGGTATTGAAAGATGGAGATGGCACTTGAGTGTAAGCTGGATGACCTATATATCGTGTCAAAGAATAATAAGCCGTCCCCATAGGATGGCTTTTAAATCGTTTTACAGGAGGTTAGAAGGCCCGTAGAGTGGCGGAAAATTGTTTAGAGTATTTAATTTTTTATACGCCAAAAAGTTTTCACAAGCAAGGGAGATAGTTAATTCCTCTTAATAGTTGTGAAATTGGATCGTCATCCAAATATTTTTTATACTCTGCTTTTAATGTCAATTCAACGTTTTCTGTATTAGCATTAGGTACAAAAACAGAAAAAATTAAAACAACAACTAGGGCGTGTCTGGTGAATCCATCATGTTTTCCTGTTAGAATGTTCATAACAACAAAAGCAAGGAGACATCATGATGAGACGGCGTTATGAGATTACAGATGAGGCTTGGGAAAAGATCGAGCCTTTATTGCCTTCGAATGGGAAACGAGGCGGACAGTGGAAAGACCACCGAACCATTTTGGACGGAATCCTATGGAAGTTTGGGACGGGAGCTCCCTGGCGGGATCTGCCTGCACGTTATGGTTCTTGGAAAACTTGCTACTATCGTTTTACACGTTGGCAAAAGGATGGGACGTGGGATCGCTTGCTTAAGCATGTTCAGACTTACTCCCACGCCGTTTCCGATGTCGATTGGGTTGTTTTCGTTGACAGCACGATTGTCCGAGCTCATCAGCACGCCGCAGGCGCGCCGAAAAAAGGGGGACCCTCGCTTCCAGAATGAGGCACTCGGACGAAGCCGCGGAGGTCTGACGACCAAAATCCATCTTGCTTGTGACGGAAAAGGTCGACCGCTTGCTTTTACAATCACTCCCGGTCAACAGCATGACTGTACCCAATTACAAGCATTACTCGATTCCATTTCCGTTCCCTGTTTGGGAAAAGGAAGGCCTCGCAAGAGGCCGGATCATCTGATTGCCGATCGCGGCTACAGTTATCCGTCTTGTCGTCGATTTCTTCAAAAACGTGGGATTTCCCATACCATCCCCGAACGCAGAGATCAGGCGGAGCGTCGGGCAAAAAAGCCGGGACGTCCTCTGACCTTCAACAAAGAACAATATTCACGCCGAAACGTGATTGAACGCTGTATTAACCGCCTGAAGCAATGGCGTGGCTTCGCCACTCGTTATGAAAAACGGGCGGTTTATTTTTGTGCTGCCATTACCTTGATTTCCTTGATCATGTGGCTCAATTAATCATTCACCAGACACGCCCTAGAGAAAGGGAGAAGATTCTTTTTGGTTTCAATGATATAACCTCCTATCTTAATGAACTTTTTTATTACATTAAATCAAATGAATATAATCTATACTTATATAAATAAAATATAAAGGGGTATGGTATGAAACAGGTTATTATAAAAACAATTATCGGTATTGCTATTGTCGCTGTTTCTCTTACAATACTTGGTGTTGTAGCTTATTTGGCTTTTGGGTTAATTATTGCATTCTGGTAAAATTGAGCCTATCCCGCCGCGTATACATATCCAAGCCGACCCGTGACCAGTTGCAGCTCATGTTTGATTGACCTTTGCTCGTATGAAAAAGAAGACCCCTTTTTGGACGCAGGTCATGAATTTTTTTACAGTACAGTCGGGAACTTACAAAGCTATTGAGCGAGAACTCGATTTGACCGCGATCGATAAGATATCCAAGCCTTGTCCAAGTAGCCTTGTTCTAAGACAAGGCTTTTTTGTCTGATATTTTGCATAGATTCAGATAAACGAAAAGGGAAGGATACGAAAAGAGGGGGGATAAGCATACCGCCGTTAAAGATACGGGTTATTCGGATAAGAAATTTCGTTAAGGCGTGTATTCGATTTGTTCGGATTGTATTGAAGGAAAAGCGTTGGCCAGATTGGCAACTGGTGAAGGCCAGTGATCGTTACTTTTATCTTGAGAAGAGATTATATTTGGCCCTGACGAGTGCTGGCTGCGTGTAAAAAAACATATCCTCTTTGGGGACTTGGAAGTGGATTTGTATATTCCAAAATACAAACTGGTGATTGAAGCGGATGGGAAGGCATATCACATCACACCATTACAAAAAGAGCGAGATCGTAAAAGGGAATATGTATTGAAGATACATTACAAACTTAAGGTGAAACGATTTAATAGTGATCATTCACGAAGTAACGGGTGGACCAAGAGAAAGTTTGTGGCAACAAGTGGGGGAGGTCATTAGTGGGCTTTATGGATAGTTTAAAGATATAGTTATTCGTAAACTATATCAGACGAGTTCAATATACTTTAGCATGCTAAAAAGTCTGTGAACCTCCCGGGGTTTTTGCATCATGAACGGTTCACAGATTATTTTGGTTTTTGATATAATGAAAATGCTTGAAATGACTGATGTTCACATACGGGTTTAGTTGTAACCATAATGGTATTGAAATAATTCCGCCTCGGAAACCCAAACACGGCGATGCTTTGTTTAGTTGTAACCATAGTGGTATTGAAATCATGTGGTGGCAAACGGATCGAAGCCGCTTGTGGAACGAGTACAATATACTTTAGCATGCTAAAAAGTCTGTGAACCGCCCCAGTTTTTTTGCATCATTAATGGTTCACAGACAATTTTGTTTTTTGATATACTGAAAATGCTTGAAATTGACTGATGTTCACATACGGGTTTTAGTTGAATCCATAGTGGTATTGAAATCCTAGGAAGAAGCAAATTATTAAAAATGCTTTGAATTGTTTAGTTGTAACCAAGTGGTATTAACTGTAAACAGACACTTGTAATAGTGGTTGACTATAAGGAATCTAAGAAGTGAAGTGTAGACCGCATCAGAGGAGTACAATATCTTTTAGTAAGCTAAAAGGTTTAGTTGTAACCATATTGGTATTGAAATAAGTGCATCTTCGCCCTATTGTACTCTGTGTCTAAAGTTTTAGTTGTAACCATATTGATTATCAATTGTTCTTCTCTCGAACATATTGATCCAATTGTGATTTAGTTGAATCCATAGTGGCATTTGAAAACGGATGATCTCTTAAAATACTTTCAGGAGACCGATACATATATAAATAACCAAACGGCATAATGTACTAAACAGATGTAAGTTCCCTCTCCTTTTTGGCAACAATGCACCCATAAGGGGTGGACAGTTAATGAGGGAACAACATCCAGAGCAGAAAGTGATCGAGCTGGAAGAGGTTATATTAGTCATAAACGGCAGTCCTACACCGGAAGCCTGTAAGGACTTTGTGAAGCTGGTCCAACAGATGAAAGTAGCTCAAAAGAACAGAAATTAAGGGGTTTCACTATACGGTCGGGGTGCGCTTTGCATCCCGATTTTTTTGTTATATGATATGTACATAACAATGCACCGAGAGGAGTTCGCAAATGAGCCAAAGCATTTACGATGTGCACAATGTTGCCATTTATCTGCGTAAATCACGTGGCGATGAAGATGTGGACCTAGACAAGCACAGGGATGAACTGGTGTCAATGTGCGAAAAGAATGGTTGGTCCTATGTTGAATACGCGGAGATCGGTACAGGGGACAGCATCGAAGCTCGACCCAAGATGCAAGAGCTTTTGCAAGATGTTGAGCTGGAGATGTATGATGCTGTGCTGGTTGTTCACTATGACCGGTTGGGCCGTGGTGACAAAGTAGACCAAGCGACGATTGAAAAAACGTTTGCGATTTCGGATACGCTGATTATCACGCCGCAGAAAGTCTACAATCTGAATGATGAGTCAGACATGATGTTGGCTGATTTCCAGGGCATGATTGCACGTCAGGAGTATAAATCAATTGCCAGACGGTTGCGCCAAGGGAAAGCGCGAGCCACAAAAATGGGGAACTGGTGCAATGGAAAACCGCCGTTTCCTTATATATATGATAGAGAATCGAAGAAGGCGGTTCCTGATCCCAAAAAGTTGGAGATTTATCGCATGATGGTAGATTGGGCGCTCAGCGGTTGGTCCTCAACGGATATTGCGTGGGAGCTGAACAAGCTGACAATCCCTTCTCCTCGTGGAGGATTATGGAGCCCGCAGGTTGTTCGTCGCTTACTGTTAGATGAGGTTCATTTGGGACATATTGTTGTGGGGAAAAAGAAGAAGATTGTCACGACGGGTGCGATCATTACCAAACCCAAGACGGAATGGGTGGTATACAAGAACTGCCATAAGCCCGTAAAGACGGAAATCGAACACAATAAGCTGCAATTTTTGTTTCAAAGGGAAAAAGTAACCCCGCACGCCAGCAGGGCAGGGAAACATGCTTTTTCTGGGATCATCAAGTGTGGTAAATGCGGACATACGTTGCAAATTCAGAAGAGATCAGACCGGCCGTATGATAACTTGAAATCCTGCACCTACCGAGATCATTTTGGAACGCGTTGTACCAATGTGGGCGGAAACATGTCGCAGATCGAGTCGGCTGTTCGCGCTGCGATAGAGCAGAAGAAAGAAGAGTTGGAAGAAGCGATTCGCAAAGGGATTGATCTTGAAGATCGGCGCGTGCTGTATGATTTGTTGGAAAAGAAATTGGCAGAGATCAAGAAGATTGAAAACCGCCTCAGCAATTTGACCGACATGAGAGCGGATGGGGAGATCAGCAAAGAGGAGTACGTGCTGAAGAAAGCGGAATATGAATCACAATTGCGCCAATGTGAAGAAGATTACCGAGTGATTGAGAAGCAAATCGATCATACAGAACAAGCCAGAAACGAAGATATGTTGGCGACGGTGAAGGATGTTATTCATGTGTTGGATCATGAAAAAGACGCCAAAGCATTAAACCGCGCATACAAATCGATCATTCACAACATTATCTGGGAACGCGATCAAATCGACGAAAAGCCGAAGGTAACGATAAATTTTCTATAGGGGTCTAGTATGTAAAACGGCCATCGTGTCTTGCTGGCTATTGGCTCGTTTACGAATTACCTTTGGAACAATCATCATCCCAGTTTCTAAAGTGGGTTTTGGATTTGCAGCAGGAGGAAGTGAGTTTAAGGGCGTTGCAGAAGAAGAGAAAGGAGGCCGTTCGGGGGAGGAAGACAAGAAAAAAGATCAGGAAGGGAAAGGGAAGGAACAAGAAGGAGGGGGCGGAAAGTTTCCTTTCGGCGGTGGTAGCGGTGGGGGAATTTCCATCACACCTGTCGGATTCATTGTTGTCGGGGACAAAGGCATCCGCTTGTTGAACATGGACGGAAACACGCATTTGATTGACCGGGTGTTGGACATGGCGCCAGGATTGGTTGAGCAGCTGAAAAATTGGGGCAAAAAGAAATCAAATGGAGGATGCGAATAGGACGAGGACTGTTTGACCGAATTTCTTAAAGATCTCGCTCCGGAGGGAGCTGGGCTTTGCGGGAAAAGGTTTTTCTAATGTCGATACGTGTTTATGGAAAACAACGATATGGCGAATGTGCCGTGTCGTTGTTTTCACATATTCTTGTCCCCTTTGCATATATTGGTACAAACCCAGACGGAGCAATGGGGTGAATGAATGGTGAAGCTAAAACGATGGGGAGCGGTTCTGATCGTTGCGGTATGGGGATGGATGGTGGGAGTGCAACCGGTGGCGGCGCAGGAGACCATCGACATCGCTCCCGGCGCGCAAGCTGCGATCTGTGTCGATGTCACATCTGGCCGTGTTTTATTTGAAAAGAACGCCGACCGAGAAATGTTGATTGCCAGCCTCACGAAAATTATGACGGCGATCGTGGCGATTGAAAATGGAAAGTTGGATGAGTTGGTGACGGTTGGGCCGCGGGCGGTCGGAGTGGAGGGGTCGTCCATTTATCTCAAGTTGGGGGAAAAGATCCCATTGCGAACGTTGTTGTATGGATTAATGCTCCGCTCGGGCAATGACGCGGCAGTTGCCATTGCGGAACACGTGGGCGGTTCAATTGAAGGTTTTGTTTATATGATGAATGAAAAGGCTGAATATTTGGGGTTATCGCACACTCATTTTGTCAACCCCCATGGGCTGGATGCTGAAGGTCATTATTCGTCGGCGCGAGATTTGGCAGTATTGGCCTCATATGCCTTGCAGAATCCTGTCTTTCAAGAAATCGTGAAGACGGAAGTGAAAACTGTCCCATGGCCCGGAGAGAAATGGCATCGTAAATTTTATAACAAGAATAAAATGTTGCGCTTATACAAATGGGCTGATGGTGTAAAAACGGGATTCACCAAAAAAGCCCGCCGCACGTTGGTCTCCTCAGCCACAAAAGACGGGCACCAGTTGGTGACGGTAACGTTGAATGATGGTGATGACTGGCGCGATTCCATGAGCATGCTGGAATATGGTTTTCAGCACTATGATTTGGTGTCGATCTTGCGGAAAGGACAAGTCATTTCCAAAGAAGCACACCTGACGGCGGAGGATAAACGTTTTGATATTATCGCAGGAGCGTCGTTTTCCTATCCGCTGACAGATCAGGAAAAGGGGCAAGTGGTGGTTGAACCGGTCATCAGTTTTCCGCTCAAGATGGTGAAACATAACCATCAGCAGGTGGGAAGTGCCCGGATTTTCCTCAGGGAAGAGCAGATCGGCGCCATACCATTGGTGGTGAAGATGCATCCAGAACGATCCATTTTCCATGAAATGAAAGAATGGATCGGATTGATGGTATGGCAGGGGGCGGAGCGATGATCAACTGGATTTGGTTTTTTATGATCTTAAGCGGCGTGGTTGCCGCAGCGGCCCAAGGCCGGTTCGATCTGGTGACCAATGCGGCGTTGAACGGGGCGAAGGATGCGGTGGCTGTGTGTATCGGCCTGATCAGCATTCTTGTGTTTTGGCTAGGAATGATGCGGATTGCACAAGATGCGGGGTTGTTGGAGAAGTTGGCCCGGCTGATGAGGCCGGTCGCGCGGTTTCTATTTCCTACAGTGCCACCGGAACATCCGGCGATGGGTTACATCTTGTCCAATATGAGCGCCAATTTGTTTGGCTTGGGAAACGCCGCAACTCCGATGGGATTGAAAGCCATGGAGGAGTTGCAGAAGCTGAATCCTGATCCCAAGACGGCGACACCGGCCATGTGCACGTTGCTGGCGTTGAACACTTCCGGCTTGACGCTGATTCCGACAACGATTATTGGTATCCGGCTCAAGTACGGGTCGGTGGAGCCAACGGAGATCATTGGCCCGACGCTGCTTGCCACATTTATAGCCACATCGATGGCCGTGTTGCTGGATCGCTACTACCAGCACCGCACGTTTGACCGTTCAGGCTTGTTGAAGCCGCATTGGAAATGACAGGGGAAAGGGGGAGTGTTTGATGTTTGAAGCGGTTTCGCTCATATCCAAAATCATGTTGCCGGCCTTGCTGGTGTTCATCCCCCTGTACGCTTTGTTCCAACGCGTGCCAATCTATGAAAGCTTTATTGAAGGAGCCAAAGAAGGGTTTCCCACCGCCGTTTCCATTATTCCTCATCTTGTGGGAATGATGGTGGCAGTCGCCATCTTCCGGGATACCGGCGCAATGCAGTTTTATTTGCAGTTCCTCACTCCGGTATTATCATTTTTTCACATTCCCGAGGAAGTGGTGCCAATTGGCATTCTGCGCCCGATCTCGGGTACGGGTTCATTGGCCTTTGTCGAGAGCATCCTTCGCACGCACGGCCCTGACACTTTTTTGGGCAAATTGGCATCCACGATCCAAGGCAGCACCGACACGACACTATACGTTTTGACCGTGTATTTCGGGGCGGTCGGCATTCGTAACTCCCTGTATGCGCTGAAGGTTGGATTGTGGGCGGATTTGATCGGTTTTCTCGCATCATTGGGGATTTGTTCCATCCTATATTTATAATCTCGTCTATTGGCCTGGAACCAGGTCTTTTTTTTGTTCCGGTGCGCACACTTGTGTCCCCCAGCTGAAACGGTTAAGATGACATAGAGGTGAATCATAGTGATTGAACGTCTGCAAAAGGTGCTGGCTCATGCCGGTGTTGCGTCGAGGCGCCACTCCGAGGAGCTGATTAAAGCCGGAAAAGTGAAGGTGAACGGGAAAGTTGTCACCCAATTGGGAGTCAAAGTCGACCCGGCGCGGGACCGAATTGAAGTGAATGGGGCGTTGGTAAAACAGGAACAAAAACGAGTGTTTTTATTTTATAAACCATTGCGTGTCATCACGAGCATGTCCGATCCGCAAGGGCGGCGGGTGGTTGCGGATTATTTCCGCTCCGTACCCGAACGCGTCTATCCGGTGGGGCGGCTGGATTATGATACGGAAGGCCTGTTGTTGTTGACCAATGACGGGGAACTTGCCAACCGTTTGATTCATCCGCGATATGAAGTGGACAAGACATATGTGGCCACCGTGAAGGGACGACCAAGCCCGGCCGATTTGGAAAAGTTGCGCAAAGGGGTGAAGCTGGAGGATGGTTGGACTGCCCCGGCTAAAGTCCGGATCTTGTCTCAAGACGATATCCAAACCAAATTGCAACTCACCATCAGGGAAGGGCGCAATCGCCAAGTGCGGAGAATGTGCGAAGCAGTTGGCCTTCCGATTACCCATTTGATCCGGACAAAGTTGGCGTTTCTTACGCTTCAGGGATTGAAGCGGGGGGAATACCGCGAGTTAACCCGCCAAGAACTGGATAGATTGCGGCAGTTACTCACATAAAAGGGTTTTCATATAATCTTCAAATTGCAGTACCGTGGTTAAAAAGACAGGCGTTATAATGTAAGTTGGAAGATTGTAGAGTTACAAAGCAAGGGGTTGAAAAACGGGGGGAGAGATAGCCTTGATTGAGAATTCAAAATGTGAATGCGGTCACAATAACCCCGTCGGCACCATATTATGCGAGAGTTGCGGGAAACCGCTTGATGAAGAAACCAAAGGGAAAGAGACCATTGTTCAGGAGATGCGATATGAAGGGAAAGCGCGGCGTTCGCAAACCTTTCAGTCCTCTCCTTTTGATATGGTATGGAACTTTTTCTCTTCGGTTAAAGTGGCCATCATTCTCATCATTATCACATTAATCGCGGCTGGCATCGGGACGATCTTCCCACAAGAGAAGTTTGTTCCATCGAGCGATCCCGCGGCTTATTATGAAAAGCAATACGGGTTGTGGGGCAAATGGTTCCACATCTTTGGCTTTTCCGATATGTACAATTCATGGTGGTTTTTCACGATGGTCTCCTTGATCGGGATTTCGCTGGTGGTATGTAGCCTTGACCGCGTGATCCCATTATACAAAGCTTTGAAAAACCAACAGGTAAGAAAAAGCGTCGATTTTTTGAAGCGGCAACGGATCACTGCCGAAACCGCTCTTACAGCGGAGGAAGCAGATGAGAAGTTGGCGAAGCTGGAGCAAGCGTTACAATCGAAGCGATACCAGGTTAAACGAGAAGGAAACGCTTTGCTTGCGGAAAAAGGGCGCATTAGCCGATGGGGGCCTTATATCAATCACATTGGCTTGATTATTTTCTTATTCGGTGTTTTGTTGCGTTATGTGCCTGGTTGGTACTTGGATGAAACAATGTGGGTGCGCGAAGGGGAAGTGAAAAAAGTCCCTGAATTGCCTTATTATGTTAAGAATGAGGGTTTTGACATCACCTTCTATGATCAAAAAAACGTGCCCAAGTCGAAGCAGGATGCGGGGCCAATCGCCCAAAAATACGAAACCCGCGCCGTGCTGTACGAGAAAGAATGGGATACTGGCAAGCTGAAGCCGGTGGCCAAAGGTTCGATTCTCGTCAACCATCCGCTCGCCTATAAAGATCTCCGACTGGTGCAAGCCGACTTTCGCATCGGATTGTTGGATGCGCTCGACTTGAAGTTGGTGGACAAAGAAAGCGGGAAGGCGTTGGGAAAATTCACTGTAGATCTATATGATTTGAAGCCAAATCAAGTTTTTCGGGTGAAGGACAAAGAAGTGGTTTTGCTCGATTACTATCCGGACTTCGCGTTGGAGAATAACCGGCCGATAACCAAGTCTCCCGATCCGAACAAACCGGCGTTTGTCTTTGAAGTGAGAGAAAAAGGACAAGCTAAAGGGGAGCGTTCCTGGGTGATTTCCGGCCAAAACCTCGATGAGTTGACGAAAGAAAATAGGTATGCGATAGACTTGGCGGGCATGAAGATGGTCGATTCAACGGGTCTGATGGTTCGTGTTGACAAGAGCCTGAATGTGATCCTGTTTGGTGGGGTCATCTGCATGATCGGCTTGGTGATGGGCTTCTATTGGCATCATCGCCGAGTGTGGGCGCTTGTGGATGATGGGCGACTCTATATCGGTGCGCACACGAACAAAAACTGGTACAGTTTGGAGCGCGAACTCAAACTGACAGGTGAATTTGACACACTCCAAGTGAAACGCAACTGAGCATGGGAGGATAGGAAACGATGGAACAGTTGATGGAAAATCTCCTTTTGTGTACCTTTTTCCTTTACCTATTATCCACTGTCGCCTTTGTGATGGGGACCAACAAAGGATCGGAGAAGGAAAGTCCCAAGAGCCGTTTGTGGGGAAATATCGGCATCGGGATGAGCATCGTCGGCGTGGTATTTCAATTGATGTTTATTATCACCCGGGTGCTGATCGGCGGGCACTGGCCGACGAGTAATATGTTTGAGTTTACGGCGTTTTTGTGCTTCACGATCGTCATCGCGTTTATCATTCTTTATTTCATGTACCGCTCGTCGGTATTGGGGGCTTTTGTGATGCCGCTTGCGGTGGTCTTGCTGGCGTATGCTTCGGTGTTCCCGCATGAGGTTCAGCCGCTGATTCCCGCGTTGCAGAGCATCTGGTTGCCGGTACACGTATCAACTGCTGCGCTTGGCCAAGGGGCGTTCGGGGTTGGCTTTGTGGCTGGCCTGATCTATTTGGTGTTTCAGTTTGGTAGAGAGAAAGAAGGAAAAAATGCCAGATGGTTAGAAATTACTCTGGTGATCGTTTTGATGTTTGTGGGCTTTAGTGCGGTGAATATGGCATTTAAAACCATGAACTATGAAGCGAAATTTTCACATATCGTCGACGGGCAGCCGGCCGTGCAGGAGTACTCCTTGCCGCCTTTGGTTGCGCCGCATGACAGTGAAGTGATCAGCATCGATCGCTTTGCGGGCTTGGGCCAACCGTTAATGGAAGCGCCGAGTTGGATGAAAGGGAAAGATGCCGCATCACAACTCAACTCGGTCTTGTGGGGCGTCATCAGCGGAGCGATTCTGTACGGGTTGATCCGGCTTATTGCCAAAAAGCCGCTTCGAGGAATTCTCCACCCCATGGTGAGCCGGGTAAATCCCGATCTGGTAGAGGAAATCAGCTATCGCGCTATTGCTATCGGCTTTCCGATCTTCACGCTGGGCGCACTGATTTTTGCCATGATTTGGGCGCATGAGGCTTGGGGCCGTTTTTGGGGATGGGATCCGAAAGAAGTGTGGGCGCTCATTACCTGGTTGTTCTACAGCGCATATCTCCATCTCCGCCTGTCGCGCGGATGGCATGGCGCCAAGTCGGCTTGGCTGGCAGTTGGCGGTTTTGTCATAATCATGATTAACCTAATTGTGATTAATTTGGTCATCTCAGGTTTACATTCTTACGCATAAGTTTAACAGCCGGGGTGAAAGTGCAATGGAAAAACAATATCACATTCTTGTAGTTGATGATGAAGATCGTATCCGTCGTCTGCTCCGCATGTATCTGGAGCGGGAAGGTTATTTGATCGATGAGGCGGAAAACGGCGAAATCGCTTTGGAAATGGCGTTTTCTACAGATTATGATTTGATTTTGCTCGACTTGATGTTACCGGGGATGGATGGGTTGGATGTATGCGGGGAGATTCGCAAAAAGAAGGCAACCCCCATTATTATGCTGACAGCGAGAGGAGAAGAGGCCAATCGTGTGGAAGGATTTGAGGCAGGAACCGACGATTATGTGGTGAAGCCATTCAGCCCGCGCGAGTTGGTTCATCGGGTGAAGGCGGTGCTGAGACGGGCTTCGGCCACCGCTTTCCTCACTACGGATACGGAGACGCACAATGTACTCGTATTCCCCGAGCTGACCATCGACCACGATGCGCATGAGGTGAAAGCAGGGGGCAAAAAAATTCAACTTACGCCCAAAGAATACGAGCTGCTGTACTACTTGGCCAAATCCCCAGACAAAGTGTTCACACGGGAACAATTGCTCCGCGATGTGTGGCATTATGAATTTTTTGGGGATTTGAGAACGGTTGACACGCATGTGAAACGTTTGCGCGAGAAACTCAACCGTGCTTCCTCCAGAGCCGCTAAGATGATCACCACTGTTTGGGGAGTCGGTTATAAGTTAGAGGTGCCGAAAGAGTGATCTTAAGAAGTGTTGTCGGTAAATTATGGTTGACTATTATTATTCTCGTCACGTTGATCTTGGTGTTGTTGAGCCTGTTTTTGAGCGAACAAATCGAGAACAGCTATGTCGAAGGGCAAAGACAAAGTTTGGAGAAGTTGGCGACGCGTATTCAAACCCAATTGAAAGAGGCCGGCCCCAACCAGACCCAATATCTCAACAATGTGCTGATGGGGGCGTCCGAATTCGGTACATACTTGGTGGTGTTGGACGCGAGTGGCTCTGTTAGCCCCATTGGGGTTTCGCCGCACGTGCCCAACGTGCAGTGGCGGGAGATATTGACGGATGAAGAGTTAAAGAAGGTCTTAAAGGGTCAGTCAATTACCATGCGGGGGAAGGTGCGATTGCAAACCAACCCCCGTCCGGGAAATCCATTGTTAAAGAACGATATTTTGCTGGTGGCGGTGCCTTATATCAAGGATAAAAAGCCATCGGGCGCCATCGTGTTGTATCAAGTCCAGGATCAATTGAGCGAATCCGATATTAAACGGTGGATTTTCTACACGTTCCTGATCGGCATCGTCTTGACGACGATTTTCGCCTTCTTCTTGTCCTCGCGCATTTCGCAACCTTTGATCCAGATGAAGCGCGCGGTGGAGAAAATGGCCCGTGGGGAATTTTCGACACGGGTGCCGGTGCGCTACCACGAACGGGATGAAATCGCCGAGCTGGCTATGACTTTCAACCGCTTGGCCTCACAGCTGGAAGACACAATTCACCAGTTGTCGCAGGAGAAGGAGCAGTTGGCAAGCATTTTGCGAAGCATGTCCGATGGTGTGCTGACCATCAACAAGTTTGGCAAAATCATCATGACCAATCCCATCGGCGAAGGCTTTTTGTCGTTGTGGAGAGGAGAAGTGAAGAAAAATGCTCTGCCCCCTTCTTTACAAGCGCTCTTTAATAAGGTGATCGAGGATACGCAAGAACATACGGAGGACATCTCGGAACATGGGCGCACGTGGGTTGTCATGATGTCGCCACTGTATGCGGGCGATCAAGTGCGCGGAGTGGTGGCCGTGTTGCGGGATGTTACGGAAGAACGGCGCTTGGACAAGTTGCGCAAGGACTTCGTTGCCAATGTGTCGCATGAATTGAGAACGCCTTTGGCGATGTTGCAAGGTTACAGCGAAGCTTTGCTCGACGATATAGCGGAAACGCCGGAAGAGCGGAGAGAGATTGCACAAGTGATCAACGAGGAATCGCAACGGATGGGGCGCTTGGTGCGCGAACTGCTGGATTTGGCCCGAATGGAGGCGGGTCACATTCAAGTGGAGCCGGCCGAGAAGCCATTGGACAAATTCGTGCAGCGGGTCATCCGCAAATTCCAAAATCTTGCGCGAGAACAAGAAGTCCGTTTGGAAGCGGATTTGGCCGAACATTTGCCGACGGTGTTTTGGGATGAAGACAAGATTGAGCAAGTGTTGACCAATCTGGTGGACAATGCGATCCGCCATACACCTACGGGCGGGTCTGTGACAGTCCATGTGTATCAGAAAGGAGAACGCATCTTTTTGGAAGTGGAAGACACGGGCTCGGGTATTCCCGAAGAGGATGTACCCTTCGTCTTTGAACGTTTTTATAAAGCGGACAAAGCACGAACCAGAGGGAAGTCCGGTGGAACAGGCTTGGGTCTGTCCATTGTGAAGCATCTGGTCACTGCCCACGGAGGCACCGTGTCGGTGAAGAGCCAACTGGGTGTAGGCACCGTCTTTATCGTAGAGTTGCCTGTACGTGTGGCTGATGAAGTGTTGTACGCATAAAAAAGAAAAAGACCGTTACCCTAAGTGGGGTGACGGTCTTTTATTATTGCCCGCTACGCGTATTTTCCTGATTGGGTTGCAGCCTTTTACTTGGCGGGTACCAGCGGACGCATGATGATGGTATTGTAGATGACTCCCTTGGGTGCGGACACAATGGTCCAGACCGCTTCAGCGACTTGCTCCGCTTCCATCGCGTAGTCTTTTTGCCGACCGAATTCGGTCTTGATGGAGCCAGGACACAAAGCGGAGACTTTCACATGGTGCGGTTTCAATTCTTGGGTCAACGCGTCGGTTAACGCCATCAATCCGAACTTGGATGCGCAGTACCCGCCCCCGCGAGCAAAAGCTTCCGTCCCGGCTACACTGGAGATGTTGACGATATGTCCTTCCGTCGCCTTGAGATGGGGAATCGCATATTTGCAAGTGAGGAAGGCTCCTTTGAGATTAACATTCATCATTTCATCCCATTGCGACTCGGTGAGTTCGTCAACGGGGGCGAAGTGGCCGAGACCGGCGTTGTTGATCAGCACATCCAACCGACCAAAACGTTGGATCGCGAATTGCACTAAGTCTTGCACTTGTTGACTGTTCGTGACGTCACAGGCAAATGGGTGAATCCGCTCAGGATGGGTTTCTGCCACTGCTTCCAGCTTGGCTTGGCTTCGGGCGCTGGCGATGACTGTCGCCCCGCCCAAGGCCAACCGTTTGGTGATGGCTTCTCCCAATCCTTTGCTGGCTCCGGTGACAATAGCAACTTTTCCGTTCAGTTCCATGGTTGGCAGTCCTCCTTGATGCCGTGACGGATCGCGTCCGGTCACGAATAAACAAACTATTGCTAGTTTATCCCATTCACCAGCAGCGGACAAGAGAGGCTTACAGGTCGATTTCCATTACCGATTGGATCTCATCCATTTGTTTCAAAGCGTTCATCAAGTCGTTAGGAATTGCTTTGTCAATGCGGAGGATCATGATCGCCTGTCCTCCTGCTTGCTTTCGACCGACCTGCATGGTGGCGATGTTGATGTCCCGGCTGCCCAGCAATGTGCCAACTCGGCCGATGGCGCCCGGTTGATCCCGATGCTGGATGAACAGCAGATGTCCCTTGGGAGCAACATCAACCGGGAATTGGTCGATCTTGATGATGCGTGGCCCAAAACCGTTGAGCAAGGTGCCACTTACTTGATGCTGGTTTTTGTCCGTTTTGACTTCAATGTTTAGCCATTGAGTGAAGCCATGGCTGTGTCCCGATTTCTGTTCCAGCACATGTATGCCACGCTGTTTGGCCAAGTGGGGGGCGTTCACAAAGTTGATATCTGCTAGATGGTGTGAAAGGACTGCTTTTAGCATCATCCGCGTAAGGGGAGCCACGTCCCCTTCAGCCAGTTCCCCAGCGTACGTTATGGTGATTTCTTTGATCGCCTCGGTGGCCATTTGGCCTACGAAATGCCCCAGCTTTTCGACCAACTCATGGTAAGGAGCCAGTTTTTGTTGTAATTCCGCCGGGATGGAAGGGAGATTGACCGCATTTTTAAACGGCTCGCCACGCAGGATATGAAGCACTTCTTCGGACACATCCACCGCCACATTTTCCTGCGCTTCAATGGTGGAAGCACCCAAATGCGGCGTACATATCACCTGCGGCAAAGTAAACAACGGGTGATTGCCTGGCGGTTCAACCTCAAACACATCAAGAGCAGCCCCGGCGACTTTGCCGGAAACAATGGCGTCATAAAGAGCGGCTTCGTCGATGATGCCACCACGGGCGCAGTTGAGGATGCGGACGCCGTCTTTCATTTTGTCGAACACCTCATGGTTGATCATATGGCGTGTTTCTTTGGTAAGCGGAGTGTGCACGGTGATAAAGTCGCCAGCGGCAATCGCTTCGTTGAAAGATGCTTTTTGTACGCCAAATTTTTGAGCCCGCTCTTCAGTCAGATAGGGGTCGAAGGCGATCACGTTCATGCGGAACGCTTTGGCCCGTTTGGCCAATTCCGAACCGATTCGCCCAAAGCCGATGATGCTCAACGTTTTTTGGTTCAACTCCACCCCGACAAAAGCTTTTCGGTTCCATTCTCCGTTTATCACGGTACGGTGAGCCTGCGGAATGTTGCGAGCCAAGGAGATGAGCATGGCAAATGTGTGTTCAGCGGTGGAAATCGTGTTGCCGTCGGGGGCGTTGACGACGATCACCCCTTTTCTAGTGGCTGCGGGGATATCAATGTTGTCAACACCAACGCCGGCGCGGGCGATCACTTTCAACCGGTTACCTTGATTGATCACTTCTTCAGTCACTTTGGTCTGACTTCGTACCAATAGAGCATCAGCAGTGGCGATTTCTGATAACAATGCCTCGCCTGTCAAACCGACTTTTCGCACCACTTCGACGTCTTCGGCCCGCAACAGTTTGTCAATGCCCTGATCGCTCAACGGGTCGGTAATCAATACTTTATACATGCAACATCACCTCTTGTGCTGCTTTTACGCCAGTTCCCAATTCTACAGGTACGCCCATTTTAAAACATGCCATCTCCAACACACCCAAGACAGTAAGCACGTCTAGCTCATCGCAGTAACCCATGTGGCCGATTCTGGCAATTTGGCCTTTCAGATGTTGTTGGCCGCCAGCGATGGTGACGTTCATTTCGCTCATGTGTTTGCGCAAGGACTCTGTATCCCATGCCGTTTGCCGTCCGTCGATGGCGGTGACCGTCGGGGAAGCGTCATCGTCAGAAGTGAGTAACGGCAATCCTAGTGCCCTAAGCCCCGCACGGGTCATGCGCATTAAGCGTTGATGACGTGCAAAGACGTTTTCCCATCCTTCTTCTTCCAGCATGAGCAATGCTTCCTTCAAACCGTACAACAGAGATACGGCCGGGGTGTATGGAGCGGAATGTTGTTCCATGCTTCGCTTGTACGCAGTGAGATCGAGATAAAAACGGGGCTGTGTTTGCTGTTCAATGCGTTTCCACGCTCGTTCACTCACTGCGACCATAGCGAGGCCGGGTGGAAGCATCAACGCTTTTTGGGAACCGGTCACCATGATATCCACCTGCCAGTCATCCATGTGGCAGGGGACTGCGCCCAGACAGCTGACACCGTCGACGATAACCAACGCGTCTGAATGTTCGCGGACCACTTTAGCCAGGTCGGCAATAGGATTGAGCACGGCGGTGGAAGTTTCGCAATAAGTGAGGAATACTGCCTTGGCCCGGGGATGTTCTTGCACGAAGGCAGCCAACTGCTCAGGTGAACAAGAGGTTCCCCACGGGACATCCAATCGATGCAAGGCAATTCCGTATCGTTCCACTATTTTGGCGAAACGATCTCCGAAAGCCCCTGTCACCACAACAATCGCTTCATCCCCCGGTTGTACCGCATTGGTTACGGCTGCTTCCAAAGCGGAGGTGCCGCTTCCTGTCAAAATGAGCGGGGTATGGGTTGTGCCAAACAGAGTGCGCAACGATGTCGCACATTCCTGCAACAATCGAGAGGCCGCCTGTCCGCGGTGCCCGATCATCGGCTGGGACATCGCTTGTTGGATCCGAAGTGGGATCGGGGTTGGTCCGGGAATTCGTAAATGGGCTTTATCTTGCCAATTCATCTTGTATTTCCTCCTTCGTCTTATATAAAAAACCCCACGCCTACTCCACCCATTTGTTTGGGCAGAGGGACGTGGGGTACGTGGTGCCACCCTCATTCGCTGTCGGCTCACGCTGACAGCCTTGGCGAGTCGATGGGCATGACCTGCCATATCGACTCTAGTGGATAACGGGTCAACCGTGCTGATCTACTTCTTAGCGGTTCAATCAGCCACTCGGGAGTGCTCCGCATCAGGCAAACTGCCGATTCACAGCAACCATCGGCTCTCTGAGAGTTCGCCATTGATACTTGGCTCCTTCATCGCGTTGCTAATCTAAATTTGATACCTAATTTAGCATGTTGAATCAGTAGTGTCAACTGTGAAGAGTAAAAAATTTTTTTGCTGGGTTAAGCGTGTCAGCTGATTTGT
Organism: Laceyella sacchari; assembly: GCF_024927925.1. Taxonomy (NCBI): domain Bacteria; kingdom Bacillati; phylum Bacillota; class Bacilli; order Caryophanales; family Thermoactinomycetaceae; genus Laceyella; species Laceyella sacchari. The sequence continues at coordinate 1,439,208 of NZ_CP103866.1, forward strand.
GATAAGATATAACCTAATCGAAATGAGCGTAAACATCAAGGAAAGGAGGACGCGAGTTGCTGCAAGTGTCGGGAATGGAGATGTTGTTAAGTGGGTTGAATGACGAGCAACGGAAGGCGGTGACCGCGCCGATCGGCCCCACAGCCGTGTTTGCCGGTCCGGGTAGTGGGAAGACGACGGTGCTGACCCGGCGCGTGTTGTATTTGTTGGAACAGGGCATCCCGGCGAACCAGTTGATGTTGGTCACATTTACCCGGGCCGCCGCGCGGGAGATGCGGGAGCGATTGGAACAAGTGATGCCTGCTCGCACCCGGGAGTTGGCCGTTGGCACTTTTCATTCGTTGTTTTTGCAGATGTTGCGCGAGAGCGGTTGCAACGTTCCTCCTCTTATGGGACAAGCCGAACAGACCGCTGTGATGCGAGACTTGTTAGCGGAGCGGGAATTACCGACCGATGAAGAGACGGTGTCCACTTATCTAAACCAAATTGGACTGTGCAAAAACAATGGGATTTTGCCGGCACGGTTGCGAGTCGAGAAACAGAAGAATATTCTCTTCCGGGATTTGTATATGGCATATGAAAGCATGAAATCGGAACGTGGAATGTGGGATTATGATGACATTCTTTTAGCTGTGCATGCATGTTGTCGGCAATCGGAATGGCTTTCCCACTGGCAAACGAAGTTCCTACATATACTGGTGGACGAGTTTCAGGATATCAATCGGGTGCAGTACGAGATCTTGGTGAAATTGGCGGCGAAACACCGCCATTTGTTTGTGGTAGGGGACGACGATCAATCCATCTATGGATTCCGCGGAAGCGACCCCAAATTTATGCTTGAACTAAACAAAGATTTCCCCGAGCTAACGCGGATCATTCTGTCTGTCAATTACCGTTCTACCGAAGAATTGATTCAAGCAAGTGAACAATTGATTCGCCACAACCGCCGCCGGCAGCGGAAACCGCGGGCGGGAACCGGGGTGAGGGGGCCAGATGTGAAGTGGATGGAGCCGCTTGATGAGGAAGAGGAGGCAGAACAGATCTTGACCCACCTGACTGATGGGATGGAAACGGCCATTCTCTACCGTACATCGACCCAGGCCCGCGCGGTAGTGGATGCACTGGTGCGCAAAAGGATTCCCTTTATGGTCGCGTCGGGGGAAAGTTCGTTTTACCGGCGGTGGCAAGTTCAAGACGTGTTCGCCTATTTAAAATTGGCTTGGAATTCACAAGACCTTGACGCGCTGGTGCGGATTATTAATAAGCCTAAACGCTATCTTTACAATGAGGATTGGATTGACGCTTGTTGGGCAAGGGCGAAAAAACATGGGGGATCATTGTTGGCGGCGTTGCCCGGCTTGGATGGATTGGAACCTTACCAAATTCGGTATTTGAGTGAGTTGCGGGATCAAGTCCCGCGCTTGACGGAGATGAACGCCGAGGAAGCAGTGGCTTATATTCGTGAACGCATCGGTTATGACCGTTACCTGGAATCATTTGCCAAGGAAACGGGAAGTGATCTAGCCAGCCTGTTTGAACCTTTGGATGAGTTGGCCTTGGCGGCTCGCCATTTTGCGAATGGACAAGGACTCTTGGCTCATGCGCAAGAAGTTGAGCGGCAATTGCGCCATTCTGATGCGACTGCTCCTGTCAAACTGATGACCCTTCACCGTTCAAAAGGATTGGAATTTGATCGTGTCTATATCATCGGGTTACATGCGATGGTACTTCCACACCACCGAAGCCTACAGGTATCGGAACAACGAAAAGCGGCCGCGTGGGAAGAGGAGCGGCGCCTTTTGTATGTGGGGATGACTCGGGCTAAAACGGAGTGCTGGCTTTCTGTCAGCCAAACCAGGCAAGGCAAAAGAGTGGCGCCATCCCCGTTTGCAAAGGAATTGGGACATGGGGGAGAGCGCATGTCCACGAGTGCCCCGCTTGAACGCAAGCGAGAGTTGGAGCGAACGGCCCAGGTGTTTACGTCTGCCCGCGCAATGAGCAAAGCCCAGCCCCAACTCCGCTTTGCCAGTGAAGAAGTGGCACCAGGGATGTCAGTTAACCACATTCGCTTCGGTGTGGGGAGCATTGTGGAAGTGACGCCGCTTGCCGGAGTGGCGCCGGGACGAAAAATTCTGGTACGCTTCCCAGGCCAAACGCAATCCCTCCACTATGAGCTGTCACGGCAATTAGGCCTGTTGTCCTGCCCGGAATGAACAAAAAACCCCTTGCTTCACGAAAAAACGCAAAGCAAGGGGTTGGCTGATTATTTATTTTGTTGGTAACGGTCGAGGCATTGTTGGTAGAGTTCGGCGGCGAATGCAGCGTCTTTCCAGCCGATGATGTTGGTTTCTTTGTTTTCCAAGTCTTTGTAGACGCGGAAGAAGTGTTCGATTTCTTTCAGGACGTGTGGAGCCACATCATCCAAGCTGTTTACGCCATCGAAACGTGGGTCATCCACAGGCACGGCCAATACTTTTTCGTCTGGACCTTTGTCGTCGGACATGAGCAGCACGCCGATCACCCGGCTGGAGATTACACAACCAGGGAAGGTTGGGAAGCTGGTCAGGACAAGGATGTCCAATGGATCTCCATCTTCAGCCAAGGTGTTTTCGAGGTAACCGTATTCGGTTGGATAATGCATGGGGGAGTAAAGCACCCGGTCAAGACGGAATACGCCTTTCTCTTTGTCGAATTCGTATTTGTTTTGGCTTCCTGTAGGAATCTCAATAAAAGCATCCACAATCAGTTGGTTAGACATGAGCTTTCCTCCTCTATATGTACAATGAAGCTGTAAAATCACTCAACCATCATTTTAGTCGGTTTTGAATAAAGAAGCAAATGAAAAGACACTGTGAAACAATAAATCAATAAAGGAGAGCAGTTATGAAAAACGATCAAAGCAAGTATCACATCTCACCCAGTGTGTTTGCACAGAAATACTTGAATGGAGAGTTGGGGGCGCACCACATTGAAGTGATCGACGTGCGCGAACCCGCAGAATGGGAAATGGTTCATTTGGAGCATTGCAAACTCATGCCACTTGGCTCGTTGCCGGAGCGGTTAACGGAGATCGATCCGAACAAAACAATTTACCTCTTGTGCGCTCATGGAGTTCGCAGTTTACACGCCGCCAATTTTTTATTGCAGCAAGGTTACGCGGATGTGGTAAATGTGGACGGCGGTTTAGCGGAAGTGTTGCTTTATTTGGAGCAGGAAGAAGAATAACAGCAGCATAGAACGGACATAATTCCTTCTGAAAATATAATAAATAAATTCTTATATAATAATAAGTTTTTAATAATTATCGACAATTTATGTTGCCTCTTCTTCTATTTCGCTTTTGAAGAAGGGGTTTTTATTTAAATAGCGAATTTAAATTTTTCAGTACGATCATCACCATAGAGAGGAAGTGCATCAGTGAATAAGATTCGACTTTTTGTGATGACAGCTCTTTTCGCTTTGCTGTCTGCGGTGAGCCTCCAGTTGACGGCACCGGATCAAGCAAAGGCGTACGGCGCTTATGTGCCCGAAATCAAGCAAGATTACAGCAACTGGTGTTGGGCGGCAAGCGGTGCCGCAGTTTCGCAATATAAAGGCAAGAATGTTTCGCAATACAATTTCGCTTATGCGGTCAAAGGTGGGTACTACAATAACCCGGCCACCAGCAGTGAGATTCAAAGAGGGTTGTCCACCTACGGCTTGAGATCCAGATGGACCAACTACTATGGCAATTGGCAATACCCCAACTATTCATTTATCCAATCGCAAATCAACAACGGCAGACCGATGATCCCCTTGATTTGGTGGACAAATGGAGCTACCATCGGACATTTTGTTGTTTTGGATGGCTACTTCACCTCGAATAATAACAACTATGTCGAGTATATGGACCCTTGGTATGGAGACCATTACTACATGACTTTTCAAGCCTTCAAAAGTAACAACAATTTTTATTGGCGAGAGCTCATTTATGACATTGGTTACTGATGACAATCATCGAGGAGGAGATTTCACATGCTTAAAAGCTTAAAAATCATCATTCCCGCAGTGGCCATTGTCGCCACCATCGGCTTGGTCGGATTTATCGGCAACGGCTTCGCTTCAGACCAGCCTGAAAAGACAGCTTTTCAAGATTACTTAACAGCAGTTTCACAAAAATCCCCGAAACAGGGCAAATCATTAATGCCTCAAAGTGTAACTCCTGTAGAAGGACTCCAACTCTCTTCTTTTTCCATTCCGATTTTCCGCACACCCGATGCCAACGTAATCAAATCATATAAAGGAACCAGCCTGATTGAGATGTTGCAGCCAACCAAAGAGAAACTCTGGTTCATGATGAAAGGTGAGCAACCTGAAGGCTTAGTTGTCGCCGATGATGTCCAACCGATCAAAATGGGCGGGAAAAACCGCAGTAAAGATTTGATGAACATGTACAGAGCTGCGAAAAAAGAGGTGAAAAAAGAGAACCAAATCCGTTACTTTGAATTTGTAGGACAAGGCGTCTTCGTCGCTAAAACCAGCAAGGGTGAACAGATTTATCTGAGCCAAGGCGCCGCGCAAATATTAAACCTGCCCGCTGGCAAGCAGCTTGCTTCCACCGATGTGATCGCCAAGATGAAAGAGTTGCTAAAGTAACCGTTGATGTGTCATGAAAACGGCTTAAAAGCTTGTAGTAAAACTGCAGATTGGGTTTTAGGGCGAGTCTGATGCAAAACAGACAGCGGCTCCAAGTGTACTTTTACAACCTTAGCTCGGTATTGTACTGGGCTAAGGTTTTTTATATAGATGTTGAAGGTCATAGACAGGATTGATGGTGAATGGTGGGGAATGAATAACTGAGTTGACGAAGATAATGATAGTCATTATCATTATAAGGTGGACATGTTTGAAGGTCGCAATTGAGCGGCGTATGTGCGAAAAAGAACAAGCCACCTGGCAAGAGGTGGCTCATCGTTGTTCTGGTATGTAAGCGATCTGGGTTGATCGCTTGTTGACAGCACGTGGTGCGTGAGTGAAGCCAAACCGCTTGCTTACATGCACCGTGTGAACAACATGTTTACTGACAAATTACTCTTCTACTTTAATGGAGTCGGTCGGGCATCCTTCTTGAGCATCGCGAACATCATCATGAAGTTCTTCTGGTACGTCTGCCGTTCCGGTGTTGTCATCGAGGATCACATATGCGATGCCATCCTCATCGTAATCGTAAACATCCGGAGCGGTTGCGCCACAAGCTCCACATGCGATACAAGTATCTTTATCTACCCATGTGCGCATAGTGAAAATCTCCTCCCGTGTATATATCCCAATAATGAGTTAAGTCCACTTCCACCCCTCATTGTAGACGGAATTGTGTCCGATTTCAAGGAGCAATCAGTAAATCAAGAAAAAGGAGGGGCGATATGAGCGACATCAACTGTGATCAGCGGAGCCAGCAGGAGCGATTAATCTTGATCAGTTTTTATTTTACGCAACTGCTGTTTATTTTATTGAGTGTTCCATATTTATGGTGGAAAAATCGACTTTATGTTGAATTGACACCGTTTGCCGAGCTTTACATGTGGCTGATGGGTGTCGGCGTCGGTGGATTCATCGTGGCCATGGAATTTGTGCTAATCCGTTTGTTGCCTGAACACCATTTTGATGACGGGGGAATAAACCAATTATTGTTTGCGCGTCGTCCTTGGTGGCATATCATGTTGATCGCCGTGATGGCTGCCATCGGGGAAGAGTTGTTGTTCCGCGGTTTGGTGCAGGGTTGGATCGGGGTATGGGGAACGGCCCTCTTATTTGCGCTTGTACACACCCGATACTTAAAAAAATGGGTATTGGTCGTCTTTGTCACCGGAGTCGGAACAGTCTTTGGGCTGATGGTCGAATGGACGGGTCATCTTGCCCCGGCAGTGATCGCTCATGCGGTTGTCGATTTCGTGATGGGATGTTACTTGCGGTATGAAGCGAAGGAATGAGGATGCGTCTTCAGGATTGGCAATGCCCAGAAAAAAATGCGATTACCCTATGCAAGGAAAGTCATTTTTGTGTATGATTGATATAAAGAAAAATAGGAGACTTGACCGCGTAACAGTGAGATTCAGTCCCTCATATTCTGAATGTGGGAGTCTCCGGCGAGGGAGGGTAGGCCATGCGTGTCGAGCGTTTAGACGGGGATAAGGTGCGCTTTTTCTTGACTCTCGACGATTTGGCTGATCGTGGGATTCAAAAAGAGGACATGTGGAGAGATATTCCGAAAGTACATGAACTCTTTAATGACATGATGGAACACGCATATCAGGAATTGGGTTTTGAAGTGGTTGGGCCAGTAGCTGTCGAAGTTTTCGCCCTTCCCGCACAAGGGATGGTGGTTGTGGTTACCCGTGGCCGGGCTCCGAAATCAGAAGTCGATGAGTTTGAACAAACGGAAGAAATGTACGAGTTAGAAGTGACGATGGAAGAGTCGGATGATATCATTTTCCGTTTTAACGACTTCGAAGACGTAGTCCAAGCGGCTGTGCGCATGAAAGCCCATGCTATGCAAGGAGGGCAGCTATTTGCCTATCAAAACCGCTATTATTTGCTGTTTGGTGGAGAGAAGCATTTGTCCAAGGGTCAGGTGGATACGTTGATTGCCATGTTGTCGGAGTATGGCGAAGTGTCCACGGTGACAGAGGCCATGCTGACCGAGTATGGTAAAGTTGTGTGTGAAAACGATGCGATCAACCAAATCAGTCAATATTTTGGATGAGATAAATAAACACACCCGTAATAACCGGGTGTGTTATTAATTTGTTGTATAAAAAATTTTATTTTTGTATAACTAGTTGATAATATTCATGTGAACGCAAGCGGCTGATATCGCCATCACGCACACCTGGAAAGACGCGATCTATTGAAAGATGTTGGGTTTTATGTTCGCGTAGCGCTTGGGCGATGTTAGCGCGGAATGGGGTGACATCTATTTTCATGGATACGTATTCATCTGGTGTCGCATGAATTTTTCCAGAATGCAAATGAGCGATTGATTCTGGTATGACGATATAGTAAAGTTTGGTAGGGAATGTAGTTTTCTTTACTGCTTCCAAGGTAGCCTGTTGGATAATCTGATGATCAAGGTGGCCAGAAATGCCAGACGGCGGGAAGGTGATAATGAGATCTGGGCGGATGCTTTCCATGATCTTAAACAAATCGTCAACGAGTTGTTGGAAAGGGAGTTGGCTCAATTGTCCGTCTCCATAATCCCGCAGGATGCACTCATCAATGCCAAGAACATCACAGGCCCGAGCCAGCTCTTGCGCACGGATATCACCTAACTCTTCTTGTGCGCAAAGCGGTGGTTGACCTGTTTTACCTGCTTCACCGCGAGTAGCGCAGTAGAGCGTTTGACGGACGCCATTTACATGGAAGCGGGCGATAGTGCCGCCGCAAGTAAATGTTTCGTCATCAGGATGGGCAAAACAATATAGAACTTGTTGGTACATTTTCGAGTCAAATCCTTTCATAGCAGTCAGGTTTTCTTGCATTATTATACCTTATTGGTGCGTCTGTTTTTAAATATACGAAAAAACAGAGACATTCTTTGGTTGTTTAGTGTATTATTGTATACTGAATACTGGTCTTTTTAGCAGTTAGTATTTAATTCTGAGGTGGTCAGGATGGAACAACAGTCTGTTGCTGCAGGTCGTCAAGAGGAACAGCGTGAAAATATGGATGTCTTAGTATCCACGCAAACTGTGATTCATCAAGCGTTGGATAAGCTGGGTTATCCAGAGGCTGTGTACGAATTGTTAAAGGAACCTATGCGTGTATTAACCGTCCGGATTCCCGTCCGCATGGATGACGGCACTGTGAAAGTGTTTACGGGATATCGCGCTCAACATAATGATGCCGTAGGTCCAACCAAGGGTGGAGTGCGCTTTCATCCAGATGTAACTGAATCAGAAGTGAAAGCGCTATCAATTTGGATGAGTTTGAAAGCGGGCATTGTCGACCTCCCTTACGGCGGAGGAAAAGGTGGTATCATCTGTGATCCGCGGAACATGTCTTTCCGTGAGCTGGAACGCTTGTCTCGCGGCTATGTGCGTGCGATCAGCCAAATTGTAGGGCCGACGAAAGACATTCCTGCTCCGGACGTGTTCACCAACTCGCAAATCATGGCGTGGATGATGGATGAATACAGCCGTATCCGCGAATTTGACTCTCCGGGATTCATCACTGGTAAACCATTGGTGTTGGGCGGTTCTCGCGGTCGTGAAACGGCTACGGCCAAAGGTGTCACCCTGATGATCCGCGAAGCAGCGAAAAAACGCGGCCTCAGCATTGAAGGTGCACGCGTCGTTATTCAAGGATTCGGTAATGCCGGTAGTTTCTTGGCGAAGTTCATGCATGATGCGGGAGCCAAAGTGATTGGTATTTCTGATGCTTACGGTGCCTTGCATGATCCGAATGGCTTGGACATCGACTACTTGCTTGATCGCAGAGATTCTTTTGGAACCGTCACCAAATTGTTTAAAGACACCATCACCAACCAAGAGTTGTTGGAACTCGATTGCGACATCCTGGTTCCGGCAGCGGTTGAAAATCAGATTACCGCTAAAAACGCTGATCGAATCAAAGCTGACATTGTTGTCGAAGCGGCTAATGGACCGACCACGTTGGAAGCGACCAAAATCCTTCATGAGCGTGACATCTTGTTGGTGCCGGACGTATTGGCCAGCGCTGGTGGCGTGACCGTTTCATATTTTGAGTGGGTGCAAAATAACCAAGGATACTACTGGTCTGACGAAGAAGTGGAACAAAAATTGGAAGACATTATGGTGCGTGCGTTTGAAAACGTATATAATACCGCTCAAACCCGCAAAGTGGACATGCGTCTTGCCGCGTATATGGTGGGTGTGAGAAAAATGGCGGAAGCATCACGTTTCCGCGGTTGGGTATAGTATAATAAGGAAGTGGTGAGGAGAACACCCTTGAGTGAAGGGGTGTTCTTCTTTTGCATCGTTGGAGGTGACAGTATGTTTGATGTAATTGTGGTGGGTGCGGGCCCTTGTGGGCTTTCAGCCGCGATTGAGTTGAAAAAAGTGGGCTTGAATCCATTGATCATTGAGAAAGGTTGTTTGGTGAATTCAATATATCATTATCCGCTGTCGATGACTTTTTTTAGCTCGGCCGACAATTTGGAAATCGGGGGTATCCCATTTACGACAGTCAATGAAAAACCGACCCGGCATGAAGCGCTGGCATACTTTCGGACCGTGGTCAAGAAGCATCACTTGGAACTGAACACATACGAAAAAGTGGTGGAGATCGAGCGGATAGAAAACGGATTTCGCGTAATTACGTCCAAGCGGGATGGGCGTGGCATATATGAAGCGGAAAATGTCGTGTTGGCCACCGGGTATTATGACAATCCACATATGTTGAATATTCCAGGTGAAGATCTGCCCCATGTAAAGCATTATTTTCACGATGCCCATCCTTATGCGCGGGAACGGGTGGTGGTGATTGGCGGACGTAACTCAGCGATTGATGTGGCATTGGATTTACATCAAGTGGGAGCGCACGTTCATATGGTTTACCGCAAAAGCGCCTTTCACGACAGCGTCAAGGCGTGGGTGAGACCCTTGATCGAGGCGGCCATCGAAAAAGAACGCATCCATATGCATTGGGAAACGGAAGTGCGTGAAATCACTCCAGATGCGGTGGTGGTTGAAGAAAAAGGTGTACGGAAGGAAATCAAGGCGGATGCGGTGTTTGCGATGACCGGGTACAGGCCTAACCTGACTTTTGTGGAGAGATTGGGAGGACAAATCGATCAAGAGACGGGGGTACCGGTGCTGTCTGACGATATGGAAACGACGGTGCCCGGGTTGTACTTGGCCGGAGTGATTGCCACAGGGCATGATGCAACCAAGGTGTTTATCGAGAATGGACGTTACCATGGGCGTTCCATCGCGCGCCACATCCGAGACAAACGGAAGGTGGCCCGCATATAAGCGAAAAAGCGATTCCGAGAGCCGGAAATCGCTTTTTTTCTTTATCCGTGCAAACCTAGTTGAATCATGAATAACAAGGCGATGATAAAAAATGAGATCGGCACTTCCCTCGTCCGTTTGGCCGCGATTTTTAAAATAGCGTAGGTGATGAAACCAAACGCGATGCCGGTGGGAATGCTGTAGGTGAACGGGATGAATGCAAAAGTGATGAAAGCCGGCAACCCCTCCGTAAAATCACCGAACGGAATCGCTTGCACCTCTTGCATCATCAATCCGCCAACCACAATCATGATGGCAGCCACCGCACTTTCTGGAATCCATTTCAGATAGGGAATGAGGATCAGCGAGAGCAAGAAAAGACCGCCCGCCGTAATGGTGGTCAAGCCCGTTCTCCCCCCTGATTGGGTGCCAGTTGCGCTTTCCAAGGCGCAGATGGTCGCGCTCGTTCCCAGTAGCCCAGCCATGATGTTGGATAGGGCACTGGCTTGAAAAGCGGCTGGAAACTTTTGTTTGTCAGTTAACAGTCCTTGCAACAATCCCATATTTTCAAACACGAGGATCATAGTTAGCGTGAATGTTGCCACCCAGAAAGTGAGTTTGCCCAATCCTGCCAAGGCGAAGTTGCCTAGCAAAGGAACATACTGTTCAAGTGATAGAGGAGCTGGTTCTCCCTGGGCGATTGAAGGGTCGGCGATTAACGCGACCACCGTCGCCAACACCAGTGTGATCAAAAACGCGCCTTGTACCTTGCGCACAAAGAGAATGATCAACAGTGCAAGGCTAAACAGCGTGATCCACACCTTGGGTTGATGGAGATTGCCGAAACTGACGAACGTTTGTTCATTGCTGATGATTAATCCACCTTTTTGTAATCCGATAAAGGTGATGAGCAAGCCGATGCCTACGGTCATCCCCTTTTTCAAGGCGGTTGGTACCGCTGAGCTCAACCAAGTGGCCAGCGGAGTAAAGGTGATGATGGTAAACAGCATGCCAGAGAGGGTTACCGCGGTTAGCGCCTCCTGCCAAGAGAGGCCCATCTCATGCACCATGGTAAATGTGAAAAACGCGTTCACCCCCATGCCCGGTACAATAATAATGGGGGCGTTGGCCCACAATCCCATCAGCAGGCAACTGAGGCATGAAGTGAAGATGGTTCCCAAAAGAGCTGCTTCAAATGGGATCCCCGTCTCGGAGATGATAGAGCTGTTGACGATGATGATGTAACTGATGGTGAAAAAGGTAGTTAAGCCGGCCAAAAATTCTGTGCGAATAGATGTGTTGTGTGATGCTAACCGAAAAATCGAATGTAATCCTTTCAATTTCCTTCCTTCTTTGCTAATGCTCCCTCGCCCACCCACGCTCTGATTGAGCGCACTATAAATCAATACTGAAAATAGCTTTGTAATTCGGTTGCGTCTTTTGTTTTTGACAAGGCGAGCATCAGTTTGATCCGCGCTTTTTGGCCATTGATGCCGTTGGAGAAGATCAAACCAAGCTCTTTTAGTTGTTTCCCGCCTCCTTCATATTCATACGTGTCCTGCACCGAGCCATTGAAGCAACGGGACACCAGCACGACGGGAATCTTGCTGGCCAGCGCGCGTTTTAGGCCAGGCAACATGGTGGGAGGCAAGTTTCCCTGACCCAGCGCTTCCAACACGATACCGTCAAATCCGCGCTCTACCGCCCATGCTATCAGGCTGTCATCCATGCCAGCCGCCACTTTGATCAAAGCGACTTGGTGTGAAGGCATTGCAAGAGGGAAGCGGGGCTCTTTTACCGAATCTCGGAAAAAGCGAATATCCTTTTTGGTTACCAAGCCGACCGGGCCCAACCCGGGTGATTGGAAGGTGGCCACATTGCTGGTGTGGGTTTTGGTGACATCCCGGGCAGTGTGAATTTCGTCATTGAAGACGACCATCACGCCACGTTCCAGCGATTGTTCGTGTGCGGCCACGCGAACGGAGTTGACCATATTCACAGGCCCATCTGCCCCCAGTTCATTGGAGCTACGCATGGCCCCGGTAACGATCACGGGCCTGTCAGTGTCGAGAACCAAATCCAAGAAATAAGCCGTTTCTTCCAACGTGTCGGTTCCATGCGTGATCACGATCCCCTTCGCACCTCGGTTCAGATGTTCTTTCACGCGTTCTGCAATCAGGAACATATCCGCCGGGGTGATGTGGGGGCTCGGCTTGTTGAAAAGATGATCCATTTCCACTTTTGCGTATTGGTTCAATAACGGCAGGGCGCTTTGTAAGGCTTGGGGATCCTGCGGTTTAACCCCTTGCGACTCCATGTTCTCGCTCATGGCGATCGTCCCACCAGTGGTAATGACAATCACTTTATTATTCATATATGGCAGACTGTCGGCATGATGACAATCCTTTTCCACCTTTCTATTTTAGGATGCCATTTTCTATCGTATGGAACCCATCATCCCATGTCAATAATAGGGAGAGAAGAGGGCGGTGATACATGATGAGCGAAAATGAAAAATATGTGGTGACCATCAATTGCAATCAATGCGGTGAACGTTTCATTCTAAAGGGACGAATGAAAAAAGGCAAGTTAGAAACGGGTTTTAAGCGTTGCCTGTGCAACAATGACGACGATTTTCAAATAGAAAGGGAAAGATTGTAAAAGCGGAAGTCTGAACGAGGGCTTCCGTTTTTTTGTGGCGCTTGCATATTTCGTTTGCACATCGTTCAGACTACCAAAAGAATCTTAGAAGAACGCATGACAACAAAGGAGACGTGATGTCATGTACAAACGAATGGCAGCAATCTTATTGCCGATTGTGGCTGTCGCCTTTATCGCCGCAGCCGCATGGGGTTATATGGAGCATCAAGACAAAAATTCCGTGTTGATTAAAGCGGAAAACCAATACCAACGTGCATTTCATGATTTGAATGACCGCATGGATCGATTGCAAGGAGAATTGGGGAAATCGATCGCTCTTAATTCGCGGCGTCAATTGAGCACGGCCATGACCAACGTGTGGCGTCTGGCGTATGCGGCACAAAGTGATATCGGTCAATTGCCATTGACGTTGATGCCGTTTGATTCAGCGGAAAAATTTTTGTCTCGCGTTGGAAATTTCGCCTATGAAGTAGGCATTCGGGATTTGGATAAGGAGCCGCTCAGCGACAAAGAATGGAAGACATTGAGTGATCTATACCAGCAAGCAAAACATATCCGTGATGATATGGCAGCGTTGCAGAGCAAAGTGATCAACCGGAACCTGCGTTGGATGGACGTGGATTTGGCGGTGGCTTCAGAAGATAAGAAGATGGATAATACCATCATCGACGGGTTTAAAAAAGTGAATCAAGTGGTGCAGGAATTTCCGGAAGTGGATTGGGGTCCGTCAGTCAACAATATGGAAATTCGCCAGCGGGAACGGGTGAAGCAGTTAAAAGGGAAACTGATCACGCCGGAGCAAGCCAAACAGCGAGTCGCTTATGCGTTTGGACGCGAATCCACCAAAGGGATGCATGTGACCCGAAACAAAAAAGGGGATTATCCTACTTACAGCGTCAGATATGAGGGACGCAATAAGACAGAAGTGTACACAGATCTGACGACCATTGACGGTCATATCGTATGGATGGTGTTTGACCGGCCTGTCACGAAAAAACGGTTGACCTTGGATCAAGCGTTAACCCGGGCAACTCGCTTCCTCAATCGGATTGGTTATAAAAACATGACTCCGATTTCTTATGACGAAGTATCCAACATCGCCTCGTTTAATTTTGTTCATAAAGAGGGTGACGTGTACATCTACCCCGAGTCACTGGCTGTAAAAGTGGCATTGGATAATGGAGAAGTCATGGGTTTGCAAGCAGATGAATATGTTTTCAATAAGATGGATTGGTCCAAACGCAAACCGAAATTAAGCGCAACCCAAGCGCGGAAGCAAGTAAATCCCCATCTGAAACTGACCAAAAACAATCTGGCTGTGATCTACGACCGCAACGGTCGCCAAGTTCTGTGCCATGAATTTTTGGGGACAATTAACGGAGAACAATACCGGTTGTTTATCAATGCCGATACAGGCGAAGAAGAATATGTCGATCGGATAGAGAAAGCAAATGGAAATCGAATTTAATATTTTAAATGGGCCGATATAATACAATCGGCTCATTTAATTGTTTTCATTGCATGTGTGACAAAATTATGTTATTCTTTAAACAGGATTTCTTTACTCTATGAACCATGGCACCAATTATGGGATCCTGATAGATTTGTCAAAAAGAAATACATAGTAGATAGGCTGTTGGGGTCGAAGATTTCGATAGGGATTTACTTGGCGTCGATTTAAATCGAATAAGTATCTCCAATCGAGCAGGCGCACCCTGCTCGGTTGTTTTTCATCCCGACTTAGGGAGGATTTGTTAGGTAGATGAAACAGTTGCAAGTAGCGATTGATGGACCGGCTGGAGCCGGCAAAAGTACGGTGGCTCGTCGGGTTGCAGGTCGCCTTGGGTTGTCTTATGTCGACACCGGGGCTATGTACCGAGCCATCGCTTGGAAAGCGCTCCAGGAGAATTTAAATGTGTTTGACGAAGAAGCGGTCACCCAGTTGGCGGAACAGCTTCACTTTTCCCTTCATCCTCAAGGGGTCATGGTTAACGGACAATTGCTGAAAGAAGAGATCCGAACCCAAGAAATTTCGAGCTTGGCGTCGGCCATCGCGAAAATGCCAGGGGTGCGCCGCATCCTTGTGAATAAGCAGCGGGATATTGCCGCACGTCAGAGCGTAGTGATGGATGGGCGGGATATTGGCACACATGTTTTGCCGGAAGCAGATGTGAAAGTGTTTTTAACCGCCACCATTGAAGAACGTGCCCTCCGACGGTACAAAGAGTTAAAAGCCAGAGGGGCGGACGTGGACTTGGACGGGCTGAGGGAAGAGATCCGGCGCCGCGATGAAAACGACCGCACGCGTAAGCATGCTCCGCTTAAACAGGCCAAAGATGCTGTGCTTATCGACACAACGCATCTCTCGATCGATGAAATTGTTGAAAGCATTATGCAACTTTGCCGTCACAAATTAGGCGGTGGGGAGTAAGATATGTTCTATACGAAGATCCGCAGTATCGCACAACACCTGTTGCGCATGTTGTTCCGGGTAAAAGTGATTGGAAAGGAGCATGTTCCGTCACAAGGGCCCGCCGTCATCTGCGCCAATCATATCAGTAATCTTGATCCGCCGGTGGTTGGCGGATTCATCGACACGCGCGAAATCCATTTCATGGCCAAAGAAGAGTTGTTCCGTATTCCGATCATCGGTAAAATCATTACAAAATTAAATGCTTTCCCGGTGAAGCGGGGCGGAGGCGACAGCGGAGCGGTTAAGCATGCGATCCGGCTACTTCGAAATGGACACGTGTTGGGGATTTTTCCTGAAGGAACCCGCTCCAAATCGGGTGAACTCGGAAAAGCCCACGTCGGAGCTGCGCTGATCGCTATAAAAGGCAAAGCGCCCATGATCCCTGTGGCGATCATTGGTCCATACCGTTTGTTTCGCCAGACCAAAGTGATCATCGGGGAGCCGATCGACACGGTGGCGTTCTCGGAAGGCAAAGCTGGAACCGATGCTGCGAACGAACTCACTGAGTTGGTCATGTTGCGGATTAAACAAATGATTGATCATCATAGATAATTAGATCGTATGAAAAAGGTGAATTGCGCTCACCTTTTTCATCCAGATCTTTCCTTCATATAATTTGATTTAGATATTTTTATGACAGTGTGGAGAATGAGGAGGGCATGTTCATGGCAGAAGAGATGAAATCTGAATTGACTGAAGTTGCTACATTCCAAGTAGGAGATGTAGTGAAAGGGAAAGTTGTTAGCGTAGAACAAAATCAAGCGTTGGTGGACATTGGTTACAAATCGGAAGCAATCCTGCCAATTTCAGAATTATCTAGTTTGCATGTGGATAAAGTAGCTGATGTTTTGAATGTTGACGACGAGCTGGATGTGAAAGTAATCCGCATCAAGGAAGACGAAGATAAATTGATTGTTTCCAAAAAAGCCGTCGATGCTGAAAAGTCCTGGGAAGAGTTGCAACGCAAATTTGAAAGCGGCGAGGTAATCACAGCGACTGTAGCCGATATCGTCAAAGGCGGCTTGGTTGTTGATGTTGGTGTGCGTGGCTTCATTCCGGCTTCCCATGTTGAATTGCATTTCGTGGAAGATTTCAGCGACTACAAAGGCCGTGAGCTTTCATTGAAAGTAATTGAGCTGGACGCTGAGAAAAACAAATGCATCTTGTCCCACAAAGCGGTGTTGGAAGAAGAGCTGAACCGCAAAAAAGAAGCTGTGCTCGCTTCTTTGGAAGAAGGGCAAGTACTGGAAGGAACCGTTCAACGCCTGACCGATTTCGGCGCGTTTGTCGACATCGGCGGAGTGGATGGCTTGGTTCACGTATCCGAATTGGCTTGGCATCGCGTTGAACATCCGGCAGATATGTTAAAAGAAGGCGACAAGGTGAAGGTGAAAGTGCTCAAAGTAAATCGCGAACAAGAGCGCATCAGCTTGAGCATTAAAGAAACCGAGGAAGGCCCATGGGAAAAAGTGGCCAAAGAACTCTCTGCCGGCGATGTGGTTAAAGGTACTGTAAAACGCTTGGTTTCCTTCGGTGCTTTCGTAGAAGTGTTCCCAGGCGTAGAAGGGCTTGTTCACGTATCTCAAATTTCCCGTCGCCATGTGGCTACCCCAGCTGAAGTGTTGGAGGAAGGCCAAGAGGTACAAGTGAAAGTGCTTGAAATGGCTCCAGAACAAAAGCGCATCAGCTTGAGCATTAAAGATGTTGAGGTGGAAGAGGAGCGCAAAGAAGTAAAAGAAGTAATGGAGCAACAACAACAAGAACAACCGGCCAGCGGATTGAACGTAACGTTGGGTGACATGTATCCCGAGTTGCGCAATTTGAAATAATAACAATCAGCTTCCATCAGAACCAGCCAGATTTTGGCTGGTTCTTTTTTTGCTTAAAAAGGTGGTAGCAGAGTGACACTAAAAAAAACCCATGTGTCTGGAGGAAATCGGAAAATGGCTCCCGGCATTTTGGCACAATTGTGTTTGCTCATTTTGATTATCTTGTATTGGGCGGGATGGCTGGAAACGGATTGGCCCCGCAAATGGGCATACGGATTGGCCGTAACCGCTTGGTGGCTGACTTCTAGTCCGCCTCTTGCCATGAAGGAGGCGTGGTGGATTCACCCAGGGGCTGTTGTGTTGCTGATCGGGCTGGCTATCACGCTTGGCCGGCTTTGCTTGTCCAGGGCAACGGTAACGATCAGTTTCGGAGTGTTTTCGGGAACAGCGCTTTTCTTGTGGCATGAATATGCCCGGGTCGCCACCGATTGGGCTGATCCTCTGTTCCGCTTATTCTGCGTTGCAGTGTTCGTGGGTATTGGCGGCTTGTTTTCCCGAAGTGTCAAAGAGCATGTGGCTTGCCTCCTTTGTGGAAGTATGATGTTGCATGTGTGGATCGCGTCTTTTCACCGTGAGATGTTGATGCCGCTAATCTGGGGGTCAGGTGAGTTTTTGGATACGGTATGGCTTTCGTTGGTGGTGATGTTGGGATGGCGCCGGTTAAGAGTGTTTGCCGCCAACATTCATGAGAAGTGGATGCGGATTCCTCTACGAAAGGAAGAGTGAAGTGAAATGAACTTATCTCTTTACACCTTGGCCGTGGTATGGGGGGTGGTGGCTGGTTTCGTAACAAGAATTCGGATGTTGGAGAGTGATTATCGCCAATATCCGACCTACCCGCACGGCCATGTGATCCATCTGGCCTTGGGTCTGATTGCTGCCGCCCTTGGCGCGGTGGCTGTTCCAGCTCTGATGCAAAAGGATTACACGGCGATCACATTTTTGACGGTAGCCGCGCAACAATTTCGTGATGTTCGCAACATGGAACGACAAATGTTGACCAATTTGGATGAACTGGAATTGGTGCCCAGAGGAAAAAATTATATTGAAGGCATTGCCATGGTTTTTGAAGGAAGAAATTATATCGTCATCTTCGCTGCTTTTCTTACTTCGCTTAGTGTCGTCATTTTCCATTATTGGTGGGTTGGGGCGCTGGTCGGTTTGGCGATTCTTTTTTTGAGCGGGTTTCTTATGTCGGGTAAAGTGATTTATGACATCGCCGAAGTAGAGGTCGCACCGCTCCGGATTGAAGGGGCCAGCCTGTACGTGCAGGATATCTATTTGATGAATATTGGGTTGGAGGACAACCGTAAACGCATCTTGGAGAATGGGATCGGCATCCTGATCACACCGCGCCAGGCAAGCGGACGGGTCACGATTGGCAATGTGGGGCAAAGGCAGGCGATTTTGCATGATGTGTCCACCATTTTGGGCGTGTATCGTGACACGGGAGAGCCGGCGCTTACCCCGTTGGCCAAACGGGATTTGAAAGACGGGCGGCTGGGTATCCTCTTGTTGCCGCAAGAGAAAGACGTGGAACGAGCTGTTGAGATCGTTAAAAATGTACCTGTCTTAGAGAGTGCCATTCGCAAACCGAGCAAAATGCCCAAGGAATTGAGAAAAAGGTGGGAAAGCGCATGAGCAAAGGGAAAATATTGGCGGTCATCACCACGCAGCGCGACAAAGTGGCAGGAGGGGCTCCCATCTTTGCGGCTGACTCCTTGGAAGAGCTGGAGCAAAAAGCGTTTCTGCTAGAAAAAATTTTGGATGCGATGGTGCATGAGATTGACCAGGATACGAAGATTATCGTGAAACACTAAGATGCTGGTTGCTTAAAGAATCAATGTTCAGTTAAGATTAGGTATGTCTTATACTTATATATGGGAATATGCGAAAAGTGAGGATGTTGTATGAGCTTACCTGTAGTAGCGATAGTTGGACGACCGAATGTGGGAAAGTCGACGATTTTCAACCGCTTGGCGGGGGAACGCATCGCGATTGTGGAAGACCAGCCAGGCATTACCAGAGATCGGATTTATTCTCGCAGTGAATGGAATGGGCGTGAGTTTCACTTAATTGATACAGGCGGCATTGAGTTTGGAGACACCGATGAGATTATGGATCATATTCGCAATCAGGTGGAATTGGCCCTTGATGAAGCGGATGTGATTTTGTTTGTCGCCGATGCCCGCGATGGCGTCACTACCACAGATGAAGAGGTGGCCAGGTTTTTACACCGCACCAACAAACCAGTGATTCTGATGGTAAACAAGGTGGATGACATCAAATACACCGAGAATGTGTTTGAGTTTTACCAATTGGGTTTTGAGCATGTGATTCCGGTGTCTTCCTTGCATGGAACCGGAACAGGCGATATGCTGGATGCTGTAGTGGAACATTTTCCTGACAGGGAAGAAGAGGAGTATGAAGAAGACACCATCAAAGTGTCCCTTATCGGCCGCCCCAACGTTGGGAAATCTTCACTTGTCAATGCGTTGCTGGGAGAAGAGAGGGTCATTGTCAGCCCTGTTGCGGGAACCACGCGGGATGCTGTTGACACTCCGTTT
This sequence comes from Laceyella sacchari, assembly GCF_024927925.1. NCBI lineage: Bacteria > Bacillati > Bacillota > Bacilli > Caryophanales > Thermoactinomycetaceae > Laceyella > Laceyella sacchari. The sequence goes on from NZ_CP103866.1 coordinate 1,458,706, forward strand.
GAATATGAAGGACAAAAATATGTCCTCATCGATACGGCCGGGATTCGCAAACGGGGAAAAGTGTACGAATCGATTGAGAAATACAGTGTGATCCGTGCATTGCGCGCCATTGAGCGCTCGGATGTGTGCTTAATCGTGATCGACGGCGAACGGGGGATCGCGGAGCAGGATAAGAAAATTGCCGGTTATGCGCATGAGGCGGGAAGAGCTGCCATCTTCGTGGTGAACAAATGGGATGCGGTCGAAAAAGATGAAAAAACCATGGACCGCTTCAAGCGGCGGATTCGTGAAGAATTCCAGTTTATGCACTACGCGCCGATCCTGTTTGTTTCCGCTAAAACGAAACGCCGTATTCATACGGTGTTGCCTGAAGTGAATGAAGTGGCTGAACAACACGCAATGCGCGTGCCCACGTCGGTGCTCAACCAAGTGATTCAGGACGCCATGGTGACAACACCGCCTCCATCGGATCGGGGTCGCCGATTCCGGGTTCGCTATGTGACCCAGGCGACGGTGAAACCACCTACCTTCATCTTGTTTGTCAATGACCCGGAACTTTCGCATTTCAGCTACTTGCGCTATCTCGAAAACCAGTTGCGGCAAGCGTTTCCGTTTAAAGGGACGCCACTTAGAATCTTGCTGCGAAAGAAAAGCTAAAGAAACTGAGAGACGGGGAGAGGGCAATAATGCTACAAACATGGGGGATACCGATTGTCATTTCTTACTTGTTGGGTTCTATAAGTTTTAGTTATTTGTTGACCAAATGGCTCAAGGGCGTTGATATTCGTGACTACGGTAGCGGCAATGCGGGAGCTACGAATACGTCGCGCGTGCTGGGGAAAGGGCCAGCCTTGATAGTCTTTTTGCTGGACGCGCTCAAAGGGATGGCCGCGGTCGGCTTTGGTTACTGGATGGCTGGCAACAGCCCGGATGTGAAATTGGTGATGATGGTGTGCGGGATTGCCGCCATCATTGGACATAACTGGCCAGTCTTTTTGGGATTCCGCGGTGGAAAAGGCATTGCCACGACGGTAGGAGTGACGTGCCTCATCGGCTTCACTGCAGCTGTCGTCGCCGGGGTCTGTGCTATCTTGTTTATCTTGTTTACACGGTATGTATCAGTCGGATCGCTGGTGTACACCTCCATCGTTCCCGTGATGATGTGGCTGTTGGATTATCCCACGGCTGTGGTGTGGTTGATGTTGATCGTGTCTGTGATGGCGCTGTGGAGACATAAACAAAATGTAATCAATCTGTTTAAGGGAAACGAACGCAAGATTTAGATTGATACAAGGGAGAAATCACATGAAAGGTAGAGTTGCTGTACTTGGAGCGGGGAGCTGGGGTACGGTTCTCGCTGCGGTGTTGGCCGACAACGGCCATGATGTGACATTGTGGGCGAGGCGTGAGGAGCAGGCGCAGGAAATCGATCAAGCGCACACCAACCGCAAATATTTGCCGGATGTGAAATTGCCAGAAAACTTGCGGGCCACCTCTTCGTTGTCCGAAGCGCTAAAGGGCAAAAAGGCGGTACTATTTGTGGTTCCTTCGCATTCCATGAGGGAGATTGCCCGTGAAGCGCGTCGTTGGATAGAGGCTGACGCGCTCGTCATCCATGCGGCCAAAGGATTTGAAATCGACTCGTTGAAACGGATGTCTGAAGTGCTGGCGGAGGAGTTGGGTGCAAGCCACGCGGAACGCATTACGGTGTTGTCCGGACCCAGCCACGCCGAAGAAGTGATTCGCCGTTGCCCCACGACTGTCGTCGTCGCCTCGCAGTCGGCACAAGCGGCCGAACAGGCGCAGATGCTGTTTATGAACTCGTATTTTCGAGTGTATACCAATCCTGATGTGATCGGGGTGGAAGTGGGGGGCGCCTTGAAAAATATCATCGCCCTGTCTGCGGGACTCGTTGACGGATTGGGCTTTGGTGACAACGCCAAAGCGGCTTTGCTGACTCGGGGATTGGCGGAGATCGCCCGGTTGGGTCACGCGATGGGCGCTGAGCCGATCACTTTTGTCGGACTGGCTGGCGTGGGCGACTTGGTGGTGACTTGCACCAGTAGCCACAGTCGTAACTGGCGAGCCGGCCACATGATCAGCCAAGGCAAAAGGTTGGATGAGGTGCTTGCTACCATGGGCATGGTCGTTGAAGGCGTCCGTACCACCAAAGCTGCGTACGTGCTCAAAGAACGGTACCAGGTGGAAATGCCGATCGCAGAGCAGTTGTATGCTGTGCTGTTCGCAGACAAAGACCCGGAACAAGCCGTAAAAGAGCTGATGGGACGGGGGCGCACGCAGGAGCTGGAAGAAATTATCGGCGGCTGGTAGCCATTTTGGGCGCTTTCCCTGTTGCAAGGTATTTGCTTGCTTCATACTCTGTAATAGCTTCAACCAATATCCATAAACTTGAGCACAAGAATCGGGGTCAGGGATGTGTGCAGGTGAAAGGGATTGGTCACGAAAGAGAGGGGTAATGCTGATTGAGCATTACCCCTCTCGTTTTTTGTAACTGGCTGCGGTCGGTTGTGACGGGCGAAAAAGGCTTGCGATAAAGCGTTGAATGAGCGGCGATTGCAATAAGCTCAAGATGTTGCCCAATTGGAAGGGGGGCTGTTGCCCTGGTGACCCGTGTGACGGATCATCGTCAAAGGGGAGATTGATCACCGGAATATCTTGGTCTAAGGTGGATGGGGGACGCTTCTCGCCAGGCAGTGCCGGAAATCCACCGCGTTGTTTGGCATGGGCCATCATTTTGGTGGCGATTTCAAACATTTGATAAGCATGATCCATCACGCTTTCTACCCGCTGGATGGATTGGCTCAAATCTTTGACGGTGGAGCGGAACTTCATAAATCCGCTCAAAATGCGGGCGATGCTTGCCGAACTCAGTTGGGGAAAGACAAGGGGAGGCATGGTTTCTTCAAGCGGTTTAACCAAGGTGTTGTTTGGTTTTGTCTGTTTCTTGGCAGTTTTTTTATGACTTTGCGGTTTCTTTTTCTTTTTGGCGCTCATAGGGAAATCCTCCATTTCAGGCTAGTGTCTATTTATCGTATGCAGGTGCCCGTCGGTGAAGCAGGGCACCTGCCCGACTGCTTGGTAGGCAGATGTGGATTTGCTATACTGTTATGATGAAGACAAGGGGTGGAAAAGAAATGGAATTGGGTGTGAGTTTATTTTTATTGGTTCTGATTAATTTATTGATGACGTTGGGCAGACAGCAAAAAAGAGTTTGGGTGAGATGGATTTTGTCGTCTGTCTCATTGATTTTATTGATTGCAGCTCTGCTGTTTATCCTGAGAATGTTCATGTGATGGAGGAATGGAAATGCGACGCTGCAGTGGCTTGGCAATCCTCTTGCTGTTTTGCACGCTGTTGACGGGGTGCCTGTATCCGCAAGAACGAAGACAAGAATGGGACAAGCTGGATCAGCATCTTGCACGCGTTCAGGCGGCGGTGGATACCTATTTGAAGCAGCAAAAAATGTTGCCGTATAAATACAGCCAAGACGATGTGAAATACTCGACGCATTACCAGGTGGACTTTATGCAGATACAAGGGTATTTGGGGGATATTCCACCGTCGGCGTTCGAGAAAGGCGGGTATTTTATTTATGTGATGACCAATGTGGATACCAAACCTTTGGTTCGCCTATTTGATCTGCGTACCCACGATGCCGTGGACAAAGTGCAATTGGCTGTTAATTCATTTAAAGCGAAAAAGGGGAAATATCCACGAGGTGAAGCCGTGAGCCCTGGTTTTTACAAGGTTGATTTGGAGCAGTTAAATCTGGATAGCGTGCAAGTGCCCAGTCCGTACACTCCGGACACAATGCTGGACTTGATCATGGATGAACAAGGGCGGGTCTATCTGGATTACCGTAGCGAAGTGATGAAAAAATGGCAACAAGCCAAAGAAAAGCCGTCAGCGGAGGAAGATCTGCGGGTATGGCTGGCACAGGACTCCTATTTTGTACCAGGATATTCACCAATGATGAAAATGAATAAAAATATGCCAGAATTAATTGTTCCAAGTGAAGGAACAGAGAAAAAATCGCCTTGAAGCTAGGGCGATTTTTTCTTTTCATGAATTTCTGACCTGTAGCCACATATTTATGGAATGACAAGTGTGTGGAAGGGGTGGAATCAAACCATGGCGAGTTTATGGTTTCATCTCATTGTCATACCAGGCATTTTCTTGTTGGGCCATCTTACAGGATCAGTCAAGGTGGCAGGCTTCCGGACGCGGACGGTGCTAGTGAAAGGCAAGCCTTCTCCTGTGCGTGGGAAGGTGAAAAAAAGAACCGAAACGGGATAACTCCCTCGGCGGCTCTATTTTTTTAGGCAAAGATTCATATTGGGAAAAGGCATTCATATATTAGTAGTGTCAAAGGAAGGGTCCGGAGGGGGGATAGCCTTCGCACCGGCGACAGATCCAGAAAAGAGGGCGATTTTGAAGGAGGGACTTTCGTGGAGAAAGTAGATATCTTGAAAGATATTGCAGAACGGACAGGAGGAGACATCTACCTGGGTGTGGTCGGTGCGGTGCGCACCGGTAAATCGACATTTATCAAACGGTTCATGGAACAGGTAGTGATTCCCAACATTGAGAATGAAGCCGACCGTACGCGGGCAACAGATGAACTGCCTCACAGCGGCGCGGGGAAAACGATCACAACGATCGAACCCAAATTCGTGCCAAACCAAGCGGTCCAAATACACGTAGATGAGGGGTTGGACGTTAATATCCGGCTGGTTGATTGTGTCGGTTACGCGATTGATGGCGCCAAAGGCTATGAAGATGAAAACGGACCGCGCATGATTAGCACGCCTTGGTTTGAAGAGCCGATACCGTTTCAGGAAGCGGCAGAAGTGGGCACAAGAAAGGTGATCCAAGAACACTCCACCGTGGGGATCGTCATCACCACGGACGGCTCAATCACCGATATACCGCGCGAATCTTATCAAGAAGTGGAAGAGCGCGTGATCAATGAATTGAAAGAAGTGGGCAAACCGTTCATTTTGTTGTTGAACTCGACCCGTCCCTACGGCGAACAGGCGCAACAGCTGCGGGCAGAACTGGCGGAGAAATACGATATTCCTGTTTTGCCTGTCAGCGTGGCGACGATGAGCGAAGAAGACATCCTCAGCATCATGCGAGAAGTGTTGTATGAATTCCCGGTTCATGAAGTGAACGTCAACCTGCCCAGCTGGGTCATGGTGTTAGATGAAGAGCATTGGTTGCGGCGGGACTTCGAAAATTCCGTACGGGAGACGGTGAAAGATATCAAGCGCTTGCGTGATGTGGATCGGGTAGTCGGCCAATTTTACGATTACGAATTCATTGAAAAAGCAGCTTTATCCGGGATGGATATGGGGCAAGGGATCGCCGAAATCGATTTGTACGCGCCAGACGCTTTGTATGACCGGGTGTTGCAAGATGTGGTGGGCGTTGAAATCCGCGGCAAAGATCACTTGTTGGAATTGATGCAAGAATTCAGCATCGCCAAGCGGGAATACGACAAAGTGGCGGATGCAATTAAGATGGTGCGCACAACGGGCTATGGCGTGGCGCCGCCTGCTTTGGAAGAGATGACCCTGGATGAGCCGGAGTTGATCAAACAGGGGAGCCGGTTTGGCGTAAGGCTTAAGGCGACGGCACCGTCCATCCATATGATTCGCGTCAATGTGCATTCTGAGTTTGCGCCTATCATCGGCTCAGAAAGACAGAGCGAGGAGCTCTTAAACTACCTGATGCGCGATTTTGAACAAGATCCTAACAGCATTTGGGAAACAGATATTTTCGGCCGTTCACTCAACCAAGTCGTTCGGGAGAGCATCCAAGCTAAATTGGCGATGATGCCGGAGAACGCGCGGTATAAACTGCAAGAAACACTGGAACGGATCATCAACGAAGGATCGGGCGGATTGATCGCCATAATCTTGTAAATGTTCGACCATAAGCGCTGAAAAAGCGCTTTTTTTGTTTCCAAACAGAGAAATCGCAAAGATTCACTTGAACTTCCCATAAGTCTATATTAGTATAGGATTGTCCCGCGCAAAGAATCTTCTTTCGCGGATCGCTTAAAGCGATAGCTGTGGATGTTTTAGGAGGTGCGGTTATGAATAAGACCGAACTAATCAATAAAGTGGCAGAAGCTACTGAAATGACGAAAAAAGACGCTGCAAAATCTGTTGAAGCTGTATTTGAAGCGATCACTGAAGCTCTGCGCACAGGTGACAAAGTACAACTCATTGGCTTTGGTAACTTCGAAGTGCGTGAGCGTGCGGCTCGCAAAGGTCGCAACCCGCAAACAGGTGAAGAAATCGATATTCCTGCAACCAAAGCACCTGTATTCAAACCAGGTAAGCAGCTGAAAGAAGAAGTAAACAAATAAGCAGGACGAAGTACATAAGAATGACCTGCTAAAAAGGCCTCTAAACTGAGGCCTTTTTCCTTTTTCTTTTTTCGCTTGGGGATTGTGATATAATATAGCTGTTTACAGTTGTTGAGAATATAACTGAGCAGATGTTATTTGGATGGAGGAACAACAATGATCGATCATCGCAAAATTGAGGACGCGGTGCGCATGATTTTGGAAGCGATCGGCGAAGACCCAAACCGCGAAGGTTTATTAGATACACCGGCCCGTGTGGCACGCATGTATGCTGAAATTTTTTCGGGTTTGAACGAAGATCCCAAAGAGCATTTTTCAGTCGTGTTTGGAGAAGATCATGAAGAGCTGGTGCTTGTCAAAGACATCCCCTTCTTCTCCACTTGTGAGCACCATTTGGTTCCTTTCTTCGGCAAAGCGCATGTAGGCTACATACCGCGTGGAGGACGGGTCACAGGATTGAGCAAATTGGCGAGAGCGCTTGAAACGGTAGCCAGACGCCCGCAATTGCAAGAGCGGATTACAGCTACGGTAGCTGATTCAATCATGGAAAAATTGGACCCGCACGGGGTGATCGTCGTCGTGGAAGCGGAGCATATGTGCATGACTATGCGGGGTGTAAAAAAACCGGGATCCAAAACGATCACATCGGCGGTGCGCGGCGTGTTTGCTGAAGATTCGGCAGCCAGAGCAGAGGCGCTCAGCTTGATTGGATTAAAATAAAAAAAATAAAAAAGATCCTTGACACATATGCAAGCGTGCAATATACTAATACTTGTCGATGCGCAATCACATAGTTATCGGGCTATGGCGCAGCTTGGTAGCGCGCTTGCATGGGGCGCAAGAGGTCGTCAGTTCAAATCTGGCTAGCCCGACCATATAAAGACCCTTCCTCATGGAAGGGTCTTTTTTATTGCATTAAGCGCAAAGTTCCATGTTAAACTATCATGACGGATAGAATAGGAAGAGGAGGGATAAAGGATGAATGGATCCGCTGACTATATATTGATCAAAGCGAAAGAAAACGGTGTCAACGTCATCGGTCTTACCCGAGGGAAGGACACTCGTTTTCATCATTCAGAGAAACTTGATAAAGGCGAAGTCATGGTCGCGCAATTTACCGAACATACATCGGCTGTAAAGGTGCGTGGCAAGGCGACGATTATCACGCCTTTTGGCTCCGTGGATACGGACTAAGGAGCCTCTGTCTTCTCTTCCTTTTGCAAAGATGATAAAGGGAGGGAAGAAACGTGTATGCATGTTGTGCGGATGTTGGCGCTTCCGCGTGTCGGCCACGTCGATGGTGTCGCGTCTTCGCACGCCTCGTGGTTCAAACAGGACGACAATGTGCATCGACTGCGGTTGCTTGTCTACGGTCTAAACTGCACTTGGAGCACTGATCGAAGCAAAAAAACGGTCGCGTGTCGGTAAAGCCACCGCTGGGCGCCGGCGGGGCTTTGGTGCAAAAGGAGACTGGAAAAGTTGACCACAGTCAACGTTTTTTCAGCAAACAATTAGAGAATAGGGAAAACAATGGAAACATCTATCCCGATTAAAAGTATGGTATACTATTCGCAGTGCCTGAACTTTATGGTTTTTGGGGGAACGTTTGCATGTCGTCCATACATAAAGAAGAATTGAACTGGATCATCGATGCGATTGATGGTTTGTCCACGCCTTCGTATCTGAAACAAATCATTGGGAGACCCACGATCCCTGTTTTTTTTGTGCGCGTTTTGCAATTGATGTTAAAATCATTGCATGTGCCTGAAGAACGGGCGCAGATCTATGCATTTGCGGTCACCTTGCTCGATATGGGGCAAGTGATGCATGATCGTGTCACGGTCGATTCGCAGCCCGAACCTGACGCGCATCGCAAACAGCAATTATATGTTCTGTCTGGAGATTATTTCAGCAGCATCTTTTACCAACAGCTGGCCAAGCATCAAGAGACGGAGGGGTTAGCCTTTCTGTTGGAAGAGATTGGCCGAATGAACGAGAAGAAAATGACTTTTCACATGGCACAAGAAACGTTCGCTTCAAAGGTGGAAGAATGGGAGCAGATGCGGGAAATATCGGGTGGTCTTTTGATGGCGCTAGCCGATTTTTTTCATGCGGATCAGCCCGAGCCAACGCCGTGGCGTGACATTGTGAAGGAATTGATGGTGCTCCGCTACATCAAGGACAGCGGTGCCTCGTGTGATACGGAGGCCGAGATCGCGTGGGTTCAAAGCGCTTCGCAACGCCTTAACGAGGCCACTGCCAAGCTGGAGGATGATCTTGTTAAAGATGAGCTCAACATTCTTATTAGAGAGGCAATGCCTTTCACTTGAAGCAATTGAGCGGTGAAAGGGAGTGGACAAGACCATGAGGGATAAGTCAGAGAAAGCGAAATTCGTTTTGCAGGTTTTTGAAAGCATCGCCAAAGATTATGACCGCATGAACACCTTGTTGAGCTTTTATCAGCACAAGCGTTGGCGCAAGTTTGCCATGAAAAAAATGGCTGTGAAACCGGGCGACACGGCGATCGACGTCTGTTGCGGCACGGGGGATTGGACGATATCGCTGGCAATCGCTTCGCAAACGGGTCGGGTGGTCGGCTTGGATTTTAGCGACAATATGTTGCAAGTGGCGGAGCGGAAATTGTCTGAAAAAGGGCTCAGGCAACAGGTTGAATTGGTGCGGGGAGATGCGATGCAATTGCCGTTTCCGGACAACAGCTTCGACCACGCTACCATCGGGTTCGCTCTTCGCAACGTGCCAGATGTGGTGCAGGTGCTCAAAGAGATGAAACGGGTTGTCAAACCGGGGGGACAAATCGTATCGCTGGAGTTGTCCAAACCGACTTGGCCCCCGTTTCGCGCGTTGTATTACTTTTATTTCGAGCGTATCTTGCCGTGGTTGGGCAAGCTCTTCGCCAATCGGTATGAACAGTACCGCTGGCTGCCGGAATCCTTGATCCATTTCCCTGACTATGAGGAGCTGGCGCGGATCATGAGGGAAGAAGTCGGGTTGGACGAAGTCGAGGTGTACCCGCTCACAGGTGGCATCACGGCGTTGCATGTCGGGCGAAAAGCCGGCCAATGAGAGATGAAACGAAGGAAGATGGTAGGATGAACTTGGTGCATAAGTTGAAAGTTGTATTAGAAATGATTAAGTTTGAACATACCATATTTGCCCTGCCCTTCGCTTATATGGGAGCCGTTCTTGGCAGTTTGGAAGTGCGCGGGGTTCTTCCGAGTTGGGCGGAAATTGGTTGGATCACATTGGCGATGGTGGGCGCGCGCAGTGCCGCAATGGCTTTGAACCGTTTGATTGACCGACATATCGACGCGAAAAACCCCCGCACCAAAAATCGGGCCATTCCAGCAGGGTTGGTTTCTGTCCCGTTTGTATGGGGGTTTATCGTCGTTTCATTTGCTATGTTGTTTGTTGCCGCATTCCAATTAAATATGCTGGCGGTCAAATGTTTGCCGTTGGCTGTGTTTTTTCTGATGTTTTATTCATACACCAAGCGCTTCACTTGGACATGCCACTTTTTCTGCGGCCTGTCAAGTGCATTGGGAGCCATCGGTGGCTGGGTGGCGACGACGGCGCAAATCGATGTGACATCAATCGTCCTATATCTCACTGTGGCTTTGTGGATTGGGGGATTTGATGTAATTTACGCTTGTCAAGATGTGAAGTTTGACCGAGAGGAGCGGTTGTTCTCCATTCCCGCTAGATTTGGCATCGCGCCCGCGTTGTGGATTTCGGGATTGATGCACGTGTGCACCGCTGTGGGTTTGATAGCGCTCGTCTATATGACTTCACTTGGCGCGTGGTATACGGTGGGGGCGTTGATTGCTATTGCCATTTTGGTGTATGAGCATGCCATTGTGAAGCCGAATGATTTGTCTCGCTTAAATACTGCTTTTTTCACCATGAACGGTGTGTTGAGCGTGTTGATCTTTGTATTTACGATGTTGGATGTGTTTTTATGAGTCACAAACGCCTGATTTTGGGGATGACCGGAGCAAGCGGCGCCCCGTATGGATTATGCATCTTAGAGGAATGTTTAAGGCAGGGGCATACTGTGCATCTCGTCGTATCTGAAGCGGGATGGAGAGTGTTGATGGAAGAGCACGGATGGGAAGTGCAGGAGCGGGAACGTTGTTTTACCAAACGGTACGGACACCTGCCAGGCACACTCGTCTACCATCCATTGAAGGATATTGGTGCGACGATTGCTTCCGGTTCCTTTCAGACAGACGGCATGATTGTCGCTCCTTGTTCCATGGCGTCATTGGCCAAGCTGGCTCACGGCCTGTCATCCAATTTGTTGGAGCGGGCCGCCGATGTCATGATTAAGGAAAACAAGCCGCTCATCATTGTTCCGCGAGAGATGCCACTGTCTGCAATCCATTTGGAAAACATGCTCAAACTATCACGATGCGGGGTTTCCATCGTGCCAGCGATGCCCGCATTTTATCACCAGCCTTCCTCCATCGAGGATATGGTGCGGTTTGTGGCCGGAAAAGTGCTTGATCTGCTTAAGATTGACCATCAATTGTATCAACGTTGGGAGGGTGGACGATGAAACCGATTCGAATCGGAAGGATCGCATTCACCAATATCTTGCCGATCTATCAATATTTTGATGATCGGGGGCTTGATGTGGAGTGGATCCGCCAGGTGCCCAGTTTGCTTAACCGCGACATGGCGGCGGGAAACATCGACATGAGCCCTATCTCGGCATTTGCTTATGCCGAACATGCTGATGAGTATGTTTTGATGCCCGATTTGTCGATTAGTGCGATGGGCCCTGTTGGCTCCATTTTTCTGTTTACCAAAGGAGATCAACTTCATGATTTGGACGGAAAAACCATTGCATTAACCAATACGTCGGCTACTTCTGTGGCGCTTTTGAAAATCGTCCTGGAGAAATTTGCAGGGGTCCGTCCAAATTATGTCACCATGGCCCCATCGTTGGAAGAAATGATGAATGTAGCCGATGCAGCTTTGTTGATCGGCGACGATGCAGTAAAAGGCAAATGGAACGGTTCGGCATACCGAATGTATGATTTGGGTGAAGAGTGGATGAAGCAGACGGGATTGAGCATGACTTACGCCGTCTGGGCGGTAAGGCGCGCCATCGCTGAATCGCGCCGAAACGATTTGGAAGAGATTTACCTGCGTTTCATGCAAGCCAAAGCGGAAGGTCGGAAGAACTTGACTCCCGCGATTGAGGAGGCCATGCGTCAATTGGGAGGCGATGTGGCTTTCTGGAAAGCATATTTTGAGGGCCTTTGTTACGATTTTGGCGAAAAGGAAAAGCGGGGACTGCAAACCTATTTCCGCTATGCTGCAGACTTGGGACTGTTGCCATCCAATGTGGAAATCCACATGCTGGATTTACCAGCGAGTCTAGGCATGCGCTGATCAGGGTGAAGTGGATAATGAATCTACAAGAAATATATGAAGAGAAAAAAAAGGAGTTAGCACAGATCGAGCGAGCGCTGGCCTGTGCCATCCACACCGATCACGACATGTTGCGCAAGACCTCCAACCACCTGCTGGAAGCGGGGGGGAAACGGGTGCGCCCCGTCTTTGTGTTGCTGGCCGGTTCGTTCGGTTCCTATGATTTTGAGCAGTTGCAAAAAGTGGCCGTAGCATTGGAGTTGATCCACATGGCCACCCTCGTGCATGACGATGTGATCGACAATGCGGAAACCCGCCGCGGCCGTAAAACGGTCAAGGAAGAATGGGACAACCGGATTGCCATGTATACCGGTGATTACATTTTGGCCTGTGCATTAAAGGAACTGACGGCTTTGGGGGAGTATCCCGTGCAGGAAAGACTGGCAACAGCCATGATTCGCATGTGCTTGGGGGAGATTGCGCAAATCGAGGATCTATTCAGCGAAGTGTTGAGTTTGAAAAAGTATTTGCACCGGATCAAAAGAAAGACGGCTTTGCTTATGGCAACCAGCTGCCAACTGGGAGCGATGGTCTCTGATGTTCCCCCTGCTTTGGAACGGGCCGTTACTGCGTACGGTTATTACGTGGGAATGGCTTTTCAGTTGACTGATGACGTGCTTGATTTCATGGGGGATGAGAAAACATTGGGTAAGCCAGCCGGGAGCGATCTGGAGCAAGGCAATGTGACATTGCCGGTCATCTATGCGCTGAACCATGGCTCGGAGGAAATCAGGCAGGCGATTCTCACTTACCTGCGTTCCAAAGGGGAGTCAGGATCGCTTAAAGAGATTCTCGATATGATCCGGACCAGCGGTGGGATTGAATATACCATGGACTTGTCGCGCAGGTATATGGACAAAGCTTTTAGCTGTCTGGAAAAACTGCCCGCCACGGCTGAACGGGAATCTCTCCGAATGATTGCGGAATTTATTTTGCGCCGTTCCTATTGAGTCATGGGGATGGTTGCGTTTACATCCCATTCCTGTTACAATTTTCATGCACCAATCGGTGTGAACTGATACATAGCATGAAGTGGAGGAACAACGGGTATGGAGAAAACATTTATCATGGTGAAGCCTGACGGAGTGCAACGTGGGCTAATTGGTGAAATTGTTGCTCGATTTGAGAAAAAAGGTTTTCAGTTAGTCGGTGCTAAATTGATGACCGTTTCCCGTGAATTGGCTGAAGAGCATTACGCTGAACATAAAGAGAGACCGTTCTTTGGAGAACTGGTTGATTTTATCACATCCGGCCCTGTGTTCGCGATGGTGTGGCAAGGGAACAACGTGATCGCTACTGCTCGTCAAATGATGGGCAAAACCAATCCTGCTGATGCTCTGCCAGGAACCATTCGCGGTGATTTTGGCGTGAATGTTGCGATGAACATCGTGCATGGCTCCGATTCTCCGACAAGCGCAGAGCGGGAGATCGCGCTGTGGTTCAATGAAGCAGATGTGAACGAATACGAAAAAACGATCAATCGCTGGATCTAATGTTCCTCGACATGAGGCGCGGCCAATAGGCCGCGCTTTTGTTTGCCATCCGTGTGTCGCGCTCTTTTAAGTGCGGTTGAAATAATGGAAAATACCGTCTATTTCCCTCAAGTTTTGTCCAGACTGGATGTTAACTTAGCAAAGGGGGAATGCAGATTGGATATTCCACTCAGCGTAGATGAAGTGGCGGCCAAAATCAGACAAATGGCAGAAAACGGCCAGCCGCTCGGAAAAAAGAAAGTGAAGCAAGCCGATCCCGACTTGATGCAAAGCGCGCTTTATTATTACCCAAGTTGGGAGCATGCTGTTCGGCAAAGCGTGGGCGGCGAGTGAGCTATAGGTGCTCACCATGCCGCGACAAGGCACCCGCGAGCGAAGGTTAGAAAGCAGGCTCGTCGGGATTTTACAATCACCCGGTTCCATGCGGAACCGGGTGATTTTTATTAAATCTTATTTTTAACTGATCGAAACTATGGTATGATTACTAACAAATTTTTTATTGTTTGTTTCATGTGTGAGCTTAGATTAGGAGAGGACGATGAGAGATGAGGTATTTAACGGCGGGAGAGTCACACGGCCCTCAATTGACATTGATTGTGGAAGGCTTACCAAGCCATGTTCCTTTTGACAAAAAGAAAATTGACCATCAACTGGCGCGCCGCCAAAAAGGGTATGGCCGCGGGCGTCGGATGCAGATTGAGAAAGACCAAGTGCAAATTTTATCCGGCGTTCGTTTCGGTGAGACGACAGGTGCCCCGGTGGCGTTGGTGGTTGAGAATAAAGACTGGACCCATTGGAAAAAAGTGATGAGCATTGACCCCCTTCCAGAAGAAGCAGAAAAACGTCGCATCTCGCGGCCCCGTCCCGGGCATGCCGATTTAAACGGTGCGATCAAATATGATCACCGTGATATGCGCGATGTACTGGAACGTTCCAGCGCGCGAGAGACGACGATGCGAGTGGCTGCAGGTGCCGTGGCGCGATTGATCTTGGAAGCGTGCGATATCCGTGTGGGCGGCCATGTGCTACGCATTGGCAGTGTCGAAGCGAAGCGGCTGGATTTGCCGTGGGAAGAGTGGACTGCGCGTGCAGAGGAATCCCCTGTGCGCTGCTTGGATCCCCATGCTGAACAACAGATGATGGCACTCATTGACCAAGCCAAAAAAGAGGGCGACTCCCTGGGGGGCATTGTGGAAGTCATCGTGGAAGGCGTTCCGGTGGGGCTAGGTAGCCACGTACATTGGGATCGCAAATTGGACGCGCGCATTGCGCAAGCGATTGTGAGCATCAACGCCTTTAAGGGAGTTGAGTTCGGCATTGGCTTTGAAGCGGCTCACCGCCCAGGCTCCGAAGTGCATGATGAAATCGAATGGTCGGAAGCTACTGGTTTCACTCGCCGCACTAATCGATTGGGCGGCTTTGAAGGAGGGATGACCACAGGAGAGCCGATTGTCGTTCGCGGGGTGATGAAGCCCATTCCTACCCTATACAAACCGCTGAATAGTGTGGATATCGATAGCAAAGAGCCTTTCGCCGCTAGCATTGAGCGGTCGGACAGCTGTGCGGTTCCAGCGGCGTGTGTCGTGGCGGAGAATGTCGTGGCCTGGGAAATTGCCTGTGCGCTACTTGAGAAATTTCCAGCTGATACATTGGATGAGTTGAAAGAACAACTGAATCGTTACCGTGAAAGGGTGTTGAGATTCTGATGCGCACTTTGACGGTGAACACGTCTAATCAGTGTTACCCCATTCATATCGGCCGGGGCACCTACCAGATGTTGCCTCGCCTGATGAAGGAAGTGGGTGTCGAAAAGGACCGCAAGCTGATGGTGATTACTGATAGCTCTGTCGCTCCCTTGTATGGCCAGGCACTCCAAGCGTCATTGCGTGCGGAAGGATATCAGATAGGGATGACGGTTTTTCCTGCCGGCGAAGAGAGCAAAAATTTAAGCGTGGTTGAGCGAGTGATTGGTGATTGCTTGCAGTTCGGCCTTGACCGCGGTAGCGTTGTGCTGGCTTTGGGCGGCGGTGTAGTGGGGGATTTGGCCGGGTTTGTTGCTGCCACCTATATGCGGGGCATCCCTTTCATCCAGTTGCCGACCACCTTGTTGGCGCATGACAGTAGCGTGGGTGGGAAAGTAGGCGTCAATCATGCCTTGGGTAAGAATTATATCGGAGCATTTCACCAACCGCTGATGGTCGTTTTTGATGTCGATGTGTTGCGCTCGTTGCCAGCGCGCCAAGTGCATTCCGGACTGGCGGAAGTGGCGAAGCATGCGCTGATCTGGGATGTCTCGTTTGTGGAGTGGTTGGAAGCCCATGCCGAGGAATTGCTTGCGCTGTCCCCCGAGCGTCTGACGGAAGCGATTTATCGTGGTTGCAAGGTGAAATCCGCCGTGGTGTCGCAAGATGAGAAAGAATTGGGCATCCGTTCAATTCTCAATTATGGACATACCATCGGCCATGCGTTAGAGGCAGTTTCGAGGTATCGTGTGTACACTCACGGTGAAGCGGTAGCGATCGGCATGGCCGGCGCGTCGCGATTAAGTGTCCGTTTGCTGGGCGCACCGGGCGAATTGGTTGATCGGACGGAACAGTTGCTCCGCCGCTTGTGCTTGCCGATCCGCTATGCAGAAAATTGGCCGTTGCCTGCCCTGTTGGAGGCGATGAAAAAGGATAAAAAAGCGCGCGGTGGCCAGTATACCTTTGTATTGTCGCGCAAGCTGGGACAGGTAGAGATGGTGCGTGGAATCGAGGAAGCCGAAATCGTACAAACATTGAAGGAGATTTCGACACAGTAAATGAAACAAGGGCAGTCGTGCATCAACGAGGCCTGATCTGTGAGCTTGTTGTCTAAAAAATTTTGGAGCGGATGTGTGAATTTGCGCTCCTTTGTCGCTTGTCGGGAAGTGACTCCGTCTCCAAACGCAGGAGCGGGCAAAATCACTGTCTTTTTTAGGATTGTCCGTATTTATTCTGCGATTGGCGCCCGGTTTGAGTAAATCTCCCAGTCGCTATGCGTTCAAATATCTTGCTTAAAGGACGGGCCGTTTATCAAAGAGGCCTGTCCTTTTTTTCGACGTGGGTTGACATTCTGTGGGAACTCGGATAAAGTCTTGATAAGATCAGGTTAGTTTGAGTGAATTGTTGAGTTAATTGAGAGCAGAGTTGAGTGGAGAATAGGATATAGCGTAGTTGAGCTGAGCCAAATGATGAAGAATATGATGACTTCAGTCAGAGCTCGCGTGCTTTGACTTTTTTATTTGTGTTACACCCTCTCTATATCCTTTTCTCCCTTCTCATCATCGAGAAGGAGGGAGCTATCCATGATTTACCCCACGTATGAAGAATGCCAATCTTTTTCTTCTTCTTATTCTTTTATTCCCATATGCAAGACCGTGGTAGCTGATACGGAGACGCCGATCCGGCTGTTTGAACGGGTGAAAGATGACCCTTACGCTTTTTTGTTGGAAAGTGTGGAAGGCGGCGAACGATGGGCACGTTACTCCATGATTGGAGCCGAGCCGATGTGTGTGCTGAAATGCAAAGGCAATCAGGTAGTGATAGAAGATGTGCAAGGGTGTCGCACCTTGGACATCACGCATCCGATGCAGTTTTTAAAGGAGTGGTTCAGTCAATTCCAAGCTCCGAAATATGCCCATCTTCCCCCTTTTCTCGGCGGCGCGGTGGGTTATGTCGGATATGAGGCTGTTCGGTTTATTGAACCAACTCGCCCGATCACTCATCCAACCGCAGAGACGCAACATTATGATTTTCATCTTATGGTTGCGGATCGGTTGATCATTTTTGATCACCTGAAGCAGACCGTCACTTTTGTGCAACATCTGGCACTGACTGACGGTGCGTTAGCAGAGGTTCCGCTGTCGGAGAGTTACCGGCGGGCGGTCGAGGAGTTGGAAACTTGGTGTGTAGAGACGTTGCAAGGGCATGCGGGCGGGGAGTTATCTTTTAAGCATGACATATCGCCTGATTCCCAATCGAGCGAAGAATTTGCCAATATCGGCAAGGAAGAATACATGGAGCTGGTGAGGCAAGCACAAGAGCACATTCGGGAGGGAGACATTTTCCAAGTGGTGCTGTCCCGAAAATTTACCCAGCCCCACGCGCCAGATCCGTTCCGCGTTTACCGCATTCTGCGGGTGCTCAACCCCTCTCCTTATATGTACTATCTGCGGTTGGGTAAGGAACAGGTGGTAGGGACTTCTCCTGAACGCATCATCCGTGTGACCGACCGTCTGGCGGAAATCTGCCCTATCGCTGGAACACGTCCACGTGGCCAAAACGAACGTGAAGATCAGGAGCTGATGGACGAGTTGCTCAACGATGAAAAAGAAATCGCCGAGCATGTAATGTTGCTTGATTTGGGCCGCAATGATTTGGGACGTGTGGCGGAATATGGTGCTGTGCGCGTCCGGGAGCGGATGGTCATCGAGAAATATTCCCATGTTATGCATCTGGTTTCTCATCTGGAGGCGACTCTGAAAGAAGGAGTACACGCACTGGAAGCTTTTCAAGCTTGTTTCCCTGCGGGGACGTTGTCTGGTGCGCCCAAAATCAGGGCCATGGAGCTGATTCGCCAGTTTGAGCCCGAACCGCGCGGCATCTATGGTGGAGCGATTTTGTACTTGAGCTTCACAGGTAATCTTGATTCGTGTATCGCTATCCGTACCATTCATTTTCAGGATCAGTGTGCCACTGTGCAAGCAGGTGCGGGCATTGTGGCCGATTCAAACCCGATCGGCGAATACTTGGAAACGTCGCACAAAGCCAAGGGAATGTTGACGGCGTTGGCAATGGCTAAACAGAGCGAATTCATGGAGGCGTTGAGATGATCGCGAACTTGGTGAAAAAAGTCGTTGCAGGGGAGCATTTGACAACGGCAGAAGCGAGACAGGCGATGGAATGTATGATGGAGGGAAACGCAACGCCGGTTCAAATCGCCAGCTTACTCACCTCGTTGCGGATGAAAGGAGAAACGGAGAACGAACTTCTTGGATTTGCGCAAGCAATGCGTTCCTTAGCGGTGCCCCTGCCGTTGCGGTTTGCCGATGCGGTGGATACTTGCGGCACAGGAGGTTCTGGCAAAAAGGCTTTCAATATTTCAACGGCTGCAGCCTTTGTTGTAGCCGCAGGCGGGGTCCCAGTGGTAAAACACGGAAACCGGGCTGCCTCGAGTCAGAGCGGGAGCGCCGATGTACTGGAAGCGTTGGGGGTGCAGATCCGACTCGCACCGGAGGAAGCCAACCGACTGCTAGAACAGACGGGATTGGCGTTTTTGTTCGCTCAATTGTATCATCCGGCGATGAAACATGTGATGCCAACCCGCAAGCAATTGGGATTTCGTACGTTTTTTAATCTTTTAGGCCCTTTGTGCAATCCAGCTGGTGTGAATGTGCAATTGGTTGGCGTGTATGATGTGGATTTGACGGAGCCAGTCGCCTATGTGTTGCAACGGTTGGGTATCAAACGCGCCATGGTTGTGGCAGGATTGGATGGCATGGATGAACTGACCAATGCAGCGGAGACGAAAGTGTCCGAATTAAAGGACGGGCACGTGACGACTTATGAGGTATCACCGGAAGCGTTGGGTTTGGAGAGAGTGGCGCGCGAAACCTTAAGCGGTGGCACACCGGACGAGAATGCGGCGTTGATACGGGGCATTTTTGATGGGCGGATTACGGGCGGACCGCGCGATATTGTGGCTTTGAACGCAGGCGCAGCTTTATACTTGGCAGGAAAAGCCCCCACACTGTCTGAGGGAGTCAAAGAAGCGTTGCGGATCATCCGTTCCGGGGCAGCTTGCCGCAAGCTGGCAGAAGTGATTCGCTTGTCAAAGGAGGTTGCCCATGTTTCTTGATAAGATTCTCACCCAAAAGCGGTTGGAAGTGACACAGTTGACCCAGCGCTATACGAAAGAGCGTTGGGAACAGGCGGAGCGGATGCCGAAAGGGATTTCCTTGGCAGAATGTTTGTGTGCCGAAAAGGAATTGGGAGTAATCGCCGAGATCAAACCGGCGTCTCCGTCAAAAGGCATTATTCGCGAACAGGTGGACCCGGTTCCGATTGCTATCGCTTATGAGGAAGGCGGAGCCAATGCCATCTCCGTGTTGACGGATGCCGTTTTTTTCAAAGGCTCTGCTTCCAACTTGGTGAAAGTAAAAAAACGCGTTGCTTTGCCCGTCTTGCGCAAAGATTTTATCATTGATCCGCTTCAAGTCTTGGAAAGCAAGTTAATCGGCGCCGACGCCATCTTGTTGATCGTGGCCGCGCTTGACAGAGAGCGGCTACAGCTACTCAGTGAAACGGCTCACCGCTTGGGAATGGAAGTGTTGGTTGAAATCCATGATGAACGGGAGATCGATGATGCACTCGCTTGCCAGGCGGATGTGATCGGCATCAATAACCGTAATTTAGTGACCTTTGAGACGGACTTGGCCGTGACAGAACGATTGCGGCCGCTCCTCCCGACCCACCTTCCCGTCATCGGCGAAAGCGGAATCCATGCGCCCAAAGATGCCAAACGGATGCGCGAAGCAGGCGTTAAAGGGATATTGGTTGGTGAATATCTGATGCGTCAAGCGGATCCAGTGCGAGCGCTCTCAGAGTTGAAGCAGGCGGGGTCGGCATGACGGGTATTAAGTTGTGCGGGTTTCAAACGGTGGAAGACGTGCGCTTGGTATCTGGGCTCCCTATCGAGTTGATCGGATTCGTCATGGTCCCCGGCCGGCGGCGGACAGTTTCCTTAGACCATTTGCCGGAAATGTTGTCAGCCGTGCCGGCAGGCATAAAAAAGGTGGCTGTGTTGAAAGATGCCCCCCTTGCGGTTGCTGTAACATGGCAAACCCGATATTCGTTTGATGTGTTGCAGTTGCATGGAACCGAGCCTCCTGCTTATTGCGAAACATTGAAAAAGATGGTGGGGATCCGTCTCTGCAAGGTGTTTGACGCTTCAGCGAGACCGGTGTCAGAAGCAGGGCTGCCGGATTATGCGCCATGGATTGACTGTATCCTGCTGGATTCGGCCCAAGGTGGCTCTGGCAAATCATTCGACTGGACAGGAATTCTCCAGTGGCAGGAAGCGGCAAAAGCGTATGGCCTCCCTGTGTGGGTGGCCGGTGGATTGCATCCTGGCAATGTAGGCGCCTTGATCGGGAGATACGGCCCAGATGGGGTAGATGTGTCCAGCGGCATTGAGACGGATGGCCGCAAAGACGGCCTGTTGATAAACCGATTTGTGGAAAGGGTGATGGCGAGTGGTGATGAGGAAGAGCGCGGCGGAGGAACGGAGGGCGTCTTGGAGATACGGTGAGTTCGGGGGGCGCTTCGTGCCGGAGACAACGATGATGGCCTTGGCGGAACTTGAGCAAGGATTTGCAGAAGCGGTGCGTGACGAGGGATTTATTATGGAATACAAGAACTTGTTGCGTCATTATTCGGGGCGGCCAACTGCCTTGACGTTTGCCTCTCGCCTGACGGAGGAGATCGGCGGAGCTAAAATCTACTTGAAACGGGAAGATTTGAACCACACGGGAGCCCACAAAATCAATAATGCCTTAGGGCAAGCTTTGTTGGCCAAGCGGATGGGCAAAAGGAAAGTGATCGCCGAAACCGGAGCGGGTCAACATGGCGTGGCATCAGCGACTGCCGCCGCTTTGTTGGGACTGGCATGTGAAGTGTATATGGGTGAGGAGGATGTGCGTCGTCAACAGCTCAACGTGTTTCGCATGGAGCTTTTGGGAGCAAAAGTGATTCCAGTCACGTCTGGTACACGCACTCTCAAAGATGCCACCAATGAAGCGTTGCGCCGTTGGGTGGCGGAGGTGGACAGCACCTTTTACTTATTGGGTTCCGCTGTGGGTCCTCACCCCTATCCGGCGATAGTGAAGTTCTTCCAACGCGTTATCGGTGATGAGGCTAGGCAACAAATGTTAGAACGGGAAGGAAAGTTGCCGGAAGATGTAGTGGCGTGCGTGGGCGGCGGTAGCAATGCGATTGGCATGTTCGCCGCTTTCTTGGATGAGTGGAAGGTGAAATTGCATGGTGTAGAGGCGGCAGGGCAAGGCATTGGAACCGATTACCATGCGGCATCTCTGACCAAAGGCCGACCGGGAGTGCTACATGGCATGTACAGTTATTTTTTGCAGGATGAAGCGGGGCGCATCTTGCCAGCCCACTCTATTTCCGCCGGATTGGATTACCCTGGTGTGGGGCCGGAACATGCATATCTGAAAAATAGCGGCCGGGTGCGATATACGTCGGCGACAGATGCTGAAGCGATTGAAGCGGTGCAGCTTCTATGCCGGACGGAAGGAATTTTGCCGGCGCTGGAATCAGCTCATGCCATTTCGGAAGGGGTCAAGCTGGCTAAAATGCGGCGCAAAGGAGACATTGTGTTGATTTGCCTGTCCGGACGCGGCGATAAAGATGTGGAAACCATACGCCAAGCGATGGAGGTGGAGTGAGGATGACGGCGCTGGATGTAAGATTGCGGAAAGCAGAGCAATATTTTATTCCTTTTATCATGGCGGGAGATCCCTCGTTGGAGGTGACCAAGCGAATTCTTCGTTTGTTACAGGAAGAAGGGGCGGCAGCGATCGAGCTGGGTGTTCCGTTTTCCGATCCGATGGCGGATGGGCCGGTAATCCAAGTAGCGTCTGAACGAGCGCTCAAAAAGGGTGTCACGCTCCAAGACGTGTTGCGATTAGGCGAAGAGTTGCATGCAGAAGGCTTTCACACTCCTTTGATCCTGTTCACTTACTTTAATCCCGTGTTGCACCATGGGGTGGAGGCCTTGGTGGAAGATGCGAAAGCAAGCGGATTTGCAGGATTGATTGTGCCTGATCTTCCCCATGAAGAAAGCGCACCGCTCAGGCGGATTGGCAATCGATGTGCTTTTCCCATCATTCCGCTTGTAACGCCGACGTCAAAGGAGCGGATCGAGCAGATTGTGGCTGATGCGGAGGGCTTTGTGTATTGCGTCTCCTCCTTGGGTACAACCGGTATGAGACAGTATTTCGCTGATGATGTAGAAGCGTTTTTGGATACGGTGCGAGCGGCGAGCCCCGTACCAACGGCGGTGGGGTTTGGTATCTCCACTGGAGAGCATGTGCAACGTTTTCGCCGTCATGCCGACGCCGTCGTGGTGGGGAGCGCGCTGGTTGGGAAAATAGAGGAATGCCGTTCCGATTTGCTTGATCCGAACCGAATCGACCATGCGCTGGCCTCTTTCTCACGATTTGTCAGACAGTTGAAATCAGAGTAAGATAAGTGGAAAAGGGATGAGAGGAGCATAGATATGCAACCAAAAGCATCGGTGAGGGGTCTTCCCTTGTACAAGCCTGGCAAGTCGCTCGAAGAGGTCAAGCGGGAGTTGGGGTTGGAAGATGTGATCAAGCTCGCTTCCAACGAGAACCCGTTTGGATGCTCTCCGCGGGTGTGGAAAGCTTTGGAGGAAATCAAAGGGGAATTTCAATATTATCCTGAAGGAGCCGCCCCAGAACTGCGGGAGAAGCTGGCGGAGCATCTGGAAGTGGATCCGCGCCGCTTGATTTTTGGCAACGGCTCTGATGAAATCGTACAAATGCTTGCCCGGACGTATCTTGAACCGGGGGCGGAGTCGGTGATGGCTGATTTCACCTTTCCCCGTTATGACACGGTGACGCGAATCGAAGGAGGAGTTCCCGTCGTTGTGCCATTGCGCGAAGGTGTGCACGATTTGGAGGGTATGCTCGCAGCGATTACCGAGAAGACACGGCTCGTCTGGATCTGCAATCCTAACAATCCGACAGGCACGATTGTCGGCCAGGATGCGTTAAGTGATTTTCTGGATCGGATTCCGCCGCATGTGTTGGTGGTCTTGGATGAAGCCTACTATGAATATGTGACGGATTCGACTTATCCCGACTCTATTTCTCTGTTGGATTACAATCCGCAGATCATCATTTTGCGCACGTTTTCCAAAATATATGGGCTTGCCGCCTTCCGGGTCGGTTATGGCATCGCCCATCCCGATGTCATCGCTGAACTCGAACGGGTGCGTGAGCCGTTTAACGTGAATCGCTTGGCGCAAAAAGCCGCGGCGGCGGCTATAGAGGATGAGGCATTTGTCTTGTACTGCCGCAACCAAAACCGGATGGGGATCAAACAGATGACTGAGAAGTTTGATGAGTGGGGCCTTTCTTATTTCCCGGCTCACGGCAACTTCATCTTGGTCGATACGGGGCACTCCGCTGACGAAGTGTTTCAGCATTTGTTGCACCAAGGTGTGATCGTCCGCTCCGGAGCACACTTGGGCTTCCCTGAACACATCCGCGTAACGGTCGGGAAAAAGGAACAGAATGAACGTTTCTTGGAAGAGTTACACGCATTTTTACAGAAGAGAGGGAAGTGACACAGCATGCCAGATCGCATAGCCGTATTGGGAACCGGATTGATAGGCGGATCGCTAGCGCTGGGATTGAAGGAACGAACAGATGCCATGGTGATCGGTTATGACCGTTCTGACGAGGACTTGGCCTTGGCCGCGACGTTAGGGGCGGTCGATGAAGCGACAACCGATTTGGCAGAAGCGGTTTGTGAAGCGGATATTATCATTATCGCGTTGCCGGTTGGAGCGATCAAAGAGACGATCGATCGGTTGACCAGCTTACCGTTGAAAGCCGCTTGTATTGTCACCGATGTGGGAAGCACCAAATCGGAAATCGTCGCACACGCCCAAAAATTAAAGCAGCAAGACGTCATCTTTATCGGTGGGCATCCGATGGCCGGTTCGCATCGCTCGGGCATGAAAGCAGCTCATTCCCTACTGTTTGAAAACGCCTATTATGTGTTGACCCCGGATCCCGATACGTCTTTGCTGGCTGTGCAAAAGCTGAGTCGCCTCTTGCATTTGGCGACCAAAGCAGAATTGGTGATCATGGATCCGGTTCACCATGACCGAGTGGTGGGAGCCATCAGTCATTTGCCGCACATCATCGCTGCGGGGCTTGTCAATATGGTCGGCGATTACAATGAGCAAAACGAGTGGTTTCATCGGCTGGCGGCGGGCGGATTCCGTAGTTTGACGCGGATCGGCGCCAGCCATCCAGTCATGTGGCGGGATATCCTGCTCTCAAACCGGGAAGAGTTGATCCACCTGCTCGATGATTGGATGTTGCAGATCAACCATATGCGCGATGCCATCCACGAGGGGGATGGGGATCGGATTGAAGCTTTTTTCGCGAGATCGAAGCGGTTACGTGCGCAATTGCCTGACCGTAAAAAGGGCTTGCTCGCGCCTGTGTATGAATGTTGGCTCGATATTCCGGACGTGCCCGGGGAGATTGCGCGCGTCACTGCGATCCTAAGTGAGCAGGGCGTCAATATCAGCAACATTGAAGTGTTGAACAATCGTGAAGAGTTGCCCGGCGTGTTGAAACTGACTTATAAAAAAGAGCATGATTTCAAGCGGGCGGTGGCTTGCCTTAAAGAGGCCGGATACGCCGTGCACGCTGACAGAACGTGATGACGGTAAAAGGCGCAACCCGCCGCATGTACTAATCGGCTTGGAAGTGTGCCGTTGACATCATGAGACGCGCCGTAGCACAAAAAAACAGAGTTGACAGATAAACAAAGGGAGGTATCATCCATGATTCGTACATCACAGCGCAAACCGTTTCGCGCTACTGTCACCGTGCCGGGAGACAAATCTATATCCCACCGCTCCATCATGTTTGGCGCGGTGGCCAATGGAACGACAGAGATTGAAGGTTTTTTGCCCGGAGCGGATTGCTTGAGCACCATCCGCTGTTTTCAGCAGATGGGCGTGGAGATCGAACGTTTGTCCGAAACGGCGGTTCGTGTGCGCGGGCGCGGTTTTGAAGGGTTGAAAGAAGCGACGTCCCCACTGGATGTAGGCAACTCCGGTACGACAATCCGATTGATGTTGGGTATCCTTTCTGGAGTGCCGATCTATTCCACTTTGATCGGTGACGAGTCCATCGCTAGGCGACCCATGAAGCGGGTTGTGGATCCGTTAAGAAAGATGGGCGCGCGCATTGACGGCCGGGAAGAAGGCCGGTTCACCCCCATTGGTGTGAGGGGTGGCGAGTTGCAGGGGATCACATATGAAAGTCCCGTGGCCAGCGCGCAGGTGAAATCTTGTCTGCTGTTGGCGGGGTTAAATGCCGAAGGGGACACGGTTGTGCGTGAACCATCCCAATCGCGGGATCATACAGAACGCATGTTGCCTGGGTTTGGAGTGGAACTAGAGGCGAAGGGGACGGAAGTGAGGCTCAAAGGGGGTCAAACGCTGACCGGAACCAAGGTGCGGGTGCCTGGTGACATTTCGTCGGCTGCTTTCATCCTGGTAGCGGCATTGATGGTACCAGGTAGCCGAGTCACAGTGGAACATGTTGGCCTCAATCCAACGCGAACAGGCATATTGGATGCTTTGCGGATGATGGGTGCCGAGGTGCATACAGAGATCACTGCTCATTGGTGCAATGAACCGGTCGGCAATGTGACGGTCTCATGTAATAACCTGCATGGAGTGGAGATCGGGGGAGCATTGATTCCGCGCTTGATTGATGAAATTCCCATTTTGGCAGTGGTTGCGACGCAAGCCCACGGCACGACGGTGATTAAGGATGCGCAAGAGTTAAAAGTCAAAGAGACCAACCGAATCGCAACCACCGCGAAGGAATTGAGAAAACTGGGGGCGTCCGTGGAAGAGACGGAAGATGGACTGATAATTGAAGGGGGAACGCAACTCAGTGGTGGACATTGCCACAGCCATGGGGACCATCGCATCGGCATGGCCATGGCGATTGCCGGATTTGCCGCGTCTGGTGATGTAGTGGTGGAAGGGACGGAAGCCATTGATGTTTCTTTCCCTGGTTTTGCGGGTCTAATTGCGCAGTTATAGAAAATATCAATCAGAAAATTGCAAAAAAAGATTGACCTTGTCCTGCTCCAGTCGTATAATTGGATATACAGTATGGTTTCTCTCCACTCCTATCCAATATTGTACGTCCTGTGCAAAGCCGCTCTCACATAGAGCGGTTCTTTTTTGTGGATTAGATTCATAAAAGTGGGGTGAGGTGGTTTCCGATGGTCAAGCACATGAGCCGGTTGGGCTGTGAAATCCTGCTAGTGGTGGGGATATTAATCGCTTTGAAAAACGGCTTCTTTCCCTGGATGATTTCCATGTGGTATCCCAATCCCTTGCTTTCGGAAAAAATGGGGGAATGGACGGCCATCATAATAGGAGTGGGCACGTGCCTGCTCTATATGGGATTGGGTTCCGCCGCCAAACATGCGCACGCCCTCACCCCGGCCCAGATGATCGGCACCTTCGGGCTGTTGCACGGGACATTCTTCCTGCCGTTTCCCCAGTGGCTCGAGCAGATCATTCGAGATTGGCAAGGCTTGTTGGATGATATGTTGGCGCTGTTTCTTCCCGGAAGGATTTTTACCTCCTTTGAATTGTTTGGCATGCTGCTAGGCATGTTCATCCTCGGGCGTTTATTTTATGTGAGGGAGGATGAACCCCGTCACCTCGGGCAGGCGCAGAGGGAAGAAAAAAAGTTGCCTTCTTCAACCACTTAAGTCTATCTCGCTCTCGTTTTGTCAAAAATAGGAATAATGACAGAAACGAGAGGATGGGAAGATGGTGAGGATTGCAGATTGGTTAACCTATGCCGATATTGAACAATTGAAACAATTGACCCGGTTTTATGGTTGTCAAACAAATAATCAGCATTCCAAAAATGATTTGATCTGCGCCTTGTTGCAACAATTCGGCAAGAAAAACCAGTTGCGTTCCCAAATCAGCACATTGTCGCAAGCTGAGCAACGGTTTTTGCAACTGCTCGTGTTTGACCAAAGCCCGGCGTACACATTTGAGGAGTTATTGGCCAAAGGGAGAGCGGCACTGGACGGAATGGATGGGGAGCCGCGGTCATTGGTTGTCGGTGCCTTAAAGCGGGGTTGGCTGTTTCCAGGGTATTCGCATCGGACGCAATACCTCTACCATTTGCCATCTGATCTGGGCAAACAGATGTGTGACATTTTTTTGGAACCTTATGTGCAACCCCATTTCCGGTTGATGTCGAAGCCGTCGTTTTATCGGGATGAGCAGGGGCAAATGATGGAGGATTTGCGACTGTTTCTCGATATTTTGGGCAAGGAGGACATTCGGCTGACAGTGGATGGGTCCATCTACAAACAACAGCAGAAGTATATTTTGCAAAAGATGGCCATTGAAGAAAAGCCGATTACTGAAAAGGGACCCAGGTTTGGCTTTGGCAGAAGATACCATCAGTATCCTGATCGTTTTTCCTTCTTGTACGATTATGCTTTTTATCAAGGTTATATTATAGAAGATCGAGAGGGTTATTTGCGTTTGAACGTAGAAAAAAGCGGGAAAACAAATCAACAAGAAGAAGTAGGCAAAGAAATGGTCAGGTTTTTCATCCGGTTGTACCGCAAACCCATTCCGCACCTTCCTATCATCCTTCGTTGGATCAGCTCTTTGTGCCATCCGGGGTGGATGATGACGGAAGTGGTTTACCAAGCGGTTGATCCATGGTTGGCTCCATACTATTATGAGACGAAAGAAAGCTTGTTTGACAAAGTGGTGCGCATGCTGGTGCATCTGGGTGTTTTGCGAGAAGGGGTGGACGGGGAAGTGCATTACCTGTCACTGACTCCGATGGGGGCCAAATGGTTGCGGGGGATCACTGCGTTTAGGGAAAAAGTCATCGAAGATCGATTTTTGAAATTAGGCTGACGAGCAGGAAAACAGGCGAAATCAGTCGAATTATATTGTTACCAGAAACTAACCGATGTTTCTGCGTAACATAACCCAGCAATAGACTAAATATTCAAATAATTTAGTAGGTGAGGGGTAAGAATGGAGAGCAGCGTTACTATTCAAGAGAAAAAAGAGTTTATTCGTTGGTTCTTGAATCGTTATGAGCTGCAAAAAAAAGAAGCTGCGTGGTTGCTTGAATTCTTGTCTTCCAATGAACGGTTGCTTTCAAGGGTGCATTTCGTTGATCATGTCCGCCATCTGCCGAAGACGATGATCATCTCGGCGAAGTGCAGTAAGATGATTCCCTTTCGATTCACTAAAAACAAACGCGTAGGTACAGATGTTGAGACGGCGTTTTATGATATCCGAACGAATCCGAACGAAGAAGTTTATATTGGGCTTCACTTTAAAGACCGAGCCGCATGTCCCGAATATGCCGCGATATTGGAGGGAAACCCCATGGAAAAACATGACTTGGTGCAAGACCATTTGCTCAGTCTGTTCGCGGAGATCATCCTAGACCAAGCGGTAAAAGAATTTCAACGCAAAGAGCTGTACAAGCGGATTGACCATGCGCTCCAAGCAAGAGACGAAGAAACATTTTTACGGCTCAGCGAACAATGGGTCAAGATACTGGAGTCCTGATATGTTTTGCTGTATAATGCTCAGCATGTAGCTGAGCATTTTTCTTTGGAAAGAAGGAACGGACATGATTTTAAAAGGAATCGACCGGGAACAATGGGGCAGCGTGGCGGCTTATGTGGACACGCTCTTGTTGCCTATATCCACAGTGCGGCTCACAGGCAAGATGTTGCAAGTGGATGAAAGTTTGTTTATCGACGAATTAGCAAACGATTTGGAGGAAAAACTAAGGGGCAGGCTTTTGTTGCTACCCGCCATTTCATACATTGGTCAAAATCCGGAGGTGTTTAAACCTTACATAAATGAAATAATAAAAGAGATGGCCAACTCTGGTTTCACCTATCTCATTCTGCTTGCGGACCGGGCTCACGCGGCCATCATGGAAGATTTGCAGGAAGCGTTTGCAGAAAAAACGGGATTAGTCATCATCAAACACACGGTTGAACAGGGCGAACAGGAGGGGCGCGAGGCGCATTTGGAACAGGCCAAAGACCAGCTTTACCAAAAAGTGCTGGAAGTGTGGCAAAATCATGCTTAAATTGTCATTAAAACGTCCCGATTTTGTCCGCTCAAAGTCACAGCGGTTCCTTGACTTTATCACCCACCTTTCGCTATCATGTATATGTCCTAGTAAAAGATAGTCAGTGTCCTAGCAAAACAAAGATTCCGGTCCGAGTGGACGGTTGAAGCCGTATAGAAGGAGGTCGGACAAGTCGTGAGTAAGAAAGTTTCCCGCCGCCAATTCTTAACGTATACGTTAGGTGGGACAGCCGGTTTCCTCGCTTCGGGACTGCTATTCCCGATGGTGCGTTTCGCTGTGGATCCTATGCTGAAAAAAGGAGAAGCAGGAAACTTTTTGGATGTGGGTCTCAAGGTAGATGAGATCACCGATACCCCCATCAGCGTGAAGTTCGTCATTCACCGCAAAGATGGTTGGTATGAACCACCAAAAGGGGAAACCATGACGGCATGGGTATTGAAGGAGGGCAACGAAATCCTGGCCCTTTCTCCAGTGTGCAAACACTTGGGTTGTACCGTAAGCTACAATACCAACCCACAATTCAAAAATGAATTTTTCTGTCCTTGCCACTTTGGACGATATACGAAGGACGGGACAAATGTTCCAGGTACTCCTCCAGCAAAACCGTTGGATCGGTATGAAACCAAGATCGAAAACGGCAAGTTGCTGATCGGACCACTAAAGAAAGCTTAATGGCTCTTGAAACGGAGGTGTAGCGGATGCTGCGCGCCATCTATGATTGGGTGGACGAGCGTCTGGATATTACGCCGATCTGGCGCGATGTCGCCGACCATGAAGTACCGGAACACGTTAACCCTGCCCACCATTTCTCAGCATTTATTTATTGCTTTGGTGGACTGACATTTTTTGTTGTCGTTATTCAAATACTGTCCGGTATGTTCTTGGCGATGTATTATGTTCCAGACATTGTAAACGCTCACGCAAGTGTAAACTACCTGCAGAACGAAATCGCCATGGGCGCAATCGTTCGGGGGATGCACCATTGGGGTGCGAGTGTCGCTATTGTGATGCTGTTCCTACATACCCTGCGTGTCTTTTTCACCGGTTCTTATAAACACCCGCGTGAATTTAACTGGGTTGTAGGTATGTTGATTTTTGCAGTTATGCTGGGTCTCGGATTTACAGGATACCTCTTGCCATGGGACAACAAAGCATACTTCGCTACCAAGGTAGGGGTCGAGATTGCCGCATCCGTACCAGTGATTGGGCCATACATCGCTATCTTCCTGCAAGGCGGAGACATCGTAGGTGCGCAAACACTTGCTCGTTTCTTCGCGTTACATGTGTTCTTCCTCCCAGCTGCGTTACTCGCATTGTTGGGTGTACACTTTATTCTCATTCGTCGTCAGGGCATTTCTGGACCGCTATAAGGTCTACGCGTGAGGAGGGATCCACTTGGCACATAATCAAGACGGAAACCATACACAAGTCCACTATGTGGGAGACTCGCGCGTTCGTGCAGACCGTCCAAAGATGTATCCCAAGGACTACTCAGAGTTTCCTGGTAGAACGGAAGCTTTCTTTCCCGACTTCCTTCTGAAAGAGTGGATGGTTGCAGCCGTCTTCCTCGTTGGTTTTATGACACTGGTCATGGCCCATGAACCTGAATTGGGAGAACTGGCGGATCCGACGAACACCGGTTTCTTGCCTGTACCTGACTGGTACTTCCTCTTCTTGTACCAGTTGTTGAAGTACAAATGGGCTGCTGGTAAATTCGTAGTGATTGGTACTGTTATCCTGCCAGGGATTGCGTTTATGGCTTTGATGCTCGCTCCATGGCTGGATGGTACGAAAGAACGTCGCCCGATCAAACGTCCGGTGCCAGTTGGCATCATGTTGGTTACGCTTGTTGCGATTTGCGCGTTGACATGGGCGGCGGAATATGAGCACGAATTGCAATTGGAATCAGCTATCGGTAAAACACCACAAAATACTAAAGTAATAGCCCAAGACGAACAAGGATATCAAATTTACGCGAAAAACGCATGCATCAAATGTCACGGTGACAATCTGGAAGGGAAAAACGGTCCTACGCTGATCGGTACAGGTAACCGTCACACCGCTGAGGAAATCACCAAGTACATTGATGAAGGTAAAGGAACAGCGATGCCTGCGGGCATGTTCCAAGGCAGTGAAGAAGAGAAGCGAATTCTTGTAGAATGGCTCATGAAGCAAAAACAACAATAATTTAGCACAAAGCCTGGTTACATCTATGTAACCAGGCTTTTGCATAATAAAAAGTGGGTGGATCCATGTCAGTGTCTGATGCTATGCACTATGTACTGTCCATGCTCAGAAAACGCACCGTCTTATGGATATTATTCATTGTTAATTTTTTGGGGTCCATTTATGGATTTTATTGGTACAAAGAGCAGTTGGCTTTGACAGAGCCCAAGGTGTTAACCCTGTTTGTCCCCGATAGCCCGACGGCGAGCACTTTTTTTACTTTTGTGTTGTTGTTGTACCTGTGCTCGCGCCGTAGTCCGCTGTTAGAGGCTTTTGCTTCGATCACCTTGTTTAAATACGGCATTTGGGCTGTGGTGATGATATTTTGGGGTGCTTACCTAGATGTGCGTCCGATGATGGATTCCCTATCGTGGCAACATTGGATGTTGGTGCTTTCCCATTTGGGGATGGCCGCGCAAGCTATTCTGTACGCTCCTTTTTACACGTATGGCCAGCGGGAGATTCTCATCGTCGCCGCGTGGACGCTGCTCAACGACGGATTGGACTATGGGTTGGATATTCATCCTTGGCTGGCAATGTCATTGGAACCGCTTGACCATGTGGTGGGTTGGTTCACGCTCTTGCTTAGCTTGACTACGTTGTTGTTGTTTTCGATTTTTGCGATGTTGCCGAGCAAATGGCGCTCGCAAGACTTACCCCTGCCGCGATCTTCATAAGCGTTTACCGAGAAACCGGGAATTTGCCCGGTTTTTCTTTTTTCCCGGGTTACAGACATATTCCGATACCTGAAGGGAATAGTCTTGTACCAAAGACTAGTGAACGGGAGGAGTGTGTCTTCAAGGTGCATTTGCGGTGGATGGGTAAGGGCCTGGCGATGATTCTGCTGTGGCTGATCGTCCATCCCGCCGTCGTGCAGGCGGAAGGGGTGGAGCAGGAAAGGGAAGAATGGACCCAGTTGGCGGGGAAAATCGAACGGGAAGTGGAATCAGCACAATGGCTGGAAGCACGTGAGGATTTAGGGGTGTTGGCAAGGCGTTTTTCCCAAGCAGATTGGCTGGCGGAAAACCTGTCGCTGGAAGCAGTACACAACTTGAGTGGAGTATTGATGGAATTGGAATGGGGCTTAAATCAAATTCGACCGAATCGGAAGGAACTTTCCCAGGCGGCTGAACGGATGCACCTGGCTTTTGATGCTCTGTCCCATCCCAATCAACCGTTGTGGCAACGTTTTTATCTGCCGATGAAAGAAGAGGTGGCCACAGCGAAGCAAGCCATTGGACGCAAAGACCGGCAACGCGCCCGCCAAGCAATCGAAGCGTTGCATCAGAAGGCGCAACTCGTCCGCCCCGCGCTGCTCGTGGCGAAGAGTCCTTTTGTTGTGCATAAAATGGACTCCTTGATCGCTTATATGCGTAAGGAAAAGCAGCTGGATCGTTTGGCCGTTGCGCTGGGGCAGTTTGAACAGTTGCTTTATCCGCTGTTTTATGGTACCGAGCGGGATGTGATGGCGACAGTCCATCGGTGGAAGGAAGGGGAAGCGATTTCGCTTACCTATTGGCTGGCGCTGATGATCGTCACCGTATTAGCTTATGTCGCTTGGCTCCGTTATCGGGCCGAATCCAATCCAGCACCAACGTAAACGGTTCTGCCAGCCAGGGGTCACTTTCCGTATGTGAATCCTTCACCCAACACATCTTTGGCGTCGTGCACTACGACAAATGCATAAGGGTCGTGTTGGGTCACCGTATCTTTTAACTTTGGCAGTTCATTTGGGCCGACAACCACATATAAGACTTCTTTTTCGTGGCCGGTGTATCCCCCTTTGCCGTTTAAGATGGTGACGCCGCGATTCATTTTTTGCGTGATGGTGCGGGCGAGTGCTTGCGGATGGTTGGTGATGATGGTGGCCGCTTTAGAAGCGTTCAAGCCCTCCACCACAAAGTCTACCACCTGTGCGCCGATAAAGACGGTAACCAAAGTATACATGGCCATATCCAAGCCGATCAAAAAAACGGAGCTGGCAATGACAGCAAAGTCAAACAAAAACATGGTTCGGCCGATGCTCCAGCCAAAATATTTTTGCACGATCCGCGCAATAATGTCTACACCACCGGTCGTGCCGCCGACTCGAAAGATGATACCGAGTCCAGCTCCTACCAAGACGCCTGTATACAATGCGCACAAGAGCAGGTCTTTGGGAGGTGCACCCCACAGTTTGACAATGGGTACGGTCAGCTCCAACATCAAGGATGAGGCGCCAATTCCGACCAACGTATAAAAGAATGTCCGCTTGCCAAGCACGCGGTACCCGATGAACAAAAGCGGAATATTTAACACCAGAATGACCATACCGGGCGACCATCCGAAGGCGTAGTACAGCAACAAGCTTATCCCGGTGAATCCCCCCTCGGCCAATTGGCTGGGAATGGCGAAATAATTGATCCCCACAGAAAAAATGAAAGCTCCCAAAAAAATCAAAAAGATGTTCCTAGCATGTTCAATCCCCGTAAATTTCATCTTAACCGCCTCTTTGTTTATCATTTAATCCCGCTATATTATACATGTCCTATTTTGTGACATCAATGAGGGAAACATGGAGAAAAGCGCTAATGTGTTATGATTTTAACGTGGCGGCGTATCTTCTTGAAGCGCAGTCAAGAAGCGCCGGACGAAAACATAGCTTTAGGCTGTATTTGGACAAGCTTTATTTTCCCTGAATGGGGGTTTTTTGATTAACTGCTTGTTTATTGGCTACGGCATGGTTACTATAAATAAATAAGTGGTATCGATAACCATCGGTTTGTAATGGCAAGGGTTGGTTTTGGGGTGGCGGCTGTGAGCGATTTATGGAATGATTAGAGAGATCAGGCAGGTCACCGCAGGGTCTTGACCATGAAGATGGCCCGCAACCGAACATCCGTTGGCTGTCCAAACGAAGTGAATGCGATATTGCCAGTGTGGTTGGAGGTATAAGAACATGGCGGAAAAAACATTGAAAGAGATGCAACAAGAAGTAGACGCGTATATCAGCCAGTTTAAAGAGGGCTATTTTCAGCCGTTGTCTATGCTGGCGCGGATGACGGAAGAAGTGGGGGAATTAGCCCGTGAAGTGAATCATCGCTATGGGGAAAAACCAAAAAAGCCCGGCGAAGAAGAAAACAGCCTCGAAAGTGAGCTGGGCGACATTATGTTTATCGTCACCTGTTTTGCCAATTCGCTCAATATCGACTTGGAGAAGGCCTTTGATGGGGTGATGGAAAAATATCGCACGCGTGATGCGAATCGTTGGACACGGATTGATCAGGAAGGAAAATAATGGAGACAACAGAGAAGAGGAGAAATGACACCATGGGTATTCGAGTCATCGTTGCCGGCGCCAGTGGGCGCATGGGGCAAGAGGTAATAAAAATGATGCGACAATACGATCATTTGGAGTTGGTTGCTGGCGTTTCGCGCACATACGCTGGACAAGACGTCGGTGAAGCATTGGGTTTCAATCCGATTGGGGCCCCGTTTTATGCGACGGCGCAAGAAGCACTGGAAAAGCATGAAGCAGATGTGTGGGTCGATTTCACCACTCCCCACGCAGTGAAAGAACATATGGTGTTGGCGATCAGCAAAGGTGTGCGGCCGGTGGTGGGCACAAGCGGATTGTCGGAAGCTGAAGTACAAGAGCTATCCGAGCTGTGTGCGGAAAAAGGTGTAGGGGCGATCATCGCGCCTAACTTTGCGCTGGGCGCCGTTTTGATGATGGTGTTTGCCCGGCAGGCGGCCAAATACTTGCCTCATGTCGAAATTGTGGAATACCACCATGATCAGAAATTAGATGCTCCTTCAGGCACGGCAATGAAGACGGCCGAGATGATCAGTGAGACGCGAACCGAGATCAAACAGGGGCACCCAGAAGAGAAAGAACTGCTGCACGGTGCGCGTGGAGGGTTGACTCAGGGCTTTCGCGTTCACAGCGTGCGTTTGCCAGGGTTGATCGCGCACCAAGAGGTGCTGTTTGGCGGCGAAGGGCAACTGTTGACCATCCGCCACGATTCTTTCAATCGCGAATCATTTATGCCAGGTGTGAAATTAGCGGTTGAAAAAGTGATGGATCAAGACCGGCTCGTGTACGGTTTGGAAAATGTGATTGATTTCGCTTAGAGGAGAGCGGGGATCCAATGAAAAACGCGTTTCCAAGGTATCCGTTGCTGAGCGGAGATACCCCGTTGATGCCGCTAGCCAATCTGGGGGCGGAACTGGGGGTAGCCAGCCTGTGGATCAAACGGGATGATATGACGGAATTGGCATTCGGCGGCAACAAACTGCGCAAGTTGGAGTATTTGCTGGGACAAGCATTGGATGAAGGATGTGATTTGGTGATTACGGGGGGAAGCCCCCAGTCGAATCACGCCCGCCTCACAGTGGCAGCCGCTAACAAAGCTGGCTTGGAAACTTGGTTGTGCTTTGCGGGTAACCGCTTAGGCGATGTGCAGGGGAATTTGTTGTTGGATCAATTGCTCGGCGCGAAATTGTTTGCGACTGGGGCGTACGGTTCAGATGGCTTGCTTGCGGTGATGCGGGAAAAAGCGTTTGCGGCAGAGCGTTTGGGCAGAAAGCCGTTTATCATTCCCGTGGGAGGCTCTACCGGAAGAGGAGACTACGGCTATGTCACCGCATGGTACGAGCTGGAGCGGCAACGGCAACAGCAGAAATTGCCACCGTTTGATGAAATCTATGTGGCGGTGGGGACGGGCGGAACGTTGGCCGGGCTTGCTGTCGGGCGAAACCTGACCCAAACCCCCACCCGTTTCCGCGGGATCAGTGTCTGGCAAGAGCGAGAGCAGACGGAGCAAGAGGTGAACCGTTTCATGCGCCAGCTGTGTAAAGAGATCAACCATCCGGCAGCTTCTGGATTGGCGCCGGCCGACGCGCTGTTCGATCAATACATTGGTCGCAAATACGGCTCGCCCTCACCGGCGGGGAATGAAGCGATTCGGAAGTTGGCCCGCGCGGAAGGGATTTTGGTCGATCCGATATACACAGGAAAGGCGTTGGCGGGAATGCTCGACCAATTGGCGAAAACAGCCGATAAATCAAAACGGGTATTATTTTGGCATACAGGTGGCACGCCCGCCTTGTTTACGCATGCATCATCCTTGGCGCGTATGTGACGTCATCATTGAAAAGGGGGAGCCCAATGAATATCGCTTTAATTGCGCATGATGCAAAAAAAGAGCAAATGGTGCAATTCGCTATCGCTTATGAAGAGTTGCTTAAGCCCCACTGCCTCTTTGCTACCGGAACAACCGGCAAGCGCATTGCGGAGGCGACGTCACTTCAGGTGCATCGCTTTTTATCTGGGCCGCTGGGTGGGGATCAACAAATCGGAGCGTTGGTAGCAGAAAACCGCATGGATCTGATCGTCTTTTTCCGCGATCCGCTGGCCGCGCAACCGCATGAGCCGGACATATTGGCTTTGTTGAGATTGGCCGATGTCCAAAATATTCCAGTAGCTACGAATCTAGCGACGGCGGAAATCATGATTCGGGCCGTCAAAGAAGGCGAGCTGTCGTGGCGCGAGCTGGTCAATCCAACCCGGTAATGGGAGAGGAGAGGGAACATAGATGAATACCGTAGATATTTTGGCGTTTGGTGCACATCCCGATGATGTAGAAATCGGAGCGGGTGGCATTTTGGCCAAACATGTGAAACAGGGCTACCGCGTCGCCATTTGCAATCTGACCGAAGCGGAGCTGTCTTCAAACGGGACCGTGGAACGGCGACGCATGGAAGCGAAGCGGGCTGCCGCCATCTTAGGGGTCGGGCAAGTGATCGATTTGGCTTTTCCCGACCGCGGCTTGGGCGGAAGAGAGCAGATCGACAAGATG
Organism: Laceyella sacchari; assembly: GCF_024927925.1. Lineage (NCBI taxonomy): Bacteria > Bacillati > Bacillota > Bacilli > Caryophanales > Thermoactinomycetaceae > Laceyella > Laceyella sacchari. The sequence goes on from NZ_CP103866.1 coordinate 1,496,116, forward strand.
ACACAAGTGATTCGCCAGTATAAGCCCAAGGTGGTTTTGGCCCCATATTTTGAAGATCGGCATCCAGATCATGTGGCATGTAGCCGCATGGTGAAAGAGGCTGTTTTTGACGCGGGGATTCGCAAAAAAAAGACACCTGGGGACGAAGAAGCCCATCGTGTTCATCAATTGTATTATTATTTCATCAATGATGTCCATCCAGCTGATGTGATTGTGGATATCAGTGATGTTTACGAACAGAAAATGGAATCGATTTTGGCTTATCAAAGCCAATTTAACCCGAAAGAGGGAGAAGTGGGCACCCCGCTAAACAGCCCAACGTATTTAGCAATGGTGCGCGGCCGTGACCAGTTATGGGGCCACCAGATCGGTTCGCTCTATGGGGAAGCGTTAAAAAGCCCGACGCCATTGAAAAAAACATCATTGATTGAGGCATAAAGCGAGAAGAGCGGGAGGATGCCAAATGCGCATTGGGATTACATGTTATCCTTCACATGGAGGATCGGGGGTTGTGGCCACCGAATTGGGGAAATTGTTGGCTGAAAGAGGCCATGACATCCATTTCATCACTTATGACATGCCGTTCCGTTTGGGGCGGTTTCATCAAAATATCCGTTATCACGGAGTGGAGGCGCACCGCTACGCAGTCTTCAAATATCCGCCGTATGATTTGTCCCTTGCCAGCCGAATGGCGCAAGTGGCCAAAGAGTACCAGTTGGATCTTTTGCATGTTCACTATGCGGTGCCGCACGCGATTGCTGCTGTGCTGGCGAAACAGATGGTGGGCGACCATCTCAAAGTGGTGACGACTTTGCACGGGACAGACATCACGGTGTTGGGAGAAGATCCCTCATTGCGCGATGTGATTCGTTTCGGAATTCAGAACAGCGATGCTGTGACGGCGGTGTCAGACGATCTGGTTAGACAGACAGAAGAGTTGTTTTGTGTGAACAAGGAAATCGAACGGATCTATAATTTCGTTGACACCCGTGTGTATTACCCTCGCGATGTGGAACCGTTGCGGGATCGTTGCTGTGAAAAAACGGAAAAACTGTTATTACATATATCCAATTTCCGGGCAGTGAAACGCCCGTTGGACGTGATTTCAATCTTCCATCGGGTGGCAAGCGAAATTCCTGCACGGTTGTTCCTTGTAGGGGAAGGGCCGGAAATGCCCAAAGTGATCCAGCGGGTGCAGGAGCTAGGCCTAGATGATAAAGTGGTTTTCCTAGGCAAACAGGATGAAGTGGCCCAATTGATTTCATTGGCCGATTTGCTGCTGTTGCCGTCCGAAAAAGAGAGCTTTGGCTTGGTTGCGCTGGAAGCAATGGCTTGTGGTGTGCCTACGATCGCCTCCAACGCCGGGGGTATCCCTGAAGTGGTGACACATGGGCAAAACGGCTTTCTGGCGCCAGTCGGCGCGATTGAAGAGATGGCTCAATACGCGTTGATGTTGCTCAGAGACGATGCGTTGCACCAAAATTTTTCGCAAGCGGGTTTGGACCGTGTTAAACAGGAGTTTTGTGGCTTGAAAATTGCGGATCAATATGAACAGTTATATGCGAAGGTGTTGTCCCGCTAATTCGTCAGAGAGGTTTTGGACGGAGGAAATGAGATGGATGAGCGCAAACAAGCGGCGTTGTGGGTGATGGAGAAGCTAGAGCAAGCGGGGTTTGCCGCGTACCTTGTGGGTGGTTGCGTCAGAGATGAGCTGATGGGACGTCAGCCGCAAGATTATGATGTAGCGACAGAGGCGCGGCCGGAGCAGGTGCAAGCGATATTCCCGCGAACGGCGCCTACCGGCTTGCAACATGGCACCGTTACGGTCGTGCATAACGACTTGCCGATCGAAGTGACGACGTTTCGCATCGAAGGGGAGTATGAGGATCGGCGGCGTCCAAGCCAAGTCGCTTTTGTATCTTCTTTGAAGCTCGATCTGGCTCGGCGCGATTTCACGGTTAATGCCATGGCCCAAGATCGGCACGGAGAATTGATTGATTATTTTTCGGGAATGTCTGATTTGGAAGCGAAAGTGATACGAGCCGTTGGAGATCCCATGGAGCGGTTTCAAGAAGATGCGCTCAGAATGTTGCGGGCCGCGCGGTTTGTGGCGCAGTTCGGGTTTTCTCTCGATGCAGAAGCAAGACAGGCGATGGTCCAGCTGAAACGGGAATGCCGGTTTTTATCTGTCGAACGGGTGGTGTCTGAGCTGGAAAAAATGTGGAAGGCAATGGCTCCATCCGCTGGGTTGGAGATTCTGGCTGACACTGGACTTTTTGCCCATCTCCCCCCGTTTTGCCAGTGGGCAGACGGGCGCCAGCTTGCCATAGAAAGGCTGGAAAGGTTTGACTGGGTGCGGGACAGGATTGTCCGCTGGAGTTACCTGCTGTCACTGTGCAAAACAGACATGGCCGGTCTGGCGGCGAGATTGAATCAGCTGAAGTTGGCCACTCGGGACAAAGAAGCGATCAGCGCTTGCATGCAGTTGGGATTGACTTGGCAGCGGCAAACGGATGAGGAATGGAAACGCCGTTTATATCGCTTTGGCCTTGATGCGCTTCAGCGAGCGGGGCAATTGGCTTGCTTGCTGGAGTTAAGGCGGCCGGAAGATCCAGATGAGATGAAGTTGGCAGCGTGGTGGCGGGCGATGCCAGTCAAACACACGCGGGAATTGGCCGTTTCCGGGACGGATCTGATTCGCCAGACAGGCCGCCAAGCAGGGCCGTGGGTGGGTCGCACGTTGGCTTACCTTGCAGAACAAGCGGCGTTGCAACGGATTCCAAATGAAAGAGAAGCATTGTTGAAGGAAGGGTGTCAATTTGGGGCAAAGTATACGCAATGAATTGATCCGCGTCTTGATTGCAAACGACGCCGTTTTTATGTCGGGTGAGGAAATCAGCCGAAAAGTGGGCGTTAGCCGGGCGGCGATTTGGAAACACATTGAAGAATTGAGACAAGAAGGCTATGAGATTGAAGCACGTCCGCGCCACGGTTACCGATTGGTACATCGGCCGGATCGGATGGCTCCTGAAGAAATATATCCGCATTTGCAGACGGACGTGTTTGGACGTGAGATAAAGTATCTGGCGCAAACGGAATCCACGCAAATCGTGGCGCACCAATGGGCGAGGGAAGGCGCTCCGGAAGGGGCAGTGGTTATCGCCGAAGAGCAGTTGCAGGGGCGCGGCAGATTGGGGCGCGCTTGGCACTCTCCTCCAGGCACAGGGATTTGGATGAGCATGATCCTGCGCCCGCCCATTCCATTGAGCCATGCACCACACTTGACATTGCTTGCTTCAGTTGCCGTGCAGGCGGCGCTGGCTGAGTCGACGGGATTGCCTGTGAAGATTAAGTGGCCTAACGATTTGCTCATCCACGGTAAGAAAGTGTGCGGTATATTAACGGAATTGCGCGGTGAACAAGATCAAATCCATTATGTGATCATGGGGATGGGGATCAATGTCAACGTGAAAACCGACGACTGGCCCGATTGGCTCAAGCATGTGGGGACCTCTTTGATGCATGAGTGTGACCGTCCAGTACATCGCGCATCTTTGGCAGCGGGGATATTGTACGAGTTGGAACGCAGGTACCAAATGTATTTGCGTCAAGGATTCGGCCCGATTCGAAAAGCATGGCAAGAAAGAGCAGGAATGCTGGGGAAACAGATCACTGCCCGTACCACGCAGGGAACGTTGACCGGCATCGCCCAAGAATTGAATGAACAAGGGGCGTTGCTGTTGCGGACACAACAAGGCGTGGTACCCGTCTATTCGGCTGAGATCGAGTGGCGGGTGAATGAGTGAACGAGAAAAAGGGAGGAAAAAAGACGCTAGTTGGTAAAAGTGAATGTTGCCGGCTGGCGTTTTTTTATGCCTTTTGCCATAGAGTTTGCCCATTTCTTCCGGCCGCACAAGCAAACGCGAGCGTTATGGCGTAAATTGTGGTATATTTCAATTTTTCGGGTATGTGAGATGCTGGGTGAAAGGAGGACACCCGTTGAGTCAAAGCGGAAAAACCAAATTCCGGATCACGAAAGAAGCGGTTCGCCATGCGTACGAAAGAGCTCGCAAGACCAAATCGGTCGGAATCGACGGGCAAACGATTCGGCAATTTGAAGCCGATTTGGAAGGAAATTTGACCCGATTATGGAAACGGCTTGCGTCAGGTGATTATGTCCCCACCCCCTTACGGAGAATCTCTATTCATAAGCCTGGAGGCGGTTGGAGAATATTAGGCATTCCTACTGTGACCGATCAAATCGCCCAATATGTGGTGATCAATCATCTGGAGCCGAGAGTGTCGACCATCTTCCATGACAATCTGTTTAACAGAAACGGAAAAAGCGCCGCAGATGCGGTGGAAGCGGCCAGCAAACGGTGCCTGCAACATGATTGGGTATTGTGCCTGGACATCAAAGATTTTTTCTATTCGATAGATCACGCCAAGCTGTTGCCAATGATTCAAAAATACACAGATCAAAAGTGGGTGTCGCTCTATATCGAACGGTGGTTGAAAAATCCGCAAAAAAACAACCGGGGTGTTTTATTCAAAAGTGCGGGAGTCTCCCCGGGAGCGGTTATTAGCCATCTGTTGGCCGACCTGTACCTCTATCATGCGTTTGACGAATGGATGCAGACCAACTATCCACATATTCCTTTCGGGCGTTTTGTTGATGACATTCTTTGTCATTGCAAAAGTGAAAACGAGGCCAAGCGGCTATTGGCAAGCATAAACCGGCGACTATCACGCTATCGTTTGCAACCCAATCCGACCAAAACAAAAATCGTCTACTGCAAAGATGATCGGCGCAAAGGAGATTATCCCCATGTTTCCTTCGACTATTTGAAGCGTCATTTCAAAGCGCGAAAAATGTCTACCAAAGACGGAAAAGAACGGTGGATTTTTTGTGCGCGACGATTGACAAGTCGGGTGTTTACTGGAGCAACCATAACTCACAGCAACAGCTTGGTTCCTAAGAGTAATAAGCATGCCAGTTCTGTCTGGATCAATCCTGAAGTCAAGGCGCACAATCCCTAGTAGCTTAATGCAAGATAACGCTTTTAATTCAAGGGCTACTATTTACGTAAAAGAATAAGATGCTTATATTGATCAGCGAGGTAGTTTTGTCATGCTCCACTGCATTCATTTTCGGTAATGTGAGGCTCAGTCACTGAAACTCAACCGCTTTAAATGTGTGACGAGGTTGGGTTTATTTGTCTGTGCCTTTTTCATTCACCGATTGGGGTGCTTTTTATGTCCAAATCTAAAAAATAATGCAAGCGAGCCTTAGGGAACCCGAACGAGGAACACAAATGGATACAAGGTATATTTACAATCGGAAAGATGACATTTGATCTCACCATCCTGTTTGGAAAAAAACAGAGATAGCACAATCAGCCGGCAAAAGCCGACCTCCTTGGAAAGGGGTCGGCTTTGTGTATTGAGATGGGCCGAAACGCTGTTTAAAAAAAGAATAGACTTATAATAATCTATTGTTATGGTGTGCCCCTTAGCAGGGCCCGGCGGAATGCCCAACCTACATAGCGATGCTGTTTACCCAAGATAGAGAAGCCCGTTTTCATAAGGGGCTTTTTCGGCATGTTCGTGTAAGGATTGGGGTTGGAGTATATGCTTATGAAAGGGAGATGGTTGCGTGATTTAAGTCCGAGAGGGCGATAATGCGGGGCCGACCGATATGATGCAAAGGGGAAATGCCAATGCTGTATGATGAAGATCAACTAACGTTTGAAGTGGAATTGAAGCGGTACGCACATTTGGAAGTGTTGCTGGGTGTGTTGGAACGGGACAAAAAGCAAATGGGTCACCTAAAGATGGGGGAGATATACCAATACCAGCTGGAGCAGATCATGGATCAATGTTTGCGTGATATGGCGGAGATTCGGAATTATTTCCGGCAATCTCAGGGAGAAATCATCCAAACGGTGCAATTGGCTGGTGAGCGGTTGGTAGAGTATAAATACAAGGGATATCGTTATCAGGTGAAGTATTTGAATGAGTTCATGCGGGTTGAGTGCGGGGAGATGTTGAAGGGCTATATGAAGTTAAAGCGAGAGGAGACCATGTGACGGTGCGTGCCGGCGCATGGCGTTTTTTATGATTGGCGATGATCTTCGTTAAAATTGGTATATTCAGATTGAGGATAAAGCGCAAAGACAACATGAGAAGGAGATAAAACAAATGAAAAATAAGAAGCGCGGAGTGATATTGGGATTGGCATGGGGAGATGTACTGGGATGCCTTGTCGAGGGATGGCGCAGTGGGAGATCGAAGAAGTTTATGGTCAATATAGCGAGTTACCAACAGCGTACCCCGTCGACAAGATCGCTGAAAAAAAACGGCGCCGCTTGCGTCCACACGGCTTGCACTCAGATGATACACAACAAGCGATGGCCTTGGTGCAGTTTTGTCTGGCTGCAGGAGGCTGGAACCGGGACGCTTGGAAAAGCATACTTGTTCAAGGAATGAAACAGGGTGCATGGCGAGGAGTTGGCCGATTTTTTACGGAGGCGTTGCATCGCATGCGCAAAGGGGAGAGGGGGGAACATGCGGGTAGCCCATCAGCCGGAATGGGAGCCGCTATGCGTATTGGACCGTTGGGTGCTTTGTATTGCCAGCCTGAACAGGCTGATCTCTTATGGCAAGTCGCGCTCGAATCCAGCCTGGCTACGCACCGCGATGCGAGGGCTGCGGGGTTTGCCGCTTTACCGGAGCTTGCCCGGCAAGGGGAAGAGCGATTGCAGGAGATGTCCAAACAAGGTTGGCGAATCGATGAGGTGAACTCATCAGCCATTCGTGAAGCAATGGTTCAGGCTTGCACATGGATCGACATGCCGGTGGAAGCGATGCGACGCCGTTTGTCCGATTGGGCCCGCCCCCAGTTGAAAGAAGGGTTTACAAGAGCTCATCCCAACCAAGGTTTTGTCTTGCTCGGAGGGTTACACGCCCTGCTCATGTCTTGTCGCGACGATCTTGAACCGACCGAGGTGCTACTGTCGATCATTCGGGAGGGATTTGATACTGACACGGTGGCGGCGATAGCGGGCGCCGTCTTGGGAGCACGGGTTGGGGATGCGTGGATCCCGAAGGAGAAATTTTATGATCAGATGCGGATCGAAGCCTATGCCGACGCCTTGGTCACTCAGGTTCGACCGGAAACGCCGGCCTCGTTTTTAAAGCAGGAAGCGGAATTGACCGATTTCGAAAAGACATTTTCGTGCCGGAAATAAGGATCAGTAAGGCAAAAGGCATTGCCAAACAAGGCCGTATTCTTATTCGCGCTTCATCGGGGGCTTCGCTGGTTTAAGAGGTTTTTTACCTGGTTGACGATTCCAGACAAAGACCGCGACCGGTAGCGGGTCGCGATAAATTCATGGTTAATCTATTTCGACGAAATCCACTTTTTCTATGTATACCGCATCCGCATGTAAGATGTCCCGTTTTACGATAAACCTGACCATCTCTTCAGGTAAAGAAACGACTTCGCCGCGTTGGTATTTCAGATAGAGCAGGGCCCATTCTTCATGCGGATGAAACCATTCTTTCACTTTCATTTCACATAACTGACAGGTGGTTGTTGGTTGATTTTCCTTGCTCGGAGTTTGCTTTACGAATACCTCCGCAAACACAAAATCGGCAGCTTCATTGAAGCGGGTGAGATAGTAACTCCGATTTTGTTTTAATTCGGCAGTAATGGATTGCTCAATAAAATAGTGGCGTGCTCTTTCCGCATCGGACGCCATGCAGTACAACCCTTCTTGTCCAAGCAAAGATTGGGAATGGCTAAAAACCCTGTACAATTGCTTTTCAACCAACTCCATCGTGCAGACACCCTCCTCGATATGAAGTACCGCCTCTGATTGGCATCTCTTTAGATGTTTTTTTCTTTGGCGCCATCAAGAAAAAAGCCCCCCAACCAAATCGAATCGAAGGGCTTGATTGATGAGACTCATCACTTTGCCGTGTAAGGAGTAGCCGCAGGATTTTAATTATTTTTATTTTGGAAAAATGAATCATCTTGCTTGTTGCTGCGGCCACTTTTTGTTTCGCGGCGAAGAATTAAGCTTGAGGCGGTTCGCCAGAGTGCAATTTGCGAATCATAAATGGTCACCTCCTCTCGGTCATTTTTGTTTTTCAACAAATTGAAGCGAATTCCTCCTTAAATCGCAGAAAAATGATAAATTTTTTAAAATATGATGCCGAATGGGTAACCTGCTTTTTGTGTAATTGTCTTTCAATCCTTTTATTCTAATGAAAATAATAGATTTTTCAGGGATGAATGGTGGGAAATGCGCTGGTTTTACGCAAAGTGGCTGCGGAATTTTTGTGCAACAATTTGTAACAAATTACGAAAATGAGCGGTTTGAGTACGACAGATTGCGGTGATGCTACTATGCGTGCCACGTGCTGCATATGGTAAAATGGTTGTGGTGATATTGAAGGGGCCTTCTTGGTGTAAATTAGCAGAAATTTGCGAATCGAATTGCCTTGGCGGAGGGGATTTTGGCATGGGAGTGGCCTTAGGGGGAATGGTGTTGGGGGTAGGTTGCATCCGCCTGCTTATTTTTGTACGTCGTTACCGGTTTTGCTTGTCTAAGCACACCGGTATGATGGTAGCCATGGCTGGCGCGACGATGGCGGGACTGCTATCGGGAACCATTTTGGGAATCTTATTCGGGGGCAACCTATTTTTGCCGACGGAATGGGCCATACTGTTCAGCTTGTTGCTGGGGTATTGGTTGGGCAAGCCCAGTGGTTTGTTAGCCGCAGTGGATGGGATTGTGGCTGGGATTATGGGCGGGATGATGGGGGCCATGTTGGGTGTGATGGTGCTGAGAGAAGCGCCAGATCTGACAATCGTGTTAATGGCCGTTTTGTTTTTATGTGTCACGCAATTGCTTGTTCAGCTAATCAGGGAGGAGGCTGAAGTGTTACCGGGTTTGGGAGTAGGGGATTGGGTGATGTGGGGTGGAACCCTGCTCATGGTGGCTGCACTAGGGTGGCAACAAGTCGGTTTGTTTATATTGGCTGACGCGCCGTCACATCACTCCCACCATCCTAAAGCGGTGCAAGCTGAGCAGCTTACTGGGATGCAGGTGGCACAAGCCCTTGTTGATGAGTCCGGATGGTCAGGCATGATCCAAGCGAAAGCGGGCATTCCGTTGCGATTGCAGGTGGTGTCAAAGTCAGAGGCGGATTGTGGACAAGGGCTCCAAATCGACGAATTCCAGATTTCAACCCCGTTGGCAGACGGCAAGGCTACCGTCCAATTTACCCCGATCCACCCGGGGACGTACCCCATGCGTTGCGGAGGCAAGGTTGGTTGGCTGTTGGTGGAATGAAGATGAAATTTGGTAATGGTTGTGGTGATCTTGGTTTGCTGTAGAAGGACATCCTTCATTGAAATGAATCGTAAAGAAATTTATTGCATTGTGTTTTGATTTTGGTTAACCTATAGCTGGGGAAAAGGCGGCATCCACAAAAATTGGAGCTGCACTGTGTAACCTGTGTGATTTGAACAAACTAAGCAAAGAAGCCATTTTCTGCTTCGAGCCTTTGGGACGGAGACAGAGCAAGCGGTCAAGGATGCATGGCGCCCTTTTAGTCCCTTTGTGTGGCTGATAGCGGCGCTTTCTATTTTCTCTGACCCAAGGGCCCTATGAAAAAGGAGGGTTCCTTGTGAGCACAGCTAAAAAACGTGTGACAACCCGAACATTAATCAAGATGAAACAAGCAAATGAACCGATTGCCATGATCACAGCTTATGATTATCCAGCGGCGAAGATGGCTGAGGCGGCTGGAGCGGACATGATTTTGGTTGGCGATTCGCTGGGCATGGTTGTGTTGGGCTATGATTCCACCATCCCGGTAACGCTGGAAGACATGTTGCACCATACGAAAGCGGTTTCTCGCGGTGTCAACAGGGCGATGGTGATTGCCGATTTGCCATTTATGGTAGCCCACCTGTCGCGTGATGAAGTGTTGAAAGCTGCAGCGCGTCTCATGCAAGAGGGCGGAGCCTACGGAGTGAAGCTGGAAGGTGGTCGGGAGATTATAGAGAATGTCCGTGCTTTGACCCAAGCCGGCATCCCTGTGGTGGGGCACCTTGGTTTGACTCCGCAGTCAGTTAATCAATTGGGCGGTTACGTCATCCAAGGCAAAGAGTTGGCGGCAGCTGAGCGGTTGATCGAAGAAGCGCAACTTCTGGAACAAGCCGGCATTTGCGCATTGGTGCTGGAGTGCGTCCCCGAAGAGTTGGCGCGCCTGATCAGTGAGAAGTTGCGGGTGCCGACGATTGGCATTGGCGCTGGACGTCATTGCGATGGGCAAGTGTTGGTATTTCATGATGTGCTTGCGCTCGGCAGTGAGTGGCATCCCTCATTTGTCAAAGTGTATCGCCAAGCGGGCCGCATAATGACTGAGGGGATTGCAGAGTATGTACAAGAAGTGAAAAATCGCCAGTTCCCGCAAGAGGAGCATGTGACGCACTTGGCTGGCGAAACAGCGGAGCAATTGTATGGAGCGAAAGAAGGAGCAACCGCATGAAAACGATAGAAACCATTCATGAATTGAGAACGGCGTTGAAATCGCATCGTCAAGGGATCATTGGCTTTGTGCCGACGATGGGTTATCTTCATCAGGGGCATCTGAGCTTGGTCGAACGGGCCAAACAAGAATGTGACACCGTGGTGATGTCCATTTTCGTAAATCCATTGCAATTCGGTCCCGGTGAGGACTTGGATCGCTACCCGCGTGATTTAAAGCGGGATCAAGCGCTTGCCGAGGCGGCCGGTGTGGACTTTTTGTTTCACCCTTCTGTCAGTGAGATGTATCCCACAGAACCATTGACCCAGGTGCATGTGGAGAAAGTGACGGAACGCTTGTGCGGCGCTTCCCGGCCAGGTCATTTTGCGGGCGTGGCCACGGTTGTGACCAAGTTGTTTCATATCGTGGCCCCGGATCGTGCCTATTTTGGCATGAAAGACGCCCAACAAGTGGCGGTGATTGAGCAGATGGTGCATGATCTGCATTTCCCAGTGACGATTGTCCCATGTTCGACGGTGCGTGAACCAGATGGGCTGGCGCTCAGTTCCCGCAATGTTTATTTGTCTCCTGAGGAAAGGAAGCAGGCGCTTGTCATTAACCGGACTTTGCGGGAAGTAGAGCAGAAATGGACGCAAGAGCAATTCACTAGCGCCGACGAGTTGGCTCAGTTTGTGCGAGATCGGATTCAGACTGCGCCGTTGGCCGATATCGACTATGCGGAAGTGTTAACCTATCCGCGGCTGGAAAAGCCCGGCGCCGCATGGAAGGAGCAACGTTTGATCGTCGCTGTTGCTGTGCGCTTCGGGAAAACGCGTCTAATCGATAACGTACTGCTTGATGGGAGAGGGGAAAAGTCATGTTCCGAACAATGATGAAGGCCAAAATCCACCGCGCGACGGTAACGGAAGCCAATTTGAACTATGTGGGTAGCATCACCATTGATCAAGACATTTTGGACAAAGTGGACATCTTGCCGAATGAAAAAGTGCAAATCGTCAACAACAACAATGGTGCCCGGCTTGAAACGTATGTGATTCCCGGTGAACGGGGGAGCAAAGTCATTTGCTTGAACGGAGCCGCTGCTCGTTTGGTGCAACCGGGTGACCGCGTTATTATCATGTCCTATGCGCTGATGGAAGAGCAGGCGGCCCGGTCGCATAAACCGGTTGTCGCCGTACTGGATGAAGAAAATAATATTGTAGAAATGCTGGGAGAAGAAGTACACGGCACCGTGCTGGTGTGACACGCTTTTTGCCCTTCCATGTGCATATGGGGGGGCGTTGTTGTTGTACATGGCTTTCCACTCATTTGGGCATACTTACCACATGCAATGTCGGAATAACGAGGGGGAAGCGGGATGTATCATCAGCAATGGCTACAATTGGTCGAACAGGCGTTAGATGAAATAGAGACGCAGTATCCCAAAAGTCCGGTTGCAGAAAAAAGCAAATGGCGCAACCGATTTCGTGAAATTAAAAAATCATGTGATCAGATGCTGGAGTCTTGGGCTGCAATCATGGAACAAGTGACCAAATTGATGGAGAAGTATCCGGATTTAGACGGTGGAGATGAAGAGATCGAAGAAGAGGTGTGGCTGCACGAATCGGCGGTGCGTTCATTTCGGCAGGGGCAAGGTTACTATGGGCTGACGATGTTTAAGGAAGCCAATCAGCTGTTTCAACAAGTGGTCGAGCAGGAGCCCGACTTTCTGCTCGGGCGAATTTATCTGGGTTTGAGCCTTTTTCACGAAGGGCAATGGCATGAAGCCGAACGCCATTTTCAAATCGTAGCCAGTACGGAAGCACATGATTCTTTCGTGGGGTTCGCCCATCAAATGCTGGGTTGTATTGCCGTTAAGCGGGGGGATGACCGCAAAGCGATCAAACAGTTTTCCAAGGTTACATCGCTCTTGCCCGACCATGCGGATGCGTGGTTTAATCTGGGAGCGTGCCATTATCGATTGGGAGAGTATCATGAAGCGGTTCCGTATTTTTATCACGCTTTGTCCATCAATGAAGACGATTGGGAAGCAATGTATTATCTATCCCATTGCTATCGGCACTGTCAAGAATGGAGCAGTGTCTCTTTTTGGCGGCTGGCTTCATATGAAAAAACCAATCATCCCCGCATTTTGGAATCAATCGCACATGATTATGAAGAGATGGGAGAGCATGAACAAGCTTTGGCTTGGTATCAGCGCTTGCTTGGATTGGACCCAAAGCATGCAGGTGCTTATCACGGCGTGGCTTGGAATTTGTGGGCGTTGGGGCGAACCGAAGAAGCGATCTTGTGGCTCAAAAAAGGGCTAACTTTGTTTCGGGACAATCAATCGTTGTTATTTGCCTATGTGTGGATGGAAATGGCTAGCGGCCAGGTCGCCAAAGCAGAACGGACGCTGTCGCGGTTGCCCTTGGAACAGAGCGAGCAGCCGATGTGGTTAGCCATGCGTTCACATCTTTCTTCGCATCAGGGGAATTACCTTGAGGCCAATCGGTTGGCGGAACGATTGATCCAGCAAGATCTTCCCGCTTTAAGGGCGTTGGGCCATTATCAGCGGGGGCGTATCCAGCTGGAGCAGAAACGCGTGGATGAAGCGATGCACCATTTTAAAGAAGCGCGCCAGCTGGCCAAGGGTTGGAAAGATCCGCTTTTCTTTGAAGGAGTGTGCCACTTGATGAAAGGATGCCCTGACAGCACTCGCACGTGCTGGAGTGAGATTGTCACATAAAGAAAAAGCCACTTCATCGCCGGATGAAGTGGCTTTGTTATTGCGGTTTGAAATAACGCATATAGGAGGATTGGTTGGTGGGCCGTTTAAACAGCAGACGGCCGTTCATATCATAATGGTATTCCATTTCGCGGTACTGTTCCACGACCCAATGACCCGCGCCTTTTGACATAGCGGGTGGATCATATGCTGGAACCGTAGTCGTTTTGACCCATTCCATCCCGTACTCGACCCGCTCCGCAGTGTGTTCGGGGGTTTTAGCTAGTGAAGGGACGGATTCTTCAATGGCGATGCTTTCCTTCCCGGCGATTAGTGCAAGCATCATCAGATTGATGCCAGCCAACGTGCCGATGGTGATTTGCCTCCATGATGGATGTTTCTTTTCCTGCAACGGTTCCACCTCCCCATCGACCACAGTATATGTGAAAGATAGACGGGTTAGTCCTTACAGCTGCATTTTGACCTTGTACTCAGCTGGATGAAGGAGTATGATCGAAGGTGACAATGACCGGTTCGGCGACCGAAGAGGGGATCACTGGACTGCGCAGTTCTGGCATAAGGAGAGATGCACCCGTGTTTGAACTGTCTTTTCTATATTTTCAATGGTTGTTTCCCATTGTTGTCACGTTGCATAATCTGGAAGAAGCGATTTGGTTGCCTGCATGGTCGCAAACAGCGGGTAAGTGGCATGCCAAAGTGGGGAAGCGAGAATTCCGGTTTGCCGTTTTGGTTTTGACCGTTCTTGCTTATGGATTCACCTATCTAAGCTGGTCAAACGGACCGGAAAGTGTGTGGTCTTATCTGAATTGCGGATATATATTGGCCATGCTCTTAAATGTGTTTCTCCCCCACGTGGCGGCAACCATTGCCCTGCGCCGGCCTTGCCCTGGGGTCTGGACGGCAGTGGCCTGCAATTTGCCGATCAATTCATTGCTGTTGTATCTTGCTTTCCATGATCAATGGATTACAGGTAAGACCTTTCTGATCTTTGCACCGTTTACCGTGGCAGGGATTGCCTTATCTATCCCGCTCCTTTTTTTCATCGGCAAACAAGTGCCCACCATCAAACGGAGGAATTCATCTCGTTCCTGCTGATCGGTCGCCTCTTAGCGGTGTCGTTTGCATGACAGAACCACCCGATTTCCCGTATCAGGGAAATCGTTTTATGTTACAGGCAGGTTTAGTGGTGGTTGTGTTGTAGCGGTTGGGAGGCGGTTGCAATTAGCTTGCCGTCTTTGATTGTCAAAACCCGATCACACAGATCTAGCACTCGTTCATCATGTGTAACCATGATCGCCGCTTTTCTCCTGGATTTAACCTCATCCGCTAACATCTCCACCACCTGTCTGCCCCGCTTGGAGTCAAGGCTGGCTGTGGGCTCGTCGGCCAGGATCAGTTCCGGGCTGTTCATCCACGCACGCGCGATAGCTACCCTTTGTCGTTCACCGCCCGACAGTTGCTCGGGATAATGGTTGCGCCGATGGGCGAGTCCCAAGTGCGCCAACAATTCATCAGCTCTTTGTGCTGCCTCTGTGCCGCGTTTTTTGGCAATCTCAGCGACTAACAACAACTGATCGCGCACCGTCAAGAAAGGAACGAGGTTGGATGTTTGAAAGACAAAACCGATTTTGTCCAACCGGATCTTGGTCATTTCCTTGGCGGAAAGGTTAGTAATATCTTGGCCGTCAAGGATGAGGCGACCTGCGGATGGGGACAGCAACGCCCCGGCGATCGACAACAGGGTGCTTTTTCCTGAACCAGATGGGCCGACGATAGCGACAAATTCGCCTTCATTTACATGAAAAGAGACATGATCTAACGCATGAACGGCATTGTTTCCTGTGCCATACCATTTGCTTACATCTTCAAATGCCAGTTTTGTTTTCATTTATTCTGCCCTCCCGATCGCTTCCATCGCATCCACATTGGCGATTCGGCGCAAAGATAATAAGGTCCCTAATACAGACACAACCAACAGCAATCCGGAAAAGAGAAGAAATGTTTCTACGTCCAATTTAAAAGGCACGCTTTCCGGCAGGATCGATTCTACTCCGTATGAGAATCCGACACTGATTAAGATCGCTGTGACGGTAAGCAAAATCACTTGCCCTATCAAGCTGCGCGCCAGAT
Organism: Laceyella sacchari; assembly: GCF_024927925.1. Classification (NCBI taxonomy): domain Bacteria; kingdom Bacillati; phylum Bacillota; class Bacilli; order Caryophanales; family Thermoactinomycetaceae; genus Laceyella; species Laceyella sacchari. Next base: position 1,511,540 of record NZ_CP103866.1, read on the forward strand.
CGGATGTGTTGGCGCCAAGCGCTTTTAATACGCCGAATTGATTGGTTTTTTGCAGAGTGATTACATAGAAAAACACGGCTTGTACAAATGAAGCGATCACAAAAAGAAAGACAATCATCATGGTGAGTGATCCTTGTTCTTCTTTATATCCGGGAATATTCTGCAACGCGTCCTCTTTGGTTATCACATCGATCTCCCTCACTTCCCGTTTCAGCTCGTCAGCTTGAGAGGGAGTCATTTGTAATGCAATTGCGCTGTAATACCTTTGTTTCCGTTGTGGATTAGCGCGGATTAGGTCGTCCCAATCTTTCAAATTTATAAACACTACTGGTGTATGGCTGAAGGTGTGCCCCTCCGTAAATCCAACCACTTTCCATTTTTGATTTGTTTCGGAATCTTGGAGCCAATCTCCCAACCCAATTCCTTCTTGCTTAAGGGATGCATCCACCACCACTTGGTTTTTGGCCGTATTGTTGAAGTGGCTTCCTTCGGTAATGACAGGGGCTAAAAATTGGTTCGCGTCGATAGCGAAAAGGGTGACATCCATTTTGTTTTTGGTACCCACCTTGGTGACGGACAGCATTTTTTGCCCTAGCGGGGTTGCTCCTGTTCCGTCTGTTATTTGTTTGATTTCCGTCCATTTATACTCAGGAATCTGCGATCGGTTTAGTTTGTTTTCGGAGTCGGGCTGGATCACGAAATGATCCGCCTTCATGTTTAGTAACGCGGCGGCATTGTCAGCGGACAATCCATTGGCCAAGCCGGAGATGATAAAGACCAGCCAGGAAATGAGAATCATGACAAACCCGATCAGGATATAGCGCAACTTGGCAAACTTTAGCTCTCTTAGGGCCAGAAACAAGTTTATTCACTCCTTTTCTGTGGTTCTGGCCCCATTATAGAAAGCAAATATGAACGGCAAATGAATGGAAAGTTACATCTGGGGCAGGCGAATGGTGAAGGTCGTCCCTTTGTTTTCTTGACTTGCCACGTCGATGCTTCCTTGGTGCGCTTCGATGATTTTATAGACAATGGCTAGTCCCAGTCCACTACCATGATCATTCCGTTCCCGGGCTTTGTCTACTTTGTAAAACCGGTCGAAAATACGCGGGAGATCCTGCTCCGGGATGCCAATCCCTGTGTCTTGAACCATTACGGCAATTTCTTTTTTTCGTGTTTTGTCGATCTTGATCGTGATGGTTCCACCGCGTTCAGTGAACTTGATACTGTTGGTGAGCAAATTGATCCACACTTGATGCAACAATTTGGGATCGGCTTGAATGAAGGTTTCCGGTAACTCCATCTCAATGGCCAAGTCTTTTTTTCGCCATTGCCACTCCATCATGAAGAGCACTTGTTTGATCTGGTCGGCCAAATCAAAGGTTGTCTTTTCCAGTGTCCCGGCTTCTTTATCCAAGGAGGCCAACGTCAGCAACTGTTTGCTCAACAAAGACAAGCGATGGCTTTCCTTTTCGATGATAGACAAATAATGTTTTTGTTGCGCAGGGGGAATCTCTTCTGACTGCAATGTTTTGGAAAATCCTTGGATCGATGCCAGAGGGCTTTGGATTTCGTGGGACACGTTGGAAACAAACTCCTGCCGCATTTCGTCAAGGCGTTGCAAGCTATGGGCCATGTGCGTAAAATGCCTTGCCAACTGTCCGATTTCATCTTCGTGATCCACATTTAACGAAAGGTTGTATTTGCCTTGGGCGACGATTTTCGTGGCGCGAGTCAGGATTCTGATCGGTTTGACGATGTAATGCGTACCAGCAAACACAAAAGCCACACTCAAGCCAATGGTGAGTGCGACCAACACGGTGAAAAATACCCGCATCTCCCCGAACAAATATTCAATGTCGGGTCGAATGAAAAGAGCGTGGCGCTTTCCTTTGATATCAATGGGAACGCCGATGGTGTTGCTCAATTCGTCATCGAAAAACCCGGTTACAAATATTTGTTTGGGGTATTGGGCGATGCCGTGGTATGTTTGTCCGCGCAAGACGTGGTCAATGGCGGCCGGCTTCAAGGTCGTGCTGTTGAATGGTCTTCCGAATGTCATCAGTTTTTTGCGTTCGTCTGTTAAAGCGATTTGGTAACCCAGATTGGCTACGCTGTCCAGATACTGGTTCAAGTCGACTTCGGAGTTTGCTTGGTAAAACGAAGTGACATTTTTGGCCATGCGGGTGATTTTTTCGTTATTGTACGGTTTTAATTTGATTTGATAATAAAGATTGCTCAATAAAAAAGAGATCAATCCGCTCAGTAACATAATAAAAATGGTCGTGGCCACAAACCTCATGTATAGTGTTTTCACTGTGTGTCGGCCTCCAATTTGTATCCGATTCCTCGCACGGTTTTGATCGTGAAATCATTCGTTTTATGTTTAAATCGTTCCCTTAACCTTTTCACATGTACATCAACCGTGCGCATGTCCCCTTCGAAGTCTGGCCCCCAGAGCAAATGAATCAACTCTTCCCGCGTGAAAACGCGATGGGGATAGCTGGCTAATTGGGACAACAACGCAAACTCCTTCAAAGGGAGGATAATCGTCTGCCCGCGGCACCGCACTTCATAGCTTTTGCGGTCAATCACGGTCTGCCCGAGTTGGATGCAATCTGCATTGACCATGCGGTAGCGCCGCAACAATGCTTTGGCCCGAAACAGCAATTCTTTTGGTTCAAACGGTTTGACCAGATAATCATCGGTTCCAGACTGAAACCCTTTTTCTTTGTCAAGTAGCTGATCCTTGGCCGTCAGCATGATAACGGGGATGTCATAAAAATCGCGGATGTCTTGGCACAGCGCATAGCCGTCTTTGCGCGGCATCATAATGTCCACCACAGCCAAATGAATTTGCTCCTCTTCCAGAATTCGCATCGCCTCCTCCCCATCGGCCGCTTCAAACACCGTAAATCCCTCTTTCTGAAAATGAAAGCGTACCAGTTCTCTGATGTTTTCGTCATCATCGGCAATCAACATATGTAACATGAGCAAAAACCTCCAAGTCAAGCAAACAAAAGCTTCCAAAGTTGGTTTGATATGCAATCGCGAAGTCTTAAGGAAGAAAGCAAGCCCTAATAAAGATAGGGTATCATATCCGATCAGGCAAGTGAAAAGCGCCTGCATGCAGATCACCTGCCCTCTTCTGCGGCTGTAACATGTCGGCAAAAGGTTCCGAGCAGCTCCAAAATCATTTTCTCATTTGCTTCACGCGCGGCGAAGAGCTCCTGGATAAAAAGCTAGACTCACCTTGGTTGCATTGTGTGTTATCATTTTTCATGTGATTTTTTTGCATTCGAAGTGAAGGGGTATGCATGTGAAACAGAAAAAATGGGTAATTACGCTGGGAGCGTTGATGATCGTTGGTGGTTTGACCGGTTGCGGCGCTCAGGAGGGAACGCAATCACACGATACCACGAGCCATGCCAACCATGGCGGGCAACAGCATGTAGCAGGCGATGTTCGTGAATTGACGGCGGGAGGTTCTGTGTTGCCTTCATTTGTAAAAGGATTAGACCCCAAGGTAGGGCAGATTTACCAAATTGCCGCGGCGAACGCTGATGTGTTGAAATCAATGCCCTGCTATTGCGGTTGCGGAGAGAGTGTTGGGCATAAGAGCAATTTGGATTGCTTCATCCACGAGATGAAACCGAACGGCCAGATCGTATGGGATTCGCACGGTACCAAATGCGGCACTTGCCTGGATATTGCGGCGGAGTCGGCCATGTTGAAGCAAGAAGGAAAATCGTTGAAAGAGATTCGGCAAATCATCGACAGCAAGTACAAGGATGGCTATGCGGCTCCGACACCGACACCTATGCCTTCATAATAAACAGCACTCCCCAGTGTGTAGACGAGTGGTGGGGAGTGCTGTTTTTTGATGAATATAACAGACGGCTGTATTCCGGTTTGGTTATCGCACCTGTCCGGTAGGAGTCGGTGCCGAGTGACGGCGCTGGATTCGTAGCAGGCGGCCCATCAGGAAGATCGCGCCGAAGGCCAAGCCGGAGATCAAGCCAATCCAGTAACCGAACGCGCCAAATGCCTGATAGTTTGCCAACAGATAACCGATCGGCAACCCCAAGACCCAGTAAGAGATGAGGGCTACCAAAAATGCGGAGTTGACGTCCTTATACCCGCGCAATGCCCCTTGAATGGGGGTGGCGATGGCGTCCGACAGTTGGAAGAAGATGGCATAGATTAAAAATTGTTTGGTCAGTTCCAATACGGTAGGGTCGGTGGTATAAAATCCGGCCACCTGCTCATTGAAGAGAATCAGCGCGATGGCGCAAACAACGGACATCATGAGGGCGATCCCGACGCCCAGGAAGCTGTATTGGCGTGCGTCTTTGCTCCTTTTTGCCCCTACTTCAAAGCCGACGGCGATGGTCAAGGCCATGGAGATGCTCATGGGCACCATGTAGAGGAACGAAGCGAAGTTCAACGCTGCTTGGTGGGCGGCGATCGTCGCTGTGTCATAGCCGCTCATCAGTAGCGTGACGGCGGCGAAAATGCTGGTTTCGAAGAAGATCGCAAACCCGATGGGGACGCCAATCTTCAATTGTTCCTTCCATGCGGACAAAGACAGTCGGAACCATCGAGAGAACACGCGATAGTCGGAAAAGGGTTTGACTCGAGCGATCACTGCGAAGCTGATAAACATGATGCACCAATACGTAATCGCCGTAGCATAACCTGCTCCGACCCCACCCAACCGGGGAAAGCCCCATTTGCCAAAGATCAGCAGATAATTCAACCCGACATTGATCGGCAAGGACAGCAGGATGATGAACATGCTGACCCGTGTTTGACCCAACGCATCCATAAAACAACGCAAGACGGTATAGATAAATAGTGGCACAATGCCAAATGCCAGCGCGATTAAATAGTCGTGGGCGATCTGCCGTACCTGTGTTTCAAGGCTCATTCCGTTCAGGATGGGATCAAGGAGAAAAGTCCCGCACAGGATGACCGCGGATGCTATGGCCACCGCCAAGTAAATGCCTTGAATCACTTTAAATGGCACTTCGTTGTTCTGCTTGGCCCCGACTAATTGGGAGACAATCGGGGACAACGATAGCAAAATCCCGTTCAACCCAGTGAAGACGGGAGACCAAATGCTAGAACCGATCGCCACCCCGGCTAAGTCACGGGCGCTGGCGTGGCCTGACATCACCGTATCGAAAAAGTTCATTGAAAACAGAGTCAATTGGGTCACGAGAATAGGTAATAAAATAATCAGAAACTGGTGTGTTTTTTGTTTTACAGAATGTGTTTGATTCATTGTTCTCTTCCTCTTATATTGAATTCAATGCGCATCTTCCGTCCACGCTAGCAAATTTAAGAGGGTAATTCAATGCTTTTTTTCAAGTCAAATAGGCGTGGAAGTCTCGTAGCGCAGATTCACATGATAGACACCCCCAAGTATTTGAAAGTAGCGCCCTGCAACCATGTGTACAAGACGCAACCATTGCTTAGGGGCTATGTTGCCAATAAGCCGACAACCCGCGTGGGACAAATGGATGTATCAGCCTTCTTGCCGCAAGCGGCTCCGCACTTCCATCAGGATCACACCCAAGCGGTTTAAGCCGCTTCCATCCGCTCCACAGCCCCAATAATAGGCAATGGGGGAGTTTTCGATAATCAGTTCGTCACCAGTGGGCAGCAACAGGCTTCGTAGATCAGCATGAATTTGAACTTGTGGTAAACGGCAGTGCGCATCACCTGTTCTTTCACCTCTTCCCAATCAGGGCGGATGGGATGTTTGCGGCTACGCCCCAATTGTGCAGCATCTTTCGGTTTTTTTCACTGTGCGAATCTGTTTGGCATAGGGCGTACCGGCGAATTTTTGCGCTTGGAAATAGTGTTCGCTAGAGCGTGTCTGATGAATAGGCTAGCGGCTCCAAAACCATTTTCTCATTCGCTTCACGCCATTGGGTCCGTTCACAGTGTAAATGTGATTTCCATGGGGATACACCTCTCTTTGCAATGAGCTCGCAGATTGGCACTGAGCGGGCATGGATACGACCTGAGATTTGCCCCTTCCTGCAATTTTATTTATTAGATTATAAAAAATATTATATAATTGGATTGTTGATGGGGCAAAATGAGTAACTTCTAAGATAAAAGTGATGTACGGAGAACCTTTTCCTATTGAGTGAATGAAACGAAGGGAAAGGCGTTTAAAATACGAGCCCTTCGTTGTCTCCGCGTTGTTTTCATTCACTTGTTCCGCTGGTCGCTGGCGGCTGTTTCAAGCAGAAAGGATGGAATGCATGAAAATCGGTTTGGTTCGCCATTTTAAAGTGAAGAAAGAATTCCCTAAAAAATTTTTGCTGACACAACAGGAATTATCGCAATGGATTCAGGAATACGATGTCGCTGATATAGAAGAAGGCGAAGTGGATTTAGGAGATATCGCATGGAAACGCTGTTTCACCAGCGATTTGCCGCGGGCGGAAAAAACAGCGCGCAGAATTTATCAAGGGCCGATCACCGTGACAAAAGCATTGCGTGAAATCCCGATCTGTCCTCTTTTTCGCAACCATAAGGTGAAATTGCCGCTTTGGGCCTGGGGGTTAATGATGAGGGGAGCTTGGCTTTGCAATCACCGCTCGCAAATAAAGGCCAAACAGGATGTTCAGAGGCGCTTGACGGACGTGATCGATGAAATCATGTCCCGCAACGGGGAAGACACGTTGATTGTCAGCCATGGGATCCTGATGGTGTCCATGCGCCAAGAACTCCTGAAAAGAGGATTTAAGGGGCCACGCTTGGGCACACCGGCAAACGGCAGGCTGTATGTGTTTGAAAAATGAGCCCTGGATAGCCGTATAGAGAAGGCGCGGGAAGATGTGTATTTTATCAGAAAGTTGATCTGAATTAAACTGCTGGTTAACTGTGAATAATCAAGGAATTAAAAGCATCCGATTAAAAGGACGCGTCTATCCTGCGATAATGCCAGTGGCAAAATTGAAAATATGCAGGCTAGTAAGTTACAATTTCAATATAATGATTTTGTTAAAAAATGAATATCTTTGTGGGGAAAGGTGGAGCGCCAGATCTGCGCTCCCGAAGAGGGAAGATCGGTGAGAATCCGACGCGGTCCCGCCACTGTGAATGGGGAGTCCGAGTTTGGCCACTGCATTTGTTGATGATGGGAAGGCCAGATTCAAGTGAAGACGATGATCCATGAGCCAGGAGACCTGCCTTTTCTGACAACACCGCTTGACCTACGCGGATAGGGAGGTGTTTATAGGGACGGCAAGAGATACGTGTGCCCATGTGGGATGTGTCTGCTTGGTGTCTGCGATTCTGCGCCTATAAACACTTTCTGCCCGAGAGAGCGGAAAGTGTTTTTTCATTTTCCTGACAGGTCAAAGCGTGTAGTCAGGAGCTTTTATTTTCTTTGTCGGTTGAACATTTTTAATAGAATTAATTTTCAATTATATATGGAGATGGGGTGATTGGATGGGCCGTCCAGTCGGCAAGATCTTGTTGGTCGGATTTGGGCCGGGACATGCGGAGCACATAACGGCGCGGGCCCGTTCTGCGTTGATGGAGAGTGAAGTGATCGTCGGGTACAACACTTATGTAGATCTTATCCGTCCGCTTTTAACGACGCAACAGATTGTGCGCACCGGAATGACGGAAGAAGTGAGCCGGGCGCAGGAGGCGGTCAGGCTGGCGGATGCTGGAAAAAAGGTGGCGGTGATTTCCAGCGGTGATGCTGGTGTGTACGGGATGGCCGGTTTGGTTTACGAGGTGTTGATTGAAAAAGGGTGGCGCCCGGAAACTGGCATCGATGTGGAGGTGATCCCGGGAATTTCGGCGATCAACTCGTGCGCTTCGCTGTTGGGGGCGCCGGTGATGCACGATGCTTGCACCGTCAGCTTGAGCGATCATCTGACGCCATGGGAAGTGATATCAAAGCGGATTGAAGCCGCTGCCGCTGCCGACTTCGTCATTGCCTTGTACAACCCTCGCAGCGGGCGCAGAACCAAGCAAATCATTGAAACGCAAAAAATCCTTTTGAAATACCGTTCCCCGGATACCCCGGTGGGATTGGTGAAGAGCGCTTATCGCGAACGGCAGCAGGTGGTGTTGACCACTCTTGGCCAGATGCTGGATCACGAGATTGGTATGCTCACCACCGTGCTGATCGGTAATGGGAGCACGTTTGTGCATGAAGGATTGATGATTACACCGCGTGGATATCAGCGCAAATATACATTGGACCAGACCGTGCAGGCTTTGAAACCGCACGAGCGCCTGCGTCCAGAAGCAGAGCCGTGGGCACTTGATGCTGCGGGTACGCCGGACGCGGCAGACGAAATGAGTCCCGTGCAGTTAGCTGAAGAAGCGCTGTCGATGTTGGAAAGGCGCGAGACTGGCGTCGCGTCGATTTTTGAAGTGGCGGTGTCAGCGGGCTTGGCAGAGAAAAAAATCTCACCGGAGCAGATGCGCTGTTTGGCAGAGGTGGCTGGAGCAGAGGGGGAGATCCATTATACGCCCGATCACCGGTTGGTGCTGAAAGTGCCGACGGAAAACCCAGATCGCGTGGTGGAGCAGTTGAGCGCGGCGGGACTTCTTCTGGAGCCAGTAGGAAATGTAGTTCAATTGAAGGCTTGTGATTTTTGTGATGGGGACAAGGGGGAGTCGATTCCGCAGTTGGAGGAATTACAGAAACGGATTGGGGGCTTGAGCGTCCCTAAGGAGCTGAAAATCGGGTTTAACGGTTGTGCGATGGCTTGCTACGGAGCGGTGACTGAGGATATTGCCATTGTCCATCGCCGTGGCACGTATGATTTGTTTCTGGGAGGCAAGAAAATTGGGCGCAACGCCCAAGTGGCCAAGCGGGTGGCGGAAGGGCTCACCCCTGATGAGTTAATTGACGCGGTTGAACAAACGGTGCGCGCCTACAAAGAACAGGCTGAGCCCAATGAGCGCTTCCATAAATTCTTCAAACGGGTGGAAGAGATTGGTGGGTTTCGATACACCGAAGGCCAGATCACGATTGAACCGCTAGCTTGTGGCGATTAGGCAGGGGGAGGTTATCGTTCTTGCTCGGAAGAGCATGTGGTGCACAGGTCGTGTCCAATTTCAACGGATGGGAGAGAACGAAATGGAAGCGATATTGTTTGTGGGTCATGGCAGCCGTGATGCTGAGGGGAATGAAGAATTGTTGCAATTCACCGCACAGATGGCCACCAAGTTTACGGAACCGATTGTGGAGACCTGCTTCTTAGAATTTGCCCAGCCAGACATGCATGCCGGTGTGAAGCGAGCGGTTGACAGAGGGGCCACTTCGATCAAAGTGATTCCGCTGATGCTGTTCATGGCAGGGCATGCCAAAGTGCACATCCCTTTATTTTTGCAGGAGGCGCAAGCGGCTTATCCCGATGTTCGGTTTGTATACGCGCGGGCGCTTGAGGTGGAGCCATTGGTATTGCCCATCTTGGAAGCGCGGCTTCAGAGCGTGCTTAGGGCTGGGGAAACGGAAGAGACGGCCGTGCTGCTGGTGGGGCGTGGATCAAGTGATGCCGACGCCAACAGCGACTTGTATAAGATCACACGCCTGTTGTGGGAACGATTGCCTGTCCCGTGGGTGGAAGCTTGCTTCATCGGGGTGACGGACCCACGGCTTAATGAAGGATTGAACCGATGCCTTCGATTGGGTGCCAAACGGGTGGTGGTGTTGCCATATTTCTTATTTACTGGCGTGCTGATCAAGCGGATGGAGAGGATGGTGCGGGAGTTTAATGAGACCAACGTCGGTGCAGAAGCGGTGATGGTTTCTTACCTCGGGTGTGACGAAGGGTTGGTAGACATCTGGAAACGCCGCGTCGACCAGTTGGAGCAGGGACAGGCATTGGACTGGAAAACCTTGGCCAAACAGGCGGTCGCGACCGGTCGCCACCATCATCATCATGACCACCATCATCATCATGACCATTGAAGGGGGAACAGCAGTGATTTTTCTGTTGGCTGGAACAAGTGATGCCCGTGAGTTGGCTTGTTTGTTGCAACAAGAAGGGTATCCACTCGTGGCCTCGGTTGTGACCGAAAGTGCCGCCGACAGCTTGCGGGAAGCGGGCGTTTCTGTGCGGGTAGGCCGATTGACGGCGGATGAAATGGTTGCCGTTTTAAAGGAACAAGGCGCTACCATGGTGGTGGACGCCAGCCATCCGTTTGCCGAAGAAGCATCCAAAAATGCGATTCAGGCGGCTGAAAGCGCAGGTATCCCTTACCTTCGCTACGAACGCCCGGAATGGAAGGGTGAGCGTCATCCACTTATCGAGACCGTATCCTCTTATCAAGAGGCGGCGGAAGTGGCGGCGCGCCGAAAAGGGGTGGTCATGCTGACGACAGGGAGCAAAACGTTGGACATCTTCTCTCAGCGATTGTTGTCAGAACCGGGCGTGCGGTTGGTTGCTCGGATGTTGCCACGCAAGGATAACATGGAAAAATGCGAACGGTTGGGTTTGGAACAGAAGAACATCATCGCTATGCAAGGGCCGTTTGGCAAAGAATTGAACAAGGCCTTGTACCAACATTATCAAGTGGCCACCGTCATCACCAAAGAGAGCGGGCAGATCGGTTCGGTTGATGAGAAGGTGGAAGCCGCTTTGGAGTTGGGGTTACATGTAGTGCTTATTTCCCGGCCGCAGATCGAATATGGCCGCGTTTTGGATCAGATCGATCAAGTGCTGGATCAGGTACGAGCAGAATTAGGAGGAATGTCCCATGAGTGAGACTTTTCGCCCCGTAACTACCAAACCTCAGGAGATTGAGGATTTAAGCTTTCAAATGATTGCCGATGAATTGGGGGCGCATGATTTTACGCCGGAGCAATTTCCCGTCGTGCAGAGGGTCATTCATGCAACCGCCGACTTTGAGTTGGGCCGAAGTGTTGTGTTTCATCCTGATGCAGTGCGAGCGGGCATCCAAGCGATCCAAGCAGGCAAGCCGATCGTGGCTGATGTGCAGATGGTGCAAGTGGGGATCAACAAAATGCGTTTGGGAAAATTTGGTGGAGATGTGCGGGTGTATATCTCTGACAGTGATGTGATGGCAGAAGCCAAACGGTTGGGGACGACCAGAGCGATTGTGGCGATGAGAAAAGCAGTCGCCGAGGCTGAAGGCGGCATTTTCGCGATCGGCAACGCCCCCACGGCGCTGTTGGAATTGATCCGCCTGGTTCGGGAGGGTGTAGCCAAACCGGGGCTCATCGTGGGTGTGCCTGTAGGTTTTGTATCTGCGGCGGAGTCGAAAGAGGAGCTGTTGAAGCTAAATGTGCCATTTATCACCAATTTGGGCCGCAAAGGAGGCAGTCCGACGGCGGTGGCGATTGTAAATGCCTTAGCCATGATGGCTGAACGGGAGATGGAAGCGTGACATGAAGTCAACGCAGGCAACAAGCGAAGAAAAGCCGCTCCGTACGGGATATACTACGGGAGCCTGCGCGACGGCGGCGACCAAAGCAGCTTTGCTCTCGTTGATCACCGGGGAAGCCGTCCGAGAGGTGACGATCCGCTTGCCGATCGGCCAAAAGGCGGTGTTTGCCATGGATGAGGTACGGATGGATGGAAACCATGCGCGAGCCAGTACGGTCAAAGACGGCGGGGATGACCCCGATGCCACGCACGGAGCGACGATTGTGTCCACCGTCACCTGGTTGCGTGAACAAGGAATCGAGATTGACGGTGGTGTCGGTGTGGGTCGGGTGACTAAGCCGGGCTTGCCGATTCCGGAGGGGGAAGCGGCCATCAACCCGGTGCCCCGGCGGATGATCAGGGAGACGGTGGAGACGGTGCTAGCCGAACATGGGGTGAACCGGGGCGTCAAAGTGGTCATCTCTGTTCCAGAAGGGGAAGTGATCGCCCAGAAAACGTTGAACGCCCGTTTAGGAATCATCGGTGGCATTTCCATCTTGGGTACGCGGGGGATCGTGGTTCCGTTCTCAACTGCTGCTTACCGGGCCAGTGTGGCGCAGGCGATCCAAGTGGCCAAAGCCAATGGTTGCCGTCATCTCGTGTTGACTACGGGTGGTAGCAGTGAAAAACATGCGATGAAGTGTTTCCCACATCTGCCGGAAGAAGCTTTTATCCAGATGGGCGATTTTGTAGGTTTTGCATTGAAACACGCCAAACGGGCCGGAGTGGAACGAGTGAGTTTAGTAGGGATGATGGGCAAGTTTTCCAAGGTAGCCCAAGGTGTGATGATGGTTCACTCCAAAAGCGCCGCGGTCGACTTTGGTTTTTTGGCGGCGGTGGCGGAGGAAGTGGGGGCACCCCCCGATTTGGTGCAGGCGGTACGTGAGGCTAACAGCGCGACCCACGCGGGCCAGCTGATGGAAGAAGCCGGGCGGATGTCGTTTTTCACGCGGTTGAGCCAGTTGGTCTGCCGTCAAGGCTTGCGGCATGTGGATGGAGGCCTGACGATTGAAACGGTGTTGGTGAAAATGAAGGGTGAACTGTTGGGGAGGGCGGAATGGAGTGGCACAGATGGTGAAACTGATTGGGATCGGTGCGGACGGGAAAGATGGACTCCCCCCGCATTGCCGGAAATGGATTGAAGAAGCGGATGTTTTGATCGGCGGAGAGCGCCATTTGGCTTATTTTCCTGAGCATAGGGGAGAGAAGTGGGTACTCAAAGGCGGCATCATGGGCATGATCGGTCGGATTGCCGAAGTGATGGCGGAGCAGCGCGTGGTTGTGCTCGCTTCGGGCGACCCCCTATTCTATGGAATTGGTCGCTTGCTGGTGCGGCGTCTCGGCGGAGAGCGGGTGGAGATTCTTCCCCATGTGAGTTCGTTACAGCTGGCGTTCGCCCGCATGGGGGAAAGTTGGCAAGGGGTACCGGTAGAAAGTCTCCATGGCCGCCCGTTGTTCGGCTTGGCCCAACGCATCGACGGGCAGGATATGGTGGCGCTACTGACGGATGACCAGAATACGCCTGGGGCCATTGCCAACTATTTGTTGCGGTTCGGCATGACTGAATACAAGGCGTTTGTGGCTGAGAATTTGGGCGGCGCGGATGAACGGGCGGGCTGGTGGGAGTTGGAGCCAATGGCGCAAGCGGAGTTTTCTCCACTCAACATCGTGATCTTAAAACGCCGGGACGGGGCACGAAGCCAGCCTTGGTTCATGGGCATGGATGATGATGCCTTCATTCAGCGCAAGCCGGATAAAGGGCTGATTACGAAAAAAGAGATTCGCCTGCTCAGCCTGACAGAGATGCGTTTGCAGAAAGAAAGTGTTGTCTGGGATATCGGAGCCGGTTCCGGTTCAGTGGCGATCGAGGCTGCTAAGTGCGCAACGCACGGCCAAGTGTATGCAATTGAGAAAAATGAGGCGGATATGGCCAACATCGAAGCGAACTGCATCAAGTTCCGTGCCGACATCCACGCCGTTCACACCAAAGCGCCCCAAGGGTTGGACAAGTTGCCTGATCCTGACGCGATATTCATCGGCGGGAGTGGTGGAGAGCTGTCCGAGCTACTTACGGTGTGTTGTTCCCGATTGCGGACGGGTGGTCGATTGGTTATCAATGCCGCCACGATTGAAACACTGTCGACGGCTTTGGCCGGCTTGGAAGCGGCGGGCATGGCGGTGCGGGTGACGCTTATGCAAGTGTCGCGGAGCAAGCCGATTCTGAATATGACCCGATTTGCCGCGCTCAATCCGACATATGTCATCGCTGCATGGCGGCCGGATGGGGAAGAGGGGGATGTACATGAGCAATGAAGCGCGTTATGGCAAACTGATTGGCATCGGAGTAGGGCCAGGCGATCCCGAATTGCTTACCGTGAAGGCTTATCGCATGTTGAAGGAAACCCGCGTCATCGCTTATCCCAAAAAACGCAAGGGTGAAAAAAGCTATGCCTTGTCCATTGTGGAGCAGTATGTAAAAGCCCAGGAAAAAGAGATGGTTGGCTTGATTTTTCCGATGACGCGCGATCCGGACGTTTTGTCGCGAGAGTGGGATCAAACAGTGGCGACGGTGTGGTCCCATCTGGCACAGGGGAAAGATGTCGCTTTCGTGACAGAGGGCGATCCCATGCTGTACAGCACCTTTATTCATCTGGGGCGCCGGATGCGGAAGCTTCATCCGCAAGTGGAAATCATGTCCATCCCCGGCATTTCGTCAGTGAATGGAGCTGCGTCCCGCTTGCACCTTCCCTTGGCGGATGGGGATGAGCAAGTGGTTATCGCACCGGCGACGGCCGATCGGGAAGCGATGCGACAGGTGCTACAAACGCATGACGCTGTGGTGTTTTTAAAAGTGGCCAAAGTGCTCGACTTGTTGCTTGACATTCTGGACGAACTGGATCTGCTTGACCGGGCGGCGGTGGTGAGCAAAGTGAGCTCGCCCGAAGAGCAGATCTGGTGGGATGTGCGGGAGTTAAGAGGGAAGAAGTTGGGATATCTTTCATTGATGGTGGTGAGGAAATGACAGCGTTGGCGGCTAAAGTGTATATCGTGGGAGCGGGCCCTGGCGATCCTGAGTTGATCACGGTGAAAGGCATGCGAATCATTGAGACAGCTGATGTAGTGTTGTACACTGATTCACTGGTGAATGAAGCCTTGATCGCCAGAGCCAAACCAGAAGCGACCGTTGTGCCAAGTTCAGGGATGGAGTTGGGGCAACTGGTTGATTGCATGGTGGTTCATGTGCGTCAAGGGCGTAGTGTGGCCCGGGTACATACCGGTGACCCCGCCGTATTCGGTGCGATTTTTGAGCAGATGGTGGAGTTGAAGAAGTATGGGGTTGAAGTGGAGATCATTCCAGGTGTTAGCTCCGTGTTTGCCGCAGCGGCCGTTTTGGGGGCGGAATTGACGATCCCCGAGTTGACGCAAACGGTCATCCTGACCCGCGCAGAAGGGCGGACACCCGTGCCGGAGCGTGAGAAGCTATCAACGCTTGCCGCCCATCACGCCACACTGGCTCTGTTTTTAAGCGCTACCCTGACTAAGAAAGTGGTGCGCGAACTGCGGGAAGCCGGCTGGGCGGATGAAACCCCTGTCGCAGTGGTGCAACGGGCTACTTGGCCAGATCAACGCATTCTCCGCACCACGCTCGGTAACTTAGACGAGGAGATGCGCCGAGCAGGCATTCGTAGTCATGCCATGATTTTGGCCGGGTGGGCTTTGGACCCATCCCGGTTGGCGGATGGGGGCGCGTTTCGCTCTCGCCTGTACGACAAGACGTTCACACATGGGTTTCGAAAAGGGGTGGATGGCGCATGAAGCGACCCCTTGCTTTCGTGGCCATCACCAAACACGGAGTGCATATGGTGCGCCGGTTGCAAGAACAGTTGGAACAGGCCGATGTCTATTATATGGACAAGTTTGCGCGCGGGGATGAGGCGGCGCGGTCAATTGTGCTGTTTCAAGGCTCAGTCAAACATATTCTTCCGGATTTGTTCCGCCGGTATGACGGCATTGTCCTGTTCATCTCTTTAGGTGCGGTAGTGCGCATGATCGCCCCGATCTTGCAAGACAAAAAGACAGACCCCGCCGTTGTGGTGGTGGACGACAAAGGGAAATTTGCCATCAGTGTGTTGTCGGGTCATCTGGGTGGTGCCAACGAACTGGCGAAGCGCGTGGCCGCTCAAGTAGGGGCGACGCCGGTCATCACTACGGCTTCCGATGTTCAGCAAACGATCGCTGTCGATTTGTTTGGCCGTTCCTTTGGTTGGGAGATTGAAAGCTTCGCCAAGGCTACTCCAGTGAGCGCAGCGGTGGTGAATGAAGAGCGGGTAGCAGTGATCCAGGAATCGGGGGAACCGTACTGGTGGGATTATGACCGCCCGTTGCCTGATCATATTCGCGTGGTTGATTCATGTGCAGAAGCCGACCAAGCGAAATTTGACGCGGCGTTGGTGGTGACGCACCGCCTCTTGGACGAACAAGAAGAACAGCGCTATTTGCATAACGGGGTGCTCTACCGACCCAAGGTGTTGGTGTTGGGCATCGGGTGCAACAAGGGGACGTCGGCGGAAGAGATTGAGCATGTAATCGTGCAAACGCTGAACGAACAGCGTTTTTCTCTGCGTAGTGTCCGCAATGTGGCGACGATTGACTTGAAAAAAGAAGAGCCGGGTTTGTTGTCTGTCTGCAAAAAATATGGTTGGCGCTTGGACACGTACACCCCGGATGAACTCAACACGGTCACCTTGCCTGACCCTTCCCCCACCGTTTACCGTTACACTGGCGCTTACGGTGTCAGTGAGCCTGCCGCGCTTTTGTCGGCGGGAGCGACAGAATGGTTACTCACTAAAAAGAAGGCGGGCAATGTGACGATATCGATTGCCCAAGTTCCTTTTCCCTCAGTGAAGGAAGTGATAAGACGATGATGAAACGGCCAAGATTGCTGATTGCCGGGACAGGCAGTGGCGTAGGAAAGACGACGATCACCTTGGGCGTCATGGCGGCTTTCCGGCGCCGGGGACTGAAAGTGCAGGGGTTTAAGTGCGGTCCTGACTATATTGATCCTACTTACCACACGGCGGTGACAGGTAGGGTGTCGCGCAATGTGGACACCTGGATGTTGACCGAGGAGAACATGCGCGAATGTTTCATCCGCGGCAGTGACGGGGCTGATGTGTCCGTGGTCGAAGGAGTAATGGGGTTGTACGACGGCAAAGATCCGCTCAGCGAACAAGGCAGTAGCGCTTCGATTGCCATGGCGCTCGACTGTCCAGTCATCCTCGTTGTGAATGTACACAGCATGGCCCGCAGTGCGGCGGCGGTTGTGCTAGGATACCAGCGGTTAAATCCCCAGGTGGCGATCAGGGGAGTGATTGCCAACCGGGCGGGAAGCAAAGGGCATTACCGGTTGGTGAAAGCGGCGATTGAGCAAGAATGCGGTATCCCGGTATTGGGTTGGCTGGCCCGGGATGAGTCGATGACGTTGCCGGAACGCCACTTGGGACTGGTGCCTGCGGTTGAACGTGGGGAATGCGAGGATTTGTTTGCCCAATTGGCTGACAAGGTCGAACAAGGTGTGGATATGGAGCGTTTGCTCGCGATTGCGCAAGATGCCCCTCCTCTATCGATGCCATCATCCTCATATCTGGATTCGGTGCCTGTTTTGCCAGGAGCGCCGGTGGTGGCGGTGGCGAAAGATTCTGCTTTTCATTTTTATTATCCAGAAAACCTGGAGTTATTGGAGCGACTGGGGGCGAAATTGGTGTTTTTTAGCCCGTTGGCTGACGAAGCCGTGCCGGAAGAAGCGGATGGCCTGTTGATCGGCGGAGGCTTCCCCGAAGAGTTTGCGGAACGCTTATCCCGCAATGAACGGACTAAACAGTCCATCCGTCGTTTCATCCAGTGCGGGAAGCCCGTGTTTGCAGAGTGTGGTGGATATATGTATTTGGCGCGATCCATTGAAACCACTTCGGGGCAAGTATATCCCATGGTCGGCTTCATCCCTGGTCGGGTGCGGATGCAACACCGCTTAAGTGCATTGGGATATCGGGAAGTGCGGGCCACGGATGACAACTTGTTATTTGCCAAGGGCGAGTCGGCCCGTGGACATGAATTCCATTACTCTTCGCTGGAGCCTGAGGCCGGATCGACCTGGCCGTTTGCTTACACAAGTGAGGGACGGCGAGGGGAGATGAAGGAAGGGTATGCCCAAGCCAACGTGTTGGCCGGGTACACACACCTTCACTTCGTTTCCAATTCACGCATTGCCGCTCGCTTTTTGCAACATTGCACAAAAGCCCGGCAACAAAGGAGTGGGGAATATGCCTGAGAAAGCGAAAGCCGGCCGGCAAGGATTGACACTGGTTTATACCGGAGACGGCAAAGGAAAAACGACGGCGTCGCTGGGACTCGCCTTGCGAGCGGTAGGCCGGGGGCAACGGGTGGGGATTTGGCAATTCATCAAATCGCCGCAACGCACCTATGGTGAACAATTGGCACTGAAAAAACTGGGCGTGGAGGTGCGACCATTGGGCGTCGGCTTCACTTGGACCAAAACACCGGAAGAGCATCGCACCGCATTGGCAGAGGCCTGGATGGTGGTGAAAGAGCGGGTCATGAGTGGAGAGTATGATGTTGCTATTCTCGATGAAATCAATAATGCATTGGCGATCACTTCGTTCCCCATCGACGATGTTTTGCCGCGGGCGGAAGTGCTGTCCTTAATCGAACAGCGGCCGAAGCATACGCATTTGGTGCTGACGGGGCGCAACGCCTTGCCGGAAGTGATGGAACGTGCTGATCTGGTGTCGCGGATCGAACCGGTGAAACATTATTATGATGCTGGTGTGTCCGCTGTCAAGGGGATTGAATTCTAGTTGAATACCATGCGAGGGGGAGATTGATTGATGGGAGAATGGTCGTTGTTTGCATTGGTGTTCGCCTTGGGGTTGAAGCATGGGTTGGATGCGGACCATCTGGCCTGCATCGACGGATTGACGCGATACAATTGGCATAAGCGGAATACCATGGCCCGTTGGGTAGGCACCTTTTTTTCATTGGGGCATGGCTTGGTTGTCACTGGCGTGGCTGTGATCATCGGGGTCGTCAGTCAGATGTTCACCTTCCCTGATTATTTTGATGAAGTGGCTACCTGGATGTCCATTATCACTTTGTTAACGATCGGCACCCTCAACATATTTAATCTGGTGAAATGGACCAATAAGCAGGAGCCGTTTCAACCGCAAGGAGTGAAAGGGAAATGGATTCCCCGCTCCTTGCGCGAAACCAGCAACCCCTTTCTGATCGTCCTGATCGGCGGGGTGTTGGCCCTCGCCGCCGACACGGTGAGCCAAACATCTGTCTGGGCGTTGGCCGCAGGAAATAGTTCCGAGTGGATGCCCCTCATGCTGGGCGTGACGTTTACAGTGGGTATGGTGATCACGGATACACTTGATTCCGTCATCATCTACCGTTCCCTCAAAGGAAGTGATCAAACAAGCAAATGGGTATCACTTACCATGGGATGGTTGATTGTGCTGCTTGCTTACGGCATCGGTTTTTATGAGCTGTTCATCTATTTCAAACCGCAGGCGGAATTGGAGTTAGAATGGCTTGGCGTCGCTTTGTTCACTGTTTTCCTACTCTTCTTTCTCTTCATCGATTGGCAAAAAAAGGACGATGTGCGACGGGATGAAACGGCTTGATTAGACAACGCTTTCTTTCAAACCAACCGGCGATATAGTGGATGAAAGAAAACAGGATCGACACGGGAGTAAGTCGATCCTGTTATTTATGCCCAAAAGGGTTTGTCAGCTATTTAGGGTTGTTCCAGCGTCACGCATGTATGCAGCTGCCGGAGGAAGCGACAAGTATGTTTTCATATTCACGGTCATGCTTCCATATGTTAGTTAAAAAGGTTATGAGTGGGGGAGCGATATGTCCTTAACCGTGTGGCAAGAACATCGTTTTTGGCTACAAATTCTATACGAACACGCGCTGTTTGTGTATGAGAATTTGTCACCAGGAGAAACGGAAGCGGTCACCCAAGCCTGCGCTTTTATGCATGAGTTTTGCGAGCTGCTGTCGGAGCTTTCTGGCATGGATCCCCATGCTCCAGTCCATGCGCCCACGAATGTGGGGTTTGCACAACGGGCGTATGCGGTGGCTAGTCGTTATTGCCAGTTTGAGGAAGGATTGCAAAAGAGGCGAATCAACAACGAGGTGGTGCTTTCGCTGTCACCCAGTTATTTTAACGGAACCTTGCTAGAAGCGAAGGAATACATTCGTTTGCTCTCGTACTATGTGAAAGGGATGCAGCCCCTCATTTGCCATTGTTGTCGCTGTTAAACACGTGGTTGATCGATCAGTTAGGGCATTCCATTCTGTTGATCAACATGCTCGATCCGTTGGAAACGATTGTGGCCACCCGATCCGAGCGATTCAGAAATCTTTTCAGATCCCTTTTGTCGCAAGCCCAGTCCATGGCTATGTTCCCTTATTCTGAATCCGAAATATACCCTCGCCTCGCTTTGTTGGGCCATGAAACGGCAGATGTGGTAAAGCGGTTTTACCGGTATGTGGAGACGGTTACCCGTTTATATCGCAAACGGCAAGTGTTGAATAAAACAACGTTAAGGTTTTTGGAGCATCATTTTAGTGAAACAAATTATTTCCTGATCAAGCTGAGTTACTATTTCCCAGACATCCAGCCATTGCCGGATGGTGGAAGGCTGTATCAATCGGAAGATGACGAAGGAAGACCCCATTCCAGAGACGCTAAAAAGTGATGCCATAGCTTTTGATCGTGACATGGGGGGTTACGCGGATATTGGCCTTGGCCAATGTTTCCGGCCAATTGTTTTGTACCTGTTTCCAAATGGAATAATGATACGCCTGCGCTACCCGGCCCAAGCCCATCGGGTCCAGTCGGTGATGTTGGATTTTGGTTATCAAGCGCTCAAGTTTTTGCTGCAATTGCTTTTCGATGGCCTGTTCCAATTTTCTTCTCTCGGTTTTCATGTCGAACGGGAAGGTGCGCTCAGAGAGATTGGCGGTTAAATCCACTTGAAACTCAAAAAGAAACCTTCCTTTCGCATAAGCGGAGCTGATTTTGTGCCGGTTGACTGTCAGGCTCACATTCATCTGGGATATCGTTGGGTTGTTTGGTGCCATGTTGGGCGGAGCCGTAAACGGCAGCTGCAAGGGGTATTCCGTTCGGTGCTGAAGCAGGAGTAAAAGCGAGCTTTCGTTTTGGTTAAGGGAAGTGGCGTATTTCCCGTCATTGTTCAGCAGAGCGGTGCCCGTAATTGCGTAATCTTGTCCCCGGATGCGCATTTCCGTGAGATAAGGTGTCACCCGGTTGTCCAACATTTGACCGCGAAAATCAATCACGCGGGTAAGCACGGTCGAACTGATTTGATGGGCCGCATCGATTGTGTCGCGGATGGCGATGCCCAAGCGGCCCTTGTCTTGAATCGCGATGTTTTGCAGATCTTCAAGCGAACCGTCCACGACGATCGTTCTGGCGTTGATTTCACTTTTGGGATCGCGGAAAATCACGTCCAGAATAGGAAAGACATTGATTCGTTTCAACATCTGCTTACTGATGATCAGGTTTTGGATTTTGCCGGAGATGACGTTTCCTTGGCTTTGTGAATTGAGCAGTTTTCTGTTTTGCCGAAACGACAAGGCGGTGGACTGCTCGAAATGCGTTTTTTTATTCGCCTCTTCGCGAAATACGGGTGCAGAAGTGACAACGATAATCTTTCCCTCTTCATCCATATCCAACGCGACACTGAGCGGAATATCAGCGTCTTCCAAATAAAGTTGGTCACCGCAACCTGTAAGGGTCAACAGCGACAGGCAGACGAGAATAGCATGACCCCAACGTTTCACATCGCTCTCCTCCTTTGGATCAGATGCCGCAATTGGCTGACCGCCCACAAAAACGCGATAAAACCGAACATAATTAATCCTGCATGGGAAAGCCAATCCTGAAATTGTTCGATCCTTTCATTGGTCATGTCCAAAAAAAGGGAACTAATCGCGATGGCCGCCACCATGAAGAGTAACAGAGGATGGTACGTCGACTTGCGTGTCAGTTGCGTCAAGCCGCGCAATGCCAAATATAGATATGGAATGACGGTCATCAACTGAATGATCGTATAAAAAGAGAGGAATAAGATTTCCAATCTCTCCAAAAAGGCGAACTGGATCGGTTTGAGCAAGGCCAGAGTTGGCCAGATCCACGTTTGTATTTCTCTGTCGCTGAAGATGATATTTGCCAAGATGATTACAAGCAAGTACACCAACATCGACATGGTACAGGCGATCAAAATGCCTTTCGTGGCCTTTTTTTTCTCTTGCAAGTAAGGATACAAGACGAAAGCCATCTCAAATCCGAGAAAGGGGGTAAGCGTCGATTGGACTCCGGTGATAATCGGAAGCCACCCTTCTGCGGCAATGGGCAAGAGATTGAGCCAGTACGCATGATGAACTGAAAATAGAAGCAGCATCGGCATCCACGAGCAGATCAAATAAACAAAGTCCGAGTAGTGGCCGATAGCGATGATGCCGTGCCGGCACAACATGTACACAGGGATCAGAAAAAGCACAAACAACAAAAAGGTGGAGGTGTTTGGCAAGATCCACACCTGGATCAGGAACAGGGTGGCGTATAATGTAGAGAAAGAAGCGTACAAGCCATACACCGCCCACAAGAAGGTGAAGGCGCCTCCCAACCATTTCCCGAAATAGATGGGCAAGATGTCAAATAAGGTTTTGTCGGGATGTTTTTTCATTATGTTAATGATCAACAGGCTGAAGACCATGGTAATGAGCCAACCGATGAGGATGGAAATCCAGCTGTCCCTTCCTGCGAATTTCCCCACCTCGCGTGGAATTGACAATACGGCGATCCCGATTTGCGTTTTATAGATGGTGAATGTAAATTGGCTTAGTGACAATTGTCCCTTTTCCGGCATCTGCATCAGTTCTTCCCACTCTTTCCACTGTGGCCTTGTCTCATGCTTTGCCGGGGATCGGCCGAGATCGGGCGCTTATCCATTTTCCACAAGGGCACCCGGTACCAAGTATCTTTCCAATCGGGGAGACGGATGGGAGCGATCGGGCTACCATAAGGGTATCCCAACGAAGTGGTCGTCACGATGTGGATAGAAAGAATCATCAACCCAATGGCAATACCCACCATCCCGAACATCGAAGCGATGATCATCAGTGGGAAGCGAATCAGGCGGATTGCCGAGGCCATGTCGTAGTTGGGGATGATGTAGGAAGAGATCGCTGTCAATGCCACGATGATCACCATGATGTTGCTCACAATACCGGCTTGAACGGCCGCCTGCCCGATGACGATCCCCCCGACCACCCCGATAGTTTGTCCGATTGGTGATGGAAGTCGCACACCAGCCTCCCGAATCATTTCAATGGTTACTTCCATGATGAATGCTTCCAACAAAGGAGGAAAAGGAACCCTTTCCCTGGATATGCCGATGGAGATCAACAAGTCGATTGGCAAGATTTCATAGTTAAAAGAGATGGTAGCGATATAAAACGCTGGCAAACTGATGGCGATGAGGAAAGCGAAAAAACGCAAGAAACGTAAGAAGGAAGCCAGAATCCAGCGTGCGCTGTAATCATCCACGTTTTGGAAGAAAGAGGTGAAGTTCATCGGACCCACCAGCGCTACAGGGGAGTGGTCGGCGATGATGACGATCCGCCCTTGCAGCAACTGAGAGACAATCGTGTCTGGCCGCTCTGTCTGCATAAACTGGGGAAAAACGGTAAACCAATGATCCTCCAAATACTCCTCCAGTTCCCCGGCGTTGATCAGCGCATCAATTTTGATGCGATTGATCCGGTTTTCCAATTCCTTTACCAGTTCCGGTTGGCAAATGTCACGCAAATAGAGGAGGAACACGGTGGTTTGGCTCCGCTCCCCGACAAGAGTCTTTGTCAACATTAACTCTCGGTGGGGCAAGTAACGCCGGATCATGGCGATATTCATCCCCACAGTTTCTACCAAGCCTTGGTGTCCACCTTTGAGCGTCGATTCTACTTGGGGTTCTTTGATGGACCGTTGCGGCCATCCTTGCGTGTTAAATATGATCGCCCACGATTTCCCATCCACCAACAACACGCTTTTCCCTATAAAGATGGATGATTCGATTTGGTCCATATCGCGTGTAGTTGATGTTTGGTGAATAGGGATGCTGTCTGGGTCAAATGCTGTATTTTCGATCATCAAGGGGCGTAAGATTTGATCATTGATCGCCGTTTTGTCGACCAGATTTTCCAAGTATATTAGAACAGCTTTTTGTCCAGAGGCGT
The DNA here is from genome assembly GCF_024927925.1 of Laceyella sacchari. Lineage (NCBI taxonomy): Bacteria > Bacillati > Bacillota > Bacilli > Caryophanales > Thermoactinomycetaceae > Laceyella > Laceyella sacchari. The sequence continues at coordinate 1,535,326 of NZ_CP103866.1, forward strand.
TTCGCATCTCCTTGATGATCAAATCGGGGGAAGAAGCAAACCGCTGTTTCAAGGCGTCCACATTTTCGGCCAGTTTGGTGGAGACAGAAGCTTCACTTGTCTGGGTGTCCCGTTTTTGTCTGCGATTTATTTTTCCGCTTCGAAAAAACATCCTCATTCACCTCTATCCGCCATGCGCGAAATGCTCCTATGAAGCATAGTCTTTGTTATTGTCCGGCTTATTATGAATGTCTTGCTAGAAACAATGGGCAAACGGCTTGTACACAAGGAAACTTTGAGTGTGATGAAAAAGCCACCTCACTCGAAAAGTGAGGTGGCTGTCTGACGGAACCGGCTTAATAGCCGTAGTGATGATAGTAGTGGTGCTTTTTGTGATGGTCGTGTTTTTTGTGGTGATGTTTTTTGTGATGATGTTTTTTCTTGCCTTTTTTGTGGAGATCGATGTCGATGTCAATGTAGATGTTGTTTTTGTTGGAGTTTTTGTTGGAGTTTTTGTTCACATTGACACCCTTCTTGCTGGAATGCTTCTTTTTGTGGTGATGGTCTTCCCAGCAGAAAAAGTAAGCGTTGTACATGCGAATCTCTCCTTTTGAAAATGGTATTTAGTAGACTTGACCGATCGGCTTCGATCAAATCTACCATTGATATATAGATATGTTTTTAGAAGAAAAAGGAGAGGGTGCATGCCGCAGTAAATATGACCAATTTGTACGCAAAATAAAGAAGATTTCGAGGGTTTCTCAGCAAAGGTTCTACACAACTTTTCGAATACTTGCTATGTTATAAGAGTAATAACTGATACTACATGTTATTGCGAAAGCCATATGATATGGAATAGGGAGCCGATAAAATAGGCATAAAATTCCCTTCCTGATCTTTTTCTAGCAGATGGCTTTTGAAATAACCGCAAAGAAAGGTTCTGAGAAGATGAAGTCGGTTTCATTTACATTTCCTTCGTCAGATGGTGTAAAGATCCATGTGAACAAATGGGTGAGTGGGCCCAAGGCGAAAGGAATTGTCCAGATCGCTCATGGGATGGCGGAGCATTCTGGGCGATATGCCGACTTTGCTACGGCATTGACCGAGGCTGGATATCATGTCTATGCCAACGATCACCGCGGACTTGGGAAATCGGCGGGGAATTGCGAAGTCTTGGGGCATTTTGCAGATGAGAATGGCTGGGAGCTTGCAGTTGACGACATGCATCGTTTAACCAAGTTAATCAAGGACGAAGTTCCCAATCTCCCTCTGTTTTTATTTGGCCACAGTATGGGCTCGTTTCTTTCGCGAACCTACATCCACCAGCATGGGGAGGAGCTGGCTGGGCTGATCTTGTCCGGCACAGGAGCGGGTCGGAAGGTGATGAGTTCGTTGGGCATTCTCATCGCCAAAATTGAATGTCGGCTCAGGGGGAAAAGGACTAGAAGTGTGCTGATGAACACGCTTTCTTTCAGCAATTTCAATAAGCCGTTTCAACCCGCTCGCACACCGTTTGATTGGTTGAGCCGCGACCCGCAGGAGGTGGACAAGTATCTGCAAGATCCGCTGTGCGGGGAGGTTCCCACTACCAATTTCTTTTGCGATTTGCTGACAGGGATCAAACAAATGGATGAAGCCGAGGGATTGGCACGTATTCCCAAAGAACTGCCCATATTGTTGCTGTCGGGAGACAAGGACCCAGTTGGGCAAAACGGAAAAGGGGTGCGCAAAACCTATCAGCAATTCAAGCAGATTGGCATCAAAGACGTGGTGCTGAAATTGTATCCGGACGGGCGGCATGAGATGTTAAACGAAACGAACAAAGATGAAGTATACCGGGATATTCTCGCTTGGTTGGACACCCGGGTTACACGTTTATCTGGGCATAGCGAAATGTGAAAAATCGGCGAGTTAAAACCTCCGCTAGTTGGCAGATCAAGCGGAGGTTTTTGGTGCTTTTATGAGGTTGCAGCTGGCTTTGTCCGCTTTGTCGCAATTCTTTGCCGCACGTGGTAGCTAACATATACAAATAGATACCAAACGGGGGCCACGATGAGAGCGATCGCTGTCGAATCAACATAAGCCATCAGGATGACCACAATCCCCAGAAAAGCTAATGCGAAATAAGAAGAATAAGGATAAAGTGGCATGTGGAATGCTTCTGTACGGCTCATTTTGCGAAAGCGCAAGTGGGCGAGCAAGATTAATGCCCAGCTGGTGATCACGGCAACCGTCGCTACAGATGAGATATACAGAAAGACTTTTTCTGGAACAAGGTAGTTCAGTACCACTGCAACGGATAAGAGCAGGGAAGAAAATAGGATGCCCCGTTGCGGTGCATGGGCTTTGTTTAACTTAGTGAATATGCGAGGGGCTTGGCCTTCCAATCCCAAGTGGTATAACATCCGACCAGTGCTGAACAAGCCGCTATTAAAAGCCGACAAAGCGGCGGTAATGACGACGATGTTGAGGATGGTGGCAGTGGCAGGGATGCCGATTTGATCAAAAATCATGACGAATGGGCTGCCTTTTGTGCCGATTTCATTCCAGGGATAGAGCATCAATATGATTGTCAGAGCGCCGACGTAAAAAATCAAGATGCGCCAGATCACTTTATTCACTGCGGCAGGAATGCTTTTGCGCGGATTTTTCGCTTCGCCGGCTGTCATGCCCACCAGTTCGACTCCGCCGAACGAAAAGAACACCAACACCATGGAGAGCAGGAAGCCTTTCCAACCGTACGGCAAGAAACCACCATGGGCAAACAGATTGTCTACTCCAGTTGAAGTGGACCCATGCTCGATCGGTCCGAAAATAAGGAACAATCCTCCTCCCATCATGGCCAGAATGGCAAACACCTTGATGGAAGCGAACCAGAATTCAAGCTCCCCAAACGCTTTGACATGTAACAAGTTAACCAGCGTCATTAGCACCAGAGCGATGAGTGCGGGAACCCATTGCGGCACGCTGGGAAACCAATACTGGAAATAGGTGCCGATCGCTGTCAGTTCGGCCATGCCGACAATAATCCACATAAACCAATAAGTCCATCCTGCTAAGAATCCAGCGAACGGTCCGATGTATCGTCCAGCGTAATGGCTAATAGAGCCAGAGACGGGTTCTGCCAAAGTCATTTCACCCAAGGCGCGCATGATGAAGAAAATGACGACTCCGCCGATAAGATAGGCTAAGGTGATCGCCGGGCCGGTCATTTGGATGGTGGTGGCAGAACCGTAAAACAAACCTGTGCCGATCGCTCCGCCTAAAGCGATCATATGCATGTGTCGCTCATCCAACCCTCTGCGCAATTGATTGTTATGGCTGTCCATCGATTTCAACCCTCCTGTTTACATGTAAAATGGAAACCCCCGCCCGGCAACCAGGCGCAATTCGCCTGATTGCTGAGGCGGGGGGACCGCGGTACCACTCAGCTCTTCCACTTCCTCACGGAAAATGGACTCACTCGTCTCACAGCACCGCCAAACGCAAAAACGCCTCAACGATCAAGGGAATCGGATTTCCCTATGATCGCTGAGGCGACAGGTTCGCGGTACCACTCAGCTTCTCCGTCTACCTCACGGCAGGCGGACTCAACTAGTCTGAAGAGACTCAGCCTGATAACGATGGCCATTCGTCGCATTTTACTGGGGATAAGTTCCCGTTCAAACGCGAAGCTCCGAGGCGAAATTTCAACAAAACGATCGTACTGCCCTTTCAGCCATGGGGCCGTTCTCTGTTGACGATGCTGTTTTGTCTACTTAACCTCTTCATTGCATGTGAAAATGAAATGCTATTTTGATTTTTAATTTAGATAGAATTATATGAGAGAGGATGGTGTCTGTCAATAAAAAATTTTGATCGCATGGTGAAGATGTTTTTTAAGCGAAGATTACTTCTTCAAACACACCTGTTTTATCAAATCCAAGTTTTTGATACCAGCGAATGGCCGTATGCTTTGCGGTTTTTACAGTGAATGCGTCGCGATGTTGCCGATGGACACGACATGGGATTGATTTGACTGCGCAATGAGACATTAGCCATGCAGATGATGGTGCTAAATGACAGAATGTTTTCTCATATGACAGCCAAGCGAGTGAAATGTGTGGTTTTAGCGGTGCGTAGAATACACCGGCTTGCAGATCAAATCAGAGCATATTTAGTAGCGAATCGTCAGAAAGGAATGGATGAAATGCGGATTACATTTAAGAGATTGGGGCGTTGATTAGTCCTTGTCTTTCATCGCAGTAGGGATATGGCATTTTCTTTATACAGCAAATTAACTTAATGATTTTATATTGCTTTATTTTATCTATTATTATAATTATATAGAAATATAATAATTAAGTGTTTGAAAATACATAAAGGAGGGATCGATGATGAAAAAAATTATGTTTGTTGTTTTTGCATTATCTCTTATTGTTGCTCAATCTATGTTCATTAATCAAGGATATGCTGAAACCAATATTGTAAAAGAAATCAGTAGAAAAGATGCTCTGAAAGCCAGTGGGAACTTTTTAAAAATGAGAAATGAATGGCAAGGAGCAAAATTAGAGATCTTGACAGATTTGTACGACTTTGAAGGAAATCGTGTAGCCTATTATATAGTAGCTGAACAAAATGGGAAAGAATTGGGTAATATGGTTGTAGCCGATTCTACTGATCGTGGTCCGGTTATTGAATTTGGGAATGATCCTTCCTATACAACGGATATCAAAAAAATGCTTGATGAAGGGAAAAACGTATATTATGTTGGGCCTTTTCAATTCATGGGTGCTATAGATACAGAGGATTTGCAAAGACAATCAAATGAAAAGAAAAATATGATTTTAAAAAGGGTTAAACAGAAAATAAAAGGAAATTCCCAAGTTATTGAGGAAATAGAAAGAGAACACAATTTTAAGAAAATACCTACGAGTTACAAAGAAAGCAGTGTTGAATGGAATAGCCTTTTAACAGACGAGAGTAATATTAAGCCATTGGCTATTACTGCAAAAAAATTGGATATTCCAAGAATTAGTCAATATATCAGTGGCGTTTCGCATCCTAATTCTTCATGTGGTCCTACAGCTGCTGCGATGATTACGAATTACTATGACAGCCGTGGTTATAATGTAAGGGGCACCGCTTACTATGGTACTCATGCCTCTTTAATCAATCATTTATATAGCGAATTTGGTAGTACGATCATAGGAACAACGGCTGGAGATTTTGCAAATGGATTTGATAAACATTTAGAACATGATACACCTGGAAAATGGACTGTTTCTAGACCTGCTGCGGAAGGAAACTTCGGTACGTATAAAGCGCATATTGATGGAAATGCTCCTGTGGCTGTTTTATCAGGTAAAATCTACAGCCCATTAATTGATGAAGAATGGCATTGGTTGGTCGGTTCTGGATATGACAATACTAATGGCTCATATGCTTGGTTAATTGATCCAAGCCGTCCGACTAGTTCATATGATCGATATGTGAAATGGGTTGATCATGATCAGGATTGGACGCTTGTATTTTCATGTTATAACTGGTAAATGAAAATCCCCCCTCTTGGTTGAGGGGGGATGATGAGAGGATGAAAAAATGATTCTATCTTCAAAGTCGCTTCTATTTATTTCTTATGCGTTGGTGGTTTTAATCACCATATTCATGATCTATTTTGCAAGTAAAGGTAAAAAGCCATGGTTGGTGGTGATTCCATACTTAGCTACGATTGTGGTTGAGTATATCTTTGTAGAGAAACCCATTACCTCGCCAAGTGGTATAATCATATTAATATTTTTAAATATCTTAGTGGGAATAACACACCTTGTGACTTATTTTATTTTTAGAAAAGATAAATAATGTAGTTACATGACTTTTATATTCGCGAATACAAAGGCTCGCTCCATGAAGGAACGGGTTTTTTTGTTTCTCGTAATTAGCAGATGCGCCCATAATGGTATAGACAACTATACTAATATACGTTAAACTAACAATATACTGAATATTTTATTGTTTTTGCAGATTAAAAGAGGAGAGATGGAAATGAACATAACGAATAGGGGAAAACGGGGTGCGGTCATTACATTTCTCATCGTGGCAATGATTTTTAGTTTGTCGACAGCAACGTTTACACCCTTGCATGCGTCTGCATCCGGTGATGAAGTGAAGGCGCCGCTGAAGAAGGAAAGCACCAATGCGCCGGCCCGCAGGTATGTGGCTTATGCCAGCACATGGAATACAAGCATTTACGATTTAACGCCCGTTAATATCCCCAATTACATCACCAATGTGAATCTTTCCTTTGCCAGACCCGACACCGCTTACCGTAAAGGATCATATGAATTTGATCAGGCCGTTGCCGGCTTTGAATTCGTCGAAGGGGCGACCACTTATAATGGCCAGAAGAAATTTACTCCCCAACAGGCACGTGACTTACGTGACAATATCGCGGCCTTAAAAGCGCGCGGCACAGAGGTATGGGTGTCGGTTGGTGGCTGGGCGTATAGCCAAGGTAGCCAATGGGCCAACTTCAGTGCATCGCGTGTGGTTGACCTGGCGCTTGATTTGGGTGCGTCAGGCGTCGATATCGACTGGGAATCGAGTGGCAGTCTTTGCAACAAGCTGGAGGAAGAGCGGTTCAGTTGTACCAAGGATGGTGAGATTGCTTGGATCATCACTAGCCTCTACAATGAAATCCAAGCACGTGGTGCCGATTTGAAGATTTCGATCGCTGGTTGGTCGACCGGAGCTTATTATGTCAAGGGCACGCCGTTTGAAGAAGGAAAAGTGCAGTGGGGCTCGCCGTTTGGCGGAACGATGTATCGCGTGGTAAAGGATCATGGCGACAAGATCGACTTCATCAACCTGATGTCCTATGATGCCGGTGATTATTATGATCCGCGTGAAGGGTACGAATCGTACCGAGCCATTTATGACGGTCCCATCAATATCGGCATGGAAATCGCCCCCGAAGGGTCTGGCGGAGCGGTACTTGAAGTGGAGGCGCCGCCTGGAACCGTCTACGATGCGGAGATGCTCACAGGTCAGAATAATATCGCTACCCGATACTACAACGTCGAAACGATGGTCAATTACATCAAGTATAAAGGTAAAGCCAATGACGGCTTTATGCTTTGGCAGCTCTGGAAACAACGCGTCCATCAACCGGCACCGAGTGGGGCGGCCACCGAAAATAGTGCAGGCCAATACGTTTGCCGCAATCTTCCGTTGGCGGGGGACTGCAATCAAACCATCCCTGACCTGCCAAAGCTAATTCCTTAACAACGATCGAAAATGATGACAAAGGCGAGTTTATGCTCGCCTTTGTTTCGTTTGGAGCAAGGATGTGCGTGTCTGTCAAGGTAGATCGAGCGGAGGTGGTTCCTCTGGTGGAGTGAGCAGGTTGGGAGGGATTGGTTCTATAGGTGTGGGAGCGCTGTCTGGCAGGCGTTTAAGCGGGTCAGGCAACTCCGTTTCCCTGTTGTCGGTTAGCGGTTCGTTTTGGTTCGCCCGTTTCATTTATTCAACCTCCTTTAACAGTCAAAGACAAGCGTTCAAGCATAGTTGATTGCATACCTCGTTCATTTCATGCGGGTAATGAGCCATCCGGCCACAATGAAGAACAGAGGAATTCCCACCAAGTTTAGCAGGAAGGCATAGATCGTGGCTGACGGCACTTGCGTTGCATCAAAAAAATAGGACAGGTCCATTTGGATCACCTTTCTGCCTGGGGGCAAAAACTGGTTTATAGTATATTATTGGCCAATCAAGGTTGTTTTTAGTGATGGACGGGAGGCCAATTCAATTTGTATGAGACGCTTTACAAACATATGTTCGTATGGTAGAATACAAATATAAGCGCGAGACATCAAAGCTCTTGCGGCGGATGAATTTCACTTCTGAGCAAAAAGGAGAATCCAGATGCGTAAAGTCACCGAGAAAGACACCAAAGCGACGATCCTGAAGGCTCTCCGTGAAGCGGAGAAGAAAATTGCTGAGTTGGAGAAAGGAAAGCTAGATCCGGTTGCGGAAACGACGGCGAAAAAAACGGCGGAAACGATCACCAAAGCCAACAATATCGTGGAAGGGAACATTGAAGAGAAAATCTCCGATCTGTCAAAATCGGTCACTAGCTTGCTTAGCAAAATCAGTGATGACATCAAGACGCAAACGGCCAATCTCCAGACCGTCAAAGAAGCGATCGCCATCAAAGAGGCGGAGCTTAAGGAATTGTTCGGAATTGAAAAGCAAGCTCATACCCTCGCCGGGCTGGTCAACGCCCATCAAGAGTTGAAGCTGGAACAAGAAAAAGAATTGGTTGAGGCCAAAGAGAAAGCAACGGCCGAACTAAACGAGATCACGAACAAAATTAAGTCGGCGCGTGAAGAATACGAGGCGCTCATCAAAGAGCAAAAAGAGAAACTGGCTCAAAGTCAGAAGCGTGAACAAGAAGAATTCAAATACGACTTTGAAAGACATAAGAAACAAGCGTATGACCAACTAGAGGATGAGTTAGCGAGCAAACGCAAAGCATTTAACTTGGAACTCGAACAGAAAAACGCTGAGTTGAGTACATACAAAAAATCGCTGGACGAGCGTGAAAGCGAAATCGCAAAACGGGAGCAGAAGATGGATCAGCTTGAAGCTGAAGTGGCTGCCATTCCCGACAAAATCGCAGAGGTCAAGAAAGAAGCGTCAGCAAAAGCCGACGCCGAAATCAAAAAAGTTCTGGCTATCCGCGAAAATGTTCTCAAAAAGGAAGTGGAAGCCGACAGACGCATTCTGGAAACAGAGCGCGACAATTTGAAAGCACAGCTTGATACGGCGAATGAAACCATTTTGAATTTGCAAACGAAATTGGATGAAGCGTATAAGCGGATTCAAGAAATGGGTATTCAAATGGTGTCAAGCTCAAATGAATCCAAAGCGTTTGATAAGATTGCTGCATTGGTTTCCGATAAAAACAACAAGTGATGTAATCTGAAACAACGCTTTCCCATAAGATGGTTTTATATGAATCCTCTCTTAGTATTCGGCCGGAGGCACCTATCATGCACCCGGCCTCTTTTTTTGCCGGCTGTTTGCGCCAGCAATAAAGTGTCTCTAGATGGAGGAAAGGCACGATGTCAGGATGGCTCTTCGGGTTCCAATTGTAATAAAATAAGGTTGTGGAACCTAAAGTGATCATGAATGATAAGGTTCTCTCGATGTAAGTCAACCAGGTTTGAATAAGCTTGATGTTTGTTCATTAGACCACACGACATGGAAGGTGTCAGTTTTGAGGCTTGTTGCGTACCCTATCCTCTTTCGGTGAGCAGGAATCACTTGGCAGTAGAAATCTGAAGGTTCTATCAATTATCGCTCCAGTGGCACCGGATGGATGCCCGGTTGAGAAAGTACGGGCTTTGATGTAAGGGTTTTCAAGGCGGCTTTCCCCGGTCATCGGATAGGGCGGCAATCTCAAAAGAATCAATGCATTCATTGGAGGGATAAAATGGTGAATCGTGACATCAAAGGTATGCGGGATGTTGTGCAAAATAGCCGTTTAGTTCAACCCAACCCGGAAAAAGTGCGAGCGACACAGCTGGGAAGTATGGACGCTTTCCGCGAGCTGTTGGAGAGTTCATGGGAGAATCCCGCCGCTTTTTGGGATCAAGTGGCACGTGAATTGCATTGGTTTGAGCCGTGGACTGACACCATGTCAGGAGACTTTGCCGATTTTCGTTTTTTTACCGGTGGCGTCAGCAATCCCTGTTACAACTTATTGGACAGGCATGTTCAAGCGGGAGCCGGAAATAGGACAGCCTTGATTTGGGAAGGGGAAGATGGACCGGTTCGTTTTTATACTTATCAGATGCTTTTGGCCGAAGTAAACCGTTTTGCCAATGTGCTGAAGGAGTTTGGTGTGAAAAAAGGGGATCCGGTGGCCATTTATCTGCCTAACCTGCCGGAAGCCGTGATTGCTGTGTTAGCCTGTTTCCGTTTGGGGGCAGTGTATAACGCCGTTTTTTCCGGATTTTCTACTGAGTCGCTCAAAGACCGGCTCATCCATTTTGAACCGAAGTTGATCATTACCGCTGACGCTTCTTTGCGCAGGGGAAAACGCATTCCGTTGAAAGACAAGGTGGATCGTGTGATTCCCGCGGTCAACGGCGTTCAGACGGTGATTGTCGTCAATCGGCTGAACCAACCCGTGCACATGCAAGCAGGACGGGATTACTGGTGGCACGAGCTGGTGAAAGGAGCAAGCAATCAATGTGAACCGACAGGGGTCGAAGCCAATGAGCCGGGCATTGTCTTTTACACCAGCGGGACGACGGGAAACCCCAAAGGGGTGGTTCACGCTGGCATGGCCTTTGTAGTGCAAAATTACATTTACGCCAAATATCATATGGATCATCGCCAAGATGATGTTTTCTGGTGTACTGCCGACATCGGCTGGTTGACGATGCACATTTGGGGAATTGTCGGCGCGTTGGCCAATGGGGTTACAACGGTGGTGTATGAAGGGGCACCCAACTATCCCGAAGCGGACCGTTTTTATCAGATTATCGATCGCTATCGCATCAACAAGCTGTTCACTGCGCCGACGGCATTGCGTATGTTAAAAAGCCTTGGAAACGAAGCGTTGGCGCCTTATGACTTGTCATGTCTCGATGTCATCGCGTTGGTCGGGGAGCCGTTCGATCCGGAGACATGGCATTGGACGCGCGAAGTTTTGGGGAAAAACAACGTTTATGTTAATAACACATGGGGACAGACCGAAGTGGCCGGATGCCCTATCGCCGGGGCCGCTTGGTTGACTCCCATGAAGCCGGGTTCGGCTGGAATTCAATTTTTGGGCGCAGATATGGACGTGGTTGATGACAACGGCCAGCCGGTGCCTGCAGGGGTGCTGGGAAACTTAGTTATGCGTCGGCCGATGCCCATGCTGTGCCGGACGCTTTGGAAACAGCCAGAGCGCTACAAAGAGGCTTATTTTAGCCAAGTGCAAGGCTGTTATTTCGCCAGCGACATCGCGTTAAAAGACGAGGACGGTCATTTCTGGGTGGTGGGCCGCTCTGATGATGCCTTTAATGTCGCTGGCCACCGCCTCAGCACCATGGAAATGGAGAGCGCAGTATTGGCTTGCGCGGATGTTTCCGAGGCAGCTGTCATCGGGGTACCCGATCAAATCAAAGGGGAGATACCGATTGTGTTTGCCAAAGCAAACCAGGACATCTCTGCGGAGGAAGACCGATTGAGACAGGAAATAACCCAACGGATCATTGATAAAATCGGGGAGATCGCCAAGCCCGGTAAGGTGGTGTTCCTCGAAGAAATGCCAAAAACCGTCAGCGGTAAAATTATGCGTCGCCTGTTGAAAGAGGTGTGGGTTCATGGCGAAGTGGCCGGAGATGTGACTGGTTTGGAAGATCCGCAAGTGTTGGATGGGGTGAAGGCGAGCATCGCCAAGATCAAAACAGGTAGCTAACCTTGGTGCCTTCTCCCAGTGGTACACTGTGGGAGCGGGACCGCTGGCCTTGATGGAGCTGGCGGTCTTCTTTGCGAATCAGGGAGACGGTCATAAATGGGATTGAAACATATGGCAGAGTGATGGAAACTTCTTCCCAAAGGTTATAGATTTTTATTTGTTATTAATAGTAGAATAATCAATGAGAACTTATAAGTTTCTGTTTAAAGAGATAATTTACATCAAGGGTGAAGACATAGTGTTTTTTAAAAAAAAGAAACGAAAACGATTGCCGAATAAGAAGAGTATGTACAGTGTCGGCGAGATTGACGCTGTACAAGTTGTGAAAGTGTATGATGGGGATACCATTCGGGTACGGTTTAAGAACAACAAAGAGGAACGGGTGAGATTTTTATTGGTGGACACCCCCGAGACGAGTCATCCGCGCAAAGGGGTTGAACCTTATGGGGAAGAGGCTAAGTTGTTCACCAGATATATGATTAATCAGAGCCGCGTCGTTGAACTGGGATATGATGCGGAAAAAAGGGACCATTATGGCCGATTGCTAGCTTATGTCTATGTCGATCGCAAGCTGTTGCAGGAAGAGTTGGCCAAAAAGGGCTTGGCCCGGGTGAGCTACACCAGAAACCGCAATCCTGACATGGTGAGAAAGATGAAAGAGGCAGAACAGATGGCCAAGTCCAAGGGCAAGGGGATCTGGTCCAATAAAACGTATGTCGGTCGTTCCGGTTATCATCCTGAGAAGATGAATTGGATTGAGCGGACATACAAGCTGTTAAGAGGCAAGTTGTTGCGTGTCGTTTTAGATTCTTTCGTTTAATGCGCAAAATCGGGAATCGGCAGGAACCAGAGGAGAAAGGCAGACACTGGTAATGTGCCTGCCTTTTTGCGTTGGTTTAATCGGCGGGGTCTGCCAAAATTTCCACATAGCCGTTTGTTCCGTCCACGCGGATGTATTGCCCATCTTTCAAGCGCGTGGTGGCCTTTTCCACGCCGACCACAGCAGGGATGCCGTATTCTCTGGCTACGACGGAGCCGTGGGTCATCAAGCCGCCGACCTCTGTCACAAGCGCTTTGGCTGAGTGGAATAATGGTGTCCATCCAGGGTCCGTGTGAGGAGCGACCAAAATATCCCCTTTGTTCAATCGACCTTCTTCCAGGGTGCGGACGACTTTGACAAATCCTTCGACAATTCCTGCTGATGCGGGAATGCCGATCAATGCACCGAGAGGTGCTTTATCGTTGCGTCGGGCGGCGGTAAATATTTCACCATCGCTGGTCATAACGAGCGGGGGTGAAAGTTTGCTGTAGTGCGCTTCATGCAACTTGCGGGAGTCGATCAGCGATTGAGCGTCAGGTAAGCGGTGTTCCACCAAAGCGACCAATTCATCCAACGTGAAATAAAAGACATCTTCCTTTTGTTTCAACACACCTTGCTGGCATAGTAGTTCTGCTTCTTCCAAGATCGCTTCCCTGAAGAGGGCAAAATGCCGGATGATGATGTACTTGGGCAGTTCGCGGATGCCTACGTTATGGCGGTAAATGGAGATTAACCGCGCCAACCGTTTGGCTTTTCTCGCTCCGCCCCGTGTTTTTCTGATCCGGGACAGCAAAGATTGAATCGCTTCATGGGCTTCCTTTTCCCCGCGACTGAAATTTTCGCGATGCTCATTCACTTGATTGCTTCGGATATGGCTTAGAATGGACGGAACGAGCAATGTCGGTTTCTCACGGTATCGAACCCGCGTAATATCAATCTCTCCGGGAGCGCGCATGCCGTATTTTTCCATAAATGCAGAAAGTTTAGCTTGAAAGGCTTCCCCGCCTTCAATGTTGCGCAATCCCTCATAAAACGTTTCGTCTTGCGCTGTTTCGAGATATTGGAGCAATGCAGGGCAGTCTCTTGCCGCATCTGCCAAATCGCCGATCATCAAGCCCATTTCACTTGTGACATTACCTGGCGGAGATTTGTGCAGGGCGGGAGGCACTTCTTCTCCCAACCATTTCTTAACACACCGCTCCAAGATGACTCCTGCCATCAAACCTGCCAAGGTGCAAGCCAATGAATCTGCCAACGCCTTCAATACGTCTCGCGCCACACTTTCCTGTAGCGCCTTTATCCGTTCGGAGCCGGACAGGCCTATGAGCTTTAGTTTGCAACGAGCTAAATGTTGTTCATAGGTGATGTGCGCCTGTTTGGCTGCCTTCTGGGGGTCGCTGAAATAGAACAGTTTGACCCACCGGGGGATGACTCGGCCATAGACGGTAAAAAAACGTTTGAAGGTGTGGAAAAATTGACGTCTCACCCCTCGACGGGGAAGGCTTTGCTGAAACTCTTCCATCTGGATAGCCTTGGACAGAGCCAGGAGATCATCATCCAGCTCGGCATTTGCGCAAATTTTGTTTCGTATGGATGTGAGGTGCAAGGCAGGCGTGCAATCTAAGTACAATCTGCCGCCAGCTTCAACCATGCTGTGGCTTTCAGAATGGTCGGACTGTTTGTTGATTGGGATGAGGGTGCGTAAAACCGAAATCCCAAGCGGCTTCATATAGTCGGTCATCATCTGTTTGTGGCCGAATGAAAGATAGATTCGGAGAGAAGTATCTTTCGCGGGAGGGAGTGGGTATAGGGAGGTGATAGGCCGGCTTTGCAAAATGAAAAACCGGTCTCCTTCCAGACACCACTCGATGTCTTGCTCCGTGCCATAATGCTTTTTTATGCGTCGTCCAAGCTTGGCTAGTTCCAAGATTTTCTCGTCTGACAATGCTTGTTTTTGTCGATGTTCGGGAGGGAGATCTCTCGTTTCCGTACCACCCTGCGGCATGGCAAAGATGCCTTTTTCTTTTGTGGCGATTTGCTTGTCGCTGATTCGGTTACCGCGCACCTTATACAAATCAGCGGTGACCAATCCGGAAACAAAAGCTTCACCCAAGCCGAATCCGGCATCGATAGATACTGTGTTCCGGTGCCCGGTGATAGGGTCAGCAGTAAACATGATCCCTGAGACATCCGGAATTACCATCTGTTGCACGACGACCGATAAGCGGACGGAACGGTGGTCAAATCCGTTTTTGATGCGATAGACAATCGCGCGGTCAGTAAACAGGGAAGCCCAACACTTTTTAACCGCTTCTAAGAGAGAGTCAAACCCTTTTACGTTCAGATAAGTTTCCTGTTGCCCGGCAAAGGAAGCGGTAGGCAAGTCTTCAGCTGTCGCGCTAGAACGAACAGCATAAGCCCGTTCTGTCCCTTCCTTTTTCCATGCGTCGAACAGGGCAGATGTGAATGGTTCAGAAGGGGATAGGGAGAGCAGATGAGTGCGAATCCGTTGTCCCCATAAGCTAATCTGATCCAGCTGTTCCGGTTTAAACTTCGCAAGCTCGTTCAACCACTCATCAAACTCGTCGCTGGCACCAACAAAATCACGGTAAGCAGATGTTGTGATGCAAAAACCGGGGGGTACAGGAAATCCGGCTTTGCATAACTCACCGAGGTTGGCACCTTTGCCGCCGACTTCGCTCACATGCGTCTGATCAATCTCATGGAAATGCATAACATAAGTTTCCATGTCTCTACTCCTTAAACGCGAAGGGTATTGACCATACGGTCAATATCATCTTATCGCTCTTTGACCATATGGTCAATATGGGGATGCAATGGGGATAGGTTTGCAAAAAATATGGATTCATAGACTAGTTGCGCTTGGCTAGAAACGATTTGACCAAATAAGCGAGAAGCGGCAGAGAGAGAATGAAGAGCGCGGGGGCTTGTTCAGACAACACGTTGACAACTTCTTGCCATATCACGGTGTGTAGCCCCTTCCTGGCGGATTTGCGCATTATTATATGCAAACTTGGCCCAGGATAACACCATGGAGAGAGCGACCGCCATGCTGAATAGCCCAGCTGGTGTTGGTGCACCTTATGCAGTTCTTATGTGGATGATGCTGTCAGACTGATTGAAAAATGGATTGAATTTTCGGAATTAAGACGGCTTGTCTTTGATGATGATTTGCGATGTGATCAAAAACCCATCCCCCGGCAAAATGAGGGGGATGGGTTTTTTAAAAGAAGGTGTCGCAAACAGGGAAGTCCGCTTTGGGAAACAAGGCACGCAATGTTTGCGTCCATTGTGCATCCGAAAGGGTCGCTTTGCCGTAGTTGAGCAAGGTGTTGAGGGAGACTGCTCCGTACAGAAGCGCAGACAAATCGCTGATGTCCATGCGAACGACGGGTGCTTCGTCGACAAAGTCGCGCAACGCGGGCTTCCCATTTGTGAACGTAATGGTGAAGCGCTGTTCGTTTTCCGCCAAAAAAGTGTCTCTGATCTCGAAGGTGAAGGTGGCGTTCACATTGCCAAAGGGATAGATGGTTGATGTCGAGAGGGCGCGTTTGGCATCCAGGATACGAACCATGAGGCCGATTCCCGTCGTGCGAACCTCGTGCGACAACGGAGGGATCATATTGTATGTGTCATTACGTGGATCATCGAACAAATGATGAAATTCAGGATCCTGCACATAGAACACAATCCGCTGGAATTGGTCGGATTGGCTACGTAAAAAGGCGAAAAAAGCTTGGTGTGCAGCCGGATCTTCCGCAATCCATTGGTTGACGTGCAAGTCGTTATGGAAATCGTTTTTGGAATGATTGTTGCGGTACTGGAACCCCATGTATCCTTGAAGTCTATGTCTGTTGACATACCCGACTATGCGGTTTTGTTTCACGCTGAATAAGCGCTTAAGATCTTGGTCTGTTGCGGCAATCATCCCATGCGTTCGTTCTGTCACCCGACGATGCAAAGCCAACATGTCCGGAATGTCTGCTTCTGTCAAAAAAGTGAGCCGCTCTTTGCCTTGGCCGTTGGGGAGGGTGCTGGGGGTTATGCGGTATTCGTGCCACTCGGTGCCGAAGCCGAAGCCCATACGTTTGTAAAAATCTGGGCGGAACGAATAGAGGAAGGCAATGTGAGCGCCTTGATTGCGATAGTGCCGCAGGAAGTAAGTGACCAATTCTTTGGCGATTTTCTCCTTTTTGTGAAGCAAGTCCACCGCTATGCTGCCTACGCCTCCGGCTATTAGGTTGGAACCGTGCCAATGAACGGTATAGTCATACAAACGCATAACCCCCAACATTTGTTCATCGCGGTAATAGCCGTAAAAATGGGAGTTTCCCGGCTCTTTGATGGTGGCGGCAACTTGTTCCCTGAACGGTTGCACAACTTCTTCCCTTGTCGCGTCAAAAGATGGATAAGCATTGGCAACCAAAGTGATTAATCGGTCGATTTCGTTTTGTTTAATGGCGCGGATCACGCCCATTATGTTCATCCTCTCTTAAGTCCGTCGTACAGGCGGATTTTAAAAGTAAAGACACATGCGTTGAGGAGTTTGTCTGTCGCACCAACATAAAAAAATGAAAGAAATGCATGCTAAAGTAAAATTATATATATTTATAAAATTAAAATACAGGTGTTTTATAGAAAGAGGTCGAAATTGCTTGCTTTATATTAGTGGGTTGTGCCCATGAAGAAAGTAAGCAACCTAAGTTACGTTCTGCTACTATTCGTGTTCTGGATCAAGAAGGGAAAACCGTTTCTGGAGTAGCAGTCGGCATTACAGTGGTTATTATTGATAAGCCGATCGTCGTTGACTTGCGAAATAAAGGATACGGATTGGTCTGATTGCGCAAAAAAGCGGAAATAGCCAGCTACGCATCTGGCTCTTCCCGCTAAATAAATATTTTCGGCCCAATTCTATTGCGACAATTTGTTTCCTGAACGGTTGCATCGTTTCCATTATTGTGGCGTCAAGAGATGGAAAAAGCGCAGGTCACTTTGAGGGAGATCATTTAAACACAACATCTAACTGCCCGGACACATGTGCATTGGGGAGTTCGTCCTTCACATCAATATAAAAGTGTCCGACTTGCACATTGTCAAACAGCGCTTTGCCGCTAGCCAGGTTGTAATAGGTGGTGCAGGCACGGGTGTTGGCTTCGCAAAGGCGTACCCACAGTTTGGACGTGTCCTTAAGCTTCACGGTTTTGCCGTTAGTGTATTTGGCGTATAAAGGTTGGACAAGGACGATTTCTACATCCCCCACTACTTCGGGATTATAGACATGGCCGTCCCACTTTCCATCTTCCGTTTCAAAAGCATATCGCGGAACACTTGCAAAAACCGGGTTTGCGGTGAACGGGAGCAGTGCGGCTGCGGTGATGGTCGCCGCACACAAAATAGCGAAGGTTTTTTTCATTGGACTGATCCTTTCTTTCGATTTGTAAAGGGGTTAAAAAATGAGCTATGTTGCCAACTGGAGCGTGTCTGACAGGCCAGCGGCTCCAAAACCCTTTTCCCATTCGCTTTACTTGTGCATCGGCGCTCCTCGAGAAAAGGTTTTTCCCCCACTTCTTCCCTAACAACTTGATTTGCCAGACACCTCACTGGCGAAACATCGCTTTCATAGACTATTATATTCCAATTTTGATCATTCCGTCATCTTGATGACCATGTGAAGAATGGGAAGAGAATGGGGATGGGTGCTTTTGTCGACAATGGAAGAAAGAGCGTTTTATCCTTTCTGATCAAAGGGGTTGATTGCCAATGATGGAGAATGAAAATCAAAAAATCACGACCTTTTTAATGTTTGAAGGCAACGCCGAAGAAGCGATGAATTTTTATGTTTCTTTGTTCAAGCAGTCAGAAATCCTTACCTTGTCCCGTCATGAAGACGATGGGAGCGAGGCGAGTGGAAAAGTGGCGCAAGCGGTTTTCTCACTCAATGGACAACGGTTCATGTGCATAGACAGTCCTATCAAACATGAATTTAGCTTTACACCCGCGATTTCATTGTTTGTCACATGTGAGACAGAAAGTGAAGTTGACGAGTTGTTTGAGAAACTGTCCCAAGGCGGAGAAGTGCTTATGCCGTTAGATTCATATCCATTCAGTAAAAAATTCGCTTGGGTTGCTGATCGATTCGGTGTTTCTTGGCAATTAAGCTGGAATGGTTGAGCGGGAGTTTAGCCTTCCAGCTTGGAAGTAAGCGGATGAGATGGACTGGCGATGAATAGTTTTAAAAAAATTAAGGCATGTTATTGGAGTTCATTTGCTATGTTGTATAATGAAATAGGAAAAAGCCTTTTGTTGCTATTGGAAATTGGCATGTCGAAAGGGGCTAAAAATGAGCACAATGAAGCCACTTCCGCAAATCCTCGCCGAAAGCGAAGGAAATCGCATCGATGTCATTGCCCAGTATATCAATGAGCATATCACTGAAAACTGGAAAGCGATATTTGAAGAAAAGTACGAGCAATTGATGGATGCGTATAAAAAAGTAGGTGACCCTGCTTACGGAACATATTTGAACTTCTTGTTTTCACCAATTCACGAGCAATTGAAAGAGAGTGGGCTGAAACCGCTCCCCCGTCTGCCTGGTGATTTAAATATTTCCCGTGAATGGGGTAACACCAACGATTTCACTGACCAAGAGCGGTGGATGTGGAGTGTTATTGAAGAAGAAAATGGCGTCGCGGTAGGGACCATTGTTACGAAAGTTTATCATGATCATACACAACTGCGTGTTCCACGTCCTCCAGAGGTGTTCGCCTTGGCAGAAACTGATCAGGCTGATATCGTTGCTGCCCTGTCGCATCGGTCCGCTTCGTTTAGAGATGCGCGCGAGTTTAGAATAGAAGCTGAGAAATATATGAAAAACCGGGACGCTTGACCAGAAGTCAAGATCGGCCCGGCATGAATCATCGCTAAAGAGCGATGATTTTTTTGTGACTCTCCCGCAGTAACGCGAACACGGGCCAGCCATCAAAGGGAGTAAATGAGAATACGGCGTTATTTTCTTCTGGTGAAGATCTGAAAGGTGATGCCGAATCGGTCTGTCACCAAGGCATAGGCGGGGCTGAAGTACGTTTCTTCTAGCGGGATGCTCACATGACCGTTTTGCTTTAACACATCGTAAAGCTGTTGCGCTTTCCCTGTCGTGTTGACGGTGATGCAGATATTAACTTGATTTCCTTCGTGCAGGGTTTGCCCGGGAAAGGCGTCGCCGATCATCAACTCCGTGTCGCCCACTTTTAACACAGCGTGCGCGATTTTTTCTTTCATTTCTGCAGGAAGAGGATGATCCGGATTTTCCGGCCCTTCCCCCAGGGTCTGGCAGAAAAGAATCTCCGCATCAAGCACCTCTTCATAAAAGCATATTGCTTCTCGCGCATTTCCATCAAAAAAAACATAAGGGGTCAACTGCATTGTCATGGTATACCCACTCCTCACATTCAATGGATTGATGCCAAGCCCGCTCACTGATAAAGAAGCGAGCAAGGTTCGGCTTGGTGCCCATTGTAGCTTATAATGGTGACAGCTATTGTCATAAAATCGATCGAATGGAGGATCGTGATGCCCAAAGCGAAACGGTTGCTGGAATTGATGATGACAGTCAACCGCAAACGGAAGTTTACAGCCAAGGAATTGGCGGAGGAATTCGGTGTCTCAACGAGAACCATATTGCGGGATTTACAGGAGTTAAGTGAGTTGGGGGTGCCCTTGTATTCTGAAGTGGGACCGCACGGAGGTTATCACGTGTTGAATGAAAGAAGCCTCCCTCCCATCTCGTTTACCGAAGAAGAGGCAATTGCCATCTTTTTTTCCGTTTATGCGTTGCGCCATTATCTGTCCATTCCTTTTGAAGCGGAAATCTCATCTGCGTTGAATAAATTCACTTCTTACATGACTAATGACATACGTGACCGAATTGAACAAATGAAGAATCGCGTCGATTTCATCACACCGATGAGGCGGGGGGAAAGTCCTCATTTATCCAGATTGCTCGAAGGAGCCATTCACCAGCAAGTGCTTTTGATTGAGTATGAGGCGAAGGAAGGGAAAGTTAGCCGGCACATCCAACCGATTGGCATTTATGCGCGAGATGGCATATGGTATTGCCCCGCCCATTGTTTTTGGCGTGGTGGGTATCGCGTGTTCCGATGTGATCGGATCAAGTCGGTTGCACAGGCATCTTCAAATGTGAAACCACGGGACATACGACACGTTCACCTCGGCAATGTCCAACCTGTGACCCAAGCGGAGCCGATGGTTCACGTGCGAGTGGAATTGAATGAAGAGGGCGTGCGAAAGTGTGAGACCGAATGGTGGCTGGCAAATCATTTGCATCATCAAGAGGATGGTGGAGGGTGGGTGGACGGTCATTTTTCCAAAAGAGATCTTCCCTTTCTGGCCAAATTTTTTATGGGGTTGGGAGAAGATGCGACAGTGCGGCAACCGCTGGAATTGGTGCATGGTATGAAGGAAATTCTTTCCCGGCTCATGAACAAATACGCTGTGGTGCCGGCTGGCGAAGGGAGCAAGACTGGTGAGGGGGCAAGTGATGAGCCAAGTGATCCGTAAAGATATTTTTGAGCGGGTAGAAACACTTTTTTCAAAAAGAATTGTAGATAGTGAACCCATTCACCGTGGGTTGCTTAATTTGAAGTGGATTGTGCGCTTTGCTGATGGTGTGTCCGTTTTTGTCAAGCAATACAACCAACGCCGGCATGGAAAAAAACTTCCCTTTATCAACAAGGCCTTGTTTATCCAAGAGTCGGTACGGAAGCAAGGAATTCGATGCCCAATGGTTTATTCGTTTGGCGGGAAGCGGTTGCTGACATCAAGCAATGGGGAAGTGTTTGCAGTGCAAGAGAAAATGGATGGGGAGGTCGTGGCTCCGGGGCAAGCAACGGTGGAACAGATGCATTCCCTTGGGAAGGAGTTGGGGAAATTGCATCAGGCGTTGAAACAGATTCCACCGGCCGAGCTCGCTTGGAAGCCGGATCGCTCGCGCTTGTTGCAAAAATGGAATAAACAGATGGCTCTTGCGCAAATTTTCCAACCATCCGAGCGTGTGATGCAGCTACTCCACAGACAAAAGCAAATTTTGGACACGCTGGACTTTTCCCGATTTGACCGATGTCGCCTAGGATGGACCCATTGGGATTGCCATTTTGACAACTTTTTGTTTGCAAATGAGCGAGTTGCCGCTATTTTGGACTTTGATCGCATGCGTTATGTTTACCCCGACCTCGATGTTGCGAGAGCCTTGTTGTCAGGTAGTGTAGACGGCCAGCGAGGAATGGTGCGAGCGAAAGCGTTGGCATTCCTCAGCGGATATCGGGAAGTTGTGCCCGGGTACTCGGCGGAGAGGGCAGTGCGAGCGTTGCGTCTTTTGTGGACAAAAGAATCAGGCTGGTGGATCACCGCGGACATTGAGGAGCGAAGCGCCAATCCGCGGCGGTTCATGGTGGAGATCGAGTGGTTGCAGCAACATTGGCATGAGTTGGATGACTTCTTGGGTGAATGAGCGTTGCCATCTGCCAAGTTTCTTACCGTCTCATGTGTCGCACATGTAAAAGTCATGCACAAAGGACCATAGGCTATGCCCATGGCCTTTTTCTGCCTGAACAGGTTGTGACTGACCGCGCGGTGGGTGGTTGACCAATCATTGCGTGATGAGCTGACTTGTGCCGGACAAGGGGAAGACAAATAGAAAAGGATTGTTCAATTAATAGAGTTTTGATACAATTTTTAGAAAAGACCGGGAGGCAGTGCATGATTAACTATCCATCTTTTAAAACAGGTATGACCATTGGGATTACTGCCCCTTCCTCCGGGGTGCCGACAGAACTGCATGCGGTGCTGGACAGCTCGATCAGGCGACTGGAGGAGAGGAGCTTTCATATTGTTTGCGGAGAAACCGCCTTTACGCAAGAAAAAGCGAAGTCAGCATCAGCGAAGAAACGCGCAGCTGAATTTAATCGCATGATGAGCGATGATCAGATTCAGGCGATCATTCCCCCTTGGGGCGGCGAACTCCTCATCGAGATCTTGGAGCATGTCGATTTTGAAAAAATGAAGAACAAGTGGGTGTTGGGTTATTCCGATACCAGTGTGCTGTTGCTGGCTATTACGTTGACAACGGGGATCGCTACGGCACATGGCCCTAATCTCGTTGATCTTCGCGGGGAATACTGGGATGAGACTACCGGCGCTTGGCTCGATGTCTTGTCCACCGAGCGGGGTGCCTCCATCCTTCAGTACTCCTCCACCAAATATCAAGAAAAATGGCAACATGACAATCCAACCCCTTGTCTCTTTCATTTGACAGAACCAACACACTGGAAAGTGATATCCCATACCAAAGCGAAGGTACAAGGGCGGTTGCTCGGCGGATGCGTTGATGTGATCAGGCACTTGATTGGCACACCGTATGGCGACGTGGGGAAATTCAGAAAGGCTTTTATTGATGGGGAACCCATACTTTGGTTTTTTGAGAATTGCGAACTGGTGACTACCGATTTGCGCAGATCATTGGTGCAAATGAAGTTGGCCGGGTGGTTTGAAGGGTGTTCAGGCATCCTGTTTGGCCGTAGCTCCGCCAATCAACCCGTGCAAGGTTATACGGTGGAAGATGTTTATCAGGAACTGGCGGATGAGCTTCAAGTACCTGTCATATACGATATGGATTGTGGACATGTTCCGCCGCAAATCACGTTTATCAATGGCGCCTATGCCGAAGTGGAAGTGGCTCAAGGAAAGGGGTTCGTCAAGCAGTATTTTAGATGATCTCCTTTCTGCTCATCATGAAAAAGGACAATGATTGCATTGTTTAATTTACACTGAACGGAGGGTCACTTATGGCATTCTCATTCCGATTCGACCCTTTGCAATCATAAATAATATTGTGTTCAAAGGTTCTGCTTTTGGGCAGGGAATCGGAATGGGTTGGCCTGTTTGTAAGGTAATCCGCTATACTATACAGCGATATTACGCCTGCAAACCCTCAACTGGTGGGGGAAGGGATGTGTTACGGCCACCCTGATCAGGATGGGGAAGGCCTTCACTTTTTGGGCCATTGTAGACGAGTATGTACGGAATTTTAACCATTTTCCGATTACCTAACCACAGGCAGACAACCTGTGGGTTTTTTAGTTGCCCTCTTTCACAGGGGACAACCAAGGCCCGGACAATGCGACCCGGAAAGATGACCACGTACAAGAAAAGGAGGGGAAAAACGATGACGTTGAGCGATAAACAAGTGGTGGAAGTGGCCCGGCGGCATGGCCTGATGGTGAGAGAAGACGCATTGACACGGAATGAGTCCGGCCTTGACTTTTCCGTCGTGTTTGCCGTGGACGAGCAAGGAGAACAATGGGTTTTGCGTCTGCCGAGGCGCCCTGATGTGGTTCCGACCGCCAGGAAAGAAAAGGCGATTCTCGATTTCTTGGATGGGAAGATTCCGGTGCAAACGCCACAATGGACGGTTTTTTCCGATGGATTGATCGCTTACAAGCGTCTCGCAGGCGTACCTGCCGCAACGATTGATCCAGAAGCAAAAGCGTATGTGTGGGAGATCGATGAGCATAATGTGCCAGACATCTTTTATGAAACCTTGGGCCGGGCCATGGCTGCCTTGCATCGCACCAATCCTGACCAGGCCAGACAAGCTGGCTTGACCGTGCATGCTGCAGGGGAACTGCGAGAGGCGATGCGACAGAGGATGGAGAAAGTCAAGGTGCATTTCGGTGTAAGCCAACCCCTTTGGGACCGTTGGCAGAAATGGTTGGCCAATGATGTGCTTTGGCCGAAACAGACTGCATTGATCCATGGCGATTTGCATGTCGGACACATTTTAGTTGACAGAGAAGCCCGTGTTACGGGAATCATCGATTGGATGGAAGCGCGCGTTGACGATCCGGCCAATGATTTTGTCGTCCATCTTTCACTCTTTGGAGAGGGTGGGCTACAAAAATTGATTGATGCGTATCAAAAAAACGGTGGAGTGGTTTGGCCAACGATGGTTGAGCATATTATCGAATTGCAAGCAGCCTATCCTGTCGCTATTGCTGAATTCGCAATGAAATCCGGGTTGGCAGAGTATGAAACCATGGCTAAGCAAACACTCGGCGTGGAAACATAGAGGCTCGTGTGTTGTGTGAATGAAGGTTTGGGTACTTACTGCCCAAGCCTTCGCAAAATAAAATGATGATGCAAAATGGCAAAACTCAAAACGAAAATAAATCAGTGTGCTTTGATCTTACATAGGGGGTAGAACATGGAGATGAAAAAACGGCTTGGTATACATATTGAGGGTTGTATTTATGCTGTAGATGAACATGTTGACATTGATCATGATGAATTTTTGGATAAGTTTATTGACTTTGTAGAGGCAAATGGGTGGATGTTTGGTGGAGGAACATATCAAGTCGATGAGGAAGGGGAGGCAGTAGATAATTAGATAGATGTTATGTAGAGGAGGGAAGAAAAGCTCTCCTTTCTTTTATCTGTAAATTGGATTTTTCAGTCAAGTTGCACACTTGGTTCCTCTCATTCAGGTATAATAAAAAAGACCAAGGGAGCCAATTTAAACATAGTTGATTCTCTGCATTCATGAAATATCCAGCTGTAATAAAGTTATCTAAATTTGGGAGGTGTATATATGAGCAAAACGGGAACACATGGTGCAGCTTCCTTCGGTTTGGCTTGTTTTGATTGAGGATTCTTTTCTAATCACTCACAGTAGCTGTTTTCTTTTTACACTCCTCAGCTTCATTTATTTCTTTTATATCCTTTTATGTTTAAGTGAAACCAGGTTGTCGCTTTCTTTTCATGGACATGGCAACTCATATAAAATAAAAATGATCGCAGTTGATATAAAATTCTGTTGATTCCTTCTCGGTCGTTTGTGTCAAAGTTGCTAACAGCCAAAGGAGTTGTGGCGATGAAGAATGAACAAAGCTTGTACGAGCATTGGGAAACGTGGCTGAGAGCCCATGCACACCCTATAAAACAATTAGAGACAAGTCACGATGATGACTATCGGGATCTTACTTTTTTGAAAGATGTTTTAAAAGGGAAACGGATAGTCATGCTGGGGGAAAGTTCGCATGGAGCCAGTGAATTTATTTCTTCCAGAGTGAGACTGGTTCAATATTTGTATGAAGAACTGGGCTATGAAGTAATCGCCTTTGAATCAGGCTTGGGGGAAACCCATGTCGCCAACCTGCAAGCCAGTGAGCGCCTTCCTGAAGATACCATGAGAAGTGCTGTGATCAGCGTCTGGCATGCGCAAGAGATGATTCCCTTGTTTGAATTTGTGCGGCAGTCTAAACAGAACAAGGTTCCGCTGAGATTGTCCGGCATGGACATGCAACCTACGGGGAGTTATCACCATTTCATACGACGTTGGTTTGAGCAGGTGAAACCAATCGTAGCGGAACAAGCGGAGCAGTTGGAACAGCAATTTGCCGCAAGCTTCTACCTAAAGGATATCGAAGCATACCAGAAGGAGAAAGTCCAAATGCGTGCCGGATATGAAGCCTTGATTCAGTTTGTAGAAGCGAATCGGTCGGCACTAGCTAACATATATCCAGAAGATCCAAATTTGATTTCTGTCACGTTGCACGTGTTAAACGGCCGCATCCAAACCGTTGAGCATTTTTTGGAAAAAGCGGTGCTCGGCAATAAATACGCAGCGGAAAACAACCATAATCAGGCTCAAAAATACTATGATGAAATTACCGCCATGCGCGACCAGCGAATGGCTGAAGAGCTTGTATGGGTTGCTGAAACATTGTATCCCGATAAAAAAATCATCGTTTGGTCACATAATTATCATATACGGAAAGAAAATGAGGCCGTTAAAAATGCGCGTTCGCCATTGCCGACAATGGGTGGGTTATTGCCTAACTCCTTAAAACAAACTAGTTATGTTATCGGTCTATATATGAATCGCGGTGTATCCGCGTTTGTTGATCATCAACCTGCTCCGGTGCGCTATCCGCACCCGGAAGGCAGTATGGAATGGATTTTGGGCAAAGCGGGAGCAGCAAACATATTTGTCGATCTGGCTGGCCAAAAGTGCGATCGTGTAACTTCTTGGATGTTCATGGAACGTCAAGCATTGGATTGGGGGACTTGGGAAGAACGATTCATCCCCCGTTCGCAGTATGATGGCATTTTGTTCATTGATGAAGTGCATATGCCAGATTATCTTGATGAGAAGGATGGATAACTTTTCCGCTTTCAAGCGATAGGATCGGCTGGCATATGAACAAAGGCTTGGGCGCCGATACGACGCTCAAGCCTTCTTGATTGTTTAATCCTCTTCTTCGTCGCCAAAGAAATCTGATAAGCTGTCCTCTTCTTCATCGCCAAAGAAATCTAATAAGCTGTCCTCATCATCGTCGTCATCATCGTCATCATCATCTTCAAAGAAGTCCTCGACGATATCCTCAACAGCTTCTTCCAGCAATTCCATAGCGATAAGCCCAATCGCGAAGGCGCCGATCGCACCCGGCAAGCCCGAGATCTTGTGGCGGAATTGGGCTTTATCAGCGTGGTATAGACTCGGATTATTCACCATTTCAAGCAGAACTTGTTGCAGATAGTCAATCAAGGCGTTTTGGTCATCGAGCAGTTGATTGTCCAACCAAAGTTCTCGTTTAACCTCTTTTTCTCCAAAGAACGTGCGCAAGTCCACCTCTAAGAGCAGATGAATACCTGTCTCTGCTATCGCGGCCACAAATTCCACTTCTTCTACTTCATTAACGAGCATCGAGGTGGGAGCCAGTTCAAACTCCTGCATGTGCCCGTCAAACGAACGAGAGTCGTGTTTTTCGCGGAAGCCAAGACGATCGAACGCATACAGGATGTTTTGCAAGCGATCGGGAGGCAAGATGTCAATCGGATCACGGTCGGTCGAATCCACTCCGGCCGCGATGTCTAAATGCGTGATAAAATAATAAGATACTGAATTGCAGGACAGCAACAGATTTTGCGGCAATTGATAAGAAAATGAATAGGTTTTTTTCTCTGATGGCTGGATATTAAACGATTCAGGGAACGGAAACCGGTTGATTAACACGGTTTGTATATGTTCTCCCGCGCGCACACTCATCATGAAATCGACATCGATTTTGTTGATTTCTTGTTCAACCGTGCCGCCTGTAATGACTAATTGACCATTGATTTGCTCTCCTAGTTTGTACTGGTGTTGATCAAGGATGAGATCGACTTGGGCGGAACCTTTGCCCAACTTAGCCATAAATTTTTTAAATACCATTTACTGAAAAAGCCTCCTTAAGCATCATGTACTTTCAAGTATATTATAAGGATAAACTGGATGGCAAATATGTCCAAAATGTAAAAGTAGGATCATATCTTTGTGAAAGTGAGTGGCATATCAGATCCGTTGCGATGTGTGAAGCAACCATATTCGGTAAACAAAAATGAATGAAATGAGGTTCTAGCACAAGTAAACACATGGTTATATCCCTATTATGAATGATTATTTATGGTTTTTGCTCTTTGAGACGCCGACTTTTATTTGATAAAGTAAAGAAAGTCATCTTTGCTAGGAGAGAGGCGTTTCCTGTGAGATGAAAGGTTTTTCCGTTTTTTGATATATCGAAATAACCTAATTTGAGTTAACAGGAGGAATCTGTGTTGGAAGGCGTCATAGGTCATGCCTTTAACATTTTGCTTGTGATCTTTTTGGTCTTATTGAACGGTTTTTTTGTCGCCGCGGAATTTGCAATTGTGAAAGTAAGGGCGACACGGATCGCACAGATTGAAGGGCGCAGAGGGAAAGCCGCCCGCAAGGTGCTGGGAGAGCTGGATGCTTACTTGTCTGCGACACAATTGGGAATAACCTTGGCATCACTTGGACTGGGGTGGGTAGGGGAGCCGGCTATCGCCAAAATGATTGAACCGGTGCTCGTTTATTTCGGTTTGCCCCAGTGGGCGATCCATACTATCGCATTTGCCATCGGCTTTTCAGTGATCACCTTTTTGCACATCGTCTTGGGGGAGATGGCTCCTAAATCGTTGGCCATTCGGAAGGCGGAAGAAACGACTCTATGGACCGCCGCGCCCCTCAACTGGTTTTATGTCTTGTTTCGGCCGTTTATTTATGTGCTGAATGGTGCGGCTAATCTCACTTTGAAGCTTTTCGGGGTAGAATTGAATGAATCGCAACAGGCCCACACAGAGGAAGAGATCCGCATGCTCATCGCTCAAAGCCATAAGAGCGGCATGATCGACCAAGTGGAATTGACTCTGTTCGACAATGTGTTTGATTTTACAGAACGGGTAGCGCGGGAAGTGATGGTACCCCGAGTAAAAATGACTTGTCTGTATGAAGGTCGACCGTTTGAAGAGAATTT
Source organism: Laceyella sacchari (assembly GCF_024927925.1). Classification (NCBI taxonomy): domain Bacteria; kingdom Bacillati; phylum Bacillota; class Bacilli; order Caryophanales; family Thermoactinomycetaceae; genus Laceyella; species Laceyella sacchari. The sequence continues at coordinate 1,563,989 of NZ_CP103866.1, forward strand.
CCACATCATCAAAAACACCAATCACACCCGGTTTCCGCTGTGTGGACGTGATAAGGATGACATCAAAGGGATCATCCACATTCGGGACGTCTACCAAGTGATGACTGAAGGGGGCACGCCTGATTTGTCGAGCATGGTCAGACCCTTCATTGTCGTACCGGAATCGATGGAAGTGAAAGATATCCTGAAAAACCTGCAAAAAAGAAAAATGGAGATGGCGATTGTCGTCGATGAATTCGGCGGAACGTCTGGTTTGGTGACCACCGAAGACATCATTGAAGAGATTTTCGGCGAAATTCAAGATGAGTTTGATGACGAGAAACCAGCGATCCAAGAAGAGGCCGAAGGGACATCGATTGACTCGGGATTGTTGATTGAAGATGTCAATGACCATTTCGCTTTGAACATCGATGACGAAGACAACGACACGATCGGCGGCTGGCTTTTTTCCCAATTGCAAAAAGTGCCACAAATCGGTGATCAAGTAACCTTTGGCGACTGGGAGTTTACCGTGCTTGAGATGGATGAGTTGAGAATTTCGCGCATTCTCGTGAAGAAAAAGGAGTCATTGCCATTGCCGGCGACAGAACTAGATGATTAATCTAACAACCGGGAGCTTTATAGCTTCCGGTTTTTCTTATGGGTTAAATTGAGGAAGATACATGTTACGTGATGCAATAGATCGAGACGAGTCAAGCGGATTAAATGAAATCACTATTATTCCTTCTTCCATATTTTTAATATCACAAAAAGTCGTTAAATGACAGTCAACGTGAACAACCAACTCTCTTAACAAGAGTTGGTTGTTTGAGATGTGATTCTAGGGCGTGTCTGGTGAATCCATCATGATTTCCTGTTAGAATGTTCATAACAACAAAAGCAAGGAGACATCATGATGAGACGGCGTTATGAGATTACAGATGAGGCTTGGGAAAAGATCGAGCCTTTATTGCCTTCGAATGGGAAACGAGGCGGACAGTGGAAAGACCACCGAACCATTTTGAACGGAATCCTGTGGAAGTTTGGGACGGGAGCTCCCTGGCGGGATCTGCCTGCACGTTATGGTTCTTGGAAAACTTGCTACTATCGTTTTACACGTTGGCAAAAGGATGGGACGTGGGATCGCTTGCTTAAGCATGTTCAGACTTACTCCCACGCCGTTTCCGATGTCGATTGGGTTGTTTTCGTTGACAGCACGATTGTCCGAGCTCATCAGCACGCCGCAGGCGCGCCGAAAAAAGGGGGACCCTCGCTTCCAGAATGAGGCACTCGGACGAAGCCGCGGAGGTCTGACGACCAAAATCCATCTTGCTTGTGACGGAAAAGGTCGACCGCTTGCTTTTACAATCACTCCCGGTCAACAGCATGACTGTACCCAATTACAAGCATTACTCGATTCCATTTCCGTTCCCTGTTTGGGAAAAGGAAGGCCTCGCAAGAGGCCGGATCATCTGATTGCCGATCGCGGCTACAGTTATCCGTCTTGTCGTCGATTTCTTCAAAAACGTGGGATTTCCCATACCATCCCCGAACGCAGAGATCAGGCGGAGCGTCGGGCCAAAAAGCCGGGGCGTCCTCTGACCTTCAACAAAGAACAATATTCACGCCGAAACGTGATTGAACGCTGTATTAACCGCCTGAAGCAATGGCGTGGCTTCGCCACTCGTTATGAAAAACGGGCGGTTTATTTTTGTGCCGCCATTACCTTGATTTCCTTGATCATGTGGCTCAATTAATCATTCACCAGACACGCCCTAATTTAATGCTTTATCTAAAGTTGCTTGCGCAAGAATGAGAGAAGAATCCAACAAGGGAAGGGGGCTGTTTTCTGAGTTGATGAGCATCGGAATTTCGGTGCAACCCAAAATGACGGCTTCGGCGCCTTTTTCTTTAAGTTCATGGATTAGTTTCAGATAGGCTGTTTTTGATTCTTCCTTAATGATTCCTTTAAACAGTTCATTCTCCAACACCTGATGAACCATTTCTTTTTGAGGCTCATCAGGAACAATACATTCAATCTGATAGTTAGACAAGCGGTCAGGGTAAAAGCTTGCGTTCATCGTTGCCAGCGTTCCAAGCAAAGAAACTTTCTTATATCCTTTTGCCTGCGCTGCTTCAGCTACCGTATCCGCGATGTGAATGAGAGGCAAGGAGACTCTTTTGACGATATCATCGAATAAGACATGCGGCATGTTTGCTGAAATCACGGCAAAATCGGCCCCGGCTTTTTCCAATTGGTTGATTCCGGAGGCGAGATATTGGGCGCAATATTCCCAATCCCCTTGTTTAAAGGCGTTGAAGAAATGCTGAAATCTTACACTGAATATGACTATCTCGGGATACCCGTTATCGCCGTGTTGAGCAATGTATAGCCTGGTTAACGAATTGTAAAATAATGTAGTCGATTCGGCAGTAAGTCCTCCTAATATTCCAATTCGTTTCATGTCTCGTGCCCTCCTTTGTAAGAAAATTAATATTAGTATACCAAATGGGTATGCGCGAAGGTAGCTAACATGCACTGTGTACGGGGAGTTGTATTTATAAAAAGAATGGATGATTGACACCGATAGGTACATATCATAGAATCACAAATGATTAGTCGTCTAATTAATAGGAGGCTACACAATGGATTTCAATTATTCCGACGCTTTGACCCATTTGATGGGGCATGTGATAAAGCTTCACCGACAAAGCGTCGATCTGCTGATCCAAGAACATGATGTGTATCCTGGCCAACCTCCACTTTTGTTGAGACTAGCGGAACAGGATGGGCAGTCGCAAAAGGAACTGGCGAACAAATTGCAAGTAACGCCGGCGACGCTGACGGTGATGGTAAACCGCATGCAACGAACGGGGTTGGTGATACGAAAGCCTGATCCTGTCGATCAAAGGGTGTCCCGGGTTTTTCTCACCGCTAAGGGACACCAGGCGATTGATGCGGTGAAAGAGGCGCTCCAACGAATTGAGTGTAAATGCTTGGAGAATTTCAGTTTGGAAGAGAAATTGTTGTTCCGGCGATTGTTGTGGCAAATGCATGAGAACTTGCAAGCGTTCAAGCGCGAAAATACTTAGTCGACTTATCGAATGGGCGGGTGATCGTCCACATCCATGCTCGTCTGATGATCGATTACTCATTTGAAGAAAGGATGGAAGCGGTAATGAACAAACTCAGCCATGGATTAGATTTAGATTCTACGCCACAGCGACAAGAACGGTCGCGCATATTATGGATGGCTCTCATTCTGGGTTCGTTGTCCGCGTTTGGTCCCTTGTCGTTAGACATGTATTTGCCAGCATTGCCAGCACTGTCTGCTGACTTGCATACCAGTGCGTCGATGGGCCAACTCAGTCTGACAGCTTGCCTCTTGGGGCTTTCATTGGGCCAGCTGTTGGCAGGGCCGCTCAGTGACATACGAGGACGCCGATTGCCCCTCCTTGCCGGATTGATTACTTATGCGATCGCTTCGTTATTATGCGCAGTGGCCCCCTCCATAGAAGCACTCATTCTATTGCGATTTGTTCAAGGCTTGGCGGGGGCTTTCGGTATCGTTATCTCCCGAGCTATCGTTAAGGATCTGTACTCGGGATCAGAATTGACTAAGTTTTACTCCCTTTTGATGTTGGTCAATGGGGTAGCCCCGATCATGGCTCCCATTTTTGGTGGACAGTTGATGCGGGTGACCTCATGGCCGGGAGTGTTCATTGCCCTTAGTTTGATCGGAGCGATCATGTTGGTCGCAGTCTTGGCCGGGCTACCTGAAACGCTACCAACCGAGCGTCGTTCCAAAGGCGGGATCCGAAACACCCTGTCCACTTTTCATCATCTCATCAAAGACCGGTCGTTTATTGGATATGCGCTGGCCCAAGGGCTGGTGGTTGCAGCCATGTTTGCTTATATTTCCGGTTCGCCGTTTGTTCTACAAGGCATTTACGGTGTTTCTCCGCAAATGTTTAGTTTGTTTTTCGCCATCAATGGTCTGGGGATTATTATCGCCAGCCAGGTTACCGGCAGATTGGCGGGTCGGATTGCTGAAGGCAAACTGTTTGTCAGCGGCCTCATTCTCGCCGCGATGGGCGGGATCACCCTGTTGCTTATGATTTTGATGAAAGCCGAACTGTACGCCATTTTGCCGCCCTTGTTTATCGTCGTATCCAGCGTGGGGATCGTCACCACCACCGGCTTTGCCCTCGCCATGCAAAACCAAGGGCAAGCAGCGGGAAGCGCTTCAGCATTGCTTGGGGTGTTGTCTTTCATCTCCGGCGGCCTCGTGGCTCCTCTGGTCGGTCTCGGTGGGGGAGATTCTGCCATCCCGATGGGGGTGGTTATCGCAGTAGCGGACATCGGTTCCGTCCTATGCTATTTCTTTCTCATCCGCCGCAATCGTTCATCGATATCCAATGAAAAATAGAATGGGAGTATCAGCTGGTTCTTTCCCTCTGTCTCCGAATACCATGGGGAAGGAGGGAAGCATCAGGCATAGACAAAGACCATCCATAAAGAAATATTTTCCCCTCCAGCAAATAGAAGACGCCATCCCTGCCAGGCCAAAAATGGATAAATCCCTTGATCTTGCGGGCTGGTGGATTTAGACCAGCACTATACATTTATAAAATACTAATATAAACTTGTTTGTTGCACAAACATCCTGAAAGTCGTTTTCTCCCTTGGTACAAGGAAAAGCAACCAAGGGGGTTTTTTGATGATCAACTGAAGGAAACTGTTCAGTAGAAAATTCCTTGAAGATTGACTTGTTGTTTTGTTTACTTCAGAGTGAAACAATAACCGGTTGGCAAATTCCGTATTCATTTATGTCATTTGTCCCATACATGTCCTGTTTTGGTTGAATGTGATGGTTGGCGTGTGTTCATAAGGAGGCTAATAAAAACGATGAGGATTTTTATGATTTTCCTCATTGTGCCAAAATCTGTTTTTTGACCTGCAGCGGTGATGGGGTGTCACCGCTGTTTTCATGGGCGCGAATCGGTCACGTTTCGCCGGATTTTTGTCGATATTTTGTTGTCAGATCGAACAAATAATGGAAAATATACAAATTAAATTCTGTCTGATTCAAATTAAAGCGCTTGCATAGACGGTCATTTCGTTTATAATACTTGTATACAAGTACACTTGTATCCTTTGAGAGGGTGATTTCATGCACATGCCTAATGGGCTTCTCTATCCAGAAAAATGGCTTTCCAAAGCTTCAACTGGAGATCGTGTAGCCTGTGAGCTTAGAATGCGCATTATCTCGGGCATGATCAAAAGGGGAACGGTTCTGTCGGAAAATAAATTGGCCGCAGATTTTGCTGTGAGCCGATCACCCATTCGCGAAGCGCTCAGAACGCTATCAGCTGAAAATATTATCCGCTTGGAACGGATGGGAGCTGTTGTCATTGGTTTAACAGAAAAAGAAATAGAAGAGATCTATGATGTCCGTCTATTAATCGAATCGTTTGTGTTTGAGCGCCTCGTAAAAATGGACACAGATGCATTAGTGATGGAACTTAGCAAAATACTGGAGATGATGAAAGTTGCGGTGAAATATCGTGATGCCGATGAATTTTCTTATCAAGATGTCTTGTTCCACGAGACTATCATTCGGTCCATCGGTCATTCTTACGTCTTGATGATCTGGAATAATTTAAAGCCCGTGATGGAGAGTTTTATTCTGCTGTCAATGCGGGTACGCTTCCAGGAAAAATATGAAGACTTTGCACGGATTATTAAAAATCATGAGCTGTATGTTGAGGCTATAAAAACAAAAGATAGAAACCTCATGCTTAAGTCTTTGCACCTAAATTTTGATGATGTGCAAGGAGGCGTAGAAGACTTATGGAGGTCGCAACAAATGTTAGCTAAAGGAGTAGGGCAACAGAATGAGTAGCTATATGTTAGGGGTTGACATTGGCACCACCAGTACAAAAGCCGTGTTATTCAGTGAACAAGGCGAAGTGATCCAGCAGGAAAATATCGGGTATCCGCTGTACACGCCGGATATCTTTACGGCTGAACAAGATCCGGACCAGATTTTTCAGGCTGTGGTGCAAGCCATGACGAATGTTTTGAAACCGCATTCTGACAAGAAGCTGTCGTTTGTATCATTCAGTAGCGCCATGCACAGCGTGATTGCCATGGATGAAGATGACCAACCGCTTACGCCCTTAATCACATGGGCAGACAATCGCAGTGAAACATGGGCGCAAAAAATAAAAAATGAGCTGAACGGACATGAAGTGTATAAGCGAACGGGAACACCGATTCACCCTATGTCGCCATTGAGCAAAATCGCATGGCTTGTGCATGAACATCCTGAAATCGCTACCAAAACAAAAAAATATATTGGAATCAAAGAATATATCTTTAAAAAATTCTTTGATTGCTATGTTGTCGACTATTCATTGGCTTCATGCATGGGAATGATGAATCTTCACACATTGGACTGGGACGAGGAAGCATTAGCCATTGCCGGGATCACCCGCTCGCAACTATCAGAGATCGTACCCACAACCAAGATTTTTCGTGATTGCCATCCTCAATTGGCGAAGCAAATTGGGATTGATCCACAGACGCCTTTTATCATCGGTGCCAGCGATGGCGTGCTGTCAAATCTGGGCGTAAATGCGATCAGGCAGGGCGAGATTGCCGTTACTATTGGGACAAGCGGCGCCATTCGCACCATTATCGATAAGCCGCAAACAGATAGCAAAGGAAGAATCTTTTGCTATGCCTTGACAGATAAACATTGGGTGATTGGTGGTCCGGTAAATAACGGCGGAATGGTTCTGCGTTGGATTCGGGATGAGTTTGCCTCGTCGGAGATCGAAACAGCCAAAAGATTGGGGATCGACCCTTACGATGTTTTGACAAAAATTGCAGAGCGTGTAAGACCGGGGTCTGATGGTTTGCTGTTTCATCCCTACTTGGCGGGTGAACGCGCTCCACTCTGGAATCCAGATGTGCGTGGCTCATTTTTTGGCTTAACGATGTCACATAAGAAGGAACATATGATTCGGGCTGCATTGGAAGGAGTCATTTATAATTTGTACACCGTGTTCTTGGCCTTGATCGAATGTATGGAAGGCCCGGTGACCCGCATTCAAGCCACAGGCGGTTTCGCTAGATCAGAGATTTGGCGGCAAATGATGGCTGACATCTTTGAATCGGAAGTGGTGGTACCGGAAAATCATGAGAGCTCATGCCTCGGTGCGTGCATTTTAGGATTGTATGCCACTGGAAAGAGCGATACGTTTGAGGTCGTTTCTGAAATGGTGGGGGACACCTATAAGCACACACCAAAAGCAGAGGCTGTCCAAGAATATAGAAAATTATTGCCGATATTCATTGATATATCTCGGAAATTAGAAGAAGAATATGTATCGATTGCAAAGTACCAACAAAGCTTAATCAACCGTAAATGAGGGGGAAACGAGGATGCCATTGGTTATTGTTGGGATAGGGATCATAGCCTTATTGATTTTAATCATGGGCTTTAAATTGAACACATTTGTATCATTGATCATTGTTTCATTTGGCGTTGCTCTCTTGCTTGGCATCCCAGTTGGTGATATTGTCAAAACCATTGAGACCGGGTTGGGCGGTACACTGGGCCACTTGGCGTTAATATTTGGGCTTGGTGCCATGCTTGGTAAGTTAATCGCTGATGCGGGCGGCGCCCAGCGCATTGCGATGACATTGGTCAATAAATTTGGCGAAAAGAATATTCAATGGGCTGTTGTTGTGGCATCATTTATTATCGGTGTTGCATTATTTTTTGAAGTGGGTCTGGTGTTGCTCATACCGATCGTATTTGCTATATCCAGAGAATTGAAGGTGTCGATTCTGCACCTTGGCATTCCGATGACCGCAGCGCTGTCTGTGACGCACGGCTTCCTGCCACCTCATCCAGGGCCTACAGTGATCGCAGGTGAGTTGGGCGCAAACATAGGCGAAGTATTGCTTTATGGTTTTATCATCGCGATTCCAACCGTTATTTTGGCTGGGCCAGTATTTGCGAAAATCGCTAAAAAGATCGTGCCAGAATCATTTACCAAAACCGGCAGCATTGCCTCTTTAGGTGAACAAAAAACGTTTAAACTCGAAGAGACTCCCAGTTTTGGAATTAGCGTGTTTACGGCATTATTACCTGTCATTTTAATGTCTATAGCCACCATCATTTCTTTGCTACAAAAAACCATGGGAGTTGCAGACAACCAATTGCTAGCCGCAATCCGTTTTATCGGCGATGCCGGCACTTCGATGTTGATCTCCTTGTTGGTTGCCGTCTATACTATGGGATTGGCTAGAAAAATTCCAATCAAGGATGTAATGGAATCTTGCTCAACAGCGATTTCACATATTGGCATGATGCTGTTGATTATTGGTGGAGGCGGTGCCTTCAAACAAGTGTTGATTGATGGTGGAGTTGGCGACTATGTAGCTGCCATGTTCAAAGGAACCACCTTATCTCCCATCTTACTTGCTTGGATCATTGCCGCCATCTTGCGCATCTCATTGGGGTCGGCAACGGTGGCCGCGTTGACAACGACAGGGTTAGTTATGCCGATGTTAGGGCAAACTGACGTGAATCTGGCATTAGTGGTACTGGCAACAGGTGCAGGTAGCTTAATTGCCTCCCATGTGAACGATGCGGGTTTCTGGATGTTTAAAGAATACTTTGGATTAAGCATGAAAGAAACCTTTGCCACATGGACTTTACTCGAAACATTGATTTCTGTGTTTGGGTTAGGATTCATTTTATTGCTCAACTTATTTGTATAATCCATTCCCAGCAGTAAAGCCCCGCTTCGGTGAGGGCTTACTGCCATTTAGTCAAGAAAGGGGCAGACAATATGTTAAATACAATCGGTGTTTATGGTTTGGGAGTGATGGGCAGCAATATCGCGTTAAACATGGCCAGCAAAGGCGAGCGAGTTGCTGTATATAATTACACACGAGATTTGACAGATAAACTGGTACAAAGACTGGAAGGGCAAACAATTACACCGTACTACGACCTGGAAGCTTTTGTTCAATCCTTAGCCAAGCCGAGAAAAATTTTTATTATGGTTACAGCAGGCAAAGCCATTGATTCTGTCATTCACTCTTTGCTTCCTTTGCTTGAGGAAGGGGATTTGCTCATGGACGGCGGCAACTCCCATTATAAAGATACGGAACGCAGATACGATGAACTGAAAGCGAAAGGAATCGGCTACTTGGGGATTGGTATCTCAGGCGGTGAAATCGGCGCTTTAACAGGGCCTTCCATCATGCCTGGCGGAGACCCGGATGTCTATGAACGCGTTGCTCCCATTCTTACCAAAATTGCGGCGCAAGTGGAAGGCGACCCCTGCTGTGTTTACATTGGCCCCAAAGGCGCTGGTCACTTTGTAAAGATGGTGCATAACGGGATTGAATATGCCGATATGCAATTAATCGCTGAAGCCTATACGTTTCTAAGAAAAAAGTTAGGATTGTCGGTCGATGAAATTGCGGACATCTTTGACGAGTGGAATCAAGGAGAATTGAAAAGTTATTTAATTGAAATCACGGCAGAGATTTTAAGGAAACGAGATGACATCACCGGATTGCCGCTGATCGACGTGATTTTGGACAAAGCAGGACAAAAAGGAACAGGCAAATGGACAAGTATACAAGCCATCGATAATGGAATCCCGACATCCATCATCACAGAGGCTTTGTTTGCTCGGTATATTTCTTCATTAAAAGAAGAGCGGATGGCGGCAGAAACCATCTTGGCAGGGCCTGATGAAGCTCAGCAAAGCTTAGATAAACAAGTATGGGTTGAGTATGTCAGACAAGCATTGTACATGGGCAAAGTTTGTGCCTACGCCCAAGGGTTTACACAATATAAAATGACGTCAGAGCTGTATGACTGGAAGTTGCCGTTAAAAGATATTGCGCTGATCTTCCGGGGTGGCTGCATCATTCGCGCCAACTTTTTAAATGTCATCAGCGAAGCTTATCAAGAGCAACCCAATTTGGCAAACTTATTAATCTCTCCATATTTTGCGGAAAAGGTGAAAGTCTATCAAACTGGATTGCGAAAAGTCGTTTGCGAGGGAATTCAATCAGGGATCTCTTTCCCATGTTTAAGTGCATCCCTTACATACTACGACAGTTATCGGACTGGAACATCCAATGCCAATTTGCTACAAGCACAACGTGATTATTTTGGTGCGCATACCTATGAACGGAATGACTTAGAAGGCGTCTTTCATACAAACTGGCAAGCATAAAAAGTAACAAAAAATCTTGATCGAAGCAAGCTGAGATATACATGGCATATGTATGTTTCAGCTTCTTTTTCTTCGCCTTATAAATGGCTTTTGTCCTGTGTCCAAACGTTCTTTGTAATCGCAACCTCTTGTCCAGCTTGAAAAAACAAAAAAACAGGTTTTCCATTTGGGTAAAAGCGGAAGATGTATGCATCTTGTGATATAGTAATAAGTATACGAAAAATTTAGTCATGCGGGATTTGATGCGCGACACGCCAACTGCAACTGTGATGAGATTTCAAAGGAGTCAGATACGATGGCGAGAAAATGGTGGAAGGAAAGCGTTGTGTACCAAATCTACCCCCGCAGTTTCATGGACAGCAATGGAGATGGGATCGGCGACCTGCGCGGGATTATCTCAAAATTGGATTACTTAAAAGAGTTGGGGGTCGATGTGATTTGGCTTTCACCCGTTTATCGGTCGCCCAATGACGACAACGGGTATGATATCAGTGATTATCAAGCGATCATGGATGAATTCGGCACGATGCAAGATTGGGAAGAATTGCTCGCAGAAGTTCATCAGCGCGGAATGAAATTAATCATGGACTTGGTTGTCAACCACAGCTCCGATGAACATTCGTGGTTTGTGGAAGCGCGTCGGTCGAAAGATAACCCTTATCGCGATTTTTATATTTGGCGTCCAGGGAAGGACGGCGCAGAACCAAATAACTGGGAATCGTGTTTCAGCGGATCAGCATGGGAGTACGATGAGACGACGGGAGAATATTATCTTCACTTATTCTCAAAAAAACAACCCGATTTAAACTGGGAAAACCCGAAACTCCGCCGGGCAGTGTATGACATGATGACTTGGTGGTTGGATAAGGGGATTGATGGGTTTCGAATGGACGTTATCAATTTCATTTCCAAGGATCCCGATTTGCCGGACGTGCCTAATCCAGAAGGGAAAAGATATGTTTTTGGCGGTCAATATTTCATGAACGGCCCCCGCATTCATGAATTTCTGCAAGAGATGAACAAAGAGGTTCTCTCAAAGTACGATGTGATGACCGTAGGCGAGATGCCGGGTGTCACACCCGAAGAAGCGATCTTGTACACTGCTGAAGACCGCGGTGAGTTAAACATGGTGTTCCAGTTTGAGCATATGGAGCTGGACTCCGGCCCTGGCGGAAAATGGGATGTGAAGCCTTGGCAACTCAAAGATCTGAAAGTTGTCATGACTAAATGGCAAAAGGCTTTGGAGAACAAGGGTTGGAACAGCCTATATTTGAACAATCACGATCAGCCCCGAATGGTTTCTCGCTTTGGTGACGATACTAAATATCGGGAAGAGTCGGCGAAAATGTTGGCCACCTTTCTCCATCTGATGCAGGGAACCCCCTTCATTTATCAGGGGGAAGAGATCGGCATGACGAATGTCCGCTTTGCTTCCATTGAAGATTACAAAGACATCGAAACCTTAAACATGGTGCGAGAGAAAGCGGTGGAAAACAGAGAGGACATGCAGAAAGTGATGCGCGCCATCCATATGAAAGGCAGGGATAACGCACGCACACCTGTTCAATGGGATGATTCCAAGCATGCAGGGTTTACTACGGGAACCCCTTGGATCTCCGTCAATCCAAATTACAAAGAAGTAAATGTCAAGCAGGCCTTAATAAATCCAAACTCGGTCTTTCATTATTACAAGAAGTTGATCCAATTGCGGAGAAAGCATGAGATCATCGTTTATGGAACGTATGATTTGATATTGGAGAATCATGAGCAAATTTATGCATATACGCGAACATTAGGCGATGAGAAGTTGGTGGTCATTTGCAACTTTTTTAATGGCACCCCTCGTTTTGAGTTGCCTACCTACCTCCGGTCATATAAAAAATGTGAGTTGATGGTAGCCAATTATGAAGGCGATGGGTCGGGTGACATCGAAAACATGGTATTAAGACCATATGAAGCGAGGGTTTATCGGTTGGTTTATTAAAGGTGTGAGTGAACCATACTGCCTGTGTTTCAAGGGTTATCTCAAGATGCGTTGGCGCCATGGCGGTCTGCTTTACTGGCAATGCATACATTGAAAATGATAATTAATCTCTGCGAATTTGCCATTTGCTATTGACAAAGGAATATTTCCTAAGTAATAATTATACCTAGATTATAATTATTGTAGTTAGATAAAGGTTATAAACTGCTAACTACTAACAAGGAGGATTTTGACATGTCTTTAATCGGTAAAGAAGTAAAACCATTCAAAGCACAAGCTTACGACCCAAAAAACAACAAGTTTATCGAGGTGACCGAGGCTGATCTGAAAGGCAAGTGGAGCGTAGTTTGCTTCTATCCAGCAGACTTCACTTTCGTTTGCCCAACGGAATTGGAAGACCTGCAAAACCAATACGCCACTCTGAAAGAGCTGGGTGTTGAAGTGTACTCGGTTTCCACGGATACCCATTTTACACATAAGGCATGGCATGACCACTCTGAAGCAATCAGCAAAATTGAATACATTATGATCGGCGATCCTTCTCAACAGCTCTCTCGCAACTTTGAAGTGCTGAACGAAGAAGCTGGTTTGGCTGATCGCGGTACGTTCATCATCGATCCGGATGGCGTAGTGCAAGCTGTTGAAATCAACGCAGAAGGCATTGGCCGTGATGCAAGCACCGTTGTAAACAAAATCAAAGCAGCTCAGTATGTTCGCAACAACCCAGGTGAAGTGTGCCCAGCTAAATGGCAAGAAGGTGGCAAAACCCTCAAACCAAGCCTTGATCTTGTAGGCAAAATTTAAGAGGTATGACCAATGATGCTGGATGCAGATATTAAAGCACAACTTGCCCAATATCTTCAATTGATGGAAGGCGATGTGCTTCTGAAAGTAAGCGCGGGATCGGATGACGTATCCCGCGACATGCTTGCTTTAGTGGATGAATTGGCCGCCATGTCTTCCCATATTAAGGTGGAGAAGACATCATTAGAGAGAACGCCGAGCTTTAGTGTGAACCGAATGGATGAAGACACTGGAATTACTTTTGCCGGCATTCCTCTGGGGCACGAATTTACTTCATTGGTATTGGCTTTGTTGCAAGTAAGCGGAAGAGCTCCGAAGGTTGATCAGCAGGTCATCGATCAAATTAAAAATATCAAGGGCGAATACCACTTTGAATCCTATATTAGCTTGAGTTGCCACAACTGTCCGGATGTCGTGCAAGCTCTGAATGTGATGAGTGTTCTCAATCCTGGTATCTCGCACACCATGATTGACGGTGCGGCATTTAAGGATGAGGTTGAAAGCAAAGAAATCATGGCTGTGCCAACCGTTTTCCTAAACGGTGAGTTTTTTGGCAGCGGCCGCATGACTCTTGAGGAAATCCTCGCCAAGCTGGGGAGCGGCCCAGATGCATCGGAGCTTTCTAATAAAGACCCATTTGATGTGCTTGTTATCGGTGGCGGTCCGTCTGGAGCGAGTGCGGCAATCTATGCGGCGCGCAAAGGCATCCGCACAGGCATCGTTGCTGAACGCTTTGGCGGTCAAGTGATGGACACGTTGGGGATTGAGAACTTTATCAGTGTGAAATACACAGAAGGTCCCAAACTTGTGGCCAGCCTTGAAGAACATGTCAAAGAGTATGGCATTGATGTGATGACTCCGCAGCGTGCTAAGCGCCTGGAAAAGAAAGACCTGATCGAGGTTGAACTTGAAAATGGCGCCGTATTAAAGAGCAAAGCCGTGATCATTTCAACAGGGGCGCGCTGGCGCAATCTGGGTGTGCCAGGTGAAGCTGAGTTTAAAAACAAAGGCGTAGCCTATTGCCCTCATTGTGACGGTCCTTTGTTTGAAGGGAAGCATGTAGCGGTGATCGGCGGCGGCAATTCAGGGGTTGAGGCGGCGATCGATCTGGCAGGCATTGTGAAGCACGTCACGGTGCTTGAATTTATGCCTGAGTTGAAAGCTGATGCCGTTTTGCAGGAACGTCTTTACAGTCTCCCTAACGTTACCGTTCTAAAGAACGTGCAAACGAAAGAAATCACCGGCACTGACAAAGTGAACGGGATTACTTATATTGATCGGGCGACTGAGGAAGAGCACCACATTGAACTGCAGGGCGTTTTTGTTCAGATCGGCCTCGTGCCAAATACCGACTGGTTGCGTGATACAGTCGAATGCAATCGCTTCGGAGAAATTATCGTGGATAAGCATGGTGCCACGAGCGTTCCTGGCGTATTTGCAGCTGGGGATTGCACCGACAGTGCTTACAAGCAGATTATTATTTCGATGGGATCAGGCGCTACAGCTGGTTTGGGTGCCTTTGATTACCTCATTCGAAATTAGTAAAGCAAAAAGGCTGGGTGTTTTCCCCAGCCTTTTTGTATTTGAATCCTGAAGAAGTTGGTTGCTTTAAGAAGCTGAGATTCCGTCTAATCCTTCAGTTTTTCATTTAATATGTTCTCCTCCAATACAGCAAATTTATCGCCGTATACTCTGGTGATATGTTTTTCTCCCCACGCACACAAAGCGTCTAAAATCCCTTTCAAACTCCATCCATATTCGCTCAGCTCATATTCCACTTTGGGCGGTACTTGATTATGGACGATGCGATTGATAACCCCATCTTTCTCTAACTCGCGTAACTGTTGGGTTAACATTTTTTGCGTGATGTTGGGGATCAAACGTTTTAGTTCACTTGTGCGTTTTTTGCCGTGTGTCAGATGGCAAAGGATAACGCATTTCCATTTTCCCCCTATGACTTCCAATGTAGCTTCAACCGAAATATTGTACTTCTTTTTCTGCATATGCTTCCTCCCATTCATAGGAACCAAAAAGTACCTACGAAACTTCTAAGTATCTATCGAACTTATAAGTGCGTACTTCTCATTATGATTCATATATCTCATAATAACATTCGCCGGCTGATATTAACCATGCTTTTCTTTATATCGTCTGCTAGCAGATGAACCAACCATGCAACCAGACCATTGTCAGGAGGACAGAAAATGACTTTAGATAAAAAACGAAGTACATTGGCACTGCTGGCATTGGCAGTCAGTGCATTTGCGATTGGCACCACAGAATTCATCAGTGTGGGGTTATTACCGCTTATCGCTCAAGATTTGCAAATTTCTGTAACAACCGCTGGGTTAACCGTTTCTCTATATGCATTAGGGGTCACATTTGGAGCGCCCATTCTAACATCGGTCACATCGAGTATGTCGCGCAAATCGTTATTGCTTTCTATTATGGCTGTTTTTATTGCTGGTAATACGATTGCTGCTAGTGCGACAAGTATTGGCATATTACTTGTTGCGCGTGTCCTGTCTGCGTTTTCACATGGTGTATTTATGTCGATCGGCTCGACGATCGCAGCGAATTTAGTGCGGGAAGATCGTAGAGCTAGTGCGATTTCCATTATGTTTTCCGGACTCACTGTGGCAACAGTTACCGGCGTACCTTTTGGTACATTTCTTGGACAGCAATTTGGCTGGAGATTCGCCTTTATTGCGATTGTAGCAGTTGGTGTGATTTCCTTTATAGCCAACAGTACCCTTGTTCCATCTGACTTGCCAAAAGGCACGCGCACAACATTCCGCGATCAGTTCAAACTGGTTACCAATGGTCGCTTATTACTCTCATTTGTCATTACGGCTTTAGGGTATGGAGGGACGTTTGTAGTATTTACCTATTTATCTCCATTGCTTCAAAATATTACAGGATTCGAAGAAGGAACCGTTGCCGCCATTTTGCTTGTGTATGGCGTTGCTATTGCCATCGGCAACATCATTGGCGGGAAAGTGGCCAATCAGAAGCCCATTACCGCGTTATTCTATATGTTTACTATGCAAGCAATTGTGCTTTTCATCTTAACCTTTACTGCGCCATATAAGGTTGCTGGATTGATCACGATCATCTTGATGGGGATTTTTGCTTTTATGAATGTGCCAGGACTGCAAGTGTATGTCGTGATGCTGGCTGAACGCTTTGTACCAAGTGCGGTAGATGTGGCTTCTGCCATCAATATTGCCGCATTTAACGCCGGAATCGCCATCGGCTCTTACTTGGGCGGCGTTATCACGGATTCTGTTGGGTTGATTCATACGGCCTGGATCGGGGCAGTGATGGTTTTAGGTGCTGTGATCCTGACAGGGTGGAGTCGCGCCTTGGAGCAAAAAGATCAAACCCGGGTAGGTAAACATGTTTTTTCAGAATAAAAAGGGAGAATGGTACCCTGTATCAACGGGGGTTTGAAAGGAGGTGATGGACACTGCATTGATAATTAGACAGAACAATCAATTTACCAACGGGAGGAAAATATATGACAGCGAAAAACTTACAAGATACCACCACTTTGCATAACGGTGTGAAAATGCCCTGGTTTGGCATCGGGGTATTTAAAGTGGAAGAAGGACTTGAGTTGGTTCATGCCATAAAAACAGCGATTCAATATGGTTATCGCAGCATTGATACGGCGGCCATTTATGAAAATGAAGCCGGAGTCGGACAAGGAATTCGTGAAGGGTTGAAGGAAACCGGCATTTCTAGAGAAGAGTTGTTTGTGACATCGAAAGTTTGGAATGCCGATTTAGGGTATGAATCCACCATAAAAGCTTATGAAACGAGCTTAAATAAACTTGGCTTAGAGTATCTGGATTTATACCTTATTCATTGGCCGGTAGAAGGCAAATATAAAGAGGCATGGAGAGCGTTGGAGACGCTTTACAAAGAAGGGCGAGTCAAAGCGATTGGGGTAAGCAATTTTCACATCCATCACCTCGAAGACTTGATGAAAGATGCTGAGATTAAACCGATGGTGAACCAGGTGGAATACCATCCGCGTTTGACTCAAAAAGAACTAAAGGCGTTTTGCCGTGAACACGGGATTCAGCTGGAAGCTTGGTCTCCATTGATGCAAGGTCAATTGCTAGATCATCAAGTTCTAAAAGATATCGCAAACAAATATGGCAAGTCAACTGCGCAAGTCATTTTGCGTTGGGACTTGCAAAACGGCGTCGTGACCATTCCCAAATCGACGAAAGCACATCGAATTGCTGAAAACGCCCAGGTGTTTGATTTTGCGTTGACGGATGAAGAGATGGAGCGAATTGATAGCTTGAATCAGAATAAACGAGTGGGTCCAGATCCGGATAACTTCGACTTTTAATAAGATGCAAAAGGATATAGGCGTCTGTGTCGTCTATATCCTTTTGCGATATGAATCACTCCTCATACTATATGTTTAAAAAGGGGCGATTCAGGTTCATAACAATATCAACGTCACTACATAGGTTAATGGCCTAAAACTTGAAATAGGAAGGGCTCTGCATGCATCTGTATTTGGAAGGAAAAACGGCACTGGTTACTGGGTCTACTGCAGGTATTGGAAAGGCAATTGCCATGTCGTTGGCAGCAGAAGGCGCCACTGTGCTAATTAATGGACGACGTGAAGAAAAAGTGGATCAAACGATCAAAGAAATTCAAGCAAAGTATCCTGACGCCACCCTTCAGTCAGTAGTCGCTGATCTTGGAACCGAACAAGGATGCCAACAGGTGATTGAAAAGCACTCAGAAGTAGATATTCTAATTAACAACTTGGGAATCTTTGAGCCTGTAGAATATTTTGATATCCCAGATGAAGATTGGTTTAAGCTGTTTGAAGTCAACATCATGAGCGGGGTTCGACTCTCTCGCTGGTACCTAAAACAAATGATTCAAAAAAAAGAAGGCAGAGTCATTTTTATCGCTAGCGAAGCAGCAATCATGCCCTCTCAAGAAATGGCTCATTATAGTGCGACTAAAACGATGCAGCTCTCGCTCTCTCGCAGCTTGGCTGAGCTGACGAAAGGAACAAATGTGACGGTTAATACGGTGATGCCGGGTTCCACGTTAACAGAAGGGGTAGAAACGATGTTAAATACCCTTTATTCTAATGAGAACTTGACGATGGAAGAAGCGGAAAAGCGATTTATGAAAGAGAATCGACCAACTTCCCTGATTCAAAGGCTTATTCGACCAGAAGAAATTGCACATTTCGTCACCTTTTTAAGCAGTCCTCTTTCCTCAGCTATTAATGGGTCCGCATTGCGAATAGATGGGGGATTAGTACGTAGTGTGTTTTAATAGGGGGAGCATCAAAGACAGGAAGCGTTTTCAGAGTGAAAGTCAATTATTGGTTCTCCCGGAACGAATTACCGCATTGTAGATTCATTGAAAAGGGCTTTCGGTATCAAACTGAAGGCCCTTTTAACATTTTTGAAGGTGAGATAATAAGCTTCTAGTCGAATTACCCGTACTTTTCTGTATACAAGCGTAAAAGCTTTTCGGTAGAGGGAAAAGCGAGCTGATTCCAAGGAATTTCATCAAAGCGGAAAAAATAACCTTTTTTGCTTTCGATGTTCACAATCACTTCTTCATGATAGGCAATCGCTTCGTAGGTTAATTGGACTAGACCTTCTTCGGCAGAAGAACAGGTGTTGATGATTCCATCAATTTTTACAGTAAGGCCTGTTTCTTCTTTTACCTCATTTCCTATTGCTTCAAACAGATCTTGTCCCCGCTCAACATGCCCTCCAGGAAATGCCCATAAGCCTTTACCCGGTTCTTCATTTCTTTGAAGAAGCAATACTTTATTTCTTTCTTTGTTTAAGACGACTGCCACAACAACTAGCTTTGGATCTAAATAAAAGACGAATTGACAATGATGGCAAAGGAGTTGAGGTTGGTTGGGAATGTGTAGATCTTCCAAGGAAAAGCGGTTGCCACATCGAGGACAAAACTTTAAGTCCTCTTTTTTATATCTCCACTGATACTTAAAGTAAAGCTCTTTGTTCATTGCTTAAATCTCCTTGCTAATAGATTGGTTATTCCAAATGGAAAAAAATTTATTCTTCACCTGCTCGAATAATGTGTGCTTGCCTTTAAGTTTGTGCAGTGTAAAACGGGGTCGTTTTTTTTCAGGAATATAATCGGTTATCTCAAAGACTAGTTTTCCGGTTTCGCCATCGTCGAATCCTGTGACAATGTATGGGAAAACGGTACTATAGGTTTTAATCTTTAAGCGAGAAATGAGATCCAGGGGTAAAGATTTGCGAAGTTGATGGAGTTTGCGAATGGAATTGCGGATTTCGTGGTGGAATTCTTGTCTGTATTCATCATCTTCTATGAAAGTGAGGATAGAAGCATTTCTTTCGATCCAATCGGGATTCAGGATTAGCAAGTATATATTGCCGGTCGCCAGTTTCGCTTGCAAGATATCACTTGAATCATCGGTTAAGTGGATCATCGAAGTTCCTGAGATAAAGCAATCTCCTTTTGCTTCAACAAGACAATTTTTATAGTCCAATATACGGTCAAACGGCGAGTCCGTCAGTTTAACTATGCCGTTGTTTTCATTATGATTAGCGTTCTCCTGATTACTATTAGGATGTTTTGTACTCGGATTGAATGGATCGTAATCAGAAAGCCCCATTTTCCAAAGTGGGATTTGCAATATACGACATAATCGGCGAAGTGTTTGGGGATCAGAGATATGTTTTATGCCTCGCTCCACATCAGATACATAATTTACACTCACACCAGTTCCGCCACCCGCTTGCGGCCATTTTTCAGCCAGCTGTGTCTGTGTCATTTTTAATTTCTCTCTACCTTCACGAATCGTTAATCCGTAATGGTATTTCATAATCTTACAACCCTCTCATTCAAACCAGATAGTGTGAGTACCACGCTAAAATACAACTATTCAGTTTGTTCTAATATTCCGAAATCTAAACCATACTATTACTAGGTTCATCGTGCATATTAAAACTTCTTGTCCAAATAGTCAAGTAATTTAGATAAAGGGTGGTGGAGATTTTGCTAAAAGTTCAAATTAAAGGGAAAGCAAATCAAGTTACGTCGTTTATTAATAAATTACAACAACGTCCTGAAATAGAAGTCGATTGCCATGAAAAACAGTGGAAGGGGATGTACGGGAGTAAAGATGTTGAAGTGACATGCTATGTGCGTCTTTTTCCAGAGACCTATGTGCAAAGGGTTTCCTTATTGGCAGCCAATGGCAAGGAAATCGTCATTCCCTTGTGGGATGTGCTTGAACTGGAGCTTGATGATGGAAAAAAGATCATTGCTGGAAAAAGTTTTGATATTTTTGGTGTGAGATAGATCATGTATTCTAGCAAGGGATTGTTAGGCGGCTTACTGGTATAAATCGAATGGTCGTTTGAATGTACAGAAAAGGGTATGTTGTCCAGAGTGATACGTATTAGTTACTCCATAGATATAGTAAATGTGTTACTTTAAGCTCCATGCATTCTTCATCCGTGAGAAACTTCAGAAACCATTCAAAACGTCAAATGGTGAACGTGCCCCCAGCTCGTATTGATCTGCGCCCCTCAGGCTTCCCATTACGCCCCATAGCGTAGCAACAAAGGAAGATACCCGTCTACTTCATAACTGATTTCCCATTCGCGCAATAATAATGCTTTTTTGCTATATCATGCCCTCCTGAAATAAAAGAGGTTTGCTTACCACGTGATCTTGCTAGTGTCATTCCTCGTTTTAAGAAGAGCCAAACATATATTTATGGTCTGTATCAGGGGCGTCTGAAATGGAAGTGTTGGTGACAGCTTTTTGAAAGAGGGCGTTTTTAGCCCTCTTCATACAATTCTCGAGGAGCGCCGATGCACAAGTGCAACAAATGAAAAAATGGCTTTGGAGCTGCTGGCTTATTCATCTTACAAGCTCAAATATAAATCTGGCGTTTTATTATTTTGAAATGTAATTTCACCAAATGGAGGAAATATCATGAAACGAGTGATTAATTATGCTATTATAAATGAAGGGTGTAATCAGATTTTTGCGAACACCCCATGCTTCGAAAAAAAGCCAGGGAGTCGTCGGAAATCCTTAATGCCTTATGAATAAAGGGGTCTGGGGATTTTGAGTCGTATTTTATCAGACATATTAGGGGCATTTATATTCTTTTTTAGGGAGGCGTTCGCAAAAGGGGATAACCATGGCTGCAGGACAAGCGCTTTGGCGAATGCCGAATCAAAGAAATACATCTCATCAAGAGAATTGAAACAACTGGGACGAATTAGAGCGAACAGCCTACGGGTGAATCAAAGAAATACATCTCATCAAGAGAATTGAAACTCAAAAGTGGCAGCTAACACACTTTTAGGGATTTTGGAATCAAAGAAATACATCTCATCAAGAGAATTGAAACTTTGTCGTACGTTTCGCAGTCGACGCTAATTAAAGAATCAAAGAAATACATCTCATCAAGAGAATTGAAACAGCCATTAGCGCAGACATCGCTATTAATTCGCTGTGAATCAAAGAAATACATCTCATCAAGAGAATTGAAACCGGCCAGTTTAAACAAGTTAAGCTCTTCCGCTTCAAGGAATCAAAGAAATACATCTCATCAAGAGAATTGAAACCGCTGATACAAAGAAAAACCTTACCATAGAAGAGCGAATCAAAGAAATACATCTCATCAAGAGAATTGAAACCCAAGGGACGCCGACAGTAGACGCGGGTACAGGTGAATCAAAGAAATACATCTCATCGAGAGAATGGAAACGTAACGGGATCTCTCACAAGAGAGATTTTTTGTTTTAGTTGAGGTGAATGATCAATTGAAAAAACATGTGAAATATCGAGAGCGGTTATTTGCCATGCTTGCAGAATTATTGCTTGATCCGGGGCCATATAAAATTAAGGAGACGGCATTGCGTTATGGAGTCAGCGATAAACAAGTCCGCAACGATATCGACTATTTGAGAGAAAAACTAAATACACCAAATCAAAGGGAGTATATTACCAGATATCATGGGAAATACGAAGGTAACTTTTCAAGAGGCATTGTGAATCTGAGTCCGAAGGTGAGGTTATATCTTTTCTTAGCACTTAAACAGGTTGAACCATTGTTGTTGAATGAAGGGCAAGAAGCGTATAAGTTGCTGTTTCAACATGCCTGTTCTGTTTTGCCTAAGCAAGATATTGAGAAGATGAAAAGTTGGTCTAAATTTTATCGAATTAAACAATTTGGTTACCCAAAGGAGCGAATTCATTTTTATCAAGCGTTAAATGAGGTTTTTGATGCGATTTTGTGCAATCAAATTATACGATTTCGTTATAAAAAGGCGATAAGATACTTTGATCCGTATATGGTATATTATTGCAAAAGCAATTTTTATATTATTGGAAAAGCAACGACGCCTTTTGGAGAGGAAATTAAAAAGCAGAGAATCATACATTATCGTTTGGATCGGTTATTAGAGGTGAAAAAGGTATGGATCCGTTCTCCAATCGCTAACAAGGTAAATGCAAATGAGGTTTTAAATTATAAAGAATCATATGCTGACACTTATATTGACCAAATGTTTGAAGCGGAGAATAACAACAATCAACGGGAAGACTATATTTTCAATATTTTGGAGCAAAATGCATTCCAACGGATTGTTGAAAAGGAGTGGCATCCAAGGCAAGAGATAAAATTAATAGGACAAATGATCCAGGGAAAATATGTTGTTGGCCAGATTAAGTTTCCCAATGTAGCGAGTCCCATGGAGTTGAAAAAGTGGGTCTTAGGGTGGGGGAGCGCATTGGAAGTGGTTGCACCCCGCCATTTTAAAGAAGAAATTCAGAATGAAATCAAAATTTTATTCGATCAAGTTTATCGGCTCAGCGTATTTAATCAATAAAAAATCGCTCTAGCTTGCGACCGCTAGAGCGATTTTTTTGTCTCTAAATTTCGATTTGGAAGTATATATTACTTCCAAATTGTATTTTCTACACAGTTGCTTTGGTTGAAAATCCTTGTTGCAGCATTGATAATCGAAGGCAGGGGGTGAGGAAAATGGATTTATTTAAATTTGCCGAACAGCTACTAACGAATTTTGCAACATTGAAATATCAGGGTACGCTGTTTGCTGATGCCATAGCAAAGTCCTATAAATACAATAAAGAACACTATGCAGTAGACCGAAACTTGGTTGATCAGACGATGTGGCAGCATATACGATCCGGCATCGAGGCGTTTCTTTCTCTTTATGCACAACTTGAGACTTATCACCTTCCTTTTCGTGTTGTGGAACTAAAAATCGCCTTGGTTGCATTTGTCCTGCATGATCTTCATAAAGTTCAGGAATTGCATAAGAAAGTGGGAAGCGAGTATGACCGGGCCTTGGAAGAGCTGGAGGAGTTGGGGGAAAAACTGTGTATAGGGTTGGATATTAAGACGCCACCTGCTGCGTTTTTGCGAGTAGCTGCTGTGTCTTCGTTATCTAACAAACTTGGGGATTTTGGTTTACTCTCTGGCGAGTACCGTTGGACCCATATCTATTTTTGGGTCAAATTGATGGACAAGTTAGCGTCTATTACGAGTATTGCTGAGTGTCAAAAGGGGCGAACGTTGTATAATTTAAGTCACCTTTTAAAGCAATTGTTGCCCCCAAAATTAATGCAAGCGATGAGAATCGAATTTCACCAGACGCAAGAGATTCGCGGCATGATCACAACCCTGTTGCACAATGGCTTAGCAACGATCATGAAGGAATGGGGATTCTATCCATGGTTACGATTTGGAGATGGGACACTGTACATCACATTTAGAAGCCAGGAACTTCCTGCAAAAGAGACTGTAATCGAACAGTTGATCCAGATGTTTCAACAGGCCATGGACAGTAAAGTAGATGAAGTGAATGAAGAAGACTTATTTGATCGCGCCACATTTCGTTGTCAAACCCTCGCCTTTGCTTTGTACTCTGATCCCGAAGATTTTTCTGTATTGTTTTACCGAATATTCCGCAAACAATCCTCGAGGAGCAATCAATTTCCTGAGGATAAAAAAGACCGTTTTGATGCAAAGAGATTAAGGGCGTATAAAGTAGATCACTTGGCTGAGTTATACGCAAAATTAGGAATGAATTCGTCTCCAAGTGAGGATTTTAGAGAAAAATGGGCGTTTACCGCAAAGTATTTTGCTGCTTTGCAACGGTTGTTGCAACGGTTGTACAAAGTCAGTTCAGGCGAAGCCATACAAATGATTGCAGAATACTTAGGGTTAATGGTGACAGACATTTTGGAAATTGTTCCAAAGAGCATGCAAAGCAGCAGCCGACGTTTTGATGCGGCGATTTGGTTATCTTATCGTTATCTCTTGTCGGCTCGCGTAGATGGATATGAAGTTTTGCAGGTTCCTATTGAAGATATTTATCTTCAAGTTAGGCAAATGGCAACAACATTTCTTCAGGACAAAGTGACAGCAGCGCGCTGTAAAGAAATAGCTGAGTCGGAAATGAAACTGCATGAGGAGTTACAAAACTACTTTGCTGAAGAAGTGACACTGTCTTGGGAAAGAAAACGGCGTTTAAATTTGCTTCAATCAAGCGAGTTGTTAAAGCCAAAAAAACGCAGCCAGAAGAAAGTGTGCAATATTTGTAATCGCCAAATACTATCCGGTGTTGATTTAGTCATAAAGGCGCCCATGATCCAAGACGATGTTCAGGTTTTCAGTAATCGTTTGTTGCCTAAAGAAAAAAGTGTGTCTGCGCTTCATTGGTGTGGGGTTTGTGCATTCGAATATTCGTTGCGCAAAATTTATAAAATGGGAAGTCCAGGAGAGTATGATGTTTCCCGCCAAATTCACTTGTTTGCAGTACCATCATATCAATTAACAGACCAATCGCTTGTCGAGTTGTATGAAGACTTGGATGATGACTTCACTTCGCTTAATCTGCATAAAAGCAAAAATCTTCCGACTTGGCAAATGCCATTTATAGAAGAAAATGTAGAGGTTTTACGGGAGCATCTTAAAACGCATTTTCGCAGATACCATGAGTATTTACAAATGGTTTTAGCTGAGCGCGGAAAGCTTCCCGACACTGGTGACGTAATGAATGCAGGTCTTCCGGGGAATATCATGTTATTCATTTTTCATTGTTATAGCAATAGTGCCACATTGGTTCGAACAAGAGAAGAAGCGTGGATGAAGGCTTTAACAGTAGCCCTATCACTTCATACCATCTATGGCTTCCGAATCGTGGTTACAGAGAAAGCGTTTTTGCCGCTGTCAGAAATAAAGGATATTCGTTATGCCGTTCATTTGGATGCGCCCCCCTATAAAGTGGCAAAGTTATTGGGGACTGTGGAAGAAAGAGGGGACACAGATTTTATCGTTCCTGTGGAAAATGCCAAAGAATTGATCTACCGTTTGGCATATTTATGGGAAATCCACCAAACGGTACATCCACTTGATTACAGTAAGCCTACTGATAAAAATATTTCAACAATCCTGCATCAACTCGAAGTACATCCGCTTTCAGGAGCCTATTTTTTCAAACGATGTAGCATGGAGAAGAATTTTACCAGTCCAAGTTTTATTCGCTCATGTAAACAAATCGACGAATATAAAGGGGGAACAATGGTGTCGTTGGCACAAAAAATTGCTTTGGCTACTCTGGCTTTGTATAAGCCAAGCACGAAACAAGATGGACGGGCTCACCGGTATGAAAATCTGTATCGAATCATTATCAAGGGAATCAAAGAAGGCAGGAGGGATAAGGAGAGCCTCTGCGGAGCCGTGCATAAGAGGCTGGAACGATTAAAGGGGCAACAGTTGGGGTATGTTCCCTCCCCCATTGATACGGATAAGGTGATGGAGTTAGTCAATCTTGTATATGATGAATTTTTCTCTGGAGTTTGTAATGAAAGTATTATGAAGTTGAATCAAAAAGAAAATCAATTGGCAGATGGCATCTATTTTGCGATACACCTGGAAAGGCAAAAAGAGTTTATGGGAAAAGATGAGAATCAAGATTAATTGAGGAGGATGTATATGAAAGGATCTAATGTAACTTGGAAAGATTGCGTTGTAAAAAAATTGTTGGATCAGCATTTGTTAGAGGAGATTCCCAAATCTCCCCAACGGGTGTATGTCAGCATGGTGATTCTCCGCGAATTTCATTCAACTGCCGTCCTAACTACGGAGGGACAACACCTGGATGTTGAAATGGTTCGTGCAGGACGGACAAAGAATCAGTTGCTTTCTCGAGTTGTATTGCAAAAAAGGAAGCAAGTAGCTCCTGAACGGCGTACGGGTCGTGCCTTCAACCGACAAATGGGGTGGGGAGAAACCTGTGACTACATGAAAAAAATGTGTGGAGAATGTCCGGATTGTTTGTTGTATGGCTTTGCTGCGACCAGTGGGGATGGAGCACAGCGTTCACGCGTTTTGACAGACTCAGGATTTTCTATTCGTCAATATGAAGCTATACAGCGCTCCATCACACTGAATGCGATTCAAGATACA
Source organism: Laceyella sacchari (assembly GCF_024927925.1). Taxonomy (NCBI): domain Bacteria; kingdom Bacillati; phylum Bacillota; class Bacilli; order Caryophanales; family Thermoactinomycetaceae; genus Laceyella; species Laceyella sacchari. The sequence goes on from NZ_CP103866.1 coordinate 1,590,550, forward strand.
ACGCAAGGAGGCATAGCAGGCAGTGCATTTGCTGAGCGAGAGCATATCCGGCCTCAAGTGTTCTTCCCCACGATCGAAACAGCGATTGACGTGACATCGAGTGAGTTGGTTTATATTTTGCGTAATATTTTGTCTACTACTCGTTATGGTGCTGAAAGCAACCGGCAAGGGTATGTGAAGAATCATATCATTGGTTTGTTGTTTACAAACACCGAAATAATGTCGAACTTGGAGTTGACACAAAGGGTATTCGATTACTTGATTCAGGAAAAAGGAGAGAAAATCCACGAAGGGCCTTTGGAACAAGAGGAAGTGCGGCAGGCGATGTTACATGCACTGAATGAAGTGGTTGCAGACTCTTACTTACCCATCCAATTGTATGTAGGTGAAGAGTTGGAATCTGTTTTTTCTGGCTTGCGTCAACTATGGAAGAGTGAGGAGGGGAATCGCGAATGGCTAAAAAATCTGGCAGAAGATCATCAAGCGTACCTGAAAAAACGGTCCAAGTAAAGGAGAAAAAATATGCCTATCGTATCGGCATTGAATTGGAGGATTACTTGTTTTTTGCCAGCATGGAAAAGGGAAAGGTCGCGGAGACCGCTTCCCTTCTCCACAACTACGCCTTAGCTTATGCGATGGGGTGGGTAGATTCCCTGTATTTCAATGAAATGCAATCTCCTCAATACGAACAACAACTTCAACCGCTGAATGAACAAGGGGTGTATGTTTATCCTGCTGTGCCGGTTCATATTTCCCACCGAATGATGCAGTATAACACTACCGATGAAGCGTTTTTGATGAAACGAACACAAAGTATGGGATACCCAAACTGGGGGTTCATTAAGTGCATTCGGCCTGGATCAACATTTGAAACCTATATTTTAAGTCATGATCCGATTCCGATTCCGTCCAAAATAAGGTTGGGAAAGTGGATGAGTCTGGCATCGATTACCATGCAAGAAGTGTTGTTGACCAAAAAGAAAGGAAATACTTGTCCACATATGGTTAATATTCAAGATATTGCTTGCCTGCCGGTATATTTCTCAGCCATGTACAACGTTTTGCCAACCCGTCTGGTACAAGGGGTTGAATGGGATGAGCAACTAGATGGCTATCAGATATCTTATGGCGATCATCGAAATGTATGGGTACCTGAATCAGCTTTTTGGTGGTGGGATAAATGATTTATGTGAAAGAAGAAACAGCAAATACGTATGATGTTCCATTTGTCGGCACGTTGAAGCCCTATGCACATCAAATCGTTCAACAACAGTTGATTAGAGAAGTAATTGATCAAAACAAGAAAGTGATCATTTGGAATGAGGCTATGACAGGTGCAGGTAAGACACTAGCCAACTATAGTTCTTTACTCTATGATCCCCACATCAAAGCGTTAGGTATTTACCCAGTCAATGAACTGATTAAAGATCAATATCGCTCAGTTCAAAAAAATCTCCCTTTAAAGGATTGGGAAGATATTGGTATCTGGACGGCAGACGAATTAAAGAAGAGACGCGAACCAGGTCAGACGACAATTGAGCAACTTGCAGAATCAATGAATCCTGCTTTTCGGTTGATTTTGTCCAATCCAGATTATCTGATGTTGATTTCTCAGGAGCGTTTTCATTCATATAAAAAAGGGGAACAGCCAGCTCTTTTTTATCAATTACTTGAGTTTCAATTGCAAATTTTTGATGAGTTTCATCTGTATCATGTGGCTCAGATAAATTTTTTGTTACAATGGATGGCTCTGCTCATTTCCGTTGCTCCATATAAACCCTTTGCCTTTTTGCTCTCCTCGGCGACCCCGCGAAATGAGTTTTTTGCTTTAGCGAGAAATTTGGGAATCGAGATTTGGAGGGTACAGGATAAAGTAAAGGAATGGTTGGATGCAACCAAGCCCCCTGTTTTCTCCAAAAGAACGTATTTGGAGCCGTTGAAATTGCAAGTAAAGTCAAGTAATCTTCGCCAATGGCAAACGGCTGAGAAGATATTGGAGAATTGGAGAGACGTAGAAGAATATTTATTTCAATACCCAAAGGCCAAAGGGCTTGTAATTCTTGATTCAATTCATGAAGCACAAATGTTGGCGAGTCAATTGAGGGAGAAAGGATATGAGGTAGGAGAGGTTCACGGACTGTCTGACCGTCAAAAGAGCGAGATTGAATTAGGTAAACAAATCACAGTCGCTACAGCTACAGTAGAAGTAGGGGTTGATTTCCAAGGAGACATGCATAAGGATTTTCTTATTTTTGAAGCGAGGAGTGCGGGGAGCTTCATGCAACGGTTAGGAAGAATAGGTCGAGGAAGTTGTTCCAAACCCAGTCCGCCATTGCATGTTTGGGCTTATGCTCCCCCATATGTCGCTGAAAGGATAAACAATCAATCTCCTGCACAGGTAACTCGTAGTGAGTTAAAAGATTTCATTATGCAATCGTATCAATATTATCAAGATTTTATACCTTATATTCATAAAGTGGGCGGTATGAATTTAGTGCACCACTATCATCTAATAGCAAAGCACCAGCTTGAAAAGAAAGAGAATCCAATATTGGCTAATATCAAGCAATCCATTGAACTACTTTATGGAGAAGGATTTGAAAGCCAACGCACTCGTTATGAACAGTTGAAACAAGAAAAAATTTTGGAACCGGTCATAAGTTTCCGTGGGCAAAATACATTGGAAAGTCATTTATTCAGGTTGAAAAGTTGGCGTAAAGAATCAGAGCATCATGAAACATTTTATCCAGACGTTTGGTTTTGGGATGAATCAATACCTGAAGCTCCATTAAGGAAATATGATTTTTGGTTTGTACTCCGAAGACGAATGGTTCGCTTTATTACCAAAGAGGAAATGATTGCGAAAGTGAATGAACGATTTAGAGGAGCCGAGAGAGAGGAACATCTGGCAGCTCTTCAAAATGATTACGTTTTAGGATATGCGGTCGCGATGGGCATCCGGGAAAAACCTGCAAGATTACATTGGAAATTGCGATCATCTGTATCCAAGCATAAAGGCCAGGTGGTTCGGATTGATCGATTGAGTTTGGAAGCACCGGAAGACCCATGGTTAAATCAAGAATTAAAGCAACTGTTCCATTCCGCTGAAAAAAAGTCTTGGGTTGCATATATGGTGAACCATTCTATATGGGAATTAAGTGATCTACTTCGTTTACCACCGATGTTTCGTATATATCCTGCAAAGAAACAAGGTGCAGACTGGAGTATCGCTTTTAATTCGGAGGCGTTTCAGTTATGGAGTATCATGGAACGTGTGCGAAGTGAGGTGCTATGATGGAAAATCCGACGGTAGAAGGGCATGCGATCAACGCATATGTATTTTGCCCACGGCGGTGTTATTACGAATATGTTGAGAAGACCTTTTACCATAACGTTTATACAATGCATGGAAAGTTGTTACATGAACATGTGGATCACGTCGGCAGAGAAACAAGGGGAGAACGGGAAGGTTATCGGTCCGTTTTCCTCTATTCTGAGAAATATGGATTGTCTATTCGGTGCGATCTCATAGAAGAAGAACAGGGGCAAATTTATCCGGTGGAGTATAAAAGGGGAAAAGCTGCCGACTGGGAGAACAATGTGCTTCAAGTTTGCGCTCAAGCATTAGCTTTAGAGGAGTATTTGCGTAAGCAGGTTGATTTTGGTTATCTCTTTTTTTATGGGTCACATCAACGCAAGAAAGTGATTTTCGATGAGGAGATCAGAAGACGTACCATAGAGGTTATTGGACTCATCCGAGAATTATATTTATCTGACAATCCTCCTGCTGGTATAGATGATTGGAAAAAATGTTGCAAATGTAGCTTAGTCGATTATTGCTTACCACGTGAACGGAGGCAATTAAGGGGGAAAATTCGGTGGGAACGTTTTATTTAACAGAGCCATATTGCTTTGTACGAAAAGAATCCGAGCGTTTGAAAGTCTTTAAAAATCAGGTGCTTATAAAAGAATTAAGAGTACAAGATTTTAGACGGTTTTTCATCCATTCTTCGTCCACATTGACTACAGATGCGTTAATGATGCTGGCAGAAAAGGGAATTGATGTTGTTTATTTTGATGGATATGATGTGGTGGGGAGATTTATTGGTCCAGACAATAAAAATGTCCGCTTACGAATTGCACAGGTTGAAATGCATCTTTCAGAAGAAAGAAGCTTGCACATCGCAAGAAACATGGTGATGGCTAAGATAAAAAATACGCGAACAAGCTTGCAACGCTATGCCAGACGAAGAAAGCTTCATTTGGACCAACCGATCCAAAGCCTAAAAATAGCTATGAAACAATGCTTAACAGTAAGCGATTTAAATCATCTCCGTGGAATTGAAGGCATGGCTGCCCGACAGTATTTTGAGGCTTTTCCTCTTCTTATTCAGAAAGAGGACTTTCCGTTTCACGGTAGAAGCCGTCGACCGGCCAAGGATCCTATCAATGCGTTGCTTAATTATGGTTATGCGCTATTAAGAGCCGAAATAAGTGGAGCTCTCCGCGCGGCGGGATTAGATCCTTATATTGGTTTTTTGCATCGTGAGCGGTATGGCCGTGAGTCATTGGCATTAGACATGATGGAGGAATTTCGGTGCTTGCTTGTAGATAATTTGGTTGTGAAATTGATTAATCAGGGAAGTATTCAGGTGAATGATTTTCAACATGATCAAGGCGAACCGCGATTGAAAAAAGCTGCCCGAAAAAGATTTTTACAAGAGTTCGATAAACGAAGAAAAGATAGCGTGTATCATTCGTTTTTGGAGAAAAAATATACCTATCGTGAAATATTACATAAACAAGCCGTTTTACTGGCTAAGTGTGTAAAGGGAGAGCTGGAGGAATACTACCCGTTCTTGGCTAAATAGGGGGAATATCATGAAACGAGTAATTAGTTATGATATCATGAATGATAGACGGAGAAATCAGATATTTAAGATATTGAAAGATTATGGCAGATGGGTTCAGTATTCGTTGTTTGAGATAGATTGCGATGAAAAGCGTTGGATCGAACTCGAGCATCGATTGTTTGCTTTGTTGGATAAAGAAGAAGATTCTTTATGTATATATCATTTGTGTCATTCTTGCCAGAGGAAAACATGTTACAAAGGTGAATCCTCTGAAGAAAGTGTCAAGGAAAGTGATTATATCTTGTAAGGAGATAGAGCATGTATCGGTTGCGCATCTTTTTGAAGCCATATGGAAAGAAATTGGATCGAGGTGTTTGGGGGCGAAGATTGCATGGCTATATATTAAAAGCGATTCAAAACACCGATCCGGTGCTTTCCCAGATGATTCATGATCGGAAAGAACGTCAAATATTCTCTGCTCATCTATTGATTGAGAATGATGAATTGCATATTCAAAGCCCAAGTAAAGCATTTATTCAATGTATGCAACAGCATTTTTTGGTTCAAAAAGAGATTGATTTGATCGATTGGAAAGGTGTGGTTCAAGAGGTTCAGTTGATCAGTTATTCGGATGAAGACATCATGCGAAGGTTTGCGACGAAATTTACGTTGCATTTTATTTCTCCAACCACTTTTTACCAATCCGGCAATTACTACCCTCTGCCAGATCCAACCCTTCTGTTTCTAAGCGCTTTAAAAATTACGCATACAGGCAACATTGATTTTCCATACTCCATGATTCGGACCATCAAAATTAATTATGCTTCTTTCAAAACCGTGGTCGTCGACTTTGAAAAATTTCAAGCCATCGGTTTTTTGGGGAAAATGACTTTAAATACAAATAAATTGCCTTTTGAGGATCAGAAGTGGCTTTGGAAGTTAGCATGCTATGGCTCGATCATGGGGTTTGGCTATAAAACAGCCTGGGGGATGGGACAAGTCAAATTAATTCCGCATAATCAATCCAAATTGCGAACACCCTATGCTTCGGAAAAAAGCCAGGAGGTCGTCGGCAATCCTTAATGCCTTATAAATAAAGGGTTTTGGGGATTTAGAGATGGATTGATACGACAGGCGAATGGATCATTCTATCCTTTTTTAAGGAGGTGTTCGCAAAAGGGGGGGATACATGCTTGAAGACAAGTGTTTCGACGTACGCCGAATCAAAGAAATGCATCTCATCGAGAGAATTGAAACTATACTGTAATTGGATTTAATTCGTATCATCAGTCTTGAATCAAAGAAATGCATCTCATCGAGAGAATTGAAACTGTCGGTGAAGTTCTGACGCTCCTCTAACAGCCGGAAGAATCAAAGAAATGCATCTCATCGAGAGAATTGAAACCGTTTGAATTCATTTGGAAACCTTCCAAAGGCCAGAGAATCAAAGAAATGCATCTCATCGAGAGAATTGAAACAGATATCGGTCATCGACTTGGACGGAAACGTCTTGAATCAAAGAAATGCATCTCATCGAGAGAATTGAAACCTCCTTTCCAATAAAAAAAGACTTCCGAAGAAGCCCCGAATCAAAGAAATGCATCTCATCGAGAGAATTGAAACTTTATCGGGTGGGTTGACCCGGAAACATTCGAGCCGCGAATCAAAGAAATGCATCTCATCGAGAGAATTGAAACGGGAAGCATATTTGCACTCCTCATGCCAACCGCTTGAGAATCAAAGAAATGCATCTCATCGAGAGAATTGAAACGTAAGTTGTTCATATAACGCTCTAAGCAATATCGCAGAATCAAAGAAATGCATCTCATCGAGAGAATTGAAACTCCGCGTGGAAATTGGACGAATCAAACTCAACATAGAATCAAAGAAATGCATCTCATCTTCCACAAGTGCAATGGCGCTGTCTGTGGCGACGGCTGAAGGGTAAATAATTGATGTTTTGAAGCAAACCATACAAAGGGAGAGGAAAGAGTTAAGTGGTCAACATGATCAATTAGCTGAGAAAGGATTCGAAAATAGGGCATTTCAACACAAAAAAGGGCTCTTGGTATCAGACCATAAGCCCTTTTAAAATTTATTTAGGTAGGATAGCGATCATTTAACTCTCATAATGTTGTAAATGATTGATTTGTATGCACGGTTTAGTGTTAAAGACCATATTTATGCAATTTGCCAAATGGTTCTTTTTTACGGAGGGAAACGAGCCACCGCCATTTGTTTCTTTTACCGTAAAGTCAATGAATCGATGGTAGCTAATACCATTGGAACGAAGAAGAATGCATCTTCCCATACAGCATCTGGATGATGACGATGATGACTGGAAGTCAGTTAAAACATGGCTGCTCATTATTTATAAGGAAGAGGGGATTAGTATGTAAAATGATCGTAATCTTCAGTAATAAAGGGGTGTAAATATGAATCAATGGAAGCTTTGCATTTTAAAGCCAGGAGAAAAAGAAGTTATATCAAATCCAAGTTGGGATCAGGTTCATTCCATTTTGGATCAATTGGATGGATGCAACCTTGATCATGTTTCTTTATTATCTGATCAGGCTGGAGATTTGATGGTTGCCGGGGGAGACGAATACAACGGAGTGAGACTATATTATTTATCCTATTATGATGATGGTTACAGTGAAGAGTTGGTTAATTCTTCTGTATCAGAGATGGATGAAGAGTACATAAACATTACTGTGCAAAAGGTAGGTACGGATATACCCAAACGATATCTTGTTGAGTATGATTAAAGCAGTGAAACACTTTTTTGAAACAGGAAAACTTACTGAAGATCAAGAGTGGGAATAAATAGAGATAAAAATACCAATTACCTTCCTCAAACCTAATAGAGTATGAATATGTCGTCACCATAGAGGTGGCCTTAACATCACAATATTTCAAGCGAAGCAGGGGATTATGATGATTTTTGCCACGTGATGGGGACTTCTTTCAAAAAGGTACGCATCAGTAAGTAGTTAAGGTTTAGCAATGTGGGTATATATCATTGTACTTGCCTGTGGATTGGGTCTTGTCATCTTGTTAAACCAGATAATGATTTTTCCAGAAGTGAAGGTAGTTTAAGATGAAGGAGGAATATTATTGTTTATGGGAAAGTGGAAGATATCTACTATTCTATTAATACTATTAATCATACATTTGAATATCCCCCATTTAGCATTAGCACAGACTCATACATGGTTGGGCACAAAATCAGAGAAGATATTGCTTGCAGAAGGCATTGAAATACCAAGCATTCCGAGTAATGACCCGATTGAGATACCGAAAGTGGAGATACCGAGTGACCCGATTGAAATACCGAAAGTGAAGATACCGGAAAATAAGATTGAGGTACCGAAGGCGGAGATTCCTAAAGCCCCGGTGCAAGAATCGACCGGCTTTATTGATCAACTGCTAAAATGGTTGCAACAGCAGTTATCCTTGATTTTGGCGCTGCTGTGTCTGGGGCTGGGTCTGTTTTTTCTAAGTTCCAACCCCCTTGTGGGTATTTCGATCGTGATGGGAATGGCGGTTGGTGGATTTGGAGCTTGGATAGATGATAAGGATGTTTCCGGTATTGCGCAAGAGGCGTTGATTGGTGCAATAGCTGGTTTGGTCGGATTGGGGGCCGGAGCGCTCGCATTTCGATTGATCGGGGGGAGAATTGCAACACTGGCTCCTCCGTGGCTAGGAAAATGGCTTCCATTCGTTGGCTCAGGTGGTACGGCAGGAGTGGCGGACAGTGCCTCTTTTGATTATATGCGTGATGGGAAGGTGGATTGGAAAAAAGCAGGGCTTGCCGGATTATTAGGTGTCGCGATCGGTTTTGCTTGTATGGGGGTTGCTCAATATGGAGGCAAACTCGTTGCTCCTACCATTGTGTCCAAAATCAATGATATTCCATTAACGGCTGTTTCTGTTTTTAAGGACGGGACGACTTTTCCAAAGACTGTTGGGGATACACCGTTTGGTGTTTGGTTACAGAAGTTTGCTTCGAATGGTAACCATAATACAGTAAAATTCAAAAGTGGATTTGATACTCACTTTACCGTTGGAGAAGGAATAGGGAAAGGGAAAAAAGGGGTTGTCGGAGGACATAATATGCATGACTTCTATAAAACATTGGAAACAACAGGTATGGATCCGAGCAATTTAATAATTAGTAAACAGCAACATCCTACTTTTCCCGGTTTGTATGAAGTATATTATAGGATTCCATCCTTAACTTATGGTCCAGATGGAAAACTAATCCCCTCTGGTCAATATAAAGTAATACCAACGCCTAAAACTGTGTATGACCCTAACGTTTATACTGATGCTCAAATGATTCAATGGGGAAAAGAGGCGATGGAAGAAGGCCTTAAAATGAAAAGAATTAAAGGGAGAGTAGTTACAGGCTTTAGCCAAAATGGAATGAAATTTAGAGGTTTTATCAATGATCAAGGGGAAATCACAAACTTTTTTCCTACGTTTAATTAATAACTTGATTATTATCGAGGTAATAGGGAGGATTTAATGTATGTACAATAACAAGGAGCAGATCTATAAAATCTTTGATGATGAGAAAGAAAAAAAGGATTTTATGAAATTTTATTTTTGGTTTATTGGAGAAAGTTATTTCATTAATGCATTAAATAGATTTAAAGATAAAACAGGTTTTGGAATAGAATGTGTCAGGATTCTATTTCATGATGATTTTGATGAATGGGAGGAATATCGTTGTAAAGAAGATGAAGTATCTTTAATTAAAGATTATCCTGCGGCGGAAGAAGATACAATGGGCTATTTGAGTTTTAAGGATTTTTATAATTGTCTTATTGATCACAGTAAAGAATATATCAAAAAATTTCCGGAGCAAGAGGAAGAGGTTTGCAAACTGTTAAGTGAAATTAAGGAGAGTTTAAATATAAACACATAACTTAATGATTTTGGAGTCCATTTGAGCAATGGTTATCCATTTCAAACGAAGTAGGGGATTATGATGACTTTTGCCACGTAATAGGTGCTTTTAGACAGATATATATCCAGAACAAGAAGTAGAGGTTGGTAAATTATTAAGAGAAATTAAGGATAGCTTTAATATAGGCAAGTGACGTTCATTTAACATCATATTAATTCTCCGGATCGAGGGCCAAGTACAACACTGGCTCATCCATGGCTAGGCAAAGTTGGCTCAGACGGTGCGGCAGGAGTTATGAACAGTGTATTCCTAGCTAGTACTATTAATGAATAATAACTTGATTATTATCGAGGATTAGATGAATCTCTCTCAATGGTGCTGGTTATTTGGCCTCCTCTGAATGAATCAGAGGAGGTTGTTTAAGTGTCTGTGTGATTCTAAAATCAACTTACCGCAGGCTGAGGTTATCTCGCCCAAGCGAAAAAAAGAATATGGTAATGTCCCAGCTATGTAGCCGACAAATGTTATAACCGGGATAAATGGTATGATCCTCTTCACTGTCGAATGCGCCAACAACTTCTCACGGTTTGCAAATGGAGAGCACAAACCCAGTACTAAAAAGTCTGTGAACCTCCCGGGATTTTTGCATCATTAACGGTTCACAGATTATTTTGGTTTTTGTTATAATGAAAATGCTTGAAATGACTGATGTTCACATACGGGGTTTAGTTGTAACCATATTGGTATTGAAAGTTGTATTTCGTCCATCAATTCGCTCAGTAGCTTGTCGGTTTAGTTGTAATCATAGTGATATTGGGAAAGAGATTTTGTTTTTGGAAGATGCAAAGTTCTGCACCTAGATGGTGATCAGTTTTCAACAACTTCGTTCCTTGGAATCCATCCGACATCCCTTTTCACACAACAATGGGCCTAAATAATTACATAACACAAAGAAGCACCCTCGGTAATTTAAGTGCCGAGGGTGTTGCTTTTGTAAATGTGATTAGTTCTATTGGCAAATGTGCCTGTTGATACAAGGGGACAGTGAACGATTTCATCGTACTTCCTAACTCCGAATTAAATATTCTCTCTTAGGGTGGATAGATTAAGAATGAGCAACATTTTATTTTTGTCAACATTGGGGATGACGAAGTTATGTTTTCATTTTGTTGAAGTAGGCATGGAACCGCTTTACTATATGGACGAGGGAATAATTATTTTATCATTTAAAGTTAGAAAGGAGCTAGGTTATGGGTGAATCTGTGAAACAGGCTGAAAACAACACAAACATTCGTGTCCGCATACAAAAATTTGGTAGGTTTTTAAGCGGAATGGTAATGCCAAACATTGGGGCATTTATCGCATGGGGACTGATTACTGCGTTATTCATTCCTACGGGATGGATTCCCAATGAAAAATTGGCTGAGCTGGTTGGGCCGACCATCAAATACTTGTTGCCTCTGCTCATCGGTTATACAGGTGGAAAGATGGTTTACGACGTTCGAGGCGGTGTGATGGGGGCCCTTGCTACGATGGGGATCATCATCGGTACGGATATTCCGATGTTTTTGGGCGCGATGATCATGGGCCCGCTGGGTGGCGCCGTGATCAAGCTGGTTGATGGGTTGTTTAAAGGAAAAATTCCCGCAGGTTTTGAAATGCTGGTCAATAACTTTGTGGCAGGAATTATCGGTGCGATATTAACCATTCTGGGTTATGTTGCTATCGGGCCTGTAGTGGCTACTTCAACCCAATTGCTGGGGGCTGGTGTGGAATGGATAGTCCATGCAGGGTTGCTGCCTTTGGCCAGCATATTTATCGAACCGGCAAAAGTATTGTTCCTCAATAACGCGATTAACCATGGCGTACTGAGTCCTTTGGGGCTAAAAGATGCGTCAGAAATTGGCAAGTCCATCTTTTTCTTGCTTGAACCGAATCCAGGGCCTGGATTGGGGATTTTGTTGGCCTATTGGTTATTCGGTAAAGGCTCTGTGAAACAATCAGCTCCAGGAGCTGCCATCATTCACTTCTTGGGTGGTATTCACGAGATTTATTTTCCGTATATCCTGATGAACCCTCGCTTAATCCTGTCGGTAATCGCCGGTGGTATGAGTGGTGTGTTCATCTTCCAACTGTTGGATGCAGGCCTGGTTGCTGTACCATCTCCCGGAAGTATCTTTGCTCTGATCGCGTTGGCTCCTAAAGGCGGTCTCCTCGCGGTATTGGCCGGCATTGCTGTGAGCACAGTTGTTTCCTTCCTTGTCTCCGCTGTGTTCCTGAAATCCAAGTCGGGCGCCGGTGAAGAGGATTTTGCTAAAGCCGCTGAAAAGATGCAGGAACTGAAAGGCAAGAAAAGTGAAGTTGTAGAACAGAATGTTGTGCAACAGAAAGAAAGTGCTTTAGTTAAAAAAGTGGTGTTTGCTTGTGATGCGGGAATGGGTTCTAGTGCGATGGGAGCTTCTATTCTGCGAAAAAAATTCAAGGACGCCAATGTCTCTGTGGAAGTGACGAATACTGCTATTAATGATATTCCGGAAGATGCAGATATTGTGGTAACGCAAATGACGTTAACCGATCGCGCCAAAGCCAAAGCTCCACATGCTGAGCACATCTCGGTCGACAATTTCTTAAATAACCCGAAGTATGATGAATTGACCAAACGGCTTAGTGAGCAAAATAAAGGATAAAACACTTGCACCATGCCAGTCATTTATCTCTTTGTGTAAATCGGGGTAAGGGATTATGAATATTTCCTCTAGACAGCGCCATATTCTTGAAATCTTGCTAAGAGAGCTTGATGGTGTGACGATCGGGAAAATCGCGGAAGAAGTGCAAGTCAGTTCCCGTACGGTTCACCGGGAACTGGATGAGCTGGACAAGCTGATAACAAGTCATGGATTAAAACTGAAGAAAAAGGCCGGAACAGGGCTGATCATTCAAGGGAATAAAGAGAAGTTGAATGAACTGAAGCAAGCATTGTCCGAGATCACTCCCATTGAATACACGCCAGCAGAAAGAAAAACCGTCATTTTATGCACCCTATTAGAAGCCAAAGAGCCGGTGAAAATCATATCGCTGGCTTATGATTTAAAAGTGACGCCCGCCACAATCAGCCATGATCTCGATCATCTCAACGATTGGATCAAGCAGTTCAATCTTGAATTGGTCAGAAGGCGGGGATATGGGATTGAAATCACTGGTGCTGAAGCATCAAAAAGAAAAGCGATCAGCGCGTTGATCTTTGAGAATCTAAACGAGTCGCAACTCATGGAGCTATTGAAAGAAAACATTCAAAATAAGCCCGTTACAACAACGGATACTGCATCAGAAAGATTGCTCAACCTGATTCCCAAAGAAAAGCTGATCGCTATCGAAAACACATTGCGCAACATCAGCGAACTTCTTTCGTATCCCTTGGCAGACAGCGCCTTTATTGGACTTGTCATCCATCTTTCTTTGGTGATTGAACGGATAACCAAAGGAGAGAAAATCAAAATCGACCCCGATTATTTGAAAGAACTTGAAGGCACACCTGAATATCAAGTTGCTAAACAGATCGTGGCGCAACTAGAATCTTCTTTTGGCCTTCCCATTCCAGTGGATGAAATCGGCTTTGTCACCATGCATTTAAGAGGGGCCAAATTAAGGCTTTCGCAAATCGGATCGCCGGAAGATGCCAACGCCGAATTAATTGCGATTGCCAAGAATCTCATTCATTTTTGTGAAGAAAAGGTGGGAGTAAATCTAAGTGAGGATCGTTCATTACTTCATGATCTTATCACCCACCTGGAACCGGCAATTCACAGAATGAAGAGAAATATGAAGATTCGTAATCCGATGCTCGATATCATCAAAAAGGATTACCCTGATTTATTCCAAATCGTTAAGCAAGCAGCGAAAGAAATTTTCCCTCGATTGCAGGTGCCAGATGAAGAAATCGGATATTTGGTTATGCATATCGGCTCCTCTTTGGAAAGAGCATCGCGGGCCAAAAAGCGTTTTCGTGTACTAATCGTATGTTCAAGTGGGATTGGTTCTTCGAAAATGTTGGCCAGCCGTCTGGCAAGTTCCATTCCTGAGATTCAGGTGCGACGGAATGTGTCGGTGTTTGAGCTGAACAACATCGATGAGAGTGAATACGACTTTATCGTATCCACGATACCCATTCCATCCAAAAAGCCTGAGGAATATATCAGGGTGAGCCCTATGCTGACAGACAAAGAGATTGAAAAGATCTATTCGTTTTTAAGGAAGTATGAGCCTGTCACGAGCGGGAAAGCCCAGCAAACATCCCAGCCAAACAGCTTGCAACAACTTGAATCATTACACTCTTTACTTGGCCATGCCATTGATTTGATGAAGAACTTTTGCTTATTACAAATAGAGAATCGAAGCCTAAGCAAAAAAGAAATCCTTTCTCAAGCATGCGAAATACTGGAGAGCAAAGGTGTCATTATTCAAAGTGAACCGGTTGTTCACCAGCTGCTTGAAAGAGAGAAACAAGGAGGTCTTGGGATCCCTGATGCCAAACTGGGTCTGTTTCACTGTCGAAACGATCAGGTGACCCAACCCTCTTTTACCATGCATGTCCTAAGTGAGCCGATTCCAATCAAATCGATGGATGAAGGAACGGTTGAGATCGATAAGATTCTTCTATTGTTGAGTCCGGTGTCGATCCCGAATGAGGCGATAGCTGTTTTAAGTGAAATCAGTGCATTGTTAATCGAACCGGAAACCAACCGGGTTCTTGAATCCCATGATCAGTCCCAAATCAGGCAATATTTTGTGCAACACTTGTATCGATTTTGCTCAGAAAAAATGAACATCAAGGAGTGAGTTTAATGGGGATCTTATCTAAAGATAAAATCATCTTAAACCAAAATGTGGAGACGAAACGAGAAGCGATTGAGTTAGCTGGAAAATTGTTGGTTAAAGAAAATCATGTTTCTGAAGAATATATCGGCAAAATGATTGAGCGGGAAGAAGATCTGACAACCTATATTGGAAACGGAGTAGCCATTCCTCATGGGACAAACGATGCCAAACAATGGATTCGCTCCACTGGCATTTCGATTGTGCAAATTCCCGACGGAGTCGATTTTGGCAATGGCAATACAGCTTATCTGGTGATCGGCATCGCTGCGGTGGGTGATGAGCATCTGGAGATACTATCCAATCTCGCCATCATCTGCGCTGACGAAGAAAACGTGAAGAAATTAATTCAAGCCAAATCTGCCGAAGAATTGATTGCCCTTTTGGAAGGAGGAATGTAAGGTGAAGGCATTACATTTCGGGGCAGGAAATATCGGCAGAGGATTTATCGGCGCCTTATTGAGCCGTGCCGGATATGAAGTTTGCTTTGTTGATGTGGTTTCGGAGTTGGTGGATGAAATCAATCGGAGACAAGAATATACAGTAGAAATTGCTGATGCCGGGAATGAACAAATTCATGTGAGTGGAGTTAGAGCCATCAACGGGCAAGATGCAAACGCCGTAGTAGCAGAAATGCTGGACGCAAATCTGGTGACAACGGCGGTCGGTCCCAATGTGTTAAAATTGATTGCGCCAACCATCGCAAAAGGACTGGCAGAACGAGTCAATAAAAATGTACAACCGCTTAACATCATCGCTTGCGAAAATGCGATAGGCGGAAGTTCTATGCTAAAAGAATACGTCTATCAGCATTTAAGCGAAGCAGATCAAAGAAAAGTGGATGAACTTGTTGGTTTTCCGAATGCGGCCGTAGACCGAATCGTTCCATTGCAAAAGCATGAAGACAAACTTCGTGTTGCTGTTGAGCCTTTCTTTGAATGGGTGGTTGAACGGGCCAACATGGTAGGTGAAGTCCCCCAGATCGAGGGAGTCGACTATGTCCCAAATCTGGAGCCATATATCGAGCGCAAACTATACACGGTAAACACCGGTCATGCAACGGCTGCTTATCTTGGATATTATTTTGGGTATAAGGCGATTGCTGCGGCCCTGCGAGATGAATTTATCCAAAACACAACCAAGCAAGCGCTTATGGAAACCAGCCGCTTGCTAACAACGAAATATCACTTTAGCTCAGAAGAACAAGAAAGATATATCGAGAAGATTATGAACCGCTTTTCTAATCCCTATCTTTCTGATGTAGTGACGAGAATTGGCCGGTCACCGATAAGAAAGCTGGGACCCAACGACCGTTTAGTCGGCCCTGCTGTTCAACTGTTAAAACTGGGTGTAACTCCTGAGCATTTGTGCATTGGCATTGCTGCGGCATTCCAGTTTAATTATGAATACGATGAGGAAGCTGTCCAAATTCAGAAAGACATCAAAGAAAAAGGGCTGGCTGAAACCATTCCTCTTTATACAGGGATTGGATCGGACTCTCCATTGTTTCCATTAATCATGGAAAAAGTAAAGATGTTAAATGCGTTAAGGGCAGATCGAAGTAAATACATGAAGTAAAAACCACAAGAGCAAGGGGCAATGACTCCTTGCTCTTTGATCTATTTAAGGGTCCTGACAGGTGCATAGGCTTTACCAGTTTTCCCGCCTCACTTCCTCAATGATCGCTTTGACCCCCTCATCGATTTTCTCCGGTTGTACCCGAGAAATGCTGATCCGCAAAAACTTTTCTCGCTCCAAGTAATCCGACAAATAAAATCCTTTGCTGGATACCACTTTGATCTTCCGTGCCGCAAGCCGTTGTGTCAGACGTTCGAGATTGACCGTTTTTGGTAGTTTAAATTGTACATAGACCCCGTATCTGACATCCGACACTTCAATCAATCCCGCATCATTGTGCCGCCGCACCGCTTCATTCAGCAACTGAATTCGCGTCGCATATTGCTTGGAAATTTTGTGCTTATGTCGTTCGTACATGCCGCTTTTGATGTATACTTCTAGCGCTGCTTGGGATAAAAGCGAGGTATCGGTGTAGTTTTTGTAAGTGTAGAACATATCTAACAATTGCTTCGGAATCACGGCCGCTCCCAATCGTAAACCTGGGAAAATGATTTTTGAAAAGCTTTTCAAATAAACGACGCGCGATGTTTGGCTGTAAGCATAGATTGGGTCGAAACTCCGTTCTTGGCCCAAGTCAGCCATGTAATCGTCCTCTACAACGAATACGTTGTATTTGTCGGCCAAACTGGCGATGGCTTTTCTTTCCTCCGTGCTATATGAGGTACCTAGTGGATTGTGAAATCTCGACATGGTGTAGAAAAATTTGATGTTGCCGCTTTTGAATTTCTCCTCTAATTCCCACAAATCTATCCCTGTCGCAGTGCGCCGTATTCCGCAAACGGGTATGCCCTCTGCCTCTAGGAAATGAAGATAAAGATTGTAACTTGGCTGTTCGACCAAGATGACCGAATTCCCGTTAGGAAACGGCATCTTCGCCAAAATTTCCAACGCCTGCTGGATGCCCGAAGTGATGGAGATATTTTCCGCTTTAGCGAACACTTGGCTGTCTGCCAAATGGGAGACAAGCGTATGGCGTAGCTTTTCCAGCCCTTTTGAATTGCCGTATGTAAACAGGTGGTATTTGTAAATGTCGATCGCTTTATTTAAGCAATGCTGGAAATCGAGATACGGAAACACAGTTAAATCAGGTGACGCTGAAGCGAAATCAATCAGGTCGCTCGCGGTGTCGCTTGAAACATCGGACTGTCCGACTACATAAAAACCGCTTTGCGCGATGGAATAAATCGCGTGCCGTTTTTCTAGTTCTGCGTATGCCCGGGTGATTGTACTGATGCTGCATCCGTATGACTTCGCCGCCTTGCGGACAGATGGTAGCTTTTGGCCCGGCCGGTATTCTCCTTCCATGATTTTTTGCTCTATATCGGAAAGAATAGATAAATATTTTTTCACAATGCTCCCTCCGGAGTTGGCAGATTTTGCTTTCCACTGATTATTATATCTTGACCGAATCAACTGTATCGATACAGTTTTGCCAAAATGACATTGTTCGGAATTGCTATTTGCCATACTTTTTATTTAACGGATGATCCATTTTCAAAATGATTCCGCCGACCTGTAGAAGGGAGAAGCAACGATGAAAAACGAAAGCGGATTGAAACTGGCTTATTTATGTGCCGTATTGAATGCGGTGATCATCGGTTTTTCGTTTTTGTTCACCAAAGTGGCGCTTGAACACGCCAACCCGGTTGACACGTTGACGCACCGGTTTGCTGTTTCGTTTGTGGTGATGTCAATCCCAGTTGCTTTTGGTTGGGTGAAATTTAAGTTCCGCGGTAAGCTTTTAAATTTGTTGTTGCTGGCGACCATGTACCCAGTTGGATTCTTCCTCTTTCAAGCGTTTGGATTGCAACACGCTTCGTCAGCCGAAGGAGGTATTTTGTACGCCTTTACACCGATCGTAACCATGGTACTGGCCTCCGTTTTTTTGAAGGAAGTGACAACCCTCTTTCAGAAGGTATCGATCTTCTTGTCGGTATCTGGCGTTGTGTTGATCTTCGTTATGAAGGGAACAGACTTCGATTTCTCGAATTTCACCGGGATTTTCTTATTGGTCATGTCGAGCTTGGCTTTTGCCGGTTACAGCGTATTAGTCCGGTCGCTTTTGCGGGTTTACAGCCCGACAGAAATCAGTTATGTGATGCTGGAATCGGATTCGTCTCTTTTTCGGCGGTTTCAATCACCACTCATGTGGCCGACGGCACGCTTGACCTCCTTTTAGCCCCGCTTACCAGTGGTTCCTTTGTTGTTTCCATTCTCTACTTGGGTGTATTGTCCTCACTTGTCACAGCGCTGACTGCAAACTATGCCTTGTCAAAAATAGAAGCTTCAAGAATGAGTGTTTTCGCCAATCTAGGGACCGTCGTCTCCATTATCGCTGGAGCCATATTTCTGGGAGAAGAAATCACGGTGCACCATCTCATCGGTTCGGCACTGATTATCGCCGGAGTGATCGGGGCGAATCGTTTGGGGAGAAAAAAGGTGACGGCGTGAATGCATTCCGGCTGACTGTTGGAAGAAAGACAGAACGGACTGGAAACCATGCGTGTAGGGTGGATGGCTTTACGGATGGAGATTTAAGCAATGCGGAAAGTAAGAATGGGCAGAAATCTGTGATAGCAAAATGAAGCTCCCCGTTATCAGAAGGGGAGCTTTATGTGCTACGAAGTTAGTTTATTAAACCATGATTTTGCATATGTCGTTCGTAAATTGGACAGGGTCATCAATCGGCAACCCTTCGATTAGGAGCGCTTGATTGTAAAGCAGGTTTGTATACAGGTTTAGCTTATCCTTATCCTTTTCAAACGCATCCTTTAGCGTTTGGAAAACCTCGTGGTGGATGTTAATCTCCAGGACCTTATTTGCTTTTACATTCGGGTTGTTAGGCTGGGCGTTTAATATTTTCTCCATCTCGATGGTGACTTCGCCTTCCGAAGACAGACATACGGGGTGGTTTTTAAGTCGTTTGGAAGCTTTTACATTCGTCACTTTACCCGATAATTGGTTTTTCATGTATTCAAATAGCTCCTGGTTTTCCTGCTTTTCTTGATCGCTCTCTTGTTCTTCGGCTTCGATTCCCAGATCGCCACTTGATACATTCTTGAATGGCTTGTCCTTGTAACTCATCATCATTTTAATAGCAAACTCGTCGATATCATCGGTAAAGTATAGGATTTCATAGCCTTTGTCAGCGACGAGCTCAGTTTGCGGAAGCTTTTCAATTCGTTCGATGGATTCACCGGTGGCGTAATAAATGTATTTCTGATCTTCTGGCATTCTTGATACATATTCATCCAGCGTGACGAGTTTCTTTTCTTTGGAGGAGTAGAACAGCAACAAATCCTGCAGCGTTTCTTTGTTGGCGCCAAAATCGCTGTAAACGCCGTATTTCAATTGTCTGCCAAAGGACTTATAAAACTGCTCATACTTTTCTCTTTCATCCTTTAGCATGCTTTGCAATTGACTCTTGATTTTACGCGCAATATTTTTAGCGATCAGCTTTAACTGCCGGTCATGCTGTAGCATCTCCCGAGAGATATTCAGCGATAAGCTGTCGGAATCGACCATCCCTTTGACAAAGCTGAAGTGGTCAGGAAGCAGGTCAGCACATTTATTCATGATTAATACACCGTTGGAATACAGTTCCAGTCCTTTTTCGTATTCCTTTGTATAATAGTTAAAGGGGATGGTTTCAGGGATAAACAGGATTGCCTGATATGTCACTGTACCCTCGACGTTGAGATGTACATACTTGATGGGTTTATCAAAACCGTAATGCTTCTCCTTATAAAACTGCTCATAATCCTCAGGAGTCAGCTCGTTTTTATTCTTACGCCAAATCGGTACCATACTGTTGATGGTCTGTTCTTCCTGAACATCGACTAATTCGTTTTCGCTGCCTTCCTTGAGCTTTTTGACAGTCACGTCCATTTTGATGGGGTAACGGATAAAATCCGAGTACTTTTTGATGATTTCTTGTAATCGGTACGTCTCTAAGAATGCATCATAGTTCTCTTCTTCGGTGTTTTC
Source organism: Laceyella sacchari (assembly GCF_024927925.1). Taxonomy (NCBI): domain Bacteria; kingdom Bacillati; phylum Bacillota; class Bacilli; order Caryophanales; family Thermoactinomycetaceae; genus Laceyella; species Laceyella sacchari. The sequence continues at coordinate 1,610,815 of NZ_CP103866.1, forward strand.
CTTTATCTTGAGAATAATATCCGTGCCGACCTCAGCTTTTTCACAGGGCGTAATTGTGTATCCATCTGTCCCCGTAGATTCCCACTTAAAGGCATGATCGCTGCCAAGAGCCCGGCTAATCACGGTCACCTTGTCTGCCACCATAAAAGCAGAATAAAATCCAACGCCAAACTGGCCGATTAATTCATGTCCATCTTGGGATGCGTATTCTTTCTTAAATGCTAAAGAACCGCTCTTCGCGATGACGCCAAGGTTGTTCTCCAGTTCGTCCTCGGTCATGCCAATCCCAGTGTCGCGAATGGTCAGTGTACGGTTTTCTTTATCGGCAATCACTTTGATATAATAATCCTCTTTATTGAAGACCAACTTAGGGTCGGTTAACGCTTTGTAATAAATCTTATCGATGGCATCACTGGCATTGGAAATTAATTCCCTTAAGAAGATTTCTTTCTGCGAATAAATCGAACTGATCATCATTTCCAGCAGTCTTTTTGATTCAGCTTGAAACTGCTTCTTTTCCATGCCCATTCTCTCCTTTGAATCTAGAAAATTAGCAGGTGAGAAAGATTTGTTAGCACTTGAGGGTGACGAGTGCTAAGCATCTATTTTTATAACATTCAATTTTTTTGATGTCAATATTGCACAGAATGAGGCAACGACAAATGGCACAAACTGTAAGTAACAGTTGGATATGCCTTTACATGGATGAACCTGTTGTAGGGATGTCTAACAAGCAGAATGAATTCGTGATCAAATGTAATCCCTCCTTATTTTCATAGTATTATGAAAAGAGGAGGGGTTTTTATAATGTATAAACAGCTAAGTGTTTTTAATCGTGTAAACTCATGGTGGATATCAGTTAAGAAAACTTATCGCAGAGTCAGACGAAAATACATTGTGACCAAACGATCTGTAAAACAAATTGTACGCTGGATCCTTTCTCCGTTTCTGGCGATACAGTTTATCTTTGAACAGATTGCGTGGGGGCATTTTCCGGTGCTGGATAAAAACATGTTTATGACGGATAGCATCTTGGAACGGTGGATGTATTATGACATCCGGTCAATCTACAAAGGACAGATTATTTCGCAATTCATCCATAATACTAAATAAAACCAAGAATAATGTATTGTTATTTTTTTATATCTAGATATAATAGGATTTATGTTTCACATTTTATGCACATTTAGGAGGAAGTTTATGAAAAGATGGTTTCGATTTGGTAGGTTAGTCTCAATCCTAGTAATTATCTCGATCCTAAATTTTACGTTCTTTTTTGAATATGCAAATGCGTTTAGTAAGGAAAAAGAAACCTTTACATCCAAACCAAATAAGACTTTACAGGCTTTTACTAAGAAGCGGTTTGAAATTTCGGAACTCCGTACTATGAATTCAAAAACTTTTTTAGAACCAGATGGAAAGACCTTTACTACTGAGCAATTTATAGAGCCGATACATTACAAAAAAAAATGGACATTGGTTGGAGATTGATAATACGATTAAATCTTTATCAGCACGAAATGAAAAAGACGAAGAACTTCCGCTGAAAAATGAAGAGAATTCGTTTGTTGCCAGTTTTGCTAAAAGAACTAAAGCAAATAAATTGGTTCGTTTCCAATATGGTGAGTCGAAAGTCGAATTTCGATTGGTCGATGGTGTAAATGTAGCCGCGAAATTATCTAAAAACCGTGTCACATACCAGTCTGTATATCCCGATACCGATCTGGTCTATTATGTTGGCCAGACAGGTTTAAAAGAAGAATGGATTTTACATAAGTACAATGGTAAATCTACTTTTTCCATGGCTGTTAATGTTAAAAACGCAAAGTTGAAGGAACAAAATGATGGATCCCTAGAGTTTCTGGACACAAAGGGAAAAGTGCTATTCTCTATACCGCGTCCTTATATGATCGATGCAGCTGATCGCATTTCCTATGATGTTAAGTTGAAATTGCGTACTGAAGGGAACAAAACTTATTTAGATATTCAAGCGGATGAGAGTTGGTTGAAGGATGATGCTCGTAAATACCCTGTGGTCTTGGATCCGACTTTAATCGTGCAAGGTACGTATACCACGATGGATACATTTGTTAGTGAGAAAAATCCAACGTCATACTACGATGGAGAAACTTTTTTGATTAGTGGTACTCATGTGGATTATGGGAAAACTCGTTCATTCATTAAGTTTGATTTACAACCTTTACTAAGCGGAGCCCAGATTACCTCTGCTAAATTATACTTGAATCAATATGCAACGGTTGAAAACCAACAAGTGGATCTTTATCCTGTGACTTCTTCTTGGAAATCAAATGAGGTCACTTGGAATAAGCAGCCTTCAATTGGGACCAAACTTGCTTCAACAACGGTAGGAGCGGCAGGGGAATATGGTTGGGATCTCACTTCTCAAGTAAAAAAATGGTACAATGGTACTAGCAAGAACTATGGTGTTTCTCTGCGTCATACAGTAGAGACAAATGATCGGAAGTCCTTCCGCTCCAGTGATTATGCAACTGATCCCACAATGAAGCCGAAACTGGTTATCACTTATACTGTTAGTCCGTTGGGCCAAGAAGAGTTTTGGACTTCGTCTGTCACCAATGTGAATACTTTTAACGGAAACTTCTTTCTCCCTGAAACTGATCTTGAAATCAAAGGGCGGGGAATCTCAACAAAAGTAGATCGCTACTATAACAGTCGTTCTAATAGTAGTGGGATTTTTGGTTTTGGCTGGAGCTCTACTATTGAACAACACGTAATTGATAGCGGGGATGGACCAATCCAATACATTGATGGGGATGGTACAATTCATAGTTTTACCTATGATTCCACTGAAGGGTTATACAAAACAACAGAAGTTTTACAATTAACTTTAAAGAAGAATGCCGATAGTTCATATGTGCTAGAAAACTCGGACCAAGTTCAATATCTTTTTGATCAAAGTGGTCGTCTCATACAGATAAAAGATGCAAATAACAACGTTACCGTAATTTCTTATAAAAACGGTTATCCAAGTACAATTACTGATGCCTCGAACCGCGTAGTTAGGTTTACTTATAATTCAAACAATCTTGTCGTGAAGGTAACAGATCCTGCGAACCGAATGATTGAATATGGTTATGACGCTAACAATAACTTGACTTCTGTGGTGAAAAAAGATGAAGCCGGAATCACTTTGACCTCGAAGTCGTATGGATATGATACTGGCCACAACTTGGTGGATGTCACCGATGGAAATGGGAATAAGAAAACCATCACTTATGTCAATGACCAAGTAACGGAGATTTCTCAACCACTTACAGTGGATGGACAGGTACAAACAACTAATACCAAGTTTGGTTACGATCCTGCAAACAAATTGACCACAGTTACAGATGCTAAAGGAGTAAAAACACTTTTTCAACATAATGATTATGGAAATATAATTCAAATCACGCAAGATCCAACTGGTTTAAATTATAAACGAACGTTTACGTACAATGCTGAAAACCAACTTATTAGCAAAAAAGATGCAAATGCCAACGCGATCAATAGCAACGCTACTTACTCTTACACTTATGATAAGAATGGAAACTTAACAACAGTCACTAACCCTCTCAACGAAACGACTACAACAAAACATGATGAAAACAATAACTTGGTTAACGAAGTTGATTCGAAGGGCAATATAACTACTCATGAATATGACGTAAATAATAACAATACATCAACTACAGACGCTAGAGTGAAATCGTCGGCTCAAAAATACAATCCTTTTGGAAATGTAATATCTGAGAGTAATCAAATGAGCCCTGGCAATAACCTTGCCATTAACGGAAGCTTTGAAATAGATCGTAATGCTGACCAGTGGCCAGATGATTGGAGTAAAGTGCCGACTTCTACATCCACCATCACTTGGGAAACAAGTGGATTAGTTGCAGAGGGAATCACACTCGGTAAGAAAAGTATCAAAGTGACCAATCCGACCTCAACCACTGCGATTGCAAGCAGTAAAATCACGTATGATCCGAATAAAACATATATACTTAGTGGCTATATAAAAACATCGACCAATGCGACAGGAAAGGCAACTATTTATGGGTTTGGCTTCAATTCCTCTAAAGGGACTTATAAAGCTATACAGGGCACTTGGATTGCAGCCGGTCAAGGTTCCACTCGGGTTCATGTGGTGATCAATCCAGGAGCAATGCCTGCCGGAACCAATGAACTCCAGATTCGTGGCTATACCACATCTGGCACTGGGGAATATTGGTTTGATGGGTTGCAGATTGAAGAAGAGTTCTATGGTGCATATAACATTTTGGAAAATGGGGATTTGGAAAGAGATACAGATCCTGCTGGTGACTTGATCCCAGATCGTTGGTTTGCTGCCGGAGATATGACGCTTTCTACAACTGTGGATGGTTTGGATAACACTGAAGCCCATACCGGAAAATATTCAATGCGTATCAAAGGAGAAGCTGGCAAATGGAAAACCTTACGCCAAGATGTGAAGTTGGCTGGAAGTGTTGGCGCAATGTTCACTGTATCAGGATTCTCTAAAGTTGAAAACCCGAATCCACAAGGTGGCATCTATGGTTATGTCATTGAAACTTATTTGGGCTCCACCCGTCAAGAAACGTTTGCGTTTAACTTTGATAAGACCAAATCACACGATTGGCAACATCGCACTGCTGAAATTAAGGTATCGAAGCCGTTCGACAATGTTAAAGTTTTCTATGAATACAGCGAACAGTCGGGGACGGCTTGGTTTGATACGGCTAAAGTTTTTGTCGGTTCGATAACTACCACACATGAGTATGATGCCAATGGTAACTATGAAACTAAGACAACGGATCCTGTGGGAAGAACGGTGGAAAACACTTATGATGCTGTTGGAAATATTACAAAAGTTAACGTGGGTACGCATATTACCTCTTATGCCAATGATGGATTGGACCGATTGACCCAAGTAATTGATGCAAAAGGAGGGGTAACTCAATACTTATATGACGCCAATGGTAATAGGACGAAAATGATTAATGCCAAAAACAAAGCAACAAGTTATGAGTACAATGAGCTCAACTTAGTGAAAAAGGTAACCGATGCACTTAAACAAACAACAAGTTATGAGTATGACTTGATAGGAAATAAAACAAAGACCTTGTATCCAAATGGGAACACCGTGGGGTATACGTACGACTCTGTTTATCGTCAATCTTTCGTGACGCATAACGGAGTGGAAAGATATGCATTTGAGTATGATCCGAATGGAAACATCATCAAAGAAACGGATAAAGCGAAGGGGGAAGCAACAACATTTACTTATGATGCGAACAATAAGTTGAAATCTGTTGTTGACACTGGGAATAAAATGGAATACACCTATGACGAAAATGGAAATGTGACTGAGCGAAAGTATACCGTAGGCACCGCGATTAGTACGCATGGATTTACCTACAATGCTTTGGATCAGCTAAGTAAGGTTGTAGAAAATGGTGTCAACATGGGACAGTTCACTTATCATGAAACAGACCAGATTGCTAGCCGGAAAACGGGAGATGGTACCACGACGCTTAACGAGTATAATGGTGCAGAAGATTTGTTGAAGAGAAGCATTATTAATAAAAATGGGGAATTAATTGATCAATTCCAATATGCCTACGATACAAAAAAGAACATCACATCCGTTTTTTCTAAGGCGGGTAATACTTTATATGAATATGATGAACTAGATCAGCTTATCAAGGAAACAAGGCCTGATGGAACAATTTACGAATATACTTATGATTCTGTTGGAAATCGTCTCAATAAGAAAGTGATTAAAGGGAGCTCTATTACCACAACTGATTATATGTATAATGATGCTAATCAGATTTCCACCATAAATGGAGTGGATTACACTTATGACAAAAATGGTAACTTAGTAAATGACGGGCGTCGTATCTATGTGTATGATGCGGAGAATCGATTGACAACGGTAAAGGATAGTGGTGGAAATACAATTGCTTCGTTTACCTACCGTGCTGATGGTATGCGTAACACCATGACGACGTCTGCTGGAACAATTAAGTTCCATTATGATGAGAATAAAAACGTAATTTATGAAACCGATGGAAGTAACAATATCATTGCTAGATATACTTACAATGCGAGCAATCAACCCTTGAGCATGATGCGTAATAACCAGTACTATTATTATCAGTTAAATGGACATGGCGATGTAGTGGCGGTAACTGACGCTAATGGAACCGTTGTGGCAACTTATGAGTATGACGCCTTCGGAAATGTATTAAGAGAAACAGGTACATTGGACAACCCTTATCGGTACTCGGGATATAGGTATGATGCCGAAACTGGCTTATATTATCTGCAAGCCCGTTACTATCAGCCTGAGCATGGAAACTTTCTAACTAAGGATCCGCATCAAGGAGATTGTGCCGATCCATTGACTAAGAACGGATATTCTTATGCTAACAACAATCCGGAAAAGTACTTTGATCCAGATGGAAATATCAGAATACCTGTTTGGGGCAGATGGTGCGGCCCTGGGCACGGGGGTAAAAACTGGAATAAACCAAAACCTGTTGACAATTTGGATTATCGTTGCATGCAACACGATATGTGCTATAAATATAATGGTTATTTTGATTGTAGATGTGATGGACAACTAATTCGAGGGATTAAAAAGAGCTTGCCTTATATGAAACCAAGAGAGAGAAGGAAAGCACGTTTAATTATGACATATTTTGCGGTTTCGCTTTGTGTAGCTCGTGATTGAATATCGAACTATGATATGGGTGGGGATAAAAATTGATGAATAATCCTCGTTTAGGAGCTTGGACTATATTATCGACCATTATGATTCTCCTTGGGATTATGTGTTGGACCTTATATTTGGCTATACCTAGTTTAAACATCGGGTTTGATGAGGGAATTCCTCTCTGGACTTGTATCTTTGTTCTTAATCCAGTGGGGATTATTCTAGGTATCATAGGACAACGAATGGAAAATAATCGCTTTGCTAAATGGTCGATTATTGGAAATGTGATTATGTTATTTAGTATTTTTCCTGTTGTTTGGATAGTAACGATTGTATCCGGTCCTTAAAATAGTGAGAAGCGGGAGAGCTCTCTATAGAGTGATTACCGCTTCTTTTATTTTAGTGACAGATAGGTATTATCAGAAAGTGGCTTCACAGTTGGCTGCTGTTCCTCATTTAGAAAATCTCCTAACTTAGCTAATTTCGGTAATATTTCACGTGAAAAAAGAGTGGAAGGTTATGCGGTTTACTTATCATGATGTGAAGAAGCGAAGAGCCAAATCAGTTGATAAGATTTTGAACTATACACGGAAATGTGATAATAAAACCAAATAGCGCTCTGAAACTGTGCCTTAAATAACGATATTGCAACGAATAATCATATAGTACCCCGGAGCTTTTTTGGCCAACTACATAGAGGTGGTTGGCTTTTTTTAATCCATGGTGCAAGTCTGTCACAGGAGTGAATCAACATGAAATATGTATTTGTATTCATCATGAGCTCGATCCTAACTATTTTGTCTGTAGGGTGTACAAAAGAAAATCATTTTGATCTTGTGTTTCTCATTCCTAAAGGCTTTACAGGATGGGTTTATGCTGTCGGGGATATTCCAGGAAAAAAAGCGCTTGTTAAAGAGGATGGAAAGTGGTTGGTACCGATTTCCCATGATGGTCAATTGCGGACGTGTACATCTTTGGATGGGGCAGGAGGGGTTGAATTTTACTTTGTAGACGAAAAAGGAAAACGGACAAAGGCACATATGGAATATGAAACCATTGATTGGGTTCCGAAAAAAGGTGTGATCTATGTACAAGGGTTTCATTCTGTCGGACGTGAGGATGAAAAAGGAGAATATCCGACTATGCAACAGTTCTTTGTTGGCACGGCTCAACAGTACGAAGAATCCTTGTATAGGAATCAGCATGAACAGTATCCTGATGATATTCCTCCGCTCAATTCATCGAAACAAAATGCATGTAAGTAGATTTGATAAAGTCCAAATAGAAAGGAAAGTGTATGTACATGACTCATTCCGAGACAAGTAAACAAATCTCATTGGATTCGGATACCGGACGTGTTCTTATGGTGTATAACTTCCCGGTGTACCCCGAAACAAATGAAGTCCATTTACGTTCAGCAGAAGATATAGCGAAGCGTGCTTTGGCTCTTCATTTACTATTAGGGGTAATATTTTATCATGAGCCGGAGAAAGTGGTAGAGTGGGCAAGGGAAGAAGGATTATGGGATTCGCTGAGCCCGCAAGAGCAAAATGTCTTTTCTGTACCGATCTCTGATCTCAGCCCGGCAGAGAAAAGTTGGAATCAGCGAGCGATGCAATCGAACCTACTTACTTGGCGAATTGAAGGCTTGCTTGCATTATTATGGAGCTTGAATTTAGTTGAAGAGCTTGATTTACCAATTGAACGGTGCGATGGCGGTTTCATTCGTGAGGTGTTGCCAGGGCTGGGTGAGCCACTTGAACCATTTATCGCTAAAGCGGAATGCCGTCCGATTGAAGAGATCGTACATATGCTTGACAAGCATTTTGAAATTTATAATCAACAGGTGGAAGCTTTCAATCATGATGAAACGCTTGAGTATGATATGCTGATTACGTATGAACGCATTCATGCATTAAACTGGGTATGTGGTTTGATAAGTAAATGGGATGACTGAGATAGAAACATTGTACCCAGAAAATGAAAAGGACACCTCAAAATTATAGAGGTGTCCTTAGGAGAAAATTCAATTCAAAGCATCCCCAACGTGAAATAGTCTGACCTTAACCTTTGGGCATGCGTCATAGTGTGATGGGTTTGATGGTTTTATTTTCTGAATCATTTAGATATAATGAGTAGAGGGTGTAGGTTGTTGGCTTAATAATGCGAACACCCATTGCTTCGGAAAAAAGCCAGGGGGTCGTCGGAAATGCCCAATCCCTTATGAATCAAGGGGTTTGCCATTTGATGCATGTATGATAAAACGGTTTTCTGGTGATAAAAACTTAATTTTTGGAGGGGTGTTCGGAAAAGGGACAGCTAGACATTGGTTTTTTACAGGTTTTCGCGAACGCCGTATCAATGAAATACATCTCAGTTAGAGAATTGAAACGAAACGGCTCGCTACTTCTCTGATTTGGCTGGGACTGTATCAATGAAATACATCTCAGTTAGAGAATTGAAACGACAAAACCTGACTTACTTGCAGTTCCATAAATCCTAACAGATGGTATCAATGAAATACATCTCAGTTAGAGAATTGAAACTGCCTCTGGTTACTTGGTTCCAGAAAATCCTTATTTCGTATCAATGAAATACATCTCAGTTAGAGAATTGAAACGGATATGGTGAGATGTAGTTGATCGGGACCGGGGAGTATCAATGAAATACATCTCAGTTAGAGAATTGAAACCTTATGGATGTTGTTTTTAAAAGACTCCCTCGCGGGTATCAATGAAATACATCTCAGTTAGAGAATTGAAACTTTATGATGTTACAAAACAAAGCCTTTTACTTGGAGGTATCAATGAAATACATCTCAGTTAGAGAATTGAAACATTCTGCCGCTCTTCCAACAAACGGATACGCTGATGTATCAATGAAATACATCTCAGTTAGAGAATTGAAACCGGTCAGCCACCAGACCGCGATCGTCTCCATCCCCCATAGACGTATCAATGAAATACATCTCAGTTAGAGAATTGAAACCTGATTCCAGAACCCAAAGGAATACATCCTGTCCTCGGTATCAATGAAATACATCTCAGTTAGAGAATTGAAACTCGTTAGCGACATCGGTTCGTTTGCAAACAGCGACTGGGTATCAATGAAATACATCTCAGTTAGAGAATTGAAACGGCGAGGGTTTCTTCCATCATCTCCACCTCCTTTTCGAAGTATCAATGAAATACATCTCAGTTAGAGAATTGAAACTTGCGCCCCCCTATTAGTAGCCGGGGGCGCAGGGTATCAATGAAATACATCTCAGTTAGAGAATTGAAACCCAATGAGTTCACGCATATACATCTCACCCCTTTCGTATCAATGAAATACATCTCAGTTAGAGAATTGAAACTGGTTTTAGCTAGCTCCTTCCTCGTCATCCCGCTCACCCGTATCAATGAAATACATCTCAGTTAGAGAATTGAAACCGGATTTACCGGTAAGGAGAGCCGAAAAGAAGTGGCCGTATCAATGAAATACATCTCAGTTAGAGAATTGAAACGGGAGAAGAGCCAAGCCATCAATCAAGGTATCATAGTGTATCAATGAAATACATCTCAGTTAGAGAATTGAAACGTTCATGGTGGACGTATCAATGAAATACATCTCAGTTAGAGAATTGAAACCGATATGGTGTTGCATCCGTTCTTCAAATGACATATGTATCAATGAAATACATCTCAGTTAGAGAATTGAAACAACAAACACAAGAACCAGCCTGACCGGGCTGTGTGTATCAATGAAATACATCTCAGTTAGAGAATTGAAACTGCTGAAGCGTCAGATCAACAACACCTCTTTCAACCTTAGTATCAATGAAATACATCTCAGTTAGAGAATTAAAACGGGGTTCCATACCAGTTGCCATTTTTCATGATTTTGAACTATATCAATAAAACACAGAATGCAAACCGCCAGGGAATCTATAAACAAAAACCGGCCGGAGAAGTCTTTCTCCAGCCGGTTTTATTTTTTTATTCCTGATCAGATACAAACACATAATGCTCTGCAAAGAACTTGTCCAAATCTCGCCCGCTGGTTTGTTCCATGATGCGGATGAAGTCTTTGGTGGTGGTGATGTCGAATTTCTTTTGTTTGTAGTAGGCTTGCATCGAGGCATAAAATTGCTTGTCTCCCAACAGCTTGCGCAAGTCGTTCAAGGTGCGGGCGCCGTAATCGTAGACCGTGTCGTAGTAGGCGTTGATGCCTTCTTGGCCGTAGGCGGTGAAATAGGAGATCGGATGGGAGAGATGGAATCCGGGAATCGGTTCGGCGGTGAGTTGGTCGAGTTCGTTGTCATATAGAGCGGCGGCGAAAGTGGCGAAGGATTCATCTAACCAAGCCTCGTCATATTCGTTGTTGCCAATGATGCCGTAGAACCATTGGTGTCCGATTTCGTGGGCATTGACGCTACGTACCCAGGCCGGGGTGGCGTTGTCACGGAGGGAGATCATGACCAGCTGCGGATATTCCATGCCACCAAACCAGCCTTTCATGCTGACTACATCCAGTTCTGGCCAAGGATAAGCGCCGAATTTTTCACTGAAGAGCTTAATGCTGTCCACGCCGCTTTGCAGGAGGTCTTGGGAGAACTTGGCGTGCTCTTCCGCGTAGTAGACATTCACTTTCACTTTGTTGACGGTGGTGGAGATGATTTTGTAGTTGGGGTTCATCTCCATGGCGAAGTCACGCACCTGTTTGGCGATATAACGATGGGTGGCGAGGTTTCCTTTGAGCTTGGGCTTCCCGATTTCGGTTCCGGTTGCGGCGATGACTTGCTTTTTGTCGGTGGTGACGGTGACGTCGAAGTTGCCGGTCAGGGAGTAAAAGCTTTCACCGTATGGAAAATAAGGGTCGACGTTCCAGCCTTCATCATCATAGACGGCCAAAATGGGGAACCAATTGCCCAAGGAAACGGTGTCACCATCCCAACCGAACCGGTCTTGCCCCTTTGGCACATGGACGGTGAAATCCATGGAAACAGTGGACTTGCGGTTTTTGGGCAAGGTGGCGTCAATGTGCAAGGCGGTTTCTTGAAGGTGATGGTTGGCTGTTTTCCCATTCACTTTCACGTTTTTTACATCCATGCCACCCCCGTTTGTACGGAAATTGGCGGCGTTGCCCCAGAGGTTGAAGTATACCTCGTTCAAGCGAACCCCGGTGTTGTTGGTGAAGGTGACAGATAGTTTTCCGTTAATGATATGGTTTTGGCTATCATAGGTGACATGTATTTTATAATCAGGATGAATCGGGCCGCGTGTGACATGCTGGTTTCTCGTTTGTTTGTTGAATGGCTCAGGCACTTTTCCAGCTGTGATTGCATACTTGGGTTGCGGAGGAAGATAGGCTCCAGCGGGTGCGTCGACAGGCGATTGTGCGAAGCTGACACCCGGTGCGAGCATGGTTCCCAATGCGAGAGTGCTGGCGAAGATGCTTTTCCAAGTGGTCCACATGATGCTTTCCTCCTTGTAAATTGAAATAATCAAATATTTCTACATTTATAAATAAAATCCTTTATTATTGAATTGCTTAGCATGACAACACCGTTTCTCGAGTCCATACACAAGGCTAGCCAGTGCTTGCACATGATGGTCTTCTGGGCTAAGATAAGCGAGATGTACGAAGGTCATGCTGATGATTCCACTTGATATCCAAAGGGGAGGATATATTGAAGACGATCATGATCCAAGGCACTGCATCTGATGTGGGAAAAAGCGTGATTTGTACGGCGCTATGCCGGCATTTTTATGAACGGGGTTATCGGGTGGCGCCTTTTAAATCGCAAAACATGTCTTTAAACTCTTATGTGACGCGTTCAGGTCATGAAATTGGCCGGGCACAAGGAGCCCAAGCGGAGGCGGCAGGGATTGAAGCGACATACGACATAAATCCCATTCTCCTCAAACCGAAAGGGGAGATGGTGTCGGAAGTGATCGTGCATGGGAAGCGATGGGCGGATATGCCAGCAATGACGTACCGTGCTCGGACGTTGGAGGAGATGTTGGAACCGGTGCGGGCATCGCTTGCGCGTTTGGCGGAACAAGTGGAGGTATTGGTGATTGAAGGGGCGGGTAGCCCAGCTGAAATTAATTTGAAAGATCGTGATATTGCCAATATGCGAGTTGCCGAGCTGGTGGATGCTCCCGTCTTGTTGGTGGCGGATATCGAGCGGGGTGGGATGTTTGCGTCTTGTGTAGGAACCTATGAACTATTGACGGAAGAGGAGCGAAAACGGGTTAAAGGATGGATCGTCAATAAGTTTCGAGGAAGCAAAGAATTGTTGGAATCCGGCCTGGCTTGGCTGGAAGAGAGGACTGGTGTTCCAGTTCTGGGGGTTCTGCCGACCATCCGGATGGAAGTAGATCCAGAAGATTCTCTCGCTTTGCAAAACATGCGCGGCGATCAACAAGCGGTAGGGGACAAGCTGGATGTGGCAATTGTGCGCCTGCCCTATATTTCCAACTTCACTGATTTTGTGCCGTTGTCCCGCCAGTCGGCATGCGCTGTTCGTTACGTGCAGTCTGTGGATCAGTTGGGTGCGCCGGATGTGATCATCCTTCCAGGCACCAAAAACACCATACATGATTTGCAGTGGCTGAAAGCGAATGGCTGGATGGAAGCGATCCTACAAGCTTATGAACGCGGGTCGTTTGTCGTTGGCATTTGCGGTGGATATCAGATGTTGGGTCGTGTGCTGCGGGATGAAGGGCAGATCGAGGGTGCTGGCGGGGTGGAGTCAGGGTTAGGTTTGCTAGCGGTGGAGACCGATTTTGTGCCGGTCAAAGAAACAAGGCAACAAACAGGGTGCCTGCTAGCGGAGTGGGCTGATCAAGTGGAAGTGTCCGGTTATGAGATACATCTGGGGCGCACCACCAGGGGAAAGGGTGTCATGCCGTTGTTGCGTTGGGTCGATGGAAGAGAAGACGGAGCGATATCTGCCGATGGACGGGTCATGGGGACGTATTTGCACGGGTTGTTTGACAATGGACGCTTTGTGCAAAAGTGGTTGCAGTTTATTGGAGACGAGAAGGGGTTGACGCTCGCCTCAGATCCCGCCGTCGACCGCCAACAAGTGTATGCCGATTTGGCAGAGTGGTTGCGCCAGCATGTGGATGTGGAGCGAATCGAAAGGATCATGGGCATACACACAGACAGATGATAAAAGTCTTGAATGAAAAATTGGTCAAGCCTTTGATTTGACGCATACGTACCCAAATCAAAGGCTTGTTTTTCTTCAAGAGGGTTCTTGCTCGCGGCCAGCCGATTCACTCGAGGGGAATGGCACTGGTAGCGATTTTTACTAGCTGATCTTTGGAAAGTTTGTATTGTTTTTGCTTGGAGTGGTCTACTGTTGACAAAAGGTAATGAACATGGTTTTTTTATCATTCCAATATAAGATGCCTTTTTCCTCATAAAATGCGTCGATTTCACTGGTTAGCTTTATTTTTTCCAGGTTGTTGAAAGTGGATGTACTCTCCGTGATGGTGAAATAAACCACATGTTCAGTGTTTTGTACATAATCTTGTTGGTAGCTATGTTTGTGTAATGATGAATAATGAGCCTCCATGTTTGTCGGGTTAAACGGAAGGTGTGTGGGTAAGCGCAGCTTTTTTTTGAAATGATCAGGGATGGTGTGGAGAACCTGTTTAACCTTTTCATTGGTTAACGGTTCTTTCGCTGGTGGGCCATTCTGACAAGACACCAAGAAAAGCATCATCGAAGCGAGTATGGCGATCCATGCCATTCTGATCAATTAAACAGGGGGATACTCCCCCTCTTAGCTCTTCGCGGTTGTCAGTGCAGGATTGAGAATATGGGCAACGTATTGTTCGGCGCCGGCTTCGATTTGTTCGTCGGTGGCGGTGTTGGCTCCATAGAAGTGGAAGGGTTCAAGATAAGTCATGCCGGTGAAATGGTTCATGGCTTTGAGAGGGAGCGTGAGCAGGTCGACTGAATAACCCATCGCTTTGTAGTTTTCCATGGGAGCGCCGATGGATACGGCTGCCACAAACTCTTTGCCATGGAGTTTGGTTCCTTCTTTGCCATAGGCCCAACCATAAGCCAACACGTCATCCTGCCATTGTTTTAACAGCGCCGGGGTGCTGTACCAATAAAAGGGGAACTGGAAGACGATTCTGTCATGTTCCATCACCAGCGCTTGTTCTTTCGCCACGTCGATGTTTCCGTCGGGATAAGTTGCATATAAGTCATGAACGGTCACTTGTTCAGGATATTCGCGTAATTTGGCCACCCAACGTTTGTTGATGCGGGATTGGTCCAGATTAGGGTGGGCCACAATCACCAGTGTTTTCATGTGTGTCGACCTCCTGCATGGTGAGCTTATAAAAGTGTGTACAAAACAAATGATGGAGCAAAGGGTTAGTTATTTTCTTGTTCCAGTTTAGCGTTGGCGATCATCAGCCGTTTCGCCAATTGGCAACCTTCATCTACCCCGATCAAGGTTGAATAGCGTGTGTACAAGTTCTTCCAGCATTCGCGGATGGGTTCGACCAAAGCATATCCTTTCTCGGTGGGGTACATCAAAGCGAGTTTACCCACCGCTTTCCTCTCAACCAATCCTTTGGCGATCAATTTGTCAATAAACCGGGTACCTGTCGAGGGGGCGATATGTAATTTTTCGCAACACTCCTTGAGCGAAAGACCCGGCTTTTCCGCTATGATCATCAGCAGGAAAGCGTAAGTGGGAGACAAATGGATAGAGGCAAACTCTTCTTCGGCCATTTTGGTGATGGTTCGTGAAAAGCGGCTAACGGCAATGAAAAGACAATGGCTCATTTGTTCTTCGATCATTGTAAATCGCACCCATTCCTTTGTTTGTACATACAAATGATATCGTACCGATGCCATCGTGTCAAGTAAGTTGAGAAGGATTGCAAGAAGACCCCTTGGTTGTCTGATGTCGACGGGCGATGTTCGCCAATCGGTGGCAGGTGGGACCGTGAGGAATCGGTTCGGCCATCGCTGCGAATGTTACCTTGGTGGTGAAAAATTCAGACAATACCAAAGATCGACGCGTTGGGATGCTTATGCAAGGGTTGAGTCAATAAAGTTCAGGTTGGCTACTTTCTGTTTCAGAGTGATATCCGTTTGAGGGTGCCGACATACACTTGGTGAGTGCCACCCTTTGAACGATGTGTTTGTATTAGATAAGAAAAGGTCTCCCCAAGAATAGGGGAGACGGATATGACATTATGCGTCGTTTTTATTGTATTTGCGTACCAATTGGTAACTCAAGGCGAGAATGCCGAACCAAATGGGTGCCACATACAGGGCGATGCGGGTGCTTTCTTCCAAAGACAATAGCGCCCCCACACCGATCAAAAAGATGATGCCAATCCAGTTGGTCCAAGGTGTGCCCGGCATTTTAAACGAAGTGGGCTGGTGTTTTTGTCTGAACTTGATATGGGCGTACAAGATAATGCCCCAGACCCACAATGCACCGAAAGTTGCAACGCTGGTGATGTAAGTAAACGCTTTCTCAGGAATGAAATAATTAAGCACCACGCCAAACAACAAGACAATGGCGGACACCGTGATTCCTCGGGATGGAACTTGGCGTCTGCTCACATAGTGAAGTGCTTGTGGTGCATGATTTTGTCCCGCCAGTGTGAATAGCATGCGACCGGTACTGAAGATGCCGCTGTTACAGGAAGACAAGGCGGCAGTCAGGATGACGAAATTGATGATGCTGGCCGCGGCGGGAATGCCGATCTTGGCAAAGGTCAGTACAAATGGACTCGTCTTGCCGTCCAGTTGGTTCCATGGATAGAGCGAGAGGATCACAATCAACGCTCCGATGTAAAAAATGAGAATGCGCCAGATGATTTTATTCACTGCCGAAGGGATTGTTTTCTCCGGATTTTGAGCTTCCCCGGCGGCAATCCCCACCATCTCAACGCCCAAGAAAGCGAACATGACCATTTGCAAAGCGAACAATACTCCCGTAATTCCTTTGGGCATGAAACCGCCATGCTCCCACAGGTTGGAGAATCCGACAGCTTCTCCGTTGTTGCCCCAGCCGGTTGTGATCATGACGAGACCGACTACGATCAATACCAAGATGGTGGCTACTTTGATCAGGGCAAACCAGAACTCCACCTCACCAAACGCCTTGACGGCGATGAGGTTGACCAAATACACCGCAACGAGGGCGATGAGTGCGGGAATCCACTGCGGTATGTCTGGGAACCATGTGTTCACATAGATGCCCACAGCTGTAATTTCGGCCATCCCTGTGACGACCCACATAAACCAATACGTCCAGCCGGTGATGAATCCTGCCCATGGCCCGATCATTTCAGCTGCGTATGTACTGAAGGAGCCCGAGACAGGTTTGTAGAGGATCAGCTCTCCTAATGCACGCATGATAAAAAAGATGATAATCCCGCCGATGGCGTAAGAGAGCACCAGTGCGGGCCCTGCTGCTTGGATGGCGGAAGCTGAACCCAAAAATAATCCTACGCCGATTGCGCCCCCAATCGCGATCAGCTGGATATGCCGGTTGCTTAATCCTCGTGCCAATGACTCATTCTGCGTTTGCTTGTTCATAGACTGCCCCCTTGAATTCATTTTTGTTGGTGCATTGTTATTTTTACCATTGGGGAAGAAATTGCATCATGATTTTAACTTAGAATAAAAATCCATTCAAGTCGGGCTTGCAGGGTCCCCCCTGCGAATGGTTTACAAATGAGGGGGGGATACTAGTTGCCGTTGTTTTCTCCTTTGAGCAGGGCGAGTTCTTCCGGTGTCAATTCCCGGTATTCGCCTAGTTCCAATTCGGGGTCCAAAGTAAGCGGTCCCATAGCGATCCGCTTGAGAAACACCACTTTTTTTCCGACGGCTTCAAACATGCGTTTGACCTGATGGTATTTGCCTTCGTAGATGGTTAACTCGATTTCGGATCGTGGGCCGGACGAGAGAATGGTGAGTTCGCCAGGCATCGTTACGTAGCCATCATCCAAGGTCACCCCGTGTTTAAAGGCGAGTGCGTCTTCTTCCGTAACTACACCATCTACCTCAGCGTAATAAGTTTTGGGTACGTGTTTTTTGGGAGAAAGCAACTGGTGTGACAATTTTCCGTCGCTAGTGAGCAACAGCAGACCTTCGGTATCCTTATCCAACCGTCCGACGGGAAATGGTTCAAATACGCGGTGTTCTTGTTCCAACAGGTCAGTGACGACTTCTTCATTGCGGTCTTCGGTTGCTGATATGACGCCTTGCGGTTTGTTCATCATCAAATAGATGTGCTCGCGGTAATCGATGGTGATGCCGTCGACGGTGATATCGTCCGTTTCGGGCATGACATGCACACTCGGGTCATTCACCGCGGACCCGTTCACTTTGATTCGGCCTGCTTTGGTCAGTTTCCTAATTTCTTTGCGCGTGCCAACGCCCATGTGCACTAACACTTTATCTAAACGTTGACTTTTTCTAGTGGCCACCATGCGCCCCCTCCTGCAATCAAGATGTGTGTGTGAAAATGTAAGTATGGTAAAAAAATCGCGGATCAATTGCCATCATAGCATATTGTGGAAGAAATGATAGGGGTTTTATCCATGTAATCGCAAATTAAGGATAGTCAGCCAGCCCTCACAATGAGTATAATAGAAAAATATAAACTTTAAAAAAGTAAGGAGCATAGGAATGATTATCGACATATTTCATGACATTGTCTGTCCGTGGTGCCGGATCGGCAAGAAAAACCTCTTCACGGCATTGGCTGAGTGGAAGCGGGAGCATGGTGAAGAAGTGACTATCCGTTATCGATCCTATTTGTTGGAACCGGATATGCCTAAAGAAGGACGCCCTTTCCAAGAGCACATGGCGGAAAAAATGGGCGGCCAGGAGCGGATGATGCAAGTGTTTGCGCAAGTGACCCGGGCCGGGGCAGACATCGGTCTCCACTTTGATTTCACGAAAATCGAGCGGATGCCCAATACATGGTTGGCACACACTTTGCTCAAGTGTACCCCGCCAGCGCTAGTGGAAGGGATGCTGGATGCCTTGCATGTGGCTGAGTTTGAGGAAGGCAAAGATGTGGGGTCATTGGAGGTCTTGCTGGAGCTGGCTGCCCGTGTGGGATTGGATTTGGATGAGGTGCGGACGGCGTTGACAGAGGATGCGAAACGGGCGGAGATTGAAGCGGATTTGGCATTGGCGCGGCAAATCGGAATTCAAGGAGTTCCTTTTGTCATTATTGACGAAAAGCTGGCTTTGTCGGGAGCCCATTCGCCAGCCAACTTTTTAAAAGCATTTGCTGAAGCGAAAAAAGTAGATTAGAATGATTCTAAAAAGCAGTTTGGCACCTGCGGATGCAGGGAAATATAAGGCATGCCATGCAGGTGACGGATGGCATGCCTACAGGGATATGAATCTCGGGTGTCATATGGCTCAGCCTTGGATGAAAAACATCTTGCTGGATGCCGGGGCTGGGTTAAAATAAATGTTGGTTGATGCATTTTCAAGATACATATCGCATCAACTAGGCAGTAGGAGGCGGAAAAGATGAATAAAGTGATTGTTCTAGGCACGGGGCCAGCTGGTTTGACGGCGGCTATTTATTTGGCACGCGCCAACATGGAGCCGTTGGTGATTGAGGGGCCAGAACCGGGTGGGCAATTGACCACGACAACCGAAGTGGAGAATTTCCCGGGTTTTCCTGATGGCATCATGGGGCCGGAGCTGATGGATAACATGCGCAAACAAGCCGAACGTTTCGGTGCTCGGTTTAAGCGGGGATGGGTGCAGAAAGTCGATTTGTCGAAACGTCCGTTCACGTTGTACATGGGGGAAGAGCGCATTGAGACGGAAACCTTGATCATTTCCACAGGAGCTTCGGCCAAATTGCTTGGTATTCCGGGTGAGAAGGAAAACATCGGGCAAGGGGTAAGCACATGTGCCACTTGTGATGGGTTCTTTTTCAGAGGCAAGAAAATTATCGTGGTCGGCGGCGGCGATTCGGCGATGGAAGAAGCTAATTTCCTTACCCGCTTTGCCACAGAAGTGACGTTGGTGCATCGCCGCAACGAGCTTCGCGCGTCTAAAATCATGCAAGATCGGGCCCGTAAAAACGAAAAGATCAAATGGAGTTTGAACCGCACGCCAGTCGAAGTGATCCGCGGCGAGCAAGGTGTGACGGGACTGAAAGTGAAAAACAACGAAACCGGTGAAGAGGAGATCATTCACACCGACGGCATTTTTGTGGCAATCGGACACAAACCAAACACCGATTTCTTGGAAGGCCAACTGGAGATGGATGAGGCGGGTTACCTCAAAGTGGAGCCGGGAACAACCAAAACCAATGTGCCAGGCGTATTTGCCTGCGGTGACGTGCAGGATCATGTGTACCGGCAAGCGATCACTGCTGCTGGCTCGGGGTGTATGGCGGCGTTGGATTGCGAACGCTTCCTTGAAGGTGATGCCGTGCACGATTGGAGCAAGTCCTTATAATCTGTCGTAGACGATCATGAACAGGGGGATGTCCGACCATCACCCTGTTTTTTCTTATCTATATGATAAACAAGTTTGTTGAACAAACTAAATGCATGACCATGCCAGTCATCGACATTGGAAAAAGGATAAAGACTTTGACATCGTCTAAAAACGGCGAAATATCTACCGTAAATAATCAATCAAATGAGCAGGCCAATTTTTATGGTTGGCCTGCTCATTTGATTTCAAGTAGAAGGTTGGTTAAAGAGATTCACCATCACACTGCCGACAATAATCAGCACGATGCCGGCCATCTGGACCAGTTGTAATTTCTCGTTCCACAGTAAATTGGAGACAAGAATGGTACCGGCCGTTCCCAATCCGGACCAGACGGCATAGGCGATCCCCAAGGGAATTTGTTCTAAACTGATGGTGAACAGATAAAAAGCGATTCCGTAGCCGATGATCACGATCAAGGTCGGGAGCAATCGGGTGAAGCCGGCAGACTCTTTGAGCGCACAGGTTGCGATAACTTCGCTGATGATTGCGATCAAGAGCAATAACACGGATTTCATTATCCCACCCCAAATTGGAGATGCACACGAATGGAGACAAACGAGCAAAAAACTTGGATATATATTCTAATTATACAATAAATTACATCGAAAGTAAACGGAAATTTTAGAATAGAACATAAACACTGGTGTCGTGATGTTAGTTTTCCATCGCTTTTCTCATTTGGCGAGCCCCTTCATCCCAAATGTTGCTCCATGCCTCCCAACCGCTTTTTTGGATGGCGGCTTGCAAAGAGCGGCGGGTTTCCGTGCGATAGGCGCCAAATTGGTCGCTTCGCTCTTGGATGAGCTGTTTCAATTTATCTCGCTGTGCGGGAGGGTAGCCAGTTTGTTCCAAATAGCGCAATGCCAATTTCATCCGGTTCATTTCTCGGTCCGCGGTAGATTTCCAACGCATCAATAAACGATCCAGCTCGCTCATTTTTTGCTGGCGCATCCGGAGCGCCTCGCTTCCGTTTTTCTGGCCCCAATGCAACCATTCACGCATGAGCCGCTGGTGTTCGGCATCCAAAAAACGGTCCAACTCTTCACCGCTGTCTACATAAGTGAAGGTGCCCATACCGGCTTCGGCCATCTGTTTTAAAGCTTTTTGCCCTGCATCGTCGATGCGAAATCCGATCACATGGACGTGAGGGCGTATCGCGCTTTGGCGAAGTTGAGACATGAGTTGAACCGGATTTCCGCCGCACGTTTCCTCCCCGTCGCTGATCAGATATAGATGGACTTCTTCAGCTTGAGGTGGAACATCTTTTTCTACTGCGGCCAAGCTAGCGGCGATGGGCGTCCAACCGCTAGGGTTTATGGCGTCGAGCGCTTGGGAAAATCGGGTGGCGTTGTATGTGGATGCGGGAAAGATGGCTTCTGTGCTTCGGCATGAGAGCGCTTTGTCCGTAGCTTGGTTTGTGCCCTTGTGGCCGTATACTCGTAGGGAAATGGTGGCCGCTGGGGGCAATTTGCTGACAAACGTAGCGATCGCTTTTTTGGCGCTTTGCATTTTTGTGCTGGCATTCACTTTTTCAGCCATGCTTCCGCTGGCATCAAGCAGGATGGCGAAGTGTGTCGGCTTCTCTAAAATGATGGTATTTGCTGGTTGTTGTGTTGTGGGGTTGATATCCGTAGAAAAATTAGCAGTTTCCATGACCAAGCGCCGATAATCTTCATGGAGCCATTGCAGCAATTGGCGGAAAGTAGCGTCTGCCGATTGGGTTCGCTTCACGGTGGCTAACCGCGCCTGAAGTTTATTTTCTGTAAACTGAGAGCCATGCAGATCGCCCGGCTTGCGCATGAGGGTCTGTTCAAAAGGGGTGAGTTGCCGTTTGAGTATGGGTTGCGGTGCGGTTGCCCGCACGGAGATGGTTGACGCTCGCTTGGACGCGGATGGAGTGGAGAGCTCCGCTGGTGCACATGCGGTCAAGCACAAGGCTATGATGGTGGCTAACATGAAGGAGCGTTGACTGTGAAGCAAGTGGATCGCCTCCTAAAAGTCAAAAAATTTTTTGGAGATTTAAACTACGCCAAAGTATGTTATTATGTTGCTTTGTTGAGTCTTACTATTTTTTGATAATGAAACGTGTTGATCTGGTTTTATTAATATATTTCAAGTGTTAGTCAAACCTGAGAGAGAGGAGTTTAAAAGAGAAAAAAGACAAAAACAGATGGTTATGTCTTAATGGTTCCTCGTATTTCTTTTTTCCTCCTTTTTTTCGATTTGGCACAATATCTTGTATTAGCTATACTACTAAAGCGACTATATATAGTAGAACGGACGTGATGATCCATGATCGATATTTCTGTTGATAAGCTGACGCGCTACCGTGGCTTAATCGATGATGCGTGTGCGCGTTTCACTCATTTAAACAAAGAACAATTGATTGAAGATGCGGCGATGCAGTTGCGAGACAACATGAGCGACAAAGAGGTGTTGCAAATCGTCATCCAAGCCGCTGTTGAAAAAACGAGCGTCGAAGAGCCGGACTGGCAATTTGTCGCTGCCCATCTGCTCGCCCATGGCTTGTATGAGGAAGCGGCCCAAAACCGGGGATATAAAGCGCAGGATAAATACGGCAATCTGCATGCTCTGGTACATAGCTTGACGGAAAAGGGCTTGTACGGAAAATATTTGTTGGAGCGTTACACGAAAGCAGAGCTGGATGAGCTGGAGAAGTACATTAAGCCTGAGCGGGACTATCTATTCAATTATATCGGATTAAAAGTGCTGGCGGACCGGTATATCGTGCGTGACTATGATGGGAAAGTGATGGAACTGCCTCAAGAGCGTTTCATGGTGATCGCTATGCATCTGGCGCAAAACGAAGTCGACCGTGTCGGTTGGGCCAAGCAGTTTTATGATGTGTTGTCCAAGCTGGAGATGACAGTGGCCACCCCGACGCTCAGCAATGCAGGTAAACCACTACACCAGCTGTCTTCATGCTTTATCGACACTGTGGATGATTCCCTGTGGTCGATTTACAATACCAACTCCGCGACGGCGCAAGTGTCCAAACACGGCGGCGGAGTGGGGATTTACTTGGGTAAAGTGCGTTCCAAAGGATCAAAAATCCGCGGTCACAAAGGGGCTTCCGGCGGTGTGATTCCATGGATCCGCAACTACAATAACACGGCCGTGGCAGTAGATCAGCTGGGTGTGCGCCGAGGAGCATTCGCCATTTACTTGGATGTGTGGCATGCTGACATCCTCGATTTCCTCAATTTGAAGACCAACAACGGGGATGATCGCCTCAAAGCTCATGACATTTTCCCTGGTGTATGCATTCCCGATGTGTTTATGGAGCGGGTGAAAGCGCGGGAGAACTGGTATTTGTTTGATCCCCATGAAGTGCGCGAAGTGATGGGCTATTCCATCGAAGATTATTGGGGAGAGGAGTTCACTCGTCGCTATGAAGAATGCGTAGCCAACCCGAACCTGCACAAGACCGAGATTCCGGCCATCGAGATCATGAAGCGGATTATGGTGAGCGCATTTGAGACCGGAACGCCGTTTATCTTCTTCCGTGATACGGTGAACCGAGCCAATCCCAACAAGCACAAAGGGGTTATTTATTCTTCCAACCTCTGTACCGAAATCTGCCAAAACATGTCGCCGACTGAATTAATCTCTGAAGAACTGGAAGACGGCGTGATCGTCACCAAACAAAAGCCGGGTGACTTTGTCGTGTGCAACCTGTCTTCGATCAACTTGGGCCGGGTGAAAAGCAAAGATGACATCGCCCGTATCGTATCCGTGCAGATGCGGATGTTGGACAATGTGATCGATCTCAACATCTATCCCGTAAAGCAAGCGGAATTGACCAATAAGAAGTACCGGGCAGTGGGATTGGGTACCAGCGGCTACCATCAATACTTGGCACAACGGAAAATCATGTGGGAATCAGAAGAGCATGTGAACGAGGCGGATGAGCTGTTTGAAGAGTTGGCGTACCATGCGATTCGCAGCTCAATGGAAATCGCTAAAGAAAAAGGGCATTATCCGTTGTTTGAAGGAAGTGAGTGGCAGACCGGAGAGTATTTTAAACAGCGTGGTTATACCGATGAGCGTTGGCAGAAACTACAGGCAGAAGTGGCCAAGCACGGTATGCGCAATGCGTGGGTATTTGCCGTAGCTCCGACCGGGTCCACATCGCTGATCGCAGGCTCAACGGCGGGCATTGATCCAGTGTACGCTAAGTATTTCGTTGAAGAAAAACGCGGTGCGGTCATTCCGCAAACAGCTCCTAACCTGAGCCCTGAAACGACATGGTATTACAAAGAAGCGCATGCGATCGACCAGCATTGGAGCATTCGGGCGGCTGGAAGACGGCAACGTCATATCGACCAATCGCAATCCTTCAACCTGTATATCACACCAAACACCACCGCGCGCGAATTCTTGGATCTGTACATGGATGCGTGGAGCAACGGCTTGAAAACGATCTACTATGTGCGTAACCAATCATTGGAAGTGGAAGATTGCGTGAGCTGTTCTTCATAACAGAAGCAGTAGAAAGGTGATAGGGCATGAAATTAGAACGCAAAAAAATATTTAACGAACACGGGCAACGGGGAACCCAACGCATGATCAACGGCAACACCACCAATCTGCGCGAGTGGAACCGGATCAAATATGACTGGGCGCACAAGCTGTATCGGGCCATGCTGAACAATTTCTGGATTCCCGAAGAGATCCCGCTGGCGAGTGACGCAAAACAATTCATGGAATTGTCGCCAGCGGAAAGACGAGCATTTGACAAGACGATCTCCTTTTTGAACTTCCTGGATTCGATTCAAGGGGAGAATTTGCCCAACATCAATGAGTATGTGACGGCGCCAGAAGTAAGCTCCCTGTTGAACATTCAAGCGTTTCAAGAGGAGATTCACGCTCAATCTTACAGCTATATCTTGGATAGCGTCTGTTCGCCGGAAACGCGCGAAAACATTTATGACGAGTGGCGTAACGACGAACACCTTTTGCGCCGGAATCGGTTTATCGCCGATTTGTACCAGCAGTTCGTTGATGACACAAACGACAAAAACTTTGTTCGCACATGTATGGCTAACTTCTTGTTGGAGTCTTTGTACTTCTACAGCGGATTTTCCTTTTTCTATGCGTTAGCACGCCAAGGGAAGATGACCGCTACGGCGACGATCATCAAGTATATCCAACGGGATGAACTCACCCATGTCGTTTTGTTCCAAAACATGATCAAAGAGTTGCGTAGCGAAAATCCGGACTTGATCACTCCGGAGTTTGTTGAAGAGTTGCGTGAGATGACACGGACGGCAGTGGAGCATGAGATCGCTTGGGGCCAATACATCACCAACAATGAAATTCAGGGGCTTAACAATGACGTGTTGGAACGCTACATTAAGTATTTGGCGAATGAGCGGTTAAGCCGATTGGGCTTTGAGATCCTGTATCCGGAGATTACTTCTCATCCTATGAAATGGGTGGAAAGCTTCTCTAACTTGAATGCGACCAAAACAGACTTCTTTGAACAGAAAGTAACCAACTATTCTAAGGCAAGTTCACTTGATTTCGGCGATCTGTGAATATGAAAGCACCTCCCTGCCAGGGAGGTGCTTTCATATGGGGATCGGATTGAACAACAAGGTAAGCGCGGCAGCACACAAAGAGAGGCGATAAACGAAATCAAACCAATTCTGCACTCGGAACAGCTGATAGGCGTTCAAGAGGGAATGAATGGTGATAAATACTAGAGCGATTTGAAATAAGAGCAACCACATCAAATCCTCACCTCCTGGTAACGAAATTATTCAATGTGGGCTAGGACTATGCAAATGAATGGAGGCCATCTTTATGAATAAAGCATGGAAAGATGTGAAGGCGTTTCATGAAGCGTTTAATGTCCCTGTACAAAAAAAGCCGTGTAAATTGGAACAGGATCGCGTGCACAAGCGGGCTGATTGGATGATGGAGGAGGTCCGAGAGTTTCTGGAGGCAAAAACGCTAACTGAGCAAGCGGATGCCATGATTGATGTCATGTATCTGGCGCTGGGAACACTCGTCGAAATGGGTGTGCGGCCGGAAGAGCTCTTTCGCATCGTGCACGAAGCCAACATGTCTAAATTGTGGGAGGATGGCAAGCCACGCTACCGGGAGTCAGATGGGAAAGTGATCAAGCCTCCGACATGGCAAGATCCCGAGCCATTGCTAAGGATGGAGATTGCGCGACAACAATCAGAATGCGATGATAAGCAGGAAAAATAGAAGAGCAAATGATCTTGATCTTAAGCGGCCGGGAACACCACCTCGGCCGTTTTTGCATAGGGAATTTACAGGCAGGGGATAGTATGGTGGGAAATTTGATACGGGTGGGCCTAGGATGTGTCTGGCAAGTCTGGTTGGTGGGGAAGAAACGGTGGAAAAACCACCTTTTCTCTAGGAGTGCAGATGCACAAGTGAAGCGAACGAGAAAATGGTTTTGAAGCCGCTGCCCAATTCATCAGACACGCCCTAGACTAAGCCATTTGTTCCCGATGTCGCGGACAGGTGATCTGGCGAAAGAGGAAAAGTGGTATAGACAACTATACATGATAGTGATACACTTAAATTGTAACGAAAGGAAAAAGGAGATAATCATATGAATCCGGTTTCCCCACTTATCATAAGCAATGTAACGATTTTTACGGAGAATGGAAAAATCACACCTGGATATATTGAACTAGTCAATGGCAAAATCAAAAATTTCGGACCGATGGATCACATGCCAGATTTTACAGACGCACAAGTGATCCAATTATCAACGGAACACCAAGTTCTGCCTGGCATGATTGATGTCCACATCCACGGAGCCGCTGGTGCGGATACCATGGATGCGACATTGGAAGCGCTTGACACGATGGCCTCACACTTGCCAAAAGAAGGCACAACCTGTTTTCTGGCGACGACGATTACACAAACGCACGAGAATATCGAGGCTGCGCTGATCAATGCGGCTGACTTCATTGAACGGCATCAGGTGCCGGGGAAGGCGGAATGCGCAGGGATTCACTTGGAAGGGCCGTTCATAAACAAGAAGCGCGCCGGCGCGCAACCCCCAGAGTATATTGTCCATCCCGACCGGGAACAATTCGCCAAATGGCAGTCCATGGCCCGAGGGCACATTCGATTGGTCACTTTGGCTCCGGAAGAGCCGGGTGGGCTTGAATTGACACGTTATCTCAAAGAAACAGGGGTTATTGCGTCCGTGGGCCATTCAGACGCCTGTTACCAACAGGTCAGCGAGGCGATTGACGCAGGCTTAAGCCACGTCACTCATCTGTTTAACGGCATGAGAGGGTTTCACCATCGTGAACCGGGTGTCGCTGGTGCAGCGCTGGTGCGCGACGAATTGATGGTCGAGATGATTGTTGACGGAATTCACATCGAACCAAACAGTGTAAATGTCGCGTATAAGGCCATTACTCCAGAACGAATCATCCTTATCACCGATTCCATGCGGGCCAAATGCCTAAAGAGCGGGACATATGATCTCGGCGGGCAGGAGGTCACAGTATCGGATCGTGATGCCCGGTTGGCTGATGGGACCTTGGCCGGTAGCATTTTGAAAATGAAAGATGCACTGAAGAACATGCATCAATATGTTGACTGCACCATGGAACAATTGATTCAAATGACGGCGACTAACGCTGCGAAAGAATTGAATTTATATGATCGCAAAGGAAGCATTGCGGTGGGAAAAGACGCTGATCTTGTGATCCTTGATGAACAAATGGATGTATTCATGACGATTTGCCGCGGGGCAATCGCTTATCAATCAAAGGAGTAGTAGTAATGGAGATCATCAGAGCAACAGATTATGACGACCTATGCGAAAAAGCGGCGGTGATGCTCATCTCCCAAGTCCAGCAGAAGCCGAATGCAGTGTTGGGTTTGGCGACGGGGGCGACACCGACCGGGATTTATCAGAAAATGGTTTCCGACCATCAAGAGCGGGGAACATCGTATGCCGGCGTGCGTACATTTAACTTGGATGAGTATGTAGGCTTACCGCCGGAACATCCCAGCAGTTTTGCCTATTATATGCGGAAGCAGTTGTTTGACCGGATCGATCTCCCATTGGCACAGACACATATTCCCTCTGGCATAGCGGCTGATTTAGAACAGGAATGTCGCCAATATGAAGAGGCCATTCTGGCGGCCGGAGGTATTGATATGCAGATTCTGGGGATTGGTATGAATGGGCATATCGGGTTTAATGAACCTGGCACCCCTTTTCAATCGGTTACACATGTAGTGACGTTGACAGAGTCGACGAGAAAGGCGAATCGCCGGTATTTCGATGAAGGGGAGACCATGCCTTCACACGCGATCACCATGGGTTTGGCGACGATCATGCGAAGCAAACGCATTGTTTTGTTGGTGTCCGGCAAACATAAGGCGCCCATTTTACATCGTTTATTAAATGAACCTGTATCGGAGGATTTGCCAGCATCCATCTTGAAACAACATTCCCATGTCACCGTGATTGCGGATGCGGACGCTTGGGATCAGTAGAGAGGGGACATCCTGATGATTTTAGCGTTCATGGAGTCGATCGAGCGAAAGCTGGGAGAGATCAAGCGGGAAGAATTGGCCCAAATGCAACAAGCGGGCCGTTGGATCGCAGAAGCTGTTGCACAGGGTGGGGTGGTCCATCTGTTTGGATGTGGGCATTCCCACTTGTTGGCGGAAGATGTGTTTTATCGTGCGGGGGGCTTGGCTCCCATTCATCCGATTTTGGTTGAAAAGTTGATGTTGCACGAGGGGGCGGCGCGCTCTTCGGAATTGGAGCGGCAACATGGGCTGGCTGAGACGTTCATGGAGGAGCAAGCGATTCAGCCAGGGGATGTGGTGATTGTGATCTCTACCTCCGGCATCAATCCGGTGCCGATCGAAGTGGCGCTGTTTGCTAAGGAAAAAGGGGCGAAGGTGATCGGTTTGACATCGCTCGCTTATGCCGGTGGGGTTCCGTCGCGGCACCATTCGGGCAGACATTTGTCAGAAGTGGTTGATTTGGTGTTGAACAATCATGTTGACAAAGGGGACGCTCTGCTTTCGCATGAGCGGGTACCGGCCAGGTTCGGCCCGAGTTCGACCATTTTGGGCTCTCTCATTTTGCAATCGGTGCTGGTGGAGGCGGTCGGACTGATGGCCGATGCAGGTGTGGAAGTGCCTGTATTCCGCAGTGGCAATATTCCGGGAGCCGATGATTACAACAAAGCGCTCGTGGAGAAATACGCTTCCAAAATACCCACGCTAAAATGAATCATGATGTCCACCGGATGGGGGAGTGGCAGCGGTTGTAGCGCAATGCCGCTTCCCCATACGTTTTAAGATTGGCACGGGAGCTTGTCTATAGTAAATCAAGTTGATACGTACTTGGAGCAATAAGAATAAATATATTTTTTATTGACATATTTTTGTGAATTAAATAAAATTGGTATAGTCAATATTACAAATCATCATGAGGTTGGTGAATGGCATGCGCAAATGGTGGCCAAGCTTGTTGGCTGTTGTCCTGATTTTGGTGGCTGCGTTGACCGGTTGTTCGCAAAGTGCTGACAACGGCAAGATTAAATTGCGGGTTGTGACGATGTTCGGTGGTACAGATCCGGCCAAGAAAGCATATGAGCAAGCATTAAAAGATTTTATGAAAGCGCATCCAGATGTCGAAATTGTCGATGAATCGATGACGGCCACAGGAGATGATTTTCGAACGAAAGTGAAAACCGATTTCGCTTCAGGCAATGAACCTGATGTGACGTTTTTCTTCACCGGAGCGGAAGCCGAACCAATCATCCAATCCGGTGCGGTGGTGCCATATGAGGAAATCTTCGCCAAAGATAAAGCCTGGAGTGATGCCTTTTCCGACAACGTTAAACAACAAGTGAAAGCGAAAGACGGCAAAATCTACGCTGTTCCGATTACCGGTTTTTATGAAGGATTGTTTGTCAACAAAAGTTTATTTAAAAAATACGGACTGGAGCTACCGACGGATTGGGAGAAATTCACCAAAGCCGTCGAAACATTCTCTAAAAACGGAATTATTCCAATCGCTGGTTCATTGGAAGAGTCTTATTACTTGATTGAACATTTCATTCTCTCCGCAGGTGGTCCGGCGGGTCACAACAGCAAATTTGACAACGGTATCCATCCCTCTTGGGCACAAGGGTTGGAAAAAATTAAAGAAGTGTATGACATGGGTGGTTTCCCCAAAGATGCGCTGACTATCAAAGATGCGCAAGCGCAAGAGCTGTTCAAGAACAAGCAAGCGGCCATGATCGTCAATGGGTCTTGGATTTTGGGGGGATTGACGGATAAAGAAGATGTTGAGGTGATCCCGTTCCCGGTAATGCCGGGGGGTAAAGCGAATCCGAAGGACTTGGTGGCGGGATATACGTCGGGCTTTTATCTGAGCAAGAAGTCCTATGAAGACAATGACAAAAAAGGATTGGCGTTGGAATTGATCAAGTATCTCACTTCCAAAGAGATGGTGAAGAAATTCGCTGAGGCTAATGGGGGTGTGCCGGCGGTAGACGTCAAGGTAGAGGGTTTGCCGACTGTTTTCCAACAAGGTCACCAGATGGTGCAGGAAGCTCATTCCCTCTCACTGCCCATCGACGCGCAAATCTCAGCTGAAGCGTTTAACGAAATAAGAAAAGGCGTCCCCCACATCGTGCAAGGAAAGAAAACGGCTCAGGAAGTGTTACAGGCCGCTCAGAAAATAGAGCAAGAAAAAATGCCAAAGTAATATTCATGGACGAAAGCGGCTGTTTTGCATGATGCAAGGCTGCCGCTTTTGCCAAAGAAAGGAGTTGTCCCATGCATAAGGGTGATCGTGGAGTCATCTTTTTTTTCCTTCTTCCCGCTGTCTTGTTGACGGGCGTGTTTTTGTACTATCCGTTCATTCACAGTATCATTAAGAGTTTTTATTATTCAGATGGCATGTTTATCAACCGCTTTGTGGGCATAGAAAACTATATTCGCTTGGCACAGGATGAAGTCGTGAAGATCGCCACGCTCAACACATTGGAAATAATGTTGTACGCGGTGATTTTTCAGGTGGGGTTAGGGATTGTGCTGGCCCTTTTAGTAGACTCGATTCGATTTGGCAAGAATTTTTTTCGGTCGGTCTTCTTTTTTCCTGTCGCCATCTCGGCAACAGCGATCGGATTGATGTTCACCCTTTTCTATAACTATGACAATGGTATGTTGAATCAATTGCTTGTTCGCTTCGGATTTGAAAAGGTGGTCTGGATGACTGAAGAAACTTCTTTGTTGGCGGTAGCTGTGCCCGTCATCTGGCAGTATGTCGGGTTTTATTTTGTCATTATACTGACGGCGATCTCAAAGATTCCTGATGACTTTTATGAGGCTGCGCAGTTGGAGGGGATCACCGGACTCCAAAAAACGATTTACATCACTCTCCCCCTGATCTGGGGTGATGTAAAAACATCCATCCTGCTCGCAATCACGGGAGCGTTAAAAGTGTTTGAACTGGTGTATGTCATCAGTTCCGGCGGTCCGGCGAACTCTTCTGAGGTGTTGGGTACCTATATGTACCAAAAAACGTTTACGGGCCAAGCTTTCGGTTATGGAGCGACGATTGCTGTCTGGATTGTGATTTTGGGTCTTTTGTTCTCCGTTATCGCCAATCGCCTGCTCAAGAAAGAGGAGATCACTTATTGAGTTTCGGAAGGAAATGAGGTGGGAAAGTTGAAACAACTTACCATATATGAAAAAATGACGCTGGCTTTGTTCCGGGGAAAAATCACCAGGATGGTAACGTTCATTTGTTTGGGGCTTTGGTCATTGACCACGATTTATCCGCTGTTCTGGGTGGTCAACAACTCTTTGAAGCCCTCGCACCAAGTGATCAATAACTCGTTTTCTGTCGCTACAAATCCTACCTTTGCCAATTATTTAAATGCCTTTGAACAGGTGGATATTGGTCGAAGTTATCTGAACAGTTTTATTATGTCCGGGGGGACGGTGCTTTTGACGCTGTTGGTCGGCGGGTTGGCGGCATATGTTTTGGCGCGCTTCCGCTTTCGTTTGCGGGGACTGCTGCAAACCGTATTGGTGGCTAGTTTGCTTATTCCAGCGTTTGCCACTGTGGTACCGGTGTTTGGGATGTTGAAAGACTTGCAGTTGCTCAATACGTATTGGGCCTTGATCATCCCACATACCGCCGGATTTTTGCCATTTACCATTTTGGTTTTGTCTTCATATATGGCAACGATCCCGAAGGATTTGGAAGAAGCGGCTATCATGGATGGATGCAGCCGTTTTACTATTTTTTGGCGCATCATGCTACCTGTGTCACGACCAGCGTTCATCACCGCGAGCATTTTTGTGTTCCTGTGGTCGTATAATGATTTGTTTTCAGCTTTGATTTTCGTTCCGCAGGAAGATGTGCGTCCCATCAACGTGCTCTTGACGACGGTCAGTTCGCAATATGGGACCGATTACGGATTGTTGGCAGCGGCGGTGACCTTGACTTTGATTCCGGTCATCATCCTGTACAGCGTAGCCCAGAAATATGTAATCAAAGGTTTGACCTCAGGGGCTGTGAAAGGATAAGGGGGAGTTTGCATGCTCAGTCAAATGGAAGAGCGATTGACATCACTGAGTTTGGAACAAAAAATCGGCCAGTTGTTGGTCGGGCAAGCGGAGGGGACCGCCTTGAGCGAGTCCTTCCGCCGTTTCATTGAGAGGGTTCCACTCGCGGGTTATCGCATTAACGGGCCGAATATCGAACATCCGGCTCAGGTGAAGAAGTTGACGAGTGACATACAGCAAGCTTATACAGCCTCTGGATTAGATTTGCCTGTGATCTTTGCATGCGACCAAGAAGGTGGCGTTTTGAGTGTGTTTGGTGATTGTGTTACCGAATTTCCCGGGAGCATGGCTTTGGGTGCGACTGGTTCGGTAGAACTGACTGAACTTCAGGCTCAACAAGTCGGTTGGGAGCTGGCGGAAATGGGAATAAATCACTTGTTGGCGCCAGTTGCCGACCTCAATCTGGAGAAAACCAATCCAGTCATAGGGGTGAGGGCGTTTGGGGATGATCCCGCACAGGTTGCCAGCCATTGCTTTCATTTTAGCCTCGGAGCCAATCGCGGTGGAGTGGCGGTCTGCGCCAAGCATTTTCCGGGACATGGCAACACGGTGACCGATACGCACGTTGGATTGGCGGTCAACCACGCCGCTGAAGAGGTGTTGAGACAAACAGAATACGTGCCATTTAAGAAGTTGGTGGACGGTGGGATCGATTCTGTGATGGTGTCACATGTGGTTTGTTCTGCCTGCAGTTCCTTGCCGGCCAGTCTGTCTGAAGAAGTAATCAGTGGATTGTTGCGCCAAGAGATGGGCTATGATGGATTGGTTATCTCTGACGACTTGGCCATGGGTGCGGTGCGCAATTTGTATTCTGCGGGTGAGGCTGTTTTGCGTTTTATTTTGGCGGGCGGCGATATCGCTTTCATTCATGACAGCCGTGACTCGGTTGAGGAAGCTTTTTACCGATTGATGCAAGCGGTTGAGCAAGGTGAATTGACGGAAGAGCGCATTAATACCTCCTTGAAACGGATTTTGCGGTTCAAGCAAAAAATCGCCGCCTACCAACAGAGCAGAAAGTTGCCGCCGATCAGCGGCGAGGAGTTGGCCCGCCAGATCGCTGAGCATTCAATCACGCTTGTGCGCGACCCGCGCCGCCTTCTGCCCCTGTCTCCTGACATGAAGCTGTTGGTAATCTCCCCCCGGTTAAGCAATTTGTCGGAAGCGGATACATCCAGCCAGCAGGAATTGAAGTTGGCCGCTTATGTCAAGCAGGCTTTTCCACACACCGTCTGTGTAGAATTGGCGCCGGATGAAGCGGAACAGGCGTTGGCTGAATTGAGGCTCCAAGCGGCCAAAGCAGACGTCATCTTGCAAGGGACGGTCAATGCTTACCGCTTCCCTGAGCAGATCGCAGTGATGAAAGAACTTGCGAAGATGCGTCCCCTTATTGCAATCATGTTGCGTGACCCTTATGATAGTGAGTTGATACCGCATGATGTGACGACCTTGGCCACTTACGCCGCAACCAAGCAACAGCTGGCCACATTGGTTCGTCAGCTCTTGGGGGAAGTTGCATGCATGGGGGGCGTGCCGGTGCGGTTGGCCCGACCATGATAAAGAAGGAAGGAAGAATGGTGAAGAATCAGAGGATGCGCAAGGTGTTGAAAAACAGTCCGGTGCCTTTGTATTACCAGCTGAAAGAAATCATTCAGGAAATGATAGATAATGATCAGCTGAAGCCGGGCGACGCAATTCCCCCTGAACGGGAATTGTGCGAAATCCATCAAATCAGCCGCATGACGGCTCGCAAAGCCATTATCGCCTTGGTCAACGAAGGGGTGTTGTACAGGGAGCAGGGAAAAGGTACCTTTGTGGCCGAGCCAAAGCCGAAACATTTGATCACGCGTCTGAAAGGTTTTACCGAAGAGATGGAAGAACAGGGCTTGTCGGTAGAAACGCGGATGCTTAACTTTTCCGTCATGGATGCGACGCTCAATTTGAAACGGAATTTGCGGATGCCTCCGCATCATGAGCAGGTCGTGGAAGTGAAGCGATTGAGAATCGTTGACGGAGAGCCTTTGGCGTTGGAAACAGTCTGGCTTGATGAACAAAAAGTGCCTGGATTGAGCCAAGAGATGTTAGAAGGCCAATCATTGTATACGGTGTTGAGGGATCATTATCAGTATCAACCTATGTACGCTAGGCAGACGATTGAACCTGTGCTGACAGATGAATATGAAAGCCAGCTACTGGGGTTACCAAACCACTCGTTGGCGATTTTGTTTCAGCGCACAACGTACATGGGGCAAGACCAAGTGATGGAGTACACGCGGTGTATTTATCGGACTGACCGTTATAAGTATGAGATTTTCCTGCAACCATAATGACAGGAAAGAAGGGTGATCGAACTGATCACTCTTCTTTTTTTATGGGATGATGTCAAAGTATTTATTTCATTAGGTTGAATGTTTATGTTAAAATATGAGTGAACATTTGTAATTTTAAACCTTTTACATAATGAAAGTATATGTTTGTATCTTGATTTGGAATGCAGAAAGTGGTGAAAAATCATGAAACGAAATCGTTCTTTTCATTGCCTTTGGGTTGGGCAGACCATGGCCAACTTGGGGGACTCATTTTTTATTTTAGCGATGGTGACGTTGATTTATCAAATGACCGGTTTGACGTTGGTCGCTGCTTTGTTTCCTCTGTTCAGGGTGATTGCTGTTTCGATGAGTGGCACGGTCGCACCGCTATTGTTTGGACGGTTTCATTTGCAGCGCATTTTGTTTATTTCTCAAGCCTCCCAGACGGTGTTGTTGGCGGTGGTAGTCGCCCTTGTTTTTGTGGACGGCAAGATTGAAGGTATGGTTCCTCTTTTGTTGGTGTTAACGTTTGTCATCTCTTTTTTGGATGGCTGGACGACTCCGACGCGAAATGCACTGGTGCCCAGACTGGTGGAGGATGGGGAGTTGGTGGAAGCCAACAGTTTGCTCAGCACGATGGATCAGATCGCCCTTTTGACGGGGTGGTCGGTTGGTGGTGGGATTTTATCAGTGATGAGCGAGGCGGAGTTGTTGTCATTAACTTGGATTTTGTTTGCAGTCTCTACGGTTTCCACGTTGTTCATCAAGGATCGCTCCAAAGTTGAGCCCAAACGTTCAAGCGGACGCTGGAATCAGATCAAAAGCGGGTGGGTAAATATTTGGAATAGTCCCGCTGTTAGAATTGTTACTGCGATTGACTTGCTAATCGTGTTGGGGGCGGGGATCTGGACGGGTGCGGTCATTTTGGTCTTTGTCAATCAAGTTCTTCACAAAGGGGCATTCTGGTGGGGGATTATCAACACCGGTTACTTTGCTGGAACGATGGTCGCCGGCTTTGTGATTCTTTCCATATCAAAGTGGGTGTCGAAGCATATTGTCGCCAGTATGGCCATTGGTTTGACGGGAATGGTTTTGTTCACCTTTAGTTTTTCATTTACAACTTTGCCATGGTTAGCGCTTACACTTATCACGCTGTTAGGGCCTATGTTTCAAATTCGGCGCGTCGCCCAGCAAACCATCTTGCAACGCAACACAACCAATGAAACTTATCCTGAAATTGCATCTGCCCATTATACCATGCTAAACATTTTATATGCCGTTTCGGTCTTGCTGATGGGGTATGTCACAGATGTGTTGGGGGTGCGTTATGTATATTGGATCACAACCGTCTTTTATATCTTGTGCTTGATTCTTATTCCCCAATTGCACCGGCTGATTAAAGCTCAACCACAAAGTAGCAAAGAGAGTAGGTAAATGCCGTCAAAGGTGGTATGATGAATAGGGCGAAATCTATCTATAGGTATATTAAAGGGGGCAGACTTGTGACGGTATATCAATTTGAAGCGAAGTTAGCCAACGGTGAAGTAAAACAGTTGGACGCATACAAAGGGAAAGTATTGTTGATTGTCAACACTGCGAGCAAATGTGGATTTACACCACAGTACAAAGAATTGCAAGAACTGTACGAGCGATATAAAGACGCGGGGCTGGAGGTTTTGGCCTTCCCCTGCAATCAGTTCATGGAACAAGAGCCAGGGACGGATGAAGAAATTGTCGAGTTTTGTTCCCTTAATTACGGAGTGACGTTTTCCGTGTTTTCCAAAGTGGATGTGAACGGGGAACAGGCGCATCCGCTGTTCAAGTATCTTTGCAAAGAAGCGCCAGGCCTCATGGGTAGCAAAGCAGTCAAATGGAATTTCACCAAGTTTCTCGTCAATCGCCGGGGTGAGGTGGTTGAACGGTACGCGCCCAACACCAAACCGAGCGAATTGACTGATCGTATCGTTTCGCTGTTGGAAGAGTAAGTTGCAATGAGAACAGCCAGTCTAAGTGCTGGCTGTTTGTTATCAGAAATTGGTTAGTGAATAAATTCACTCCGAATCTTCAGGAAGATCAGGTAGAATCCACGGAATCTTAGCCAGGCCCATTCTGTCTAGAATGGGCCTGATTAAATAAGATGGATTTGGTTTATCTTCTGATGAATTGTTGTGTCCAGTAAGTTCCATAAGCGCCGCCTTTGGCAAAACCAACGCCGATGGTCGTGTAATTGGGATTCAAGATGTTGCTACGATGTCCGGGGCTGTTCATCCAAGAATTCATCACATCTTGCGGGGTTTGTTGTCCAGCGGCGATGTTTTCACCTGCATAGGTGTATTGGATACCAAACTTTCTCATCATGTCAAACGGAGAGCCATAAGTGGGTGATTGGTGAGAGAAATAGTTGTTGTCTCTCATATCTTCTGATTTCAATCTGGCAACCTGAGACAATTTGGCATCCATCTGCAAAGGTTTATATCCTCTCCGTGTCCGTTCCTGGTTAACCAATTGAACGACTTGTGTTTCAAAGGAGGAAGGGTCAGAGGTTGGTACGTCTGGTTTATTTGGTTTATTGTTGTTATTTTGATTGTTTTGATTATTTTGGTTATTTTGTCTATTTCCGTACCAGTATTTGTTGCGCTCGATGATTTGGTTGTGTTTTTGGTCCCAAATGTCCACCTGTGTCGTGTAATAATAGTTCATGATGCATCTTTCATATTGAGGGCCGTGTAAGTCATGTGGCACACCGAAGTTATGGGACAGTTCGTGTTGAACTACATGCCAAATGGCATTGGGATGCATGTCTGCCGTTACGCTGACCGCACTTCCACCTGGGCCACCTGTGGGTTGCATATAAGCAATTCCACCATAATTGAAGTTAGCGTCTTTGGTAAATCCGATGACAAAATCATAAACCCCTCTGTTTTTGTCACGGTCCAAATCTTGCAGAATTTGTTCCCCGTTGTACCCATCTGATTTCCACTCGAGATATCCTGAGATCTTAAAATCGACTTGATGATCGCGGATAAACGCATTGTCCGCTTTTTCCACAATCTCTTTCGTTCTGTTTTGCCAATCAGGGTAGGCTCTGCGGTATTCTTCATCCGCCGCGATGACCGCGGTGACCACCCGGTTTTTGGATTTTACAGTTAAATTTGGTGTTTTAGCAATGTGTTTTTGCCCCACCACTTTTCCTTTTTCGTTAATCACTTTGGCAGTGGTGTCCTGTTCGATGACAGTAGGTTCATTAGTTGCTTTGGGAGTGTTTTTTGGTAGTGGGTCAGATACGATCTTTACCTTACTACCAAGGGATACCACTTTTTCTGGTTGTGATACAGGTTTTGAGCCAAACCAACCCAAGATATGGTCAATCCATGACGTATCCTTGGCAGGATTGGCTCCGTCGGCATAAGCGGTGCCCATACTACCAAATAACAGGACAACGAGCATGATGATAGACAATATGCGAAGCTTTTTGGTCACAAGACCACCCCCTGTGAAATAGTTTGGAATGGTAAGAAAAGAATCTTATTTGATACGTTTTGAATTATATAACACGGAATTAAAGTCTTCAATTATATGCTTGGATTTATAATTTTTTATCATTTGTTTGTTATCTTGTTGTTATTATTTCCGGTTTATTGTTGGAGATTATAGGTGTAATTGGCATGGGGTTGATCTGTGATTCGTTAATAAATTTAATTTTATTTTTAATATACCAAGATCGAGGGGGTTGGGGCGAGATTATTATGCTAAAAAGAGACTGCTCTCAAATGAGCAGGCTCATTGGCGCGCAAAAAGAGTGATTTCTTAACTTACATCAGACACTTTTCACTTTGGCAATCCCTAATCCGTCGCCGATCGGCAACAGCATGGACTCGAGGCGAGGATCTTGTGCCAAGGTTTGATTAACTTCTCGAAGCTTGGCCAATATGGGGTGATCATTGGTTTCATCCACGACGCTGTCGCCAAAATAAAGTAAGTTATCCATGGCAATTACCGCATTTGGCGCAGCTAAGGAAATTGCTTTCTCCAGATAATGGTCGAAGTTGGGCTTGTCTGCGTCGATAAAGAAGAAATCAAAGCGTTCCCCCGACTGAGCTAGTTTTTCCAATTGTTCTGAAGCGTCGCCCACGATAACCGTCACTTGCTCGTCCAGGTTGGCGCGGGAGATATTTTCTTTGGCAAAGCGGGCGTGTTCAGCGTTTAATTCAATGGTGAAGCACTTTCCGGTAGATGGCAAGGCCCGTGCCAAACAAATGGTACTGTATCCGCCTAGGGTTCCCAGTTCCAAAATTCTGGTGGCTCCGCTGATTTTAGCCAGAAGATACAATGTTCGGCCCACTTCGGGTGGGATGGATATCTGTGGCATTCCCCTTTCCGCCAATCCGTTCGGAATCGACTGTAGTACCTCATCTTCCTTGCTAAACAGCTCTCTGATGTATGTTAAATCACGCATGTTGAAAGCCTCCTGATCTCATTGGATTTAATATATGACCGAACTCCCGACTTGGACGACGCTAAAAATCCCATCCCTTTTCCCTAATGTAATAGTCAATAATCTTCTCGTAATTTTTGCCATATCGGCTTGTCAGCTCAGCGCCGAAATCTTCCTCAATGCGCATCATGACAACATCGTGGTAGAATGCATTTTTAAGTAGTTCGGTGATAGCCGGATGATCTGTTTCCAATGCGGTCAACTTTACATCTCCGCCAAAACCACCCAACAAGGCGGCTTGCCCGTCGATCAGGATGGAAAATTTCCTCGTTTCCATTTTTGGCCAAGCCTGTTCCAAGTCATCAGCTTTATGGATAAACACATTTTTCAGGGTAGTTTGACATTCTCCAAGAACAATCAGGACAACTGTAACGCCCCGCTCTTCAGCGTCAAGTAATGCTTCTTCCACCCAATGCACATCTTCTGCCCAAATGTCGACAAGGATATTCTTTTTTGCATTGGCGATCATTCTGCGTATCGCGATGTCTAAATGTTTGTTTCCTTGCCAATTATAAAAAGAGGGTTTGGAACGAGGAGGGGATTTCAGTTCATTCACCAGTCCTTTTGCGGTTTGTTCAAACTTGACCCGCATGTAACGAATCAACTGATCGATAGGTACAGCGTCATAATGAACCGGATCGCCCTCGATAATTCGACAAATGCCTTTGTCGGTGAGTGAACGTAAAGCAGCATAAACATTGGTGCGCGAGGTGGATACGCGTTTGGCTACTTCGTAACCGGATAAATGAGGCTCCTCATGGAGTGTGAGGTAACAACGCGCTTCAAGTTCAGACAGGCCAAGCTCTTTCAATCGTTGAATCAGATGAACTCTTCCTTTCTTCAGTGATGTTGGTGGATAATAGTAGTATTTTGATGTAATACTAGTGTGCTTAAATACTACTATTTTGACTTAGTCATGTCAAGCCTGATTCGGCATCGGCATAAGGGTGGATGCTTCTATGTATAGTTGCAGTGTTTTTTTCTCATTCTAAGAGATATATTTGTGAAAAAAGGAACGAGTTCCGTGGAATTGAAACCAATCATCCCTTTTGAACCCGTCATGACGGATGCGCCACCTTCGGGAGAACACTGGATTGCTCAAGTCAAATGGGACGGGGTGCGGGTGTTAACGTATGTTGAAAATGGTCAAGTGAAATTGTTCAATCGGAAAAAAAATGAGCGAACTCATCACTATCCTGAATTGGCGAAGGCTAGCGATTATTGCACGGCTTCGTCGGTCATTTTGGATGGGGAGATCATTGCTTGGCGGGAAGGGAAGCCCTCTTTTTACGAGGTGATGAAACGGGATGGCTTACGCCAAATGAACAAAGTGTCGCAAGCAATGAAGCGAGTGCCGATTACGTACATGGTTTTTGATTTGCTTTATCTGGATGGCAAATGGATGACAGAACGACCATTGGCTGAACGACAAGAGCAATTAAACCAAATCATCCGGCCGGTGGATCATGTGCGGTTGGTGCCCAACTACACTGATGTGGATGGCCTGTATGAGGCTGTGCGCCAGCAAGGGTTGGAAGGCATCGTCGTGAAAGATTTGACCAGTGCTTATGTCATTGGTGGAAAAGATGGGCGTTGGCGCAAACGAAAAGTGACGCATGACCTGATTGCCGTGGTAGGAGGGGTGACATTCAGGGGAAAGGTGGTCAACTCGCTTTTACTGGGGTTGTACGATGCTTGGGATCGGCTTCACTACATCGGGCATGCCGGCACGGGGAAATTGACCCAAGCGGATTGGCGGGATATCACTGAACGCGTCACTTCGTTGGTTCAAACTGAGATGCCTTTTTACAATCAGCCGGAGCGAATCAGCGGCGCAATTTGGGTCACTCCTTTAATCACAGTTAAAGTCCATTATCTGGAATGGGTGGATGGGCATTCTTTGCGACAACCGATCATTCAGGGGATCGTCGATGCCGATCCGCTTTCATGTCGTGGTTTTATTTCATCTGGTAGGTCTTGATTTGCCAGATCCGCTCCAGTCCGGCACAGAGGAGGGAGAAGGGTGGAGCACCGATTGGTTCATGTGGACGGAAAGGAATTAAAGATATCCAATCCCGATAAACGTTTGTTTCCTCAGTTGAGCAAGTGGGAGTTCATACTAGCGTATTATCGGCTGGCTCCGTATTTACTTCCTTATTGCCGGAACAGGGCGTTAACCACGATCCGTTTTCCAGATGGGGTGGAGGGGAAGTCGTTTTATCAGAAGAACGCCCCTTCCCATCGGCCGGATTGGATAGAAACGGTCAACGATGGGGATATTGAATATGTTATGCTCAATAATGCACCCACCTTGGTTTGGTTGGCCAATTTGGCGTGCGTGGAATTACATGTGTCGTTCAATACGGTTCATGAACCAATGAAACCGACGGAGCTGGTGTTTGATTTGGACCCTAGTGTCCCCGGATTTCCACGCGTGGTGGAAGCGGCGCTGATGATCCGGGAGTTGCTGCTGCAATTGGGATTGGACGGAATTGTAAAGACATCAGGGGCCAGCGGATTGCAGATCTACCTGCCATTAGAGCCGCGATACACATATGATGAGACACGCAAAGTCGGAAAATTCATCGCCCATTATTTCGCCAAGCGGCAACCCGCGTTGATCACCGTGGAGCGCTCGGTCAACAAGCGCGGGGATAAAATCTACTTTGACTATCTCCAGCATTGGCGTAATAAAACTTTGATCGCGCCCTATTCAATCCGGGCAGTGCCGGAAGCGACCGTTTCTACGCCTCTTTCATGGGAGGAATTGACTCCCGCGTTATCCCCTAAGCAATTCACTTGCGCCAACATTTTTGACCGGCTGGAACAGAAAGGGGATTTGTTTGCGGAGGCGTTGCGAAAAAAGGTGCGGTTGGATGAGATCTTGCAATTTATTGATCGGAACAGGCTATGAAATTCTTTTCTCTTCGTGTACAGTAAGAAAGACACATCAATATAAAGCGAGGAGATGTCAGTGAAGCGGTTATTTATCAACGCGACTGTCGTGACCATGAAAGATGGCGCTGAAGTGCTGAGACGAGGCGCTTTGGGTGTGGAGGATGACAAGATTACATATGTGGGGGAAGTCCCGGAGCCGCAAGTACAAGAGCAGTTTGATGAGATCATCGATTGTAGCGGCAAGGTCATCCTGCCTGGATTGGTCAACACACACGGTCATGCGGCCATGACTTTGTTGCGTGGGTATGCCGATGATTTGCCGTTGCAAACGTGGTTGGAAGAGCATATGTGGCCGTTGGAAGCGAAGTTTACCCATGTCCAAGTGCAGGCAGGAACAGCGTTGGCGGCGGTGGAAATGATCCGCTCCGGAACCACTTGTTTTATGGATATGTACGATCATATGGACGCTGTTGCCCGCGTGGTGGAAGAATCCGGCATGCGCGCCCGCTTGACTCGCGGGGTGATTGGATTATGCAGTGAGGAAATGCAAAATAAAAAGTTTGAAGAGGCGGTTCGTTTTGCTACTGAGTGGCATGGTCAAGCCGATGGCCGAATCACTACCATGTTGGCACCTCATGCGCCCTACACGTGCCCGCCGGAATATATCAAGCGGTTTGTAGAAAAAGCGGGGGAATTGAAGTTACCACTTCATACGCATATGTCTGAAACAGTGAAAGAAGTGGAGCAAAATGTGCGGGATTATGGGGTTCGGCCCGTTGAGCATTTGCGTCGACTCGGCTTCTTTGATCTTCCTGCGCTGGTTGCTCATGCGGTGCATGTGACAGAAGAAGAAATCGACATATTGGCGCAACATGACGTAAAGGTGGCACACAACCCGGGCAGCAATCTCAAATTGGGTAGCGGAATTGCCCCGGTGACGAGCATGCTGCGAAAAGGCATGCGCCCGGGATTGGCTACTGACGGGGCAGCCAGCAACAACAATTTGGATCTCATCGAGGAAATCCAGCTTGCCGCGTTGATCCACAAGGGTGCTAACCTTGACCCGGAAGCGGTGCCGGCGCTGACGGCGTTAAAAATGGGGACCAGCTATGGGGCAGAATGCTTATTCCTCGATCACGAAATCGGCACGTTGGAAGCAGGCAAAAAAGCCGACTTCATCACTTTGGATTTGACTGGTGCTCATATGCAACCGTTGCATGATGTGGTGTCCCACATCGTATATTCTGCGTCTCGCGGTGATGTGGTGGACATGTATGTAAATGGTCAGCCGCTGATGGTCAACCGCGAATTGCTGACACTGGATGAAGAGAAAATCCGTCATGAAGCAACACGTGCATTCCAAGCATTGTTGCAATAAAAAAAGAACTGCCATCAATTGGCAGTGAATAGAATGAGGCGGAAGGTATAGGCAGGAAGGTCTATGTCATACTAACAACAGG
The DNA here is from genome assembly GCF_024927925.1 of Laceyella sacchari. Lineage (NCBI taxonomy): Bacteria > Bacillati > Bacillota > Bacilli > Caryophanales > Thermoactinomycetaceae > Laceyella > Laceyella sacchari. The sequence goes on from NZ_CP103866.1 coordinate 1,654,864, forward strand.
CTATTCTTTAATGTCTATATCTAGATGAAAACGAAGAGGGATATCAGGAACGGGGTCATTCCATAAGCGTCGGTGCGCTGAAGGGGATATCCAGGTTTCTGTGTGGAGAAAAGATGAGATTTTCTCCAGTTCTTCTTGGGACAAGTGGGTTTGTAACAACTCGGGCATCCACTCGGGATAAAGGGAAGGATGCGGCAAAGGAATCACCTCCCTTGTTGATGTTAGTATCACCGTAGCGGAAGGCAATATGACTAACACATTTTGCCCCTTCGACCAAGATGTTGGCTCTGCTTCCAACGTATAAGTGAACCAGGCACGAAAAGCGCTTTGTCAGCGTCAAGCTGATGAAGCGCTTTTCTCATGCATGTTCACATCCAAGGTTTGGCCAACGCGCGTAGTCTAAATGCACAGGTTTTTTCGTAGGTATTAGAAGAGAAGGGGGAGGGCAAAATGAGAAAAATGGCCGGATGTCTGGTTTGCGCCTTGATGCTGATGGGTTGTCAAACGGACTTCGTCGCCGATCAGCCCACAGTTAAAGAAAAGAAGGTGTTGGCGCAGGAGAAGCTGGCGCAGACGGCGAGACAGGTGATTCAAGGGTGGTTGAAGAAAAAAGAATATTCGTTTCAGCTGGAACTCATGTCTGGTAAACGTCGCTTTACTGGGAAGCAAGTGGCGGATAACTGGAGCTTGAAGGATGCAGCATCACAGAAATTAGTGATGCGACGCAACGGTGAGCATATTTACGCTTACCATGACAGCGGGACGGAAATGATGACTGTCAAACAAGCAGGTCTGGTGTCACCCCGCGACCATCTGTCCTTCGTCTTGAGCGTGGCCGGGAAATTTCGGCAAGGAACTGCCGAATGGGTGAATGGCCGACGCGTTGATGTGATCGAGGTGGATATTGACAATGGGAAGCTGTTGGACAAATTGAAGCAGGCCTTATTTAGCAATGAGACAGTCCGGTTGCCGGTAAATATGGCTGTTACCTACAAACTAGCTGTTCAAGACGCCCGGCAATTGACGAAGGTCACCTTGATTATTCGTGAACCCGACCGAGGACAAGTGCAACAGCTAACATATCAATTGATGTGAGCAGTGCTGGGAAGCGCTGTTTTTTTATTTCCAACCTTTGGCTCTCGGTTCGATATATCAGATTATGATATACTTTTCAGGGAAGAATTATTATACAAATAGTATAGGGGGCGGGCCGATGAGACAAGCCAAAGTGCTGGTAGGCAGCTTGTTGGTCACGCTGGTGGTCTTGATGGGCGGTTTTTTCGCCAGTCAGTGGTGGTTCGTGACAAAACCCATTCACCAGACTCTCGACCAGCAGTCAGGCCTGCATCAGGCAAAGATTAACGTGATGCCGACGGAAGTCCGGCTTCATTTGCATATAGATCCTACGTATGACTTTATACAACGTTATCCTCGTTTGTTGGACAATTTGGAACAGATCGCAGGTCATCGTAAGCTGACTGTGGTGTTGGACAATCCGCACCATCCGGAATTGGAACAAGCGTGGTCCGACTTGCAATTCGCTTTGCGCGAAGCAGTGGCGACCAAGCGCTACACCTTAATTCCGGACGCCGTCAAGCAGGTGGCGCAGGAACATAGGTTGACTTATAAAGTGCGGATCGATGAACGTTTTATCTATGTGGAGTTGCAACAGGCCAATCGAGCTTGGAGGCAAGTGGTGCCGTTGCAAACCGATCAGGCGGCGTTGCCATCGTAAAGAAAGGGGAGGTGAATCGGGATGTTCCTGTATCTGATGACAGGTGTTGGCTTGGCAGTGGCTCTTTTTCTCATGTTTCTCGGGATAAATCCGTTTCCACTTGTGGTGTTGCTAGCTATGGTTTGGCTGGTGACGTCCTTGCAAGGCGGGCGGATATCGCAGGGTTCATTTGGTGCAAAGAAAGCGGCCAACAATAAGGGAAGTTCCAAGATTCCCACTACCCGCTTTGAAGAAATTGGCGGTCAGGAACACGCCAAAACGGAATTGAAAGAAGCCCTTGATTTCTTGTTGCATCACGAGCGGATGGAGGCATACGGCATCCGGCCGATCAAAGGAATTTTGTTGGCTGGTCCACCCGGAACGGGGAAAACGCTGATGGCCAAAGCAGCAGCTCATTACACGGATTCGGTGTTCATCAGCGCGTCAGGCAGTGAGTTCGTGGAGAAGTATGTTGGCGTCGGGGCACAGCGGATTCGCCGCTTGTTTCAGGATGCCCGAAAAGCGGCTAAAAAAAATCGCAAGAAAAGCGCCATTATTTTCATTGACGAAATCGATGTGATTGGCGGTAAGCGGGAAGGCGGCCAACAACGTGAATATGACCAGACTTTGAACCAATTGTTGACAGAGATGGACGGCATTCATGTGGATGGGGATGTGCGCGTGCTCATCATGGCCGCGACCAACCGCAAGGAAATGCTTGACCCCGCTTTGCTCCGCCCAGGCCGGTTTGACCGTCATATCCTGGTGGATTTGCCGGACAAACAAGCTCGCTTGCAAATCCTTACCCTGCATGCGCGAAACAAACCATTGTCACCGGATGTCTCGTTGGACAAAGTGGCACAGGACACCTTTGGCTTTTCCGGCGCGCAATTGGAAAGTTTGACCAATGAAGCGGCCATATATGCGCTGCGCCAAGGAAGTGAGCAGCTGGAGCCGGCTCATTTTCAGGCGGCTATCGATAAAGTAATGATGGGGGAAAAAACGGATCGAGAAGCCGCCCATGATGAAAAATTGCGGGTGGCGATTCACGAGTTGGGCCATGCCATCATGGCAGAGTTGGTGCAACCGGGCTCCGTCTCCTCTGTTGCCCTGTCTCCGCGCGGGCAGGCGCTCGGCTACGTGCGGCAACATCCGGGGCAGGATCGCTATCTTTACACCAAAGAAGAACTGGAAGGCCGGATTCAGGTGTGTCTGGCGGGTGCCGCCGCAGAACAATTGGTGCTCAGATCGAAGAGTACCGGAGCGCAAAACGATTATGAGCAAGCGAATCGGTATGCTCGGGGATTGGTGCAAAGTGGCCTATCTGAGCGTGGGATTATCGATGCCGAATTGATTGCAAAAAGTGAGTTGCATGAGACAACAACCAAGATTTTGAATGAATTGCAAACCCGTACGGAACAGCAATTGGCTTCATACTTGCCGTTGTTTGAGGAGTGCACCGCGATTCTGATGCGCGAAGAAGTGTTGAACGGGGATGAATTTAGACAATTGTTACGTGAAAAAGCGTCCGCATGAGTCAAGCGGACGCTTTTTTAGTGCGATTCTTCCAGCTGGCGTTTCGCGATGCGCAGGTAAAAGAGAGGCAACAGGATGAATGAAAAGACATATTTGAGCAAAATATTGGACCATGTGACGCTGATGAGTGTGGCGTTGTCGATGAGTCCATAAAATGCGATGGTGATCATGATGGCTGTGTCAAATGGAATAGAGACGGCATTGGACAGCACGACGCGCAAGTACCGCCGTTTTTCTCCAAACCGCCGTTGCACCGCTTGATAGATCAAGCCATCCAACAATTCGGCAGTGACCCCGGCGATGACCGATCCTAAGATAATCCGGATGGAGGGGAGCAATACTTGGCCAAATGCCGTTTGCGGGCCCACAGCAGGGTCAGCGGGCAACACCGACACGACATAGATGATGCCGAACATCAGAAAGTTGCTTAATCCGGCGTACACGACCACGCGGTTTGTCAGTGTGAGATTTGTTTTTTGATGGAGCATGTCCCGCAGTACAAAAGTCAATGGATAGAACAGTGAGCCAGCATCCATCGATAAAGTGAACACCTTGATGATTCGGAGTGAACTGAGATTGGATAACATGGACAGCACGACATACAGGACGGACAGGAGAACAACTCCGGCCCAGTAAGTGGTGCCAATCCCGTCGATTGATCGTTTGTATGGATTCATCTTTGCTTCCTTTCCCCGTTTCTGCTATAATCATGTCCATTGCAGTATCCTATCACATTTTAGTGTGCCTGAAAAATTCAGGACTGATCAAACACACCCCCGGCGGAGCGATCACAGGCGGCCGGCGCATACCTTTGTTGATGAGGTGTCTTGATAAATCGTTATCAAGGCTTTTTTGCATTGTCCATGAATCCTTTCCGCAGGGGCATATATTTTGGATAAGGATGGAGCAACCTAGAGGGAGAGATAGAGAGAAGGGATGTAATTATATACATATAACAGGAAAAAGTGCTCTTTTAAGATAGTTTTTCGGAAATTGTTAACGATATGACGGCGAGAACCTGCTACAATAGACAAGGTTATTTAAGCGAAAGGAGCAAGAACTCGTGGCAAATATTCAGCACATCGCCGTGATCGGCGGCGGAACCATGGGACAAGGCATCGCCGAGCTCTTGGCATCCAAGGGAATAGAAACAACGGTGATTGAGAGAAATGATGAATTGGCGAAAGACGCTTATCATCATATTGAAATGAGTTTGGATAAAAAATTGGCAAAATGGGGCATTACGCCAGCCGAGAAGAAGATGACGCTGTCCCGGATTCATGCGACGGCAGATACGGAAGCTCTTAAACAGGTTGATTTCGTTATCGAATCGGTGGTGGAAGACCTCGACGCCAAATTGGAATTGTTTGCTCTGTGCGACCGGTTGTGCCGACCAGAAGTGATCTTGGCCAGCAACACATCGACCCTCAGTTTGACCGAGATTGCTGCGGCAACGCAACGTCCGGATAAAGTGATCGGTCTGCATTTTGTGCATCCTGTTCCAAAGACCCCGTTGGTGGAAGTTGTGCGGGGATTGAAAACTTCCCAAGTGACGGTACAAACGGTGGTCGACTTGTTGGCGCAAATGGAAATGACCGGGATCGAGGTGTATGAATCACCCGGTTTTGTGACGACGCGCTTGATCTGTCTGTTGATCAATGAGGCAGTGTACACATTGATGGAAGGGGTGGCTAGCGCTTACGACATCGACCGAGCGATGAAAGCGTACCAATTCCAGTACGGCCCGTTGGAGATGGTGGATCGCTTCGGATTGGATTCTGTGCTGGCGGCGCTGGAACGCCTATACCGTGAATTTGGTGATACCAAATATCGCCCGGCTCCGCTGTTGAAAAAAATGGTGCGCGCTGGCCATTTGGGCGTGAAAACAGGTGAAGGATTCTTCAAATACAGCGAAGACGGCGAACGGATCATGAAGGAGGGCCAGGCATGAAGATATTGGTGATCAACTGCGGAAGTTCCTCGATTAAATACCAATTGTTTGATATGACTGATGAGTCCGTATTGGCGTCGGGATTGGTTGAGAAGATCGGTACTGAATCAGCGATGATCAAACATGAAGTTACCGGTGCGGAAGAAAAGGTGCTAATCAGCGAGATCCTCGACCATCGCGTGGGCATGAAAAAAGTGTTGGACTTGTTGATGGACAAAGAGGAAGGCGTCATTCAAAGTGCGGATGAAGTGGCAGCCGTGGGCCATCGCGTTGTGCACGGTGGGGAGTTCTTTTCCAGTTCCGTCGTAATCGATAGCCAAGTGCGGCAAGCGATCCGCAAGACGATTGATCTGGCTCCACTTCACAATCCCCCCAACTTATTGGGAATCGACGCGGCACAAGCGCAACTGCCCCATGCAACCCATGTGGCGGTGTTTGATACGGCATTCCATCAGACGATGCCTGATTATGCCTATATGTATGCTTTGCCTCGGATTTTGTATCAAAAATACAAAGTGCGCCGATACGGTTTCCATGGCACTTCGCACAAATACGTATCGCAACGGGCGGCAGAATTTCTTGGCAAGCCACTGGCCGATCTTAAGATCATTTCTTGCCACATCGGCAACGGCGCAAGCATCACTGCCGTTCAAGGCGGGAAATCAGTGGATACCAGCATGGGCATGACCCCGCTTGAAGGCTTGATGATGGGCACTCGCTCAGGGGATATCGACCCGGCCATCGTACCGTTTGTGATCGCTAAAGAAGAATTGACCATCGGTGAAGTAAGTTCGATGATGAACAAGCACAGTGGCCTGTTGGGCGTGTCAGGCATCTCTTCGGACATGCGCGAAGTGACGGAAGCGATGTTTGACGGCAACAGCCAAGCCAAGCTGGCGATTGATATGTACATCTATAAGATCAAAAAAGTGATCGGCTCTTATGTGGCTGCCATGGATGGACTGGATGTGTTGCTGTTCACCGCAGGCGTAGGGGAAAACGCTTCGTTGATTCGCGAACGGGTATGTGAAGGGCTGAGCTTCTTCGGCATTGAGATTGACAAAGAAGAAAACGCGATCCGCAAAAAAGAGGAACGCCGTATCAGCACTCCGTCTTCCAAAGTGGAAGTGTTGGTGATACCGACCAACGAAGAACTGATGATCGCCCGCGAGACAAAAGAACTGGTCTAAGCCTGTTCAACCATGATAAGATGATGTGGATGGGATCTTGTTTTGAAGAGGGAGGTTCTCACGTTGAAATTATCCAAACGCGTTCAACAATTGGCCCCATCCCCAACACTCGCCATCACTGCCAAAGCCAAAGCATTGAAACAAGCTGGCCATGATGTGATCGGATTGGGTGCGGGTGAGCCTGACTTCAACACACCCGTACATATCCTGCAGGCGGCCGAGGAAGCGATGCACAAAGGGTTGACGAAATACACGCCTTCCAGTGGTGTGGTTGAGCTGAAACAGGCGATTATCGAGAAATTTAAACGAGATAATGGTCTGACCTATGAGCCGAATCAAATCATCGTGACGGTCGGTGCGAAGCATGCCTTGTACAACTTGTTCCAAGCTTTGTTGGATGAAGGGGATGAAGTGATCATTCCTGCTCCATACTGGGTGAGCTACCTTGAACAGGTGAAGCTGGCCGGAGGGGTGCCGGTGGTTGTAGAAGGCAAAGAAGAAAATCAGTTCAAAATCACTCCTGCTCAATTGGAAGCGGCTGTTACTGATCGTACCAAGGCGTTGTTGCTTAACAGCCCATCCAATCCAACCGGCATGTTGTACACCGCAGAGGAATTGCGCGCGATCGGGGAAGTGTGCGTAAAACATGATATTCTCGTGGTGTCGGACGAAATTTATGAGCATTTGATTTACGGCGATGAAAAGCATGTGAGCATAGCTAGTTTGAGCGATGAGCTGTATCAACGTACCGTGATCATCAACGGGGTGTCAAAAACGTATTCGATGACTGGCTGGCGGATTGGCTATGCGGCGGGACCGGCAGAGCTGATTAAAGCGATGTCCGGCCTGTCTGATCATAGCACCTCCAACCCGACATCCATCGCGCAATATGCCGCTATTGCCGCGCTCCAAGGTACACATGAACCGGTGGCGGAAATGAAGCGGGCATTCAAAGAGCGCCGCGATTATGTGGTGCGTCGCGTGAATGCGATCCCCGGATTCCATTGCCAAATGCCGGCGGGGGCGTTTTACGCTTTTATCAACATCCGCGAGGCATTGAACCATTCCGGCAAGTATGCAAACCCTGACGAATGGTCTGCTGCGTTGTTGGAAAAAGCATTGGTTGCCGTAGTTCCAGGTTCCGGTTTTGGCTCGAATGACCATATTCGGATCTCCTACGCGACTTCCATGGAGCAGTTGGAGCAAGCGCTTGACCGCATTGAAAAGTTTGTAAAAGATCAGGCGTAAAGCAAAAAAGCACTGGTGATGAATTGATCACCAGTGCTTTTCTTATAGTCAAGGTTTACATCACTTCGCGGATCAAGCTGATGACTTTGCCCAAGATGGTGACTTCTGGCAAGCGAATCGGTTCAAGCTGGTCGTTTTCCGGTTGCAGGCGAATGTGATCGGGTTCCCGGAAGAAGCGCTTGACGGTCGCTTCCCCGTCTGGGGTCATGGCGACAACGATATCGCCGTTGTTGGCCGTCGGTTGCTGGCGCACGACCACGTGGTCTCCATCAAGGATGCCGGCGTTAATCATGCTTTCGCCCCGCACGGATAACAGGAAAACGGTCTGTTCATCACCGACGAGGCGGCGTGGCAAGGGATAATAGTCTTCAATATTTTCAATCGCGGTGATCGGTTCACCCGCGGTTACTTTGCCGACGATAGGGACAAAAACGGTGTCCACTTGGGCTTTAGTAGGCAACTCAGTCCGTTTAAGCAATTCGATGGCGCGTGGTTTTGTCGGATCGCGCCGAATATAACCTTTTTTTTCTAACCGCGCCAGATGACCGTGGACGGTGGAGCTGGAAGCGAGGCCAACTGCTTCGCCAATTTCGCGCACTGAAGGTGGATATCCTTTTTCGAGTACGTTTTTTTGTATGTAATTAAGAATGGCCTGCTGGCGTGGAGAAAGTTTGCTCATGTTTTTCATCTCCCCTGATTGTAAGCGTTCACGAGCCTTTTTTATCTTATTCTTAGTATACATGAAGAAAGAAAAAAGAACAAACATTTGGTAGAATGTTTGTTCTTGAATCGGTATAAAAACGCCTGAAACCACTGATCACAGCATGCGATCCAACCGATCCAGTGCGTCATCTTTTTCGGTGTTGATGACGTGGGTATAGATTTGGGTGGTCTGGATGCTGGAATGGCCCAAAATCTCCTGTACCACACGCAAATTTTCGCCGTTGGAGAGGAGCAGAGTAGCTAGCGTGTGGCGCAATTTGTGAGGAGAGATATTGGCGGCTTTGGGTGGTAGATTGGCTTCGCGTACGTATTTCTTGATGATTTCGGAAATGCCTTTGCGGCTGATCCGTTGGTAATTTTTATTGAGGAACAAGGCGTATTGGTGTTCTGGCGGAACCGGATCTTTGGGTCGCCGTTCCAAGTAGGCTTTGAGGGCGTCCATCGCGTTGCCGTTTAATTTCAACATGCGTTCTTTGCCGCCTTTGCCGATGATAATGATGCGGTACACTTGCCCATCCGTTTGAATGCTATTCAGATTGAGGTTAATCAACTCGGAAACGCGCATACCTGTGTTTAAAAACATCAGGATGATGGCGAGATCCCGCGTTTCAATCCAATTGGGGCTTTTGGTGTTTTTCTTTTGGTGGTAGAGATGAACTGCTTGGATGAGCCTGAGTGCTTCCTCCTTGGTCAGAAATACTGGCACTTTGGAGCGGGCGCGTGATTTGAGCGTCGCATCCTCATATTCTTCCATCGGGTCGCGGTCGAGAACATGGGATTTCACCAGAAACCGGAACAGCGAGCGGAGGGATGCGCGTTTGCGCTGTTTGCCGCTGCGCGAGTTTTCGCGGAAATGTGTGCGTTCTACCCAGACTTCTTTCATTTCTCCCGTGGTGGGATCTTTTTTCTTCATTTTAATATGTACGGTGCGCTCATACCCGTTTTCAATATGACGGAAAAACCGTTTAAGGGTCATGGCGTCAACTTGGTAGATGGTTTTGCCGCGCGTCGTTAAAAAATCAAAGAAAAGCGCAAAGTCATAAGCATAATTGGCTATCGTTTGTTTAGAGCGGTCGGCACTGATCATCTCCAAGAAGAAATCTTGCACTTCTTCTGGAAATTGGCCTACGATTCGATTAATGCTTTCTGGTAGTTTGCGCGACACAATCATGGTGGTTCACCCCCTGGCAAGTACATATGTTGGCGATCAGGCTAGCATGACGGAAACAACAAGTCCGCAAGCCGAATATGGCGTGAAAGGGCGATCAACCATTCCCATTTTACCATGTTTTTCATCAGCGGGAGGGGCAAAGGGTGGGTTTTTCTCCCTGTTCATGTTATGATGCAAGATGTCAGCAATCCTTGTGAAAGGGGTGCCTTTCTTGCTCATAAAACGATGGGCGTTGTTGTCATTGGCGGTAGCGGTAGTGGGATTGACTGGTTGCAGTTCGTTTACGTTTGGGGACGGAACGACCATTGCTCCGGGACAAGCGACGAAACAGATTGTCGAGATTGTGGAAAAAGCGGAGCGGGTTTTGCAAGAAAATCCGCAAAATACATACCGCTTGGAGGGAAACGGGTTTTATGCGACAGCAGCGGCTGATTTCGCTCAAAACAAGATGCATATTTCCGGTTTAGATGAAGGCATGCAAATTCCCTTGGAAGGGTATGTCAGCGGAAATGATGTTTATGAGAAAGTGATGGTGACATCGGAAGCGAAATGGTATTCTTATGCGGCCATGGACTTGCCTTACATCGTACAAATCTATCCACTTCCCGGTTATCTTCCGCATCTGCCCCGATATTTGGCTTATACCAAAAAATATTCAGGCGATATCGAATTGACGGATGATGGGAATGTCTTCCGCTTGGAGTGGAAAGCACCGGAAACTGAACGGCTAGCCTTGCAAGAGCGCTTGCGGAAACTGGAGGCGTACAGTCTATTTCCCAATGAGGAAAATCCGGCTCCAACCGATATTGAATTGATGGAGATGCGCCAAAAGTTGACAATAGACAAGAAGACATATCAAGTGAAAGAAATTTGGATGGAAACTTATTATCCCGAGAATAAAATCGACATGAAGATGACATGGAAAAAAGCAGGTGCGAACCAAGTAGACGTGCCGGACAACGTCAAGAATGAGGCCAAACAAATCAAATAGGATATATGACAAGGGCTCTTACTTTTAGGTAAGAGCCTTTGTCATAAAACCAGCAGACAAACAACCTTAACAAGCCACAAAGCCCAATTTGGTGTTGATTGCGAGCATGGGCTTGTTCATATGGGCGACTCGGGTTTCCACCCGTTGCACGCCTTTGGCCAAGCAGATATGAAGCAAATGCTGTTTTAAGATCGTAGCCATTCCAGTGCCCCGGTATGCTTTGGACACGACCGTCAGCCCTGTGCGGGCGAGCGTCCCATCAATGGCCAGCGTGCTTAGCGCGATCCACTTTTGGCCATGTGAGATGAGCAAAGTCGTTTCCCTGTGTAGCCAGTAAGAGGTTGGATAAATGCGTGTGACAAAGTCTTCGTACCTCTCAAACTCCTCGCTACAACATCCAGGGTCATCCAACACTCCTTCACGCACTAATGGATAGAGGGAGCGTCTGGTTATTTCGTTGTCTCCCGCCTGCGCGAGCGTGAAGAGATGGTACGGCGGTTCAAGCGGCTTTGGAGTGATTGCTGTAGGATCAATAGTGGTCAGATCGAGGGAAAGATGAATGAACGACATGACTAGCCTCCTGTGACAAGATGTTTCATGCCTGGTGATCAAATGGTTGATATTCCACCGATCGTTCAGTTTGATTTTATTGGCTTTAATTGGTTGTGACAAGGAAATTTGCATTTGTTGGCATGGTATACCCCACCAGATGTTTCAAAAACGGATGATTCTTTGTTTGAGCATGGAGTTGTTTTAATTTAAAATGTTCTTGCTAACTCATTTGAGATACTTGAGAAACGGATGGGAGAGTTGAGGCAGGATGAGTGCACAGCATCGTGGACGGAACGTGGGAGCGGAGGGCAAGTCGCGAATGAATCCGCTTCCGTCAGAAGAGTGGAGGCAGGTGTGGTTGATGGAGTCGTCCACTTTTGCAGAGGAGCCCGTTGAAAGAAAAATCAGCCGCTTGTCCATTGCGAAACCTGGATTCGACCCGATAATCCAACAGATCCAATCCGGTGATCTGCTCGTGTGCCACACCTGCGGCACAAAGCATCAAATCAAGGAAGTGTTGTTATTGGTAGACGAGGCCCCCAAAAGCGGCCGTCCGGTGACAGTGTACATAAAACAGTTTGAAGAGCATCCACCCGTGTTGTTGGATGCATTGATTGCCGCTTGTGTGGAATGCACTGATCCTCCGCCTGGCGGCACGTATCTCATCCCCGCTGATGTTTTACACAGGATTCGCACCGTACAACCAGAGGTGAGCATGCTATTTGCGCGCCCTCGCCACTGGGTATTTCAATGCAATCCTCGCTTTTATGATTTGAAACAAGCGGTACGGCGAAATCATTTGAAGACGTGGAAAGTGACAGCTCATAAGCAACGCATCAAAAAGGGCGACAAGGTGATCTTGTGGATGACAGGGAGTGAAGCGGGATGTTACGCCCTGGCGACGGTGCAGTCAGAGGTGTTTAAAGGATGGGAGGAGATGGTGGAAGCGGAATATTTTCATGTGGATAACTCACCGGAAGCGCAGGACCGATGTGAAATAGAGATTGACTTAGATTTGACCGCAACCCCCATTTTACGGAAGACGACGGAAGCAGATCCGGTATTGGCGGGGTTGAAAGTCGGCATGCAAGGGACTAATTTCCAGGCGACCCTTGCACAATACCAACAACTCTTGCGGTTGGCCTTGTCCGAGCGGAGAGGGATGAAGGCAAAGGTCGCCCCACGTTACAGCTTGGCCGATTTTTGTACAGACACTGGCTATGCTGAAGAAGAAGTAAAACATTGGCTTCGTGCCATCCATCGCAAAGGCCAAGTAATTTTTGGAGGGCCTCCGGGCACGGGCAAAACGTATGTCGCTGAACGCTTGGCCCGTTTGCTTACGAGCGAGGGGAATGGCTTTTATGAGATGGTGCAGTTTCATCCCAACTATGCATATGAAGATTTCATCCAAGGGATTCGCCCGGCGGTGGCGGAAGACGGCAAGCAAAAGGTGGAGCTGGTTCCGGGGCGCTTTTTGGAATTTTGTGAGCGGGCCCGGCGTTGTGGTGGTACATGTGTGATGGTCATTGATGAAATTAATCGTGCTCATCTGCCCCGCGTGCTAGGAGAGCTTATGCTCACTTTGGAATATAGGGAAACCGAAATTCCGTTGGCTGGTGGAAATCGATTTTCCATTCCGAAAGGTGTGCGGCTGATCGGCACGATGAATACGGCTGACCGTTCCATCGCACTGTTGGATGTAGCCTTGCGCCGACGGTTCGCTTTTATTCGATTGTCACCACAGTATGAACAGCTGCGCCAGTTCCACCACCCCCGGGGCAATGAGGTTGAAAGGCTGATTCCATTGTTACAGGAAATCAATGAGCGGGTGGGCGAGCCTTCCTTCGCACTGGGAATTTCTTATTTTATGGTGGAGAATCTTGCTGAGGAATTGGAAGAGATATGGAGATGGGAAGTTGAACCCTACTTGGAGGACGTGTTGTTTGATCAACCGGATACAGTCGCATCGTACTCTTGGGAACGGGTGAAAGGACGCCTCCTTCCATGAGCAACGTGAAATGGCTGGAGCTGGAGGAGGAAACGGCTTGTGAATGTGGACATGAGGAGTTGCCGCCGGAAGTGGGGGAGGAGATCTGCCTACGGTACTCTCCGTGGTTGGATGTCGAATTTCCATCACCTAAAACAAACAATCGCTGGCGAATCCGAGCGAAAGGATGGGTCGGCTATATGCCGCTTGCGGGGGGAAGGGGCATATATGTGCAGCCCAAGGTTCCGGTAACCAATTTGTTTCAAATGCTGGAGGTGGCCTATGGTCTGAATAGCTTGCGCCTCTTTGAAGGGCGAGCCGAGGTAGCTTCTTTGTCTGGCTTTTATGAGCAAGTGGTGGAGTCACTGGCTGTCCGAGTGTTGCATCGGGCGCGACAGGGGTTTTATCAGGTATATGTGGCCAGAGAAGAAGTTTTGCCATACATCAGGGGGCGTTGGCGAGCGGGGGACTACCCGCGTCATCCAGCTAGGCCGGGGTTCGCATGTGCGTTTGAAGAAATGGTTGTAGACAACGAGGAGAATCAAATCATTCTGTGGACGTTGCATCACGTGATAAAGAGTGGCTATTGTCAACGGCCTGAGGTATTATCTGCTGTGCGCAAAGCTTATCAAGCTATGGAGGCAGGCGTTTCTTTGAGGCGGTATACGGCAGCGGATTGCGTGAACCGACATTATCACCGGCTAAATTGGGATTACGCGCCGATGCATACATTATGCCAGTTTTTGTTGGATACATCAGGCCCATCGCATATGCGTGGTGATCGTATTGTTACTCCTTTTGTGCTTAACATGCCTCGTTTATACGAACGGTTTGTCACGAAGTGGTTGAAACGGAATCTACCTGAGCAGTTTCAATTGGTCGCGCAAGAGGCGGCATCCATTTCTTCCAAGCGGGCATGGGTGATGGATGCGCTTATTTATCGACGCGAACCGTGGACTGTCCATTGGTTGATTGATCTTAAATACAAACGGGATCGTGAACCAAAGAATGCCGACTTGTTTCAATTGACGGCCTATGCCGCTGCCAAAGGGTGCAAAGAAGCGGTGCTCGTCTATCCGGGCGGGGCGCGGACGGCCAAGCTGACTGTGGGAGTGAGCGGCATTCAGGTCAGCGTGTTGAATTTCCCGCTAGATGGCGACTTAGATCAAGCCGGCAACCAATTTATGCGAGCGCTGATTGAAAAAAGCTGAGCGTGTATATAAAAACGGCCTCTTCCCATATAGAGAAGAGGCCGTTTTGTATACTGGATTACGCTTCGTATTTGATCATGTCTTGTTCCACACATTCTTTGGAGCAGTATCCTTGATGAATTTCTTCACATGCATCACAACAAAGGTGTTGTTTGTGGCACATGTCGTATTCGCAGTTGATGTAACGGTCTGTCGGATTGCCGCAGTGATAGCATTTCCCGACAATAGTTTCCTCCACTTGGTTGATTGGCACCGAAATCCGTTCGTCAAAGACATAGCACTTGCCATCCCACAGTTGCCCTTTGACTTCGGGGTCTTTGCCGTAGGTGACAATGCCTCCATCCAATTGGTAGACATCTTTAAAGCCTTCTTCCAACATAAAGGCTGTCAATTTTTCACAGCGAATGCCGCCCGTGCAGTAAGTGATGATGGTTTTATCTTTGTAATCTTTTAAGTTGTTACGAATCCATTCTGGGAATTCACGGGTGGTGTTCACGTCAGGGCGGATCGCACCGCGGAAGTGTCCCAAGTCGTATTCATAATTATTGCGCCCATCTATGACAATCACATCGTCACGCTGCAACATGTTGTAGAATTCTTTCGGTGTCAAGCGTTTGCCTGTTTTTTGGTAAGGTTTCACGTCTTTTTTCAGCCGCCAGGTTACCAATTCTTTCTTCGGGCGTACAAACAGCTTTTTAAAGGCATGTTTATGATATTCGTCCACTTTAAACGGCATATCATTGAACAGTGGATGGGCGTGCATATACTCCATGTACCGTTTTGTTTGCTCGACGGTGCCGGACAGTGTGCCGTTGATCCCTTCTGATGCGATAAGGATGCGGCCTTTTACTCCCAACTCTTGGCAAAAGGCCCGATGTTCATCTGCGAAAGCGATGGGATCCTTGATTTCAACATATTTATAATATAAGAGAATGCGATAATCGTTTTGTGGTGTGGTCATGTTTGATCCACCTGCTTCCTTTCCATGATTCCTGAGAAAACAACCTGCCTAATAGTATACAACAGAATGTCAAGATCGCCAAACTTGCCAAGCAAGCACACATACAGGTTTGCGCTTGCTGTTAAAAAGGAAAATAGTACTATGCTCAGTTTGTTAAGGGCTATGGCAGCGTGGCAGGCTTGCAGAGTTGGATACCCTAAGAGAGGAGCATAGTGCAATGGAACTCATAGAAATTATGTTTAACTCCTTTTTTTTGATATGGTTTGGTATCATCGGATTGATTATCTGGATGAATGTGAAGAAAAAGAAAAAGCGAAAAAGGCAACGTGGTGGCCGCGCCTATTACTCTTCTGCATCGAGTCCGACGCCTTTTTTCCTGTTTGATACTGATGATCAAGATGACAAAAACGATCACCACCATGATGGCCATTCCGGCAGTGATTACAGTGATGGTGGGAGTAATTGCAGTAGTAGCAGTTGCAGTAGCAGCAGCTGCGGCGGTAGCAGTTGCAGCAGTGGCATTTGAGGTTGCCTCGAAACAAGGATTTTCCGCCGTTTCTTCCCCACTCACTTAATTTGTCAGACACATCCTGGTTACCAGAGGGGGAGCTTTTCCCCCTTTTCTCTGCGAGATAAAATTACGATATATTGCGAATGGAGTGAAACAATGTTGAGAAAGGTTTGGCATCTGTGTTTAACCGCTTCTTTGCTTGTCACCGTGGCGTTTGCAAACATAGCTCAAGCGGCGAGCCCTGCGATCAAGGAAGAGGATGGCGCTCGCCAAATCTTGCAATTCATCAAAAAGAATCCGCACAAATCTTCGTTGGCAGTTACATATAATGGAAAAGATGTGGTCAAGTACCGTTCATCCAAGCTGATGCCTTTGGCCAGCACCGTTAAAATCATTGTTGCCGTTACATACGCTAAACAAGCTGCAAAAGGCAAAATCAATCCCAATGAGCGGATTCCTTTAACCGAATTGGACAAGTATGCGATCCCAGGTTTAGATGGCGGCGCTCAAGCACAATGGTTGCAACATTTGAAAGATAACAATTTAATTATCAACGGAAAGGTTCCGTTGGAAGAAGTGGCCAAAGGCATGATTAGTTTCAGCTCGAATGCCAATACCGAATATCTGATGGAACGGCTGTCAATTAATCAAATTAACCAAACGTTAAGAGAGTTGGGATTAAACAAGCATCAACCCATTTATCCGTTCTATTCATCTCTTTTGATTCCGTATGAAATATGGAAAACGGATTATTCAGGTCAATCGATCCAAGACGCCATGCCTAAAATCAAAAAGAAGATGCGTAGAATGTCATTGCAAGAGCATCGCCGTTGGGCTGAGAAGGTCTTTACCCAACTCATGCATGATCGGGATCAACGGTATATAAAAGAAGCGGATATCGCTTCTTGGTATGATATCGAGTTGGACCGTATGTATTCAGACCGATTTATTTCATCTACTACAAGTGAATATGTTTCGGTGATGAAAAAGCTTAACAACCGCTCATATTATCCGAAGAAAACATACAAGCATTTGATTCCGGTGATGGAGCAGATAATGGAAATCCCGGGAAACAAAGAATGGCTCTCACACGCTGGATTAAAAGGCGGATCCACGTTGTACATTTTGACACAGGCTTTTTACGCCACTGATAGACAAGGAAACAAAACTGAGTTAGCGATCTTTTTCAACAACTTGACTCCAGAGGAAAAAAGTCAATTGCAAGCTCATCTGAATGAATTTGACTTGAGGGTGATGACAGACCCTCAGTTTAGAAAAGAGTTGAATATGCTCAAACCGTAGTACGGGTGGCAGAGCATGTGTAAAGCTTGAATAAGAATATTGACATGGTTCATCATACTCCATGGAGAAAGGTAGTAGCAGGATGACTCATTCGTCAAATCGACCAACTCCCCCAAATTATGCTGTATTGTAATCTTCACCTCAGTCCGTACGGAAGGAGAAGATCAGGGTTATGGGAAAATGGTTGAGCAAATGGTGGAACTCGCCAAACAGCAACCCGGTTTTCTAGGGATTGAAAGTGTCCGGATTGCTAATGGATTTGGCATTACGGTGTCTTATTGGGAATCGGAAGAGGCGATGCGTGCATGGAAAGGTCATGCAGCACATCAGATTGCATAAGAGCAAGGCAAGGCGGAGTGGTATGCGAACTATACTGTTCGCGTGGCCAAAGTGGAGCGAGAGTATGGGATGGAGTAGAACGGAAGTGAAGTAAAGGTTAATGAGGTTGCAGCCACATCAAAAATATAAACTGGTTTGCTTTGCAGATTGAATCGAAAAAAGAAACATCAGAGCTGTTCCCCGATGTTTCTTTTTTCAAATGAGAGGATAAATACCGTTGCCACGATGCAACAGGTACCCAGCCATTCAACCCAGCCAAACGGGACATGAAGCCAGATGACTGCCAGCACGACGGCTGTCAGCGGTTCTGCACTGGCGAGAATGCTCGTTTCAGCCGGCCGGATGTATTTTAAGCTTTCTAAATAACAAGTGAATGCGATCAATGTACCGAAAATGATAATAAATGCGATAGAGAGAAGTGCTGAAACGGTGATCTGCCCCTCGATGTCCCACGGTGCGTGGACGAAGGAAAAGCCCACGCCGCCGATTACCATACCCCAGCCAATGATGAGGGGAGTTCCCCACTGGGCGAGTAAAGATGCAGGTTGGATCGTGTAAAAGGCTAACGCGATTGCAGAGCCAACTCCCCAAAACAGTGCGGCTTGCGAAATGGAAAGTTGTCCAAGATCGCCGCCCGTGACCAAAAGTAGCGTGCCTGTGAACGAGAGGATCACCGCAACCAATTCCGCGAAACCGGGCCGTTTTTTGCTTCGCACCGCAAGAAAAAGAACCACTAGGGTGGGAGCCAAGTATTGAAGCACAGTGGCGGTAGCGGCGTTGGAGGCATGAATAGCCGCAAAATAGGTATATTGTACGCCCAATAAGCCAGCAAGGCCAAACAAAAGCAACCGCAGGCGATCGTGGCGTTGTTTCCAAATTGACCAAATGCGAACCTCTGGCTTATTGATTGCCAGTAAAGAAAGAAGTAAAACACCCGAGATCAGAAGGCGGATCACTACCAACCACTCAGGAGAGACGCGGGCCGACTCGAACAAATTTTGCGCCACGGCACCTGAGATACCCCACAAGCTGGCGGCGATCAAAACCAAGCCGTAACCTTTGACCCGTTGATAACGGTTGCGTGTTTTCATCATGTTGTCACCTCGGCTTATCGCCATATGGAGAAGATATGTCTTCATTGCCCCGTGATAGAGCGAGGCAGAATGGTGAAATGTTCATATTTTTATATTATAATTCAAAATGAAATTGGTTGAAATGCAAAATCAGAGGGCTGCATTTTAATAAGAATGCATTGCAATATGAAGTAAAATTGGCAAAGGTGGCAAAATATCGCAAATGAGCTCTTTAAAACTGGATTCCCGTTTTATTCACCTGTGGAAAGTGCCAATCACAGAAGCACCTTTGTTCCTGGAAAAGGTCATGAGCGAACGGGAAGTAAATAGATATCGGTCGTTTCGTAAGCAGGAGGATCGGGCTCGCGCACTTTTTTCCTATGGGTTGCTGCGGTTGTTGTTGGCGGAGTTGTTTGACACCAACCCCTCAGATGTGTCAGTGACGCGGGCTTGTCCAAGTTGCGGGGAGGAACACGGCAAGCCGAGGGTGGTACGTCCAGATGAGCAACCAATTGAGCTGAGTGTTTCCCATTCTGGGAAATGGGTGGTACTGGGTATTTCGCTTCTGTACCCCTTTGGTGTAGATATTGAAAGGATCAATCGGGAATCGGATCTTGACGGCATGGCGAGAATGTCTTTGTCCGAAGCAGAACAGGCCGCGTGGGCTACCTTGCCTCCAGACATGCGGATTCGTGGGTTTTACCGCTATTGGACGCGAAAAGAGGCCATTGTCAAAGCGACCGGCGATGGTTTGACTGTCTCTTTGAAACAGGTGCAAGTGAATCCGGCCGATCAAGCGCCCAAGTTGTTGGCTTGGCAGGATCGACCGGAAATGGTGGGGGAAATCACTTGCTATCCACTCGCTTTGGATGAACATACAGAAGGGTGTGTGGCTGTGATCGGCCAAGTGGATGGCGTGCGGTTGTATGATGGAAGGGAAGTGTTGGTTCGCTGGCAGGATAAGCTGACCGAAAAAGGATTGCGCGGTGTTTGATTTTATTTGTTCAAGTAATGTGAAAGAGGTCACCTTGGTGGGGTGACCTCTTTTGTTGTGAAGATCATTTCCATTTGATGTTGCAACCAATGCTGGGTTTTTGTTGCACCTGGATCGGTTCGTTGTTGAAGATGCTGTCCAACGCAGCGCGGATATAGGAACCGGTAACCGGCAAACCATTTCCCGGCCGGGAATCATCCAGTTGCCCGCGATATACACATGATAGTTTCCCGTCGAAAATGTAGAAGTCTGGTGTGCAAGCGGCTTGATAAGCTTTGGCCACTTGTTGTGATTCATCGTAAAGATAGGGGAAGGGGTATTGAAACTCCTCTGCCACCTTTTTCATGTTGTCTGGGCCGTCTTCGGGATATTGTACGGCGTCATTCGAGCTGATCGCGATAAAGGCGACTCCTTTGGGCAAATAATCGTTGGCCAATTGCACCAATTGTTTTTGAACATGCTTGACATATGGACAATGGTTGCAGATGAACATGATCACGGTGGCCACATCGGATTTCAGCGCTTCGAGAGACACCTCTTGATTGGAAACGACATCAGGCAAAGTGAAAGATGGCGCTGTCGCCCCCAGCGGAAACATATTGGATTCAGTTAATGCCAAAGTGAATCCTCCTTCCTGTCACTGTGAACCTGTGCATCATTATACCATACATATAGCGGTGCAATTTATGTATCTACCTACTTTGCATCGTCGTATTTGGTCAAACCCAGCATTTTGATTTTGACTTGGATGGCGTCTTCACTCAAGCCTTTTTCGCGCAACTCATTGATCTTCTTCTCTTTGCGGCGAATCGTGTCTTCGCGCTCTTTGGTTTCAAATTCGTCGATGAGAGCGAGTTGCTCTTCTTCTGTGGGTGGGACGAATTCATACAATTCTTCAGGGCGCACATTCAGGAGGTGAGCCATGTGGAAAATGGCTTCGGGCCGTGGGATCGCCGCGCCTCTGGCCCACAAGGAGACCTGTTGTTTCCTGGCGCCCAGCGCCCGCGCGAGAGAGGTTTGATTGGGAACTTGCCCATAGATTTTGTAGCCTTCCTCACGTCGTTTACTTAATATACTATTAATTCGGGGGATCAACCTCATCATCCACCCTCCTTGCATGAAAGTTTTCAATTTTTATATTATCATATTTATAGTCACATAGATAATTATAAATATGAAATAAAGGTTCTTTTTATATTTTTAATTATGAAACAAATAATTGCGGTAAGAGGGAAACGCTTTGAAGTGTAGAAGTTTCTGTGACGGTTAAAATCATTTGTTTATGGGGGGATGTGGCGTGTTGGACGTGGAATGCCGTTATACGATGTGCTTCATTAAGAAAAATGATGAAATTTTACTATTGAATCGTGAAAAACCGGCATGGATGGGCCGGTGGAATGG
This sequence comes from Laceyella sacchari, assembly GCF_024927925.1. Lineage (NCBI taxonomy): Bacteria > Bacillati > Bacillota > Bacilli > Caryophanales > Thermoactinomycetaceae > Laceyella > Laceyella sacchari. The sequence goes on from NZ_CP103866.1 coordinate 1,675,719, forward strand.
GTTGGGTGGGAAAATTGAACCCGGCGAAACACCGCATGAAAGCGCGTTGCGCGAAGTGAAGGAAGAAGCAGGTTTGCACCTTAAAAAGATGGACTGCCGCGGACGGCTGATCTGGATATTGGAAGATGGAAAGCGAGGAGGGATGTATTTGTACTGGGCGGAACTTCCCGCTGATCAGACATGCCCTACTCCAACGAAGACGGATGAAGGGATCTTGGATTGGAAACGGATCGCATGGATTTTGCACCCTGAGAATAAGGGGATGTCTGTGAATGTGGTGAAGTGTCTGCCAATTTTGTTGGCGGATGAAAAGCAACATTTGTTTCAACTGTATTGGCGCGGAGAGGAATTAATCGCATTTGACCATGCTGAGCTATCTGATGATGAAGGCTGATAGGTCCCCATTTTCATATGCGAGCAAAAACATGTTATTTTTTGTTCGTTTAGGGTACGTTAATTAATGAGTATCCAAGGGGAGGTTTGATCTTTTGACAATGGTTGATTATTCGCGCAAGAGTACGGTGCTTGAAATGGATGAACGCAACAGCCGGATGAAATTGTTGCACTACAGATCCGAAGATATCGAAGCATTGGCGAAGCATTTGGAGGAGTTGGCGGAGGAGAAAGATATCGGAAAAGTGTTGATTTATGCTGATCCCGACGATACTAAGGCGTTTGAAGAGATGGGTTTTGAGAAGGAAGGCGAGATCAGTGTCTTTTTCAACGGGGAGCCGGCTGTGATTTTATCGCGGTTTATAGATGACCGGCGCTCGGTGGAAAAAGATGCGGAAAAGAAGGATGAGATCGTCGAACTTGCCGAGAAAACAGAAACGATCTCGGAACCCCCGGAATTGGGACCATCCTTCAGACTGCGCCGGGCGACAGAAGCGGATGCGGAGGAGCTGGCGGCGCTATACGCCAAAGTGTTTGAAACCTATCCGACGCCTGTGCATGATCCCGACTTCATTAGAAAATGCATGCGCAACGATGTCTATTTCTCCGTCGTTACCGACCATGGCAAGATTGTGAGTGCTGCTTCAGCTGATGTGTTCACCCGTTACAATTGCGCGGAAATCACTGATTGCGCAACCGATCCCGCCTATCGGGGCCAAGGGTTACTCAGCGCAATCATTTTTGATTTGGAAAAGCAAATGCGGGCGCGGGGCGTGCCCAACCTGTTTTCTCTTACACGTGCGGTATCAGTGGGGATGAATATTGTGATATCGCGGCATGGGTTTGAGTATAAGGGGCGCCTTATTCAAAACAGCCATATTGCGGGCCGTTTTGAAGATATGAATATTTGGGTAAAGAAATTGGATTAATTGTTGATTGATGGCTTGCTTCATGCGGGCGTACAGGAATGCCGATGGTTGTAAGGAGGCGGCGTTGGCCTCTTCGCAACCGTCGGCTTTCTTTTTATATGGTCAGACTATACCATCCCGCATAAAACTTATTTATCGTAAGATAGAGATGAGTGCCAAGAAAAGGAGAGAAAACAGATGATACAAATTCAACCACTCAGCCGGTGTACATGGGAAGAGTCGCTAGCTTTGTGGAACGAAGCGTTTTCTGGTTATTTTGTGGATGTGTCGATGACGATGGAGGCGTTTGTGAGAAAATGGTCGCGTGAATCGCTCTCACCTGACCATTCTCTGGTGGCGGTTGCTGAGGGGAAGTTGGTCGGATTGGTATGTTCTGGTATCCGTACCGTAAATGGCAAGAAAATGGCTTGGAACGGGGGAACGGCGGTCGTCCCCGCTTGGCGTGGCAAAGGGGTGGGGCGGAAGCTGATGGAAGAAACGCTGGCTTTGTATGAGCGTGAAGGAGTTGAGCTTGCCACCCTAGAAGCGATCGCTGCAAATCAGGCGGCCATTCGCCTTTATGAACGGTTGGGTTATCGGATTGTCGATCGCTTGTCTTATTACCAGTCGACTGAGCCATTGCGAATGATTGAGGCGGAGCCGTCTATGCATCGCATTGAGCGAATTGTGCCAGGGCAGATAGCAACGTTACCATTTTATTCTGCTGAAGTGCCATGGCAGGGACAGTGGTTTTGTTTGCGGGACGGAGAAGCATGGGTGCTTGCTGACGGCCGGGGAGGTGTCTTGGGGTACGCGCTGGGGCGGCGGGAATTTGATGAGCGAGGACGGTTATGCAAAACGGTCCTTTATCAAGTCGAGACCGCGCCCGGCCTAATCAATGAGCAGGCATGCTTTCTATCTCTGTTGGAAGCAGCATGGGGTCCCGCGACGGATATGTGTGAACGCATCGTTGCAAACTGGCCGTCAGCTAAGCACATGGGGGCGGAGATTTTTAATCGCTTGGGAATGAAGACGACGATTGAACAGGTATGGATGATGAATGAATTGGGTGCTAAAAAGCGATCTGTATCCGGGGGGAATTTCTAATTATGGGGTATTTTAGGATGGGAACGAGGGGCGAATTCATGCAACGTTACAAAAGAAGACTTTTGTAACGGTATAAAGCCGTGTTGAACCGCGAAATTGGTTGGATTTGTAAAAAAATAAGTGAATGAAAGTGATACCAGCAGGTTGATTCGCATATTACCGCCCGACGAGGGGGTGTCTGGCAAATCAAGTTGGTGGGGAAGAAGTGTTAGAACCCTCTTTTCTTGAGGAGCGCCGATGCACAAGTGAACAGAATGGCAAATTCATAGTTATACAATTAAATCAAAATAGAGTGAATATCATTCTATTCTTACTAAAAGATTGTAAACAAATATGATACTCAAACAAGTTTGCTGAGCAAACAAAATAATAAAGAAATATGAACACATCCAAGTGATTTTGCTTGAAGTGATTGAACATTCCAGCATACAATTTATTTGAAAGCATCCCCAAAGGGGAAATATTGAAAACAAGGGTGAATGCAATTGTCAGCAACTTATTCGCAGACGTGGGATTTAGATAGCATTTTCAGTGGTGGAAGCGAGTCCTCCGCTTTGGTGAAACATCTGGAAAAGCTTGAGCATGAGCTCCCTTTATTAAAGAAATACATAGAGACGCTGGAACCAACCGCCTCTTTGGCTTCGTGGATTGATGCTATTCAACCGTTGCAGGAATTGGGCAGTGGCCTTGTGGAAGCACGATCGTTTCTTGATTGTCTCGAGGCGCAAGATGTTAAAGATGAAAAAGCCAAGGTTTTGTCCGGCAAATTGACGCAAATCGGTGCAACTTATGAAGCGGTGATCATCGCTCTGGAAAGCAAAGTGGCACAAGTGCCGGAAACCGATTGGCAACAACTGATGAAATCTCCTGAGCTGAACCAAGTATCTTTCTCGCTGAACGAAATGCGTAAACGCTCGTTGGAAAAGCTGCCGCCAGAACAGGAAGAGTTGGCTGGTGATTTGAGTGTGGACGGGTATCATGCTTGGTCAGAAATGTATGGCACCATTGTGGGACGCATGCAAGTGCCATTTGAAGAAGGCGGAGAGACCAAGCTACTATCCGTTGGACAGTTGGCAAACAAGCTGACCAGTCCCGACCGGGAGGTACGCCAGAGGGTGTTTGAAAAGTGGGAAGAGGCTTGGCGGAACGAAGCGGACCTTTGTGCTGTCACCATCAACCATCTGGCTGGTTATCGTTTGCATCTGTATAAACGCCGCCAATGGGAGAATGTGCTGAAAGAGCCGCTTGATCTCAACCGGATGGAGGAGCGGACACTGCAAACGATGTGGGATGTGGTCGCCAAAAACAAACATCGTTTGCTTCCATATATGAAGCGCAAGGCGGAAATGCTGGGAGTGGATCAGCTCAGTTGGCACGATGTGCAAGCACCGTTGCCAGGAAATAAGCAAGCGCTTTCATATAATGAAGCGGCGAAGTTTATCATTGAGCAATTTGAGCGATTCAGCCCTGATATGGCCTCGCTTGCGCGAATGGCGTTTGAAAAAAGATGGATTGAAGCCGAGGATCGCCCCGGAAAACGACCTGGCGGGTTTATGACGGATTTCCCCATAAGCGGCGAATCACGCATTTTCATGACATTTAGCGGAACGCCTAGTTGCGTCTCCACATTGGCCCATGAGTTGGGGCACGCTTACCACACGTATGTGATGAAAGACTTGCCTTTCTTGGCACAACAATATGCTATGAATGTCGCTGAAACCGCCTCCACGTTTGCCGAAGTGATCGTAATTGATGCAGCGATCAAACAAGCTTCTTCTAAAGAGGAGAAGATAGCACTTTTAGCTGATAAAATCCAATCCACGATTGCGTTTTTGATGGATATCCATTCTCGCTTCCTCTTTGAAACGCGTTTTTATGAAAAGCGCAAACAAGGCCCGCTTACACGCGATGAGTTGTGCGAATTGATGGTGGAAGCGCAGAAAGAAGCCTTCGCTAACATGTTGGCTGAATACCACCCGCATTTTTGGGCTTCAAAACTTCATTTTTACGCAACGGATATGCCTTTCTACAATTTCCCATACACGTTTGGGTATTTGTTCAGTGTCGGTATTTACGCCCGCGCGTTGCAGGAAGGGGCAGGCTTTGCGACCAAATATGTCGATTTGCTTCGTGACACAGCCAGCATGACGGTGGAGGAGCTGGGCAAGCGGCATCTCGGGGTTGACTTGACGCAGCCGGACTTCTGGCAGGATGCGATGGATTTGTTGATGGCTGATGTGGATGAGTTTTTGGCATTGACAGAAGCGTGAGCGTAATCGCCCGGGAGGGTTTAAACCCTCCCGGGCTTTTTGGATTTGGGGGGATAGATGAATGATACGTCATATCCATGGTTCCGTTGTTGCAGTGGTCGTGTTGCATGAAATTTTGGGTTTTGTCTCAATTGGCCACGATTAGAGTACGATGTAGTGGCCCTCGATTTGTTGTCGGGCCACCTATATGCATATCAATAAGAAAGAGTAAGCATATCGAGCCTTCATGGAAGGAGTGGGATTTGCCAAGGCGACTGGGGATGTGTGAGTGTTGCTGGATGAATTACGAACAACCCACACCCAAGTGTTTGGCCGGATATTATGGATCGCGTATTCGAGATTATATCGATGTGCCTCCCCTCTCTGGCCAGTACGTAATTTTGAGCGCCAAAGAGGCGGATGGGCTTAGCATCTCTTTTATCCGGGGCCTCCAACAGGGATGAAGGTGTTGTGTGATGGGTAAAGTGGCAGGGAGTTCTTCCCTGCGATTATTCATTAATTTAATAAATCTGACCGACTGTTGAATTAGATTGTGGTGAGGGGTAAACTGATAGTGAATTGTGCAAACGTTTTCGCAAGGTATATAAAGGGATGAGCGCCAACTTTTATGCAATTCTTTGAAAGCGTTTTCGAAATTTGGGAATGAAAGGGAGAGGGGTATGAAAAAGGGAGCTTTGCTCAGTGGGTTGGTGTGTTTATTGTCGGTTGTGCTGATGTTTGCTTCTACTGCACCCACGGCTGTGGCGCTTTCTCCTGCGGATTGGCAAGAGAAAAGCATCTATTTCATTATGACTGACCGGTTTGACAATGGTGACCCCAGCAATGACAATTATGGCGGTTTTAACGCTGACAAAAGCGATCCGCGCAAGTATCACGGTGGGGATTTTCAAGGGATTATCAATCGCTTGGACTACATCAAGAATATGGGGTTCACGGCCATTTGGATTACTCCGGTCACGATGCAAAAGAGCGCTAATGCATATCATGGTTATTGGACCTATGATTTTTACAGCGTAGACGGTCATCTGGGCTCCATGGCTAAGCTACAAGAATTGGTGCGGGCGGCGCATGCGAAAGGGATATCGGTGATGCTGGATGTAGTCGCCAATCATACAGGGGATTTCCAACCTTCGAGCTTCGCCAAAGCTCCGTTTGACAAGGCAGATTGGTACCATCATTATGGCGACACTCAAGACTGGAACGATCAATGGTGGGTGGAGAATGGAGATATTGCCGGCTTGGATGATTTAGACCAAGACAATCCGGAAGTGGCAGCGGAATTGAAGAATTGGATCGCATGGCTTGTGCAAACGACCGGAGTGGATGGGTTGCGTGTTGATACGGTGAAACACGTTCCAAAGTGGTTCTGGCGCGAATTTGACGGGGCAGCCAATACCTTTACCCTTGGCGAAGTGTTTCATGGAGACCCCGCATATGTAGGCGATTACACCAATTATTTGGATGCGGTGCTCGATTTCCCGATGTACTACACTATTAAAAATGTGTTTGGCCAAGACCAGTCAATGAGACAGATTGCGGATCGTTACGCGCAAGACTATCGATATAAAAATCCGATGACTAACGGCTTGTTTATAGACAATCATGATGTGCCTCGCTTTTTGAATGAAGCTTCAGGCAAGCCTGGCGCTTCCTGGGACAAGTGGCCGCAATTAAAAGCAGCATTGGGCTTCATGTTTACTACCCGTGGGATCCCGATTCTGTATCAAGGCACGGAACAAGGATTCAGCGGAGGCGCTGATCCTTACAACCGGGAAGATATGGTGTTTAACGACCAGCATGAGCTCTACGGTTATATCGCCAAGCTAAATTACATTCGTAACACTCATGTTGCTTTGCGCAAAGGAACACAGGCTGAAAAGTGGTTGGATGACACATTTTATGCTTTTCAGCGTTCGTATAACGGCGATGAGGTGGTGGTGATGATCAATAATTCTTGGAACAGCCAGACGCGCACAGTGCCCAACATCGACCGAGTTGCCAATGGCGAAACCCTGTACAATCGGATGGGGACGGACAAAGTAACAGTGAACAATGGTTCGATTACTGCCACACTCGGCCCCAAAGAAGTAAAGATATTTACCAAATGAAGAGATATACCGACAGTGTTTAAAGAGAAATGGACAAAAAAAGCAAAGGGTTCAAAAAAAACCCTTTGCTTTTTTATTTATTCTGATGGTGATCCACCCAGTGCACTGAGCACCTCGGATAGCTTCCGGCCACTGATTTGATCGGGATAGGAGGCGGCGAAGTTTTCGAAATGAACCAAGACATCTTCGCTTTTTCCTTCCTCTGCGGACTGAATCGTGCTTCGTTGGCTCAGCAGAGAGGGATGCGGCTTGACGAGGGAGACCGTTTGGTTGTTGTGAATCTCCAGGATGTATGGGAAAAATGGGATTCCATAGTAGTCAGTGTTTTTAATCGGTGTTAAAAATAACATATATGATTTCCCGAATTCTGGTTTGATATAGTTGGGATCGGTCACTGACAATATATCTTGGGAGTCCAGATTGGCAAGCTCCTTGGTTTTGGGTATGTTAACACGGATGATGGGCTCTTTGCCAATTTCTCCTTTGATGACTTGATCGGCTTTGAATTGATATAATTCCCCTTCATGATAGACCGTGTTGGATGCCAAGCCGGGATTGTTGAGATCACGAGCAGAATTGATCTTGCGTTCCATTTTCACAAATTTCCCCACCACGATGACCTCGGATTGGCTTTTCATTTCTTCCAGGTTATAGGCTGCATGGAGTGAGCCATCGACGCGGATCACTCGGGGAGCGGTGTCGAAGAATTGGATGCCGATGAAGAAAGCGGCAACAGCGATAGATATGAATGCGGCTATATTCAGCCAGGTTTTACGCATGGTTTCCCCTCCGTCAGTAGATATAGTTGATGCCTTTGATATCGTCTTCTTGTGGGACGGAAACGTTGGGAGTGTATTTGTACATCAGTGTGGTAGTATAGTTGTTGTCATCCAGACCCAATACATGTCCCAACTCATGGCCAGCGATCTTGACTGACTTTTCGTATGTAGTTGTATATTCATGATTCAACTTAGTTACCCAATAATCGATGCAACTGTCATCACCTGCTGAATAGCCGGTGTAGCCATTCCAGCCATCAGCCTCGCGGTAAGAATCGATTACACCGCTAGCGCTATTGTTGCCGACAAAGTTCCGGTAAGATTGGGCTGCGGCCCAGTTTTTCATCGCTTGGGTGGCACCCGTTTGATGATTGTAAGAGATGGAGCCGCCCCACCGGAAATAGACAGGGTTGGTGCACTGCTTTTTGCCGGTGACTGAAAATGCGAACACGTGTGAACTATATAGTGCGGCAGTGGTTAAGCCTGTACAAATCGCAAGGAGAATGCCCAAAAATTTATTCATGGTCGTGACTCCCTTCCACGTGGTCTTATGAAAGCGTATATTATTAATAATATAGAAGATTGGTAGTTAAAGTCTATGATTTGGTTTTAAATATTTACATATTTTTAAATGTAATTGTTATAAAAGATGGAACTTCTATGATGTGTAGAATCTCTCGCCGATAGGAAAAAGATAATCGTCCCGTTTTTTTGTTTTGGTATGAGGGAGCTTTCATGAGGCGGAGGGGGTGTTTATGCTGTATTTTTTATTGATATAGTTTGTTATGGATAAATTCGGTATAAGGGGTGAAAATCGCATGATTATACGCGAGGCGGCCAGAATTGTGCTGTTGAATCAGCAGAATCGCTTGTTGCTATTCAAAATGGAAGACCGACTTATCAAAAGTGAAGAGAATCCGGATGGCAGACCGGTTTGGTTTACTGTAGGGGGCGGATTGGAGGAAGGCGAGACATTTGCCGCAGCCGCTGAACGGGAATTGTGGGAAGAAACCGGTTTGGTAAATGTGGAGTGGGGGCCGTTTATCTGGATCAGGGAAGTAGACTTGGAGTTCAAGGGCGTGCCCACTCGATTTGTTGAGCATTATCGCCTCGCTTACGCAAAAGAAGCGCAAATTCGACTGGATCACTTGACAGAGGAGGAGCAATTGGGTTACCTGACCCATCATTGGTGGAGTGTTGATGAATTGAAGCAGACAGAGGAATTGGTGTTTCCAAGGCGGTTGGGGGAATTGCTGGAGCCGATTTTGAACGGGAACATCCCTTCAACCCCGATCCAGATTGAATGATCTGGCAACCTTTTATTATAAACTGGTTTGCAATGCATACCTTTAACAGAAGAAAAATAATAGCTCATCCTTCAACGAAGTAAATCCTTCCAAGTTGTCGCATTTGGCGCGTAGGCATAACAAAGCCTCTGTCTTGTGTCAAGAGAACACAAGGCAGAGGCTTTGTTTTATTAGCGAGTAAGTATTTTATACCACTTCGGCGGCTGAGGGTTTTGCCTGTTTGTTGAAGATGATGTTCAACACGATGGCGGTTAAGCTGCCCAAGACAATGCCATTTTCGACGACAACGCGGATCATGTCAGGGAGATCTTTGAAGATGGCTGGAACCACGGAAGTTCCCAATCCCATGCCAACCGAACACGCCACAATCAGAAGATTTTGGGTTTGTTTAAAGTCGATGGTAGCCAGAGCCCGAATGCCGGAAACGATGACCATACCAAACATGGGGATCATCGCTCCGCCGAGAACAGCGTTAGGGATGATAGTGGTTACTGCTGCTACTTTTGGCAATAACCCCAACACGATGAGGATAATGCCGGCCGCGATGACCACGGCGCGCGATTTCACTTTGCTCAGAGCTACCAGCCCCACGTTTTGCGAAAAACTGGTATAAGGGAACGAGTTGAACAGCCCACCGATCATGATGGCCAAGCCTTCAGCGCGCAGTCCTTTTTTCACTCGTTCTCCTTCCAATTTTTCGTCACATATGTCGGCCAAGGCCATGAAAACCCCAGTCGATTCAATCATGCTGACGATCGCGACCAAAGACATGGTAATGATAGAAGACACATGGAATTCGGGTACACCGAAATAAAAAGGTTGCACGATTCGGAACCAGCTCGCGTCCGCAACATGGCTCAAGTCCACCAAACCCATGAACCAAGCGGTAATCGTACCGATGACCATGGCGAGCAGGACGGAAATGGATTGAATGAATCCTTTGCCAAACCGATTGAGCAAGATGACGGAGAGAAGCGTCAGCAGTCCCAGGAACAGGTTTTCCCATTGCCCGAAAGTGGGGGAGCCTTGCCCTCCGGCCATATTGTTCATGGCGACAGGAATCAGGGATACACCGATCGTGGTAATGACTGATCCGATCACCACAGGAGGAAACAAACGCATAATATGATTAAAAAATTGCGCGATCAGGGTAACGATCAAGCCAGACGCGATGATCGATCCATAAATGGCGGGCAAGCCTTCCAATTGCCCGATAGTGATCATTGGCGGCACGGCGGTAAAGGTGCAGCCCAAGATGACGGGAAGTTTGACACCGAAATAACGGCCGCCAATCACTTGCAAGAGTGAGGCGATACCGCAAGTGAATAAATCGATCGAGATCAAATAAGCCAATTGTTCGGGATTCATTTTTAGCGCCCCGCCAACAATCAAGGGCACAACCACCGCCCCGGCATACATGGCTAAGACGTGTTGAAATCCCAGAAAGGAAATCTTCCATCCATTTAATTTACCCATGAGGAACCTCCATTGATCATTTCCGAATAATATAGTCTATATAATAGCATATCGTTCAGTTTTTGTGGATAGGAAATAAATATTGGAAAGATTGAATGATTGGGCAGAAGAATGGCTGGAGGGATGTCCGGCAGGGAAGTGCGCTTGTACCTGATATATTGAAATATATGGATAAAACCTGGCGTATTGAGACGCCAGGTTTTTGTTTGGCGAAGAAATGGAAAAATTACGCGTCGCGGTATGCCCTGCTGCTTTTATCGGACTTTATGAAATGCCAGCCAATGGCCATAGCCATGAGTAATGACAAAACCAGTCCCATGATTCCTTCTCCATTTTGGAAAAAAATATCTCCAGTGATAATGCCTTGCTTATTGGTATAAATGTTGCCGAGAAACGCTGGATTCAACATATTCCAAACCCAATGCAGTAACACGACAGGGAGCAAGGCCCCAGATAGGTAATAAGCATGTGAAAATGCGAATGAAAAGAAGAACGCGGTAACAGCTTGCACTAGGCTCACCGCCATTGGATTGCCGATCCCGGTGGATTTGGCGAGCAGGAACACCAGGGGAATGTGATAAAGCGCCCATACAAGCCCTACAAGAATCGTTGCTTTAAATTTTCCCATAGATGAGGTGAAATGCTTTAACAAGAAGCCTCTCCAACCATATTCCTCTCCCCAGAAAACAGGGAAATCCAACAAAAAATAAAGTGGGAACATATACAGGGATTGCATAAATGATGAAAACGAGGTCGGACTCACCGATCCGATTCCGCAAAATAAGGAAATAATGGACAGAGCGCCAATAAAGAGTAAGGGATAAAAAATTGCGAACAAGATCGCTTTGGCATTGCAATTTTTAACGATGGACAACACCTCGCCCCACAGGGATTTTTTATACGCCCATATTTGAAAGCAGAGGGCGATCACCGCGGGGGTGATCATCACGTAAATGATATTTTCCACGGTGCTTTGGTACCCACCCGTATAATAAGACATGCCTTCAATCGCCCACGAAACCAGTAAAACGACCGCAATATAAAGATAAACAAAGCTGATTCGCATATTGGAGCGATTCACGGTTATTCCTCCTCCCAGACAGTCTAGTTGAGACAACTTTACTTTATTTTTAAAGTTGACTATTGATTTTGTTGCTCTATAGTGATAAGTTTACTTTTTATTTTTATTATACTAAATATAAAAAATAATATTTGTTTATGTAATATATTGAAGGTTGTCTTTATAACGACTAAGGGATGATTTCTGTTTCGTTTGACAGTATAACGGGAAGTAAAACGTGAAAAATAAAATGATTTAACTATATAAGAGAAAAAGAGTTTGAATGAAGTGATTAAAGAATTTGATTTAGATTACGTATCATGGGAATAATGAATAAATTGTGAGTTTAATAGGAAATTTGTGGACGCACTGACGGGTTTTGATTAAAATTGAATTTGCTTATAAAATTACATATTCATTGAATAGGAGGTTTTGTTTTTGAAACGTTTTCTCACTCTAATACTTGTACTTACTGTTTCATTATTGTCTGGATGCGGAAGTAAAGAGAATGAGAACAATGCAGAAACGAGCCAAGTAAAGGAAGAGCAAAAATCGGAAGAGACAGCAAGTACAGCAGATGCTGTAGAACCTAATCAAGCTCATAAAGAGATTGAATTCAAAAGTATCAACTGGATAATGGGAGCGCCTGATCCTGAGCCCACCGCAGGAATTTGGGTCTACAACAAAGATAAGCATCCCTCCAGTTTGGACAACCAGGATTGGGATCATGAAGATATGCTTTATGTACAAGCGAGCAAGAAATATAAACATCAACAGATTACAATTAAAAAGCTTCAGGTTATTGAGAATGATGTAATTAAAATTATTGTTTCTTGGGAAAAGGATATTGGTAGGGAATTGCCACCACGGGATTATGTCACGGTTGAAACTGGTGCACTAGATGGAAAGAAGTTCATTGTTGAAGACATGGATGGACAAAAAGTGGATATTAAATAAAACGCCCTAGGAGAAGCCTTTAAAGTTGGAGGGAACTATGAGTAATAAGCTATTTCTCTGCTTGCTAATTGTGGGCCTTCTTATAAGTGGTTGTTCCCATTCAAATAGCACACAACCTACTGAAAAAAAACAAGTGAACAATGAATCCAAAGACAAAGAAACTGTGAAGATTCCCGAAGAATTAAAGGGAGTTCCCTTACCTCCGGCCGGTAAATATTCAGGTGAGAAATATAATTGGGCCAAAGTTAAACAAGAACTGGATAAAATCCCCAAGAACGCTGATGGAAAGACGATTCTTAACAAGTTTTATGAGCTGGCAGCGGAGGATTACACACCTTACTTTAAGTATTTTCAAGAATTTGATACATCTATCATCAAAGTTGATAAAGGCCCCGGCGGAATGAAAAGCTTGAAACTACCTGAAGAAAAGCCAGTGAATATTGTAATTTTGGTTGATTCAAGCGGCTCTATGGCTGCAAAAGTATCCGGTGGTCAAAAGATGGATTTAGCGAAACAAGCAGTTGAATCATTCGCCAAACAAATGCCCGACGGAGCTAATGTTTCACTTACTGTCTATGGCCACAAAGGTAGTAATAACGAGAAAGATAAGGCCGTTTCCTGCAATAGTATTGAAGAGGTTTACCCGCTTGGAGCTTACGATGAAAGTAAATTCAACAATGCTTTAAACAAATTTCAACCAACCGGTTATACTCCGTTGGCAGGAGCTATGAAACTGGCCAAGCAAAAGCTGGCCAACCAGAGCAAGGCCGAAAATATTATTTATGTAGTGAGCGATGGAATAGAAACTTGCGGCGGGGATCCTGTTCAAGTGGCAAAGGAGCTCCACACATCCAATATTAAAGCTGTAGTAAATATTATCGGCTTTGATATTGATGATGCTGGACAAAAAGCGCTTGAAGAGGCAGCTCGGGCTGGTGGTGGCAAGTATAGTTCGGTAAATTCCAAAGTGGATCTGGAAGACTATTTTGCAAAAGAGCGGGGTCGACTTTATGATGCATGGTCTCGCTGGGCTGGAGAGCATTATGACAAGGCGTCAGATGTATCAAATAAAAAATACAAAGAGTTAGAAAAGAAGTCTGCCGAGATGTATAAAATAACAGAGAGAGAAACAATTCGTTTCTATCATATGGAAGAGTATTTGGAGAAAGAACGTGGGTTTGAATTCCGACTTCTCTATGATCATGTTGACCAAAAGTTTCGAGAGCGCGCTAACCACATTCATGACTACAACTTATATATAGCGAATGAACTTCAGAAAAAGGTTTTGGAGGAAGCCAATAAGATACAAAAAGAGGTGTTGAACAAAGCAAACGAAGAACAGGATAAGCTTTATTAAAAGATATACAGTCAACTGAAGTTAATATCATGCTTTCCCCTGAACCCGATCTCATAGGTATATGAGGGGAAAGCATTTTTTTCTACAGTCACATCACTTTTCAGCAAGCGCCTTTTAATAGTTAACAATTTCGCATTGAAATCAATTGGCATGGATAAATTCTCCATCAGATGAATAAATGGATACCTGCGCCCATGCTCGTACTTTGCAAAATGAAAAAAACAATAAAATGATGGTTTGACAGCAGGATTATCCCCATGATATGATCCAAGAGTAACCAATTGGAGAAAGGTGGTATTAATCTCAAACATGGGCACTTTGTTTGTATTCTAAGCTCTCTTCATGCAAAGAGATGATTTGAATGCAGCCCCTGCTTGCCGTGCATCAAGCAGGCGAAGTATGGAAGGTGACGAAGGTTCGTTCATTTTCCCATGCTTTGTTAAAGTGTGCCCAAAAGAGAGGTTAATCAACAGGTCAGATCTGCCTTTCTCAATTCGGCAATAGATCTGATTATAACCGTGGGTGCAGACTGCATTCACGGCTTTTTGCATTTAGAGACATTGTAGGTATTTCAGCGTTTTGGGCAAGGAGGCGTGATTTATTTTAATAGAAAGGCAGGGAAAAGGAATGCAAGCGCAAGAGAAGATGAGTGCTACGCCCACGATATCCGCTTTGCTTAAAAATCGGTTTGTTCAAATCATCCTCTTATCGGGATTATTTTTGCAGATCGGTATTTGGGTACGCAATTTTGCAATCTTGTTGTTTGTCATGGAGAAAACGAATGGAGATGCAACCGCTATATCCATGATTTCAGTCGCTGAATTCGCCCCGATTTTCATCTTTTCATTTATCGGTGGAACCTTTGCCGACCGATGGCGTCCCAAAAGGACGATGATCTGGTGTGATTTTTTGAGCGCTTTATCCATTTTTGCCGTTCTGTTGACACTGATGTTCGGCACCTGGAAAGCTGTCTTTTTCGCCACATTGGTTTCGGCGATCTTGTCTCAGTTTTCCCAGCCTTCAGGCATGAAGCTGTTTAAGTTGCACGTGCCGGAAGCGTTAATTCAGATGGGGATGTCGATTTACCAAACGATGTTCGCCGTGTTTATGATTTTGGGGCCTGTGCTCGGGACGTTCGTCTATCAGCATTTCGGGATCGAAATGGCTATTGGTATAATGGGTATCGCCTTTTTGCTGTCTGCCTTGGTGCTGTTGTTTTTGCCCGAAGATCGGGTGTTGGAAGAAGATAAGGCGCCGTCGTCCGTGTGGCAGGAAATGAAGGATGGCATTCGCTATGTCATGTCCAAGCGGGTGCTGACCCTATTGGGTGGATGTTTTTTAACGGTAGGTTTGGCACTGGGTTTGATTCAGCCATTGGGAATTTTTCTGGTGACCGAACACCTGGGTCTGGCGAAAGAGCAATTGCAATGGCTGATGATGGCCAATGGGTTGGGGATGATTTTGGGTGGCGGTATCGCTATGGCCTTCTCCAAAAACGTCCCACCGCAAAGGCTGCTGATGATGGGTGTTTTCTTCAATGTGGTTGGGATTGCCCTTTGTGGTTTGTCTACTGTCTTATGGCTGACACTTCTGATCGAATTCCTGGCAGGTCTGGTACTGCCTATGATCCATATCGGGATCAATACGCTGATTTTGCAACATACGGAAACGGAGTTTGTGGGTCGGGTGAACGGAATTTTAAGCCCGCTATTTACGGGGGCCATGGTGGTGACCATGAGTGTTGCCGGTTCGTTCAAAAACCTGTTATCTGTTGTGTGGATGTTTGAAATCTCAGCGTTTGTAATGTTCTTGGGTGCACTGATTATCCTTCCCATGTATCGGATGCCGGGAAATCAAACGTTTGAAGGGTCATCCTCGACGGAAGCGCAACAATAATGACATAAAGAAAAAGACCTTGGCCCAATCAGCCAAGGTCTTTTTTATTTTTTACACGAGCGCCATTTTCCACTCATGTAATTCCAATCGGCGAACCCCTTCTTTGACGTAAGGGTCTTGTTCGGCCAATTTTCTTGCTTCCTCCAACGAATCGGCAATGTATATCACCATGCCGCCGGAGCCATCAGCGAAGGGGCCTTTGGCGAAAACTTTCCCTTGTTGTTCCATTTCTTCTAAATAAGCTAAGTGCTGTGGGCGGAAAGCCAGATTTTTTTCTGCGTCTGCCATATGCAGGATTGCGGCGTAATATGCCATTGTAAACTCAGTCTCCTTTGGTGTCTGATTTTTAACAAAGACTGTATTGATTGTAGCATGAAATGTGGAGACCGCCGAGCGCCTGTTTTATTTTTCAACATGCGATGCGAGTGATTGAAGCAACCCCGCCCAACCTTGATCCATGCGATTGCGTACCACTTGATGGCTTTCACCGAACTCGGTGGTTGTATCGGTTTTCCAGCCGGAATGGATCAAAGTAAACGCAGTGGTGTCATCTAACTCTTGTAATTCAAATGTGATGGTCCAATCTTTGCCCCATCGGAAAGAAAGGTGATGAGGAGGGTTGATTTCGGTCACTGTGCAGGGAGACAAGCCAAAGCC
This sequence comes from Laceyella sacchari, assembly GCF_024927925.1. NCBI lineage: Bacteria > Bacillati > Bacillota > Bacilli > Caryophanales > Thermoactinomycetaceae > Laceyella > Laceyella sacchari. Next base: position 1,691,994 of record NZ_CP103866.1, read on the forward strand.
GCCGGCATTCAAGTGGAAGGCATGTCCTTGCTTTGGTTGAAAATCGTTGGGCATAAACCAAGCGGCAAGGCCTTCTGAAGTAGCGACTGCTTCCCACACTTTCAGAATGGGTGCCTTCAACACCAAATTGTGCCGGATATCCGGTAATTGAATTGAAGGATTTTCACTCATCAACATGCACTCCAGTCTGTGTTGATAGTGGACCGAACGCTTCCATATCAACATTTTTCATTATTGTTTGCAGGGATTGAGCTGTTATGCTTAGACCTTCTCAGGTGTGTTTCAGTCAGATTTATTTAGGGTATAGGAGGTGAGTGGAGATGTCTAAGCATAAAAGCCAGAGGAGGCAACGGAATGAGAAGGGGAAATTTGTCTGCAATTTTTTTAAATTTCGCAAACCGAGAATGCAGGGGGTCGAGTGATTTATACGAGCATTTGGCCTTAAGGACAGCAGAAGATGGAGAACTGCTCGATCTCGCATCACATGTACGGCCAGGACAGCCTGTGCCCAATCTGTTTCTGGGAGCGGTGCATTTTTTGTTATTGCAAGGAAAGGAACATCCATTGGCGCAATATTATCCCAGTGTGGTGGCCGAGCCCAAAGATCCCAGCCAGGCATTTGCTCATTTTCGGGACTTTTGCTTCACGTTCAAGGATGAAATTATCACAATACTCAAAGAAAAACGGGTTCAGACGAATGAAGTGAGGCGATGTGCCTATTTGTACCCTAGTTTCTGTATGATCCATCACTTGACCGAAAAACCTTTGTCTTTGATTGAAATAGGAGCCAGTGCGGGTTTACAGCTGTTATGGGATAAGTACGCGTATTCATACGGTGATGGACAAACTTATGGGGACGCCTCATCGCCGGTTCTGATCAGCACAGAGATAAGGGGAGAAAACCGGCCATTTTTGTTGCCGACCAGCCCTCCCGTCGCCACCCGGTGCGGAGTCGACTTGCATGTGAGTGAGTTGACTGACAGCGAAAATGTACTGTGGATGAGAGCTTTAATCTGGCCGGAACATACAGATCGGGTTCAACTCTTTGAGAAAGCAGCTGAACATTTCCTCAATGAGTCAGTGGAGCTGATCGAAGGGGATGGGGTTGCTCTGTTGCCGGAATTGGCGTCAAAGATTCCCGAAGAAACGGTGATCTGTATTTTTCACACACATGTGGCGAATCAATTGTCGGAAAGTGACAAACAGAAATTGATTCATCATGTCACTGCATTGGCCGAGTCAAGAGAGGTATTTCACTTATACAACAATTTGCAGGATCGCTATCTGCACTTGGATCGCTTCATCGATGGTGAGTGGCGCACGGTAATGATTGCTGAAACCGATGGGCATGCCCGGTGGGTCCGTTGGATGTAATAAATCATATACTTCCGCCTATGGTTTTATCTAGTTGGTTATAAGCAAGTTCGATAAATTTGGTTAGTTTGGCCCGCATGGATTCTTCCGTCCGCGCATCCAATCCCCACTGAGCCATGCTAAGTACCGGACGCAGTGCCGCGCAAAGATCCCAGTAAGGAAGAAGGGTAAAGTCGACAGCAGGCATCAGCGCTCGGTATTGCTGAGTGAAGTGGTTCATCGCATCGTGCCCGAACGCCCAAAACAATTCCAGCCGACTGTTGGCAACATCGGACAACGGATCTCCCACCGCTGCATCTTCCCAGTCGATGACGGCCACTAGTTGTTGATCATGCCATAATATATTGCCCGGCCAAAAATCTCCATGCAATAGGACAGGCTCATTCTGTTGGGGTAAAGGCCAATTAGATGTCAGCGTATCCCAGATAAGCCGTTCAACTTTAGATTCGGATGGTTGGCGGCAAAGTGTTTGCCGATATATCGCTGATTGATCAGGAAGAAAAGTGATACCCTGCCGTGCATAATCAACGCGATGGATTTGAGCGAGAGCGGCCGTAAATTGATTGAGGTAATTCGTTAAATCAGCGGGGGAGAGCTCGGTTCGCCCTTCAACGTATTCCATCGCAATGCAGGGGGTTGGGAAAAACATGCTGGATTCCTCGATGTGCAAGGGGGTCGGTACGGGCAGTCCCAGGGCATGGAGTACTTGCAAGAGTTGAAATTCATCTCGCGCCGCATGGGGATTTTGGGCTAAATCCGCCTCGCCGTGGCGACGGACGACGATTTTCCGCTTTTGACCATCAGTACCCACCATCTCAAGGGCTGTCACCTGTGCCGAAACGCCTCCTTTCAATTCCCATGCACGTACCCATTTGCCATGAGGGTCGATGTGCTTAATCAACTGTTCCCATTGTTCATTGGTTGTAACTGGAACCATGGATTGATGCTCCTTTTCTGGGGGAATGCCGTTTTCTCTTTTGTTTCACGCTTTGTTCGAGGATAGTTTAACTGATTCCTTCCCAGATGTGAAGGATTGGGATGAATCTCTGCGAAAGTGAGCAACATAGGGAGGCGAAAAACAATAGAAGGATGACCCAGAAAGGATGCAGGAGCCATGAGTAATGTGAAAATAAGCCCTTACTTATATCTACCTGGCAATAGTGAAGAGGCGCTGAATTTTTACAAAACCGTGTTCAATGGGAAAATCGAGCGGTTGCAACGCTTCAGCGATGTGCCTGACATTTCCGTCAGTGAGGAACACAAGGATAAAATCTTGCATGCCCACCTGACGTTTGGGGAACAAGAGATCTTTTTTTCAGATATGATTGAACATCATGTCTATGGGAATCAAGTAAGCCTGGCTTTGAAGTTTACGCAAGTGGAAGAGATTGAAAGAGTGTTTCGGGCATTATCTGAGGGTGGGGAAGTATTAATGCCTCTCCAAGACACATTCTGGGGAGCCAAGTACGGGAAGTTAATTGATCGTTATAGGGTGAATTGGGATTTGAACTGCCAATTGTAATGAAGTTCACCAGAAGTTCCAGCTCAACAGGGCTAGGAACTTCTGGTTGTTTAAGTGTCGGTTAAATTCTGTTATTTCATCATACAAAGGTAATAAAACCATCTCCCCTTTTAGGGTAATTCCATATGACAGGAATTTGACAAAGTTTAGATCAAAGAGGAGGCGTTTTTTTGAACAGCAGGTTGCCAGTATTGGTGAGCATGGTATTGTCTATGTTGGTTGCTGCCATGGATTCGACCATTATGAATACAACCATGCCAGTTATTGCGAAAAGTTTGGGTGGATTTGACCTTTATGCATGGGTGTTTGCTGCCTATATGATTGCGACAACCGTACTTGCTCCGGTGGCGGGTCGGTTATCTGATTTGTTTGGCAGAAAGCGTGTTTTTGCTTTGGGAATTTTCCTGTTTTTAATCGGTTCAACCCTTTGTGGAGTGGCACAGAGCATGGTTCAACTCGTGGTTTTCCGCGGAGTTCAAGGAATTGGTGCTGGCTTCATGATCCCGTTTCCGGCTATTATTACTGGCGATTTGTTTTCTGTGGAGCAACGTGGCAAGATTCAGGCGCTTGGTACAGGGATGTGGGGATTGTCAGCGATTATGGCTCCCATGTTGGGTTCATTTTTTGTTGAGTATTTAACTTGGCGATGGATTTTCTTTATTAATATCCCTATCTGTATCCTTGCGTTGTTGACTTTGTTACCTTATCAGGAGAAGTACACTGCAAAGCCAGCGCGAGTGGATTATGTTGGCGCGCTTTTATTCTCCGCAGGGGTGACATTATTGCTCATGGTCACGGTGGTGGATGAATATCGATTCCTATATGGACTGCTTGGCGCATTGTTCATCTTGGGCTTTTATTTGTTCGAGACAAAACAAGCGTCGCCGCTCGTTCCCTTTTCCATGTTTGATGATAAAAATATTCGCTGGATGAATATCCATGGCTTTTTCGGCTGGGCGGCATTGTTTGGAACAGCGAGTTTTATTCCATTATTCCTGCAAAAAATGGCACATCTATCTATATTGATGAGCGGAGTTGCGTTGCTTGGGTCTGCAGTTGGGTGGATGAGCGCAGCGGTTCCGGCAGGGAAGTGGATATTGAAATATGGCTATAGACCCTTATTTATTATTGGGAGTTTGTCGCTTACAGTGTCGGGCGTGCTTTTGGTATTGTTACAAGCGGAACATGGATTTTGGTATGCATTCTTTGTGATGGTCGTACAAGGATTTGCTTTCGGATTGTTGTCTACAACCGGTGTGATTGGAGCTCAACAGCTGGTTCAAGCGCATCAAAAAGGGGTTTCTACATCTTTTCTAATGTTTACTCGCAATATTGGCACTGCGGTGGGTGTGACCATCATGGGGATGTTTTTGACGGAAGCGACAGATTTTATGAGCGGCATTCACCGTATGTTTCTATATGGCTTGATTGGAAGCATCATCGCTTTGATCAGCGCATTTTTTATTAGTGATGGGAACAGGGAAAGGGCATTGATCAGATGAGCTGAAGTAGCACCGCGTGTTCAAGTCGGCCATTAGGACGAATCGATGCAGTTGTTGAAATGGTTTATTTTATTCCCTCTATTCTCCGTTTTTGTATTGAGTGTATGATCATTCAATAATGAGCTGGTGTTACGGAGTACTAAATTTGGAGGAAAAAAGTGATGCCACGCACGAAAGAAGAAAACGAACGTATTCGGCGGATGACCAAAGAGAAAATTCGGATCGCGGCAATGGAATTGTTCATGAAACAAGGGTATCACGCCACGTCAGTTGATGATGTGGCCAAACACGCTGGCATATCCAAAGGCCTTCTTTACAACTACTACAAAGGGAAAGAGGAGCTTCTGGCGACGATGGTCGAGGACAGAATCAGTGAATTGGTTCAGGTGATGGAAGAAGCCAAGGCCATTGAGACGCCTGCCGGACAGCTCAAGCATATTGTCGAGGGCGTGATAGATAATGTCTATCGAAAACCCGAAGTGTTCCGTTTCTATCTCCATCTGCAAACGCAACCAGAATCTGACGAAGTGGTGGCAAAATACAGTAAGCGCTTGGTTGAGGAAATCACCAGACAATTTGAACATCAGTGTGATATGTTTGAGGGGTAAGTCCGAGATACGTGTAAAATATACAGTTATAAATAGAAATTTGTTCCAAATCAAAATAACACCAGCTCCCTTGCCTGTTTCACGTTAAGGGAGCTGGTTAGTTTATGACTTGCTATTCCACAATGCTAGTTGGCAGGATTAATTGTGGTTCTGGGGGCTCAGGTGCATTGTCCATGTCAATTACATAGTCACCAAAGCGCTTTATGTGACTGGTCATGTAAGGACTCAAAGTAGCTACGGCTTCACTTTCGATTCCGTATCCTTCTCTGGTCAACTCCCGTAGCACGGCTGTTAAGTCCACTACATTTTGAAGAATAACTGCGTTTGCAACAAGATCATTGTACTTAATCACCTTTTCTTGCTCTTCTGGATCATTATCAGCAATAATGCTTTCACCGCCGAAAAAGAGCCATTTAGAAAAGCCATTATAAGCTTCAGCCTTGTTTGTGGTAGCTGTGATTTGTTGGCGAAGCTCCAAGTCTGAAATATATTCCAGTAAAAACACGGTTCGCACTACCCGCCCCAACTCTCGAAACGCTTTGTATAGTCGGTTCTTACGGCTGTCATTACTCAGTTTACGAAGCAATGTAGCTGAAGAGATTTTTCCGGCCTTGATCGAAAGTACGACCTGAAGTAAATCCTTCCAATGGGTTTCAATGAGTTTCCAATTGATTGTTTCAGTAAAAAGGGAGTCAATGTGCTTATAGCGAACGCCTTCAAAGGGGCGGAAAAACGTCAAGTCTTTCAAGTTTCGAATCCGGGGCATCAACTTGATTCCTAACAGATGGGCCAAGGCAAACACGGGTGTGGATTGTCCTTGGGTATCCGCATGTACGGTATCAGGCTGAATATTGGATTTGTTTTTCAGTAAGCCATCAAGAATGTAAACAGCTTCCCAGACCCCGCAGGGTATGAAGTGACTGAATAACGCTATGTAGTTATCGGATACATGGTGATAAGCGATACCACCGTATCCTCCGTACCGGATATGATATTCAGCCAATAGATTTTCCTCATAGATATCGTATTTGGTTCCGTCCGCGGCGGCCGTTTTACCACTGCCCCAAAGTTGGGGAAGATCGAACCGGTAATACTCATTGATGATATCTTTAATTGCTTGATCCAGTTTTTGTGCCGTCACGTGGCGCTGGTTCACGAATGAGAGCATCTTAGGAGTGACCAACCCCCGCATATGCCGAGCAGCTTGGGCAGGTCCAAGATTGCAGCCGTACGTAAAGGTATTGAGGATATATCGTTCCGTCGGTCTTTCCAGTTTCGGATCAGATCCAGATAGCGGCCCAAAATGACGTGTCCATCTGATCCAATGTTCTACGTTACACAAGATATCAAGGATGCTCCGTTCCGGCATCCTTTCAAGGACTAATTTCTCCAAATGCTTTTGATCCACTGTACGTTCTTTTGCCCGGACTTTCTTTAATTCCGGCTCCCCTTTTTCGTTGATGACAACAGCATCAGAGTCAGGGTATTTGCAATCGACAGTTCGGCAAGTGTGGTTCATCCATTCCTGTAATTGTTGGACAAACTCTTTCCCTTGTTCAGGAAAATCCATTTCATCAAGGTATTCAGATAAAAGAGGCTGGCATTCTTCCCAAGATAGAAGTTGCTCGCGGTAATCGGCAAAGTCATCAGAATCTTGAATGCAGACATCTCCTGTTTTCAGTTCCGTTGCCAAGTAGGAGAACACACACACCTCTAAATGGCGGCGAGCAATTTGATATCCGCCAACACGCTGTTTAACCCGGATGATACGGCGCCAAGCATCAGAAGCAAACGACAAATCCACTTCATCTTGGAGCCACTCTTTTCGGCTATTTTGGTGTTTCTTCACAAATTCGAGGGCCTGAATTAGACGGCCGTCCTCTGAAGTGGAATCAAGCTGAAGGGAATTAATCAGCCGGAACAAGACGGGGCGATGATTCTGCCGAAAAAACTTAAGAATCAAGGGCAGGTAGTTGTTTCCTTGGCAGGAAGCGACGGCTTCACAATCATCGAGAAGATCCGGAATGCTCCCTCGGGAAGCTAAAACCTCTTTGATCAAGCGTCCCGCTTCCGCATCTTCAGGATTATCCTGTAAGGCTTGTAACACTTCTGTGAATGCCAAAACCAAGGACTCTGTTTTCTCCCGGTGTTGCTCTCTTATTTGCTCCAATTCTTCTTTAGCAGCCTTATGGAGGCTGGCCATCCGCTTAATAAACAAGGTTCCAAGGTGATCTCGTGTCTTTGTTTGGGAGCGATAGATCAGGCAGAGAAGAAGTGCGGCTCGTTTTGCCTGTGAAAAATCTTTCATCTCCCGTGCGTCCAGTGCTTTGGCTTGAGCCGCAAAATGGCTCACTTTGGCCGGTGAGATGCCCTCTAAGTACGGTCTTGCATCCCCAAAAGTTGTTAACCAGGCCAAATGATCCAACCGCTCCCGGATCTCCGACAACTTGGGCTTTTTAGGAAGGTTTTTCAAACGATTGTATTCGCTATAGTGAGATTCTCCCCGTTCCAGTAATTCATCCAACCGTTTGATTTCCTGATTGCCTAGACGTTGGAACACCATTTCAAAAAATCCGTCATTGACCGATTTTCGGATATGACGCGCCAAACGATCCAGCGTACTAAAAGCTGGGAGTTCATAGTTTTGCCGAATCAGTTCGGCAATGGCCACATTGATCAAGTCTGCCGGATGATCCATGACTTGGGCTGCCTTTTGCACCGCCTCTAAGGCAATCCGTTGGGCTTCCTTCCCGTAGGATTGGATGCCTCGGAATTTCCGGATAGCTGTCTGGTGTTGATACCGAGTTCGTGGTTTATCATATCCTGGAACAACTTCTGGAGGTAGTTTCATTCGGTCACGGATATAATCGACAATCTGAGTAGGCACTTCTTCGAGTTTAGGAAAATAGCCCAACCGTTGCGAAGTCTTCAACAAAATCATTGCGCTTAGCAAGGATTTTGGACCCCGTGTTAATTCGTATACAAATCGAACTTCTTCGCTTGAAGGTTTATATACCCGTTCCAACTCTTTTTCGGTGTATGAACGCTTGAGCCGGGGATATGCAGTACGTTCAATGGATGCCAAGGTCAATCCCCCCTCATGCTGTAGTCATGTTTATTTTCACATAAATCATGGTGGTGTCGAGACTGTCATGACCCTGATCAGTTTTATTTAGAACTGGTTATTTTTATTTTCATCTTTGACAAAAATATAAGTACATGCTTATATAATGATGAGGTGATGAATATGATGGATTGGGAGCAGATGGCGGAGTGTCATAAAGCCTTGGCGGACAAAACTCGCTTGCGTATTCTCGCTTTACTAAAAGTGGAGGAATTATGCGTATGTGAGCTGGTAGCAATTTTGAATATGACGCAGCCGGCCGTTTCTCAACACATGCGGAAATTGAAGAACGCGAAGTTGGTGAAAGAACGCCGGAATGGTCAATGGGTTTTCTATTCATTAGATGGCTCCATGTACCCTTTCTTTCAATCGGTACTAGAGACACTTCCAGATATGCGAAGTGAAATCGAGGAGTTAAAGAAAAGTGGGCGAAAAGTAGTCTGCGATTAATGCTCCGTCCTCATCCTAAAACTTATTAAGAAAGGTCGTGATGGAATGAGTGGAGTCATGAGAAGACTCTCCTTCTTGGATCGTTATCTTACGTTATGGATTTTTCTTGCCATGGTTATTGGTATTGGATCCGGTTATCTATTTCCAGGTATGGTGAAAGTCTTAACAGAACTACAGGTAGGTACTACATCCATTCCTATTGCCATTGGATTGATTTTGATGATGTACCCTCCACTGGCCAAAGTTCGATATGAGGAAATCGGGCAAGTATTTCGGAACTACCGGATCCTCAGTTTATCTCTGATCCAAAACTGGGTGATTGGTCCTATTTTGATGTTCGTGTTAGCTATCCTTTTCTTAAGAGATGATCCTCAATACATGGTTGGTCTTATTCTTATCGGTCTTGCTCGATGTATTGCTATGGTTATTGTTTGGAACGACTTAGCAAATGGAAACAGAGAATATGCCGCTGGGTTAGTTGCCTTCAACTCGATTTTTCAAATTCTCTTCTATTCAGTTTACGCGTATATTTTCGTCACGGTTTTACCGAAATGGTTGGGATTAGAAGGAGATGTCGTCAATATTACCATGGGCCAAATCGCCGAAAGTGTTTTGATCTACTTGGGAATTCCTTTCGTTGCCGGCATGATCACCCGTCTTGCATTGGTGAAAGCTAAAGGACGTGAATGGTATGAGACTAAATTCATTCCTGTAATCAGCCCCATTACACTCATTTCATTGCTGTTCACGATTATTGTCATGTTCTCCTTAAAAGGTGAGTTGGTCCTTCAATTACCGTTGGATGTAATTCGAATCTCCATTCCTCTGTTAATTTACTTTGTTGTAATGTTTCTTGTTTCGTTTTATATGGGCAAAAAGGTTGGAGCAGATTATTCAAAAACGGTCTCTCTTTCCTTTACTGCCGCAAGCAATAACTTTGAGTTGGCCATCGCAGTTGCGATCGGTGTCTTCGGTATTAACTCAGGGGCTGCTTTTGCTGCTGTCATTGGTCCACTTGTAGAAGTGCCGGTATTGATTGGACTCGTAAACGTCGCATTTTGGTTCCGACGCAAATACTTTGCACAAAAAATGATTGAATCAAGCTAAAATCTATATTCCAAAGAGGAGAGAACAACGATGTCAGATAGGAAAATTATTTACTTCCTTTGCACAGGAAACTCTTGCCGCAGTCAAATGGCGGAAGGGTTTGGAAAGAAATATTTAGGCGATCGATTTGACGTATACAGCGCAGGGATTGAGGCACATGGACTTAATCCAAAAGCAGTGAAAGTCATGGCGGAGAAAGGAATCGATATTTCCAATCAAACATCCGAGATCATTGATCCGGAGTTGCTGAATAAAGCGGACTACGTTATCACTCTCTGCGGCGATGCCAACGATAAATGCCCGATGACACCTCCTCATGTTCACCGTGATCATTGGGGATTTGAAGATCCAGCCAAAGCCCAGGGAACTGAGGAAGAAGTATGGGAAGTGTTCCGCCGCGTTCGAGACCAAATTGAAGCACGGGTTATAAAGTTTGCGAAAGAAGGGAAATAACGAATAAAGAGTCACTCCCTGTACAAAGGGATATGACTCTTTATCCGTTAATCAAGGTTTTCTATAATTAGCTTTTCAACGATGACACAATCAAGCCATTCGCCATCTAATTTACTATGTTTTTCATAGATTCCAACTTCTCGAAACCCACAGGCTCGACACAAGGCCCTGCTCGCATGGTTGAAATCGAAGATTCTTGAGACCAGTTTCCAGTAACCACGCTTCGCACATGCTTCCACCAGTGAATGGAGCAGATGTTTCCCAATTCCCCGGCCTTTATAACCATCTCGAATATAAATGGAAAATTCACCAATACCCCGGTAGCAGTCTCGAGATCGGTAAGGATGGACACATGCAAAGCCAACTACCAATTCATCAAGCACCGCTACCAAGATGGGATAATGCTCCTCTTGCTCAACGATCCATTTCCGCCTGTTTTCCACTGTATATAAGGATGTTTCAAAAGTGGCTCGTCGTGTTTGAATTCCTTGGTTATATATTTCAGTAATAGCCAAAGCATCCGAGGGAAGGGCTGAACGAATGATAACCATGGGATCCTCCTGTCTTTCTGTTTAAGTTAATGATCCAGATTTGTTCCGACAGTTTCAGTCTCCAAGAGATAACGGCGCTGGAGTTCGTCTTGAAATAACTTCATCGTAGTATAGTTGATCGCATAAAAATTCCATTTTCCTACCCTGGTCTCGTGAAGGAGACCTGCATTTTTTAATTCTCGCAGATGATAAGACACTTTGGATTGCGCCATATTCATTTGCTCTTGAATATCACAAACACAAACACCACCAGAACAACAAGCAACAGGAGGCGAAGCACCCAGTTGATCGTACCCAGATTGGATGAGATCGAGGATTTTGATGCGAATCGGATCGCTTAGGGCCTTAGCGATTTGAGCAAATTTTTCTGCAGATAAGGACATCATGCCCACCTCCTTTTTGCTGATTATGAGCAGCCGCAATCGGTTTCTGTTTGTTTGGATTCGTCCAATGTGCAACAAACGGGCGATTCATTGGATTTATCTTCGCTATCTGCTAATACTGTAAACACTTCCCAACGGTGTCCATCCGGGCTGGTGACCCAAATTTTATCCTGGCGAGCATAGCAGCAAGTTGTATTCATCTCGTCAAAAGTAGTCAGTCCCTCTTTTTGAAGACGTTCTTTGGTAGCCAAAACATCTTCAGTGGATTTTACTTGAATCCCCAAATGATTCAGTCCGCCACTTACTTCTCCGCCTTCATTTAAAGTAAAATTCAAGGCTGGTTGTTCCAGATCAAACTTAGCATATCCAGGGCGAACTTTCACCGGCTCGACGCCAAACAATTGCGTATAGAAAACAACAGATTTGTTCAAGTCTTTCACGTTAATCGCTACATGGGGTTTTAATAACATCGTTTTCACTCTCCTGTTATTTCATATCAACTTTTCTTGATTCAATTATACATCAAATAATTTTGATGGGTAAATAGATAAATCAAAAAAAGTTGATGTTTTATTTATTGCAATGTCCTTAAAGGTAGACCTTTAAAAACTATGAAATACATGCAGATTGATGCGTTTAAAAATGTATGAAAATCACTTTTTAAACGTTTATGAAAATACATATACCTTTGGAAACGTAATCAGATACAATAACAGGTAGAAAATGCATTTTCTGGAGGAAGTTCATGGTGAAAATCGGTTATGTTCGTGTTTCATCTGCAGATCAGAATGAGGAACGCCAAATCAAAAAAATGTTGGAGTTAGGAATCGAGGAACGGATGATCTTCGTTGATAAGCAAAGTGGGAAGGATTTTGAGCGGCCCGGTTACCAGACGATGAAGCGTATCCTACGCAAAGGGGATCTTCTTTATCTTGACGCTCTTGATCGCCTTGGCAGGGATTATGATGGGATCATCCAGGAATGGAAACAGATTACGAGGGAAATTCAAGCAGATATTGTGGTGTTGGAAAACGAAACATTGTTTGATAGCCGCAAATATCGAGAGATAGGGGATATCGGCAAACTCATGGAGGACCAGTTTTTGAGTCTCCTCTCCTATGTTGCCGAACAAGAACGGAAGAAAATCAAACAGCGCCAAGCTGAAGGCATATCGCTTGCAAAAGCTCAAGGTAAACATTTAGGAAGACCCAAGATCAATTTACAGACGCTGTCCCATGAGCAACGCCAGTTATTAGCCTCTCACTATCCGAGATGGAAAAACAAAGAGATTACAGGCGTTGAATTCATGCGATTACTTGGGTTGAAAAAGAACTCATTTTATAAGGTGGTCAAAGAGTACGAGAGCATGTGATATCTATAAATAATTGTAAAGCCGTTCCTTTACTAGGAATCGGCTTTTTCCAACTTACCCCATTTGCAACTGTATATTTTACACGTATCTCGGACTTACCCCTTTGAAAGGCTGGGAGTCAAGGAACCAAGGATGCGTTCGTTATACTTTTCATCCGTGCTTCAAGGAACCATGTTCATGCTGTCCACTTACCCGGAACGGTTTCCTGTAAAAGAAGTAAAGGAGCAAATTATTCAGGAGTTTTTGGATATGTCTGATGATTAGAGAGAATCTCAGCCGACAGGGGAGTCGGCTGTTTATTTTATGGGAGCATATCTGGTGAATATTCTTTCTCATTGCTAGAATAAGATTAAGATTGTTCGGCATTCGCAGCAGTGAAACACGTCGCTTTTGCTTCTACCCAATTCTTTAACTAGCAATGAAATCTGGAAAAAATGGATCTGATAAATGCCGGACAGGCAATCGTCAACTGTCCGCCATCGCTTATGAAGAAAAAATATATATCATTGCTATCCTTTTTTTAATGTGCGTGCTATTTACAACATGCAGGGTACCAGGTATTTACGGCAGGTGGTCATTACGTTTGATGGGCGCAAACTCATATTCAGGCAAGATAAAGTGTGTGATATAAGATCCGGGCAGAATATGAATAGCCGCAACGAAAAAATGGGGTGCAGATATAAATCGGAGTCTGAATTTTTAACTTTCTGACGGGACTGTGTACAGAGATACTCAAAATATTGGCCGCTATCTGACCCATTTGATCTATTTGGCCGGAGGCAAAAACATATTCGACGATATACAAAAAGAGCTAGAAGATCTGTCTGCCAACGGTTTATCGTAAGGCCTCTTTCCGCAGCCGCTGAGGAGGTACGCGTACAGCTGGCACTGAAGATTCTCGCCAAAGGAATGTATCAGGCCATATTAAGATGCGGATAAACAGTACGTTTGCAAAGAATTGAAAATTCAGGTATCACAAACTAAATTTAAACCCAAACAAGTTTGCAAAGCAAACAAAAGCTAAATAAAAAACAATCAGAAAGTATAACACATGATAAGGAGAATACAATATGAATCAACAGATTCCTGATGTATCAGATCAAACCTTATCCCATATCGCCAAGAAATACAACCTCAATCCAGCCCGATTGACAATGCTTGCTGGCAATGTGAATAAGGTATATGAACACGAGAACCCGGAACATCCCACCATTCTTCGGTTAACTCCTGTGCAGCGCCGAACATTGGATGAAGTGCTGGCCGAAGCTGATTTTGTACATTATCTCGCCCAGAAGGGAGGGCCAGTCGCCGATGTCATTCCAACCAGTGACGGCAATCTGGTAGCAAGCACAGAACAGGGATGGCACGCCGTTTTGTTCGTGAAAGCCCAAGGGCGTTTGCCAAGGCAAGAGGATTGGAATGAACAGTTTTATTATATGTGGGGGAAGTTAACGGGCTGGTTGCACGCCCAAGCGAGTGTATATACTCCGGCGGTTCCAGCTCGCAGGCGCCAGTGGTGGGAAGATGACTTGTTAAAGATTGAAGAAAGCATACCACAATCTGAAACGCAAGTATTGCTAAGAGCGAGAGAGTTGATGGATCAATTGCATTCGTTTTCCAAAGACTCCAACAGTTACGGTTTGATTCATCATGATCTGCATATGCGTAACTTTTTCATTGATGATAACCGTATCATGGTATTTGATTTCGACGATTGTTGTTATCATTGGTTCATCAATGATATTGCAGTCATTCTTTATCACGCGTTGGCAAGATTCGGCAAACCGCCGGGCCGATGGGATGGAGAAAAGGCATTCGCCGCCCATTTCTTGACGCACTTTAAACGCGGATATGAGACCGAACATCAGCTGGATACCTTTTGGTGGTTGCAGTTACCTGTTTTCATGAAACTGCGTCGGGTTGCCATCTATGTTTTTTATCATCAAGCGCTGGACTTTAAGCAGTTGTCAGAGGAATGGGTTGATGTGATCCACCGCACTCGCCGGGACATCGAACAAGACTTTCCGGTGACTCAATTGGATTTGGCAGATTGGCTTTCGTCTTAGGGGTAAATGGATAGAAATTTCAAACATTCATTACACGATATAGGAGAATCTAATATTAGACTCTCCTATTTTCTTAAGAAAGGATATGAATAATGGTTTACTCAGGCGTATTTGAACGCTTTTTCCTTTTAGGAATCAAGAAAGTGATCTTTTCTTCTGCTCAATGGTCGAAGTTTGACTTGCTCAAACGAAACTACCCTTGCATAGACAAAACCTTGTTTCCTGCTCTTCCTTCTGATGAAGAAGGAGAGGAACATTTATTTTTCTACGATGAAGAATTAAAAGAGGAAATCTACCTAAAATACATCAAAGGCAATGAACATATTAAGCCATATACAGAAGTATACCATCGCTTACTGGGAACCATTTTAGGATTTCCGCCAAAGGCAGTTGACTTCTTTTCGTCGGGTGAACATGAGAAACAGCCACATAAAAAGGTTTTCCTTCAATTTGGTGGTGTCCAATGTGTTGCAAGCATTGATAATCTGGTGGAAGATGTTGAGTGGTTATGGGAGAAATATCCCTATCCTGAAAGCGATATTCTAATAGCTAAGTATAAATACGATTACGTCGATTTTACTTATGGAGATATTAAAGCAGTGAAAGAAGCGCAGCAACATGGTCTAGCATACATAGAGAAGCAGTTAGAAAAAGAGGCAAAAAAGATAGGAAAAGGGTTCAGCCTTAATGACTAAGCGTAACATTTGTCTTCAAGGGGCATGCAGTTGTGCCAAGAATGGAGTTCTTTGCCCAAGGGTATATACCCACAGATCAGCGTCACATTCCATCCTCTCACTCAATTAATCATAATTTAATATAGCCGCCCATCTAGGACGGCTTAATTGTTTCTTCAAGCTTCTTCAGCCAAAGCTTGTTTACGAAGCTGTTTCGTTAACAAATCGGCTTGTCTTACGATTTCGGGAATGCGGCTTTCCTTGCCGACGAAGTGCTGAGTCAGTCTGAGCACTGAAGGTAAATCGATGTAATTGCCTACAGACACATAGATGGGTTTGACGCCATCTTGGGTCCGGAGGACTGCTCCCACTACATCTCCCTGATCTTTGATCCACTCCACACTTCCTTGAGTTTTTTGAGGTTCGGGATATTCTCCAATGAAGTGCGTTTTGGCAATGCCGATGGTCGGTTTGCCAATGAAGAAAGAAGCATGGGTTGCCAAGCCGACGCGTTCGGGATGCAACATGCCATTCCCATCAAAGAAAACCAAATCTGGCTCATAATGAAGCTTTTCCCAAGCCTTGAGAAAGAGGGGAAGTTCACGAAAAGCCAAGAATCCGGGTACATACTCTTGAACCACTTCATCAATATGGTAGACGGTTTCTTTTATCTGCTGAGTGGCATAATCCATGATAACAATGACGGCGACAGCTCGGCGGTCATCTGGAAAGTAAGCTAAGTCTACACCGGCCACATCTTTGGGTTGCCCCGGATAGGGAGTGATCTGAATCTGTTGCCGGAGTGATTGCTGAATGGCCTTCATCTCATCCAGTGACAAATCAAAAGAATGAATTACATTGATGTTCATAACTACCTCCGAAGATGCTAGACCTTGGGGACCTTGTCTATGTTATCTTAACACAAGGTGTATGAACATTCTTAACGTGATGCATGATTGGTTCAGGCGGCAGAATCCGTGTAAAAGATTCTTGGCAGAAAAAGCCAAACGCCACCGCAATTTCCAATATGCGCTTATCACTGCTGACAAGTTCCTCCGCCGCTTTGGACAGCCGCCGTTTGCGAATGTAATTGGCAGCCGTTTTGCCTACGATGCGATGAAAAACGCGGTGAAAGTGGTAAGGGGAATAAGCCGATTGTTCAGCCAATGTAGACAGATTCAGATTGGAGTCGAGATGTTGATCGATGTAGCGCAAGGTCTTCTCGATCGTATCAGCCAAGGATTTGTCCTGATCCAAGTCCATCCTCCTTCCCGCTGATTTCACTATACTAGACGGCGCTAATACGTGTTTGATCATTCTTGCTATGTTCGACATGGGGCGAGTTATGGGATGGCAACACCTCAGCCAAAAGCGACGAAAATAACCAATAAAGCGAGCCAAATATTTGGCTCGCTTTATTGGGGTAGAGGGAGCGAAGACCAATTTTGGTGCCATCTCCCCATAAAATGGAAAATGACTTGAGAAACCATTTAGGTAACTCAAGTCATTTGATATATTCTACTTGGTCATTATTTTACTCTGTACATGTTCTTCTTTGGTAGCATTAAGACGCCTAGTTTTGATAAATAGTGACAGAACCGTGGTAAGGGTGAATAGTAAGGCAGTGATCATGTAAACCGTTCTAACCCCCAAGAAGTCTGCAATTGCTCCCATGATTAGAACTGAAAAACCAAATGTAACGAACATAATGGTTGTTACCGCTGCAAAAACCTTTGGCAACATATCCTCACGAGTTTGAGCTTGAATAAATGTTCTTTGAGCAATACTTCGTAACTGGTTGGGAAGACCCATTGCAAAGGATAGGAAGAGCGCCAACCAAGGATTCGAATTAATCGCAAAACAGAAAGTGGCAGCACTCAGTATTGCACATCCCCATAAAATGCTCTGTTTCACTCTTTCCTCGATGATCCGTGACAAACTCCAGACAATCAGCCCACCTAAAATCGTGCCCACAAAGTAGCCAGAATTGATGAATCCCCACCAGATTTCCCCTTTGTTTAATGCTTCTTTGACAAAAACGAGTAGAATGGAACCGGTCCAGATGGCGCCGCCAAAATTAGATACCAGTTCCATAAATGAAATGATCCTCAGATCGAGATCTTTCCAGATATACTGCCATCCATCGATGATTTGTTTCCATTTTCCAGAGTTCTTCGTTGATAAGGACTCTTCATTGGAGGAGTCTGTCACAAATAAAAGGCAGAGTGTTGATAAAACCATGAGCCCAGTGGTGATCAACATCACCGATGTTGTACCGAGGTAATAAACCAATACCCCTCCAAGCGACCACCCTACAAGCAAAACGAATTGATCCGAAGTCGTCAGTAAGCTATTCGCTTTCATTAAGTAATCTGCCGAAACCAAACGAGGAGTTAGTGCATTCCTTGCAGGTAGAGCACATCCGTGGATTACAGAAATCCAAAAGACTAAGAAAAGCAGGGTCATTGTCAGCCAGGTGGAATGCCCATCTAGATCCAACAAAGCCATAACTGCAAATAACAAGGTTTGCCCCACTTGAGAAATCCAAATTAAGTGAAGCAATTTCATTCGATCCATCACCAACGGTACCAAGATCGTACTGATTGCCTGAGCAATCACGCGAAGTAAAGGAAAGAGCCCTGAGATAAACGCCGAGCCGGTAATTTTGTAGATCACTGTAACGATTGACAGAATGTATAACGAATCTCCCAAATTGGATAGGGATTGACTCAACCAAAGCATTTGAAAAGAGATATTTTTTTTCATGGAAGCACCTCTTTTTTCAAATGATAAAAGTGATCAATCGACGAAACACCTATTAATCACATTGGGTTAACCTCACTTCGTCTGATTATTTTAGAAAAAAATTAAATATTAACTATTTTCCATATTTTAATGATATAATATAGATGACTTCGGTATCCGAAGTTTTTGTTCTCAATAAATTTTTTAGGAGGTGCTGGCAAAAGCAAAAGAAAGGATTTTGCTTTATTCCAAAAATCATTACGAAAGCAAAAGCCCCGCTTTGCTGGTAATGATGATCCACGACGAAAACAAGAAGAAGTAAGCCACCTAATCAGTTAAGTGCAGGGAACTGGCCCTTCCCTGCACTTCTTAAAAAGGAGGTTTCTGTATGTCGTGTGTCCAGCCAAAGCAGGGCAAACAAACATGTTTTCCTTTTCTGCACTCTAAAAACATTATACAAAACATTGAAACAATTATCACGGTTTTTAATCCGGAAACCCCAATCTCAGAAGAAAATCGTAAAAGGTTATTCTTTGACGTGATCAATACCTTACAATCCTCTTCTATTCCGAACAAGCCTAATGGTATCCATATGCAATTCGACAACGAAGCCCTTACTAACCTGATTGTAAAATCCACCATGTTGTCTCCAGAAGACGTGGCGGATGGCAAGCATTTGTTCAATGATGAGGAACGAGAAATGATCCAATACAAAATGGAGAAAGCATTGGACCTTATCAAAATCTTGCATCCGAATCTGCATTATCTTATGACTCAATTGATTGGTACATTGTACTTCATTAAGAAGGAAGGTAATGGCGGTGATTCCGTTTCCAGTCTAATCGGGTTGATTTGGCTCAATCCTCAGCCTGATTGGACCGTTATCGATTATGCCGAGTGCATGTACCATGAGTTTATCCATAACTCTCTGTTTCTCGATGATATGGTCAACACCATTTTTCCAGATACAGAAGTGTTGGGTACGGAAGACGCGTTGGTTACCTCATCTATCTTGAAATGGAAAAGACCATTGGATCGTTCGTTCCACTCTGCTGCTGTGGCGATTGCTCTTTCCCATTTCTACACGATGCTTGGGGATACAAAAAAAGCTCAGAGTTACTTGCCTTCTGTTGAGCAAACTGTGGAGGAGCTTAACAGTAAAACGAAGTATTTGGGTGAACAGGGTGTATTAACTCTTAATCAAATGAACCACTTCCTAAAAGCAAGAGATTACGAAAGCCTTTCCAAATTTCTCTTTTGAGAAATTTATTATATAAAAACCGATCCTCAATAAAGGATCGGTGAGGCTGCTGACAAACTGCCTTGAAAGGCAGGGTCAGCAGCCTTTTTTGTCGAATCAATAAAAAACACTCTATAAGGAGTTTTTTCTATGTTTAGAACAAACCCGAGTAAAGAACATCAACCAGAACTAGTTAACATAGAAGAATTAGTTCCACGAGATCACTTGTTACGGAAAATTAATGAAACGATCGACTTCTCCTTCATTGCTGAGAAATGTAAAGAATTATACTGCCAAGATAATGGGCGTCCATGTCTTGACCCAATTATGTTATTTAAAATGCTACTCATTGGATATTTGTTCGGCATTCGTTCCGAACGCCGACTCATTGAGGAGATTAAAGTTAACATCGCTTACCGTTGGTTTGTAGGGTTATCTCTAACCGACCCAGTCCCACATGCATCTACTTTCAGTCAAAACCGTCGAAGACGGTTCCAAAGCTCCACTATTTATCAGGAAATATTTGATGAAATTGTCATTCAGGCGATCCAACATGGATTTATTCAAGGAAAAGAGCTTTTTAGTGACTCCACTTTTCTTAAAGCCAATGCCAATAAAGGAAAGTTCAAAAAACAATTAGTTAAAGTTACTCCCAAAGGATATATGGATGATTTAGAACAAGCAATTGAGCAAGATCGAGAAGAGCACGGAAAGAAGCCTTTAAAAAAAAAGCCCATAAAGGTTGAAACGAAAGAAATTCGTGTAAGTACGACCGATCCAGATAGTGGTTATATGGTTCGAGATGGAAAACCCGAAGGCTTTTTCTATCTCGATCATCGTACTGTCGATGGTTTACATAACTTCATTACAGATGTATTTGTTACACCAGGAAATGTCCATGATTCAGTTCCTTATTTAGAAAGGTTAAATCGTCAGAAAAGCCGCTTCGGCTTTTCGGTGAAAGCTGTTGCTCTGGATTCTGGTTATTTAACTATGCCTATTTGTCGTGAATTGAGAGGACAAGGAATCTTTACGGTTATTGCACATCGGAGTTTTCGACCAGATAAAGACCTCTTTCCGAAATGGAGATTTAAGTATATTCCTGAGCAAGATGTATATCTTTGTCCAGCAAAGCATCAACTTACATATCGAACGACCAACCGTGAAGGATACAGACAGTACAAATCCAATCCCGAGATTTGTAAGCAATGTCCTTTTCTTAAGAATTGCACAAAGTCAAAGAACCACACAAAAATCCTAACACGTCATGTATGGGAAGATGCAAAAGAGTGGGTTAGACAAAATCGCTTGAGCCCACGTGGAAAAACTTTATATAAGCGTCGAAAAGAAACGATTGAACGTAGCTTCGCTGACGCGAAGGAACTTCATGGTCTTCGATACGCACGCTACAGGGGGCTTGCAAAAATTCAAGAGCAATGCCTCCTAACTGCTGTGGCTCAAAACATAAAAAAGTTGGCTATGCTGCTTTCGAGAGCAGGTAAGGGAGGTGGTTTTAAGTTTATATGGGTTGATATTCATCCATTAATTGTTTATATCCCTTTTATATACAAAAACCCTGCGATCAACAAAGTTGATTCGCAGGGTTTGTCAACATTCTCACCGATCCTCAATAAAGGATCGGTTTTGCGCTTTATAAGAGGCTCTGTTATATGGGAAACTCATGAATAACCCGCTCATATTCTTCCTGTGCATCAGTAATGGCCAACTTAGAATACACTTCAAGCGATTTACGGCTTGCATGTCCAGAATAAGGTTGGATTAGTGCATCGTCAATACCTTGTTTCTTGAGCCATGTTAACAAGAAGTGGCGTAACTTATGCGGCGAAATGGATTGAACCATGCCGGCTTGATCGGAATACTTCTTGAGGATTTTTCGAATGCCGCGGTCGCTGTATTTTTTCTTCCAGGACGATTCAAAAAGGTAGACAGCACCCTTTTTCGCTACGCGATCGGCATGCATGGCCAACAACTCTTTGAAGGCGGTCGGGAACGGCACGATCCGGTCCTTCTTGCATTTCCCTTGGTTCACCCGGATCTGGCAGCGCTGGAAATCAATATCGGTCAGCTTGATGTTAATGAGTTCGCTCACACGAACGCCCGTATACAGTAGGGTCTTTATAATCATCATGTCTTGAAAATTCTTCGCCTTCCAGACGGCTTCATAATAGCGTTTAATCTCGTCTTCTGTGAGGCACGTAAGGTAATTTTTTATTTGCCTTTGGCACATCGACTTCCAACTCGGCACGCAGGTGCCGGAATACGCTTTTTAGGTAATCATAATCTGGCCGTTCTTCACGAAGGTATTTGGCCAGCTCCCGGGCCTTCTTTTTTGGCGGGGTTCGGTGTTTAATGGCACTTCGCCTCCTATATTGGTAATCGCCTATCCAAATCAACGTTAAATTTGCCATATGGAGTGATATGGTTGTAAATCAGAGGACTGAGTGCGCGCAAATCTTCTGTTGTAAGCTTGTTCAGCCATCCTTGCTCCTTGATGATATTCTGAATTTTGATGGTGTTGATATAGACCAGACAGTTTTGAAGCAAGTTCAGGCTCAATATGGCGATCTCTTGCTCATCCACTTGGTTCTTTTGGATTTCCCCGTTACGTCCAAAGAAGATAAAGCTGTTGGCGGAGTTCCAGTTTTCAACGACATTCAGCCCTTCATGGATCTCACGCCGGATTTCCTCGTGCTGTAGGTATTCACACAGAAAAATCGTTTTGATCACGCGGCCCAACTCACTTAAGGCTTTATAAACGGGATGGGTCCGGTTTTGGCTGAATCGCTTGAGAATGGCTTCGGTTTCTGCGGTGTTGAATCTCAGGGCCGCAGCATATTTCACCATTTGGTCGTATTGCTGCCGGATCAGATCCCAGTTGATTGGATTTTTGGCCAGAACCGGTTGCAGGTTCGGATATGCATCGGCCATGCCATGATCGGGTTTATAGAGCTTCTGTGAGCCGATATTTTTGAATCGGGGCATCAACTTAAAACCAAGTAGATGACAGAAGGCGAAACCAACTTCGCTTTGACCATGCGTGTCCACGTAATTCCGATCAACTTTTTTTCGGTGGCATGTTGGAGCAATCCTTTGATCATTGCAGCCACTTCCGAAGATGTGCAGGTCTTTAATTGCGAGTGGATACAGACGGACTTATTTTCAACATGCCAATAGATCATCACACCAGGTCCGCGGTAGCGGGGATGCCATTCTGTCATCAGGTTTTGATCCCAAGAACCGACTTTTTTGGAGTCAGAAGCGCAAGATGTAGTGGCTTCGCCCCACACTTCGGCTAGGCGTTCCTTCAAAATGGCATTGACGACTTTGACATTGGCTGCCTTCAAATTTTCTGGATGAATAAACTTCCGTTTGATGTACAGAAGGTTTTCGTAAGTCACATCAGTGTTACCGGTGGCCATTCTTTTTAGACCCATGTTGGTACCGAGTCCATAAAGGCAGAGCAACAGACGCTTTTGGATTTCTTCACGACTTAACTGCTCACGAATCCCAAGTGACTGAAAAGCATCTGTGAAACCTACACGCAAATCGGCTTCCTTGAAAATATCGATTAACTCAATCATCCACCAACGTTTTGTAATTTCCTTTTTGAGCTGAACCAAGCGTTCGGGCTCTGGTTGTGGATCCAATGGTGTAACCGAAATCCATCCACCCTTGTGATTCGTAATTCGGACTTTCGGATTTTGTGGAATGGTTTGATTTAGTTGATCCAACGCACGATGTAACGACTGTTTGAGATCGTTGATCACAGCGCCCACATCCATTTGCAGACCAAGGGATTCATAATACTCTTCCCGCCGTTTCTCAAAGTCGTCTGGCAAATCCTCGTCAGGATTTCGGTAGCGATTGGCCCCAATCACCCAAATCTCCTTGCATTTCAGCTTCTCCCGCAGGGAGTAGAGAACGGAAATCTCATAGTTCATACGGTTGACGCGCAAATCACCGTTCTTATCTGTCTCAAGTACCACTTTCTTAAACTTAGGCGGGATCACATCTTCAATTGGCACGTCATCGGCGACAGCAAAAAATTTTTGCTTGGTGCCAATATGTTTCTTAATCAGATCCAGTGCTGTTACTATAAGAGCTGCGCATTTTGTAATAAACCTTTTCACGGTATACCTCTTTATTGTGGGTTAATTCCTTTAGTAAATCGCGCAACGTCTCTTCCTCAACAACGGAGAAAATCACATCTTGAACGACATGATCCTTTTTTTCCAATAGGGCTTCCAACAAGGAAGCCAAGATATTGTTTTTCCCACGAACCTTCTTAATTTCCTGCAATATTTCGCGGTCTACTTTGCGTTCAGCCTGGGCATTAATGTTATGGATAATGGTAATCAGCATTTCAACTAAGCTGTCGGTGATCTCTTGTTGTCGAGACCAAAAGAACGCCGACAACAGGGTATAGCGCAATTCTGGTGGATGGCGGCGGATCTCCACCAACTTCTCCGAAACCACACGTAACCGGTACTTCCTTAAGATTTTGGGGGGCACGTTCTTAAACAGATCGTGCGGCAACTCCAACATGCGTAATTCCTTGAGCTTTTTGATTTCCTCCTCTAAGTTCTTTCTGCTGGCGCGGCCTGGGCCCATATTGATCTTACGGAAAGTCATTCGTTCCGATTCCTCGGCCCCTTGTTCTTCAGAAACCTCATCCTCGGCATCTGCCCAATCATCAATCATCGCGTCCATTCGGGAGATAGAGGCAGATGAAAGGCGTTGAAACGTTTGAGCAAAGAATTTCTGCTCATAATTATGTAAAGCGGATCGTACCAACGTTTCAACAGTATTGTCCACGGGCGGCTCGATCTTCCGCTGCCGGAGTGTAGCGTAAACTCGCTCTTTCAAGACAGGGATATCATGAATATGGGTCAACACTTTGTCAGACAGCCATTGGGAAATTGCTTGGAGGTCATTCGCTGTATGTTCGCGAAAACCAAATAACTTCCGTATCTCATCACGATGACGTTTAATAGTTCTCCCGGTCCAATCATACTGCTCAAAGTGCTCCATGTTAACTCGTAGATGCTTGGCCAAAAAATCAACCACCGGGATAGGAACATCTTCCGGACCGTCAGGAAAACGAGCGTCATGTTGAAAGTATTTAAACAAAACAGCAAATCCCAACCGTGTCTCAAAGTTCTTAGTTTCAATCAGTTGCCTTTCTGGAGGCAATAAAGTAAAGTGTTCAATGAGTTCTTCCTTCGTCCATTGCTGTTTCAACTCCGATGTCAATCCTTTCTAAAGTTCCTAGAATGGCATAGAGTCGGTACTTTTCCGCTGATCTGAGTATACGGAGCCTTGATTTTTTGGGCAAGGACAAAGGTTAAAATACAGGAAGTTCCAATACCAAAACAAAATTCGGAACAATAAAAAATGACTTGGAGTTCCCATTTGGACTCAAGTCATTTTCCATTTACTGGAGAGATGGCGCCAAAATCGGTCTTCGCTCCCTCTACCCCTTATTGGTTGACATAGCGTTCACGGTATTCATGCTCCAGTATGCTCATGATGATAGAATCGTGATATTGATGATTGTAAAATAACGCCTCGCGTTGCACCCCTTCTTTTTTGAATCCCAATTTCTCATACAAGTGAATGGCCCGTGCATTGAACGCAAAGACATTTAATTCAATCCGATGCAAATTCAGGACACCAAAAGCATAGTCCAACATAAGTTTCATTGCTTCCGTGCCATACCCTTTTCCTTGATGTGTGTGGTTTTGGATGGCGATGCGGATATAACAACTACGGTTGATCGGACAGATCTCTAACAACTGGATGTCCCCAATCACCTCATCACTTTCAGTTAGGGCAATCAACAGAAGCACCCCGGATGAGTCTTGATTCTTGGCTTCGATATATTGTCGTACTTGTTCCAAGGTAAAGCTTTTTTGCGTGCCGGTGAGCCGCCTTGTTTCTGAATCAAACAAAAAGCGATGGTACAACTCGGCATCTTCAACACTGACCGGACGCAGATAGACTTGCTTTCCTTCCAGAAAACGGATAGGTATGTGCATGGGAATCTTCCTCCTTTAACGATATTCACTATACAGAATCATCATCTTTTTGGAAATGTTTTCGTTGTAAATGGAAGCGTAGGCATTGTGATAGATGACTTCAAAGCTTCTTAGAAGGCGCTTCCTTTTCACAAGCGACAAGGATAGAATAGTCATTTGTTTATCGCCATTGCCTTATTTTCATGTGGAAATTGAGGAAGTATAGCAAATAGAGAAATCCTAAACGGTGATTTGCGTTTTTTGATACAATCTTACTTGCACTATAAGATCTGAATCAACAAAATCTATCGATCCCGGTCTCGCTTTTATCATGATCGAAAGGATGTAAAGTATGAGCGAATCTCATCAGGAGTATATCGTCATCTCGGGTGCCAGGGAAAACAATCTCAAAAACGTATCCTTGCGCATTCCTAAGCGAAAAATCACTATTTTTACCGGTGTGTCCGGTTCCGGCAAATCGTCCATTGTTTTTGATACCATCGCCGCTGAATCCCAACGCCTGCTGAACGAAAACTTCAGTATGTTCGTCCGTACCTTTCTGCCACGTGTTCCGCAACCCGATGCGGACGCAATCGAGAATCTGAGCATGGCTGTGATTGTGGATCAGAAGCGGCTGGGTGGCGGTTCTCACTCCACAGTTGGTACAATTACCGATATTTCTCCCATTCTCCGTCTGCTTTTCTCCCGGGTGGGTCAGCCTTACATTGGACAGCCGCATATGTTTTCATTTAACGATCCTCAAGGCATGTGTCCCGAGTGCAATGGGATCGGTCGCAAACTGAGCGTTGATATGAGTAAAGCGCTGGACATGTCAAAATCACTGAATGAAGGGGCGATTTTGCTACCGGACTATTCAGTGAACAGCTGGGAATGGAATATCATCGCACAGACGGGAGAATTTGATCTCGACAAGAAGCTGAGCGATTATTCGGATGAAGAATTGGAGCGCTTGCTGTACGCCAAAGCAAGAAAAGTAAAAATGGATTTTGCAGGCAAGGCGACTAATATTACAGTGGAAGGTGTCATTGAAAAGTTCACCAACAAATACATTAAGCAAGATGTGAAAACCAAATCCGAGCGTACACAAAAAGCTGTGGCGCCTTTTATTACTGAGGGGATCTGTCCCAGTTGCCATGGCGCGAGACTCAGTCAAGCCGCTCTCAGTTGCAAGATCAACGGTCTCAACATTGCGGATTTGTCCGCCATGGAAGTGGGACAGCTCATCCATACCATCCGGGAAATCGACGATCCGGTTGCCGCTCCTATTGTCAAGTCGCTGACGGAACGGTTGCAACATCTGGTGGATATCGGGCTTGACTACTTGACGCTGGATCGCGAGACGGATACATTGTCCGGCGGTGAGTCGCAACGTGTGAAGATGGTGAAACACTTAAGCGGCAGTCTGGTGGATGTAACTTACATTTTTGATGAACCCAGTGTCGGTTTGCACCCCCGTGATGTGCATCGATTAAATGGGTTACTTCAGAAGTTGCGTGACAAGGGCAATACGGTGATTGTTGTTGAGCACGATCCCGATGTGATTAAGGTAGCGGATCATATCGTCGACGTCGGGCCTCATGCCGGTAGTCGCGGTGGCACCATCGTGTATGAAGGGAGTTTCCAAGGTCTGCTGGAGTCCGGCACACTGACAGGAACCTATATGAAACGGCCATTTCAGCTGAAGCACGATTGCAGGCAACCATCCGGTAAGCTGTCCATCAAGGATGCCACACTTCACAACCTGCGGAAGGTGAGTGTAAATATTCCGACCGGAGTGCTGACAGTAGTTACAGGGGTCGCCGGATCAGGCAAGAGCACACTGATTAACAAGGTATTTCTCAGCCAGCATCCGGATGCGATCGTCATCGACCAATCGGCGGTAGGCGTATCGACACGCTCAAACCCCGCAACCTATACAGGCATTATGGATGATGTGCGCAAGGCGTTTGCTTCTGCGAACAAGGTCAGCCCAGGCTTGTTTAGCTTTAACTCTAAGGGAGCTTGTGAGAACTGCAAAGGGTTGGGAGTTGTATATACCGACCTTGCATTCCTCGACAGTGTGAAGTTACCATGCGAAAAATGCGGAGGCAAACGATTTAAGGATGAGGTACTCGCATACAAATTCAACGGCAAATCCATCGCTGAAGTGCTAGAGATGACTGTAGAGCAGGCATTGGAATTCTTTCACCTCAAAGAGGTTGTGCGTAAGCTCCAGACGCTGAGCGATGTGGGGCTGAACTATATTACACTCGGACAACCACTCAGTACGCTCTCGGGTGGGGAATGTCAGCGCATCAAGCTGGCAAGCGAATTGCCTAAAAAGGGCAACATCTATGTGATGGACGAGCCGACGACCGGCCTGCACATGTCAGATATCGGTCATCTGTTGGGGATCATGAACCGTCTCGTGGATGCCGGTAATACGGTGATTGTTATCGAACACAACCTCGATGTAATCAGCCAAGCGGACTGGATTATCGATATGGGACCAGACGGAGGCAGCAAAGGGGGACAGGTGGTGTTTGAGGGCACCCCTTCGCAGATAATTCATGCGGAACAGTCGATCACTGGAAAATACTTAAGCAATGCATTAAGTTCATTTTAAGAAAAACAGATGAAAGAGAAGGCAACCTGTGATGAATGGTTGCCTTCCCTCGGATGATTCAGTTTTTGTTGTTCTTCCGGGCCAATCGGTCATATTGCATTCTGAACAGTTTGATAAGTTGAGGGAGATCTTGTTCTCCTTTAATCCAAAAACTCACACCCGAATCAGGTACGACATGCGGTTCAGCCACCCCGGAAGCAACGAGCTCGTTGCGAATCGATTTGGGAAACAGGAAATCAGCGTGTTTTTCACCGTGCAGATGACCCAACTCTTTGTTCTGATAACAAAATTCTACGCCTCCAAACCGGTGGACATGTTCGGTACACCATCCCAGCTGAGCAATTCACGTCTCAACGCTTCGAGTATCATGAGTAGCCCCCCTCCTTGAAGGAATGAATAACTTGCTTAGTAAATCCATTCCCTTTCACAAAAATTACTAAACTTAATATACGAAAAAATATATTAATCATTGCATGGAGTTACCCAAAAAAATAGAACCCGATGATGAACGGGTTCTTGCTAAGACGTTAGATGATGTTGGACAAAACCGATCTTTTGCGATCATGGCGGACCAGGTCTTCATATGTTTCCCGTTCCACCACCAAGTCGGCGATACCATCCCGAACAAAGACGACGGCGGGGCGGCGGAGGCGATTATAGTTGCTGGCCATGGAATAGCCATAGGCTCCAGTGGAGAGAACCGCAAGGATGTCTCCGCTTGTTACTTGTGGCAGATCGATATCCCAAATAAGCATATCTCCGCTTTCGCAACATTTGCCAGCGATCGAGACGGTTTCAGTTGCCTCCATCGACGCTTTATTGGCCAGTAGCGCTTCGTACTTCGCTTGGTAAAGGGCGGGTCGGATGTTATCGGTCATGCCTCCGTCCACCGCCACATATGTGCGAATCCCCGGAATCTGCTTAATTGAGCCTACGGAGTATAGAGTTGTGCCAGCATTCCCCACAATACCGCGCCCCGGTTCAATCCAAATTTCCGGGTTTGGCAAGTTGCGTTTGGACCAGGCAGCTGCCACCTCTTGCGTGATTGTTTCCACGAAGGTTTCGATTTCCACCGGATCATCTTCATCGGTATACCGAATGCCAAACCCTCCGCCCAAATTAAGCACCTTCACCTCATAACCGGTTTCTTGCCGCACGCTGTCCAAAAATTCCCGAATGACCTTGATCGCTTCAACAAATCCTGTAGTATCAAAAATTTGTGATCCAATGTGGACATGAATACCCAATAGATTGAAATGCGTTTTCGCTAATGCCTGCCGGATCGCAAGCATCGCCTGACCATCAGTCACACCAAAACCGAATTTCGAATCTTCTTGGCCGGTAGCGATGTATTCATGGGTGTGCACTTCAATCCCTGGCGTGAGGCGAAGCATCACATTGACTTGTATGCCGGATGCGGAAGCCAAATCATGGAGTAAAGCCATCTCATAAAAGTTGTCTACAACATAACAGCCTACGCCTGCTTCAAGCGCCATCCGCAATTCTTCTTCCGACTTGTTGTTACCATGAAAATGTATGCGCTCGGCGGGAAATCCAGCTTGGAGGGCAGTGTACAATTCTCCGCTTGAGACCACATCCAAAGAGAGATTCTCTTCGGCTGCCAGTTGCGCCATCGCGATGCAACTGAATGCTTTGCTGGCGTAAGCGACTTGAAAAGTAAATCCGCTTTGTTCGAATGATTTGACAAAACGGCGACTGTTTTCCCTGATCAATGCTTCGTCATAAACATAGAGTGGGGTTCCAAAGGTTTTAGCCAATTCCACCGTATCGCATCCGCCAATGGTGAGATGGCCTTGACTGCCAATGTGACTCGTGCCGGTTAAGCGCATAAAAAAACCTCCTAATCAGCAATTGATATTAGGAGAGTATAGTCGGGCAATTAAAAAATACCATCTGACTATAGACGGCATCCCTTATCAAAACCGCACCATAACCATATCTCCTGAAGATAGCACACCACGCATATTAAATGAATATGCGTGACAGTTCTGCCCCTGTTCGGGTACAGACCCAGCATCCCTGCCCAGAGAATGCAGGGAAACTTCGGCGACTTTTCCTTTCCATGGCCGTCACTGATCTTCTCTGGATCTCAGGTCATGTACTAATAAAAGTCGCAACCTCTACCTCATCAAAGCCATGATGAGGTTTTGTTTTATGCAGTTGTCATTTAATGTGTCTTAGTATAGCATGCTATGGCGACGGTGTGAAGAGGAAAACGGATTCTTTACAATCCTTTTAATGCTTACTCACTGTAATAGCAGAGCATGGCTGGGTGGAATTGAAAAATCGAAATAGCAATGGTCTGTTACAATATGGTTGGAATGAGCAAAGAAAGGGGCATGATCGATCATGCATCAATGCAAAACGCTGTTGTCTGCCATCTCCATTCAGTATCCGATTATCCAAGCACCAATGGCCGGAGGAGTGACGACTCCCGAATTGGTGGCAGCCGTGTCAAATGCCGGTGGCTCGGCTCATTGGGCGCCGGATATTTGTCCCCATCGAAACTGCGAGCGGAGATCAAGCAGATCCGCAGGCTGACATCCAAGCCCTTCGCCGTCAACCTCTTTATTCCTGAACAACCAACGCATGTAGATGAAAAAAGCTTAACGGATCTCATCGGGCAGCTCAAGCCAATTTGTGATGAATTGGGGATAGATGCGGAACAACTGACGATCGATTATCAGGACCAATTTGACGAGCAATTTGCCGTCGTCGTGGAAGAGCGGGTTCCTGTCTTCAGTTTCACTTTTGGCCTATTGCCTTCCGAAAAGATGGAACAATGCAAAAAAGCAGGCATCTTTGTCATGGGCACTGCTACTACGGTACATGAAGCCATGCAATTGGAACGGCTCGGCGTCAACGCCGTTGTGGCACAGGGGAGTGAAGCCGGTGGGCACCGAGGTACATTTGCCCACGCTTATCACGAGGCCATGATTGGCACCATGGCATTGGTTCCACAGGTGGCCGATCACGTCAGGGTGCCAGTTATTGCCGCTGGTGGGATTATGGATGCCAGAGGAATCGCTGCCAGCTTTGCTTTGGGGGCTTCTGCAGTGCAGATGGGAACGGCGTTTATCCCATGCGAAGAGAGCGGGGCCCATCCATTATATAAACAAGCGCTTATCGTGGCTTCCGAAGAACTGGTTGCCGTGACTTCGTCAATTACCGGAAAAGCAGTGCGCGGCTTGCGCAACAGGCTAATGGATTTAACCGAACAGTTGCCTGAGACGTTGCCGTATCCATTACAGCATGTTTTGACACAACACATCCGCAAAGCAGCAGCAGAGCAATTACGGCCAGAGTGGATGTCAATGTGGGCAGGGCAAGGTATCCGATTGGCGAGACAACAGAGCGCCCAGGAACTGGTAAATCGATTAGCCCAGGAAACAGACAGTATCATCAGAATGTTGAAACTAAAGGGAATTGACAAATGAAATAAACAAAAATAACAAACTGCAATCTATTTCAGATCGGTTTGCATTATAAACATAAAGGAATTGGAATGGGATGTCTCTGTACAGAGACATCCCTTAGTTACATCAATTCATCCAGGCGATCCAACTCTTCATCCTTTTGATCATTGACAACGTGTGTATAAATCTGCGTTGTGTTGATGGAGGAATGGCCCAAAATTTCTTGCACTACGCGGATATTGGCGCCGTTGGAGAGCAAGAGGGTAGCCAGTGTATGACGCAATTTATGTGGCGAAATGTTTTTTGCTTTGGGAGGCAAATCCGCTTCTTTCACATATTTGTTGATGATTTTATTGATAGAGACGCGACTGATCCGACCGCCGTTCCGATTTAAAAACAATGCTGATTCATGTCCTGGTGCCGGGGTAGGCCGTACCGCCATATAATCCTTGAGAGCGGTGGTGGCGGTGTTGTTCAGCTTTAGCATCCGCTCTTTGTTCCCCTTACCCAAAACAACGATACGAACGGTCCCTTTCTGTTCTTGAATGCTGGTTGTATCGAGGCGCACTAACTCAGAAACGCGCAATCCGGTATTAAGAAAAATGAGGAGGATGGCCAGATCCCGATACCGCAGCCAGCTCAAGCGTTTGTAGTTTCTCATATCGAAGAAGTCATGGACACTGTGAACCAAACGCAAGGCTTCATCATGCGTTAAAAAAACGGGAACGCGTTGTTTGTTGCGGGCGCGTAATGTCACATCCTCAAACTCAGTCATGGGGTTGCGATCCAGCGCTCCGCATTTAACCAAATACCGAAACAGGGATTGGAGCGAAGCCCGTTTGCGATTTTTGCCCGCATGCGAATTCTCCCGCACCTGTACTGTTTCAACAACTCTTCCATTGATCTTTCTGGTTACTTTGCGCTCATACCCATGTTCGATATATCGAAAAAAGCGCTTGATCGTGCGACCGGTCACATCTTCAAGTTCGTGCCCATGTTCTTCCAAATAATCAAAAAACAGTTTAAAGTCGTATACATACGCCGCGACTGTTTCGATGGAACGGTCGGCACTGATCATCTCCAATATGTACTCTTGGACATCTTCAGGAAGTTCCATGGCTAAGCGATTGATATTTTCTGGTAATTTGCGTGATAAGTATTTCATTGTTGCTTCACTCCGGTGTGAATTATGATAAAAAACAGGTTAGTATATTTGGAAAAGAAGTCAAAAATGAAAAATTGGGGAGACCTATGGGATTCAGACGAAAAATAAAAGGCCTTTTCGGTCGCTATTGGTTTACAAAATCATATAATCCGCCAAAAGTCTTGGTATTCCTGGACTTTCGGCTTTCCGCCAATTAATTTTTCGTATGGTTTTGCAACGTAATGGGGGGGTAACGAGAGAACCTCATAAAAAACATCGCTCCTCCATTCTTATTATCAAGTTGCCGACCTTGTAGCTACGACAAAGACCGGGTGGATACAATCCATTTTTTCACTCCGCAAGGGAAACCGACTTGCAATGACGATGCCACAACAGGATTAGTAGCCCTGGCAGATGGCTAAAGAGCCTATTTTTTCGTCATATTGGTTAACGAAACGATTCTTTCGTTAACCAACTATTATTATAGTAAAATCGAAACTGAAGGTCATTGTTTTTCTTGTTGAATTCACAATAAATATATAAAACGAATCATCTGTTAATATCTTGTAGATCAGAGAGCAAATTACAACCGTTGCAATTTGGAAACCAATCGGTACCCCAAAGATTCGTACAGGTGAATGGCGGGGACATTGTCATCAAACACATACTAGTACACATCTGAAGAGTATTCTCTCGCTCGGCGGGTCAACTCCGTTGTAATGATCCGCCCCCAACCTTGCCTTCTTCGGCTCACCGTTGTCCCGATATTGCCAAGTTCGACATAGACAGGATCATAAAAAGGTACTCCCGACGTCTCCATCGGGAAGATTTAATTCTTCCTTGAGATAAGTCAGCAGGGAGCGGATACAAACCTCTTCCTAAAATAATGCATACGAAAAAGCATGAAACGGCAATCCATACAGATAGGCTAGCACACCCAGTAAGCGGCCATCTGATGAGAATTGTCCGTAATGGACTGTTTGTTGCCGTCTGACCGTGAGATAGGTGAAGTAAAGCAGATTACTTTCTTTACCGATCTTCGCCAATAATTCATCCATCTCATTCGGTTGTAATCGTCTATGATCCATACACTCACTCTCCTTTCAGCATGATTATGACACAGATTGTCGAAATCGCAATCATCGCTTACGATAAAGAGGCAGTTCTCTTAATTAGGAGGTTGGACAGTTGCTATTAAAATTCAGGATTTGGCACATTCCGTTGCACATACTTCTCTTTGCCGGATTGTTTTATGGAATGCACCGATGGCAGGAAACGAGGCAATATGAAAAAGGGGCTTTGTATTTCTCTGGAGATGTAATCGGCTATATCTTTTTATTTGCGCTCGCTAGTGTGGCATTGTTATTTTCTCTCTATTGGAACCGACGTGCCCGGATGTTTTGGCTGATTGTCGGCATCCCCGTATTGTTGTTTGCGGGCTTCAAGTATTATCAAAATTTCGATTATGGCATACGGGTGGATCACCAAAAAATCACTGTGAACGACCAAGTTTACGCATGGTCGGACATTAAGTCGGCGACTGCGGATTGGATCGGCAAAGCCTCCGCGAGAAACCTTTATTTTGAATACACTCTCACCTTCAAAGATGGATCGTCGATCGATCTGTTGAGCGAGGAGTTCGATGCTGCGAAAATCAACATGATTCACGAAAAAGTCCTCCAATCTAAGATTCCGTTCATTGTACGAACTCCACTCAATGAGAAGGTGATCAAGCGAATTGAACGGTCTTACAGTAAGGAAGAGGTTGCTTTGCTTAAACGTCTTTTTACCGTTGACAAATGAAGCGGTGCAGGATACAATGCAAACACAAAAGATCAAGACATGCCTTGATCTTTTTTTTAAAACAATCGAATCGAATGGTAGAAAAGTCTCGTAGTTGCCAATTTCTGAAACATCATTCTTTTATTCATATTCAAATAGAAAGTGTCGTATGTAATATTTTCTATTAGACTGATACAGATTAAACAACATGATATAATCGTTTAAATAACTACTATCGGAGTGAACAATATTCATGAGTATTGATCAGAACATCTTGAATCATCTGTATAAGTCTCAAAAAAAGGAACTCCCGTATCAACCCGGGGACAGAGTGCAGGTTCGTATAACTAAGTTGGTTGATTACGGCGCATTTGCAGTGACAAAAGACGAGCATATGGCCTCAGGCTTGATTCATATCTCACAAATTCCTGAACATGTGGAACTACATACCCAGCAAATCATTGAAGCGGAAATCCGCCAAGTCAAAGAAGATAATAAGCTGGAACTCAGTCTGGCGTATCATGACAAAAAGGAAAACCCCTTTCAAGTTTTGGCCAGTATCAAAGCTCCCTTACCCGAGCAACAACCACCTGCGGATGAGATTCAGGAAATCATCCAGTATCTTTCCAAAGAATTCGGGTTAGTTTCGGAAGAGTCCAAACAAAAAGTGGAAGCGATGGTGCGGAAGATGGGCGTGTTTCATTTTACCATGGCCATGATGAAGGCCTTGCCCACTTTTAAGCGGGACCTGGTCCATCATTTCCTTAAGGAGATGGAGCAAAGGGGGAATCATCTTTGACCCGGTTCGTTTCCACTTCACCCGCCATCTGCGGGAACGGGTAGAGGAAAGGTTGAGGAAAAAGCTTTCTGGCCATGACATCCACCAATTGATTCGAGAGAGCCAGGTCATATTGCAGACAGCAGACCATCTGTACCTTTATCATCCGGGCGAGAACATCCGTTTTCCGTGCATCAAAGACGGCGACCAGTGGGTAATCAAATCCGTCATGATCCATGGAATGTGGATGGAAGCAAAATAAATGATCAAAGCAATCAAAAGCCGTGCATTCTCGTGCAATGAATGCACGGCTTTTGATTTGTTGTACGCTTATACTTGCTTTTAAAGGGGGATAAAAATGGATTGGGTTAATAAGATGAACGATGCGATTACTTATATTGAAGATCACATCACAGAAGATATTTCTTACTCAGAAGCAGCCAGAGTTGCCTGTTGTTCCACTTATCACTTCCAACGCATGTTTTCATACATCACGGATGTGCCCCTGTCAGAGTACATACGTCGCCGACGCTTGACCTTGGCGGCATTTGAATTGCAGAACAGTCGTATCAAAGTGATCGATTTGGCGCTTAAATACAACTATGATTCGCCGGAAGCGTTTACCCGCGCATTTCATGCCCTACATGGCCTAACTCCAACTGAGGCGAGAAAAGCCGGAACGAAATTGAAAGCATACCCCCGCATTTCCTTCCAACTGACCATCAAAGGAGTGACTGAGTTAAATTACAGGATCGAAACGCTAAGCGAATTTTCAATCGTAGGAATTCGCGAGCGTATCCGTACCCAAGACGCATTTCACACTGTGCCTCAGATATGGGCTGGTGCAACAGAGCAAGGGCTTTTGACAAAACTGTGGGAAATGCGTATGAACAATCATGCATTGCAAGGGATATTGGGCGTTTGCGCTGATGGTGACTTTGGCGCGAATGAAGAGTTTGACTATATTATGGCAGCCGTCTCCGTCCAAACGCCGCCGAAAGGGATGATCGCTTTGGAATTTCCGCCAGCCATGTGGGCTGTCTTTGACATAGACGGGCCACCGGAAAGATTGCAAGAAATCTGGAAGCGGTTGTACACTGAATGGGTTCCGACTTCAGCATATGAACTGGCTCATTTGCCGGCAATCGAATGCTATCTTCCAAGAGAGGCACATCGCAATGAGCTTTGGGTTCCTATCATGAAGAAAGGGGATCAATGATCGTATTCATACTCATTGAAGAACGCAAAAAAGGCTTCTGTCCTCCAATTGGACAGAAGCCTTTTCATCACTTCGCTGCGGGAAATTCATGTTTCAATCCACGAATTTCCTTCATACCATGGGCCGGCTTGCCTACCGGTTGTTTTGGTTTGCCGGCGATCTCTTTGATGAGATTGACCACGAGCGTGCCAGATTTCTTCAGCATATCTTTTTGGATTTTGTCCAATGTATCCTCATCGCTGTGATAATAGGGATCTTCAGATACATGAACGAAAGCGACGGGAATGCCGGCATCTTCAAAAGGAGCATGGTCACTTCTGGTTGAATATCCGCGTTCATACGGCAAGTTGAGTTCATCCGCCAGTTTTGCGGCGTGATCAGCTACAAAGGACTTGGCATCAGGGGAAGCCGTGAGAATGTTAAAGGTGTCTCCAACACCAACCATATCCATGTTGATCATGCCGACAATGTTTGCTTTGTCTTTGTCTTGCAGAGATTGAACATAATACTCCGAACCAACCAACCCGGCTTCTTCCGCACCAAACGCAATGAATTTCACATTCATGTTAAGCTTTTTATGAGAAAGTGCACGGGCCACTTCCAACATGGTGCTGGTGCCGGAGGCGTTATCGTTTGCAGCTGGAGTATCCACCCCGTCATAATGGGCGCCCAGAATCAATGTTTTTTTGGTGGAAGCCTTTTTGGAGGCTTTCAGCGTGCCGATCACATTTTGTGAGTAGGTATCCAAGATTTCTGTTTTCACTTTCATGGTGACAGACACACGCTTCCCGGCAGCGATCAACTCTTGCAATTGTTTTCCGTCCACATCTGACAGCCCGATAGCAGGAATATCTGTTTCTTGACCGAGTGTACCGTTTAAAGCACCAGATACATTGTTATACAAGATTGCGCCAATCGCTCCGGCTTTTGCAGCATTTTGTACTTTCTCGTAGAAGGTTAAGTCTCCGCGTTGAATCAAAGCGATTTTCCCTTTGACATCAACTCCGGCAAAATCTTCCGGCTTGCCTAAACCAGCGTAAGCTACTTCAGCGCTAAGACCTTGTTCAGGCGTACTCGGGGAGTAAGTGAAAGTTTTGGCTTCGATAGCTTTATTTTCAGGGGAAAGCAAGGTCAATTCTTGCCCATGGCTAATAAACGTTTTGAACGGGAATTTTTGTATTTTCACATCTAATCCCAATTCGCGAAAACGTTTGGCAATTGCTGCCGCAGTTCGATGTTCCCCTTCCGTTCCGGCGACGCGGGCATTGTCACGGTTGGACATCCACGCGATGTCGCGATATATGCGATCTCCAGATATATTTTGTTGTTTAGCCTTGGCAGGAACAGAAGCTTGTGGAAGGGTGAAAGCAGTCCCAAATACAACCACAGAGGAAAGCAAGAGGGACATACCTACTTTGAATGTTTTCCTTTTCATTCAATATCACCTTTTATTTTTTTATTAACTATATTCTATCAATATTTATAAAACCCTCTCTTGATTATATATTTTAAAATATTATGAATAAAAATAAAAGCGAACGCACAACAGATGTTTGCGCTCGCTTTCCAGTTAGTGAACCATCAACCCACAATCGTCACATCGCGCGCGGAGACGACCATGCGCTGGGGCGCATTGCCGCGACAGGAAATCAACGTAGCATCTCCATAAGGATTCACATCAGCCACATAGACGCGGAGAGGAGTGACCGACACTCCACGAATAACAACATTCACAATTTGACCAACGTACATGCGCAATGTTTCCGGGGCGACTCGAAAGGGGGAGCGGGGAGGAAATTGTTCAACATACCCATCATCGTCTGCATAGACGAATTCATCATCGACTTCCGAGTAATACGGATCATAATCATCATAGTACATCGTTGGGACTCACTCCTTTTATCCATGAACCTAGTTCATGATATTCAACACCCCAACCATTTGCGCAATGTTGATTGCCCATAATGACAAGGATGGGTGTTTGTCTATGCAGAACTGTTTATGATGAAATAAATTTATTTGCAAAGGGAGAGTGTTATGTTTTTAAAAACAGGCCGAATCATTGCTCTCGTCAGTTGTATCGTGGTCTGCACTGTCTTTTCCAGCTCTGTTCCCACTCAGGCGTCAGAGACTGACATGCTGGTTCGCGATGGAGCGACCCGGCCCATTTATTCCTATGAAGACGCCATCCGTGAAAAAGGGTATGTGGAAGCTCCGATGGACAGCGACCACGACGGTGAACCTGACCGCATAGCAATTCAAATCATGCGGCCTAACACAAACAAAAAAGTACCCGTCATTTATGAAATCAGCCCCTATCGGTCGAGACTTAATGATGTTCCCAACCACAATGTCGATGTTGAATTGCGCCCTGTAAAAGGCAAGCCCATGGCTGAGCCGGATCAAACGCAACCGTTTTCTGGTTATTATGATAACTATTTCGTGCCGCGCGGTTATGCCGTCATTTTAGCAGAAAGTGCCGGAACGGGCCTGTCGGGAGGCTGCCCGACATCCGGGGCGCACAACGAGACCATCGGCGCCAAAGCAGTGATCGATTGGCTAAATGGACGAGCCAAAGCGTTTGACGAAAGTGGAAAACCAATGGTTGCTGACTGGACCACCGGCAATGTCGGGATGATTGGCGTTTCATATAATGGAACCTTGCCTAATGCCGTTGCCGCCACCGGTGTGAAAGGACTAAAAACCATTGTTCCCATCGCCGCCATTAGCAGTTGGTATGATTATTACCGGGCCAACGGAGCCGTGGTAGCATCAGGCGGTTATCAAGGTGAAGACGCCGATGTGTTGGCAAAAGCCGTCTTGACCAGGAAAAACCCCTCCGTCTGCCAGGAAATCATTTCATCTTTGGAGCGATTGCAAGATCGGGTGACCGGTGATATGAATGCTTTTTGGCATGAACGGGATTATGTTAAACATGCCAGTAGAGTGAAGGCCAGTGTATTTGTGGTGCATGGCTTGAACGACTGGAACGTAAAAACCAAACAATTTGCCAGATGGTGGAATGCTTTGGCCAAGCACAAAGTTCCGCGAAAAATTTGGTTGCATCAAGGTGGGCACCTCAATCCGTTCAGTTTTCAACAACAAGCGTGGTTATCTGCCTTGCATCGTTGGTTTGATTATTGGTTGTATGAGATTCCCAATGGAATCATGAAGGAGCCAATGGTCAGGATCGAACGCGCTCCGGGCAGTTGGGAACAACATGCCACTTGGCCTGACAAAAAAGCCGAAAAGGTGCGGATGCCGCTTGATGCGGGAGGAAAATTGGGGAAGCAAAGCCAAGGCCAACCCAAGCGCTTGGAAACCTTGATCGATGATCCCAATCGCACAGCTGAACAACTGGCCTCCAATCCGGAATCACCATCCCCCAACCGCTTAGCTTATTTGGGAGATCCTTTACAAAAAGACCTCCGTATCAGCGGAACACCGAAAATCCGGATTCGCGCCAGCATTGATCGGCCTGTCGCCAATCTTACCGCGTTGTTGGTGGATTATGGGACGGACACCCGGGTAGACTACCAAAAAGGATTAGCACGGACGGATCAGCGCATCTGCTACGGCCAAGGGATTCCGGGTGATGATGGATGCGCTTACCTATACCAGCATCAGACCCATGTCTCTTCTTTTGAAATTGTAACCCGCGGCTGGTTAGATCCGCAGAACCGCATCTCTGACAGCAAAGCAAAACCAGTAATTCCCGGAAAAGAATACACCTTCGAGTGGGATTTGCAAGCTGATGATTATGTGTTCAAAAAAGGTCACCGCATTGGCGTCGTGTTGATGTCAAGTGATCATGACTTTACCATTCGACCTACGGGCGGGACGAAGATCACGATTAACCCCGCAAAAAGCCAACTCATTCTGCCTGTGGTGAAGTGAAGGAGCGGTTCCCGCGGATATAGCGAAAACACACCGGGCATCCTACCTCCAAAAAGGAGGGATGGCAACCATGTCCAAAAAGCAAGCGAAAGACAACAATGGGCAACGGAAAGTAAAAGTGAGCGGTGGCGAAGGGCGTAATGGCCGGTTGAGCCAGTTTAAAAATCATACACAACCAGGTGATCCTTACGCTCGCGATTATATGTCCCGTTCGGATGAGACCTGAAACCAAACAAAAACAGGCCAGCAATTCCAATGGCCTGTTTTTGTTTGCGAACCGCGAAGTAGGATTAGTCTTTGAAAGAAGGCAGAGAGGGGAATTGGAGCAAAACCGATGGGAAGTCATTCGGACTTTCTTCACTGCTAATGGGAAGCTGATATATCTCCCGGCAAAACATAAGAAAAAGCTGATGGTGTTGGAATATCTCGTCAAAGACTTGAAAGTCGGTGTAAAATATCCAGAAAATGAACTGAATGAATACATTAAAAAGTTTCACGATGATTATGCGACGATTCGGCGTGAATTAATCATCAACCATTTCATGTATCGGGAAAACGGTATCTACGAATTGAATCCGCCTGACATGTGGAGAACGTTTTAGATGGGACTGATTGGGTCTTATGATTCTCTCGGGTCGGCATTACTCACAAAGAATCCGGATTATTCATCCGGATTCTCCAGTTCTTCAATCAGCTCTTCAAAATCAGCGATGAGGTTGCTCAAGGTGTATGATTTATCATGATTCATGGCATCCAACCGATCGGCTGCACGGTGGAGGATCTGATTCGCTTGCTTCAAGTCCTGAATGGACAGATCCAAATGATAACGTTTGTCCACGGGAAAACACCTCCTATGCATAGTGTTTGAAAAGAGTCCATGTATCAATATACCATAACTTTCCTAAACAAAACCCCCAAGACTTTATGGCCATGATAAAAATCTATTTGCTCTGAAGAATGCCCAGATATGCTTTCCAAGGCCCTACCTCATCATGATAATGCTTGGCCATCACCCTGACAATTTGCTGGACGTGACTAAGGTCGTGGACAGCCCAAGTTGCCAGCAATTCCCGCAGGGTGACAACGCCAAGCTCAGGATGTTTACCAGTGCGATTCAAATCATGCTCCGTTAGAACCATCGTTTTTAAGGTTCGCACATTTTTGTTCCGGACGGCTTCGAATTCATCGAGAAGGGTTTCGAGTGACTTATGCCGGTTTACATGAAGATGGGCAGTGCGGTCAAAGGGGACAAACGTTTTTTCATCCCCATCACCGACTATAATCTGGATGCGTTGGATCCAGTCCGTTTTTTCACCATGGATTAGGTGACCCAACACTTCAAAAGGCGACCATGTTCCTTCCCCTTCATTGCAGTGAATCCAGGCATCTGGCAATCCTTCCAACATCTGACGCAATACTTTTGGTGTTCTGGCAAGAATATTTGTAACATCATCCAATTGAAAGCTTGCGCGTTCCATGAACAAAGCCCCTTTCACTGTTCCTTGCAGCTATCATATCAGATAACGAGCCAAAGTCCATCTGTCGACAAACAACCCCCATGACTTTATGGCCATGGGGGTTTTGTTTATCTATAAGATTTGACATACTCTTGCAGGAGAGTGACTGCTCGTGCTGGTCCACCTGCCGCCAATAATTCTTTTTTCATTTGGGCCAAGTTTTGTTTGATCGAAGACTCTGTGCGTGCGACATCGACAGCTTCCCGCAGCGTTTCCACTGATACGTCAGAAGGTGAGAGCGCTGTACCCAGTCCCAGCTTTTTGATGCGTTCGGCTACTAAAGGTTGATCGGAGCTTTGTGGAATCACAATAGGAGGTACCTCATACCATAATGACTCCATGGTGGAATTCATGCCACCGTGTGTAATAAACACTTGGGCCTGTTTTAGTACTTCTAATTGCGGGACAAAGTTGCGGATGATGAAGTTATTAGGTGTTGGTTCCAATGACTCAATGTTCGTTCCCGGACCGACGTTCATGATCACTTGCCATTCGGTATCAGCAAATGCTTCCATGCATGTGAGATAAAATGAGGTATTGGAAAGAATGGAACCTAAAGAGATGTACATGATGGGGCGATCAGGATCTAACGTGGTGCCTAAGTCAGGTTGGGTTGGCCGCTCGGTGATCTGTGGACCGACAAAGGCGAAGTGATTGCCAAGAGACTCAGAATCCGGTTGGAATATTTTAGGGATCATGACAAGATTAAGACCATCATTGGCACAAAAAAACTCGCGTATTTTTGCCATGACTGCCTCATCGTTTACGATGCGGGCTCTCTGTTTCATGAACACCGAGTCTTCTGTCATTGCAAAGCTACTGAAATAAGCGACCGAGGGAATTTGGAGAGATTTCAGCAGTTCTTTGGCCCAAACGCACATATGGTCATACACGATCAGGTCTGTGTCTACTCTGACGAGAGGCTCAAGCAGTTCGTGTGCCTGCTCTTTCTGTGATTGAAGAATCTGCAAGGATAACTTCATAAACTTGTCCGGATCATTAAGCATGGAGATACCATGTTCCTTGACAACATGCCCCAGGCTGAATTTTTCAGGAATCGGTTGATATTCCGCACCGACCGCTTCCACGGCATTCCGGAATTCGGGTATTGTAAAAAAAATCGCGCGCTCACCGCGACGCACCAACTCTTTGGCTATAGCAAGACTAGGATTCATATGTCCATGGGCAGATTGGATTAAAAAAAGTACTTTCATCCGACACACCTTCTTATCAGTGAAATTTGACACTAAAAAGTTAATATTTACCTTTGCCCTACACGATTAGATTATATGACCCGGTTGGTGGGTTCAATGAATATCTACTGAACATTCCGTATCCAAAAAGTAAACACCCCGCATTCTCCGCTCGCCCGAAGAATGCGGGTTCATCTAAAGACTAAACTGGTTTAACATGCTGAAGAACTCACCGATAAAGTCATAAAACAATTGTTCGGAAGGAGGCAATTTACGCTTTTTGGGAATAATTACGCCCACAGTCCGGGCTAATTCCGGTTCGCTGATGGGAATTTTGACGGTATCGCGCGGAGTGCTGTCGATCAAAGTGACTTCTGGCAACAACGTCACCCCGAGACCGGTAGCGACCAAACCTTTGATGGCATCAATGTCTTCCCCCTCGAAAGCCACTTTGGGCTGGAACCCCATTTGATGGCAAGCGTTGGCCACCAATTGGTACAGCACAAAACCTTTGGGAAACAAGACAAACGACTCATCTTTGAGCTGGCTCAGTCGTAGAGCAGGATAGTCGGCAAGCGGATGGTGAGATGGCAACAACGCAACGATCTTGTCAGAAAAAAAGATATGGCCTTCCACTTCTTTT
The DNA here is from genome assembly GCF_024927925.1 of Laceyella sacchari. Taxonomy (NCBI): domain Bacteria; kingdom Bacillati; phylum Bacillota; class Bacilli; order Caryophanales; family Thermoactinomycetaceae; genus Laceyella; species Laceyella sacchari. The sequence continues at coordinate 1,735,439 of NZ_CP103866.1, forward strand.
ACATCCGTGGGCACTGGGGCGATAAAGGCGATATCTACTTCGCCGTTGATAACGGAGTCGATGAGATGATGATACGCGCCTTGCTTGAGTTGAAACCCGATGTTGGGATATTTTGCCCGAAAAGCGGAAATAACCGTGGGCAGGATATAGGCGGCCAAGCTACTCGGAAACCCCAGGCGGATAGAACCTTTGGCCGGATCGAGATATTCTTCGATTTCTTGTTTGGCTTTTTCTATCTCTCGCAAAGCCTTTTGCGCATGGGTGAGGAATATCTTGCCCAAAGGCGTCAATTTCACATTTCGACCTTCCCGAGTGAAGAGGGCAACCCCCAATTCCGACTCCAGATTGGCGATTTGCCGGCTGACCGCTGACTGCGCTACATGAAGGGCGTGTGCAGCCTCAGTCACATGCTCGCGCTTGGCGACTTCAATGAAATATTGAATTTGTCTTAACTCCATCCCAGCCCCTCCCCCTTTTTTATCCATCTCAATATGCGATTAATTTAATCGGAAATATATATTGTTAATATAATTATACAAATATAAAATGACAATACATCTTAACGTGATATTTCCTGACAAGGGCGCCAAAACCAAATCTTCACAAGGGAGTGAAGAATGATGAGTCATAATCATACAGAGTTGCCAAGAAAACAAGGGCTTTATGACCCCGCATTCGAACATGACGCTTGCGGCATCGGATTTGTGGCCAATCTGAAGGCAAAAGCCTCCCATGACATCGTTGAAAAAGGATTGCATATCTTGTGCCAGCTGACCCACCGCGGCGGGGAAAATCACGCAACGGGAGACGGATCGGGTATCATGGTGCAAATCCCGCACCAATTCTTAAAGAACCAGTGCGCTAAGATCGGCATCTCGTTACCGGAGGCAGGGCAATATGGAGTTGGCATGTTGTTTTTGCCGCATGAGCCGTCACTTCGCACCGCGTATGAAGAGAAATTGGAGCGAATCGCGACGGAGGAAGGGCAAACCTTGCTAGGGTGGAGAACGGTACCGGTGAATCATCAGAACATTGGAGAAACGGCTCGAAAAACACAACCGGTGATACGCCAAGTCTTCATTGCAAACAGCCAAGGATTGGACCCATTGGCTTTTGAACGGAAACTTTATGTGATTCGCAAGCGAATGGAGCGGGAAGCAGGAGAAGATTTTTATGCAGCTACGCTGTCCAGCCGCACCCTCGTATATAAAGGATTGTTGACTCCCTCGCAGTTGGGTGAATTTTACCCCGATTTGCAGGACTCACTATTTGCATCCGCCTTCTCGATGGTACACAACCGCTTCAGCACCAACACCTTTCCGAGTTGGAAGCGGGCACACCCCAACCGATACTTGTTGCACAATGGCGAAATCAATACATTGCGCGGGAATGTGAATTGGATGCTCGCCAGGGAAAAGATGTTTCAATCGGATGTCTTCGGGCAGGATTTGGACAAGATTTTCCCTGTATTGGACATGGAGGGTACCGATTCGTCGATTTTGGACAATTGCTTTGAATTCATGACCTTATCCGGGCGATCTTTAGCCCACACCGCAATGATGATGATCCCCGAACCTTGGGAACATGATGGGCAAATGAGTGAAGCGCGGCGTTCCTTTTACGCTTATCACAGTTGCCTGATGGAGCCGTGGGACGGCCCTACCGCCATCGCTTTCACGGATGGTACCCAGATCGGCGCCTTATTGGATCGCAATGGCCTCCGTCCGGCGAGATATTACGTCACTTCTGATGATCTGGTGATTTTCTCCTCTGAAGTCGGTGTAGTGGACGTGCCTGAAGAGAAAGTGGTGCGCAAAGCCCGTTTGCAACCGGGGCGCATGTTGTTGGTGAGTTTGGATGAGGGGCGCATCATTGATGATGAAGAATTGAAAGAGCGAATTGCAGCGGAAGCGCCATATGGTGAGTGGTTGCGTCAGCATATGGTCAAGTTGAACGACCTGCCGGGGCCATCGGAAGTCAAAGAGCTTGCTACAGATGAACTTGTGCGTTTACAAAAAGCTTTTGGTTATACCTATGAGGAGATAACTAAAAATCTGGCGCCCATGGTGACAGAAGGAAAAGACCCTGTCGGCGCAATGGGGAGCGATACTCCGCTTGCCGTCCTGTCTGATCGACCACAACTATTGTACAACTATTTCAAACAATCTTTCGCCCAAGTCACCAATCCGCCCATCGATGCTATTCGTGAACAATGTGTTACCTCCACGACAACGCTACTTGGTGCGGAAGGCAATCTGTTGAAGCCTTCGCCGACTCATTGTCGCCGTATCCGACTGTCTACCCCCATCCTTGCCGATGAAGAGTTAGGCAGACTGGCCGGCAACACCCATCCGGCATTTAAAACAGCTTCCCTGTCAATGTTGTTTCCCGTGTCCAGACAGCATGAGTTGGCGGAGGTATTGGATGAATTATTTAACCATGCGGATGCAGCGATCGATGAAGGGGCTACCTTGCTAATCCTCACAGATCGAGGAGTAAATGAAGAACATGCGGCTATTCCGGCATTGCTTGCCGTCAGCGGTTTGCATCATCATTTGGTGCGCAGAGGAACGAGAACCAAAGTGAGCTTGCTTGTTGAATCAGCAGAACCGCGTGATGTGCATCAGTTGGCTATGTTGCTTGGATATGGAGCAGATGCGATCAATCCGTACCTTGCCATCGCCACTTACAAACAGATGATCCAGGATGGTGCATTGCCTGGGATCACCTATGCAGAAGCAGTGCGTCGCTATATTACGACTGCGACGGAAGGCATAGTAAAAGTGATGTCCAAAATGGGTATTTCCACCATCCAAAGTTATCGCGGGGCACAGATTTTTGAGGCGATCGGCATTGGCAAAAAGGTAATTGACACTTACTTCACCCGTACTTCTTCACAAATCGGCGGAATTCAACTGGATGTGATCGCGCAAGAAACCGTGATGCGCCATGCCCAAGCATTCGATCCGCATGGTGAATCATCGTTGGAAGCAGGAAGCGATCTACAATGGCGTCGCAACGGGGAACCCCATGCCTATAATCCGCTGACGATCCACACCCTGCAACAAGCGTGCCGCCGCAATGACTATGCGTTGTTTAAGAAATTCACGCAAATGGCCAACGATGAACATTTACTCTTCCTACGGAGTTTATTTGCATTCAAATCAAACCGGCCATCTATTCCGATTGAAGAAGTAGAACCGGTCGAATCGATTGTGCGTCGCTTCAAGACCGGGGCCATGTCATACGGCGCTTTGAGCCAAGAGGCACATGAGGCGTTGGCGATCGCGATGAATCGTCTCGGAGGCAAAAGCAACAGCGGGGAAGGTGGCGAAGACCCTCGCCGGTATCAAGTGGATGCCAATGGCGATTCACGACGCAGCGCAATCAAACAGGTGGCCTCAGGGCGGTTTGGTGTCAACAGCCATTATTTGGTCAACGCAGATGAGATACAAATCAAGATGGCGCAAGGGGCCAAACCGGGCGAAGGCGGACAATTGCCGGGCAACAAGGTGTACCCATGGATCGCGGAAGTGCGCGGTTCCACTGTAGGAGTAGGGCTGATTTCACCCCCACCACATCATGACATTTACTCTATCGAGGACCTGGCGCAATTGATTCATGATCTTAAAAACGCCAACCCTCAAGCACGGATCAGCGTTAAATTGGTTTCCAAAGCGGGGGTGGGAACCATCGCCGCAGGGGTAGCCAAAGGACTGGCAGATGTGATTGTAATTAGTGGGCACGACGGAGGAACAGGCGCTTCTCCCCGCACCAGCATCAAACACGCGGGGATGCCATGGGAGTTGGGTTTGGCGGAAGCACACCAAACGTTGCAATTGAACCAACTGCGTGATCGTGTTGTGCTGGAAACGGATGGTAAGATGCTGACAGGACGAGATGTGGTGATGGCCGCCCTTTTGGGAGCCGAAGAATACGGTTTCGCTACAGCTCCCCTCGTGGTTCTCGGTTGCGTGATGATGAGAGTATGCCACTTGGATACTTGTCCGGTAGGGGTTGCGACACAGAATCCGGAGTTGCGCCGGAAATTCATGGGCGATCCTGAACATGTGGTAAACTACCTGCGCTTTGTTGCGCAAGAAGTGAGAGAGATCATGGCGGAGTTGGGCTTCCGTACAGTAGAAGAAATGGTTGGGCGCACGGATGTATTGACGGTGAGCGACCGGGCCAAATCACATTGGAAAGCCAAACACTTGGATTTGTCGCCAATCTTTTATCAACCACAGCCCGCAACGGAGAGCAACACGGAAGGAGCGACCTCAGCCGTACAAGATCATCATTTGGAAAAAACACTTGATTGCCAGCAACTGCTTCCTTTATGCCAACCTGCATTGGAATATGGGACGCCAGTGAAGGGAGAATTTACGGTTAACAACAATCACCGGGTATTAGGCACCATTTTGGGCAGTGAAGTGACTAAGCGTTATGGTGAACAAGGGTTGCCTGAAGACACGATCCACCTGTCATTCAAGGGGTCGGCAGGACAGAGCTTTGGCGCGTTTCTCCCCAAAGGGATTACCCTGAATATTAAAGGCGATGCCAACGATTATGTCGGCAAAGGGTTGTCTGGTGGCAAAATCATCGTGAAAACACCATCCTTATCTCCATTTAACGCGCATGAGAACATTATCATTGGTAACGTCGCTTTCTACGGCGCCTCCTCTGGTGAAGCATATATCAACGGGATGGCGGGCGAACGTTTCTGCGTACGCAACAGTGGAGTGAATGCTGTTGTCGAAGGCATTGGAGATCATGGTTGTGAATACATGACCGGGGGCCGGGTCGTTGTTTTGGGATCGGTCGGGAAAAACTTTGCCGCGGGTATGTCTGGTGGAATCGCTTATGTCCTCGCCGAAGATACGGAACGGTTCTACGCCCATTGCAACCAAGAAATGGTCTTGTTGGAACGTTTGGTTGACAAGGAAGAGATCGAGCAAGTGCGGGTCATGATTGCCAAGCATGTGCGATACACTCATAGCCGCCGTGGTCAATCTGTCCTGGCGGAGTGGGAAAAACACGTGCCGAAGTTTATCAAAGTGATCCCCCGCGATTACAAGGCGATGAAGGAAGCCATCGAAACATTGAAACAAACTGGTTTATCTTTGTCCGAGGCGAAAGTGGCAGCGTTTAACCAACTGAAGAAACAGCGCGATCAACAAGCGAAAAACCATGTGCTGGTCACGACAGGATAGGAGGGAGATTATGGGCAAACCAACGGGATTCATTGAATACAAAAGGGAAGAGCCACAAGAGCGGAGTCCGCTTGCACGTTTGAACGATTGGGAGGAATATCAACTTCCTTTTCCTGAAGAAAAGTTGCAAATCCAAGGTGCTCGTTGCATGGATTGTGGCACGCCGTTCTGCCAAGCCGGCTTTGAATTAAACGGTTCAGCGTCGGGTTGTCCTGTGCACAACCTTATTCCAGAATGGAACGATCTTGTCTACCGCGGGCGTTGGAAAGAAGCGCTAGACCGCCTGTTAAAAACCAATAACTTTCCCGAATTCACTGGACGCGTGTGCCCGGCTCCCTGCGAAGGGGCTTGTACGGTGGCTATTCATGATCCTGCCGTGACCATTAAAAACATCGAATTGGCCATTATTGAAAAAGGGTTTGCCGAGGGATGGATCGTTCCTCGGCCACCCCGATTGCGAACGGGGAAAAAAGTGGCCGTGGTCGGATCCGGCCCCGCGGGATTAGCCAGCGCCGATCAATTGAATAAAGCAGGTCATACAGTTACCGTGTTTGAACGGGCCGACCGCATTGGCGGCTTGTTGATGTACGGCATTCCCAACATGAAATTGGAGAAGCGAGTAGTTGAGCGCCGGGTGCGGCTCATGGAGCAGGAAGGGATCACCTTTGTCACCAACACCGAAGTCGGCAAAGATATCACGATGGATCAATTGCGATCAGAGTATGATGCAGTGATCCTGTGCGCTGGAGCGCAACAACAGCGTGACCTGGTGATAGAGGGGAGAGAGTCCGCAGGCGTAGAGTATGCGATGGATTATTTGACTGCGGCCACTAAGCAATTGCTCAATCCGCAAACAGGCGAATCAAACTTATCAGCGGAAGGTAAAGATGTGATCGTCATTGGCGGTGGAGACACAGGTGCCGACTGCGTGGCGACCGCCTTGCGCCAACGATGCCGGAGTGTTGTACAATTCGGCAAGCATCCCCGACTACCTGATAAACGCCGTCCGGATAATCCTTGGCCAGAGTATCCTCATGTTTTCACACTGGATTATGCATATAAGGAAGCTGAAGCGAAATTTGGCCGCGACCCGCGCCGATACTCGATTGCCACACGTAAAATCGTCAGTGATGCACAAGGCCGCGTGAAAGCATTGCACACTGTAGATATGGAGAAAATTTATGCACCGGATGGGAGCTATACATTTAAAGAGATACCTGGCAGTGAGCGGATCTGGCCGGCCCAGCTGGTATTGATCGCCATCGGTTTCGCGGGAACGGAAGAAAAACTTCTCTCTCACGCGGGTCTTGCGCACACCAATTTCAAAGTCAATGCCGCTTATGGCGATTACCGCACCAATCTTGAAGGGGTTTTTGTCGCCGGTGATATGCGGAGGGGACAAAGTCTGATCGTATGGGCCATCCACGAAGGTCGGGAAGCAGCCCGCGCTTGCGATCAATATTTGATGGCAACCACACAAGGTGCTGAGAAAGCGATATAGAGATACATGCATATGACAAAGTGGGAAGTCATTTTCTCACTTTGTCATTTTTTATGAGCATCGTCGGTTTGGATTACGAGAAGCATACGACTCAACATACAGAAAACACCTGGTAAACAGCGGGAATTTACCAAATAATAGGGGGTAGATGCCGGATAAATGGCTTGTTTTCACCAAAAATACCCCTACACAACGTTACAAAACAAATATTTTGTTACGTTGTGTAATGATTTATGCAAATCTGATGGTTTTATCCTACATATTTCTCATCCAACCCTTTCTATCTCATTAGAAAAAGTTAACTATAGTATTGAGAAATGAAATAAAAAAATTTCAATAGCATATTGCGCACTCTCCAGACCGTTGTTGTATCAAACAATCTCTCCCCGTGCATAAAAAAGGAGCCTTACGGCCCCTTCTGACTGACATTAGCTGATACCATATCCGGTTAACAAGTACACCCCGACCCATGCGACGGAACCACACAAGGATCCGATCAAATATTGAGAACGGTTTAATTTCAACAATCCAGCACCGTATGAGACACTTATGCGGACACCGGGAATGAAGTATGACACAGGAATTCCCCAGAATCCATATTTGCGCATAAATTCAAGTGAACGTTCTGATTTCCCGATCAAAAAGCGCCATTTGGGAAAGGCCGCAAACAATTTCTGCTTACCGAAAGCTGCCAGGAAATAGTTGATCAGTGATCCGAACAATACGGCAACAACTGATAAAAGAAAGGTGGGCAACAAAGAGAAAACACCTTTGGCGATCAGTGTCCCGGCATAAAATAGCACGGCTTCGTCCGGGATTGGTAACCCGATGATCCCGAGCAGCAAGATAATGAACAATATCGGATAGCCGTAGCAAGCCACCCAACCCAGAATTAACGCTTCCGTCAAACCGTATCGCTCCTTTATGTCAACTCGCTTCAGATGCGGCTTCTTCTTTTTCCCATCGTTCCTCTGCATTAAACCAATAAAACCACTGCCCTGGAGCGTTTTTTACCATCTTCTCCATCTCTCGGTTCAAAAAATTGATCGCTTCCCCCCGCTCTTTGCGATCAAACATTTTGTACAGATGAATGGGCTCTCGAAACATAAGCCGATGGCGAAATCCTTGTTCTCGGAACCCCATAAAGGGAATAACCGGTATGTTTTGCTCCAGCGACATGACCGCCGCTCCTCCGGGAGTCCGTGTTTTTCTCCCGAAAAAGATCGATTCAGGAAATTGCGGTCGATAAAAATCGCCAAGCAAGAATACTACGCCGTTTTTCTTCAGATGCGCCTTGAGTGTTTTCATCATTAATAAAGGAGGTGTTTCGTCGTAATCTAGCCCATCGCACCCCAACCGTTGAAATAACAGATAGAAAGGACGAATGTCTTCGCTTTGGGCAGTCACGACCGTCAAGCATGGATACTTCATCGACAAGTACCAGTAATAGTAGAAAAAATTACCCATGTGTGGAGTGAGCAGAATCGCCCCTCTGCCTCGTTCCAATACCTGCTTAAGAATCTCTTCGCCTTCTACCCGAAACCGCCAGTCGATTGAATCGCTCAGATTACCAGAATCGATCAAAATTTCATAAATTGAAACAAAGACAGATTGGAAGTACTCCCTCCCCATCCGAGATAAATCTCGGTCTGATTGTCTGGGCAGAAGTTGGCGCATGTTGTTCAACACATGGGCTCTCCCTTTTCCTGCCAGCAGATAAACCGCGTCGCCCAACAAACATAAAAACGGATAGCATAATGATCTCGGGAGCAAACTCCCCCAACGTTGCAGCCGTGTCAATCTATGCTCATCCATGGTGACTTTGGCAATCCATTTATACATGCTTACACGCCTCCCATAAAGCGGCGTTGGTATCTTTTGGTCATTTTGGCTGTCTCCAAAACAACAAAAAAGTCAGTAGAACGGAAGATGGGATCATAGATCGGTTCGCCAGCAATCTCCGCACCCAGCCATTTGTAACCTTTCAACAACGGAGGCAGGTTTCGGTAGACCTCGCGCATATTAAATTCGGTTGCGTTTAAGCATTTGAGGCCAGCAATGGCATGGCTCGGAAGCGGACGGATGCGATAACGGTCCGTCACGACCCCTTCATGGCACAACATGCTGTATAATTCGCTAATCTGCCGAGGTTCATGAATCGGTACGCTCACACAGCCAACCACATATTTGTGCCTGCTTTCTTTGATGTAATCGGCGATGCCTGCCCATAACAACTGGATCACCTGCCCTGTCCGATAGTCACGATCAATGCAACTGCGTCCCACTTCAAGGGTGGCCGCCTTATACGCAGCGAAGGAAGCTAAGTCAAATTCCGTTTCAGAGTAGAAGCCATTGCATTGTATTGCCTTTTCCCCTGGCAACATACGATAGGTGCCAACCACCTTGCCACGATCTGTATCGACAACAATCAAGTGGTCACAGAATGGGTCATATTCATCCATTTCCATTCTCTCTTCATTCTCAAGGGAAGCAAGTTTTCCTTCTTCAACAAACGTCTGGTAGCGCAAACGAAATACTTGCTCAAGCTCTTCGGCGGTTTCCGCCAATTTGACAATCAATGCGCTTGGTTTCATATCCATGGTTTCCCCTCTTTTCTTAAACACAACTCTCCTCTTTTGTACCAAATCAATATTGGTTGATTGTAAATATTTGTTATGGATTTTAGGGGATACTTAAAAGATGTGTTAACCTCTTGTAAAGAGAGTTGTCAAATGTTTAGGGCCATGCTGCTAACCTGCGGGCAATCCAACTTTGAATCCCTTGAATCAACAGAATTTTGAAAGAGTGTTATTAATTGAATTAATACACATTCAACATTTGCTATTGTTTCTATTAGTGAAATTCATTGTTTTGAAATATATAAATAAAATGAAAATTTATATGACAACACTTTCCTTCTGTTGCGCTCTTCCTCCGATCAAAATCAGATCATTTCTGCTGCAGAACATAAACAACCCCCATTCAGCGTAAGGATAAGCTAAATGGAGGTTTCATTTTAGATTGAGGAGGCGGCACGATGAATCATTCATTCAGTTTGCTCCCTGGTGAACAAGCGACGCTCTCTTGTGGCACTCCACCCTTTTTGTTTCGGATCGATATCCTCATCCGCCCGCATGAAACAATCCGCATCCTCCGGCATGTGAATGGCGCGCGGTTAGAGCGGATTTCGGAACAGTCGGAAAGTAACGCCATCTCCATCCCCGACCGTTCTTTAGTGCATATAAGATGTTCTGCTGAGGAATGGGATTATTGCCTGGACTGCATCAATTGATCTGCCTACAGGTAACAGCTTGCATCTTTAGATAAATAAATTGATGTTACCATCATTGGCCTCTGATATATAGGTGGCCACCCCGGCAAATTCCATGCCGTCTATTAACTCTTCCTTTTGTATACCTAGCACTTCCATCGACATGGTGCAGGCGATCAGCTTAATATCCAACTCCAATGCCATCTGGATTAACTCGTTCAACGTAGCAACATTTTTCTTTTGCATAACCCTTCGCATCATGATCGGTCCCAAGCCGGCGAAGTGAAGCTTGGACAACCCCAACTTCTCAGGGCCGCGTGGCAAAAGCCAGCCAAATGTCTTGTCCATCCAGGATTTTTTCACGTTGACCACTTGGTCTTTTCGCATGATATTAAGACCCCAAAAAGTAAAAAACATTGACACTTGATTTCCCATAGCTGCTGATCCGATAGCTATGATAAAGGCTGCCAAAGCCTTGTCCAAATCACCGCTAAACACAACCATCGTTGTTTTTTTGCCGTTCATGGGTCAATCCTCTCTTCGTCCTTTTTTGATCCAAAAGCGATACGTCGAGCCATCGGTTTGTTGTTTAACAATTGTATGCCCATTTGCTCGAGCCCACATCGGAATGTCTTGTAATGAACCGGGATCAGACGTATGCAACTCCAAAATTTCATTCACGGACAGTCGCTCGACCGCTCGCTTGGCTTGAATCAAGGGGACGGGACATTGCAAGCCTTTGCAATCAAGCACATGATTTGCTTCCATATCGCGCATCCTTTCTTTTAAAAATATCTCCATCAAAATATTGACAGAGCTCCTTGTTTGGTAAGATGAGGCAACGGATTGACCCATCCGCGTTAGGCTTAAACGGGATCGAATCGTTTTTTAATTTTTTTAAATAATACAGGTATTATCATCATAAATAAAATTCGGATTGTGTGTCAATCGAATTTTGACCATTCAGTTAGATTTGGTAAAAGGGACACAGTTTGTTAAGATTTTCACAATCAAGGCAGGTACCTTTTATGGTTAACTTAATGCTGGGGTGATAGTATGCTCAAACAACCTTTGGGTCGATTGCGTGTCATTGGCTTTCTTGAAGGGATGTCCTATCTCATTTTATTATTTATCGCCATGCCTATGAAATATTTGGCTGACTATGCCGTGGCCGTCACCATCACCGGCGGATTGCACGGATTGCTGTTCGTCCTCTTCATAGTTGCTGTAGGCCATGTTGCCATTGTGAACCGCTGGTCTCTGAAACAAATCATCGGCGCGCTGATCGCTTCAGTCATTCCATTTGGCACCTTTGTGTTGGACAAGCGCTTAAAGGAAAGCCATTCGCGTGAAGGATAAAAAGATGGGTAGCTAATCACCCATCTTTTTATCTGCCATGATTAACTCCATTCATCCCGATGCAGCTTGATGAACTCCAGATATTTTCGCTTCATCTCGAGCCGTTCATGATCAAACAAACCATTTTTCATCAATTGCATGAACTGTTTCCTTGTGATGGAACCTTTTCGATAAAGGCGGTTTAACCGTCTGCGCTCTTCAACCGGAAGCTTCTGAATCTGGTTCATCACCTGTCTCCTTCCGTTTGTTCAAATCAATGTGGATCAGTGGATAAATCAGGCTAGCAAAAAGAATTGCTCTTTCGATTTCTATTTTCTCATATGCGTCAACGGGCGTTCCCGTGACTGATAACACCCCGATTGTTTTTCCATCCAGCGAACCAGCCTTGATGGGGACGCACAAAATGGTACGATACACCTTGCGAGATAACTCTTTGCGGTCGTATTCATACTCCAAATTCTCCACATCCGGGACATAATACAGTTCATTCGTGCGATACGCCTTCCCTGCCGAACTTCCGATAATCGGCGGGCGGTAAAATTTGACCCGATGTGAGTGTCCACTGGAATGGGCATAATGGATCAAGCAGTCCTCTTCGGGATGTTTGACATGGATGATACAACGTGGATTTTTCTCGCGGAAACCCTTAAACGTATTGACGAGATAATCCAGAAGATTCATGAAAATATCGTCGCGGTTTTGGCGAAAATGCTCTTCTTCCACGATTGCGGTAGCGATTTCATCCGCAGTGTACATGATTTGTGACATCGTGTAAGTCTCATCGTCGTACCGGTTATCCAATTCTTCATACAGTTGCCGGAGTGTATTGATTTCTTGAGTCAGTTTGTTCACCTGTCTTTTCCCTTTGGTTATCTCCAGCTCTTTTTCTTTGATCAATTCAAGCAACTCTTTCCTTTCTTGCTCCAGTAAAATAACTTTCTTTTCAAGCTCATCATTTTCCTCCTGGCATCGTTCCAACTGGATTAATGTTACTTGCCCCCCTTGATCTGTTTCTTCCAAGTTACGTCCCATCCAATCATTTTTTCCGGTGGCATAGCGATAAAGATGAATGATAATCATGACAACCAATCCAGCGGCAACAATATATGCGAGGAAATTGAGAAACCATCCCGAACTGTCATTCAATATCTCCAATAATCTGATTAAATCTTCCGCCATATTATCTCCCCTTAGCATATGGCATCAAACTACAATCCAAATGATGACCTATAACAATTATATCGAATATTTTATTTTTTCAACAATAAAAATTTTCCTTTATTTATGTGATAATAGGTGGCAGAGGTGAAAATGGAATGATTGCAAACCGTTTAATCCAGAATTTGGAGCATTGGAAGAGCAATACCGTTGGAAATTGGGGAGTTTGGATCGAAGATTTAACCAGCGGTACCACTTGGGTATGGAATGAAACCAAATCATTTTACGCGGCAAGCATCATAAAAGTTCCCATCATGGTCGCCGTTTATAAGCAGGCGTTTCTAGGTCGTTTGGCATTGGCTGATGAGATCATCTTGACGGCCGAAGATCAAGTGGGAGGAACAGGCGTTCTGCAACATCTGTCACCAGGGCTGCGCCTCTCGGTGCAAGACTTGACCACACTGATGATAATTCAAAGCGACAACACCGCCACCAATATCCTGATTGATCTGTTGGGGACGGAAACGATCCGTGAAACCATGGATGAACTTGGTATGCGACAAAGTACCTTTTACAACAAGTTGATGATCGTACCAGCGGCGCCAGTTGGCCTGAACATGATTACCGCAGCGGATGTTGCCCAATGCTTTCGCCACATCGCGCTGGGTAAGGCAGTATCGCAATACGCCAGCAGACAAATGGTCGAAATCTTAAAAAAACAGCAACTCCGAGACTGTTTTCCGACGGGACTGCCAAGTCAGCACAGGGATATCATCGGCTGGTTACCGGAATGGGAGTTGGCCCACAAGACCGGGATGGTCACTCAAACGTTGCATGATGCTGGTATTTTATATACTAAGTCACGGGCGATGGTGATGGTTGCGCTGAGTGAGGAGTGTGAATACGAGCAAGCGCAACAACAAATGAAACAATTGGCTCGTTTGGTATATGAGGCATGCCTTGCATCCGATTAATCCCCCCAATACAAATCGATGCGCCGCTCATTGCAATAAACGGCGCATCGAGTCCTGTATCAGCACCAATGGAAAGTAAGGCATCATCACCTCCTGACTACTACTTGATTTAAAGTATTCACATCAACTTATAGTTCATTATGGATGATCTAGTTATTCAGACCATCTGTTACATGTCTCCCGGCCTAATCTTTTGCTTCCATCCACATGCCTTTCACCAAAACCGATTTGATCACCCACCGCTCTCCATCTTTGACGCATGGAAAACGAATATCCTCATCAGGGTGATAAAGGTACAAGTGCCGATCCGTCTGCAATAACACAATGCTTTCATGTATCAGTCGTTCGATCTCTTGGCCAGTTAAATTTTTTCCCAACCTCTCTTCCAAACGTTTACGCAGATGGCGCGAAAAATGAAAGAAACGTTGGTTAAAGACAATCACCTGCCTGTTCTACTTCTTTCAAAAAATGGTATACCAAGTCTCGCTTAAAACCCGGAAGCGCTTTCATCATGGTAATGGTAAAGTGGAAAACGCCCATTCGTTTAACCAATTCCTGAATTTTCTTCTTTGAATTATCTGACACTAATCCGAATTCTTTGGAAAAAAATTCGATGATGTCATCAATTTCCTCTTTAGGCAGTTCTTTTTCAGGCAATTTGTCTTTCATCTCTTTAAGCACGGCGAAGGGAGTCTCCTCTCTTTCCGCCAAATGGATCAATGACAATTCCAATTTGTTGTCATCCTTGATCTGTTTCACTTGGGCCTCTAACAAGTCGTTCACTTCCAGATTAAAACCGGGGGGGATTTGCGATATATGAATCAAGCCTGGCACAAGATGTTGATCCTTAGTCACCACAAATGCACCATAATCAACCAACTTCGTGACGCGGACGGGTACCATTTCACCTTCTTCATAAGGGACGGCATGTTTACGGCTGGTTTTGTTTAAATATTGTGAAATCCTCTCGTCGATGCCCATTCTTCTCTCCTCCGTTTTTTGTGGTACTTATCATTATATAAGAAAGGACGACTTTCGTAACAGTGGGCAATTCTGTTTTTTTCAAACAAATCCAGGCCATCTGCGGTGATTACAAATACTACCTTCCGCGGTAAAAGGTTATTCAACAATTAATACAACGGCCAAGGCTTCTGCAAGGGGTAGCGATTGCAAAGACCTTGGCCGTATGCATGACTAATTAAATTAAACGATGATACCCATTTTGTTCAATCTCTTCTTCACTTCAGTAACGACAAATTCAGCATCCTGCTCATTGTTCACCACATCAATTTCGTCCATGTTCACCACCAACACCTCTGAAGCTTTGTAATGGTGATGAACCCAGTCATCATACCCGGACCACAGTGTGTGATAATAGTCCACCAAGCTGGGATCCTGTTCAAAATCACGTCCGCGCATGCCAATCCGAGTCAGTACCGTTTCAAAAGAAGCGCTCAGGTAAACCATCAGGTCAGGTGCCTTTTTGGGCATTCCTTCGATCTCCTCCAACATATTGTCCAACAGACGCTCATACGCATGGAATTCCAAATCATTGATACGGCCTAACTCGTTCAGGGTCTTCGCGAAGTACCAATCCTCATAAATGCTACGATCCAAAACGTTTTTCTTATCGGTTAAGGCTCGTTTGATGGCCTTAAAACGCGTATCCAAAAAATGCAATTGCAACAAAAACGGATAGCGCATGCGCTCACTTTCTTCCTCTGATGCAGTATACAACAAAGGAAGCAACGGATTATCGTCAACTGATTCATAAAACACTTTACTGTTCAAGGCCTCGCCCAACAATGTCGCAACACTGGTTTTCCCCAGCCCAATCATCCCGCCGACTACGATCACTAGTTCGTCACTCCCCACCATCTAGTTCACCTCTAAGCTAACTTGCTCATATCGGGTTGTATTGCTTATATCAGTTATTATCATAACGAATGAATCCAAGCAACTTATAGATCATACCATCAATGGAAGCAATGGCGCCAGGGGGAATTTTTTACGTGACCGTCAGACTACTGCATCATTGCATCTTATCTCCAAACATGAAATATATATAAGATTTTTATTTTTATCAATTATCGCGGCAAAAAAACGCGCAATTGTGCGCCAAATTAGGTACATTATGTTAATTTAATATTTTACAAATACTGACCGTAAGTTTATAATATGAAACGAAGACAAAAATCATAGAGGTGAAAAAACATGTTAAAATGTAATTTAGATTTAATCTTAGCTAAAAAGAAATACGAAGGATTTATGCTTGATTTAAATGGAAACAAAGTGAAGCCTACCAAAACGAATTTAGCCATCGCCTTGGGTGTAGTGAAACAGCAAGTAACCATGTGGACAAGCAATACTGCTTATCCCAGAATGGATACATTGTACAGAATGGCAAAAATTTTAGGTGTTTCTACTGATGAGTTGTATACATTTGAAGAGAGTGAAGAAGAAATTCAAAAACATAGAGAAGAAATAGCCAAACGACTTAAAGAAGAAGAGGAAAAATCTAAAAAACGAAAAAAAGAATATCAATTAGCGAAACAACAGAGAAAGGAATAAGTCTGAAGAAAGTTGCTTTATTTATTTAAAGAAGTAGTGTTAATTGACTGCTCGGTCTAACAACGGTTGAGATAAAGAAAACCTAGCAAGAATCGAATTGCTAGGTTTTCTAGATGCCGTTTTATTCAGCGGATGGCTTGCTGACAAACAACCAGTCGTGGATCTTGAGAACCTCGGTCATATTGACCTGGGGTTTGAGCATGTAAAGGATCTCGTACCCCAACACAATTCCCATCAACAGGTTGGTGATGGTTTGAGTATCCATATCAGAACGGATTTGCCCCATCTCCTGGCCTCTTTCAACGATCATATGGAGGAATTCCGACCATTGGTTAAAGTTCAGTTCTAGCCATTCCCGAACCGTTTCGTCTTTGCGGGAATATATGACCAACTGATAAAAGGTGGCCGTCCATGTCAATGGATCGTCACCAAGGCTGGCGTAAATTTTGGTGGTCACTTTTTCCAAGATGGCCCGCACATTACAATTGTCGAGAAACAATTCCTCTTTAATTTCAGCCGCCATATGCCCATACCCGCGGTCCAAACGGGTTCTCATCAATTCATACAACATTTCTTCTTTGCTTTTGAAATGAACGTAGAAAGAGCCTTTGGTTCTGCCGATTTGTTTCATAATCTCATCAATGCTTAGCGCATCAAATCCTTTATCGGCCATCAACCGGAATGCGGTTTCAATGATTTTTCTTTTCGTTTCTTTTCCTGTGGAATATTTCATGCGAGCCTCCAATCGTATTCGAATTGAGCGAATAAATACTATTATATATTGATTTTGATAAATAGGCATCCTGTAAAGAAAGCGTACCAAACACACAGTTTCTTTTCAACCTGAAAGAGGTGTGAAACATCGAATTCGGATACAAATGAACGAAAGTCATAAGTGAAGCAAATCAGAAATGGGGTTCGGTTCCACCGGCCGGTTTCTGCTCCAACTTCATATATGATATACTAACCGGGAACATTCGTCGAATCTGAGAAAAGGGGGATTGTGATGAAAATATCCGTTATTTTAGGTAGCTCCCGTGACAATGGGAATGCAGAGACTCTTGCACGGCGGTTGTGCGATGGGCTTGATGTGGAATGGATCACCTTGCGAGACAAAGACATTCGCCCGATCCGTGACCAACGCCATACAGAACATGGATTTGAGCCGGTCGATGATGATTATGAAGATGTGATCCAACAAGTCATGAACAGCGATATCCTCGTCTTCAGTACGCCGCTATACTGGTATGGCATGTCTGGTCACATGAAAAATTTTGTGGATCGCTGGTCGCAAAGCCTACGCAATCCGGCATACGATTTTAAAGGCGCAATGAAGGACAAGCCCGCTTATGTGATTATCTCCGGCGGGGAGTCTGCCAAAATTAAAGGGCTGCCCTTGGTTCAGCAATTCCAGTACATATTTGAATTTATGAATATGAAATTTGCCGGTTATGTCATCGGGCGGGGTACCAAGCCTGGCGAAGTGTTAAATGACAAAGTCGCTTTGCATGAAGTAGACCATCTCAACCAAACTCTCAAAAATATGAGCGTCTGATAAAATTGCGCGGCATAAGCCCACCCAGAGAATGGGTGGGCTTATGTTGTGTGCCAGCTTTTTACGCTGTGATCACTCTCTGCCCCACTTCTGATGTACATGCAACCGCATTTTTCGCAATATCCTCCAAGCGTTCATGAGGTTAATAAAGCGTAAAAATCCCTTTTCTTAAGTAGTTTCCAACTTTAATCAAACTGTTTGGAATACAGGTGTGTATACACTCCATCGCGCGCAAGTAACTCATCGTGCGTACCTTGTTCCACAATTCCATCTTTCGTTAGTACAATAATTCGTTGGGCATTGCGGATGGTGGAAAGGCGATGGGCAATAACGAGGGTCGTACGTCCTCTTGCTAACGATTCTAGTGATTTCTTGACGATGCTTTCACTTTCGTTATCTAGCGCGCTCGTTGCCTCATCTAAAATAAGAACGGGTGGATTTTTTAAGAATACGCGAGCAATGCTTAGTCGCTGCTTTTGACCACCAGACAAGTTGACACCTCTTTGTCCGATCTCGGAGTGGTAACCGTTTGGCAAACTCATAATAAAGTCATGGGCATTGGCGCGCTTGGCTGCCGTAATAATCTCTTCATCGCTCGCCGCTGGATTTCCGTAGCGGATATTTTCCATCACCGTTCCCGCAAAAAGGTAAACATCTTGCTGTACAATACCGATGTTATTTCTTAATGACTGCAGGTCGATATCGCGAACGTTGATCCCGTCTAGTAACACCTCCCCATCTGTCACATCATAAAAGCGAGGGATGAGCGAGCATAATGTAGTTTTTCCCACACCAGACGGACCAACTAACGCAACGTACTCTCCCGGTTGTATACGAAGCGACAGGTTTACTAAAACATTGTCCAAATGGTCTTCGTAACGGAAGGAAACTTGCTTGAACTCAATCTCGCCATGTACCTCTGACAAAGTTATGGCATTCTGTTTGTTTTCGATTGCTGGCTTCAGATTCATGATTTCCATAAAGCGCTGAAAGCCAGTGATTCCTTCTTGAAACTGCGTGCTCATATGAGTCAGTCGTTGAATTGGTTCGATCATAAAGTTGATATACAGTAAGAAAGTAATCAAATCAGCTAACTCTAAAGTGTTATTCACAATGCTAGCACTACCTAAGATAATCACCGTGATCGTAATCAGTTGGATAAACGCTTCAACACCATTGAAAAAATACGCTTCCGCCTTGTACGTATTCTTTCGGCTATCAAGGAAACGATTGTTTTCTCGGTTAAACTTCTCAATCTCTACGTGCTCGTTGGCAAACGATTTTACCACGCGGATTCCTGAAAGACTATCCTCTACCTGTGCGTTTACGTCCCCGATTCGCTCTTTGTTTCTTCTTAATGCCTTATTCAACTTTTTATTAAAATATAATGTAAAGGAACCTAAAAATGGTAAAAAACAGAACACAGCGATTGTTAAGGGGGCGTTAATATAGAACAAAATAACAAATGCTCCAATAAAACGGGCGAGATACTTGACGTAGTCTTCTGGACCATGATGATAGAGTTCGGAAAGCAAAAGCAGGTCGTTCGTTATTCGAGACATGAGCCGACCTGTCTTTTCCTTATCGTAAAAACTTAAGGAAAGCTTCTGCATGTGCGCGAACAACTCGCTACGCATATCCCTTTCCATACGAGCGCCGAGTTCATGACCTTTGTAGTCTACAAAGTAGTTTCCAATATTCTGGATGACGACTAAAACAAGCATCAACCCACCAATCCAGTACACTTCACTTAGCGCAGTGGATAAGTCTCCTTCCAGAACATCTTTTGTTATATATCGAACGAGTAATGGAAATACCAAAGTCACAGCAGATACGATAAAGGCGCAGGCCAATACCGAAAGAAACAACGTTAAGTACGGTTTGTAATATGAGAAAAATTTTTTTACTGGAAAACGCATGATTTACCCCTTTTTTGTGTTATTTAAACAAACACATATAAGGGGTACACCATTTATAACTAAGAAGATGTTCCACCCTTATATGTTTGTACGGTTTGATTTGTCATGGTTTTCATGAGAATTGCCCCTCCTTGTTCGTTAATACTTTCATTTTAAATTTAGTTTAATAAGGAGTAAACATCATTATTCCATCAATTTATAGCATAAATAATAATAAGAAATATCTATCTTATTCTAACTTCACATCCAAAGATTGGGGTGGTTCCTATAAATTAATGATGCAATCGCCACATCGCTTAATATATTTCGTAAGAACCTTCTCGTCTTAACTGCCGACAGCGGTCAAATCTACGACGTTTGGAAAATAACCGCGTTTGCAACCAAAGCATTATACTTGCAGTATTTAGGAATGAGAAGCTCGCAGTCTTCCCAAGGAAGCATTTGTTCTCGATATTGTCGACGAAGCAGCCGATTCTTGGATGAAATCGCCGCTTCACGTCTTCTTTTTCCGGAAGGTTCATAATACATATAAAGTATTCATCTTTAATGCCGAGGGGGGGCTGTCATGTTAAAACGGCGTCGGTTGGTCTATAAACGACCTTGGCCATTGTCTTTGGTCCAATGGATCAAGCGTTTCACACCACCGATCCGCTTGCGCCGAGTATCGGGGTTCGCCCCTCTCCGGGCTCCTTCCCCACCGTCGGCTGCGGGTCTTCCCTACCGCATGATTCAGTGCGGTCCGAAGATGAAGCTGATTTTTCTTCTTCTGATTTGTGCGGCCATCATCATCTTTCCAATATGGTTCATTGAAGTTAAATATGATACGACGTTATCGACGATTGCCAAGACGGAAGCGAAGAAAATCGTTGAGGAAGCGTTTTTAAAAGGCGTCGCAGATGTGCAGGCTGCACTGAGTAAAGAAAAAAAACAAGTCGCATTTATGCATAAAGACCAACAAGGCCGGATTGCCGGCATCAGTTTTGACAGCCACGCAGAAGGCAAGATATACCAAATTCTGACCGACCGTATCTTGCATGAATTGAAAGATTCCCAAGACCGTGAGCTTCACATCTCGTTGGGGAAGATCGCTGAAAGCAGCATTTTATCCGATTTTGGGCCGAATATCCCTTTGGATATCTGGATTGAAGGGTCTCCCCATGTCACGCTGACGACCAAAGTGGAGCAATCGGGGATTAATACAACGTTGGTAAACATCTTGATTCATGCAGAAATCGAAATCGCCACCTTATTGCCATTTGCCAAAGAACACTTCACTGTCAAATATGACTATCCCATTATTCGGGAGTTGGTGGTGGGTGAAGTACCGAGCATCATGCCGGACGGAACCAAGACCAAACCCATCCCGCTCATCCCGAACTAAAAAAGCAGATGGGCATAACCCATCTGCTTTTTCGCTTTTTCACCGATCCAAAATCGTTTTGAATGTCGTCTGATCGAGTCGTTTGATCAATGCCAAGGCAAACGCTTTAGCCGCTTCAACATCTTCTTTGTCAACAATCGACGCATGGGAATGAATGTAGCGCGCACAAATGCCAATCGCCGCAGAGGGAATGCCAATCCCTGATTGATGCACCCGTCCGGCATCAGTGCCTCCTTGAGATACAAAGAATTGATAAGGAATTTGCTCAGACTCTGCGGTGTCCAACAAAAAGTCCCGCATACCCGGTGAAGTAATCATGGACCGATCGTAAATGCGGATGACCACTCCGCCCCCGATTTTACCAAATCCGTCGCTCACGCCCGGGGTGTCGCCCGCCGGACCGGAATCAACAGCTAAAAACACATCAGGCTGGATCATTTCCGCAGCCACTCCGGCCCCGCGCAAACCGACTTCTTCCTGAACCGTCGCCCCGGCGTACACCGTGTTGGGATGATCCGTCCGTGCCAACTCTTCCAGTACTTCCAATACCAATCCACAACCAAAGCGGTTATCCCACGCCTTGCTCATTACTCGTTTGCCGCCTTCCATTTCCACAAATGGACAGTGGGGCACGACAACATCCCCAAGGCGGATCCCCCACTCTTTCACATCCTCTTCGCTGGTTGCGCCGATATCGATAAACATTTGATTGACGTCCACTACTTTGTTGCGCTGCTCGTCACTCAGCAAATGGGGAGGCACAGAACCGATCACCCCTGGTATCCGTTTTCCATCCCGAGTGATCACATCGACTCGTTGAGCAAGCAACACTTGGGACCACCAGCCACCTAGGGGTTGGAACTTCAAAAAGCCGTCCGTAGTGATGCGGGTAATCATGAAAGCAACTTCATCCATGTGCCCGGCAAACAGGATGTTGGGTCCTTCTTCCGCACCGCGTTTTACGCCATAGATGCCCCCTAGCCGATCCTGTACAATCTCTTCGGTCACTTCGGATATGTATGTACGCATCACTTTCCGCATAGCTTGTTCAAAGCCGGGAGCACCCGGCGTTTGTGTCAAAACTTTGTATCGTTCCCAGTTGATGGTGCTCATCGGGACTCCTCCATTTCAAGTGAATTTTGCAATTTTTCTTCTTGAGATTTTTTCCATTCCCGATATCTCCGATGTACGGTTGCCCGTGAAACATCATATCCAAACCCTTTTAACGTGGCCGCGATCTCCTCATAGGTAAGCTTTTTCTCCTTTAACGCCACGATTTGCTCCAGCGGTACTTCTTTCTTTTCGCGTCCGCCCAATCCTTGGTTCTTGAGATTCTTGGCTGGATTGAATCCCTTCTCTCTCACTGCGCGCCGCATGCCCCAACTGATCTTCTGATTCATCATTTTCCGTTGCAATTCTTCCACTTTGGCTATGATTGACAATACCGTCGATTCGCCGGCATCCAATTCCAGCTCCCCACGCTGTTGCAGTGAGTAAATCTTGCAACCAGACCGATAGAGCTGATGGATAATGGCCAATTTCGCTTCTCCCCGTCCTAGTCGCGTATCGTCTTGAATAAGGACAGCCTCGACTTTTTCTTGTTTCAACGTGTCAAATAGCTCGTGCAAACCGGGCCGGTTAAGGTCAAACCCACTGTATTGCTCAGAAATGACCCGCACGACATCAACAGACAACTCTTCTGCCCATTGCTCCAGATCAAGGACTTGCCGCTCCAAACTCGTTTCCTGCTCTTCCTTCTTTGTACTGACACGCGCATAAATGATCGCTTTCATCTTTACTTCTCGCTACCATCCTCTCACAATCTTGCAAATCCACATCGATTTAGGTAAAGTGGGTTAGAAGGAGTGATATGAATGATCGATCAACAATTAATTAATAGAATCAATGAATTGGCTCGTAAAAAGAAAACGGTCGGGCTTACGGAATTAGAGCGAAAAGAACAACAGAAGTTATATAAAATTTACTTGGGAGCCATCCGCGGACAAGTAAAACAGCAATTATCCAACATTCGTTTTGTCGAAGATCAACAATAATTTGGTAAACGATTCAATTATATCGCATGTCACGTTGACGAACAAATGGTTAAGTCAGCGCGGCAGTGGAAAGCAGAGTGACCATACTCTGCTTTTTTTTGGCCTTCAACGCAAAAAGAGCCTGGGTTTCCAGACTCTATGCATCCGTGTCATACCAGGGGTTCAGGTGGATGAGAACTTCTTGTATTTCCCCATCATGCGCCATCAACGCCTGTTTGATTTTCCGTGCAGTATCATGCCCTTCCTGGATCGACAACTCGCCGGGAAGCCCCACCCGCACATCCACAATTGTATAGTGTCCGTGTTCTCTAGCCCGGATGCGGTCAATCCGTTTGACATGGGGGACGTTTAAAATAATTTGAGAGTATTCTTTGATTTTTTCTTCCGGCAGGTTTCTCTCCATCAAAATCCCCATGGATTCCCGACCCATATCAATGGCGATTTTGATAATCAATAAAGAGACTACAATGCTGGCCAGTGGATCCCCGTATTGCGCAAAAGGGAGACCATATAGTTGACCAGCAATGGCCGCACCAATCCCGATCACTGCGGCGAGGGAAGCGTATACATCAGACAAATGGTCATAGGCGGTGGCGATTAATGCTTTGCTGTTCTCCTTGCGCCCGATGCGAATGGTGTAAATGTAAAGAACCTGTTTCCAGACCAATGACAGCACTGCAGCTGCAAAGGATAACCAATGCGCTTCAACAGCGGGCTCAAACAGCGAAGCGATGGAGTGATAAATCATATAAAGCCCGATAATAAACAAAATAACTGCAACAACGCCAGATGCGATAACCTCCGCTTTCCCATGCCCATAGGGATGTTCTTCATCTGCCGGTTGCTTGGACACCCGCATCGAACCTAATGTCGCTGCCGACGCAATCACATCGGCCGCATTATGAGCTCCGTCGGCAATCAACGATGGACTCCGGAACACAAATCCAACCCCAAACTTTAAAACCGTCAGTGCAACATTGCTTGCCAAACCGATCGCAGCCGCTACCATTGGCGAGTTTAGCCATATTTTCACTTTCTTCACCCATCTTTTACTGTTCGCTTTTGGGTCGAATTTTAAACGGGATTGGATCATGTTTTGGCTAATGGTTTGTACCTCATGCATTGGCTCCCCATGGTAAAATTAATAAAGAAGTCTTCAGCTTGAACGGATTATTAAAACAGGTGGAACTGATCACATTGGACGTTCAAAGATACGATTGTGGAGGGTTCTTGCTACTATAATTTTTTATGATTCTTATTTTCTACCTTAGAAAAGAAAAAAATAAAAAAGGACTCCATGGCCATATAGACAACGAGTCCTTTTTGTCTTTCCGTTGTTCCAAAGAAAATGAATCCACACGCTTGCCAAGCAGACTGATCACATAAATCCCAAAGGAAGTTTTTTGCCGTACTTTTGTGGGCAGGGCTTTGCATTGGATGCATTTGTGTTTATAATACAAACTAGTTACATATATAAATCAATTTGTGATATTGGAGTTGGTTTTCGATGATGCCATTTAAAGAAATGACCCGATTGGATAAATTGATTCACGAGCCTGCCCGGTTGGCGATCATGAGTGCGCTTGAGGCTTGCACCATGGCAGAATTTCTGTTTTTGCAAGAATTAACCGGACTGACCAAAGGCAATCTTTCATCCCATCTGTCCAAATTGGAACGGGCCGGTTACGTGGATATCAGCAAACAATTCGTCCGCAAAAAGATCCCCCACACCACCATCCGTATCACCCATGATGGCAAAACGGCAATCGCCAGATATTGGGAACAATTGGACCGCATTCGCGAAACGGTGCGTGAATGGCATCAGAAAGAATGAGGAAATTCATCCGCCAGATAATAGCGTTTGAGACGGGGAAATGACTGTTTGTTAATAGATAAGTCCTGCCCGATCGGTATATCTTGCCAAGCGATTCCCAGCTCGCGACGAAATTTCTCTTTAATTTCCGGACGATGCCCTTCATTCATAATTAATTTACGTGCATCCGCAGTAAGAATGCAATTGACGATCCAGTTGAACAAGAAGTCTACTTCCCGTTGGCTCAATCCCTCTGCCATGATGGCCGCATGGGCTCGGCGCAAGCCATCTTTGGGCGTCATTCCTTTCCTTAGTGCCGCCAAGGCGTTTTCTTCGACCCGTTTAAACGTTTGGAGACTAATATCTATACTCATAACCCTTCCCTTTCTACTCGCCTGTTTTTGTTATTTTTTAACATTTACGTGACAGAATCCTGCCGGCAAAATCTGACAAAACGATGTCAAAACAAAGTTTTTCGTGGCGGTTGGCTAGAACGCCTGTTGCTGATTTCAGATGTTAGACCAGCATCCGCCAATAGGTTTAGAAAGGAAGTTGAAACAAAGATGACTCCTGTTCAAAAAATCATTAATAATGTGACGAGAAAATTAGAAGGGGTTCCCGGGATCATCGGAGTGGTGTTAGGAGGATCAAGAGCGCGCGGCACTCATCGGCCAGACTCTGATATAGACATCGGCATTTATTATGATGAATCAGCAGGATTTGACGTGGCTCGGTTGAACGAAATTGCAAAAGAACTTGATGATGAACACAGAACAAACTTAATTACGCCTTTAGGAGGCTGGGGACCATGGGTCAATGCTGGCGGTTGGCTCATCATCCAAGGGTATCATGTTGACTTTATCTTGCGTGATATAAACAGAGTCTCTCAGGTCATCGATGATTGTCTGAAGGGTTCCGTTACAGCTCATTATCAGACAGGCCATCCTCACGCGTATCTCAATGTCATGTATATGGGGGAAGTGTCTCTTTGTAAAATTCTTGCCGACCCGACAAATCAACTTGCGGCATTAAAGGCGAAAACCCAGCCTTACCCAGAAACTCTGCAAGAAGCCATCATAAAATGTTTTTTTTTCGAAGCATCTTTTTCCCTGATGTTTGTGGATAAAGCTGTATATCAGGATGACCTTGCTTATGTTGCTGGACATTGCTTCCGCGCGATTTCTAGTTTGAATCAAGTTTTGTTTGCCAAGAACAAACAATATTGCATCAATGAGAAGAAAGCAGTCATGATGGTTGATCAGTTTGCAATCAAGCCTGTTGACTATAAAAAAAGAGTAGATCAGATTTTTACCCTGCTCTCCAAAGATGAAACCCAGATACAGCAAGCAGCCGATATGCTCCGGGATCTAGTCGCCGAAACAGAAAAGATTATTCAAAGCAAATGAAAGACTTGAGTCCCCCAAAAAGGGTTCTCAAGTCATTTTTCAAAGAAATGCGTAGGTGTGCCAACATTGCCGTTGCTCTCACTTTTCGGATTCATCTACGCTGGTTTCGTCACGTATCTCCTCTGATAAGCACAATTGACGCAATCGGTAGCGGCACCAGTAAGCAGAACGGGCATAGTCATAATGATACTTGCTAAATGAGCCACCGGGATGGAGATATGCCCACACTTCGGGATATTCTTCCTTGATCAACTCAAGAACCGTTTCTCTCTCATCTTCCATCCTGTGTTGATCAAACCCGTATTTGGCGGCAATCCATTCCAAAGAATCAGAAACAAAATGCGGCACCTGGCGCCAATTTTGCCGCCACTCCTCATACGATTCAATCAGATAGTCGACGGACAGGTCAGAGTCGAAAATATCGTAAAGCAAGTGTCCTGGGAGCATCTCTCTTGTTTTCATATGACAACATCACACCGATCATTGTTTTGTTGAGAGTAATATACAATCACCTTCTTATCCATTCCTGCTGTTTTTGTAAAAAAATCCAATCTTCATCGTAGCAACATCCCAGAAGGAATGTGGGATGAAAACAAGAAGAGATTCAGGGCGAAAGTGACTGATTGATGAGATGCCAAAGGAGGCTATAATGAACATCATCAATGATCTTGAACTTGGAACATTCGACCTGCATATTCACACTTGTGCTTCAGATGGCGTGTTTACACCCGCTGAAATGGTGAAAAAAGCATCTGCGATGGGCTTGCAAACCATCGCCATCACCGATCACGATACAGTGGCCGGTGTTGCTGAAGCGATGGCAGCCAGCCAATCCGCCTCGCTGACCGTGATTCCTGGTGTGGAGATCCGTACGCGTTGGCGAAAATATAATGTGGATGTATTGGGTTATAACTTGCGGGATTTACACCAAATGCAACAGCGGTTACGCATTCTCCATGAAGACCGGAACGAACGGGCCAGACGCATTATTGATAAATTCCGCCAGTTCAACATGCCAATCACCATGGAAGATGTTCGCCAATACAGCGGCGACGGTGTTATCACCCGCCCCCATATTGCAAAAGCGATCGTTGCCAAAGGCTATCTCTACAGTGTGCGTGATGTTTTTCGGCATTACTTAGGTGACGGTCGACCCGCTTGCGTTGATTTGACAGGGCTTTCGTTAGAAGAGGGCATCCAGATGATTCATAACGCTGGTGGAGTCGCCGTCCTCGCCCACCCTTATTGTTTTAAAAACCCGACCCATATTGAAGAGATGATCACATTGGGGTTGGACGGCCTCGAAGTCTGGCACCGCGAACACCGTCCACGGGATGTCAACAAGCTGATTCGCCTCGCTGAGAAACATCATCTCTTCGTCACAGGCGGTTCCGATTTTCACCATGACGCCCACCCTTTGGGGCGCTTTTTGATATAAATCTGGACCTACCAGGCTTGGACCCGTTTTTTTATTTTCCCCCTGTAAAGAGACTACGGTTTTGATTACACTATAAAAGAAAGACATTTCGTGTACAGAAAGGTTAGACTGAGATGAGCTTAAAAAACTTAGGAATCCTATTGGCGCTAGCCGCATTGTGGGGGGCTTCTTTTCTATACATCCGTGTGGCGGTCTCAGAGGTGGGGCCTGTCTTTTTGGTTTGGTTGCGCGTGGGAATCGCCTTATTGACCCTGCTTGCTTATGCTTTTTTATTGAAGATTCCCTTTACTATAAAGAAAGATCATGCAAAGTATTATTTGCTTGGTCTCATGAACACAGCCCTTCCCTTTGTCTTGATTTCTTACGCTGAAGTCCATATCACCTCCTCATTCGCCGCCATTTTAAACGCAACAACTCCCCTGTTCACTGCGGTGGTCGCGCGAGTGTGGTTAAAGGAAATGTTTACTGTTCAGAAGGTTTTGGGACTTCTGATTGGCTTTGTTGGTGTCTGTGTTCTTGTCGGTTGGTCACCCATGGAATTAAACTTGGTCACTGTCTTGGCTATTTCCGCTTCGCTTCTCGCCGCGCTTTTTTACGGCTTGGGCTCGACCTACGCCAAAAAAACGTTTGACGTATCGCCCTTATCTCTGTCAATCGGGCAGTTATTGGGAGCCACAGTGTGCATCCTGCCTTTTGCAACCCTGGATGTCCCTGCTAACCTCCCATCCCTTCCCGTCACTCTCTCCATCATGGCATTGGCGATCTTATCCACTGCGTTCGCCTACTTGCTGTATTTTCGGTTGCTTCGGGATGTCGGGCCGACACAAACCAATTATGTAACCATGCTGGTGCCAGCCTTTGGTGTGATCTGGGGCATGATGTTTCTGAATGAGCCGATAACAACAGGTACCGTCATCGGGATGTTTCTCATCTTGGTTAGTGTCCTCTTCTTCTCCAACTTACCAATGTTCAAGCGAAAAAAAGCGACAGACGATCATGTAGCTTAAGTCGAAAAGCCTTAGTTCCCGTGCGGCTAAGGCTTTTTACTACACTGATATTCAACTCCTTTTAATTACAAAAATTGAAAACGATGAAAAGGAAATTCGGAATGAGGGTATAAATATTTGAGGTTGAATCTTTTCACACAGCGAAAGGAGCACGTGGCATGAAAGATATTGAGTCTTTTTTGCGCGGTTTTAAACCAGCCTTGCTCACCAATCCACACTACCAAACGTATCATGCGGTTGAATCATTGAAGTTGGCTTCTTATCCAAGTGTCGGTGTCCGCCTGCATCAGATGGACCAGCTCTTATATTTTCAAACGGAGACCAACAAACGCCGTTTTTTAAAACAAACACACCTCCTCCCTCCTGACTCCCCTGCTTACCATCGGGAAGTGGGATTGGCGCTGGGGTTTCCGCCCCGAGCGGTAGAATATTACGTGTCGATCATGCACCATGAGGGTGTGGATGAGTGCAAAGTATATTTGGAATACTGCGGAATAGGTTTTGTCACTTCGCTTGACTATATGCAGGAAGACATCCTGTGGCTCTGGCAACATGTCCCGACTGCATCTCATAAGTTCAACACCAATGTCTGCTATAAAATACGTGGGCAACAAAAACCATGCCATCTGATCATCCGTTACGGCGATCTCCCCGCTCTGTCCTCTGCATATCACACCATAAAAAAGATGCTGGAAGAATCCAGCGTACGCATTTAAAAGTGGATCGTTTCTTTTTCGCGCACTTTTACTTCATCCGACGGATGGTTCTCTCTTCACTTTCTTGCGTCAGCCGCTTCAAACACATCACTTCCCCATTTGTGTATGAAGTACCGTCGGTTTTGCGATTCCCTCTTTTTTCTTTCACGCAAGTCCCCTTTGTTTTTTTCTGTATCGCGGAACTGATGAACATACGTATCTCCTGCTACCACCAACCGATACCCGGCTTGTTTGAGCCGAACGCCATAATCATCCACTTCATGGCTTCCCATGCCAAACCACTCATCCAATTCACCCACTTCTTCCACGACAGCCCGCGGCAAGACACAACAAAAAGATTGGAGGCGGGACACTTCTTTCCAGTGACGCGGGTCACTGTGGTTGTATTGGTTGCTGAAGCGATGGATTTTGCTTAGCGCTTGAAATGGAACAGGCAAACGTTGCTCTTCCAATCCCCGATTGGTCATCGGTCCGACCATGCCGGCCGCGGGTGTCTCTTTAAGCACTCTAATCATCTGGGTCAACCAACGATGTGAGGGCACTGCCCTCTGCTTCAACCAGACGATGTATTCACCCGATGCTTTTTTCATCCCTTGGTTGATGGCTGCCACTTCTCCTCTGTCCCATCCATTGCGAATAAAATAAAGGTCATCTCGTTTCAAGATATAATCCGGGATAAAATCTGAAGCATTATCAACCAATATGATCTCATAACGCTCTTCGGTATAGCGGCTAAGGTTATGAATGCACCGCCATGCACTTTCCCAACGGTTTTTGGTGGGCATAATTACGCTAGCTATACAAGGCTTACACATTGCCAGTCGCCTCGCTTGTTTTCAAGGTCTTTTTCACCATTGCTTGCCCGTTTTTTTTAAGTCCGAACAGCCGATCGGGATGGTTCATCAACATCGGCAAATAATGCCGCAGTTCTTTGTGGAGGAATTTGGGATTGAGCACCAAACCGGTATATTGGTGACGAATCCACTCTCCATGGTCTCCCTGGTCATCCGTTAACACGACAATGCCAGCATGGAGACATTGCACATGGAAAGCTGCAAATGAACACTCGGCTGAACCCATTGTCAATGTGAGATCTGCTCCCTGCCACAACGCAAGTTGATCCGCTTTGCCAGGAGGAACAAACCGGATGTGCTGGTGTTTGGTTTCTTTCCGATCAGTAACCCACATGACCTTCAATTGAGGTGACAAACGGCATATCAGCCGCAATGTGTCCAAAAGAGCTGTTTTCTCTGCATGCGGTATTAAGCGATCATCTATCCATAACACCTTTTGTCCTAATGCACCCAAATGCTGTTTCATCTTTTTTTTATGTTGAATCAAAAAAGGAACGGCGCGGGGAACAGGATATCTCACATCGGCCGAGATTTGTCGCAGTTTGAAATGATGCCGAAAAGCATAGGAAGGAACCCACACGGTACGTTCACGCAAGAACGGATATGCGTCTGGGGATGGCAATAGGTCATAAGCAATGATCGGATTATGGTGTTTGGACAAGGAACACAACTCTTCAACAGTCGGATTGAGCAGAAACGTGCGTCCCTCTCTTTGTTCGGACAGTATCGGAAATCGCGCACAACACGGTTCAGGCAACAATGAAGACAAACTGTGTTGGCAGACAAGTTGCTGTTGATCTGTCATAAGCGAACTCCATATTCATTTTTAACTTTACTATATTCTCTTTGGCATAAATCGGTCACGAAGCAAAAAAGCAAGGCATCCATTTTGCGGATGCCTTGCTTTTATTTTTGTTCGGATAACCATTGAGCCAAGGTGGCTTGATCTTGTTTGCTCACATAGTCTTGTGACGGCATATTGCCTTTTCCCTTTTTAATGATCTGGAGAATCTCATCTTTGTCGTATTTGACCCCCACTTTCTTCAATGCTGGGCCAAATCCACCTTGTAAGTTCCCGCCATGGCAGTTGGCACAGTGCCGCTGGTAAATATCTTGCGGCCCTGCTGTTTCAGTCGTCGACGACGCCCCTTGGCCTGGGGCCTCTGCGTTTTGGCAAGCCGTTGTGGCGAGAAGCAAAACCAAGCACGCCAGAGTGGCGCTTCCAACCTTGTGCATGCGTTACACCACCACTATCAAGATTCTCTAAGCTTCATCTGGTTCTGTTGTTGCCACTCACGCAATTCAGCTTCATCTTTGGCTCTTTCTTGTCGAAGCCATTTAAGGAACACCAAGCCGATCGCCGTGATATAAACGATCTCCTGCATGATCTTCATGATGACGCCACCCAGCTGCTGATCGTGAATGGGACTCATCACCGGAAAGACTTGTGACATCTCCATATAAGATTGGAACAAGACAATGTCAGTGAAAGTAATCATCGCACAAGCCGGAGTGAGCAAAATGCCGTTAGCGAAGATTAACCCCAATTTGGGAATCGGTTTGATGCGATCCCATTCCGGAATTGGTCCGATGATCGGCCACCACATGCATAATGCTGCAAACAACAAGATACCGTGCGATAGGTTGTGCAATAGGTGTTCTTTCATGATCTTGTCAAAAACCACCGGCACGTGATAAAAAGATATCAACCCGTTAAAGAAAAACACAGAGAATAACGGTTTGGTGAAGAAACGGATGATGCCGCGCACGACTTTCAGTTTGACGACAGGCCGCAATAAGTAAGCAGGCATGCCCAACAGCAGCAAAGGCGGCACAGCAAAATATAAAAGCGACATTTGCATCATGTGCATGCTGAACAATTCATGCGCCATCAGATTAAGCGGACTTCCCAACGCAAAGAAATAAATAATCAATCCGCTGAGAAAACAGAACTTCTTCCATCCGGGCACCGGTTCCGCATCTTTGAAACGCTTTCTAAACGGGCCCGTTAACCAAACGTACAGTATTCCGATCGCCAGGAATACAAGGTTCAATTTGTAATCCCAGTTGCTCCAATACCCATACACCTGAAAGAACTCTTGACTTGACATGGAACAAAACCTCCGTCCCAATCATATTCAATGCCATCATACCATATCTTGACCGGTTTCGCCTTTTTGCAAAATGTGAAGGTGATGTGACTAAAGCCAAAAGATTCAAGAATATATTTCAGTTAAGATGCCAATCATCCCATCTGCATATTCATGTTTAACATGTTCCATCACTCCAAAAGCAAATGGGGAGGCGTGTTAATGATCCCATGTATCATGATCAGAACCCACATATTTCGATACCGACTGACTCCAGAGATATCTTAAAAAAAAGCCCGTCCCCCCTTGATTGACAATAACCATTGTGACATCTGCCAGCAAATATCAGCCTCAAACAAAAACATGGCGGATTGAATCACAAGTTGCTGTTTAGGTTTGATTAGATTCCAATATTTGTCCATCAGTTCTACATTCCCTTGGAAAATGCAATAACCCAGCGAATTACTACATTCTGGCATCTGAAGGAGACTTGTCCATGTTCAAGTGGATGTCTTGTAGCCATTCTATCCTTAAGCAATCGCGGATTGTCACTTCCGAGCATCGGGAGGCTGCTCTAAAATTTCTCGCTCTTATTCGGCACGAAGTTGACCTGTCACCTGAATTGCATGTAGCTCAGAATTATGGGGTATCACGCATGCGTGAGGGTCAAGAAAAAATAAAAAGTTGACTTCTATATAGAGAAAGGGTTATT
Organism: Laceyella sacchari; assembly: GCF_024927925.1. NCBI lineage: Bacteria > Bacillati > Bacillota > Bacilli > Caryophanales > Thermoactinomycetaceae > Laceyella > Laceyella sacchari. The sequence goes on from NZ_CP103866.1 coordinate 1,768,431, forward strand.
TGATGCTGATTGAGTTTTATTTTTAAATTCGTTTTGTTTGTGTAGCAAACTTGTTTACGCCAATGGAAATATGAGCGCTTTTTATTACGCTTAAGCTTTCTATAACAGATCTCGGCCGTCTAATACCCTAATTCAACTCAAACATGCATTGCCTAGCAGATGGATGCTACGCCCCCTACCCCCGCGATGAAAGCCACTGCATTCCTGCATATCCCTTTCTAATTGAAGCCGTGTGTACAGATCGTTTATCTCAAGCCTTAATAAGATTGACCCTCAATTATCCATTTCTCTATACCATAATCGCGGAGTAGTTGTGGTTAGTTCGAAAATTTAGCTTTCATCCATCTATTCTGCAACATATTCTACTTGTTTCTCAGTTATCGATATAGGGTATTGACAAGGAGAGCCATGTACCTTGGTTGTCGTCAGATATAGCTACTCTTTTTCGTAGGAAATCTGTAACTCTCGATTTGAGTTCTCCGTTTGATAGGTTCAAGCAAATGATAAATCGTTGCTTCATTTAAATCCAATTGCCGAATTTCCTCTAAAATCTTGATAGGAACGCCGAAAAGCACTTTTTGGCTATCCAAAGTCACAGGAGTAAAACTAAGATTACGTAGTACAATAACTGTTAAATTATCATCTACAAATCAAAGACTGTCACCGCAGAAGCCATTAATATCTCCATAATGGCTTATACAACTCTGCTTTTTACCACCAATCCCAATCTGTTGAGTGGCCCATCCGTAACCATAATTTTGCTGATAAGGAGAAATACATGGAGCAAAGAGATTCGTCTGAAATAAATACCAGATGAATTAATATGTTTACCATTGAGGAAGCCAGGAAGGTAACGATCGATAGTATCCTGTACGGAAAGAGCTCCCTGTTCTTGCAATTGCAAAATAGCAGTTGCTGTAAACCCTTTTAGTGATTGAGCCGATTCGATATTTTGTTTGCGGAGTATTAGGAACATTATTTTCCACATTTGCCAAGCCATATCCCTGGCATATTAAAACTTCACCCTCATTCCCTTTCCAGACATACGCCATCACAAGACTCTCATCACCCTAAATTTAAAACTAAGGTTGGAAGGGAAGCGAAAGAGTTAAAAACAGACGAAAAATAGTAATTATTTGTATTATTTCTATTTTACTTCATTAGAATTTATGATATATTCATAATATAATTAAATTTATGAAAAGAGGGCTGAGGATGAATTTAAAACGTGTTAGTCTCTGTCTATTGGCATTGGCTTGCGCTTTAATCATTCCATTCACAACCGCCTCTGCCAGCGAAGTGGGCCAAAAGGGTTTAGTCGTTCCCAAGTCAACTGTGTTGAGTGGAAACGGAGCATCCACTTATGGACCTGGGGAATGGGATTATGTGGGATCTTCCACCTTCACCTATTCCAGCGCATACGCGTATTCTGGTGGAGGGGACTTTATGGTTTGCCTCGCATCTGGCCCATCCACCACATATTATTTATATGAATATGATCCAAACAACGCAGATGAACTTGTGGGATATGTATACTTAAGTGCCGGTCAATGTGGTGTTTTCCGCGGTATTGGCGGTTATGTGGATGGAGACAACAAAAAGGCTGAATTTTATGTCGAAAAGGACGTCGGTGGAACCGCAACAGTCGATTTCTGGGATTGATTAAATAAAATAAAGGGAAGAGAGAAAGGTTCTCTCTTCCCCGAGGCTGCTGACAAACTGCCTTGAAAGGCAGGGTCAGCAGCCTTTTTTGTCGAATCAATAAAAAACACTCTATAAGGAGTTTTTTCTATGTTTAGAACAAACCCGAGTAAAGAACATCAACCAGAACTAGTTAACATAGAAGAATTAGTTCCACGAGATCACTTGTTACGGAAAATTAATGAAACGATCGACTTCTCCTTCATTGCTGAGAAATGTAAAGAATTATACTGCCAAGATAATGGGCGTCCATGTCTTGACCCAATTATGTTATTTAAAATGCTACTCATTGGATATTTGTTCGGCATTCGTTCCGAACGCCGACTCATTGAGGAGATTAAAGTTAACATCGCTTACCGTTGGTTTGTAGGGTTATCTCTAACCGACCCAGTCCCACATGCATCTACTTTCAGTCAAAACCGTCGAAGACGGTTCCAAAGCTCCACTATTTATCAGGAAATATTTGATGAAATTGTCATTCAGGCGATCCAACATGGATTTATTCAAGGAAAAGAGCTTTTTAGTGACTCCACTTTTCTTAAAGCCAATGCCAATAAAGGAAAGTTCAAAAAACAATTAGTTAAAGTTACTCCCAAAGGATATATGGATGATTTAGAACAAGCAATTGAGCAAGATCGAGAAGAGCACGGAAAGAAGCCTTTAAAAAAAAAGCCCATAAAGGTTGAAACGAAAGAAATTCGTGTAAGTACGACCGATCCAGATAGTGGTTATATGGTTCGAGATGGAAAACCCGAAGGCTTTTTCTATCTCGATCATCGTACTGTCGATGGTTTACATAACTTCATTACAGATGTATTTGTTACACCAGGAAATGTCCATGATTCAGTTCCTTATTTAGAAAGGTTAAATCGTCAGAAAAGCCGCTTCGGCTTTTCGGTGAAAGCTGTTGCTCTGGATTCTGGTTATTTAACTATGCCTATTTGTCGTGAATTGAGAGGACAAGGAATCTTTACGGTTATTGCACATCGGAGTTTTCGACCAGATAAAGACCTCTTTCCGAAATGGAGATTTAAGTATATTCCTGAGCAAGATGTATATCTTTGTCCAGCAAAGCATCAACTTACATATCGAACGACCAACCGTGAAGGATACAGACAGTACAAATCCAATCCCGAGATTTGTAAGCAATGTCCTTTTCTTAAGAATTGCACAAAGTCAAAGAACCACACAAAAATCCTAACACGTCATGTATGGGAAGATGCAAAAGAGTGGGTTAGACAAAATCGCTTGAGCCCACGTGGAAAAACTTTATATAAGCGTCGAAAAGAAACGATTGAACGTAGCTTCGCTGACGCGAAGGAACTTCATGGTCTTCGATACGCACGCTACAGGGGGCTTGCAAAAATTCAAGAGCAATGCCTCCTAACTGCTGTGGCTCAAAACATAAAAAAGTTGGCTATGCTGCTTTCGAGAGCAGGTAAGGGAGGTGGTTTTAAGTTTATATGGGTTGATATTCATCCATTAATTGTTTATATCCCTTTTATATACAAAAACCCTGCGATCAACAAAGTTGATTCGCAGGGTTTGTCAACATTCTCAGGGAAGAGAGAAAGGTTCTCTCTTCCCCTTTATTTTGAAGATTTCTTAAGATTAAATTCCAGAAACACAGGTCACGGCAGATTGTATAGCGCGGGTCTTATTCTGCCTTATATTACTGAACGATAAACTTTACACGTGTTCCGTCTGGATACGGCTCCAATTGATTTCCTACCCATGCACCAGCGCCACGGTTATCCGAAGGGGAAATGTAGCGCACATCAGCTCCAGCACCGCCCTCAAGACACATGGCCATTGGCCATTCATCGCGATCATATCCACTCTTTGGAGGATATGGAGCTAAAGATTCTTTTCTTCTTTCATCCGCTCCATCACGATCAATGGTACAGATAGAAGAATGTCCTGCGGCAATCGCATCACGAATGTGATCTCCTGTTTCAGGGTATCGACTGAAAGGAAAGTACAAGACTACATCATAGGAAGTGGCAGCCATAACAGGTACTGCCGATGTGATAATAAAAGAACAAACAACCATAAGAGCAAAGAGCGCACCGTAAACTTTTTTCATGATGTAACCTCCCAAGATGTGATAAACGACGCACACCCTGAAATTTCTTCATATAGACAACGAATCCTTTTGAAAATAATTTAATTTATTGTAAATAAGAAATAAAATCATTTATTAAAAACAAAAAAACGCCTGAATGGCGTTCTATAAGTTGAAAGAAGGTAAAGTAACATCCTATTGACTTGGGAGAGGAACTGACCGCATAAGCGTTACAAATATATGAGTCATTTAAAAGGGGAAAAAGCCTGAAATCAGTGACATGAAACATGAAGACTTGATGCAGGAATTAGATGAAGTGCCTGACGTGAAAGAGTTCGCGAATTTCTTAACCGGTGAAGAGGTTGTACATCTCCCTGTTCTTGCAATTGCAAAATGGCAGATGCTACAAACCCTTTAGTGATTGAGCGTTGCACGAACACCGGTATGGATCTGTTTGCTATTCATTATCCCTTTTGATTTCTCGAATAAATGCATTTTTGTTTGTGCGGCAAACTTGTTTATATATTAGCACACGTACGATAGGCACTCTATGGTTAAAACCAAAAGTGACGCAGAATACTACCTACGTCACTACTTCGTAGATGGAGATTCATCATCCGCTGAGATCACTTTATATAATTGCAATCCTAGCTTTCGACTACGGGGAGCTATGGAAATTGATCTTTTTCTTCCGAAATTAGTGTAGAGCAAGCAACTGGAGATGGCCGATATGTTTAGCCATCAATTCGGGGAGTATGGTGATCCCCATCCCTGCTACTACAGCCCCAAGAATAAAGTCTCCAAACGCTACCTCGCTGATAATATTAGGCTTATGGCCCAGCAACGCCATCTGTTCGAAAATATGCTTTCTTGTATCACAAGGGGCTTGGTGAACGATTAGTAGTTCATCACAGAGCTCGGCAAACTTAACCGTTTTTCGCGAACGAAAACGATGATGTACAGGAAGCACCACATAGTAAGGCTCTGTAAACAATTCGCAACTCCACAAAGAATCCCCAACATCTGATGTATCAACAAAGACCGCATCAAGCCGTCCTTCCTGTAATGATTGGATCAGTTCCCAAGAAGTATTTTGAATCATCAATGTCATTGGTCAATCCAAGAGACGAGGTTCCTTGATCCTCGGAGGTAAATAATAAGTTGCCAGAATAGGTAGACACCCTATGGCAATAGGGACAGTTCGGCGAAATTGCCTTAACTCTTGACGAATGGCTGTTAATTCAGTGAGGACAGGCACGATTCGATTGTAAAAACGTTCGCCGGCTTCTGTCAGTTCAATACCGGTAGATGTTCTATGAAATAATACAATATCAAGCTCATGTTCTAAATTACGGATATGTTTACTTAATGCCGGTTGAGAAAGATTAAGTGCTTTGGCGGCTTTAGACAAGCTTTGTTGCTTAGCTACTTCAACAAAACTATGGAACCACTCTATATTCATCTGTTTCACTCCAATTGATATAACTAATCGTTATAACCCTCAAAAATATCCATCGTTCTTTTCGCCTTAATCGTTTGGTATTCTTTCGGGTATAAAGGCTCGCTTCATTATATCGTTTTATGCAGAAATCCTTCTCAGGGTTGGCCTCTCAAATTTAGCTGTGAATTCAACCATGCTACATATGGTGCAAAAAATAAGGAGGGGTATCATGCGAATAGTTCTTCTCCTCACAATCGGCATGTTCACTCTTGGATTTGATGCCTATGTGGTAGGCTGGTCTGCTCCCAGATATCGGAGAAACATTCAAAATCAGTGCTTCTGAATCGGGACAAGCTGTTAGCGTGTTCACTCTTTGTTATGCACTGGCCGCTCCAATTTTTGCTACATTTTTGGCTGGAAAGCCCATGCGCCGAATATTATTATTGGCACTCGCCGTATTTTCAGTAGGTAATGGAGCTAGTGCTTTAGCCCCGAGCTTCTTTTGGCTGCTTATGGCTCGTGCTGTTGCAGGAATAGGAGCTGGACTTTTTTTCCACTGGCTGCTACAGCTGCTGCGTCCCTCGTGCCCAAAGAGAAACAAGGCCGTACCCTTGGAATGGTACTCGGCGGCATGAGCATGGGAACAGTCGTAGGTGTTCCCCTAGGAATGATCGTTGCTGAATATCTAGGTTGGCACGGGACTCTCTGGTTTATCACTGTACTTGGTCTAATCGCCATGATGGGTATGGTAATCTGATTCCCCAGCTTTTCGGCTTCGGCACCACTGTCTCTGAGTCAACGTATTGCAATGCTGACCAATAAACGAATTACAGCAGTCATTGGAATTACTCTTCTGACTAGCGTTGCGAGTTTAGGTCTCTATACATATATCGCATCCATCTTGCATAGCCTAGCAGACATTCATCACATTACACCATATCTATGGGCATGGGGGATTGGTGGAGTGATCGGGAGTTTCTCCATTGGTAGCCTGATTGATCGAACGGGCCGACCAGGCTGGCTCATGTCCGGTATTCTAGCCATCATGGCTTTTGCCATGTTCAGCTTGCCCTTGGGACTCAAATTTCCTATTCTCAGCTTCCTGCCCTTTGTTCTTTGGGGAGGAATGGGCTGGGCATCACAAGCCCCGCAACAACATGTATTACTTCACTTACAACCAGATCATAGTGCAGCTACTGTGCTTTAAACAGTTCCGCTAATTATTTAGGCAGTGCGATTGGTTCCGCACTTGGGAGAATGATGATGCTAGCCGGATTGGCACCTTCTCACCTTCCGTTTGCCGCCGGTTGTCTTGTACTAGTCACCTTACTGGGAAAACTGTTGGTCGTCATAAGAAAAAACAAGGAACATTAAGGATTAGATAGTTAAAGAATAAAAAAGACTATCTCACAAAAGGAGATAGTCTTTTTCATCGTTTCTCTGTCACGTGTCATCATTGCTTATCTCCACCATTTATCTTGTGGTAACAGAATACAGTGTATATCAAAGTGCTTCTCTAACCAGTTTTTCATTTGTGTTTTCTTGACTAAAAACTCAGATGCTGCGTGGGAGACACCGATCAACGACATCGAAGTTTGATTAACGTATTCCATCATCTGTTGATATCTCTGCCGACCATAATCATTATCGATATGACAATGAACTTCTCCAGTGATATATGCTTGGGCTCCTTTTTCCTCTGCTTCTTTCATAGCACTGACTTTATCTCCACATCCAGCCACAATGGCAATCCGATTGATTTTACTCAAGTGCCTTCCCTCAAAATCCACATAAGGAATATCGAAGATCTGTAATGACTTGCGAATAAGTGCCTCTGTGTTTGTCTCGGGTATTTCACAAATCAAGCCACATTCTTCGAAAAATGAATCAACCACCGTTGCATGGAAGGCTTCTGCGATTGATATACTTGTTCCTACCTTTTTATTAACATCCATGGGCATATGACAAGTATAGATGGATAATTTCTTTTCACGAACAGCGTCGATAAAATGCTCCTTAATAGGAACAAATCCTTTTCCCCATGCCCCCCTTGGATCTCCACATTCCATAAACAGTGGATGATGCATAAACAGCAAATCCCCTTCTTGAGATTGAACCAGGAACTTGGTTAAGACATCATCGGTTGGAAACACGGCCAAAAATACATTGCTAACTTCTTCAGCACCTTTTAGCATCAAGCCATTAAATTGTTGTGTGAATTTATGATGAAATACATTTCTCCAATCAAATCCAATCGGATCATAAACCATGGGAATAAATCGACTAAACGCAGGATCACTACCAAAGCGGTCTAGTTGAAACAGTTCATCAAGCTTCTTCTCTAACATTGACAAATTTATCATTTCCCTCTCTCCCCTCTGTCCGTTTGCATGGCACAGGACAAATAAATAGATCTGACTTATCCAATAAGAAATACTATTTTGATATCCTACCATAAACATTTACTGGTTGGCATATGTTCGTGCTACAAACTTGTTTGATTATTATTCATGCTTAGTTATCATCTTTCTCTTTCTCTTTCAATTGATGAGTCAACTTAAGATACAATACTCACCTTTTGGTAAGTACCTGTAATAAAAGTGCATACTTACATATCTATAGTCATCATCTTATACTCAAATTGAAATATCCTTGAAGGAGGAACCACTGATGAAAACACTGGTTATTGTCTCTCACCCAAACATAGAAACATCGGTCATTAATAAGCGGTGGGTAGAAGAGCTAAGTAAATATCCAGAAAAATATACAATTCACAACTTGACCAAGGTTTACCCTGATGGGAACATCGACGTGCAAAAAGAACAAAAGTTGGTTGAGTCACATGGCAATCTTATTTTACAATTCCCAATCTATTGGTTTAATTGCCCTCCTCTCCTGAAAAAGTGGTTAGACGATGTTTTAACTTATGGATGGGCCTATGGCTCAAATGGAGATAAATTCAAAAATCGTAAAGTTGCTTTAGGTGTGACAGCAGGGATTAAAAAAGAGGATTACAGCAAAAATGGACGATATCAGTATACACTTGATGAAGTGTTGGTTCCATTTGAAATGACTTTTAAGTATTGCAATGCAGATTACCGCTCGTTTTTTGCGTTTTATGGCGAAGAACACAAGCCGTCTGCAAGCGAAGTATCAAAAAGCGCCCAGGAATATGTGAATTTTATCGACCAGATCTAACACGCAAAAAGGAAGTATCACCTGGTTATGGGGATACTTCTTTTTATTTAAACAACTCGCCATACCTACCGTTCTCTGGTTTCGGCCTTTGGCAATCTGTTTTTTTCTCCCCACTCACACATCATATTTAACAAGGGAATCAGCGAACGGCCTCGTTCAGACAAGGAATATTCAACTCTTGGGGGGATTTGGGGAAATTCTTTGCGAATGATCAGGCCGTCTGCCTCCAACTCTTTTAACATCACACTTAACGTCTTAAAGGAAATGTTGCCAATACTCCGCTTCAGCTCATTGTGACGCATCACCTTATTCTCAGACAGCCAATATAAAATAATCATTTTATATTTGCCGCCGATTAAGGACAATGTATATCCAAAGCCCGTATCTGTCGGCTCCACTCCAGTCGGAACACAGGTTTTGCGCATGATCTACACTCTCCTTCAAGTATTTCAAATCTCCCACTGCGGATTCCAGACCACTTCCCACAGATGCCCATCAGGATCTTGAAAGTAACCTGCGTACCCGCCCCAAAAGGTATCATGCGCTGGGGTTGTAATGGTCGCACCCGCTTGTTTTGCCTGATCCATTACTTGATCCACTTCTTCTTTGCTTCCCACATTATGTCCAAGGGTAAACTCAACCGGGCTGGACGCAGTCAGTGGAACGTTTGCATCATGAGCAATATTTTTGCGCTGCCAAATCGCAAGCTTCAACCCTGATTGCAAGTCAAAAAATGCCACTGCGCCGTGCTCATGTTCTGCCCCGATGATGCCTTCTGTGGAAAATCCCAACCCATCACGATAAAATGCCAATGACTTTTCCAAATCATCCACGCCTAGGGTAATTACTGTGATACGTGGCTTCAACACACATCATTCCTTTGTCGATGAATTTGATTCAAGACCCGTTATAAATCCAGTTAATTAACGTCGTGTCAAAAGTAGTGGGCTCTTCATACATGGGGTAGTGCCCGCTTTGTTCGAAAACGACTTTCTTCACATTCGCAAACCCTTCGTCAACAGGATCCCACAACGAGACAGGACCCACCAGATAATCAAATCTACCCAGACCGACAAACACAGGTTTGTCAAATGCTGCCAACGCATCAATCATATTCAGCCGCGCAAAAGCTTCCCCCCATAAATGGTCGATGATCGGCATGTTTGTGCGCACCCCTTCCCACATGGAAGTTGCATCAATGGTGTAATCGAAAAAACTGTGGGCGCCCATGCGGATGCACATGTGAGCGAACCGTCTCTCCGGCTCTTTTTCAATATCGCCCGCTAATAATGCGATGTCTTCTTCAAACTTTCTTTTTCTGTCCGGACTTGCCGTTTCCTCAAAGAAAGCCATGCTTTGCGCTTGCCGTTCAGGGCTGTTGGTAGGAGCTGAATTGAGCAAAACCACCTTCCGCACATTGGACGGGTATTTTTTGGCGTATTCCAACGCGAGAAAGGCATGCCCTGAATGGCCAAGGATGACAACATCTTCAATCTGAAGTGTTTCTCTCATCTTCTCTATATCATCCAAAATGCGCTCCAATCTATAATCCTCCGGCTTGAAAGATTGTGAAGTCGACTTGGCAAATCCCTTGTGGTCAATGAATATGAGCTTCAACGCTTGCTTTATCTTTTTTGAAAACAATCGCGGATAATAAATCTTGCTACCGACAACCAATACCGGCACCCCTTCTCCCTCAATTTGGTATGCCAGTTCAAACCCGTCAATTGATATAACGCCTTGACACCCCATATCAGCAGTCTCCTTCCTTGTTTGTTTCTTCGGTTGCATATCTGATATCGAGCTTGCTTACATGCTCATTCTACTACACTCACTAGTGAAAAATAAGTGATGGTGAAACGGACCATCAATCAGATTTAGCTCGCCGTTGCAAAATAACAGACGTTATTATATTATGTTTATGTATAAAACAAACGATAAGGAGTTTCGTTTATAAATGAAAGATATATCCGACTTGTTCTGGGACGCGTCCGTCGCCGAATTAAAACAAGGCTATGTGTACGATCAGGACGCTGGCATCTATCGTTGCTTAATCTGCGGCCAATCTTTTGAAAAAGGGATCATTTATTCTGACGGCGATACTTTCTTTGAAGCCGAACGATACACCCAGCATCACATCCATAAACAACACGGCTCTATGTTTACCTATTTGTTGGGCTTGGACAAAAAATTAACGGGACTGACTGATCTGCAAAAAAAAATGCTGGACTATTTTTTCCAGGGCTTGACCGACAAAGAGATCGTTCAAGAACTTGGTGGCGGTAGCACCTCCACCATCCGGCACCACCGCTTTACCTTACGCGAAAAAATGAAGCAGGCCAAGGTATTCCTCGCTCTGATGGAACTAACAGAAGAACATGCCGCCAAACCAACAAAGTGGATCAATCCCCCGCGTCAAGCCAAAATAGTGGATCAGCGTTTTGATATCACTGAAGCGGAACAGCGCCAAATCTTGGAGAAATATTTCCCTGAGGGTCTAGAAGGACCGTTGGCCGAATTTCCCAAGAAAGAAAAGCGGAAAGTGGCCATCCTCAAACATCTCATCACCAGGTTTCAAGCAAACCGCAAATACAGCGAACTGGAAGTGAACCGCATTTTGGAACACATCTATCCGGATTACGTCACATTGCGGCGCTATCTGATTGAGTATGGTTTTATGGACAGAACGCCAGATGGTAGTCAATATTGGATTCTTTGAAGAAAAGGAGTGATAGGGATGGATAAGCAACAGCGCAAACAACTCATTCAAAACTACAAGCAAACTCATCGTCCCATGGGGATTTATCAACTCAAAAACCAAATCAACGGAAAAATGTTGATCGGCAGCAGCATGAATCTGGATGCAGCCTTCAATCGGGAAACATTTATGTTGTCGATGAACAGCCATATAAACCGTGAATTGCAAGAGGATTGGAACCAATACGGAAAGGACGCTTTCACTTTTGACATACTGGAACGAATCAAACCGCGTGAAGAAATCATCACCCACCCCGATGAATTGGAGAAATATCAAACTGAATTGAAAGAGATGGAAGAAAAATGGTTGCAAAAGTTGCAACCGTATGGAGACCGAGGATATAACAAATTGAAAAAAGCCAAAAATGCGCGCTAGGCAGAACGCACATTAAGCACTTTGTGGACAATGGGAATCAGCAAAGTTCTCATCCTGTATTGATCAGACACGCCTTAGTTTCTGTAATTTGTTTGGAGAGCAAACCAGTTTACAAAACAAAAAAAGCACCGCTCTGGTAAACATTAGAGCGGTGCTGTTCATTAAAAAAGTAATCACAATATTTCAATATACCCTTCCGTTCCATGCACTCGAATACGTTGCCCGTCTTTTATCCGCTTGGTGGCATTTTCAACACCCACAACGGCTGGCAAGCCATATTCACGCGCGATGACGGCTCCATGAGTCATCAATCCCCCCACTTCGGTAACTAATCCTTTGATGTTTACAAACAATGGTGTCCAGCTAGGATCGGTGTATGCTGTGACCAAGATATCTCCATCTTCCAGATCTGCCTCTTCCATCTTTAAAATGACCCGTGCTCTGCCCTCTATTACTCCAGAAGAAACCGGCAGGCCGACAATTGCATGCGGTGGGAGGTTTTCTCGTTTGTATTTACCGGCAATGATCTCTCCGTCAGACGTAATAACGCGCGGGGGAGTAAGTTTTTCAAATCGTTTGTGCTCTTCTTTTCGCTTGTTGATGATCTGATCATCCAGTTTGTTTGTCGCGACAACTTCGCGAAGTTCTTCAAACGTGAGATAGAAGATATCTTCTTTTTCTCGAATGACGTTGGCTTGTACAAGCTGTTCGGCTTCCTTCATCAACGCTTGCTTGTAAACGAAAAAGCGATTAATCATGCTGTATTTTGGATATTCTCGATAACCGATGAAATCCCGAATCAGTCTGATCACTTGTTTTGTTTGTTTAGCTTTATGCTCCCCATCTGGCAGTTGCTTCAACCGCTCTAATAACTCTCGTTCCTTATTCAACGCTTCCTGCCGTCCTTGCTCAAATTTTCGCGCACTGGCATTGGGTTCAAAATTTTTGATGTTACTGAGAATCATCGGGATGAGTGACGTTGGTTTTTCACTCCAACGAGGTTTGGTAATATCGATTTCACCTGTACAGCGCATGCCGTATTTGTCAAGATAAGCAAGGATCGCCTCCTTCGCTTCCTGCCCACCGTCAAACTTCGTCAGTTCATCCAAAAAATTTTCATCTTGTGTATGTTGCAAATAATGAACCACTTCCGGATAAGGACGAATTACATCGGCGACATCCAGTAACGCCAACCCCATCTCCGAAGTAATGTTATTGGGTACCGATAAAGTCAGCGTATCTGCCGCGTTTTTCTCACCTAACCATTCCTGCATTTTTTTATTGATCCAAAAGGAAGCGTTCATAGCAACCATAATCACATCTAAGCTTTGTGAATCAGATAACATCTTCTTTAGTCGCAGGCAATCTTCCAGAATAAAATCAAACAAATCCAACCCTGATTTCGTTTGGATGTTTTGTTTTAACTCTGCCAACGATGCTTCACTCTGCTTAATCAAATCACGAACGATGGTCGGGTCTTTATGGAGGTTTTTCTCCAAAAATCCCCAAGACATCCCTTCATTGATTTTACTGATATGTTGGACTCCTTCACCCTTGGGTCGCGATTTAATAAAGCCTTCTCGCTCCACGATGGTGATGAGCGCATCTTTGATGAGCGGATCGGATTGTTCAATGGCATTGAATAACATTTCTCTGCTGTCAGGTGAAGCCAGCAAATGCGTAACATCGACAAACAACCTTCCTCCCGCTTTCTTCATGGGCTGAAACGATGTTAACTGAAATATCGACAGGCCCAATGGTTTCATGGGGTCCGTCATCATCTGTTGATGGCCGACCGAAATATAGACGCGATTTTCTTGATCATCCGCTTCCGGGATGGGGTATAAAGTCGTAATTGGCCGGCTCTGGACAATATAAAATGTGTCATCAACCAAACACCATTCGATATCTTGTGGGCAACCAAAGTACGTCTCAATCTGTTTACCAATGCGTGCCAATTGTAAGATTTGTTGGTCCGTAAGGGTTTGCGAATTTTGTTGATCAGGATCGATGGGCTGCGTCTCGGTTCCACCTTCTTTTTGTCCATAGATAGCCCATTTTTTGGTTGCTATCATCTTATCGACGATGTTATCTTCTTGCACTTTATAGCAATCCGCTGTTACCAAGCCCGAGACAATGGCCTCACCCAAGCCAAAACTGGCATCAATCGATACCACCTTTCGGTTTGAATGAATGGGATCGGCAGTAAATAAAACGCCTGAAGCCTGTGGGAATACCATCCGTTGAATAATTACAGAAAGATGTACCTGGCTGTGATCAAATCCGTTTTGCATGCGGTAAATCACGGCGCGATCAGTATAGAGGGAAGACCAACACTTTCTGATGTGTTGCAATATTGCATCTTTGCCAATGATATTTAAATAGGTGTCTTGCTGACCGGCAAAAGAGGCATGTGGTAAATCTTCAGCAGTTGCACTGGAACGCACTGCATAGGCATGTTCATCGCCAAGCCGGGTAAGAACATGAGAAACATCTTTCACAACATCGGAAGGAATCTCCACTTCCATTATCACTTTTCGAATCTTCTTGCACAATTCACCGATTTGATCTCGGTCATCTGTGTTTAGCTTTGTTAGTTGATGCACCAATGCACGGAAGGCTTCATTGTGCTTGAGTGCCTGATGATAAGCTTCTGTTGTAACACAAAATCCTTCTGGCACGTGTATGCCATCCATCTTCGATAATTCCCCTAAATTCAATCCTTTGCCCCCGACGCGCAAAAGCTGCGTATGATCAATCTCCTGCAAGCTGACAACATAAGCACTCATTTCTACTCTCCCCTTCTTTTAAACACTGCCAATCGCCACTTTAAAGCAATGCTCCATAGCGTTGATTACAATATTTTACGTATAAATTCTAGAACTTTGCTCTAAGAATAAACAGCCTATATCTTATCCCATTTATCCTTTATAATTAAAATGGGAGAGACAAACTCCATTTTACAAAGAAATCTTACGCATATGAAAAGAGCCCTGATAATGCCGATCAAAGGGCTCTTTTTATGTGAATCTTTGTTACTTGGCAAATCCATACCTCACACCCTGCGGCAGACGCAGGAACACTCCTCTATCGCTTCCTTCTCTGCACATCTTTGTCCAAGCTCGTTGGAAGTATGAACTTCCGCTTGTTTGATCAAACTACTTCAGATGATTCCTCTTAACGACAAGGAGTGATTTTTATGAACATCAAAGATGTGCAAAACGAATTAAACCAACTGCGAAACCAATTTTCCAATGAAGTGAACGCACTAAAAGAGCAACTGTCCCAACTACAACAATCCATGGATCGCCTAAACCAAACCCAGTCATTACATCAGCCCGCATCAGTGCAAGAGCAAATGTCTCAACAAATCATGTCGCGCACAACACAACCGAATCACGAAGCTCACCAATATACTGGCCGATAACACAACTGGCCGATTGACGCGAACTCAAGGAGGTCACCCTTGATGAAACCTGATATAGATCCTGAAATCGTCTTTGACGGAAAAAGGACACCATCCGGCTCAATCAACACCAGGCTGTCCTCTTCCGCCCGGGAAAACGCCCTTACTCAAGATGAACTTACCAAATTTGGCGAACTCACTCCCAGGGACACCCTCGAAAAGAAACAAAACTGAATATGGCCTCAGTGTAAACAAGCCGATGGTTTCCAACCATCGGCTTGTTTTGTTATCAAGACACCTCAGCCAAATGAAGTCGCCTCACAACGCGCCAGCACCGCCATATGCCAAGCGGCCTTTTTCAAATATGCCACTGTCAATGTCTAATCAGATATTTTTTATAATTATTTAGTTAAAATTGTTATTCTTTTTTAAAAGTAAATTATATAATGTTTTTATAAAAGATTCATTCACTGAAGGAGCGTGCTACCCATGGCCAAACGGAATTTCTTGATCGCTACAACGACAGCGATCGCTTTGACGCTGTCCATCCCGATCGCATTTGCCGAACCGGGAACCAACTCTGACCAATCACAAGTAAAAACGCTTGATGCCAAGTCCATAGCGGATCAGTACCTGAAGCAGAACGCTGATAAATACCAATTGCCATCAGATCTTTCCGGCCTTAAATACGTGACGACCATTGATACCCCTGCAGGCTCCTACGTTCGCTATCAACAAGAGATCCAAGGTGCACCCGTCTTCACCAAACAGGTAACGGTTACCATCGACCGTACAGGCACACCCCTGCTCGCTGTCTCGGACTATGTCCCGTACAGTTCGATTGAACAAATGAAAAGGAAAATCTCCCAGTCTGAAGCGGAAGCAAAAGCGCTCAGTTATATAGGTGGAAACGACACTGGCAAATGGACGCCGGCATCGCGCCAATTTGGCTATGTGATTCAAAACGGCACAGCCATCCCGTCTTACCGCATTGTCGTGAAAACAAAGACGCCTCAGGATGAATGGGATACGTACATTCACGCCGGTAGCGGGAAATTGCTCAAGAAGAAAAACCGAGTGCAAAACGCTACTGGTACCGGTACCGTCTTTAACCCCAATCCGGTGGAAACCAAAGGAACCGCCTCTGGTTTGAGCGACAATCAGGACAAGGATTCTGCAGCACTGACAAGCCAACTGAAATCGGTCATCCTACAGGGGCTGGACGGCTCAGGTTATCTCAGAGGACAGTACGTCACCATTTCGTCAAAAGCGAAAACATATTCCGCAACGAATACGTTCAACTATACTCGCGCAAATGACAGTTTTGAGGATGTCATGGCCTATTATCATATCGACAGTTTGCAACGCTACATTCAAAGTCTCGGCTTCAATAACATCAACAATCGTGCGATCAAAGTCAATGTAAACGGCACAACGGCAGATAACTCTTACTATTCTCCGGCCACCAAATCATTAACTTTTGGCACCGGCGGTGTGGATGATGCAGAAGATGCCGGAATCATCGCGCATGAGTACGGTCATGCGATCCAAGACAATCAAGTGCCTGACTGGGGTCAATCGGCTGAAGGTGGAGCGATGGGCGAAGGGTTCGGCGATTTCCTGGGAGCCACTTATGAAGACGCCATGACTGGCAATGACTCATTCGGGAAAGCTTGCATTGGTGAATGGGATGCTGTCTCATATTCCTCCACCAACCCACCTTGCTTGCGCCGCTTAGACACAAACAAAGTATATCCGCGCGATTGGGCTGGTGAAGTGCATGATGACGGCGAAATCTGGTCCCAAGGCGAATATGATATGGCGAAAGCATTTGGACGGGATGTAGCCACAAAACTAATCCTTCAATCCCATTGGTCCCTGACACCGAACGCAACCTTTGCCGATGGCGCCAAGGCAATTAAGCAAGCGGACGTCATGCTCTACAATGGTGCGCACGCCACCCAAATCGATGCGATCTGGGCCGCACGAGGCATTCCCACTGACTAAAAAAACAAAAAAACAGCCGGGAAACCAACGTTTCCTGGCTGTTTTTCATTATCACCCATTCAAATGAGATCTTTTTCTGGAATACAAGAAATAAATAGACAATCCAATGGTCAACCAGATGAGAAACGCGTACCAAGTGGTTGCAGACAAATTCGTCATCAAAAAAATGCAAACTGCCATCGACAACAGTGGAACAAAGGGGACAGCAGGAGTGCGAAACTTGCGCGGCAAATCAGGTTGCGTTTTACGAAGAACAATTACCCCTAGTGAGATCAGGACAAAGGCAGTCAATGTCCCAATATTGATCATCTCCGCCAAACGATCCAGTGGCACGATGCCCCCGAGTAAAGCGGCCACACTACCAATGATCCACGTAGCCCGATACGGCGTTTGGAACTTTGGATGGACCTTGGAGAAAACGGAGGGCAAGAGGCCGTCCCTTGACATAGCGAAAGCGATTCGAGTTTGTCCAAACAGCATAACCAGCATAACGGTAAGCATTCCCACAATCGCTCCCAAATCGATAAAACCAGCAACCCAGTCTTGCCCCGCATACTGCAACGCAAGTGAAACCGGATGAGCAACCCCTTCAAACTCAGCAAAAGGAACAATCCCCGTCATGATCCCGGAAACAACAATATACAAAAGAATGCAGATGAAAAGCGAATACATGATCCCCCGCGGCAAATCTTTTGCCGGATTTTTGGTTTCCTCGGCAGCGGCAACAACGGCGTCAAACCCCAAAAATGCGGTAAATGTGATTGCGGCCGCAGAGAAAACTCCCTCCAAACCAAAAGGCATAAAATTATGCCAATTATCTGGTTTGACATAACCGATGCCCACAATCACAAACAAGATCACGACAGCTGTTTTAATCAACACCATGATATTATTCACACGCGCTGACTCTTTTACTCCTCTGGCTACAAAAAAAGTGATCACGATGACAACGGCAAAAGCAGGCAAGTTAAACCATGTCTCCACCCCTGGCACAGCTCCATGAGCCGCCGTCAAAGCTGTCGGCAAGGAGATGCCTAAGCCTTGCAATAAACTTTGTAAATATCCCGACCATCCCGCAGAAACAAGGCTGACTGCAAGAAGATATTCCAGAATCAAATCCCATCCAATAATCCAGGCGATCAATTCTCCCAATGTCGCATAAGCAAATGTATACACAGACCCCGAGACGGGCACCAAGGTGGCAAATTCAGCATAGCACAAGGCTGTTAAAGCACATGCCAAACCCGAAATGAGAAATGAAATCATGATTCCTGGACCGGCCGTCACCGCCCCTGTGCCTGTAAGCACAAAAATTCCCGTGCCGATGATGGCTCCCAACCCCAGCAATGTCAGATCCCATGTACCCAAGGTTCTTTTTAATGCTGTGCCTGTCTGGGCTTGTTGCATCATGGCAGAGATACTTTTCTTTCTAAACAAATCCATAAACCAACCTCCTACACCAGCGAAAACATCACAATTGTAAGTCAATTTCACAAAAAACCTTAACTATTTCATCCTTAGATCATAAAGGTATTATCTTCGTAAAACTTGATACAATATGTATGAAATAAGATGAATATTTTTGGATAAAAAGATCAAATCAAGCCATATTACAAAATTCATCCATCACAGAGCAATAAAAAAAGACGCCAAGCGTCTTGAGAATGTTGACAAACCCTGCGAATCAACTTTGTTGATCGCAGGGTTTTTGTATATAAAAGGGATATAAACAATTAATGGATGAATATCAACCCATATAAACTTAAAACCACCTCCCTTACCTGCTCTCGAAAGCAGCATAGCCAACTTTTTTATGTTTTGAGCCACAGCAGTTAGGAGGCATTGCTCTTGAATTTTTGCAAGCCCCCTGTAGCGTGCGTATCGAAGACCATGAAGTTCCTTCGCGTCAGCGAAGCTACGTTCAATCGTTTCTTTTCGACGCTTATATAAAGTTTTTCCACGTGGGCTCAAGCGATTTTGTCTAACCCACTCTTTTGCATCTTCCCATACATGACGTGTTAGGATTTTTGTGTGGTTCTTTGACTTTGTGCAATTCTTAAGAAAAGGACATTGCTTACAAATCTCGGGATTGGATTTGTACTGTCTGTATCCTTCACGGTTGGTCGTTCGATATGTAAGTTGATGCTTTGCTGGACAAAGATATACATCTTGCTCAGGAATATACTTAAATCTCCATTTCGGAAAGAGGTCTTTATCTGGTCGAAAACTCCGATGTGCAATAACCGTAAAGATTCCTTGTCCTCTCAATTCACGACAAATAGGCATAGTTAAATAACCAGAATCCAGAGCAACAGCTTTCACCGAAAAGCCGAAGCGGCTTTTCTGACGATTTAACCTTTCTAAATAAGGAACTGAATCATGGACATTTCCTGGTGTAACAAATACATCTGTAATGAAGTTATGTAAACCATCGACAGTACGATGATCGAGATAGAAAAAGCCTTCGGGTTTTCCATCTCGAACCATATAACCACTATCTGGATCGGTCGTACTTACACGAATTTCTTTCGTTTCAACCTTTATGGGCTTTTTTTTTAAAGGCTTCTTTCCGTGCTCTTCTCGATCTTGCTCAATTGCTTGTTCTAAATCATCCATATATCCTTTGGGAGTAACTTTAACTAATTGTTTTTTGAACTTTCCTTTATTGGCATTGGCTTTAAGAAAAGTGGAGTCACTAAAAAGCTCTTTTCCTTGAATAAATCCATGTTGGATCGCCTGAATGACAATTTCATCAAATATTTCCTGATAAATAGTGGAGCTTTGGAACCGTCTTCGACGGTTTTGACTGAAAGTAGATGCATGTGGGACTGGGTCGGTTAGAGATAACCCTACAAACCAACGGTAAGCGATGTTAACTTTAATCTCCTCAATGAGTCGGCGTTCGGAACGAATGCCGAACAAATATCCAATGAGTAGCATTTTAAATAACATAATTGGGTCAAGACATGGACGCCCATTATCTTGGCAGTATAATTCTTTACATTTCTCAGCAATGAAGGAGAAGTCGATCGTTTCATTAATTTTCCGTAACAAGTGATCTCGTGGAACTAATTCTTCTATGTTAACTAGTTCTGGTTGATGTTCTTTACTCGGGTTTGTTCTAAACATAGAAAAAACTCCTTATAGAGTGTTTTTTATTGATTCGACAAAAAAGGCTGCTGACCCTGCCTTTCAAGGCAGTTTGTCAGCAGCCTCAAGACGCCAAGCGTCTTCTACATTTTCTACTCCTTGCGGGAGCTGACGAACAGAAATCCCTGCGAACATCTCAGTTGCTCGCAGGGCTGAAAGCTTGTGTTCCGTTCCAGTGCGTCAGAGCTCGTCCTTTATCCCGGCAAGAAAAATCCATATTCCTGCAATGATGTTTTGGTCAAGCGCAGATAATCCAGGGATTTTTGCAGGTCTTGTTCAATTTCCACTGTCTTTTGGCTTCCATTTAAAAGATTGATCACCGCAATTTTTTCAGGGAAAGATAACATTCCCCGATGGCAAAAGACAGAAATGATATGCTTAAATGCGTCCAATACATACGGATTGTCTGAAACAACATATTTTTTGATGTTCAGCGAATCAGGGGTCCAATGAACCACATGCAAGTTTAATTGCAAATTCAGATCCAACTCCTTGATGAACGCATGCAACTCTTCAAATAAAAACACAGGCGGGTCCGCACGATGATCGTTGAGCAAATATTGCATCAAATGATCAGTCGTTTTCAACAACACTTCATGGTAATGATACTCCGATTCAAACAGCTTGGCGTCAACTCTCCAATATCGGCCGATCAATTCAAGAATGCGGATGCCCGAACGTCTTTCAACGGGCAAGCGGTAATAGGCCTGAATCACTTGGTTTACTGTGTTTTGAACAGCCCGTATCCATTCGGGATGCATCACATTGCCGCATCTGTCACAACAGAGCCAACCATACATCATATCCTCATCAGACAACACGTTCCCATCTCTCATACCCATTTCTTTCACCTCATTATTTGCCGGGCAGCCGCAGGAAGTTGACTACACTGGAGACATAACCTTCCTCACCGCGACTGGTTATCGTTGCCATCATTATACCATTGTTGATAACGATTATCAATATCATTTTAACCCTCGCTATTTCTGAAAAAAAGAGCGGATGATCTCCGCTCTTTTTCATATCACACATGTCTTGAAAGCAACCTGTTCCGAAAGGCAGTCTTAGCCTAAGTCCCCGTCTGGTTATCAACAGTTACAAGCCGGTACAGATCTTCGCTTGTTAACTTCTTAATCTTGATATGCATGTCAGAAGGACTGACGCTAAACCATTCGCTGCGTCTGTTCCCACACCTCCTTATTACAATTCTCTAAAATAGTGAATTCATACCCTATGATTCGTCCAAGCTCTTTTCTATCAACATGCATATGAATATATAGAAAGTTGATAGAAATCACTTTCAAATCCGCCTGTAAAGGAGGGGATTTTGATGAGTAAACGCATTAAAAAATGGGTTAGAAAAAACACAAACTGGAATTCAAACTGGAACAAAAATATTAACAAGAACACCATTTATATCGGAATTGGTGGCAAGAAAAAGAAAAGAAAAAAAAGACGTCGCTAAGACTATTAAATAGAGCTGTAAGCCAAACACCCTACACTAGTAGGGTGTTTGGCATTTCTTATCCAATACATTAACCTCTCTCACTATGATACAAAAGGGGGGATGTGAATGGCAGAAAACATCTTATGAATGGCCGAATACGAAGAAGACCCCACAGGTTGCACAGTATTTTATTTTCCGGAGGGAGCCCAAGCGGCAATTGATCTGCAAGGAAATGTTCCCGCAACGATCACTAGTATTGCATGCGGTTTGCTTTACAGGTGGATCGATTAAAATCTACTTCTTCGATAAATTCAATTACTTCTCCATTGGGACTATAAACTAAAGCATTTTTTACCACAAGCGGAGGTTCGCCCAGGTACAGTTGCTCTGGGTGAATACACGCTTTTGCACCATAAACAAGCGCTTTTTGATACATTTCCTCTACATCTTCTACATATAAAGCTAAATGTAATAACGCCCCATAAGCAACCTCATCTTCCGACTCAGCTTTTCTTCCTTGAGCATGGATGACTGCCTCATGATCAAATACTTCAATGCAAGTTCTTCGGTCAGGAGAAACAAGCATAGCTGCTTCTCTGATCTGGAAAGAAGGAAGTGTCCAACGATGGCCGATGTTAAATCCTGGGGCTTGAGTATAAAATTTCGATGGTTTCTGTATAATCTCTCGCTTGAATGGCAATATGGGCCCGTCCTTTTACGCTCATATATAATCACTCCTGTGCTAAGTTGTTCTTTTTCTATGATAGGGATATGAACTGGCGTAATACATATAAAAGATAACGATATTATGCCATGATTCTTATGAAATATAAGTTTGTTTATAATAGTAAGTTTACTTTACAAAAGTGATCAGGAGGCATCAGGCATGAAAGGACAAATTGATGAAACAGATAAAAAGATCATATCTGGTTATCATGCTGCATTGAATATGCATAATTTAAACAGAGGCACAACCTCTTTCATGCTCGTAAAAACAGAACATTGTCTCGCTTTTATCGACTTTTGTAAAGAGACTGAAGCTGTAACCGATTTATTTCGCATCAGTGGAGAATTTAATTATTTAGTGAAGATACAAACGGCAACCGCAGAAGAAATTGCAGAATTTCAAGATGTGATTGGTAACGACCATTTGTTTCGCACGTAACAAAGTGCTTATCCGTTCCTCTGGGCAAATCATGTAAGCATCCTACATACGTCCATCTTGATGTCACTAACCTCTCAGCAAACAGACTTGCTTCCAAAGGCCTCTCATTACTGCCAACCAAAAAAACAGTTTGCATTTATTGATAGTGAGTGGAATCTGAAGGACTTATAACTCTTTTCCCGCCATTCAACCAATTCCGAATAGTGCAGAACTTCCGACAGCCTCTTCCTTTGAAAAGTTTGACAGTGAGCAACGTCTGAGTATCATGTTCGTGCCTCTTGCTTATTTCGCCCTTTTGCATCCACCTATCCGAAAAGCAGTGAATAGCTTGCTATTGATAAACAACTGGCATATAATTATAATGATTATCAAATGATAATTATTATAAAAAGGAGGGCGAACATCATTAAATCCCATGATTATCATCATCTCAATCACGTCAAACAGCAGCCAACATCTAAAACCGCCTTATGGATCACCCTGTGCTTGACATTGTTTTTCACCATTGTCGAAATCGTCGGCGGATTGCTGTCAAACTCTCTCGCTCTCTTGTCGGATTCGGCACATATGATTTCGGATGTGATCGCGTTGGGATTAAGTTTGACCGCTGTCTACCTGGCTGCACGCAAACCGGATCACAAATACACTTTTGGCTTCCTTCGCTTTGAAATCATCGCTTCTTTTTTGAATGGATTGGCGCTCGCCGCCATATCGGTTGGCATTTTCATCGAGGGCATCCTTCGCATGATCCGGCCCCAAGCAATCAACCTGCGGCTGATGTTGGGGGTCGCTATCGTGGGCTTACTGGTAAATTTGGTGTTGACCGTTGTTTTGATGCGCCAATCCAAGAAAGAAGAAAATTTGAATATTAAAAGTGCCTTATGGCATTTTTTCGGCGACTTGCTCAGCTCAGTCGGCATCATTGTTTCCTCTCTGCTTATCATCATAACTGGATACACCCTGTTTGATCCGTTGGTTAGCATGATGATCGGTGGCATCATCTTCTATGGCGGAGCAAAGATAATTCGAGAATCTTATCTGATCCTGATGGAATCGGTTCCCACCACATTCGACCTTGAGGCCATTCGCAACGACATCCAGTCGGCACCGGGGGTGGTTGATGTCCACGAAATGCACTTATGGGCGATATCCACTGACCACTACTCGCTGTCAGCGCATGTGTTTGTTCACGAAGATGCGGATCCCCTGCGTACCATCCGGACCATCAATCATCTCCTCAGGGAGACGTACGGCATCGAACATTCGACGATTCAAGCGGAACATCCTGCCATTCATGATCATGGCGAATATGGGAAACAATTTTTGGCCTCACACTGATCGGGAGAATAATCAACACCCAGACTAATAACGGTCTGGGTGTTTTAATGAACGCCTGCATGATGGAAAGGAAACCTCTGGCGGATAATTGGGGGTCAAGCATTTCATTAGCAATATGCATAAAATTACAGATCCCGCAACCCGTCATTTGACAATGATCTCAACTTCTTCACACCCGTCATATACCATTATGAAAATAAATTGCCGTAAATAACCTTATCTTTGTTGAAATGGCATGATTATGTGGTGCAAACAGGTAAATATTCACACCATGATGCAAATTGCCATATTTAAATGTTATAATAAATTTGATATTGACAATACAATGAACTATGCCATTTTCCCAACACGAAATATGAAACAATGATGAAAGGTGTGAATTTATGAAGAAACTCTCACTGACAACCAAAATTTTAATCGGTATTATTCTCGGTCTTATCGTCGGTGTCATCTTGAACTTATTTTTGCCCGAACTATTCAAAACATTAAACAATTATTTGTTTGACCCGATCAGCGTCTTGTTTATTAAAGCGATTAAAATGGTTGTAGTCCCCTTGGTTTTCTTCTCCTTGGTGGCAGGGGCTGCAGGCATTGCCGATCCCAAGAAACTGGGACGGATCGGCATAAAGACCATCGTTCTTTACATTCTCACCACTGCGGTTGCGATCACCATCGCCTTGATATTGGCCAACTTCATCGAACCCGGTGTGGGTACCAGCATTGAGAAGCCGGCTGAAAAGCCGAAAATTGAAGCAGCTCCAAGCATGAAAGACACTCTGTTGAACATCATTCCTGAAAACCCGGTGTCGGCGATGGCCAATGCCGACATGTTGCAAATTATTTTCTTCGCGTTGCTGTTTGGTATCGGTATGGCCTTGTTGGGAAACAAAGTGGACCAAGTGCGGCAGTTTATCGAGCAAGGCAATGAGATCATGCTGAAATTGGTAACCATTATCATGGCTTGTGCACCATATGCCGCTTTTGCGTTAATGGCGCGGGCGGTCGGGCAAGCCGGCATCGACTTGATCGGCTCGATGGCGTGGTACATGATCACCTTGATCTTGGCATTGATCGTTCACATGGGAATCACTTACAGTGCGTTGCTAAGCTTGTTCGCCAAATACAACCCAATACAGTTCTTTAAGAAAATGGGGCGGGCAATGGAGGTAGCTTTCACCACCAGCAGCAGTGCAGCCACGTTGCCAGTCACCATGGACGTGGCTGAGAAAGACTTTAACGTTCCCAAGTCAATCAGTAGCTTCGTTTTGCCACTGGGAGCCACCATTAATATGGATGGTACCGCTATCATGCAAGGGGTGGCTGCGCTGTTCATCGCGCAATTGTATGGCATCCCGCTAGGGTTGGAAGAGCAATTGGTCATCATCCTGACAGCCACATTGGCTTCCATCGGTACAGCTGCCGTTCCCGGAGCCGGTTTGATCATGCTGACCATGGTGTTGCAATCGGTCGGCCTGCCGGTGGAGGGCATCGCGATTGTGTTGGGGGTAGACCGCTTGCTCGATATGAGCCGGACGGCAACCAACATCACTGGAGACGTGTGTGTAGCGGTCGTTGTCGCCAAAGGAGAAAAAGACAAAGAAGAGCAAGTAGCATAACCATCTACAAAAAAGCCTCCTTTCGTAAGCGGAAAGGAGGCTCCTTGTTTTGTTCCGCACACAGGTGTCAACCTACGTCATCCATTCCACGCGTTGCAACACCCGGTGCTTCATCAGGGCCAAAATAAAGTCCACATAATAATCTTGGCGCACAATCACCCGATATTCATGATTGGGGTATGCGTAAAACAGCACATCCGTATGCACATCATTATCCTCAAACAGCTCTTGCACCCGCTTGATCGCTTCCATGATCGCTCCATCCAAGCAACGGATGTCAAATTCAACATCGTTTCCATTCGCTTTTTCCTGCATGTTCAACTTCAGCTTGTCATATTCGTATCGCAGCATGAGCTCTCTCCTTTACACCAAATAACGGAAATAGACATAGACGCTGGCCAAGACGATAGACAACAACATCAGGGGAAAACCGACCTTCAGGTACTTGATGAAAGTGATTGGATGCCCTTCTTTGCCTGACATGCCGGCAACAATCAGATTCGCACTCGCCCCAATCAACGTACCATTGCCACCAAGGCAGGCACCCAGCGCCAAACTCCACCACAACGGCTCCAAATTGCTGACCCCCATTTGCCCCATCTCTTGAATCATGGGAATCATCGTGGCCACAAACGGAATGTTGTCAAGAAAAGCGGACGCGAACGCGCTGAGCCACAGGATCAACATCGACGTTACCACCACATCGCCCTTCGTCAGTTCAATCGCTTGCTCCGCCAATTGGGCGATGACTCCTGTTTCAATCAAGCCCGACACGAGGACAAACAAACCGACAAAAAAGAAAATCGTCATCCATTCCACTTTTGTGAACGCTTCTTCCATTGTGTGCTCACCCGTCAACAGCAACAACAGGAAGGCGCCGCCGAGAGCAACGGTGGCCGACTCCAGATGTAACAACTGGTGCGTGAAAAAGCCCAGAATCGTCAGCCCCAAAACAATCAAACATTTGCGGAGTAGCTTATGATCGGTAATAACTGCTTTTTCATCCAGTTTCATAATGCTTTCTTTCAGTTCGGGCGTGGTTTGAATCTGTTTCCGATATATTAACACAAAAATCGGTACATAGACGGCCATGATGATTATAGTAATCGGAGTTAAGTTCTCGATAAAGGCCATGAACGTCAATTCTTTCACCGCGCTGCCGATCATAATGTTGGGCGGATCACCGATCAGTGTCGCCGTCCCTCCCACATTGGAAGCGATAATCTGGGTGATCAAAAACGGGACCGGGGGCACTCGCAACTGACGGGTAATGCTAAACGTGACAGGCACCATAAGGAGCACGGTGGTAACATTGTCCAAAAAGGCCGATCCCAGGGCCGTGATCAGTGTCAACGAAATTAATATCCGAACAGGGTCCCCTTTGGCCCGCTTAGCCGCCACCACTGATATATACTTGAATAATCCCGTCTCAGCAGTGATGCTGACTATGATCATCATGCCGATGAGCAACCCCAACGTATTGAAATCGATGTGATGGATGGCAGTTTCTTGATCGATAATTCCCAACGCCACCATCAGTCCTCCGCCAATCATGGCAACAATGGTGCGATGAATTTTCTCAGAAATAATTAAGGCATAAATCACCAAAAAAATGCCTATGGCCAAAATAGCTTGTTGTTCCATATCGTACCTCCTCAATTCTTATTTATTTATATCCACATAAAATGTGTATATAAATAACTGTGATCAGCGATGCTTTATCGCTTTACAATACAAAAGCAGACATGACAAAAGGAGACCGCCAAGTGGCAGTCTCCTCCTAAATCATGTTCCGTATATTCATTTTTATACCATTATATAAAAACACTCGGGAATTGTAAAGGAATCGACAAGCCCAACGAAAATTTGCGATTACGCCCGTGGTACACCCTCATTTTATGGAATATCAAACACTGTTTTATCCATGCAATAAATATCCAATGTCAGTCCATTGTCGATAAAAATATTTGGCTGTCCAGATAAGACGGCCTGGCCGGTAATCTCGGCAAGCATGGAACGCATATCGTTGTGATATTCCCTCTCTTTCATTTCCTGCAAGATTGGATCGATCCGTCTCCCACGAATAGACATGCGTGGAGAAACCTCCTTCATGATTGAAGCATTCCCGGCAATAATGAAAATCTTATCTTGGTGCACAATCGCTTCCACATCTTTGCGCACGGCCCCAAATAACTGACGTTGTCCTTCACTGTACGCATCACAAATCATTTTCTGGATTGCTGGCTGATTACTTATTTGCATCTTCCCTACCCCTTTCTTACGTTCAGCTTCTGGCCGTGGGAATGGAAAAGACAAAAGGAGCCCATCGGTGACAGGCTCCTCCTAAAAATCCAGATTTAATCTTTTCAGTAATACTATGCACCGAAAACATCCACTTCATACATCCGTCGTTCACAATTCAGCATTTTTGGCAGATGTCTCCAGTTGATCCGTATATTTAACTTTTACAGCCGCAGAACGCTCTTGCTGGAATGACTTCATCAGTGAAACAATCACTCCGAACAAAATGAAAATGAAAGGGAAAGAGGCAATAATGGAAGTTGTCTGCAACGCCTCCAATCCACCTGAATAAAGCAACACCGCGGCCGACGAGGAAATGATAAAGCCCCAGATATACTTAACGCGATTTGGTGGATTTAAAGACCCGTTTGTTGTCTGCATTCCTAACACAAACGTGGCTGAATCGGCCGAAGTGATGAAAAAGGTGGCGATCAACAAGACAGCCAACACTGTCATCACCAGTCCAAGCGGATATTGTTGTAACACGTCAAACAACACCACTTCCGTACCTTTGTCATTCATCGTCTCAAATAAGGGAAGCCCTTGGTTGATGTCCAGATGTAAGCCCGCTCCGCCAAAAACGGCGAACCAAATAGCGCAAAAAGTGGTCGGTACCAGAAGAACGCCGATAATAAACTCCCTTACCGTTCTCCCTTTGGAAACACGGGCGATAAATGTGCCGACAAACGGAGCCCAAGCAATCCACCACGCCCAATAAAAAACGGTCCAATTCTGAACCCAATCATTCGCTTCGGGTTGGAACGGAGCCATGTAAAAGCTCATCGCGGGAAGGTTCTGCAGATACCCGCCGATGGTGCTGATCAGCAAATTCATAAGAAACTTTGTAGGCCCGGCGAATAAAAGGAACAACAGCAACAACAAGGCCAACAAGATATTGAGATTGCTCAAATATTGAATGCCTTTGCTCAAACCTGTAACCGCAGACAACAAAAACAAACACGTCACCACAACGATGATAATCAGTTGGGTGGTGAAATTATTATCAATGGAAGTAAGATATGAAATCCCCCCACCGATTTGGGCGGCACCAAAGCCCAATGACGTCGCGACGCCAAACACGGTGGCAAAAACGGCAATCACATCGATCACTTTGCCGATCGGGCCGTTCACCTTTTCTTTCAACAAGGGATAAAAAATGTGACTGATAAGTCCGGGGGTTTTTTTTCGGAAATTAAAGTAAGCCAACGCCAAGGCCAACACACTATAAGTTCCCCAAGGGTGAAGACCCCAATGGAAGAAAGAGTAACGCATAGCCATTCGTGCAGCTTCTGGCGTTTGTCCTTCACCTACAGGCGGTATGTGATAATGGGAAAGCGGTTCAGCCACTCCCCAAAACACAAGCCCGATTCCCATACCGGCGCTAAACAGCATGGCAAACCAGCTGATTCGACTGTACTCAGGCTGATCATCGTCTTTGCCCAGCTTGATTTTGCCATACGGGCTAAAAACCAAATAGAGGGAAAAAATGAGGAATCCAGTGGCGGAAAAGAGGTAAAACCATCCAAACTGATCTTGGAGAAACGTTTGGATCATAGAGGTAACACTGGCAAGACTTTTGGGTGCAACCACACCCCATGCAATAAACAGAACAGACAATACGATGGAAATGAAAAACACATTGGCGATTTTTTTCTTCATGATTCTCCCTTTCTAAATGGAATAATCTGTCTGCCGAATCCGGCTTACTTAACCAATGTAACACACATTGGACAAGATTGCATGTCCGCCTGAGCAAAACCCGGGAGCTGACGCCCTCCTAGTCGACTTTAAATAATTGAACTACAAGAAAAAGAAAAGCCAACCGTTTACTAACGGATGGCCGGAAGAAAACATATTTTTCACTATGCTCCATCTTAAGAATCAAATGTTCCCATTACAACTCGAAAGCCTCTAATCCCCGAATAGGGGTAGTTGAGATTCCCGTACTCATGATAAGCCCATTGTTTCAACTTTTCCACAGAATTCTCCAATGCTTCATCACTTATTCCAAAAGTTGATGATCCGGCTCTTGTCGCAAAGTGCTCAATTTTTTGTAAGAACGTTTCGTGCACCGGCCAGGTAGATAAAGTCAGAATCCGACTCTTCCCTCCAATTTCCTCGAGGTACTTAGCAATCTCATGATCATCCGTTACTCCAAATGGTCGGTTAGGGCGTTCATTTTGTTCAAAAATGAATTTTTCCCATTGTCTCCTTACCTTTACTGTTGGCGGAGCGACCACCCAATATTCTTCTCCATGCAAAAAAACACCATTCTCCTTCAACACTCGCTTTGCTTCCTGAAGTACACCTTTCCAATTGGAGATATGTCGTAAAACTTTTGTTCCCCATACCATATCGAAACGTGAATTTTCAAACGGGAGATGGGTTGCATCCGCTTGAAATACTTCGACCTGGTTTATATGATCTATGTTGGCAATTTTATCTTTGAATTTGGACAACATATTATTAGAAATGTCGATTCCCGTATACGCGTATCCTTTTTTTATGAAGGGAATTGCCATTCTTCCCGTACCGACACCAACTTCGCATATTTTTGCTTCCTTTGAGTCAAGCTGACCCAATGCTTCGATTAATTTGAAAATGTTTTCGTAAACGAATTCTGGATATTGCCGTGTTTCGTCATATAAGTGCGCGATCGTATCAAAATTGTTTGATTTCATTCCAATCACTCCTTTTCGCTATTTTGGGTTTATTAATAAACAGTGTTGAAGTCCAGCGTTCATCTGCATAATAATTTAATGCATCTTCCTCCAACTCCACATTCCCCCAGGCATTCCCTACCGTATCAGCGGTCACCGCAACATAATGTTTAAGCAGATCCAAGGAAAATTTTTTGTATAAAATTTAATTCCACTTCTTCTTATAAAATTCCTACTAAATCATTTAGTTCACACAAATAATAAAAATCTAAGTTTTCTAAATAAAAAATAGTTATTATACATATCATGCACGACCTGTTTCAGATCGTGCATGGAATATCAGGCACCGGGAACCACAATTACTTCTACCCGGCGATTTTTCTGCATGTTTTCAGGAGAATCGTTAGCCACAAGCGGTTTCGTTTCTCCCCACCCTTTCGTTGACAGCAGTGCTTCGTTTACGCTGAACTTTTCTACCAACGCCTTTTTCACTGCGTCAGCCCGCTCTTGCGACAATTGCAGATTATGCTCATGGGTACCCCGATGATCGGTATGCCCATGAATCTGGAAGGAAGCATTTTCCGTTTTGGAAAGGGATTTGGCGATTTGAGCCAGCGCCGGATAAGCCTCTTTGCGCAAGACGGCCGAGTCGGTATCAAACAAGATGTGGTCTGGCAGTTCAATCACCACATGCTTGTCGGTCGTTTTGATCTCCATGTCAGGATGGATCATTTCCGGCGGTACATATTTGAAATTGGACGGTGCCATCTTAGGTGGCGTATAGGGTGGGGCTGGTATGTACATTTTCGGCGGTTGGTATAAATCTTCGGCAGGCGCCACCTTGTATAAATCATCCGGATCAGGTGCTGTATAAGGTGCTTCTGACTGATTGGACGAGGAATTTTCTTCTTTCTGGGCTTGTTGATCGGCCATCGTCTTGCTATTTGAACAGGCGGCTGCAGACAGCGCCACAGAACCGGCCATCACAACAGATAAAATCCTTCTCATGTGATCCACCTCCAATCAAATACTACAATATAGTCCTATCTCTTTCAATTCTGGCAGAAGGTGCAGGGATTCTCCCATCCGTTCGCAACAGCCAATCACAGCGGACAGTCTATTCATTATAATCAAGTGTAAACACCACAATGGCATCATTTTCATGATCAATGTAACAAATCGACCGATATGAACCCATATTTAACTGAAGATTTCCTTCCAATCCAAACAAGCGTCGCATCTCCACCCGCGGTGGGAAGCACTGGAGCTCTGCCATCGTTTCCATGATGGTTCGCTGTTCCGAAGGAGATTGCTCCTGCAAAAAAGGGACAATTGCGGCGCTGATCATCACGTGGCAGTCGATCGGCCCATTCCAATTTGCTGGAACAGCCAATTCATTTTGCAACTCGCTTAGCGTCAATTGTTCCGACAAGCCGCTCATTTGTTCCATTTCCCTTTCAGAAATGGAACGATCCACCGCTTCTTTCTTTTCAATCTCGGCATAAAATCGCCTTTTCTGAGATTGAGACGCATCCTGACTCGCTGTTTGCACCAAATTCAAAAGGAAAGCATGCGCCGCTTTCCACTCCCGCGGATCAAGTCGGTCAATGAGATCATATAAGTCTTGTTTTGAAACATCCATGGCGACCCCTCCACTGAATAGACATCAGGTGCATTGTACGCTCAATCATCCCACAGACGCAAATTTTTTCTTGTGCAGATACAATGATTGCACCCTTGATCCACTTCAGCTTTGACCATACTTTCTCATCTTTCTCAACAGCGCGGTGTGGCTGATCCCCAAATCGCGAGCGGCTTGGCGGACGCTCTGGCATCGCTTGAGCGCCTCAGCCACGATTTCCCTTTCATAGGCTTCCATCCGTTCCTTTAGCCCAACGGCATTTGTCGTCCCCTTGCTAGTTGGTTTATTTTCAATATGAACCTTTTTTAGCTCCTTTTCCTCTTCAAGGTAGAGATAAACACTTCGCTCGATCACATTACGCAATTCGCGGACATTGCCAGGCCAATCATGGGTCAGCAGCATATGCATAGCTTGGGAAGACAAAGGCAACGGCGGGCGGCCGGCCAATCGGCGGAATTTTCCTGCAAAATGGGACGCCAAAAGCGGTATGTCGCTTTTTCGTTCCCGCAAGGGGGGAAGCTGGATCGGTATCACATGCAAGCGGTAATACAAATCACCCCGAAACCGACCTTGCGCCACCATCGCTGACAAATCCCGGTTGGTTGCTGCGATGATACGGAGATTAATCGGGATACACTTATCGCCGCCAACCCGCCGCACCGCCCGTTCTTCCACCGCATGTAACAATTTTGCCTGCAAATGGAGAGGCAATTCGGCCACTTCATCCAAAAACAGGGTTCCCCCTTGGGCCATTTCAAACAATCCCTTTTTTCCGCCTTTGGCCGCACCGGTAAAAGCACCCGCTTCATAACCGAACAATTCGCTTTCCAACAGCGCCTCGGGAATAGCCGCGCAATTGACAGGGACAAAAGGCCCGTCAGCATGCAAACTCTCGTAATGAATGGCCCGCGCAAACAACTCTTTGCCCGTCCCGCTCTCCCCGTACAAGAAAATGGTTGCGTCGCACCGGGCCACGCGTTTGGCGAGGGCGATGCAACGAGCCATTTCTTCACTACGATGCACAATGTCCGCAAATTGAACCATCCCTGTACTCTTGACTGATTGAATCAAATCGCTGATCTGTTTCATGTCCCTGATCACAATCACGATCCCCTGGTTGCAGTTGGCCGTTACCGAGCGGATCGGGTAGTAGCTGGCCACCATTTGCACCGTTTCCCCAGTCTTCCTTTGAATCGTCACTGTCTTGTTCAATACCTCGATCCCGCTTTCCAAACACTGCCTGCAATCAACAATATGCCTCCCCCACACATCTGCGAGTGGTCTCCCTTTCAACTGATCCCATGGAATCGGCAACATACTGTGTGCCGCCCGATTGACAGCTTGAACGCGCAACGTTTGATCCAACAGGATCATCCCTTCAGAGACTGTTTCCAAGATCGTGTTCATCTGATCTTCCCTGCCTTCTGAAGGCAAGAAAGGAATCACGTCGATGCGCCGCACACCGGAGATCTCCCCTATGGAAGAAATGAGCTGACTGTGCAACCTCTGCTCTAACGATTTGATTTTGATATAGATGTAATGCGGCTTCACTTCCATTCGCATGATACTGATATTAGAACAAAGAAAACAACCGATTACATCATGAGTGATTCCGACCCGGTTCTCCGTCTCGATCTCAAACGTCGTCGTTTCCATGTCAGCCACCCTTTTTCGGTGTTTTCTTTTATCTTAACAGAGTCTCTGTGTCCATATCACACAAATGAAAGCGCATTCTCAAGATCGCAGATGATATCCTGCACCTCCTCAATACCGACTGACAATCGAATGAGACCATCTGTGATCCCCATGTTAAGACGCTCTTCCCGTGGGACAATGGCGTGCGTCATGGAAGCTGGATGTTGGATCAGTGAGTCAACATCCCCTAAACTAACTGCCAATCGACACAGCGACACATGATTAAGCATCCGCGTCGCAGCTTCATGCCCGCCCTTTAATTCAAAACTGACCACTCCACCAAAGCCGTCCATCTGCTTTTGGGCCAACGCATGCTGGGGAAATTCAGGCAATCCGGGATAGTGAACACGCTCCACTTGAGGGTGCGACACTAAAAACTGCGCCACCGCCTGTGCATTTTTCGTGTGTGCTTCCATTCTCACTGCCAGCGTCTTTAATCCACGAAGGAGCAAAAATGCATCCATCGGCCCGAGAACGCCGCCAAAATCTTTTTGTGTGGTCTTTTGCACCTCCTCCAGCAACGACCGCGGACCTGCGACCAATCCAGCGATCACATCCCCATGCCCGCCGATATATTTGGTCGCACTATGGATAACCAGATCACAACCCCATTCGATCGGCCTTTGCAAATATGGGGACATAAAGGTGTTGTCCACAATAGTAGTAATACCTAACTCCTTGCCCACTCGCCCGACCATCTCCAGATCAATCAACTCCATGGTAGGATTGACAGGCGTTTCTACGTATATCAGCTTGGTGTTCGGCTTAATCGCTTGACGCAACATTTCTTCATCGCTCATGGTGGAAAGGGAATGCTCAACGCCAAACAGGTTTTTCAACCAATTCAACAAGCTGAATGTGCATCCATACATCCCTTTGGAGCACAAGATATGATCACCTGTTTTCACCAAAGCCATCAACGCCGCTGATACCGCCGCCATACCCGAAGAAAACGCCAAGGCCATCTCCGCCTTTTCCAAAGATGCGATCTTCTCTTCCAAAGCGGTTACCGTCGGATTCCCCAACCGGGAGTAAATGTATCCCGACGCTTCACCAGCAAAGCGTTCCGCCCCCTCCTCCGCTGTGGGAAACACAAAGGTTGATGTTTGATAGATCGGTGGAACGAGCGGCCCT
This sequence comes from Laceyella sacchari, assembly GCF_024927925.1. Classification (NCBI taxonomy): domain Bacteria; kingdom Bacillati; phylum Bacillota; class Bacilli; order Caryophanales; family Thermoactinomycetaceae; genus Laceyella; species Laceyella sacchari. Next base: position 1,803,530 of record NZ_CP103866.1, read on the forward strand.
CCGGCGAATCTTTCATGGGCGGTATCATGGATTGCCTTGGTAGCAAACCCGAATTCTCTTTTTTGTTGTGAATGGCTCATTTCCCTATCCCCTTTCTGCTGTCTTTACCATCAGAACATGCAAAAGGGGTGCCAACCAAAAACACTCTTTATCTCGCCGTTTATGAACATGCATTGGAAATCATTCGAACCGTGTTGGCATCATATGTTTCCACCATCATTGCCCATTTTGAACCGAATTTATAACTTTTGTAACAATTTCGCATTTATACGTCATACTTTCTACAACTTTTTTATGTACAATAATTAAGTTCACCGAATGGGCTGGGGAACATGCCTCTACAGTCATAACTTCAACCCATTCGGCAACATCGACCTATCTTTTCCCAATTCTTGAAGAGATACCTCATGGCTTGGGGTATCTCATTCCCCCGTTTTCCTCAATGCTTTCTTGGCAATACATTGGCGGGATATCCCTCCCGCTCATGTAGCCCCCCAGCATTGATTCCCATTCCCTTGCATCATTCTGTCAGCAACATACCCCGTTTCTCTCCGACCCTCCCCCTGTGTTCCCAGGGGGACAATTTTGAAGGCCCAGAGAGAAACTGTTCCCATCTTTCTCCTTCCACCGACTTGCACTCTGCGTACAATGAGAGGCAAATAAACGTATCCCCTTCTTTGACATAACTAAAAGCCCTTTCCCCTCTCAAAGGTAGGTGAAAGAGCTTTTGTTTATACAAAGTAAGTGTGATACACGGCCTGTTCACTGTTGCAAACCCTCGATTTGCTGCGCCAGCTTGGACAGTTCTTGGACTGTTTTCATCAGTTCTGAGTTTTCAAAAGTGGTCGGATCAATTTTGGCATCTTTCAACGTCGTCATATACATCTCAATCGCTGCATTCAATTGTTCATTGTAGCTGACGATTTGTTGATGAATATCTTGCGCGATCTCTGGAGGGGTCAATTTGTTAAAAGACTCCATGCTCTGTTGCAAGGCTTGTAGTTTGTTTTCCAATTCCTTACGGACATTTTCATCCGTGACAGCCTGCTCAACCAATGTTTGAGCTTCATTCGCAAAATCACTCACCAAGGTGATGTAGTCAGCCGCTTGTTTGGCGTAATTGATGGAATTGCTTACTTCTTCGACAGCAGCACAACCACTTAACAACACGGCTACCATAACCAACAAAATCCAAGCTTTTTTCATGTCATAATCCCTTTCTTTTGCAATATTGAATAAATGATTTCCGTTCGTGTTTCAACACTTGCCTGCTTCAAGTTGCAAACGAAAGGACCATTCTGCCCCAGGGCGGGCGAGATCGTCCGTCATCACCTCCTTCTTACCCGCAGACGTGTCTTCTGAAACAGACAAGGCAGAAAAATATTTTCCATTAAAAATGAGTTATGGTATAAACAAGGGACCGTTTGAAACAGGGGGGAATGCACACATGGAAAATCGCCTCAGATTGCGTGAATTGGGTATCAAGATCGGCCGATTTGACACTGGTGAATTAAACGGCTTGACTGACGTGCCCGGGGTAAAAGTCGGCCACCACACCTTGTCCTATGATTTGGAGGCAGGAAAAGCAGTAAGAACGGGAGTGACAGCGATCTTGCCGCATGGCGGCAATCTGTTTCAAGAAAAAGTGCTGGGAAGTGTGCACGTGATCAACGGCTTCGGAAAAACGGTTGGTTCCATTCAACTCCAAGAGCTAGGTACCATCGAAAGTCCCATCATGTTAACGAACACCTTGTCCGTTCCCGCCGTAACCGAAGGAACCCTTCGCTACCTTCTCGACCAAAACAGCGACATTGGTGAATCGACCGGAACCGTCAATGTACTAGTGGGTGAATGTAATGACGGGTACCTTAACGATATTCGAGGATTGCACGTCAGACCGGAGCACGCTTATCAAGCGATTCAATCAGCGACGACAGAAGCAGTGGCAGAAGGTTGCGTGGGTGCCGGAACAGGCATGTCCTGTATGGGCTACAAAGGCGGGATCGGCACCAGTTCCAGGGTAGCCCTATTCGCTAAACATATCTATACGGTCGGTGCTTTGGTTGTCAGCAATTTCGGTGAAGAACGCGATCTGCTACTGCTTGGGCGTGGCCGGACAACAGTGGCATCACACACACACCCTCCCACTCAAACACCTGACGGGTCCATCATGATCGTTATCGCCACCGATGCGCCTGTCAATGAGCGACAACTGCACCGCATGGCCAAAAGAGCCACCTTTGGCTTGGCACGCACCGGGTCATACGCCGCTCATGGAAGCGGAGACATCGTCATCGCTTTTTCTACCGCCCATCGCATCCCCCATTATCCAGACGGGCTAACCCGTTCGTGTACTTACCTTGTTGAGGACGGGGAAGCTATTTCCCGTTTGTTTGAAATGACCGTGGAAGCGGTGGAAGAAGCGATTTGGAATTCACTGTGTAAAGCAACCACCACAACCGGCAACCACGGCAGAATAAAACGGGCGATCGAATACGACTTGTTCCTGTCCAATCTTGCCCATCCGTAACCATTAGGCACCACAAAAAAGACGAGACGATTTCACCCCAGCTCACCTGAGGCAAAACCGTCTCGTCAGTCCTTCGTCCTTCCTATCGCTTGATCTCTCAACCCAATTCTAACAACAGATCTCCCGCTTCAATGGTTTGTCCATCCTTCACATGAATGGCTTTCACTTCACCGTCAAACGGAGCTTGCACCGTCGTCTCCATCTTCATCGCTTCCGTGACGACGAGATATTCTCCTTTTTTCACTTTATCTCCCGGCTCCACCAACACTTTCAACACTTTGCCAGGCATGGTCGCGCCGATTTCCCCTGGCACATCAGGATCCGCTTTGCGGTGGGCCTGGGCGTCTTCTTGCACTGACAAGTCACGCACAGTCACTTCCCGCGGTTGGCCGTTTAATTCGTAGTAGATGGTTCGCGTTCCATCGGAATGCAACGAACCTACATTGATCAGTTTCACAATCAAGGTTTTTCCCTGTTCAATGTCCACCTTGATTTCCTCACCCAAACGCAGGCCGTAGAAGAAAGTGGGCGTGTCCAAAACCGAGAGGTCGCCAAATTCACTCACTTTCTTCTCCCGATCGAGGAATACTTTCGGATACATGATGTAGCTCAGCAAATCATATTCTGTAACCGGCCGTCCGATCTTTTCTTCAAGTTCCGTACGCACCTTGGCGAAGTCCACTGGTTCCAGTCGTTCCCCCGCACGGCAAGTAAAATGTTCCCGACCTTTCAAAATCAGCTTTTGCAAAGTCTTTGGGAATCCCCCAGGCGGCTGTCCGAGATACCCTTGGAAAAATTGGACCACCGACTCTGGAAAGTCCAACCGCTCCCCTTTTTCATACACATCTTGTTCCGTCAAGTTGTTTTGCACCATGAACAAAGCCATATCTCCCACAACTTTGGAGGAAGGAGTCACCTTCACGATATCGCCGAACATCCGGTTGACCGTCGCATAGGTTTGTTTTACTTCCTCCCAGCGGTCGCCCAACCCGACGGCAATTGCCTGCTGATGCAAGTTGGAGTATTGCCCGCCAGGCATTTCATGCTCGTACACCTCTGAGCTGGGAGCCTTGATCCCACTTTCAAAGCCAGCATAATACGGGCGCACATCTTCCCAGTAATCGGACAGCTTCTGCAAGCTGGCCAGGTCCAAACCAGTTTCCCGCTCCTGCCCCGCAAGCGAAGCCACCAATCCGTTCAGACTGGGCTGGGACGTCAGCCCCGCCATGGAGCTAAGTGCAGCGTCAACAATATCGACACCCGCCTCATATGCTTTAATCAAGGTGGCCATTTGGTTGCCGCTCGTATCATGAGTATGCAGATGAATGGGCAGACCCACTTCTTCTTTCAATGCCGTAATCAATTTGTACGCCGCAAAAGGCTTTAGCAAACCAGCCATATCCTTGATGGCGATCATGTGGGCACCGGCTTTCTCCAGCTCCTTAGCCAAATTCACATAATACGTCAGCGAATATTTGTCGCGGTTTGGATCTAAGATATCCCCTGTATAACAGATTGTCGCCTCGGCAATTTTGCCAGCTTCACGCACCGCATCAATAGCCACCCGCATCCCTTCCAACCAGTTGAGGCTGTCAAAGATACGGAACACGTCGATCCCAGACTTGGCGGCTACTTTAACAAATTCTTGGATGACATTGTCGGGGTAATTCGTATAGCCCACCGCGTTGGCTCCACGGAACAACATTTGGAACAGGATGTTGGGAATCCGCTCACGCAATATGTGCAATCTTTCCCAAGGATCTTCATTTAGAAAACGCATGCTGGTGTCAAAGGTGGCCCCGCCCCACATTTCCAAAGAAAACAAATCTGCCCCCAACTTTCCGGTAGCTTCGGCAATGGCTAACAAATCATGGGTTCGCACGCGTGTGGCAAACAAAGATTGATGCGCGTCCCGGAAAGTCGTATCCGTCACCAACAACCGTTTGCTGGACTTCACCCATTCCAGCAGCCCATCCACGCCTTTTTCCTGCAAAATCTGCTTCGTACCCGCGGGGTATGGCTGATCGACAGAAGTCGCCGGTATGCGTGGTGTAGCAAAGGCTGGCTTTTTCCCGTTCGGCAACCCAGGATGACCATTGACGATCGTCTGGCCGATATAAGTCAACAACTTGGTACCACGGTCTTTCCGTTTGGGAAACACAAACAATTCTGGCGTGGTATCAATAAATGACGTATTGTATTCGCCGCTCAAGAAGTTCGGATGCTGAACCACATTTTCCAAAAACGGAATATTCGTTTTCACACCCCGGATTCTAAACTCCTTCAGGGTTCTCAGCATTTTCTTCGCTGCTTGCTCATAAGTCATCGCCCAAGAAGACACCTTCACCAACAACGAATCATAATGCGGAGTGATCACCGCGCCAGGATAAGCGTTACCCGAGTCCAATCGAATTCCAAATCCCCCGCCAGACCGGTACGCAAGCAACCGTCCTGCTTCCGGAAGAAAGTTTCTCGCCGGATCTTCCGTTGTCACACGACATTGGATAGCAAAGCCACGGGTGGTGATGGAATCTTGCCCCTGTATACCGATCTCAGGATCGCTCAATGCATACCCTTCGGCAATCCGGATTTGCGATTGCACGATGTCAACACCTGTAATCATCTCAGTAATCGTATGCTCCACCTGCACACGGGGATTCACCTCAATGAAGTAAAAACGGTGATCGGGGGTGACCAGGAATTCAACCGTTCCTGCATTGCAATAACCAGCGGTTCGCATGAGCCGCAATGCCACTTCACAAATCTCGATTCTTAGCTCTGGCGGCAAGGAAACACTAGGGGCGACTTCCACCACCTTTTGATGACGACGTTGAATCGAGCAATCCCGCTCAAACAGATGAACGGCATTTCCGTATCGGTCAGCCAAGATTTGCACTTCAACATGTTTAGGCTGCTCCAAGTATTTTTCAATGTAGACATCCATGTTACCAAAAGCCGACTTCGCTTCAGACCGCGCTCTCTCAAAAGCTTCTTCCAGCTCTTCACTGGTGCGAACGACGCGCATACCGCGTCCGCCGCCACCCGCCGCGGCCTTCAGGATGATGGGAAATCCATGCTGTTCCGCAAATTCGCGTGCTTCATCCAATGATTGAATAGGTTCAGGTGTACCCGGAATGACGGGGATGCCTGCTTGAATAGCCATCGCCCGGGCATCTACCTTATCCCCAAACATTTGGATGTGTTCAGGCGACGGCCCGATAAACACAATGCCTTCCTCAGCACATCTCTTTGAAAAGTCAGCATTTTCCGCTAAAAATCCATATCCAGGATGAATCGCATCCACATGATGGCGTTTGGCCACTTCTAAGATCCCTTCAATATCGAGATAAGCCTCGATCGGCCCCTTGCCTTCCCCAATCAGGTAAGCCTCATCCGCTTTGAAACGGTGGAGCGACACTTTGTCCTGTTCAGTGTAGACAGCGACCGTGCGAATCCCCAACTCTGTACACGCACGAAAAATGCGGATAGCGATCTCTCCCCGATTGGCTACCAACACTTTTTTGAAAGGTTTTACCACGCTCATGAACAAACGCCTCCTTTATAGGATGTGAAACACTTCTGGCAGGCATCGGAACCAAACCGCTCCCCGACGCCCCCTTTCTTTTATCATACACTTAGCGGTGATCCGTTGGGCGGATCACTTCAAAAAACTTATGGATGAAACACGCCTCCTATCGCCTGGGGAAAGCAGTCAGAAGTAAATCTATCAAGTTGAATCTAATAATTATTATTCATATTAACATTATTATATCTGTAAATGAATATTTATTCAGCGCAACGATTAATTTGTTTTTCACATTTTCGCCATAATGATATAAGTATAAATTCAAAAAACATAGATGAAAGGTTATCTTTCATGGATTAAAATAAAGTTTTGGCTGGAGGTGAAATTGTGAGCCTATTACATATCCGCTATAAACAGCTAAGTGAAAAATATAATGAGCTTGACCCCGCCAAACAGCAGCGTATGAAGGCGAAATTGGTCAAGCAACTGAAACGCCAAAAGCGGATGGGCAACCTTTGGAACCAATTTTTAACACGCCTTCGCAAAGACGGATGGAAAATCGTCGCCGTCTTGCTCAGCATCGCCGCATTGGTCTGCCTCGCCTATGTTGGAGTCAAAGTATGGATGAACACCAAAGGCTTGCAGGCCGAAGAAAACGCCGCGATCATCACCGGTATTGTAGCGCTTGTCACCGTGGCGATCACAGTCTACTCCAATCGCCGATCCCATATGCAGGGGCAACGCTCTTTTGTGCACAGCCGTATCTATGACAAAAAAATGGAGGCCTACACAAAGATTGCCCAACTGCTACACAATCTCAACATGGCGTATTTCGCATATGATTTTTCAGGCGAAGCGAAATACGCGGAAAGAATTCGCTCCCTGTTTGCACAAGTGATCGGGGAAGTGGTTCCCCAATACTTGCTGTTTATCTCCAACGACGTGTTGGATTATCTCAATGATATGGCGCATACCATGCCCAATCGCGACGAAGAGACGGAAGAGGAAATCGATGAGAAATACGAGCAGTTCCTGCTTTATTATTACGAACCGCTGATGGATGAGTTCCGAAAAGAACTTGGCACCGAATCGATCACAAAAGAGCTTCGGGAAATGGTGGAATTTCAATCATCGGAAAAGTTCCATCTCTTCTGATCACAAACGGTTTAAGCAAGGGAGCTGTCCCCTTGCTTGGCCGCAATCGATGCCATAATAGAACGTCACTTCACCGCATCGGTTGCAACGGGTGCAACGCCTGTCTCTTCCGTTCCACAAATCGCGCCATCCGTCGAAAAGCTTCCCTTAACTCCTTGACCGATGTGGCATAAGAACAACGAATATGCCCCTTCCCCGTCTCCCCAAAAGCGCAACCGGGTACAACGGCCACTTCTTCTTCAGCCAGCAATGCCTCAGCAAATGCTTGTCCATCCATTCCCAAATCAGTGACGCGTGGAAAAACATAAAAGGCTCCGGCAGGCACAGTGCAAGATAGTCCCATTTCCGCAAACGCGGACACCGCCAGTCGCCTTCGCTCGTCATATCGCCGCACCATCTCTTGGCATGGCCCCCCGCCGTTTCGCAACGCTTCGACAGCCGCAATCTGACTGATCGTCGGAGCGCACAAGGCTGTGTATTGGTGGATCTTCAACATTTCTGACAACAGCAGTTCAGAAGCAGCCACGTATCCAACCCGCCAACCAGTCATCGCAAATGCTTTAGACAGGCCGCTAACCAAGATAACCCGGTCTTTGATGGAAGCAAAAGAAGCGATAGACACATGTTCTTTCTCATAGGTTAATTCGGCATAAATCTCATCGGAAATCACGATGAGATCCCGCTCTTCAATGAAACGAGCAATGGGCTCCCAATCTTCCCTGTCCATGATGGCGCCCGTTGGGTTATTGGGGTAGCAAAAAATCAAGGCTTTGGTATGAGGTGTAATCACTCGCTCCAGATCTTCCACCGTCAGCTTAAATTCATGCTCCAGTGATGTTGGCACCGGCACGGGCACCCCTCCGCACAGTCGCACGATTGGACCGTAAGGCACATAGCTCGGCTCGACAACCAGCACTTCATCCCCGGGATCAATCAACATCCGCAACGCCAAGTCGATGCCTTCACTGGAGCCGTTGGTCACCAATATCTCATCATGCCGATATTCCAAAGCAAACCGCCTGAACAAATAAGAAGCAATTTCTTCAACCAACTCAGGCAAGCCCCGGTTAGATGTATAATGGGTCATCCCCAGCTCCAACGCTTCAATCCCCGCTTTGTTTATGGACGGCGGCGTACTGAAATCAGGCTCTCCTACCCCCAGCGAGATTACGGAGGAATTTTGGCTGGCGATGTCAAAAAAACGCCTGATGCCTGACGGCGGGATTTGTTTTACGATACGTGATACCTTGTCGTGGATAGACATATTTTTCACCAACTAATTCTACTCAAATATTCCTTTTTCATATGCTTTAATCAATTTTTTCACAATAGCTAATGTGCAGATAAAATGCGTTATTACTGCATTATACCAAAGAGTTTTATATAAAAGCCATAGAAAAGTGTCATTATACAATTTAAAACACGCACTATGCATCAATTATATTTCTTCCCATCAACCAAACAGCAGGCTACTGCCTCTTCTTGGCCCACTTTACGATTTCCTCTTGAACCTTACGTTACGTCATGTTGTACATTCAAATCAGTCACTCGAAAGGAGCGTACCCCAGTGGCAATACAAGTTTGGAAAGTGGGAGAGTTGGCCAAACAAACAGGCTTCACCGTGCGCACGTTGCGGTACTATGATCAGTTAGGTCTGTTGAAGCCCACTGAATACACCGAAACAGGACACCGTCTTTACACTTATCAAGATTTGCTCCGGTTGCAACAAATTTTATCGCTGTGGCAACTCGGCTTTTCATTGGAGGAAATTAAACAAATCCTTGCAAGCTGAAAGCTTATTCCACTAAAGCTGGTTCGTATGCATCGAGAACGAGTAGAAGAGCAAATTCGGACCCAACAGGAGCTTTATCAACAACTGGCCAATTTGGAACGTGCCCTTACGAGTCGACAAGAAAATGACAGAAAACACTTTAATGAAGAGCAGATGGAATATCTGAAAAAAAGAAGAGAAATGTTTGGCGAAGAAACAATTCAATCCGTTGAGAAGGAATGGCCAGAATTGATTGCCAAAGTGCGGGTAGAGATGGACAAAGGAACGCCTCCGACTGACCCAACTGTTCTGGCGTTGGCAAAACGTTGGCATGAGTTAGTCCAAATGTTGTTCACAGGTGGAAATAAAGAAATTTTCCAATCGCTTCAAAAGCAATATCAAAATCCCGAAGTGGCCACTCAAACTTGCGGTGATCCAGAGTGCTTCCGATATATTGGCGAAGCGATAAACCATCTGGGATTAAAATGGTATTAAAATGACAATCGACCTCCTCTGATTGATTCAGGGAGGTTTTTCTTTGGAAAGGTATTCACTCGACTGACCTTCATTATCCCAAATTCCCCTAAGCAAGCAAAAAGATCACCCCCCAGCATGTCCGGAGGATGATCCCTTTGCGTGGTCAGAGGCTCATTTTCAAAATTTCCAACACGTCTGCTTTCCCCACTGGGTAGGTGCGACCGACGGTGCCGTCCCCAGCGGCTTTTTCAGCCATCAATTCCAATTGGCTGTCATCGATGTTATAATCTGCCAATCGACTGGGAGCCCCAATGCTGTTCCAGTAAGACCGCAGGCGGTTAATACCCTCCTCCGCGATCTCACGATCCGTTTTGCCCGTTGGATCCACTTGGAAGACGCGGATCGCCAACTGTTTCATTTTGGGCAATGCCTTATCTAAGTTATAACGAATCCAGTTGGGGAAAATAATGGCCAACCCGCCACCATGCGGGATGTCATAAACCGCCGACACCGCATGTTCAATGCCATGCGTACCCCAGTCGCCGGACATTCCTTGTGACAATACGCCATTTAAGGCCATGGTGCCGCAAAAGAGGATGGTTTCGCGTAGCTCGTAATTCTCCAAGTCCTCAACCAGCTTGCTTCCTTCTTCCATCACAGTGATTAACAGCGACTCAACCATGCGTTCATTATATGGAACGTTGGGCGCCAGGCTGAAATAATGCTCCAACGCATGTGACATCATATCCACAATCCCATAGACCGTTTGGTCGCGCGGTACCGAAAAGGTGTGGGTGGGGTCCAAGATAGAAAACCGTGGGAACACCAGCGGAGAGCCCCAACCCAACTTTTCTTTCGTTTCCCAATTGGTGATCACCGATCCACTGTTCATTTCCGAACCGGTCGCAGCCAACGTGAGCACTGTTCCAAATGGCAACGCCGCCGACGGCACTGCTTGTTTGGTGATGATTTCCCAAACGTCCCCGTCATATTTCGCTCCAACGGCAATGGCCTTGGTGGCATCAATTACACTTCCGCCCCCGACGGCCAACAAGAAATCAATTTGTTCTTTTTTGCAGATTTCTACCCCTTTGTGCACCGTGGACAAGCGAGGATTTGGCTCGACACCTGGTAGCTCAAACACTTCCGCATTGATTTCCTTTAACAGATTGATCGTCTTGTCATAAATGCCATTTCGCTTGATGCTTCCTCCACCGTAAACCAGCAATACCTTGGTTCCATATTGTGGAACCTGTTCTTTTAAGGCTGGGAGTGTATCTTTACCGAAAATCAGCTTGGTCGGATTATGAAAAACGAAGTTTTGCAAGGTCCTGCCACCTCTTTTAGTAGATATTTATGTACCTCTCATTAGTTATTATATCGAATGGTCAAGTTTTTATCGAATGTTTTGTTTGCAAAACAAACTTGTTTACTATATTCACAATAACAAAAAGGGAGCAACCGCTTGATTCTCTCTTTAAATCACCCTAAGGCTTCAACGCTTTACAACTTTGGACATCCAATCCCGCCACACTCTTCTTATCCAGCCGCGCACCACTGAACCAGGCCTTGGCGTAGGACCGGATTGGAAAAGCTTTACTGACGGAGAATTGGTGATTGACACGCGCTCCATCACAAAGGCTTCATAGCTGCCTGTCTGATTCCCCTCTACGACGTAATTTTTAACCTGATCCAAGGTGAGGTCACGCAAGTACAAGCGCTTGCCCCACCCCCCATTTACATAAATGGCTGATTGGCAATGCTGCACAGCCATACGATCCACACAAATATATCGATCAGGTTCCGTTTCATCGGCTACATGCGGATGAGCAATAACCAATCCACGACGCAAGCTTCTTGCCGACACATCACAGACATGTAATCGATTTCCAACTGGCAGGAGGCGCACCGCCGCATTATCCATCTCCTCGACATCCTGCACGCCCATTCCCGTTTCGGCCGTGAAGCGCTCAATCCTGCCTGACACCGGCGCTTTTAACCATACACCAAAGCCATAACACAATCCATTGCCGGGTCTGACATCCCGTTGCCAGGTGCAGTCGATGATATGAATGTTGGGATGCGTCAAGTCATAAGGATTGGTTGCTCCTTGGGTTTCGGCCACAAATCCCGACGAGCCGGAACAAAGCGACCGACAATGGCGAAACACCATATCTCCTCCCCATCCGTTATGGGTGAGCAAGAATGATACGCCTCTCCCCTCCATATCGGTCACCCCTTCCACCACCGCGTCAAATGTACTGTCCAGGTCCACCGCGTGCCTGGTGCGGCAAGCATACCCATTGCGCACCACCACTCCCAGATTGCCACCGAAAAACTGGACGCCATATCCCTGCCCTGAGCCGAGGCGTTGCGGAGGCAGGATCATAAAATTTTCCACAGTTACATCCATGCTGCGCCGCACTTGAATCGCTGATTCTACTCCCTGTTCAGCGTACAAACCATTGACATGAAAGTGACGCACTTGTTGGGCCAATATACCGAAACCTTTGGACGCACCTTGCTTTAAGCGATAACGAAAATTGACTACCCTACAATGCATAAGCGGGGTGATCTTCACCACATTAACCCGCGCCACCCGTTTGGGCAGCCTGATAAAATCACACACCGTCAGTTTGGTAAACACTTCTTTAAACGAAATCTTTTCCACCGATAAAGAGCAGGATTGGACAGCTTGCTCCGAGGGCAACCGGAGGAAAATCCGGGCACATGTAGCTCCGCGGGGGGCAACCCAATTGCAACCCTGATGGACATGCCAACCCTTGTATAAAAAAGAGATCACATCTGAGCGGGCAATCATTTCTCCCTGCTTCCCTACCCATTCCACATAACAACTTCCGCTGGCTCCATGATCGGAGAGGTTGTGCTTAGCGGACACTTCTAATCGGTAGCATCGCCCGGCTTCAACCGGGATCGGCTCAGAACAAATCAGCGTGGTACCACGAGGGCCGGAAGGGGATTCCTCCCAGCTCTTCCAGCCCCGTACCCCAGCGCCCTCCACCGTATCACCCAGCAACTCCCGCTCCAGGCACTCAATCTCAGCGACTTCATGCACTTCACAGTTGATCTCTTGTTGTCCATCAGACGGGCGAGCGCTGTCATCGCTCAGCCAAATCACATCCCCCGCCTTTATGTCACGAGCGGCGGACGGCGGAAGATAAAGCGCACAATCCCCCCGTTTCGCCTCTCTTAGCAAGGGATAGCCGTCAGCGCTTTTCTCCCCCGCAAACTGAAATAAAAACGCCGTCTCCCGATCACTCGCCTCTACCCAGGCTCCCTCGGCAAACCATAGGGAAATAGACTTGGTCACCGTGATTTCTTTCACCGCGTATCGACCGGCGGGAACAAATAACATCCCGCCTGGGGCCATCGCCCGAATCGCTCGGTTAAACCGACCCGTGTCATCCGTTTCACCGGGAAAAGGTGGAAAATCGCCCAACTGATAAATGACGTGACCTTGCATCTGGCGGTTCCGCTCCTCACACTCAATCGTTTTCGCATGATTCCTGCTACGCATGTATGGCACACATACCACATATTATGAGTCTCATCGCTTCAACTATGCTGGGCTCAAATAAGCAACCTTCGTTTGTTCCCTCTCTTTTTATGTTATGATAGTGGCGTTTTCACCCCTATTTCGAAAGGAGATCCGTTCATCTTGCATATCCGTCCAGTTAATCACACTGATGCTGACATGCTGTTTACCTTCTTTGAGTAATTGGACCGTGAAACAAACTTTTTGCTTGAACCGGGTGAACGAATCCTGTCCCGTCAACAGCAAGAAATCCGGCTTCAACAAATATTGGAGGGCGATTCGGAGGGCATGTGAGTGGCAGCGCATTTCAGGTCACTTGGGATTGTGCCGTGGCTACATGCGCCGCAACTGGCATGCTGCCACCATCGCTATAGGCCTCTTGCAATCTTGTTGCGAACAGGGGTGGGGCACAAAATTGCTTAAACTTGGGGAATCATGGGTGCGAGAACAACAGATCCACTGACTTGGTCTCACCGTGATGACCCACAATAAACGGGCATTGCACCTTTATCAAAAGCAAGGATTTATGATCGAAAGTCTGCAAAATGACTCGATGCTGGTAAATGGGACGTATGTTGACATGACGTCAAAGAGCCGGTGAACAACTACCCGGCTCTCTCTTCGACAACTTATTCATCATCTTAACACGCCTATTTTGGCCATTTTCTGGCTATATAAGAAAAGAACATACATCATGAGCAGGATGATAATGTCAAACAGTGCTGACCATGGCCCGAACACATGCCAACGATCCCTCAATGCAAACGTCAAAACATCTAAGCAAATTAAAGAAACAAAGCAAATCAGCGCCCCCGGAACCGCCCAACGAGAGCGAACTAAAAGGAGGATGGATGCAATCAGACCACTGCTGATGCTAACGGCCCAAAAAACATTAAACAAAATGGGATAATCAGTAAAATACGCAACAACGGCCTCTCCGTGCTTGTTCATTTGGTAATAAGCCGGATCATGTCCTAGCATCATAAAGTAATCATAAACTCCGCAAGCATTGAGAAAGACAAAGAATACTCCTACGAGCCAAAGATGCCATGGTGTCCCAACCTTGGCTTTTTTCTTCTCCATCTCACACCTCCTTCTTTGAGTAGGGGTTTCATCCAATTTTATTAGAAAGTGCGATAATAACTGATTCATATAGCATCTCCAATGAAATCATCAAATTACTTGATTCCATTCTAATACAATATCGTACCTTTTTTTCAAGTGATCCATTGCCCCTCTTTTAACCCTTCTCGCTACTGGGTAAATAAAAGAAGATTGTACTGATGACATGCCGAATGGGGAGGTTTAGCAATGCATAACGAAGTAAACGCGACAAATCTGACCGACGAAGAAATGGAGCGAGTCGTAGAAGCATATCTACGAAAACACCTGCCAAATCATGTAGAAAAACTGATGTGTGAAATCGGTGTCGCTTTGCTCAACGAAGCGGCGACTGTTGGTAGCCTAAGGATGGATTCACGCACATATTCTCAGGAAGTAGCCGGTGAACGCTGGTTAAGGCAAGCGGCGGAGTCAGGAAATCCACAAGCGATGTATGAATGGGGCTGGCGAATGGTCTGCGGAGAAGCATGTATTGCTCAAGATATAGATACTGGCAAAAAACTCTTGCGGCAAGCGGCAGAAGCTGGAGAAACAAAGGCAATGTGGGAAATGGGTTCCCTCTTGTTAGATGGGGAATACCTCCCACGAGATGAACAAGAAGGTCGCCTTTGGTATGAACGAGCCATTGCACAAGGCGACACAGATGCCCTGTATGACTGGATCATCCGCCTGTTAAATGGGGAAGGAATTGCCCCCGATGTGAAACAAGCCGAGCACCTTCTTCGCCATTTGTCGGCGACCGGTATGCACTCGGCAAAGGATATGTTGAAGAAAATCCTTCCTCCAACTGAATGACCTTTCCCGCTTTTTTGCTGACACATGACTTGCAGATCCCGCAAACAGACCCGGTTGCGGGATCAAAGTTGTGAACAACATGGCTTGATTTACAACCAGGCTCTTTTTAAAAGCTCTATACCATACTGGATTTCATCAAAAGAAAGACTGCTGAAGCCGAGTTTAATCATTGGTTTATCTGGATAGTTGTGAACAACATAGCGTGAGGTGGGATACACTTTCACACCATGGGAGAAAGCACGCTCGATTAACCATTCTTCTGAATGGTTCAAGTGTACTTTGACAAATACGTATAAACCTGACTGCTCGCCAATAATGGACAGATGATGCCCAAACGCATCTCTTAATGCAGATACTAACAGCTGCATTTTTCGCTTATAAACTAAACGCATGCGCTTCAGATGGCGATGCCATTCCCCATCTTCCATAAATTTAGCCATGGTGAGCTGGCTGAGAAGCGAAGTCGTACTTTCGAAGAGGCCAAATCGTTCTTTATAGTGATCTGACAGAGGTTGCGGCAACACCATATAACTTAATCGGATTCCTGGAAGAAATGATTTCGAGAAGTTCCCTAAATAGATAACTCTTGTTGCATCGATGGAGGGAAGCGCAGGAAATGGTTTTTGTGTATAGCGAAATTCACTGTCATAATCATCTTCGATAATATACCCTCGCACCTGATTTGCCCAATGAATCAGCTTGTGTCGTTGCTGAATAGACATGCTTACTCCCAAAGGGCTTTGATGCGAAGGGGTTACATAGATTAATCGTGATTTCATATGTTCCAATTTTGAAAGGTCGGCACCTGTTTCATAAACTGGCAACGTTTCAAAATGGAAACGATGGAATTGAAACGCTTTTCTGGCACCGTCAAAACCAGGGTCTTCAACGATTATCCGTTCGAACTCATCCTTCAATATGTGTCCAAGGTATACAAGCATTTGTTGTGTACTACTGCCGATGATGATGGCATTTGGATCTGCCTTCACTCCCCGTGACTGGAGAATATATGCCGCGATTTGCTTACGCAAGCATAATTCGCCAAAATGGTCCCCATACCGATAGACGTCCTTTGCTGTTAATACCTGATTAGCGATCCTTCTCCATGCCTTTAAAGGAAAATGCTGTTGATCGATCGCATCTGCGCGAAAATCAATACGAACAGATGGCGCTATCTCTGTTTTCTGGTGAGCATTTAAAGCGTCGGAGACTTCTTCATGCAAATGAGGTTCCAACGCATTGACAAAATATCCTTTTCGACTCTCTCCACGAATATAACCTTCCGCAATGAGTTGCTCATATGCCATTAATGTTGTATTGCGGCTCACATCTAAGGAATCTGCCAGTTGACGAATAGAAGGCAATTGCTCATTTGCCTTTATGTCACCTTGTTCTATAAGCAATTTAATCTCATCGTAGATTTGTTTGTATTTGGGCAAATGATCTTTGAATGGAAAAATAATATTTCTCATCCTTATCCCTTCTGACATGTATATTTTCCCGTTATTGTACCTTTTGATATGTCAGCTTGTGTAGTAATCTTTTTTTACCAACTCATATTGACCATATGGTTACTATCCATTACTGGGAAAGGGATGATTTCTCTTGTACATTCCTAAGAAATATCGTATCGATCATGATGAGGCAATTCAAATCATGAAGTCTTACCCGTTTGCCATCTTGATTACTGCCGATGGCCATCATCCTCTAGCTACACATATTCCTGTAGAAATTCGTGAAGTGGAAGGAAAAATATTTGCGACGGGGCACATTGCATCCGGCAACATGCAGAAAAAAACGTTGGAAAATAATAAGGATGTGTTACTTATTTTCCAAGGGCCTCACGCCTATATTTCTTCAAGTTGGTATGCGTCTGAAGATGTACCTACATGGAACTATGTAACAGTCCATGCTTATGGAACATCGCGGATCATCACGGATAACGAGCTGGCATCGGCTTTGGAACATATGCTCAAACGCTATGAGGCTCATCGAAAAAATGGCCGACTCTGGGATACGTTTGAGCCAGCATTTCTTAAGAGTCAAATGAAAGGGATCGTCGGTTTTGAAATTGAAATCACCTCCATTCAAGGAGCAGCCAAATTGAGCCAGAATCGCAACCACACCGATTATCAAGCGATTGTTGCAGAGCTAGAAAAATCGAATGAACCTGTGGAAAGAGAACTCGCTCAGTGGATGCGCAAACAACGCAGAAACTTGTTT
This sequence comes from Laceyella sacchari, assembly GCF_024927925.1. Lineage (NCBI taxonomy): Bacteria > Bacillati > Bacillota > Bacilli > Caryophanales > Thermoactinomycetaceae > Laceyella > Laceyella sacchari. Next base: position 1,820,685 of record NZ_CP103866.1, read on the forward strand.
GTTTGAATAATTTGTATATTCGTTCCATTATTCTGATTTGTTTTCAGTGTCCAGGAGGAATCCCGTTAAAAAACAATGAGGAGATGAGTATATGCCATTTTCAACTATATGGTTATTTATCATAGCTACCACGACCTTATTAATCATACCTGGACCAGCAGTGCTTTATATTATGGCCAGAAGTATAGATCAAGGAAAGAAAGCGGGCCTGGTATCCGTTCTGGGTGTCTCTCTGGGCGGTGCAGTTCACGTTTTAGCTGGAGCGATTGGCGTTTCCGCGATTCTCATGACTTCCGCAACCGCGTTTAATATCGTGAAATACCTAGGCGCTGCTTATCTTATCTATTTGGGATGCAAAACGTTATTTTCTACAACAGATCTGACGACTTCGGAAAAGCAAAGCGGGACTCGCAAATCAGCTTGCAAGATTTTTTGTGAATCCGCACTTATCGAAATAATGAACCCTAAGACAGCCCTCTTCTTTTTAGCCTTCTTTCCACAATTCATATCGCCTTCTGCCGGATCCGTCACCGTACAATTTGTTCTGTTAGGAACGATCTTTGTTATCCTTGCATTGATCAGTGATGGCCTGTATGCCATTCTTGCCGCTAGTATAATGAAACGAATTCAAGTGAGTTCAAGATTGCAGAATCGGATCACTGGCTATTTATATCTTGCTCTAGGGGTATTCTCCTCTTTTGCAAGCCCCAGCAAAACGTAGCATGTAAATCTAATCAAATGAGAAAAAGCCCGATTTCTCTTTGAAATCGGGCTTTTTTCGTCTATTCTTGGCAGAAATCACTCATGGCGGGGTCATGGGTTTTAATACCTATGGTTCAACTAAAACCCAGAACTTAAAACGGTCGGCTTAAACATCATCAAGTTTCAATACCACTATGATTACAACTAAAACTCAAAAAACTCCTATCTCTGGAGAGAGTGGAAAAACGTTTCAATACCACTATGATTACAACTAAAGCGAGCGCAACACATGGCGGAAATGACAAAACGAACACCAGTTTCAATACCACTATGATTACAACTAAAACATTAGTTAAATAAGGGGGTGGAAACATGGGTTTAAGTTTCAATACCACTATGATTACAACTAAAACCCGTATGTGAACTTCAGTCATTTCAAGCATGTTCATTATATCAAAAACCAAAATAATCTGTGAACCGCTCATAATGCAAAAACCCCAGGAGGTTCACAGACTTTTTAGTGCACTAAAGGATATGGTAGACCTCCGATATAGTGTCATCCCTCACTTCTTTTAAGCAAATCAGCGTCATCTCCCAACCTCATCTTGTTTCGTTGATCAATCACCATCTAGATACAGATGAGTCAGAAAACTCCTAATCAAAAGACAGAATTTATATAAAATGACACATGAATAGTTAAAAAAGCAGAGACTTCTAAATAAGAAGTCTGAGGCTGCTGACAAACTGCCTTGAAAGGCAGGGTCAGCAGCCTTTTTTGTCGAATCAATAAAAAACACTCTATAAGGAGTTTTTTCTATGTTTAGAACAAACCCGAGTAAAGAACATCAACCAGAACTAGTTAACATAGAAGAATTAGTTCCACGAGATCACTTGTTACGGAAAATTAATGAAACGATCGACTTCTCCTTCATTGCTGAGAAATGTAAAGAATTATACTGCCAAGATAATGGGCGTCCATGTCTTGACCCAATTATGTTATTTAAAATGCTACTCATTGGATATTTGTTCGGCATTCGTTCCGAACGCCGACTCATTGAGGAGATTAAAGTTAACATCGCTTACCGTTGGTTTGTAGGGTTATCTCTAACCGACCCAGTCCCACATGCATCTACTTTCAGTCAAAACCGTCGAAGACGGTTCCAAAGCTCCACTATTTATCAGGAAATATTTGATGAAATTGTCATTCAGGCGATCCAACATGGATTTATTCAAGGAAAAGAGCTTTTTAGTGACTCCACTTTTCTTAAAGCCAATGCCAATAAAGGAAAGTTCAAAAAACAATTAGTTAAAGTTACTCCCAAAGGATATATGGATGATTTAGAACAAGCAATTGAGCAAGATCGAGAAGAGCACGGAAAGAAGCCTTTAAAAAAAAAGCCCATAAAGGTTGAAACGAAAGAAATTCGTGTAAGTACGACCGATCCAGATAGTGGTTATATGGTTCGAGATGGAAAACCCGAAGGCTTTTTCTATCTCGATCATCGTACTGTCGATGGTTTACATAACTTCATTACAGATGTATTTGTTACACCAGGAAATGTCCATGATTCAGTTCCTTATTTAGAAAGGTTAAATCGTCAGAAAAGCCGCTTCGGCTTTTCGGTGAAAGCTGTTGCTCTGGATTCTGGTTATTTAACTATGCCTATTTGTCGTGAATTGAGAGGACAAGGAATCTTTACGGTTATTGCACATCGGAGTTTTCGACCAGATAAAGACCTCTTTCCGAAATGGAGATTTAAGTATATTCCTGAGCAAGATGTATATCTTTGTCCAGCAAAGCATCAACTTACATATCGAACGACCAACCGTGAAGGATACAGACAGTACAAATCCAATCCCGAGATTTGTAAGCAATGTCCTTTTCTTAAGAATTGCACAAAGTCAAAGAACCACACAAAAATCCTAACACGTCATGTATGGGAAGATGCAAAAGAGTGGGTTAGACAAAATCGCTTGAGCCCACGTGGAAAAACTTTATATAAGCGTCGAAAAGAAACGATTGAACGTAGCTTCGCTGACGCGAAGGAACTTCATGGTCTTCGATACGCACGCTACAGGGGGCTTGCAAAAATTCAAGAGCAATGCCTCCTAACTGCTGTGGCTCAAAACATAAAAAAGTTGGCTATGCTGCTTTCGAGAGCAGGTAAGGGAGGTGGTTTTAAGTTTATATGGGTTGATATTCATCCATTAATTGTTTATATCCCTTTTATATACAAAAACCCTGCGATCAACAAAGTTGATTCGCAGGGTTTGTCAACATTCTCAGACTTCTAAATAAGAAGTCTCTTCATTATAACGTCATTAAGTTCTTGAAGAGAGCGCAAGTTTATTTACCCAATATTTTCAAACAAGCCTCTAACATGGGCTTGTTTTTATAAACTACTATAGCAATCTCCTGCCTTGCTCTCGTCAGTATTTGGTACAGCATTTTGTCTAACCGATAAGGAGGTGCTCCTGGTTCACTTCTAGCCCAGAGAAATCCCAGATCATCATAATAAAAATGTTGATTAATAACAGCCGCAACTTTATCAAATTCTTGTCCTATAACAAGATGCGCGTTTCGAGTTCCTACTTGATACTGATCGTATGTTAACTTATAAAAGCTGGAAGTAGTATAGTTGATCACTTCCCAACCGTCCTCATTTAACTGTTCGAGATAGTGACGTAAGGAGTTTGAACAATCAAAGTATTGGAGATGGATGTTTTTGTATTCTATATTAGGGTTACTTTTATTCTTGTTAAATAAGTTAGTAATGAAGGATGCAATCTCCTTATTCGTCCTTATCTTCTCAGAAAGTTTATACTTTTTATGAGTTAATTGTTCGATTTTCCCGACAGTATTGCGTTTGGATTCGGAAAAAGAAATTACCTGCTCAGGGTCGTAAGAAAAAATACATTTCATTTTATTATCAGTAACATACTTGATGATTGTTTCTAACTGTTCGGTGTAAATCCTCTGGGTTTCATCAACAATAATCAAATCGTACGTTATTGGTTGTTCTAAAACATGATAAATGTCCTTGATTGGTGAGATGTTCCAGGAATGTTTGTCACGCAAAATCTCGTGCCCTTCAGCAAGATATCCACAGTGAAATAAACAGACGTTCCATCCTAGGTCTATATAATACTTAGCAATATCGTAAGTTAGTAATGTTTTGCCTGTCCCTGGTTTCCCTTCGATTGCAATAAAAGGAACCGAATTTTCGGCAAACATTTTGATAATATCCGTCCTCACCTCTGACTGATTACCATTAAGGAAGTAACTTCCAGCCATGAACTTCTCTGTTGAATTTAAAGGTGAAACTAAGTAAACGCTTGGTTTAAAAAGTGCACTAATGTTATCAATCTTTTTGTGTTGTTGATCGTTGATGGCAGCTACCAGTTCTTCAAGGGTTGTTTTTTTGAGATGTTCATTTTCGTCCAATGTAAATACGTTATGAGTCTGCACGACATAAGCGTAAATAACGACTGGTGTGTCTAATGTTTTTAGATAGTAATTATTCTGTGTCAACTGTTTTGCTATCCGTTCCTCACTACTACTGTGTTTAATCTCTATATTTAAGGTGTAGTTATCACCAAACCGCAACAGATCAAACTCTTTCGATATTTGAGGAATTGAGTAGCTTACAAAGAAATTACTTAACTGGTTTGAAAATACACCCTTGCCTAGCATTTCGTTGACAAACACACAAATATCAGCACTCTCCTGCTTCTTGACTTGGATACCAAAATAATCAAGGTACCTTTTAAATTGTTCTTGATTCAACGTTTTAAAGGCATCTACATAGGAATTTAAATTAATAGACCTCAAACTTAATCAACCCTCACTAATGCTTACATCATATATATCATGCATTCTAAATAACATTATATATAATTATCAATTTTCTATGAACTATCCCTCCGTTAGTATATACAAGGGCGTGTCAGGTAAACCCATTGGCTGTTAGAAGTAACAAATAACCTTTTCCCAATTAGCCAATGTGAAGCAATAAAAATATAATCTACACCTTAAGGCAACTATCAACCTACCTAGCCAAACAGAAAGATAATACTTCTTCCTTTGGCTATGATCTATTTGGGCTAAAGCCTGCTGAAATGTTCAGCAGGCTTTTATTTCAAAGGATGTCTAGTGGCCAGTAGCGGAAAAACCGTTACCCTCGCTTCTATCTGACAATGAAAGTGTCAGACACCTTAAGGCGATAACATCTCTTTGATTTTCTTCTCAATCTCCAATGGTACGGATGCTTGTCCCCCACCCACATAGCCTCTGAGCAAGGAGTAGCGATTTTCGTTTAGGTATTGCTCCACTACGGGCGGCAATGCGGTCGTCGTGGTCAGCAAGATCGGGGAAGCACCGCCATAGTAAACAAACGCGGCCAGCGGAGTGATAGATAATGCGTCTGAGAAGACATCTCCCCGGGCGACCAGAAAGTGGTGCGGCTCCAATTTGAAGTATTTCGCCACATTGACAGCCACTTCGTAACGATCCTTGCCGCCGATTCGTGTCACTTTTCCGAATGCAGCCAACTGGGAAGCGACGTTATCGGACACAGAGCCGGGTCCCCCAACGATCACGAACTTGGTGTAGTTGGGATGATTCTTTAAGAACGTGACCACCGAGGCTGGTAAACTCTTGGCTGTGGTCAACAATAAGGGCATGTTATGCCGTCCCGACACTGCTGAGACCGACAAAGCATCGGCAAAGTCCTGACCACTGGCAATGAGGGCAGTATCTCCGGAGGAGTTAAATTTGCCGGCGATCCCGGTCGCCACTTCATAGCGGTCCTTGCCGTCAATCCGGCTCACTCCAATGGAGAGATCACTCAATTGTTTTTCAACATTGGTAGATACGGATGAGGTTCCCCCAACAATGACCGCTTGCTTCGGTTGGAGTTGACGAATGCGGTCTATCGTTTGTTGTGTTAATCCGGCAGAGGGGGTCAAAAAGAAGGAATATACTTTATTGGCCGCGTATGCCCCCGCTCCCAGCGCATCAGCAAATTGGGTGCCACTGGAGATAACGATGGTGCGCCCGGTAGGATCAAATCCGTCGTGGACATTTTTTTCTAATGCTTTCACCATGGCTATATTGCTGTTGACAGCCACTTCGTAACGATCTTTGCCGCCGATTCGCTGAAACTCAGGAAACAAGGGATAATAATCGATGCTCAACATATTGCCGTTAGCATTATAGGCATAAAAGTAGACGCCACCATAAGACGCTTCTTCCTTACCAAGCCTGAATGAAAACTTGCCGGAAATGGTTATTTCCCCATCCTCCATATAGTGAACATATGCCTTGGTGGCATTCGTTTCGCCTGTGAAAGTGATGGAAGTGCTGCCGAGAGGTAACCTCTCTCGCTGTTCAGCAGGACTGGTGATGTTCAGCAACGGCAAGGTGGTATCCGGCCGTCCGGCGAATGTCAACCCACTGATGACAAAATGATATGGTTTATTGACATAATCATCACGGGGATCCTGATCATTCAAAAAATCTTCTTTAATAAACAACGCATATTTCCCGGCAGGGAGCGTGTCCCCGTCTTTATAGAAATTTGTTGGGCAATCTTCTTGTCCCTCTTCGCATTCTGACGAAATATAGTAATTCAAGCGCTCGAAACCGGTCTTAATGTCAATGTTGATTGTTCCTTCGGTGACGGTTTGGAAGCGGTAGATATGAAGGATGCCTTCATTCACTTCTCCCTTGTATTCGACTGGGTCCGTATAAGGTTCAGCGGTAGAAGGATCTGCAAGAGATTCTGCGCGCTGAATCATCATTCGGTCCAAGCTTTGTTTGAATTTTTGTTGTTGCGTCATCTCGGTCTCTGTGCGTGGCAGAGGGTTGGTCTGGGCAAAAGAGGGTGGAACAACCAGCAAACTTCCGACGGTTAAAGCTAAACCGGTGAGGAGGAAGATTTTTTTGGTTTGCCTCTTCATTCTCTCCATGTCATCTCCTTTTAAAAAGTTGATTTCATATAATTAATTCGTGAAATTAAGATATTTTTTGTCATGGTAGAGCTGGTACCAAAGTTGCATTTCTTCTTTTGTCTGTCCATAATAGGTTAGGAATATATGTTTGCATGGAAGGTGATTCACTGGTGAAGAAAATTTTGCATATGGATCTCGATGCGTTTTTCGCCAGTGTAGAACAGCTTGACCGCTCCGAATTGAGAGGGAAGCCAGTGATCGTCGGTGGTCTGGAGAAACGTGGAGTGGTCTCCACTTGCAGTTACGAAGCCAGAGCATACGGGGTACGTTCGGCTATGCCGATGGCGATGGCTCGTAAGAAATGTCCGCAAGGCATCTTTTTGCCAGTGCGGTACGAACGATATCGTGAAAAATCGGCGGAGGTACGCCGAATCTATACCGCATATAGTGACCACTATGAGACTGTGGGATTGGATGAAGCTTACTTAGATGTCTCCCATTATGACAATGCTGTTCCCATCGCCCGGGAAATCAAGCGGCGGATTCAGGAAGAGACCGGGCTAACCTGTAGTGTGGGTTTATCATATAATAAATCCTTGGCCAAAATCGCCAGTGATTTAAAAAAACCGGATGCGTTTGTAATCATCAGACCGGAACAAGCGTTAGAAATTCTAAAGGATTTGCCAGTCGGTACCCTTCACGGCATCGGCAAAAAATCTCAGGAGCGGCTGGCGAAAAAAGAGATCTTCACCATTTCCGACTTTTGGCAACTCTCCCTGGAGGAAGTGGTTCGGATGTTTGGCAAGTTCGGCCATGCCTTGTATTATCGGGCACGAGGGCAGGATGACCGAGAAATTGTTATGGATCGGGCACCCAAGTCGCACAGTCGTGAAACCACATTGCCTGAGAATTTGTTTGAGCGGGAGGATATCGCGGAAGTAGCCAGAGAGCTGTTAGCGGAAGTGCAACAAGAGATTATTGATGAAAAGGTGACCCCACAGACCTTGACCCTTAAAATCAAATATGCTGATTTCACGTTGCGCTCCAAACAGCGGACAACTGAGCCTGGCACCGATTGGGAGAAAGTATTGGAAGAATTGCTTAACGCCTTTGATTATACAGCAGGTGTTCGGTTGGTTGGGGTGGGTTTTTCCAACTTCTTAGAATCGATGGTTGGAGGCTATGAACAATTGACACTCCCCCTGGAGGAAGAGTAAACGGGTGTATGGCATCGAAAGCAGGCAAAGGCGGCCTTCTACAGATAAGGCCGCCTTTGCCTGCTTTTTATTGTTACCGGTCGGACACATAAATGCAATAGGTGATCCATTTCCCACCGTCATTCGCTTCAATCACTGCTTCGCCCTCTTTCAATCCAGTAACTCTCAACCGTGGGTAAGAATATTGAAACCAAGTTTCAATCACGCCATCACTTTCACCAAAGTGAACAATAAATTGATCGCCATACAAATAAAGATAGGAGCCAATATCCAAAAACTTCCTTTTATCACAACTTTGAATGACAGCGTCACTCTCTTTCACGGCAGCGTGCGCGACGTTGCCACTGACGAGCAAGGGTGCCGCCAGCAGAGTGAATGCGGTTAACCATGCAACAACAGTCTTTTTCATACGTGTTCCCTCCAGATGTTTAATTTTTTGTTATTGCAGTAATATTATAACATCTAATTATTATAATTTGTTGTATTATAAATTTCCAAAATGAAGCGATGGTTTCAAAGTGGTTGGTACACCGCAAATGAACACGAATGAATAGATGAAAAATGATAATAAAGTAGCAATTAAACGGTGATAAGAGGATGAAATGTACGAGATGTTTAAATAGCTTTGGCCATTTATTGGCTCATGCTGCCAATCTGCCTATATATCCTATTCTATCTGGCGGTACATACATAGCAGCCGTCTGTAATACATCGACAGACGGCTCTCTTAAGATAATACTTTTTACTTTTGAACATCAATTAACCCTTGGTTCTCCATAAAGCGCCTTTTTTTCATTAGTGAAGCATATATAAATTCACCAGTATGTCGATCTATACTAGCAATAATCAACGATAATGGAGAGGTATTCGGAATACTTCCTGAAAAGCGGATGATAGGCAGGTAATCAAAGACATACTGAGGATCACCGCGTACGATCTCCCATTTTCCTTGTAGATGTATCCTGAATACTTCTCCAACATAGCGTAACAAAGCATCTAAAATCATTTTTTCCCGATCGTCCAGTATGGCATCCATTGACGGATAATGATCCAATATCCAACCCTCTAAGCGTAGTAACGATTCCGGCGAATAATCCAGATCAAGATGGTGGAGTGCCTTTTCTATCTTCTCCAACTCATCTGGAAGTAGCATTAGCCATTCTTCAAACCAATCCTCGTTGTAATCATTTATTTTTGCTACCAACCGAACCCTCCATCACATCACTAGCATACAGGGGCATCGCTCTCCAAAAGTCTCTCTTTAACTATTTTCAATACCAATCGTGCTAAACTCTCTAATAAATAAACAAGTTAAAAAGGAGAATGATAATGCCTACATATAACAAATTGGTCCGTGATTTAATCCCACAAGTGATCGAACAAGCAGGGAAAAAGTGCAACACAAGAATCCTGGATAATCAGGAATACATCGTTGAATTACACAAAAAATTGGGTGAAGAGGTAAGCGAATACCTGCATAGTCAATCCAACCAAGAAGCGTTGGAAGAGTTGGCCGACATTTTGGAGTTGATACATGCGTTGACAATATATCATGGTTACACTCTTCACGATTTGGAAAGCCTGCGTCAGAAGAAATCGAGCAACGTGGCGGATTTAAGGAAAAAATCTTTCTTATCGATGTTGAAGATTAGACTGCTGGTTATTCCATCCAGCAACTTTATTTTTTACCAGCAATTGCTCCGCCCCATATCGCGTGACAATGTCGTCAATCCGCTCTTTCACAGAAATCTTTTTCCCCACTGGCGATGTATGCAAATCACAATAAGTAATCAAGTCGATAAACAACTGATCGGTTTCATCCAACCATTGCGCGTTGTAAGCATAAATCGAAACCAGATTCGGCCTTGTCTTTTTCACGCTTTCATATGCTCCCGAGTGAAATAAGGCCGCCGCAATCACTGATTTAGGAAAGCCGCATTGTTGTACAAAAAACGCTCCATCAAGGGGATGATAGTCATATTGATTTAGCTTGTCGCTGTACCCAATATCATGCTAAAGCAGCTCCTTTGATTCTTCTTCCATCTCTATTTGTGCCAATACTTCCTTCATCCGCTCCACAACACCAAGAATATGCCTATAGCGATGACGATCTGGCGGAATATATTTACTTAACTCCTTCTCATCCATCACAACTCGCCCCACCCCTTGGAATTGCTCCAACAAAAGGACATCTGACAATTGCTGAAGATTGCGATCATTGCGCATGAGATCCCCTCTTCCTTAAAATAATAAGTACCGTGCTTAAGGTGTGTCTGGCAAATCGAGTGGTGGCGAAGAAGCGGCGGAAACCTTTGACACACCCTGACCTCATCCGTATCAACCAGCTACTGTATGGATCATGGCTGATTAATAAAATAACGCTTCCAATCACACCGGAAATCATAAAGAAAAGCAACTTAACAATATACTTTGTACCACCTTTTATTTTTTTGGTTATAACATCAATAAAGATTGATGTCATTACTCCAAACCCAAAAATACCAATAAAAGAAACATAACCTGCAATGGCTAGAAAAAACAAAAATTCACCTGTCGTAGATTCAATGATTACATACGAATAGACGAATAAAAGCAAAATCCATGTAAACAAAGCACTTAATAACTTTCGATATATTTTACTGTTGGTTAATGAAAACTGCATTCAAATCCCTTCTTTTCAAAAAAAACAACTATGCGGCTTTTATTCCAATTTTTAACAATTATAACGCATCACAAAAGATGGTTCTGTACTATACCGTCTATCCAGCCAACTTCAATGAACGGGATCGACACCCCACAGCAAATAATCGCACTTGCGCGAAAATAAAATGCATCATATAATTAGTTAGTCAGATAACTAACTAAGGGAGGGACATTCTCGTGGCCAAACCCAATGGCATATCAAAGCAGGAACTCATCTCCTCAGCCATGCGTTGCATTGCCGAAAACGGCATCGGCAAATTGTCGCTCAAGGCAGTAGCCGAAGGTGCCGGCGTTACGCAAGGGACTGTGTATTACCATTTCAAGAGCAAGGAGCAATTGTTGTTTCAAATTGTCAAAGAAATATGTGAATCTTCATGGAACGAGCTCGTCAACACGGAACATTCTGATCTTAAACAAGCCGTAGCACAAGCACTTCATTCGGCCCGAAGCCGATGCGATTATGAATCATTCTATCATCAAGTGCTCTTATCGCTCGTCGTCACCAGTTTTCATCACCCAACCATGCGTGAACAACTGGGGGCGTTATTTCAGAAGGAGAACGATTATCTGGCACAATTACTTGAGCGGCTGGGAGCCGAATTTCTCCCCCCAGAGATGTCACCGCAAACCGCAGGTATTTTATTCAATGCGCTGATTGACGGATTGGCTCTGCAAGCGTTGTTAAATCGAAATTTTCCTGCTGATCTTGTTTACAGTGAGTTGGAGTCTTTGTTAACGAAGAGAATCAAAAAGAATGAAAAATGAGGTGAGTTTGATGGTGTATTTTCCATTATTCGGCACTTCGCTATGGCTTATCGCCACGTTGATCTTCCGGGCGTTCGGTACCAATCTGCTTGATGTGGAACATCCGCTTGTCCTTGTCGCTCTGTTCGTTGCCGTGCCCATCATGGCGATTCCGCTTTTGCCGGCGCTCAAGCGCATCCCTGTGAACATGCGGCTGCACAGTACAGTGTTAATCGCTCTTCCCGGGATGTTGCTTGACATTTTCAGCTTAATCTTTCACGAGAGCGTATTTCCCGCGCTTCACCCTCAGCAAGTCACCTTGCTAGCCGCATGGTTACTGTGGGCATATGGAATCATCATCTCTTGTGGTTTCATCAAAAAACAAGTCACCCCAAAAAGTTGACTTAAGCATTGATAAAATGCCCCTTTAAACCTAATGCAAAGAGCCGGACTGTTGATGTACCGGCTCTTTTCTATCTCCGATGGTCTGTCAAACAAAATCAAGCAACCCTTTTTTCAGAGCATAGCGAACCAATTCTGGCCGCGTTTTCAAATGTAGTTTTTCCATGATGTTAGCTTTGTGCGATTCGATCGTTTTAACAGATAAGACCAGTTTCTCAGCGATTTCTTTGTTCGTGTATCCCTGGGCGATCAAACTCAACACTTCTTGCTCCCTCTGCGTCAAAATATGATAATCTTCCAGCTGTTCCCCTATTTGCACACGGTTAAGAAATTCTTGTATCAACATCTTGGTGGCTGAAGGGTATAAATAGGCCTCCCCTTGGGAAACCGTTTGTATGGCCCGGATCAACTCCATATCTTCGGCATTTTTCAATATGTATCCAGAAGCGCCCGCGTGCAATACCCGAAACAAGTATTCTTCGTCATCGTGCATGGTGAGAATCAGTACATTGATCTCCGGAGCCGCTTCTTTCAGTTTTTTGGTGGCCGTCAATCCGTTCTCTCCGGGAGGCATGCTTAAATCCATCAAAACGATGTCCGGCTGAAGTTCTAAAGACAGATCCACTGCTTCTTTGCCATCGATCGCTGCCCCAACCACTTCCATGTCGGGCTGAGAATTGATAAGCAATGTCAGCCCTGAACGGACAATGGCATGATCATCCGCGATGAGTACCCTCGTCGGCATGAACAGACTCCCCCTCTCTGTCTATTGGTATACGAACATACACCATTGTTCCTTCATTGGGAGCTGATTCGATCCGCAATGCTCCCCCCAACAGCGCGGCCCGCTCTTTCATCCCGTACAAACCTAATCCGGTCCCCTCTCCCTCCACTTGGGACGGATCAAAGCCTTTGCCAAAATCCTCGATAAACAGGCGAACTTCTGCCGCAGTGTCGATGAGACTGAGTTTGATTTTGTCGGTAGCCGCGTATTTGGCTGCATTAATCATCGCCTCTTGTACAATCCGATACAATGCCGTCTCTACGGTAGACGAATAGCGACGTTTGGGACCTTTCACCACAAGTTCCACCTTGATGTCAAAAGTGGCTTCAAATTTTTTGGCGTATGAACGGATCGCTGGCAAAAATCCCAAGTCGTCAAGTGCCGACGGCCGCAAATCGGTAGCCAGGTTTTTCACTTCATCCAACGTCTGCTCAACCATCGCTTGCACATCAAGCAAATGCCTCTTTTTCTCGTCATCAAGTGGGAGATGATTGATCACTTTTAAGCCGATCAAAATGCTGTAAAGCGCTTGTCCGACACCATCATGCAGTTCGCGGGACACTCTTTTACGTTCCTCTTCCTGCGCTTGAATGATTTTATTGGTAACAAGCCGATGATGCCGCTCCCGCTCTGTGCGTTGCAATTGCGACATATCTCTGATGACGATGACCATAGAGCCCAGCGGATCTTCGGGCAAGGTCGCCGCGCTCGCCGTCACCGGATATTGTCTGCCATCCTTGGCCCTGATCTGCATTTCAAAGGAAGACAGCGACTGATGGTTGAAAAAACAGCCTGTACAACTGGCCTCCTCCACACACGTCGCAATCCCTTTGCAAATCGAACAAAAAAGGATGTTGTTCAATTCTGATCGACTATATCCGGTCAATGTCAAAGCGGCCCGATTGGCTTCCCGGATGACACCGCCGGGCTGAACGACAAAGATCGCATCCGCCGCGTGTTGAAAAATGGCCTCATAATAAGAAGGAACATCCAAATCGCTCTCGCCGCTCAAATAAGACATCATGTATCGCCCCCTCCATCAAACAGTTCAAATGGCACCCCTGCCACCCCGGGGTGCTTACCATGATTCATTGAAATCTAACCAACATATTTTCCACTCTTAGTCTACCTTGGAGCAGGCAGACTACGCCATGGGGGAATTCCCTGATGAGTGCTCCACCCGGTGCCCCTTTGTACAAACAACCGAGGCTATCCAATGCTCAACCTTCTCAAGCATGCCTTTACTTTGCCACCAGCCACAAAATCGAGCGCTTCCTTGACATCCTTTCTCGTAGCCACAATCGAGCCTTTGATTCTGATTCCAAACAACACCTTGTCAAATTGCGGTACTTTCAACTCCTCATGGGGACTCCAAACCAGGGCAACGGTTCCGCCCCGCCGGACAGCCAGATAAGATTGCCGAAACGGATTTTTCCTGATATCCAAACAGAGGGACGCATGCACACCTCCGATGTTTCGCATAATCACGGCAACGGGATCCGCCTCTTCAGCATTCAAAATCATGTCGGCTCCCGACTTTTTCGCCAACTCTCTGTTTTCTCGCCGTTCATCCACTGCTACTACCCTCAAGCCCATCGCTTTGGCGTACTGCACGGCAAGATGTCCCTGGCCTGCCATTCCAAACACGGCTACCCATTCACCTTGTTTGACACCGCTTTCTTTTAACGCTTTGTAAATCAAGACGCCCTTGCAAAAAATAGGAGCTGCCTCTTGAAAATGCAGATTTCCAGGAATTTTGACCACATGCGAAGCCGGGAAAACACCATAATCGACACCGTCGCCAAACACTGCCTCACTGTCTTCCAGCTGATGTTCGCACATCTTCTCCTTTCCGGACCGGCAATACCCGCATTCGCCGCAAGCAGAATGAAAGCAGGGAAGGCCAACACGATCACCCACGGCCAGCGATGAAACCCCTTTGCCAATGCCGCATACGATCCCCATGTATTGTGGCGAAGGGCGATTGGAAGACGCTGTGACACAGGCGGTTGAGTGGCATCCTATGTGACAACCCCCGCAGCAATCATGCATTCGTATCAATACCTCACCAGTTCCAATCAAGGGCGCAGACATCTCTTTCAGTTCAAGCTGGTTAAAAAACCGATTCACAACAGCCACTTTCATTTTACTCCTCCTACATCACCGATGTTGGTTAAAATCCCCACCGCAAAGTGATCCGTTGAGTTGGCTTTCTTTATTTATGGGTAATGGTCGATTATGGTCATAACCGAACGGTTGGTTGTGTTAATCTGTATCCGGTATTCAGGCAAAGGACGACCCAATGGGCTCTCCGCATTCCGATCGATTGGCATGCCGCATCTGCCAACTCTTCACGTCTATCTTAAAACATCAGGTCATAATTGTATTTCAGGGAATTCACTGATCCAGCATAAAAATCTACCGGACATTTCGGTAGCAATTCCCGGTCGCTATTTTTACACTTTTTAATTTAATATATTGATTAAATGAGCAAGTTATTGCATAATTAAGTTAGAAAGGAATGAAATCAACCATTTACATAGGAGGGTTCTGATATGGCGAAGTTCGAACTGCCCGCATTGCCTTACACCTTTGATGCTTTGGAGCCGCATATTGACGCGCAAACCATGGAAATCCACCATAACCGCCATCATGCCACATATGTGAACAACTTGAACGCCGCTCTGGAAGGGGTAGAAGTGAACGCTACTTCCGTGGAAGCCTTGATCTCCGACCTGAATGCACTGCCGGAGAACGTGCGCACCGCTGTTCGTAACAATGGTGGTGGCCACGCTAACCACAGCCTGTTCTGGGAAATCTTAAGTCCCAACGGCGGCGGTGAGCCGATCGGTGAAGTGGCCCAAGCAATCGCGGACACCTTTGTCAGCTTCGACAACTTCAAGAAACAATTTACCGATGCAGCGGCCAAACGCTTCGGTAGCGGTTGGGCTTGGTTGGTGGTGAAAGATGGCAAGTTGGCTGTGACCAGCACCCCTAACCAAGACAGCCCGCTGATGGAAGGGGCTGCACCAATCTTGGGCTTGGACGTATGGGAGCACGCTTACTACCTCAAATACCAAAACAAGCGCCCGGCTTACATCGAGGCTTTCTGGAATGTGGTCAACTGGAATGAAGTAAACCGGCGCTATCTTGCCGCGCGCGCGTAACTTTCATCCATTACGCCAGCGCAGAAATGAACGGCTGAGCCATGTGCGTTCAGTCGTTTATTTCATTTAAAAACATACTGATTAAAAAAAGCAGACTGACGCTCCCGCTTCTGGAAATGGAATAAGCCCTCCTGGTTATGTGAAGGGCCTAATGCTTTATGTGTCATGGCATCCATATACTGTGTGCGCTTTTCGACATACTCCTTATGTAACCTTAAGCTTGTGGCGGTTCGCCATACAGATGTTTCATCCCGCTTTCACCTCCGTTTTTTATTTTCTATAAATTCATTTATTTAACCTTCTTTGGTTGCTATTTACACCGAATAATATTAAAAATATTAATTATGTTGCTTGCGCAAATAGTAAATGCTACAATACGGATAAACCAGCGAAAGGGAGAGTACCCACATGAAAAAGAAATCACTGGTATTTTTGTCCAAAGGTGTTGGGTACTCGACAGCTGTTTTTTACAATCTTTCTAATCACGGGATCAGTCTGTCTAAAAACAAAGCTTACCAACGACTCGTCACCCTTTGATCAGAAAGGTTATAAAATGAAGGATGGATCACACACCACGGGTCGTTAGCCCCGTGGTTTCGTATATCGCAATACCAACGCCACAGGGCCAACCTGTGGCGTTTTTTATCCAGGACGAGTATTTGGGGCATGAATGAGGAGGTTATAGTAAATGGAATTAAAAGGGAAAGAAATCTTCATCCGAATGCTAGAAGTTGGTGACGCTCCGGCGTTGGCGCGTCTTGAAACGGAAAACCGCGATTTTTTTCAAGCGTACACCCCCTCGCGTGACGAAGCGTTTTACACGGTTGAAAGGCAACAGGAACTGCTCAAACAAATGGAGAAAAGAAAAGCTGCTGATCAAGAATACTGGTTTGGGATCTTCCTAGCCAAAAACGGGGAATTGATCGGCAAAATCACTCTTTCGGAAGTGATGCGACGCCACTTGCAAAGTTGCTGGATCGGGTATTATCTGGATAAACGTCACAACGGCAAAGGCTATATGACCGAAGCCGTCCGCCTAGTCGTCTCCTATGCCTTCAGCGAACTGAAATTGCATCGGATTGAAGCCGGAGTGATGCCCCATAACCTCGGTTCAATCCAAGTTTTGAAAAAAGCAGGATTCCACACCGAAGGCATCAATAAAAAAAATGTGCGAATCAACGGAAAATGGGAAGATCATGTGCATCTCGCCATCATTAACGAAGAAGATTGAGGAAGAACAACAAAAAATGACTTGAGTCCACATAGCGCCTCAAGTCATTTTCCCTTCCTTCCCACTGGCGACCTAGCTGCTGATACCAAAGTGCCGTTTGGCCAATTCATTGAAGGTTTCTTGGTCAATCTCTTCTTTCGTCGCCTGTCCGTCAACCCACCGCGTGAAAGATCCTTCTGTTAACGTTAACCTTCCCCTTTCCGTCAAACGGGTGATTAACGGCTTTTTGTTAAAGGGAGATTTTTCGTGTTCGGCGATGATGGATTGGATCTCTTCCAATTCTGCTGCCTTTTGTACCGGATGTTTGGAATCAAACGCATATCCGATCCGCCAGTCCTTGTCGGTATGCTTTATTTTTATTTTCAAAACATGATCACCGTATTCGGTATCCATTTGTTCCACTCGAAACTCTCCATTCGGCGATGTGACGGCCTCGCCGCTCATCGGTACAGGGCGCAAGGGCAGATTTCCCCCGAATCCGGTGTCCACTAGATAGGTTTTTCCTTCATGTGTCAACAAAATGACGGCATGTGTTCTCCCCACTTCCTCAAAGTCTTGCATTTCGACGTTGTACACCGCCCCCTTGACCATGATGGCATGAAACCCATGCTCCAACAAGAAATAGTATAAAAGCGTGTTTAATTCATAACACAGGCCGCCTTCATTTCTCACCAATACTTTGTCGATCAAATTCTCCTTGGTGATAGCCTTCCTTTCCTTGCGGATGACACTTAAATTTTCGAACGGGATGGCCGTCGCTGTCTTTTCTAGAATTCGTCCCAAGGCTTCAAATGTGACTTTTTCATCGACGGGAAACCCAATTCGCTTGCAAAACAAGGCATGCATTGTCAACGTCATAAATAACCACTCCTAATATTGCGTATTTTTCTACATTCTATAAATACCCCTACTGCCGCTTTTTCAATCCTTGTAAATTGTGAAATAAAAAGTCAAATTCCAAATAATCAGTCATCATAAACCCTCTTTGCATTATAACAGCTATTCTCCGTACTCATTCGTGCTACCATGTTTTTTCATGCGCGTTAACCCCTTTTCATATAGACCAAAGGGGTTAACGCATCGCTCGTAATTACATCTTCCGTCTCCTGCGCGGTGTCGGGTTAGCCGCCGGACCGGTTTCGGTTCCAGTCGCCCTTCGCGTCTCCGTCCCCATCCCTGTATCTGTCATTGTCGGTGCCACTTTGGACGCATTCAAGCTACGTTGCAACGCTTCCATCAAATCGACCACATTGTCTGTTCGCGGCGCAGCATCTGGCTCTTCAATTTCCTTGTTTTGAATTTTAGCTTGAATCAACTCTTTTAGTGCTTCTTCGTAGTTGCTCTTATAATCGTCACCAAATTGCTTGCTGATTTCCTCTATTAATTTGATTGCCATCTCCAACTCCGCTTCACTCACCTCTGTTGCCGCAATCCCCTCGATGCCGGGCACGCCTTCAACTGCTCTCACTTCAGCCGGATAATGAATGATGTTCAGCAAGAGGCAATCTTTGTGGACCCGAATAACCGCCAGATGTTCGCTGGTGCGAAACGCAACTTTGGCGACTGCCACCTTCCCTGTCCGGTTCATCGCTTCATGCAACAACTTGTACGGCTTTCCTCCATATCCTCCAGGCCCCAGATAGTATGACTTCTCATAGTAAACGGGATCAATGCTATCTTTGTCTGTGAAATGAAGAATCTCAATCGTGCGCAAGGTAGGCAAAGGCAATTCGTTGATGTCGTCATCAGTGATGATGACATAGTTTCCCGGAGCGTATTCATAACCGCGAATCACCTCTTTGGCTCCCACTTCACGGTCACATACCGGGCACCATTTTTTGTATTGAATTGGGTGCTTACACTTTTCATGCAAACTGCGAAAGCTGGTCTTGTGGTCTTCCGTTGCCTTGTACAGGCTGACGGGGATATTGACCAACCCAAAACTGATGCTCCCTTTCCACATGGATCGCATGGACATCCACCCTTTCGCTCTTTTCACTTATGTTCTCCAACCTATTCCTGAATCACTCAGCACCCCGACGCATAAAGGTCTATTTGCCAGGCCACCCTATATCCAAATTGAAATGCGGACGGTGTGGAATGTGTTGGAAAGATTAGCGGAAATCAAAGCCAAAGCCAAAGGGACGATTTTTGAGGAGTTCGTATCTTCGCAGGTGGAGAATTACAAGCAACAGAAACAAAAAGAACTAAAAAAAGCGAACATCAACAACAAATGGATTGACCACGCCGACGAGCTGTTTAACTTATTCGCCCAAATCAGCGAAGAGGTGAAACCACAAATCGAACCGTTTGTCGCGCATGCCGAGTTTGTGGACAATAGGGAAAGCGACGGCGCCGCCATGCTCACTGCGACCAATTTCCAAAACGAAACATTCTCTTTGCGATGTGCTGACCTGCATACAATGGAAGATTACGCGAAGCTGGAAGACGATGCATTTGTAGAAATATTGGACGAAGCGCAAGAAGAGGGAGGGGTTCAGTTCTTTTTTGACCCGGATGAATTAGTTGAGACGGTTCCACATTCCCGTATTTTCAAGGAGGATGATCCCTTAGCCACCCTCAAGCAGGTCATCCAACCCCATCTGGTGGAACTGCTCAAACGAACATTTGATATCGCCGCTCTCTTGGACAAAGAAAGCTGAAAAAACCCGCTTACCCG
Source organism: Laceyella sacchari (assembly GCF_024927925.1). Lineage (NCBI taxonomy): Bacteria > Bacillati > Bacillota > Bacilli > Caryophanales > Thermoactinomycetaceae > Laceyella > Laceyella sacchari. The sequence continues at coordinate 1,840,267 of NZ_CP103866.1, forward strand.
CCATTTACATAACCAAACAAAAAAACATGGGGTTTACCCATGTTTATTACATGACGCGTCGAATCTCTTCCTCATGTCTCATAAACATCACATGTTCAGGATAGCTGTAACTGCCATGTTCACTGATATCCAACCCCTTCAATTCATCTTCCTTCGACACGCGGAGCCCCATGGTTTTATCCAATATCCAAAGTGCAATAAAAGTAACCAAGGCAACATACAAAGCCGCCACGACCACACCGACCATTTGCACGCCCAATTGGCTGAATCCACCGCCATAGAACAATCCCGCTTTGCCGATTCCCACTTTCTCCACCAAGCGCGGCGCAGCGAACAATCCCGTGGACAGACTGCCCCAGATTCCGGCAATGCCATGGACAGAGAAAGCAAACACAGGGTCATCAATGCCTTTTTTGTCGAAATAGACAGCAGTGTATGTGGTCAGGGAACCAGCCACCAATCCGATCACCACTGCCGCCCATGCCTCCACGAACGCACACGCCGCAGTAATCGCAACCAAAGCGGCCAGCACTCCGTTTAAGATGGCTGGAATTTCCGCTTTTCCCGTCAACAGGAGCGAGGTACAATAGGCCGCCAAAACCCCTGCTGCCGCCGCCAACACCGTGGTCAGCGCCACATACCCATAAAATCCGTCTTGCGCGCTAAGTGTGCTTCCTGGATTAAAACCGAACCAACCCAACCAAATGATCAGCACGCCCAATATGGAATAAACTTGGTTATGTCCTGGAATCACATTGGATGAACCGTCACGGTTGTATTTGCCTAATCGCGGTTTCAACATCAGCGTAGCGACCAGCGCCGCGACACCTCCTTGCAAATGAACGACCGTTGATCCGGCGAAATCTTGTTTACCCAAGCTGTGCAACCAGCCTTCCGCGCCCCAAATCCAGTGCCCGACCACCGGGTAGATGGCTACGGTATAAATAAAAGCAAAAATCAGATACACACTTAATTTGGCTCGTTCAGCAAAGCCCCCCCAAGCGATGGCCAAGGAAACCGCCACAAAGGAAAGCTGGAACAAAAACGAAAGTTCATTGGGTATGGCGCCTTTCTCCTCCGGCAGATCAAGAAACCACCCTGTTTGGCCAATCCATGTCCCCTCACCAAAAGTCAGACCGTAACCCACAGCCCAGAAAGCCAATGCGGCTACTGAAAACCCGAGCAATTGTTTGCCAGCAATGTGACCCGCATTTTTCATCCGGGTGGCCCCGGCTTCCAACAAAACAAACCCCGCTTGCATAAATAAGACGAGAATGGCTGACAACATCACCCAAACACCATCTACTGCCAACATGGCTGACATCTTCGCACGCCCCTTTATGTCACGTTAATTAACATCTTAAGGGCATATTAACATGCAAAGCATCTCCTAACCACAATCATGTTAGATAATATGACATATAAATCGAGCAGAAAATAAAAAACCAGCCTTGCCGATCCTTTTCGGCATGCCGGTCAGTTTCTGCATCATTTATTGTTCTTGGTTCACCCAGTTATAAAATGAAAAGCCATTGGGCCGCGTAGCTCTCTCTTGTACGTTGGTTTGGTACAGCATCCCTTTTTGTCTGAATTTACGGGAATATTCCACAGCATCTTCTGCTGTGCGGACTTGGTTGCGTTGCCACTCAAACAAAATCCGGTCGATATAGCGGAAATTCAATTTGCCGCAAAACACGGCTTCACGCAACGCGGCTTCAATCAGTTCTTCCCGGTGTCCATCTTCACTCAGCCACCGCGCCAACATTTGGCACTCCATGGGAGACAAGGCTCTGCCAAATTCTTGTTCAAACAAACGGAAAATAAATTGATAGGATTCCTCGTTGGTTGAAGTGTCTTCCTCTTCCTTGGCGATATAGGAAGAGACCAGTTGCTGATACAGCGGCGTCAATGAAAACCGCTCGCTGCGCAACCCGTATTCATTTACTTCATCATCAATATGCAAAAAGCCGCCCCGCACTAACTGCTCAATCAAACCGACGATCTGTTCTTTTGTCATGTTCATGCGTTCGGACAATTCGCTTGCCGTCGGAAACGCCTTATGTTCTTTTTGCTGATAGAGCATGATATGGATCATCAGCATCACTTGCGGCTCTGTCAAACCTACCCGTTTATATTCCGTCAACAACAGCACAGGCAGCGAAAGCGAACCTTGTTCAAGGAGATGAACGAGAGCGGTCTGCACTGATCCTTTTCGATCCATGTTCATCCACCTCACTTATCCACTTTACTATATCACGCACGGATAATCAGATATAGACTTGAAAAACAAAAACACGTTGAAAGATTTCCAGCCCGCAATGCGAAAAGCCATTTTTCCCCACAACGAACGGCGGTGAAAAAATGGCTTTCACAAACGATGCGCGTCTCCTATTACGGATACAGTCGGTTCAACATGCGTGGGAATGGAATGGTCTCACGCACATGATCTAAGCCACAGATCCAGGCAACGGTCCGTTCCAAGCCCAATCCGAAGCCAGAGTGCGGTACACTGCCGTATTTGCGTAAATCCAGGTACCATTGGTATGCCTCAAGCGGCAAGTTATGCGCGGCATAACGCTCTTCCATCAAGGCAGGATCGTCAATCCGCTGGCTTCCGCCGATGATTTCTCCATATCCTTCCGGAGCGATCAAATCGGCACACAATACCACTTCCGGACGGTTGGGATCTGGTTTCATGTAGAAAGCTTTGACCTCGGTCGGATAATGCGTGATGAAAACAGGCTTGTCGAAGCTTTCGGCAATTTTCGTTTCATGAGGTGCGCCAAAGTCTTCACCCCACTTGAAATCGGTAAACCCTTCCCGATGCAATAACTCAACCGCTTCATCATAGGTAATCCGCGGGAAAGGTGCCTGCACTTTTTCCAATTTGCTGATATCCCGATCCAGTGTTTTCAATTCACGCTCACAATTTTTCAGCACTTGCTGCACCACATAGCTGAGCATCTGTTCTTGGATTTCCAAGCTTTGCTCATGTTCGACGAAAGCCATTTCCGGTTCGATCATCCAGAACTCAATCAAATGGCGGCGCGTTTTCGACTTTTCGGCACGGAACGTGGGACCGAAAGAATATACATTGCGCAAAGCCATAGCCGCCGCTTCCATGTAGAGCTGGCCGCTTTGCGTGAGAAACGCGTCTTCATCAAAATATTTGGTGTGGAAAAGGTTGGTCGTTCCTTCGCAAGAAGAAGGCGTCAACACGGGCGGGTCAACCAAGGTAAATCCTTTTTGATCAAGGAATTCTTGAATGGCCCGGATGATTTCCGCGCGGATGGTAAGGATCGCACGTTGGCGCGGTGTACGCAACCACAAGTGGCGATGGTCCATCAAGAAGTCGACACCATGCTCTTTTTTAGTAATCGGATATTCCTCTGCCACTTGAATGATTTCCACATGTTTCACATCAAGCTCAAATCCGCTTGGCGCCCGGTCATCCTGCCGAACGGTCCCGGTCACGTACAGGGAGCTTTCTTGCGTCAATTTGCTCGCGTCTTCCCATACTTCCGGAGCGACTTGGCTCTTCACCAACACGCCCTGAATAAACCCGGTGCCATCACGCAATTGCAGGAATTGGATCTTTCCGCTTGAGCGCTTATTATATAGCCAACCGCCCAATTTGACCTCCTGGCCAACATGCGCGGCTACGTCTTTAATCGTAGTTAGCACGTATGTAAACCCCCATCTCTTAAGTTAAACCGATTCAATTATACAACTCTGCATTTTGAACAGTCAATGAACCGCCATCATCCCACTCATGCATAAACATGCCATAAGTTTATAACATATAAATTAAAGTTAAATAAATTACTAACAACGAAGTAGGTGACTCTCTCTGAAAAAGACAGTAACATTTGCAGCCCTTTTCTTTCTCCTCATTTTGGCCATTCTGTTTTCCTCCTTCTGGATTCCGCGTGCGCACCCCCCTTCCTCAAAGAACCCGCCCAGAGCCAACCCGGTACCCTCTCAACCCAAGGTTGTTACAATAGCGGCATTTGGCGATGTAATGATGCATATGCCGCAAATAAAAGCGGGCAAAACCGCGGCAGGGGGATACGACTTCCGACCCTTTTTCAAGGACATCAAGCCTTACCTCTCCGTCGCCGACCTGACCATCGGCAATCTGGAAATGACTTTGGCCGGCAAACGATTGCCTTTCAGCGGCTTCCCCCGATTCAACGCGCCTGATGAAATCTTGACAGCCCTCACTGACGCCGGCGTAGACCTTTTGAGTACAACCAACAATCATGCGATGGACACCGGCGAAAAAGGGGTGATACGAACTTACCAACAAGTGCGGAAGGCAGGCATGCAGCCGATCGGCACAGCCCCGTCGGCAAAGGACAGAAAGCCGGTGTTGGTGCGCAAAAACGGCTTAACCCTGGCTTTTCTCGCTTACACCGAATCGACCAATGGCCTGCCCGTCCCCAAAGAAAAACCTTATCTGGTCAACCGGCTAAACCTTACGCAGGTTGCAAAAGATATTACTGACGCGAAAAAGCAGGGGGCACACACGGTCATCGTGTCTCTTCACTTCGGGGTGGAATACCAACGCCAACCAAACCCCAAGCAGATCAGTATCGCCCGACAGATCTTGAACAGCGGGGCGGACGTAATATTGGGCAACCATCCCCATGTGGTGCAACATGCCGAAAAAGTAAACATCAATGGCCAGGACAAGCTGATCATTTATTCGATGGGTAACTTCATCTCCAACCAGCAAAAACGGTACACTGACGAGGGGATCATTTGGTATTTTGATGTGGTGCAACACCCGGACACCAAGCAGATCACATTGGACAACATCGCGTATTTGCCGACTTTGACCCACCGCTATATCGGTCAAAAAGGCTTACAATATACCGTGCTTCCACTCACGGAACGATTGCCGGAGCGACTGCCGCCATATCCTGGCATCACCAAAGCGAAATGGCAAAGCGTATGGCAACACACCACTTCCTTAATCAACGCGAAAGGAACCTTTCCCGTATATTGCCCATGACCCCCATTATATGGGCAAAGCCCTAACGCGCTTCACTTAATTCATGTTTCCAGTCATGTCGTTTTTAAATTAATCTAACAGCTTAAGCACTTTCTCCATGTGAAAGTGCTTTTTTCATCCCACTATCCCTGTGCTTCCGGCATTTGTAGTTCATACACCGCATTAGCAAGGCAACCTTTTCCAAACGTTCGGTTTTATTGTCGCCCAGTTCACAAAAAAATTAAGATATAATAAATTGATGTATCCAATCTAAAAGAAAGGTGGCTCCCCATGAACATCCAGGTCCGACCTTACACGCTCGCCGATTTCCCACAACTGCTGGAGATCCAAAAAGAGTCCTTTCCGCCTCCGTTTCCCGAGGATCTTCTGTGGAACCGCGATCAGATCTCCGCCCATGTCCACACATTTCCCGAAGGGGCCCTTCTGGCTGAAGTGGATGGGGTAGCGGCCGGTTCGGCGACCGCTTTGATTGTCCACTACACAGGCAAGCCCCACACGTGGGCAGAGGTATCTGACAACGGGTATATCAAAGGAACCCATGTCCAAGACGGGGACAGTCTATACGGCATCGATGTTTGCGTGCGGCCACAATTCCGCGGTCAAGGCATAGCGCAAGCACTATATCAAGCGCGCAAAGAGCTGGTGGTGCGCTTAGGCTTGACGCGGCTGATCGCCGGATGCCGAATCCCAGGCTATCACCGCTATCAGCAGGCGCTGTCGGTTGATGCATACGTGAGGAAAGTGAAACAAAACGAAATAAGAGATAGCGTACTTAGCTTTATGCTCAGTCAGGGACTTGAACCTTTGCAAATTTTGGAACATTACCTGGATGATGAGGAGTCTTGCCATTTTGCCGTCTTGGTGGAATGGAAAAATCCATACAAAAAAGAGGGATGAACAATGAAACCACTGCGCATCGGCATTGTGCAATACGAGCTGGCACCCTTAAAGTCGGAAGTGGACTTTTGGAATAGCATCCGGCGCGATGCGAACCAAGCGAAAGCTGACGGGGTACAATTGCTGATTTATCCAGAATACTTAACCGCCCACCTCTTGGCCTTGAGCGAGCCGCTCGCCCACGATGAAGCGGCTCCTTACCTTGATCAGTTCACCGATCAATACATCCACTTTTTCAGCGATTTAAGTCACGACACTGGCATTATCATCCTGGCGGGGACGCACATCCACCGCGTTGGCAACGGCTATGTAAATGAAGCCTATCTCTTTTTCCCGGACGGTAGAATCGAGACCCAGCAGAAGCTCCATTTGACACCTGAGGAACGCAATTGCTGGCATCTGACCCCAGGCAACCGCCTTAATATCATTGAGACAGATTTCGGACGAGTGGCTATTCTCGTCTGTTATGACATCGAATTCCCGGAACTTTCCCGCATCGTGGCTGAACAGGAAGTGGCGCTCATCCTCAATCCCATTTATACCGATCAAGCGTCCGGTTACTATCGCGTCCGCCACTGCGCCCAAGCGCGGGCGATCGAGAACCAACGCTTTGTCGCCTTGAGCGGAATGGTTGGAAGCTTGCCGTACATTCCGCAGATCGATGCAGGTTACGCCAAAAGCGGCTGTTTCTCACCTTGCGACTTTCCATTCCCGGCTAATGGCGTACTGTGTATCACAGATCGCATGCAAAAAGATCTGGTCATTGTCGATCTCGATCTTACCCAACTGAAGCGCAACTGGGAAGAAGGGCAAGTCTCTCCTTATCGGGATCGGAAGCCTGAGTTATACCAACAGTTGGCCGGCCAACTATCTCAATAAACATAATCAACGAAAGGCACGATCGTTATCAGGGATCGTGCCTTATGCTATATGCAAATAAAAAGCCTCCCCCAGACTATTGGAGAAGTGCTTTTTCTCACGCTTTCTTATTCTCTCCGCCTTTGTTGGCGTTTTTCTAGCTACGGGATTGATCGCCCACATCTCACGGCTTAAGGCAGGATCAAGTTTGCCTTCCCTAATTTGTTTTAGTCGGTGTTTTTTCGCTTTGCTTCTGGCCATCGTTCGTTTCTCTCCCTTTTTGTTTCCTATGGTGTATCAACTGGTGATCCCATTCCAATAGCCATGTTATAACTGTTTTGGAACCGGGTTAATCATGCATTCGCCCCACTCAGGTGACTGATCACAAAAACATCATCAAGGCAAGCCCAACAAAAGCCATCGAGATCGTCAGCGAGCAACCCTAAGCCCTCTTCTGAAATTTAGCGCCTCCAAAACCATTTTCTCATTCGTTTCACGCTTCCCCAACTTTATGATCTCGATAAATGAACAAGTCAAATCACCCTATCATTCTCCTTCTTCTTCGATCTCATCCAAGACACGATCAGCCAGTGTGGTGACAACATTTCTATCAACCATGCCGGCCACCGGGTGCGCCGCGTTCGCCGCTCCAGCCGCCACCGCTGTGGCCAGCGCACGTTTTGCAGTAGAACCGTTGGCCAGACTCCACACAAGTCCCCCCAAAAATGCATCGCCTGAGCCGACGGGATTCACCACATCGACTCGCGGTGCAGGCACATGGTAATAGATCGATCGGTGATAAGCGACAGCCCCCTGGTCACCCAGCGTAATAATGGGAAAGTCGATTCCTTTTAAGACTAAGTCAGCCAATGGTTTGCGCCAGTGTTGGAGGATTGGCGCCGTCGGTTGCTCCCCGGCATCCGCTTTCGTCAAAGCCGCGAACTCATACTGGTTCGGTGTTATGATGCTGGGCTGACAAGCAATGGCGTCCGCCAAGGCCGTACCACTGGTATCAACAACCACACGCGCGCCCCGCTGACGGACAAAGCGAAGCAAGCTACGCCATTCCTCCATCGTAAGACCTGGCGGCAAGCTCCCGGAAAACACGACGATCATACCTGGAGTGATCAGAGATTGGAGACGCCTTTTTAACCGCTCCATTAGGCCAGCTGTCACATGTAAGCCCGGCTCCAAAATCTCTGTCGCCTTCAGGTAGCTTTCATCAATGATGGATAAGCAGATGCGCGACTCTCCCTCCGGGACTTCGCAAAATACAGCGTCTATTCCCTCTCCCCGCAATTTTCTGATGATGGTTTGCCCATTGTCCCCGCCCACAAACCCGGTCGCCGTCACTGTCCCTCCCAAACGGTGAATGGTCCGGGCTACATTAATGCCTTTTCCTCCCGCCTGGGTATACTTTTGCCGCACTCGGTGTACTTCCCCAGCTTGAAAATTATCCACTACATACGTGATGTCCAAAGCGGCATTTAATGTCACTGTCAAAATCCGGCTCATATCCCCCTCCTCATCTGCCTTACAAATCGAGCGCGTGGCATTGACGGAAAAATATGACAACCAATTCAGAGATAGCACCCATTTATATCGTCACAACTTTTTAATGCGCCCCTTGAACCGTTCGATAAACCGCGCATTGGCCTCATCTCCGCCTGGTGCATTGCCGCTCATCCAAATCGGTGGTGTGATCCCTTTTTGCACCATCAGTCGTACCGCCTCCGCCATCACGCAATTTAATAAGTAAGCGTTAGCAAAGGTAGACATGGCGGCGACCGGTTGATCCAGATTTGGAATGTTGATGACCGCATCTCCCACTTCTACCTTGCAGTCTAAAACCACATCAACCAATTCAAACAGATTTTTTTTGCTCGGATGGCGTGCTGGATGGTTCTCCGGTGTGGCAGTGGCATGTTTCACAGAGGTGACGCCGATGGTGGTCACTCCCCGCCGTTTCGCTTCCAGCGCCGCGTCGATCGTCGCCGCGTTGATTCCATACGCGTTGACGATGATAAGTAAATCACCCGCTTGCAGATTGTAATCGTCGATGACAATCGTCCCGTATCCCGGAGTGCGTTCGATGGCCATCGAGCGCAAGGCGCCTCCGCTCAAAAGGGTTCCTTCATCAAGGATGGCACTAACATGCATCAGCCCCCCGGCCCGGAAAAAGACTTCCTGCGCCCCCAGATTGGAATGACCCCCTGGGCCATACACATAAACGATCTTATCTTGGCTGACATGGTCGGCAATCAGGCGCGCCGCTCGATTGACCGCGTCCGCTTCCTCACGCAGTGATTCCAAGTGAGCGACGATCTTCCGCAAATACTGTTCCATGATGGTATCAGCCATCGGCACCGCCCCCTTGCATATGGGTGTCTGCTTCATACAGAATCGCCCCTTGTTTGATCGTGCGGAGTATCCGCACCTCCTCATCCTCCGGTTCAAACACGACCAAATCAGCCGGCGCACCGACAGCCAATCCCCGCCGCGCCGACAATCCCAAGTAAGCGGCAGGTCTTATCGATGCCATGTCCCATGCATCTTGCAATCCGCACAGTTGTTTCTTAAATAAGTTCCATACGCCCTGCCGCAAGGTCTGGACAGAACCGGCCAACAGCTGCGGCCTACCTTTCAGATGGAGTTTGCCCTGCGGTGTCAACACCACACGGCCGCCGATATGTGTCTCATACTCTCCCGGCTCACGCCCGCCCAGCTGCACCACATCACTGACCAGCATGGCTTTGTCCCGCTTCACGCGCATAATCACCTTGATGACCGAATCAGGCAAGTGAAACCCGTCACCAATCATACACGCCCACAAGTCCGGCTCGGCTAGCTGATCCCAAATGTAATTGGGATGCCTGGGGAGCATCGGATGTGCACCGTTGCCGAGATGAGTAGACAGGGTTGCTCCAGCCCGCACCGCTAATGCAAGTTGCTCAGTATTGGCCGCAGTGTGACCGATGGCCACTTTCACCCCGTGTCGGACACAGGTTTCTATAAATTCGTGTGCGCCTGGCCACTCCGGCGATAAGGTCACTAAGCGGATTCGTCCGTCCGCCGCCTTTTGCCATCGCTCAAACAGTTCCCAATTCGGAGCTTTAACAAAGGCGGGATCATGAGCTCCTCGCGGGCCGTCCTGCGGTGAGATAAACGGGCCTTCCAAATGGATTCCCGGTATCACACGGTCAAGTGCAGGAGACTGCCGGATCGCTTCAGCAACGGCCCGTACCGCTTCTTCAATTCCTTCGTCATGGTTGGTGATAACGGTTGGCAAATAAGCAGTCACCCCTTCCCGCCACAACATGTGAGTCAAGGCGATGACCAAATCGGGGGAAAAAGGCGGTGTATTCAAGTCCTTCCCACCGAATCCGTTCACCTGCAAGTCCACCAGTCCGGGAGCCAGCCACGGCAAACCCGATCGATTCTGAATACGGTGGATATGGCTGATAATTCCCCTCTCGATTTCCACCGCAATCGAACATCCCGTCCGATAATCCACTCCCTCGATGTGTCGGATCTCAGTCCTCTGCATATTCGCTCACCCCGTATGCAACCGTGTCCAGAAACAATACCCCATCTTGGTGCCTGCGCAGGATCGACGCAGGGCAGTCCTCAGACACGGGACCTGTAAGAGCTCTGCGCACCGCCTCGCGCTTTGTCGGACCTGGTACGACGCCAATCAGGTGATCGGCGGACATCAGTGCTGGCACAGTCAGAGTCAGCGCAGTCTTGGGAACGGATGCAAGATCAGGGAAACACCCGTCGTTTACCTGTTGTTGCCTGCATTTTTCGTCCAAGCAAACTAATTTGATAACAGCGGGGTCATTAAAATCAGCCACGTCAGGATCATTAAATGCGATATGTCCATTCTCCCCAATCCCCAGGCACACAATGTCGATCGGCGCTTCGCTCAACAACTGGGCGTACCTGGTACACTCCCGCTCTGGATCACCGTCTGGCCGGATCAGTTGCACTTGCCCCGGGTGGACGTGGCGAAACAAATGTTCTTGCAGATAATAGGAAAATCGCTGAGGTGAGTCCTCCGGCAACCCGATATATTCATCCATATGAAACGCCTCAACACATGACCAATCCACTCCTTCTGCGTGACAAAGATGCATGAGTAGTTCATTTTGCGACGGTGCGGCCGCAAACACCATACGAACCTTTCCCTTACGTGCTTGCACTTCCTTCATCTTGTTCACAACCTCGGCCGCGGCCGCCGCACCCATGGCATCTCGGCTCTTATAGACGCGAATCCGCAAATGGTCCACAGTGGTTTGCACGACCGGTTGCCATCTGGCATCCATGCCCCTCCCCCTTTCCCGCAATTGGACGCGGTGCTTACGTCGACGAATCGTTGGCTTCCCCTTTGCTTTGTTGCGCCAGCAGGATTTTTCTCTTGGCTGCTTGTTTGACCGCTTCCCGCGCTGTAAGGAAGTAGCGGCGGGGGTCGGCCTCATTCGGATGTGCAAGCAAGTAGTCTCGCAATGCTTCGGCAAACGGCAATTTCAGCTCAGTAGAAATATTCACCTTGCTGACACCACATTGCACCGACCGCCGCACCCCATCATCCGGCAAACCTGACGCTCCATGCATGACCAGCGGGATGGCGACGCGCCGAGAGATCGCTTGCAACCTGGCGAAATCCAGTTGAGGCTCGCCTTTGTAAACGCCATGCGCCGTGCCGAACGCCGGAGCCAAAAAATCAATTCCGGTTCGGGCAACAAACTCTTCCGCCAAAGCGGGGTCCGTATAAGTGGCTTCCGCTTCACCGACAGAACCTACCTCCTCGGCTCCGCCAATGGTACCCAACTCCGCTTCCACGGGCACGCCAACGGCATGGGCGATCTCCACAACCCGTTTGACCAGCGCCACATTCTCTTGAAATGGAAGATGAGAGCCATCAATCATCAATGACGTATATCCAGCACGTAAGCATCGGACTACCGTCTCCACGCTGTCTCCGTGATCCAAGTGCAACGCAATCGGTACCTTGGCAGACTGTGCGGCCACCTTTGCCATCGACACCATATAATCCAGCCCAACATAGTGAATCGTCCGTGGGGTTGTCTGGAAAATGACAGGGGCCTCCAGCTCTTCCGCCGCTTCGGTCACAGCCTTCATAACCTCCAGATTATGGATGGCAAATCCCACAACAGCGTAATGATGGCGATATGCATCTTCCAGCATGGCTTTTGAAGTTACCAATGGCATGGCGACATCCCCTCCTCATCCATTCCGCCCATTGCCTCAACTGACTGGAAAAGCAGTTGTCTTGCACCCCTGCCAAGCGAATAGATAACAAGACCTACTCATCCAGCACAACCACTTGCTCCAGATTACGCGGTGAGTCAGGATTTAAGCCCATCTTCAACGTACGGTAATAAGCAAACAGTTGCAAAAATGGCAAATACAACAGACTCCGGCTGAGATCGCCCAAACCGCTGTCCAATGCAATTTTCACGTTGCAATGGAAATCATCCAATCCATCGCCCAACACCACCGCGTCAGCTCCAAACTTCCGCATATCATCCACCAACGCTCGCTCATATGAGCGAATCGCCCCATTACTCAACAGAAGAACCCGACATTGCCCGTCCAGTACCGAAATCGGGCCGTGGCGAAATTCAAGCGGGTTAAACGCTTCAGCGTACAGTTGCGTCATCTCCTTTAACTTCAACATCCCTTCATAGGCCAAACCCAGATATGCGCCAAGACCCAGATAAATAAAATGACCATACGCTTCATCCGCCGCCACTGATTCTGCGGTTGGTTCGACACGGGCGATAACCGACGCACCGATGTCGGGCAAGCATGACAATTCCGTCAAAAAACCTTCGTCCGCAGACAGGATACCCGCAAGCAACTGTGAAACAAGCAACAGATTTGTAAATGAGCCAGTCATGACCACACTTTTCTCCTGGGAGTGAGGCAAGCTGATCACTTCATCTGCTATGCGGGCTAACTCACTATCTGGTCGGGTGGTAATCCCGAGGCAATGTGCCAGTTTGTTTTGCTGGGCAAAGGCAACTGCTCGAACAACCTCCGTGGTGTTTCCCGAACGGGAGGAACCAATCAACACCGTCCGTTTGTTCTTACTAAAAACGGCACCGGGATTGAGGAAAACTTCCGAAGCAGGTACCGCCTTAGCGGAAATTCCCGTTTTTTCCTGAAATGTCGATGCCGCGGTCATCGCAATGTAATAAGACGTTCCGCATCCAGTGAACAATACTTCATCCGGATGGAGATTGTTAAAGAGTTGTTTCAACTCCGCCGCTTTGGAAAGCACTAATTCGATCGTCTCCCGCCAAGTCTCTGGCTGTTGTTTGATTTCCCGGTAGGTGTGTGTTTGCACCATCCGTCTCCTCCTCTTTTCTCAATTAAGTGATGTGCCGTCACGCCTCCTCCATTTTTTGCTTGGCGTAAAGCGCGCTGCCGATCACCCCCGCATCATCCGGCCAATAGGCCGTGCGTATCGCAAGGCGCGACCAATATCCTTGATAAACGGATCGTTGCAATTCTTCCCGCATCGGCGCAAGCAACCGCTCTCCCGCTTCGGCCACTCCCCCGCCAATCACGACTACGTCCGGACTGAACAGTGTCACGGCGTATGCTAAAGCCCGGCCCAACACCCTGCCGGTGTGATCCAGCACTTCCTGCGCCACCCGGTCACCGGCGTCATACGCTTTGGAGACGTCGGCCGCCTTTAATCCCGACAGATTGGCAGTGGGAAACCAAGTACCTAAAACACTCTGTTCCCCCTGGGCAACAGCTTCGCGCACCTGCCTGACAATGCCCGTGGCCGAAGCGACCGTCTCCAAACACCCCTGCATGCCACAAGCACAAGCAGCCTGTTCCCCCTCCATCCTCATGTGTCCGAGTTCGCCAGCCATAAAACCGCCGCCATAATAGACTTGACCCCGGACGATCACTGCCGCACCTACCCCCGTGCCAAGCGTGATTCCCAGCACATGGTCATATCCCTTGCCGGCACCCGTGATCGCTTCGCCAAACACATACATCCGCACATCATTGTCAGCAAAAACCGGAAGATTCAGTTTTTCGCCCAACTGTTTGGCCACTTCCACACGGTGCCAACCGAGGTTTCCAGCAAATAGGGTAATCCCCTGTTCCGGATCAACGAGTCCGGGACTCCCCACTCCCACGGCCAACACTTGACTGGTATCCGTATTTCGAGATGAAATCAGTGTCCTCACCGTCTGGGCGATCACCTCCAGCACATGATCACTGCCAAGATAGGCTTCGGTTGGCCGCTTGATTTTTTCAAGCAGACGACCTTCACCATCCAACAGCCCACATACGATGTTGGTGCCACCCACATCAATTCCCACCAGATATTTCATGATGATTCGCCCCCGTTTCACGACAATCGCCGCACCATCTGCAAGAAGTGATCACTGATTGATCAACCGGTTGATCGCTTCATGGATGGCCGTTTCGATGGTGGCTTTGAACGGAGCAGGCAGACAGAAATAAACGATCGACTCCCGCGCCTCATAACCGCCTTCGGCCACCTGGCGTTGCGTGGGCACATATCCGATCATGCCGTTGCTATAAGGCACGGGCAACACAGCCCCCGCAAATCGTTGTTTGATGAACAATCCATATTCGACCACCATCTCCGCATTCATCATCAGCAACGACAGCCCCTCGCACAGCTTCAACCAAGCCATCTCCAACGGGATGGGAGGCAAATGATGCCAAGGTTCATCCCTCGCTAACTCATTCCGGACCAGCAATGATTGGAAAGGCAACGGGACATGCGTCATTCTCCCGATCAAACGACATGGAGCCAATGTTTCCATTGGTTGGTTTAAGACCCGGGTCACTTCCTCCGCGAGCAACTTGCCCAGCTGGTAAACATCCCGCTCACCGCCTCTATAAAACCGCCCCTCTTTGACCAATGCAGGCCGAACATCACCACAACATCCCTGTAAAAATGCGGCCACTGCCCCCGAATCCAAACGGCTTTCAAGCAGTGCCATAGCCGCGCCGGGATACTCGGACGAAACGAGCGGCTCATCCGTGGTCGTGGGGTGGCAAGTATAATGGACGAGCAACGCTTTGGTTTGGTTCGCTTTCGTGCGGAAACGCACCACATGCACTTCCGGATCGACGGGTCCGTCGGGATGGGGCGCCATCTCAATCTTTCCGGCAACCCATTTGCGACGGTGGATACTGAAGCGGCAGGCGCCCTTTCCCCGCTCCACTACCACCGGCTCCACATTGGCAGTAGCCAATGCAATCCCCTGAAGCAGTCTCTCTTCCAACCATGTTAGATACCCTGGATCGGCTTCTCCCAATGCGGGAGAAAAACGGTGGGTTGTCTGTGGCCCCGAATGGGTGTGTGTTGCATGCAGGATGAAAAACGGCGCCTCGATCCCCCATCTCTTCGCCAAGCGGCGGCGCAAACTCTCAACCAATTCTGGCCCCCACCAGATCAGATCAGCCGACACAAGCAACGCCGACTGTGTTTGCCCGGCGTCGTTCCGCTGTTCAAAAAACAACATTCGGGCGCGCAATGGCAAAGATACACCACGACATTTCCCTACCCGCCCTTCAAATCCCGCCAATGGCACCGGCCAAGTCGGGGTGATGTCAACCTTGGCCGTTCCCAATGCCAATGCCGGTGTCATGTGTCATCCCCCAAGTGTATTTCCTTACCCGATGCATTGGACTGGTAAATTGCCTCAATCAACCGTACTGCATCTCTTCCTTCACGGGCAGCAACAGCAGGGGATCTTCCTTCAGCCAATGCGTTCACAAAGTCGGTTAGTTGCAATTGATGATATTCAGATGGGATGGCACGTGGATCAGTGACACCCGCTCCGTCGCCACGCCCCCCGTCAAGTTGCGGCCGTGGCATGTCGGGAACGCTCCAATGTGTGATCGCCATCCCTTCCAATTTGATGGTGCCGCTTTCCCCATAAAAAGAGAGAGTGGGTGCAAAGCCCGGCCGAATACTGGTGGAAGAGAGAAGTGTGCCAAATGCTCCATTGGCAAACGTGAGTACAGCCAAGCCCATATCCTCTGCCTCCATACGGTGCGTCTGGGTGGCTGTTTTGCCGAAAACCGACCGAACCGGGCCAGCCAACCATAACATCAAATCGATGGAATGAATGCCCTGGTTCATCAGCGCCCCGCCGTCTTCGGCCAACGTCCCCCGCCACTTTGCACTGTCATAATACGCTTGTGGGCGATAAAATGGACAGGCCACTTCCACCATCAGCAATTTACCGATCCCCCCGCTGTCCAAGACGCGTTTGACCAATTGGTGTTGCGGTTCAAAGCGACGTTGTGACACCACCGTCAAATAAAGACCGTTTGCTTCTGCCGCTTGGATCAGGCGATCCGCCTCCACCGCGCTCATCGCAAGCGGTTTTTCTACCACCACATGTTTTCCCGCCTGTAGCGCCTCCAAGCCGATGGCGCCGTGGCTACCACTGCTGGTCGTCACGCAAACGATGTCCACTTCCTTATTGCGCAACAATGTACGGTAATCCGTTGTCCATTTGCATCCTTCACGCTCACCGACAGCACGTGCTTTCCGCTCATCCCGGCTGGCGACTGCTACCAGCCGGGTCCCTTTTATCTTGCGGATCGCTTGCAGGTGGAACTCGGCGATCGCCCCGCAACCAATCAAGGCAAACCCCCAGGTTTTCACAACCACTCCGCCTCCTTCAGGAGCTTTTGCAACCCTCTTAACGACTGTTGCGTGCCATCTTTTGCGGTTCCGCCCGGCGGAATGTAGTGCGTCTCAATGGTGTAGTATCCTTTGTACCCATCGGCTTCTAGCGCTTGCAACTGTTCTAGCATGCGCACTCGGCCAAGGCCAATCGGCACACATTGCGGTTTACCGTGGTCGTCGACCAACGCGTCTTTCAAATGCACATGGCCAAGCCAATCCTTCACCCATCTGTACCCTTCCGGAAAAGCAGGGCGACCCCCGTACTCTTCATTGCCGGGATCCCACAGCACCCGGAGGGCAGGAGAATCGACTTCTTCTACAAGACTGGCTACTTCTTCGGCATATCCACCATTGCAAGACGGTTCATTTTCCAGCAAAAGCAACATCCGTTCTTGTTCCGCTATTGCGGCTGCCTGTCGCAAATGACCGACAATCTCCGCTTGATACCGCCGTGGTTCCCGTTCCCGCCAGAACGAAAACAGGCGGATATTTCTCGTTTGCAACATGTTGGCTATCTGGATCGTGCGGTGCAACATAGCGAAGTGTGTAGCTATATCCTCTTCAGGTTGGCCGAACCTGTCCCCAGAAGCCACCGGGCGTGACGGATCAAGGGCGCATTTGAACAACGGGGAAGCGATTGTCGACACAAACAAGCCACGCTTCACCACCGCTTCGTACACCCACGCGATCTCGTGATCGGTCAAATGTACAACATTTTTTCCGTTCACCATACGGATTTCCACATGCGACAACCCCTGGTCTGCGACCCAATCCAACGCTTCAGTCAAGTCACTCGACACTTCGTCGGTCACCACACCCAACCGTTTGAGCATGCACGCCACCCCCTTTCTCTCATCATGTTTTTTGGAAATGCGCAGTCACTTTGCGGATACCTTGGATAATGTCCTCAATATCCTGCTCATTGAAAAACTCGCTCACCCCAATGCGCACCGCTGTCTGCAAGATTTGTTCCGCTGTCGGACACAAGCCTCGCGGATAAGTAACATCCGACAAGTCAAATGGGAAATGGCTGTTCAAATACGCTTGTCGCTTTTGAAAGAGCGGTTGCAAATATACGACTTCCGGAATATATCCCGGTTGGTTGGGAATGCCCTCAGCCGCCAGCGCTTCGGAAAATTCCGCACGACTGCATGTGAGCGCATCCAAATCAAGGCGAAACATGTAAAACCAATAAGAGCATGTTCCTCCTTCATATACCTGATGCGGCTGAATACCTGGGAGTCCGCTGATGCCTTCCGTGATGCGATCCCCGTAGCGTCTCCGTGTTTCACAAATCTGCCGCAGTTTTTTCAATTGGGCTACGCCGACCGCACCTTGTAGTTCGGTCATCCGATAGTTGGGAGCCAAATAAGAAAGTTCCCGTCGCACTTGCCCCTGCAACCGCTGATAATTCTTATCGGCAAAAGCATGAACCAGGCGATACTCCTCTTCGTCCCCCGAATTGACTGTTACGATTCCGCCATCCCCGGTGGAGATATGCTTAAAGTCATTGGTACTGAAACAGCCATAGTCGCCAATCGTACCGACCAATCGACCTTTGTATCGGCACAGGTAGCTTTGGGCACAATCTTCAATCACCTTCAGATCATGCCTGCGGGCGATGGACATGATCGCATCCATGTCGCAGGGATTCCCCGCCAGATGCACGACCAGGATGGCCTTGGTTCGCGGGGTGATGCGGGACTCGATCGACGCAGGATCCATGTTGTAAGTATGGGGATGCAAGTCGGCAAAAACGGGAATTGCATTTTGATAAAGGATGCCGATCAAGGTGCCTTGGTCAGTGATCGGGCTGGTGATCACTTCATCACCCACCGTCACCCCGGCCGCCCCCAAAGCGACATGAATGGCGGCCGTGCCGGAAGAAACGGCTACACTGTAATCCACACCATATAGATCATTGAAATCCCGCAAAAATTGTTTCACTTTTTTTCCATGATGGTAAAAAAGCGTATTTTGCTCCAGCGCTTCCAACAATTCTCTTGCCTCTTCCTCGCCAAAGCGTTTCCCCGTGCCAAACGGCGTCGTTTTCACTTTCGGTCCACCATGAATCGCCAACCGACGTTCATCCATGCCGCATCCCTCCCGCCCATTTTCCTTGCTTACCCCCGCGATCCTCCTCGGCTTTGTTCACTGACACCACCTTTTTGATACAGGAAACCCCAAACGGACGTGCCATCGTTTCTGCTGACAGGTGGCGCTGGCCCCGTGGAACCGGCACCCACACGACCAAATCAGCCACGTCTTTGCCACTGGTCAGCTGTACCGTTCCATCCTCGTTCATTCCTACGACGCGCACAGTGCGACGAGTCCGCTCCCATTCACTGATCTGTTTGCCGGTCCAGAAGACGAATCCCCGACGTTTGGCTTCATGCACGACATTTCGCAACGCCTTACGCACCGAGGGTTGATTGTGGATGTGAACCTGGTGAAACAGAAAATGGGCCACCCCTCGCACCTGGCGAACCCGTTCAAGAAACGGGACAGTCACACTCATGTCAGCTAACCGGGGATGATTCAAGTCCTGAGTCAAAAAACCGACTTCCAACACATCATATAGACGGTTTTTCTCATCCGCCCATGAGATCGGAAAGTAAGGGTGGCATGTGCCAAACAAAAAGCCGACATTTCCTTTTTTGCTCGGCCCCCTCGTTTGGTCTGACGCTATGCCATGGGTTTCACACCACCGAAACAATTCGCCCCAGCCTTCAAATCGAGTATAGTGATTTTTGTTGGAATGGATTTCTGTCAAGCCAGTTGCCTTTTTTAGCCACTGCAATTGGCGCTGGAATTCCGCTTCCCCCCACTTTCCCCGGTCATGCTCCACTGCATTGTAATGGAAAGCCAACTCATGTCCCTCGGCCAATACCCGTGGATAAATGTGAGAGTCATATCCCGGTTCCATCATGCACCAAGTAGCTTTGACACCGTGTTCCCGCAACACCGCCAGCGTCGTTTCGGCCGATTCATTCACATTCAAATCGCTATCGAGAGAAATCATAGCCACTTGCTCTATGCCTGCGGGCCAATAACCAACAAAAGGCAACGTCAATCCCCTGTCGACCACCCTGTTTAGCAGATGGCCAATCAACACTTCTCGCCACCAATCAGCATAAGGATGTGCAAAATAGGGGGTAGCGGTCTCCGTTGTCAAGCGATCCAATTCCCAATCCATCGCCATGCCATCGTCTGCTTTCAACATGCCATCATCAATGGAACCAGTGCCATCCAGCGCCGGAATCCCATCTTCTATCACCGGCTCGGCACCTTGCTGCAAACCGACGACGGTTTCCGCTATATCAACCGCCCAGCGATCAATGATCCCTTTTCCCACATCGAATTGAAGCAAAGCAGAACCAAGGCTGGCTCCCTGCGGATGCTCCGAGTGAATCTGGCCAATCGCGCTATAAGGAGGCCCGTCTTCCGACATCGCGATCCAGGGAGTAGCCCGCAAGTACCTGAGCGGATGCGATACGCCAACGTGCATAGGCAACCACGCATACCCTTTGCCAACGGAGCCCCTGTCGGCAAATCCGAGCCGACCCGCCAAAGAGGACAGCCCCCCATAGGCAATCACGATCCCCCCTTGCTCCGCAAAGCGCCAAATCGGCGTTACCGCCTTCTCCTCTTTTCGGTCTAACGCCACCAACAACACATCAAATGCCCGCTCTGTCAACTGCTCGACATCATCAATCCATTCAAACGGAATGCCGGCATGGGACAATATTTCGCCAAGATAGACTTGAAACACATTTAATCCATTGTCCCATCTTCTAAGAGCTGCTTTCCGATCCAACAACACACCCACTCGGGCCATCTTCATCGCCAAATCCACCTTCTCATTCCATTTGGAAAAGTCACTCAAATCCGCCATCAGACATAATTTAATCCACCGGCATAGGGAAACGGAATCGGAAACAATTCTTTCAAAACAGAGAACGAACCCTGAAGGTGATTCGTGTGAGGGGCCGGATCAAACAGCAACGACACAAACGCCTGTGCATCCAAGATGACCGTCTCCCCATCAAGACGCAGTTCCGCGCGGCCATTTGGCAAAGCCCGCACTTCCAAACCGGTGCCCAGGCGCTGGTGTTTCTCCTGCAGATATGGGCGCAGTTGCTGCATCAGCCTTTCCGGATGGACGATGCGCACGGTTCCCAGATTTTGCTCAGCACATTGTTCCGCAGGCGCCAAGGCTTGTGCCAACTCCGTCTCATGCCATAAAACCGGAGCGTCCAAGCGCTCAAGCCGATAACGCTTAACAGCATGCGCCAACGCAAGCGCGACCAAGTGCGGTTCCCCTGCCCATTCGATGGCCAGGGCAGGCGTTGCCGCTCCCTCGTCCGCAGGCACAGCCACTACCGCAAAGGCTTTAACCTGCCCTTCGACTTCAGCAATCAACACGCGGTGACGCAAGTTCATGCAACTGGCATTCGCTTCTGCCTGCATCAGGGCGGCTATATCCCAAACACTCTGCTCAAATCTGACTTCTCTCTTCCGCGCCAATTCCGTCACCTTAAACCAATCCGTCGGCTCTAACTCCCTCAGATGCACCTCCGCATCCGCCGAGACGTTCCGGCCAATCTCCGATGCTGAATCCGATCCGATCATGAAACGGGTAGCCGTGCCAAATCGGAAACAATCTATCCGCTCATACAACGGCCCATAGCCGGACACCAGCAATAAAGAAGCTTCCGCTTCGTCGATATGAGCCAAGATGCGCCGCAGAATCATTCCGGCAATCCCTTTTCCGCGATAGTCAGGATGAGTGCAAACCGAACCGACCGAAAACACATTCAACCGGGCGCTACCGATGCGCACAATGCTCGGCACCAAGCCTACAAATGAAACAAGCCCGCCATCCGCGAACGCGCCGTATGACTGGCCCAGACTAGATGAAAATACATGGGGAAAAGCCTGCGCCATTGAAGGCTGGCTAGACGTGCGAAACGTTTCGTCAGAAAGCCGAACAGCTGTCTTTAATTCATCAGCATGCAACAAACGGACATCGACCATGGGCATGCTCCCCTTTCTCACAATTCGAGAATCAATCGATCATAGTCAGCTGGATTTAAACTGTATAGTTCGGCGCGCCTCTTTTTCGCTTCGGGACAGAACTCGCTTGCATCCTGAAACAGAAACACCCTGTTCAATGCTCGCTCCACCTGATCCGACTGCCCCGACTCCTTTAACAGCTGCATCAATTCATAATCCCGGATTCCCCGTTGCAACCATTTGTATCGAAGCGACAACAACGGTTTTCCGGTAGCCCCCGGATAAACAAAATTCATGTCTCCCGCTTTCCAAACCGGCGCCCGATATGACAACTTTTCCAAGGGGCGCTCCGGCCAAACCGTGTAATTCCAACGCAAAAAGCCGTCCAACTTCCACTTTTCTGCTAGCCATGGAATCAGTCGGCACTCCACCGGCGGCGACCCGATGAACGTGTTGGGAAAGTCGGGGTGACAACAAACATAATACAACAACTTTCCGGGGATTTGCGGTTTTCGTTCCAGCAGCTGCTCATACTCGGCGGCCACACATTGCAAGATGGGAACATAATCATGGATTTCGGAAAGATTGTGGTGGAGAAATGCCGTTTGAGCGATGGCAATCTTATAACGAAAACAGGGAGCGACTTGCCGCAAAGCAGACACTCTCTCTTTAAACACGGCAAACTCTTTTGGCTCATCAGCAAGAACGCGGACGCGGTCAATCCAACCTTTTTCGATGAAATGCGCTTGCAACGCCCGCACGTAGGCGTCGAAATCCTCTCTCCGGCGCATAAAGCGAAATGTACCCGACCCGCTGTCATAATAGCGAATGCGGACACCATCGGGATGATCCGCGATGACAGACCCATAACCCGCCTCGGGGTCCTGCCAGATGTTCAACAATCCGAATAATTCGATCTCCTCTGCAATCCCATATCGTTCCGCCAGAGCTACATAGCGGTCCATGGCAGAAAAATCATATACAAACTGGCCGTCCCCGCGCCGAGTGACCCGAACCATGCTGTATTCGAACAAATCGGCAGGTTCCGGATCACGATGACTGTGTTGTCCCGACCACGGAATTTCCGACACCACCACGGACACCGCTTTTTGCCCCAATTGCGCCAAACTGTGCAGATAACGGTCAAGAATTGCAAAATGTTCGTCAGACCACAGACGGACGTCGTACTTTCTGGCGATGTTGGAGTTGTGCTGCCACAAATCGAGATAAAACCGGTATTGCGATGGTTCCGGCAACAAGTAATCTTTGATGGTAAGGGAAAACGGGCACTCACCCAACAGCCGCTCATCTTCAAACAACGTGCGAGCATATATTCGCACCATGCCGCTATACACACCTGGCTGGCTGGCATCGGTCGTTTCGCACTCCACCCACACTTGTTGCAAATGCCGACGTTCTACAAACACCGTACTTTGCTCCAGCAACACGTCCGATTTCAAACACCCATCATCATCCTCAATCAATCCGATCAAACGGACTTCCGTCCGCACCGGCGCATCCGTGTCAATTTCCAACCGCACAATGGTGAGCGGACCGCCTTTCCAAAACAGGGGATCGGTGCTTGTAGTGAGCAGAAATGCTTCATCTGCAGCCATGAGCACTTGGAAAGCAACGCTATCTCTCCGACAACAAGCGAGATCCAGACGTTTAGTGGCCGTCACCTGCCGCACTTCCTCCCAAGTGAGTGATCCCTTTACATATTTGTGAAACATCGTGGCCAAACCGAAATGCAACGCGATCCCTCCAGACTGCAAGCGCTAAGATGGGGTTATAACGCAACGGTTTCTCCGGTCAGGCGGCTTTCATTCACCGCCTCGATGAAGCGGATGATTTGCCGTGTTTCCCGGAAATCAACAGGTGGTTTCCCTGTGGTGAACATCTCCATGATATGCGTGAGCAGACTGGCATAGTACGGTTTGGCGCTGGCGTTCACATCCACGGCGCGCGTGCCTCCACATCGATGGATTAAAGCGCCGAACCCATTGTTTCCCTTGCGGTTGCCGCGAACAACGCCGATACGTCCATCTTCCCATATCCCTACCGCCACATCCTGTTCATCGTTGCCTGCCGCAGTGACGCGGACACATCCTTTGCCCAGGATGGCAAACAGCATTTCCACGGTGTGAATCCCATACCAGAACCAGCCGGGTTGCGTCGGTTCAAGCGGCATGGGGCCGTAACAATCCACTCCGTAAACATCACCTGGTTCCGTTTCAGCTAGCGCCGTTGTCAGCGCTTCCGCGTATCGGAGCGCGGAGCAACTCAATACCGGCACCTGATATCGGTCGGCGAGAGCAAAGATTTTATCCGCATCGGTACTGGTGAGCGCCAATGGTTTATCGATGAACACCGGTTTGCCGTAGGGAGCAATTTTTTTAAATTGTTCCAAATGCACCCGCCCATCAACCGATTCCAACAAGATGGCATCGACTTGTTCGGCGACGGTTTCAGGCGTGCTGACAATGGCAACTCCATATTGATCGGCCAGCTGACGCGTATATTCTTCCACGCGTGTTCGACTCAGATCAAAATCAGGGGACCCACCAGGATATGCCGCAACGACCCGCCCACCAGGCACATGATGTGGCTCTTTTGGATCATGCAACAATTTCGTAAACGCCGTCACATGCGACGTATCCAAACCGATGATGCCCAATCTCAATGCACTCAAGGTTTTCACCTCTTCCGTCACGAATTGCTCCCTTCTTGATCCTCCGGCCAGCCAATAGGCAAAAAAGCGTTGGTCAGCGCCGACTCTCTCGCCCTCAAGCACATCAACGCACTTAGCAATCCGGCTTCCATCGGCGCAATCGACTTCGCCTCCCCTTTCATCACCGCGATGAAATTGCGGGCGAGCACTGCGTCTCCACCGAAGTGGCCCGCCTCTTCAGTCATTTCGTATGTCTCAACCACTGGTGAATGATGCATGTAAACTTTGACTGTATTTGTGTAGAAGTCGAACTCCAACGTTCCTTTGTAGCCCAGTAAGCGGGCTCCCCTGCTTCCAGCCTTCCCTCTGGCGAAGAAATTTTGTGAATAAGAGACGTGCATCCCGGTCTCATACCGGATCAACGCGCTTCCTGCATCTTCATTCCCCGTATCCACCGCAAAGCAACAGTATTCACCGGCTGGTGTTTCATGGGGCAATCTGCGAATATTTACTGTGCTATCAGGACATGCATGCTGCTCATCGCAATCAACGCATTTGAGCCCGGCCGGCTTATTCCCTTTGAACACCTGCTTGGACGTCATCGCGCAAATCAGCGTCGGCTGCATCCCCAACAGATAATTGATGTAATCAAAATCGTGCGTCGCTTTTTGCAAAAACAATCCGCCCGTTTCCTTTTCATCGCGGTACCAGTGATGATAATACACGCCGCCATAGGGCACATTGTTAACGGCTTGCACATGCTCCACCGTACCGATCTTTCCCGAATCGATAATCTCTTTGACCAATGTCACCAATGGCGCCGCCCGAAGTGGGAAGGATACCACCACTTCGGTTCCGGTCGCCTCGTATTTCTGTTTGAGTCGAAGCAATGCATGCTCATCTGTAGCCACCGGCTTCTCCAAAAACAGGGGAATCCCCCTCGGCAAGACTTTGATGGCCATGTCCGCATGTAGCGAACACCGGGTGCCGATCAATATGCCATGCAATTCGGCCCCCTGCACCATTGCTTCCGGACTGTCATAAAAAACGATCTCTGTCGCTTCCTCTCCCAACTCCTGCTTAATAACATTGTTTTGCAAATCATTGATGGCCACCACCCGACAATCCGGATCGATTCGGCGCATTTCCGCCACCATGTGCCGAATCCGCCGTCCATACCCGATAACACCCAACCGCACCGCAGTTCCCTCCTATCCTTTAATGGCCCCTTGCATGCCGGAAACGAAATAACGTTGCATCATCAGATAGAAAACGATGATCGGCAACAGGGAGACCACCGTGCCAGCAGCCATGACTCGCACATCATCGCCAAAGGTGCCCGACAAATACGCAAGCCCCAGCGCCAAGGGATACAAGTCATCATTCTTTAACACGATTAACGGCCAGATGAAGGAATTCCACACGGATATGAACGAAAATACGCTTAACGCCGCCAGTGTCGGTTTCGTCAATGGCAACATGATGCTCCACCACATCCTAAACGGGCCACATCCGTCCAAAATGGCCGCTTCCTCCAGCTCTTTCGGAATGCTGAGATACGCTTGCCGCATCAAAAAGATGGAAAATCCGCCCACCAATCCGGGAATGATCAATCCCCACCACGAATCGATGAGCCCCAGTTTTTGCGTAATGATAAATAACGGCACCAGTTTGCCTTCTTCCGGAAAAAACATGGTGCCGATAATTGCATAAAAAATCAGATCTCGGCCCGGAAATGTCATCCTCGCCAACGGATACGCGGTCAATGAGGTTAAAAACAGGTGGGCAGGCACCATCACCACGATCAGGATGAAAGAATTCAACAAATATTTCGGGAATGGGATTACCGTCAGAGCCTCCACAAACTGATCCCATACCGGCGGTTTCGGGATCAAGTCAGGCGGAAATGTGAATACATCCTGTGCATTCGATTTGAACGCTGTCGACAGCAGCCACAAAAAGGGACCGACAAACAAGAGTGCGATCAAAAGAAGCACCAGATACATCAACGCTTTGCGCGCGATGGCAATCCCCATGCGCTTGCGCTCCGCATTCATCCTACCCGCCCCCCGTTGGACAACTTGAAATTAATGATCGTCAAGACCATCAAAATGAGCCAGAGCACCATCCCCATCGCCGTCGCATACCCCATATCCAGCTCCACAAATGCTTTTTGATAAATGTACAGCGGCAATGTCAACGTGCTGTCAAATGGTCCGCCACCCGTCATGATATAAATGCTGGTAAACATCTGTACGCTAGCCAACGTGGATAAGACAAGGATCACGGCAATGGTCGGTCGTAGTTGCGGCAAATAGACATGCCACAATACCCTTACTCTGCCGGCACCATCCATCTTGGCGGCCTCCACCAACTCCTGTGAAATCGTCTGCAAGCCGGCGAGATAGATCACCATGTAAAAACCAAGCGATTTCCAAACTTCCAACACAGCGACGGCAGGGAGGGCAGTGTCGGGGTTTAGAAGCCAGTTGACGGCCTCTTTTTGGAGGCCGATTCCCTGCAAAACAGCGTTAAGCAAGCCGGCGGGATGGTATAAATATTTCCATACGATGGCCACCGCCACCATCGAGGTGACCACAGGCAAATAATAGACCACTCGAAACAATTGGATGCCTCGCAGTTTCTGATTGACCAATATCGCGAGGAATAAAGGCACCGTTAACAGTAAAGGAACGATGATAAGGAAATATGTCAACGAATTGCTGACCGCGATCCAAAACTTCGTATCTTGCATCAATGCCCGATAATTCTCCCATCCTACCCATTCGGCGGGAGACAAGATGTGGTACTCAGTGAATGAATAATAAAACGCACTGAAAATAGGTAAATAGTCAAAGGTGAAGAACAATAGCAACGCCGGAAGTAAAAACAGATAAGGGAGTAAGGGAATGTTCCTCCTCTTTTTTTTAGATGCGCGATATTCGGCGGTTGGTACGGTTTCATTGCCCAAATCGCATCTCTCCCCATTGAAGAAAATCGGGCGGCGAAAAAATGCTTCGCCGCCTGTGCCCATGTGGGCGGCTATGACTTGGCAAGGGCTTCATTCCAATGCTTGACTGCTGTATCAAGTGCATCTTTCACCGTTTTTTTCCCAAGCATGGCCGCCCGGATCTGTTCCAGGTAAAACTCACGCAGTTCTTTTTGCTTGGGGTGGCCCATGTAAGTCAAGGTGAGGTGGGGAGCGTAGGTAACCATCATTTTGCGCGCGTGGTCTTGAATCGTTTTCACCTCAAAATTAGTGAAAAAGGGGTCTTTCAACGTATCTTCCGTCGAAGGGAAGATCGGGACCAATTTACAAAATTCCAACTGTTTTTGCGGGCTGGTCAAGAATAGGGCAAAGTCGGCCGCCTCTTTGGGATGTTTTGCTTTCTTTGGTATCACAAACAGCTGGATATCCTTGACCGCCACTTTTCCCGTCGTGGTAACTGGCGGAACCACTTTCAGTTTGGACAGGACATTGGGCGCGTTTTTCTCAATGTTGTTCAACTGAAACGAGCTGGCCAAACCGACGTGCGCCGTCAATCCGTTGTCAAGGGTTTGCTGCAATTGCCGATCATCTTTTACCAGCGCTCCCGGAGCAATCGCCCCGTCCTTGTACGCTTGGATGAATTTTTCCACAAATGCGATGTGTTGAGGAGAATTGAATACAGCCTTCTTCCCATCGGCGCTTAATATCGGCAATCCTTCGGTGGCGAACGTTTCCAACCCAGGCAAGTCATTGGAGCCATAGACATGGGGCAATCGTTGATGAATTTGTTTGCCATATGCAAACAGTTCATCCCACGTTTGCGCCGGCTTGTCGGACGAAAGTCCCGCTTTTTGATACAGCTCGGTGTTAATCAAGCCGATTGGCGGCCCCGCATGGTACCAAGGAATGGCCATCACTTCGCCATTACGGTTGGTCACACTTTTAACCAGCCCGTCAATATAAGGGGCCATTTTCTCTTTGGCGACCACTTCTGAAATCGGTCTTAATGCATGATAGCCTTGCAAAACGGATAACCCTTCACTCGTCTCATTGACCAAATCGGGAGCGCTGCCACTTGACAAAGCAGTGAACAACTTTCCGGTCATGTCCGCCCCGGGAACATCCACCCAATGGATATCCACGTTGGGGTGGTTTCTCTCATACTCCTGAATGGCACCCTCGATGTAGCCCGAGAAATTTTTCTTCAGGTTGATCGTCCAAAATTCCAGCTTAATCCGTTCGGAATTGTCAGCCGCCGGGTCGGAGCCAGTACAACCTGTCATCCCCACAACCAACAAGAAGGACAAGATCCAAGCTGCCGCACGACTGATTTTCATCCTTGTTTCCCCCTTGGCCCTCTTATTCCAATTTCATGCGATAAAGTTGAACCAATCGTTCGATCTTGCCATTCCACAATGCCGCTGTTTCTTTTGGAATATGGATGC
Source organism: Laceyella sacchari (assembly GCF_024927925.1). Lineage (NCBI taxonomy): Bacteria > Bacillati > Bacillota > Bacilli > Caryophanales > Thermoactinomycetaceae > Laceyella > Laceyella sacchari. The sequence continues at coordinate 1,868,887 of NZ_CP103866.1, forward strand.
CCGTCAATGCACGGATCTCAAGCGATAAGATACTGAGTGACTGAATAGCACTACGATTCCGTTCCGAAAAATGGGCGTCGATGGCCCGGTTCATCTTGTTCAACAGGCTGCGCTTAATCCCATGACGAAGATCAGCGTTGGCGATCTCATCCTGCAATTTATAGGAAACGTAAGCAGCTTCGACCGCTCGGAACGCCTTTTCGCGGCGATTGGGGTCGTAAATGATATTCTCGCCGATCATCCCGGCGTAACTGCTGGAAATGTTCCAGCCGCTTTTTTTCTCAAAGCCGCTGTTCTTCATCGTAAAACCGCGTGCGTTGAAGTCATCAAACCCGACATTATCCCAGTAATTTCCAACCCCGTTTTTTTCATACAACCGGATGGTCAATGTCGCCGATTTTTTCCCAGTGAGGTAAGGGGTTAAGTCCAGATTCACCTCTTCCCACTGGCCGCTCACGGTGTTTTGGGCTACATCCTGCTCCCACACCACCTGCTCATCAATCAACAGTTGCTTAACGTGATAGCCCTCCAATTTGGGACCTTCGGCCATCGTTCGGAAAGAAAGCGCATAGTTGCCCGATCCATCCGGATGGATAACCTGGCTGGCGGAAACGTTATCACCCGGCTTGGTCGAAACCCCCGACGGCACAAAGAAGCTCATATAACCGTTGCCAGTAGCCGCCTTCTTGTCAGGCTCTGCAATAAACTCTTTCTCCAATTCATACGTGATAATGCCTGCCAATTTACCTTTCCGCAGATTGTCCACTGCAGTCTGGACTGTTTCGCGAACATATTCCACCGATGGGTTGCCAGGCGTGTTGGTCAAGTACGAAGTGTAAACCATCCACACGAGGGGCAAATTATATTTTTTTAACAACTGGTAAGCTTCATCAATCTGTTGTTGCTCAGTGGACCAGACCGAGGTGTTACGGTAAGGATCATCGCGATAAGCTACAATCACACCATCGATATAGTCTCCTCTGGTTCTTAGAAATTCTTCTGTTAAAGCAGGGAAATACATGAGGGGCATAAACGAAGGCAAAAACTTCAGATTGGGGTTAATCACTGTGGAGGCTTCTCTCATCTTCGCCATATATTCTGGCGTGAAGAAATCAAGATTATGGTTGAAGTCATCAATCGCCCAACCGATGAGATTGTCATATTGTACAGAAAGCTCAGCAATCGCTTTCCCCCACGCCACATAATCCGTTGTGTATGGGTAAGATTTGCGGCTACCTGTCGATTCCGACGGGGGAACCAAATACAAAACAACATTGATGCCGGCTTTCTTGGCAGCAGGCAAAAACTCGTCTTTGAAGTCATCCCAATCAGTCGGTTGGTACCAATTCAAATAGTAATACGTATTGACGTTTAATTCTTTCAGTTTTTTGATCATAGCCGGAGTGTCCACATGCCGGACACCGTCGGCCCGTGGTGTGGCTTCCCGCTCAAATCCCGCATAATCGGACAGTTTGGCGTCTATGTGACTGCGGCTGGACACAGGTTCCGCTTTCACAACCGGGGGTGGGCCGATGTTCAACGCCCCCCACAGGATGACAATCAGGGCCAACCAGTACATCCCTTTTTTCATTCTGCTCTCCCCTGTAAATGGATTTAAACCGTACAAGCGCAGCAACCACTGAGAAACCCAAACAAACCACCCGATTCTCCGTTCCCCTCGGGATTTGACGAAGCTGGCTATATATTGGGCACCGATGTCAGCCCGAACATAAAACTGCACGGAAAAATGCCTTTAGACTGATAACTAGGAACAGCAACAACTCCAACATCATTCTATTCGACGATGGGTTGGATCATGCGTTTGTCGGAACAAATCTCATGTGTCTGGCTTCGATGGAACATCACACCAGGAAACCAAAAATCGGGGGCAGGGTGGCAAACCCGGGACAACGATTGACAGCCAGTCCGCCTGCACCGCACAAAGGGCATATGTCCGCATGAAAAAACAACAGGGTTAACAGGGAAAACTTGTATGTTAATTTCAACCATATATATTTCAAAATATCATGAATTTTCCAAGCAGTCAAGGCCACCGCCTTTACTCTACTGGTTGGCCGCGTTCTGTTTCGCCTCCCTATACGCACGCATAAACAAGCTGGCTCTTTTGGCGATCACGGCATCATCCCCACCGGGCGCCATCCCTTTGGTCAGTTCCGAACCAACTCCCACCGCCGTCGCCCCAGCTGCGATCCACTCTCCCACTCTCTCAGGGGTGATCCCGCCCGTCGGCATCAGATTGGCTTGAGGCAATGGTCCCTTCACCGCACGGAGCAGGCTGGGGGAAAACTGATTTGCAGGAAACAACTTTATTATGTCCGCACCCATCTCCAGCGCTTTTTGCATTTCCCGCAATGTGACCGCTCCAGGAATCACAGGCACACGATAGCGATTGCACAAGATGACAGTGTTTTCATATAAGCCGGGAGACACGATGAATTCGGCCCCGCAGAGAATGGCCGCTCGCGCCGTCTCCGGATCAAGCACCGATCCTGCACCGATCACGACACCCTCACTGGCACACTCTGCTGTCAATGAATCAATCGCATTTAAGGCGTTCGGGACAGTCATAGCGATTTCGACCGCTCTGATTCCCCCGTTGATCGCATGCCGCGAGATGTTGATTGCTTCTTCCGCCGAACGTCCGCGCACGACGGCCACCACTCCTGCCTCCATCAATGACTGCAATGTTTTCAACTTCTTCACTCCCCGCCACCTCTCACCTTTCAATATGGTTGCGCGTACCAAGTACTTGCTCCACTTCTTCCCATGTAGGCAATGCCTCCCAATCACCCGGCGAACCAACGGCAATGGCTCCAACCACATTGCCCAAATGCGCCGATTCCGCTAGGCTTTTGTTTTTCAGAAGTCCGACGATGAATCCAGCGCAAAAGCCATCACCCGCCCCCACCGTATCTGTCGGTCGCTCAACTCTGACATGGGGGACAACCGTAATTTTTCCGCGCTCGTGCACGTAAGTTTCATTGGCCCCACCTTTGATGATCGTAGCGCCCGGCAACGCTTGCACATGTTCCAAAATCTCCGCAAAATCGTCCGTTTGATAAAGCAACCGCAATTCCGGCAACCCGGGGAGAAAATAATCGGCCATTTTCGCAAGCTCCAATAAAATCGGCCGCGCTTGGTCCACAGACCAAAGTTTGAGGCGTACATTAGGGTCGAAGCAAACTTTGACCTGTTGAGATTTGGCCACCTCAACTGCGCGAAGCACCGTTTGGTGACAAGAATCGCTCAACGCGGGCGTGATTCCCGTGATATGCAAAATTTTGGCGTTGGTGATATATGCTTCGTTCAAATCAGCTGGCGACATCAAACTGGCGGCAGAATGTTTGCGGTAATAATAAACAGCAGACCGCTCAGATATCGTTTCCCTGAGCATAAGGCCGGTGTTTGCATCCGTTAAAAAACGGGCTTGTGATACATCAACCCCCTCACCCCGCAATACCTTGCCAATGTGGCGCCCGATCGGATCGTCCCCTAACAAGCCGCACCAGCCCGCTGCATATCCCAAGCGCGCGATGCCGATGGCCACATTGCTTTCCGCACCGCCGAAGGATTTTTCAAATAGCGTGGAATGGGCAATACCTTTGCCACCCATCGGCGTAAATAAACCCATTGTTTCACCAAACGTCACCACATCAACGTGCGGAAAAGATGGATGCCGATCAGCCAAGCTCATCACATCTCCCTTCAAACGCCTCGTTCCCTTGCAACATCAAACCCCGGAATAAGCGGCAAAACCGCCGTCAACCGGAATAGTGACACCCGTGACGAAGCCGGACATGTTTTCATCGGCTAACCAGATTAACGTACCAAGCAAATCTCGTGGGACACCAAACCTACTCATCGGCGTGTGGGACAAAATTTTTTGGGATCGTTCGGACAACGACCCATCTTCCTTCAATAATAATGCCCGGTTTTGTGATGTCAGGAAAAAGCCCGGTGCAATCGCATTCACGCGAATCCCCGCTTCGGCCATATGCACGGCGAGCCATTTGGTAAAGTTCTCCACCGCTGCTTTGGCTGCGCTATAAGCGGGCACTTTGGTCAACGGGCAAGAAGCACTCATCGAAGATATATTAATCACCACCGCCCCTTTCCGGTTGACCATTTTCCTTGTGAAAACCTGTGTCGGAATAAGCGTACCCTGCATGTTGAGATTAAACACTGCTTGAAATCCTTCACTCGTCAAATCAAAAAAGGTGGTGATCCCCTCCTTGTTGTCATCTTCCGCTTTCCATGTTTCATGGGTCGTGGTTGCTTGCGGATGATTTCCGCCCGCGCCGTTGATCAATATATCGCATGCGCCCCAACGCCTGGATACGACCTCTTCCGCCTTTTTCACACTGTCTGGGTTCAGTACATCACAAGCGATGGCAATCGCTTCACCTCCGGATTGCACGATTTCATGCGCCACTTGTTCACCGCGTTCCACTCTTCGGTTCAGAATGGCCACCTTTACCCCCTGCCGACCGAGCTCCCGCGCCATTTCACCGCACAAAACCCCGCTTCCGCCCGTTATCACCGCCACTTTTCCTTGTAAGTTCTCGTTCCTTATCATGCACGTCTCTCCTGCCTCGCTTGTTCCAGCGCATCCCAAATCCCCCATAAATACATGATCCCGAGAGCCCGATCATACAGACCGTAGCCCGGCCGGCACTTCTCTCCCCATATGTGCCTGCCGTGATCCGGCCGTGCGTAACCCTTAAATCCGCTCTCATGATACGCTTTCACAATATCGCATATATCGAGCGAGCCGTCGCAAGTTCGATGCGATGTCTCAATGAAATCGCCATTTTCGTAAACTTTCACATTGCGAATGTGGGCAAATGGGATACGATCGGCAAATTCCCTGACCATGGCAGCAACATCGTTGGCCGGGTTGGCTCCTAAAGAGCCGCTGCAAAGAGTTACTCCATTGGAAGGGCTGTCTACGAGACTCAACACCCTTCTGATGCTTTCCCTGCTCGTGATAATCCTGGGCAATCCAAACACCGGCCATGGCGGATCATCAGGGTGAATCGCCAGTTTGATGTCATGCGCCTCTGCGACGGGAACCACTTGTTCCAAGAAATACTTCAAGTTGTTCCATAAGTCTTCTTCAGTCACATGCCGATACGCCGCAAACAGCTTCTCCAGATCCTTCAATCTCTCCGGCTCCCAACCGGGCATGGTCAAATCGCGTTGGTCCGCCATCCGCTTGACCAACTCGTCAGGGTCCATCTGATCCACTTTTGCTTTTTCATAAAAAAGCGCCGTTGACCCGTCTTCCATCTCTTTATACAAGTCCGTCCGGGTCCAATCAAACACAGGCATGAAATTATAACAAATCACCTTCACCCCGACTTGTGCCAGTTTTTCGATTGTTTTTTTGTAATTTTCAATATATTTTTCACGAGAAGGGTATCCCAATTTAATATCTTCATGCACATTCACACTCTCGACAACCTCAATGTGCAACCCATGCTCCTCAGCGACCTGTTTGACTCTCAATATCTCCTCGAGCGGCCATTCTTCACCTGCCGGCACATCATGCAGAGCCCACACAATCCCTTCCACACCGGGAATTTGTTTGATTTGAGCCAAACTGACCGTATCATTGCCCTCACCATACCAGCGAAACACCATTCTCACTGTTGATCCCTCCATTCAGGCATGAAACCGCCAGGACGCCAAATACTCTGTTTAATAAACATAAAACCTTTCTACAACCCCTCCTTACCTCATCATATTCAAGTTGAATTATTCAATAACTTCTCGATTAATGGGAAATTTCCTCTTTCATCCATCAAATCAGCAGACGAAACAGCCGGCAACAGATTCTTTTGGTCTATCAGCCATTCAAATCCAAAACAGACCACTTTGATTCCCGAATATAACAACCATCCATCCATTTTCAGGAAAGGAGAGGTACGGCACCAAGCATCACATCCAGACTTTTTTTCACCGTTATCAATGACGTAGCGAGCTAAAGTGATACCAACAAAAACGCCATGGATGTATTTAAAAAAAACTTTTTAAAATAGTAAATTAGTAAGAGGATATTTTATAATCTTATATAATATTATATAATGCAGAATATAAACCATTTTCCGAACTAATATGGAGGTGATAAAGAAAATAAGCTTTTTTCTTGGGATTCAGACGCCCATATCCACCCTCTCGCCACTGGCAATCATATGAAATCAAGTGCGAAAAAATTAATTTATCGAAAGGGGCAAATAAAATCTTGGGCAACAATATGCATTTGTTTTTAGATTTTATCCCGGCATTGATTTTGGTATTGGTCGCTTCATATATATGCGGCAATTTAGCCCGATATATTGGACAACCCAAAGTTGTCGGTGAAATGATTGCAGGAATACTGATCGGCCCTTCGTTTTTAGGAATTTTCGCACCACAAACCATGTCTACTCTTTTCACTGCCGATGTTAAAAGCATTTTGTACATCCTCAGCAATTTGGGGTTGGGCATGTACATGTTTTTGGTTGGGGCGGAGGTGGATGAAAATAAGCTGACTAAGAGCCTCCTTCGCAAATGCACCATTCTCTCTACATCCGGGATCTTGGTTCCACTTTTGTTAGGAGTGGCAATCGGTTTTTTCTACTATTCTGAACTATCCCTTCCAAACGTTCATCCATTCTTGTTCGCCTTATTCATCGGGTCTGCGCTGTCACTGACGGCCTTCCCCATGCTAGCACGGATTATCCAAGAGCGGAATCTAACGACCACACACTTTGGCACATTGGCTTTGCTAGCGGCTTCCATCGATGACGCCCTGGCGTGGTGTTTGGTAGCATTAATCACTGCGTTGGCTCAAGCCCAAGGGGTTTTTGCCGGTGTATCTGCCATTGTGTTTGGCGCTATATTTGCGTGTTTTATGTTATTGCTTGTAAAAAAATGGATGGTGCGTTTGGGAGACAAAGTCGAAAAAGCAGGTTCCCTTTCGATCAATCACTTTTCTCTCATTCTTTTGCTCCTCCTCCTCGCCATTTGGTTCACTGACTATATTGGCATCTATTCCGTATTCGGCGGATTTATCGTCGGTCTTGCAATGCCGAGACATAAAGTGTTTGCTCGCGAATTGCAATCCAAATTCCAGCCGGTCGTCATTTCACTGTTGTTGCCCATTTTCTTTGCATATTCTGGGTTAAACACCGATTTAACCACCATTTTCAGCAACATGTCCCTGCTGATCCCTGCTATAGTCGTGCTGATCGCATCGATCGCCGGTAAATACGGCGGATGCGCGCTGGCTATGAAAAGCATCGGATACTCTTGGCGGGAAGCTTCCGCCATCGGGATGTTGATGAACGCCAGAGGGTTGATGGTACTGATCTTGGTCAACATCGGAATTTCCTATCATATCATCACCACCGAGTTGTTCGCCATTTTGGTGTTAATGACCCTGGTGACAACCATTGGGGCAACGCCGGTTTTCAACCTGCTTTATCCCACACATCCGAAGGAGAAACGAGGAGTTATTGACTTGAAACCTTTGCCCAAACAATCTTAATGGCGCTCAATCCCCTACGGAAATAACAATTACCTATTCGCATACATACGCCCGTTTCCAAACAGGCGCAGCCCAAAGCAGCTTCACTGGCCAGCATTGCTGCAACTCAATGTATGCATCAATCAAACACTGGAGGGATTCATATGGACAAATTGTATGATGTGATTATTGTTGGCGCGGGTCCGGGAGGACTTCAAACAGCACTGACTTTGAAAGAGTTGGCTGACGAGTCCAACCAGAAGCTGAACCTGTTGATCATCGAATCCGGGAAACAGGCAGGAACCTTCTTCACAAAATATCCTGTTCATGGGCAATTGATCAGCAACAACAAATTGTATACCGGTAAGCCGCCTAAGAGCCGATACGCAGAACGGTTTGACTGGAACAGCTTGGTAACCAAAGAGAAGAAAATCCTAATGAGAAATTACAGCCGCGACTTCTTTCCCCGCCGAGAGGCATTAGTGGAGATGTTAAACGATCTGGTGGCGGAATATGAATTGCCTGTCATGTATAACACGACTTGGCAAGGAACCCGCCAAACCGAGCAAGGGCATTTTGAAGTGGTGACAGACAAAGGAACCTTGCATTGCAAATATCTCGTGGTTGCGACAGGGATGACACCCAATTATCCGCCAATCCCCGGATTGGAACACACCACGCCATATTCTGAAATGAAAAAGAAAGATCATTACCGTGACAAACGAGTGCTGATCATTGGCAAAGGGAACAGCGGCATGGAATGCGCACAAGAAATATTGAATGAGGCGAACCTGATCATGATCGCAAGCCGCCATTCCACCCGCTTGGCCTACAAAACCCATTATGTGGGCGACGTCAGGGCGGTCAACGCCTTGCTAGTGGACAACTACCAATTGAAGCATCAGGCCGCGTTGTTGGATTGTGAGATCACCAACATCGAAAAAGTGAAAGACGGTTTCAACGTAACTGTCCACTATATGCACGCGGAAGATGAAAAAGAAACGCTGTTCTTTAATGAAATCATCGCCGCCACCGGTTTCCGCGCCAACATCGACCATCTGGTAAAAGATCTCAATCTGCAGATAGTTAACAATAAATACCCTTCCATCTCCGGCGTGTTTGAATCGACGGAAGTGCCCAATCTGTTCTTCGCGGGTACACAAACCCATGGCCTGGATTACAGAAAAACATTTAGCGGATTTATCCACGGCTTCCGATACAACAGCAAAGTACTGGCTCACAAACTAGCGGAGCGCTTGGGATATCCTACCAACCACCCCACCATCCCCAACGAAGAGATTGTAAGCCATATTTTGGAGGAATTGACAGAGGCTGCCGACCCTTATTTGCAACCGGGCTTTATCGTCTATGTGTTGCGTCATGAAGGGGGCGTGTGGAAACAGATTGGTTACCAAACGATTCACGAGTATGAAAGCACTCCGTTGCAAGAAGGGCAATGTTTGCTAGCCGCTTCGTTGGAATATGGAGACATCCATCGATTCACCGACCCTTTGAGCATTCCCCGCGTGCCGGGAGAACCGAAAGAAAGCGTTCACATTCATCCAGTCATCCGGGTTCGCAACGGGCAAAACGTCATCGAAAAATTGGATTTAGAAGAACACTTGGAAAATCAATTCATGAATTTGCCGACGCATCATCAACAGCTGCAGGATTTTCTCAACACCCAGCTGGGCAAGAAAGTAAATGTTTAAACGATCCCTGGCACGCAGTATGCACGCTTCCCTCGCTGTTCGACAAGCAAAGAACCGACGCTGACAGGCGTCGGTTTTTTTGCCATTCGTGCTAAAGGTGACGCAATGGCGTCTGATCCGCATAGCTTTCCAATGCTACTGCCGGTGCCTCAGATAGGATGTTTGCATGAAGCACTTAATTCTGCGGCCAATTCGACGATTCTCACCAAAATCTGGTGCATCTCTTCCAGAGTCGTCTCTGGGTGGATGGGACAAAGACGTATGACCACTTTCCCTTTCAAGGTGGTGGTGCTCACCATCGCAAATCCCCTGTGAACGACTTCTTCCGCCAGCTGCTTGTTAATTTCATTGATGGTGTCTAGTGTCGCTGATTCCTTGGGCAGGTAGCGGAATGTGACCACACCCAACTGCGCAGGCGTCACCACCTCCCAATCCTCCGCTTGACGCACGAATGCCTCCGCCTGTTCAGCCAGCATGATCCCATGGTCAATCGCTTGGCGAAATGATTCAGCGCCAAACGCTTTGAGCGACAACCACACTTTGAGCGCCCGAAATCTGCGCGAAAGCTCAATGCCGCATTCCCCGAAATTAATCTGTTGATCATTGCCGAGGTCGATGTCTTGCAGATACTCCGGCGCCATGCTAAATGTTTCCCGCAAATGTCGTCGATTCCGAACCAACACGCAGCCGGCATCATACGGCTGAAACAACCATTTGTGCGGGTCCATGGTTAGTGAATCGACGCGCTCCATCCCACGCAACAGCTCTCTTCCTTTATCCGTGAGGGCTGCCGGTGCCCCATAAGCTCCATCGGCATGCAACCAAGCATCCACTTCGCGACAAACATCCGCCAATTCATTGAGCGGATCAACTGCTCCAGTATTGGTCGTTCCAACATTGGCGATCACACAGAAAGGTTTTCTCCCGGCCATGCGGTCTTCTTCTATTTGTCGTTTCAAATCACTGACAGAAATCCGGAGGCGATCATCCGTTTCAATCCACCGCAGTTGATGTGGTTGGAACCCCAACACTTTCAATGCACGCTCCACGGAAAAATGGGTTTGGTCGGAAAAGTAAACCACGGCTTGGTCAATGTCATTATCCAGTTTGACCTGCCTAGCCACGGCAAGCGCAGTCAAGTTAGCCATCGAACCTCCGCTCACAAACAACCCTCCCGCGGAATCAGGAAAACCTACCATCGTTTTAAACCAGTCAATGGTAATCAGCTCGACCTGCTCCGCACCCGCCGCCGCAATCCATGCTGTTGGAAAAATATTAAACCCGCTGGCCAAAAAATCGGCCACCACGCCAACATAGTTGTTGGGGCCTGGCACATATGCAAAAAAATGTGGATGATCCACATGTGTAATGTGATTGAAGACATGGTCATGCAAATAGGCAAGTAGTTGCTCCGGGTCAGAACCGGACTCCGGGAGCGGTTCCGTCAGCTTGTGCCTGAGGAACTCACCGTCAATAACCCTTGAAACCGGTTTGTTCTTAATGCCGCTGATATGGTCAACGATCATGTCAACTGCTTGGTATCCCAATCGACGCATCTGTTCTGCTGACAACTGCAAATTTTTGGACATCCGCTTCTCTCCCACTCAATCAGAATGAGGCGAGTGTCACACTCGCCCTTGTTTATATCTGAAAATCACCGATCGTTTGCGTCGGATTACTCACCACCGCTTTGATCAATCGATGGAGGCGGTTTAATGTCTCCCGCACTTGCTCCGTATCAAAGACATGTTGGTCATGCCCGAATTTCAGCGTGATTCGTTCTTCAGGGAAACAGATGATCCCGTATTTCGTATGCGGTTCATCCACCACATCGTAATTTTTGACGACGAAGCCCCTATTCTTATTTGGTGCGAATACAGCCGGATCGGTGGGATAGTTTTCAAACACCCACAGATGGTCAGTAAGCTGATCTTGCAACGCGCTTTCTTTTTGAATATCAATCAAAGAGCAATAAGCATATTCATTGCACTTCAATGTATCCTGTTGCACAACTTGCAGAAGATCGGCAAACGTTGACGATTCCGTCCACGAGACTCTGATGGGCAACACATTTGTGAACAGACCGAACATCTGCTCAATCCCCTCTACTTCCGCAGGTCTTACTGACACCAGATTGGGCACAACCACTTCTTGTACATGGTTGATTTTGCCCAGCAACACACTCCACGCAACCATCAATGCCGAATTTAGCGTGACGCGGTTGTCTGTCACAAACTTCCGTAATTGGCTGCTCAGTTGCTCGTCCAATGTCAAATCCATAAATGTAAAGTCAGATCTCTTCTTGTGTGCGGTCTCCTTCTGGAAGGGAAGGCCGACCGGCCGATTGTAACCTGCCAGATAATCACGCCAAAAACGGCGTGCTTTTTCATGGTCTTGTGCGGCGATCCAATCCACAAACGATTGAAATGGTTGCACCGGAGTTAATTGTGCAGTGATTCCCGCTTGTCCAGCTTCGTAGAGTTGAACCAATTCTGTCAGCAAAATGCTGACGCTCCACCCATCACATAACAGATGTTGGGCGCTCCAGATCACCTTGTGCTCTTTCGGCCCCAATTGAAACACACAGAGGCGAGTCATGAGTTCGTCAAACGCAAATCCCCGGGCCAGATTTTGACTCATCCACCGTTGCAAGCATGCTTCTTGCTCCTGGTCGGTCATTCCCTGTAAGCTACGTACTTCCGCCTCCATTTGGGCTTCACGCAACACCACTTGCCACGGTCTTCCTTGATCATCTTGCACGATGATCGTCCGCAGGGCGTCGTATCGGTCAACCAGTTGTTGAAAACACTGGATAAACAGATCGATGTCCAATTCCCCTTCAAGTGTCCAGATTGTTTGCTCAAAGTATGCATCGGTGTCCGGTACTTTGGCCGCATGTTCATAAATCACTTGTTGAAAGGGGGCCAACGGATAAATTCGTTCGATCGTTGCATGCGGCATCTTCTCTTGCATTTTTTTGCGAATCTGAAGCTCTGCTTGCGCCTTGAGTTCTGACTCGACCGCAACCCCCGCGTCGTCGCTGGAGTCGCTTGTCCCTTCCGGATGGGTCAGCATGGAACGATCCAACTTCTTAATCGTCCGCGCAACATCTCTTAACACTGGGAATTCAAACAAACTTTTGGTATCCAGATGATAACCCTGTACAAAAAGACGTGCAGACACCTGAATCGCCTTGATGGAATCTCCACCCAAAGCGAAGAAATGGTCGTTTGCTCCGATCTGCTCCACATTTAACACTTCTTGCCATACACTGGCCAGTATCTTTTCGAGTCCCGCTTGGGGAGCGACAAACTTCTCTGCATTCCTTTGCTTTTTGGGGACTGGGAGCGCTTTGCGATCCAATTTCCCATTGGGCGTTAACGGCAATTGCTCCAAATGGACGAGATGGGCGGGAATCATATACTCTGGCAAGTGTTCCATCAAATGCTTCCGCAACGCTTTCTCATCAATCTCTTGTTGAGCCACCACATACCCCACCAAAAACTTCATGCCGCGCTCATCCGTCTGATCAATCACCACGGCTTGATCTACATCGGGATAGGTAAGCAAACAATGAGAAATCTCTTCCAATTCCACTCGATAGCCTTGAATTTTCACCTGATAATCCTGACGACCTAAAAATTCAATATAGCCCTCCGGGCGCATTCTGCCACAATCCCCCGTTTTGTAAATCGGGCCGAATTCCGGATGCATAATAAACGCATCCTTTGTCTTCTGATCGTCATTTAAGTAGCCTTGGGCCAGGCCGGCACCCCCGATGTACAAGTCACCGATCACGCCGACTGGACACATCTTCTGATCGTAATTAAGCACATAATACGTTTGGTTCGCCAGCGGTTTGCCATATGGGATGCTTTTCCAGTTCGCTTCCACCTGTTCGATCGGCCAATAGATAGACCAAATCGACGCTTCGGTCGCTCCTCCGAGGGAAATGACATCCGCAACCGGGAAATGCCGGTTGATTTTTGCCGGCAAAGGCAACGGAATCCAGTCTCCACTCAGCAAAACCAACCTCAACGATGTATTCTCAAAATGAGAACCCACATGATCTAGCGCCAAATCCATAATCGCTGGTACAGTATTCCAGATCGTGATCCCCCGACGCTCGACGGTGCGCACCAATTCGCGCATGTCTCTTGGATCGCGAATCATCACTAAGGTCGCGCCCGCACTCAAGGTCCCAAAAATGTCGTACACGGACAAGTCAAAACACATGGAGGAAATGCCGATAATACGATCCTCTTCATTTACTTCAAACTTCCGGTTAATATCTTGAATGGTGTTGGAAGCCGCTTGGTGGGTGATAATCACGCCTTTGGGTCTGCCGGTGCTTCCCGAAGTGTAAATGACATAAGCTGTATCTTCGGGTTCGGCCACGGGCGTCAGATCTCCGTCCGCATACGATGAGATCTCCATCGTTTCGTACAGGTCGGAATCAAGCAAGATCTTGCACGAACTGTTTTCCAAAATATAGGTTTGCCGCTCATACGGATGATCTGGATCAATGGGCACATAAGCTGCTCCCGCTTTCAGCACCGCCAGTAGGTTGATGATCGTCTCCACCTGTCGCTTCGCCAAAACGCCCACCCGGTCGCCCCGTCCAATGCCTCGGCTTTGCAGAAAACGGGCCACTTGGTTTGAACGTTGATCAAGCTCCGAATAAGTTAACCACTCCTGTTCAAAAACCACCGCCACTTGATCCGGCGTACGTTGCGCTTGATCGATGAACAATTGATGCAATGTAGCGGCAGGGATGGGTTCAGCCGTTGCGTTGTATTGGTCGATCAAAGCATAATCCTTTTGGCTGATACGTAGAGGGTTGATGTCCCCCTGCTCAACCAATTGATCCAGCAACTCCACAAATTGCGTGAACATGCTCTCCATCACTTCGGCATCAAACAACTCTTCGACGTAGTTCCAACTGACCAACAGCTCGCCGTTTTTTTCAATCACTACATTATCCAAATACACTTGCGGCGTCCGAGCGTGTATGTGGCGGAGAGAACCGATTTCTTCCCAAGCGAACGCGCCAGCACCAGCCAGCATGGAAGTGAACACAATCGGCATGACCGCTTTCGGCCTCATCTGGTGGTACCGTGTATAATCACGGATAAACTCCACACCGTCATAGTGTCGATGCTCCAACCCGTCCAGCAATGTGGATTGCGTCTGCTCCACCTTGGTGAAGAACGGTTGTTTTTGATCCATGTCCATATCCAAGAGGATGAGCGAAGTGAAATCCCCCACGATCTGCTCCACTTCATCATGTACCGGATAACGGTTAAAAACAGTCAAATTGATCGCCAACCGACGCTGATTGCTCCAAAACGCCAACACTTCCCCATAAACTGTACACAGCAAGGCCGATGGCGTCACTTGTTTGTCTTGCGCCAACCTTCGCAATTTTAACCATTTATCTTTGGTAATGATCGTCGTCAGCGATTGGAAGTTGGGAGTGCCGATTTCTGCCGGATCTTTAGCCAACAACAGCGAAGGAGCTGGCGGAAAATCAGGTAGCTTGTTGGTCCAATATGCTTTCGCCGTTTCATATTCCGTGCCTCGTTTCATGTCATCATAGATGTGCATATAATCCTGAAAGGTGAACGAGAGGGGAGGCAACTGAGCATCAGGCTGGTGGTAATAATGCATCAAGTCCTGCCCGACTAGATTCATGCTCGCTCCATCCATCAACAGCGCGTCATATCGGAAACACAATAAATAAGTGTGTTCTTGCAACTGGAATGCTTTTAATTCAAACAACGGCCATTGGCCCAATGGAAAGACATGGTCGATCATGCGCGAACGTTCTTCACGCAAACGTGCCGCTTGTTTTTCCGGAGGCATGGAAACCAAGCTCTCTACCTCAATCTCATATTCCGGGACGTCTCGCAAAATTTGCTGCTTCCCCTCCGGCAAGATCACTGCCCGCAACATAGGATGACGCTGAATAACCTTTTGGAAGCTCCGTGACAACCGCGCAATATCCAATTCTGTTTCATATTCGAAATACGTTTGCGGAGAAATCCCACTCAATTCAAATTGCGGATTGCGCCCCAACATGTAAGCGGTCTGCACTTCTGTCAAAGAAAACGGTTCCGAAAGATCTGCACGGCGAACCAGCACCCGGCCGTCGCTTTCTTGTTTTTGTGCTATCACCACCCGCTCGCTCAGCTCGGCGATGGTCGGATAGTTAAAGACATCTCTTGTACCCACTTTAAGCTGTTCTTTTCGCAATGCGTTGATAATCTGCAAGGCTTTAATCGATTCTCCACCCAAAGCAAAAAAATTATCATGGATACCCACCCGGTCGATTCCCATCACCTTTTCCCATGTTTGCGCCAACTTCTGTTCTACCGGATTACGCGGAGCAACATAAGGAGCGGACATTTGGTCGGCTTGACCAAGCTCTGACAGCCGCTTGCGATCTACTTTGCCGTTGGGGTTTAGCGGAATGGCTTCAACCCGAATCAGGTTTTCGGGTATCATGAAATCCGGCAACACTTTGCCTAGATATGCCCTGAGCTCTGCAAAGGGAATGGTTTCCTCAGACGCATAGTAGGCAGCGAGCCACTTTCTGTTTCCATCGGTACGGTCGATCACGACGGCCTGGCTAATCTGCGGATGTTTTCTTAGTTGAGCCTCAATTTCCCCCAATTCGATTCGGTATCCCCGTATTTTCACCTGTTGATCCATGCGTCCTAAATATTCCAGCTCCCCATTGGGTAACCAGCGGACAAGATCGCCAGT
Organism: Laceyella sacchari; assembly: GCF_024927925.1. Lineage (NCBI taxonomy): Bacteria > Bacillati > Bacillota > Bacilli > Caryophanales > Thermoactinomycetaceae > Laceyella > Laceyella sacchari. The sequence goes on from NZ_CP103866.1 coordinate 1,884,898, forward strand.
GCGATACATGGTTTCATCAGGATTAAACGGATTGGGGACGAATTTCTCTGTGGTCAATTCAGGTTTGCCGAGATACCCCCGCGCCACCGCCACACCAGAAATACATAGCTCTCCGGGCATGCCAAGTGGTTTTAGTTGACCATATTTATTCATCACATATGAGCGATAATTGGGGTTAGGTTTCCCGATCGTCACCGTGCTAGCATCGCTTAAATCCTTAACAGCCGCGCAAATCGTCGTTTCAGTTGGCCCATAGATGTTCAATATCCGCGCGTCGCTGATGCTCCGAATGCGCTCAACCAAATCGATGGAAAAAGGCTCCCCGGCCAACAAAATCGTCTTCAACTCTTTTAGGAACATCGCTTCTTCCGGATCACTTAAAACCAGTTCCATCCGCGACGGAGTTGACTCCCATAACTCCACTCCATGACGTTTAACCAACTCACCCAATTCACTCGTAGCCGATTGGCCATCGGTGGCAATCACCACCGTGGAGCCATGCGTCAGAGGTATGCCAAATTCCAACAAAGAGATATCAAAGGAGACACTGGCGAGAAAAAGGAAAGATTGATTGTCTTTCAAATGTTCCCCCATCACATGCATGAAATGGACCAGGGAGCGTTGCTCGATCATAACCCCTTTGGGATTCCCCGTCGAACCCGAGGTATAAATGACATAAGCCAAATCATCGGGTGTGCTGTCCCGGCACAAATCGCTCCCTTCCCCCTGAAACCATCGCCCATCTTCCAAATGCACCACTTCACCCGCAAACCTTGGCAACGCTTTCACAGATCGCTTGCTCAGCAACCACTTGGCTCCACTGTCATGAAGCATGTATTCAATCCGTTCCACGGGATAGTGGGGATCGATGGGGAGATAGACTCCTCCAGCCTTCAAAATCGCCAACATGCCAACAAGCATTTCCACAGAGCGATCCACCATAACCCCAACGATGCTATTTCTGGTTACGCCCCGATCTTTAAGGGTCAAGGCCAATTGATTTGCCTTTTTGTTCAATTCGCCATACGTGAGGGATTGATCCCCACACACAACAGCCAACCGCTCCGGGGCCTTGCGCGCTTGCGCCTCAAACAAATCCTGAAAAGTCTTCGTTAAGTCCACATCCGTCCGGACTTCGTTCATTTCCTCTTGCAACGTTTTCTCTTCTTCAGTTAAGATGCTGATCTCGTTCACAGCCATATCCGGGTTTCTCAGCACTTGCCGCAACACGTGAAGGTAAGAATCGGCAAACTGGTGCACAGGGATAGGCGGATGAGAACCACGGACATATTGGATAACGACTTCATCCTGCTCTTTCTCAGCATCCCTTTGCAACCAAATGACCAATTTTCGCTCGGAATCCTGTCCGAGCGACGGTTTGCTGTGCAACCTTTCCCATCCCAGAATCACTTCCGGGGAGAATGCGCTCATTTGTTCCGACAAAGCAGCCAAGGGATAACGCTGGTATTCATAAGCAAGCGAGAGGGTTTGTTCGACTTCTTCCACCACTTGCACAAAAGGCTGGCTGGCACAAATGTCGACGCGGATGGGCAACAATTCATTGGGTGCCGCATCCCCTTCCAAGCCACACGCGGTTACCGGAACGCCGACCGTGATTCGCTCTTGTTCTGTATAATGAACCAGGCAGGCGCATAAAGCTGCCTGCATCCAAGCAAGCAAGCTCAAATCACTTGACTTGTCCACTAATTCATCATCCAGCGGCACTTGCACCCTATCACACGAATCGGCTTTATTTGGACCACATTCCATATCAGACAATGAAAAGGAGGGCGCATCGGTAGATAATTGCTTTTTCCAAAACGATGCCGCCGCTTCATGCTCATGATTCAAATCCAAATCTCTTATTCGCATTCGTTTGCCCAACCCCCTCAAAATTCCTGATTACCCATCAATCTTCAAACCGCCCTCAATCGCATGAAGAATGACTTGGTGATCTTCCAGTTTCAAAAATGTTTGAATCTCTTCGAAATTCATGTGCCCAATCGAACACAACCCCACATTCAAATCCTCTGCCACCATATTTAAAGTCGCTGTAATGATGCCAGCCTCGATACAAGCGTAAAAATAGCCATCTGCCCCGTATTTGGGCATGGAGGCTCGAGCGTTATACACCAGATAGACGGAGAAAGCGGACTGGGCGAAAATATCTTGATTGATCAGCTCATGATCATCCTTGATTACTTGATCAATATTGTTGACTAACACCAAGCTGTGATCGGCCGGGTTGAAATAATAAAAGCCGGCTTTAACCCCTTCTACGCGTCTCGGCTTGACATAGACAAAGACATCAATTGGATAAAGCCCCCCTGCACTCGCGTAATTGTAAAGAATTTTGTCCTCTTTTCGTTGCTTTAAAGAAGACAACAGGTTGGAGAATGTGGCAAAAGAAACGGGTGTTTTCATGTCAAACCGTCGGCAAGATCTGCGTTTTTGAATAATGTCCGGCAATGCGCCACTTGTCTCCAGCTGAATCTTGGTCGACCGGCAAGCGGCATGTGTCCGGTTTAATTGCTCACTGACATAGTAATCCAATGCTTCTTTGGAATAACGAATCTGCTCACTGTATGGGTTGACGAACAGGCCTTCTTGCGGCGAAAACACTTCCCTTGGCGGCAATATACCCTCAACCAACACTCGATCTTGGATCAGAAGCTCCAGTATTTCATTCGCCTCTTTTTCACTTCCAGAGGAAAACCGCTCCAAGAGGCAGTTGATCGTCACGCCTGTTTGGGCAAAAAAATAAAATTCGGGAAACCACTCCAATATCATCCCTGTATAGGTCGACTCTCCAATCACCACACCCTCGTCCGACATTCGCCAATGTTTGGCGGGAGACCAGTAAAAGATTTGCTCGCCCATGTTCTCCTCCCTCAAATGTAGATTGTTATGTTAAAAATACAGTCCCCAACGCAGAAAAAGGCACCGAGACATCACAGTGGACACACTCCCCCGATGGGTTAGACTACATTTTTAATCACCTAATGGTTGGTAAAGACAACTTCACACATAGGATTACTAATATTAATAAAAAAGTAATGATATGGAATTATAAGACATTCAAAAAGACGTCACCCAAAAGCAATTAGGGCGAGATAAAGAAAAATATAAATATTAAATGAATCATATATTAAATATTTATTACATACTTTCATTTTTATCTAAAATATATGATAAACTATGCAGAATAAAAATACAACCTCAAATAAACTTATATAATCAACGATATTATTTAAGTTTTTTTAATGTTTTTACCTAAAATTATTAACGCTTCTCTTCAAAAAACTTGAACTGCCATCAAATCCCCATTTTTTTATCTAAGACTATTTAACCCTTTTAATAAATTAGCAAAACCAACCAATTATATAAGATTACACGGTTAATCCCCAGGCAACGAATAAAATACACTCTCTTAAAAAACCCAGCTCCTGAGCGAACAGCTTTTGCCGTCATGCAAGTGTTCCTTGCCATCAATGGCTATCGGCTGCAAATAAGTTCCAAAGAAGCGGAAAACATGATGGTCTCTTTTGAGGGAAATAATGGTGCAATTAAAATAGGGAAGGTACTGGAAGAAAAAGTGAAAATATTTTACTAGCCCCCCTCTTGCTTTATATAACAGGTGTTTTCTTTTTTTGGTGCGTTACCAATAAGGTCACTGTTGCAGTGATCGGAGCAAGTAAAACAACCACGGAAAAACGGTCTAATATACTTCTTTTTGATCCAATTCATGAACAAAAATTAATTTGGAATTTTTTGACTTTACCTATTGATTAACAACCGTTCATCATTTATAATGACTTACATACCAACCATTTGGAATTTAATGTATCTTGTTACATTAAATTACTTCGGGTTGGTGAATTGAAGGAGGTTGATTCATTTGAAGAAAAAAATGTTTTCACTCCTGGCATTAGCTGCTACTTTTGTAATGCTTGGCTCCTTCGTCGCGTATGCAGCATCTGCATCAGTGTATTTACCCACCAACGTGAAATCCCGCCAGTCTGCTCTCATCTCAGTAAGAGAGGGGAATCTCCATCTCGAAGTAACTTCACTCAATCGAAGAAATGTTGGCTTCGCCGTTTATCGTTATGTTTCACGGGGCCCAGATCAATTTATTACAGGTGGGCAGACTACAAGCAGATCTGCCTATGCAAGAGCTGTCTCAAGCGGTCGCTACTACATCGTATTAACTTGTAAAGATGGCAATGGTTATGGTTGCAACGCCAGAGGTAGCATCAATCAGTAAAAACAACCTGAATGTGGACATGAACGATTGTTCACATCTATGTGTAATATAAACATGAAAATAAAAACGAGAGCGTTTAGCTCTCGTTTTTATTTTCATTCGGTTAACACTTCTTATCCTGAAGGGTCCCTCTATTGTCCTCTTCAACTTTTTAGTGAATACACCCAGTCCTTTTCAATTAAATTTCATAAGTAGCTCCCTTCATATCTGAAACTCTCTATTATCAACCTAATATTATAAATATTTTAATAATGAGAAATAAAAACCGATAGGTATTATATGTATCTTTTTACAGAAAGAAATAAAAGCAAAAAAGAGGCTCGTTTGAGCCTCTTTTTTCCAAATTAGTACAGAGACATATATTGTTCGCGCTCCCATGGATGCACGGCGGTACGGAACATATCCCACTCGATTTCTTTTGCTTCCACAAAGTGTGCCAATGCGTGTTCACCCAAAGCCTCAACCATGACCGGATCGCTTTGCAACTCGATCAGCGCCTCATGCAGGTTGCTTGGCAAGTTCTCGATTCCCGCATCGCGACGCTCTTGCTCTTCCATGATGTAGATATTGCGGTCGGTTTGTTTCGGCAACGCCAGCTTGTTTTTCACACCATCCAAACCGGCTTTGAGCATCACTGCCAAGGCCAGGTAAGGGTTGGCGGCTGGGTCTGGAGAACGAACTTCGATCCGGGTGCCGAGGCCACGGGATGCTGGTACGCGCACCAACGGACTGCGGTTTTTGGGAGACCATGCAACATAACATGGAGCTTCATACCCCGGAACCAAACGCTTATAAGAGTTGACCAATGGATTGGTCACCGCGGTAAACGCACGAGCATGTTTCAAAACGCCAGCCAAGAAATAACGGGCAGTGGCAGACAGGCCCAACTCATCGCTTTCATCATAAAACACGTTCACATCGCCTTTGAACAGAGACATATGACAATGCATACCCGAACCGTTCACCCCGAACAGCGGCTTCGGCATGAAGGTAGCGTGCAGCCCGTAGCGGCGGGCAATGTTTTTTACAACCAGCTTAAAGATTTGGATGTTATCAGCCGTGGTTACCGCGTTGGCGTATTTGAAATCAATTTCATGCTGACCCGGGGCCACTTCGTGGTGAGAAGCTTCCACTTCAAAGCCCATTTTGTCCAAGGTCAGAACGATATCGCGACGGCAGTTTTCACCAAGATCCAGTGGAGCGAGGTCAAAGTATCCGCCTTTGTCGTTCAGATCCAGTGTTGGTTCCCCTTTTTCATTTGTCTTGAAGAGGAAAAACTCCGGTTCTGTCCCCACGTTGAACGAAGTGAAGCCCAATTCTTCAGCTTCTTTCAACACTTTTTTCAGGATACCGCGCGGATCGCCCGCAAACGGCGTACCATCAGGCAGATAGATGTCGCAAATGAGACCAGCTACTTTGCCTCCTGCGTCCGCACCCCAAGGGTAAATAACCCAGGTATCCAAATCCGGATACAGATACATGTCGGACTCTTCAATCCGTACAAACCCTTCAATCGACGAACCATCAAACATCATTTTGTTATCCAGCGCTTTTGGCAATTGGCTGGTTGGGATTTCCACGTTTTTGATGGTTCCCAAAAGATCGGTGAAAGTCAGGCGGATATAAGCTACATCTTCTTCTTGCACAATGCGCAAAATATCTTCTTTGGTGTACTTAGCCATCGCAGTCGTTCTCCTTTCATTTAAGCAAGATGTCTATCTTGACCGAAAGCAACAATCAGTGGCGGAAAAACCGAGATAATTCACCATGATTCAACGGAATCTGCCCCCGTCTCGGGTGAATGATCTGTTGTTTCAGCATGCGGCGCAATTCGCGCTCGCTCAGCTCCTTCTTGGCGGTTTCCGCTTCCCGTTTTGCTTCCAGGACTTGCTGTTGCTGTTTGAGCATTTCACGGATTCCCGCGATATTGATGCCTTTCTCCAAATAAGATTTGATCTGGAGCAAGCGATCAACATCATTGAAAGAGAATAACCGTTGGTTTCCCTTGGTCCTTTCTGGGCTGATCAGGCCTTGTTGCTCATAATACCGAATTTGACGCGGGGTCAGTTCGGTCAGCTTGGTCACAATCCCTATTGGAAATAAAGGCATATTCCGTCGAAGCTCATCTTTCACGTTCATTGAGGGCGCCCCCTTTCAGCTATTCGGGAATGCCTTACAACTCCATTATATTTATGTAAGGTTTGTTAGTCAATGCATGTAAGGAAAAATGACATTACTATTTTTTGGCTTGGGCTGAGGGTGAAATCGGGCATTCTCCACCCTTATCCACCGATTGCACATGTTCTTTGTTTCCGCTCGCTTCCATATTATTGCAGTGATTGACTTCACATATTCCGCCAGCCCAGTTTTTTTCGTTGATCAAACCATGAATGGTTGCACCAATCAAGCACCCGATCAGCAGCCTACGCAGACAATCCGAACCATAGCCCGCGTGCGGGAATGCGAATAAGGCGTCCAAGGAATGCTGGCACACCTCTTGCGACACTAACCGATGGAAACCGATCCCCCTCCCGCAGGCACTCCGCAACATGATATCCGTTTTCAAACCGATTCACGTGATTGGGATTATTCTGAATCCAAGGGTGGCAATGATTTCTTAATGCAATTCCTCTCAAAATCGTTTAAAATATGAAAAGGCTTACATCCACTGCATGGTGCGCCTTTTGTTTTTACCTACACAACTCTTTCATTCACATGGGACGCTTCCGCAAGCGTCCTCTTTTTTGTTGCCTTAGCCTCTGGTAACAACAACAAAGCCGTTTCCCCCAAATGGAAACGGCTTTGTTCTTTAAAAAATCACTAAGAAGCTGAACCAAATCACCAAACCCAACATCACTATGAATTTGACGAAAATCCCGCCTAAAAATCCAACCAATGTGCCATATGCCACTTTGAAAGCTTCGGTGACATTTCTCTTGATTACCAGCTCCATCAAGAAAACCAAGACAAAGGGTCCCACAATAATGCCGATCGGGCCGATGATAAACGGAAACGTCAGCACCCCCAAAACAGCGGCAACGACCGCCAGCGTGGACCCTCCGTATTTTTTTACAGCCACACTGCTTGAAATGTAGTCCACCAACATCAACAAAACAGCTATCAGCAACGTGGTGATCCAAAACCCGGTACCCAACTGCTCCCCACGATCAATCAGGAAATGATACACGGCAAAGCCGGCCACCATCAGCGGTACATCCGGCAACACTGGCACGATTAGCCCAACGAATCCTAGTATGATTAAGAAAAAGACTAGTACCCACAACAGCCATTCCACTACTCGTTTCCCCTTTCAAACGCGATGTGGCCCGTTTCTGCCATGTGATCCAGCGCTTGCACAATGCCGATCTTCACATGGGAATACGTCAATCCCCCCTGCATATAAGCGATGTATGGCGGTCTGAGCGGCCCGTCCGCCGAAAGCTCAATGCTAGCGCCTTGCACAAACGTTCCAGCCGCCATGATCACTTCATCACGGTATCCTGGCATAGCAGACGGAACGGGAAGAATGTGCGCGTCAATGGGGGAAGCCGATTGAATTCCTTGACAGAAGGCCACCAACAACTCTGCGCTTCCCAAATGGATTTGTTGTATGATATCCGTTCTTGTTTCTTCCCAAGATGGGGAGGTTTTGAAACCCAATTCTTCCAAAAAAGCTGCCGCGAACACCGCACCTTTAAGGGCTTCACCCACCACATGCGGTGCCAAAAACAACCCTTGATAATAATCGCGCATATACCCGTGCGTCGCCCCGCCTTCAACGCCAATCCCTGGCGCAACCAAACGAGAAGCTGCCCGCTCCACCCATTTGGCTTTACCGGCGATATATCCACCTGATTTGGCCAAACCGCCGCCGGGGTTTTTGATCAACGAGCCGGCAACCAAATCGGCGCCCACCTGAGTCGGTTCGACCTCCTCTACAAATTCGCCGTAACAATTGTCAACGAAAATAACCGCTTCAGGACAAATCTCACGCACCCGCTCAACCATGTCCCGGATGTCCGCGATGGTAAAGGAAGGGCGGTCCGCATATCCTCGTGACCGCTGAATACCGATCATACGAGTGCGCGCGCTTACCGCTTCCCGAAAAGCAACCCAATCGATTCGACCCGCAGAGGTCAACGGGATCTCCCGATAGGAGATGCCTAAATCCGCCAGTGATCCCGATCCATCGCATTCTTTTCCAATTACTTGGTGCAATGTGTCATAAGGGCGGCCCGTCAAATAGATCAACTCATCTCCTGGGCGCAACACTCCGTATAAACAAGCGGCGATTGCATGCGTGCCCGAAATGATGTTGGGTCGCACTAACGCTTGCTCCGCACCAAACAGGGAGGCGAACACTTTTTCAAATGTCTCTCGCCCCAAATCGTCATACCCGTATCCTGTTGAAGCCTGAAGATGAATTTCGCTCACCCCATGCTCACGGTATGCGGCCAGCGTTTTCCACTGCTGCCGATCGACGTTTCGTTCGATCCGTTTGAGCACAGGAGCGATTTTCTCCTCGACGGCAGCTACTTTCTTTTCGATCCATTGTCCATGTCGCAACTGGTTATACACTGATTCATCATTCCTATTGATTAAATTTCTAAGTAACTTGCTGTTTCAATTCTGACGGCAATTTCTCCAACTGTTTGTCCGTCAAGCGGCACTCTATCTCCATGAATGCGTCATTTGCCTTGGCAGAAACAACTTCTGCCATCCGATGCAAAGCAGAAAGAAGATCTCCCCGCTCAATCGGGATTTTCAGATGGACAGTCATGGGCTTGGAATGGAGCAAGTTTTCGATTTTCCTCTTCAATTTGTCCAAATCTTCCTCCCGCAACGCGGAAATGCGAACGATCTCCCGCCCATCGGGTTCGATACCTTGCCCATCCAACAAATCCGCTTTGTTGAGCACCATCAAGGTGGGAATGTCCGTCGCCTGCAACTCTTCCAACACCTTCTCCACCGCCGCAATCTGTTCGGCCGCTTCAGGGTGCGCCGCGTCAACCACATGCAACAAGAGATCCGCTTCCCGCACTTGTTCCAGCGTAGAGCGGAAAGCGGCCACGAGATGATGAGGCAAATTGCGGATAAAACCGACCGTGTCCGTCAAGATCACTTGTTGGCCTGAAGGCAACTCAAGCATGCGCGAAGTGGGATCCAGTGTGGCAAATAATTTGTTTTCAGCCAACACCTCTGCTCCTGTCAACCGATTGAGCAAAGTGGATTTGCCCGCGTTGGTGTAGCCAACCAAGGCGACTTGAACCACTTCGTTTTTTTTGCGCCGCTCCGAATGCAAACGGCGATGTTTTTTCACTTCTTCCAATTGTTTCTTCAAGTCGCGGATTTGTCGGTGGATGTGCCGACGATCTGTTTCCAATTTCTTCTCACCCGGTCCGCGAGTACCAATGCCCCCACCAAGGCGCGACAACTCTTTCCCACGGCCCGCCAAGCGGGGCAACATGTATTCCAACTGCGCCAGCTCCACTTGAATCCGTCCTTCTTTGGTCTGGGCGCGTTGTGCGAAAATGTCGAGAATCAACTGTGTGCGGTCAATCACTTTGCAGGGTAACAGCCGCTCCAGATTGCGGATCTGCGCCGGACTCAGCTCGTGATCAAAAATCACCAGATCCGCTTCCCGCTCTTCCGCCATTTTCGCCACTTCTTCCGCTTTTCCTTTGCCAATCAACCAAGCCGGGTCAAGGCGGTCGCGAAATTGCACCGCTTGACCGATCACTTCGGCTGCAGATGTTTCCGCCAAGCGTCCCAGCTCTTCCAACGTGGATAACAGTTCCCATTCATTTCGTTTGGGACCGCATCCAACAAGAATTGCCTTTTCTTTTTCGCTGTTTTGCACCGTTTCTATCCTACTTCATTCCTTTCTCAGACAGTGAGTGAATCATGGATTTTCTCATTATACCACGAAGCCTTGAACCCATTCTGCGAACCGGACTCTATTTGCAGGTCTTCGCTTCTGAGCGTCATCAGATCATCGCGGCTCGCGTGCTTGGCACGCAACAGACGAACGGCCTGATGGCGGGCCGCCTGTTCGATCAAATTACGGACATGGCGAGCATTGCCAAAATGGTTCCGATTTCTCAGCCGCTCCTCCTGCAAGTGTTTTTTCAGCTTCTCTTTGAAAGCGAAGGATAACCGGTATTCCCGCTCACGCACCATATTGTCCGCGATTTCCATCAACTCAGCCAACGTGAACGGCGGAAAAGTGAGTTGGATGGGAAACCGAGACGGCAATCCTGGGTTAAGCCGCAAAAATTGTCCCATCTCATGAGAATAACCCGCCAAAATGAGAATGAAATCATTTTTATGATCTTCCATTGATTTTACCAGGGTGTCGATCGCTTCCTTGCCAAAATCCTTGTCCCCGCCGCGCGCCAAGGAATAAGCCTCATCGATAAACAAAATGCCGCCCAATGCCCGGCGCACGTGTTCACGCGTTTTTTGCGCCGTGTGACCGATATATTCGCCAACCAAATCTGCCCGCTCCACTTCAATCAAATGCCCTTTGGACAAAACGCCCATCTCTTTGAACAACTTGCCGATGATGCGGGCCACAGTCGTTTTCCCCGTACCTGGTTCACCGGCAAAAATCATGTGCAACACTTGCTGGTCTGTTGCCAAACCGGCCGCTTGGCGACGTTTGCTCACTTCCAGCCAAGCGTATATCTCCGTCACAAACTCTTTTACCTTAGTCAGTCCGACCAATTCGTTCAATTGATCCAAGCACGCTTTTAGTGGCCCCTCCGTTTCACGGGCTGATTCCACGACAGAAGCCGGGGCTGCAGTTTGGCGGCATTGTTGGCGATGATCAAACACAACATGTATCTGATGTTTTGCGGTTCCGGTGTAAACCCTTCTCCCCATCCGGTTCACCTCTCTGTGGTCTGATGCTTTTTTATGTATACGCACCCGCCCAGAAATGGGTGAATCCCGTCAGAGGACTGAAAAAAGCTGCTGAAAGATTCAGCAGCTTAAAAGGGGCTCAGCCTTCTTTGCTTTCATCAGACGGCATCAGAGATACCGGACGAGCGGGAGTAAACGTGGAGATTGCATGCTTGTAAACCATTTGTTGTTTACCTTCGCTGTCAATCACTATGGTAAAATTATCAAAGCCGCGAATCACCCCGCGAAGCTGAAATCCGTTTACCAAATAGATGGTGACGGGAACCGATTCTTTGCGAATTTGGTTGAGAAATGTATCTTGAATGTTGATGGATTGTTTCAAAATCCGTACCTCCTATGTAATTTTAACATTTTACATTATTGTACTCTATTCTCTAGCCAAATGGCACTTTCCTGCAACCAAGCTCTGAATTTCTGCAAAACATTCCCTATTCGTCACATCGAACCAGTGCATCTCCCCATAACGGCGAAACCAAGATAACTGGCGTTTGGCGTACTTGCGCGAACCTTGCTTAATCAGATGCACCGCTTCCTCCAACGTTAATTGCCCTGACAGATAAGCCATGATTTCCTTATACCCAATGGCTTGCATTGAAGTCAAACCGAGGCCGTACCCTTTCTCCTTTAACCTCTTGACTTCTTCGACCAGTCCTTGTTCCAGCATCAGATCGACGCGCTTATTGATCCGTTCATATAAAAGCTCACGCGGCATCGTCAAACCAATCCAGCACGCATCATATGGAGAGGTGCCTCTTCCCTTCAACTGGGAAAAAGGAATACCAGTAACATCATAGACCTCTAACGCGCGAATCATACGTCGAATGTCATTGGGATGCAATTTTTTGGCCGTCTCGGGATCGATCTCTTGCAAGCGAGCATGCAACACTTCGCCACCCTGCTCAGCGGCGAGTCTGCCCAATTCTTGGCGCAAGGCCTGATTCTCAGGGACCTTTGGCATGTCATAATCATACATCACCGCTTCGATATATAATCCTGTTCCCCCCACTAGCATGGGAAGGCGACCCCGCTCATGAACCTCGTCGATTTTCTGCCGCGCCAACTTCTGATATTCCTGAACGGAAAAAGAGGTATCTGGATCGATGATGTCAATGAGATGGTGCGGGATACCTTCTTGCTCTTCAGGTGTGACTTTGGCTGTCCCTATATCCATACCCCGATATACCTGCATTGAATCCCCTGAGATGATTTCACCATTAAATTGTTTGGCCAGCTTGATGCTGAGCGCCGTTTTTCCGACAGCGGTGGGTCCAGCGATCACCAACACCTGTGGCTTCATTGGACTCCCCCCTTTCGAATCACACCCCAAGCAAAGCTAGAAGAGGACTTGACAATCTCAAACCCGAGCCGGGCGAATTCTCCTCCCTTGGGCCGTTCCTTCAGCAATACGGCACGCTTCGCCACTCGGATCGCTTCCCGGACAGAGCGCTCATCCAACGGTTCTGGATTGGCCAACGGTTTCAACTGTTGGATGGCATTTGAAGCCTGTACCGTCTCCCGGAACATCGGATCGAACATCACCACATCAAACGAATTATCTTGGCATAATGGCAGATAGGTTCGATAATCCGCCTGAACCACTTCGACCCGCCGCAATGCACGGTGCAAGGCTTTGCGATCGGTCTCATACGTTTTTAGGCCATGTTTTACGATAGCAGCAATCACCGGCTGGCTTTCAAGAGCCACCACTTGTCCCTCATCTCCCACGACATGAGCCGCTACAACGGCGTCCGCGCCCATGCCCAAGGTGCAATCAAGTACGCGGTCTCCCGGCTTAAGCCCCGCACATTCCACCATCGCATCGGAATCTCCATTCAACAACTGCTTGATCCTGAGCGCGGACATACTGGGATGAAAGAAAAAAGGCTGACCTTGTTCCTCCTCCACCCGCCATCCCTGTTTCGTCACAATGACCGCCCGAGATTCACCCGTTTGTGCAAACAAATCAGGCAGCGAATGACGTTCCCGCATCACATAGGGAATTCCCAACAATGCAGACAGATACCGGGCTTCTTGGATTTCTTTCGTTCCTGGATGAAAAGACGTTGTCACAAACACGGTTCTACATCACTCGCTTAAACATTTTTTCTAACTCATAGCTGGAGAAATGAACAAAAATGGGACGGCCATGCGGGCAAGTGAACGGATTTTCGCATTGGTTCAACTGCACCAACAAGGTTTCCATCTCATCACGGCGCAAATGCCGATTCGCTTTGATCGCCGCTTTGCAGGACATCATCTTGGCCGTCGCATCACGCAGCGCACCCGTATCCACTTTGCCATGCTCCTTCAGCCACTCAATGATTTCGTGAACCAGGCTCTCCGCGTCTTCTCGTGGAAACCAAGTGGGATAGGCTCGGACAACAAACGTCGTTCCCCCAAAAGGCTCCATTTCCAACCCCCACTGCCGCAAATACGCCAATTTGGCTTCCAACAGCTCAGCTTCCGCGGGCGAACACTCAATCGTCAACGGAATGAGCAAGGGGTATTGCTTGGTATTTTCTTCGCCCAATTTGCGTGAATAAATCTCATAATAGATGCGCTCATGCGCCGCATGTTGGTCAATCAGATAAAAGCCATCTTTGGATTGGGCCACTATATAAGTGCCGTGCACCTGCGCCAACGGCTCCATTTCCGGCAAACGCGGGGATGTGGAATCAGTCTCCGCCGATTCCGTCCATTCCGTTTCTTCCACCTGCGCAACCGAAGGAGCGGGCGCAGCTTCTTCACGTTTGGCAAACGAGGTCAAAGCTGACTGGTAAGCGGGTTGTGACGGAGCGCTAGGCGGTCGCGGCGGTGTGAATGTGAGCGGCTTTGGCTCCTCTGCTACCAACTTTTCCTGTCTGAAAGATTCCTGCCCGCGCGTCTGGAGCGGTTGTGGCACCTTTTCCAAGTCACCAGCATCGCTCGTACTGGCCTCCATCACCCGATCCCCGCTCGGTTGTAGGGGCGGATAAATAGGCTTGTTTATTGATTTGGACGGCGGTGCCTCCATCTTCTCCCACGAGAGCTCGTCCTGGACAACCGTCGTTTTGATCCGAGCTTGCCCTACACTCCCCATCGCGCCCGGCACAAACCGCTCCGCTTTGAACGCCTGCGTGATCGCTTCCTCTACCAACCGGCAACACTCTTTTTCCTTACTTAACCGCACTTCCAATTTAGCGGGATGCACATTTACATCAACCAATTTGGGGTCCATCTGCACCGTCAGCACACCGATGGGATAACGTCCATTCGGCAACAATGTGCCATAGGCGCGCAAAATGGCTTGTGTAATCGGTATGGAACGAACAAACCGGCCATTTAACACGGTGGATAGATAGGAACGAGTGGAACGAGTGATTTCCGGTTTGGTCACATAACCCGCGATGGCAAAGTCCGCGTCTTCCCCCGCAAACGCCACCATCCGGCTCGCCACCTGCTTGCCGTACAGGGCGTGCAGCACATGCAGCAACTTGCCGTCACCACTCGTGCGAAACAGCTCCCGTTGATTATGGCTAAGTGCAAAAGAGATATGTGGATGGGCCAAGGCCAGCCGTCCGACAACATCCGCCACATGGCTAACCTCAGTGTTGACCGTTTTCAGGTACTTCAAACGAGCCGGTGTATTGTAAAAAAGCTCTTTTACCACCACATCTGTCCCTTGGGAGCGGGAGGCATCCTCAACTGAGAGGAGTTCGCCTCCTTCGATCCGCACCACTGTCGCCAGTTGCGAAGGATCATGGGCCGTGGTCAGAGTCACCCGCGCAACCGAGGCGATGCTGGGCATGGCTTCACCGCGAAAGCCCAGGGTTTTGATCGAAAACAGGTCCCGTTCGCGCTTGATTTTGCTTGTCGCATGCCGGGAGAAGGCCAAGATCGCATCTTCTCGATCCATCCCGATTCCGTTGTCAGAGACACGGATTAAGGAAATGCCGCCTTCTTCGATGTGAATCTGGATACGGGTCGCCTCCGCATCAATTGCGTTTTCCACCAACTCTTTCACAATTGAAGCCGGCCGTTCAACCACTTCTCCCGCAGCTATCTGGTTGGCCAAATGATCGTCCAACACTTGGATTCTGCCCACGCTTTCGCCCTCCTTCCTCACTGATCAGTTACAATTTCTGTTTCAATTCATATAAAAATTGCATGCACTCAAATGGGTTCTTCATCATCAAGTCCCATTGCCGCAATGCTTCAATGATTTCTTGCTCCTTAGCCGACAAAAGCGCCGTGGTCGTGCCGTTCCCTTGCTCTGACTCAGCCACATGGTTAGCCGTTTCATTTTTCGCAGGCGAAGTAGTTTTGGCCGCGTAGTCAAACAATGACAGCTGGGCGGAATCATCCGGTTTGGGGTCGGCAGGTTCCGGCGAAGCGTGAAAGCGCCCTTCCAATTCCCCTAATATCTCTTTGGCACGATGGATCACCGGCTGCGGCAAACCTGCCAATTCAGCAACATGAATACCGTAACTTTTGTCCGCCCCGCCGGGGACGATCCGGTGCAGAAAGACTACTTTGCCGTCCTTCTCAATGCATTGGGCATGTACATTGACCAATCGGGCTAGTTGCCGCTCCAGTTCCGTCAACTCATGGTAATGTGTGGAGAACAATGTCTTCGCCCCGATATGGTCGTGGATGTATTCCACAATGGCGTGCGCCAAAGCCATCCCATCATAAGTGGACGTACCCCGCCCCACTTCATCGAGCAAAATCAGGCTACGGGAGGTCGCTTCCCGCAAGGCATGGCACGTTTCAGCCATCTCCACCATAAAGGTACTGCGCCCGCCAATCAGGTCATCCGCCGCACCGATGCGGGTGAAAATGCGATCTACAATGGAAACTTCAGCGTATTCCGCCGGCACATAACTTCCGATCTGGCTCATCAGCGTGATCAAAGCCACTTGGCGCATATAGGTGCTTTTACCAGCCATGTTTGGTCCGGTAATCAGCAAGATTTGCCGTTTATCTCCATCCAGAGTCACATCGTTGGCCACAAAGTCATCCACATTTGTGGCCGCCTCCACCACTGGATGACGTCCCTGTTTGATATGCAGGCGATCCGCTTGATGAACTTCCGGTCTCACGTACCGATATTTTTGGGCGATGATGGCAAAAGCTTGTAGCACATCGATTTCAGCCACCTTCTCCGCCAAATGTTGCAAACGGGTCACCTCTTGCGCCACTTGGTTGCGCACTTCTGTGAACAGCTCATATTCCATTTCCACCGATTTTTCGGCGGCGTTCAAAATCAATTGCTCCCGTTCCTTCAACTCGGGGGTCACAAACCGTTCCGCATTGGCCAGGGTCTGCTTCCGTTGATACCGCTCTGGTACATGCTGCAAATTGGATTTTGTCACTTCGATATAGTAACCGAATACCCGGTTATACCCGATTTTCAACGACTTGATGCCCGTCGCTTCCCGTTCTTGCTGTTCCAACTGCGCAATCCAACTTTTGCCGTCTTTTTGGATGGCGCGCAATTGATCCAGATCAGCATGGTATCCTTCCCGCATGATGCCGCCTTCTTTGACGGAAACAGGGGGTTCATCCACAATTGCGCGGTCAATCAACTCCCGGAGTGCCTGGCACTCATCCATCTGCTCACCCAACGCGGCCAATTCATCATGATCCGACCGCATCAATCGCTCGCGCAAGTGAGGGATGACACTTAATGAACGCTTCACATTGGTCAGGTCCCTCGCATTGGCTGAGCCAAACGAAATCCGTGCTGCAAGGCGCTCCAAATCATACACTTGCTTTAACATCTCGCGCGCTTCATCCAGCAGGATGAAATCTGACAAAAACGCTGCTACTGTGTCTTGGCGCCGCTTGATGTCCGATACGTTCAACAGGGGCTTGTCCAACCACTTACGAAGCAGACGGCTCCCCATGGCCGTTGCTGTTTGGTCAAGCAACCACAGCAGGGAACCCCGTTTTTTGCCTTCACCCAGTGTCCGCGTTAATTCGAGATTGCGCCGTGCCGCTTCATCCAGCATCATGAATTGTTTGGCATCATACCGGCGCAAACGACGCAAGTGCCCCAGGGTACGCTTTTGGGTCTGCTTCAGATAGGCAAACAACATGCTGAGTACGCGCCGCAAGGGCTCGGACGTGCAAACCTCATGGAAATTGGCAAATTGCTCCGGCAGCTCTTCCGCCAATTCTTGTTCAACCAGCTTTTCCAGGGTGAGCGGATTCACCAAACATTTGCATCTGCCCGACAGCGCTTCACGGAAGGCATCATTCCCATGCAATCCCTCATCGAGCAAAACTTCTTTGGGCTCATAGCTGGCCGCTTCATCAATAATCCAATCCAATGAACCTGACAATTCGGTGACATGGCATTCCCCCGTGGACAGATCCGCCGCAGCGAGCGCCATCGTTCCACCGAAACCGGCAAGTGCGAGCAAGAAATTGTTTTCTTGCTCAACCAGCATGTTCTCTTCAATGATGGTGCCGGGAGTAATAACTCGAACCACTTCCCGTTTCACCACCCCTTTGGCCGCCGCCGGATTTTCCACTTGTTCACATATCGCCACTTTATACCCTTTTTCGATCAACTTTTCCACATACGTATGCGCCGAATGATAGGGAACCCCACACATGGGAATCCGCTCTTTTCCCCCATCTCGGCTGGTTAACGTAATCTCCAGCTCTTCCGCTGCCTTTTCAGCATCAGAAAAAAACATTTCATAAAAATCGCCGAGGCGAAAAAATAAAAAGGCATCAGGATATTGTGCCTTTATCGATAAATACTGTTGCATCATCGGAGTATATTGCGACATGGTCTCTTCCTCCGCATATATTTTTCATTCACCTATTTTAACATGAAAATCTGGAGTCATCCCATTTGTTCACAAAGTTTTTTTCCTGACAAGCGCCTGCTGATATGGAGGCAGGTACCAAACTTTGCGGAAATCTTGTGTCTCATCCCATGTTTCACCGGATAGGAGATAATGGAACAAGTCATCCAACGGCTTTTTGTATAACTCATAATCAGCGCATTTCTTCAGCTTTTCCCATAAGTTGGGCAACCAGCGGTAGATCAACGCTTTGCGGCCCATATAATAAGCGCGCTGGATTTCTGGGTCTTGCAACGGGAAATAAGGAAGGGTGCGGTAATTGCAAGCGATCAATTTGGCCAGGGCGAACACCCCTTTGGTCAATGTAGGGGAGACCAACCAGCTCGGCGGCGTACGATATTCGAATCCCCCATGCGGCTGAAACCGATAATCTCCCAAATAGCCGTATTTCGGCCTGCGGTCGATTCCTTTCACATCTTCGGCAATCACAAACAAAAGAGCCATATAGTTATCCAATGCCCGAAACAGTTTAAAGTTTGGCTTGATGCCGCTGTAATGAATATGCCCCCCTAAAGGAAAACCGCTCCAAGGCATTCCCCCAGCTAGCCATTTTCCCTGGATATGCCTCGTCTTCCTGGCCAGTTTGGTCAGCAGGCGATAAATGCTCATCACCATGGTTTTCGGGTCGGAGGTAGGTGTGGGCCTCAATTCAAACAGCGGCTTCTTGCCACGGTCTTCCCCCAACCAAATCGCATCGCAGCCGATCTCCCCCCGCACCGGTATCAGTTCGGAGGCGATGACCAATTTTCCGTCGGGTCCAACCATTACAAATTCCGGATCGGCCCCCAACACGATTTGCTCCGGTTCCGGTTTCGGCTCGACACACTGAGCAACATAACCTTTCAATGCGTTGAGGAAGCTTTTGATTCCATCCTCACCCAACGAAGGCGTCACTGTGAGGCCTGCAACGACAAGTTTGCCACCGCTGACCGCACCGACTTTGACCATGCCGTAATCCAGTCCCAATGCATAAATCGTGCGGGTAGCCAACAGTTTAGCCCGACGGTACTCACGCGGCCGATCCTGTTCTTTTACCCGCCGATACCGTGTTCGCTTTTGTTGGTGATTGGCCAACCACACGGTTTGTTCCGTGGAACAATATGCAGTCAACACTTCGGTCTGAAATATGAAAAAAAGATACTCCCTCACAAATTTGAACTTATCATTTACCGCGATACCATGCAATTGAAGCTGCTCTCTTCGCACACGCGGCTGAATTGCCCGTTCCACCTGTTGCTCCTCATTCAAAGTCAGCATCGCTTTGGATAACTGCGGCGCTTGCGGCAGTTGCAAAGCAATCGAAGGAACGAGCGTTCGATCCCCGTCCAAAACCAGCTTTCTCAATTCTTCATCATTTTTTATCGATTCGTAAGGAAGGGTGGCGGCTACCATGAAGCTTTCCCCTTTCTCTATCCCGCGCCGTCGCTGTTCGAGGAAATTTTATGCTGTTATCATATGTCACCTGCATTAAATTGGTTAGTCTTTTTTCCACTGTCTTGTCTGGGCAAATAAAAAAGCTCCTGGCAAAATCGCCAGCAGCCGCAAGACAGATTAATCTTCCAGTTCATCAATAACCAGATTGGGATCAAGATCATGAAAATCGTCTTCTGCGTCTCCACTGATTCCTTCGTACACGTCTTTTTCATCGCCTTCGGCGTACTCGAGCGGATACACCGGAACGCACACTTTGGTTTCACCTGTCAATTCAACCAAAAACTCCTTTTCGACCCGAACCGTCACTCCGTCTTTGTGGGAGGCAATGGACGCTTCAATACAATTGGGTGCTTGCGTCACCGCCGCAGACACGGAAACAGATGCCTCGCGGGTGTTGCGATCATAAAATGTGAGGGGTACCTGTTCCGTATAATAGACGGTTTCTTGCATAACATCTGTTTTGGTATTCCCTTTGGTCGAATACCAAATATTGATGTCGTAACTGCCTCGTACTTCGACGGCCTCTCCCACTTTGTGGCAATCATAGTTGTGATTGATAACCCAAGCACCAAGAATGGTGTCAATATTGTCTGGCGGCTGAATAGAATGCGACATCTGAGAAAATTTCCGACCTTTTCCGCATACCGCTTTGGTCAAAATCTGGCGGTATTCAACTGGTCTATCTGTATTAGACAATCTCCTTCCCTCCTCCAATCATCGTTCAATAACAAGTGTATGCAGGGCAAGTGTCTAGAGTGCAAAAAAAACCCTGTGGAAATTCTCCACAGGGTTGTCTTTTTTTAGCGGCAACTGCAAGCTCCTCCGCCGCAACCGCTAGCTGTCTCCCCACCCGTCTCCACGTCGATTTTTTGGGAGACAGTGTCGGCGATCACTTGCTGGATCGTCTGCAACAAGCCGTTAACCTCTACTTGCGCCTGTTGGTATTCGCGCACGATAGGCAAATGATTCAAATGTCCATTCAATTTTTCCAGCTCTTGCTCAAGCAAACGGCTGTACTCCGGCTTCTGATAATGCTTCGCATGAACCAGCTCTTTTTGCTTGCGCTTAATGGATGCGATCGTCTGTTGCACTGCATCGCTTTGGTTCACTTGCCTCTCCGCATCCCGAAAGCGTTTCACTTCTGCACTGCGCTCCAACAAGGCAGCGAAGTTGCGTGCTTCGGACAAGATCGCGTGTCTTGACATCTCAACCACCCACCACACGGGACTCCTGATCAACCCAAACGCCTTTTAGCGTCCAAGTTTGCGGTTCATCGATCCGTACGTGTACCATCTTCCCAATGAGGTGCTTCGGACCGTTGAAGTTTACCAACTTATTGGTGCGAGTGCGTCCAGAGAGCACATCCGGATTCTTTTTGCTTTCCCCTTCAACCAACACTTCTACGATTTTGCCGCGCAACGCTTCGTTCTTGCGGCGGCTAATTTCATTTTGCACTTCATTCAGGCGTTGTAGGCGTGCTTTCTTCACTTCCATCGGCACATCGTCTTTCATCTTGGCCGCCGGTGTGCCTTCTCGTGGAGAGTAGATGAAGGTGAAGGCCGAATCGTATTCCACTTCTTTCACCAAGGACAAGGTTTCTTCAAATTGTTCATCCGTTTCACCTGGGAATCCGACGATGATGTCCGTCGTCAGCACCACATCTGGGATCGCTTCCTTGATTTTGCGGACAAGTTCCAGATACTGCTCGCGAGTGTATTTACGGGCCATCAGCTTCAAGACCTCGGAACTGCCCGATTGCACTGGCAAGTGGATGTGCTCCACCAAATTCCCCCGTTTTGCCAGCACTTCAACGAGATGATCGTCAAAATCGCGCGGGTGGCTTGTGGTGAAGCGCACGCGCGGAATACCGATCTTACGAACATCATCCATGAGATGGGCAAAGGTGTAATCGATGTCTTCAAAGTCCTTACCGTATGCGTTGACGTTTTGCCCCAGCAACGTCACTTCTTGATAACCTTTGCGCGCCAATTCGCGGATTTCGTTTAACACATCCTCTGGACGGCGGCTTCTCTCTTTCCCCCGCGTATATGGAACAATACAGTACGTGCAGAACTTGTCACAACCGTACATGATGTTCACCCAAGCGCGCAAACCATCTTCACGTACTTTTGGCATGTTTTCAACGACGTCGCCCTCTTTAGACCAAACTTCGATCACCATTTCCTTGGAGAAGAGCGCATTTTGAAGCAAAACAGGCAAGCGGTGGATGTTATGCGTACCAAAAACCAAGTCAACATGCTGGTAACTCTGTAGGATACGGTTCACAACCACCTCTTCTTGAGACATGCAACCGCAAACACCCAAAATCAGATCCGGGTTTTCCAGCTTGAGTTGCTTTAAACGGCCCAATTCTCCAAACACTTTGTCCTCCGCGTTTTCACGAATCGCGCAAGTGTTGAGGAGGATGATGTCTGCTTCCTCTTCACGATTGGTGCGGGTATAACTCATTTCTTCCAAAATCCCGGCAATCGTCTCGCTATCATGGACATTCATCTGGCATCCGTACGTCTCAATCATGTATTTTTTGCCTTTTCCCACAGAGCGCATGTTTTCCGGGATTTGCTCAAATTGGAGTACCTGTACATCCTCTTTGCCCCGTTTTTTGGCCTGTTTCAAATCTGGCGCGACAAAATATTGGCTGTAATCTTTCACTTGTTTGCCCATGTCGTGTCCATCCTTTCTGAACAAACTTAAGATCCTGTGTTCTATGCCAAGAGCCATCACGGCTCAAAATGATCATAAAGTGCTCATTTAACTAAGTTATTATACCTGATCTGTGCAACTAGATCAATGAATTCTCCTATATTCGCCATTTTCGGCAAGTCATACAACTTGCCAATTTCAAGGTCCCCGCTGCGAATCACCTCATACTGCTGTACTTGACCTAATTCAGCAAGTCTGCAAAGCAAACTTGTTTATGATGATAGTTAAAAGCCGTACACTGCCTCTGATTTATGCAAAATAACCTTGTAGCTATTCACACATATTTGAACCGGAAGGTGATACGATGCAATTAATCGGCTGGCGCTATGCACTCCACCTATTGCAACCAACACACGCAGAACCTCTGTACAGCATCATCAAGGACTCTCCCCATCTTTGTGATTACATGATCACCCCCATGGCTTCATTGGAGGACATGAAGCGCAATGTGAACCATGCTTCCATTTGTCGTGATTGACTCCTTAACCAACTCAATCATGGGTGCCACCTGTCTGTATGATCTGTGCACTGACCGATTGACGACGGAGATCGGCCACACCTATTACGCCCCTTGCGCGCAGGGGACGGGAATCAACACTGAATGCAAATACCTCTTGTTTCAATGCCTTTGAAAAACCGGGGCTTGTTTTAAACAGATGAGCGAAACCTTCTCGCCCAACGGGCCATCGAGAAATTGGGCGTGCGCAAAGAAGGGCTTATCCGCAACGAACGCAAGTTATATAATGGCACGGTCCGTAATGCCGTTATCTATGGACTGACACGCGAGGATTGGCCAGAGATTAAAAATCGCCTCCCTGTCGCGAATCGGTTCGTCATAACCAAACTGCACACATAAGCAAGCCCAGCTTCTGCATAACACAGAAACTGGGCTTGTTCGCTCACTCCCCGGCAAACGTCACTTTTCCCTCCGCCAACGCCGCAACGGAAGCCAATGATTCTACTCGTATCCCCTTTCTTCTCAACCGGTCGCCGCCTTCTTGGAACGATTTTTCTATCACAATCCCAACTCCGGCGAGCGTCGCTCCGGCTTGTTGGACAATATCAATCAATCCTTCCGCCGCTTGTCCATTGGCCAAGAAATCATCAATCACCAACACCTTGTCCGTTGCAACCAAATGCGCTTTGGAGACTACGATGGTGTTAGTTTGTTGTTTGGTGAACGAATGCACCTTGGCTTCATAAAAATCCTCTTGCAATGTCAAGGATTTGCGCTTGCGGGCGAAGACAACCGGAACACCTAATGCCAATCCGGCCATGACCGACGGGGCGATCCCCGACGATTCGATCGTCAATATCCGCGTGATGCCATCATTGGCGAATCGGCGTGCAAATTCTTGGCCAATCGCTTGCATCAACTCCGGATCAATTTGATGATTTAAAAATGAGTCCACCTTTAAAATTTCGGATGATAACGCCTTTCCTTCTTGGCGTATCTTCTCTTTCAACAATTGCATAACAGCTTCTCCTCCCACAGCAAAAGCCCCTTCGGTGAGTGAGCCAACGACCTAGGCTTTCTCTCCATGGAAAAAGACAAAGACGCACCCGTCTTTGCCTTTTTGCCCACTCGTAGTCGGATGATTTACGGTCATCCGGTAGAAACTCGCAAGCCAATTCTTGCGATTATATGAGGGACATCTTCATTTTAATCAATAAACAAATTATATCTGACCCTGTCCATTCTAGCTATCAAAAAATTATCGAAGGCATGATTCAAACATCTATTTGCATGCCGATCCGGCTGACCTGGCAGGGACCAGGGAACACGGCTTGCGCTTCCTCTCCGAGCGGCTCAGGGTCTCGTTCCGGATACAAATGGGTCAACAGTAATCGCTTGGCTTGAAGCGCCACGCCGGCTTCCGCTGCTTGTTTGGCGGACAAATGCCCTATGGGATGCGCCGGTAGCTCCTGATGTAGATACGTCGCCTCGCACACAAACAGATCCGGCTTTCTCCCCATCGCCAACCAATCCGTTTTCGGACCAGCATCAGCGCCATACAAAATCGTTTTTTCCCCGTCGGAAATGCGAATGGCATAACACGGAATGGCGTGGTCGGTGCGATGAAAGCTAAATGTGAGCTTGCCTATGCTGACCGACTCTGTTCCTATCGGCCGTTTGTCGATCAAGTTTTGATAACTCAGCTTTGCGTACCAATGGGCGGGTTCCGCTGGCGCCCATACAGGCAGGGGACGCTTTCGTTTTTGCTGGTTGCTAGCAACCAACAACGCGTATTGCAAGACAAAGAAATCGGAGATATGGTCATGATGCAAATGGGATAAAAACACAGCATCCAGTTCATGAATCGGCATCATTTTGGCCAGTTGTGCCAACACACCACTACCACAATCGATTAGGATGCGCTTTTGATCCGCTTCCAACAAATACCCCAATGTCGCCCCACCCGGCGCCGGATAAGGGGAATAACATCCCAGCACAGTCCACCGCATGGTCGAAAGCCGCCTCCTTTGTAAGAAGAAACCACTCCCCAAGGCAAGGAAGTGGTTTTTCTACTTATTATGCAAACTCAGCCACTAATTTATCAAAGTGCTCACGATCAAGCATCAAATCCTGCTTAGAGAGCGGCTCTTCTTTGAACCCTTTGATCATCTCTTCGTAGGATTTGCGCTCTTTGTTTTGATAGATAATACCTGTCACCAGGCCGTGATGTTCCATCAACTTCTGCATAGCCATGGAACGGTTGGAGGCGTCGTAATTCTCGTCGTTGTCCAGGTTTACGAGATTCTCCTTGAACCAGTCATACGTGTTGACTTTGTTGTAGGTAACACATGGGCTGTAAACGTTGATCAAAGAGAACCCTTTGTGTTTGATACCTTCTTCAATAACGTGGGTCAATTGCTTCAAATCGCTGGAAACCGATTGCGCCACGAATCCGGCTCCCACTGTCAACGCCATTTCCATCGGATGGATGGCCGATTCAATCGAACCACTTGGCGTACTCTTGGTTTTGAAACCCATCTCACTGCGGGGCGAAGTTTGTCCTTTGGTCAATCCGTACACTTGGTTATCCATCACGATGTAGGTGATGTCCACATTCCGGCGGATCGAGTGAACAGTATGTCCCATCCCGATCGCAAAACCATCTCCGTCACCACCAGCGGCAACCACCGTCAAATCGCGGTTAGCGAGCTTCAAGCCTTGGGCGATTGGCAAGGCACGACCATGCACACCGTGCAAGCCATATGCATTCACATAACCTGAGATGCGTCCTGAACAACCAATTCCCGAAACGACTGCAACATCATGCGGTTCCAACCCAAGATTGGCGAAAGCACGCTGCATGGCGGCCAACACAGAGAAATCACCACAACCTGGGCACCAGTTGGGCTTTACTTTGTTGCGAAAATCTTTAAATGTGGCCATGAACCAACAGCTCCTTACATTGTTTGTAAATTTCAGATGGCAAGAATGGATTTCCATCGTATTTGCCATAGTGAACTAATTTCTCGGCGAATCCTACATGCATTTTGATCAGATTGGTCAATTGTCCTGTCGCGTTATTTTCTACAACCAACACTTTTTTCGCCTTTTGGATTTGCTGTTGCATGATCTCCGTCGGGAAAGGCAAAATTTGGCGGATGTGGGCATGATTCACTTTCAATCCTTCTTCTTCCAACCGCTCTTTTGCTTCCGTGATCGTGCCGCGGGTGGAATTGAAGCCCACGATCAGAAGATCTGCCTCGTCATGTTGCGCATCCAGGAATACAGGGGTGTCGAAGTCGATGCCATTGCTCAACTTGGACAAGCGTTTATCCATCATCCGTTTACGATTGAGCGGATTTTCCGATGGACGCCCCGTTTCATCGTGTTCTACCCCGGTCACATGATGCAAGCCGTCTTTTTTCCCTGGCAGAACGCGGCGAGAAATGCCGTCTTCCGTGAATTCGTAACGCGGGAACAGCTGTGAATTTTCAAGTGGCGGCAACTCTTCGTTCCAGTCAACCAATTTTCCGCGCTTGATTTCGATCCGATCATAGTCAAGCGGATTGACGGTTTGCTTACCGAGGGAAAGCGCCAAGTCCGACAAGATAATAACCGGACATTGATATTGCTCCGCCAAGTTGAAGGCTTGAATCGTGTCATAGAAGCACTCTTCCACCGTGCTCGGAGCCAACACGATTTTCGGAATTTCCCCGTGAGTGCTGTAAAGCATGGCCAATACGTCACTTTGCTCCTGCTTGGTCGGCAACCCGGTGCTTGGACCCCCGCGCTGGGTATTGACGATGACAGCTGGCGTTTCAGTCATTCCGGCGAGGCCGATCGCTTCAGTCATCAAGGAGAGCCCCGGTCCGGCAGACGCCGTCAACGCACGCACACCACCATAGTTGGCGCCGATCACCATCGTCATCGCAGCGATCTCGTCCTCGGTTTGCACTACTGTACCACCGAGCTCAGGCAACTTTTTGATGAGGTATTCCATGATTTCAGAAGACGGCGTAATTGGATATGCCGCCATCAAACGCGCACCTGCAGCGACCGCTCCCAACGCAATGGCATCATTTCCGATCATATATAAGCGCTTTTTGCCATCAGATGGATCTAAGCGGAACTTTGTAATGGTGTTGCCGATCTGCTCTTGCACATACTCATGGCCTTTTGTGATCGCTTCCATATTTTTGTCTACTACTTTTTGCCCTTTTCTGGCGAATCTTTCTTCGATCACATCTTTAAAGGCGTCAACCGACAGTCCCAGCAATGCGATGGAAGCACCCACGGCCACCATGTTTTTCATTTGGGCCATGCCAACTTCTTCCGCAATTTTGGTGAATGGAACTGCGAGAAGGTGTGCAGTGACTCCCTCCGGAACGGTTGGATTAAATTTGGCATCAGCCAAGATCACACCATCTGCAATCAACTCATGCGCATTTAAGTCAATTGTTTCTTGGTCAAATGCAACAAGAATATCCAGCTCGTCGGAAATGGAGCGAACCGGGCTTGTGCTGATGCGAATCTTGGTATTGGAATGCCCGCCTTTGATGCGTGAGGAGAAGTGCCTGTAACCGTATAGATAATAGCCCTTGCGATTTAGTGCGGTCGACAAGGTTTCCCCCGCACTGTCGATACCTTCCCCCTGCTGTCCGCCCACTTTCCACGAAAGCTGCTTAACCATGAACTCATCTCCTTTAATCCTGCCACACACTACACAATAATAAGAAATTTGCAACCCTCTTCACAAAGAAGAAGACGGAATAACGCTTCCTTGTGAGTGATAGCATTTTCATGTATTAATTCTAGTCCTCTACCCATTAAAAAGCAACCGGGTAAAGCCCGCTTACAACCCAATTTCTCTTTTTTTTAATCATCTGGTGCTTTTTGCGAAAAGGAGATCCACCTCACGTCTTTTTTTACGCTTTTTTATGGGGACAAATGTCTCTGGTAAAACTGTTTGCCATTCTCCCAGCCCCACTTGCGGACGAGATCGTCTCCATACCTTTTTGACAAGGCTTCCACCAATTGCGGAAGGCGGTTGTAGCTCTCCAATCCGGGCAACTTGTTGGCAAACCCGTCAAAGTCTGAGCCAAAAAACAGATGATCCGCTCCCCCAAGGGTGCAAATATGCTCAACATGACGGAGCACTTGGTCGATCGTAGCCTCAGCCGCGCAATCGTGTACAAACTCCGGCACAAACGTGACCCCGATCAATCCTTGGCGTTGGATGAGCGCTTCGATCTGCTCATCTCCTAAGTTGCGTTTATGTGCGCACACCGTTCGGCAATTGGAATGTGAAGCGAGAATGGGCAAGCCTGTTTCCTCAATCACTTCCCAAAACCCTCTGTCAGATAGATGGGAAACATCCAAGATCATCCCCAGCCGCTTCATCTCTATAATCACTTGACGCCCAAACCGCGTCAATCCCCCACCGCGCTCTTCATAGATGCCGTCAGCTACCTCATTGGCAAAATTCCAGGTCAACCCCATTTGCCGCACGCCGAGCCGGTGAAACAAGCGTAGATTGGCCAAGTCCCCATGCAAGGCGTCTGCCCCCTCCAACAGTAACAGCGCCCCGATGCGCCCATGTCCGCATTCATCCATTTGTCCTCCGTCGGTGACCAAGAAAACCCGCGAACCATCCCGAACCACTTCCTCATAAAAAAAATCGATCTCTTTGAGCGCCACAGCCAAGCGTTGTTGCCGCGGCACCGACTCCGGCGTCCACACGGCAAACACTTGCATGGCCACACCCGCCTCACGCAAACAATGATAAGAACTGTCCAACGGAGACCCTTGATCGTAAAAAGTACGGTACTGGGGATCGCGCCACATTTTACTCAACACGTCGCAATGACCATCTATCCATCTCATCCCATTTCCCTCCACTTAAAAAAAAACCTGTCTATATAAATAAACAGGTTTTTTTGAATATATTGTTTCCATAAATTATCGAGGTTCCACGATTAATTTAATCGCGGTACGCTCTTCACCATCGATCACAATATCCGTAAAGGCTGGAATGCAGATAAGATCAATTCCACTCGGCGCGACAAACCCTCGTGCAATCGCAACTGCTTTGACAGCTTGATTTAGCGCCCCTGCGCCAATTGCTTGCATCTCTGCTTGACCACGTTCACGCAAGACCCCGGCGAGTGCACCAGCAACAGAATTCGGATTGGATTTTGCTGAAACTTTTAATACTTCCATGAAGGTACCTCCTCGATGGTTGAAGTGAGTCCACTACTTCTATCCTATTCGACCCACACATAAAAATTCCTTCTAATTTACATAGATACCGGTAAAAAATCATAAATAAATTTATTTATAATCAACCGATAAGAGGCATATCATCATCTATCCGAATCCGTTTAATTTTTTTCGCTTTCTTTGTTTCTTTATCAAAGTCAAATAATACGGCATTAAATTGCGTTCTGCCCTTCGCCACTTCAAAGCGCACAGGTAGTTGCGTGACAAATCGTTTGATTACCGCTGTTCTTTCCATCCCGATCACGCTGTCGTATGGGCCCACCATGCCCACATCTGTCAAATATCCCGTCCCTTTGGGCAGAATCTTTTCATCCGCTGTCTGCACATGGGTGTGCGTGCCAACCACCGCTGACACTCTGCCATCGACATACCAGGCAAATGCCTGTTTTTCAGACGTTGTCTCCGCGTGAAAATCGATCAGGATATAAGTATTGTGAGAAAGTTGTTGCAACAGGCGGTCGGCGGTGCGGAACGGGCAATCAAGCGCCGATTCCATATACGCTCTTCCCATCAAGTTGATCACCGCCAGCTTCCCCCCTTTTGTAGACAAGACAGTCATGCCTTTTCCAGGGGTGCCTTTCGGAAAGTTCGCTGGTCGGATCAAATGGGCTTCCTCATCGATAAAGTCAAAGACTTCCCCTTGCCCCCAAGCATGGTTTCCCAGTGTGACACAGTCGATCCCGGCATCGAGCCATTCGCGCACAATCGCGCGTTGAATGCCACGTCCGTTGGCGGCCGCGTTTTCACCGTTAACCACAATCGCATCAGGTGAGTACATTTGCTTCAGTTTTGGTAAATATGTCTTTAGTGTTTGGCGACCAATGTTGCCCACTACATCGCCGATCATTAATACTCTCATATATGGTTTGAGCCTCCAAACTCTTTGTAAAAAATAAAGCGGCCCAAAGGCCACTTTATTTCGCGTACTCAACCGATCTTGTTTCCCGGATGACCGTTACTTTGATATGGCCGGGATAGTCCAGTTGGTTTTCGATTTGCTTCGTGATTTCACGGGCCAACCGCGTCGCTTCTGCGTCATCCACTTCGTCCGGCTTCACTATGATCCGCACTTCCCGTCCAGCTTGAATGGCATATGATTTCTCCACACCATCAAAAGACTCGCAGATTTCCTCCAGCTTTTCCAAACGTTTGATGTACGCTTCCAGCGTTTCTCTCCGCGCCCCCGGTCTGGCTGCGGACAACGCATCTGCCGCCCTAACCAGAACCGCAATCACGCTGGTCGCTTCACAGTCCCCGTGGTGGGAAGCGATGCTGTTGATAACAATGGGATGCTCATTGTATTTCTTAGCCAATTCTACACCGATATCCACGTGCGACCCTTCGATTTCATGGTCGATCGCTTTACCAATATCATGCAACAGCCCTGCTCGTTTAGCCAAGTGAATATCTTCACCCAGCTCAGCCGCCAACAATCCCGCCAGATGGGCTACCTCCATCGAATGCTTCAGCACATTCTGTCCGTAACTTGTTCGGAATTTCAATCGGCCGATAATCTTAATCAAATCTGGATGCAAACCGTGCACACCCGTTTCAAATGTGGCTTGCTCCCCGTATTCGCGGATTCGCTCGTCCACATCACGGCGTGACTTTTCCACCATCTCTTCGATTCGCGCCGGATGAATGCGTCCGTCGGCAACCAATTTTTCCAGTGCCACGCGGGCCACTTCACGGCGAATCGGGTCAAACCCTGACAAGATGACGGCTTCCGGCGTATCATCAATGATGAGATCGATCCCGGTCAAAGTTTCCAACGTGCGGATATTGCGCCCTTCCCGACCGATGATTCGTCCTTTCATTTCATCATTTGGCAAGGACACGACGGAGACGGTCGTTTCCGCCACATGATCCGCCGCGCACCGTTGGATCGCCAACGACAAGATCCGGCGAGCCCGTCGATCTCCTTCTTCGATCGCTTGCTGTTCCATCTCTTTGATGATTTGCGCGGTTTCATGACGCATCTCATTCTCTACTTTCGCCAGAATGAGCTGTCTCGCTTCTTCGGTGGTTAATCCAGATATCCGTTCCATTTCTTTTCTCTGTTCCTGGTATAGCTCATCAATCTCTTGTTGGCGTAATCCTATTTCCTTTTCTTTTCCGTTCAGTTCATCTTCACGCTGTTCAATTGCATGTTGCTTGCGTTCTAGCGTCTCTTCTTTTTGATTTAACCGGCGTTCGATTCGTTGCAATTCGTTGCGCTGCTCACGAATCTCTTTTTCCGCTTCACTCCGCAGGCGATGCGCTTCATCCCGCGCTTCAAAAATCTTCTCTTTTTTGAGCGCTTCTGCTTCTTTGTCAGCTTTCTCTATAATCTCGGCAGCTTCCTTCTCGGCGCTTCCGATTCTTGCTTCTGCTGCCGTTTTCCTCATCCAGTATCCCGCACCGAGTCCGACTCCGAGAGAGGCAAACAGCAGAATGATGTCAATCGGTTCAAACACCATCGATCCTTCGCTCACCTCCTCTTTTTCTATTTAGAAAAACAAGACCGATGAACTCGGTCTTCGCTTGTAGTCCGTCGTCATGTCTTGCTATACCAGGTGAAGGCTGGAAAAAACCAGCTAGAACCATTTTCCACTTTACTAACAAACGTTTTCAGTTGGAATCAGGGTGTCTTCGCCCCAAGAGAGGCAAAGACACAAGTCAATTGTATTATTTATGCAATCCCATTGTCAAGGCGACCACTTTGTTCAACAACTGATTTTCCGCCTTGTAAGCGCACAAAATAAGCCGCATCGGCCGATTCCGTCAAATGGATGTTGTGCGTCACCATAATCACTTGCCGTCCAAAGGTCTCCCCGACTGACTTTAGAAACTCAATCATCGGGACGATATAATCTTCACTCACATGCTTACCCGGCTCATCAAGAATAATCGGTCCGCTCAAACGCGGTTTCACTGTTTCGATCAGCGCGATGCGCAAAGCGAGCGAGACGATGTCCACAATGCCCCCACCCCGGGCTTCTTGCGGCCTGTTTTTAATTTCTTGACCATCCCAAGTCGAGACGACATAAAATTCAGCCGTCGGCGTCCCGCCATGGTCCTTCAGTTCAATCTCAAATCGAAACGCCGACCCAAAGACATATTTCAACGCATTGGTAACCAGTGTCTCCAATTGTTGTTTTGCCTGCTCACGGGCGTGTTCCGCCGACAATTGGAACAGCACTCGCACTTTTTCCAGCAAATCGCGCTCATTGAGGCACATTTGCCACCGCTCTTCCGTTTGTTTTAATTGCCCCAAATATAAGTCACGTTCTGACTTGCGCACAATCAACTCGTTTCTCGCACGAGACAACGCTTCATTCAATTGGGTAAACGAAGACTCGGTCATATCACTTTCTCAGCTCCTGCGGTAAATAGCCCCACGCCTTTTGCAGCTCTTCATTGATCTCTTTTTCCAAGCGCCGGATTTCTTCCTCCAATTGCTCCGGCTCCACTCCCAGTTCACGTACTTCTTTGATGATCTCCTCTTCGTTGCGCATCAGGTTCTCCAGCTTTCCCTCCGCTTTCAAAAGCTCATTTTTCGCTTTTTCTGTTTGCGCCCGCAACAACTCGATGCTTTTTTCAATATCATTCATGGGTCTACCCTCCCAAATATTCGTTAATCAAGTGTTCCATATCATGTTCTTCAATCGGCCGTTTGCACATCGGACAATTGCCCAACCGCTTCATATAGGCAGCCAGCTCCTCGGTCAACCGCTTGATCTCTTCTTTTTTGTCGCGGCAAAACGCCTTGCCGATCTGCACTCGCCTCGACACATCCGACCATTGCTTATACAATTCGACCAAGCGGTTTAACCGCTCCTTCTTCATGGACAAAGCGGGGAGCATCTCTTGCCACACTGCCGGAACCCGCTCGTTGCGTTCAATGATGCGTTTCCATTGATCGCTCTCTTGCTGGATAAGCTTCCATCTCCGTTGCAATTGCACCAGTCTAGCCAAGCGCTCTGCCTGTTTTTGAAGATGTCCGACCGCCTGGTCCGCATCACGGACATGCACCATTGCTTGCAAGCGCTTCTCCAAACGCAGGCGTTCAGCATGATGCTCGTCCCATTTGCGTTTGCTTTCGACATAACGAACCAGACGATCATGACGCAGTTTTAACGAATCCAGCTCCTTTTCCAATCTCGGCAAGGAAGCAGCGGCCTCGATGATGCGGCTCACTTTCTCCTTTTCCAGTCGCAAACGCCCCCATTGCTCATAGGCTCTTGTCAACAAGCGGTATCGAAATTTCTGCGTCTCCAGTTGTTGGACGATTCTCTCCGCTTCGGGCAACTGGCGCAAGCTGGCGATAAATTGCTCCGTTCCCGCTTTGGCCATGCCAAGGAGACCTAACTGCTCTTGAGCCTTGCGCAACCGTTCGCACAGCGCTTTCCGTTCCGTCGCCTTGCTGAAAGCCTCTTCGGCAAGCGACACTTGTTCTTCCAGCTCCGCAATGTTTTCATACGGTTGCAGTTTTTCTTTGATCTCGTCCCGGGATTGCTCGAGCTGTTTGATCTGGGCATTGATCTGCTGACGGTCTGCGCTCGCTTTTTTCAAAGCATAATCGATCAGATGTGCCCCACTGATCCGCCCGATCGTCTTGGCTTTATTCTGATTGGATTCAAACAAAAGAAACGGGCTCTCCAATTGGGTGCCAAAGTGGACATACAATTCTTTTTGATCCAGCTTGATCGGCTCAATGCCATGAGCGTCGACGATTTCTTGAGGTACCATATTGCCGAATCCCTCAAATACCTGTTCTTCTTCGCCTGGCTTTCGCAACAGATAACGATTGACAGAAGTACTGCGCACCCGCACCACTTCCGTTCCGTCAGCAAAGGTTAAGCTGACTCGGCATTCTTTGGCACCGCTCCGGATGTAATCTGAGCCGCGCGGCACATTGAACAGCACCCAACGGATGGCCCGCAAAATGGCGCTTTTCCCACTGTCTGACGCGCCCACAAACACGTTTAACCCATCCGAAAAATCTATCGTCGTATGCTGATGCGACTGGAAGTTCTCGATCACCAACTTCTTAAAGGTGCTCAATGCCCGGCCTCTCCTTTCTCTTGTTCAATGGCGATCCGCCGTTGGGCTTCAAATTTGACTTCTTCGTCAATCCCGTTGAGGCGGGAGATTTCGTCGATGATATCCATTACGTCCACCGCTTGAAAGTCCGTTGCAGAACGGATCTGTTGGACGAAAGAAGCCAGTTGCTCCTGCCGGTACATGTTCTTCTCAATATAGGAACGATCCAGCACCTCTTCTCCGCTTGTGGCCGAACGAAGGGGAATCAGGCTGATTTGAATTGACTCGCCCAGTTCGATCAAGGCGACTTGGGGCATCCGTTTGATTTCCGACGGGTGGTTGTTGATGCGGGCCAGCGCGCCCGGATTGACAATATATTTGCCGGCGCGGTGTTGCAACGGAAATCCTGCATGGTAATGGCCGGTCAATAAAATGTCCACTGCGTCACACCAGACATCTCCCACCATGGTATGCGGTACCCCTTCCGGCAACGCGCGATCCACCAGCATGCCATGCACCATATGAATGCAGTAGGCTGCTTCGCATTCGTTTTCCACATGGTAATCCAAATGAACTTCCCGCTTATCCAAATCATAATGAAAAGGTTGTCCGCTGAGTTGGACGACCAAACCATCTTTCTCCAGCTTGACCTTCTGTCCGTCGCTAATCAGCCGAACCGTGCCAAATGCATCCAGCAATCCCAACATGGTGCGTTCAATCGTGCTTGGATTGTGACCGTAGATATCATGGTTGCCAGCAATGGCATAAATCGGTGCGCGAAACCGACGAAACACTTGGGCAAACTCGCGCACAACGGCCGGAGACAGGTTGGGGCGGTCAAACACATCGCCCCCATGTAACACGAAATCAACCTGTTCCCGTTCAGCGATTTCAATCACTTCCTCAATCTTGCGCCGGATGGTGAGTTGAAAGTCATCCGTTCGGCTGCGCGGAGAGGTTCCCCGGATATGCGTATCAGTAAAATATAAAATCCGCATCAACCATTCCCCTTTTCAGCTTCATCACGATCGCGAAATTCCCGTAAAATCTCGTACACTAACGATACAGGATAACCTTGCCGTAACAAATACTGCCCCAATCTGCGCTCAATCGTCGGCCAAGGTTCTCCGCATATACGAAGATAGCGCCGTTCGGCAATCTTCATTGCCAGCTGGCGCTGTTCTTCTTCGTCCATCTCTGCAAGCGCCTCATCAATATGAGATGAAGCCACTCCTTTTTTGGTCAATTCCTGACGCAAACGAAGCGTACCGTATCCTTTGTGCCGATGCCGTTCAGCTACCCAGCTCTTGGCGTACTGGCGATCATCCAGGAAGCCCTGCGCTTCCATCTCCTTGATCGCCTGTTCACCCAAAGCCGCCTCATATCCCTTCTCTTTGAGATGTTGCTTCACTTCGTATACCGTGCGCGGTTTGTAAGAGAGATACCGCATCACGGCCTGCTTCACCTTGTTGTACTCTTCCGCTTGCAACAACTCTTCCAATTGGGACGGCTCCATTTCCATCCCTTTGTACAGATGAAATTTGACCAACACATCTTCGTGGACAGAACATACTTCCGTCCCATCCACGAAGATACGGTAACGCTTCGCCTGCTTGGAACACTTCTCAATTCGGGTGATGTAATTGGTCACTTGTGGTCACCCTTCAGCTCACGCCTCAAGAGAAGGAGCGGTCTCCTCTTTTTCTTTCGACTTGCGGCCGCGCTTCTCTTCCTTGGCCGGCTCTGCCGGTTTCTCTTCAACTCGTGTCAGGGGCAGATCGTAGTGCGCACGAATCCGATTTTCAATCTTCACTGAGATTTCTGGGTGATCCTTGAGGAACTGCTTGGCGTTTTCACGGCCCTGTCCGAGGCGATCCCCCTCGAAGGAATACCATGCTCCGCTCTTATTGACAATGTCCAGTTCAGCCGCGATATCAAGGACGCTTCCCTCTTTGGAAATCCCCTCGCCGAACATGATGTCTACTTCCGCTTGCTTAAACGGAGGTGCGACCTTGTTTTTAACTACTTTGATTTTGGTTCGGTTACCGACCATGTCCGCTCCTTGTTTGATCGTCTCTTGGCGGCGCACTTCCAAGCGAACGCTGGAATAGAATTTCAGAGCCCGTCCACCCGGAGTCGTCTCTGGATTGCCGAACATGATACCCACTTTTTCACGAATTTGGTTGATGAAGATGGCGATGGTTTTGGACTTGTTGATCGCTCCCGAAAGCTTGCGCAACGCTTGGGACATCAAACGGGCTTGCAAACCGACATGAGAGTCACCCATCTCCCCTTCGATTTCCGCTTTCGGCACCAATGCCGCTACAGAGTCGATAATGATAATGTCCACGGCTCCACTACGCACCAACGCTTCGGCGATCTCCAACGCTTGTTCCCCCGTGTCTGGTTGGGACAACAACAATTCGTTGATGTTAACACCCAATTTTTGCGCATATACAGGGTCCAACGCGTGTTCCGCATCAATGAAAGCCGCAGTCCCTCCTGCGCGTTGCACTTCCGCAATCGCATGCAAAGCGACAGTGGTCTTACCGGAAGACTCAGGTCCATACACTTCGATAATCCGACCCCGTGGATATCCGCCG
The DNA here is from genome assembly GCF_024927925.1 of Laceyella sacchari. NCBI lineage: Bacteria > Bacillati > Bacillota > Bacilli > Caryophanales > Thermoactinomycetaceae > Laceyella > Laceyella sacchari. Next base: position 1,921,468 of record NZ_CP103866.1, read on the forward strand.
ACACCCAGAGCAATATCCAGAGCCAGCGCCCCACTGGAAATCGTCTCCACTTGCGGGGTGGTTTCTTCCCCCATCCGCATGATTGAGCCTTTGCCAAATTGCTTTTCTATTTGTCTAAGTGCCATTTCTAACGCCTGACGACGATCTGACATGCACAGTTCCTCCTCTTTCCGCTTAATCACATATACCCATCATAACCTGTTTTAATCCATCTGCCAAGATCATTAGCGAACATTTATTCGTTTTTTTTGCAGGTGTCGGCAACAGCAAAATGTGGTACATTACAAACAGAAAGGGGGATATTCGATTGGATAAAGAGAAATGCAGAGAGCGCATCATGGAGCAATTGGAAGAAGTAAACGACCCCGAGCTGAACATCGATATCGTCAACCTCGGCCTCGTCTATGGAGTGGATATCGACGATGATGGACGCGTTCAAGTGACAATGACCTTGACAGCCATGGGATGCCCGCTCGCCGGCACGATTGAGCAACAAGTGCGCGACGCCGTTCAAAAGGTGGATGGGGTGACAGATGTGCAAGTGGATATCGTCTGGAACCCGCCATGGGACAAAAGTCGCATGTCCCGCTTGGCCAAAATCGCGCTCGGCATTCATGATGGTTGAAATAAAAAAGACCGCCCACACATTGCGTCGGGCGGTCTTTACTTTATCCTTTATTGCGCGGTCTTGCCGGTTCCATGTTAACACGGGCCCCGTTGATTTTGGATTGGCGCAACGCTTCATAAACGAATGGCGCCACATCCTCCGGCACTTCTACAAAAGAGAAGCGGTCATAAATGTTGATCTTACCTACTTGCCGCAAGCCAATCCCTGCATGTTCAGCGATCGCTTTGGCCAACTCTTGCGGATTCAGGTTGGCATTGCGTCCAACATTGATGAAGAAACGCACCATCCCGGGCGAAGCACCCGTTTCCCCAAAGTGATAGGTTGCATCGATATTCTTGACGAACCGCTCCGAGAAAGCCAGGTACATGGCCGCAGCAGCCACTTTCTCCGCAGAAAGCTTCTCATTCATCTGTTCGATCATTTCTTCAAACAACGAGAGATCCGCATCTGATTTCACAATCTCTTCGATTTGGCCCATCCAGCTTTGTTGTTGCTTTGCGGCCACTTCTTCCAAGCTGGGCAGCTCCCGCGCCCGCAGTTTAACGCCTGTCTCCTGTTCAATGGTGCGCAATTGTTTCATTTCCCGCGGTGTGACAAGCGTCAGAGCAAACCCTTTGCGACCCGCACGCCCCGTCCGTCCGATGCGGTGCACATAGCTCTCCACATCTTGCGGGATGTCGAAATTGATCACATGGGAAACGCTGCCCACATCGATGCCGCGAGCGGCTACGTCGGTCGCAACCAACAATTCAACTTCTCCCTGGCGGAACGCATTCATCACACGGTCACGCTGTTGCTGTGCCAAATCCCCATGCAATCCCCCTGCGAGGTACCCTCTAGCCTGGAGCGCATCAGTCAGTTCATCGACTCCTTTTTTGGTACGGCAGAACACAATGGACAAATCTACTTCCTCACTGTCCAAAATCCGGCACAACGCATCGATCTTATGGTTTTCCAACACGCGATAGTATACTTGCTTGATGACCGGAACCGTCACTTCTCCGCGATTCACGGTGATATACTTAGGTTTGCGCATATATTTTTGTGCCAATTGCCGGATGGTTGTCGGCATCGTCGCCGAGAAGAGCAACAATTGCCGTTGCTTGGGCAGGTATTGGAACACCGCTTCGATGTCGTCGATGAAGCCCATGTCCAACATTTCATCGGCTTCATCCAACACCATGATCTCTACACTGGAGGTGTCAATCGTTCCGCGACGCAGATGGTCGAGCAAACGGCCAGGGGTGCCGATAACCACATGAACCCCTTGCTGCAACGCTTTAATCTGTCTGCCAATCGCTTGGCCACCGTAAATCGGCAACGTCTTCACCCGCTTGGGCCGGCCGATCCGGCGCATTTCTTCAGAGACTTGGATCGCCAATTCGCGGGTCGGTGCCAATATCATCGCTTGCACCGCTTGATGGCTGGTGTCAATCCGTTCCAACACCGGAATCCCGAATGCCGCAGTCTTTCCGGTACCGGTTTGGGCTTGCCCGATCACATCTTCCCCGCGCAACACCGCAGGAATGCACTCCGCTTGGATCGGGGAGGCTTCCTCAAAGCCAATATCTTGAATGCCTTTTAAAATTTCTTTGCTTAACGCAAATTGGTCAAAACGACTCATCGTGTTGTTTCACCTTTCTTTAAGCATTGCTGAAGAATGAAGCAAGCTTGTTTGGCTGCTTGCAATTGAATTCGCCTGCGTGAGCCCCTGAGTTGCAACCGATAGACGCGAACCGGTTTGGACGCTTCCTTTAACCCGATGAAAACGAGCCCCACCGGCTTCCCTTCAACCTCATCGGGTCCGGCGACACCTGTCACACTGAGCGCAAAATCGGTAGCAAACTGCTCCCGCACCCGCTCAGCCAAGGCCTCTGCCGTGTGGGAACTGACCGTTCCATGCCGCTCCAAGATCTCTTCAGGCACGCCGACCACTTGTTCCTTGCTAAACGCGGAATAAGAAACAATGCCCCCCATAAACGCCTGACTGCTCCCCTTCATGGATGTAAGCAGTTGGGACAACATCCCTCCCGTGCAACTCTCGGCGACCGCCACGGTTTTCCCTTGTTGAATCAAAGAGCGCATGACCACTTCTTCCAGCGGTTCCTCACGCTCACTGTAGCAGTAATCTCCTGTTCTCTTCAGCACTTCTGTTTTTATTGGCGCGATCAACTCCCGCGCTGCCGGCTCGGTAGCTGCCCGGGCAGTTAACCGCAAAGTCACGCCTGCTTCTTTCGCATATGTAGCGATGATGGGATTGTCATTAGCTTCAATCAAGTCTTTGCAAGTCTCCTCAAGGAGCGACTCGCCAATCCCAAAAAAGGACAATGCCTCGGACACCAACGCTTGCCCACTGGCAAAGGTGTCCAAGATATACGGACGAACTTGTTGCTCAAACATGGGGATCAATTCACGCGGTGGACCCGGCAGAAGCACATAAGTCACGCCGTCTTTGGAAACAGCCAATCCAGGCGCTGTCCCATGCGCATTGTGAAACACAACACCATCTTCAAAAACATGGGCCTGCTTGTAATTATTGGATGGAATGCTTCGCGAACGCCCTTGAAACCACTCTTCCAACGCAGCCACTACAGCAGGGTCCCGCACCAATGGAATCCCCAAAAAAACCGAAAGCGTTTCCTTTGTCAAATCATCAAGCGTGGGGCCGAGTCCGCCACACAGGAAAACCAATTGAGAGCGCTTATGCGCCTGCTCAATAACTTCCATCAACCGCGCTTGATCATCACCAACAGAAGTGTGAAAAACCACTTCCACTCCAAGGGAAAAACACTCGCGCGAGAGATAGGCGGAATGTGTGTCCACCGTTTCACCCAACAACAGCTCCGAACCGACCGTAATCACTTCCGCGCGCATGCCATCGTTCCTCTCTAACGTAACTTCCTTCCAATGCATTGGGTTACTGCAAATGGGTCATCGAGACGATCTTTCTGTTTTTGTAGAAATAATCAAGTCCGGAAATCACCGTCACGATCACCGCAAGCCATGTAACAATTTCTGAGAATGGAAAAGCGATCGAAGAAAACGGAACATTGTTCAGCATCAACGCCACAATGGCGACGATCTGAGTGATCGTTTTCAGCTTCCCCAACGGACTAGCCGCGATGACCACCCCTTCAGCCACCGCAATCATCCTCAGACCTGTGATGGCAAATTCGCGACTGATGATAACAATCGCAATCCACGCTTCCAGGCGTTGCATTTCGACAAGTGAAATCAATGCCGCCGTAATCAATAACTTATCGGCCAAAGGGTCCAAAAATTTACCCAATGTGGTCACCATTTTGTTTTTGCGGGCCAGATACCCATCCAGCCCGTCGGTGACGGCAGCCAAAATGAAAATGAAGGTGGCAATAATCTCACTCACGGTTAGGGTAACGCTTCCTACCTGGACGTAGCCCATATTAAAGCGAACCAACAAAAAAAGCATCACGACTGGTACTAAGAAGATACGGGCCAGCGTAATCTTGTTGGCTAGGTTCACCTTAACCAACCTCCCTGGCTATGACAGATTCACTCAGATAGTAATGTAATTTATAGCACCATCTTAAACCAAGAACCATCTTTTTGGTCAGATGGGAAATAACTGAATAAGCGGGCCCGTCAGCACCCTGGTCAGCACACACTCTCAAGCCAAAGCTTTCCTAGTGTAATTCTTTCGTAAGTATAAACCAACCGGCTGGGCGGTGTCAAAAAAGAGCAGGGATTCCCCTGCCCTATTCCATGCTTATTCTTGTGCGGCCGAGTCTTCCCCGGTTGCGTTGGCCATACGCACTTGGTAAAGTGACACTTCTTTTTGCGTTGAGGTGTCGATCAACACTCCGTTGGCAAACAACGCCACTTGATTGGGGTTATCTAAGCGCACGGACAACCACTTGTCGTCGTTGAACGTCATCGTCTGGTTTGCCTCCAGCCGCTTGTCGAACAGTTCTTTTCCTTTCGGGCCGCCAGCGCGTACACGGATATCCGTCGGTTTTTTGGCCGTGATTTTGACCACCACCTGATCCGCGTTTTCAACTTGATAAACATCGCCAAACTCATAACTGTCCGAGGTTTGAACCAGCATCACACGGGGGCGCTCCTTATTTATCACGGACTCATCGCTAGGCTTCGCCTCTGAGTCAGCGGATACAACTTTCACTTCTTGGCCTCCGCTGACCACTGTCCAAGTAACCACCGCCCCGATGGCGAGCACGGCGATCACCGCAGCCGTCACCCAGACGACTTTATTTTGAGACAGACGGTTCCACCACTCATTGATTAAAGCCGCTCGGCCGGCATCATCCTTTGCCCGTTTGGATCGCTCTTTTCTACTTAACGAGGCAGCGGGAACGGCACTGCCAACAGTGGCCACTGTCTCCATGGAGGATTGTTGTTCCTCCCATTTTTTGTAGTGGCTCAATAAAGGATTAGGGGCCACATTTAAAACACGGGCGTACGTACGGATATATCCTCTTACATAAACCGGATCCGGCAACTTCGAAAATTCGGCGCTTTCAAGCGCTTCTATATAGTGCGGCTCAATTTGGGTTAACTCCGCCACATCCGACACGCTTAGTTGTTGGTTTTCCCTAGTTGTTCTCAATTGTGTAAAAGGGTTAGGCATTTCACCTATGTACCTCCTATAGGGATGATTGAACAGAATTAACTCCTACAGTATAGCTCACAGGGGAAAGATTCGTCAAAAAAGCAAGCCTGTGAGTGGTTAGGCTTGCTTTTTCACTATTGGTTATTATCTTGTTTGAGATGAATGAACGTCGCCGATTTCTGCACTGATTCTCCATTGACTGTCACTTTGGCATTGTCCGGTTTGTTGAGATAGATGTAGATGTCAGGACTCTGTGAAAAGTCATGCTTGTAAGTGAACGTATTGCCCGCACTCACTCTTACATCTTTAAACGGACTCCCATCGGCTCGGTGACGAAGATCAAGTCCCAACTCTCCCAAAGCCTCCACCTTGATCTCCGCCCCCGCTCCACTCACCCGGTAATGGTCGGTTGTCTTTCCGCTGCTGATAAACTTAAGCGTAGTTGTAGGCGAGGGTGTTGGCGTCGGCTCCTGATTTGGCGCCGGCTGTTGGGATTTGGTCTCGCCTGTCGTAATTTGCTCCTTGCTCTTGCTATCTTCATCATCCCCAACAAAGGATGCAACGCCCCAAGCAATTGGAATACACAAAGCCAAACTGGCCGCCGCGATGATCACAGAACGCTTAGGAGCCTTGAATTTCGGCATGGAGACCTTTTTCGGCTTCTTGTTTTTGACGGCGCTTCTGGACAGCGATGGCATTTGTACAGCCTGCTGATCCGTTGGATCGTGTTGCTCCTGCTCTTGGGAAAACGGTTCACGCACCGACGGCAATGGATTGGTGGAGCTTGTATCCACCTTTTTCATTTGGGCGGTGCGCGATAAGATGCTTTTTGGCCCGGTGCTGGTCGGGTTTAATTTTTGGTTGTCCCGCGTCCGCCTTGAAGTCAACGTGTGCGCAAGTGTCGACTCCTGGCTGAGTGGAGTCTCCTCCGGCAGTTGCGGTGCTGTGACTTTAGGCTGATTAAATGTCGTTTGAACATTCCCCGGAATAGTCTGCTCCAACTCTTGTTTTGGGGAAATTGCCTTCATCATACTTGTCGTCCGTTGGTAACCCACATCCCGACGTGCCAGCTCTTTGTCCCTGCGCAACTTGTCGCTTTCCGTGCGCTTCGCGGTCAATGCCGTTTGAGTGTTGATGCGGGATTGAGCAGGTTTTTGGTTGGCTGTTGGCAAACGGAATGCACTCGTCTGTTGTCCAACCGGCTTGTGAACGCCCGTCGCTTGATTGATGGTGGGCAGTTTGCCCGTCAACTGTCCGTTAAACGAGTGCGCTTGGGTCTGCGCTAAATCATTTTCGGTAATGGCTTTGAGAACAGTTGTATTAAAACGTTCCGCCTGTTCCATTTTGCGATATTGTCTCAAAATATGATGAGGTTCAATTTTTACACAATTGGCATATGAGCGAAGGTATGTCCGTACATAGAATGGACTAGGCAATTTATCAAACTCGCCATTTTCGATTGCAATCAAAAAAGATTTTTGAATTTTCGTCTTTTCCTGTAATTGATCGAGGGATAGACCAATCGCTTCGCGGGCTTGTCGAAGATATGAGCCGATTTCGACAGACACCCCAGCCACCTCCTGAAAGGCTGTCAATAAACATGTTCCAACCTTCAATTTGTTTTCACTTAAAATGGTAGATATACTCCCAATGTATCTGCCGATTAGCTAAGACTAAAAGTGAATATATTACTTTTCAGGCACCAGAACATCCATCTCTCGGTTCATGCAGATACGTTTTTACATATGGCTGATTGTATAAAAGCAACTCAATCACTAACCCATACTTTTCAGATTAACAGAAGTTGTTTATCAAAATCAATAACCATTCTTAGTAGATTTATATAACAAAAACACCTAAGAAGGTTGTTTAGAATTTGACTCAAGCATACCACGACCTTTTTCATGTGTCAAAAAAGCTCTCTTATCACAGAGAGCTTCACTTCACAACGGAGATATAAATATCTTTTTCGCTGGAATATTTATTGACGCCAACAGGAAATCCGTTAATATTTACAGAAACGTTTTTAGGTTCTAACAATTTGAGCCAGACCCCAGTCGTAAATGACTGGGTGAATACTTTTTTATCCTCGGTAACCTCACCTTGGACAAACGGCTTGTCTATCTCTTGTTTCCGCACTTCAAATGCGCTACCCGACTCTCTCAACCAACTGATTTTCAACTCCAACTCATGCGCGTTGATCAGTTCATATCGGTCCGGACCCTCAGGCGAGGTGGAGAGAACGGACAAACGCGGTTTGCCCAACGGCTTGTCCGCTTCTTTCACCTGATTTTGCTTCACTGTAAGAGGGGCTTCCTTCGATTTTAATTGTGCTGCGTTTTCTGCCCGGTACCACATAAATGCGATGGTAGCGAGAACCAGCAACACCGCGCCCACGATCAACATGATTGTATATACCTTACCGAATACGGAGCCTTGCTTCTTTTTTTCCCGCCTCGTATCTCTTCTACGCGGTTGTAGGGGCGGGCTTGCTTGCCTGCGCGGCCCTGCTACCGGCTCAGGCGGAGAAGAAGTGATCCCCAGTTCCTCCGGATCCGGCACATCCGCCGGCATCTGAGGACGCCGCGGCTTGCCCTTGGCCGTGCGCACCAGCGCTGGTTGTTCTACGAGTTCCGCAGATTCTTCTGTCATTTGGCGCAAGTACTTCTCTTGCTCCATGTGGTTCGGGTGGGCAGATGGTGTTGGAGTCATCCGGGTGTTGCCTTGTCTCAGCTGTTGCCTTCCCGCCACTGGTTGTTGTGGCGATCGCCGGTTCATCGACCTCGCACCGGTCGGTGGTTGGGGCCCTGGCTGGTAAAGTTGCAACAATTGTTGTGGATTTTCGCCTACGGCCAAAGCATAAGCACGCACATACGCCGGACTGGGAAATTGACTGAAATCCCCCTGCTCCAAAGCAATCAAATATTTTTTCTGAATTCGTGTGGTCGCTTCTACATCTTCAAGCGAAAGCCTCAATAATTCACGCGCTTGTCGTAATCGGTAACCTATTTCATTAGACAAGCTGATCCCTCCCGCCAACTACTTCATCATTTCTTCAATTGCACCCGGTAACTTTTCTCCGTATCTTGAGCTGAGGTGTTGATCGTCTGCCCATTCGCTGTCACTTCCACATTGGATGGGGTGCCCAAGCGGAACCATACCTGATTTTGGTTACCGATCTCCAAAGATTTCTCTTCGCCGACTTTCAAGGTAAATTCTTTCGGGGTGTCTTTGGCCGTTGGGGCAAAGCTGACGGTCGATTCGCCGTCCCTGCCTTTCAATTTCACTTCCAGCTTATTAGCGTTTCGCACATAATACAATTGCCCTTCCAATGGATTGTCGGATGTCCCACCCTCTTCCAGGTAGACCGTGTTCTGCCCATCTGCACGCACGCTATGGTCAACGGAATCGGCCACATTCTTGTCCACATTTCCGCCGGCTGTATTGCTTTCCGGCTGAAACACGGTGAAATACAACGTTCCGCCCACCAGTAACAGCGCTCCAATGGCAGCGGGCAAAACCCATGTGAGGGGCTTTTTATCTTTCCGGCCTTCACTCTTGCTCTCCAAAGCGATCCGGCGCGGTGCCAGCGGTTGGTGTTGCAAGGTTTGCTGCAAGTTCGGCAAATTCGAACGCAGAGTTTGTGTAATTTCAAGCGATGGTGTTGGTTGTTGTGGCTGTGATGGTGGCAATGGTGTGGGCGGCTGTGCCTGAGGCGTCATAGATTGTAGTTGCGGTGGTGTCATCGCCCTCGGTGGCATGGACTGTGCGGCCCTTGGTTGCAAAGGAGTCTGTTGAACATGCCCTCCTTGTTGCATGGAAACCGGCATCACAGAGCGAGTCGTTTGTTGATCTTGTGGTTTTGTCTTTTTGTTTATCGATGATTGCGGCTGTGTTTGGCGCATTGGTTGGCCTTGTGGCAAAGCAAACGAATCTTGCTTTGCTTCACCTGGTTTGATATTGTTTGATCCGAACGTAGCACGCGGTTGTGGAGCCGGTTGCACCGTCGGTTGTGCAGGTTCTTCCGTTTTCCCCAGCACCGTTTTCTCAAAGTAATCCAATAAAGGCCGCGCGTCTAAGCCCAAGCATTTCGCATATGTACGCAAAAATGCTTTGGCATAAAACGGACTTGGCAATTGATCGAAGCGATCATTTTCCAACGCATTCAAATATTCTGTATGAATGTTCGTAGAACTGTTCATTTGCTCGAGCGTGTATCCCTGCCGCTCTCGCGCCTGACGCAAATAAGCTCCAATCCCGGCCATGTTTCCCCCTCCAAACGTTTGTTAAAATCCATCAAATTCTGGTTCCACCACTTCGTACGTAATCTGTTCATCAGGATGATTTCTCAATTCAATAATTGTGTCAAAGTCATCGAGCGTGTATTCCGTCTCTTTGACAAAAATATCTGGATGCTCAATCACTTTGGTTGCTTGCATCCGCAAAATGTCCCTGACCAATTGGTCATGCCGTTCGGTGGCTCTGCGCGTAGACACAATGCCATCGATGATGTACACATGGTTCTCAGACAATTCATCGTGAGCCAACTGACTCCGAACCGTCTGCTTCAGCAAGGTGGATGAAACAAATGTCCACCGTTTATTTGCGCAGACACTGGAAGCCACGATTGACTCTGTTTTCCCCACGCGTGGCATACCCCGCACCCCGACCAGCTGGTGCCCTTCTTTTTTGAACAGCTCTGCCATAAAATCAACAAGCAAGCCTAATTCGTCCCTGGTAAAACGGTAGGTTCGCTTGTCTTCAATGCACCGATCCAAATACCGCCCATGCCGTATGGCCATTCTATCCACCAATTTCGGCGGGCGCAATGCGGTGATCGTGATATTGTCAACACCGAGGAGGATCTGTTTCAATGCTTCAATTTTTTGTTGTTCCTCTGTTCGCAAAAGCATTCCTCGGCGTCTGTTTTCCACACCGTTAATTGTCACAATGTTTATGGAAAGCATACCCAGCAAAGAGGCGAGATCCCCTAGAAGCCCCGGTCGGTTTTTATGAATTTGATATTCCAAATACCATTCCTGAGAACTCATTCCAAAACACCCCTCCACTCCTTCACCGCTTGTCTTTAGAAGGGATTCATATGACTTTTAGTATAGCATAATCCAAATTGAAGGAGGTAGTTTTAAAAATAAACAAATTATGTAGTTATAAAAATAAAACACCTGATATCTACAGGTGTTTTATTTTTATATACGATGCAATAATCACTTATTTGAATCAACTAATTTTACCATTAAATTCGCCATGGTACGTTGCTCATCTTCACTAGCCACACTCCACAAATCGGCTAACAGCCGCTCTTGCTCGTTTTGCGGGTCAACGTCTTTTGCCAAATAGTCACCAATTTGGTAGGCCAATTCGGAAATCGTTTCGCGATCCATGCCCAGCTTCTCCGCTTGATGCACACGATTTGACAAAAACTCTTTCCACTGATCAAAATTTTCCAAGATGGTCATACTTTTCCCTCCTATACCACTCAGCGATTTTATCGCTCTAAGAGTAATATGGGACAAAAACATATTTTTTATGCTTATGTGTACCAACCGCCATTGACCGCAAGCACTTGGCCAGTCACATAACCCGCGTCGCCAGAACACAGGTATTTCACCGCATGGGCCACCTCGTTTGGTGCCCCCAATCTTCCCATCGGGATATCATCAGCCAACGCCTTCTGTTCATCACGGGTTAGTTGCCCATCCAACAACTTCGTGTGAATGGCGCCAGGAGCCACCGCGTTTACTGTGATTCCCGATCGCGCCAATTCTTTAGCGAGGGCTTTCACCATGCCGATCTGCGCTCCCTTGGCGGCAGAATAAAGCACTTCCAGCGCGCCACCCGTCTGGCCCCATATGGATGAGACCGCCACGATCCGCCCATGTTTGCGATTTAACATACTCGGCAACACGACTTGCGCCAAGTGAAAAAACCCCCGCACATGTACATCCATGACGTCATCAAACTCACTCTCCGAATGATCCTGAAAAAAGCCGACCATGCCCTGTCCAGCAGCATGGATAAGAACCGTCGGCGCTCCCAATTGGGAAACAATCGCTTGGTGTGCCTGGTCTACCGAGTCTCTTCTCGCCACGTCATGCCGCACCGCAAAAGCCGGCCTGCCGTATGTTTGACAACGCTCAACAACACATTGTGCTTCAGCCGCGGAATGCAGATATCCGACCGCCACCGCGGCCCCTGCCTCTGCCAACACTTCTGCAACAGCCGCGCCGATCCCTCCGCTCGCTCCGGTAACCCACGCAACTTCCCCTGCCAACTTCACTTCCATCCGTCTATCCCTCCATTTAAAAAGGCGCCCTTTTTCAAGGACGCATACATCTATTATCCCAATGGCCGCACAAGCGACACGGCAAAACGCGACCAATCGATATGTTCTTTCATTCGCTTGTTTACGTCAGCCAGTGTTAACTCCTCCAACATCGGAATGATGCGGAACAAGTCTACCCCTTTGAACTGGTAACTGGTGAATTGATTAGCAATCCACTCAGGAGAATTGAGATAGCGCAAATTGCTACCGATTTTTTTCTTGCGGATGCGATCAAAGGTGTCCTGCGAAATGCCTTGGTCGATTTTCTTCGGCAATTCTTCCCGTAACCGCTCCAACAACCGATCGGGATTCGGTGTATCCCCTCCCATCATCGAAAAGCCAAATCCGCTCTCCAATGAGTAGTCAAATCCGAAGTTATCATCGATCAGACCTTCGTCATACAGGGATTGATATAATTCAGTCGCCGGGCCGATCAAGGCCTCCAGCACGACTTGGGTCGCCAATTCTTGTTTGAGTGCGGCTTCCCCTTCCACTTGGGTCCAAGCTTTGCCCTCTTTGAAACCAAACAAGCACTTGGAAATACCAACGCTCAATTTCATTTCGTTCAGCGGCTGGGCCACCTCGTCCGGCTCTTCATCAAAGAAACGGACGATCTCCGCTTGTTGCTCAAACTGTTTGGCGGCTTGGTTTTCCCTGATCAAGGTCATGGTGCGCTCCGGGTCCACCGCACCGACGACAAATAACAGCATGTTGCTTGGATGATAAAACGTCTCGTAACAGGTGTACAGCAACTCTTTGTTGATTTGTGCAATGGACTCTACTGTGCCTGCGATATCGATTTTCACGGGATGTTTTTGGTACATCGCCTCAATCAGACCAAAATAAGAGCGCCAATCTGGATTGTCATCATACATGCGGATTTCCTGACCGATGATTCCTTTTTCCTTCTCCACATTTTCATCCGTGAAATGGGGTGATTGCACAAAATCGAGCAGAGTGGTCAAATTTTTGTCCACATGGTCGGTGCAAGAAAAGAGATAAGCTGTTCTAGTAAAGCTGGTAAATGCGTTGGCTGAAGCACCCTTGCGTGAAAACTCTTGGAAAACATCTTCACCGGAAGGCTGTTCAAACATCTTGTGCTCCAAAAAGTGGGCAATCCCGTCGGGTACAGAGATTTTCTCCTTGCCGGGCACTTGAAAGGTGTTGTCAACCGAACCGTATTTCGTCGTGAAAGTGGCATACGTCTTGCTGAACCCTTGCTTCGGCAAGATGTACACATGCAATCCATTGGGCAGCTTTTCATAAAACAGGGTTTCTTGGATTTGGGCGAATTCAATTTTTTGCATCAGCATTCCCCTCCTGGTCACGCAGGAAATAAATCGTATCCAATTGCACCTTTTGCGCCACCCGCACGACATCTTCCATGCTGACGCGCTGAATGGCTTGCAGCATCTGCTCCAGCGTTCTTTCTTGCCCAGCCAACACCGATTGGTGATGGAAATGGATCAGCTCGTATGAGCGGTCTTGCTGTTCTTTGTAAGCATTGGTCAATGTCGCTTTGGTTTGTTCCAATTCTTGTTGGTCGATCCGTCCCTGACGCATGGCTTCCAATTGTTCTTTGATGATATCGACCGCTCGTTGGTAATTGCCGATTTCGATGCCGGATTGGATCATCAACAAGCCTTTGAGGCTTTCCAGTCGGGAAGAGCAGTAGTACGCCAGACTGGCCTTTTCACGCACATTGCGGAAAAGCTTAGAGTGCGGGAACCCACCCAAAATCCCGTTGTAGACAACCAGTGCCGGATAGTCGTTTGAAGTGATCTCCGTTTGTGTACGGCAACCGATGTTTAATTTGCCTTGTTTGACATTGAGCCGATCGACAACCACCTTTTCTTCCTTCACTTCGCGGACGACGGGGGCGAGTGTATATGTCTTGCGTTGCCCAGTAGCCTGCGAGGCCAAGCGGTCACGCAACAGTTCGACAACCTGTTCTGTTGAAACATTGCCCACGCAGTACAGGTCAATGGGGCAGGTTTGAATCACATCCTGATAATATGTATAAAGTTCGGTCGCCCCCAATTGCTCCAAATCAGCTAGCCGTCCGTGAGTAAACAAGGCGTAGGGTTCACCTTTGCACATCTCTTCTACCATGCGCTGAGCGGCATAGCGGATTTTGTCGTCTTGCAAGCTCTCGATTTTTTGCTTGAGGTTCTTCTTTTCAGCTTCCACATAAGAAGCTTTAAACCCATTGCCTTCGGTTGCCGGGGCAAACAACACTTCGGTGAAAAAGGACAGCCCTTCTTCCAAAAGCGCCGGCTTGTCCTGCAAATACCGCTCATTGGCGATTTCCAGACCAAATTCCATCAGGTGGCGTTCCCCTCGTTTGGACACGTCGCCAAACAGGATGGCTCCGTACAGATCATCCAGCTTCCTTTTCAATTGGATCGTGGTGGGGGTCGATTGTGTACCCCGTTGCAACACTGCCGGCAACAGCGCGGTTTTGGTTACGGTTTCCGGCTTAAGTTCTTGTCCGATATAAGCTACAAACGTGGTCGTTTTAAACTTGGTGCTTGGTAAGACATGCACTTGGATATTTCCAATCGAAACGGTTTCAAAATGGTTATTGGCCACGTTGACACCTCTCCTTTAATGTGCCGATGTATTAACATTATAGACTAATTCCAACTGAATGGAAACGATAACCACTTTTTCGGATGAATTCCCTATCAAAAAGCGTTACCGCCCAACGGCTCGTTCACAGCAGTTGGGCGGCGCCGTTTTAGCTCTGCATGAATTGCTTCAGATCAGCTTCTGTGGCAGGAACAATCAGTTCTTTATTGGCCACTTTTTGTTTAAATTCATCCACCCGTTTGAGCACGTCAGGCTTGACATGTTTGGTAGTGGTTGGGGCATAGTCCACCCCGTTTTCCTTTAAGCCGAATTGTAACAATGTGCCTGCTTTGTGCTTCTTCTGTTGCTGTGCTTTCATCACGTTGAAAACAGCCACATCCACTCTCTTCACCATCGAGCTCAACGTGTGATCTGGAGCCAAGCGACTCTGATCCATGTCCACTCCGATAGCCCAATATTTTCCCTTTTCCCGTGTCTTTACTTCGTCAAACAACCCTTTTCCAACACCGCCGGCCGCATGATAAATGATATCAGCCCCACCATCGTACATCGCTTTGGCCAGCGACCGCCCTTTGGTGGCATCATTAAAGCTTTCAGCGTACGCTACTTGCACTTTCACTTTGGGATTTGCCGCATGGACACCAGCTCGATACCCCACTTCAAACTTTTTGATAAGTGGGGAGCTTATCCCGCCAATAAAGCCGACTTTTCCTGTCTTGGTGCTCAAACCGGCGATCATTCCCATCAAAAATGAGCCTTCTTCTTCCTTGAAGGTGACAGCGGTAACATTTTTGGGAATCTTGCCGCCCATATCGCTGTCCACGATCCCAAACTGAGCATTTGGAAATTGATTTGCCACATCAGCAATGGCTTTTTCAATCTTAAAACCGACACCCCATATCATGTCGCGGTTTTCCCTGGCAAATTTGGTCAAGTTGGGCACATAATCTTCATCCCGTTTTGACTCAAGTGCCTTGATATCTATGCCTAACTCCTTTTGTGCCCGTTTTAAGCCAGCGTATGTGATCTGGTTGAATGATTCATCGTTCAAACCACCCGTGTCCGTCACCATCCCGGCGGAGAAATCGCCTTTCGCTTTTTGGTTGGCGTTTCCGCCCCCTGCACACGCGGACAGCAAGAAAACACAGCAAGCCAGCAATAACGAAGCCCAGCTCATCCGTTTCATGATGATCCTCCTTTGTTTTGATCTGGATGAACTTAGTATGAGCCTGAGCAAATAAAAAAAACCTCAGCCAAAGAATTGGCTAAGGTCTTTTGATGAGGATTAACGGCTTCCTTTTTCGTATGGTTTCCCAACTGCGGCAGGCGCTTCCGCCCGGCCTACGAAGCCGGCCAACGCCAGGATGGTCAACACATAAGGCAACATGCTCAGCACTTCACTGGGCACGTATTTCGTTACATTAAACAGCTGGCCTGTCAAGGTCAACGCTACGGCAAAACCAAAGAACGTTGCCGCCCCCAGTACCCCAAACGGACGCCACTTCCCGAAAATCAGCGCGGCCAAAGCAATAAACCCTTGACCCGCCACTGTACCTTGGTTGAACTCACTGCCAATGGCAATCGACAATCCAGCTCCCCCTAATGCGGCCAGCGCGCCACTGATCAATACGGCAACATAGCGCATTTTCACCACGGATACACCCGCTGTCTCCGCTGCATGTGGATGTTCGCCCACCGCGCGCAACCGCATGCCAAAGGTGGTACGGGTAAGCAGATAGTAACTGATCAGTACCACCAAAATCGCGATATACGTAGTAGGCAACGCTTTAAAGAGAGAGGGGCCGATCACAGGAATATCGCTTAAAAACGGAATCGCGATGGCATTCAACTTGTTTTCCACCACCGGGGTTTGTCCGGCACCATCATACAAGTGCTTAACCAAATAAACGGATAACCCTAAAGCCAAAAAGTTGATCGCCACACCGCTAACCACTTGATCCGCTTTGAATGTAATGGAGGCGACAGCGTGCGGCAATGCGAGCAACACCCCGGCAAGAACTGCAAACAGCAGACCCAACCATGGATTACCGGTTGTTAGAGTGGAAACGACCGCGGTGAAGGCACCAATGGTCATCAATCCCTCCAACCCGATATTGACAACACCGGATCGCTCAGAGTACAGGCCACCCATCCCGGCCAAAATCAACGGGGTGGCATAAATGACAGTTGTTGATAATATGTTGGTCAACGTATCAAGCACGCTTGTCCCCCCCTTTATTCCGGCTGAATTTGCCCATGAGTCGGCCGGTCACATTGGCAGCTACAAACAAGATGATTGCGGCAAACACTACCCGAATGACTTCAAATGGCACCCCGGCTTCAAACTGCATGTTTCCGCCGCCATATGTGAGGATACCAAACAGCACAGAAGCCAATACGACACCTAGTGGAGTGCTGGCACCCAACAAGGCTACCGCAATGCCATCAAACCCAATACCTGTGAAGGCAGGTTGAATCGCCAGATAACCGCTTGTACCCAATGCTTCGCCCGCACCGGCCAAACCGGCAAACGCACCACTGAACATCATGGACAAAATGATGTTGCGTTTAACGCTCATGCCAGCGTATTCTGCTGCCAGCGGATTATGTCCAACCGCGCGCAATTCATATCCCAACCGGGTACGCCATACAAGCACATACATAACGAAAGCGGCCAAGATCGCAAGGATAAGTCCAAAATGCAAACGGGCGCCTCCGAACATTTGTGAAACAGCATCAATGCGTAACGAAGCAGAATCCATGATTTTCGGGGTCGAATCGGCCCCATTGGACAACCAGTGGAAAACCAATGCGTTCGACAGGTACAAGGCGATAAAGTTCATCATGATTGAGATGATCACCTCGTGAACCCCGCGCGTTGCCTTCAACAAGCCTGGCACCAAGCCCCATACAGCTCCGGCCAAGCCACCGGCGATCACAGCTACAACGGCGTGCAAAACAGGTGGCAGATTCAATTTGAGCCCGACGATAATCGCCACCAACTGACCCACGATAAACTGCCCCTCGACACCGATGTTGAACAAGCCCGTCCGAAACGCCAAGGCAACCGCCAATCCAGTCAAGATCAGAGGCGTAATCGTCCGGAGCGTTTCACCCAAGTCGTATGGCTGCACCAACGCACTGACGAATAACGCGTTGTAAGCCGCAATCGGATCATATCCGGCTACCACCATCATGATCGCGCCAATCAACATCCCTAAAAGAATGGACAACAGGGAAGTGATAAAAGTAGATTGTGAATTGATGCGAGACAAGACTTTCATTCCGCCTTCACCTCCTGTTGTTTGACACTGCCGGCCATCAACAAGCCCAATTCTTCTTCGGAGGTGTTTTTCGGATCAACCCAACCGACGATTTTCCCTTCATAAATCACGGCCACCCGATCACTCAATTTCAGGACTTCATCCAGCTCCAAAGAGACCAACAGCACGGCTTTGCCCTTATCCCGTTGTTCGATGATCCGGCGATGGATGAACTCAATCGCCCCCACGTCCAACCCACGGGTCGGTTGGGCCGCGATCAAAAAGTCGGGATTGCGGTCCACTTCCCGAGCGATAATCGCTTTTTGCTGGTTACCTCCGGACAAAGCACGAATAGGCACGTGTTTATCAGGCGTGCGCACGTCAAACTCGCTGATCAATCGCTCCGCGTATAGATCTACTTCTTCTTTTTGTATCAGCCCATTTTTTGAAAACGGCGCTTGGTAGTATGTTTGCAAGACCATGTTTTCACTAACCGAAAAGTCAAGGACAAGCCCGCGTTTGTGACGGTCCTCGGGGATGTGGCCCACGCCTGCTTCGGTCACCTTGCGAGGGCTTGCATTGGTCACATCGTGCCCGCCAAGTCGAATCGTCCCGGCTTTTACCGGACGCAAGCCGGTGATCGCTTCGATCAATTCAGTTTGTCCGTTACCGTCCACACCAGCCAAGCCGACCACTTCACCGGCTCTCACTTGCATGTTCAGCCCGCGAACCACTTCTACGCCGCGATTGTCTTCAACAACCAGATTGGCAATATCCAACACCGTTTGACTTGGGTTGGCTTCTGCTTTTTCGATCTCGAAAGAGACCTCCCGGCCAACCATCAACGCGGCTAGTTGATTCTCATCCGTATCTTGCACATCGACCGTCTTGATCACCTTCCCGCGGCGAATCACCGTTACCCGGTCGCAAGTGCTCATAATTTCTTTCAGCTTATGTGTGATGAAGATAATTGTTTTCCCTTCTTTTACAAGGTTCCGCATAATTTCCATCAATTCATTGATCTCTTGCGGAGTCAACACAGCAGTCGGCTCGTCAAAGATCAAAATATCAGCGCCACGGTACAATGTTTTGAGGATTTCCACCCGTTGTTGCATGCCTACGGAAATATCAGATATTTTGGCCGTGGGATCCACCTTGAGATTATAGCGTTCCGACAGACGCCGGATCTCACTTTCCGCTTTTTTTACATCGATGATACCCAACTTGCTCCGTTCATCACCCAGAATGATATTTTCGGTGACAGTGAATGGTTGGACTAACATAAAGTGTTGGTGAACCATTCCGATTCCAAGCTTATTGGCCATTGTGGGGCCTGTGATGGTAACCGGTTGTTCCTTGATGCGAATTTCACCCTCATCCGGCTGATACAAGCCAAACAGGATGTTCATCAATGTTGACTTTCCAGCTCCATTTTCCCCAAGCAAGGCATGAATCTCACCTTTTTTCACAGTGAGATGAATTTGATCGTTGGCAACGATTCCCGGGAACCGTTTGGTTATTCCTAGCATCTCAACGACGTTCACAGGCTTCCCCCCTTTATAAATAAAAAGGATCGTGTTTTCTCCCCTTGTTTATATCACTTATCTTTCCATTTTAGAATGAGACAACGCTTACAGCAGTATACATGATGCCAAAATCAAAAAAACGGCGAACCATCTCTCTTCCAAATGAAAGCGGATTAAAACAAGAGGGATTTCTAGTATACATGAGATAATTAGAATAAGGAAGAGATATTTTTATAAATAGATACTATAACCACAGAATTTCAATATGTTTTTCTAATTTGGACATAAAAAAGAGTTGGAGTGTTCCTCCAACTCTTTGCTCCGCCTGATTAGTTCGCTTTAAAGTTTTTTGCTTCTTCAGGCGTGGTTGGCACCTTGATTTCGCCTTTGATGATTTTTTGTTGGAACTCTTCCACTTTTTTTACTACATCGTCACTGATGTGTTTGCTTTTCACAAAGCTTACGCCGCCTTCTTTCAAGCCAAACTCTTTTTGCTCGCCGCCTTTGAGTTTTCCTTCTTTCAATTCTTTGATCACATCAAACACGGCAACATCCACTTTTTTGATCATGGAAGTCAAGGTGTGTTCCGGTGCCAGCTTGGATTGGTCCATGTCAACACCGATAGCCCAGAATTTGCCTTGTTCACGCACTTTCACTTCATCAAACAGTCCTTTGCCCACACCACCGGAAGCATGGTAAATGATGTCAACGTTTCCGTTGTACATGGACTGAGCCAAAGAACGACCTTTCGTCGCGTCGGTGAAGCTTTCAGCATAAGCAACCTGTACTTCCGCATTAGGATTTACCGCTTTCACCCCTGCGATGAAACCAGCTTCAAACTTTTTGATCAAAGGAGAGGTCATTCCGCCGATAAAGCCAACTTTATTTGTTTTCGTCGTCAGACCAGCAATCGCCCCGACAAGGAAGGAACCTTCTTCTTCTTTAAAGGTTACTGCCGTTACATTCTTCGGAATATTTCCGCCCAAATTGTCGTCCACAATGCCAAAGTGTACGTTTTGAAATTGGTTAGCCACTTCTGGGATCGCTTTGTTAAACTTAAAGCCAATGCCCCAAGTGATATTGCGGCCTTCACGGGCAAATTTGGTCAAGTTAGGAACATAGTCTTCGTCACGTTTGGATTCTAGAGCCTTGATATCCGTGCTCAATTCTTTTTGGGAACGTTCAATGCCGGACCAAGCGCTTTGGTTGAATGACTCGTCATTCAAACCTCCCGTATCCGTTACCATGCCTACCGAAAATCCTTTGCCACCAGCTTGTCCTGCATTTTGACCGGAACAACCGACCAAAGAGACAGCCAGGACACCCGCCAACACGGCAGCCCATGCTTTTCTTACCATTTCCATTTTCCCCCTTGCAGCAACAAATCGCTTGTAGTGCCAAGCTTCATCTGACGCAAAAAACCCCCCTCTAACCAATACAGAAAAAATACGTATCAATCCAGAGGAATTCTATATTTTTGATAAAAACATTATTTGGATGTCAAATAAAGCTTCGCCCATAAATGTTATACCATGGGTTTACTTATTTGGCTACTGTTTTGTTTTTGTTCATATTGTTCTTTCGTCATTAACACTTCGCGCGGTTTGCTGCCTTCATAGGGACCGATCAGACCGTCTCCTTCCATCATATCGATCAGGCGCGCAGCCCGAGTGTATCCAACCCGCAAGCGGCGTTGCAGAAGGGAAGCTGAAGCCGACTGTGATTCCAACACAATCTGAACCGCTTGCGGATAAAGCTCGTCAGTCATATCCTGCGTCTGATTCTCACCCGCCTGCGGAATCATCTCTTCTTGGTAATGGGGTTCCTGCTGACCTTTTACGAACTTCACCACTGCCTCCACCTCTTCATCTGTGACAAAAGCCCCTTGAATCCGAATCGGTTTGGAGGCACCGGTTGGCAAATACAACATATCCCCTCGACCCAATAACTTTTCAGCGCCGCCCATGTCGAGAATGGTTCGCGAGTCAGCTTGTGAGGAAACAGCAAAGGCGATCCGGGAAGGGATATTCGCTTTAATCACACCCGTGATAACATCGACGGACGGACGTTGCGTGGCAATGATCAAATGAATCCCCGCGGCACGGGCCATTTGTGCCAAGCGGCAAATCGCGTCTTCCACATCGGATGGCGCAACCATCATCAAATCCGCCAACTCATCGACAATGACCACAATATAGGGCAACGGCTCTCTTCCATTCTCTTTCCGTTCTGCGACCATCTGGTTATACCGTTCAATATCACGCGCTCCCATCTTGGCGAACAGCTCATATCGCTTCTCCATCTCGGCCACCACTTTTTTGAGAGCGACAGCTGCTTTGCGCGGCTCCGTCACCACGGGCACCAACAGATGAGGAATACCGTTGTACACGTTTAACTCAACCATTTTGGGGTCAATCATCAGGAGCTTCACTTCGTCTGGACGCGCCTTGTAGAGCAAACTGACAACGATGCCGTTAATACAAACACTTTTACCCGAACCGGTCGCCCCCGCGATCAGCAAATGGGGCATTTTCGCCAAGCTGTCCACCTTGGGCTCACCATAAATATCTCGTCCTAAAGCAATACTCAGCTTGGATTGGTTGTCTTGGTATGGCAAACTTTCTATCACATCACGCAACCCGACTTTGGCGACTTCGGGATTGGGGACTTCAATCCCCACCGCGGATTTACCGGGAATAGGTGCTTCAATACGAATATCTTGAGCTGCCAAAGCCAATGCGATGTCATCTGCCAGATTGACGATCCGGCTCACTTTCACTCCTGTCTCCGGCTGAATCTCATACCGCGTCACAGCCGGCCCCCGATGAATTCCGATCACATTGGCCTTTACACCGAAACTCTTCAACTTTTCGACCAGGATTTTGGCGTTTTCCTGATAATCCCCTTGATTCAGCTGATGTTTCCGTTTGAATTTGGTGAGCAATGAAAGCGGAGGCAACCGGTATTCTGCCGGCGTGTGCGACTGGAACCGGACCACCAACTCTTCCTCTTTGACCGGTTCAGCTGAACCAGCCGCCTGGACTGGGACATCTTGGCGAGGAGTTGATCCTTCTTCTGTCTTGAGCTGAAGCTGCAACTGCTTCGGCTTCATGTCATCTCCTGCTTCTTTCTGGTAAGCATGATCGGCGAAATCATAAATGATCGGTTCGACGATCGGATCATTGCTAACACCTTGCTCGGCATCCTCCCGCCGTCGTGACGAGGCAGGCGCTTTGTGCCGCTTTTGCTGGCGGCGAGCTTGTTTAGCTACATATCCACGCAGCCATTCAATCAGGCTTCGTTTCACTTTTTTCTTCATCTTCTTGATCCAGCCCTTGGTCTTCTTAAACGCCTTTACATACGAAAAATCAGCGATCAAGAGAAGCCCGCTCAACACGAATGCCCCCAGCACAATCAATGTGCCTGTGTCAGCAAACAAAAACCGCAACAGAGCGTAGAGGACAGCACCCACCATGCCACTGCCAATGTCTTGGGGAACGGCGGAAGTCCGCTCATCCAACAACAGGTACCACGTGGCGTCGACAATGCCTTGTTTGGTCTGCAAAGTGTGGAAGGTAAGATAATGGTTATAAGCCAGCAGTGACAAAAACACCAACAACACGCCCGTCATTCGCGGCGACCAGCGTTGTGGCCATTTCCGATTGACCATTACGTACACTGCCAGCCAGATGCCGATGATCGGCACAGCAAAATCCCAGGTTCCTACAATAAACCGTGCCAAATACGTCAGGTTTCGCCCGATGGCGCCATAACTTGCCATAGTGATAAAAGATAAGGCCAAAAGGGTGATGCCGTAAATTTCGAATAATATTTCACGCTTTAGTTGTTCAGGTTGCTTCTTTTTTTTCTTTCTCCTTGCCATTTCGATCACCTTTCACTTAGCCATCGCTTTCCATTATAACATGGAAAAGCTCACCAGCAGGATTTCTTCTCTTGACATTTCTGATTTATCTGTTCTTTTCACCCCCGGCTGGTCGGCGAATGATCTCACCTTACAAAATTTCCTATCGACATGCCCATTCCCTGCCCACCGAAAAAGCGAAAAATAAAAAAACCCTCGTTCGGGTGTTCGGATAGGGCATTATTAGGGTGTGTCTAGCAAATCAAGTTGGTAGGGAGAAGCGGAGGAAGAACCTTTTCACGATGAGCGCCTATACACAAGTGAAGCGAATGAGAAAACGGTTTTGGAGCCGCTGCCTATTCATCAGATACGCTCTAAAAGGTACTATATTGCAAAACCACAGCATACGCCAACATGACGTAAAAACTCATTTTTAATAGAGTTTTATTGTTGATTAACGAAATCATCATTTCGTTAATCATTTAAGGCGGCATCGTGCACAAGCCTTCAACACGTGCATGTCAATGGGGGCAGATCACCGCACTCACACAATATTTAACTAATTGTCATTAACTTATCTATTTTAAAGCCCCTTTATATATTTATTAATCATAAAATAATATAATCAATATAAATTTATGGAGGAACGAAAGTGAAACAAGCGAACACAGACCTTGATGTCATCATTATCGGTTCTGGATTGGGCGGTCTCACCGCTGGAGCGTTATTGGCCAAAGCAGGGATAAAAGTATCCGTTTTAGAACAACATTATGTGGTTGGGGGGTGCGCCCAATCTTTCCGAAGGGGCACCTTTCTTTTTGATGCAGGAATTCATTTGATCGGCGGATGCCAACCAGGAGGGATTATTCATTCACTGTACGAGGAGTTGGGCCTATCTGGTGACATTGAATTTTTAGAAGTAAATCCCATGTTCCATCTCAAGCTGGGCACCCGTCATTATGAGATTCCTGCCAACCTCGATCAACTGTCTGCGTTGATGGGGAAATGGTTTCCCGCAGATAAAGAAGTGATCGAGGAAACCATCGCAGAGATTAAGCAATTGGGAACCATCATCTTGCACGATCAGTTTCAACAGGAACCCCATATTCTTCAGCGGCTGATGGAAGTAGCCCATCTGTCTTTTGCCCAGTACTTGCAGGGGCGTTTTTCTCATCCCCATGCTGCATTGGTGCTGGGAGCATTGCATCCCTATGGCGGTGTGCCGACCAACCAATTGAGCACCCCGTTTATGATGGCGATGATGGCTTCTTATCATCATGGCGCGTATTATCCGCGAGGAGGATCGCAAACGATGGCCAATCTCTTGCGCGATTATATCGAATCAAAAGGTGGGATCGTCCAACTCAATAAAAAAGTGTCAAAAATCCTGTTCGACGGTAAGCGCGTCACGGGCGTGCTTGACCATAAAGGAAACTGTTATCTGGCAAACACCGTGATTTCCAATGCCGACATCCGAACAACGCTGATAGATCTTTTAGGGGCAGAACATTTGCCTTCCACTTACCTGCAAAGCATGAAACAAATGATACCTTCCTACTCGGCGGTGATACAATACGGAGCGGTGTCCAACCATGATACCCAATCTCTTCCACACGAACTGTTCCTCTTTCCCGATCGGCAACTGGAGACAGAAGCACAATACTTGTATGATCCACTGAATCCGGAAACAGAACCCTGTATCCTTGTTTGTTGTCCTTCTACCGTTGATCCCGGATTGGCCCCCGACGGATATGCAATTATGACATTCATGTCCTTGTGCTCAGCCTCCCATCTGGAAAAAGCTCGCACCCAACTCGGTAAAGAAGCGATTGAACGCCATTATGTGGCATTAGTGGAAAAGAAACTACCTGGTATTCAAGAAAAATTGGTTTTTCAAGAGTTCGCCACCCCGAAAACAGTTGAACGATACACATCCAATCACAACGGAGCGATTTATGGTTGGATGAAATCTGCCACCCAACCTTGGGCAGAAAACATGGGGCCAACCACGCCGATCGAGGGGTTGTATTTGGCCGGCCATTGGACACCCAACACACATGGAGTCATCGGAGCTATCAAATCAGGAAAAATCACGGCCAACTACATCCTTCAGTCGAGATAAAATTCACGATAAAAATGAGCAACTCGATATAATCACATAATATGAAAAAGCCACAAAGACAATGGTATGTGGCTTTTTCGTATATTTAGAATTTCGCTTTTGGGATAAGCAACAGAATGTGAGCACCTCTGCTAATCCGATTCAGGTTCGGTTTTTCGTCACTCGAAACTGCCAAACATTGCGGTAGGGGTAGAAGAAATATCTGCAAAAAATTGGTGATATTCATCCATCAAGGTGGATGCTCCTTCTACCCCTATACTTTGGTTGATCGATGGCTGAAAAAGGGCGTCACGAAGAAAATCAGCTGTACTGGAGCAAACTTCTCACATATGATCACATAAACCCAGTCAGATCGCTCATTTCCACTTTATATCGATTGTTCCATTAAAGATCAAAAAGACAAAAACAAGAATCAAGATAACATCCAAAGCAATAAACAACATATAGGTCGTTTTTTGTTTCCATTCCCGCTTCTGACCCAAAATGTTTATTCCAAAGAAGAGAATCGATGTCAGTACCGCATATATCAAAGCCACATATTGTATCGCCATAGTTATCCCTCCGTTATAAGATGCTGGATAAGGAAGTAAATCATTGTAAACACACTACGCATTCGAATAATAAAGCCCGTCGAATCCATCCATTTTTCAGCGAACCAAGTTTTTCCGACCATCGATCATGATCATATTGAGTTGAACGGCTGCCCCATGTATATATTCGCGAATAAATTAATTTTTTTGTCAAAAATACATCGATTTCTACAAAAGGTTGCCTCCATGTATCATCTCAAGACTTTGATCAAAGCGTTGTGTAAGTAAAAAAAGTTTAATGATTCACCAATTTAAAGGAAACCTTTTTCACATTAAGATGACCTCGACATTTGTTTTTGTATGTATTGAAGCTCTTGTTGTTGTACTATTAAATAGAACGACTTCCCATCCAAACGTGATCAGATTTAGAATGGATGAGAAGGCAATGCTGCCTGCAAATATGAAATGCATCCTTCTCTAGCTAATCTAAACAATAGGAGTGATGGTATGTTCAGAAAATTCCCGTTTTTAATATGGGTATTTTTACTCATATTTCTAATGTATAACGGATATGCTTACTACTTAGGCCAGCAAGTTGAGGTTGGAAACCAAAAGCAGATGCTCACCTATTGGGCTTGGATTGATCTGGGTAGTCGCTTCAACTTATTCATGATAGGGCTTAGTGGCGTAGCCTGGGTGATTCAGAAACATCGTATACCCTTTTTTACCTATTCATCAGCGACTACATTGTCCTTCTATAGTTTACAGATCGTTGTTTCTCTCTTCTTTTTTCCTGAAGTGCAAAAGCCCCTTATCGCAAACAACCCCACCATTGGTTGGAGTGAAACCATCATGGGCTGGGGAGACGTAAAAGCAATAACCCTTATTATTATGAATTCCGCCTGGACCATCTACGGCTTAATCATCGGTTGGTTGGTTTACTACATACAATATAAAAGCGCAAAGATAAAAAGTTAGTCTTAATGGACTCTCTGCACCCAACTCACGTCTCCATTCGTTTCACCACCGAGCATCGCCACTGCCCCTTTATCTGTATCAATAGAAACAACCCTAAACAAAATATGACCGATTACTCCGTTTGAAACGGCAACCAAAGATAGCTCAGGTACAAAAAATTCTGATGCTCTGATCGCTTCTACCAGATTCGCTTCCTTTTCCTATATCCATCCATAATAAATAAGCTCCCCACTCAGGAGAGCTTTTCACTCATCATAAACTAATCCGCAGTCCGGGTTGAAACCGGGGATCGAGATAATGGGCAGGATCGGCGCTGAGCAAACGAACAATGGTCTTTTCCTGTTCATTATGCCTGCGCACCAGCATGGGCACTCCCTCAACCTCCACTTCTTCCAACGGTGTTTGTGATTCATCAAAAAAAGCGAGTTCCATCGGCACTACCGCATAATAAATCACTGCAGGATCTCCCCTTTGGACTCAGCAATCTTCCGGTTCAATTCTGCCAACGCGTCTGAAATTCCGCCCACACGGTCAATCAGCCCATATTTGACCGCGTCTTTGCCAATTACATTGGTACCGATGTCCCGTGCTAAATCCCCAGTCCGAAACATCAACTCCCGGAATTTCTCCTCTGTGATATTCGAATGTTGGGACACAAACCGGATCACGCGATCCTGCATTTTCTCCAAATACTCAAAAGTCTGAGGCACACCGATTACCAAGCCAGTCAACCGAACCGGGTGTACGGTCATCGTTGCGGTTTCCGCAATGAAAGATGTGTCTGCTGCCACTGCAATTGGTACGCCGATACTGTGACCTCCTCCCAAAACAATCGAAACGGTCGGTTTGCTCATGGAAGCGATCATTTCAGCGATGGCCAGTCCAGCCTCAACATCGCCGCCCACGGTGTTAAGAATGATAACCATTCCTTCGATTTTGGGATTTTGCTCTACTGCCACGATTTGCGGAATGATATGTTCATATTTGGTTGTTTTGTTATGTGGAGGCATGACGAGATGCCCTTCCACTTGTCCGATGATGCTCATACAGAACACATTGGATTCCAGTTGTGGGACATTGGTTTGCCCCAATTGCTGGATAGCTTGCAGCGCAGCATCCTTTTTCTTTTGCTCATCCGCTCCCTCTGCTGGCCGCTCCGGATTCCCTTCAGGCGATTCAACTTGGTCATTCTTTATATTCACTTCAGACATGTGCTAATCCCTCCAACCTCGTGTCCCTGTTTAGTATGGTCGGAAGGACGGAATCTTATTGCACCCGCAGAGAAAAACGAGGACGACACGTTGTAGCATGGGGATATCATCGCTTTTCATAGACATAGAAAGTACAGCTATACTTGTTCTTCTCATCCCGAGGATGTCGGCATGAAGCAACCACTTCCCAGACACCCGGCAAAGGGGGGAAATAGGCATCTCCTTCAAACTCATGTTCCACTACGGTGATGAAGGCTTTGGTGGCAATGGGAGCAAACAGTTCATAGATTTCTTGACCTCCGATGATAAAGGCGGGACGGGAGAAGGTGGCCGCCATCACCCCGTCAAAATCTGTCACGCGAACTTCAGGAAAGTCGCGCAAACATGTACGCTTCCTGGATAACACAATATTCTCCCGACCCGGTAACGGTTTGCCAATTGATTCAAATGTTTTTCTACCCATGATGACGGTGTGTCCCCATGTCACCTTTCGGAAATGCTGCAAATCTGCGGGCAAGTCTCTACCCCAAGGCATGTTACCGTCTTTTCCGATCACGCCGTTGAGATCCTTGGCCACGATCATATAAAACATGTGAGCTCCTCCATTAATAAGTGTTCACTATCATTCTGACTGCCTGGTGGATCAATTCTCCTGGATATCGATAGGTTACGCTATTATCGCGAAATTCATCTTCTTCGACAACTTGCCAATCCGGCTCGGCCTTTTTGATAAGATCCATATCCAGATCAACAAAACACACCACATCTCCATGAACAGTAGATGGCATGGCCACATTGCAATAATAAGAGAGAATCTGCCCATTTTCGAACTGCATGGCAGCAGTGAACCATTCTGTAAACGAAAAATATTCCAATGACGGCCGATCCATCATATACACCTTCTTTTTTGGTGTACCAATTTCCGACCGGTCTTGCACCATACAAGTATGCCGCCATCAGTCTGCTCCAAGCATTCTCCTTTCCATTCATAGTGAAGGATATCGGGTTATACACTGCAGATCCCTTTACTGTACTGGCTCGCACACGTTAAGCGATTGACCAAATATATGTTTACTTCCCCTAACACAGAAAAAAAACAGGGCTAAATTCCGTTCATTTAAACCCTGTCACTTAGTCTTGCGTCCCTTGGTTCGGTAGTCCCTCACCTGAATGTGGACGTCTACTTTCACCTCAGCCTCGCTGAAAACCTCGTCCCATTTGTCCTTCATCTTTTCCCAGACTTGGGGATGATCCAGTTGCAACTTTTTGCCGAAACCGATCACATCAGCATGGTATTGATGTTGCAATTTGTCAAGCGTATGCCGGATCATCTGTGTCAGCGATTTTTCCACTGCTGTACCCGCCCGTTGCAACAAATCTCCTTCAAAAGCGTCTCCCGGCAACAGCCAGTCTTCTTCCAACTCCCCATCTGCTTCCACCTTTACCAAAAAGGTGATGCGCCCATCCTGTACTTGCGCTCTTACCCGGCTCTTGATCTCAGACGTCTCAACCGTAACCAATTGGCCCGTTTTGTCGTCAAAACCTTTAATCATATCGGATCTGGTCTCCCCTGTCAGCCAATTGACCGCAGTCACTTCTCCCGGATTTAACGTGCCGATCATCTTGTTCGATTTCCCTTTAATAACAGCCGCACCAACAACTTTCTTTCCTCCTTCGCTGGCACCAATCATTTGTAACAGAAAGCTGGACTTGGCAGCCATCTTCGCTGACACTTTTTGCAAACTCATCTCCGGCAAAATACTGCCAATCCGCTCCCGGTTCTTAGCCATGTCCACCAATTCAAATGCAGGCACGTCCTCCCCCACTTCCAAAATGTGTTTCGCCCGTCCCTCAGCTATGAACAGCAGACAACTATACCGGATCTGTGTATCACGTAGATAATCCATGAGCAATTGGTTTAAATTCAGCTTACGGGCCAAATCTTCACTCACCACCACCACTTTCACATGTGAAACGATGGGGACTTGGGTATAGCGTTCAAACAACTTGTGCCAAGCCTTTAACACCGATATGTCAGTTGTTGAGAAATTAGTATACGGCTTCTGTTGTTGCCCTCCCTTTTGACTGGCAATCGCTTCCGGTACAATATGTTGCGCTGTCACCATAATCATGGGATGACTCTTTGTCTCTTCTTCTTCTGATTGCTCCGCCAAATCAAGCGCTTCACCCACC
The DNA here is from genome assembly GCF_024927925.1 of Laceyella sacchari. Taxonomy (NCBI): domain Bacteria; kingdom Bacillati; phylum Bacillota; class Bacilli; order Caryophanales; family Thermoactinomycetaceae; genus Laceyella; species Laceyella sacchari. The sequence continues at coordinate 1,951,322 of NZ_CP103866.1, forward strand.
TGCAAGTGTCGTTCTTCCAAGTCTGTATAATCCCAGCAACCACCCAAACAAACACACAGTAACACCATGCAGACCAGCATGAGTAGCGTTCTAGGAGTGATTCGCATGCAACATCCCCCTCATCTTCGCGATGATAAGGAGCAACAACGGGATAACTACGATAAGCCCAAGCAACAAATAACCCAATAGATCTCCCACCGCAAACACATCATTAATTGTTGTCGGCACCCAACCCAATCCATATATCACCGGCAACAATCCGTAAACAAATGGGCGAAACCAGTTTTCATTGGCAAATACGTGCCTCAAACCCAATCCTGCGAAATAATGGCACAAGCTTAACGTGGTGAAAATCTGCAAAATCCACACCGCCAACAAAAAAGATTCATACCTCTCAAAAAACACCCCCTCCAATTCAACCGACCGAGCTAGATCAATCGTGGGAAAGGTAAGCGTCACCACATCATCAACCGTCAACACGCCTATGACGATAATCACTGTTAAAACATAAAATACCATGGATATCCCGATCCCCACGATCACCGCTTTGACAGCATCGCGTGGTTTGTCCATGAACGCGGGCAAAAATAGCATCGTTTCAAGTCCCAAGTAGGACAAGGAAGTCGTTTTGACACCCTGCAATACAGGCAACCAGCCTTTGGACAACACCGGTCGCAAATGATCGACATCAAATTCCTTAAAACCCATGAACAAGACGAGAAAAAACAAGATCACTGTGATCGGAAGAAAACCTTCGTACAATCGAGCCACTGCATTTAAGCCGCCAACTACCAGATACGCACTGGCCAATAAAAGCATACCCATCGTCACTTCCTTGGGTGTGGCTGGCAACAGAAAAAAATCAGTCACTTCCGCCATGGCCCGGACCTCAAATGAGGCCAACAGGGTGAAATAACCTACTGTATACAAACAAATGATGTTGCCGATCCACTTACCGGCGATGTCCTTACTGTATTGGTAAAACGTCTTTCCGGGAAAACACTGGCTGAACTTTGCAAGAAGGCTTCCCGCCAACATGGCTACCAGCCCTCCCAGAATGACCGAAATCCAACCATCAGGGGTACCGGTTTCATCAGTGACCGCGCGCGGCAGGGTCAAAATGCCGAGCCCCAAGATAAAGGAGGATACCAAGACAGCGGTTTGCGTAGAAGTGATGCGATCTTGCAAATTTGTTAACAATGTCCACTCACTTCCTTTTTGTCGGGGATCGCAAGCGAATCTCATCTTGCGTAAACAGCATTTTGGGACGCCTGGTCATCATTTTCTGCGGCAGGCGCAAAACGAAATCTTTCCAATCAGACAGGTAAATAGGCGCAGCCGGAGAAACATAGGGAACACCAAAACTCTTTAATTTGACCAAATGAATCGAGAGAATGAGAAAATAAAAGATCACGCCAAACAATCCCAAGACACCGGCGCAAATCATCGCCCCAAACCGTAACACACGCATGCTGATACCGCCCGCATACTGTGGAATGACAAAAGAAGAAATCGCCGTCAACGACACCACAATCACCATGATCGGGCTAACAATGCCCGCTTGTACCGCCGCTTCGCCGATCACCAGCCCCCCAACCAAGCCAACCGTTTGTCCCACCGGTTTGGGCAGGCGCAACCCCGCTTCACGCAAAATTTCAATGGCAATCTCCATGACAAAAGATTCAATGATAGATGGAAACGGGACCCCTTCCCTCGTGGCTGCAATCGAAATAGCCAACGTGGTAGGAATAAGCCCTTGATGAAAGGAGACGAAAGCGATATAGATGGAAGGGAGAAAGATGGTAAGAAATGCGGCAAAATAACGCAACAGGCGAATCAGGAAACCCGGAATCCATCGTTCATAATAATCTTCAGGTGACTGAAGCAACATCGCGAACGTGACGGGAGCGATTAAGGCAAAGGGGGTGCCGTCAAGTAGAATAACCACCCGCCCTTCCAACAGCGCGGCGACGATGCGGTCGGGCCGTTCCGTACTTTGCAATTGGGGAAAGAGCGTCACATGATTCTCTTCGATCAGTTGCTCAATATAACCGGATTCCGGTATATCATCCAATTCAATCATGTTGTCGATTCGTCGTTCTACCTCTTGAAGCAAATCTTCATTGACAATGCCCTCAAAATAAACAATGGCCAACTCTTTTTTGGTGCGTTGGCCCACATGCTTCGTGATGACTGACAGATTGGGATTGGCCACTTGTTGGCGCAAAATGGCCAGATTATCCTGAAGGCTTTCGTTAAAACCCAACCGCGGACCTCTAACCAAAGCCTCCGTCAGCGGCTCGGCAAATTTGCGCGACTTTTTATTCTTGGTATTGATCACCAATACCTCGTCAGCACCCTCAATCCACAATGCCGCATTTCCGTGAAAGACATGAGATGATACGTCGGATACCGCTACTTTAATCACATCATTCACAGTAAGAAAACGATCCTTTATGATATCCAGCAGGTTGGACGGCATATTGGCCCCATCGACCTCATCGGAAAGTCGAAAATTCATTAACAAGGGCTTCAAGACATACTCATTAATTACAATGCTATTTGCCAATTCGTTCAAGAATATCAATACGGCGCGAATGTTGGTACCTCGTAAATAAAACTCCCTCGTCCGCAGTTCTGTGCGGGTACCGATCTCCTCAATCAAACGCTGAAACGGATCTACGAACGCCTGGTTTGCCCCGCCACCGCTCGGTATCCCATCCTCCCTTACCCCCGGCGACGCGGACGGCTCAGTAGCCGACATCTTCTTCGGAGAAAGCGGCCGGGCCTTTCTTATCCGCGATGTTTTGCGCTTCCGTCCATCTGTCATCCCACATCCCCCTTTCTCTGCGAAACTGGCCCACGGAACGTCGGTTTTCCTTATTTTGGACAGAACCACACTTCTTCATACGGCATAAATTGGCAACCGCACCTTCTTTTCACGCACAAAAAAAACCACAGTTCGTTATCATCGAACTGCGGTTTATGGAATGGATTTCCCCTTAGTTTTTCACCAGCAACCCTTTGTTCCCCACTTCTTCCTTGAGGAGGTTGGCGAAGGCGTCTACCGTCATCACACCTAGATCCCCTTCACCATAACGGCGCACCGCAACAGAACGGGATGCTTGTTCTTTCTCCCCGATCACCAAGGTGTACGGGATTTTCTCTGTTTGCGATTTTCTGATCTTATAGCCGAGCTTCTCGTCACTATTGTCAAACTCCACTCGCAATCCGGCTCTGGTCAAGACATCTGCCACTTCTTGCGCATAAGTGTCAAACACTTTGCTTACCGTCAGCACGCGAGCTTGCACTGGTGCCAACCAAGCCGGAAATGCTCCTTTGTATTGCTCGATGAGGAAAGCGACAAAGCGCTCCATCGTTCCCACAATACCGCGGTGGAGGACAACCGGGCGGTGCATCTTGCCATCTTCGCCCATGTACTCCAATTCAAACCGCATCGGCAATTGGAAGTCCAGTTGCACAGTAGACAAGGTCTCATCTTTTCCCAACGCCGTTTTGACTTGAACATCCAATTTCGGACCATAGAAAGCCGCCTCACCCGGGGCAATCACATAGTCCAATCCCATGTCATCCATGGTTTCTTTCAACATACCTTGCGCCAATTCCCACATCTCATCATTTTGGATGTATTTCTCCTTATCTTCCGGATCGCGGAAAGACAAGCGGTGATAGTAATCCGTGATACCAAAATCCTTGTACACTTGCTCAATGAGCCGCACTACTCGGGTAAATTCTTCTTTGATCTGATCCGGGCGGCAGAAGATGTGGGCATCATTCAAGGTCATCACCCGCACCCGTTGCAAACCGGCTAAGGCCCCCGACATCTCATAGCGGTGCATCATGCCCAGCTCAGCGATCCGGATCGGCAGGTCGCGGTAGCTATGCAAGCGGGATTTGTACACCATCATATGGTGTGGGCAGTTCATTGGCCGCAACACCAACTCTTCTTGGTCGATCTTCATCACCGGATACATGTCTTCTTTGTAATGTTCCCAATGGCCCGATGTTTTGTAGAGATCCACGTTGGCCAAATGGGGGGTGTACACATGCTCATAACCCAAACGCTCTTCCAAGTCCACAATGTAACGCTCGATGATGCGGCGGATTTTGGCCCCTTTTGGCAACCAGATCGGCAAGCCTTGACCCACGTCTTTGGATAAGGTGAACAAGCCCAATTCTTTGCCCAGCTTGCGATGGTCGCGTTGTTTAGCCTCTTCCAACAGCTTCAAATGGGCATCCAGTTCTTCTTTTTTATTAAAAGCCACGGCATAGATGCGGGTCAGCATCTCCCGGTCGGAATCCCCACGCCAGTATGCCCCGGAAATGTTCATCAGCTTGAATGCTTTCACCTTGCCCGTAGAAGGCAGGTGTGGGCCACGGCACAAATCTACAAACTCGCCCTGACGATAGATGGTAATCACTTCATCTTCCGGCAAGTCTTGAATCAACTCCACCTTGAAACGATCCTCCCGCTCAGCGAAAAACTTGATCGCTTCGTCGCGGGACAGCACTTCGCGCTCCAACGGCAGATTTTCCTTGATGATCTTCTTCATCTCTGCCTCAATTTTGGGCAGATCTTCCGGAGTGAAAGTATGGTCAGCAAAATCATAGTAAAACCCGTTTTCAATCACCGGACCGATCGCGAACTTGACACCAGGATACAGGCGGGACACCGCTTGAGCCATAACATGGGCCGCGGTGTGGCGCATCACGTCAACCCCCTCAGCTTCCTTTAGGGTCAACAGTTCCAAATCGCCGTCTTCTTCGATCGTGCGCATCAAATCCAACACTTTTCCATTCAGTTTGGCGGCCACCGCTTCCTTCGCCAAGCTACGTGAAATGGACGCGGCAATTTCCTTAAACGTGGTGCCAGCTGGATATTCTCTCTCCGAACCATCTTTTAACCTGATCTTCAGCTGTTCTGCCACTGTTAAACACCTCTTTTTAGGTAAAATAAAAAACGTCCCCGCCGCCTCATTAAATGAGGGACGAGAACGTTGTTCCCGTGGTTCCACCCTGATTTGATGGGTTCCCCAATAGGGGCAAACGCCATCCTTGTTGGTGTATAACGTACACCCCGGCCATCATTTCATAAGTCGCCTTACTCCCTGATGGCAGCTTGGAAAGTGGTATCCGCTAAAAGTCCTATGGGCGTGCTTGCAGCCACGGCAACGCCTCTCTGATGCATAGGTTTCTTTAGGGCATGTCTTTCCGCATCGCTGTGAAAAATAAATTTGTTTATGATTATAGTGCCCTATCACCGCGTTGTCAACCATATTTGTTTACTTTAGCGGGCAAGTGTTAAAACTTGCCCGCCATCACTTCACTTAATCAACACTTTACTTCGGCAGTGGTCGATAATCCGTTCCAAGTTCCCTTTGTAATTCGCGGCGAACCGTTCCATCGTCTCCCGGTAAAATAGGGTGCTTTGATAACGGATCAGGATGAGGAGTTCGCCGTTCTCCACAAAGATGTTGAAATCCATTTTGTAAGGCCATTTGGTGAGCGGATTGATTCCTTGCCCCACAGGCATGTCAGACAAACGATACTCTTCTTTCTCCATATCTCGCACAAATTCACCTTGATAGTTAAAGTTGATCTCCGCTCTTGGTGGCAGGTGCAACGCTTGTTTGAGAGCAGGGTCCGTCAAATATTTCATGATGCCATATCCCACACCTTTATGGGGAACTTGGCGCAAGGCTTCTTTCACATTGTCGATGGTGCGTCTTAAATCCCTTTGATCCGCTTCCAGTATGACCGGATAAATGGAGGTAAACCAACCGACTGTGCGGGTGAGGTCCACACCCTCGATGATTTCCTCCCGTCCGTGTCCCTCCAGATCAACGGCGACCTTGCCTCCGACCCATTCCGATACCGTTTGTGCCAAGGCAGCCAGCAAGAGGTCGTTCACCTCGGTTTGAAAGGCGCGATGCGCATGTGTAAGCAACTCTTTGGTTTCCTCAGCGGGCAGGCGCATGGTGATCGTGTGCAAGTCTTGGAATAAATACGTTTCCTCCCCGCGCTTGTCAATGGGTAGTTTCGGCACCCGTTCATCCGCCATCCGCTCCCAATATGCACGCTCTTTCAGGAATTCCGCAGAGTTGGCATAGTGGGACAATTGATGGCTCCATTCTTTGAATGAAGTCGTTTTGGCCGGCAAAACAATCTCCTTGCCCGATAGCGCCTGTTCATAAGCACTGTCCAAATCCTCAGAGATGATCCGCCATGATACTGCATCAATGACCAAGTGATGGATGATCAGAAGCAGATAATCCCCATCATCCGCATGAAAGACGGCAAGCTTGACCAAGGGGCCCTCTGCCAATTTGATCGAACGATGAAGACGATTCGCTTCTTGTTCGATGCGTTTGGCTATGTTCGCCTCCCCAGCTAAGTTAAATTCCTCCAAGGTGAAGTGCACCCCGTCGCGTCCGCGGTTAAAGAGGCGAATGCGTCCCTCCTCCCGCCAGCAAACCATCCGCAACGCATCGTGATGTTCAGTGATTTTGGTGAACGCTTTGCGCAAAGCGGCTGTTTTCCAGCCCTCTTCCCGCTTAAGGATAATCGCCATGTTCCAATGGTCAACCGTTTCGTTCATGTCAAAAATCCAGTGCTGAATCGGAGTTAACGGGACTTCGCCGACAACAAGATCCTGTTCAGACTCCGTCTCCAGTGTCCGCAACGCAGGAGCCAACTCCGCAATCATCGGATGCCGGAAGAGATCCTTTAAGCGCATTTTCAGCTGGTGCTGTGCCAGGCGGGCCGCCACCTGCATCGCTTTGATCGAATCACCGCCCAATTCAAAAAATGGATCGTGCACACCAACGCGCTCGATATGGAGCACTTCTTGCCACACCTCGGCCAGCACACGCTCCACCGGGGTTCGTGGAGGCACATACTCCCGCAACGCGTTTCCCGTTTCCGGGATGGGCAAAGCCCGCTTATCCACCTTGCCGTTGGCCGTCAGCGGAAGTTCAGCCAACTCCACAAAGTGAGTTGGCACCATGTAATCAGGCAATTCCCGGGCCAAATGTGCCCGCAAATCTTCGATCAGGCAATCATCAGACGTCGTGTAGTAAACGCACAATTCCTGTCTCCCATCGGGCATGGTCTGTGTGAGCGCAACAGCCTCTTTCACCGCCTCATGCTGCAACAGACTCGCGCTGATCTCTCCCAGTTCGATTCGATATCCGCGAATCTTCACCTGATCATCGATCCGCCCCAGGAATTCCAAGCTCCCATCTGGCAACCACTTGACCAAGTCTCCGGTCTTGTAGAGTCGCTCACCTAAGTCAAACGGACTTTCGACAAACTTTTCCGCTGTCAGCTCCGGAAGATGCAGGTATCCCCGAGCCAGACCGACGCCGCTGACGCACAGCTCACCTGGAACGCCGATCGGTTGCAACTGATGGTGCTTGTTTAAGACGTAAACACGGTGGTTGTCAATCGGCTTCCCGATTAGGATCGGCTCATCTGCTTTCAGCTCACAGCTTGTCGTTACCACGGTGTTCTCAGTAGGTCCGTAATTGTTGATGACGGCATATGTTTGAGGAACCATCCGTTGCAATCGGTCACCGCCGACAAGCAACGTTTTCAGAGTGCTGTTGGGCAATTGCATGAATTGCTCCGCCACTTGGGTCGGCAAAAAGCTGATCGTCACTCCTTGTTGTTCCATGTAGCGATTGAGGGCTTCTATTTCATAACGCAATTCCTCGTCAATGATGATGAGGGCCGCTCCCGCTACCAAAGTGGGGAAAATCTCCCAGACGGAGGCGTCGAAACCGACTCCGGCATATTTGGTCATCCGGTCTTCTTCCGTCACATGGAACCGGCGGTTATGCCAAGTAATCAGATTTACTAACGCTTTGTGCTCCACCATCACACCCTTTGGTTTACCTGTTGAGCCTGAAGTATAAATCACATACGCCAAATCATGGGGGTTATGTGACAGTGCCAGTTCCTCTCCTGCACCTTTGCCATAATCAAAGGCACCCAAGTCTAATTGCCGGACGCTCGCCAACGCGGGAACGTCGCCATGCGTCAATACGATTTCGGCCCGGCTGTCCGCCACCATATAGCGAATGCGTTCTTCCGGGTATTGCGGGTCTATGGGTAAATAAGCGGCTCCCGCTTTCAAAATGCCCCAAATGCCAATAATCATCTCGATAGAAGGCTTCGTGAGCAAGCCTACGATCTGCCCCCGAGCAACCCCCATTCTATGAAGCTCACCAGCCACCAGATTTGCCCGCCGGTTCAACTCACGGTAAGTGATCCGCTTTTGCCCATGGATCACTGCGGTTCGGTCGGGAACCAGGTTTACACGTTCAGCAAACAATTGCGTAACAGTGCGATGATGTGGATAAGGTGCTTCCGTTCGGTTAAACTCGTACAGCACTTGGGTTTTCTCCGTCTCTGTCATCAATTCCACCTGACTGATTAGCAGTTCCGGCTTTTTGGCTACTTGCTCCAAAATATGTGTAAAATGCTGTGTCATGCGACGGATAGTTGCTTCAGCGAACAAATGGGTGCTGTACTCGACGCTCCCTTCCAACCCTTCTCCTTCCGCAATCACCCAACTGAGATCAAATTTAGCTTTTTGCCAACCCCACTCAAATGGTTGGACTTCCAAATCCGGCAACGACAAGTGGGGAGCTTCCAAGTTTTGCACGGCAAAAACCGTGTCAAACAGTGGATTGCGGCTCATATCCCGTCTCAGCCCCAGCTTTTCCAACAAGTCTTCCATGGGGTAGCTCTGATGTTCCATCACATCAAGCACCCGCTCCTTCACGTGATTTACTAGCTGGCGGAACGATTGATCCTCCCGCACTTGATTGCGAATCGCCAGCGTGTTGGCGAACATCCCTATGATCGGCTTCATCTCGGCATGCGTGCGCCCGGCCAGCGGGGTGCCGACAACGAAATCATCTTGCCCTGTATATTTGTTAAGCAATACGTGGTACGCCGCCAACAGCACCATATACAAGGTCGCACCCGTTTGGCTGGCCACCTTGCGTAAGTTTTCGGTGGTGTCAGCATTTAAGCGAAAGCCGAAACGCTGTCCTTCAAAACGTTGCACGGGTGGACGCGGCCGGTCAGTCGGCAGCCCCAAGACGGGCAAGTCCCCTGCAAACATCTCGAGCCAAAACGCTTCATGACGGCGGCGGGCCGCTTGCGCCGATTCACTCTCCTGCCATACGGCAATATCTTTAAATTGCACCGTGGGAGCTGGCAACGTTTCACCTTGATACAGTTGCATCAGATCACGAACCAAGATGTTGACTGATACCCCATCACTGACAATGTGATGCAAGTCAAGCACCAGCATGTGTTGATCAGCATTTAACCGGATTAAGCCGACTCGGAACAACGGTGCCTCATCCAAGGCAAACGGGCGAACGAATCGCCGGAGTTCAACCTCGGCTTCCACTTCGTCCTGCGCTTCCATCCATTCAATCGCGAAAGGCACGTGGGTGTGAACCTTCTGCTTCAATGCCCCACCGATCAAATGGAACGAGGTGCGCAAGCTTTCATGCCTTTCTATTAACTGCTGGCACGCCCATTGCAATCGCTCCTCTTGGAGTTTGCCATTCAGGCGGAACGCCAACGGCATGTTGTACCCTGTACCTACTCCTTCGAGTTGGCTCACCACATATAAGCGTTTTTGTGCGGATGTGACAGGATAATATTCCTGCATTGGCGCCACTGGAATCGCTTCTTTCACATGGGCCCGACCATGGATGAATTCCGCTAACTCCTTGATCGTGGGATGCGCGAATAACTCCCGTAACGAAAGATCTACCCCCCACTCTTCTTGCAAGCGGGCCGTCAAAGCCATCGCTTTCAACGAATGTCCACCCAAGGCAAAGAACGAATCAGTGCGGCTAATGTGCTTTACCTGTAACAACTCTTGCCAGATAGCTGCCAATTTCTGCTCTGTAGGAGTGGCTGGTGGCGTGTACGCTTCGGCTTCAGAATCCCCACACGGTTCCGGCAGGGCCTTTTTATCCACTTTGCCATTGACCGTCAGCGGCATCTGTTCCAATGGAACCCAATGGGAGGGAATCATGTAATCAGGCAATTCTTGCGCCAGATGTGCCCGCAACTCGGCGATGTCGCAAGCTTCTTCCAATGTGAAGTAAGCGCACAGCCTTCTTTCTCCATCGATCCCTTCCCGTGCAAGCACTACCGCTTCCCGAATCGCCGGGTGCTGCAAGAGTCTAGCCATAACTTCTCCTAGTTCAATCCGATATCCCCTGATTTTCACTTGCTCATCGACCCGGCCGATAAACTCGATCTGGCCATCAGCCGTCCACCGTACCAAGTCTCCGGTTTTATACATTTTTTCCCCCGCCGCAAACGGATTGTCGACAAACTTTTCCGCGGTCAGGTCAGGACGATGCAGATAGCCGCGGGCCAAACTCTCCCCGCTGACGCACAACTCTCCGGGCACACCGACCGGTTGTAACTGGCCGTCGCGATTGATGACATACACCCGATTGTTGGCGACCGGCTTGCCGATGGTTATCGTTTCGCCCGGCTTTACCTGTCCGCTTGTCGTCACCACTGTATTTTCCGTCGGACCGTAATTGTTGACGACGACATAGGGGCGCGGCTCCACTTGTTGTAAACGGTCTCCACCGACCAACAATATCCTTAAGGAACGGTTTTCCAAGCGCATGAACTGTTCGGCCACCGGTGTGGGCAAAAAGCTGATCGTGATCCCATTTTCATTCATATAACGGTTTAAACCGATCACATCATGGCGCAGCGACTCCTCAATCACATGAATGGTCGCCCCTGCGATCAAACTGGGGAAAATCTCCCAAACGGAAGCATCGAAACCGAGACCCGCGTACTTGGTTGATCTGTCTCGCTCCGTCAATCCAAATTCCCGCACATGCCAGCAGGTGAGGTTGACCAGCGAGCGGTGTTCCACCATCACCCCTTTGGGTTTTCCGGTTGATCCGGAAGTATAAATCACATAGGCCAAGTCGGCAGCTTTATTGACTAGGGGCACGGATGGTACCTCTTTGCCTGATAACTGTAATTCATCCAACGTCAAAACCGGTGCGTCTTTGATCCGTTCCTTGATCCCCGCGTGCGTCAACGTAAACGGCACTCGGCTATCCTCCAACATGTACTTGATCCGCTCCGCCGGATACGCCGGGTCGATCGGCAAAAATGCGGCCCCCGCTTTCAATACACCCAACATGGCCACAAACAGATCAAGTGATGGAGAGAACATCAATCCGATGATCTGCTCCCGTTGCACGCCCCGGTCACGCAACAGCTGCGCTAATTCATTGGATCGCCAATCCAGCTCGCGATAGGTGAGTGACTCTCCCTGGTACACTACCGCCGCACGCTCCGGCGTGCGCAACGCTTGTTCCACGAACAATTGATGAATCGGTTTGTCTTGCGGGTAAGAGTGAGTCGTCTTATTGAAAGTCCCTAGCAGAAGCTCTTTTTCCGCTTCGGTCACCAATACGATGTCCTGCACGCGCATCTGTGGTCGTTCCACGATTTGCTCAATGATATGGATGAAATGACCGATCATGCGCTGAACCGTTGCCTCCGTAAACAAATGGGTGCTATACTCAACGGTCCCTTGCACTTGCTCGCCTTCTGCCACCACCCAACTCATGTCGAATTTCGCCTGTTTCCACTCCATTTCAAGCGGCGTCCATGTCAATCCAGGCAAAACGAGTGCGGACAAGTCCATGTTTTGCACGGCAAATAGTGTGTCAAACAACGGGTTGCGGCTTAAATCGCGGGCAAGTCCCAGCTTTTCCACCAATTCTTCAAACGGGTAGTCCTGATGTTGCATCATTTTCAACACGCGTGCTTTGACTTGGGCCAAAAATTCCGCAAATGTCTGCTCAGGCTGGTGTGTGTTGCGCACAGCCAGCGTGTTGACGAACATACCGGCTACCGGTTGCATGTCTGCGTGGGAGCGGCCTGCGATGGGGGAACCGATGATAATATCTTCTTGCCCGGTGTATTTTGCCAATAGCACATGATAAGCGGCCAACAGCAACATATACAGGGTAACATTTTGCTCTTCCATCAATCGCTTGAGTTTACGCGTCAATTCCGCGTCCAGCGCAAAGGTCACATACGCCCCATCAAACTGTTGCACGGGAGGACGCGGGAAATCGGTCGGCAATGTCAACACCGGCAACTCTCCCGCCATTTCCTGCAGCCAAAACGCTTCGTGACGCTTCCACTCGGCGCGCACCGCATCACTTTGTTGCCACACAGCAATATCTTTGTACTGCAACGGAAGCGGGGGCAGGCGCTCCCCTTCGTAGAGCCGCACCAAGTCTTGGAACAAGAGATTCATCGTCACCCCATCGGCGATCATATGGTGCAAATCCATCACCAGCACAGCCCGCTCCGGTGCAAGGCTGATCAGCCCTACTCGAAACAGCGGTGCCCGATCCAAAACAAACGGCCTGACGAACGCACGCAACTGATCCCGCATTTCCTCCTCAGACCCCGCCGTCATCTTTTGGATCACAAATGATACGTCCTGATGTACTTTTTGTTTTAGTTCCCCCTCCACCAGATGGAAGGAAGTGCGCAAACTCTCGTGCCGGGCGATTAACTGGCCGAAAGCCCGCTCAAGCCGCTCCACTTCAATACGCCCCTGCAAATCGAAAGCCATGGGCATATTATAGCTGACACCCGATCCCTCCAGCTGGCTGACCACATACAACCGCTTTTGTTGGGAAGATGCGGGGTACCACTCCTGCGCGGGTGCTGGTTTGATCACCAGCTGTTCTGATTCCCGGCTTGCCTGCACATAGCTTGCCAGATCTCTTACCGTCGGCCGCGCGAACACTTCTTGGAGCGGCAAATCGACACGCAGTCGCTTATGCACTTGTGAAGCCAAAATCATCGCTTTCAGCGAGTGCCCGCCCAATTGGAAGAAGTTTGCCGTCACACTGACCCGCTCCAGATTCAACACCTCTTGGAAGATCTCCGCCAAGCTGGCTTCCAGCTCATTCGCTGGGCGGACATAATCGGCTTCAGTCCGCAAGCTGTGCGTGGGCTTGGGCAAGGAACGCTTATCGACTTTCCCGTTGAACGTAAGTGGTAAATCAGCGATCTCCACAAAATAATCTGGCACCATGTATTCCGGCAATCCAGCCTGCACATGCTGGCGCAATTCGGACATTTCGCACGGCTCTCCCAACATGACATAGGCACATAAGTATGAGTGACCGTGTTCATCTTTGTCTGCGATTACAACGACTTTTTCTACTGCGGGATGCTCAAACAATTTGACTTCGATTTCACCGAGCTCAATACGGTGGCCGCGTATTTTCACCTGGCCATCCATCCGATCGATGTACTCTATGTTGCCGTCGGGCAACCACCGCACCAAATCCCCGGTACGGTACATGGTTCTGCCCGGTTCAAAGGGGTCAGGCACAAACCTTTCCGCGGTAAGCTCCGGCCGGTTGAGATACCCCAAAGCCACTCCGTCGCCGCTGACGCATAATTCACCAGGCACACCAATCGGTTGCAACTGATTGGATTTGTTCACCACATAAAGTTTGGTCGCATTGACAGGCTTACCGATGGGGACCGTTTGCTGCTCCAGCCAGTACGGTTCACACCGATACATGGTCGCATACACCGTGCCCTCAGTGGGGCCGTAGGCATTGACAAGGCGATCATTGCCCAACACCGCCAACGCTTTGCGCACATGCTTAAGCGAGGCTTTTTCCCCACCAAATATCAGCTTCCGCAAATCGGCGAGGGCAGAGACGTTCAGATCGACAATGGTGTTGAACAATGCCGTCGTCATAAAACAGATGGTAATTTTCTCTTCTCGAATCAATGCCGTTATTTGATTCAAATCAAGCAAAACCTCTTTGGGCGCCAACACCAATTTTGCGCCGTGAAGCAAGGACCCGAATATATCAAACACGGATCCGTCAAAGGTGAAGTTGGCGAGCTGTAGCATGGCATCTTCAGCGGTGATATCTACATCCCCCGTCTGAACGATCGTGCGTACAACGTTGTAATGGCATGAGATGCTCCCTTTGGGCGTCCCGGTAGAACCTGATGTGTAGATCACATAGATCATGTCCTCCGGCCCGCTCATAAGCGGGAGGTTGTCCCCCTCTTCGCCGGCCCAGACCTTTTCGTCAAGGATAACAACATCTCCCATGAAAGCGGGCGGCAAACATAGATGCGGCTGTTTCACAATCAAGGAAATATGGCCGTCATCCAGCATGAATTGGATGCGTTCTTCCGGATAATTGGGATCAATCGGCACATAGGCGGCACCGGCCTTAATAATTGCAAACATGCCGATGATCATCTCCAAAGAGCGCTCTGCCATGAGGCCGACCAGCTGGCCTCTCACCACCCCACGTCTGCGTAGCACGCGAGCCAAGCGATTCACCTCGGCATTCAGCTCCCGATAGGTCAGCTGACAGGTGCCCATCTTGAGCGCGACATGGTTGGGTGTCCGTTCAACCTGCTCTTCAAACAGCTGTTGGACCGGTTTATGCTTGGGATAAGGCCGCATTGGCGGATTGAAGTCAACCAGCAACGTCCGCTTCTCCTCTTCGGTTACCACTTCGATCTCATTGATCGGCAGGTCGGGGCGCTCCACCACTTGTTTTGCAATATGTGAAAAGTGCCGGAAAACCTGGTCGACAAACGCCGCAGTGTAGCTCAACCCATTGTAATGAAACAGGATCTGGCATTTTTCTCCGGGGACTACGATCACGTTGAAATCATAATTGGTTTTGTCGAACGTGCTGTATGCCCCGCAGATGTCAAACCCGATGTGCTCCCGGTGTTTTTCGAAAACCGAACGGTCAAAATCATAGTTTTCGAAAACCATGATATGATCAAACAATTGCTCTTTCAGTTCGGTTCGCTCTTGCACTTCCGCTAGAGAAAGGTAATCAAATGCCTCTTTGTCGAGAGAAGCTTGATGCACCTCTTTGGCTAATTCGATGAAACGTTGAGCCCCCGCCCCTTTGACGCGAACAGGCACCGTATTGATAAACAAGCCCACAATGCGCTCGATATCGTGAATCTCTTTATTGCGACCCGACACAACCGCACCGAACAAAGCATCCTCTGTATCGTTGTATTTCTGCAGCAGTATGCCCCAGATGGTCTGAAACAAATTGTTCAACGTGACATGCGACGTACGGGCCAATTGATGCAACCCTTCGGTCAACGCCGGATCAAGCTGATACGAGGCCTTTTCCAACCGGTAATCTTGCGGCTTCTCCTGCCCTTGCCGAGGCACCCCCGTGCGCTGATCGAAGCCAGCCAAATAATCTTTCCAATATGTCAAAGCCTTTTCTTTGTCTTGCTTTTCCAACCAACGAATGTATTCCCGATATGGTGTGACCCGTTTGGTGGGAACCGGCTGCCCTTGTCGCAAACGGCCATACGTTTCAAACAAATCCTCCAGAATAATCCCCATACACCAGCCGTCCGTCAGGATGTGGTGGCTACTAAAAATGATGTGATGGCGCCCCTCTCCCATATGGACGACGGTCACACGCCACAAAATATCTTTGGACAAATCAAACGGTGTTTCTTGATCTTGGCGGAGCAGCTGGGAAAATGCGCTGGTACGCTCCGATTCCGGCAGATGGGACAAATCCCGCACACCTATTTTGAATTTCCTTTCCTTCAACACAACTTGGCGCGGCTTCGTCATTCCTTTATATACAAAAACGGTACGAAACACCTCATAACGTTGAATCAATACGTTCATGCTTTTTTCTAACAAAGCGGGATCCAAGTCTCCCTCGGCTTTCATGACCATCTGCAAAAAATACGAATTCCCTTGGTCATATAAGGAATGAAACAACATCGCCTCTTGCATTGGAGAAAGGGAGTATATATCCGCCATATTTTTCATATCCATCTATATCACCTGCGCTGTCGCATAAATGAATTCCGCCGTCGGTGTCCCCTTCGCGCACGCGGACACCGACAGCGGTGATGTGTTATTATTGCTGGGGCTTTCCGCACCCGCTTGCATTAGAACGTGTTCGGCGCATCACACTGGTACTGGCCTGTTCATCAGCACGTTCTAATCGAGATCCAACTCTGCCAACAATTCTGTGATCTCTTCCACTTCTTCAAACGTCAAATCATTGGCACTAAAGTCGCTTGGCGTATATTCACTCTCTTCTTTGTTCAAGCAGTGGGTGATGATTTCGCGCAACCACCACAGGAACCTGTCAGCCAATCTGGTAATGGTTTCATGCCGATGTGCCCCCGTATGATAGTGGAAATGTACCGACAACTGTTGTTCCATCACGATGCCCACAATATTTAGGAGATGTGGGATTTCAGACAAGGGGCTTAGTTCATCCCCTTTAGGCATGGGCGATTGAACGAACAAATCCGTCGACATCTCTTGGTCAAACTGTCCCAGATAGTTAAAACTCAACTCAGGTTCCATGTTGAAAGGTACATCGTGTTTGTGCGAAGGGGCGGTCAAATAGCGCAAGATGCCGTAACCCAAGCCTTTATTGGGAATTTGACGCAATTGTTCTTTCACTTGCTTGATGGTGTCCGACAATTGCTCCGATTCCACCTCGATCACCACGGGGAACGTAGATGTGAACCAACCCACTGTTCTCGTCAAATCAAGGTCTTCGGCAATTTCTTCCCGACCGTGCCCCTCCATGTTGACCGTCACGATTTTGCTTTGGTTCCATTCGCTGATGGTCAGAGCCAACGCCGCCATCAGCACGTCATTTATTTCAGTGTGGTAAGCGGCATGCACTTCCGTCAGGAGCTGTCTGGTTTCCGCTTCGGGCAATGTGACCGTCACCGTCTTGCAGCCGTTGATCGTCAACGGTTTATCCACCGGAAAATCTTTGGGCAAGGCAGAAACGGGCTTCTCCTCAATCTGGCGCCAGTATTCCTTTTCTCGCAACAACTCGGGACTGTTGGCGTACTCCTCCAATTTATGGCTCCACTCTTGAAACGAACTTGTTTTCGGCGGTAGCTGAATCGGCTTGCCTTGCATCACTTGTTGGTAAGCCGTGGCAAAGTCTTCCATCAGAATACGCCAAGATACTCCGTCAACCACCAAGTGGTGAATGCTGATCAAAAGATGATCTCCCGACTTCGTCTTAAACAAACCCACCTGCATTAATGGTCCCTCTACGAGGCGATGCTGCCGTTGCAATCGTCCGGCTTCCCGCTCGATGCGACCTTGAAGATCCAGCTCCTGTGACAGGTCAAAGACGGTGAAGGCAAAATGGTTTCCTTCCAAACCACGGTTGATCTGCTTCAAGCTCTCCCCTTCTTGGTGATAAACCATGCGCAATGCATCATGGTGAGCAACCAACGCTTGGAGCACCTGCTTCACCGCATCCGCATCCCAGCCCGTTTCCCGGTATAGCATCATCGCTTGGTTCCAGTGGTGCGCTTCGGTAAATTGCTTATCGAAAAACCACCGCTGGATTGGGGTGAGCGGCACCTCTCCCGTAACCGGCCCCCACTCTGCCGCATGTGTCTCCAACCATTGAACGCGCGTAGCCAGCTCGGCAATCGTCGGATATTGGAATAGATCATTGATTCTCACTTTACAACCATGTTGCTTCAAATAGGCGACAACTTGAATCGCTTTAATGGAGTCTCCACCCAACTCCAAGAAATGGTCTTGGGTACCAATCCGTGCAATCCCCAGCACTTTCTGCCAGCACGTTGCCAACAACCGTTCGATATCGGTAGCAGGAGGAACATGGTCTACCCCTGTCTCCGATGGTTCCGTCGGTTCAGGCAGGGCACGCTTATCCACTTTGCCGTGCGGGGTGAGCGGAATCTTATCCAGCAGTATAAAATGGCTTGGAATCATGTAATCCGGCAATGCATACGCCAAGTGTTGCCTTAGCTCCGCGACGGTCCATGGACCCTTCTCCGTGAAATAAGCGCAGAGATAGGAATACCCACGTTCATCTTTCCTGGCTATGACCACCGCTTCATGGACAGCGGGATGCTCTAACAACCGTGTAGTCACTTCTCCTAATTCAATCCGATGTCCACGGATTTTCACTTGGTCGTCAATGCGGCCCCAATATTCGATGCTGCCATCCGGCAACCAACGGGCCAAATCCCCCGTTTTGTACATACGCTCACCCGGGACAAACGGGTTTGGCACAAACTTCTCCGCCGTAAGATCAGGGCGCTGCCAATAACCACGGGCCAAACCCGCTCCGCCGATGCAAAGCTCGCCCACAACTCCCACCGGCAACAATTGATGTTCGCGATTTACGATATAAACCTGTTGGTTTTTGATTGGCCTTCCAATCGTCACTTTGTCCATATCCGGTGTGAGGCGCGCCAATGTCGCGCAGACGGTTCCCTCTGTCGGCCCGTATTCATTGATAAACGTACGTCCCTGCCCCCATGTTCGCACCAAATCCATCGTGCAAGCTTCTCCCGCGCTGATCACTGTTTTCAGATCTGGTAATGCTTCATAAGGCACGGTGCGCAATACAGAAGGAGGCAATGCTGCAGTCGTGATCCGGTTTCGCTTCAAATACTGCGTCAATTCGCCCAACAGGATGTCACGATCCTCAAAGTAGAGGGTCGCTCCCGTAAACAAAGCGGGGAAGATTTCGGCCACTGAAGAATCAAAGCTAATCGAAGCAAATTGCATCACCCGGCTGTGTGGTTCAATTTCCCGCAATGGGCCCAGCAGGCCAAGGTTGCACAAACTACGATGCTCAATCATCACTCCCTTGGGTTTGCCGGTCGAACCGGAAGTATAGATCATGTAGACCAAATCGGTCGGCTCGTTAACCGGGGTCAGATTGGAATCGTCTTCAGCATAGGCTTCATCGGCTACGATCACATGGCCCCGGTAATTGCCAGGAATTTCTGTCCCGCGATGAACCAACAACCATTTTGCCTGACTGTCTTCAAGCAGATACTGAATGCGGCTTTCAGGGTATTCAGGGTCGATCGGCAGATATGCGCCGCCCGCTTTCATGATCGCTAACATGGCAATGACACACGCATGCGACCGTTTCATCATCAACCCGACAATCTGGTCACGAGTCACCCCTTGCGCCCGCAACACCCGAGCCAGTCGGTTGGCGCGCTTGTTCACCTCGCTGTAAGTCAGCGCCTCTTCTCGATACACAACGGCCAATTGTTCGGGTGAACGTTCCACTTGCTCTTCAAACAGCTGGTGAGCCAACGCCCGGTCACGGTAGGGCGCCTGAGTGGCATTAAATTGGTTGAGAATTTGCATTCGCTCCGCTTGGGTTGTCAGTTCAATCCTGTCGAGCGTTATGTCCGGATCATTCACAATCTGTTCCAATATGTGCAGGTAGTGGCCGATCATACGCCTTACCGTCGCTTCCGTAAACAAGCTCGTGCTGTATTCCACCATTCCCGTGAGGAATGTGCCGTCGGTGAAGAGCCAGCTCAGGTCAAACTTCGAACTATTCCATTCCAACTCATCCGGCGTCAGTGTCGCTCCGGGCAACTGCAAGACCGGTGGGGAAATGTTTTGCATCCCGAGCGTTGTGTCAAACAACGGCGTCCGGCTCATGTCACGTTGTCCACCCAGCTTTTCAATCAATTCCTCCAGCGGGTAATCTTGGTGTTGGGTCGCCAGCAACACCTTTTCTTTGATTTGCGCCAAAAGCGATGAGAAACTTTCCCGCAACCGGGGCTGGCTACGAATCGCCAACGTGTTGACAAACATCCCCACGATCTCATGTGTGTCCGCATGTGAACGACCTGCCACCGGCGCCCCCACGATCACATCTTCTTGACCGGTATACTTGGTCAGTAACACCGCATAAGCGGCCATCAATGCCATATAGGGCGTTGCTCCCCGTTCTTCCGCCAACTGCTTCAATTTGCCGCTTAATGTTTCATCGATGGTGAAGGTGAGATAACTCCCCTCAAAGCGTTGTACCGGCGGGCGCGGAAAATCAGCCGGCAATTCCAAAACAGGCAATTCCCCAGACAATTCCCGCAACCAGTAAGACTCATGCACACGCTTGGCTTCTTGTGCAGCCTCTGATTGTTGCCACACAGCCACATCCTTGTACTGCAACCGTAGCTCCGGTAAGTCCTCGCCTTGATACAATTTGGCGAAATCGGCAAACAGCCGCTCCATTGAAACGCCATCCGCAGCAATATGATGCAAATCCCACATCAAGAAGGCTTCCCCCGCGTCCACACTGACCACTCCGACTCGGAATAAAGGTGCCCGTTCCAAGTCGAAGGGGCGGATAAACGCTCGCATGATTCGTCTGGCATCCTCTTGATCAGCGGCTTGCTCATACTCTATGGCAACAGCCGCTTCTTGATGAACCTGCTGTACCAATTCGCCCTCAAGGAGATGGAACGAGGTGCGTAAGGACTCATGCCGTTGCACCAGCTTGGTGACCGCCTGCTCCAGTCGCTCCAGATCAAGCTGTCCCCTGACCCGGAAGAAATACGGCATATGATATCCCGTACCGACCCCATCTATCTGTTGAAGCGCATAAAGGCGCTTTTGCGCAGAAGTGACCGGATAGTGAGCAGCTGGCGGTGCGGGGTTGATTTCCCTATGCGCATTGTGATCCAATTCCGACAAATATGCCGCCATTTCTCTTACGGTCGGGCGAGCGAAAATTTCGCGTAGCGGCATCTCCATGTTCAACTCTTTATGGATCTGAGCCGATAACGACATTGCTGTCAACGAATGCCCGCCCAATTCAAAGAACCGGTCATCAATGCCCACGCGCTCCTTCTGTAACACTCGTTCCCAGATGCGGACCAGTGCTCTCTCCAAGTCTGTCGTTGGCGCCGCATACACGCGCTGGCCACTGATGTCCGGTTCGGGCAACGCCCGCTTGTCAACCTTGCCATTGGCGTTAACCGGCAACGCGTCCAGGCCGATGAAATAGGTTGGCACCATGTAATCCGGCAATATGCGCGACATGTGCTCTCGCAATTCCTCTTCCGTCCATTCGCCTTCCGCCGTGAAGTATGCGCACAAGTAGGTTTGGCCCGTTTCGTCCGTTCTGGCCGTGACGATCCCTTCCCGTACTGCAGGATGTGTCAACAACCGGTCGGTCACCTCTCCCAATTCAATGCGGAACCCGCGCACTTTGACTTGCTCATCCATCCGCCCCAGGAATTCGAGAGTGCCATCAGGCAACCAGCGCACCCGGTCTCCTGTCCTGTACATTCGCTCCCCGGGGGCGTATGGGTTGGGCACGAACTTCTCCGCCGTCAATTCTGGGCGGCCCAGGTAGCCCCGTGCCAAGCTCTCGCCGCTGACGCACAATTCACCCGGCACACCAACCGGCACCAATCGCCCATCTGCTCCCAGCACATACACCCGGTTGTTGGCGATCGGCTTTCCGATCGGCAATACCTCCATGCCCGGCTTCACCTCTATGCTGGTGGTGACAACCGTATTCTCTGTCGGGCCATAGTTGTTCACTACCCGGTATGGCTGGGGCCGCACTTGTTGCAAGCGATCTCCACCCACCAACAGCGTCTTTAAGCTTCTGTTCTCCAACCGCATAAACTGTTCCGCCAACTGTGTCGGTAAGAAACTGATCGTGATCCCCTGTTCCTCCATGTAACGGTTTAATCCCGCCACATCCAGCCGCAGCTCTTCCGGAATCACATGCAGGGTAGCCCCGGCCAGCAGGTACGGATACACTTCCCACACTGATGCATCGAAACCAAAGCCCGCGTATTTCGTTGCCCGATCCGCTTCTGTCACCCCGAATTCGCGGATGTGCCACGTAGCCAAGTTGAGTACCGCGCGGTGTTCCACCATCACCCCTTTGGGTTGGCCCGTCGAACCGGAAGTGTAGATCACATAAGCGAGATCATCCGGTTGCCCTTTCTCCGGCAATGCGCTTCGGTCTCCTGCCTCCCAATCGATTTGATCCAGCCACAATACCCGGTCAATCCATTCCTCTGGCACATCCACGCCACGCTCGGCCAACAACAGCTTCGCTTGTGCGTCCGCCAGCATATAGCGAATCCGCTCCTCCGGATACTCGGCATCGATCGGCAGATAAGCCGCCCCTGCCTTCAACACCCCAAGCGTCCCGACCACCATCGCCAATGATGGGCGCACCATAATACCGATAATCTCTTCCCGCTTCGCCCCTCGCTCTTGTAGCAAACGGGCCAGTCGATTGGCACGGGCATCCAATTCGCCGTAGGTCAGCGTCTCCTCCCGGTACACCACTGCCGTCCGTTCGGGCGTGCGCGCCGCCTGTTCCGCTATACACTCGTGCAGGGTTCGATCTCTTGGATACTCCGCTTCCGTTGTGTTAAACGCGTTCAGCAACCGATCTGCTTCTGCTTCAGAAACAATGTCGAGCTCATCGATTGAACGCCGGGGATCGGCCACCACTTGTCTGATTAAAGCCTGTAGCGAAGCGAACAGCTGCTCCATTTGCTCTTGCGTGAACACTTCCGTCGCGTAAGAAAACTTCAATGTGATCTGTTCACCCGGATAAATGACCAAACTAAAAGCATAATTGTCCTGCTCAAATGCTTCGATCCGTTCGATCACAAACCCCGTGCCCGCATAAGCCTTTTTCAGCGCGGACATATCCAATTGGTAGTTTTCAAATGCGACGATATGGTCAAACAGTTGGTTACCCAACGACGTGTGGGTCTGGATCTCTGCCAATGAGGAAAAGTGAGCCGGTTCGGCCGCCAGATTCTCCTGTTGCAACTGCGCAAGCAATTCAGCAAACGAGGTGGTTTTGTCCCCGCGAACGCGCACCGGCACTGTATTGATGAAAAGACCCACCATTTCATCCACCTGAGGCAAGTCAGCCGGACGACCGGATACAACCGCACCGAACACCACATCGCGCACACTGTTCATTTTCTGTAGCAAGACGCCCCACAATGCTTGTAACACCGTGTTGACAGTCACTTGAGCTTGGCGTGCCAATTGGCCGAGTCGTGCCGTCCACTCGTGGGACAGTGTGAAAATCCGTTCTGCCTTTTCTTTCACGACTAACCGCTTTGGTGGATCAGTCTGACCAAAGAGTGTCGTTTTTTGCTCAAAACCTTGCAGATAGGATTCCCAAAACGCTTGAGCCTTCTGATGATCTCGTTCTTGTAACCACTCGATGTAGCGACGATAAGGAACCGGAGCGATCGCCGGCAACGTCTCCCCGCACATCCGCGCTTGATGCCACGCCAGCCAATCCTCAAGCAAGCGCTTGAGGCACCATCCATCTATCAACAGGTGATGGACGCTCCAAATCAACCGGTATTGTGCATCTCCCATTCGAATCAAGGTGAAGCGGACTAATGGCTGTTGCAATGAGGCGAAACCGCGCTGTCGGTCTTCCGCTTTCAACCCGGTTATGCGGACAGAACGTTCCTCTTCTGGCAAGCTGGTGAGATCGACAAATGAAAACGGAACGGAACAAGATGTCAAAACCACTTGCACAGGCTCGCTTAATTTCTCATGCACAAAGACTGTACGCAACATGCCATGTTGTTGCACAAGCACATGTAAACTTTCTTCAAATTGGGCCACATCAATCTTCCCGGAAATCTCCAACGTAAATTGTTCAAAGTATTGCAGACGGTCTTGCAACGAATGGAACAGCATCCCTTTTTGCAAAGGGGACAACGCATACACATCTTCAATCTT
Organism: Laceyella sacchari; assembly: GCF_024927925.1. Lineage (NCBI taxonomy): Bacteria > Bacillati > Bacillota > Bacilli > Caryophanales > Thermoactinomycetaceae > Laceyella > Laceyella sacchari. Next base: position 1,975,002 of record NZ_CP103866.1, read on the forward strand.
CTGTTCGTCAATCAGTGTGCGCACGTGATTCCAATCGTCCCATGTCAACGGATTCGTTCCAAAATCACTCGGTGTGCGTACCGTCGTCCGCCACCCCTCGCAGTGAGCCACACATTCTCGAAGATATTGGTCGAAGCGGCCCGCCAACCGCTCCACCGTCTCAGGAAACAGCCACTCCCGGTTATACGAAAAGATGAAATGTAGCTTTCCGTCGACCACCATACCACTGATCGACAGGGCATGTTTATCCGGCGTTTTGGGACTAAACCAGGTTCCCGTCGGCAATGGTGATGAGCCCAATCCTTCCTCCGCAAACTGGCCCAAATAGTTGAAACTGATTTCCGGCTCCAAGGCAAACGTCAAATCCTGCGTGTGTTCTGCTTCCGCCATATAACGCAAAAGACCATAGCCAATGCCTTTGTTGGGAATCCGCCGCAACGTTTCCTTCACTTGTGGAATGGCGTCAGCCCAGTTGTCATAGCGCAAGTCGAACACGACTGGGTACATGGTGGTAAACCAGCCCACCGTTCGCGACACATCTATGCCCGGAATGATCTGCTCACGCCCATGCCCTTCCAGATGGAGCGCAATCCGTTCTTGGCCTGTCCACTCTTTGAGCGCCCGACACAAGGCAGTTAACAACAAATCGTTTACATCTGTGTTGTACGCATGATGGGTTCTGGTAAGAAGCCTGTTTGTCTCTTCACGGTTCCAGCTCCAAGTCATGTCGACCTGTTCTCCCATCGTCGGATGGCCAGAACCCTCGCTGTCTTTAGGTAGTGGTGCAATCGCTAATGTCTCCTGCTGCTTCCAGTAATCGCGCTCTTTCAGCACAACGCCGCTATTAGCCACCTCTTTCAACTTAGCCGCCCAAAGTTGAAAAGAATGCGTCTTGTCAGGGAGTTCAATATCTTTTCCTTGTTCGTCCGCCTCATAGCACGCGTGAAAATCCTCCAGCAAGATCCGCCACGACACACCATCTACCACCAAGTGGTGGATCACGATCAACAGACAGTCTCCCTGGTCCGTCTTGAACAGCCCCAGCCGAACCAACGGCCCCGTTTCCAATGACAAGCTTTGTTGCAACCGGTTCGCAACCTGTTCGACACACGCTTTCACTTGCTCGTCCCCTTGGCCGCGTAAGTCGGTCTCTTCCAAGGTAAAATGCTGTCCGTCCATTCCCCGAACCCATTGGATGACGCCCGTCTCCGACAATTGATAACCCATGCGCAACGCGTCGTGGTGCTTGACCAATGCCCCAAACGCTCGCACAACACTCTCCGCCCGCCAACCGGCCTCTTTGCGCAACATCACCGCCTGATTGAAATGATGCGGTTCTGGGGAACGCTTGGAGAAATACCATTGCTGAATCGGAGTAAGTTCCACTTCTCCGGCAATTTCTTCTGCCTCGGTCAACCGCTGGCGAGCCGGTTGCACCCAGGGTGCCAAGGTTGCAATGGTGGGATGGCTAAATAGTATTTTGGTTTCCAGCCGCAAGTCATGACGATTTAGCAATGCCGCCATCCGGATCGCTTTGATGGAGTCTCCACCTAATGCAAAAAAGTTGTCATGAATCCCGATTTGCTCCATTCCAAGCACTTCTTCCCAAATACGGGCAAGCAAATGCTCCATCTCAGTCGACGGCGCCGCATACACACGCTGGCCACTGATGTCCGGTTCGGGCAACGCCCACTTGTCAACCTTGCCATTGGCGTTAACCGGCAACGCGTCCAGGCCGATGAAATAGGTTGGCACCATGTAATCCGGCAATATGCGCGACATGTACTCTCGCAATTCCTCTTCCGTCCATTCGCCTTCCGCCGTGAAGTATGCGCACAAGTAGGTTTGGCCCGTTTCGTCCGTTCTGGCCGTGACGATCCCTTCCCGTACTGCGGGATGTGTCAACAACCGGTCGGTCACCTCTCCCAATTCAATGCGGAACCCGCGCACTTTGACTTGCTCATCCATCCGCCCCAGGAATTCGAGAGTGCCATCAGGCAACCAGCGCACCCGGTCTCCTGTCCTGTACATCCGCTCCCCGGGGGCGTATGGGTTGGGCACGAACTTCTCCGCCGTCAACTCTGGGCGGCCCAGGTAGCCCCGTGCCAAGCTCTCGCCGCTGACGCACAATTCACCCGGCACACCAACCGGCACCAATCGCCCATCTGCTCCCAGCACATACACCCGGTTGTTGGCGATCGGTTTTCCGATCGGCAATACCTCCATGCCCGGCTTCACCTCTATGCTGGTGGTGACAACCGTATTCTCTGTCGGGCCATAGTTGTTCACTACCCGGTATGGCTGGGGCCGCACTTGTTGCAAGCGATCTCCACCCACCAACAGCGTCTTTAAGCTTCTGTTCTCCAACCGCATAAACTGTTCCGCCAACTGTGTCGGTAAGAAACTGATCGTGATCCCCTGTTCCTCCATGTAACGGTTTAATCCCGCCACATCCAGCCGCAGCTCTTCCGGAATCACATGCAGGGTAGCCCCGGCCAGCAGGTACGGATACACTTCCCACACTGATGCATCGAAACCAAAGCCCGCGTATTTCGTTGCCCGATCCGCTTCTGTCACCCCGAATTCGCGGATGTGCCACGTAGCCAAGTTGAGTACCGCGCGGTGTTCCACCATCACCCCTTTGGGTTGGCCCGTCGAACCGGAAGTGTAGATCACATAAGCGAGATCATCCGGTTGCCCTTTCTCCGGCAATGCGCTTCGGTCTCCTGCCTCCCAATCGATTTGATCCAGCCACAATACCCGGTCAACCCATTCCTCTGGCACATCCACGCCACGCTCGGCCAACAACAGCTTCGCTTGTGCGTCCGCCAGCATATAGCGAATCCGCTCCTCCGGGTACTCGACATCGATCGGCAGATAAGCCGCCCCTGCCTTCAACACCCCAAGCGTCCCGACCACCATCGCCAATGATGGACGCACCATGATCCCGATAATCTCTTCCCGCTTCACCTCTCGCTCTTGTAGCAAACGGGCCAGTCGATTGGCACGGGCATCCAATTCGCCGTAGGTCAGCGTTTCCTCCCGGTGCACCACTGCCGTCCGTTCGGGCGTGCGCGCCGCCTGTTCCGCTATACACTCGTGCAGGGTTCGGTCTCTTGGATACTCTGCTTCCGTTGCGTTAAACGCGTTCAGCAACCGATCTGCTTCTGCTTCATCCATCAGAGTGAATGATTGGAGTTCCTTTTCTGTACCCGAAACTACCTGCTCCAGCAACCGTATATAATAGCCAATCCACCGTTCAACCGTCGCCCGCTTAAATAAAGAAGTGTTGTATTCTACGGTGAAATGAAGGGTTTCCTGTTCCTCCGCTTCCCATGTCATATCAAACATGGATTGCTTCCATTTCCACCCCGTAAACGGCTTTACATCGATCCCCGGCAATGCGAATGGCTCTTTGTCGACATTTTGCAATACAAACACTGTGTCGAACAATGGGTTGCGACTGCCGTCTTTTGCGCTGGGGAGCGTCGCCAGCTCTTCCAATGGATATTCTCCATGTCCATACGCGGCCAGGACGTTTTGTTTCACCTCTGCAAGGTATTGGTGGAAGGTAAGCTCCGGTGTCGGTTGCGACCTGAGCGGCAACGTATTGACAAACATGCCGAAAATCTGCTCCGCTTCCGCCTGGGTGCGGCCGGCAACGGGAAAGCCTACCGCCAGATCGGTTTGCCCCGACAATTTGGCCAGCATCACCTTATATGCCGCAAGCAAAACCATAAACAGCGTGGCCCCTTCTCGTTCACTCACCCGTTTCAGTTGATGAGTCAATTCCACGTCCAAACGGAACCGAACCTTTTCTCCTGCAAACTGTTGGAGCTTCGGACGCGGCCGATCAGTCGGCAGTTCCAGAACAGGCCATTCCTCATTAAACTGTTGCGCCCAGTATTCCCCCTGTTTTTGGCAAGCGGGGGTGCGCTTCCATTCCTCTTGCCACACCGCCACATCTTTGTAGTGCAGAGCGAGCGGAGGCAATGTTTCCCCGCGGTACAGCTTGCTCAGCTCGCGGCGAAAAATCCGCTCGATAGAAAAGCCGTCTGAAACAATGTGATGAATGTCAATCACCAACACATGCCGCTCTTTTCCCAAATGGATCAGGCCCGCTCGCAATAGAGGTGCTTGCCGCAAATCAAACGGGCGGATAAATTGCTCGATCCATGTTGCGGCCTCTGCTTCATCCTTTGCCTCACATTGTTCCCAAGGCACTGGCACCGCCGGCTCCACTTTTTGCATCACCTCGTCCTCAACCAAGTGGAAGGAGGTACGCAATGATTCATGCCTGTCCACCACAGCCTGCAAGCTTTGGCGCAGACGTGCTACATCCAACCCGCCCGACAGTTCCAGCACCACGGGGTTATGGTAGGTTACCCCGATATTGCCACGTTGCTCCATCGCGTACAATCGGCGTTGCACCGAAGTCACTGGATAATACTCCCGCTCCGCCACGGGTTGGAGCGAAGCGGTGGTATCATGATTCGCTTCCCGCACCATTGCCGCCATTTCGCTTAGCGTAGAGCATTCAAAGAGGCGGGCGATATGAGCATCCATCCCAAATTCGGCACGGATGCGCGCTGCCAGCATCATCAGGTGCAATGAATGCCCACCCAACGCGAAAAACTGATCATTTAATCCAACCCGATCTACTTGCAACACTTCTTGCCACAGCCCGGCCAGCTTCACCTCGACTGGATCTGACGGCGCTACATACCTACTCTCCGGCGTTGTGTTCGCCACTGGCTCCGGCAACGCTTTCCGGTCCACCTTGCCATTGGGGGTAAGCGGCAACCGCTCCAAACGGATAATATGAGCAGGGATCATATATTCAGGCAATTCCTGTGCCAGATGCGCTCGCAACTCGCTGTCACCCACCGGCTCAGTCTCAACCACATATGCACACAAAACAGACTGGCCTGAGGAATCTGCGCGCGCCACCACAACACCATCTTCAATGGCAGGGTGCTGCAACAGCACATTGGTGATTTCTCCGGGTTCTATCCGGTATCCGCGGATTTTCACCTGGTCGTCGATCCGCCCTAAGAACTCCAAATTCCCGTCGGGCAACCACCGAACCAAATCCCCCGTTTTATACATGCGTTCTCCCGGTGCAAACGGATGGGGGACGAATTTGCTCGAAGTAAGATCATCGCGCCCCAAATAACCCCGAGCCAAACTGTCTCCGGCCAGGCAAAGCTCTCCCGGGACGCCAATGGGCTGCAATTGCCCTTCCTCACTCAGCACAAACGCTTGGTTATTGGCAATCGGCCTACCGATCAAAATCGGCCCCTCCGGCTTCACTTCATAGCAAGTGGCGACAACCGTGTTTTCTGTCGGACCGTAGTTGTTAAACAGCCGGTACGGTTGCCGACGCACCTGCCGCAACCGGTCTCCACCTGTCAAGAGCCTGGTCAAGGTGCGGTTCTCCAAACGCATAAACTGCTCCGCCACCGGTGTTGGAAGAAAGCTGATGCTCACCTTCTCCGCTTCCATGTATCGGTTCAACGCCTCCACATCTAAACGGAGCTCTTCAGGGATGACAATCAGCGTCGCTCCTGCGATCAAATAGGGGAAAATCTCCCATACAGAAGCGTCAAATCCAAATCCGGCGTATTTCGTAGCCCGATCCTGCGCCGTCACTGCAAACCGTCTCACATGCCAACTGGCCAAATTTACCAGCGCTCGATGTTCAACCATGACTCCTTTTGGCTTGCCAGTCGACCCCGATGTATAAATCACATAAGCCAACTGATCAGGACTCCCTGGTGTTTCAACGTCGAAGAGGCTTCCTTCTTCCCAAGCAATGCGATCCAAGAATAGTTTGCGCTCCTTCCAGCCGACAGGAAGGGGAAGTCCGGTTTGTGTAAGCAACAGGGAGGCACGGCTGTCCTGCAACATGTAATCAATACGCTCCAACGGATAGTGAGGATCAATGGGCAAAAAGGCGGCCCCTGCTTTTAACACCCCCAAAATGCTAACGATCATCTCCAGTGAAGGCTTTGCCAAAACCCCCACGATCTCTTCCCGTTCCACGCCCCGGTCGCGCAAAGCACGAGCCAGTTGACTTGCCCGCTCGTTCAATTGCCGATAAGTCAATTTTTCCTCTTTGAATACCACCGCCACTTGATCTGGTGTGCGCTCCGCCTGTCGTTCAAACAAGGCATGGATGGTCTGGTCGTGGGAATAAGGCATCGACGTATCATTAAAGGCGCGCACCAAAGCCTCTTTTTCAGCCTCAGTCAGCAAATCGATGGCATGCAATGCTTGCTCAGGATGATAGACAAAGGCTTGAATCACTCGCGCGAAGTGTTGGCCAATGCGCCCAATCCATTCTGAGTCAAAACGTCTTCGGTCAAATGCAAAACGCAAAGTTAACGTGTGGCTAATCCAAATCTGAGTATGCAATCTAAAAATGGAATCATTAGATATAAGTAAATGTTTATTGTATTCAGAAAATATATTTTGCTGATTATCCATCTCATCCAAGTCAGACTCAATCACCCACAAAAGATGCTGCAAAGCATCCGGAGCGATCCCTGTCCACTTCTCCAATTCCGACAACAAGACGGCCTCAACCTCTGGATGCCCCATATTCTTAGCAACCACATCGTAAACCGTCTCCCCTTTGGTGCATTGCACCCGGCGTAATTGGATAGCCAGCTCATCATCGCTTTCCTTTCCGCCCAAAGGGGAAACCGAAGCGAACACCACATCATCCACACGATTGTATTTCTGCAACAAGACTCCCCACATCAAACTGATCAATGTGGGAACCGAGACATTCATTTTATCTGCCAAAGCGCTGATTTCTTTAGTCAACAGGGAATCCAACTGCAAGAAGCCCACACCGTTATGGTCGCCAGCCTCATGCCATGGACCTTCCGCGATCCGTTCTGGTACGATCGGAATGCTATCATTATACCCACGCAAATATTCTTTGTAATATGTCCGATCTTTCCGCTCTGGTTGAACCAATTCATTATAGGACATAATTACCCTCCGACATCGGTTTGATGGTAAATTTATATTATTTTCAAATTGCAACTACGAGTTTATCGGAATTTTCAATCCATGTCAACGTTTGATGGATTTATTCTCCGCAACAACAAATGACCAGATTTAATTTTAAAAAACGAATAAATACATTAACTAACAACAAAATAAACTAAGTATCCCACAAAAATATTTATACTTATTGCAAATCGAATCATTTATACCCCTCTTCTCTAAACCACCTCTTTTCTTTTAAAAAAAACATCCTCCACCCGGCCTGATTTTCTATATTTTTCCTATTTTATAATTCTATCTCTTCCTTATCTCCCCTCCTCATAGAATAAAACAGCAAGAGATCGCCGCGATTTTTGAAGCGATCTCTTGCCAATGTCTTTCAAACCATGTTGCCGCCATACAAAATGAAGCGACCCTTGCCAAAATCAGCAAGAGCCGCTCCGTCCGGTCATACCCAGTTTCCATTGCGAAACAGCGGCACCACCCGTCCCTCTACCGTTACGGCATCGATGTCCAGTTCTGCTGTGCCAACCATGAAGTCCACATGAATGACGCTTTCATTCAACCCATTGCCCGCTCTTTCTTCCTTGGACATCGTTACACCATCCTCAATGCAAAACGGATAAGCCGCTCCGAGGGCAAAATGACATGAGGCATTTTCGTCAAACAAGGTGTTTCGGAAAACCACGCCCAACTTGGACAGAACCGAATCATGGGGCACCAAGGCGACCTCCCCCAAATGAGCGGCACCAGCATCCATCTGAAGCAACGCCTGAAGCGAAGCATTCCCTGTCTCCGCTTCTGCCTGCACAACCCGCCCGTTTTCAAAAGTCAGTGTGAAACCGTCGATTACCTGGCCATGATATACCAACGGCTTACTGTTCCGCACCCGCCCATTTACTCCGTTACGCACTGGCGCGGTGAACACTTCCTCCGTCGGGATGTTGGGAAGAAAGTAGACGCCTTGTCTGTTCTTTAATCCTCCGCCCAACCAGCGGTGGTTTTTAGGCAGTTCCACTGTAAGCTCTGTTCCAGGCCCCCGGTATTGTAACCGCGTGAATTGTTGATCATTTAACCAAGCCGTCCGCTCTTCCAATCGGTTGGCGTATGCTTGCCAATAAGCCAATGGATCGCCATGGTCCAAACGCGTTGCCAATTTGATACTCTCCCACAGTTTGGCCAGAGCCGCTTCTTCCCCCAACTCCGGAAATACCACATTAGCCCATTCCGCTGTGGGCACCACTCCGATCGTCCAGCTTATTTCCCCACCTTGCGCCAGTTCTTGATATTTTTTCATCGCTTTGCCCATCGCCTTCGTCACGGTGGCGATGCGCGATGTTTCCACATCTTTCAACAATTCTGGTTTGGGGGTCAAAATAGAAATGACCGCCGCCCCTCCCTCAATCATGCGGATGAAGTCCTCCACTTTGCCTTCAGGCACGAAAGCAAGCGTTTCCTCCGGCGCCATGCGCAACCGGATACGATTGATCTCATCATCAGACCAATCAACCAATACATGGGGCGCCCCGGATTCATAAGCCACCTCAACCAGTTTGTGCACCAGCGGCGCGGCATCGGTTGACGCCCGAATAGCCAGGTTTTGACCCGGTTGCAAGTTGACACCAAGTTGGACCAACAACCTGGCGTAAGTGGTCAATTCTTTTGCTTTCAACATCGTCTCTACCTCATTCCGCCCCCATATATTACGTATCGCAGGGAATAGTCAGCTTATCTGATGGTTTGTTTTTCGTTTGTATTATAAAGCGTGACCGCGAGGGCTCACAAGACGGTGCGCGTACCTCCTCTTTGTCACCCGCGCGTTGGCGCCAGATGGTTGGCAGTACTTGGCATGGAGGGCGGAAATAGACCCCCTCTGGCAGTTCAGACTACAATTCGCCTAATTTCATCAACCCAGCAAACACGACTCAGTTTGTGCGGGATTTTACTTGTTCCCGCTGGTAATAACGCATCAATTCCGGTGTCAACGATTGGCTAATCAGACGATTAGCCTCCGCTTCGCCCTGCGCTTCGATCAGAGTCACCTTGCGGCTCGTTTCCGCTTCATTCAGACGCTGTCGGGCCAATTGCTCTTTATTGGCCGTCTCGCGCAATATGTATTGATGTTCAATATCAGACTCAACAAGCTTCTGCAAACGTTGCCGCATCCGCTCATCAACGCGCAAATCAGTCAAGGCCAATCCTTCCAATCCAATTCCGTCTTTCGCCAATTCCCGTTTCACCTCGGCTTCGATCTCCCGGCAGACAGTCTCTCTTTGTGTGGCAAACAGACTGACCACCGAATGCCGAAGCGCCACTGTCTGCATGGCAGCTTGCAACCGCCCCCGCAAAATTTGCTGCCGCGCATCTTCCCAATCCTCCTGATGCAAACGTTGCATCAACCCGGGCAAGCGGGCGGGTTGCAAGTGATAGCTCATAAACACATCGATCTGCACCCGTTGTCCGTCCTTACTCACCACAGATACGGCTTGTCCCTTTGCAAACGTTGCCATTTCGGTAGAAACAGGATACGCCGTCACCGATTCCCACGGCCAATGAAGGTGCAACCCATCTCCCAACACTTGCGGATGAACGCCACTGAAATAGTTGAATACCACGCCTTGGTGACCGGCTTCTACCATTGACAGGCAGCTCCCCAGCAACAAAACAATCAGTATGTAGCAAACCAACACCGCAGCAAATCCGATCCACTGCTTTTTGCGCTTTTTATGTGATTTGACTGGCATCCTTGCGTTTGGTCCCCCCTTTTTTCCGCGGAATCTTCTTTTTTTCAATCGATTCGCACTTCGTCAGCAAGTAATTGCCCATTCGTTCATACCACGGATACAAACCGACCAACAATAACCCTCCTAAAAATAGGACCAGAAGTATGGACACCGTTCTCCCCTTTTCTTTAAAAATATAAAATCCTCACACCATAAAAAAAACAATAAGGACAATGCTCTTTTATTATAAGGGAAACAAGCGTCAGGTCAAATCCCTCTATTAAAAAACTGAAAAAATTTCTGCATCCGTTTCATATTACAAAAAAATGACCAAAACACCAATGAACGAGAATTTTGATAATGTCTATCTTCCATTTCATAAAAAGACATCTATTACATTTTCAGGGATACTCCCTCGGCCAGAGTCTCCCCATTGTCAGCTCTCATACTTTCTCCCTGCACATATCACACTACCTGTAAATGGACAGCCAAAGGAGGGTCTTCGGTGCCGTTGATCGAAGCAAATGGAACAAGGTTGCATTATCATCTTGCAGGACAAGGTCCCGCTCTGGTTTTCATCCATCCTCCCCTTATCACCAGCGCGGTATTTCGCTATCAGATAGCTGAACTCACGACGTCCTTTCGCGTTCTGACATTTGACATTCGGGGTCACGGAGCCAGCGACCCGTCCCCCACTCCGCTGACATATCCATTGATCGCTGAGGATATCAGGCAACTGCTTAACAAACTAGGGTGTGTCTGGCAAATCAAGTTGGTAGGGAAGAAGCGGCGGAAAAAGCTTTTCTCGAGGAGCGCCTCGCCACGCGTGAAGCGAATGAGAAAATGGTTTTGGAGCCGCTAGCCTATTCATCAGACACGCTCTAGGCATTGAAGAAGCTTACTTATGTGGATATTCCACCGGTGGAAGCATTGTGCTAGAAGCATTGCTTGCCCATCCGGATCGCTTTGCAGGAGGGATTCTAATCAGCGCCATGTCGGAAGTCAGCACACTGTACCTCAAAGCGGCCATTAGAGCAGCGACCCACTTATGCACACCCCTCTGTTTCCGGTCTTTGGCCACTATCTTGTCCTGGAGCAATGCCGATACGCCATTGACATTTGCCAATCTCCACCGCGCCGCGTGCCAAGGCGATCCAAAAAACATCCAGCAATATTTCGCATTTAGCCAACAGTACAATTGCACCAAGCGACTGATAGAGATAAAGCAACCGATATTACTTCTTTATGGAAGTAAAGATCGTAGTTTTCACAAATACACCAAGCTACTTCAAGCCCGGCTTCCTCAAGTGACTACCCAAGAAATCAAGAGCAAACGCCACCAACTTCCCACCAAAGCCTGGCGGCAATGCAACCAGCTCATCTCCGACTGGCTCACGGCAATCACCAACAATACAGGCCCCGTCAACACGGTCTAATGAATCACTCTCATAACAACCTGCTTTCGAACATGCAGACAAAGGGCTGACGGGTCCTTTTTCCGGTGCCGCATGTTTTTCCTGGTTTCGAACGATACTATCATCGGATGATGTTTTTAGGGAGGCGTTGTGATGATCTTATCGCTTGAAGAGATGAACATCCTGTCTGAGCGTTTGGAGAAAGAAGAAGCCCGGTTGCACGAAGCCAATATGCGCGAACCAGGCCGTAAAGAAGCGGAGCACAGCTTAAATTTGATCAGTAGCTTGCAACGCAAGTTGCGCGATGTGGATGCCGACCTGACCGAACAGGAACGCACCTATATCATTGACTTGTTGCGAGAAGAAGTGTCCCATATACACGGATCAGGAACCGGAGTATATCACTCCATCATCAATAAAATGGAACTCTGAGTTACAAACGGGAAGCATCTATCCTTTCGCACAAACAAATCCCCCTCTAACGTGGATGCGGGTCATCAAAATGGCAATGCCCGTGCACCAAACGATTGTGGTGCACGGGCATCCGGTTTTGGATACTTAAACCGCCGCCTCGTTGCGATGTATTCATCGCACCCTTAAGGCCATTCATGAACAGTTGATGGACAACAAACGTAAAATTTAAGTTCTCACATGGTCATCAGAGTTGAGAAAATGCACAAACCGGCCTCGTTCATTGTATTCAATCAAATGAATCCCCGCTTCACTGGTATGAAAATAGTAGTCGTGATGAACTGGCAAACCTAAAAAACTTTCCAATATCCGTGAAATCATCCCTTCATGGGAGACAATCGCGATACGACGATAAGGTTTACTATAATGTTTAATATATGAAAATACGTGCTCGGCTCGCGCACGAAATTCAATACCTGATTCTCCTGTCTCACCCAATTTCACATGTGGGGGGAGGTTCCTGGGAACCGATTTGCCCGCCTGCGAACGGCCAGCAAGCTTTCCGTTGTTATGCTCTTCCAATTCGGGGAGATAGTTAATAGGACAACCAATCGTCCTGGCCAAAATGGATGCCGTTTCACTTGCTCTTTTTAATGTGCTCCCCCAAATATATTCGGGCGGAAACGCTTCCTTCACCCGCTCCGCCATCTTATGCGCCTGTTCCACACCTGCCGGGGTCAACGGAAAGTCAACCCTGCCCTCGTGCACCTCCAATGCATCCGCTTCGGATTGTCCATGCCGGATCAACAAAATTTGCATTACTTCTTCCTCCTTCTAAAGCAGGCACTGTCGCCACGTAACCGGTTTCGTTCCGGCAGTTTGTAGCTCATGCTCTGTTGTCGATTTCCCCTTGATGTAAATATCCTTTCATCGTTCCCGCGCCTGAAGAAGTTACGGCCTTAAGCAAAATGGACTAAAGTGACACTGATGTCACACCATCGGGGCGGTTCGCTTGTCTTCCATGTGATTCGCCACGGGTTGTCGTGTTTTTAGAACACTGCCTCAGTTCATTATAATGAGAACAATCCCGCGCCATGTCTTTTGATTTCTTTTTCTCAAATGCAGTCACACTCCCCCCGATCGTTCCACATCTATTGCTAAAACTGATTGGATCTGATGAAAAATCAGCTTGATTCACCGGACATTCCCAGATCGCCTTTCCAGTGTCATTTTACACTAACATAACCAGTTTAAACTACTTTCTCCCAAGATCCTCTATCAAACGCATTAAAAAAGAGAGCAGAACCTCGCTGCTCTCCAAATTTGCTTCTCTCACCCTGAGCCATTTACAAGGATTAAAGGGTGATTTCCCTCTTTTGTCATGCTCTTTGCTCATCCAAATCGTGAACGGGGAGAATCTTCACTTCTTGCGGATTGGATTCGCTGTGGACGCGCACTTTTTCTGCGCTTTCATCCACCATCTCGATCCATACCGGCTCGCCACGGTAGGTCACCGCAATTTTCTCCGGCGACTGCAAAATCTCCTTTGCCCGATCGATTTGCATCAAGTCACCTCCCTATCAGAGAATCCATCTCAGATCATTTGTTTGCTCAGCAAAACAATCATGCTAACTTCGCTCTTAGGTTGTGTCAAAGATAGAGAGTTATGCACATGAAACTGGTCGAGATGATGGTTCATAACAAAACGCTCCGAGTGTGAAGAACGCCAAACCCTGTACCTTTCTTTATTAAATAAAAAAATTCATTTTTTTGAAAATATCAGTTGTACTATAACAGTTGCTGTGTTAGTATAGAAAACGAAAAGGAAATCTGTTATATAACATAATGGCACCCAGGAGGGGATCCGGTTTGTTGCGAAAAGTATCATGCCCGGAAAGAGTTGAGATCATAGGCCCAGTCACTGATGCCTATGCCGAAGTTCTCACCTTCTCAGCCTTGCAATTCATTGCTGATCTTACACGACGCTTCCGCGATCAACGCGATCGTCTGTTGCATAACAGAAAAGAACGGTCGGTAAAACTAAAAACTGAACTGCCCGATTTTCTGGATGAGACGAGAGCCATTCGGGAAGGAAATTGGTCCATCGCCCCCTTGCCCCGGGATTTGCTTGACCGGCGGGTGGAGATCACCGGTCCTGCTGGAGATCGCAAAATGGTAATTAATGCTCTCAACTCAGGTGCCCAGGGTTTCATGGCAGATTTTGAAGATGCCAACTCCCCCACTTGGCACAACACCGTGCAAGGGCAAATTAACTTGCGTGACGCAATTCGAGGGACACTCACCTACATGAGCCCCCAAGGAAAATGGTATAAAGTAAACCCCGATCCTGCTGTGCTCCATGTGCGGCCGCGCGGATGGCATCTGGATGAAAAACACGTCCTTGTTGACGGAAAACCGGTTCCAGCCAGCCTGTTTGATTTCGGACTTTATTTCTACCACAATGCAAAGGCCTTGGTGGCCAAAGGATCAGGCCCTTATTTTTACCTCCCAAAAATGGAAAGCCATTTGGAAGCCCGTTTGTGGAATGACGTATTTATTTATGCCCAACAAGTGAAAGGGATTGAACAAGGCACCATCAAAGCGACTGTATTGATCGAAACGATCTTGGCCGCGTTTGAAATGGACGAGATAATGTACGAATTGAGAGAACATTCAGCCGGATTAAACTGCGGCCGCTGGGATTATATCTTCAGTTACATGAAACACTTGCAAAACCATCGTGCCATATTGTTGCCTGACCGCTCGCTTGTCACGATGACAACCCCCTTTATGAAAGCTTATACCCAATTGGCAATCCAAACATGTCACAAGCGCAATGCCCCTTGCATTGGCGGAATGGCCGCTCACATTCCGAGCAGGAAAAACCCCGAAGCGACTCAACGGGCATTTGAATTAGTGCGCGCCGATAAAGAGAGGGAAGCCCAAGCCGGGCATGATGGCACATGGGTAGCTCATCCCGGCCTTGTCCAACTGGCCCGGGAAGTGTTTGATCACTGGATGCCAGAACCCAATCAAATCAGTCGAAAGCAAGAAGAAGTAACCATCACACAAGCCGACTTGTTGCGGGTGCCCACTGGCCCGATTACCGAAGACGGACTGCGAACCAACATTCGTGTCGGCATCCACTATATCGCCGCTTGGTTAAGCGGTTCAGGGGCTGTAGCCATCGACAACCTGATGGAAGATGCAGCCACCGCCGAAATTTCTCGTGCGCAGGTTTGGCAATGGTTGCGCCATCCGGACGCCTCACTGGAGGACGGGCGGCCGATCACCAAAGAGTTATATCAGCAATTGTTGCAGGAAGAAGCGACCCGTCTGCGTGAACAGCTGGGATCCTCCCATCGTTTGGATATGGCGATCCCCCTGTTTTCCGAATTGGTGTTGAGTGATGAATTCACAGAGTTTCTGACATTACCCGGCTATGCGTTATTAGATTAACATGATTAGAAAGGATGAATGATGATGAACCATCAACAGGAAATTGCCGCTTTGGAAAAAGATTGGTCCACCAACCCCCGGTGGAAGGGAATCAAACGCCCATACTCCGCCGCGGATGTACTGAAACTTCGCGGTTCTCTCACCATCGAATACACGCTTGCATCGCGCGGCGCCCGCAAACTGTGGGAAATGCTTCATACGGAGCCTCATATCAAAGCATTGGGGGCACTCACTGGCAACCAGGCCATGCAACAAGTGAAAGCTGGATTGAAAGCAATCTATTTGAGCGGTTGGCAAGTGGCCGCCGACGCCAACCTGGCTGGACAAATGTACCCCGACCAAAGCTTGTATCCCGCCAACAGCGTGCCCCAAGTGGTCAAACGGATCAACCAGGCACTGCAACGCGCCGATCAGATTGAATGGGCCGAAGAGAAAAAACAGCGGGATTGGTTTGCACCTATTGTCGCCGATGCAGAAGCGGGCTTCGGAGGGCCGCTGAATGTGTTTGAGTTGATGAAAGCGATGATTGAAGCAGGGGCCTCCGGCGTACATTTTGAAGACCAATTAGCCTCAGAGAAAAAATGCGGCCATCTGGGCGGCAAAGTGCTGATTCCTACTTCGCATGCGATCCGCAATCTCATCTCGGCTCGCCTCGCCGCAGATGTGATGGGCGTGCCTACCATCCTGATCGCCCGCACCGATGCCAACGCCGCAGAGCTGTTGACCAGTGACATTGATCCCGCTGACCATCCCTTCCTCACGGGTGAGCGAACCCCCGAGGGATTCTTTCGGATTCGACCCGGACTGGATACAGCGATTGCCCGCGGATTGGCCTACGCACCTTACGCCGATCTTATCTGGTGTGAGACATCGGAACCTGATCTCGAGGAAGCGCGCCGTTTCGCCGAAGCGATTCACGCCAAATTCCCCGGAAAATTGCTGGCGTACAATTGCTCTCCCTCTTTCAACTGGAAAAAGAAGCTGGATGACAAAACCATTGCCAAGTTCCAAGATGAGCTCGGAAACATGGGCTACAAATTCCAATTCATCACCTTGGCGGGTTTCCACTCTCTCAATTACAGCATGTTCCAACTGGCCAATGAATACGCCTCTAACGGCATGACGGCATATTCCAAACTGCAACAGGCCGAATTTGCCCTTGAAGCGGAAGGATACACCGCCACGCGCCATCAGCGTGAAGTGGGAACGGGCTACTTCGATCAAGTCTCCCTCATCATCACCGGTGGCACCTCATCCACCACGGCATTGAAAAATTCTACCGAACATCAACAGTTTATGTCCTAATGGTCACATAAATTAAGCACCCTTTCGGCATAGCCGGATGGGTGCTTCTCCATTTTGCTTATGATCAGTTGGCCTGGACACATCCTTCCAACAATATCAACGTCCCCTCGCCAGCATCCAAGTCGGCTCGAATACCGATGGGCAATGTCAGGTTCGGCTTGGTGTGTCCAGCTTGAAAGCCAAAATAAGCAGGAACGCCTAGTGGCCGGACAATCTCCTCCAACACTTCGCGCAAAGTTAGGCTTCGCTCCGGGTTCGCCGCATCGCAATCATGAAAGTCGGTGAACAAAATACCAGCAGCCTGTTCCAACTTTCCAGCCAAACGCAATTGCGTCAGCATGCGGTCAATGCGATAAGGCTCTTCTCCCACCTCTTCAATGAACAAAATCTTCCCAGTAGTATCCAGCTCATAAGGAGTTCCCATCGAAGCCGCCAAAAGACAAAGATTTCCCCCGATCAGCCTACCAGTCGCTCTCCCTGGCGTGATCGTATAACAGTGCGCCCGCCCGGTGTCTGGATATTTTCCCAGCTGTTGAGGATTGGAAAGTTGGCGAAATAAAACCGACCAAGCCAGCTCCTCTTCCTCCGAGACATGTTCCAACTCTCCTACCATGGGCCCGTGGAAAGTGATCAATCCTGCCTTTTTCCAAAGCGCCAAGTGCAGGGACGTAATATCGCTGTAGCCTACAAAAATCTTCGGATTCCTCCTGATCATAGCGTAATCGATCCGGTCAAGGAGGCGCTGTGAGCCATAGCCACCCCTGATGCACATGATCGCCCTCACTTCCGGATCAGCAAACATCTCATTCACATCCCGCGCCCGCACTTCATCTGTTCCCGATAAATAGCCATGCTGTTCCTGCACGGAGGCTCCTACTTTTACCCGATAACCAAATCTGCGCAATGTTTGTAATGCACATTTCCGTCTCTCTTCAGGCACCGGGCTGGCAGGAGCGATAACCCCGATCAGATCACCCGGTTTTAATGCTGGTGGTTTCATTGTTTTCCTCCCTATCATCGTCTGGCATAACAGCTTAAAAAGGCTTCAATCATTCTTAATACACTCGACACAGCAATGCATTCTTGCCACAAGTATACATTCCTTCCGGATCAGCAGTTGAACCCCTTTTCAGCAGACTCCCACAGAACACTGGCTAATCGATCAGCTAAGACTACCTGCGATTTAAACTATCATTGATTTGTGATTTTCCTATGATTGAATGGGTTGCCAAGAAAGGGTTACGATAGGTGTACGCCAATACCATTTCATTGCAAAGGGATGGAGTGCACCCATTCACTGGATCCTCCATTTCCTTTCCCTTTTTCCCCTCAACCATCCTCATCCCCCATCCAGCTTCCAGCCAGTTCCCCTGACAACCCACCTTTTCCTGCATATCATCATAGGTCAGTTCATACCCCACCCCACCCATGTCCCGAATGATTCTGGCGTTTTGGGACTCTCCTGCCAGCCGATGGCCGGCTTTTTTCACTATGATTATAAACTGAATATTAAAACTATTTAAGCGCGGACCTTTGACTTGAAGAACTGATAGTATCTCAAATATAGATCTATACCCTGTTTTTACTAGAGTTTTTTATAAACAAGGCAGGGACACAAGCAACTTCACTCAATGATCCATATGCTATTCCATATCAACTGATCACATCACAAAGGGGGGTTCTTCATGTCTCGCAGAAGGTCCGCTAAATGCCGTGCCATCAAAAACTTAAAACGTGCCATCAGAGAGTTAAACCGCTCTATCGACGCAATCAGAGATGAACGCTTTGAAACGGCAGAAAACCGCATCGCAGACGCACTTGTATTTGAAGGGCGCGCTCTCCGGCAAATTAATCGCGCCGAGAGATTTGACTACTGCTAATCGGTTTTTGCCTGCCAAATGGCAAGTAACTCCGCCGATGACGTATGAATCGGCGCTCTTTGTCGAGCGCAAAAACAAAGAACCCCGTTACTACCGGGGTTCTTCTTCCGATTTTCACGATATCTCATGCTGAATGATCGGCCGCTATAATCACGGGTTGGCGTTCCAATCGACGGAACATCGCCATGTATATGAAACCGCCCAGCCAGGCAAGGCAAGCAAGCACAACAAACATCCATCCATACCCAACCCACGCTGCCAGAGGGATGGAAAAAGGTGCCAATGTTTTGCCAATCGTAAACCGCATGCTGGCAGCAGCAAAATATTGCCCGCGAATGTGTTCTGGGGCTAATTTGGAGACAAAGCTCTCTTGTAATCCCACTACCAACAGCTCTCCAACTGTAAACAGCACCATGGCCGCCAATGCCACCCATATATTTGTGCTGCTGCCAAAAGCCAACATGGAAATCCCGTACAAAAACGCGGAAGAGAGGAAAACCCTTTTCTCCTGCATCCGACCGACCCATCGGCTGACCCAAACAGTAAACAGGGCAATCAATAAGCCATTCTCCGCAACCAGCCATCCGAAAAATGTCGTACCACCCGCTTCAAGCGACCACTCACCAACATGGAATAAGGTTTGTCTCGGGAATTTCTCCGTCACATAAATGCCCAGCGCCAAATCGAGTTGCATAAACGTTTGGGCCACCAAAATCCCCGCCAAAATAAACAGCATGAAGGTGCGGTCAGACAAAATGACTCGATAATCCTGTAAATGACTGTGCACAAATTGCCGCCACCCCTGTGCTTTAAGTCGATTTCCTTGGTGAGCCACCGCTCGCTCCGGAATTGTTTCACTCACATAACGCCGAATGAGCAACGACAGCACAAAGGCGGTCAACGCCGCTACCAACAACAAACCAAACCGATAATGGAAGAAAAAGATGCTTCCCAACAACGGGCCGATCACCACGGATAAGTTAATAGCTGTATAAAAAATGGCGAACACTTGATTGCGATCTTCCTCTTTTACCAAATCCGCTACCATCGCATGGCTCGCCGGCCAGTAAAGGGATCCGCAAATTCCGAGGGCCGCAAAACTGATGTATGTCAAAATGGGGGAAGTGTACCATGGAGAATTGGCAAAAGCAAACACCAAGAACGAGACGCCTTTAGCAAACGCAGATAGCTCCATCATCCGTTTCCTCCCAAATCGGTCGGCGCAATACCCGCCGATCAGATTGGCGATCACCCCCAACAGTTGGGAAAAAACCAGCATACCTCCCGCCCATTCCTTTCCGAACACTTGCGAGAAATAGACGGACATAAACGGGAAAAACATCCAAAACAACACATTGGTAATCCCTTCGCCAAATAATCGAATCTTCAAATTCAAATCCCAATCTTTTAAAAACATACCGTAGCCTCCAAAATTCATTTATCAAACAACAACAAAAAACACTGGCAAATATCTTTTACCAGTGTGTGCGCTCTCCATTTCAATTGGGCCAGAACAGAATATCATCCATCCTAGTGTAGAGAATTGATGAGGGGATTGTAACACCGCACGCGGTAAAAAATAAAGCCTTCATTATGCTGATATTGAAATGGTACAATTATCATTACTCGTTTCATCATCACGGTGCATCCCCTTTCTCACATATTTTTGAAAGCATTTATTGTTTTGTTGGATCGCTATCTGTCCAGATAGAACCCACGTTCGTTCTCATTGTACAAAATTCACAATCAATTGTCAAATCAGTAATCAGATATCAATTTATCAATATTCTGTATATAAAAACGCAACCTCCCTCCTCCTTCTGACTCACAGCTTTATGTATTGTTTAAGATGCATATGAATAGTCATCGCTCATTGCTTTCTATTTTCTTCCCATTGTTTTATTAATTTTAACCTGGAATATATCCATTCTCTTTTTTGCTTCGTAAACCGGCGGCTGAAATATTCTTCAGTCACGCCGAGATACTTCGCCAATTTTTCGACCATTTCAGAAGGGGTGGTTTTTCTTTTGCTATTTTCACGCCCCATTGATCCAACACTCCTTTGCCCATGTCAGCTAAAAATATCCTGTATTTGTTAATTTATACAAATCTTGTTCATACTCCTTTTCACCTGATGAAAAAAACCCGTTCCCTTGATATTTCCACTGTAACCGGACTCACCCGAGTGAATGACAGAAGAATTTTGGACAAACTAACAATGGCTCCGTCTGCTTGGGAAAACAGGTTACAACAGCTTGTTCCCTCTTAATGCCCCTTAATCAAACAAAAGAGAGGTGCATAGCCATGGAATCCTTTATCACCTATCTCCCATTCATCCTTTTCGGCGCCATCTATCTCATGTTAGGGTGGCTGGTAATAAAAGGCTGACTCCTTCCCAAGTCCCTTCTTCCATGCATATTACTTGCCGTACATCACTGTTTATCTCTGCAAACAGACCCCACAACAGTAAACATATTAAAAAGCCACAGTCCCTGGACACCCAAGGGGTTGTGGCTTTTTGCAGTTTTGCTATGCTTCCTTATTCCAAATCTCCCTAAATTTTAGGCCCACAAGTTCATGATGATTATATTTTTCTACAAATAAATCGGATACATAAATTGATCCTGGATCTTGAGGGATTTTAAACATTATTTGATCCTTCACTTTCTCCGGAACAAACTCATGCTTTACAATCCGCATGATCCTCCTACTACTTACAAATCGCTTTACATCCGATTTTTCTTCATCTAATCCATCTATAGTATGATTGTTACAGTTAAAAACTCATTCAGAGGTCTCAGCAATTCTTTAAAACATGCCTTTGCTTTTTGGGCTAAACACCGGAACATATGTTAACAAATTCGGGAAATCACTCCTCGGAAATTCCTTCTTAGACTCAGGTACTTTTAATTTAATTGGCTGCCAGTTTTTTATCAGTGATTTGCCCAATTGTTCAAATTGATCAAATAAGTGTTCTTCAATAGGTACAATTGACCGATACGAATAATCATAATCAAGTACATAAATTTTCATACCATTTAACCTCGATATTTTGTTGTAGTTCTTCTTTAATGCCTTGTAACATTTATATGTGTCTACAGTTCTCAGTCTCATGTACAACTCGGCATAATAACATCTATATATGCCGCTTCACTATCTCCACTACGTTTATGAGAAACAACTGGTTGAATAGTTACCTATATTTTTTCACTCAATCAGAGAAATGTTTTAAAAAGAAACGATGCCAGCATGTTCACCTGCTCCCCTACTGTTCATTGCTCCAAACTTCCTTAAACGCTAATCCCGATAATCCAAAACAAAAATACTATCAGGATCTTCAGGTATTTAAAATTTAAAAAATAATGCCAGAGCTAAGGCTCTCCATTCTCCTGTAAACAAAGTGCGATGCAACTTGGTTCGGAAGCAACCCCAACAGTGGCGAATCGGTACACATCGGAGCTGTAACTGTAATAGTGGTAGAAGCAGCGGCTGAAAAACCTTTTCCCAATGAGCGCCTCGTCACGCGTGAAGCAAATGGGAAAAACGGTTTTTCAGTCGCCGGCTTATGGAAGGAATGAAGAAAGGGGGCAATATACAAAAGAAGAATAGGTAATATAAAACATATCATTTCCGCCGAACACCGGCCCGGCTAAAATAAAAAAACCACAACCCCTGACGTCTCAGGGGCTATGGCTTATGTGCGGTTACGTTCTGACTATACTTCCATGATAATTGGAAGAATCATGGGGCGGCGGCGTGTCCGCTCAAACAAGAATTTGCTGAGTGCATCGCGAATGCTTGTTTTGAGGGAAGCCCACTCGCTCACTTGGTCTTTCATGCATTTTTCCATGGTCATGCTTACAATCCGATTTGCTTCATCCAAGAGCTGTTCAGACTCCCGGACGTACACGAAGCCACGGGAGATGATGTCTGGTCCGGAAAGGATGGCTCCGTTTGCCTTGCTAAGGGTGACAACAACGACTAAGATACCATCTTGCGATAAGAGTTTGCGGTCTCTAAGTACAATGTTTCCAACGTCGCCAACTCCTAAACCGTCGATGAGCACTTTTCCTGTTGTAATTTTTGGACCGTATCTTGCTTTACCGCCGGAGATCTCAACCGTATCCCCGTTGTCGCAGATAAAGATGTTTTCGGGACGAACGCCTACTGATTCGGCGAGTTGGGCGTGAGCCCGCAACATGCGGTACTCACCATGAATCGGAATAAAGTATTTGGGTTTGATCAAGCTCAACATCAATTTGAGATCTTCCTGGGAACCATGTCCGGAGACATGCACGTGGGAGGTGGTGCTGTAAACGACGTCGGCACCAATGCGGAACAACTGATCCACTGTGCGTCCAATCAGTTTTTCATTACCGGGAATCGGCGTTGCGGCGATAATCACTGTGTCACCGGGCAAGATTTCAACCTTGCGGTGGGAAGCGTTGGCCATGCGGGTCAGTGCCGACATGGATTCCCCTTGGCTTCCTGTTGAGATCACGGCTACGCGGTTGGCCGGCAAACGGTTGATCTCGTCCGGTTCAATGAGCAGGTCTGATGGGATATGTAGATAACCCAATTCGGATGCGATGTTCACCACGTTCACCATGCTGCGGCCCACGACAGCCAGCTTTCTTCCATAAAGCTGGCAAGCATCCACAACTTGTTGAATCCGGTGAATATTGGATGCGAAAGTTGCCACGATAACCCGTTGTTTCGCCTTCCGAAACACCTCGTTAATGCCTTCTCCAACAGTACGCTCAGATCCAGTAAAGCCAGCCCGTTCAGCATTGGTACTATCGGATAAAAGACATAGAACACCTTTTCTGCCGATTTCCGCCATCTTATGGATATCCGCCACTTTTTCATTGACCGGGGTCATATCGAATTTAAAATCCCCCGTGTGAACAACGTTACCTTCCGGCGTCTCAACACAAACTCCGACCGAGTCGGGAATGCTGTGGTTTGTATTGAAAAAGGTCGCCTTCAAGGTGGAACCCAGTTTGATCTCTGAATGGTTATTGATGATATAGCGTTTGGTGTCGTTTAAGATATGCGCTTCCCGCAATTTATGCTCAACCAGTCCCATCGTCAGCTTTGTCGCATAGATCGGGACGTTCAATTGACGCAAAATGTAAGGAAGTCCTCCGATATGGTCTTCATGTCCATGTGTTAAGATGATCCCACGAACTTTTTCCTTATTCTCAATCAGGTATGTGATGTCTGGAATGACGATGTCGATTCCCAACATGTCCTCTTCTGGAAACATCAAACCCGCATCGATCACCACGATGTCATTCTCATACTGCACCACATACATGTTTTTTCCGATTTCGTCCAACCCACCGAGTGCAAAAATGTGTAATTTGCCTCGCTGGTTTTTGCTCAACAAAGTAACCTCCTACATTTAGTTGTCGTCACCCGTAAACCGCACAATTCTCACTTGTTCTCATTATATACGATCAAAAAATGTGTATGCAACAAATTATTTTGTCGCAATATTGGAATGGTTGTCCGAGAACATGTCTTCTCCGCAAGCAAAAAGGCTGACCAGAAAAATGGTCAGCCTTTTTCTCACGCTTTTATTCAGTTGGTTTTCAGCACTTTCAACCAGCTTTCCGCTTGCGCTTTTTCCTGTTCAGTCATTTCCACCAAAGGCAAGCGCACATTGGGCTCGCACCAGCCTTGTAATGACATGGCGTACTTAAGTGGTACAGGGCTGGATGTCATAAACAAGCCATTGAACACGGGAAGCAACTTTTGATGCAGAGATAGAGCCAAGGCATGATTTCCCGCAAAAAATGCTTCAATCATCTCTTTCATTTCACGTCCGACCAAATGGCTGGCCACGCTGACGATTCCCGCGCCTCCCACAGCCAAAATCGGCAACGTTAAGCTGTCATCCCCACTGTAGACAGCAACGTCCTCTGGGACTTGCATTACCAATTGTGAAATTTGGTTGAGGTCACCGCTAGCTTCTTTGATGGCGACCACGTTTTCCAGCCGGGCCAAACGCGCCATGGTGTCCGCAGTCATGTTTACACTGGTACGTCCCGGCACATTGTACAGCATAACCGGCAATCGGGTAGCTTCAGCCACTGTTTTAAAGTGTTGGTACAGCCCTTCTTGCGATGGCTTGTTGTAGTAAGGGGCTACCAACATCACTCCATCTACGCCGATCTCCTCTGCTTCTTTGGTCAAGAGGATGGTTTGCTCTGTGTTGTTACTCCCGGTGCCCGCAATGATTTTAGCGCGTCCGGCTGCTTTTTGCTTGGCGAACCGGAACAGCTCCAGTTTCTCCTCATGAGTCAAGGTGGGAGACTCTGCCGTGGTGCCCGCCACTACGATCGCATCGCTACCAGTGTCTATCAAGCGATCAATGCATTCTTCCACTTTACCCCAATCAATGCGATTCTCTTTCGTAAACGGCGTGCACATGGCCGTAATCAACCGACCAAACAGCATAATGGCATTCCTCCATTTGTTTAAGAAAAGTGTATGTTGTGCAAGTCGAATTTTCTATGAAGGGCGCGCACGGCTTTCACCATGTCTTCCCCGCGCACCAATACCCAAATCGTCGTATGCGAGTCAGCCGATTGGAGTATTTGAATATCTTCTTCTGTCAGGGCTTCGGAGATCTTGGCCATCACTCCTGGCACTCCCGCGATGCCCGCCCCGACTACCGACACCTTGGCACATCCCCCGGTCAACTCCGGATGGAGGCCCAATCCGGTCAGCAATTGGGCCGCCCGCTCCGCCATCCCATCATATACGGTATATGCGATCTCGCTGGGGTTGACACTGATGAAGTCAACACTGATCCCGTGATCTGCCATCGTTTTGAACACTTTAAGCTGTGAATCGTATTGACCTTGTTCCAACCGAATTTTGATCTGCGTCACATCAGCCATCTGGGTAATCCCAATAATGGTCAAATCCCTAACTTCCCCGGCCAGGCGATCAGATTCCGTCGCATTGGTCACCAATGTCCCCGGATGATCAGACATCGTGGATCGTACACGAATCGGTGTATTGGTTTGCATCGCAATCTCCACCGCGCGAGGATGAATCACTTTGGCCCCTTGAAAAGCGAGGTTGCACATTTCTGTGTAAGTAACCCTCTCTAAGTAGGAAGCGTCATCCACAATACGGGGATCTGCTGTCATAATCCCTTCGACATCAGTAAAAATGTCTACATAATCAGCGCGCAAGGCCACGCCCAACGCCGTCGCTGTCGTGTCGCTCCCGCCTCGGCCAAGGGTGGTGATTTCGCCATCCGTGGTCTGCCCCTGGAAGCCAGCCACTACCACTACCTGATTCCCTTCCAACTCCCGCAGGATTCGCTTGGGGTTGACCGTGATAATCTGGGCATTGGTATGATGGTCATTGGTGATGATTCCCGCTTGTCCACCAGTCAACACAACATTCTTGATCTCATGTTTGGTCAACATGCTCGAAATCGTGGTTGCGGAGATGATTTCACCACAGCTCATCAACATGTCTTTTTCGCGCGGCGTAATCTGGTCATCGTATTGCTTCGGCAATTGCAACAGCGTATCCGTCGCGTAAGGGTCCCCTTTTCTGCCCATCGCCGACACGACGACAACCAAGCGGTATTCTTCCGCCAAGGCTTTTCTGATATGGTGCAGAACCCGAGCCCGTTGTTCAGGTGTGGCAACGGAAGTTCCGCCAAATTTTTGCACTAAAATCCCCATGACATATCCCTTCTCTTCATCTATCTTGATCGATGAGCGCTTCGGCGATTTGGACAGCGTTGGTGGCCGCACCTTTTAACAAGTTGTCAGACACAACCCACATATTTAAGCCGCGTGGATGCGTCAAATCACGCCGCAGGCGGCCAATAAATGTTTCCATGCGATCTGTCGCCTGAAGCGGCATCGGATACACTTGCTCTTGAATATCGTCTTGCACAATAACTCCCGGAGCCTCGCTCAACAGTTGTCGAACCTCTTTTAAATCATACTCCGACTTTAACTCGACGTACACGGATTCGCTATGGCCGCGCACCACCGGAACGCGTACGCACGTGGCTGTCACGCCGATGCTGTCGTCACCTAGGATTTTTTTGGTTTCATTGACCATTTTCATCTCTTCAAAGGTATATCCGTTTTCCTGCCCCACATCAATCTGAGGGATCACGTTAAACGCAATTTGATAATGTTTATCCAATTTGCCTACCGGCAGGACGGACGGTGTCACCTCTTCACCATTCAACACAGCTTTGCTTTGCTCTTCCAGCGCGATAGCCGCTTTCCAGCCGGCACCGGATACCGCTTGGTAGGTTGATACGATGATCCGCTCAATTCCATATCGTTCCAACAGCGGTTTCAACGCGACAACCATTTGGATCGTCGAGCAGTTCGGGTTTGCGATAATTCCTTGATGCTCTTTGATTTTGTCCGCATTCACCTCAGGCACAATCAGCGGCACTTGGGGATCCATCCGAAAAGCACTGGAGTTGTCGATAACCACCGCGCCCCGTTTCACGGCTTCCGGAGCCAACACTTTGCTCACGTTCCCGCCTGCACTAAAAAGGGCGATCTCCACGCCTTCAAATGCTTCCGGTGTCGCTTCCTGAATCGTAACTTCCTGTCCCTTAAAAGAAATCGTTCCCCCTGCCGAACGCTTTGAAGCGAGCGGACGCAATTCTTTCACCGGGAACTCCCGTTTTTCCAAGTATTTGACCATCTGTTGTCCCACAGCACCCGTTGCGCCCACAACCGCTACTGTATATCCTTTTATTGTCATAAGTATCATTCCCTCCCAAGCAGCACGCTGTTCATTATGACAAATGTCCCCTAAATCCCATTTCTCGTTTAGGGGACAAATAGGCTTTTAATAGCATACTATATTATTTAGCCAAATCCCGATATTTTTCAACTATTAATGGTTGCAGTTGTCTCCCTTCTATCGCGGCGAGACACGTCTCCGGTATCAACTCCATTCGCGCAACCATCGATTTGGGCTTTTTTTCCGGCGCATCTTGGCCGAAAGGAACGAAGTAAATATCTTTCGCCGCGAGTAGACGGGCGAGGTTTATCGCATTTAATCCTAACGCGTCATTGGTAGATATGGCAAGCACAACTGGCCGATGATTGCGCATTTGCGCCTTGGCGGCCATCAAAACCGGCCCATCCGTCATGGCGTTGGTCAGCCGCGACAGTGTGTTGCCTGTGCAAGGAGCGATCAACATGCAGTCCAATGTTTGTTTCGGCCCGAACGGTTCAACTTCCGGCACCGTCATGAGCGGCGTCCGCCCTGTTATATCCTCGATCTTCCGCCGCCAATCTTCCGCCGTTCCAAACCGGCTATCTACTGTCGCGACGGTGTGAGAAATGATCGGAATCACTTCCGCCCCCAATGAGACCAGTCGTTTCATCTGCGGCAACACTTCATCATGTGTGCAATGAGATCCTGTCAAACCAAAGCCGATGGTGTACCCTTGGAAGTTCATCAAACGTTCCCCTCCTTTTGAAGTTCCATCGGTTTCAACAACTGCGTAATGGTTCGAGCCAAAATCCGGCCCGCCGTTTTAGGTGCGACGATCCCCGGCAAGCTGGGGGCCAAGATCGCTTTAATGCCCCTTTTCTCGGCAAAGGCGTAATCGACTCCACCCGGCTTGGAAGCCAAATCGATGATTACCACATCATGCGGGCACTGGCTGAGCGTCTGGGCTGTAATAATCGGCGCCGGGATCGTGTTAAATATCAAATCCGCCTCTTTCACATGTTGGTTAAGCTCTTGGGTGTCAAACGCCTTGAACCCCATTTCAAACGCGCGCGCGTGATGGGCAGAACTGCGAACCCCCACTCTCACATCAGCACCGATAGCATGCAGGACGCGAGCCAATGAAAGGCCGCATCGACCCATCCCCAATACCAAGCAGACCGATCCGTGTATTGTTATATCCGTGTTCTGAATGGCCATCATCAAAGCGCCCTCTACTGTGGGGATTGAATTGTAGATCGCCACGTCATCCCGTTGCATCAACTCAATCAGCTCAATCCCATATCTTGCGCACAAATCCTTCAAATACGGCTTGGCGATTCCCGCAAATACGATGCAATGCGCCGGCAGTGAAGAGAGGTGCTCTTCCGTGAGGATGAGCGTGTCAGAAGTGAACACACTGCTTACATGTCCGTGTTCATCCGTTCCCACAATCGGCAAGACAAGCACATCTGCTTTACTTAGCACTTCGGTCGACAATTCTTTAAGAGAAGCCCCGCTGAACGGGCTTTGTAAATTGTCATAACCGATGAGGCTCACGCGGGCATTCATCTGAATGCAGCTTTTGATCACTTCCAACTGCCTTGCATCACCACCGAGGAAGACCACATGCTTGCCAGTCAGCATTTGCTCACGACCCCTTTCCCAGGGAAAATAATGATTGAATAAGGGCGCATGCCAAAGTACTATCCTTGCTTGCATCATATGTCACTGGTGGAATAGGGGTTACCTTTTTTCTGAGTGGGTGTCCACAATGACGATTTCCGGACCGATTTTTTTGATCATCGCCCAAGATAAAGCCAGCTGCCGGGCGTTTTTCTTGAGCCACGCACCTCTTGCCGTTTCCAACAAAATGCCTTCGATTTTTCCCGTCGTCGGATTAAATTCCATATCAGCCGCCGCAAAGCTGCCCAGCTTTTCCCCATTGCTCACATCCACGCATTCTTTGACGGCAAATTCACTCCATCTCATGATTCGCCCTCCTCATTTGGGGTGCTGTTATTGAATGTATGGCTTACTTATGGACATATGACTGAAAAACGAAAGAAACCCGGGAAGTATCCCGGGTCTAGATCAACCAATGCGTGTTTGGCGGCATATTCGTTTCGCTTTTTGCATAGCGACGATGAGTGTGTCCAATCGTTTGGAAAGCGGTAACACATGCTCCGCAGACAACCGTGAGGGTTCCCCCTCCACGGATTGGTGTAGCTGCGAGCGAAGGCGTTCCATTTCTTGTTCCAGACGGCTCAGCGACTCTTCGGTCATGCAGATCCCCTCTTCCTTATCTGCCCGTATGACCAAATCCGCCCGATCCGCGCGCGGTATCGTCCAATTGTTCCACCACTTGGATTTCCACTTGCGGAACCGACATGAACACCAATTGAGCAATCCGTTCTCCACGTCGGACCACAAATGCCTCATCTCCCAGATTGAGCATGATCACTCCGATTTCTCCGCGGTAATCGGCATCGATGGTGCCAGGCGTATTTAACACCGTAATCCCATACTTTAAAGCCAAACCACTGCGCGGGCGCACTTGCGCTTCAAGTCCATTCGGCATTGAAATCGCAATGCCCGTTTTGATTAATTTCCACTTACCCGGTTCGATGAGCACTTCTCCATGTATCGCCGCATGCAAATCAAAACCGCTGGAGCCTGTGGACATTTTCACTGGAAGAGGCAAATCTTCGTTTCCTGGTAATTGAATTAGTTTGACATCAATCAACTTAGTTCCTCCTAAAGGTAGCCGGCACCTTGGCATCTGGAGATATAAGGGCGAGCGACATGGGGGAAGCGATCATTTCCCGAGCCAAGTCATTCACATCGTCCAGCGTGATGTTCTCCACGCTTTCCACGATTTCATCCAATGAGAGGTGACGGCCCAAAAGTAATTCATTTCGACCTAATCGGCTCATGCGGTTGTTGGTGCTTTCAAGTCCCAGCATGAGGTTGCTTTTCAGCTGCTCTTTGGCCTTAACCAACTCCGCATGAGAGATGCCCTTGTCTTTTACTTGCGTCAAGATATGTTGGACGCAATCGACCACTTCTTCTTCCTGGCCATGTTTGGTTCCCGCGTAAATGGCGAAAATCCCCATGTCCCGGTGGGCTGAATGGTATGAGTAGACAGAATAGGCCAATCCACGCTCTTCGCGTATTTCTTGAAACAAGCGCGAGCTCATATTGCCCCCCAAGACATTATTAAGCAACACCAATGTGTAAATCCGCGAGTCTTTGACAGCGAGACCAGGCAAACCGATGCACAAATGCGTTTGCTCCGTCGGTTTTTCCTTTACTTTTGTTCCCGGGGTAAAGACCGGGAGATCATCTGTTCGTGTGATGGTCCGGCCTTGGTAGCCACTGAAAACCTCTTCGATCTGTTCGAGATAATCATCCGGCAAGTTGCCCGCTAAAGCCACCACCACTTGTTGCGGCGTATAGTATTGCTCGCGGTAGCGCACCAAATCTTGCCGGGTAAAAGCCTCAACTGTCTCTTCACTTCCCAAAACGGGATACCCTAGTGCGTGTTGCCCAAGAGATGCCTCAGATAAAAGATCATGCACCAAATCGTCCGGTGTGTCTTCCACCATCCGGATTTCTTCGATGATTACCTTTTTCTCTTTTTCAATCTCCTCTTCGGCAAACACCGATTCAAAAAACATATCCGACAAAACGTCGAGTGCTGTTGGGAAATGCTGATCCAGCACTTTGGCGTAATAACAAGTAATCTCTTTGGATGTGAACGCGTTCACTTGACCCCCGATTTCATCAAACGCTTCCGCCAACTGACGGGCTGACCGCTTTTTGGTCCCCTTGAACAGCATGTGCTCAATGAAATGGGAGATGCCGTTATTTTGCGGTGTCTCACGCTCGGAGCCCGTTCCGACCCAAATCCCAAAAGCGATCGAGCGGACATGGGGAATCTTCTCAGCAACTATGCGCACACCATTTGGAAGCGTATGTTTAACGATCACGCAGGATCCTCCTTCTCATAAAAAACAATATCCCTACTATATCAAAACTCTCTTGTTCACTCAATCGTCTCCAGCCGTTCCGATGAGAGCAAACGCCCAACTGTCAACCAGCGGCACCCCTTCTCCTTCATTGTGCGCAAAATCAGCGGCAATGCCTCCACCGTCCGATCCGTGGGATGAGTCAACAGCAAATGACCGGGGCCCATAGCCTCCTTCACCTTGTTCACCATCATTGCGGGAGAAACTGACTTGCGCCAGTCAACTGTATCTACGGTCCATAATACAGTATGCATTCCGTGAGCCGCAGCAACGGCTACCACCCGTTGATTGAAATCGCCTGCGGGCGGGCCAAACCAGCGGCTCTTGACGCCAAGCGTTTTTTCAATCAGCTGATTCGTTTTGCTAATTTCTTCATTCATCCGCTCTGGGGTCAACTGACTCATCATCGGATGGGAATAAGCGTGGTTGCCTATTTCATGCCCCTCTTTCACTATCCTCCGAGCCATGTCTGGATTTTGTTTAAGCCATGATCCGTCCAAAAAAAACGTCGCTTTCACGTTTTCTTGCCGCAATATTTGCAACATTTTCGG
Source organism: Laceyella sacchari (assembly GCF_024927925.1). Taxonomy (NCBI): domain Bacteria; kingdom Bacillati; phylum Bacillota; class Bacilli; order Caryophanales; family Thermoactinomycetaceae; genus Laceyella; species Laceyella sacchari. Next base: position 2,006,524 of record NZ_CP103866.1, read on the forward strand.
CAAATATTCGGTTCCCCAAGCTACATTCACCATCAACGCGACGGCCTTCTTTTGCTCATTCCCCCGGTAAATAGGATGGGCGCCCAGTTCTTCCATTGGTACAGCCGGCTTGACTTGGCGGTACACCCAGCGGATGGGGCGATTCCGTTTCTGCTTTTTGGTCTCTTTGATGGTCGCTTCAATATCCACTTCTCTCCCGTTTAATCCGGGAATGAGCTTCCACACCCGATCAACCCGCGCATCAATTGGCGGAATGAATCGTTTGGGGGCTTCTGCTTGGATTTGCTTGCGCAACAACTCATCTTCATCCGCATGCGCCCATGCCGGGATATCTTTCCCTTGCTTCACAGCAGTCACATAAGCTTCCATAAAAGGCGTATCTGCCATGAAAAACAGCAACAAAATGATAAGGATAAAGGCCGTTAATCTGGCTGGGAAGAACAAGGTGTCCACCTCCTTTATTCCTACCTTATGCGGGTGGACAATTCCCTATTCTGCTGAAGTCTTTAGGCGTAAAAAAAGAGGCAGATCGCTCTGTCTCTTTTTGCCTCTCTTGTTTCACTTGCTATGTTTTTTCTGCTCAGTGTTCTTATCCTCTTGTTTGAGAAGCACTTTGCGCGAGAGATTAATCCGACCTTGATCGTCGATTTCCGTCACTTTAACCTTGATGGAATCACCGACATTAACCACATCTTGCACTTTGGCGACACGGTTCACATCAAGCTGCGAAATGTGGACTAACCCTTCTTTGCCTGGGAACAGCTCCACAAAGGCTCCGTATTTTTCTACTCGCTTCACTGTACCAACGTAAATCTCGCCGACAACTACTTCACGCACCAAATCTTCGATAATCTTCTTGGCACGTTCGTTTTGACTCGTTTCCGGGGAAGCGATATAAATACGGCCGTCTTGCTCGATGTCGATCTTCACGCCGGTTTCTTCGATAATCTTGTTGATCACGCGCCCGCTCGGCCCGATGACGTCACGGATCTTGTCGGGGTGAATGCGCATGGTCAGGATTTTTGGAGCGTATGGGGACAACTCTTTGTTCGGCTCGCTGATGGTCGCCTCCATGTTGTCCAAAAGGGTCATCCGCGCTTTTTTGGCTTGTTCCAGCGCCCGTTCGAGAATCGAGCGGTCAATGCCGGATATTTTAATGTCCATTTGCAACGCAGTCACGCCGCGGCGCGTTCCAGCCACCTTGAAGTCCATGTCACCCAAATGGTCTTCCATGCCTTGAATATCAGTCAACACAACCACTTTGTTGTCTTCTTTCACCAATCCCATCGCGATACCGGCGACCGGCGCTTTGATCGGCACCCCTGCATGCATCAATGCCAAAGTGGAAGCACAAATACTTGCTTGCGAAGTGGACCCGTTGGACTCCAACACTTCGGATACGAGGCGAATGGTGTATGGGAACTCGTCTTCGGATGGAATCACTTGTTCCAATGCCCGTTCACCCAGGGCTCCATGGCCGATTTCACGGCGTCCCGGTGCACGGATCGGTCTCGCTTCCCCTACGCTAAACGGCGGGAAGTTGTAATGGTGCATGAACCGCTTTGATTCTTCCAGATCCAAGCCGTCCAAAATCTGCACATCACCCAAGGCCCCCAAGGTACAAACGCTCAGCACTTGGGTTTGACCCCGCCGGAACAGACCGGAACCATGTGTGCGCGGCAAAATGCCAATCTCGCTGGAAAGCGGACGAATTTCCTCCGGATTGCGACCGTCTGGCCGTTTGCCTTCTTCGACGATCAGGCGGCGCACTTCTTCCTTCACAATCTTGTCCAACACAGTGTTGATATCTTTTTCATGTTCGGCGAATGCCTCTTCGCCCAATTCTTCCAACATTTGTTCAAGGGTTTGTTTTTTCACTTGATCAATGGCATCCTGTCGGGCCTGCTTTTCCGTCACTTGCACGGCAGCAAGCAAAGAATCGGTAGCCAACGCGCGCACCCGCGCATCAATCTGCTCGTCTACCTGGTACAGCTGGACTTCCATTTTCGGTTTGCCCACTTGCGCCACGATCTCTTCTTGGAAGGCCACAATCTTCTTGATTACCTCATGACCGAGGAGAATCGCTTCCAAGATCGTTTCTTCCGGAATCTGTTTTGATCCCGCTTCCACCATGTTGATGCCTTCTTTTGTTCCCGCTACAACCAGGTGCAGATCAGATCGCTCTTGTTGCTCAACCGTCGGATTGATAACCAGTTTGCCATCGACACGCCCTACGATTACACCGCCGATCGGCCCCCGGAATGGGATGTCAGAAATGGAGAGTGCAGTGGATGCGCCGATGAGTGCCGCAATCTCAGAGGAACAATCTTGATCGACAGACATCACAATCGTGACCACTTGCACTTCATGCCGGAACCCCTCATCAAACAGCGGACGAATGGGTCTATCAATCAAACGGCTGGCCAAAATGGCTTTATCGCTCGGGCGGCCTTCTCGCTTGATAAACCCGCCCGGGATTTTGCCCACGGCATACAAGCGCTCTTCATAATTGACTGTCAATGGAAAAAAGTCCGTATCACGCGGTTCTTTGGAAGCGACCACCGTCGCCATCACGACTGTATCGCCATAACGAACCATAACGGAACCGTTAGCTAACCCAGCAAATTTCCCAATTTCAAGTACGAGTTTGCGTCCTGCTAATTCCGTTTCAAATAGTGCTGATTCCATAGTACAAGTATTTCCCCCTCTCAAGAAAAACACACACAAACATTCCATACTTCTTCATATGTACAGTATGTTCCTTCTCTTAACTTTTTAAAAGGAAGGTAAGATAAAAAGCGGGGCAAAAATGCCCCGCTTGTGTTCTTATCGACGCAGACCAAGCTTTTCAATGAGTTCGCGATAACGGGTGATGTCTTTGTTCTTCAAATAGTTGAGCAGGTTACGACGCTGACCAACCATTTTCAGAAGACCACGGCGGGAATGATGATCTTTCTTGTGGTCTTTCAAGTGAGCGTTCAGCTCATTGATACGATGAGTCAGAATGGCGATTTGCACTTCCGGGGAACCCGTATCGCCTTCGTGTTTTTTAAATTGGTTGATGATGTCTCTTTTTACTTCATTGGTTAATGCCATGTCTCATATCCTCCTTATTCTAATCCCCCTTAACCCAGACCACCGTCGAGGCCTCGGCCATCCGAGCTAGGGTTGTCGTGGCATGTTTGCCACCGGAATAGTATAGCATAACATGGTGTGTTGCACAAGAAGCGAGCGCTTATTTCGCGTAGATTTGCAACCACTCTTCCGCATGTTGTTTATCTTGGTTGATCTGCTTGATCAGTTCATCGACGCCTGAGAATTTTTTCTCTTCGCGAATGAACGACAAGCAAGAAACCCGCAACACTTTCCCGTACAAGTCCGCATGTTTGTCAAGCAAATGCACTTCCAGCATTACCTTCGGCGTCGGATCGGAGAAAGTAGGTCGCACTCCGATATTCATCAGGCCGTGGGCCGGCTCCCCGTCCACAGTCACACCGACGACGTAAACCCCACGGCGCGGAATTAGGTATGGAGCGGTCAGCTGCAAATTGGCGGTCGGAAAACCCATCTGCCGTCCCCGCTTGTCACCGTCCACTACCACGCCTTCAAAGGAATAAGGCCGTCCCAAAATGCGTGTAACCAATGTCATATCCCCATCAGCCAACGCTTGGCGCAATCGGGTGCTACTGACCGGCCCTTCCCCCAGATCAATTTGATTTACCACGCGTGTAACAAACCGGCCCTGTGCCAAGTCGGCCAAGTCAGTCGCCGTACCGGTTGCCTTGCGGCCAAAAGTGAAGTTGAAGCCAGTCACAACCCCTTTGACCCCCAACGGCAACAACACTTCCTCTACAAATGCTTCTTTGGACAACGCCGCAAAGGTCAAATCGAATTTCATTACAATCGCCCGTTCCACACCCAACTTGGCAAACTGCTTCAACTTTTCGTCAAGCGGCGTCAAATAGCGGGTGATGTGAGCCTGACCCAACACGTCCCGAGGATGGGGGTCGAACGTCATCACCGCAGGGCGGGCATGAAGCTCTTTCGCCAACTGGATGGCTTCACGAATCACCGCTTGGTGACCGCGATGCACCCCGTCAAAGTAACCGATCGCCAGCACCCATTCAGCCTCAGGCGTTTGCGGAATAAAAGGGTAAGTCACATGAATGATTTCCATCAGCGTTCCACATCCCGAAATACTTTTTCCGGCTTGGCTCGTCCAGCCGAGCCCATGCGGTACAAGGCCAAAAAAGCTCCCGTGTCCGCATACACCCGAAATAATTGTCCCGCTTCCACTCCGCTTTCGTCAAGGGTCAGCCACCCGCCGTCCAACACTTTTTTCGCATTGACCCCGTTGACGGTCACCGCCGGGAAATGAGTCAATCCACCGTCGATCGGTGTTAAAACGCGTTTCCATTCCGCTGGCCCGCCCAAAGCTTCCAACTCAGCGAGGTTGTAACACTCTTCCAAGCGGAACGGTCCACTCTGAACGCGGATCAAAGAATTCATATGCGCCGGATATCCCAAGGCTTTGCCCAAATCCACGCACAACGTCCGCACATACGTCCCTTTGGAGCAAAGTACTTCAAAATGGATAACCGGATATCTTCCCTCTTCCAGTTTCAATACCTTTAACTCATGGATGGTAACCTTTCGGCTGGGGCGTTCCACCACTTTTCCTTCCCGGGCCAATTGATACAATCGTTTGCCCTCGATTTTTACGGCAGAATACATAGGCGGCACCTGCTCAATCTCACCCACAAAGCGCTGAATGACTGATTCAACCCCTTCTCGTGTGATGTCAGGTACCGCCTCCACTTGTTCTGTCACCTGCCCGGTTTGATCCTCTGTATCCGTCGCAACGCCAAGCCTAAGCGAACCGCGATAACGTTTCGGCAACGCTTGCACATACTCCACCACGCGAGTCGCCTGCCCTAAGCAAATGGGCAACACGCCCTCCACCTCTGGGTCCAATGTGCCGGTGTGCCCCACCCGCTTTTGCTTGGCCAAGCGACGTATGGCTGCCACCATGTCGTGCGAAGTGCGGCCGCGTGGTTTGAATACCGGCAAAATCCCATGCATTGTCATCTTGCTTCACTCCTAAGCTGCGAACGGATTTCCGCCAACACGCTCGCTTCCGCTTCCGCGATGGTGCCCTGCACTGTGCAACCCGCCGCCCGGGCATGGCCACCGCCGCCAAACTGCTTGGCCACTCTCCCCACATCGACAAGCTCGCGCGACCGCAGGCTGACTTTGACCGTCTGGGGTTGCTCCTCTCTAAACAAGATTCCCACATCAACCCCTAAAATATTGCGGGCATAGTTGACGATACCATCCAAATCATCATGGGACGCATTTGCAATATCGGCCTTGGCCAACTTCATCCACGCGACCAATCCATCATCCGTTTGCTGTAGTGTCCCCAGCGCCGCCTTTAATAAACGCAATTGAGGCAGTGTCACAGTCTCAAGCACTTGATCGGCTATTTGGTGGAAAGAGATGCCCATCTCAACCAATTTGGCCGCTTGCCGCAACACCTTCGGAGATGTGTTGGAATATCGGAAACCGCCGGTGTCGGTCAACAATCCTGTGTAAATATGGGTTGCCAGCTCCTCATTCCACCCCACGCGGCTTTGGTCAATCCAATCATAAAGGATCTCCGCCGTTGCCGCCGCTTGCGGCTGGACGATGTTCATCGTTCCAAACGCATCATTGGTGGCGTGATGATCGATATTAACCACGGAAGCACCTGGGGCGATCAATTCGCAGCAAGCCCCCATTCGAGCCCGATCAGCGCAGTCCAAAGCCACCACCCGCTCAAAGGGTTCGCTGACTTCATGGACCTGCTTCACTTCGTCCGCTCCTGGAAGAAACGCGAATTTCTTAGGCAATGGAGACTCATTAACCATAACCACTTGTTTTCCCATAGCCTGTAACATCGTTCCCATTGCAAGCGTAGAGCTGATCGCGTCTCCATCCGGGTGGATGTGAGACACGACCAGCACACGATCCGCTTCTTCAATCCATTGTTCCAAAGGTTGAATCCAGTTCATCTTACTCTTTCTCCTGCGAATTGACTTCTGTCAACAAACGGGAAATATGCTCTTCCCGATCCAGCGAATTGTCTATGACAAAAACAAGCTCTGGAACATGGCGCAATTTGATGCGGCGGCCGACTTCGGAGCGAATGTATCCTTTTGCTTTCTCCAAACCGGACAAGGTTTGCGATTTTTGATCAGCGCTTCCCATCACACTGATGTAAACTTTAGCCACTTGCAAATCACCGCTCATCTCTACCGCCGTCACCGTTACAAAGCCGATGCGTGGATCTTTGATTTCTTGCTGGATGATCTGGCTCAATTCCTTCTTCACTTGCTCTCCAACACGGCTAACACGAATGCGCGCCATGGTCTACCCCTCCTACTTGCACATGTATTCACATAAAGGTGATAGAGGTATAAGTCACTTCCAACCCATCCGTATTTTCCAACACGGTGAGGGCCTGTCGCAACTCCTGTTCCACAACCTTCGCATGACTGCCCACACCGACGACGGCCAAGGCGGTAAGCTGCCGGTTGTCTTGATAACCCACTTCCGCAACGGACAAATTAAACTTGTTGCGCAGTTTTGCCTGCGCACTTTGAATCACACGCCGTTTGTCCTTTAAGGAAGCAGAGACGGGCACGCGCCCCTCCACTTCCAACAATCCGATATGCACGTTTATGTCCGCTCCACTTCTTCAATCACATAAACTTCGATGACATCTCCTTCTTTGATGTCATTGTAGTTTTGCACTGTCAGGCCGCATTCATACCCTTGTGCCACTTCTTTGGCATCGTCTTTGAAACGCTTGAGGGTGTCCAGCTTGCCTTCATGCACAACCACGCCGTCACGGATGAGGCGGACATGCCCATCGCGCACCACTTTACCTTCTGTGACGTAACATCCGGCAATGGTACCCACTTTGGACACTTTGAAGATTTGACGCACTTCTGCGGTACCCACCACACGCTCTTCAAATTCAGGGTCTAACAACCCTTTCATCGCGGCTTCGATCTCTTCGATCACATTGTAAATGATGCGGTGCAAGCGGATATCCACTTTTTCCTGCTCAGCCATCGCTCTGGCGTTTGGTTCTGGACGCACGTTAAATCCGATTACGATGGCGTTGGACGCAGAAGCGAGGATGATGTCGGACTCCGTAATTGCCCCGGCACCCTGATGGATGATCTTGACTCGTGCGCCTTCTACATCGATTTTTTCCAGAGAGCCCCGCAATGCTTCTGCCGAGCCTTGCACGTCAGCTTTGATGATCACGTTCAGGTCTTTCACTTCTCCTTGTTGAATCTGCTTAAACAGATCATCCAAGGACACGCGGCTGTTTGCGCCAAGCTCTTCTTCACGTTGCTTTTGCAGGCGCTTGTCTGCAATCGCCCGGCCTTTTTTCTCATCCTCAAACACCATGAATTGATCCCCGGCGTTGGGCACGTCAGGCAAACCGAGAATTTCCACCGGCATCGATGGTGGAGCCACTTTTACCCGACGTCCGCGGTCATTGACCATTGCACGGATTTTACCAAAGAAGTTGCCCGCGACAACCCCATCTCCCACTTTCAATGTTCCGTTTTGTACCAATACGGTCGCAACCGGCCCACGGCCTTTATCCAGCTCGGCTTCGATTACGACACCACGCGCCCGTTTGTTGGGGTTCGCCTTGTATTCTTGCACTTCTGCTACCAGAAGAATCATTTCCAACAGCTCATCAATGCCTGTTCCTGCCAACGCTGACACAGGAACGAAAATCGTGTCTCCACCCCATTCTTCTGGTACCAGACCATGCTCTGTCAATTGTTGCTTGACACGGTCAGGATTGGAGTCTGGTTTATCGATCTTGTTGACGGCAACGATGATCGGCACTTCTGCCGCTTTAGCGTGGTTGATCGCCTCAATCGTCTGTGGCATGACACCGTCATCTGCAGCGACAACCAAAATGGTGATGTCGGTCACTTGCGCCCCCCGTGCGCGCATGGTTGTAAACGCGGCGTGGCCAGGAGTGTCAAGGAAAGTGATTTTCTTGCCCGATACCTCCACTTGATACGCGCCGATATGCTGGGTGATACCACCCGCTTCCCCAGCGGTTACATTGGTGTGGCGAATTTTATCAAGCAAGGTCGTTTTACCGTGGTCAACATGCCCCATGATCGTAACCACAGGAGGACGTTCAACCAAATCCTCTGGAGCATCCTCTTCCACTTGCTCCTCAAAATTGCTTTCATCCACTTCCTCAACATATTGGACTTTCACATCAAATTCGTCCCCGATGACAACCATGGTCTCCACATCAATTTCTTGGTTGATCGTAGCCATGACCCCATGCATAAGCAACTTCTTGATGACGGCAGAAGCCTCACGGCGCAGGAGCTTGGCGAAATCCCCAACAGAAAGCGGTCCGGACACGGTGATTTCTTTAGGTAGCACAGGTGCCTGCTTTTCGCGTTGTTCAGACCCGCGGCGGTCACCCTTGCGGCGATTGTTACGGCCACCTTTGCCACCTGATCCAGACGAAGCGTTTCCTTTTCCGCCATTGGCTTTGTTAAACTTCCCTTTACGATTGTTGTCCGACTTCTTGCCACCAAAGGCATTTCCGGCATTGGACGTGCCGGCCGATTGTGCGTCGTTAGCCCCGTCATTGGCTTGACGTTTATTTTGATTTCTCGGTGATTGTTGGTTTGGCCGATTGTTTTGACGAGCCCCCCGGTTTTGCCCTTGATTCTTTTGAGCATTCGGGTTTTGCTTCGGCTTCTTTTCTCCCTGCGGCTTCTCTTCTTTACTGTTAGAAGACTTTTTTACTTCGTTTATATACTGTTCCACTTTTTGGATCATTCCTTCGTTCATCACGCTCATATGGTTATTTAATTTCATATCCATACGTTCTAAAATGTTAAGCACTTCCTTGCTGCTCATCTTCATCTGTTTGGCGTACTCATATACTCGGATTTTGGCCAATCCATTCACCCCCGTCAGTTACTCGAAAGCTTACGGAACGAACGGGCAAATCCCTCATCGAGTATAGCGATCACCACCCGTTCTTCTTTGCCGATTGCAGCTCCAAGCTCCCCCCGGGTACCATATCGAATCAATGGAACGCCATAGGAAGAGCATTTGTCCGTTACTTTCTTTTCCACATTTTTCGCGGCATCTGTGGCCAGGAAAACCAGCCGCGCCTTACCCGATCGGATCTCTTGAATGACTAGCTCTTCACCTGAAACCACTTTTCTCGCCCTCATAGCGAGACCCAACAACTGTAGCATCTTATTCATTCAGGTCCATCCCTTTTACCACTTCGCGCAGTTCGTCGTAAATTTCGGATGGAACTTGTGCTTTTAGGGCCCGGTCCAGCGCTTTTTTCTTTTGTGCCATGTCGATGTATTCCAACTTGGCACACAAGTACGCTCCGCGCCCGGATTTTTTCCCGCTCGGATCAATGATGATCTCGTTGTCGGGTGTACGAACAATACGAATTAAGTGCTTTTTTGGGAACATTTCCTGAGACGCCACGCATTTGCGCATGGGAACCTTCCGTTGCTTCATCGTTCAAGCAACCTCCCCATTTTATAACATTTCATCCGCTTCATGTGCGGATTCGGCTTCCTCCGCTACCTGCTCAACCAGCATCGGCTCTTGTTCAATCGGTTCGCCGGCCTCTTGCGCTTCGGATTCGCTCTTGATGTCGATTTTCCAGTTGGTCAGTTTGGCGGCGAGGCGAGCGTTTTGCCCTTCTTTGCCGATAGCCAGCGACAACTGGTGATCCGGCACGATTACACGCGCCATCTTTTCTTCCTCATACACGGTGACACTGATCACTTTGGACGGGCTGAGCGCATTGGCAATCCATTCGCCGATATCTTCTGACCAGCGAACAATGTCGATTTTTTCCCCTTTTAATTCATTTACAACCGTTTGCACACGTTGTCCGCGGTGACCCACACATGCTCCCACGGGATCGACATCCTCATTGCGCGAAGAAACGGCCACTTTGGAACGTTGTCCGGCTTCGCGGGCGATGGCACGAATTTCGACCACGCCTTCGTAGATTTCCGGCACTTCCAACTCAAACAATCTTTTCAACAAACCAGGGTGGGTGCGAGAAAGGAAAATCTGCGGGCCTTTCGTCGATTTTTCTACCTTGGTAATGTAAGTTTTTACGCGATCTCCATGTTTGAAGCGTTCACCCGGAATCACTTCTGAATGTGGCAAAAGAGCTTCCACTCTGCCCAGATCCACATAGTAGTGGCGATTGTCAGCGCGTTGCACGATCCCGGTGATGATATCCTCTTCACGATCGATGAAGTCTTTGTAGATCGCTGTGCGCTCCGCCTCTCGGATGCGTTGTGTCACCACTTGTTTGGCAGTTTGCGCCGCAATACGGCCAAAATCAGCCGGAGTTACTTCAATCTCAACGATATCGTCCAATTGGTAGTTCGGATCCAATTCACGCGCAGCTGCCAAGCTGATTTCCAAGCGCGTGTCCAACACGTCCTCAACCACTGTTTTGCGCGCGAACACACGCACTTCTCCGTTATGGCGGTTAATGTCGACCCGCACGTTTTGTGCAGAGTGAAAGTTACGCTTATAACCGGAGATCAAGGCTGCTTCGATTGCTTCGATCAATATGTCCTTGCTAATCCCTTTTTCTTTCTCTAATTGACCGAGGGCTTCGATGAACTCAGCATTCATCGGCCAACATCCTCCCTTCGTTTTTAAAAAACGATCGCTAAACGGGCTTTCGCCACTTTTTCCCGTGGGATGTGCACCGTTTTCTTTTTCTCCTCTACCGTCAAAGAGACGCTGTCAACCTCTTTCAATACGCCTTCGAACACCTTTTGCCCGTCAATCGGCTCATAGGTTGTCACGTGCACATGTTTGCCGATAGCTTTGTGGAAATCGTTTTCTTTTTTTAGTGGTCTTTCAGCCCCAGGAGAAGAGACTTCCAGTATGTAAGCGCCAGGAATGGGATCAGTCTCGTCAAGCACTTCGCTCAGTCGCTCACTGACGCGGCTGCAATCGTCCAAGTCCACTGGTTTATCTTCGCGGTCAATAAATACGCGCAAAAACCAGTTTGTCCCTTCCTTTTTATACTCAACGTCGACTAATTCCAGTCCTTCTGCCTCTATGATTGGAAGTGCGATCTTCTCCACCACTTCTGACACTTGTCGGCTCAAGGCCAACCCTCCTTATTTTGAGCCAATTCGATATCACCCCTAGCAAAACGGAAAGAGTGGGTCAGCACCCACTCTTTATTGCCAACAGATGTATCTACACTAAGTATAGCCAACGTGATTATAACACAATCAGCAAAATGCATGCAATTGCCTTTCACGGAAAAGCATGGGGTGCAGGCTTCGTTTTCCTTTATCATGCACAAAAAAAAGATTTACATGAAATTGATGCCATAATCCAGATTTGCATGTTAAAATTCGATAGGATTATAAAAATATACAATATTATCCTTTATTCCGCTAAACAAGCAACGTGCTGAAACAATAGGGAATTTTGTTGTTTCCAGCTTGGTTCCAATCGTTTTTTGTGATTTATTTTTTAATCTGGTTGTAACTAGATAGGAGTGGTTTGATGAGTCGCACACAAGCGAGCATCTATGTATTGATGGGCGCATCATCCTATGGTGTGGTGTCCACAATCACCAAACTAGCCTACCAACACGGGTTTGCCACGGGAGAAATCACGGGTAGCCAAGTGTTTTTTGGTTGTCTCTTTTTGTGGCTGGTAGCCTTGCCAGCCTGCGCCAAAACGAAGCGGCTTTCTCGCAAAAGCCTGCTTTCTCTAATTATGTGTGGGATGGTGTCCGGTTTGACGGGAATCTTCTATTATCTGTCCCTCAAGACGCTGTCCGCCTCCTTTGCCATCATCCTCATGTTCCAATTCACGTGGATCGGTCTATTGTTGGAATGGATGCGTACGCGGGTGAGACCTCGTTGGAATCACTGGTTGGCCACCACTATCATTTTGAGCGGCTCGTTGCTGGCCAGTGCTTCCCAACTCAACGGCGCCTCGCTTCATGCTAAGGGGATTTTCTTCGGTTTGCTGTCCGCTTTGACATATGCGCTATTCATTTATTTTAGCAATTTCGTCGCGATCGATGTCAACCCGATGATTCGTAGCGCCAGCTTTGTAACCGGCGGATTGTTTACTAACCTCCTTATCTTTTCCCCCGCTTTTCTCATCGAGGGGAAGCTATTTGACGGCTTGTGGTTTTGGGGTCTTTTGCTCGGCTTGTTCGGCACTGTCATTCCTACCATATTGTTTATGAAGGGTATCCCTCACATCGGCTCCGGGCTCGCCTCCATCTTGGGTTCCGTCGAATTGCCGGCGGTCATCGTCGTGGCGGCGTTCTTTTTGCATGAACAACCGACTATGCTGCAATGGACCGGGGTGTTGCTGATCCTGCTCGGCATTTTGATATCCGAGGCTCCAAGCATCATCGGGAGGCGATCGATTTCTGCCAAACAATCGTGATTTTCCTCCGCTCTCGAAAGGGTGACAAAACCGTTCGTAGATCGAATTTTGTTCCCCTTTCGAGTATAATGGTAAAAAAGAGGTAAGGAGGCTTTCTATGTCCAAGCAACAAAACAGCAAGCAACTGCCACATCGTTCGGAAGTGCCGGTGGAATACACTTGGCGTTTGGAAGATATTTTCGCAACCGACGACCTTTGGAACGAAGAGTTTGACAAGGTGAAAGCCTTGATACCCAAAGCTGCAGACTTCAAAGGGACATTGGGCGATTCAGCCGAATCCTTGTTGCGCGCGCTCAAGTTCAGGGATGAATTGCATATGCGCCTTGAACAATTGTATACATACGCCCACATGCGGTATGACCAAGATACCACCAACTCCTTCTATCAAGCGCTTGATGCACGGGCAAAAAGCTTGTTCGCAGAAGCGGGAAGCGCGCTCTCTTTTATGACACCCGAACTCCTTTCCATCAGCGAAGACAAAATCAAAGCGTTTCTCGCGGAAAACAGTGAACTCCGCGTGTACAGCCACGCGTTGGAAAAGCTGAACAAAAAACGCCCGCATGTATTATCCGAAAAAGAGGAAGCCATTTTGGCCCAAGCGGCTGATGTATTAGGTGCTTCCGCTACAACCTTTGGTATGTTAAACAACGCTGACCTCACATTCCCAACGATCGTGGATGAAGACGGCACACCTGTACAAATCACACACGGCCGCTACATCAAACTGATGGAATCGAGCGACCGGCGGGTGCGGAAAGAAGCATTTGAAGGCTTGTACCACACGTATGACAAATTTAAAAACACCTTCGCCAGCACCCTGAGCGGAGTAGTCAAGAAAAACAGCTTCTACGCCAAGGTTCGCGGATACGATTCGGCCCGTCACGCCGCCCTGAGCAACAATCACATTCCAGAAACCGTGTATGACCAGCTCGTCAACACAGTGAATGAGCATTTGCCGCTTTTGCACCGCTATCTGGAAATCCGCAAACGGGCATTGGGATATGAAGAACTGCACATGTATGACATCTACACCCCACTGGTGCCTGACGCGAAGATGAAAATCACCTACCCCGAAGCACAGCAAAAATTGCTGGAAGGCCTGGCCGTCATGGGGGATGAATATATCTCCATCCTGAAAGAAGCGTATGAAAACCGCTGGGTAGACGTGATGGAAAACAAGGGCAAACGCAGCGGCGCGTACTCCTCTGGCTCTTACAGCACCAATCCTTACATCCTGATGAACTGGCAAGATACCGTCGACAACCTGTTCACCTTGGCTCACGAATTCGGGCATTCCGTACACAGCTACTACAGCCGCAAAAATCAACCTTATATATACGGGGATTACACCATCTTTGTCGCTGAAGTCGCTTCAACCTGCAACGAGGCTCTGTTGAATGACTACTTGATGAAACACACCACCGACAAGCAACAAAAACTTTATCTTCTCAACCATTATCTCGACTCTTTCCGGGGCACTGTGTTCAGACAAACGATGTTCGCCGAGTTCGAGCATACCATCTACCAAAAGGCGCAAGCCGGCGAGGCATTAACACCTGATCTGCTCACTTCGCTGTACTATGCACTCAATCAGAAATACCATGGCGAAGGAATGATCAGCGATAAGGAAATCGGCCTGGAATGGGCCCGCATCCCCCATTTTTACTACAATTATTACGTATACCAATACGCCACCGGATTCAGCGCAGCCACCGCACTGTCCAAACAGATTTTGACTGAGGGCAAACCTGCCGTTGACCGCTACACAGAATTCCTCAAAGCAGGCAACTCTGACTATCCGATCGAAGTGCTGAAGAAAGCAGGCGTTGACATGACGACTGCGGAACCAATTCGGTTGGCGTTGAAAGACTTTGAAGAAAAACTGAATGAGCTGGAGCAACTCCTCTTTACTTGAGCGGGATGAAAACCGAACCGGCCCGGCGCCATCAACATGCGCCGGGCCGGTTCATTGTCCCCTCATTTTTCAAACAGCGGCAAATACTCGCCGTATCCCTCTTTAACCAACTCATCCTTCGGTATAAAGCGCAGGGCCGCGGAGTTGATGCAATAGCGAAGGCCGTTGGGGCCAGGGCCGTCGTCAAACACATGTCCCAAATGTGAATCCCCGTCTTTGCTTCTGACTTCCGTACGAATCATTCCATGGCTTGTGTCTAGTTTCTCAACAATTCTGTCTGGCTCCACCGGTTTGGTAAAACTGGGCCAACCACATCCAGAGTCAAACTTGTCCATGGAAGTGAACAATGGTTCGCCTGATACGATATCCACATACAGCCCTTCTTCGTCATGATCCCAAAATTCATTTTGAAACGGAGGCTCAGTCCCATTTTCTTGCGTAACTCGATATTGTAATGGCGTTAAGCGTGCCTTCAATTCTTCGGGACTATAAGGCTTTTTTTTGTCCATGATATGTACCTCCCCTAGGCAGTCTTCCGTTTCTTATTATCTTAACCTTTTGCAATCATCTGTTGCAGTCCCCCCAAAAAAACAATTCTCCCTCACGCGTTTTTCACAGGACGAGTTGGGCTAATGGATCAAGCAATTCCCCCTCCATCAGCAATAATCGATTTATATTTTACAAAAACATTTATTATTGTGATAATTATATTATTGAATTTGCAAACAAAGGAGCTGAAGTACGAAATGACCACCCCGCTCACCAAGCACCCCAAGCGCATCCCGGTCTGGCGGACGCTGTTCATCACGCTCCTCCTGCTCTTCCTGTTGTCGGCCGGCACCGTCAGTCTCTTCGTGCTCCATCTACTCCCCCAGACAACTGGGGATGTGAAGTTACCTGGACTGAGAGCTCCTGTACAGGTGACACGTGATTCACAGGGAGTGCCGCATATCAAAGCGCAAAACGAGCAAGACCTGTACATGGCCCAAGGCTATGTCACCGCGCAAGACCGTCTCTTTCAAATGGACATGTCCCGGCGTTTGGCATCCGGTCAATTGAGTGAAGTGGTGGGAAAGTCCGCATTGGACAAGGATAAGTTTTTCCGAACGCTGGGATTGCGCCGGGCGGCTGAACGCTCTTACGAAGCTTACTCCGATGAAGCCAAACGCATCTTGTCCGCTTACGCCAAAGGAGTAAATGCATATATCAATGAAGCCAAACAGAATCACCGATTGCCACTGGAATTCACCCTTGCCGGTTATGAACCACGTCCTTGGACACCGGTCGATTCCCTAATCATCGGCAAATATATGGCGTATGACTTGGGCGGCAAATGGAAGGGGCAAGCGTTTCGCTACCTGATGCTGATGCAATATCCACAAGCAAAAGCCCTGGATTTATTTCCGCCAGAAACGGACCGCACCATCCCCAGTAACCAATTGGCCGTCCCATCAAAACACGCGCTCTCCCAATTGACCGCCCATTTGGCCAAAGCTCCTTTCCCGATAGCGTACAACGGTAGCAACAA
>NZ_CP103866.1:2027500-2032500 GCF_024927925.1 Laceyella sacchari
TGGCTAGCTCTTCTGCCTTGGCGAAATCAAACGCCTCTGCAGCATCCAACGCTTCATAAGCGATGGCACGTGCATTTCCCGCATGCAAGATGATTTCATACAACTCTTGCTCATGATTCATGCTCTCCACTCCTGTCTCTATTTGTATCGCCGGATCAGCTCCAACACTTTGGGGGCGCCAAGGGGAGTATAACCGAGTGGCGGAATCAATGCCACCGGTTTTCCCAATCGTTTACCGATCTCCTCAAATTGGGCCAAACGATGCTTTACTTGCGGTGCGACCAAGCCCAAGTCATGCCGAGCCAGTTCATCTTCAAATTCGTGCGTTCCGACGGCTTTGATTTCCAAAGGAAACCCTTCTTGGTCGGCCAATGCCTTGACCGCTTTGACCACAATCGCACTTGACATTCCACCCGAGCAAACCATCACCACGCGCATATCCATTCCCCCCCTGATCTTTCTGCCTGGCCATGTAGTAACGTTCCTATACTGCCAACATTATTATAACAATATTCACACATGGACAATGCACCCATTTATGAGATATATTTCTGATAGGGAGATCATTATACAGAATGTTCAAAATATATTTGCAAGGAGGCTCCTATGCATCACTTTCTTCAATGGATTGAGACTCGGTTAATGCCGCCAATGGCCCGCATTTCCGAAATGCGTCATATCCGGGCGGTACGCGACGGAATCATCGCGACCCTGCCTTTAATCATCGTCGGTTGCTTTTTCATTATCATTGCCAATCCACCTGTCGAATCTTGGGCGAAAGCAGTGGAGCCGTATAAAGAACAAATTGTTGTACCCTTTCGACTTACATTGGGGCTAATGGCTCTTTACGCCTCTTTCGGAATGGGCCACAGCTTGGCCAGATCGTACCAATTGGACGGCGTTTCCGGTGGGTTGCTGACCATGGCAACGTTTATTATGGCGACCGTTCCCGTCAATCTCGACGACAAATTACCCGCCAACCAAACGCTTGGCTGGCTGTTGCCATTGCAACATATGGGCGGAGCCGGATTGTTCATGTCAATCATCGCCATGCTCATCGCAGTGGAAACCATGCGCATTCTCAAAAAAAGAAAATGGGTCATCCACATGCCCGAATCCGTGCCCCGTTCAGTTGCGCGGTCATTTGAAGCGCTGATTCCAGCCACGGTAATTGTTCTGTTCATGTGGACGATCAGGGTGTTACTGGCCATTGATCTACACGCTTTATTACAAAGCCTCTTTCAACCGTTGGCAATATTCGCCGGAAACACGTTTTTGGGCGCGATGGTTCCGGTCCTCTTCATCATGTTGCTCTGGGCGGCTGGCATACATGGTGATGCCGTAGTCGGGTCCATTTTCCATCCGATTTGGTTCGCTTTGCTTGACCAAAATGCCGCCGCGGCAGTAGCTGGCAAAGAATTTCCCAACCTGATTGTGGAACCATTTTTCCAATGGTTTGTTTTGATCGGTGGTTCCGGCGCCACTCTGTCCTTATGTGTGCTCATGCTTTTTTCTAAATCTTCCTATCTCAAGCAAGTGGGCCGTTTTTCCATCGTGCCGGGCATCTTTAACATCAACGAACCCATCATTTTCGGCGTACCCATGGTAATGAATCCAATGATGTTCATCCCGTTCATCCTCGCTCCTTTGGCTTGCACTGCAGTGACTTATGCCGCATTCTCTATCGGCTTGATCGATAAAATCTCCCTATTGGTACCATGGACGCTTCCCGGCCCAATCGGTGCATACTTAGCTACAGGCGGGAGTTGGCAAGCCGTATGCCTCCACTTGTTCAACTTGATATTGACAGGAGTCATTTATTGGCCGTTTTTTAAAGCCTATGAGCGTAAACTCCTCGCCGAGGAACAGGCTCAATCCGCCTGAAAAAAAGAAAAAAACCCCTGGCCGCTTAACCAGCCCAGGGCTTTTGTTTATTTTTTAGTCCAAGCAGCCACTTTCTCAGGATGCGCTTTGATCCATGCGTCTGCAGCTTCATCCGGTGTCTTTCCTTTACGGATGTCGAGCATAACCGATTCCATGTCCTCTTTGGTCCATGCAAACTGATCCAAAATACGGTACACTTCTGGCATGTCTTCTTTCAAACCTTTGCGGGCGATGGTGTGGATCTGCTCTTCCTCACCATAAATTCCCTTGGGATCTTTGAGGATCTTCAGATCATATTTGGCAAAGATCCAGTGCGGTTGCCAACCGACGACAACAATCGGTTTTTTCTGTTCGATCGCTTTGGCGAGCGAAGCCGTCATCGTCGCATCTGATCCGCTGACCAAGCTATAGTCCAGTCCATACAGCTTGAGCGCTTTTTCCGTGTTTTGCATGATGCCAGCGCCAGGATCGATTCCAATGATTTTGCCGCCAAATAAGTCTTTGTTTGCATTTAATTCTTCTATGGAGTCAACCGGCACATACTTAGGCACCACCAGACCCAACCGCGCTCCTTTTAAGCTGACACCAAGATCATCATATTGCCCTTTGTACTTTTGCACAAACACTTTTCCCGTCACGGGCAACCATGCCCCCAAATGCGCATCGACATCGCCTGCCACGACTCCTGACCACATCGGGCCTGCTTCTGTTTCCTTCATGTCAACTTCATACCCTTGGTTTTCCAGCACGCGTTTAATCACATGGGTGCTAGCAATCTCCGTATCCCAACTCACATAAGCAAGCGTCACTTTTTCTTTGGCACCGCCAGGTTTGGCATATGAGGCCACTCCCAAGCCCAACAGAGCCAAAATCGCTACAATCGACACCCATTTACGGACTCCCGCCCACGGAGTCGCCCCTTTCGCTTGCTGACGTGGTTCACCCAAATTCTGCGTCATTCGGTCTAGGATGATGGCGATAATCACAATCGCCAAGCCGGCTTCAAACCCTTTTCCAACTTGCAATCGCGAAATCGACTGCAACACGATCTCACCTAGTCCACCCGCACCGATCATGGAACTGATCACAACCATCGACAATGATAGCATGATCGTCTGGTTGATCCCTGCCAAAATCGTCGATTTGGCCAGCGGCAACTCCACTTTTACTAGCCGTTGCCACGGAGTGGAACCAAACGCGTCGGCCGCTTCTTTCAACTCGCTGGATACTTGCCGCAAGCCCAACCCTGTCATTCGAATCGTGGGCGGCATTGCAAAGATGACAGACGCGATCACAGCCGGAACCGCCCCCAGGGCAAAAAAGAACACCGCAGGGATCAAATAGATAAACGCAGGCATCGTTTGCATAAAATCCAATAGTGGCGAAATCACTTTTTTAGCTTGATCGCTACGTCCTACCCACAACCCGAGGGGAATACCAATCACAATCGATAACAGCGTCGAAGTCAATACCAACGCAATGGTTTGTACACTGGCTTCCCACAAACCGAGATACAGGATGAATGACATACCCAACAAAGCAAACAACGCTATGCGCCAGCGACTCAACAGCCATACGATCAGGGATAATAGGAGAATGGTCGGCAAAGGGGGTAACGCCGTCAATATGCGCTCGAAAAAATCAGTCGTCGGCTCGATCGCCCCTTGGATAACCGCGAAAAAAGGCGCGAAATGAACCTGCATCCATTTAATGAGCGCATCCACCCACTCAGCTAACTGAATTTTGGGTATGCCATTCATGCCGTATCACCTCCTTGTCCAGCCAATGCCGACAGCAACGCGCCACGGCCAACAATGCCTTGTAAGCGCTCCTTGTCATCTACCACCACGGCTGGATAAGAAAAATCCATTTGCACCATGGAAGCCAACACTTCTTGCAATGGGGTGTCTTTTTGCACTTTCACAATATCTTCTATCATAACCTCTTCGATTTTCATATTTTGCGCTACCGCTTGTTTCACCTTGTCTGCAGTCAATAAGCCTTTTACTTCTCGGTTGCGATCAATCACAAGCAATGTCGGAATGCGTTTATCCCGAATCCGGGTCAATGCTACCCTTGGCCCATCTTTACCCAGCACCACGACTTCAGGTTTTTGCATGATGCTTTCTGCCATCAGGACTTTGCCGAGATTTACATCCTCAACAAACCGCTCCACATACTCATCTGCCGGATTCGTCAAAATTTCCTCTGGTGTGCCGATCTGGACAACCTCACCATCGCGCATCAACACGATGCGGTCACCGATTCGCAGTGCTTCGTCCAGGTCATGGGTGATAAAAATAATGGTCTTATTCATATTGCGTTGCAGCTCCAACAACTCATCCTGCATATCCTTGCGAATGAGTGGATCCAGTGCACTAAACGCTTCATCCATCAACAGAATATCCGGATTATTCGCCAGGGCACGCGCAAGACCGACCCGTTGTTGCATCCCCCCGCTCAGCTGGTCCGGCAAACTGTCAGCATAATTCTCCAAGCCGACCAACTTCAAACTTTCCCAAGCCTTTTCTCTGCGGGTTTTTCCATCCATTCCCTGAATCTCCAACCCAAATTCCACATTCTCAATCACAGTGCGATGTGGAAATAGGGCGAACTTCTGAAACACCATCCCGATGCGTTTACGACGGATTTCGCGCAATTTATCGGCTGGCATTTCAACCAAATCTTCGCCATCCAACAAGACTTGACCCGCTGTCGGTTCGATTAAACGATTGAGCATACGCAAGAGCGTCGACTTTCCACTACCTGACAAGCCCATGATGACAAAAATTTCTCCACTGTTGATCGCAAAACTGGCGCGGTTCACGCCGACGGTTGCACCAGTCTCTTTGAGAATCTCATGCTTGTCCTTTCCTTGAAATAACATTTTGAGTGCCTTTTTGCTGGCTCTACCGTAAATCTTCGTTAAATTTTTCACTTCGATTTGTTTCAGCAATCTTTTCACCCCTCCAATCTTAGCGTAGTTTATTCCCTTCTTAAATACATCGGAAAACATGATTTTCTTTTCTGAATCTGAAGTCATCCGATTGATATTCAATACTCCTTTATAAAAATAAAACAAGCTCGCTATCACTATCTTGTTGTAAATGAAATCT
>NZ_CP103866.1:2035000-2082500 GCF_024927925.1 Laceyella sacchari
CACCAACGTTTTGCCCAATTTGGTACCTTCAGCCCGCAATTCCAATTTAGCAGTGTATTTTTTGGATTTCTCGGCATTAGGTACCTTGATGGAAAACCGCTTATTGTCTGTGGCATTGGCAATCTTCCCTGATGACACCAGCTTTCCTTCGGACAGGGAGCTGTCTGTAGCCGGCATCTCATAAATATGGTAGACCACATCATAATTTGTTCCTTTTGGCACATCACCGAGCTGATCCATAAACGGATTAACTTTTGCATCCATATACAAAGAGGTGCAATCATTATCAAACCGCAACACAGTCAAAAAATTGGCACTCTTCAGCGCTTCTGCTTTCATCTCAAGAGTGGTACCCTCTTGGGAAGCATTTGAAATTCCTGGGAAAGAAAACGACAATGCAAACAACAACAACATACACATGATAATTGATTTTAAATAGTTTTTAATCATGTATGTATCCCTCCTTATGCTTAGACTTAATTCAACAGAAAATTAGTTATTCCTTCTACAAAAAACAAAAAAAGGGAAAATTTCAAAATCCACCATGCAACCCTCAAGTAACTAGTGCTTTCACGCACACTATGAACAGTTGTTAAAACAAAAAACAGCAGACATGATGTCTGCTGTTTTTTCAGCGTGCCCTGGAAGATTCGAACTCCCGACCTTTTGATCCGTAGTCAAACGCTCTATCCAGCTGAGCTAAGGGCACATATATATGAATTGTTAAGTTGGAGCGGAAGACGGGATTCGAACCCGCGACCCTCGCCTTGGCAAGGCGATGCTCTACCCCTGAGCCACTTCCGCATGTTGTGGGGCGACCGATGGGAATCGAACCCATGAATGCCGGAGCCACAATCCGGTGCGTTAACCACTTCGCCACGGCCGCCAAGAAATGGTGACCCGTAGGGGATTCGAACCCCTGCATGCTAGCGTGAAAGGCTAGTGTGTTAAACCGCTTCACCAACGGGCCATGTCTGGAGCTTCCTACCAGGCTCGAACTGGTGACCTCTTCCTTACCATGGAAGCGCTCTACCGACTGAGCTAAGGAAGCATACTGGCTCCTCAGGTAGGACTCGAACCTACAACCTACCGGTTAACAGCCGGTTGCTCTGCCATTGAGCTACTGAGGAACATCTGGAGCGGGTGAAGGGAATCGAACCCTCGCATTCGGCTTGGAAGGCCGATGTTCTACCACTGAACTACACCCGCAAAAATTGGTGCGGTCGGCGAGACTCGAACTCGCACGATCAGGGATCACTACCCCCTCAAGATAGCGTGTCTGCCAATTCCACCACGACCGCACAAATATGGTGAGCCATGAAGGACTCGAACCTTCGACACCCTGATTAAAAGTCAGGTGCTCTACCAACTGAGCTAATGGCTCCTATTGGCTGGGGAAGTAGGATTCGAACCTACGCATCACGGAGTCAAAGTCCGTTGCCTTACCACTTGGCTATTCCCCAGTGTAAAATGATGGTGGAGGGAGTAGGATTCGAACCTACGAAGGCAAAGCCAGCGGATTTACAGTCCGCCCCATTTGGCCACTTTGGTATCCCTCCGTATTGGTGGAGCTAAGCGGATTCGAACCGCTGACCCCCTGCTTGCAAGGCAGGTGCTCTCCCAGCTGAGCTATAGCCCCATATTTGAAAAAAGCCATTCACAAGATATAACTTTAACATGACTTAATCAAAAACGCAATACCTTTATCGCCATTTTCCATTAATTTTTTACATAAAAATCACTTCCCTTCATCATATGGGAAGAGACAAACGCACGTGACTGCTTCGCATGCGTTTTTTCAAAATACCGTGCTGTTGTGCCCTGCACACTATGAGCATATCGACGCGTGTCCATCGTCCTCAATCACTGGGATGGCTGGTGCGCATGAAGCATATCCTTGGCAAACAGATGATAACAGGCAAAGTGGACAATCGGTATCAACAGAATAGCGGACATGACCCACAACATTCCCTCCGCTCTTCCACGCTCAACCACAATAGCGCCAAACACTGGGCCAACCATTCGCCCCGCCGTCACCGCAAAACTAACCATCCCCTGATAGCGCCCAGACTGGCGCGGAGGCGCCAGTTCCGCTGCCGCCGTCGGTACTGCTGCCCAAATCAAGATTTCACCCAAGGTCATCAGTGTCATCCACACAATCATCCACGCAAAAGGCAGATGAAATTGACTCAGCCCTAACAGCGCGAGCATAAACAGAATGACACCAGCTATCAATTGGCTACGCAGAGAGACCAACCATCGCTTGGTCACATATGTAATCAGCGGTTGGGCGCATAAAATCACTAAACCATTCACCGTCCACAACAAACTGTATAATGCAGTTGGGTAATCCAACGTGAGCATGAAAGTGGAAATGTTGGATTGCCACTGCACATAAGCCATCCAACAAAGCATGTAGCCCACACATAAAACCAATAACGAAATCCATCGCCGCTTTCCGCTCCCAACCGCCAATCCGGCGGATGAAATTTCCTTTAAAGCTTTTGAATCTCGATCAGGGTAAGGAAACCGCTTCAACACGATCCACAAAAAAGCCAAATACAAAAGACCATTGGCCAAAAAGACATACATAAACGAAATTTGTGCAAGCATTCCGCCAATCGCCGCTCCGAGAGCCACACCTAAATTACTACTCACGTACAATAAGTTAAACGCCTTTCTCCCACCAAAGCATACATAATCGGAAAAACCACATTGATACAAACTCCACTTAGAGAAAGGATAAAAGCGAAGATCCCAATCGATTCGATCCACGGTAGGATGAATACAAACACAGCCGTGCCGACCGCTCCGATGGGAATGATACGCCTCGCCCCATAGCGGTCATAAAGCATCCCACCCAACAAGCTACCAACCATACCTGCTCCTTGGTAAGCCATCAGCACCAACCCGGCGATCCGCATGGATCCCCCCAATTGTTGCGTGGTATAAATCGTTATCAACGGCCATAGAAAAGACATGCCTGTCAAATAAACAAACATGCCAAAGCCAAGCACCCACACTTTGCGAGGATAACGCATTTCCCATTTTCTTGGTAAGAACATACAAACCCGGCCTTCTTTCTTTATTATTCCAAATTAGATTATACTAATAAAACAATGAATAACCAGACAAATTACCTTGGCGATTAAAATATTTTTAGGATAGCCAACAGGCCGGACATGCGATTTTAAAAAAGGTACCTCCTCCACTTTTCCAACTCATCGCAACCACTTTTAAAACCTCTGCTCGATCAGATCACCCGGGTTCCTGCTTTCAAATACCCACAGGCTAGGGTATAATTTAACAAACAAAGAACATTATGAATTTTTAGAGGAGTGAATCAAGGATGCGTGGAGAGTTGATTTCGTGCCTGTTGGCCCTGCTTCTCCTTCTTTTTTCCGTCCCCTTGCAAGGGCGGGCACAAGAAAATTCGGATCCTTCGTTAAGCGCTTCCATTGAAGAAAAGCGGCAATTGCGTGCCGCATGGATCTCCACAGTACTAAACATTGATTGGCCTTCCAAAACCGGGCTCAGTAAGGATCAGCAACAAGCCGAGTTCATCACGCTATTGGACCGCCTACAGGCGATGGGCATCAATGCCGTCATTGTTCAAGTAAGGCCAACCGCCGACGCATTTTATCCGTCCACGCTTAACCCTTGGTCCAAGTATTTGACGGGAACTCAAGGCGTATCACCCGATTATGATCCCTTGGCGTTTATGGTACAAGCCGCCCACAAACGCAACATGGAATTCCATGCTTGGTTCAACCCCTATCGCGTCAGCATGGATACCCAATTGAACGCCTTGTTGCCAAACCATCCCGCACGGCAAAACCCCGATTGGGTGGTCAGCTACGGCGGCAAGCTGTGGTATGATCCGGGGATTCCCCAAGTACGGTCGCATATCGTGGACACCATCAAAGAAGTGGTGCGCAACTATGACATCGACGCCGTCCATTTTGACGATTACTTTTACCCTTATCCTGATGGCACTGACTTTCCCGATGAGCAAACTTACTTGACTTACGGCAAAGCCTCCTTTCCCAACAAAGCGGATTGGCGGCGGGACAATGTCAACCGCTTGGTTAAAGAAGTAAATGCGCAGATCAAACAGCTCAAGCCCCATGTGAAGTTTGGCATCAGCCCATTTGGCATCTGGCGGAACAAATCGACAGACCCCAGCGGATCAGACACCTCCGGTTTTCAGGCTTACGATTCTCTGTACGCCGATGCTCGCACATGGATCCGCCAAGACTGGATCGATTACATCGCTCCCCAAATATACTGGAACATCGGTTTTCCAGCCGCCGCTTATGAAAAGCTCGTTCCCTGGTGGGCCAATGAAGTGAAAGGTAGAGCAACGCATTTGTATATCGGTCATGCCGTGTACAAAGCAGGGAGCGGCGCGGACTGGGACAAGCCCGAAGAAATTCCTAACCAACTGCAATTAAATCGGCAATACCCGGAAGTAAAAGGCAGCATCTTTTTCAGCACCAAAGATCTGTTGAAAAACCCATTGGGCTTGGCCGACCGCTTGCGCACAGATCTCTACCGCTATCCCTCTCTCATTCCGGTCATGCCTTGGCTAGGTGGACAGACACCTGCCGCGCCTTCGCTCCTCTCCGCCACGCGCCGATATGGTGGCGTCACCCTACAGTTCACCAATCGTG
Organism: Laceyella sacchari; assembly: GCF_024927925.1. Taxonomy (NCBI): domain Bacteria; kingdom Bacillati; phylum Bacillota; class Bacilli; order Caryophanales; family Thermoactinomycetaceae; genus Laceyella; species Laceyella sacchari. The sequence continues at coordinate 2,039,674 of NZ_CP103866.1, forward strand.
CCAGTGAGGCAAGTTATTTTGTCATTTACCGCTTTGATGAGGGGGAATCCATCACCATAAACCAGCCCCGCAACATCGTCGGTATCATCCGCAAAACGGTTTCAAACACACAACAAATCTTCTTTGACGACACGGCACAACCGACAAAGCCCTACACCTATGTCGTAACGGCAGTCAGCCGGCTCCATCAGGAAAGTGGAGCTAGCAACCCGATTCAGCTACCCTCGACGACAGCAAGATGATGGTTTCCACCATCAACCAGTTCGGAAGTGAAAAAAATGAATAACATAGAGGAGGATGGATGACATGCCCAGATGGCTGCTCTTTTTCTTGCGGGCGATGACTGTCAATCGGGATGCGCAATTTTACAAAGATCTGCATACACTGGAAACCATCAAGAAAAAAAAGAGAAAACGAAATCATTTGCGGCGGGTGAAATAACCCGCCTTTTCAATTTAGAAGCGTACCTTTTTTGCCATTTCCGTTCATTTACCACCGCTGTTGGCCCGAGTGCCAACCAATACAAACCGCTTGCTGATACCTCCACTCTGAACTGCTAAAACTACCTTCCCTGGCCGTTTGAAACGAAGCAAATGGGTGACAGGATCAAACACGGCGATGCTGGAACCCTTCGCTTGATCCAAACGCGTGACGGTCAAACCATTCTCTCCTCGATACCGCACAGTCGCCGGATAGGAGAGCGGAAAGCTCCAACCACCTGTTTGCAAACCTGACACTTTCACCTCAGCCGTTTCATTCACAGAAAACTCCGTCCGCTCCAACGCGATATCCTCAAGGATCGGTCGCACATCAGCCACCAGCCACGGTCGCTTGTCAACGTTCCCTTTTTTCTCCCCGTTAATGCTGAATACACCATACCCGTAAAATCCACCCCGATCCGGAGAACCATACACTCGCTTACCGACGGGTCCCACCACCGCATAGGCAACCCCGTCACGTTGCGTCCAGTGATGGACATGCGCATGTGCCGCAATCATGATGACCGGCTTGCCACTTCGTTCGGAAAAGTCGGTCAGCTTCTTCTGCAACAATCCCGCCTCCCTTGCATCGGATATTTGTGATGTCTTGGACGGGTTGGGATCGTTGAGAGGATTATGCGCCAAAAAAACGAGTTGCCGCACTTTTCGATCTCGCTTTCCTTGTTCCAGCCAAGCATCCAACTGGCGCCACTGAGCATCATCGCTCACCCGCCAACCACCCAGCGCAGTATTGCTCAAAATAAAGCGCACGCCTTTGTGGTCAAAATGATGCAACGCTGCCTTCGAGCCAAAAACCTGTACAAAAAGATCCAGATTGCCCGTGCCATACGTTTCGTGATTGCCAGGTGTCACATAATACGGTTTATCCAGGTTTTGCTCGATCAATGTCTTGACAAAGGTAACATTTTCAAGGGAAGCATCATCCACCAAATCCCCGTTAAAGATGACAAAATCAACGTCCTCACGCGAAAGATCTCGCAACACCTGCACCGTGTGTTTTACCTCTTTGCTGTCAGGATCCGCGCTTACAATATGCAAGTCGTTCAACACAGCGAACCGCCAACCGGATTGTGGCATGGTTTCTTGTTGCAATACCATGGGATGCGGTTGCACCGGTTCATCAGGAAGATGCAAGGGTGCAGACACATACACGATCACGTCGTCCAACAAGATGTCCCCTTTGTCCTGCTTTTTGGCATCCGGTTCAACCAAATAAATCTGATTTAATTGAATCGGATATTGCACCCCTGCTGGCACATCTGTTTCTACATATCTCCAACCATGCCAATTTACCTCCGCCGCCAAATCCAATGTATGGTATACTCCCGCTGCATCCTTGATCCGCGTTCGTAGCCAATGCCCGTTGCCTCCATCTCCACGCACATGGACACCGATTTTTTTCACTTCCCCCGGTAGTGGCATCAGCCCCGTTGGCGGCAAGGCGTACACAGCCCGCGTCTTGGTGGACTTGGTAAAATCATAAGTCAATTTTAGCGCTTTGCTTTTTCGCTCTGCGTCATCCACATACTGCAACTCACCCGTTGTTTCAGCAGGCGCTTTGGCAAAAGTCCATGGTCTCGAGGCATCTTCAAATGTTTCTATGCGTTGTTGTTCCCAACCGATGGAAACTCCGGCAACCGCCTGCAAATTGCCAACCCGAGCCGTAATGCGCGTCACCCCTTGCTCCACTTGCGGCACTACCGTCAAACTGCCGTCGGCATTGGCTTTCACATCGATGATTTGTCGGTCATAGCTCAATTGGACATCCTCTGGCTCCACATAAGTCTGATAGCCAGACGCATCTTTTCCTGTCACCAAAAAAGTTGCTGTTTTTCCTTTTTCTAAACCCATCAACCGGGGTTCAATTGCCAGGGAGACCGGTTTACCCAATACATGCACTTCTGCCGTCGACTCCACCCCCCTGCTCCGTACGGAAATTCGACCTTTGCCAGGATGTGCAGCCCGTAGCACTGCCCCGTCAAAACGGCCGAGCGCAGATGGCAAAGCCCTCCAATGCATCCGAATCTGATCCGTTTGAAGAGGAGCATAAGCAGTATCATACGCCATGGCATGAAATTTGCGGGTTAATCCAGAAAATACACGCAAAGACCCCGATTCAATCTTAAATCCACCCAACTGGCCCGTTCGTTTGTCGTTCCATACGCCTATTCCGTTAGGAACAGGGCGTTCGTGTCCATCGGAAGGTGTATTGACAACTTTCAATCCAGTCTGTCCCTGCATGCGCGCAACCAGAGTGGAGGAGCCTCCGCCATCCAAGTTTAAGGCCGTCCAAGCCCCTTTTTCTTTCATCCATTGGGCCAATTCCAACAACGTCATCCCTCTGCTACGAGACGATCTTCCATCAATGGTTGCCAATATCATCTTCTTGCCGTCTTTGGTAAAGCCGACTGCAGTGCGGGGATGGACTGCGCCATGATCCTTAGTCACCACCTTCCCCTGGTCCACCAGTAATGCACCGCCTCCGATCGCAAAAGCCAGTTTCCTAAAGTCCGGTCTGGTCTCAACACGAACTTCAACCGCGCTCCCCACCGGTAACGCTTTGAGAAACGCCGCACTGGCCCCTTTGCCACTCAATATGAATTGGCCTTCATGCAATGCTTCATTGTGCACCTCGCCGGCATAAGTCATTTTCACTTTCCCGTCTTCCACCAACACTTCAAAAAAATCGGGGCTGACCAGATGCGTACGCTTCGCCGTACCCCAGTCCGGGGTGTACATCGCCAAATGATCAGCCGGCAACTGGGGAGCATTAATAACATGCAACGTCGTCGTCTCCCCATTGGCCATCACTTTGCCCTGCAATACGAGGGGGCTGATTTGACCGATCCGGTCTTGTGAGACGCTCGCTGCCAAGCGGTCCTCGCCACTTTTTCGCAATTCCCCCGACCGAACTTCCGCCCCCAATGCCGCTTGCGTATTGCCAATATCAAAAAAATCCCCGTTCACTCCTGCAATCGCGCCCGTTGCTTTCATTTGCTGGCTGAGCGGCATACTTTGCGCCACATGGGGAGGCGTCAACAAATTCGTTTTCACACTAGGTTCGGCCAAGTCCACCGTCAGCGATGCCCCTTCCAGCCAACCATTGGTGTCAAACCTAGTAAACTGCATCAGGGAAATTCCTTGCGCAATCTGCTCTTCTTCCGTTTCCTCATGAATCAATTGGGGCAATTCCGGCTCACTTTGCTGAGACGGTTCCGGCGGTTTTGCCGTTAAGACTTCAGCCGAATCGTGAATGGCAGGCGGCTGTGCGGCAAGGGGTTCAGCCGCTCCCGTCCAAACAGGACTAATCACCAACACCAGCAGGCACAGCACCATAAAGCGCTTTTTAAACGCGTTCATCAGGCACCTCCGTTACATTGCGGTTCAAGCATAATCAAACAAGCCCCCATAATGATTATAATATTTAGACAACTCATTTTCTCGCTTTCTCTGCACAAAAAACGGTTGCATCCGACATGCAACCGCACATTTCAATCTAACGGAAAGCACTAAGCCTTCTCTCTTTTGGCTGTACCTTCGGGGAAAGTGAAGGCGATACTCCCGTTCTCCAATCGCAACCGGGCGTCAAACCGTTTGCCTTTCTTTGAGACAAAGCCCTTGAGTATGCCTGATTCTTTTCCACTTAACAGTTTTTTCACAACCGCCGAACTCAGCTTTTTTCCCAACAACGTTTTGGGAAGGGTGAATTTGCATCCAGTTTGATAACCCTGACAACCATAAAACTTTTTCCGGTCAACCACCGCTTGCCCGCATAACGGACATGACCCCACGGACTCCTGCGCAGACCCCTTCCGTCCACTTGTTTTCGTTTTTTCCTGGATCGCCGCAGCTACTTCCCATCCTTCAGCGCGTTTGATTGCATCAGCAACCAAATGTTTAGCCAACTCTTTTGATTTTTCGATGAATGGAGCAGCCGCTTTTTCCCCACGGCCAATCGCATGCAAATACTGTTCCCACTTTGCAGTCAAATCCGCTTTCCCCAAAATCGTGTCCGCAACGGCCGCAACCAAGGCTTTTCCTTTCTCTGTAGTGGACACCACATTTTTCTGCACTTTGATATACTTGCGATCTTTGAGAGTTTGGATAATGCCAGAGCGAGTTGCTTCCGTTCCCAATCCAAGCCCTTTCATCGACGATAGCTGCTCATCCTCGATGTGTTTTCCAGCCGTTTTCATCAATGTAATCAATTGGCCTTCAGTATAAGGCTTAGGTGGTTGTGTCATTCCTTCTTTTAACGCCACTTCCGGCTCGACTATCTGACCCTCCCGCAAAGTAGGAAGCGGTTGATTCCCCTCATCTCCCTGCTCTTGCTCATGTTGAAATACCGCTTTCCATCCGATCTTCACCACTTTTTTGCCGACCGTTTTGAAGGCATGCTTGTCAATCATGGTCAATACTGTCGTCTGCAAAAATTCATGATCAGGATAATGGACGGCAATCAAACTCCGCGCCAACTCATCATAAATTTTCCGCTCATCTGGTGTCAGCTTGGTGAGGGTGGGAACTTGCTCCGTCGGTATAATCGCATGATGATCTGACACCTTTTTCGGATCGACCACTCGCTTGTTTCGGCTGACGTCTCGCAAGTCGTCCGCGATATTGTAATGGGAGGTGAGCAAACGTAAGATCTTCGGAAATGCCTTGGCCTCGGCAGCAGTCACATGCTGGCTATCTGTTCGGGGATAAGAAACATACCCTTTTTCATACAAGGATTGGACCAATTGCAACACTTTGGACGGCGCCAACTTATACATGCGGTTCATTTTAGCTTGAAGGGTGCTTAAGCTATGCAACAAAGGCGGGCTTATTTTTTTCAGCTTGGTTTCGATTTTTCCCACTACGCCAGGCTTGTCCCTCATTTGTTCCAGCAAACGCTCTGCCTGTTTTTTATCAAAAAAACGCACTTCTAATTTTCCTTTGTACTTCTCTCCATCCGCATCAAAAACGGCGACAATCTCCCAAAAAGGCTCCTGCTTGAAGCGCTCTATCTCCTCTTCACGCCGGCGGATCAGGCATAATAAGGGAGTTTGCACCCTGCCCGTTGAAAAAACCTCTCTGATTCCTTTTTGTTGCATCAATAATGTATACACCCGACTCGTATTGATGCCCACCAACCAATCGCTGTATGATCGAGCCAACGCTTCTTCAAAATAAGGCTTTGTTTCGCTGTCAGAACGGAGCCGGCCAAATGCCTCTTTAATTGCTTGCTCCGTCAACGAACTACACCACCAGCGTTTGATTTTTTTTCGGGAAGCCCCAGCCATTTGGATGATGATCCGGGCGATATATTCGCCTTCACGGGCTGGGTCCGTTGCGATGATAATGGTGTCTGCTTGGTTCAACACGTCTTTCACCAATTTGAAGTGCCCCGCCTTTTGTTTGATCACTTGGTGCTTGAATTGGTCAGGAATGATGGGAAGGGTGTCTAATCGCCATTTTTTCCAGGCTGGGTCATACTTTTCCGGCTCAGCTAATTCGCAAAGATGCCCAATCGCCCACACAATTATCGCTCCACGCGGAAATTCAGGACATGGTGCAATGGTTATTCGTGTCTTTTCCTTTTTATGCGCAAACGGAGAAGCCAATTTCCGCGCTTGATCCGGTTTTTCTGCTAGAATCGCATCCATGTTTCATATCCTTTCCGTTCCGGTTTCGAACACTATTCACTATACCACAGGAAAAAAACTGGAGTGTACAAAACCGTTCAGGAGTGTGCACCATAGATTTGTCAACACATTGAATCCAAACCGATTTTTCGTCTGTGTTTTGTATCCGATTTAGATTTTCCTATCTTCATCCTATAAAATATAAAAAAGACACCTTTCATTGATGAAAGGTGTCTTTTTTGCTTTTGGTTGCGGGGACAGGATTTGAACCTGCGACCTTCGGGTTATGAGCCCGACGAGCTACCAGACTGCTCCACCCCGCGCCGTTCCCATCAAAAGATGGGATATGCCTGGCAACGACCTACTCTCCCAGGGCTTAAGCCCAAGTACCATCGGCGCTGGAGGGCTTAACTTCCGTGTTCGGTATGGGAACGGGTGGATCCCCTCCGCCATCATCACCAGGCAATATTGGCGTGCCCTGGAAGATTCGAACTCCCGACCTTTTGATCCGTAGTCAAACGCTCTATCCAGCTGAGCTAAGGGCACATGTTTTCATTGTAATCAGGTGTTGCTCAGATATGATGCAAACCTTACCACACCTTCAAAATTAGAATGGAATAAAGCGTGTTGCAAGATGAAGAGATGAAGTAGGATAAGCCCTCGACCGATTCGTATCCGTCAGCTAAACGCATTGCTGCGCTTACACCCCGGACCGATCAACCTCGTCATCTACAAGGGGTCTTACTTCCACAGGGGAATGGGAAATCTCATCTTGAGGGGGGGCTTCGCGCTTAGATGCTTTCAGCGCTTATCCCGTCCGCACTTGGCTACCCAGCGGTGCTCCTGGCGGAACAACTGGTACACCAGAGGTGCGTCCATCCCGGTCCTCTCGTACTAAGGACAGCTCCTCTCAAATTTCCTACGCCCACGACAGATAGGGACCGAACTGTCTCACGACGTTCTGAACCCAGCTCGCGTACCGCTTTAATGGGCGAACAGCCCAACCCTTGGGACCTACTACAGCCCCAGGATGCGATGAGCCGACATCGAGGTGCCAAACCTCCCCGTCGATGTGGACTCTTGGGGGAGATAAGCCTGTTATCCCCGGGGTAGCTTTTATCCGTTGAGCGATGGCCCTTCCACTCGGAACCACCGGATCACTAAGTCCGACTTTCGTCCCTGCTCGACTTGTAGGTCTCGCAGTCAAGCTCCCTTCTGCCTTTGCACTCTGGAGCGCGATTTCCGACCGCGCTGAGGGAACCTTAGAGCGCCTCCGTTACTTTTTAGGAGGCGACCGCCCCAGTCAAACTGCCCACCTGACACGGTCCTCCCGCCGGGTGACGGCGGCGAGTTAGAACCCCGATACGACCAGAGTGGTATCCCACCGGCGTCTCCACCGAAGCTGGCGCTCCGGCTTCTCAGACTCCCACCTATCCTGTACAAGTCGTACCTAGATTCAATATCAGGCTACAGTAAAGCTCCACGGGGTCTTTCCGTCTTGTCGCGGGTAGCCAGCATCTTCACTGGCAGTACAATTTCACCGGGTCTCTCGTTGAGACAGCGTCCAGATCGTTACGCCTTTCGTGCGGGTCGGAACTTACCCGACAAGGAATTTCGCTACCTTAGGACCGTTATAGTTACGGCCGCCGTTTACTGGGGCTTCGGTTCAGAGCTTCGCTTGCGCTAACCCTTCCCCTTAACCTTCCAGCACCGGGCAGGCGTCAGCCCCTATACATCGCCTTGCGGCTTAGCAGAGACCTGTGTTTTTGCTAAACAGTCGCCTGGACCTCTTCACTGCGGCCCCCTCGGGCTTTCACCCTACCGGGGCACCCCTTCTCCCGAAGTTACGGGGTCATTTTGCCGAGTTCCTTAACGAGAGTTTTCCCGAGCACCTTAGGATTCTCTCCTCGCCTACCTGTGTCGGTTTGCGGTACGGGCACCTATTTTCTCCTAGAGGCTTTTCTTGGCAGTGTGAGATCAGGAACTTCGGTACTGATAATTTCCCTCGCCGTCACAGCCCAGCCTGTAGAAAGGACGGATTTGCCTATCCTTTCGGCCTCACTGCTTGGACGCGCACTTCCAGTCGCGCGATTCCCTACCCTCCTGCGTCCCCCCATCGTACAAACGAAAATAGGTGGTACAGGAATATCAACCTGTTGTCCATCGCCTACGCCTTTCGGCCTCAGCTTAGGTCCCGACTAACCCTGAGCGGACGAACCTTCCTCAGGAAACCTTAGGCTTACGGTGGAGGGGATTCTCACCCCTCTTTTCGCTACTCATACCGGCATTCTCACTTCCAAGCGCTCCACCACTTCTCACGAAGCAGCTTCGCTGCTGCTTGGAACGCTCCCCTACCATGCCACCGCATTCACTCCAGCTTCCACACATCGTTTCGCTATGGCATTTAGCCGAAAAGATGTTTTCGGCAAATGTCCTTCGCCGACGATCATGAAAGACAGAGTGAATGTGGCGGCATCCACAGCTTCGGTGAATCGTTTAGCCCCGTTACATTTTCGGCGCAGAGTCACTTGACCAGTGAGCTATTACGCACTCTTTGAATGGTGGCTGCTTCTAAGCCAACATCCTGGTTGTCTGGGCAACTCCACATCCTTTGCCACTTAACGATTACTTGGGGACCTTAGCTGGTGGTCTGGGCTGTTTCCCTCTTGACTACGGATCTTAGCACTCGCAGTCTGACTCCCGGACATGAGTCGATGGCATTCGGAGTTTAACTGAGTTCGGTAACCCTGTGGGGGCCCCTAGCCCAATCAGTGCTCTACCTCCATGACTCTTGATCCGAGGCTAGCCCTAAAGCTATTTCGGGGAGAACCAGCTATCTCCGGGTTCGATTGGCATTTCACCCCTACCCACACCTCATCCTATGGTTTTTCAACACCAACAGGTTCGGACCTCCATTCCGTGTTACCGGAACTTCATCCTGGACATGGGTAGATCACCCGGTTTCGGGTCAACGACTACGTACTGAAGCGCCCTGTTCAGACTCGCTTTCGCTGCGGCTCCAGCTTTTCACCTTAACCTTGCACGCAACCGTTACTCGCCGGTTCATTCTACAAAAGGCACGCCGTCATCCCTCAAGGGGACTCCGACTGGTTGTAAGCACACGGTTTCAGGTTCTCTTTCACTCCCCTCCCGGGGTGCTTTTCACCTTTCCCTCACGGTACTGGTTCACTATCGGTCGCTAGGGAGTATTTAGCCTTGGGAGGTGGTCCTCCCAGCTTCCCACGGGGTTTCACGTGTCCCGCGGTACTCAGGATCCGTCTCGGAGGGGAACGAATTTCGGTTACAGGGCTGTTACCTTATATTGCCGGCCTTTCCAGGACCAGTTCACCTATTCGCTCCCTTTGTGACTCCGTGTGAGACGTCCTACAACCCCGATGGCCTTGTGCCATCGGTTTGGGCTGTTCCCGTTTCGCTCGCCGCTACTCAGGGAATCGCGTTTGCTTTCTCTTCCTCAGGGTACTTAGATGTTTCAGTTCCCCTGGTCTGCCCCCGACCACCCTATGGATTCAGGTGGCGGTACCAGCTCTTCAAGCTGGTGGGTTGCCCCATTCGGAAATCTCCGGATCAAAGCTTACTTACAGCTCCCCGAAGCTTATCGGAGTTCGTCCCGTCCTTCATCGGCTCCTAGCGCCAAGGCATCCACCGTGTGCCCTTAGTAGCTTAACCTACCAGGTTTATCCGGCATATTGCTATGCCGCTCGGTATCTCCTCGGTGATTTGCAACATCGACGATCTAAGAAGGATCTCCTTCTTAACCTCGTTGCTTTATTCCATATCTAATTTTCAAGGTGCGTCTCTCTTTGTTATCACCGCATCGCGGCGACAAGGAATAATATATCATGACTGAAATACAAATGCAACCCTTTTTTTCACGAGTCAAAACCACATGAATTACAAAAGAGATATAGGGCAATCAATACGAGGCAATCTTTGTCGAATGCTTTGCTCCCACTTATATTTCAGTGTTCCATCGTGAGCACGCAGATACCCATCTGTTTGGCAATAGGCGATGCCACTACAGCTCATATAAATTGTAACACGACCTACTCGAACATAATTATCTCGGCGATTAATACGATGATAAAGCCTACCATTATAAATTGTGTCTATCCATCTGTAAAAAAACAAGGGGTGTTCACCCCTTGCCTTGACAAATTTGATGGACATCATCTCATCCTTTTTTCAGTGTACTTGCTCATGGATATATGGTTACTTCCTAGGTTGAAGACAAAGTCACCTTCTTTTTATGCTCCTCTTTCTCCAATAGTTCTTTTACCTTTCTATCGATCTTCTCTATTTCTATCCCCGGATTTCTCCACCAATTTCGACTCCAAATCCGTTGAATGTTCCACCCTCTTGACTCTAGGAATTCTTGCCGGTATAAGTCACGCTCTTTTGCGTGCGGCGAGCGATGATAGGTCTCTCCATCACATTCAACTCCCAAGATATAGCGACCTGGATCTTTTGGATGAACAATTCCAAGATCTATCCGATATCCCGAGACTCCAATCTGTGTATCAACTTCATAGCCAATGCTTCGTAAATAATTGCATACTTCCACTTCAAACGGAGAGTCAAACTGGTCATCATGATACTGCTTTTTGGTTTCTGACTGGGGATTAATTCGATGTAATATACTCAGGACTTGCTCTTTATTCCCTTCAGAAACAGCCTTGGCGTATTCCAGATAATGCCGGAACAGTTTAGGCCCTTCATGTTTCGTTCCAGCTACATTTAGTTCATGCGGGTCAATACTTGCAACCACAAGAATTTTCTCTTTCGCCCTTGTAATTGCTACATTTAATCGATTCTCTCCCCCCTGTATATTGAGAAGACCAAATCGGTTATAAATTCTTCCTTCTTCATTAGGGGCATAGCCAACAGAGAAGATGATAACATCCCGCTCATCCCCTTGTACGTTTTCGATGTTTTTAACAAAGATGCGTTCATCCAACTCCCTCTTCATCACTTCTTCATATAAAGCGGAAAAGTGGGGATCCTCCTTGGTTCGATGCTCGATCAACTGCAAAATCTTATCTTGTTGTTTCACATTAAATGTGATAATCCCCACGGTTTGATCAGGATGCTTTTCCAATTGCTGTTTAAGCTGATCAACAACCGCCCTTGCTTCCTGCTCGTTACATTGGTTAATCCAATGCCCATCTACCTTAATCCAACGAATGGCTGGCGTTGAATGATGAGAAGATACATTGGGTACAACCTGCATCGCTCCATGATAAAAGGCATGATTGGAGAAATGGATCAACTCCTCAAACTTGGAACGGTAATGATACTGAAGCATCCGCACAGGATATATCCGTTTAGCTAGATTTAGCAAGCTTTTTGACTCTTCCATTTCATAATCCATTTCATCTTCGTCTTCATCATACAAAGAGACGCGAAACTGTTCGAATGGCTGCAACTGCTTTTCATCCCCTGCGATGACTACTTGCTTTCCACGATATACAGCTGGCAATCCACTTTCCACCGTACACTGTGATGCCTCATCAAAGATAACTAAATCAAACAATCCCTGTCTTAAAGGAAACATAGCAGAAACGGTTTCAGGAGAAGCCAACCACACAGGGAGGAGGTCTAATAATCCTTTCTCAGCAAAATGTTTGACTAATCGACGCACAGGCCAAATCTGACGTTGTTTTCCTGTTTGATGCCGTAGCTCTCGAAAGGCTTTTACATGACTTTGCAATGTTTGGTTAATCTTAGTGACCATGCGTTCTTGAAGAACATGTAAGGCTAACTTCTTTTTTTCAAGAAGAAGTTTGCCGAATTCTTCCCGAATTTGCTGATACTCACCCGTTGATACGTAACTTAGACAGGGATGTTTCCGTTCAATTTCATCAATCCAAAATAGATAAAAGGATTGTTTGACGGTATCTACCCACTTCTCAGAAAGCTCCCCTTCCTGGCCCAACTCCTTCTCTTTTAATCTGTTGATGAGCTTTTGCACAATGGGGGTAGCCTCAGCATAACAGCGATCCATGGCTTTGAGGTCATCAAAGTCACGTGAAATCGCTTCGCGGATCTGTAACAGCGTACGCTGTGGAATTTTCCCTTCAGCCAGTTCTTTCTGTATCTGTTTGAAAAAATCATCGTCTAAAATCTCTTCTAAAAAGCGGATATGTTGTTTCAGAGATTGGGTGATCTGAGCAATTTCATACATTAAACGCAAGCTTTCTTGAATGTGGGGCCATTCTGCAGAAGAAATCCCTTTAAACTTCTGTCCATTTAATAATTCTTCAATCAAACTTTTTCCTGTAAAGGAGGTCCACCACCACAGCCGCAGCTTCTGTAAAGTCTTCTTTTCTTTCGGATCTAAATCATCGTAAATTTTAGCTAAGCGATCACTGTTTAACCATAGGTAAGCAGGAGTGATTTTCTCATGATCCAATTGGTTCAGTTTTCGGGTTGTAGCATCTGCTTTTTCTAACGCAAGTTCCAATTGCTCAATCAGATGAGTCTGATCTCTTAGCTCAAGATTAGCTAGGGACTTCCTTCTTCTTAAGATGTACGCTTCTTTACCAAAACGTTGCTGATAAGAACCATACCTCGAGATTGTTGAGAGCATATCATCTAACCCATCTCGATGCACACTTTTTGCTAAGTCGGAGACCATGATGGTTTGCACAACATCATCTTGTTTCTTAGCTCGCCCATAAAGTTCATATGCACTAAACCCACATGATTGCCGTTCATGCAGCCCTTTACAAATGGCATTTAGCTTCTGCTCACGCTCTTCTATTCGCTTGCACAAATGGCGCAAGGAGGATTCTTTTCCTTGAATGTGAGTAACAGTTTCGGGAATGAGCTTATTGATTTTTTGATATAATCCGCTCCGGTCCTGTTTTTCGTCATGAATTAAGGCTACATAGGAAGTCAAATCGATACTATCTAACCGTTGGTATACAACATCCAGAGCGGCTCTCTTCTGACAGACGACAAGCACTTTTTTCCCATTGGCTAACGCATCAGTAATTAAGTTTACAATGACTTGAGATTTACCCGTTCCCGGAGGACCATGCACCACTAATCCTTTTGTGGTACGCGCTCTATGAAGAATCGTTTCTTGAGAAAAATCCGTTGGCAAGATAAAGAATTGTTCCTCTTCTTTTGTTGGTTGCATCTCTTGAACCTCAATCAGCTCCTCCGGTTGGGAATCCGGCATAGGATCGTAGGTATGATCTTCATTAGAATGAATGAGCTCTTGTATAAAGGGTAATGGTTGTTGTTTTGTCGATAAGGCAATCAATTCATCATAATCCCGGATCAACGCCGTATTACCTTGTGGGAAACTGCCTAATATTGCATAAGGCTCAAGCTTGAGTGGCTGACCTTGAGGAAGGGTTTCTCTGCGATACGTTTGAAGTGGTTTCAATCCTTCTTCAGCACAGGTTACATGGATGTTAAACTGACTTAACCATTCTGCCCATGAGGACAAGTTCGCTTTATCAACCATCTTCAACTGCGCACTATCTTCAAACATACTCTCTTCAAATGTAGCTTGATGAAAACGTCTGAGTCCTAAAAAGAGTGTGCGATTTAATTGTGGCTCAGAATCCGGGAAAGCGTGCAATTCCCAATGTAAATTACTTCGATCCTTTCGTTCTAAACGAACCGGATATAAATACAATGGGGCTTGAATAAAAGAACCGTCCCTCAAGTTACCCGATAAAAAAGGATAACCTATGTATAAATCATACAATCCCGTTTCTTCTTCAATTGCCTTCATATTGCGATTAAGATGGGTTAAACTATGTGCTACGGTTTGTAACTGTTTTTCAGTTAAAGATGAGTGAGTAAGCACCATTTTCTTTTTACCTGTTATCACCTGATCTAAAATCTGTTTTGAGCGTGGTGCCTTCTCTTGGTCTAACGCCGTTAGATCGAAGACCCATTTACTTTGTAACCTAAGTAGCCTCAGAGAACGATTTCTCCGGCTCAGATCACTCAATCGATCTTTTAAGCGAATCAGCTTTTGTTCCATCTTATCCCCTCCTATCTTTATGGTTGCTCGTGTATTTGATTTGGAACGGGCTTTGAACCAGCACTCACCACCTCATACCCAATTACAACAAATCTGATTATTTGTGGATTAAATCTATTTATGGATCTACAATGAAGAGTAGCAAAGCAGAGTATTTCATGATTTTGTATATGATTGTTTCTCTTTCCAATATAATATTTCACTAATAATAAGTAAACGAACGAATAGGCTAAATGTTAAAAATAAGTAACAAAGGGATTCTATTCAACATCCAGTGTTGTGGCATAGTGGGGATGAAATCGGCAATCCGTTTCAACCATCAATTGGAACCAAGGCATACTTGCACGAGGTGAATGAGCCTCGCTCCAGCAGGAATGCAAGATACTTGTCGTATAAAATTAGTAGGCGATTTTATAAGCACAATGGATTCCATCTTGAGATGCAAAACCAAATCGACACAAAAAATGAAGTGCCCGATTGTAGTCAGTTTGCACTTCTTTTTCTTGATTACAATATTCAAAACACGACCTAAAATGAATGTCAAACCTCCTTGGTTAACAATTAAACGCCACACATAAATCATTCCATTATAAGCATATCGGTTTGTATGCCAACGCTTTCTCCACTATTTCTTCCGGGGTGAGACCATCGTCACCCCTGTTAACCTTAAACGTTTCGTCCGGATAAAAAATCAGGTTGGAAGCATTGGGCATAGGAACATGAATATCAAAGAGTTCTATATAATAGTGCGTTTCAATTCCATATGTTTCAACATCCATAGCCCTGGTGACAATTTCAATCAACTCTTCTGTCGTGATATCCTCCACTTTACTTGGAACAGGTAATGAAGCAAGGTCAACAAACGTTTCTAAATCCATGGCTTCCTGATGCATAAAGTCAACATCGATATAATCTTTTCCTGTTAGTTGGTTGAACTCTTCTATCTCTTTATCAACAGGTTGTTTCGTTTCCAACAAATGGATAATCCGTTGAACTTTTGATCTGATAATGCTTTTCCACTCTGGAGATATTGGTTTCAACTCCAACTCTTTTCGAAGTTTCAATAACATTCCTCCCGCATGCCAAGTAACACCTAATCACCGCTTTACAACCAATAAAAGAATAACATATTGTGATATTCAAATGACCCCAAGGAGGTATGCATCATGAAAGATGATTTGTTCAACGCAACCGTTTCTGTGAGAAACAACTTTTGGAAAACAATTGGAAAAATAGATCCAGATGTGTTGACCCACCTCATCAATCCAGCTTTTAGAGGTGGGCCTAGATGGCCGGCATTGAGACAAGCATTTGTGAAAATAGAGACTCCGAATTCCATCATTTTGGCAAGTGACGGCTTGTCTGATCCGTTTGATGATGTTGAGGAACCCAACCAAGGGTTTTCATTGGAGTGTTACCTTGAATCAGACGATCCTGCCCTTCGCAAAAACATTGCTGAACTCGATCAAACATGGCAATTTCAGTTGCTATACGAAGTTGCTCAAAACTTTGCTCATCATGGAGGTGTAAAAGAGTTATTGGAGCGTCATGGTGTTTTGTCAATGGAGTTTTCGTATTTAGATGTACCAGAACCTTTCAGTAATGAGGAAGGCCGCGTAGGTGTCTTGCTCGGTCTCGAATCTGAGCAAATTCCAACCAGTATAATCGGTCCAGCCAGTGATATACGTTTGGTAAGCATCAAAATACTCACCTCACAAGAGCTGCAATACATCTTACAAAATGGTGCTGCAGGAAGAAAAAAATTAGCTGAGTTATTTCGTGAACAAGGATCTCATCATCTATCTACGCTTATTCGAAATTCCGTAGTATAAGAAAGTTAGTATGGTAAATAGCAAATAAAAAATGCCAGGCCTTCACTGTCAACTTGATTTGCCTGACACTCTAGTGATTGGCTCTGGCATTTTCTTTTCCATGGAATAATGATGACGCGAGCTAACCCCGTCGAAAGCAGAACAGCAGCTCCTCATTCGCTTCTCGCATGACGAAGCTCACTGGGAAAGGGTTCTCCGCAGCATCTACCCAGTTAAAAAATGCTATCAGATACGTAGTAAATTTTTTGTGTATTTTTCTTGTTCACCGGGTCTGTAACGATTGTAAAATAAACGTTCCCGTTCTTCGTCTGTACTCCCTCAATTTCATGAGTCCCCACATTGGTAATTTTCACAAGGGTTTTATATGCACCCGTGTTTGACATCATGGCAATTTGCGGAGTTTCGCCTTCTGCGCCACCTGACGTATAAATCTTCGTATTACTGAGCATATCAACGCCTTGGAAAGAACCGTTCGGTCTGACTATGCCACTGCCCGACTGCGTAAAGCTGCCAACACAGGCTTTCTTCGCCTCCGCGCTATTCATCTGTACCTGTTTATTACTGTCAAGAAGCCGGTTTAATGCCACTGTGTCATAAATGGACCAAGTTACAGTTCCTTGTTTGGTCTGGACTCGGAAAATCGTGTAGTTACTATTGCCACCACCATCGACACGGTACGTATCACCTAGTCTTGTGCCGGTCTTATTGGCATAATTCATATAGGTAAACCGGTGAAGATCGGTATAATTATATTTCGCGCCGGGTGAGTATTGCAGTCTTGCCACTTGGAGGGACCAGTAATAGGACGTTGAAGGATCTGCTTTCGAACTGAAATAAAAATAATTTTTACCATTGTATGTGTACATGTCTAATGTTTGACAATGACCCGCATTGGTAACAGTCATTTCATCAACGTATGTAGCGTCACGCCCATTAATAAGCAATCTTGAAAGATAGCATGTACCCCCAGACCGTTGCGTTACGTAAATATACTTGGAAGCAATATAAGCTTTTTGAACAGCCACATTGTGCTTAAGCCCTTTGAGGTTGTATGCGAGTGTTGCCGACGCATTAACCGTCTTCCCTGGAGTGGCCGCAAATGCAGGCAAAGCTGTCACCATCGAAATGAGCATCGCGAGAATAACGGAGGTGAATAATTTCAACTGACTTTTCACTCGGACTTGAAACATGAGCAAAACCTCCATCAAAGTGATAGTATCAAGGATTCATCCGACTGAACTTCCCACGGAAACTAACCCAAAAAAGTTATTTTCATGGTGAATCTTTCAATTAAATCATAACAGAACACTCCTCGTGTTGACAATTTTTTTAAAAAAATATAAATACATAAGCCACCTCATACCGCAAACAACCTGCACATGTTACCATCTTTTTGGCATTATCATCATGAAACTTTATTTTTTAAAAATGGGTGGGTAACATGAGAAAGCATTTTAAAGGTTTTTGGCTACCATGCGATCAATATACTAATCCCGTTTCAGTGACAGATGAAATGATCGCACAGGCAGAACAAAAGTTAAATTTCAAACTTCCCCGTTCTTATATAGAACTAATCAAAACCAAAAATGGCGGAATCCCTGTCAACTCTTGCTTTCCAACAACGGTTCCAACCTCTTGGGCCAAGAATCATATTGCAATCGAAAAAATCCGTGGCCTTGGAGGAGAGGAAGGCATTGATTCCGAAGATGTCCGAAGCATTGATGAAGATTGGGGTTATCCCATTCATTTAGGATTTGTAATATGTGATTGTCCATCAGCTGGTCATGATGCCGTCATGTTAGATTATAGTCAATGCGGAAGAAATGGTGAGCCCCGAGTTATCCATGTTGATGTTGAAAATCCCGATCAACCTAAAATTACGGTCCTCTCAAAGGATTTCAAAACCTTCATCAATGGATTGGTTAATTGTCAAGAATTTGAAGACTGAAAAAACGCCTTTAATAAGGCGCTTTTATTCATAGTAAGATTGTCTAATCATGGCATCTGGTGAGTTTCAACCTCTCTCATTAAGAGGAGACACCATGCCAAACCCTTGGGAACCATAGGAGCCTAATCCGCTTTCATAAATCACCTGATGCATCTTAGTCGAGGTTTCAATAACCAAGGGGATTTGATACCCTTTCAAATTTTTCTCTTTGTATCGAGTAAGGACGGCCGCTTTTTTTAAATGAAATTTCTCAGGGCGATAAAGTTGGATGCGCAATATCTCCTCCTCAGGAAACTCTTCATTCCAGCGCAAAGTATACCAATTTTTCAATGAGAAACGCATACTGTCATAAAACTGGCTGTCCAGTGGATGACAATAGATGACTTGCCCGTCAATCTGTGTTGGCACCACAATCGAGCCTAACGCCTGATACACCATCTTGCGCTCAAAGGGTACTGGCGGCAAAATTCGCACATCTGCCAGCGGGAATATAGCGTCATGTAAAGTTAATTGTCCCACTTTCCAAACCCCTTCAATAAAACGTTGCACGATCTCCGGCTTGATGGAGTCCAACTGGAATGCAAGTGACCCTTTTACCTTCATGGCGGATTTCAGATTAATTCTGGAGGTAAAATAGCAGCGAGAAAAGACAAAGGGTTTATACTTCTTCCCGCGATGCTCCAAGCCTGTGTCATGCAACCATTGTGCAAGATCGGGATCCGCTTGCATCACACAGTGATAGATAAAGCTGCTAATCGGATAATTCAAGTCGTAAGGCAATAACATTTCATCAGCAATATGAAACGTCACTTCCACTCTCATAAAAAAACACACCTTTCTCAATACCATGATGGTTGCAACTCAAAGCTAAGCTTAACCATTTTAATTGTACGGAAATGGGTGATAGCGAGTAATGCACCACTTCTGTTATAACATCTTTTGCCGTATACCACATTCACGGATCACATGATAATTAATTGATAAGACGTTATACTCTTCGCACCTTGCTCTATCTGGGTTTCGGGTGACGAGAAGAAATCGGACTGACTCCACCTTGCCGTCTATCTCAAACTTAGCTGTATCCCCATCTACAATCTCAATAAACTTGGCACTTGCCTGCCCGAATTGCTCACTGATGATGTCTCGGTCGTACAACCATTTCACTCTATCCCTCCTTCAGCACATTTATATTCATCTTATCAAATAGCTCGTGTTGCGTTCATTCAAAAATGTTACTCTACTTATCTTCTCAAATAAAACACATCTTCCTCTGTTCACCAAAGCACTAGGCACATCGGTATATTTCAGTCATTCGGTTTTCTTGCCGCGCCCATTCATTATAAAAAAACCACCTCTGCATAAGCAGAAGTGGTTTTGAGCGCATTCCCTGAAAACTAAAGAGTGAGTATCACGTGACCTGCGTTGAAGGGCTTAGTGCGTTTCGCACTTAGTCCTTCACGTCCCGCGAGCTTTGCTCGTCGGGGATTCCGTTTGTTTGCTCTAGAAAGAGCTCCTTAGAAAGGAGGTGATCCATCCCCACCTTCCGGTAGGGATACCTTGTTACGACTTCACCCCAATCATCTGCCCCACCTTCGGCGGCTGGTTCCAAAAGGTTACCTCACCGACTTCGGGTGTTGCAAACTCTCGTGGTGTGACGGGCGGTGTGTACAAGGCCCGTGAACGTATTCACCGCGGCATGCTGATCCGCGATTACTAGCGATTCCGGCTTCACGCAGGCGAGTTGCAGCCTGCGATCCGAACTGAGACCGGTTTTGTGGGATTAGCTCCCCCTCGCGGGTTGGCGACCCATTGTACCGGCCATTGTAGCACGTGTGTAGCCCAGGACATAAGGGGCATGATGATTTGACGTCATCCCCACCTTCCTCCGGCTTTCACCGGCTGTCTCGCTAGAGTGCCCAACTGAATGCTGGCAACTAGCGATAAGGGTTGCGCTCGTTGCGGGACTGAACCCAACATCTCACGACACGAGCTGACGACAACCATGCACCACCTGTCACCGCTGCCCCGAAGGGAAGCTCCATCTCTGGAGCGGTCAGCGGGATGTCAAGCCCTGGTAAGGTTCTTCGCGTTGCTTCGAATTAAACCACATGCTCCACCGCTTGTGCGGGCCCCCGTCAATTCCTTTGAGTTTCAGCCTTGCGGCCGTACTCCCCAGGCGGAGTGCTTAATGGGTTACCTTCGGCACCGAGGGTAGGACCCCCCGACACCTAGCACTCATCGTTTACGGCGTGGACTACCAGGGTATCTAATCCTGTTTGCTCCCCACGCTTTCGCGCCTCAGCGTCAGAAACAGGCCAGAGAGCCGCCTTCGCCACTGGTGTTCCTCCCGATCTCTACGCATTCCACCGCTACACCGGGAATTCCGCTCTCCTCTCCTGCACTCAAGTCATCCAGTTTCAGGTGCCGCTCTGCGGTTGAGCCGCAGCCTTTCACACCTGACTTAAATGACCGCCTGCGCGCGCTTTACGCCCAATAATTCCGGATAACGCTCGCCCCCTACGTATTACCGCGGCTGCTGGCACGTAGTTAGCCGGGGCTTTCTCCTGAAGTACCGTCAGAACTTCTTCCTTCAGAACAGAGTTTTACAACCCGAAGGCCGTCATCACTCACGCGGCATTGCTCCGTCAGGCTTTCGCCCATTGCGGAAAATTCCCTACTGCTGCCTCCCGTAGGAGTCTGGGCCGTGTCTCAGTCCCAGTGTGGCCGATCACCCTCTCAGGTCGGCTACGCATCGTCGCCTTGGTGAGCCGTTACCTCACCAACCAGCTAATGCGCCGCGGGCCCATCCGTAAGTGGCCGAAGCCTTTTACTCTTTCTCCATGCGGAGAAAGAGATTATCTGGTATTAGCACCGGTTTCCCGGAGTTATCCCAGTCTTACGGGCAGGTTGCCCACGTGTTACTCACCCGTTCGCCGCTAGGATCCGAAGACCCCCGCACGACTTGCATGTATTAGGCATGCCGCCAGCGTTCATCCTGAGCCAGGATCAAACTCTCCGTTAAAGGTTTCACACCGAAGTGTGAAACTGAGGTTTGAGTCTATGCTCGAAGTTGATACTCCGCCGAGCAAAGCTCGCGGAGTTGTGAAACACTAAACACTAAAGTGTTAAGTGTTTCATCGAATTGACAGGTCACGTTGTCACTCTTTAGTTTTCAAGGAACGCTTTGTTTCATTTTGCACCGCTCTTTGCGGCGACAAAAATGATTCTATCATTTATACGTATCATAAGTCAATACTTTTATTAAATATATCTCCTTAATCACATCGTTTTATACACGATTTGTAAAACCTGTTCGACCAAGTCGCCAGGGCGTGTCTGGTAAATCAAATTGATAGGGAGGTAGTGCAAAAAAACTTTTCTCGAGGGGCGACGATGCACAAGTGAAGCGAATGATAAATGTTTTCCCGCCGCTGGCCTATTCATCAAATTCATGGAATTCAGGAGAAAGACGCTCTACGCTAGCAAGCTTTTTTAGAAAGTCTTCTTTCATCTGTTCCGATTGAAAAAAGAGAAAAAACTCGGCATCGGTGTGCTGGTTTATCCCTTTCGTAACACATCCATAACGCTCTAATAAGTGGAAATTAGCTGTGTAATTTGGTGAAGCAGCAGTTCCGTACAGAGCAGGTATTAAACCCATTAGAAACGCTTCAAAGTCAACCAATAACTTTTTCAATTGCTCATCCACTTTTGAATCTTATATTATACATAATGAAGCGGTCACCCTCATAGAAGGCGACCGCAACGAATGTTAATTATCTTCTGTACTTTGTACTATCCTCGTAGAAAATTTCTTCGCAATCATTTTCGCGTCGTATCCCGGGTATCTGAGGATTTTCTACCAATAATAATAAAACCCCTACCTATCCGCCTGGCAAACACATACGGATGAAGCAGGGGTTATCACACAGATTTTTTGGCGTATCAAATCGGGTCCAAATTGGATGGTGGCTCGGGACGGAATCGAACCGCCGACACGAGGATTTTCAGTCCTCTGCTCTACCGACTGAGCTACCGAGCCGTTTGTTATGTACCTGTGAAGTGGGGCGACCGATGGGAATCGAACCCATGAGTGCCGGAGCCACAATCCGGTGCGTTAACCACTTCGCCACGGCCGCCAAGAAATATGGCGGAGCTGACGGGATTCGAACCCGCGATCTCCTGCGTGACAGGCAGGCATGTTAGGCCTCTACACCACAGCTCCTTATGGTGGACGCTGACGGGATCGAACCGCCGACCCTCTGCTTGTAAGGCAGATGCTCTCCCAGCTGAGCTAAGCGTCCAAGTTTGGTGACCCGTAGGGGATTCGAACCCCTGCATGCTAGCGTGAAAGGCTAGTGTGTTAAACCGCTTCACCAACGGGCCAGATATAATTCCTTCTATTTCCTTTGCTGGAAATTATTATCTCAATCAGCAGCGACTTTGTTATATTAACATGAATCTATCAGCATGACAAGTAGATAAATTAAAGTCTTATAATAAAAAATATTATAGTGATTTTAAAGGTGGTATTGTCAACTGCCATAACCAGATCAACCATTTTCGATCGATCATATAGTGATTGTGGTCTATTCCCCTCGTCACTAAAAGCTATCTTTTACTGCATTATATGGTTTTCAAATGAAAACCCCGCTTCAAGCTGAAGCGGGGTTTTATAATGGCCTGGCAACGACCTACTCTCCCAGGGCTTAAGCCCAAGTACCATCGGCGCTGGAGGGCTTAACTTCCGTGTTCGGTATGGGAACGGGTGGATCCCCTCCGCCATCATCACCAGACGATTTATTTAATTAATGGCTGAAGATGTTACATAAAGCATTCCTTTGGTCACCCAAAAGGATTTCTGCAGTCGTCACCACAGATTTTCTTTAGCCACACCTTCAAAATTAGAATGGAATAAAGCGCGTTGCAAGATGAAGAGATGAAGTAGGATAAGCCCTCGACCGATTCGTATCCGTCAGCTAAACGCATTGCTGCGCTTACACCCCGGACCGATCAACCTCGTCATCTGCAAGGGGTCTTACTTCCACAGGGGAATGGGAAATCTCATCTTGAGGGGGGCTTCGCGCTTAGATGCTTTCAGCGCTTATCCCGTCCGCACTTGGCTACCCAGCGGTGCTCCTGGCGGAACAACTGGTACACCAGAGGTGCGTCCATCCCGGTCCTCTCGTACTAAGGACAGCTCCTCTCAAATTTCCTACGCCCACGACAGATAGGGACCGAACTGTCTCACGACGTTCTGAACCCAGCTCGCGTACCGCTTTAATGGGCGAACAGCCCAACCCTTGGGACCTACTACAGCCCCAGGATGCGATGAGCCGACATCGAGGTGCCAAACCTCCCCGTCGATGTGGACTCTTGGGGGAGATAAGCCTGTTATCCCCGGGGTAGCTTTTATCCGTTGAGCGATGGCCCTTCCACTCGGAACCACCGGATCACTAAGTCCGACTTTCGTCCCTGCTCGACTTGTAGGTCTCGCAGTCAAGCTCCCTTCTGCCTTTGCACTCTGGAGCGCGATTTCCGACCGCGCTGAGGGAACCTTAGAGCGCCTCCGTTACTTTTTAGGAGGCGACCGCCCCAGTCAAACTGCCCACCTGACACGGTCCTCCCGCCGGGTGACGGCGGCGAGTTAGAACCCCGATACGACCAGAGTGGTATCCCACCGGCGTCTCCACCGAAGCTGGCGCTCCGGCTTCTCAGACTCCCACCTATCCTGTACAAGTCGTACCTAGATTCAATATCAGGCTACAGTAAAGCTCCACGGGGTCTTTCCGTCTTGTCGCGGGTAGCCAGCATCTTCACTGGCAGTACAATTTCACCGGGTCTCTCGTTGAGACAGCGTCCAGATCGTTACGCCTTTCGTGCGGGTCGGAACTTACCCGACAAGGAATTTCGCTACCTTAGGACCGTTATAGTTACGGCCGCCGTTTACTGGGGCTTCGGTTCAGAGCTTCGCTTGCGCTAACCCTTCCCCTTAACCTTCCAGCACCGGGCAGGCGTCAGCCCCTATACATCGCCTTGCGGCTTAGCAGAGACCTGTGTTTTTGCTAAACAGTCGCCTGGACCTCTTCACTGCGGCCCCCTCGGGCTTTCACCCTACCGGGGCACCCCTTCTCCCGAAGTTACGGGGTCATTTTGCCGAGTTCCTTAACGAGAGTTTTCCCGAGCACCTTAGGATTCTCTCCTCGCCTACCTGTGTCGGTTTGCGGTACGGGCACCTATTTTCTCCTAGAGGCTTTTCTTGGCAGTGTGAGATCAGGAACTTCGGTACTGATAATTTCCCTCGCCATCACAGCCCAGCCTGTAGAAAGGACGGATTTGCCTATCCTTTCGGCCTCACTGCTTGGACGCGCACTTCCAGTCGCGCGATTCCCTACCCTCCTGCGTCCCCCCATCGTACAAACGAAAATAGGTGGTACAGGAATATCAACCTGTTGTCCATCGCCTACGCCTTTCGGCCTCAGCTTAGGTCCCGACTAACCCTGAGCGGACGAACCTTCCTCAGGAAACCTTAGGCTTACGGTGGAGGGGATTCTCACCCCTCTTTTCGCTACTCATACCGGCATTCTCACTTCCAAGCGCTCCACCACTTCTCACGAAGCAGCTTCGCTGCTGCTTGGAACGCTCCCCTACCATGCCACCGCATTCACTCCAGCTTCCACACATCGTTTCGCTATGGCATTTAGCCGAAAAGATGTTTTCGGCAAATGTCCTTCGCCGACGATCATGAAAGACAGAGTGAATGTGGCGGCATCCACAGCTTCGGTGAATCGTTTAGCCCCGTTACATTTTCGGCGCAGAGTCACTTGACCAGTGAGCTATTACGCACTCTTTGAATGGTGGCTGCTTCTAAGCCAACATCCTGGTTGTCTGGGCAACTCCACATCCTTTGCCACTTAACGATTACTTGGGGACCTTAGCTGGTGGTCTGGGCTGTTTCCCTCTTGACTACGGATCTTAGCACTCGCAGTCTGACTCCCGGACATGAGTCGATGGCATTCGGAGTTTAACTGAGTTCGGTAACCCTGTGGGGGCCCCTAGCCCAATCAGTGCTCTACCTCCATGACTCTTGATCCGAGGCTAGCCCTAAAGCTATTTCGGGGAGAACCAGCTATCTCCGGGTTCGATTGGCATTTCACCCCTACCCACACCTCATCCTATGGTTTTTCAACACCAACAGGTTCGGACCTCCATTCCGTGTTACCGGAACTTCATCCTGGACATGGGTAGATCACCCGGTTTCGGGTCAACGACTACGTACTGAAGCGCCCTGTTCAGACTCGCTTTCGCTGCGGCTCCAGCTTTTCACCTTAACCTTGCACGCAACCGTTACTCGCCGGTTCATTCTACAAAAGGCACGCCGTCATCCCTCAAGGGGACTCCGACTGGTTGTAAGCACACGGTTTCAGGTTCTCTTTCACTCCCCTCCCGGGGTGCTTTTCACCTTTCCCTCACGGTACTGGTTCACTATCGGTCGCTAGGGAGTATTTAGCCTTGGGAGGTGGTCCTCCCAGCTTCCCACGGGGTTTCACGTGTCCCGCGGTACTCAGGATCCGTCTCGGAGGGGAACGAATTTCGGTTACAGGGCTGTTACCTTATATTGCCGGCCTTTCCAGGACCAGTTCACCTATTCGCTCCCTTTGTGACTCCGTGTGAGACGTCCTACAACCCCGATGGCCTTGTGCCATCGGTTTGGGCTGTTCCCGTTTCGCTCGCCGCTACTCAGGGAATCGCGTTTGCTTTCTCTTCCTCAGGGTACTTAGATGTTTCAGTTCCCCTGGTCTGCCCCCGACCACCCTATGGATTCAGGTGGCGGTACCAGCTCTTCAAGCTGGTGGGTTGCCCCATTCGGAAATCTCCGGATCAAAGCTTACTTACAGCTCCCCGAAGCTTATCGGAGTTCGTCCCGTCCTTCATCGGCTCCTAGCGCCAAGGCATCCACCGTGTGCCCTTAGTAGCTTAACCTACCAGGTTTATCCGGCATATTGCTATGCCGCTCGGTATCTCCTCGGTGATTTGCAACATCGACGATCTAAGAAGGATCTCCTTCTTAACCTCGTTGCTTTATTCCATATCTAATTTTCAAGGTACGTCTCTCTTTGTTATCACCGCATCGCGGCGACAAGAAATAATATATCACGAACCCAATTTAAAAACAACATTTTTTTATACTAATTTCCAGACCAATAATTTCCACCTCGCCCAAGACGTAGTCTTTCACGCAGATACAAGGCATAAAGTTATTCATAAACAATTACCCACGTCTCATGGGGAGCGCGAGGTGTCCAAATGAAGTATCATTTTACCGGCAAACAGTGGTGGATTCTGCTATTGATTTTCAGCGGCACGCTAATTAACGCGATTGACCGTTCAAGCTTAGCAACTGCCAGTCCGTATATCGCGCAGGAACTTCATCTCGATATGAGCACCATGGGGTTGATCCTTTCGTCATTCGGCTGGACTTACTTGTTGTGTAATCTTCCATCCGGTTGGTTGGTCGATCGCTTCGGGGCCAAGCGAGTATACGGCTGGGCCGCAACGCTTTGGTCCGTCGCATGCGCGATGACCGGATTAGCCCGCAATGTTAGTACGTTGCTGGTGAGTCGAACGTTGGTAGGGATCGGTGAGTCGGCCAACTTCCCCGTTGCGACCAAAGTCGTGCGCGAACATTTCGCCACAACCGAGCGCGGCTTGGCGACAGGGATTTATTTGGCCGGATTACGCTTGGGGTACGCTGTGACACCAGGGCTGATGGCATGGTTGATGCTCACATTTGGAAGCGATACCCGTCCCGATTGGCAAAGCGCATTTTTGGCAACGGGGTTGGGTGGATTGGGTTTTGTTTTGATATGGTTGGCCACTTACCAAGAACATGCTCCACTGACTCCAAAACCAACCTCACCCACGGCCTCCACTCGTATTTTGCTAAAACACCGCAACACATGGGCCATCCTGATCATCAAATTTTTGCAGGATTACCTTTATTATTTGTATTTGACTTGGTTGCCTATGTACTTTGTCACGGAGCGTCATCTATCATTGACATCCGTAGCTTTTTACGCCACCATCCCTTGGATTGCCGGGATGATTGCGCAGCCGCTGGCCGGATTGACATCTGATTTTTTTATCAGTCGTGGACACTCTCCAACAAAAATAAAAAAATTTATATTGATTATCACGCAATTGGTGGCGGCGTCAGTCATCTTCGCCGCCTTTGTCGAATCTGTCCACACCGCGGCCATCCTTTTGATCATCGCTATGGCCGCTGAATCGGCATCTGCAGCCATCTTATGGACTCTCCCTCAGGATATCGCTCCCGAAAAGCTTACGGGTCGACTGGGGGGATTGATGAACACCGCAGGGGCAGCGGCAGCCATCGTCTCGCCGATCTTAACAGGCTTGGTCGCCGAAATGGCGGGATTTGCCGCGGCTCTGACCTTGGGCGGAGTTTGTATGCTCATCTCGGTCTTAACCATCGCCTTTTTGCTAGGCCCCATCCGCCCTATCGGTCATTCTTAGCCTGTTGGGCACTGGGACGAAACCAGCAAAGCATTTGTTGCCGGTCGCATGGGCGAAAAACCAGGCGTTGCTCATCAATCCTCCAGACAGTCCGAGCTTGTCGAACGCATAAGAGATGCCACTTTGAAAATTTAATCCCCTTCAAATTGGAAGCGATTTCATTGATATGGATGGCTATCCTTTGTTTCCATGTTTGCTGACCGTTTGTTCCACTCCTTCGAGATGTTGCAACATCCGTTGCCGGGCTAGCTCTCGATCCTGTTCCCTGATCGCTTCGATGATCAATTCATGGTCTTGCAATGATTCTAACGACCGTCCAGGAATACTGTAACTTCCCTGTCTGCTTTTGGCCAATAAGTCAAGCAAAGAGAGCATGATCTTCACCAAAACCAAGTTGCAAGAAGCTTCTGCAATAGCCATGTGGAATTGCGCATCCCGTTCATCCAACACTTCCGGTTCGTCTGAATGCGCTTTTGCATCTTGGATAATCCATTCCAGCTTCTCCAAATGATGCGCTTGTCGCCGCTCTGCCGCCCAGGCTGCTGCTTCCGTCTCCAACACTTTTCGAATCTCGAACAAATCATGGACAGCAGCATCCTCCCAATTAGCCTGGGAAAAAGACTCGATGTCTGTCGGTTGAATGTTGGCCACAAAGATGCCCTTCCCATGCTTCACATGCAAAATGTTACGGCCGGCCAGCGTTTTGATCGCATCACGAACCACAGTGCGGCTGACTTGGAACAAAGAAGCCAGATCCCGTTCTGTCGGCAACCGCTCTCCAGGCTTCACTTCTCCTTTTACAATGGCATCCATAATCTGCGAAATAATTCGTTCACTCATCGACGATCGTTCTTCAAAAATTGGCTTGAACATATATGATAATTTCACCCTTTATAAAGCAGATTTGACCAAACCCTAAACAAGGCTCAACCAAAATATATCATAAAACGGCATGCCCTGGGTCAGTCTTGTCATTTAAACTCACAAAACTCAGTCTATAATCGTCACGTTCAATCCTCATGCACAAAGAAAGCCCGGTCCCCCAAGGGTAGCCGGGCTGACGACAATCCTATTTCTGATACGCCTTTGCACGAAACACACAAGTATGGGGCGCTTCAATGAAAGGCTCCAACAAATCTTGCTCCTCCAAAACATAAAGATGGTAATAGTCATCACCAATCCAATGCACCAACATTTCATCGACTTGGTCGCCGAGCGCTTCGCTTTCTTCTTCATTGAGCGGTGTCAGCGGCTCAACGGCAATAAAATAACAAGCTCGTTGCGGAATATATGACATGTCGCGCCGTGCGATATAAACCGCACCGATCTGCGTCACACTTTCTAAATCCTCTCTGATTTTTTCAAACGTCTCAGACGAGAGACCATGTGGAAGTAATTCCTCTTCCCCATCAAAATCCTGTTCACACTCTTCATCAGACAATGCCAGAAGTTCTTCCCAGTGCTCTAGTTTTCTTTCATATTGGGCCGCTTTTCCTCGCTCTGTAAAAAAATTCCTCAAAAAATCATATGCTTCCCAGCGCAGTCGATAATCGCTGTGTGGCTATCTCAAACAGTTTCACTCCTTGTTCTACTTCATCGATAGCCAGCTGGACTTTACCCAATTTAAAAAGCGCAAGGGCCCTTGTCAGCAGGATTTTATAGGTGCTTATGATCTGCCGCAACACTTTGACTCCTTCTAACGGGTTATCTACGCTAAAAGCGAGATCAGCAAGCTGATAAAGCTCATCCAACGTCTTAGAAGGCTTGTTCTTTAGCTCCTGATACAGCGCCAACTCTTTTTCTTCTTCCTCTTTCAGTTGTTGCTTCACTTGTTTGGCATAGGCATAAGCTTCTTCAAAGTTGGTGAGTTCACCAGTCACTTCCATAAGATTGAGGAACTCCTCCACCTTGCTCACCCAATCCGGCGCCATTCTTCAAATAGACATCAACGGCTTGATTGCGCAAGCTCGGCAACACCGGTTGGCACCGTAATGCATTCAATCGGTCAGAGAGCGAAGGATGAGAATCGGCATACCCGGTCTTTTCAACCAATGCTTTCTGCATATATTCCTCAAGCCTCTCCCGCTTCTCATCCATACTTGCCATGAGTTCATAGAGCCGGGTCAACGGCCGTGGTTCTTCGTTGCTTTGCTCAGCTTCTTCCAACACCGCCGGCAAAAACTCCTGATAATAATACCGTCCGCCTGCATGATTCATCACCAGGCTCTCGGCCGTCACTTGTGCTGAAGTCGCATTGGCCGCATTGGCATCAGCAATATACTCTTGTTGACGACGCATGACAAAGGTTAAGGCACAAAAGCGGGGATAATACCATTGAATAAATTTGCGGAACAGCGCTTGCAGCCATTCGTCTTCATCTTGTTCAAAATAATGCACCAATCCTTTCCACTGCTGATCCAACGGTACACCCACGCTCCCAAGGTGGTATCTTTGCCCGATATGTGGCTAGGGCGTGTCTGGTGAATCCATCATGATTTCCTGTTAGAATGTTCATAACAACAAAAGCAAGGAGACATCATGATGAGACGGCGTTATGAGATTACAGATGAGGCTTGGGAAAAGATCGAGCCTTTATTGCCTTCGAATGGGAAACGAGGCGGACAGTGGAAAGACCACCGAACCATTTTGAACGGAATCCTGTGGAAGTTTGGGACGGGAGCTCCCTGGCGGGATCTGCCTGCACGTTATGGTTCTTGGAAAACTTGCTACTATCGTTTTACACGTTGGCAAAAGGATGGGACGTGGGATCGCTTGCTTAAGCATGTTCAGACTTACTCCCACGCCGTTTCCGATGTCGATTGGGTTGTTTTCGTTGACAGCACGATTGTCCGAGCTCATCAGCACGCCGCAGGCGCGCCGAAAAAAGGGGGACCCTCGCTTCCAGAATGAGGCACTCGGACGAAGCCGCGGAGGTCTGACGACCAAAATCCATCTTGCTTGTGACGGAAAAGGTCGACCGCTTGCTTTTACAATCACTCCCGGTCAACAGCATGACTGTACCCAATTACAAGCATTACTCGATTCCATTTCCGTTCCCTGTTTGGGAAAAGGAAGGCCTCGCAAGAGGCCGGATCATCTGATTGCCGATCGCGGCTACAGTTATCCGTCTTGTCGTCGATTTCTTCAAAAACGTGGGATTTCCCATACCATCCCCGAACGCAGAGATCAGGCGGAGCGTCGGGCCAAAAAGCCGGGGCGTCCTCTGACCTTCAACAAAGAACAATATTCACGCCGAAACGTGATTGAACGCTGTATTAACCGCCTGAAGCAATGGCGTGGCTTCGCCACTCGTTATGAAAAACGGGCGGTTTATTTTTGTGCCGCCATTACCTTGATTTCCTTGATCATGTGGCTCAATTAATCATTCACCAGACACGCCCTAATCTCATGCGCCAATACAGCTTTCACTTGCTGATCATCGAGACCAATAAGCATAGGCAAGCCAATATGTAACACATGCCGTCGAGAACCTAGAAGCATCGACTTGGATATGCTCACAACAGAAGCGTTCCACTTGTCGTCCAAAATAACGGTATCAAATCGCGGCGCTTTCATTTTAGTAGTCAACTCATCCAATGTGCGAAACAACTGTGGCACATCTTTTGGAGACAAAACAATCCCCTTAGGTTGGTATTTTTTCACCTTATGTACACGAAGCAGGAAGTAGGACAATGGCAGAGTCATCAATAATAGCTTTAAGGCGCCAAAACTAAATCCTTTTTAAATAAATATAAATATCGAAAGCGCCAGCAAGCCCAAAGTCAAAATTAACGCGCCGCCAAAAACGGCATAGCCCAAAAAATCCAATCAAGCGATATCCTTGCGGTTTTTGGTTTGCATACTGTTCATGCTTTTGGATCAATTGCAGGAATTGTCTTCATTCATTTAGTTCACCTCTTCTATCCATGTACAATGAACATGTCCCTACGCTTTCTCAAACCCTTCATCTTGCACATATAATCATTCTAAGGAAACGTGTTTTTTCTATCCAAACTAGGTCAACATCCCAACCGTCCGACATCCTATCCATGCAAATCAAAAAGCCCCAGCCTAAGGCTGGGGCTTGGTATTCCCTGAAAACTAAAGAGTGAGTATCACGTGACCCAAGAAAATGATCGATATGCTCTAGAAAGAGCTCCTTAGAAAGGAGGTGATCCATCCCCACCTTCCGGTAGGGATACCTTGTTACGACTTCACCCCAATCATCTGCCCCACCTTCGGCGGCTGGTTCCAAAAGGTTACCTCACCGACTTCGGGTGTTGCAAACTCTCGTGGTGTGACGGGCGGTGTGTACAAGGCCCGGGAACGTATTCACCGCGGCATGCTGATCCGCGATTACTAGCGATTCCGGCTTCACGCAGGCGAGTTGCAGCCTGCGATCCGAACTGAGACCGGTTTTGTGGGATTAGCTCCCCCTCGCGGGTTGGCGACCCATTGTACCGGCCATTGTAGCACGTGTGTAGCCCAGGACATAAGGGGCATGATGATTTGACGTCATCCCCACCTTCCTCCGGCTTTCACCGGCTGTCTCGCTAGAGTGCCCAACTGAATGCTGGCAACTAGCGATAAGGGTTGCGCTCGTTGCGGGACTGAACCCAACATCTCACGACACGAGCTGACGACAACCATGCACCACCTGTCACCGCTGCCCCGAAGGGAAGCTCCATCTCTGGAGCGGTCAGCGGGATGTCAAGCCCTGGTAAGGTTCTTCGCGTTGCTTCGAATTAAACCACATGCTCCACCGCTTGTGCGGGCCCCCGTCAATTCCTTTGAGTTTCAGCCTTGCGGCCGTACTCCCCAGGCGGAGTGCTTAATGGGTTACCTTCGGCACCGAGGGTAGGACCCCCCGACACCTAGCACTCATCGTTTACGGCGTGGACTACCAGGGTATCTAATCCTGTTTGCTCCCCACGCTTTCGCGCCTCAGCGTCAGAAACAGGCCAGAGAGCCGCCTTCGCCACTGGTGTTCCTCCCGATCTCTACGCATTCCACCGCTACACCGGGAATTCCGCTCTCCTCTCCTGCACTCAAGTCATCCAGTTTCAGGTGCCGCTCTGCGGTTGAGCCGCAGCCTTTCACACCTGACTTAAATGACCGCCTGCGCGCGCTTTACGCCCAATAATTCCGGATAACGCTCGCCCCCTACGTATTACCGCGGCTGCTGGCACGTAGTTAGCCGGGGCTTTCTCCTGAAGTACCGTCAGAACTTCTTCCTTCAGAACAGAGTTTTACAACCCGAAGGCCGTCATCACTCACGCGGCATTGCTCCGTCAGGCTTTCGCCCATTGCGGAAAATTCCCTACTGCTGCCTCCCGTAGGAGTCTGGGCCGTGTCTCAGTCCCAGTGTGGCCGATCACCCTCTCAGGTCGGCTACGCATCGTCGCCTTGGTGAGCCGTTACCTCACCAACCAGCTAATGCGCCGCGGGCCCATCCGTAAGTGGCCGAAGCCTTTTACTCTTTCTCCATGCGGAGAAAGAGATTATCTGGTA
Organism: Laceyella sacchari; assembly: GCF_024927925.1. NCBI lineage: Bacteria > Bacillati > Bacillota > Bacilli > Caryophanales > Thermoactinomycetaceae > Laceyella > Laceyella sacchari. The sequence goes on from NZ_CP103866.1 coordinate 2,072,649, forward strand.
TTAGCACCGGTTTCCCGGAGTTATCCCAGTCTTACGGGCAGGTTGCCCACGTGTTACTCACCCGTTCGCCGCTAGGGTCCGGAGACCCCCGCACGACTTGCATGTATTAGGCATGCCGCCAGCGTTCATCCTGAGCCAGGATCAAACTCTCCGTTAAAGGTTTCACACCGAAGTGCGAAACTGAGGTTTGAGTCTATGCTCGAAGTTGATACTCCGCCGAGCAAAGCTCGCGGAGTTGTGAAACACTTAACACTTTAGTGTTTAGTGTTTCATCGAATTGACAGGTCACGTTGTCACTCTTTAGTTTTCAAGGAACACTTCATATCATTTTGCACCGCTCATCGCGGCGACAAATACGATCTTACTAAATGATTGCATTTAAGTCAACACATAAACCCTTATTTCATCTATTCAGATTATTTCACTTCTTTATCCTGCGGGAATGAGGAGGAGGCGGGCAACAATATGAATAAGATTGGCTGTGCCCGCTTTTACTACCCTCAAATTTTCATAACTCCCCCGGTGCTGGCGGAGGTAACCAGTTTGGAATAACGAGCAAGATACCCCGTTTTCACCTTTGGCTCAAAACCGGACCACTTGGCTCGTCTTCGTTCAAGCTCTTCTGGCGACAACTGCACTTCCAATTTCTTTTGCTCGATGTCAATCACTACAATATCTCCGTCTTCAATGAAGGCAATGGGGCCTCCTTCCGCAGCTTCAGGGGAAACATGGCCAACGCAAATCCCTCGAGTTGCCCCCGAAAAGCGCCCATCTGTCACCAAGGCCACTTTCGTTCCCAAGCCCATCCCCACAATTTGAGATGTTGGCGCCAACATTTCGGGCATGCCCGGCCCTCCTTTGGGACCTTCATATCGGATGACGACAACATGTCCCGCTTGCACTTTTCCTGAAGCAATACCTTGCAAAGCTTCATCTTGGGAATCAAAAACAATGGCCGGCCCTTCGTGGCGGGTGATGCCGTTTTGAACGGCGCCTGATTTGATCACAGCGCCATCGGGAGCCAAGTTGCCAAACAGGATCGACAAACCACCTGTGTGCGAGTAGGCATCCGGCAATGGCCGAATAACATCTTGATCCAAGATATCCGCTCCCAAGATATTCTCTCCCAAGGTTTTGCCCGTGACAGTGATCTGATCCAAGTGCAAGGCTCCCTCTTTTTTACTAAGCTCGTTCAAAATGGCGGAGACGCCGCCTGCCCGATGCACGTCTTCAATGTGATAGTCGGAAGCGGGGCTGACTTTGCACAAATGCGGCACTTTTTGGGCCAACTGGTTGATCCGCTCCAATGAATAGTCTAATCCCGCCTCATGAGCAATAGCCAACGTATGCAACACTGTATTGGAAGATCCTCCCATGGCCATGTCCAAAGCAAACGCGTTGTCAATGGCCTTCTCGGTCACAATGTCACGCGGCTTCAAATCCAACTCGATCAATCGCAAAAGTTGTTTCGCCGCTTGCTTGACCAGCTCTTTTCTCTCTTCGCTCACAGCCAGGATGGTTCCATTGCCCGGGAGAGCCAAACCGATTGCCTCCAGCAGGCAGTTCATAGAATTGGCGGTGAACATCCCTGAACAAGAGCCGCATGTTGGACAGCCATACCGTTCCAATTCCTCCAGGTTGGCTTGGTTAATCTTGCCCGCTTGGTAAGCGCCGACACCTTCAAACACGGAAGCCAAAGAAATGGAGCGACCGTCACTTGTTTTCCCCGCTTTCATGGGACCGCCGGACACGATGATGGTGGGAATATTTACTCGCAAAGCCGCCATCATCATGCCCGGAGTGATTTTGTCACAGTTGGGAATGCAGATCAAACCGTCAAACGCATGGGCTGACACCACCGTTTCTATGGAATCAGCGATAATCTCTCGACTGGGAAGGGAATAGCGCATGCCGATGTGTCCCATGGCAATCCCATCATCCACCCCGATCGTGTTAAATTCAAACGGTACGCCGCCCGCTTCACGCACCGCTTCTTTCACCAATTCGCCAAACGCTTGCAGATGAACGTGTCCGGGAATAATGTCAATATATGAATTGGCGATGGCGATGAACGGTTTATCCCAATCGGACTCATCCCGAATTTGTCCAGTCGCCCGCAACAAGCTACGATGCGGAGCGCGGTCAAACCCTCGTTTGATCGTGTCGCTTCTCATTTTTCTCACACGGCATCCCTCCTGGTCAGTCAAATCAACAGATGAAATAAGTTCGGATCCTTATTGATTTCCATGTAATCCACCTGATTTTGTTCCATTCGTTCAATCAACAGTGGATATTCATCCCTCTCCTTCAACTCAATTCCCACCAGAGCGGGGCCGCTATCACGGTTATTTTTCTTGATATATTCAAATCGGGTGATGTCCGCCTGCTCCGTCAAAGTCCCATTGATGAATTCCCGCAAAGCGCCGGCTCGTTGCGGGAAGTTAATGATGAAATAATGCTTCAATCCTTCATAAATCAACGATCTTTCCTTAATCTCAGACATACGGTCAATATCGTTGTTCCCGCCGCTGATCACACAGACCACGTTTTTGCCCTTGAGCTCATTCCGATAAAAATCGAGGGCAGCCAAAGCCAACGCTCCTGCAGGTTCTACAACTATCGCATTCTCATTGTACAATTGCAGGATGGTAGAACAAACTTTCCCTTCTGGCACCAGTACCACGTCGTCCAGCACTTGTTTGCAAATCTCCAGTGTCAGCGTGCCCACTTGCTGCACTGCCGCACCATCAACAAATTTATCCAGTTCGCGCAACATGACTCTTTCGTTTTGGCACAATGACGCATGCATCGCCGGGGCGCCGGCGGGCTCCACACCAATGATTTTGGTCATAGGACTGACCTTTTTTAGGTAGGTGCCCAAACCGGCAGCTAATCCTCCTCCGCCAATGCCGACAAACAAGTAATCAATGGAACCGGGAAACTGTTCAATGATCTCTAATCCCACAGTTCCTTGCCCAGCGATCACATCCGGGTCATCAAAAGGATGCACAAACAGCTTTCGTTCTCGCTCACACACTCGCATCGCCTCAGCGAACGAAGCGTCAAACGTATCTCCGGTCAAGACGATCTCCACATATGGACCGCCAAAACGCGCAACCTGGTTCACCTTTTGATTAGGCGTAGTGGTAGGCATGAATATTTTTCCTTGCACCTGCAACATGCGACAAGAGTAGGCAACCCCCTGCGCATGATTGCCAGCGCTCGCGCATACGACCCCGCGATCCAATTCATCTCTTGAACGGCGGCTTAAAAAGTGATAAGCCCCTCTGAGTTTAAAAGAACGAACAACCTGTAAGTCTTCACGTTTGAGATAAAGCTGACATTGATGCCGATCGGATAATAGCGCGTCATACTCCAGTGGCGTTTGTCTGATGACGTCCTTGAGCGCGCTCCGGGCACTCACCACATCGCCCGGGCCGACGGCCTCTTTTACATTGATCATCTCCTCACCGACCTCCGCATCCAGCCCTCTGCTTCGCTTATTTCTGCATCCAACTCATCATTTGACGCAATTTGGCCCCCACTTCTTCAATCGGATGATTGGCCTCTTGCTGCTTGATCGCGTTGTAAGAAGGACGCCCTGCCTGATTTTCGAGAATCCATTTTTTCGCGAATTCCCCTTGTTGAATTTCACGCAACACTTGGCGCATCTCCTCTTTGGTCGCATCAGTGACAATGCGGTTCCCGGTCATGTAATCCCCAAATTCGGCTGTGTCGGAGATGGAATAGCGCATCCGGGAAAGACCTCCTTCGTACATCAAATCTACGATCAGTTTCAATTCGTGCAGACATTCAAAGTAGGCAATCTCAGGACTGTATCCGGCCTCCACCAACGTTTCAAATCCTGCTTTGACCAAGGCCGTCATGCCTCCGCACAAAACAGCTTGCTCACCGAACAGATCTGTTTCGGTCTCTTCACGGAAAGTTGTTTCAAATACCCCCGCTTTGGTACAGCCCAATCCTTTGGCATAAGCAAGTGCAACCTGTTTGGCTTGGCCCGTCGCATCCTGATAAACCGCCAGCAACCCCGGCACACCACCGCCTTGTTTAAATACGCGACGCACCAAGTGACCAGGGCTCTTGGGTGCCACCATGGCCACGTCCACATCTTCAGGAGGAACGATTTGGCCGAAGTGAACATTAAACCCGTGTGAAAACAGCAGCATGTTGCCGGCAGTCAATCCAGGCGCCACCTCTTCCTTGTACACCTTGGCTTGGTATTCATCAGGCAACAAAAGTTGGATCACATCGGCGCGGGCGCTCGCTTCTCTAACCGTCAGCACCTCAAATCCGTCAGCCTCTGCTTGTTTCCATGATTTGCCGGGTCTCAACCCAATCACCACGTTTACGCCGGAATCCCGCAAGTTTTGTGCTTGAGCATGCCCTTGAGACCCATAGCCGATCACCGCCACCGTCTTGTTTGCCAAAACGCTTAAATCCGCATGATTGTCATAATACATATGCATGTTATCCGTCTCCCTTTTTCGATATTTGTGTGAATGTGAGATTTAATGGCTTTCGCCAGACAATTTCTGAACAGCGATGACATCAATTTGCTTGCTTAACTGCCTTATCATCTGCTCCAATTTGAAAGTGTCACAATCCATGGTGATCGTCATGGTAGAAAAGTCGGATCGCTCCTCTTTCTCCACCAGCAGGTGTTCTATGTCGATGCCCCTGCGCACATACATCCCCACAACTCTCGCCAATGCGCTAGACTTGGGATTCACCCTCAGCTTGATTGTCTGCTTCATCCTTCCCACCTTCCCAAAATCATCTCATTATTGCCTTTGCCCGGAGGTACCATCGGAAACACACTTTCCTCTTCTTCTACTTGGAAGTCAACCACGATCGGACCAGGATAACGCAACGCTTCGTCAATGGCGCGTTCCGCTTCTTCCTTGGTGGTGGCGCGTATCCCTCTCACATGGAACGCTTCCGCCACTTTCACAAAATCGGGCGAACTAAGCCGCGATTCTGAATAACGTCCATCGTAGAATATCTCCTGCCATTGCCGCACCATCCCCAAGAAATGATTGTTGATGACAAAAATCTTCACGGGGATGTTCATTTCCGCGATCGTTTGCAGTTCCTGTATATTCATTTGGAATGAAGCGTCCCCGGCGATGCAAACGACGGTCGCATCCGGTTTGGCTAACTGCGCCCCCATGGCCGCCGGAAAGCCAAATCCCATCGTCCCCAAACCACCTGATGTGATAAAACTGCGCGGTTGGCATACCCGGTAAAAATGCGCCGCCCACATCTGGTGTTGCCCTACTTCAGTCGTGACGATCGCTTTGCCCTCCGTCACCTTACTCAAATAATCGATAACAAATTGTGGTTTCAACTCCCCATCCGGACGTTGCTCATAGGTTAAAGGAAACGCTTGTGCCCTGTTTGTTGTTTGGTTAACCCACGCATCGCTGTCTGGTCGGGGGGCTTGATCCAACAGTCGCAGTAACGCCTTTCGCACATCACATACCAACGGATAATCAATTGCTACATTTTTGCCGATCTCCGCGGGGTCGATGTCGATATGCACCTTCTTTGAATGGGGAGAGAATCGTTCCAACTTGCCTGTGACTCGATCATCAAAGCGCACACCACAGGCGATCAACAAGTCACATTCATAAGCAGCCATGTTGGCGGCATAGGTTCCATGCATGCCCAGCATTCCCAAAAACAACGGATCATCTGGTTCAAATGCCCCCAAGCCCATCAGCGTCGTGACAACGGGAATGTTGGCCTGTTTGGCAAAATTCCTCAACTCCCTTGACGCTTCAGCGTGAATGATGCCACCACCGATATATAAAAGGGGGCGCCGAGCTTGGGCAATCGCAGTGGCGATCTTGGCAATTTGCTCTGGATCGGGTTCTTCCGCGACACGATAGCCGGGCAAAGAGATTCGGTCTGGATACTGACATTCAGCCTCCGCATTAGACACATCTTTCGGTATGTCAATCAAAACGGGCCCGGGTCGACCTGAACCAGCTACATGGTAAGCCTCTTGGATAATCTTTGGAATCTCGGCTGGATCATGCACTTGGTAACTGTATTTGGTTACAGGCAACGTGATTCCCAGCACATCCGCTTCTTGAAAAGCATCTGTTCCCAACATAGATGTGGCCACCTGACCCGTAATGATGACAAGAGGGACAGAATCCATAAAAGCGTCAGCAATGCCGGTTACCAAGTTGGTTGCACCTGGCCCCGAGGTGACCATCACCGTTCCCACCTTCCCCGTTGCGCGGGCATATCCTTCGGCAGCATGGATGGCTGCCTGTTCATGTCGCGTCGACACATGACGGATTCCACTGTTGTAAAGCGCGTCATAAATCGGCAATATCGCACCACCAGGATATCCAAAAATCGTGTCGACACCTAAGCGTTTCAAACACTGGACAACCATCCTGGCACCGGATATTTTTTCAATCTTCTGACTAACTCCAGTGTTCATCCTGTTTCACAACCTTTCCTCACAATGGTTTACCCAACATTCGCTTCTCAACAAGAAACGCCTACAAGCTGATTTGTTTATTGAAGGCATGGTCGGGAGTTCTCCTAAGCGATTGCCATCCCATGAGTCAGTACAAAAAAGCCCCAGCGATCAAACAAACGTTTCTCTTCCTTTCAAACGTTTGATTTGACGCTGAGGCGAGAAACACTCGCGGTACCACTCAGCTTCTCTACTTTTCTCACGAAAAGCAGACTCACCAAGTCCTTTGCAGGACCTTAGTTTGCTAACGGAAACCAGCCGTTGCCTTCTACTTGAGAATGCTTCCTCTTTGAAAGGCAAAACTCAGAGGTGATGCATGAAATGGGATGACGCCCATCTTCTCAGCCATGAGATGGTTCTCTGTACCGTCAGCGCCCACTTCCGCTTGTCCTCTTCACCGTAGTTGAGTGATAAAGTTGTGTTGTTATTTTCTAAAAATTCAATCTTAAAACACTTAACCGTCTTCTTGCCTGTCATCCGGTTGAAGCCACCGGTAAACCATTTTGTAAGGGTGTGAGTTTGTGAGAATGTGAAATGATTGCTTTGTCAAGTTATTAAAAACGATTATAGTAACCTCTATTCATCTTGTCAACAACTATTGTAGTTATATAATGAATAAAATAAATAATCCTATTGTTTAAAATAAGTTTACGATCATTCTCTTGCATAAGTCGGCTGCTTCATTTTTAATTTGCTTAAGGATTCGAACTCTTGCTAAAAACAAAGTGTTAATAGGTATGATCTCTGTTGTTATCAGTAGTATATCAGAATCGCCTGTAAATGCAACCGAGTAAATGAATTTTCTTTAATTTGTTTTGCAAAAAGAGTGCTGTACCCCCTCACTCTGCCCTTATTCAACAAAAACCCCCACTTCAGAATGAAGTGGGGGTTGGTGACCTGGCAACGACCTACTCTCCCAGGGCTTAGACCCAAGTACCATCGGCGCTGGAGGGCTTAACTTCCGTGTTCGGTATGGGAACGGGTGGATCCCCTCCGCCATCATCACCAGACGTTATGTTGTTGTTTCAAGGTGTGAACCACACCCTGAAAATTAGATTGGAATAAAGCGTGTTGCAAGATGAAGAGATGAAGTAGGATAAGCCCTCGACCGATTCGTATCCGTCAGCTAAACGCATTGCTGCGCTTACACCTCGGACCGATCAACCTCGTCATCTACAAGGGGTCTTACTTCCACAGGGGAATGGGAAATCTCATCTTGAGGGGGGCTTCGCGCTTAGATGCTTTCAGCGCTTATCCCGTCCGCACTTGGCTACCCAGCGGTGCTCCTGGCGGAACAACTGGTACACCAGAGGTGCGTCCATCCCGGTCCTCTCGTACTAAGGACAGCTCCTCTCAAATTTCCTACGCCCACGACAGATAGGGACCGAACTGTCTCACGACGTTCTGAACCCAGCTCGCGTACCGCTTTAATGGGCGAACAGCCCAACCCTTGGGACCTACTACAGCCCCAGGATGCGATGAGCCGACATCGAGGTGCCAAACCTCCCCGTCGATGTGGACTCTTGGGGGAGATAAGCCTGTTATCCCCGGGGTAGCTTTTATCCGTTGAGCGATGGCCCTTCCACTCGGAACCACCGGATCACTAAGTCCGACTTTCGTCCCTGCTCGACTTGTAGGTCTCGCAGTCAAGCTCCCTTCTGCCTTTGCACTCTGGAGCGCGATTTCCGACCGCGCTGAGGGAACCTTAGAGCGCCTCCGTTACTTTTTAGGAGGCGACCGCCCCAGTCAAACTGCCCACCTGACACGGTCCTCCCGCCGGGTGACGGCGGCGAGTTAGAACCCCGATACGACCAGAGTGGTATCCCACCGGCGTCTCCACCGAAGCTGGCGCTCCGGCTTCTCAGACTCCCACCTATCCTGTACAAGTCGTACCTAGATTCAATATCAGGCTACAGTAAAGCTCCACGGGGTCTTTCCGTCTTGTCGCGGGTAGCCAGCATCTTCACTGGCAGTACAATTTCACCGGGTCTCTCGTTGAGACAGCGTCCAGATCGTTACGCCTTTCGTGCGGGTCGGAACTTACCCGACAAGGAATTTCGCTACCTTAGGACCGTTATAGTTACGGCCGCCGTTTACTGGGGCTTCGGTTCAGAGCTTCGCTTGCGCTAACCCTTCCCCTTAACCTTCCAGCACCGGGCAGGCGTCAGCCCCTATACATCGCCTTGCGGCTTAGCAGAGACCTGTGTTTTTGCTAAACAGTCGCCTGGACCTCTTCACTGCGGCCCCCTCGGGCTTTCACCCTACCGGGGCACCCCTTCTCCCGAAGTTACGGGGTCATTTTGCCGAGTTCCTTAACGAGAGTTTTCCCGAGCACCTTAGGATTCTCTCCTCGCCTACCTGTGTCGGTTTGCGGTACGGGCACCTATTTTCTCCTAGAGGCTTTTCTTGGCAGTGTGAGATCAGGAACTTCGGTACTGATAATTTCCCTCGCCATCACAGCCCAGCCTGTAGAAAGGACGGATTTGCCTATCCTTTCGGCCTCACTGCTTGGACGCGCACTTCCAGTCGCGCGATTCCCTACCCTCCTGCGTCCCCCCATCGTACAAACGAAAATAGGTGGTACAGGAATATCAACCTGTTGTCCATCGCCTACGCCTTTCGGCCTCAGCTTAGGTCCCGACTAACCCTGAGCGGACGAACCTTCCTCAGGAAACCTTAGGCTTACGGTGGAGGGGATTCTCACCCCTCTTTTCGCTACTCATACCGGCATTCTCACTTCCAAGCGCTCCACCACTTCTCACGAAGCAGCTTCGCTGCTGCTTGGAACGCTCCCCTACCATGCCACCGCATTCACTCCAGCTTCCACACATCGTTTCGCTATGGCATTTAGCCGAAAAGATGTTTTCGGCAAATGTCCTTCGCCGACGATCATGAAAGACAGAGTGAATGTGGCGGCATCCACAGCTTCGGTGAATCGTTTAGCCCCGTTACATTTTCGGCGCAGAGTCACTTGACCAGTGAGCTATTACGCACTCTTTGAATGGTGGCTGCTTCTAAGCCAACATCCTGGTTGTCTGGGCAACTCCACATCCTTTGCCACTTAACGATTACTTGGGGACCTTAGCTGGTGGTCTGGGCTGTTTCCCTCTTGACTACGGATCTTAGCACTCGCAGTCTGACTCCCGGACATGAGTCGATGGCATTCGGAGTTTAACTGAGTTCGGTAACCCTGTGGGGGCCCCTAGCCCAATCAGTGCTCTACCTCCATGACTCTTGATCCGAGGCTAGCCCTAAAGCTATTTCGGGGAGAACCAGCTATCTCCGGGTTCGATTGGCATTTCACCCCTACCCACACCTCATCCTATGGTTTTTCA
>NZ_CP103866.1:2085000-3351583 GCF_024927925.1 Laceyella sacchari
TTACTCTTTCTCCATGCGGAGAAAGAGATTATCTGGTATTAGCACCGGTTTCCCGGAGTTATCCCAGTCTTACGGGCAGGTTGCCCACGTGTTACTCACCCGTTCGCCGCTAGGATCCGAAGACCCCCGCACGACTTGCATGTATTAGGCATGCCGCCAGCGTTCATCCTGAGCCAGGATCAAACTCTCCGTTAAAGGTTTCACACCAACGTGTGAAACTGAGGTTTGAGTCTATGCTCGAAGTTGATACTCCGCCGAGCAAAGCTCGCGGAGTTGTGAAACACTTAACACTTTAGTGTTTAGTGTTTCATCGAATTGACAGGTCACGTTGTCACTCTTTAGTTTTCAAGGAACACTTCATATCATTTTGCACCGCTCATTTCGCGGCGACAAGAAATATCTTATCATTTCCCTCGATAAATGTCAACTGCTTTTTTGTTATTTCAAGTCATCAAATAACGTGATAAAAGCAACATGTAATAACATAGCATGGTCACACAATAAAATCAATCCTTTTTTAATATATAACATAACTCCATGTTGCCCAGAAAATTACCTATGCTCAATTTTTGATATTGTTCTTGGTGGTGTATTTGCGCTCATTGGTGTTTTGGATTACATCACTGCTCCTTTTGACAACCAGACTGCTCAGGATAAATATATATTAACTACTCATTGCTTATCTCACTTCAAGTTCTGGATTGTGTGATCCCAAAACTGATGATTACAGTAGAACGTTTTGGCTGTCCAAAAGCGTTATTGCTTTTGTTCTTCTCATCGGTAGGTCCCTTGCAACAATTGCAATACCAATATGGAGAGTCAATGCGATCCAATAAAAAGATATAAATACTCTTTCAGTTCAAACAACAAACATTTATTTTGGGATTAGACCAATCCCCCACTCTTGTTTAAAGAGTGGGGGATTGGTCTAATGTAATGAAATGAGAGTTGGTAGCATGATGCTGAAAATCAAAAAATAAAGTGCACTGGAAAACAAAAAGCCTCTCTCTACTAAGCCAAAAATCTTTTTTATTGGCGAGACAAACATACCTAAAATAACACCTATTAAAGATATTTTGGTGATCCAAGTGAGAATTACCAAAGTAGTTGCATATGCTGAACTTATACCCATTTGAACGAATACTGGAGTTAAATTAAAAATAATTGTCGCAGTCATTGTAAACTGAATGATTGCAGACAAATAATGCAACCTTCCTGTTGTGGTCCTTTTTTCTCCTTCGAGGTCAGTGGGAAAAACAAGTACCCCTAAAATCGTCAGCGCTCTTATCCCTAACATGATGATAGCAGCTGTCTTAAAGTGAAAATCTTTATCCCAACATAACAAAACAAAGACAAGTAACAGCGACGATATGATGTGACATACTCCTGATAAAACTTGTAACTTCCTAGATTCGCCAACACCATAATCACTTACAGCATGATAAATCGGATTGTAATTTTTGAATTTAACATGAAGATATAGCATTATTATAAAGTAACCTACAACGGCCAAGCCACTTACGTAAGATAAAAGAGTTATTATGTTCATTTTGATCTCCATCCGCTATTGAAATTATAAGTGTCATAACTGTAATTGACTGTTATATCACTTAACTTTCTCTATTTTAACACAAGAATATATTGTTAAACATCTGACCGCTTTGTCTAAAGGTCCTTGTTTTGTATCTAAGGATCAAACTTATAACTTCAACATGTTACAGGGATTAAAAGTAAACCAACTTTTTAAAAGCTGGTTCGGTCGTACTTTTCTATAGAAAACCCCATTTCACATCTGCTTTCAAACGGTTAATCATTTATGTTATCGAAACCACCTGCTCATCATGTTTCGCTACAACAAATTGAATATAACTTCATATAGTTTAAAGAACTATTAGCTATGCAAATGATTTTTTCAAAATCCGTTACTTACATACCCTTTTGAAACAGCTTTGCAAACAAAAAAGATCAACCCCAATGGGGTTGATGAGAATGTTGACAAACCCTGCGAATCAACTTTGTTGATCGCAGGGTTTTTGTATATAAAAGGGATATAAACAATTAATGGATGAATATCAACCCATATAAACTTAAAACCACCTCCCTTACCTGCTCTCGAAAGCAGCATAGCCAACTTTTTTATGTTTTGAGCCACAGCAGTTAGGAGGCATTGCTCTTGAATTTTTGCAAGCCCCCTGTAGCGTGCGTATCGAAGACCATGAAGTTCCTTCGCGTCAGCGAAGCTACGTTCAATCGTTTCTTTTCGACGCTTATATAAAGTTTTTCCACGTGGGCTCAAGCGATTTTGTCTAACCCACTCTTTTGCATCTTCCCATACATGACGTGTTAGGATTTTTGTGTGGTTCTTTGACTTTGTGCAATTCTTAAGAAAAGGACATTGCTTACAAATCTCGGGATTGGATTTGTACTGTCTGTATCCTTCACGGTTGGTCGTTCGATATGTAAGTTGATGCTTTGCTGGACAAAGATATACATCTTGCTCAGGAATATACTTAAATCTCCATTTCGGAAAGAGGTCTTTATCTGGTCGAAAACTCCGATGTGCAATAACCGTAAAGATTCCTTGTCCTCTCAATTCACGACAAATAGGCATAGTTAAATAACCAGAATCCAGAGCAACAGCTTTCACCGAAAAGCCGAAGCGGCTTTTCTGACGATTTAACCTTTCTAAATAAGGAACTGAATCATGGACATTTCCTGGTGTAACAAATACATCTGTAATGAAGTTATGTAAACCATCGACAGTACGATGATCGAGATAGAAAAAGCCTTCGGGTTTTCCATCTCGAACCATATAACCACTATCTGGATCGGTCGTACTTACACGAATTTCTTTCGTTTCAACCTTTATGGGCTTTTTTTTTAAAGGCTTCTTTCCGTGCTCTTCTCGATCTTGCTCAATTGCTTGTTCTAAATCATCCATATATCCTTTGGGAGTAACTTTAACTAATTGTTTTTTGAACTTTCCTTTATTGGCATTGGCTTTAAGAAAAGTGGAGTCACTAAAAAGCTCTTTTCCTTGAATAAATCCATGTTGGATCGCCTGAATGACAATTTCATCAAATATTTCCTGATAAATAGTGGAGCTTTGGAACCGTCTTCGACGGTTTTGACTGAAAGTAGATGCATGTGGGACTGGGTCGGTTAGAGATAACCCTACAAACCAACGGTAAGCGATGTTAACTTTAATCTCCTCAATGAGTCGGCGTTCGGAACGAATGCCGAACAAATATCCAATGAGTAGCATTTTAAATAACATAATTGGGTCAAGACATGGACGCCCATTATCTTGGCAGTATAATTCTTTACATTTCTCAGCAATGAAGGAGAAGTCGATCGTTTCATTAATTTTCCGTAACAAGTGATCTCGTGGAACTAATTCTTCTATGTTAACTAGTTCTGGTTGATGTTCTTTACTCGGGTTTGTTCTAAACATAGAAAAAACTCCTTATAGAGTGTTTTTTATTGATTCGACAAAAAAGGCTGCTGACCCTGCCTTTCAAGGCAGTTTGTCAGCAGCCTCATCAACCCCAATGGGGTTGATCATCTTATTAATAGCGGCGGAGGGCCTCGAACCCCCGACCTCACGGGTATGAACCGTACGCTCTAGCCAAATGAGCTACGCCGCCATATTTGGTTGCGGGGACAGGATTTGAACCTGCGACCTTCGGGTTATGAGCCCGACGAGCTACCAGACTGCTCCACCCCGCGCCGTTCCCATCAAAAGATGGGATATGCCTGGCAACGACCTACTCTCCCAGGGCTTAAGCCCAAGTACCATCGGCGCTGGAGGGCTTAACTTCCGTGTTCGGTATGGGAACGGGTGGATCCCCTCCGCCATCATCACCAGGCAATATTGGCGTGCCCTGGAAGATTCGAACTCCCGACCTTTTGATCCGTAGTCAAACGCTCTATCCAGCTGAGCTAAGGGCACATGTTTTCATTGTAATCAGGTGTTGCTCAGATATGATGCAAACCTTGCCACACCTTCAAAATTAGAATGGAATAAAGCGCGTTGCAAGATGAAGAGATGAAGTAGGATAAGCCCTCGACCGATTCGTATCCGTCAGCTAAACGCATTGCTGCGCTTACACCCCGGACCGATCAACCTCGTCATCTGCAAGGGGTCTTACTTCCACAGGGGAATGGGAAATCTCATCTTGAGGGGGGCTTCGCGCTTAGATGCTTTCAGCGCTTATCCCGTCCGCACTTGGCTACCCAGCGGTGCTCCTGGCGGAACAACTGGTACACCAGAGGTGCGTCCATCCCGGTCCTCTCGTACTAAGGACAGCTCCTCTCAAATTTCCTACGCCCACGACAGATAGGGACCGAACTGTCTCACGACGTTCTGAACCCAGCTCGCGTACCGCTTTAATGGGCGAACAGCCCAACCCTTGGGACCTACTACAGCCCCAGGATGCGATGAGCCGACATCGAGGTGCCAAACCTCCCCGTCGATGTGGACTCTTGGGGGAGATAAGCCTGTTATCCCCGGGGTAGCTTTTATCCGTTGAGCGATGGCCCTTCCACTCGGAACCACCGGATCACTAAGTCCGACTTTCGTCCCTGCTCGACTTGTAGGTCTCGCAGTCAAGCTCCCTTCTGCCTTTGCACTCTGGAGCGCGATTTCCGACCGCGCTGAGGGAACCTTAGAGCGCCTCCGTTACTTTTTAGGAGGCGACCGCCCCAGTCAAACTGCCCACCTGACACGGTCCTCCCGCCGGGTGACGGCGGCGAGTTAGAACCCCGATACGACCAGAGTGGTATCCCACCGGCGTCTCCACCGAAGCTGGCGCTCCGGCTTCTCAGACTCCCACCTATCCTGTACAAGTCGTACCTAGATTCAATATCAGGCTACAGTAAAGCTCCACGGGGTCTTTCCGTCTTGTCGCGGGTAGCCAGCATCTTCACTGGCAGTACAATTTCACCGGGTCTCTCGTTGAGACAGCGTCCAGATCGTTACGCCTTTCGTGCGGGTCGGAACTTACCCGACAAGGAATTTCGCTACCTTAGGACCGTTATAGTTACGGCCGCCGTTTACTGGGGCTTCGGTTCAGAGCTTCGCTTGCGCTAACCCTTCCCCTTAACCTTCCAGCACCGGGCAGGCGTCAGCCCCTATACATCGCCTTGCGGCTTAGCAGAGACCTGTGTTTTTGCTAAACAGTCGCCTGGACCTCTTCACTGCGGCCCCCTCGGGCTTTCACCCTACCGGGGCACCCCTTCTCCCGAAGTTACGGGGTCATTTTGCCGAGTTCCTTAACGAGAGTTTTCCCGAGCACCTTAGGATTCTCTCCTCGCCTACCTGTGTCGGTTTGCGGTACGGGCACCTATTTTCTCCTAGAGGCTTTTCTTGGCAGTGTGAGATCAGGAACTTCGGTACTGATAATTTCCCTCGCCATCACAGCCCAGCCTGTAGAAAGGACGGATTTGCCTATCCTTTCGGCCTCACTGCTTGGACGCGCACTTCCAGTCGCGCGATTCCCTACCCTCCTGCGTCCCCCCATCGTACAAACGAAAATAGGTGGTACAGGAATATCAACCTGTTGTCCATCGCCTACGCCTTTCGGCCTCAGCTTAGGTCCCGACTAACCCTGAGCGGACGAACCTTCCTCAGGAAACCTTAGGCTTACGGTGGAGGGGATTCTCACCCCTCTTTTCGCTACTCATACCGGCATTCTCACTTCCAAGCGCTCCACCACTTCTCACGAAGCAGCTTCGCTGCTGCTTGGAACGCTCCCCTACCATGCCACCGCATTCACTCCAGCTTCCACACATCGTTTCGCTATGGCATTTAGCCGAAAAGATGTTTTCGGCAAATGTCCTTCGCCGACGATCATGAAAGACAGAGTGAATGTGGCGGCATCCACAGCTTCGGTGAATCGTTTAGCCCCGTTACATTTTCGGCGCAGAGTCACTTGACCAGTGAGCTATTACGCACTCTTTGAATGGTGGCTGCTTCTAAGCCAACATCCTGGTTGTCTGGGCAACTCCACATCCTTTGCCACTTAACGATTACTTGGGGACCTTAGCTGGTGGTCTGGGCTGTTTCCCTCTTGACTACGGATCTTAGCACTCGCAGTCTGACTCCCGGATATGAGTCGATGGCATTCGGAGTTTAACTGAGTTCGGTAACCCTGTGGGGGCCCCTAGCCCAATCAGTGCTCTACCTCCATGACTCTTGATCCGGGGCTAGCCCTAAAGCTATTTCGGGGAGAACCAGCTATCTCCGGGTTCGATTGGCATTTCACCCCTACCCACACCTCATCCTATGGTTTTTCAACACCAACAGGTTCGGACCTCCATTCCGTGTTACCGGAACTTCATCCTGGACATGGGTAGATCACCCGGTTTCGGGTCAACGACTACGTACTCAAGCGCCCTGTTCAGACTCGCTTTCGCTGCGGCTCCAGCTTTTCACCTTAACCTTGCACGCAACCGTTACTCGCCGGTTCATTCTACAAAAGGCACGCCGTCATCCCTCAAGGGGACTCCGACTGGTTGTAAGCACACGGTTTCAGGTTCTCTTTCACTCCCCTCCCGGGGTGCTTTTCACCTTTCCCTCACGGTACTGGTTCACTATCGGTCGCTAGGGAGTATTTAGCCTTGGGAGGTGGTCCTCCCAGCTTCCCACGGGGTTTCACGTGTCCCGCGGTACTCAGGATCCGTCTCGGAGGGGAACGAATTTCGGTTACAGGGCTGTTACCTTATATTGCCGGCCTTTCCAGGACCAGTTCACCTATTCGCTCCCTTTGTGACTCCGTGTGAGACGTCCTACAACCCCGATGGCCTTGTGCCATCGGTTTGGGCTGTTCCCGTTTCGCTCGCCGCTACTCAGGGAATCGCGTTTGCTTTCTCTTCCTCAGGGTACTTAGATGTTTCAGTTCCCCTGGTCTGCCCCCGACCACCCTATGGATTCAGGTGGCGGTACCAGCTCTTCAAGCTGGTGGGTTGCCCCATTCGGAAATCTCCGGATCAAAGCTTACTTACAGCTCCCCGAAGCTTATCGGAGTTCGTCCCGTCCTTCATCGGCCCCTAGCGCCAAGGCATCCACCGTGTGCCCTTAGTAGCTTAACCTACCAGGTTTATCCGGCACATCACTATGCCGCTCGGTATCTCCTCGGTGATTTGCAACATCGACGATCTAAGAAGAATCTCCTTCTTAACCTCGTTGCTTTATTCCATATCTAATTTTCAAGGTGCGTCTCTCTTTGTTATCACCGCATCGCGGCGATAAGAAATAATATATCACGCCTATAAAATCATTGCAAGTAGTTTTTTAGAAAAAATATAGCTTTCTTTTTCACAGCGATCTCGCATCTTCTCAAAAGCCAGTGTTATCAAGCACTTTGCTGTTATCAATTCTATCACGCACATAAATAAATCTCTTTCTAATATAAAAACCTGATGAGCCGAAGAAGCGAACAAATCACCAAAAGGACGCTTTCACGGAATCAGATACAAGCTCCTATCTTCCCCGATAAATGCGTCGTGCTGATGCCTACTCCTCAAGCTGAATTTTTATGATAAATAAACATGTCACATTCATGCAGAGGGGAACGATTTTGATAGGTATCACTCGGCACACTCCTATTTGCACCGCATGATCCATCATTTCTCGGCCAACACCATACGTTAAACATCAAAGCAGGAGATTTTCCATGACAAAGCAACCCAAAGGAATGTATAGAACAAAAAAATGTATGTAATCATTTGAGTTAGTTATGAATAGCGCTTGAAAGTATTTATTTGATGGACAAGTCTTACTTTGTAGAGAAGATAGGTGTTAAAACGGCTTTTGATCTAAAAATAGTCAGCAACCAGTCTTTGCTACATGATTATTCCATTTATCTTTAAACCCTCTTTAATAACATGGGATCACACACAACAAAAAACCCCTTTCTCCAAATTGATTTGGGAAAGGGGGTTCTTCCACATAACTTATTGGTCAGCTCGCTTAATCCAAGCCGGCAATTCATTCAGCAGATCGGCAACCGCCACTTCCTTACTCTCGCCCGAGCGGCGCAGTTTGATCTCAACGAGACCCTCACCCGCTTTGGCTCCCACAGTGATCCGGACGGGAATGCCGAGCAGGTCGGCATCTTTGAATTTCACGCCTGCCCGCTCCAAACGGTCGTCAAACAGAACTTCGATGCCCGCTTGCTTCAATTCCGCATACAAGCTCTCGGCCACCTTGCTCTGTTCTTCATTCTTCATATTGACGGCAATCAGGTGAACAGTGAACGGTGCCACCGCAACCGGCCAGATAATGCCGTTTTCGTCATGGTGCTGTTCAATGACAGACGCCACCACACGGGAAATACCGATTCCATAGCAACCCATGATGAAAGGTTGTTCCTTTCCATTTGCGTCCAAGAAACGGGCGTTCATCGCTTCACTGTAGCGCGTGCCTAGTTTAAAGACATGGCCCACTTCAATTCCGCGCTTAAAATGGATCGCGCCGCCGCAACGCGGGCAAACGTCACCTTCTTGGATGTTGCGCAGATCGCCCACCAAATCGACAGTAAAGTCACGATCGACCTGAACGTGCATCAGATGAGCGTCTACTTCATTGGCACCCACAATCAGGCTACCCAACTGCATGACGGCTTGGTCTGCCAGCACCTTCACCTGTTCCTTCAAGCCGACCGGCCCCACAAACCCGCTCGGAACGCCAGCCACTCGGCGAACAGTTTCCTCATCTGCCAATTCACACACGGTGCCTTCCAACAGATTTTTCACTTTCACATCATTCACTTCGTGGTCACCGCGCACCAGAACCAGCACAGGTTCACCGTCAACAACGAACAACAAGCTTTTCACCAACCGTTCCGGGCCCACTTGCAAGAATGACGCGACTTCTTCAATCGAGCGTTTTCCTGGGGTGGCTACCTTTTCAATAGCTGAGCCTGCCACTCGCTCCTCTGCTTGCGTTTCGCCAACGACGGTCGCCATCTCAATATTAGCCGCGTAGTCACACGAAGCACACATCGCGATCGTATCTTCACCGGCATCAGACAAGACCATGAATTCATGGGTGCCTTTCCCACCAATTGCCCCTGCATCCGCTTCTACCGCACGGAAGTCAAGACCCAATCGGGTGAAAATGTTTTGGTAAGCTTGGTACATGTCTTCATACGTTTTGTCAAGCGACTCCCGATCAGCATGGAAAGAATAGGCGTCTTTCATCAAAAACTCACGCCCGCGCAACAGGCCGGAGCGAGGCCGTTTTTCGTCACGGAATTTGGTTTGGATCTGGTACAGGGACATAGGCAGTTTTTTGTAGGAATTGATCTCTCCCCGCAACAGATTGGTAATCACCTCTTCATGGGTCGGCCCAGCCGCGAATTCCCGGTCATGGCGGTCTTTCACTTTGAACAGTTCCGGGCCGTACGCGTCCCAACGACCCGTCTCTTGCCACAGTTCAGATGGATGGAGTGCTGGGAGCAACAACTCTTGGGCTCCAATGCGATCCATCTCTTCCCGCACGATGTTCGACACTTTGTTTAAGACGCGATATCCCAATGGCAGATATGTATAAAATCCCGCCGCCAATTGGCGGATATATCCCGCCCGTAACATCAATTGATGGCTGACCATTTCCGCTTCACTTACCGTACGCAAAGTCGGCATAAGTGCATTTTTTTGCCGCATACAACAATCCCTCTCTTTTTCCATTACGCTACATCACTCATAATCATACAAAAAATCACGAAGAGATAAAAGCCGATGTTTTATTTCCCCTTCGCTTCACACATGACAAATGGCATCAGGTACATCGTTTCCCAACACTTCAACAGCCCACTTAATTGGCTTGGCACGCATCGGATGCAAATTCACGACATGAGAAAAACCGAAGCCCATATCAGATGAACTTCGGTTTAATTGAAACCTACGAAAAAAAGATCTTTCTGATGTCGTTGTATGTAACGAAAATCATCAGCATCATCAACAGTGCAAAGCCGACAAAATGCACCATGCTTTCTTTCGTGGGGTCAATCGGCCGGCGACGGATTGCCTCCAAACCGATAAAAACAAGCCGACTGCCATCTAGGGCCGGAATAGGAAGCAGGTTGAAAATCCCCAAGTTTAAACTCAACAGTGCGGTGATCTGGATCAAAGGTTCGATCCCGCTCTGAGCGGCCTTCCCGGTGATATTACCCATCTGGACCGGACCGCCGAGGCTTTCAACAGACATTTGGCCTGTCACCAATTTGCCAAGGCTGTCCACGATCATAACCGTCCAATCATACGTCTTGGTAAATCCTGCACCGATCGCTTCCCCGAACGAAGCATCCCGTCTCATCTCATCTTGGAGAAACTGCACACCAATTTGATACAATTCCCCATTTTTTTGAGGGGTGACCCCGAATTCCTTCACCTGCTCACCGCGCTTGACGGTCACCTTCACTTCCTGGCCTTTGGACTCGATCAACGCATACCGCAATTGATCCATATTCCGGACTTCTTTGCCATCAACCGCCGTGATCAAATCCCCAGCCTGGATACCGGCTTTGGCTGCAGGCGAATTGGCCACTACTTCATCCACTGGCAACCGATCTTCGATTCCAGACATCATCGTAAGCACGGTAAAGAGGATCACCGTCAACACAATGTTGAACAAGGGGCCGGCAAAAATGGCCATCGCCTTTTGTCCAGTCGTTTTAGAACCAAACTGACGATCCAAGGGTGCGATCTGCATCACATTTTTCTGATCGTAATGAATCATCGCCTGGGGATGCAGTGCATAGCGATGCTCGCGGCCATCTTGATCTTCGAGCAAGATGTAAAGCTCCTTCTCCAAGTCAGCCTCCACCACGCGACCCATTACGACCGCTTGATCTTGTTGCGGCGGCTCGTAAAGGTAGACATGATCCAGCTTGTCTGCCGTCTGCGTAGCATAAACAAGCGTGCCCGTTTTCAACTCCACCAACTCGGCATCTTCACCAGCCATGCGCACAAAGCCGCCCAACGGCAAGGCCCGAATCGAATACAACGTTTCCCCGTGGATCTTACCGAAAATCTTCGGTCCAAAACCGATCGCAAACTCCCTGACCAATATCCCTGCACGCTTGGCGAAGAGAAAATGGCCCAACTCATGGATAAACACCAAAAAACTCAGCACCAATATAAACACAATCACTTGTTGCATGGGTTTTCACCACCATCCGGTAATCAACAGCCTCAAACCATCTACACCGAGTGCAGCATGACGTCGGAAGCAAATTGCCGTGCCCACATGTCGGCTTCATCAATTTCTTCCAGCGATGGGCAGGAAACCGGAGTGTGCGCATTTAGCGCTCGCTCCAACACTTCTTCGATCATCAAGAAGGAACAGTTTCCTTTGAGGAAGGCGGCGACTGCAACTTCATTGGCCGCATTTAAAACGGTCGTCATGGTTCCTCCAGCTTTACCCGCTTCATAAGCCATCCGCAAACACGGATACCGGTTAAAATCAGCTGGGCGGAAATCGAGCCGAGCCAACTTCAGCAAGTCCAACCGCTCTGTCATCAGCGGCAACCGGCGCGGATAGGACAGCGCGTATTGGATAGGCACTTTCATATCCGGTGTGCCGAGCTGAGCCATGACCGCCCCATCGCGAAATTCGACCAAGGAATGAATAATGCTTTGAGGATGAAGAATTACATCTATTTTCTCATATGGCAAATCAAATAACCAGTGTGCTTCAATCACTTCAAAGCCTTTGTTCATCATCGTTGCCGAATCGATGGTGACTTTGGCGCCCATGGCCCAGTTCGGATGTTTCAGCGCCATTTCCACAGTAACGTCTTTCAACTCTTCCCTTGTGCGATCCCGGAAGGACCCACCGGAGGCGGTCACCAACAACCGCACAACATCTTCAAAATGTTCTCCGTTCAAACATTGAAAGATCGCGGAATGCTCGCTGTCGACGGGAAGAATGGGGACACCGTTCCGTTTGGCTTCGGCTGTGACGATATGACCTGCCGTCACCAGTGTTTCTTTGTTGGCTAAGGCCACTTTCTTCTTCGCCCGAATGGCGGCCAAGGTAGGCCTTAACCCCGCACTCCCCACCAACGCCGACAAAACAACCGTCGCATCCTGATGTGCCGCCACTTCTAGCATGCCTTTCTCGCCCCACAACACGTTGATGTGGGATGGGATTTCCCGTGCCACTCGCTCAGCCGCCTCTTTCGTTTTCATGGCGACAAGCAATGGTTGAAATTGTTTTACTTGCTCAATCATTTTATCGACATTGGTTCCGGCAGCCAGGGCAACCACTTGATATTCCTCTGGATGCTGTGCAACCACATCCAACGTACTCGTCCCAATTGAGCCCGTCGAGCCGAGAATCGCTATCTTCTCCGGCATCTTTATTCCTCCCCTTTACACCACCTGAAACAGATACAAGATGATAAACGTGAAAATAAGACTATCAAAACGATCCAACACACCGCCATGTCCGGGCAATATGGTGCCGGAATCCTTCACGCCTACACTTCGTTTCCAAGCGGACTCCACCAAATCGCCCACTTGCCCCACGATCGTGATCAACAAACCGATTCCAATTGCAAACATAATGTTGCCCAATCCCGACACAATGCAGATGATCAGACTCATTATCAGTCCAAACAGCACTCCGCCGAGCGATCCTTCAATCGTCTTATTGGGGCTGATGTCCGGCCACAATTTGCGTTGGCCCCATCGTTTGCCGATGAAATACGCACCTGAATCATTGGCCCACGTTACCAAGATCGCCAACAGCGACCATGTCAAACCGTCCGGTTTCCAAATCGTCTGCATCATGTAGGAAAACCCATACCCTATATATATGGCACCGACAAACAGATAAGCCATCTGAAAGAGATCAAACCGATTTCGGCTCAGAACGATCAGAACCATGTAAAGGGCAAGGCCACACATCATGGGGGCGGGGTCCTGCAAGAAAGCCGCTGTGGGCAGCATATGCTCTTTTATCAAGCCGCTTAAAAACAACAGCGCAACAATCCCGACACCGATGAGCGTTTGCAAGCTGGTGAGGGGAGTCCGATTCATTTTGGCATATTCCAAAAACGAAAGAACGGCCAACAAAAACATCATACCCGTATACAGCCAGCCGCCTGCATAGGCGATGAGCAAGAATCCCACAGCCCCTAATACACCTGTAATGATACGTTCCTTCATATACTATTCCCCTGTCTATTACACCGCTCCAAACCGACGCGAACGACCTTGAAAGTCTTCGATCGCTTCATAGAATATTTCATCGGTAAAGTCAGGCCAAAGTACATCCGTAAACAACAGTTCGCTATACGCCAATTGCCACAACAAGAAATTGCTGACGCGGATTTCCCCGCTGGTGCGAATGACTAAGTCGGGATCAGGCAATCCCTTGGTCAACAAATATTGACTCATCAATTGTTCATTCACTTGTTCCTTATCAATATGACCATTTTGTACGTCATCTATAATCCGGTGAACGGCTTGAAGGATTTCATCCCGAGAACCGTAATTGATCGCAAAATTTAGGATAAGACCCGTATTATCTTTGGTTTTCTCTTCAAACGCCAACAGGGCTTGCTGAGTGGCCGAGGGAGTTTTGCTTTTCTCGCCCAGCATTTGCACTTTTACGTTACGCTCGATCAATTCATTCAAGTCGGTCTTCAAAAATTCAATAGGCAATTTCATCAAGTATTCCACTTCGTCTTGCGGACGTTTCCAATTCTCTGTGGAAAAGGAATAGAACGTTAGCACTTTGATTCCCAGCGCATCAGCGGCGCGAATGGTTTCGCGCACACGCTTCATTCCTTGGGCATGGCCCGCTGTACGCGGAAGGCCGCGCTTTTTGGCCCATCGCCCGTTTCCATCTGTGATGATGGCAACATGCTCCGGCAAGGGCGCAGACTTGATGGATTCCAACAGTTCCTCTTTCGTTCTTTTCGCGCCTTTATCTGGATTTTCTGCACTTACAAAGCGCTTCAACGATTTGATCATAGAACATTCCCCCGAACCAAGAACTCATCTCGCCAGGGCGTGTCATGAAAACGGCCCCCGGCCGTCTGACTTGTTCAGACACGCCCCAGACAAGCAAGGCTAATGTAGATAGAAAACCCCCTCGAAAGCGAAGGGGTTCCCACCCAGACCATGCTCTATTGAACCACGTTAAATCTCCATGATTTCTTTCTCTTTATCTCCCACCACTTGGTCCACTTCTTTGATGAAACGGTCTGTCAGTTTTTGAATTTCTTCTTGGCCACGACGGGAAGTGTCTTCAGGAATGTCTCCGTTTTTCTCCATTTTTTTCAGCTCATCATTGGCATCCCGGCGAACGTTACGGATGGCGATTTTCGCTTCTTCACCCATTTTGCGCGCCACTTTTACCAACTCAGTCCGGCGTTCTTCCGTCAGTGCCGGAATGGTGATGCGAATGACACTCCCGTCATTGGTTGGGGTCAACCCCAACTCCGATTTCAAGATCGCACGCTCAATCTCGTTCAGAACGGATTTGTCCCAAGGCTGGATCAACAGCGTGCGCGGGTCCGGCGCCGAGATGTTGGCGGTTTGGTTGATTGGCATCTCAGAACCATAATATTCAACCATCACCTTATCCAGAATCGCAGGATTAGCCCGTCCCGCACGCAGTGTCAACAAGTCTTTCTTCAACACTTGGATGGCCTTGTCCATTTTGTCTTGCGCCTGGTTTTTCACCTGGTTCATACTTATACGCTCCCCTTTACCAATGTTCCAATATGTTCTCCTAATAGAACGCGGCGAATATTGCCTTCTTCAGAGATGTTGAAGACAATCAGCGGAATATTGTTGTCCATGCACAGTGAGGAAGCAGTGGAGTCCATCACCTTCAGCCCTTTGCTGAGGATCTCGAGGTATGTGAGCGATTCATATTTTTCCGCATTGGGATCTTTGGAGGGATCGGCTGTGTAGACGCCGTCCACACCGTTTTTCGCCATCAAGATCACTTCCGCCTCAATTTCGGCAGCTCGAAGCGCGGCGGTCGTGTCTGTAGAGAAGAATGGGTTGCCGTTTCCAGCTGCAAAAATCACGACACGCCCTTTCTCCAGATGGCGAATTGCGCGCCGGCGGATGTAAGGCTCGGCCACTTGCCGCATTTCAATGGAAGATTGCACACGGGTGGGGACGTCCATGCTCTCCAGCGCATCTTGCAATGCGAGGGAGTTCATCACTGTAGCCAGCATCCCCATATAATCGGCCGTGGCCCGGTCAATGCCCCGCTCGGACCCTTTAATCCCACGCCAGATATTGCCGCCGCCAACCACGACAGCCACTTCCACGCCAAGTTCCACAACCTCTTTGATCTGTTTGGCCAAAGAGTGAATCACATTAGATTCGATGCCGTAGCCCATTCCTCCTGCCAAAGCTTCACCGCTCAACTTCAAGACAACCCGTTTGTACTTGGGAGTACTCATGACGTTCCTCCGTTCCAACCAATATGCAACTTGTCTTAAAAAAAGGGGAACACATTGGCCGTGTTCCCCTATATAACTGCCTTAGTCTTTCTTCACTTGAGCCATTACTTCTTCTACGAAGTTGTCTTGGCGTTTTTCAAGACCTTCACCCATCTCGAAGCGGACGAAACGGCGAATGTTGATGTTTTCTCCAATTCTGGCGATCAATTCTTTGGTTACTTGGTCAATCGTTTTGTCGGAGTCTTTCACGAATGCTTGGTCAACCAAGCAGATTTCTTTGAAGTGTTTGGTCAGGCGGCCTTCCACCATTTTGTCGACGATGTTAGCCGGTTTGCCTTCTTGCAGGGCTTGTTGTCTGAGGATTTCACGCTCTTTTTCGATCTCTTCTTGTGGGATTTCTTCACGACGAACATATTTGGGGCTCATCGCAGCGATTTGCATCGCAACATCTTTAACGAATTGACGGAAATCTTCGTTTTTGGCAACGAAATCGGTCTCACAGTTTACTTCAACGAGCACGCCGATCCGTCCGCCAGCATGTATGTAGGATTCAACAATCCCCTCAGCCGCAATGCGGTCCGATTTTTTCTCAGCTTTGGCGATCCCTTTCTCACGCAGGTACTCGATCGCTTTGTTCATGTCCCCACCAGTTTCGGTGAGTGCTTTTTTACAATCCATCATGCCTGCGCCGGTTTTTTCGCGCAGTTCCTTTACCATAGCAGCAGTAATTGCCATGTGAGGTCCTCCTTAAGTTTTTTGCGTATAAAAAGGGGTGGGCAAGAAACGCATTTGTTTCATGCCACCCTCTTTCACTCATTAAGAAGCAGTTGTGCTTTGTTGCTCGCCTTGACGACCTTCCAAAATCGCATCAGCAATTTTGCCGGTGAACAGACGAACGGCACGGATGGCATCATCGTTACCCGGGATGACATAATCGACTTCGTCCGGATCGCAGTTGGTGTCAACAATCGCCACGATTGGGATGTTGAGCTTGCGAGCTTCGGCCACCGCGATGCGCTCTTTGCGCGGGTCGATCACGAAGAGAGCGTCAGGCAGTTTTTTCATGTGCTTGATGCCGCCCAAGAATTTCTCCAGTTTGGCTTGCTCCTTCTTCAGAAGAATAACTTCTTTTTTCGGAAGCACATCAAACGTGCCGTCTTCTTCCATACGCTCCAAATCATGCAGGCGCTCGATGCGTTTGCGGATGGTTTGGAAGTTGGTGAGCGTACCACCCAACCAACGGTGGTTCACATAGAACATATCGCAACGCGCAGCTTCTTCTTTCACTGCCTCTTGCGCTTGTTTTTTGGTACCAACGAACAGGACGTTGCCGCCGTTCGCAGACAGTTCGCGTACGAAGTTGTACGCTTGTTCCATCATTTTGACGGTTTTTTGCAGGTCGATGATGTAGATTCCGTTACGTTCGGTGAAGATGTACTTGCTCATTTTGGGGTTCCAACGACGGGTTTGGTGTCCGAAGTGTACCCCGGCTTCCAACAATTGTTTCATGGATACAACTGCCATATGGGTAAGTCCTCCTTAAGTTTGGTTTTTATCCTCCGCCGAAGTCATCGAGGACAGTAACCGGGATCAAACCGGCACCACCTGCCCGCTACCTCGACGTGTGTGTTCGCACCATTCAAGAATATACCATATCCCTATTCGGCTACGCAAGTTGTAATCGCGATTTGTTAAGAACTGCGTAGTTTTTCCAATGCCGGCGATAGATGGTCGTTTAAAATCTTGATGTGCGTCCCTTTCATGCCCAGTGAACGGGATTCGATAACACCCGCACTTTCCAGCTTCCGCAAGGCGTTAACGATAACCGAGCGGGTGATTCCGGCCCGATCCGCAATGCGGCTGGCGACCAGCAACCCTTCTTTGCCGTCCATCTCTTCAAAAATCTCCTCGACCGCCTCAAGTTCGCTGAAGGACAAAGAGTCGATCGCCAATTGCACCATGGCCCGGCACCGTGCGTCTCCCGCCGCTTTCTCCGCTTTTTGGCGGAAAATCTCCATGCCGACGACAGTCGCCGCCACTTCCGCCAACACCAGATCATCATGGACAAACGGATTACCCAGGCGCGCGAGCAACAATGTACCCAGCCGCTCACCCCCTCCTTGGATGGGAACAATGGTGAAATAAGGGGAAAGCGGCGCCGGGTTGGCAAAATGTAATTCGCCCAGCGACTCAATATTGGCATTCGTTTCTGAGAATCCGAGCAATTGGGCGTTGATTTCGGCAGTAATCTTTTCACCCGCATTCATATTTTCAAGCTCTACTCCGGTTCCCGACACAGGACTTCCACATCCCAATATTTTCCCTTTGCGGCTGATCACATAGATGTTGCATGCGATCACCTCGCTCATGATGCGGGACATCTCCATAAAGCTGACCGCCCGTCCCTCTGCCTGTTGCAACAAGCGATTGATTCGCCTCGACTTGGACAGGAGATGCATCGCCCTCATTCTCCTCTCTATAAGATGTATTGACTCAAATCGCGATCCTCGGCAATATCCTGCAGGCGCTGTTTGACATATTGCGGCGTGATCGTAATTTCGCCCATTCTGATCTCAGGAGCCTCAAACGACAATTCTTCCAGGAGGCATTCCAGAATGGTGTGCAACCGCCGCGCTCCGATGTTTTCCGTGGAACGGTTCACTTCAGCGGCCAAGCGGGCCAATTCCTGAATGGCTTCAGGAGTGAATGTCACCTGAATCCCTTCGGTTTCTAACAAAGCCGTGTATTGTTTGATCAAAGCACTTTTCGGCTCAGTCAGAATGCGAACAAAGTCGTCGGCGGTCAAGTCATCCAGTTCAACCCGAATAGGGAACCGTCCTTGCAATTCGGGAATGAGATCGGAAGGTTTGGACACGTGGAAAGCCCCGGCAGCAATGAACAAGATATGGTCGGTTTTGACCGGGCCGTATTTGGTCATCACTGTAGAGCCTTCTACGATAGGCAGAATGTCCCGCTGAACCCCTTCTCGGGAAACATCCGGTCCGTGCCGGTCTTTGCCAGCGATTTTGTCAATCTCGTCAAGGAAGATGATGCCGGATTGTTCAACGCGCTCGATCGCGTCTTGGGTCACCATGTCCATGTCGATCAGCTTCTGGCCTTCCTGTTGAATCAAGACTTCGCGCGCGTCTTTCACTTTCAAACGGCGGCGCTTCTTTTTCTTAGGCATAAATTGCCCCAACATCTCTTGCATGTTCATGCCCATCTGGTCGATGCCCATGCCTTGAAACATATCCATCATGGGGGCTTGCTCTTCTACCTCAATTTCGATGATCTGTTCTTCCAACTCACCCCTTGCCAGTTTCTCCCTCATCTGTTGCCGCTCACTGCGGATGCGCGCTTGCTCACTGGGATCTTGCGCCTGGCTAGATGATCCGCTATTTTGCTGGAAAAGTAGCTCCAATGGATTTTTAAAGGCAGACGCCGCTTTTTTCTCCGGTACCAATATTTCGACAATTCGTTCATCCGCCAATTGTCGCGCCTGCTCTTTTACACTTTCCAATTTCTCCTGTTTTACCATACGAATACCTGTTTCAACCAGATCGCGCACCATTGATTCTACGTCGCGCCCTACATAGCCCACTTCGGTGAACTTGGTCGCCTCCAATTTGACGAACGGCGCTCCAACAAGCTTGGCCAAGCGGCGGGCAATCTCCGTTTTCCCGACACCTGTTGGACCGATCATCAAAATGTTTTTGGGCATCACTTCCTCTTTCAGGTCATCGGGCAAGAGCGAACGACGGTAACGGTTACGAAGCGCGATGGCCACTGCCCGTTTCGCTTTATCCTGGCCCACGATGTATTTATCCAATTCCGCCACAATTTGTCGTGGAGTCCATTTTTGTTGGGGATTCAATAGCGTCATGTCAAATCTCCTCCACAATGATTTGGTCATTGGTAAAGACACACACTTCACTGGCAATGCTGAGTGCGGCATATGCGATTTCCCGCGCTGTCAGATCAGGAGCATACCGTTTTAACGCCCTCCCGGCGGACAATGCATAGCTCCCGCCTGATCCGATGGCCAACACTTCGTCATCGGGTTCGATCACTTCCCCCGTCCCCGAGATGAGAAGCAATTGCTCACGGTTCAGTACGATCATCATCGCCTCCAATTGGCGCAACATTTTATCCGTCCGCCACTCTTTAGCCAGCTCGACAGCGGCACGGGCCAGATTGCCGTGAAACTCCTCCAGCTTGGCTTCAAACTTCTCAAATAGGGTGATGGCGTCGGCAACAGAGCCGGCAAATCCGGCCAACACTTGCCCTTTATACAAACGGCGCACTTTTTTAGCACCGTGCTTCATGATCATTTGATTGCCAAAAGTCACTTGCCCGTCTCCAGCAATGGCGGCCTCTCCTTTATGCCTCACCGCAAAAATCGTGGTGGCGTGGAATTGACCCATATCGTGATTTCCTCCTCTTTGGTACGTCAGATTCAGCATAATCCGTGCGCCAATCCAGCTTGAAGGAGGGGTAAGATAACGGCAAGCCCATATCTATGATTTCAGTCGATGACACGAAAGGCGGCGGGCCTCTCCCTGAGAGCTGAAGGTGTCATACTCCTGCTAAGCTTCAGGTTGCCCGCTCTCCTCCTTTTGTTTGGCAATCAACTTGCTTACAGGCTTCCAGCCGCTTTCTCTTTCACCCACAGGTCATTGGTCTCATCCCAATCCTGTCGAATCTTGCGCTCCTTCTGCTACCCTCAGTGGCCGTCGATCAGCAATCGGCCACCTGGCGAGCAAACACTGCAATTTCTTCCAGCGCTCGCTCTGCATATTTTTCCGCACGTTCTTTTTTACCCCGAATCCGCACAGGCAACTCCTCAAATAATCCAAAATTGGCATTCATCGGTTGGAAATGTTTGGGATCGGCTGTGGTAATATAGTGTGCCAAGCTGCCAATAGCCGTCGTTTTGGGCGGTACAGTCAATTCCTGCCCTTGTACCAACCGGGCGGCATTGATCCCCGCAATCAACCCCGCGGCGGCCGATTCCACATACCCTTCCACTCCCGTCATCTGTCCCGCAAAAAACAAGTCTTCACGTTCGCGGAATTGGTACGTCGGCTTCAACAGTTTGGGGGAATTGATAAATGTGTTGCGGTGCATGACGCCATACCGGACAATCTCGGCATTTTCCAAACCAGGGATTAATTGAATCACTTCTTTCTGCGGTCCCCACTTCAAATGGGTTTGGAAACCGACGATGTTAAACAAGGTACCCGCACTGTTGTCCTGGCGCAACTGGACGACGGCGTAAGGCCGTTTCCCCGTTCGCGGATCGATCAATCCGACCGGTTTCATCGTGCCGAAAAGCAGTGTTTTCTTACCCCGCTTGGCCAACACCTCAATCGGCATGCATCCCTCGAAGTATATCTCTTTTTCAAATTCCTTCAACGGGGCTGTCTCGGCCGAGACAAGCGCTTCATAAAAGCGGTCAAATTCCTCTTCGGTCATCGGACAATTCAAATAGGCTGCTTCCCCTTTGTCATAGCGGGACGCCACAAACACTTTCTCCATGTCGATGCTCTCTTTTTCTACAATCGGAGCAGCGGCATCATAAAAATACAGATACTCTTCCCCTGTCAGCTCCTTTAACCGTGCGGACAGCGACGCCGACGTCAGTGGCCCGGTCGCGATTACCACCGGCCCATCCGGAATGGTTTCCAGCTCTTCATTTACTACTTCCACAAGAGGATGATTGTGAAGCGTGTCGGTGATCTCTTGCGAAAAGCCTTCCCGGTCAACCGCCAGCGCCCCTCCCGCCGGAACAGCATGTTTATCCGCGGCGCGCATGATTAAGGAATCCAGGCGGCGCATCTCTTCCTTCAGAATACCGACTGCGTTGGTCAAGGTAGCGGCGCGCAGAGAATTGCTGCACACCAACTCAGCAAACTGGCCTCCGCGGTGGGCCGGCGTCATTTTGACAGGCCGCATTTCATACAGCTTGACGCGCACACCCCGTTCTGCCAACTGCCATGCGGCTTCACTGCCGGCAAGGCCAGCACCAACGACGGTCACAACTGGTTGTGTCATGGTTATCTTCTCTCCTTAGTCCTTCGTTTCTTCGTTGTAGTCACATGAGGTGCAACGAATCACCGTTCCCTTTTTCCCTCTTTTCTCCACCATCATCCCTTTGCACTTGGGGCAAGGGCGCGCGACCGGCGCATCCCATGAAACGAATTCACAGTCGGGGTATCGGTTGCAACCATAAAAGGTTCGTTGTTTTTTGCTTTTGCGTTCGACCACTTCACCTTGTTTGCATTCTGGGCACGTCACTCCGGTCGACTTGACGATGGCTTTGGTATTGCGGCATTCCGGAAACGCGGAGCAAGCCAAAAACTTGCCGAAACGGCCAAATTTGTACACCATCGGACTGCCGCATTTCTCACATACTTCATCGGAAACCTCATCTTCCAGCTCTACTTCTGCCATCTCTTTTTCAGCCGTCTGTAACCGCTTTTGAAACGGCTGGTAAAAGTGGTCTAGGACTTGAATCCAATCCGCTTTTCCCTCTTCCACTTGATCCAAGTCATCTTCCATATTCGCCGTGAATTTCACATCCAAAATCTCCGGGAAGAATTCTCCGATCAATTGGATCACAATCTCCCCCAACTCAGAGGGAACAAACCGTTTCTCTTTCAAAAACACATATCCACGCTTCTGGATCGTTTCCAACGTGGGCGCATAGGTACTAGGCCGCCCGATTCCTTTCTCTTCCAGCTCTTTCACCAAGCTCGCCTCGGAATAGCGCGGAGGCGGCTGGGTAAAGTGCTGTTTGGGGTCGATGCGTTTCCGTTTGAGGGTTTGCCCCTCAGTAAGCGGCGGCAACAACTGATCTTCTTCCTTTTTATTTTCGTCATTGCCCTCCACATACACTTTCATAAATCCGGCAAACTTCAGCTTCGACCCCGTGGCTCGGAACAAAGCGTCTCCCGCGCGGATATCTGCCGTAACCGAATCAAAAACCGCCGTTGCCATCTGTGAAGCAACAAACCGCTCCCAGATCAGTTTGTACAGTCGAAACTGATCCCGTGACAAATACTCTTTGATATCCGCCGGCTTTCGCAGGACAGATGTCGGTCGGATCGCTTCATGGGCGTCTTGCGCACCTGCTTTTTTCTTGTGCGTGCGTGGGGACGCCGGTAAATATTCTTTGCCATAAGTCTGTTCGATGTAAGCTTTCGCTTCAGCCTGGGCCGTCTCTGAGATGCGGGTAGAGTCGGTACGCATATATGTGATCAATCCGACTGTTCCCTCTTTGCCGAGATCGATCCCTTCATACAACTGTTGTGCGACGGCCATCGTTTTTTGGGCACGGAAGTTCAATTTGCGCGCCGCTTCCTGTTGCAACGTGCTAGTGATAAACGAGGGAGCAGGATTGCGTTTGCGTTCGCTCGTCTTGATTTCCTCGACGATAAAGCGCTTCCCTTTGATGTCAGCAAGCAGTTTATCTACTTCTTCCGCACTCTTCAATTCTGTTTTCTTATTGTGGTAACCGTGGAATTTCGCTTCCACCTCATCTTCGCCACTAGCCAAGACGGCCGTAACCGTCCAATATTCTTCAGGGACGAATTGCCGAATCTCCAACTCGCGATCCATGATTAACTTGACCGCAACGGATTGCACGCGCCCCGCGCTCAACCCTTTTTTCACCTTTTTCCACAAAATCGGGCTGATACCGTAGCCAACGAGCCGATCCAAGATACGACGCGCCTGTTGCGCATTGACTAAATCCATGTTGATCTTACGTGGATGTTTAAAAGCGTCCTTCACCGCTTGTTTGGTAATTTCGTTAAACACCACGCGGCATTCCTGATCGAGTGGCACGTCGAGAATATGCGCCAAATGCCAAGCAATCGCTTCCCCTTCGCGGTCAGGGTCGGCGGCCAGATACACGCGCTTCACTTTCTTTTTGGCCTGGCGCAACTCTTTCAAGACATCCCCTTTTCCCCGAACGGTAATGTACTTGGGTGTGAATTTATCTTCCACATTGACTCCCATTTGGCTCTTTGGCAAGTCGCGCACATGCCCCATCGAAGCCTTGACAATGTATTTGCTCCCTAAGTATTTTTTAATGGTTTTGGCTTTCGCGGGCGATTCGACAATAACCAGCGAATCGGCCATAAGATGGCCCTCCCCTCAACAGTATCGCCATGTATTCTACGGATGTTTTTTACACTCGTATTTGTAACAATACCAAATTTGATGTTCATTATTCAACTGAGAAAAGAATCACGCATCGGTCACAGCTATTTGCGAATGTACTGCCCTCCCGGCATGGAGGCGATCATACCCTTCAGTTCCAAACTTAGCAAGGACTGATGAATCTGACCAAATTCCCACTTCGTCCCCGACAAGCTCATGATCCGGTCAATCGACACGGGCCGATCAGGCGCCACTCGCTCCAGCAACCACTGTTCCGCTTCCGTCAAATCCGAAGAGGTGACCGTATCTTGTTGAACGGCTTGATTATACGCCACAAATGGAATTTCTTCCAATATATCTTCTACCGAACGCACGCATTTGGCTCCCTGTTGGATCAATTTTAGTGTCCCCTGGCTTTGCGTTGTTGTGATGGGGCCGGGCACAGCGAATACTTCCCGCCCTTGTTCCATGCTAAAATCGGCAGTGATCAACGATCCTGACCGCTCCGCAGCTTCCACTACCAACGTGCCCAGGGACAATCCGCTAATGATGCGGTTGCGCCGCGGAAATAAACCCGGGTGCGGTGGAGTCCCTGGAGGCATTTCGGAAACAACAAGCCCCCGGTTGGTCAATTCTTGATACAACGTCCGATGATTCTTGGGATAGATCACATCAATGCCCGCCCCCAGCACAGCAATCGTCCGCCCTGTTGATTTTAACACGGCGCGGTGTGCTTCCCCGTCGATGCCATTGGCCATCCCGCTGGTGACGACGAGCCCCTGTTCGGCCAGCGCTTGCGCCAACATACGCGTAACCCGCAATCCGTAAGGCGTGGGCTTACGAGTTCCCACCACGGCCACGCTCGGCTCCCCCAGCAAAGAACGGTCACCCTTACAAAATAATACCCACGGTGGTTGCGCGATTTCCGTCAGGTACAAAGGATATGCCTCATCAAAGCGAGTGATGACTTCGATCCCGTCCGCTGCCCATGCTTCTACCTGCTGGGACAGAGAATGGGCACAGGCTTTGGCCCGGTCGACCACCCGCTCGGCGACGCCCAACATCCGCAATATATTCAACATCTCGCCGACGCTGATGTGCGTTGGTTCCCCTGCAAGCCGCATAAACCGATCAACCGTCTGCCAACCGATCCCTTCCACTTGACTCAGTATGATACAACATTCACGTTTCTCCATACAAGTCACTTCCCCTCCAGGAAAAAAATAAGGGAACCCGGCGAGAGGTTCCCTTGGATCGTTGTTATTTACCTGTGGTGCAAGCGTCTAACAACCCTCGTTCTTTCAATACGTTCACCAATGTTTCGCCAATAACGGACGGAGTCGGTGCCACCGTCACACCGCAACGTTGCAGGGTGGCGATTTTCTCGGCTGCGGTACCTTTGCCGCCAGAGATGATTGCGCCGGCATGGCCCATCCGTTTTCCTGGAGGCGCGGTTTGACCGCCGATGAAACCAACAACCGGTTTGGTCATGTTCGCTTTAATCCATTCAGCTGCTTCCTCTTCAGCTGTGCCACCAATTTCCCCGATCATCACAACTGCTTTGGTCTCTGGATCAGCTTCAAAGGCCCGCAAGCAATCGATGAAATCGGTGCCATTGACAGGGTCGCCCCCGATGCCCACAGCGGTGGACTGGCCGATACCACGGGTGGACAATTGGTGAACCGCTTCGTAGGTCAGCGTTCCACTGCGCGAAACGATACCCACGTGGCCTGGTTGGTGGATATATCCTGGCATAATCCCAATTTTGCACTCGCCGGGGGTGATAACACCTGGACAGTTCGGACCGATGAGGCGTGTCTTCTTGCCTTCCATATACCGTTTCACTTTCACCATGTCCAGAACCGGAATCCCTTCTGTGATGCACACAACCAGATCCAACTCAGCGTCAACGGCCTCCATGATCGAATCGGCAGCAAACGCTGGCGGAACGTAAATAACGGAAGCGTTCGCTCCGGTCGCCGCCACTGCTTCTCTCACCGTGTTGAATACAGGTACGCCTTCAACCTCGGTGCCACCTTTGCCCGGGGTAACCCCGCCCACCACTTTGGTGCCGTACTCCAGCGCCTGTTTGGTATGGAACAAGCCGGTTGCTCCTGTAATCCCTTGCGTAATCACTTTCGTATCTTTGTTCACAAAAATGCTCACTTTATAAACCCACCTTTCTCGGGCGTCCCTATATTTCCTTATTTCACCAATTCCACAATTTTCTTCGCGCCGTCTTCCATGGAGTCAGCCGCCACAATATCCAGTCCGGACTCATTCAAGATCTTCTTGCCCAATTCAACATTGGTGCCTTCCAAGCGGACTACCAACGGGCGGTCCAAGCCGATTTGTTTCGCCGCGCCAACTACGCCGTTAGCGATGACGTCGCACTTCATAATTCCACCGAAAATATTGACGAAAATGCCTTTTACATTGGGGTCGGACAAAATGATCTTAAACGCTTCGCGCACTTTATCTTCGGTAGCGCCGCCGCCCACATCCAAGAAGTTGGCCGGTTCGCCGCCGACATGTTTGATGATATCCATGGTGGCCATGGCCAAGCCCGCACCATTAACCATGCAACCGATGTTGCCATCGAGCGCGATATAACTGAGATCGTATTTCGACGCTTCAATCTCTTTTGGATCTTCCTCATCCAAGTCGCGCATTTCCAAAATATCTTTGTGGCGGAAGAGCGCATTGGAGTCAAAATTCAATTTGGCGTCAAGCGCCATCACACGGCCGTCCGTGGTGGTGATGAGCGGGTTGATTTCCGCCAAGGAGCAATCATTCTCCACGAATGCTTGGTACAGAGCGAGCATAAATTTAACGGCTTGCTTGATTTTGTCCTTGGGGATATTGATGCTATAAGCCAAGCGGGTTGCTTGGAACGGCATCATACCTACAGCCGGATCAATCACTTCTTTGAAGATTTTTTCCGGGGTTTTTTCAGCCACTTCCTCAATTTCGGTGCCACCTTCTTCCGACGCCATCATCACGACGCGGTGGGTGGAGCGGTCAATTACCACGCCCACATAGTATTCCTTCTCAATCGGCAAACCTTCTTCAATCAGCAGACGCTTAACTTCTTTCCCTTCTGGGCCGGTTTGGTGCGTCACCAGTTTCTTACCGATCAATTCCGTAGCGTGCGCTTTCACTTCATCCAAGCTGCGCGCCAATTTGACACCGCCTGCTTTGCCCCGGCCACCAGCATGGATTTGAGCTTTAACCACCCACAGGTCTCCACCCAGGCGCTCTGCCGCTTCTACTGCCTCTTCCGGAGAGAAAGCAACATGGCCGTTCGGAACCACAACACCATATTTTTTCAGGATTTGCTTTCCTTGATACTCATGAACGTTCATTCCCGGATCCTCCAATCCATGGTCAATCATGGGCAAACGCGTCTCCATTCTATGTATCAGCACCCAGATTTCCTTGAATCCCCTTACAAAAAGGTGATCCCGAAATCGGGCTGAAAAAACTTCACCCGTTTAACCCATCTTGAAGTATAGCTCACACGTGTTTTTTTGCCAACCGCCGCTCTATTACGACAGCTCCAACCCCATCATAAAAAGAGAGGATTTCCAGCCAGAAACCCCCTCTTTCAACAAAATTACATCATCAATTGCACCGCGGTCGCTACAACAAAAATTCCCAAAAACAGAGCCGTAGCGACACCGGCGGAAACCATAAAATCAATAAATTCATTGTCTTGGTGGCTGGTATCTACGAACTTCTTTTCCATGACGTAACCTCCTTCACCATTCCACTATGTAGAGAATGGGCACATCTCGAACAATGGGAAAGAAGATTGAGCGTCGTCCCTCCCGCTTATCCCACCTGTCATTATAGCAAAAAACACAACATTTGCGAGTGGCAGAAACGTGCCTCTGTGTTATTTCCCCGAACAAAAAGGGATTATCATCCATAAGAAGGAATTATTAGGAAACCCTGGGTGCCGGCTCAGGATAGTGAGGTGAAAATGATGGGCACATCAACCCGTTGGCTCGTTCTTTCTATTGCAGGGGGGCTGATCCTCCTTGGCATCGCCTTGTTTCGCCCCGATTTTCTTTTTTATCAGGATTCCCCGGCTTCGGGCAAATCAACCGCCCGCGCCAATGCAAAGCAAGTTACGCGTGATATTCACGTGTTCACGGTGGAGCACGAAGCCAACCACGGTGGCAAAGAAGTGGAAGTGTATCGGTTTGACCCCGGGTTCATTACGGTGGTCAAAGGGGATAAAATCCGCTTACACATCCATGGATTCCATGGGAAAAAGCATCATTTCTCTATCCCCTCTTTCCAGGTGAACAGCGAGGTGGCCAAAGGGGAAGTGACCACGGTTGAGTTCATCCCTGACAAAGTGGGCACGTTTGAAATCATTTGCCATGACCATTTGAGTGCGCAACATGAAGGACCGATGATCGGCTACATTACTGTCGTGCCATCTTAACCACAAAAAGCCAAAATGTCGCGCTCGGTTGAGCGTGGACATTTTGGCTTTTTCCTCTATTGATAGCGATACCCCAATTTCTCCATATCCAACACCATCGCCGGCGTCACTTTCCGTCCCATGGACTTCCAAGGCTCCATCGCATCATGCAGGTTGTGGCCGCGCGGCCCGCGCTCCCCATTCATCCCCGCCGGTTGATATTTTTCTTTAGGATGGTTTGCTTGCCAAATAGCCCACAAACGGTCAATCATGGCGTGATGCAACCAAAAAATCGGATCATTGGGCGCACTCATCCAGGCCATGGACCCTCGCGCAGCCCCGCCGATCCAACGATGGACGATGTTGTGGATGTTCCCTTTCCCGTACCATCCCTCCAAGCGGTTGCAAAAGCTGGGTCGGACAGCTGGACTATCAGGTCTTAGCAAATTCAGCTTTGCTCGCCACGGGGGAACATAATATGGCGTTTCACGCAAGCAACTCTTTACTTCTGCGGCAGTGGGAAGGGAAATCGAACGCCCTCCCAAACCCACTCCCAATTGCCGACGCAAATAAGGCAACCGCGGTTCACCATATTCAAACAAGATCAACTTCCACCGCGGATAAGCAAATGGCCCCGTGGTCACGCGATAGTTTAACCGCGGGTCTCCAGTTCCTCCCATAAAATCGTCCGTCCACGGCCCCCGCGGATCATCCAAGCGTCGTTGTGCAGTCCAATCCCAATACGGAATGCTCACAGATGGGTCAATCTCTTGTAAATCCTTTTCCAACTGGTACAGCAAATAGCGGTGCCATGGGAGAAACGCCGGCCCGCTGTGTGCCCATCCCGGGTAAACAGCCGTCATGTTTTCCATCGACTTCAAATGGATATACACATAATCATCATACCGGCCCCATCTTGGGGAAATGCGGCCCGGTTTTTGCTTTAAGATTAACAAAGCCCGGACAAACCTGCGCTTTTCCTGTTTGCTCATATCTGCTACATTTTTGCGAATGGTGGTCATCGCTCATCCCATCCTTCAGTTTCGTTATCATATGGTATGAGCAGTTGGGCGAAACAGTGCATTTCCACTTACTGGGATTATTTGTTTGTTATACAAACTTGTCTATGTAAAAGATAATTCGGCGGCGACCCGTTCCCTTTTGCTATAATGGCATTGATTGAAACCCATCGTAATGAAGGAGGAAGATCATGTCTTGCCATTTATGAACAGATCTCCACATAATGACTCAGTTGGTACAGGTTCGGTTCCAACCCCCGGTCCATCAAGCCGAGTTTCCCAACAAGAATTTCTCCATGGAGGAACGCGTATGAATATCCGCTTTCAAACACCGCACCAATATGTGTTCATTCATCGCCATGTAAAGCACCTCTTGCTTCTGTGGAAAAAGGAACACAAACGAGATTTATACATTGTCGATGACGAAACCGAGTCCTCTCTGGTTTTGCGATATCCAGGCGACACCTATGCCGAAATGGTTCTACAAGAAGTGGAACCGATTTTTTTTCAGCGCTTGGAAACCGATGAAGAAGCCTTTCTCGCCATCCTGGCGGCGACCCTTGATTATGGCGGACGGTTGATGGCCATGTATGTCCATCCGGAACGGCCGCAATCCGATGTTTACTTTTTTGAGGTGCGGGATGAACAGATCGAGGAAATCGATGACGATGAATACCCCCGTATCATCCAAGCATTCATGGAGGAATATCCCGACTCGTTCGCCCAAGCGTAACTTTTGACAAGAAGATGCGTGAGATCCAGGGTATGTCTGGTGAAAGGGGCAGATCATTTGCTTCATGCGTGATGAGGATTAACCGGAATTTTTCTGCCGCTCTCTCCACGAACTGAACTTAATACATATACACCGGAGACAACGAATTTGTAATAAAAAATGGATCGCATGGCCGAGTAGGCTGTGCGATCCGCCGTCAGGTTCAGTCAGCCGGTTGGCTATACTGCTCCCGCAAAAGGCGTTTTAATATTTTCCCCGCTGCACTCTTGGGCAACTCTTCGACGAACGTCAAGCTTTTGGGCACTTTGAAACCAGCCAACCGCTCGCGGCAGAAATCCAACAATGTCTGCTCATCCACTTCCTGGTCCGCACGTTTGACCACCAACGCCTTCACCGCTTCCACCCAATCGGGGTCGGGTACCCCGATCACCGCCACTTCCAACACGGCCGGATGCTGGTAAAGCACCTGCTCTACCTCTATTGAGTAAACATTCTCCCCACCGGTTACGATCATATCCTTTTTACGGTCGACGACATAGAGGTAATGCTGTTCATCCCGATAAACCATATCTCCTGTATGATACCAACCATCCCTCAGCACAAGAGCCGTTTCTTCCGGTCTGTTCCAATACCCTTTCATCACATTGGGCCCGCGCACAATTAACTCCCCGACTTCTCCCACTCCAACTTCGCCACCGTGGTCATTGATGATTTTTGCCTCTACTCCCGTTACAACTTGCCCACATGAAGCAAGACGTTCCTCCACCTGATGATCTTCCGGCGGCAATGCCGTCACCACTGGTGCGGCTTCCGACATTCCGTATGCATGCGTGAATGAAAGATGCGGCCACACTTCCCGCGCTTTCTTCAACACTTCCACCGGCATTGCCGAACCGCCATAGATCAATTGTCGCAACGAAGAGCAATTGCGCTTTTCCACATCTGGGTGATTGATCAGGCGGTTGACCATGGTAGGAACCAGTAACGCCGAAGTCGGCTGAGCCTGCTCCACCCAATCTAAGAACAGATCAGGCTGAAAAGTACGAAGGATATGGTGTGTTCCTCCGACCAAAGTTAAAGCAAACGTGCAAGCTCCGTCAGCGAGATGGAACATAGGCGCCGCGTGGACATAACGGGTAAAGCGGTCAAAGCGAAACGTGAGCGCCGCATGGTAAGCGTTGCTCACCAAATTGCGATGCGTCAGCATCACCCCTTTGGATCGCCCGGTCGTGCCCCCTGTGTAAAAGATTCCCGCCACATCATCTTCTATCACTTCACCATAAGCGAGGGGCTGAGGGGAATACGGCCGCAGCAACTCTTCATAATCGATCATAAACCCGATCTTCTCTTCCTTTCGCTCTCCTTCAACTCTCACAAACAAACGCACTGACAGGACACGCATCACCATCCCGGCAACGATGGGAGAGAATTCCTGATGAAAAAAGAGAGCTTTCGGACTGGAATCGCGCAACTGCTCAACAATTTCCGCTGCCGTCAACCGATAATTGAGCGGAACGGCTATCGCTCCGATCGCAGTGACCGCATAAAATAATTCTAGATAACGAAAATCATTGAACATGAGAATCGCCACCCGATCCCCTTTCTCGATTCCTTCTTGCTTCAATGCTTGCTGCAACCGGCTGACTCTATCAGAAAACGCACGATAGGTGTGGGCGACTTTGCCGTCCACAACCGCCAATCGATCAGAAAAGTTTTGTGCAGAACGAAGCAATCCTTTGGTTAAAATCATCTGCACACCTCCATCTCGCTTAAACGTATGTCCTGATTAAATTATATCACAATATTCTAATAATTTTACTTTTTACCTTCTGCTTCTAAGTTTATTTCTGCCAAACATCACGCTATCAAGATAGTAAACTATTTTTCAAAACTCAATCACCATTCCGTAAACAAAGAATATATTGTATTAACATTAGAAATTGATAGCATAGCCATCAGGGAGGTGCCAGCAATTGACATCAGATAAGAAAACCTTGGATCAGGTCACCGTCGGTCTGGAGAAAATGATTAAATTAAAAGTTTACGATCTGTTGCTCAACAGTTTGGAAAATGACAAAGTTCCCGCTAAGTTACAACAATTGATGGCTTTGGCGGAAATCATAAAACCCGGTACAAAAGATGCAGTGAAGCAAGCACTGCGAAAGGAGAAGTTGAAATCAACAAAGAGAAAGGAGTGAAAGAGCGATGGAAGTCTACAAGCTAGTCTACGTTTCAAGCTGCCGCCGCAAAAAACGCAAAAGACCCTTGCTTTGCAGGCGTTGTCGATGGTTTCTCCTGCATTACGGCGCACTTCCCTTTGAAACCCGCCGGCGTCGCCGACGACGGCGTAAACTGTCCCGGCCAGCAACTTCTACCTCCAGCAATGTAAACAACTCAGCCAACATCGGGGCGGTAAGCGGACTAATCAACATCATTGTTCAGGTTCCTGTCAACACCGGCGATGCAACCACCTTAAACAACAGCGATCAAAACTCAACAACCAATGCCCTCTAACTCATCCCCAATCACGTTTCTCAGCCTTGAAAGGAGGTGAAACATGATGAGCAACCATTCCTACACCCCGGAACAATTGGAGGCGATCCGTTCCTTAATCGAAGAAGCAAACAGCAAACTCCCAGCAGCGCAACAATTAAAAGCACAACAAATTTCTGACTTGATCACGTTCATTCTCGGGCTTCCCGTTCAAGCTATCACCGCGGTGGCAGGTGTCGTCACAGGCGCGACTGGCATCCTGACTGGC
The DNA here is from genome assembly GCF_024927925.1 of Laceyella sacchari. Taxonomy (NCBI): domain Bacteria; kingdom Bacillati; phylum Bacillota; class Bacilli; order Caryophanales; family Thermoactinomycetaceae; genus Laceyella; species Laceyella sacchari. The sequence continues at coordinate 2,117,555 of NZ_CP103866.1, forward strand.
GTCGTCGGCAGCTTGCTGGGTATCCTCGAACAGCTGATTGGCTTAATCACCGGCGGTGGGGCAGTTAATGGTGCAGCCGCTTCCATTCTGCAACAAGTTGCCCCCAACCTGGTGAATATCATCGAAAAGCAAATTCCGACCCCGCCGCAAGGGCAAAATGATTCAAATCCTGAACAAAAATAATTAAAAAGGAGTGAAAGACAATGGGTTGCTGCAGAAAAAAGAACTGTCTGATCGTCATTAAAAAACACAGACGTCGTCGCGCTGTGGGTGGCGCAAGAGCAAGGGTGAACAACGTGGCGCGCACGGGTGCACAAAGCGCCGGATTGATCAACCTGAACGTTCAAGTGCCGATCAACCTGGGAGATGCGCAAGCATTCAACAGAAGCTCCGGAAACTCCGTCTCCAACTTGCTGTAACGTCATTCAGCATAGGGGGGAACTCCTCCCCCCGTACATATCCAATTCCCCCATCCAACTGAAAGGAGGTGAATCCGAATGGGTTGCCCAAAAAAACACTGTGTGGTGTTTATTCAACCGAAAAGACGCCGTCGCGCAGTCAGCAGCACCAGAGCACGGGTGAGCAACGTGGCACGCACAGGCGCGCAAAGCGCGGGCCTCGCCAACGTCAACATCCAAGTACCGATCAACTTGGGTGATGCGCAAGCATTCAACAGAAGCTCCGAAAACTCCGTCTCCACCGTGCTGTAACAGGGGCAAACGCGCCCCTTTTTTTGTTTGACGCCGACTGGGCGAATCACCTCCCTTTTCCTTACCTTTTATCAAAATACAGGATGACATGCTCCATTCACAAGGTTAGTGAATATACCTATCAAAGTTGCAATGGCCTAGGGAAAGGGGTTAGAAAATTGAAGAAGAAAAAGATCATTCCGTCATCTAAAAAGAAAACGAAAAAAGATCCGTTAGCGGATGAAAGGGTTCTGGATGAGCTGTGGCTACTTGACAATGAAACACCTAATTTCAAGAAAAAATGGACCTATACCGCTTCACATAACCAACCCGCGCCATCGGAGGCACCCCCGTCAAACGAACCGGCGGTAAGCCAAACCGATACCGAAACGCCCCCTGCCAAAACGGTATCTGAAGTGAGAAAAGCCCGGAACCCCCACGGAATCAATGAAGCGTTCATCTATACCGACGACTTGACCGACGGGGCGGTCACCGCTGAGAAAATCGCCAATCAATCGCTGGACGGGAAAAAAATCAAAAACGGCGCCATCCGGGCAGAACATCTGGACCACGAAGCGGTAACAGAGCCCAAACTGGCCGCTGAAGCGGTGACATCGGCCAAAATCGCCAAAAAAACGATCAAAGAATACCACCTGGATGATGACATTATCGGCAGCGACAAAATCAAAAGGGAAACGATTCTTGCCAAACACATCAGGGAAAATGAGATTCCCGGAAGCAAATTGTCTGATCGCAGCATCGGCGAAACCAAATTGAAAGACCATTCCGTCCTTGGCAAACATTTGGCGATCGGCCACATCCAAAACGAGCACTTAGCTGATCAAGCGATATGCGGCAATAAAATAAAAAACGGTTCGATCCACACCAACCATTTGGCAAATGGCATCATCAACAGTGCCAAGCTGGCTGATGACTCGGTTTCCGCCGACAAGGTCCAAAAAGGGGCCATCACCAAAGACAAATTGGCCAATGAATCCATTACCAGCGAAAAAATCATCTCCTCCGCCATCCATGGCCGCCATCTGGTCGATCGGGCAATTGAATCCCGGCATCTGCAAGACCACATGATCACGGAAGAAAAACTGGCCGCCGCATCTATTCACAGCCATCATTTGCAACATCATATCATCGAAGGCATTCATTTGTCCCCCCATGTGATCAAAGAAGAACACATCGCTGAACATGCCGTCACCGGGAACAAGATCGCGCCCGGCAGCATCCGCTCCGCTTCTATTCAAGAGCAAGCCATCCAGTCCAAGCATTTGGCTCCAAACATCATCGGAGAAGGGCACATTCAAGAGCAATGCATCGGCAAAACACACATCAAAGATGCGAGCATCAGCGAACAACACATTGCCAACAATTCCATCTCTGGTTCCAAGCTGGTTGACCATTCTATTACAACGGCCAAATTGGCACCCGAATCGATCTCCGCAGAAAAAATCATCGATTATTGCATTTCAACAAACAAACTGGCTGACCATGCGATCACAGCTAACAAAATCGCCTCGCGAAACATTAACAGCTCACATCTGGATGATAAAGTGATTCTCAGCCAACACATCGATCATGATCAAATCAAAACAGAACACCTGATGAACGAATCCGTCACCGCCCGCAAATTGGCCGATGCGGCAGTGGAAAGCCAGCATATCGCACCACAAGCTGTCACTGGCGATCATCTTGCCCCTGATTCGGTGAGCAACGAACATCTGGCCGAATTTTCCGTGACTGCAACCAACATTGCGCCGCAAGCGATACGGTCAGAACATCTATCGGAACAAATCGTGCGCAGCTCCCATATCCTAAACGGTCAGATCGGAGAACAACACATTAAGGCCAACGCCGTCACTGCGGAGAAAATCGCACCACAATCCATCTATGGAGAACATTTAACTCCCCAAGCAATCAACGGTTCCCATCTCCAAGCGGACCAGATCGAAACGGGGCATTTGCGCGAGCAAGCAGTTACTGCAAATAAAATCGCACCGCAGTCCATTCGTGAGGAACATTTGGCTCCTCGAGTGATCAGTGGTTCCCATCTCCAAGCGGATCAGATCGATACTGAGCATTTGCGCGAGCAAGCAGTTACTGCGAAAAAAATTGCGCCACAGTCCATCCACGGAGAACATCTGACCTCCCAAGCGATCAGCGGTACACATCTCCAAGCGAATCAGATCGAGACCGGACATTTGCGCGATGAAGCGGTCACTGCAAGAAAAATTGCGCCGCAATCCATCTACGGGGAACATGTTGCTCCTCGAGCAATCAGAGGTTCCCATCTTCAAACGAAGCAGATCGAAACCGAGCATTTGCACGATGAAGCCGTCACTGGAGAAAAAATCGCGCCACAATCCATTTACGAGGAACACTTGACTCCTGAAGCGATTAATGGGTCCCATCTGCAAAAGGAACAAATCGAAACCGGGCATTTGCACGATCAAGCCGTCACAGCAGGGAAAATTGCACCGCACGCTGTGCAAAGCGAACACATCAAGCCGGCATCGGTGTTGTCTCCCCATATCGAAGAACAACAAATTCACGCCGCGCATCTCGCGCAAGGGGCCGTGTTGACGGATCACCTTGGCCAAGGGGCAGTAACCGGCGACAAAATCTCTCCCAACGCCATCTACGCCGAACACCTGTCAGAACAATGCATCCACTCCTCTCATCTGGCTGATGAGCAAATTCACGGCCATCATCTGCAGAAAGAATGTATCGCATCTGAACATCTGTCCCAACAAGCAATTCAATCCCAACATCTGGGTGAATCGGTCGTATTGGCCGACCATATCGCACCATCGCAAATCCACTCTGCCCATCTGGCTGAACAGGCTATCCAAACCGAGCATCTGACAGCTGCAAGTATTAGCACCGAGCACATCCAAAAACAGAGCATCCAATCCCCCCATCTGGTCCCCGGACTGATCTTCGCCGAACATTTGGCAGAAAAAGCCGTGACCGAAGAAAAAATTGGAGACCAGGCTGTATCCAAAGACAAAATCAAAGATCAAACCATCACCAAGGACAAAATCAGAGACCAAGCCATAACAAAAGAAAAAATCAGAGATTTGGCAGTGACAGAAGACAAAATCAGAGATTTCGCAGTGACAGAAGACAAAATTCGCCATCAAGCGGTGGCTACCGAAAAAATCAAAGATGCGGCAATCACAACGGAAAAGTTGCAGGATCAAGCAGTATCCACTGAAAAAATCAAAGATGGCGCCATCACCACGGTAAAGTTACAAGATCAAGCGATTACTACTGACAAAATCGTTGATCTAGCGGTCACGGAAGATAAAATCGGTTCGCAAGCGGTCACAACCGACAAGATCAAGGATTTGACCATTACAGAAGATAAAATCAAGGACTTTGCCGTGACGGAAGACAAAATCAAGGACTTCTCCATCACCGAAGACAAAATAGTGGATCGCGCCATCACTGGGGAAAAACTGGCTGATGGCTCCATCGGATTGGAGAAGTTGAATTTCCAACCACTCCTAGCTGGACAACAACCTGTACAAACATCCGGAATTGCCGCCTTCCAGCTTCCAGCGCATGCTGATCATACGTTCGTCACCGTTTCAGTGGCTCAACCTATGGGCGCCTACATCGTGGTCGCGATGACGAATCATCCCGGCTGTTTCGCCTCTCTGCACCACTGTGATGAGCAGGAGTTTACCATCCGCATCCAACGGATGAGGGAAGAACCACAAGCGATCAGCGGAACGTTCTTCTGGATCGCTTCACAATTGGATCAAGCCATGTCACCATTGCAATTCCCAATCAAAAGCGCCGAGGAGGCGGAAGTCGAGCAACTGAATCAAGAAGCCGAAGTTAACATCGTGCTTCCCATAGAGAAAGAGACGGCCACAGAGGCGGATATCCAGCAGGAAACAGAGCACCCGACCGCACCGACACCTTTGGCCGAAGCAGACATTTCAATCGAGGAGAAGACCTCAGCCGATGAGGAAACCGAGGAAACCTTGGCCGGAGCAGAAGTTTTAACTGAAGCAAAACCCTTGACCGAAGCGGAAACCTTGACCGTAGCAGAAACCTTATCCAAAGAGGAAAACTTGACCGATATGGATGCATCAGTGGAGCCGCTCGCCTGCTCAGCCGCCCATGCTAATCATGAATCCAACGACTATGTTGAAGTGAAAAGCACGGAAGAATTCGTTCATGGCGATGAAGCACAGGAGCCGGCAAATGTCGATAGAGAGTGAATGCAAAACACCCCGTGCACCAACCTGCACACGGGGTGTTTCGTCGTTTCATCCTTTATTCAGCGCAAACCCATATGTTTCATCCAACAGTTTCAATTTTTCCTCGATATGGCGTTGATACGTGTCAATATAGGCTTTGGGCTCCTTAGGGTTGGGCAATCGCTTGATTTTACCATCCCCTGGCGACACCAACTTGCTCACTGCCCCGCAACCAAGCCCGATAATGGTTTGGCGCTCTTCCATGATAATGATGTTGTACAAGCTTTCCAAACCAGGAAAAGCGTAACCCACATTCTCCTGATTGCCGAGAATGTTTTTTTGCCGGTACAGATAATAAGGAACATAGCCCATTCCTGCAGCCCAATCTCGTGCCATCCGCACCATTTCCCCTGTTTCATCCCGGTCGGCGACACGATATTTCTCTTTGTTTTGGGTCATGACTGAACCACGTTTAAACGAGAGGGTATGCACTGTCAACGATTCAGGACGCAACTCGGCCATCATATCTAGCGTCTCCTGAAAGTTGTCCAATCCCTCATTGGGCAAACCGATAATCAAATCCATGTTGATGTTGGTCAAGCCCATCTCACGCGCCAACTGGTACTTTTCCAGTGTTTCTTTTACTGTATGGTGGCGGCCGATCAGCTTCAAGGTTTCTTCTTTAAAACTTTGCGGATTAATACTGATCCGATCCACATTCCACCGCTTCATCAAGTCCAATTTCTCCGGATTAAGGGTGTCGGGCCGCCCTGCTTCAACAGTCAGTTCTCGAACCTGGTCAAAGGAGGGAACCGACCGCTTTAGCGCCATGAACAATTCATCCATCTGCTTCGCAGTGATCGAAGTCGGCGTTCCACCACCGAAGTAAATGGTCGTCACTGGCAAGCCCCGTTTTTCCAGCCAGGCACCTATTTGCGCAATTTCTTCATGCAAACCCTGCAAAAATCCTTCTACCGAACCGTTACGCCCTTGAATGGCATAAGCCGGGAACGTACAATACGCGCATTTGGTTGGGCAAAAAGGAATGCCAATATACAAACTCACTTCTTTGTCCAATTCATACAGGTCAGGCAAGACGGTCAGCTGACGGGCAACGATCTCCGTCAAGATGTCTGTTTTCTCCTGATGGATCAAATAATCGGTCTGCAACACGTTCACTGCTCGCTCCACGCTCAACCCGTCAAGCAACATCGAATGCAACAGCTTGGTGGGCCTTACGCCTGTTAGGATTCCCCACGGTTGCCGCACTCCTGTGGCTTCTTCCAATACTTGCAACAAGACATAGTTGACCGCTTGTTTCACCTTTTTGCGGTACGCCTTCCCCTCCAAGGCCCCGTTCACATCGCGCCGGTGTTCTGCTTGCCAAGTCTCTCCGCTCGCCACGTCCCGCATAAGGGCCCGGGCATGCACCGGATTGCTTTCATGCACGGTGAAATGCAGTTGCATTTGTGCATCTGCTTCATTCTCTACTAACGACACTTCTTCAAAAAATAACTGTGCAATCAACTCTATATCACGATAAAAGGCTTTATCGAGCCCTTGAATCCAAAACGTTCTCATCATCATGCCGTGTGAAACACACGTTCCCCCTTTTATGTGTGCGATTCCTTTGTCCAGTCTAGCCGATTCGCTTTCTTAAATCAATCAATCGTTGGTTTGTCAAGGACGAAAAAAGACCCGATTGTAAGGTTTATCCAGTATGTGACATGGTAAATCCCCCCTATGAAAAATATATGTCTATTTCAATAGAAAATAGTTGATTTCAGTCAAATCAGATATAATAGAATCTATAACCATCTCACTGAAAGGAGGAATCCTCATGAAAAAAACGCTCGGCTTGATTAGCGCGGCACTTGTCACCGCGTCCTTGCTTGTTCCCGCCCATGCTGCCCAAACCACCAAATCCATCTATTTCAACGGCGGCCCGCTCAACAGCCAAACCATATACCGGTATGACCCTGATTCACTCTCCATGCGGAAAGTGACGTCGGGAACTTTCGCCGACTTGTCCCCTGACGGAACCAAATTGGCATTTGTCAAAAACGACAGCTTGCACATCGCTGATGCCGACGGCAAAAACCAAGTGCGTCTGACTAACAGCTATTTTCCTAATTATGACACATCTCCGCGCTGGTCCCCGGACGGCAAGAAAATCGTGTTTGCCAAAAGCGATGGCAACCTGTATCTCGTGGACGTAGCCAGCAAAAAAGTCAAAGCTCTCACCCACGTCACTGAAGGAGTGCGCCATGCTGAACCCGATTGGTCCCCGGACGGTACCAAGATCGTCTTCCATTCTTCTGACCAGTCCGGTTTCACCCATATCTATTCCATGCATGCCGATGGTAGCAATTTGAAGCAACTGACCGGATTGGGAGGCAGCGAAACTTCGGAATACAGTCCTCATTTCTCTCCAGACGGTCGCAAAATTTTGTATGGTTCAACCAAAGCAGGGCAATCGGACGCATATGTGATGAATGCGGACGGCAGCCAACCCAAAAACATTACCGTAGACAACAACAAGGCGGTAACCAGTGCAATTTGGTCTGAAGATGGCCGCAAAATCCTCTATACGGTCAATGAGAAAGAAAAGCGGCAAGACAGTTATTTTTACATGACCACACTTAGCGGCGATAGCAACAAGGTAATGCGGATTCCGATCCCCTTCGCTACACCGTCCGCATGGCAAAGTGTATCAGAATCAACCAAAGCAGATACCCCATCGACATTACAAAAAATCACCGATTTCTTTTTGAACTAATCCCTCTAAGCCCTTGTTCACAAGGGCTTTTTCTTTGGTTTTTCTCTCAAATGAAATAGCCTTGGGTTCTCCCAAGGCATACCAAAAACACATATTATTCTGTCAATTAGATTTAATTTTCGCCACTTTGCACATCAACCATCTGCTTTTACACCATCACCCAATACCGTACCCATATGGAACACGAAGTCAAACAACCCGTCAATGACATCAAACAATCCTCCGTGATCCCGACCCTCTTTGGGAGGCTTTTTTTGTTCCTTTTGCTGCGGCACTTTTGGTTCCGCTTCTCTGTCGCTCTGATTGTTCTGATTTTCCGGTTTTAGCACAGGCGGCAAATCGATTACCTTCTTATTATCCTCATGAGGTTGGGTAGGATCAGGCGCTTGCGGTTCCGACCCACGGGCAGGAGGCCGTTGTTGAGGACGCTGAATCCAATCTTCATCTTGCACCCTTCGATCATGCGGATTAACAACAGGGCTATCGGATTGCGCGCCGCGATTGGCCACAGCCAAACTGGACACTTGTTTATCCGCGGGTGGCGCAGGCAATTCACTTGCCGGATTTGTGTATGCGGGATTTTGTTTCCATTTCCAGCTGATCCATTTCCCTTTGGACAAGGAATCGTCTCCCGTAACAAAGAAATGCCGTGTGTCTTGCTCATCCTTTGGCTTCACCGGTGCAGAGTCCGCTCCGACCGTATGAACGGCATACACGCCAACACCAATCAACAACAAACATCCAGCAACGAGCCCGACCACTTTCCATGACAATAAAGGTCTTGCATTCCTTTGGGGAGAAACCCGCCGATACGTTTCAGGCGGGAGGGTTACCACAGAACCTGTTACGCGGCTTTCTCTCTGCCCTTTTTTTGATACGGTCGAAATCTTTTCTTTTGCGTGAACTGGTTTCGACAAGCGTTGGCTCTCCACCGTTTCTACAGTCCCCGTTTTCCCCGACACCCTTTTCACTAGCGTATCATCATGATGTCGCTCCGCTTTCGCTTCTTTGGCCATCGTTTCCGTGATGCGCCTCACCACGGTGCGAATCTGAATGGTGGAACCGCCCGAAGGGTTGTTTGAAGCTTTGACTTCAGGCGATGATTGGTTGCTCTCCGACTCCATGGCTTTGTTCTTAATCACTTTCACCACTCTCCTTATAAACTGGGTTCTTCGATTAAGAAGGGAAAACTTCACATTATGTATCGCCAAGACTCTATCAACATAGAAGCATTCCTTGTTTCACGTTTGCTCCACCTTTGCATCTCGTCGCCTCCAATTGACGATTTCCGTCACCCCCTTTCATATACTTACAATTTTTTACATTAATTCTTCCAATCACATACTCAGAATAATTACACATAACCATTTGAAATTCCTACCAAATCAACCGATCTTTTTCTTCGGCTTGGACAAGCCCTTATAAAAAGAGACGGGATAGCGGACAAAACCCCGATAAAACAAAAAATGAGTCAGTTGGCACATCCGACCAACTAACCCATTTTTCTTTGGACAATCCGGGGCAAGTGCCACCCGTAAATGGCTGAAACCATGCGCAAGGCAACCACTAACACGCACAACGCCAACAATTGCCAACCATCTTCCAACCAATGAAGACCAATGACGCCCCCGGTAATAACAGACCATAACGCGTAGATCTCTTTTTGTAAAACGAGCGGTTTTCTACCAGCCAGCAAATCGCGGATCATGCCTCCGCCAATCCCGGTCATCACCGCAGCGAAAATCACCGCGACCAACGGCAATCCTTTATCCGAAGCATACAAAGCTCCTTGGACTGAAAAAGCGGCCAACCCGATCGCGTCAAAGAAATTAAGCCATTTTTTGCAGTATTGAAACCACTTTGCGGGACAAAACAATACCAGCGTGATAGCAATCAACGCCACATAGATCATCAATTCTTGCTTCCACAGCACATCCGTCGGCAAACCAATCAATGCATTGCGGATGACGCCACCCCCAAATGCAGTAACCAGACCTAAGACATATGCACCAAATAGGTCATACTTTTCTTCCATTGCGATGATGGCACCACTGATCGCAAAAGCGGAAATGCCTACCACGTTTAAAATCTCCCATGACACTGACAAGATGGATCCTCCTTCCCATTCCAACAAACCTCACTCATTATAGCTTGGCTGTGGGAAAGTGGGAATAGGGAATCATTATATTTCTGCAAAAAAAACGCTCAATACTGATTAAGACTGGAAAAGGTTATCCCGTTTAAAAATATTTGCACCCGCCGTGGGTTAAAATAGGTGAAGATTGTGTTTCAACCAACCCATTATTTTAACCTGCTGTATGCCAGCGGGAAAAACGTTTGCTCAATAAAAGCCTTGTTTTATGGGCCCTTCATTATATCTCATCCAGAAGATGGTTAAAATCTTTCTCACTTTCGAAAACAGGTGATCCCATGCTCCATCGACTCCTCCTTGCTTTATGGATGATCTGGGACCGTGTGTATTATTTGACTTCCCGACTCCATTATGTAGACAAAAGGAAACGTAATATCTTTCGTGTCGTTATCAAACGCTACCGGGGCGAGGAAATCACCACATCAGACGGATATACACTCAAAGCCGGAGATTGGTACGTCCAACTGCACTTTCACAACGCCTACCTTGCCCAACTGCTCAGGCAATCGCCGCGCCACCCGATGAGCTGGGCCGCTATTCTGACCAAAAACGTCCGTGCATCCCTCCCTCAATTAACCCGATACATCAACCAGCACCCCAAAGCCGCCCAGATCCAAGTGGTGTTGGGAACCACATTCCTCTATCGCGGAGCCCATCGGTTGGGATTTGAAGTGGCCGACATTCAGCATCTGATTCATCGCCTCTTCAAAGCGGTGAGCGCACGCGTTGTTTTTTTGCTGAGCCACCCCTACGGTTGCTCGGAGCTGTTCAAAAGAAACGCCAAACTTGTCCCCAAACGCGTGTACATCTCCAAAGAAAAACTTAATCGCTTTCACTTGTGACAAGCCCCCTCGTCGCGCAGGGGGCTTTTTTAATTCATCATCCCGTTGTTCCACGATGATTTTCTCAGCCTGATTGCGGACAGCATTTGAAACAGCTTCTGCGATTTGCTCTCAAACGCTATAGGTGCGGTTCCCCGGATCCATCTTAAAGTAAAAGTCATCTCGATGAGCCAGTCGGCTTTCGTAAACTCTCTTTATATTTGCAGCAGTGAGGTGTGGCAACTTCCGTGGTGACGGAATCCATGGGAAGAAAGCGAAAAAATGCCGCTCATAGATCGCTTCCAACAGCATACGAAACACTTCCAATACTAATGCATCCCTTAAGCGTCAGGGGGATGATGACCCGCTCGGGCTGTCATTCAAGCAGTCTAGCCTTCATCCTCGTTCACAGCATTTTGCCTCCCCATTCAGTCGTGGTTTGGTGACAAACCAACTTATGGCTTCTACAGCATGCTGTTATCCCCTTCCGGTTTCCCGTTTAGGTGAGCTGTCAGCGATCGGTTTATCGCGCAAATACACGCTGTTTAAATACAGAAAATTCACTCTTATATTGCCGGATGTGCCAACTCCGCAGGAGCCCACCTCATTCGGTAGGCTCCTGCGGTTGTGGTCGATATAGCCCACAAGCATCCCAAGTCGGGTAATGGCGTCCCGGTTGGAAGTTGCATCGGTAGCTTTTTTCAGTTGGCTCAAGGAATTTACATGTCTCACACTTATACAAAGTCCAAGTAATCCCATATTTTTTTACCATAGGGTTCTTACTTTTTTCCTCGATTCGATCTAAATCGACTTGACCTTGTTGTTTCTTAATAGCGACCACACTTTCTAATAAAAGAAAATAAGTAAACTACACTCCACTATACCACACTCTTGTTCCCCACATGCATAAAATTTATGCAAATTCAATGCACAAAAAAAAGCTTCTCCCGACGCAATCCTAAGGAGAAGCTTGGTTCACTCATCAATCCTCTACCCAGCGGTATCCGCAATCATCGCACAAATATTCGTCATTTTCCGTTTGTGACACCATCTTTGAACCGCAACGCGGGCATTTCTCGTTGTCTCTGCCCCAAAAATTTCTCTCCATCCCCCTGCCTCCCTTCTTATCCGGCATGATGCAATGTCATTTTATAATATAGAATGAGTTCTTTTCCCTTTTTGCTTGTGATTTTAACCGCTGACTCTCCCAAACAGGGACAACCAGCGGCAAACTGGCTCCGTTAGTAATTAATTTCATTTTATCAAAAGACAAAAAAATCTGTAAATAAGAAACAGAAAATCTCTCTTTGTTTCCTGCGCGTTGTAACAAAAATTCCCCCTTGTCCGATCTTTTTTCCACCAGTGCCTCCACATCATTGCCAGCCGTCCCTTCTTCCCCTGAATCGGTTAAAATAAAGAGGCGAACGGCCGGCACCCCTTTTTGCCCTTTTGCCATTTATCCCGCCTGCCAAAATCAGACGAAGGAAGTGTTAACGTTTGGATAAAGAAAAACTAGTCACCATGACAGAATCGTTTCGCACAAATCTTTCCACTCTTATCCGCCTGAGCAAAGATCTTCTAGAACGGCAGTTGATGCGCCATGATGTTCCCATCACGGCACGCCAATTTGGCGTATTGGTACAGCTCAGCAAGCAACCGCTCACCGTCAAACGCTTAGGGGAAGTCTTTTCCATCGAGCCTCCCACTCTCATCCCCATCATAGACACATTGGAACGCCACCAATTGGTAAGACGGGTGCCTGACAAACAAGATCGGCGCAAAAAGCATGTCGAAACCACCGACAAAGGCCAGCGATTGATTCAGCACATGCATCAGCATATCGAACAAAATCCCATCGCCATCGCCCTCTCCACCATGGGCGAGGAAAACAGCCAGCAACTCATCAACTTGTTAGCTGAACTGGTCGTCCATCTGCAAGCGGCACACCGGCAAGAGACGGATTAACCCTGTGCCGAAGTTTGGTGCTGAAGGAACCCCCTCCCTGCGACCACTGCACAGGCGTCGCAGGGGGCTTTCACCAATGTATAGAAGGAACAGATCAGCACTGAGTCCGCCGCCTGTTCCTTTACCTTTGTATACCCGTTCAAAGAGGGTATCATGTCACTTAACCGACCCATCGTGCTGTCATCCTTTTTATTTCATATTGACATGCTTGTATATACAGGTCTAAAATGAAATCAACCTGTATATACAGGTTGCAGCTTGGAGGCAACCTCTGAAGGAGCCAAAGCTCCAGAACATGTTGTCACCTTACCAAGCCTATCTATACACCTCCGGCAAACGAGCGATCGTCCAATTATTCAAAACGTTCTCCAGATTCTCGCTGCCGTACCATGGTGTAAGACCCTTTTTCATGCCCCATGCGCCTAAAAGGGCAATCTTAATTAACTCGCCTCCTTTTCCAATGCGAAAGGATGCGACAAGCACGTAAAAAATCTTAAACCACAGGAGGCGAATCCTGCATGCAGCGCACACTTTCTTTTGATTTCTTCCAACGGATCGGCCGCGCAATGATGGCTGTCGTGCTTATCCTCCCCCTTGTCTCGATCTTGATGGGACTGGGCGGCGTCATCCTCAATCCCAATGTGCAACAACTTCTCCCCTTCTTGGCAGGCGATGCTTGGCAAGTTGTCGGAGAACTGATGCAACGCGCCGGACAAGCGGTCTTTAACAATTTGCCCGTTCTGTTTGCGATTGCCATCGCTATCACTTGGACCAATCGCGGCATGGCTGGCTTTTCTGCACTTATCGCCTTTTTCATCATGCACACCACCATCGGGGCGTTGATCGATATCACAGGCGTCAAGCTGAATGAACGGATGCTGGGCACCGAATTGGGCATCCCCACCTTGCAAACCGGGGTGTTTGGTGGCATCTTAATCGGGTTTTTGACTGCTTATTTATACAACCGCTTTCATAAGGTGCAACTGCCTGACGCCATCTCCCTTTTCAGCGGTGAACGGTTGGTACCCATCGTTGCTTCTTTCGGCGGAATTGTAACCGCTGTCATTTTGTTCTTCGCTTGGCCGCAAATCAGTCTTGGGGTGTTGGCAACAGGTGACTTCATCGCCAACCACACCAATCCGTTGGTCGTCGGTCTGTACGGGGGGCTGGAAAAACTCTTGATTCCATTTGGGCTCCACCACATTTACAACACTCCCTTGCTGTTCACGGACATCGGCGGCGCTTACACCACCTTGGACGGCGCCCGCGTCGTTGGGGATCAAAACGTGTACATCGCTCAAGTGATCGACAAATTGAAAGATGGTAGCATTCCTATCACCGGCGGTACTTATATTGCTGGTAAATTCATTCCCGTCATGTTTGGTTTGCCTGCAGCAGCCTTGGCCATGTACCATGTCTCCAAGACAGAGAAAAAAGGCAAAGCCAAGTCACTTTTGGTTGCGGCTGCCATCACCGCTCTGTTGACCGGCATCACCGAACCGCTGGAATTTACCTTCCTGTTTGTCGCACCCGTCCTGTATGCCGCACACACCGTATTGACTGCGCTGGCGTTCGGCCTCATGAATGCGCTTGGCATGCACGCTGGCTTTGCGGGCGGTTCTGGTCTGATCGACTTTATCCTGTTCAACAGCCTGCCAAATCACTCTAACGCTTGGCTGGTCACCATCGGGCTGGGTATCGTGTTTGCAGTCATTTATTACTTTGTGTTCAAATGGCTCATTCTGAAGTGGGACTTGAAAACGCCCGGTCGGGAAGATGACGGGGAAGAAACCAAGCTGTACACTAAAGAGGACTATCGTGCCAAACAACAGACGGCATCTTATATTGAACAACCCAACGCCGAGGCTGAAAGCTCACGCGCTTCCCAGATTCTCGCCGCTTTGGGTGGACAAGAGAATATCCGTCAATTAGATGCCTGCATCACCCGGTTGCGCGTCGGTGTCCACGATCTCTCCAAAGTGGACGAGGAAGCGTTGAAACGGTTGGGCGCATCGGGTGTGCTGAAGGTGAACGATGGCATTCAAGCCGTCTTCGGTACGAAATCTTCCATCATCAAAGCAGAAATCGAAGAAATCATGCAATGAAACAGGTGATATCATGAACGAATGGTGGCGTAAAGCCGTTGTCTACCAAATTTACCCCCGCAGTTTCAAAGACTCCACTGGCGATGGTGTGGGCGACCTGCGTGGCGTCATGGAAAAGCTAGATTATCTGAAAAACCTTGGCGTCGATGTGATATGGTTGAATCCTATTTACCGCTCGCCTTTGCGGGACAACGGCTACGACATCAGCGATTATTATCAGATCCATGAGGATCTGGGAACCATGGATGATTTTGAAGCATTGTTGGCAGAGGCTCACGCCCGCGATATGAAAATCATCTTGGACATGGTAGTTAACCACACTTCCACTGCACATCCATGGTTCCAAGAGGCTCGTGCTTCATTGGACAACCCTTACCGGGACTTCTACATCTGGCGCGACCAACCCAACAATTGGCAATCCAAATTTGGGGGCTCCGCTTGGGAGCTTGACCATGCAACTGGGCAATATTATTTGCACCTGTTTGATGTGACGCAGGCTGACCTCAATTGGGAAAACCCGGAGTTGCGCCGCCGCATCCACAAAATGATGAAATGGTGGTTGGACAAAGGCGTGGACGGCTTTCGGCTTGACGTCATCAACCTGTTGTCCAAAGATCAACGTTTCCCGGATGACGACGGCTCTGTCCCCCCAGGTGATGGGCGCCGCTTTTACACTGATGGGCCCCGGATTCACGAGTATCTCGCGGAGATGAACCGGGAAGTGTTTACCCACTACGACATGATGACTGTGGGGGAAATGTCTTCCACATCCATCCCCCATTGCATCCGTTATACCCATCCGGACAACGGCGAACTAAATATGACTTTCAACTTCCATCACTTGAAAGTAGATTATCCGGGTGGTGAGAAATGGGCGGTTGGTGAGATGGACTTTCTCGCTTTGAAGCGGATTTTAGCGGATTGGCAAACGAGCATGGCCAAAGGCGGCGGTTGGAACGCCCTGTTCTGGTGTAACCATGATCAACCGCGTATCGTCTCTCGTTATGGCGATGATCAAACCCATCGTGTAACCTCAGCCAAAATGTTGGCTACCGCACTCCATCTGATGCAAGGTACCCCCTTCATCTACCAGGGGGAGGAATTGGGAATGACGAATCCTGATTTCACTTCTTTCACAGATTATCGCGATGTGGAAACACACAACATGGTTTCCATTCTGCGGGAGCGGGGCTATTCCGAAGCGGAAGTGTTAAAAATCATTCGCCAGAAATCACGAGACAATTCCCGCACGCCCATGCAATGGAACGCGACGGAACATGCTGGTTTCACGACAGGGACACCATGGATCAAGGTCGCCCCCAACTACCAGGAAATCAATGCCGAACAGGCGCTTGCAGACCCCGATTCGATCTTTTATCATTACAAGAAATTGATTCGTTTGCGCAAAGAATTGGACATTGTCACCACCGGCACATATGAATGCGTCGACATCGACCATCCTGAAGTCTACGCGTACTTGCGCCATGGTGATAATGAAAAGCTGTTCGTGGTCAATCTGTTCGGCGGGCGAGCCCATTCTTACACCGTGCCGGAGAAGGTGCTCGCTTCTGTCCAAGGATGGAAGAGAGAAATTCTGCTCTCCAACTATCCAGATTCCGCCGCCTTTGGTGAACAATTGCCTTTGCGACCATATGAATCAATTGTTTATCGACTCACTGCCAATTGAGAGGAAGAGCCTGTGTTGGATAACATTTATCTTTCAATCTATCATGATTTGGTCAATCAAATCGAACAGGGCTCCTTGCCGCCCGACAGCAAACTCCCGTCAGAAAACGAGTTGGCCGTGCAGTACAGCACCTCGCGGGAAACGGTGCGCAAGGCCCTACACCTCCTCTCGCAACATGGATATATCCATAAAATCAAAGGCAAAGGCTCTTTTGTCCTACATGTCAACAAATTTAATTTCCCCGTTTCCGGACTGGTCAGCTTTAAAGAACTGACTAAACGAATGCGGAAAAAAGCAACAACCAAAGTGATTTCACTCAAACGGGGCAGGCCGTCCCCTTATATCGCCACGCAATTAAACATTTCTCGCACCGAAGAGGTCTGGGAAGTGATTCGGGTGCGCGAGATCGATGGGGAGAAAATCATCCTCGACAAAGACTATTTTCGAAGCTTTATCCCACCGCTTACCGTGGAGATTTGCGAAGACTCCATCTATGAATACCTGGATCAAACGCTGACGGTGGGCATCAGCTTCGCCAAAAAATTTATCACCATTGAGAGCATTACAGAAGAAGACCAAGCCTGGCTCGATCACAAGGAATACCCCATGATCGCCGTCGTGCGCAACTATGTGCACTTGGAGGATAACACCTTGTTCCAGTATTCCGAATCCCGCCACCGCCCCGACAAATTTCGCTTTGTCGACTTTGCGCGGCGGGCATAAAAAACCCCCGTATCCCAAAACAATTGGGATGCGGGGGTTTTTTGATCCGCTTAAAGAGGAGGCTTTCTTTCGGCAAAGCCAGCGCAAAGCAAAAGCTTTCCCTGCCGATCTAATATAGCGAAATAAATGTCTGACAGTCAGTCGCTTCCGATGGGACGATACCATCGACGAGCTCAGCGACAACCTCTTTTCCTTGCTGAATGCAATCCGGCAAGCCGACGCCTCTGTAGAAAGAACCAGACAGCAAGACATTGGGTAACACTCCTCGCACTTGGCCCATGGTGCGCTCCACCCAATACGGGTGTCCCACTTCATACGGGGGCCGGGACGCCGTAAAGCGGTGGACAAATGTAAACTCCGGTTCCCCGCTGATATCCATCGCCCGAATCCGACGCAAATCAGCAAGCACCGTTTGGATGATTTCCTCATCGGAGCGCTGGACGATCTCGTCGGTTTGGGGCCGGCCGACAAAACAGCGGAGCAAGGCTTTCCCTTCCGGCGTGGTATGGGGCCATTTTTGGTGAAGCCAAGTGCAGGCCGTAATGGACAAGTCCGCCTGACGGGGCACGATAAAGCCGGTGCCTTGAACAGAGACGCGCACTTGTTCTTTGGGAAAAGCGAGCGCAACAGTGGCCACCGAGGTAGGTTCAGACATGTCAATCGGTGGCAAGTCAAGATAAGGGCGCAACAGGCGCCGCGTTACCGGATGTGGTGTAGTGAACACCACGTGGCTGGCCTCGATGGTACCCCCATCGCTCAATGCCAACCGATATCCCTCATCCAGCTTAGTGAAGTGGATGATTTCCGTGTTCTTTCGCACACAAGCAGCCGGCAGGGAGGCCTCAATTCGTTCGACAAGCGTACCAAGCCCGCTCCGGAGCGTTTGAAACATGCCCTTTTTTCTTTTGGAGGTGCGGGGCGGACGGGTGTTGCGCATCGCTTTAATCAGGCTCCCGTGCTCCATCAGGAGCCGATGATACTGCGGAAAAGTAGCCAACAAACTGAGATGGTCGATCGGATTTCCGTACACGCCGGAGATCAAAGGTTCAATTACCCGGTCCACCATCTCATCACCGAAACGCCGGCGGAAAAAGTCGCCGACAGACAGGTCACCGGCCATCTCTTCCGGGGGCAGAAGCAAATCTTCCAAGGCCCGCGCCTTGCCTGACACGGACAATAAGCCCGATTGCAGAAATGGCTCGATCTTCGTTGGCATCCCCATGACAGATCCTTCAGGAATGGGGTGCAAATCGCGTTCATGATAGATAAAAGCCTGTCCCGTTTCATTGTTGACCAATTCGTCTTCCAATCCTAGATCCATGACCAGCTGGGTGGCGTGGCGTTTCCGCTCCAAAAAGGAGTCCGGGCCTTTTTCGATGACATAGCCGTCACGCCTTAAGGTGTCAATTTTCCCACCTAATCGGGAACTAGACTCAATCAGCGTAAATTTCATTGGCAGCCGCTTCGCTTCTATTTCCCGATGCAAGTAATAAGCAACGGTTAAGCCGGTGATGCCGCCCCCCACGATGGCGACATGATGCTTTGGTCGACTCATGGCTTCTCAGATGGCTCCTTTGCGAATGAGTTCCTTGCTCAAAATTCCGCTCAAACAAGCGATGAATTCCGGTCGGGCGTTAGGCATCGGCGGCCGGTAATAGTTCGCTCCCAACTCGTCAGTCACCGCTTTGCACTCAATGTCATTGTCATACAACACTTCAAGGTGCTCGGCCACAAATCCGATAGGACAATAGATGAAGGAAGTAAAGCCTTCCTTGTCGTGCAACTCGCGTGTCAAATCCTGCACATCAGGGCCCAGCCAAGGCTCTGGTGTACGTCCCGCGCTTTGCCACCCCATCCGGTAGTGAGGGATGTCCACCCGCTCAGCGATCAATTTCGCCGTTTCCTGCAATTGGCGGGGATATGGATCACCCAGGGCCAAGATTTTCTCCGGCAAACTATGTGCCGAAAAAATCACCACAGAACGTTCTTTTTCTTCTGCCGGCATCGAAGCGAACAGCTCCCGCAACTGATCTGCCCAGTACTCCACGTATGCGGGATCATCATGCCAACTGTCAATGCTATGAAGCTTGATTCCAAGCGCTTCTGCCTTGTCTGCGGCCCGACTGTTGTAGCTTTTCACACTGTAGGTGGAATAATGCGGCGCCAACACCAAGCTGATGGCTTCTTCAATCCCGTCGTGGGCCATCTGCTCCACCGCCTCTTCAATAAACGGAGAAATGTGTTTCAGACCCAGATAACCGTGAAACTCCACTTCCGGAAAACGCTGGTTTAGATCAGCGACGACTTTCTCCACTTGCGCTTCAGTGATTTTGGCGAATTGATTGATCTCGCCAACCGCTTCATACCGCTCAGTCAGTTCATCCAACAAGGCTTGAGGTGGCTTTTTTCCCCTGCGGATATGCGTATAGTACGGTTCAATCTCCGACTTGCTCCGCGGTGTGCCATAAGCCATCAGGAGCACTCCGATTTTTTTCCGTTTCACACGATCATCTCCCCGTTTTTGCGTGAATAGCTGTGCACCAATGCCGTCAATTTCTGCATCGTTTCCACACTGCATTGCGGGAAGATGCCATGCCCCAGGTTAAAGATGTAACCGGGCTGTTCCGTGCCTTCGTCCAACACTTGTTTGGCCTTTTTCTCCAGTGTCTCCCATGGAGCCAAAAGCAAGGCCGGCTCCAGATTCCCTTGCAGTGCCTTGTCCACTCCGTATTCGGTTCGCGCCTGAGTGATGGTGACGCGCCAGTCCAAGCCAAGCACATCTACCGGCAACTCATTAAACACTCGCAACAAATGACCGGTGCCCACGCCAAAGTAGATAAGCGGCACGCCAGTATCTTTGAGGCTGGAGAATATCCGGTGCATCGTCGGGAAAATGAATTCGCGGTAGTCGGCTTCGCTCACAGCCCCGACCCAGGAGTCAAATACCTGAACCGCTTTGGCTCCTGCCGCAATTTGCGCACGCAGGTATGTGATGGTCATATCGGCCAACTTCTCCATCAGCAACGCCCATGTCTCTGGCGCGGTGAACATCATCGCTTTCGTTTTGTAATAGTTCTTTGATGGGCCGCCTTCAATCATGTAACTGGCCAGGGTAAACGGCGCTCCCGCAAATCCGATCAGGGGGACGTTAAGCTCATTGGCCAGGATTTTCACAGCATCCGTGATAAAAGGAATGTCTGAAACCGGATCCAATTCTCCCAAGCGGCGAACGTCGGCTGTGTTGCGAATCGGATTGGCAATGACCGGACCGATACCGGATCGGATCTCAACATCAACACCAATCGGTTTCAACGGGGTGACAATGTCAGCAAACAAAATGGCTGCATCCACGCCCAATTGATCAACGGGCAACTTCGTTACTTCCGCGCACACTTCAGGTATGTAATTCATTTCAAAAAAGCTGTATTTCTCCCTGATTTTCCGATACTCCGGCTGATAACGCCCCGCCTGCCTCATATACCAGACCGGAACATACGGGGTCGGTTCCTTGCGGCAAGCCCGCAAAAACGTATCATTGAATGAAGATTTCATTGGATAAACCTCTTTTCTCTTCTCATCCTTCGTTGGTAAACAGTTTGCCACAGCAGTTCCAATGGTAAAACCAGATCTTGTCATAAAAGGGGTTTATTTTACAGTTACGCCCAGTCACATGTGATAAATTTCACATAACATACTCCAAATGCTTTGTTTGTGCATACGAAACCCTGATGCACAACAAGTACTCTGCACAGACAAGAGTCCGGCCAGCCCTCCCGTGAAGTTGAGGAATGTGATTGGAATGCCGTTTCAATGCGGCTTATGACACATTATTACTAAACATGCGTTTAAATCAAATGTATAGTTCCTGATAGGAGATGTCAATATCTCAATTCCGTGACAAATTCTCTTCCTATACGGCAACAGGCAACGATGGCAGGACGAAAGAAAAGGCTTACACCTACAGCCACCTGCTTTTCCCGAGTGTGATACAATGCAAGTACAAATCTTGTGAGAGCGCAGGTGATCATATGAATCCGTTCCCTTCTTGGGATGAATGTGTCAATATGGAGCTGGCTTTTTTTCCAATCGGTTCCACAGAACAGCACGGCACCCATCTACCGATTCACACCGATACGATTATCGCCGCCATCGTTGCACAACGGTTGGCGGAACGGTTCGCCCCCGCTTATGTGGTACCAGCCCTCCCTTATTCAGCCTCATTTGAACACAGCGGGTTTCCCGGCTCGGTTTCCCTGCGGGTGACCACCATCACCGCGATTGTGCAGGATGTCATTCACTCACTGGAACAGTCCGGTATCCCGCGCTGCGTGATAGTCAATGGACACGGCGGCAATGCCCTCCTCCACAATATCGCGCAGGAATTGAATGCGCACGGTCATCGGGTCATGCTAGCCCCCACGCGCTTACATTGGGAGCGCTCTTACCAACAGGCAGGCATCTCTGTCAGCCTGAGCCAAGACATGCACGCTGGCGAGGCAGAAACATCCCTGCTTATGCACTTGTTTGCCAACGGCGTGGTCAAAACGGACAAATTGATCGACGTGGATAGGCCTCGGCGACCGTTATTAGAAGTAGTAGGGATGAAGGCGTTTACCCCAACGGGAACAATCGGATTCCCTTCCCGGGCCACCTCGACAAAGGGCAAAGCACTTCTGGACGCTTTGGTGCGCGAAATTTCCCATACCGTGGAAGAGTTCATGTCCTTGAGCTGACAAGAAGGCTAGCATCTACATAAGTGCGATGCAGAAGGTTTCAGACACACTCTAGCCAACCCCGAAACATACAAACAAGCGCCTCCTTTAAGAAGGCGCTTGTTCCTGTTTCCTTTTTCTGATGTTCATCAATCCATAGGCTACACTCAACAAAGTCACCCACACCAAACCGGTGATAATCGCGTACATCCACATCTCATCTAACAACATGGTCAGCAAGATGGACACCAGCGCGCCCGCCCCAAACAAAGAGATCAATGACAGCTTGTCTTCCGCCTGCCGCCGGTAGCAAAAATAAGTTACAAAGATGATGAGCCACGTGAAAATGCCACCAAAAATCGAAATACCAAACATCGTGCTGTACGCGGTTGGCGTCAGCATATTGAGTAACACCGCAATTCCCAAACCAAACGAAGAGACGAGCAACGCTTGCAGGGGAACCCCTCGCTTAGTGACCTTCCCCCATGCGCGCGGCGCAAAGCCGCTTTGCGCTAAGGAAAACATCATACGCGAACAAGCGTAAAGATTGGCGTTCATGGTGGACAACGCTGCCGTCAGGATGATGAAATTCATTATCCCCGCCGCATACGGAATCTCCAAAAGGGCGAGCACCTTGACAAACGGACTCTGATCGACCGCATCCCCTCCCACTTGATTCCATGGCACCACTGCCAACATCACCGCCATTGCCAAAACATAGAAGAGAATGAGGCGAATGACCATCCATTTCATCGATTGCTTCAACACTTGTTTGGGATGTTTGGCCTCACCCGCAGTTACGGCCACAATCTCCGTTCCCATGAAACTGAACGTAGCCATCACGATCCCCATCCAGACTCCGGACCATCCATGAGGCATAAAGCCTCCCTGTGCCCGCAAATGGCTCAAGCTCTGTGTCGGGTCGCCCAAAATGAGACTGCCCCCGAGAATGATAAAGCCAATGATCGCCAACACCTTAATAGTGGAAAACCAATATTCGAACAAGCCGAAGCTTTTCACAGACATGGCGTTGACCATGAATATGATAAGTGCAAAGACTACAACCCAAATCCATGTCGGCACGCCAGGAAACCACATCTTCATATAAAGGCCTACGGCGGTAGCTTCCCCGCCGATGGTGATGGCGTTGGCTGCCCAATACGTATATCGAACAAGATAGCCAAACCATGGCCCCAACACCAGCTCAGCGTGAACTCCGAACGAACCTGCGGTGGGGTGAACCATGGACATGTTCGCCAGACAATAAACCATCATCACCACGATCAACGCGGTGCCCAGATAGCTGAGAATCACTGCCGGCCCCGCATAATGAATCGACAAACTCGATCCCATGAACAAACCCGTGCCGATAGCGCTTCCCAACCCGATCATCATCAATTGCCGGCCTGTCAATTCCCGTCTGAGAATATCCTCGTTCCGGCCAGCCTGAACTCTGCTCCCACTCAACTAAACCACCCTATTCTCTCTTTTTCGGCACCTTGGACAACGTGCCGTTAAACAAACATTTTAACTTACAATAATTCCTCACTCAATAAAAAAAGCCCCCTTGTGGGAGCACAAACTTAGGACGAATACCTTTTGCGGCGCCGAATATGCCAGTCGGAGGAAGAGTAATGGCGACGATGTGAGGATGAGTAGCTGTGATGATGTCGGTGACGACGATAGTCGGAAGAAGAATAGTATCGGCGCTTCCGTTTCCAATTCGATGATGAGAAAAATCCAAACAATCCACAGTGATATTTTAGAGCTTCCAAGTCTTCAGCCAATTCCCCTTTGTGAGCGGCGGGGTGATCGGTGTGGAAGAAACGGCCCACATCCACGATTTTGACTTGCCCATCCTGATCGATCATGATGTTATTCAAGTGCAAGTCATCTGCTATGATCCCTTGGCCGTAACACCGTTCAATCGCTGCTTCAATCTGGCTAAACTGCCGCTCGGTCAATTTTTCGCCCGCTTTCAGGGCTTGTCCCAATGTATATCCACTCACCTTGTCCACAATCATAAACTGATCCTCTTTATAGTAGAGCGTGGGAAAAGCGGGATGCTCTTGTAGCTCAGCCAATAACACCGCATCCCCCTTCTCGCTGGGATCGGTCTTGAACACTTTGACCGCATACTGTTCAAATTCATACACCTTGCCGCTCAATCCTTCTCCCAACAAGCGGTGGTGCTGGTCCATGTTCCCTGCCATAATCATTGCGCCGAGATGTTCAACAACGGCTGGATCAATCGATAACGCGTGTCGGTCCATCTTGGGTCCCCTTTCAAGCTTGCGCATTTTATCTCCATGGTACGCTTTCCCTGCCTACTTACGAGAGAAACGCATTGTGATGTGATGTAACAAATCGTTCACGTAATTGCACCAGAAATCAAGTCTCTTCCACCGCCACTTGGCAGCCGTTAGGCCTTTTCTTCACACTGGATCGTCCACTAGGCGCGGTTGCAATATCTGCTTGATCTGGCCCATTTGCCGCAAAGCATGCTCATAACCCAATTGCAGACAGTGAAACGCCTTGTCAAAATCAAACATGCCCACAGCGTTAGCTTCTGGTTGCAACACCAGATCCGCTTGCCCGGTCACATGCTTGATTTGATGGGCCAACCCGATGCTCACTGCCCGCTTCAATACCGATATGCAGGACGGGAAAGGGGTGTCAACCGCTGCGGCCGAGACCATATTGATCGCGATAACCCGCTCTGCTCCCATCGCATGCAAGGCTGAGACCGGACAGTTGTCAATCACGCCTCCATCAATAAACACCCGGTTGCCGTATTCGACTGGCTTAAACAGCAAAGGGATGGAGCAACTGGCCTGGACAGCTACAGCAATGGGAATGTCCGTCACCACTTCTGAATCAGGGCAAGGTGGCCGCATGGTGTGAGAGGTGAAGATCACCTTTTTGCCTGATTTTAAATCGGCTGCCACCAGGGCAACTGGCAATCGCATCTCCCGCATATGCGCGTGATTCGTTTTGTGGGCGATCAATTGGTGAAGCCGTTCCCCTTTAAACAGACCCGGGAGGGAAAAGTCGCCACGCAACAGTTTGAATATAAGCGATTTGTAATCTACGTCGAGCACATCGCGCGTAAAGGCAGGCACGAAGGCTGTCAGTTCATCCACCGACAATCCGTAACCATACAAAGCTGCAACCATCGCCCCCGAACTCGTCCCGGCCAAGGCATGAATTTGGATGCCATGCTCCTCCAACGCTTTCAACACCCCGACATGAGCACAACTGGTGATGCCGCCGCCACTCAACGCTACTCCGACTTTTTCCATTTCACCCGACCTCTCGCATTCCAAATGATAATCTCAGTATCCGCATGCCACAGGTGTGATATTCCTCTTTTTTCCGCCGCTTATCAGTGAAAACCTTTCCATCAAAAAAGCCCCTTTTGGGGCCGATGGTACGCGATTATTCACCTTGTCGCTTCACTTTCGATTCGCCGATTTGACTATGCGCTTCATAAATGGCAGCAGAGACGTTTTGTTGTTTGTCTTCAAATCCAACCTCTTCTGCAAACTCCGTATCTTCTTGTGCCGGCTCATTCTGTTGCTTCTTATTCTCCACAGTAATTTCCTCCTATCATAAAGGCTGATGAGGTTAGCTTACCCCGTCCCAGGCGGAGATTATCCATCTCGTACAATCTATAATCTGTGCATCAATGTAGATGAAACCATAGGGCAACACGGTGGAGAAAACCGATAGGCAACTCAACCTTGGCCGTATTGGATCAGCAGGAGTTGGCTTTTATCTCTCTGCTCCCTTGCGTACCAGCAACCAACCCCAGCCAATCATCACCAGCGCCACTGTGTCAAATAACAAATCGTAGCCAAGCGGGTTGGGCACATACTCATGCACATGATGTACACCCAACAAATGATGGTTGATGATCCCTTCCAGCAAATTAAACAATCCCCCGCCCAGCAAAAAAAATCCCCAAAAGCGCCGTCTTTCCCTTAGCATTATGAGCGGGTCACTTCGTGAAATCAACACCGTGGCTACAAACCACACCAATGTGATGGCCAAATGGAACCAACCATCACTCACTACTTGGTCGGGTTTGGCATGATACATAACCATACTGTGCCACTGCAACAGCTGATGAAAAATGATGCCGTCCAGCATCCCCGTCACACCGACACCAAAAAGAAATGCGCCCCAAAACTGCCTGCGCATGCCATCACCTCCTTACCCCACATTGTGGTCAATTCGTGTCTCCCTTAATCCGACTCCGAAAGTAAACAAGCCCCCTTCCGGCACGATAGGCCTGAAGCGGGCTCTCCTTGCACTTATTCATTGATCAACGCATGATAAGCCACCGCGACCTGTGCGGCGACTCGGGCATTGTGTTTCACCAGCGCGACATTGGCCGCCAAGCTTTCTCCTCCCGACAACGCTTTGATCCGATCCAACAAAAAAGGGGTGATCCGCTTTCCAGTGATTCCTTCCTGCTTCGCTTCCTTGAGTGCTCTGCAAATGATCGCTTCCATCTCATCAAAATCTAAAGCAGCTTCCGACGGCACCGGATTGGCGACCACTAATCCCCCATCCAATCCCAACCTCCATTTGGCGCGCATGATTTGGGCGACATCCTCAGGCGCGTCGACACGGCAATCCACGCCGTATCCACTATCGCGAGCATAAAAGGAAGGAAAGGCGTCTGTTTGATAGCCGATGACCGGAACACCATTTGTTTCCAATACCTCCAACGTTCGCCCAATATCCAAAATCGACTTGACACCGGCGCTGACCACAGCTACCCGGGTGCGCGCCAGTTCGGTCAAATCAGCGGAAATATCCATCGTCTGTTCCCCTTCCCGATGCACTCCGCCGATCCCGCCGGTGGCAAAGACGCGAATGCCGACCGTCGCCGCACAGATCATGGTCGCCGCCACCGTGGTCGCGCCAACCTTTCCCATCGCCAGCACATAGGGAAGGTCGCGGCGGCTCACTTTTTCCACCTGTTTGCGCGTGGCCAAAAACGCCAGTTCTTCGTCATCCAATCCTATTCTCACCTTATGGTTAAAAATAGCGATCGTCGCCGGAACAGCACCTTGCTCGCGTATAATCCGTTCCACTTCCTGGGCCGTGGACAAGTTGTGCGGATAAGGCATGCCATGGGAAATGATGGTGCTTTCCAAAGCGACGACGGGCTTGCCTTCATCCAGTGCCCGTTTTACTTCCGCAGACAGGTGCCACATCTCTTCTTTCATGCGCTCTCCCCTCTTAACTGCTGCTGAATCCGTTCAAAACTCAAATCGCAAGCCACATTATCGACGGTTTGCACCGCGAGTTGCGCCATAGCCAATCCAAATCGAACCGCTTCTGCACCTACTGTCCCCCGCATCCATTGAACCAGTACGCCAGCCACAAAGGCATCCCCGGCCCCAGTCGCATCCACCACTGCGGCAGCCGTCGCAGGCCACCGCAACAATTCCGTCGCCGACGCGCAGATGACCCCCTGTCCGCCCAATGTGAGAAATACCTGCTTTACGCCACTTTCCAGCAAAGAGTTGGCCGCCGTTTCCGCTTCTGCCGGAGAACCAATGGGCTTGCCAGTCAATGCTTCCGCTTCTTCAAGGTTGCAAAAGAGCATCTCTAACCCTTCCAAATGTGCTTTTGCTTTGGGAGCTTTGGCAGCGGAAACCAAATTGACACACACCGGAATCTGTTCTCGCCGACATCGTCCGATCACATACTGAAGCGTCTGTTCAGGAAGATTCGTGTCAAGGAACACCAAAGCGGCCGAAGCGAACAACGGCAAATGCGGCTCAATCCAAGCCACGGTCATTTCTTCATATATCATTGTGTCGGCGAACGAGACGACCAATTCTCCATTGGCATCAATTAGCGCCGTATAAGTTCCCGTCCGGGCTGTAGGACTAATGTCCACATACTGGACATTGACCCCCGCCCGTTTTGTACTCATGATCACCCTTTCGCCGATGCGATCTCGGCCCACACGGGAAACCAAAGAAACGCGCTCCCCTAACCTCGCCACCGCTTCTGCCACATTGCGGGCCACGCCGCCACATGTTTCAATCGTTACCGCCGGATTGGAAGAGCCCAATCTGACGGTGGTTTGACTCATCGCCTTGCGGTCCAAGTGGGCTCCACCGATGCACAAAAGCCCGGACCGGATGCTCTTCTGATTCACCAAACCATCTCTCCCTCATCTGTTTAGTCAGGAGCTTGAAGCGGGAACCCCAAACACAAACCGAATTATTCTTTATTTTCAGAACCATCCAATTACAGTTTAACAAAACCATGTGCGCTGAACCAGCTTTTTAATCCCTCTCGTATGAGGAAGAGATCATCCATCCATATTAAAAAAATGACCAAAGTAAGACCGACGGTGATCATTCAGCAAGTGAATCTTTTTCTTCTGTTCCATCCTCTGTCTGAACCATATGGTGACACCAATGGCTATAAACGTTTTCGTACCTGTTTGGAGCGAATCAACTCCTTACAGTGGGATGGAACTCCTTACTGATAACCGTCGGCATCCATCAAGAAAGAAGGTGAGAATCATGAACCGAGAACCGCGGCCAGCATGGGACGCCTCAGACGAAGAGATTCTGTCGATGGGCCACGAAAAGAAACAAGAATCGGCCAACTCGCTTATCTACAATCAATCTTCTTCCGATGAACCAAATTGGGATCTTCTTGTTGAAAGATAATGTCACCCAAATCCCTTTGGCCGGGAGGACAAATCACCTGTCCTCTCCCGGCCAATTTTTATGTATCCCGCACGATCAAACACAAAACATAATATTATTTACTATCAGAATATTATTATTTATAATAACATTAGTTATCCTGTCACATTTACAAAAATGATCTCTTCTTATTTTTTCATGCAAACGTTCGCACTAAACTCCTACACATCCCAATCCATCTATTTGTAAAGGAGGCGTCTTCATTTGAGAAAGCGTTTGCTCTCTTGGTTAGCTATTTGCTGTCTGCTCACTCTGCCTTTCCTGTCAGCTCCACCGCCCGTTGCAGCTGAGGAACAGCCATCTTTGTCCCATGTTTTCGATATGGCCGCCTCAGAGTTTGAGGTGCCCGTTGAAGTGTTGTTAGCAATTGGCTATGCCGAGACGAGGTGGATGGATCATCAGGGCCAACCCAGCCAGCTCAACGGATACGGCATTATGCATTTGGCCGAAAACCCCACCAATGACTCATTGGTACAAGCCAGCCAATTGCTAGGCATAGATAAACAAGTGCTGACCCGGGACATCCAGGCTAACATCCGCGGCGCGGCAGCCGTGTTAGAGCATATAGCCAAAGAACAAAACCAAGGGCAAGTGCCGAAAGAGCTGGCCGATTGGTACACTGTTGTAGCGGAATACAGCGGACTATCCAGCCACCAAACCAAAGCATGGTATGCCGATGATGTATATGCGCTGATCAACCGCGGTGTCTCTCGTGTTATCAACGGCCAAGAGGTGCGATTAGAACCCACACCGGTCACACCCAACCGCGGAGAATACGGTGAGCCTCGCGATCCGTCCGGCCAAGCCACCCCTGATTATCCTGAAGCACGCTGGGTGGCCGCATCCAGTGCCAACTATACGGCCGCCAACAGGGAAGCCGACGGTAATGCCATCAACTACGTGATCATCCACACCACGCAAGGCTCATATAATGGGACGATCAGTTGGTTTCAAAATCCCTCTGCCCAAGTGAGCGCGCATTATGTCATCCGCTCCAATGATGGGCAAGTGACCCAAATGGTGCAGAACAAAGACATCGCTTGGCATGCGGGCAACTGGAATTACAATGTCCACTCCGTGGGGATCGAGCATGAAGGGTATGTTAATGATCCAGCCTGGTATACTGACGCTATGTACCGCGCCTCTGCCAAGCTGACCCGCTGGTTGTGCGACAGGTACGGGATTCCCAAAGACCGCAGTCACATTATCGGCCACAACCAAGTTCCAGGCGCCACCCACACCGACCCTGGTCCCAATTGGGATTGGAACTATTACATGAGCTTAGTCAATCAGTCAGGCGGCGGTGCCGAGTTAGTCACTGATAACGCCACTTCAAACCGCTTCACTGCCAGCGCCAATTGGGCGATAGGCACGACCAATGCCCAAAAATACGGAGCGGATTACCGGTACGCCAAGCCTGAAACGATCAGTGATGCAGCTTGGTACAAAGTAAACCTCCCCACCTCTGGAAGCTATGATGTATATGCTTGGTGGCCGTCAGGCTCCATCTACAATGACCGGACACCTTATGTGATCAACACCACCAGCGGTAGCCAGACCGTCCACGTTTCCCAACAATCCAGCGGAGGTGTCTGGAACCATCTGGGAACCTTTAACTTTGCGGCGGGCGATGCCAACCGGATTGCCGTGTCGCGATGGACGACAGGCACCGGTTATGTCATCGCTGATGCTGTCAAATTCGTGAAAAGGTAAATGAACCGCCGCTTGCCAACAACAAAGTGTAAAGCGGCCCACCATACAGGAGGGCCGCTTGTTTTCACCTATGATTGTTGTTCTGATGTTACCACCGGCGCACTCGGTTCTTCAACCACTTTGGTCTCTTTTTTGAACAAAGGGGCAACATACTTTTTCATAAAAAAGCCCGCCAACAGCAAAACAACCACCCCTTTGAGGATGAACAGCAACAAGTCTGCTCCCAAGGGGATCAACAGTTGGTTGACATAATCAGGTTGGCCTATTGGCATAATGAAACACACTCCCATTGGTATGTATTTAAAGAACTGACCCCATTCTACCACACTTTATGTGTCGTGTTGTCCATTCCCCGGGAAATGTTTCTCGCAAGTGGGTTTCCGCTGGCTTATCATAAAAGGAAACGCAGTTCTTGGAGGGACCATTCAAGATGGTGGAACAGAACCTTACGGCATGGATCTTTCAATACAATCCCAAGCTTGGTTTTGATTTGATGCAACATCTCAAGCAGCGGGACTTCCTCCCCAGCGAACCCGATACTTGGAGCGTCAATCAGCATCGTCAACGAATCAAACAAGGAGATGAAATCTATTTCTGGAAAACGCAACCCAACGCAGGAATTTACGTGATTGGAAGGGTGATGAGCGATCCCTTCACCATTCATGAATATAATCGATTCGGCGGAGTGAAGTGTTATGTCCGGTTTGACTATATGCTAAACCAACCCGTTTTGCGCAAGCATTTGTCGCAAGATCCTGAATTCGCCAATCTGTCCATCCTGCGCAATCCCAAAGGAACCAACTTTCCAGTCAGTACCGCGGAACGGAAAGCATTTTGGGAATGGTTTCAATTTGTGGGCCTTACTCCTTGCCGATAAAAAGCATGTTATCAACCCACGATCATGATGGTAAATGGAGAGGATTCACCAAGCGGGACTTCGCGACATTTTGCAACTTAAAAGCCGTATCCCGATTGGAATACGGCTATGTACTGCTTATTTATAGTCCTTCAAGAGCAGCATTCCGGAGATGGGCCTGTGATCACAATATAATCATGACCTACGCCTGTTTTAGCAACATATGTAGTTACTCTATACATATACGTAAAGCTACAAGTGAGCTTTTCTCTCTGAAACTTACAAATTTATCAAACCGCACCAAGCATGACCGCTGGTGATTTACTGATCCGTGCCGGCAATTACACACTCCCCGAGCACGTCGTCTCCCCACAGCAACTGCAACCTGTCACCCGCATGCACCTCACCGACACCAGCCGGCGTGCCAGTATAAATGATATCCCCTGCTCCCAGTCCCAAATGATTTCCGCAAAAATCGACGATCGTCTGCAAATCGAACACCATGTCCTGAATGTTGCCACGTTGCACCTCAACCCCATTTTTGGCAAGGGCAAAATCCTTGTCAGCACAGGTCTCTACACCCGGGAAGGGGTAAAACTTGGTGACCAGGGCTGAGTTGGGAAATCCTTTGGCCTGAAGCCACGGATGACCTTTCCGTTTTAAATCTTCTTGTAAATCACGCAACGTAAAATCGATACCGAGCGCAAAAGCGTCAATCAATTCATCAACTGATAGCCCTTTTTGATACGGTTTGCCGATTCGGATGACCAACTCCGCTTCATAGTGCACCCGCCCTTGACCCACAGGCAGTCTGATGGAGCGCCCATCGGCAAACGCTAACGCATGGGTCGGCTTGGAGAAAACCATCAGCGACGAGGGCACTGCATTGCCAAGCTCCGCCGCATGCAGACGGTAATTGCGGCCCACGCAATAAATGTTGCGAATCGTATCCATTTCCTATTCCCCCTCTTTTGTTCCCCGCGTTCTCTTTTAAAGATACCCGAAGCAGGAATCGGTGTGAACTGCCCCAACTCAGCCAAACATAAAAAGGAGCCTTTTTTCATCAAAAGGCTCCTTTGTGCTGAAGTCATACCTGTGATCGACCGCCCTCCAAGCGTTTGCCTTTGGCCCAATCATAATCACCATCGTAGCGGTGAAGTTGCTGATTTTCCAACCAATAAATGGTGCCGAACAAGCGATTTAAGAAATAACGGTCATGGGAAACGGCGAGGATGGTGCCGGGGAATTCCGCCAATGCTTCTTCAAGAACTTCCCGCGAGTCGATGTCCAAGTGATTCGTCGGCTCATCCATAACCAACAAATTGATATCCTGATGCATCAACTGTGCCAACCGCAACCGCATCCGCTCCCCACCGCTCAAGTTACCCACTTTGCGGAAGACAGAGTGGCCATAAAAAAGGAACCGGGCTAACAAATGGCGAGCTTCTCCTTCTGTCACCGCGACTTCCTCTCTGAAGGCGTTGATCACCGTTTGCTCGGGATCGCCTTCATAGCCCGCTTGGGAAAGATAGCCCACTTTCACGCTGTCACCCAACCGCACCCAGCCATCGTCCGCTTGCTCCCGTCCCAAGATAATGCGCAACAACGTGGATTTGCCTGTTCCATTTGCGCCGACAATGGCACATCTTTCCCCGAAACGTACCAACATCTTGCACTCCGCGAACAGCAAGCGGTCACCATACAACTTGCCAAGATTTTCGGCAACGATCACATCTTTGCCGCTCCGCTTGGCAACATCAAATTGCAAACGCATTTTCCTCCGCTCCAAAACAGGCTTTTTCACCTTCTCCATTCGCTCCAGCGCTTTTTCCATGCTTTTGGCGCGCCGATGCATGCCTGCATTGGGAGGATTAGCGCGGTTGGCCCATTCTTTCAGACGTTTAATGGTTTCTTTCATTTTTTTGATTTTCTTCTCCTGCTCTTGATACTGTTTGAATTCAGCCAGCAGGCGTTCTTCCTTCAGTTTGGTAAACCGGGAGTAGTTACCGGGATATATTTGAATCTCTCCATCTTCCAAATCCCATGTCTCATTGGTCACCCGATCAAGAAAGTAGCGGTCATGAGAGACGACCAACACGGCGCCTTGATATTTTTCAAGATAGTTTTCCAACCATTCCACCGACGGCAAATCCAAATGATTGGTCGGCTCATCAAGCAACAAGCAGCCCGGCCGGGACAGTAACAATGTAGCCAAACCAACTTTTGTCTTTTCTCCACCGCTCAACTTGTGAAATGGCAGATTCCACATCTCTTTGGGCACACCCAATCCAGTAGCTACCTGGATAATTAGCGAGTCGATCTGGTACCCGCCTTCTTGTTCAAAGCGTTCGCGCAACGCATCCCATTGGCTGAGCAAGCGTTCTAGTTTTTGGGGAGAGTCCGTTTCACCCATTTGCAACGATAATTCATTCATTTTACGCTCCATGGCAGTCAGTTTGGCAAACGGTTGCCGCAACACGTCCTCCACCGTGGTCTTCTCATCCGTCTCTGGCAATTGTGCCAGATAGCCTACTTTCGCTTGCTTGCGGATGAAGACTTCTCCTTCATCTGGCCGCTCAATCCCTGCCAAACATTTCAATAGGGTGGTCTTCCCGCTCCCGTTGGCACCAACCAAGCCAATGCGAGCGCGTTCATGTATTTCGCCATCTATTTGTTTTAGTACCCATTTGGCACCCGACATTTTTTTCAATTGATGACATGCGCATACGATCATCGACAAACACTCCTTTTTGGACGCAAAAAAGCCATCAGCATACACACCCGCTGATGGCTTTCTCACATCTATGCTGAGAATAGTGGGGTTCTGATGCTACGCTTGAATTGCTGGTATTTGGCTAAAAAAGGGCACACGTATCCCGTTTTCAGCCAAACCATGGGTAATGGCAGCAATTTCCACCACCAACCAACCCAGCCAATTCTGCCATGCGTAGCTCATGAACCCTCACCTCCTTGTCGTTGATCAGTATTGTCGCACTTTCCATTTTAATTGAAATTTCTTTCATAAGCAAGCGGCAAATCGCCCGTGTCCGCCGGAAGCTGCGTGCATCCTAAGATGCAACAACTTTCTGCTCCGCCGCTAGCTGTTTGGCCTCATCAAATTCTTGTTCGCTTTTGGCCACAACGATGGTGGCGATCCCATTTCCGATCATATTGACAAGCGCACGTGCTTCAGACATGAAACGATCCACGCCCAGCAACAACGCCAATCCCTCCATCGGTATGACCTGCATCGCCCCCAATGTGGATGCCAACACAATGAAGCCTCCACCGGTCACTGTGGCTGCCCCCTTGGACGTCAACATGAGAATGGCGATGACTGTCAATTCTTGCGTTAGACTCAAGTCCACCCCGCTCACCTGCGCCAAAAAGACTACAGCCATGGTCAAATAAATCGAAGTCCCGTCCAAGTTAAACGAATAGCCGGTGGGAAGGACCAACCCAACCACTGATCTGGAACACCCATACGCTTCCATTTTATGCATCATCCGCGGCAAGACGGATTCCGATGAAGAAGTGCCCAAAACGATCAATATTTCCTCTTTGATGAATTTCAAATATTTCCATAAACTGAATCCATATATCTTACAAATCAGATTAAGGATGACAAACACAAAGAAAATCATGGTCAGATAGACGGCCAACATCAATTTCCCCAACGGGATAAGAGAAGATAAGCCATAATGCCCAATCGTGTATGAGATTGCTCCAAGCGCCCCCAGCGGCGCCACCCGCATCACCATATTGACGAGTTTGAAAAAAGCTTGACTGATCCGCTCGAACACTTCAATCACCAGCTGGTTTGCCTGCCCGAGGGACGCCAAAGCGAAGCCGAACAGGACAGCGAAAAAGACGACCTGAAGAATATCCCCTTTTGCGAACGAATCTACCACATTGGAGGGGACGATATGGATCAAGAAATCCACCATATCCATTTTCTCGCCCTCATGAACATATCCATCCACTTGTTTGTTGTATTGTGTGCTGTTTAGGGGCACTCCCTCACCCGGCTCGACCACATTGGCGACCACCAGGCCGATAATCAACGCAAACGTGGTCACGATTTCAAAGTAGAGTAGCGCTTTTCCTCCAACCCTTCCCACTTTTTTCATGTCGCCCATTTTGGCAATGCCGAGCACAATCGTAAAAAAGATAATCGGCGCAATCACCATCTTAACCATGTTAATAAAGATATCACTGAGCGGTTTCAGGTAATTGGCCGTGTTTGGTGCGATTGCGCCAAGGATGATCCCGATGGTGATTGCGCTTAGTACTTGAAAAGTTAAATTTGTAAATAATTTCCTCACTACTTCCGCCTCCTGTCCAATCGTGATGCTGGTGTGGGCAATGCTTCAAATTCTGCATGGAACATTCCCTCTTTTCAAAAATATTAGGGTAGGCCAATCAAATCAAGTGGGTGGATAGAAACAGCGGAAAAATCTTTTCTGTTTACACACACGAATCACTCTCATCGCCACCGATCACATCAAAAAAAAGTGCGGCTACTTCTTTGAGTAACCACACTTCTGCCCGCTTCACTGTTTCCCGTCAACCGAAGCCCATTTAAGGTCATATTCAGCTCCATACGGATGACGATGTAAACCTTTCACATATGGCTTTTGCAAAAATGAATTGGTCTCATAATACAAGGGGACAAGCGCCGCCTGTTGGCCCTCACCTGTTCCAACCAATAGTTTCTCTGCCTGAATCATCAAGGAGGTTTTCTGATTGTGCGATGCTGACGCTTTGGCTTGTTTGATCAACCGATCATAAGCTTCGTTGTTAAATTTCATGTAATTCAACCCGGAATTGGCGGTCCATATTTCCAAGAAACCAATGGGATCACTGTAGTCGGCAAACCAGCTGGACATGGTCATATCAAATTCACCTTTCAACTCGTGATCCACTTTGCTTTTGCGCGGGAGAGTGTTCAATTTGATCTCCAGCCCTAATTTTGTCTTGAGTTGCTCTTTGATTGATAACGCCACATAACTTCGTTGGTCGTTGAAACTGAGCATCACAATCGACTTCGGAGGCCGGGTTAACCCCAGTTCCCGCAATCCTTTGTTAAAGTACGTCTGCGCCAAGCTCGGATTGTGGGCAACGACTTCACCACCAGCCCGTTGGCGGAATGATTGTCCCTCTACTGACAGCGCTGGCGGGATTAGCGCTCCCGCTGGTTTTGATCCGTCTTTCAACACTTGGTCTACAATCTCATTGCGATCGATAGCCAAGTTGATCGCACGCCGAATATTAGGATTTTTAAAAAACGGT
The DNA here is from genome assembly GCF_024927925.1 of Laceyella sacchari. Lineage (NCBI taxonomy): Bacteria > Bacillati > Bacillota > Bacilli > Caryophanales > Thermoactinomycetaceae > Laceyella > Laceyella sacchari. Next base: position 2,154,021 of record NZ_CP103866.1, read on the forward strand.
TTGCTTTGGTTCATCAACAGATATTGTGAAGAGGCCAATTCCAAACTGGTGTAATCTGTCGTTTGTTTGAATGCGTAGACAAATTCGGAATCAATTTTGGTGATGTCCGCTTTTCCGGAATTATAAAAATTGATGCGCTTTGATGTATCCGCTTGCACCTGCACATCGACTTGTCCCAGCTGAACCGTGTCTTTGTCCCAATACCGCTTGTTTTTCAACAGCCGTACTTGGGTAGGTGTGACTGAGTCGATGATGAACGGCCCGTTATAAACCATCTTGTCGGGAGATTTGGCGTAATCCTCTCCAAATTTTTCTACAATGTCTTTTCGTTGCGGAAAGTAGGTGGATTGCGTGGTCAAGCTCAGAAATTCATGCTCTGGTTGCTTTAAGCGTACTTCCAACGTATGGTCATCAATCGCTTTCACTTTGACTTGATCCGCGGAACCTCTTCCCTTGTTATACTCTTCCGCGCCCATAATCGGATATAGGATATACGCGTATTCCGATTTAATCCGGGGATCGAGCGCCCGTTTCCATGCATATTCGAAATCATGGGCAGTGACTGGCTCTTCATCACTCCACTCCGCGTCATCGCGTAATTTGAAAGTGTAGGTTTTTTTATCGGGACTCACTTCTACTGATTCTGCCATGCCATTGACGAGCCGGTTGTTTGGCCCTAACCGCATCAATCCTTCATTCACATTATACAAAATGTTCCATGAAACGATGTCTACATACCTGGCACTGTCCAAGTTGGAGATTTGATTGCTCTCCATGATACGCAAAATCTTGTTTTCCGGGACGGCTTCGTTTGATTCCAGCCACGGTATACTACATGCGGTCAATAACGACAGAGACAAAGAAACAACTGACGCGATGAACAAACTCTTTTTCCTCATGATTTCCCCCATTTTTATTAAGAGTATAATTATGCCGACGATTGAATATATTCGATTTTATTCATTTACACTAATAAAGTAAAGAGTTTGTTGCAAAAAATTGATAAATTTACAACCAAACTTTGGTCTTTTGTTAAGAATAAAGGAATTGACAAATTAATTAAACAGCAAAAGAGGCACTAACTTCAACATACAAAAAAAGGGATTGTCCGTTTATTGGACAATCCCTTCCCTTTATCTGTCTTCCTCAAGCAGCCTGCCCGCTCTTCACCGCCCGAAAACGGCGAATAAGCCAATAAATCGGCAATCCAACAAGGGTAATCCCTACAACGGACAAACTGCCCACCACGTCATTCGTCAGCGCACTGACAATCACAAACAACGCGCCGACGATGGCCACAATCGGCACAAACGGATACAAGGGCACGCGGTAAGGAAGCTCAGCGTTCCCTTTGCGCTTGCGCAGAATAAATACAGCAACAAAAGCCATCAAATAAAACAGGAACGTCGCAAACACAGCAATGTCCGACAATTGGTTCGGATCAGCCAACAGCATCATGGCGATGGCCAAGACTACTTGGGACAAAATGGACATTACGGGTGTTTTCCACGTAGAGTGGACTTGTTTCAAATAACGGGAACCAGGCAATTGGCCCCGTTCTGCCATAGAAAACGGGATGCGGGGGAATGTGAGAATCTTGCCGTTGAGACAGCCAAAAATAGAAATAATAATACCGATTTGAATCAACTTCCCACCCACGTCTCCAAACAGCAACGTAGCGGCGGTGCTTGCTGCATTTTCCCCAAGCTTCACGATTTCCCCTGCTGGCAGAATGTGCAACATCGCAAGGTTGACCAACAGATAAACCAGCGTCACCGCTGATATCCCAAAAATAATCGCCCGCGGCAACATCTTGGCGGGATTTTTCATTTCACCGGCCACCGACGCGACCATGATCCACCCGTCATAAGCGAACAAGGTAGCAACAACCGCAGCTCCAAAACTGATCTCCATCGAGGAAGACCCGGCAACGCCGAAAATGGTGGCTTCCCCTTTCCACAATCCAAATACAATGATCAAAACGATAGGCAACAATTTAGCAATCGTTGACACCAATTGCACCTGACCACCGTATTTGGTACCGATCATGTTCACCAACGCCAAAAAGATCACAAACGCAACACCAATCAAGGTCGACCAGGCATGATCCATACCAAACAGGTGAACAATAAGGCTACCTAGGTATAGCCCCAAGGCACCAATAACAGCGGGTCCGTAAATGACAGTTTGCATCCATCCACACAAAAACCCCCAACGTTCGCCGTATGTCTCTTCCAGATAGACATTCAAACCACCGGTCTTGGGGATTTGCGCCCCAATCTCTGCAATGGTCAATCCTCCTGCCAGGGTAATCACTCCCCCGATCAGCCAAGCCAACAACCCCATCGTGGAATCGCTGGTTTGGCCAAGCACAACGCCCGGCTTCATGAAGACGCCTGATCCGATCACCGTCCCTATCACGATCGACAACGCCACCATAAAGCCGATATCTTTCTTCAAATGTTGTTCTGCCATCCCGTTTCGTCCTCCCCCAAAAGACATTTGTTTCATTCAGTAATACATCATCATGTATTATACCATGTTAATGCTAAAAAGACCCGATTAATTTACCAACTTAAATACAATTATACAAAAAACGGCTAACGAACACCCGAAATATTGTAAATATTAATGAATAATTATGTAAATGATAAATTTTTATGAAAATTACCTCTTCACTTCATGCTGGAGGGGACAGGAAAAAGATTGGCGCACCTAGCTCGGACTAGCTTCCGACTTCGCTATCAACCATTTTATATCAATCAACATGAATACTTGAAAAACCCCTCTCTATTGGTTAACAAAAGGGTAATTTCGTTAATCAACAATCAATTCTTTCAAGAAAAACGCATACCGACCGCCATCACAGCCAACAAATGGCTAGCCTCTTGCTACATAAAGAAGATCTATTCTATTGCCAAATGGTATAATATAACTAACAGTCCAAGCATCGTCACACACCTCCATACCCACAGCACTGTCCCCAAACCCGCGTTCTCACACGTCCCCGGGCTACGGAATGATACCATCACTATACTAGAAAGCCCACCGATCATTTTCCCTTTTGAATCTCGAGTAAGTTACTCATGATGAACGACATTCTTTAATCACACAGGAGGAGATTGCATGAATATGATCGAATGCATCGCCATGTCCCTGCGCAACCGCCCGAACCTTGATTTCACGGCATTAAAACAGGCGATTGAACAGGCCGAATGCACGTTGGAACGCATAAGCGCGCACATTCCTGCTCCTGCTCCCCCTCTTCCCTACGGCCGAAACGTCATCTACCGTTCCAAGTCTGTAGAAGCGATTGTCATCCATTTGCCTGGATACACAGAAACGCCGATCCATGATCACGGCGATTCGATCTGTTGCTTGTATGTTGTCTCCGGCTCAGTGGTGAACCGAATCTACGCCACTCCGTCGGATACCGCCCCCGATCAGGAACAACGAAAACAAGCAGGGGAATTCCTTTATTGCGATTATGGACAAGTTCACTCCTTGTACAATCCAGGACCTCAACGCCTCATCACTTTTCACCTCTATGCCCCGCCATTGCAAAATGCAACATTCAACCCACCCTTCGCCAAGCAAGTCTTGCAACCGCCTCAAGTCTCATGTACGCCTGTTAAGCAAATCAAACTGACGAAATCCGCCTCCAGCAAACAAAAAACCCACCCAAAGGGCGGGAAATAGCTTAACGGTATACTTGAATATAAGAAATTTGGTCATTCCAACCATCACCAACATATCTAATATCCAGTCCAGGTCCAAACGTTTTGCAAGGTTCGCCCCCATTTTTGTGATAACAAACCCGTGTTCCCGAACTTTTTCTAGCTGTTTTGAGCGATGAAACTTCATCATTGTAAGAGCTGTTGTTGAAGTTTGTATAATATCCTACGGGTGTCGTGTATTTCCAACCACGGAAGTCGGCATGTTGGAATGATTCGGTCGCATAGTCAGAAGCTTGTGCTTTAATCCCCTCTTGCTGAACGGCCCATTTTTGTTTGAACTTCTTTTCGGCGATTTCATACTCGGCTCTGGTTTTGTAACTGTACGTCTTTCCATCAATGTCCACAATCTGGTATTGGACATGGCTCAAATCATATTCCAGCGGAACCACCGTTCTGGCTTCAGCAGGACTAACTGACACGGTTCCCAAGGTAACAGCCAACACAAACACGATCGCCAGAATCATGGATTTCCATTTCTTTTTCATCACATTCACACTCCCCTTGCAATTCATTACTTCATGTTCGTTTCTCCATTTCCCCCCTTTCCCGCATAATAATATTTATCACTTGCGAAATTGTGTTATGACGCCTTTTTTCAAACCTCGACAAAAAAATAAAAAAACGCCCATGCCACCCGTTGCGTTTGGATGGCATGGGCCAGATACCTATGAGGTCAGATCAATAACCCCCGTGGGGACAGGGATGAAAAGCTTCTAGGGCGTGTCTGGTGAATCCATCATGATTTCCTGTTAGAATGTTCATAACAACAAAAGCAAGGAGACATCATGATGAGACGGCGTTATGAGATTACAGATGAGGCTTGGGAAAAGATCGAGCCTTTATTGCCTTCGAATGGGAAACGAGGCGGACAGTGGAAAGACCACCGAACCATTTTGAACGGAATCCTGTGGAAGTTTGGGACGGGATCTCCCTGGCGGGATCTGCCTGCACGTTATGGTTCTTGGAAAACTTGCTACTATCGTTTTACACGTTGGCAAAAGGATGGGACGTGGGATCGCTTGCTTAAGCATGTTCAGACTTACTCCCACGCCGTTTCCGATGTCGATTGGGTTGTTTTCGTTGACAGCACGATTGTCCGAGCTCATCAGCACGCCGCAGGCGCGCCGAAAAAAGGGGGACCCTCGCTTCCAGAATGAGGCACTCGGACGAAGCCGCGGAGGTCTGACGACCAAAATCCATCTTGCTTGTGACGGAAAAGGTCGACCGCTTGCTTTTACAATCACTCCCGGTCAACAGCATGACTGTACCCAATTACAAGCATTACTCGATTCCATTTCCGTTCCCTGTTTGGGAAAAGGAAGGCCTCGCAAGAGGCCGGATCATCTGATTGCCGATCGCGGCTACAGTTATCCGTCTTGTCGTCGATTTCTTCAAAAACGTGGGATTTCCCATACCATCCCCGAACGCAGAGATCAGGCGGAGCGTCGGGCCAAAAAGCCGGGGCGTCCTCTGACCTTCAACAAAGAACAATATTCACGCCGAAACGTGATTGAACGCTGTATTAACCGCCTGAAGCAATGGCGTGGCTTCGCCACTCGTTATGAAAAACGGGCGGTTTATTTTTGTGCCGCCATTACCTTGATTTCCTTGATCATGTGGCTCAATTAATCATTCACCAGACACGCCCTAACCATTTTTTACTGAGATAGGGCATTGACTATGCGTGATCTCTCCAACAACCATGAAGCATGGGTAACCTTGCTGTTAACCAGGTTTACATCGACAGCCTGATAAAACGCATTGCCGGTGTCGGCAATTTCCCAAACACCCAAAATCACATGGTACCCGGTGCGATCGGTCGGTACGTTGCATTGGTGGGTTACGGTGTTTGGCGGTCGTTTTCCCCCGTCATAGACATAACAAAACAATTCCAGATCGGACCGAGCAATCGGCTTGTCCGGATTCCATCCCTTCTTGGTGATGTAATACTTCCACTCTCTGGTGCTATGCGGCGCGGTCAGATACCAAGTAAACGAATTGCTGCCCCCTCGCAGAGTAACTTTGGCCCAACGAGTTGACGTTTGCGCGTACAACTCCGGATAACGGCCGCCTCCTGTAATCTATCCGTCAGGCGGACCCGATTGCGGAAATGACCCTATCCCCTCCACGCTTTGCGGTTCCCACTGAATTTGACCGCAATCCGTGTTTTGCTTTTGTTGGCACAGATACGTACGGCTGGCGGGAGACTGGATATAACCATGGGCAAAAGCACCTTCGGCAAACGCCGCCACGCTCAACCCACATCCCAAAACCAACAGAGCCATCCGCAACGCAATTTTTTTCCAAGCACGCATCATCTCAACCTCCTCATTCAATATTAATAGAATATTCTATATATTTATAATGTATCTTATATTGGTAGGATTGTCTATACCAATTCTGTGGTATCAATTGCTCGTAAGAGAAAAGGCGTCAACCGATGTCACACACATAGCCAGTGGCAGGTCGACGCCTTCGCTGTGAGCTCATTTTTTCGGAGCACTCAGGCATCCGCGCTGTGCCTCAGCCTCAAAGCAAGAACGGATTTAGACAACTATCCAGTACGGCATTCTCTCTCAGCATTCCCCTTGCCGCCGTTCCAACCAATTTTCATCATCGTCTATTGAATATGTCTCCACCAACGCATCCCATTTCGCCATTGCTTCTTTCCAGGACGCCTCGTCCATCTGCCGGTCAATGGCTTGCATTACCTCCGCCAACGCTTGAAATGGAAACTCATCAGTGCACACATGCCGCATCGAATACACATCAAAAGGCGAATCGCATGCGTGATACCATCCATGAACCGGATCTTGCGTCCATTCAAAATGCGGTTTGAACCAAACCATCCGATCGAATTGTTCGATTTCCTCCTCAGAAAACAGCCCCAATGAACGCCATGCTGCCTTCACTTTTCGGGCGATCGCCTTGGCATCCTCATGTCGTGTCACCACCGCGAACCGAAGCATCAGCAAAAACGGAACAACAAACTGCTCGGGATGACGCAGGGTGAGAAAGAGGTACAGCTTTTCAAACTCTTCCCATCTGAGCACATGCGGATGCCATCTAGACAAGTCATCCCATCCCAATTCAAAAGAAGTGGCTAATGAAGGGTGAAACAGTTGGAGTGTGGACATGTCAATGCAGTCTCCGATCCATACCATCAATCCCGCATCGTCAGTGACAGGAAAGCGAATGGGATCGACCAATTCAGGATAAATGCTATCGTCATCATCATCTGACTCATATGTTTCAAAATGAACATACTCCCACCAGAACCTGCGGTCTTTAAACACGGTGTTCCACAGATCAAACTCATCGACGATATCGATTTTTAGTCCGTACCGGCGCACCATCGTATTCATCTTGCTATGCTTGATCAACGTGTTTTCGATATTTTTATTCTCTTCCCGACCTAGCAGTTCTCTAACCGCTTCTCCCACTTCTTCTTTGCATCGGACGATGATCGTGTGAGTATATGTCATGAATTCAACCAAAACCAAACATCGGGCGTCAGTTTGACTTCGCTTGAGATAGATGGAAGTTTTCTCTCTGCCTTTAGCCTCTATATAGGCTTGTTTGTCAAAAGGAATATCTATCAATGGCGCTAAACGCTCCAGTATCTCTTCACCTTTATCGTTGAATAAGCTAACTTGAAATTGCACAATCCCAGCGTATTTTTCTAACAGTTGTTGCTCTGTCATGGTGTTCTCCTTTGTTTGAGTAAGTCTGCTATATTTTTATCGTCTCACGTTACCTCACAAGGATCAGTCCCCAGACCATGTTATGGCGATTTTGTTATCATTTCATTTACCTTTTATGCTTTTTCAATTGTCCTTCTTTTGTGTGCTTAAGCCAACATGCATGTTTATCCTTCCTAATACAGCGCATTTTCCTCAAGTCCCCCTTCGCATAGCCATTTTCTCACCCACCCGCCTTTGTAACCTGTAGCCGATTTGTCTAATTTTATCATAGACTTAAGACATAGGTTTGCCAAACAATTATAATGAACGGTGGAGAATGATATGCAAAGTGAGGGTGAATGAATGCGCACAGAAAAAATTCTTTTAATAGATGATGAAGTTGGCATTCTTAATATGTTGGAAAAAATCTTGCTGAAAGAAGGGTTTCACTCCATCGTGAAAGCTACGTCTAGCAAAGAAGCCTTACAAGCTGTGGAGACGACTCCCTTTGACATCATTGTGCTGGATGTGATGCTACCTGATACCGATGGCTTTGAATTGTGCCGCAAATTACGCAATGTGACCGAAGCACCGATTCTGTTTCTGTCGGCGCGCTCCAGCGATTTTGATAAGTTGACCGGCTTGGGGATCGGCGGCGACGACTACATCACCAAACCCTTTAATCCCTTGGAAGTGGTCGCCCGCATCAACGCCCATCTGCGTCGAAGCAGCATCCTCAAAAAATCGATGCAAGCCAAACCGACCAAATGGGATTTCGGTTCTTTTTCAGTAAATAAAGAGACGGGCCAATTGTTTGTTAATGGCAAAGAAGTCCGTTGCACAGCAAAAGAATATGACCTGATGATCTTTCTGTGCGAACATCCCAATCAGATTTTCACAACCAGCCAGTTGTATGAGCAAGTATGGGACTCCGTGTTGATGGGAGACGAAAAAACGGTGGCCGTCCACGTTTCCAAACTGCGTAAAAAAATCGAACCCGACCCCAAAAATCCCCAATTCATCGTGAACTTACGGGGTATCGGATATAAATTCGTTCCCCCTAAGGAAGGTGAACGTCCATGAAAATGAGCTTTCGCATCGCACTGCACTTCGTCTTAAGTTTGCTCTTAATGTTGTTCCTGTTGGGATTGTCCATGATGTTCATCGAAGAAATCGTCCCGGAATCCAATAAGAACTTCAATCAAGCGCCGCTGTTCGGCATCATCGTGTTTGTGGTGTTTGCGATCAGTTACGGTTGGTACCTGGGACGGCCTCTCCGCCACCTGATAAGTTGGATCCGTCAATTGGCTGAAGGAGACTACTCAGTTCCTGACAAAATTCAGCGCAGTTATCAACCCCACAACCATCAAATGAAAAAGCCTTACCAACTCTATCAGGATGTGTTGCTCAATGTGTGGACGCTGACAAACACCTTGCAAGAAAATGAATTAAAAAAACAACAATTAGATGAGTTAAAAAAAGAATGGATCGCTGGCATCTCCCATGATTTAAAAACGCCACTCACCTACATCAACGGTTATACAACCATGTTACTGTCACCACATTACCAATGGACGGAAGAGGAAAAAGAGCAGTTTTTGAAAGAAATCCACGCCAAATCAATCCATTTGCAAGAATTGATCCAAGATCTCAATCTGTCCTTGCAACTGGATGAAAACAAAATTCCTCTGAATTTGAAAAAGGTGGACATCATCGAGTTTGTGCGTCGGGTAGTCGCCGATGCGGCCAACGACCCCAGAGCCAAAGATGACCAGATTGAATTTTATACCTATCACGAACGCGCAGAAACGGAAATCGACGAAAAGCTTTTTAAACGAGCCCTGCAAAATTTGATGATGAACGCCATCATCCACAATCCGCCGGGAACAACCATTCAAGTGTCGATCCGTGTAAGCAGCCAAGTGCAGATCGTGATCCAAGATAATGGCAAAGGCATGGACAAAGAAACAGTGGATAACCTCTTCGTCAAATATTACCGAGGCACTCCCACCGACGCGCCGGCAGAAGGGACCGGTTTAGGCATGTCCATCGTCAAACAGCTGATTTCTGTACACAAAGGAACGATTGACGTCCACAGTCAATTAAATAAAGGAACCACCGTAACCATTTCCCTACCTCGCCATTTGGCCAGCGCTTAACTCACTCAGCCAAGCAGGGTTTTACCTGCTTGTTTTTATTTTGTCAACCTTTTGCTTTGATTTTACTTTCTTTTTACTTTCATTTCTTATGCTATAACCAATCACTTACTTGAAAGGCGAATGATACATGAATTTGACCATCAAAGATGTGAGTAAACATTACGGCAAAAAACGGGCCCTACATCAATTGAACCTGGAGCTGGACAAAGGGGTCTGGGGATTTTTAGGTCCCAATGGTGCCGGCAAGTCAACCATGATGAAGATTTTGGCCACCATTGACCAACCTACTGAAGGCACTGTCACTTGGAACGGAGTCGACATCGTCAAGCATCCGTTGGCTCTGCGGTCTGAGCTCGGTTACTTGCCACAGGACTTCGGCGTTTATCCCAATTTAAATGCCATTGAGTTTTTAGAATATATGGCCGCCATCAAAGGGTTGCCCATGAAGCAAGCGCGCAAACGCATCGATGAGTTGTTGGAGCTGTTAAACCTGACCAATGATGCCAAGCGCATGATCGGCGGTTATTCGGGCGGGATGAAGCAACGTGTCGGCATTGCACAGGCGTTGTTGAACGACCCCCAATTGCTGATTGTAGACGAACCCACTGTAGGGCTGGACCCAACGGAGAGAATCCGGTTCCGAAACTTGCTTTCCCAGATCGGAAAAGACCGCATCATCATTTTGTCAACCCATATCGTCTCCGATGTGGAAACGATCGCTAACCAGATCATCCTGATCCGTCAGGGATCGCTGATCGCCAACGCCAAACCGGAAACGCTCTTGGAAATGCTGGCCTACAAGGTGTGGGAGTGCGTCATCCCGGCAGAAGAGCTTGATTCACTCCAGAAAAACTTCATCGTCAGCCATGCTGTCCATCGCAGCGACGGACTTTTGGTTCGCGTGGTTTCCGATGAACCGCCGGCCCCGGACGCCGAAAATGTCCCGGCCTCGCTTGAAGACGTTTACCTCTATTACACCATGACCTAAAGAAAGGGGGAAAGCCATGAACACTTTCACCATTATTCGCACTGAAATGTTGCGGCAAATCCGCAGTTACCCATTTATGATCACCCTCGCGCTGATCATCTTCATGGGATACGCGCTAGTGCCGACCAGCGATGCCGGGTATACGATTCTACACACCGGCGGCGTGCGCGGGATTTACAATTCCGCTTGGTTGAGCGCGATGGCCACCGTGGCCTCTGCCACACTGTTGTGGTTGTTCGGCTTTTATCTGCTGAGAAGCAACATTTCCACAGACCGGCAATTGAACATCGGCACATTGATTGTCCCTTCTCCCTATCGAAATGGACATTATCTGTTCACCAAAGCGCTTAGCAATTGGCTGCTCCTGCTGATGATGCACTTGGCACTCATCTTCGCATTCATGGCGATGCAACTGGTGCGGCGGGAGAGCATCATCATCAATGTGTGGGATTATTTCGCGCCGTTTCTGTTCGTAATCGTCCCTTCTTTCGCAGTGCTGGCCGCCTTGACGATCCTCTTTGACGTCATTCCTGGATTGAAGGGAGCATTGGGCAATTTTATTTACTTCTTCCTTTGGGCCGCTCTCGGCGCGTTCAGTCTGGAAAAATATACTTGGGCCGATGTGATGGGAGTGCAATTCATATTCTCTGCCATCATCGCCGATGCCAAACAACACGTTCCGCTGGCTGACGAAAGTTTCGGCTTCGGATACAACGAAATCGGGAAGTTGCAAACTTTTGTCTGGGACGGGATCACTTGGACTCCCGACATCATCCAATCCCGCCTGACTTGGTTCGTCTGGGCGATTGGGCTGTTTGCGGTAGCTCTTCTGATCTTTCGCCGCAATTCATTGCTGAATCGCCACGCTCCCGCTGAGAGCAAACTGGGGAACCCGGCGGTCAAACCCTTGCTACAACAGGAGCTCACTCCGGGAACCATGGCCCTGAGCCCATTGCAAGGAGAAAAACGGTATGGCTTGATTCCCCACATTCGTGTAGAACTTAAGCTCATGTCAAAAGATTTTCCGCGCTGGTGGTACATTGTCACCCTGGTGTTGATCGCAGGAAGCCTGTTTCTGCCATACAACGAACTGAAGGATTGGATGGGATTATTGCTGGTTTGGCCCATCGCGCTGTGGTCGCAAATGGCCACTCGCGAAAAGCGCTACCGCATGACAGCACTGGTTACATCCAGCGGTCCACCTTTGCTCCAAACCATCTCCATCTGGATCGCCGGATTGTTAGCCACCTTTGCCCTAGGAATCGGCGTCACGCTGAATACAATCATGGCTGGCGATTGGGACTTTCTGCTCTCCTGGGTGGTGGGAATGTGCTTTGCGCCAACACTTGCCTTGCTATCTGGCGTAATCAGCGGCACCAAGAATGTGTTTGAGGTCATTTACCTGCTATTGTGGTATATGGGACCAATGCAATACGAATCAGCACTTGATTTTTATGGACTGCATCTGACGTCCAAATTGACCTGGTTCTATTTCTTATGCACGGTGGTACTGCTTGCAACCGCCTTGTTCTTGAAGAAAAAGCAATCGAATGCTTAAAACCGCTTCCAATTTTCACCTCGTTGGAAGATGATGATATACATGATCCACAATTCAAACAAACCAAATACACAAAATTATTAGGAGGATGTAAACATGAGAAAAACTTCTTTTATCGCTGGCTTGGTACTTTCATTGACCGTCATGTCAGGATGTTCTTTGGACCTGGACGATCCAGACTTCGACACCAACAACTCCAATTCCAACAGCAACATCAAGTTAGACGCTGGTGCCATTGATACTTCGAAAAAGGGACAAGTTCAAAAAAGTTTTCTCGCCGACAATGTTTCCGTGCTTGACATTTATTCCAAAGAGATTGGCGTACAACTCCATCAGTCTGATAGCAATGAGATCAAGGTTTTGCTAACTAATGTAGATAATGATACCAAGTTAGATGCAAACGTGAGTGGTGATACCCTGCAAGTAAAAATGGGTGCCGGCCCTTCCGTGTTTGGCCTTAACACCACCACCCCCACACTTCACATCTATGTGCCGAAAAAATCTTATCAATCCATCAAACTGCATTCGCAAAACGCCAACTTTACCGCCGAGAACTTGGAAGCAGCTGAGTTGAACTTAAACACCAACGAAGGCGACTTCAAACTTAATGGATTCAAAGGTAATCAACTGACCGGAAAAACAGCACATGGCAACTTCAACTTGCAACAAATTGATGCACCGTTCTCCATCAGCTCCTCTTCCGGTGCAGTCAACGTCTCCGTGGCCAAAGGCATCATTGGTAACAGCCAAATTCGTTCCAGCTTTGGTGACGTCAAAGTAAATGTGGGCACCGAAGCCGTCCATGTAAACCTCCGCTCCGATCAAGGGATCTCTTCCAGCTTTTCCGCCCCGGCGGTGAAAGATAACGAAGGCGTCTTCACCATGGAGGGCTCGCTGAACGGCGGCGGTGGGTCAAGCAAGTTGACCATCAACACGGAAGGCAGAATCAAATTGGATAAATAAAAAAGGAGATAAAAACACCCAATTCCAACACCGATGCATAAAAAAAGCGGCGATTGCCAAGGCAATCGCCGCACTACCTTATACTCGTTGTCCTTTCTGTTCCGCACGTTTATTCAGGCAATGCGCGATGATGTTGCGCAAGTGCTCCTGATAACGTTGCACCAGACCTTCCACGGTGCTATGATGATACACCGTTTTGGGATAACGAACCGAAATCAGCAATTGACCCTCTTCAACCAACCCGTTGAAATCCAGTTTAAACGGCCATTGGTTGAGCGGACTAACCCCTTGTCCGACAGAAACGGACGTCAACTCTGTTTCTCCCGCCTCTACATCCTGCACAAATTGCCCTTGATAGTTGAAGTTGATCTCCGGCTTCAGGACAAAGGAAAGCGCCTCTCTCTTGCTCGGTTCAAGCATATACCGCAACAAGCTATAGCCGATCCCTCTGTTAGGTACGGACCGAATCGTCGCTTTCACTTCTTGGATGGCTTTAGCGACATCCAACGCGGTCAGATCGAATACCACGGGATAGATGGAAGTGAACCAACCCACTGTGCGAGTCACATCCACGTGTTCCGCGATCTCTTCCCGACCGTGCCCTTCCATGTGAACGGCCACGGGCTCACCCGTCCATTCTTTGACTGTCAGTGACAACGCGGTCAACAAGATGTCATTGATCTCCGTCTGATATGCATCATGCACCTCTGTCAACAGCGCCTCGGTTTCTTCCTTGGAGAAGGTGATCTCCGCGACGCCTACATCCCGAATCAGATATTTGCCGTCACTTTCCATATCGACAGGCAGCGGAGCCACTTCCTGTTCCACCACCTTTTGCCAATACGGCCATTCGGCTTGCATGAAGGCGTCACTGTTGGCATAGTCGCGCAACGATTCGCTCCATGTTTTAAAGGAGGTGGTTTTATCGGGTAGCATAATCTCTTTTTCTTGCAACACCTGCTCATAAGCAGAGTATAAGTCTTCCGACAGGATGCGCCAGGAGACCGCATCAACCACCAAGTGATGAATGATGATCAGCAGATAGTCCCCGTCATGAGTGTAGAACACCCCGCACCGGACAAGTGGCCCATCGGTGAGCGACAAGCTTTCGTGCATACGATTGGCCTCCCGCTCAATCACTGTGGCGACATCCACTTCCTCTGATTCGTCCATCAGGTTGAACTCTTCCACAGTGAAATAAGCATCTGCCTCTTGCTCATCATAACCTCGGTTGAATTGCGTCCACTGTCCATCTTGGAAGGAATAACTCATGCGCAATGCATCATGGTGTTGAACGAGCTTTCTCCATACTTTGCGCAAGGCATCCGCATCCCAGCATTCCGGGCGGTGCAACACCACAGCCATGTTCCAATGTTCCGGAACGTCGGACAAACCGAAGATCCATTGTTGCACCGGTGTGACGGGCACCGGCCCTTCCACCACATGATTTTCCATGTTTTCGCCCTTGACTGACACATATGGAGCCAAAGACGCAATCGTCGGATGCTTGAGCAAATCACTGATCTGCAAGCGATATTGCTGTTGGCTGGCGCGGGCAGCAATCTGAATAGCCTTGATTGAATCCCCGCCCAAGGTGAAGAAATTGTCATGGATGCCAACACGCTCACGCTTGAGGACATCTTGCCATATTTCGGCCAGCAACTTCTCTGTGGCGGTTGTCGGAGCCACATATTCCACACCTGCATCGGTGTTCGCTTCCGGGCGAGGCAGCGCGCGCTTATCCACTTTTCCGTTTGATGTCAGCGGCAACTCATCAAGTTGGATGTAATGCGATGGAACCATGTAATCGGGCAACGACTGCTCCAAGTGACGGCGCAGGTCAGCCGCTTCTTCCTGCTCTTCGCAAACGACATACGCGCACAGGAAGGATGGGTTTTGGCCGGATTCTTCTTCCAGCGCCAGCACAACCGCTTCTTTGACACCGGGATGTTCAAGCAACTTGCTCTCAATCTCTCCCAATTCGATGCGGTGTCCGCGAATCTTCACTTGCTGGTCAATCCGGTCGATATAATCAATGCTGCCATCCGGCAACCACCGAACCAAGTCTCCGGTGCGGTACATCCGATCTCCTTCTTTAAACGGATTGGGTACAAACCGTTCCTCAGTAAGTTTCTGATTGTTTAAGTACCCTAGAGCCACACCGTCTCCAGCGACGCAAAGTTCTCCCGGAACCCCGATCGGTTGCAATTGGTTCCGCTCGTTCAGCACATACACGGTGGTGTTGTTCAGCGGTTTGCCGATCGGCACCCGGTTCGTCGCCGCTACCTCTTGCGTGATGGCGTGCGTCGTAGCAAAAACCGTGGTTTCTGTGGGGCCGTAACCATTGATTAACCGACCGTCGCCCAGATAGGCAACCGCTTTTTTCACATGGGCCAGCGATGCTTTTTCACCGCCGAAGACAATCTTCTTCATCTTGTCAAAGCAGGAGAGATCAAACTCGACCAAGGTGTTGAAGAGAGCCGTGGTCATGAAGCTGATAGTAACTTCCCGCTCCCGGATGAGTTTTGTCAGATCTTCCAGCGACATAAGCAACTCTTTTGGCACCAGAATCAACTTCGCTCCGTTTAACAAAGCGTTGTAAATGTCAAAGGTTGATCCGTCAAAAGCGTAGTTGGAGAGTTGCATCAAGGTGTCCTCTTCCCCAACTTCAATATATCCGTTGTTGACAATCGTTCTGACGATGTTGCGGTGAATGGTCAACGTTCCTTTCGGCTTACCGGTAGAACCGGACGTATAGATGATGTAAGCCAAATCATCCGCCGTGTTCACGTTGGTCAAGTTGGTATCCTCTTCATCCAAGCCAAAGGATTGGTTGATGAAAATCACGTCTCCATTATATCCTTGCGGCACACTCAAATCAGGTTGCATCAACAAGAGTCGCACATCACTGTCAGACAACATATATTGAATGCGCTCCACGGGATAGGTGGGATCAATCGGAACATACGCGCCGCCTGCCTTGAGAATGGACAGCAGGGCGATGATCTGATTGAAGGAGCGATCGGCGATGACCCCCACCCGTTGGTTGGGTTGCAAGCCGTTGGCGCGCAATACGCGAGCCCATTGGTTTGCCCGTCTGTTTACTTCCGCATACGTCATGGTGCGGTTCTCCCACTCCAAGCAGATGCGCTCAGGCGTTTGGGCCACTTGTTGTTCAAACAGTTGATGCACAGTCGCTTCGCGGGGGAATTCCGCTTGCGTTTGGTTAAAGTCAACCAAGATTTGCCGTTTCTCTTCTTCCGTGCACAGCTCCAAGTCGGCCAACCGCGCAGACGGTTGATTTACCACTTGTGCCAACAGATGAGTGAAATGGCGAACCATTCGCTCGATTGTTTCTTGTTTAAAGAGGCGGGTGCTGTATTCTACCGTCAATTCTAATTGATCTGCTTCGACAAACACCCAGTTCATATCAAACTTAGCTGCTTTCCAATCCATGTCGACTGGCTCGATATGAAGGCCGGGCAACTCCAGCTCGCTCATGTCGATGTTCTGCACGGTGAGCAGGGTATCAAACAATGGCTGGCGGCTGAGATCGCGCTGCACATCCAACCGTTCCAACAGCTCTTCCAAGGGATATTCCGCATGCTCATATGCTTCTAACACCTGCTGTTTGACGGCGTCGACCAAAGACTCAACCGTTTGCTCCGGTTGCAGGCGGTTGCGGATAGCCAGGGTATTAACAAACATCCCCACTGTCGATTGCAGATCCGGATGTGGCCGTCCCGCAACAGGGGAACCCACAATCAGGTCGTCTTGCCCTGAATACTTGGACAAGAGCAACTGATAAGCGGCCATCAAAACCATGTGCAACGTAACTTGCCGCTCAGACGCGAATTGCTTCACCTGGCTGGTTAACGCAGCATCCAGTTGGAAGCCCACTTGGTTTCCATCAAAGCGCATCACGTTTGGACGCGGATAGTCGGTGGGCAATTCCAACACCGGCAGAGCACCGGAGAATTGGTTCACCCAATAAGCCTCATCTTTTTTCCACTGCTCCGTTTGCATGTAGCGCTCTTGCCATACGGCGTAATCTTTGTACTGAACCTTGAGCGCTGGCAACGTTTTTTGTTGGTACAGGCTCATCAGATCATGCATCAGGATATCCATCGACATGCCATCAGAAATAATGTGATGCATGTCAAACACCAAGATGTGATGATCTTCAGCCAACGAAATTAATGTCATGCGCGCCAGCGGGGCTTGACTCAGGTCAAATGGCCGGATGTACGACTCGGCCATGCGCTTCGCTTCCTCCAGGTTGGTGGCAGTTACCCGCTCGATCTGGCAAGGTACGGTTGGAGCGATCTTTTGCACCAATTCCCCTTCATGGAAGTGGAATGAAGTGCGGAGAGATTCGTGCCGCTGAACCAACTGGGCGAATGCGCTCTCCAGTTGCGCGATGAACAGATTTCCTTTGATCTCCGAGATAAGCGGCATATTGTAGCCGACATGCACATTCTCAAATTGCTGAGTGACATACAAACGTCTTTGTGCCGAAGAAACCGGATAGTAGTCGCGTTCTTCTACAGGGCGGATCTCCTCAAAGCCCGTTTGTTCCGCTTGGCCAATCACGTGCGCCAGCTCGCGCAGGACGGGGCGAGAGAATACCTCGCGCAAGGAAATTTGCACACCCAGCTCTTGATGAATCCGCGCTGTCAACAGCATCGCTTTGAGTGAGTTACCGCCCAACTTGAAGAAATGGTCCATTGCGCCGACAGGCTCCACGTTGAGCACTTCTTCATATATCCGGGACAATCGTTTCTCTACTTTGTTTGCCGGGGCCACGTAGGTGTCGCCTGTTTGAGCGCCCTCTGGCTCCGGTAAAGCTTTTTTGTCTACTTTGCCATTGGGTGTAAGCGGGAACTGATCCAACTGAATGAGATATGACGGGATCATATAGTCAGGCAACTCTGTCGCCAGATGCGCGCGCAAGTCTGCATCACCCACTGTACTTGGAGCAATAACATACCCGCACAACACCGTTTCTCCATTTATCTCCCGCGTGATCACGACCGCTTCGTTGACGGCGGGATGCTCCAGCAACTTCGCTTCAATTTCCCCGGTCTCAATCCGGAAGCCACGCACTTTCACTTGTTCGTCGATCCGTCCGAGATACTCGATGTTGCCATCTGGCAGCCATCTAGCCAAGTCGCCGGTGCGATACATCTTCTCACCAGGCACAAACGGATTGTCGACGAATTTCTCTGCGGTGAGATCCGGACGGTTCCAGTAACCCCGTGCCAGACCGGCTCCACTGACGCACAACTCTCCTGGCACACCGATCGGTTGGAGCTGGTTGTACTCATTGACGATATATACTTTTTGGTTTGCAATCGGCTTACCGATCGGCGGTTTGCTCATATCCGGTGAAAGCTTAGCCAATGTGGCGCAAACCGTGGTTTCGGTCGGACCGTAAGCGTTGATGAAGGTAAAGTCTTTACTCCAGACTTTGATCAAATCTTGTGGACAAGCTTCTCCCGCGGTAACGACAGTGCGCAAAGCCGGCAAGTTTTCTGGTGACAACGACTTCAGCACCGTAGGCGGCAAGGTCATGGTTGTGATCTCTTGGGCTCTTAACCAACCGGCGAAGTCGTAGAAGAGTTTCTCTTTCTCCTCCATCACCACCGTTGCACCATGGAGCAAGGACGGGAAGATTTCCCATACAGATGCGTCAAAGCTGAAAGAAGCGAATTGCAGGACGCGGCTATCTTCCGTGATGCCAAGCGCATGGGCCACCAACTGCAAGTTGCAGACGGAACGGTGTTCAATCATGACCCCTTTCGGTTTTCCGGTTGAACCCGAGGTATAGATCATATAGGCGAGATCACTTGCATCGTTGCCATTATCCACCGCATTGCCGTCGAGTTCGGTCCATGGGATCTCTTCAACCCGGATGGTTTCTCCCGCATAAGCTTCAGGGACAGTCGGTTCACCCAATGTGAGCAACAAGGCGGCTTCGCTGTCAGACAGCATATGCTCAATCCGGTGTTGCGGGTAATTGGGATCGACCGGAAGATAAGCTGCACCGGCTTTGAGAACGCCCAGCATGCCGACGATCATTTCTAAGGAAGGAGGCATCATCAAGGCGATGATCTGGTTACGTTCGGCACCTTTGCCGCGCAACAATCTTGCCAACTGATTGGAGCGGATGTCCAATTCCCGGTAAGTGAGTTGTTCTTGACCAAATACGACCGCCGGCTTGTCTGGCGTGCGAGCTACTTGCTCCGCCCACAGGGAGTGAATGGTTTGATCTACTGGGAACTCCATCTCAGAATCATTAAATGCGACCAGCAGTTGTTCCTGTTCTTCTGCTGTCACCAGTTGCAAATCGGCCAGACGACAATCCGGGTTCTCCACGATTTGCTCCAACAGGCGGACAAAGTGGCCAGCCATGCGAGCGATCGTCGCTTGCTCAAACAAATGTGTGCTGTAGCCGATGGTCAACTGTGTGGCATCATCTTTCTCCACTGTCCAGCTCAAGTCGAATTTGATTTTATTCCATTCCCATTCATAAGGCGTCAGCGGGAAGCCAGACAACCGCATATCAGACATCTCCATGTTTTGCACGGCAAACATCGTGTCAAACAGCGGATGGCGGCTCAAGTCGCGGTGTGCGTCCAGTTGATCGACCAACTCTTCAAACGGATAATCGCCATTTTCCAGCGCTTTGAGCATGCGTTCCTTCACATCAGCCAAGAAGGCGGAAAACGTTTTGTCCGGTTGCGGCTGAGTGCGGATCGCCAAGGTGTTGACAAACATGCCCACCATTTGCTCCAAGTCGGGATGGTCTCGGCCGGCCACCGGGAAACCGACGATGATATCTTCTTGCCCTGCGTATTTGGACAGAAGCACATGATAGGTTGCCATCAACGCCATATGCAAAGTCACATTGTTCTCTATCAAGAAACGATCCAGCTTTTGCATCAACGCGGCATCGATTGCCATGGTGAAGTAATCTCCGTCGAACTGTTGCACCGGCGGACGCGGTTTGTCTGTCGGCAATTCCAGCACAGGCAGTTCCCCGCCCATCTCTTTCAACCAATACGCTCTTTTCGCTTGCCATTGTTCTGTTTCTCTGTGCCCATTTTGCCACACCGCGAAATCTTTATAGTGAATGCGGAGCGGAGGCAAGTCAGCCCCATCATAGAAGCTGCAAAGCTCTTTAAGCATCAGGTTCACAGAGACGCCGTCCGAAATAATGTGGTGCATGTCCATAACCAGATACTGCAAATCTTCTTCCACTTCGACCAATGCCATCCGGAACAATGGCGCTTGCGCCAAATCGAACGGCTGGATCAAAGAAGAGAGGAGGGAATCCAGTTCGGATTCATCGGCGATTTTCTGCTGAGTCACGGCAAATTCCACATGAGGATGAATCCATTGCACCAATTCTCCGTTTACAAAACCAAACGATGTGCGCAAGGACTCATGGCGGGCGATCAACCGAGTGCCAGCTTCGGTCAAGCGAGCCAGATCAAGCTGCCCTTCCACACGCAACACCATCGGCATGTTGTAGCTGATTCCGCCTTCTTCCAACTGTTGCGTGACATAAATTCGTTTCTGCGCCGAGGAGACAGGATAATAATCGCGTTTCTCAACCGGGTTGATCTCAGTATATTTGCGGGTATCCGCCTGCTCGATCAAAGTCGCCAACTCTTTCACCGTCGGATGGCTGAAAATATCGCGCAGAGACAGGTGCACATCGCATTTCTTTTGAATTTGCGACACCAAGGCCATGGCCTTCAGCGAATGACCGCCCAATTCAAAGAAGTGGTCAAGAACACTCACACGGTCTACATTCAAGGTCTCTTGCCACATCATGGCCAACTCGCGTTCCAGATCCGTCTGCGGCGCTACATACTCCCGGTCGGAGCTCGCTGTACGATCCGGCTTGGGCAAGGCTTTCTTATCCACTTTGCCGTTGGCTGTCATTGGCAGAGCCGGCAAAGTTACCAAGTGCGCAGGAATCATATAATCCGGCAAGGTCTGAGCAAGGTGCTGTCTCATGTCTGCGTATGTCCATTCGCCGTCGGTGGTTACGACATAGGCACAAAGCGCCGTCTCCTGCTCATCCGTGTGAGCTACAACTACCGCTTCTTGCACTGCGGGATGCGCCATCAGACGGCTGGTGATTTCCCCTGTCTCGATGCGGAAACCGCGAATTTTGACTTGATCGTCGATCCGCCCCAAGAATTCAATGGTACCGTCCGGCAACCACCGCACCAAATCCCCTGTCTTGTACATTTTTTGCCCCGGCTCAAACGGATTGTCCACAAACCGTTCCTGAGTCAGGTCAGGGCGGTGCAGATAACCTCTAGCCAAACTTTGACCGCTCAAGCAAAGTTCCCCTGGCACACCGATCGGTTGCAATTGATGGTGTTCATTCAAGATATACACGCGATTGTTGGTGATCGGTTTTCCGATCGTGATCACTTTGGCGTTTTCATCAATCCGTCCGCTGGTGGCAACAACAGCGTTTTCGGTGGGGCCGTAGTTATTGACCACTTCATACGACTGTGGAACGATGTGTTGAGCACGATCGCCACCGATCAACAAGGTTTTGAGCGTTTGATTGGGCAGTTTCATGAACTGCTCAGCAAATTGAGTCGGCAAGAAGCTGATCGTGATGCCCTGCTCTTGGAAAAATTCATTTAAGGCAGCTACGTCGTAACGAACATCTTCTTCCACCATATACAGTGTTGCACCCGCCACCATCGTCGGGAAAATCTCCCATACAGAAGCGTCAAAACCAAAGCCCGCGTATTTGGTACTGCGGTCATCCACCGTCAGATTGAAGCGCTCCACATGCCACAGGCACAAATTCATCAGTGCCCGATGCTCCACCATCACCCCTTTGGGCTGACCTGTGGACCCCGACGTGTAGATCACATAAGCCAGATCATCCGCTTCTGCCTGGATGCCCAGGTTGGTTGTCTCTCCTTGACGGAAAGAGGCATCATCGATCAGCCACATATCCCCGTCCCAGTCCACTTGCATTTGAACCGAAGCATGCGTGAGCAATAAGTTCGCGCGGCTGTCATCGAGCATATACCGAACGCGCTCGGCCGGATAATTGGGGTCGATCGGCAAATATGCGGCGCCTGCTTTCAACACGCCCCAAATACCCACCAGCATCTCAACCGAGGGTTGGAACATGAGAGCAACAATCTGTTCTTTGTCCACACCTTGTTGACGCAAACGACGCGCCAATTGATTGGCCCGGTCATTCAGCTCGCGGTAAGTTACTGACTGGCCTTGATGCACCACTGCGGGATGATCAGGATTGCGTTGCGCCTGTTCTTCAAACAACGCAACAACATTCTGCACGGTCGGATCTGCTCCTTCGGTTGCGTTGAACTCGACCAGCAATTGTTGTTTTTCTTCGTCGGTCACCAACTCCAACTCAGACAATTTCACCGTCTTATTGTCGATGATTTGTTTGAGCAAATGGAAATAATGGCCAACCATGCGTTTAATCGTTTCCGGCTTAAACAGATGGGTTGCGTATTCGACGGAAAGGCTCCAATCGGTTTCGTCGAATGTCCAGCTCATATCGAATTTAGCGGTATTCCAATCCGTCTCATACGCCTCGAACCGGAGGGTATCATCTTGACCTTGATCCGGTTCAAAGCTTTGGATCGTAAAGGTCGTGTCAAAAATCGGATGACGGCTCAAATCCCGTTGCTCTTGCAATTTTTCAACCAATTCTTCAAATGGATAATCACCGTGTTCAAAAGCGGTCAGCACCCGCTTTTTCACATCCGCTGCAAACTCGGTGAAGGATTGGTCTTGTTTTGGAAAATTGCGCAGGGCCAACATGTTGACAAACATCCCGACAACGGATTCCAGATCGGCATGAGAACGGCCCGTGATCGGAGCGCCCACCACGATATCTTCTTGGCCTGTGTACTTTGCCAGCAACACATTGTAGACCGACAGCAACACGATATACAGTGTGCTTTTTTCCTCAGCCACAAAGGACTGCAATTTTTCTTTCAGGTCCGGATCGGCCGCAAAGGTGATCAGCTTTCCGGTCAGTTGTTGTACCGCAGGCCGCGGGAAGTCCGTCTTCAACTCCAAGGTCGGCACAGAATCCTGGAATTCTTGCAACCAGAATGCTTCCTGCTTGTTCCACTCTTCCGATTGCAGGAGCGAATGTTGCCACACTGCATAATCTTTGTATTGGATCTTTTGCACGGGCAATGCTTTTTCATGGTACAAGCGAACCAGTTCACGATAGAGAATTTCAGTAGAAACGCCATCGGAAATGATGTGGTGCATATCCATCAACATGATGTGGCGCTCTTCCTCGACCTGAATCACCGCGATGCGGCACAATGGAGCCTGGCTCAGATCAAAAGGACGAATGCGCGCATCGATCAACGCTTGCACTTCCGATTCATCTTTCGCCGTCACCCACTCCACTTGCAACGTGACATCCGAATGAATTTTTTGCATCAATTCGCCATCCCGCATGTGGAAAGAGGTGCGGAACGATTCATGGCGTACAACCAATTGTCTTACCGCATGTTCCAATTGCTCCCGATTGAGCTTCCCGATGAGTTCCAAGGTCATCGGAATGTTGTACCCAATGCCTCCTTCTTCCAGTTGCTCTACCACATACAAGCGCTTTTGCGCCGAAGACACAGGGTAATATTCCATCTCTTCTGCTTTCTCAATCGCCGCAAACGAGCTGCTTTTCGCTTTTTTGATATAAGCGGCCAACTCTTTGACCGTATCTCGGGCGAACACTTCCCGCAGTGGAACATCCGCGTCCAACTCTTTCAGGATGCGCGAAGTCAGCATCATGGCTTTGATCGAATGGCCTCCCAATTCAAAGAAATGATCTTCGATACCAACTCGCTCCACGCCCAAGACTTCTTGATAAATGCCAACCAACGCTTCTTCAATTCTGTTGGTGGGAGGAACATAATTGGCCGTGGATACTTTCTCCGGCACCGGCAACGCCTTACGGTTCACCTTGCCGTTTGACGTGAGCGGGAACTTGTCCAACTCTACGAAATATGAAGGCACCATGTACTCCGGCAAGGTCACTCCCAGATGTTGACGCAGCTCAGTTGCCGTCCACGCCTGACTCGCCACGACATATGCAGCGAGATAAGCGGCACCGGATTCATCTGTCCGCGCCATCACCACGCACTCGTTGATCGCTGGATGTTCCAGCAGCTTCGTCTCAATCTCTCCCAGCTCGATCCGATGTCCTCTGATTTTTACTTGATGGTCGATCCGGCCCAAGTATTCCAACGTGCCGTCAGACAGCCAACGCGCCAGGTCCCCCGATTTGTACATCCGCGCCCCAGGGTTAAATGGGTCCTCGATGAAACGCTCCGCTGTCAACTCCGGCCGGTTTAAGTACCCCCGCGTTACACCTGCCCCGCTGACATACATCTCTCCTGCAACCCCGATGGGCACCGGATTCATCTGTTCATCCAACACATACACTTTCAACGTCGGGATCGGCACCCCGATGTTGCTTACATTGGACTCTATCTCCCGTTCCGTGATCTCTTTGTAAGTCACGTGCACAGTCGTTTCCGTGATCCCGTACATGTTGATCAATTTCGTTTGCGGATACCGCTCTCGCCACGGTTTCAACATGCTCGGTGCCAAGGCTTCCCCGCCGAAGATCACCATCCGCACCGACATTTCGTCCGATTTCGGTCCCATCATCTCCACGTTGGACAATTGGTAGAACGCGGTTGGCGTTTGGTTCAAAACGGTTACCCGCTCCCGCTTCAGGAGATCCAAAAACGCTTTGGTATCTTTGGCCATCAACGCCGGCACCACGACCAACTTTCCGCCGTACAAGAGGGCCCCGTACATCTCCCACACCGAGAAGTCGAAGCTGAAGGAGTGGAACATCGTCCACACATCGGACTCGGAGAAATCGAAGAGGTTGCGGTCGTTAAACAGCAAGCGGATCACATTGCGGTGCTCCACCATCACCCCTTTGGGATTGCCTGTCGAACCGGAGGTATAGATGATGTAGCACATATCCTGCGGCTCATTCACCGAGGTGGGCGCTTCTGCTCCTTCTTGCCAAACAATATCGTCAAAATAAATGATTTCACCGGTGTAAGAGCCCGGCACTTCCAGCCCTTTCCGCGTCAGCAACAGGTTCGTGCCGCTGTCTGCCAGCATGTAGGTGATGCGGTCTTGCGGATACAGCGGATCGATTGGCATGTATGCGCCGCCTGCTTTCAATATCGCCAGCATGCCGACGATCATTTCGATGGAACGTTCCACCATCAAGCCCACGATTTGATCCCGATTCACCCCGCGCTCGCGCAGCATGACGGCCAATTGATTAGCGCGATCTTCCAACTCGCGGTAAGTAAGCCGCTCTTCTTCAAACACCACTGCGATGTTGTCCGGCGTCCGTGCCACTTGTTCAGCAAAGCGTTGATGAATGGTTTGTGCGGTCGGATAGTTGGCATCTGTTTGGTTAAATGCTGTCAGCACTTGTTGCTTCTCTTCTTCGGAGATCACACTGATCTCGGCTACCGGCACCTGTGGATTTGCCAATACTTGCTCAATCACATGGCGAAAGTTGCGGGTCAGATTTTGCACAAACACCGGATCAAACATCGCTCGGTTGAATGAAAATCTGACTTCAATCCGATCCTCATCATAAGGAATGACCAACACGTTAAACTGGTAGTTGGTTTGTTCATACGCCTCGGAACCGACCACTTTGAAACCCATTTTGGCCGTGCTCTCATCCATGGCGTCAGCATCAAAGGGATAGTTTTCAAACACGAACAGATGATCAAACAAATGGTTGTTCAACGCGCTGTTGGCTTGGATATCCGCCAAGGACAAGTAATCGTACTCTTCGGATGCGATCGTCGACTGTTTGGCCGTTTGCGCCAACTCGATGAACGAAGCACCCTCTTTGGTACGCACGCGAACCGGAATCGTGTTGATGAACAAGCCAACAATGTTTTCGATATTGCGAATGTTTTTGTTGCGGCCTGACACAACTGCCCCGAATACCACATCATCCGTGTGATTCATCCGTTGCAACAGGACACCCCAAATGCATTGGAACAGGTTGTTCAAGGTGAGGTGATGTTGTTGCGCCAATTTGGTCAAGCGTTTTACTACCGTTTGATCTAATGTGCAGACGATTTCTTCCGGCTGGAACTCGTCACCGCTCGTGTGATAGCCTTGGCGCGGAATCTCGCTCATCTGCGTGTATCCTTCCAGATACGCCTTCCAGTACGCCTTCGCCTCATCATGATCTTGTTTGTCCAGCCAGCGGATATACTCGCTGTAAGGGGTCGTTTTTGTCAGCACCGGCTTGTTGCCCGACAGCAGTTGCCCATAAATATCAAACAACTCATCAAGCACGATACCCAAGCACCAACCGTCCATCAGGATATGGTGGTGGCTGAAAATAAATTCGTAGCGGTTAGCCTCCGTTTTCACTATGGCAAACCGCACCAACATATCCCGCGACAAGTCAAACCCTTTTTCGCGATCTTTGCGCTTATATTCGCTGAGAAATGCTTCTTTCTCTTCCGTGGGCAGTTGGCTGATGTCATGGTAATCCAATGTCGCTTTGCGTCGCCGCAAAACCACTTGCCGCGGCTTGGCTAGTTTCTTGTAACTGAAAATCGTCCGGAACACTTCATATTTGTCCACAATCCACTGCACGCTCTCCGCAAACTTGTCGATATCCAGGCTACCCTCGATGGTTAGCGCCATTTGCTCGAAATAAGCGTTTCCCTCGTCGTGGATGGAGTGGAACAACATGGCTTCCTGCATGGGTGAAAGGGAGTAAATATCTGCAATTTGCTTTTTATCCATCGATGCCTTACCTCCCAAATCAAAGTGATCAGTACTTGGGGAGGGGAGGGTAGCGCCACTGATTGCGCCACCCCGTTTCCTTCCCATACAAACGTCATGTCTTACAGATCATCCAGAAGTTCAGCAATGCTATCCAGTTCGTCGTAAGTTAAATCGTCTGAACTGAAATCACTTGGCGTGTAATTGGGCTCTTGCTGCGACAGGCAGTGATCAACCAAGTCAATCAGGTATTGCCGGTAACGCTCGCCAAGGGCCTCCATGGTTTCCTTCCGGTGAAGGTGGGTGTGGTAAGTAAGATGTATCTCCAATTGTCCTTTCACAATCAATTCATTCACTTCCAACAGGTAACGGTTTGGCATCGAAGCCCCTACTGCTTGTCCCGTCGGCAAGTCGCTGATCACCACTTCCCCTTCCTCTTCATCGGAATCAAATTGTCCCAAATAGTTGAACAGGATGTCGGGAGACAGGGAAAAAGCTAGGTCTTGCTTGTGCTCCGGCGCCGTCAGATGTTGCAGGATACCATAGCCGACACCTTTGTTGGGGATTTTGCGCAAGTGCTCTTTCACCTGTTTGATCGACTCTGCCAAGTCGCCCCCGCTTACATCCACCACTACGGGATAAATCGAAGTAAACCAACCCACCGTGCGGGTTAAATCGATATCCTCAATGATCTCTTCACGCCCATGCCCTTCCAAATGAACCACGAAACGTTCTGCTCCTGTCCAATCTTTGAGCGCCAAGCCCAAAGCGGCCAGCAACAGGTCGTTGATCTCGGTCCGGTATGCTTGATGGGCATCTGTCAAAAGCTGTTTGGTCACCGACTCAGGCAATCGCACGACGACTGTGTCCTGATCCCCGTACACCTGGGTTGCGTCTTGCGCACCTTCCCGTGGCAACGGCGCGACTTGTTGGCTCTCCAGCTCCTGCCAATACGGAATCTCCTTCAACAGCGCTTTGCTGTTGGCATACTCACGCAACATCCGGCTCCACGCCTGGTAAGAATGGGTTTTATCCGGGAACTTGATCGGTTGATTCGTGAGCGCTTGGCGATACCCCGCCTCCAAATCCTCGACCAAGATCCGCCAAGACACCCCATCCACAATCAAGTGGTGAATGACGATCAACAGATGGTCAGCTTCTGGTGCCTTGAACAATCCCAATCGAATCAACGGACCTGCCTCGATATTTAGGCTGGCATGCAAGCGGTCGGCTTCTCGCTCGATGCGGGCGGCCACATCCGGCTCCCCGGCCAGGTCAAACAGTTCCAGCGTAAACGCGTCCGCTTCCGGCTCGCGTCCAGTTTGCACCCATTGTCCGTCCGTTTGGGTGAACACATGGCGCAAAGCGTCGTGGTGTTCCACGATTTTGGCGAACACGGTCCGCACCATTTCCTCATCCCAACCACCGCGACGGGTCAACAGCATCGCCTGGTTGAAGTGATGCGGTGCCTCCGCATGCAACGTGAGGAAATCTCGCTGGATCGGAGTGAGCGGTACTTCGCCCGTGACCGGCCCTTGATCGATAACCAACTGATTCCGTTCGATAAACGGCGCCAGTGCAGAAATCGTCTCATACTGGAAGATGTCTTTGATGTTCAGGCGCAGTTGATGTTGTGCCAGACGGGCTGCGATTTGAATCGCTTTGATGGAATCTCCGCCCAATTCAAAGAAGTTGTCATGAATCCCGATCCGCCCGATCTGCAGTACTTGCTGCCACACCTCAGCCAGCAGGGCTTCCACTTCATTGGTGGGCGCCGCATATTCCGCTCCGCTCACAACGTATTCGGTCGGTTCGGGCAACGCTTTGCGATCCAACTTACCATTGGCATTGAGCGGCAGTTCGGGCAGTTCCACAAAGTAGGCCGGAATCATATAGTCAGGCAACCCTTGGCCCATATGCTTGCGCAATTCGGCCACATCCCAGTCCGCCTCGCTAACCAGGTAGGCGCACAGGTAAGCCTGCCCTTGCGCATCATGGCGGGCGATCACCGCACCATCTTTCACAGCGGGGTGCTTCATCAATTGACCGGTCACTTCATCCAACTCAATCCGGTAACCCCGGATCTTCACTTGATGGTCCATGCGCCCCAAATACTCGATGTTCCCATCGGACATCCACCGTGCCAAATCTCCCGTCTTGTACATCAACTCTCCGGGGAGATAGGGGTTGGGAACAAATTTCTCCCGGGTTAAGTCTTCCCGATTGAGGTATCCGCGGGCCAGACAGGTTCCGGACAGACAGAGCTCACCTGGCACACCGATCGGTTGCAGTCGGTTGCGCTCATCCAGCACCAGCAATTGGACATTGGCGATGGGTTTACCAATCGGTATCACAGCTGGATCATGGTCTGTCGGGCAATCGTAATAAGAGACGTCTACCGTCGCTTCCGTCGGCCCGTACAGATTGTACAGCCGGGTTCCATTCACACGATGCATCGTGTCCCGGAAACGGGCAGCATGGTTGGGCAACAGCGCTTCCCCACTGGTGAACACCCGCCGCAAGCTGGACAAGCGAGGCAAGTTGGCTTCATGGAGGTGTTCCAAGAACAGATGGAACATGGACGGTACAAAGTGCATGGTGGTGATGCCATACCGTTCTATCGTGCTGATCATAATCTCCGGCGCTTTCTCACCGCCCGGCTCCAACAAGTGCACACGGGCACCGACGAAGAACCACAAGAACAACTCCCACACCGACACGTCAAACACGATCGGCGTTTTTTGCAAGATGACATCTTCCGGGCCAAACGCATATTGGCGCGCCATCCATTCGATCCGGTTATACGCCGTGTAATGCTCGATCATGACCCCTTTGGGCTTTCCGGTAGACCCCGAAGTGTAAATGACATATGCCAAATCTCTCACGGTAGCCGTGGCTGGCAGATTATCAGCTTCCCCTTGCTCCAACGCAAGTTCGTCCAGATAGAGTACATCAGCGTCGAAAGTACCGGCCAAGTCACGGAACTTGCTCAGTGACAAAATCAAGCGCGCTTCACTGTTGTCGAGCATGTAGGCGATCCGTTCTGCTGGGAATTCAGGCGAAATCGGCATATACGCCGCACCGGCTTTGAGAATTCCCAGGATGCCGATCATCATCTCCAGTGAACGCTCTGCCAGCAAGCCGACGATTTGGTTGGGACCGACACCTTTGGCGCGCAGCATCCGAGCCAAGCGGTTTGCACGGGCGTTCACTTCGGCATACGTCCATTTCCCGTCGCCAAACTCAATCGCAATCCGGTCGGGAGTCCGTGCCACTTGTTCCTCAAACAACGTTGGCAACGGTTTGGCCGGGGGATATTCCACCCGCGTGTTATTAAACACGTGCAAGATCTGTTGCGTTTCTGCCTCGGTGATCAACGCCATGTCATCCAGTGTGCTGTCCGGATGATTAACCACTTGTTGCAAAAGATGGATGAAATGAGAAACCATCCGTTCCGCCGTTTCCTGTTTAAACAGGCTGGTGGCGTAAGACAAAGCGAATCGCAAGCGGTCCTCATCCTCATAAACCGTCCAAGTCAAGTCGAATTGCGCGGCTACTTTCTCCTGCAAATCATAATGACTCAGCTTTAGTCCGGGAACTTCCGCCGACAGGGCATCATCTCCCTCATAGTTGAACATGGTGTCAAACAGCGGGTTGCGGCTCATGTCCCGACGCAGCTGCAACTTGTCGATCAGGTCTTCCAGCGGATAATCGGCATGGTCAAAGCATTGGAGCGTCCGCTCCTTCACCGCTTGCAAGAATTGGGTAAAGCTTTGTTGCGGCTGTGGATGGTTGCGCAAGACCAATGTATTGACAAACAGCCCGAAAATGGATTGCACATCCGGATGGTTCCGGCCGGCAATGGCACTACCGACGACAATGTCATCCTGTCCGCTGTACTTGGACAACAACACGTTATATGCCGCCAACAACGTCATATACATGGTTGTCCCGTTTTCCATGGCTACGCGTTTCAGCCCTGCGGTCAATTCTTCATCCAACTCAAAGCGGATCAAACCCCCGTCAAATTGCTTCACCGGCGGCCGAACAAAGTCCGTCGGCAAGGACAGGGTTGGCAATTCCCCTTTAAACGCATCCAACCAAAACGCTTCTTGTTTTTGGTATGTTTCCGACGCGGCAAAAGATTTTTGCCATACAGCGTAATCCTTGTACTGCACTTTGAGCTCAGGCAGCGATTTGCCTTGAAGCAATTGCGCCAGCTCATCAAACAGGATGCCTACAGACAAACCATCGGTGATGATATGGTGCATATCGACGATAAACAGGTGCTTGGTTTCAGTGAGGCGAACCAAAGCCACTCTGGCCAAAGGCGCCTGATGCAACTCAAACGGCTGCACAAACTCGCCGATAAAGGCATCTACCTTCGCTTCCTCCACTTCCATCCGTTCGATGTCGCAAGTGACGGATGGGTGGATTTGTTGCACCAATTCCCCATCGGACAAGTGGAAAGAGGTGCGCAATGGCTCATGCCGCTCCACAAGTTGATTCCACGCTGCACGCAAGCGCTCGGGGTCCAGCTCTCCTTCGATCATGAGGGTGGCGGTCAAGTTGTAACCCGTGCCAGCATTGCCCAAACTGTCAATGGCAAACATTCTTCTTTGGCTTGAGGTAACCGGATAAGCTTCCCGCTCTCCTGCCGGCACAATCGCCTCATAAGCGCCCTTGTCCGCATCACGCAAGTATTGAGCCAACTCTTTCAGCGTGGTGCTGGTGAAGATCACATTGAGCGGAATCTCAATGTTCAACACCTTGTGCACTTGCGACACCAAGCTCATCGCCAGCAGCGAGTGTCCTCCCAGCTCGAAGAAGTTGTCGTTCATCCCGACGCGTTCCAGCCCCATCAGTTGTTGGCAGATTTCCGCCAATTTGTGTTCCAATTCATCAGCAGGTGGGACATACTCGCGCTGGGTTTGGGATTGCGAATCGGGTTTCGGCAAAGCTTTTCGGTCCACTTTGCCATTGGCGTTGAGCGGCAGGGCGTCCATCTCTACAAACTGGGTCGGAACCATATAATTGGGTAACTGTGCCGCCAATTGTTCCCGAACCTGCGCCACTGTCATCCCTTCCGCCAAGACCGTATACGCGCACAGGTACGCATATCCCTGATGGTCAAGATAAGGCACGACCGTTGCTTCCCGCACACCATCCAATTGCAGGAGGCGCTCAACCACTTCTCCCAATTCCACGCGATGTCCACGAATCTTCACTTGATCGTCAATCCGGCCAAGGTACTCGATTTCTCCATTGGGCAACCAACGAGCCAAATCGCCGGTCTTATACATTTTCTCCTCAGGGTTAAACGGATTGGGCACAAACTTCTCAGCCGTCAAATCTTCACGACCCCAGTAGCCTCGTGCCAAGCCAACCCCGCCGACGCACAACTCTCCTGGTACGCCAATCGGTTGCAATTGGTTGTGCCGGTTTAAGATGTATACCTTTTTGTTGGGGAATGGCGTGCCAATCGTCGGTTTGTCGTCTTCAGCGCGGCAATATCCCAACGTGGCGTCCACTGTCACTTCCGTCGGCCCGTAAGCATTGATGAAGGTTCGGCCTTGGGCCCAGCGCTTCACCAGATCGCTGGTGACAGCTTCCCCACCTGTCAAAATCGTCCGCAAATCCGGCAATTCCGCATATGGGAACGTTTGTAACGCCGATGGCGACAGTCCCAAGAAGTTGATTTTCTCCTCTTTCAGCCACTGTACAAACCGGTCGGGTACCAGCTGCTCTTTACGAACCAGATAAAGTGTCGCTCCGGTCAGCAAGGCCGGGAAAATCTCAGATACGGAAGCGTCAAAGCTGATGGAAGCGAATTGCAACACCCGACTTCCCTCAGTGATTTGATACAGGTCAGCCATCGCACTGAGATTGCACACCCCGAGATGCTCAATCATGACGCCTTTGGGTTTGCCAGTGGAACCGGAGGTGTAGATCATATAAGCCAAATCGGTCGGCTGGTTGATCTGCTCCAACTCCGAAGCATCTCCCTCGTACCAGCTGGGCTCATCCAATCGGATCACTTTGCCAGCAAAATCAGAAGGAACCTGAATATGGCTGTGGGTTAACAACAACCGGGCTTGGCTGTCTTGCAACATAAAGGCGATCCGTTCTTGCGGATAATCGGGATCGATCGGGACATAAGCCCCGCCCGCCTTTAACACCGCCAAAAGGCCGACGATCATATCAGGCGTGCGCTCCGTCAACATCCCCACAAATTGGTCGCGTGTAACCCCCATATCACGCAGTGATCTTGCCAATTGATTGGATCTTTGATGCAGCTCTCGGTAAGTCAAGCTGACATCTTCAAAGACAACCGCCGGGTGATCTGGGGTACGAGCCACCTGTTCCGCAAACAATTCATGCAACGTTTTGTCCTGCGGATAAGGGCGGTCCGTGCGGTTGAACGCTGTCAGAAGTTGCGTCCGCTCCGCCTCAGATACGATTTCAATCTCTGCCAACTTCATCTCAGGAGTCGTAACCACTTGTTCCATAACTGTTTGCAAATGGGTGAACAGCCGTTCGATCTTGTCTTGCGAATACAAAGCTTGGTCATATTGCACTTTTAGATGCAGTTGCTCACCAGGATAGATGGTTACGCTTAATTCAAAGTTCTCCTGCTCAAACACATCCAACCCCGTAATGGTAAACCCGAGCTCATCCGCCCGCTTGCTAAACAGGTTTTGATCCAATGGATAGTTCTCAAACACCAAAATGTGGTTAAACAACGCTCCGGACAAATCAGTACCAGCTTGGATTTCCGCCAATGATTTATAACCGTACCGTTCAGACGCCAACGCATTTTCCTGCATCTCAGCCAGCAGATCGGTGAAAGAGGTGTCTCTCTGCCCTTGCACCCGTACCGGGATGGTGTTGATGAACAAGCCGACCATTTTTTCCACATCGGGGATCTCTGTCGGCCGTCCAGAGATAACCGCTCCGAACACGACATCATCCGTATCGTTATAGCGTTGCAACAACACGCCCCAGATTGCTTGGAACATCGTGTTCAACGTAACGCGTTGCCGTGCCGCCGTACGTGTAAGCCGCTCTGTCAGCTCCTTGTCCAAACGGAAGTCCAGCTCTGCTTTGGGCTCGCTTCCTCGACGCCCGTCCAGCGTATCTTGCGGTATCGAGACAGCTTGTTCGTATCCGTGCAGATACTCTTTCCAGTAAGCGGTCGCTTGTTGGTCATCCTGACGTTCCAACCAGCGAATATATTCACTGTAGGGAGCGGCGCTTTCTGTTTGCTGCGCGTCGATATAGAAGTTCAGCCAATCTTCCACAATGATTCCGAAGCACCAACCATCCATCAGGATGTGATGGGAACTGAACACCATTTGATAATGACGGTCACCCGTTTGGAACAAAGCAAACCGGATCATCACATCACGTGTCAGATCAAATCCTTTCAACCGATCTTGCCGCTTGAACGCTTCGATGTGTGCGCTTTGTTCCGCCGGAGCCAGATGACGGATGTCCTCATATCTGAACGTCGCCTCTTTGTGTTTCAACACGACTTGGATCGGCTTTTTGACCTTGTCGTAGATGAACACCGTCCGGAACACATCATATTTTTGAATGAGCGAATCCAAGCTTTTCTTCAACCGCTCAGGATCGAGAACGCCTTCCATGCGGAAAGTGATCTGGTCAAAATACGCTTCGCTCTCTTTGTCCTTCAAAGCGTGGAACAAGATACCTTCTTGCATGGGCGACAGATGATACAAATCTTGAATCTCTGCCTCGGCCACGATGTTGCGTACAAGCTCCAAATCTTCCAACGAACAGGAACCGATGCTGAAATCACTTGGCGTCCGCAGTGATTCTGGCTGTGCCAAGCAATGTTCGGCCAACGCATGTAAGCTTCGTTTAACTTCGTTCAGCAACTGATGGATCGTTTGCTCAGTGAACGCAGTGCGATCATAACTGCATTCCAGCGTAAGTTGCCCTTCGGTGACCCAACCGTTGATCTCAATGGCCACATCGACTGGCGTCTCCGGACTGAACCATTCCCCGGTCGGCATCGATGATGGGTCCAACCCGCCTTGGTCAAATTGACCGAGATAGTTGAAGCTGATTTCCGGCTTGCAACTGAAAGACAAGTCGGAGGTCATTTCGGCCGGAGTCAAGTACCGCAATATCCCGTAGCCTACTCCTTTGTTAGGCACTTGGCGCAGGGTTTCTTTCACTGTCGGCACGATCCGCCCCATCTCATCTGAAGCCATGTCCAACACCACGGGATACAGGGACGTGAACCAACCCACTGTCCGGGTCAAGTCGATCTCCTTAAACAGCTCTTCGCGACCATGTCCTTCCAAATACAGAGCCACTTTGTCTTGCCCAGTCCACCTTTTCAGGGCCATGCTCAAACCGGCGATCAGCAAATCATTTGCTTCTGTGTGATAAGCCCGATGCGCTTGCGTGAGCAAAGCCGCCGTTTCCGTGTCTGACAAGTGAACGCGCACCGAATCGCGATCCTTCATATAGATTTCCGTCGCTGGCTCGCGATCTTTCGGCAACGCCGGCACTTGTGCCGTTTCTACCCGCTTCCAGTACGGAATCTCCGCCAACAGCTGCGGGCTGACAGCGTATTCGCGCAACTTCCGCGCCCATGCTTGGAAGGAACTTGTTTTCAGCGGCAAGGATGCGTCTGCTTGCTCATACAGAGTCGTGAAGTCTTCCAACAAGATGCGCCAAGAAACACCGTCTACCACCAGATGGTGAATCACCAGCAGCAGATAATCACCGTCAGCAGTGTGGAACAGCCCCACTTTAACCAACGGGCCTTGCTCCAAGTCGATAGACTGTTGCAGACGGTTGGCTTCCTGTTCAATCGCCGCGCGTACGTCCGCCACACCTGTGAAATCATACTCGCTCAGTGTGAAGCCGTCTGCTTCCAAGCCTTGATTTATCAGCACCAAGCCATCGTCCGTAAACGCCGCAGTCATGCGCAGTGCATCATGGTGTACCACGAGTCGAGTCAGCGTGGACTTCACTCGCTCGCTGTCCCATCCTTCCGGCTGATGAAGCATCATCGCTTGATTGTAGTGATGCGATGCTTGGCTGTTCAGTTCAGCAAACCATTGTTGAATTGGAGTGGGTGGCACATTGCCGGTCACAACACCTTGCTCCGCCGATGTTTCCGCCTTGCTGGTGATGCGCGGTGCCAGCTCCCGAATGGTGGGATGGCGGAACAATCCTTTCATCTCCAACTGCCACTGCTGTTGGTGCAACCGAGCTGAGATTTGGATCGCCTTGATCGAATCGCCACCCAATTCAAAGAAGTTGTCTTCGATTCCGACACGCTCGACGCCCAGCACTTCTTCCCAAATCTGTGCTAGAAGTGTTTCCATCGGCGTTTGCGGTGCGACATACTCCGCGCTGGTCTGCACCCGTCCCTCCGGTTCAGGCAACGCTTTTTTGTCCACTTTACCGTTGGGGGTCAGCGGAATTTTGTCCATCTCTACAAAGTAGGACGGAATCATGTAATGCGGCAAGATAGCGCTTAAGTCATCACGCAAGGTTTTGACCGAACCAGGTGTTTTCCAGACGATATACGCACAGAGGTAAGCACCGCTTCCTTTGTCGTTTCTGGCCAACACCACGGCTTCTTCCACCTGCTCCATTTCCAACAGCATGGTCTCGATCTCACCGATTTCAATACGGTGCCCACGGATCTTCACCTGATCGTCGATCCGTCCCAAGTATTCGATCTCCCCTGTCGGCAACCACCGCACCAAGTCTCCGGTTTTGTACATCCGCTCGCCCGGACGGAACGGATTGGGTACAAACTTCTCCGCGGTCAAGTCGGGCCGGTTCCAATACCCGCGCGCCAATCCTTCTCCACCGATGCACAATTCGCCCGGCACACCGATCGGTTGCAATTGTCCTTCTGGACTTAAGACATACGCTTTCTTATTGCGGATCGGGGTTCCGATCGTGATCGTTTCCGCTTCCGGAGAGCACACACCGATCGTCGCATCTACCGTCCCTTCCGTCGGGCCGTAAGCGTTCAGGAACGTGCGTCCTTGTCCCCAGACTTTCACCAAATCCGGTGAGCACGCTTCTCCCCCAGTACTGATGGTAGTCAGGTCGGGCAAATCCAGATACGGCAGCGTACGCAACACGGACGGCGGGATAAACGGCATCGAGGTGATCCGCTGCTCTTTCAACCATTGCACAAATCCGGTTCCATCCAACAATTGTTCTTTCTTGATCAGATAGAGCGCGCCTCCATTGAGCAAGGTGTGGAAAATATCGCCCACCGCCGCGTCAAAACTGATCGAGGAGAACTGCAACACTCGACTTCCCGGGCCGATGCCATACGTTTCAGCCATCAGCTGCAAATTGGCCACACCCCGGTGTTCGATCATGACTCCTTTCGGCTTCCCGGTAGAACCCGAGGTATAAATCATGTATGCCAGATGTTCAGGGGTGTTGACTACGGGAAGTGGCGTCCCTTCTTCCTCTCGCCATTCGCTCTCTTCGATGCGGATCGTCTCACCCGCAAACTCCGCTGGCACATCCACTCCCTGCTGGGTGATAAGCCACTTGGCTTGGCTGTCGTCCAGCATGTAACGAATCCGTTCCTGAGGATACTCAGGATCGATTGGGAGATAAGCTGCCCCCGCTTTCAGCACACCCAACAGAGCGATAATCATCTCTGGAGACCGCTCCAGCAGAATGCCTACAAATTGTTCCGGTTGTACGCCTTTCTTCCGTAGCGCCCGGGCCAAGCGGTTTGCTTGCTCATCCAATTCCCGGTATGTCAGCTGGATTTCGCCAAACACCAACGCCGGTTCGTCCGGTGTCCGCGCCACCTGCGCCTCAAAGAGTTCTGGCAAGGTTTTGTCATGTGGATACTCCGCTTCAGTGCGGTTAAACACTTCTAACACCTGTTGCTTCTCCTGCTCGGTGATCAGGCTGATCTCCCGCACAGGAATCTCCGGATTGGCCGTCACTTGGCGCAACACTTGCTCCACATGGCCGATCATGCGCTCCACCGTTTCCCGCTTAAACAGCGCGGTGTTGTACTCCACCTGAAACTGAAGTCGCTCTTCCTCCGTCACCACCAAAGCCAAATCAAACTGCACCTTTTTAGCCTGAATCGGATACGGGCGGAAAGTGAGCCCTGGGATTTGGATCATGGACAAGTCCATGTTTTGCAACACAAACATGGTGTCAAACAACGGGTTGCGGCTCAGATCGCGTTGCAAACCCAATTTGCCGACCAGCTCATCAAACGGATAATCCTGCCGTTCATATGCTTCCAGCATCTGCGCTTGCAATCTCTTCAGGAAGCTGGTGAAACGTTCTTCACCAGGTACATGAGCTCTTAGCGGCAAGGTGTTAACAAACATCCCGAAGATCGGTTCCAGCTCGCTTTGGGTGCGGCCGGCGATCGGCGAACCGACAATAATATCATCCTGCCCCGAATACTTGGACAAGAGCACATAATAGGAAGCGAGCAAGGTGATGAATAAGGTGCTCTTCTGCTCTTTGGCCAATTGTTTGACCTGCGCTTCCACCTCTTCTGGCAGATAAAAGGTCTTCACTTCCCCATCAAACTGTTGCATCGACGGGCGCGGATAATCAGTTGGCAATTCCAGCACCGGCACTTCCCCGGCAAACTGCTCCAGCCAGTACCGCTCTTTCTCTTCGTTCGCTACATCCCGGCTTTGCTCCCATACCGCGTAATCCTTGTATTGGATCGGCAGTTCCGGCAACGATTGTTTCTGGTAAAGCGCCCCCAGTTCGCGATACAAAATGCTGTGCGAAATCCCATCTGAAATGATGTGGTGCATATCAAGCACCAGCACATGCCGCTCATCGGACAGACTGAACACACCCGCCCTAAACAACGGTGCCTGGCTTAAATCAAACGGCTGAATCATTCCTTGCACAAGTGACTCCAGCTCAGCCTCATCCGACACGGTGACGTGTTTCATCTCCACTTCCAAGCGGGGATGAATCTGTTGCACCAGCTCTCCATCCACAAACGTAAAGGAGGTACGCAGCGCTTCATGACGATCGACAAAGGCGTTAAGTGCATCCGTCAAGGCTTTAACATCCAACCGACCTTCCACTTCCAACAAGATCGGTGTGTTGTACGCCGTTCCCACGTTCTCCCATTGTTGCAATGCATACAGCCGTTTTTGCGCAGCCGACACAGGATAATAATCTTGCTCATCAGCGCGTTGGATCATGGTGACATGTGATTGATTAGCTCCAGCAATATACGAAGCCATCTCTTTGATCGTCGGATAATCAAACGCATCTTGGAAAGACATTTCCACACCGAATTGATCTCGAATTCGCGCAATCAGCTGCATTGCTTTCAGTGAGTGCCCGCCCGATTCAAAGAAATGGTCAGTAATGCCAATCCGCTTAATGCCTAAAATGTCTTCCCAAATGGCCGCCAGCTTGCGTTCCGTTTCGTTGGTGGGAGCGGATAGCTCTTCTGTCGGCTCGCTGTCAAGCAATCGCGGATCAGGCAATGCCCGTTTATCCACTTTGCCATTGGCCGTCAGCGGCAAGGCGTTTAGTTCCACCAAGTACGTAGGCACCATATATTCCGGCAAGGTTGTCGCCAAATGCCGGCGGATATCCGCCATCTCGCATGGTTTGTCCAAAACGATATAGCCACTTAAGAAAGAATGACCATCCTCATCCTTGCCTGCGGTCACAATCGTTTGTTGCACAGCCGGATGTTCAAGCAATTTCAATTCAATCTCCGTCAACTCGATCCGGTGTCCCCGGATTTTCACTTGGCCATCCATACGGCCCAAAAATTCCAGATTGCCATCCGGTAGCCAACGAACCAAATCCCCTGTGCGATACATCGTTTCACCCGGCGTAAACGGATCGTCCACAAACACTTGTGCCGTCTGGTCTGGACGGTTCAAATAACCGGCACCTACTCCGTCGCCACTGATGCAAAGCTCTCCGGCAACACCGATCGGTTGTAGTTGATTGTGTCTGTTTAAAACATAGACGCGGGAATGATTGATCGGTTTACCGATCGGAATGCCCTTTTGCGCGTCCCATGCTTTAATCGGATACATCGTGGTGAAAACCGATGTTTCTGTGGGGCCGTATGCATTCATCAACTGCCCATCCCCCAACACGGCATATGCTTTCTCCACGTGTTTGAGTGATGCTTTCTCCCCGCCGAAGATAATTTTGCGAAGCCCAGCGAGTGCATGTGGGTCCCAATCTACCAACGTGTTGAGCAAAGCGGTCGTCATAAAGCTGACAGTGATTGCTTCCTCTTTGATCAACCGGGTCAACTGCTTGAGATCCATGAGCACCTCTTCGGGTACAAGCACCAACTTGGCACCATGCAACAGCGCGCCAAACATATCGAACACAGAAGCGTCAAAAGCAAAATTGGATAATTGCAATATCGTGTCATCTTCTGCGATCTCAATGTAACCACAGTTAATCATCGTGCGCGTCAAGTTGTAATGCCGGATCAGCACCCCTTTCGGCTTGCCTGTCGATCCCGAAGTGTAAATCACATAAATCAAATCGTCGCTGGTGTTGACATCTTCCACATTGCTGTCGTCTTCCCCGATCCAGATATCCCTCACCAAGGGGCAAATCTCACCCTCGTAGGCAAACTCTGGCATGGCTTCCGGCTGTTTGAGCAACAGCGACATTTGGCAATCTTCGGCCATGTATCGGATGCGCTCCTCCGGATAATCGGGGGAGAGAGGAACATAGACAGCACCCGCTTTGATGATGCCAAGTACGCCGATAACCATTTCTGGAGAGCGCTTGGCCATCAGTCCCACTTTGTCGCCCCGCTTCACCCCGCGCGCGCGCAACACCCGTGCCAGCTGGTTAGCTTGTCGATTCAACTCATTGTAAGTAACCGTTTGGTTTTCGTATTTCAATGCAATTCGCTCTGGATGTCGTTCAACTTGCTCTTCAAATAACGCTTGCACTGTTTTATGCTTGGGATAACTCACTGGGTCCGGGTTGAAACCCGAGAGCATGGTATGTTTTTCCTCTTCAGTGCAGAGGTCGATTTCACTCACCAGTACATGCGGATTCCGGATGACTGCTTCGATGATCCGCTCCACATGCCCAGCCATATTTTGCACAAATGTCTGGGGATAGCTTGCTGAATCATAAATGAAATCAATGCTTAATCCATCTTCAGCTTTCGTTGCCACCACTTTGAGCTTAAATGAAGCTTGCTCCGACCGTTCGGCACCGATCAGGGTCAGATCGTCTTGCACACCCCTGAGCTGCTCCGAGTCAAGATCACAGACGAAGAAATGATCGAACGATTCGACGGCCAATCCCGTCCAATCCGCAAGCTGAGCCAGATGCAATCCACCGTGTTCCCGCCCCTTAGCCAAGTCACGGTGCAAATCAGCCACGATGGCCGCAAAGGATGGGTTGTCTCCGTAAACACGAACCGGTGTCGCGTCAACACACAGACCGATCGCCTGACGCACATCCCGGGCCAACGGGAAACGCTCCGGTTTCATGGACAAATATGACACATCATCCGCGTTCCCATACTTTTGCAGTAAAACGCCCCAGACCCCGTGCAAGATGGTGGGCAATGGCACATCCAATTGGGCAGCGACCTTCGACAATTTGTCCGTTCGTTCGCTGTCCAAGTGCAAGGTTACAGAGAGAGACGTCAAACCATCCTTTTCCAAATCGACGGGTATGGCGGGGAAAAACGGTTTGTGTTCATAGTCGGCAAACCGTCCGCTCCAGTATGCTTTCGCCACTTCCAGCGACTGCTCCATCCGTTGCTCATGAAACGCGGACAGGTGCTTCGGTTCTTGGCCCAACCGTTGTTGGTTGTAGGCGCCAAACGCTTTACGGATCATCAGGTTCAGCGTTTTTCCGTCGATCGCTTGCCGATCATATCGGAAAATGAGCCAGCTGATCCCGCCGTCATCCTGAACGACAATCACCTGCAGGGAAGCAGAATCCGTCTTCTCCCCCTCACCGCGCCGATGCGCTTGGATGATTGACGCTTTTTGCTCCGCCGACAGCCCGCGCAAGTCATCTTCGCTAAATGTTAGCGGTCGCCCATCGGCGGAATGTTCATTATATAATGCATCAAGTAAGTATTTGAATAATTCCGCATCTACCTCGCCTTGCACTTGCATGATCAAGTCGCAATCATACGCCTGATCCTTTGACAAAACCTCTTTGTTTTGCGTATAAGGCGACACTGTTTCCACCCCTTAACTTTTTATCCTCTCTGTGCTATTCATCAGACACGCCTAATCGCGCCAACAAAGGCGGCGATCAGATTTGATTCTTCTTAAAGGCATTCCAATTCATCATGATGTCTATGTAGTGGTGCATCACCTCCAACACATGATCTTCGTAACAACTGGCAGTATCTCGCGCACAGATATGGACAGGAACAACCATCCTCCCCACCGCCAAAAGCATCATCAAACAGGTTGCAATCCTTCCGGTTGAGAACGTATCAATCGCTCACCCCCGATCAGAGCAAACCTGCACCATGCACATTTATATGCCTTTTACGAATAAATCCAATCTTCCGTATTCTAATTTCCTATTAAAACACTAAAAACAAATGCCGCTCTAAGTTCGATGAGCGCCCAACCATATGTACCATTCAATCTTTTCGTAGCCCCCCAAGCTCAGACTCGGCAAAGAAAAGTTGGCCTGGGATGCGCTCTTCCTATTTGCCAATATTAAATCAGGCTGACAGTGATCTTCAAAAATAGAAAACCATTTCTTTCAACATTTCCGTTTCCCATCCCACCTTTCCCATACCAAACAAAAACAATTATTCCCTAATTCCACGTTTTTGGGTATGCCTGTAAGTCCAGTGTAATAAGAAACCATCACCTCTGCTTAACAGCTGAGATGTTATGAGCATAAATTCATGCAGTTGTGTTATAAATTACATAGACAATCTTTACTACATTCGATACCATTAATTTAAATATATAAATTTCCATTCGTCAACAACTTAACAGACAATTAATAAGAAATATTGTTTTTTTACATATAAATTCCTTCGCGAACAGCACTTCTTTAAAAAAACTAGTCATATCAGACCCAACAGCTATTATATGCCACCATCACATCCTAAATAAACCATAAAATTTATGAATGACCAATGTTCATTTATTAAAAAAATACAAGGGAACAATTATGAAGCAGACTCTCATTTCATTAAAAAAGGAGATTTTTGTTGTTTTTTAAATTGTTATTATATATGATATTTGGTGTGGAGCGGGATTTTTTAAATAAACGAAAACTATATAGAATATGTATATTATCACTATAATCTAGAAGATAAACACATTCCGCCACAAGTGTGCTAATCTGCCTGAAGTGGGTTTCGCCTATCACTTGACTGGGAACATGTATTGATGCATCACGATGGTTTTCTACTCCTATTCAGCGAAGGGATACCCGAGGAAAAAACGAGCGGACGGGAAGAGATTCGCTCTCCTACAAGGACTATTTACCTTTTCAACACGCTCGATTCCGTTGGACAATCTTGCGTTTCACATTTTGGCGGATTTTGGTCATGTGGCTCAACTTCTTTTGTAAAAGCGAGGTCTAAATGATGAATGAATCCTTATCGAAAGAAATGAGTGTCACACAAGAGAAACCGTCGCCCACTCCTCTGTTAAAAAATCGTTCTTTTTTGATGTTGATCATTTCCATCATCTTTAGCAGCTTGGCCACTTCCACCTATCTGATGATTGAAACTTGGTATGTTTCCAAACATTTGCAAATGCCTTCGATGCTTGGTTATGTATTGATGGCCACAGCGATCCCACGCTTGTTGCTGATGAGTGTGGGGGGCGTGGTAGCAGACCGCTTCAAACGGTCCCTTATCATGTTTTACTCTGATTTCTTCAGATTTGTGCTATTGTTGGCCATGACATTTCTATTTCTTTCTGATCAATTGACCTTCACCATCTTGATCATTTTTGCCCTGTTGTTCGGAGTTTTGGAATCATTCTACTGGCCTGCGGCATCCTCCATCATTCCGACAATCGTTCCCGATTCGCAATTGGGCGCGGCCAACAGCTACAACTTCACCATCCAGCAAGTCGGCGTGCTCGTCGGACCTGTCATCGCCGGAATGTCTCTCACCTGGGGCTCATATGATTGGTCTTTTGGCCTCATCAGCGTCATGCTGCTGCTTGGTTCCGTGTTCTTGCTGGGCGTCCGCGATCAGCCACAGCAATCGGCGCCAGATGAAGTATCAGAGGAAAAACAATCGATGTTGGCAGAAATCAAGGAAGGGTTCCTTTACATAAAAGAGGACCGATTCAAGTTTTCCATTCTGCTTACAAATGCCATTTCTGTCTTTTTCTTGGTCGGTCCCTTGTCTATCGCTATTCCCACGTTTGTGACGGAAACACTAAACGGAACCGCGATGGATTTCACCTACCTTGAAATTTCTTTGACCGCCGGGTCCTTGATCGGCGCGATCGTCATCGGCATGATCAATATCACGAAACAACGGGCCATGTGGTCCTATATCTTCATGCTCTTCTTCTGCTTCAGCATGATGGGGCTCGGTTTTGCCAAAGAACTGATTCCGGCCATTA
Source organism: Laceyella sacchari (assembly GCF_024927925.1). Classification (NCBI taxonomy): domain Bacteria; kingdom Bacillati; phylum Bacillota; class Bacilli; order Caryophanales; family Thermoactinomycetaceae; genus Laceyella; species Laceyella sacchari. Next base: position 2,198,542 of record NZ_CP103866.1, read on the forward strand.
TCGCCCTGCTGTTCACGGGGATCTTTTCCTCTTTTGCCAACACAACCATGGTCACCGCATTACAATCGATCATTGACATGGACAAAATGGGCAGAGTAATGAGCTTGTTCACCATGGCTTCAACCGGATTGGTTCCTATCTCCCAAGGCTTCATCCCTATGATATTGAACAAAGGCGTCTCGCTGTCCCATTTGCTGATTGCTGGCAGTTCCATCACTTGCGTTTTTCTGATCAGCGTGTTGCTCTTGGTCAAAACGATCCGTTCTCAATAATCCATCGCTCAAATCAGCTTCGACACAACAACAAAAGGGCAAAGTTGGAAGATATACCCAACTCGCCCTTTTTTTCCATTCTCATCTTTTACGTCCGTGAAAAAGATGTGGTTTTTGTCATGCAATGTGAATCGCTATCGAACAACCGTCATGCAACTGACATGGCCTAGGTAATTGCTTTGCAATAGCACATAGCATTTGCTCGCATAGGCGCGCTCAACATGACTTATTGCCCGAAATGAAAATAAAAAAGTGACAAGATTATAATCCTGTCACTTTTCCCATAGAAGGTTTTGAGCCGTTTAGCCAATCAGGTGTTCATCAGGCATCAACGAACTTATCGTGATGGGTGGAATATAAATCAGCCAATGGCGATTCCGGCTGCAAATGTTTCTTTGCGCTGTTCACAGCGACCGGCCCTTCTGTGAAACCTCCCGTGATGAGCTTCAATTTGTAGGGATAGGTCACTGCGTCCCCGGCCGCAAAAATACCGGGAATATTCGTTTCCATCGCGTTGTTCACTACAAAATGCCCGTCCTTCATTTCCAGTCCCCAATTGTTGATTCCGCCTAAATCTCCCCTGATTCCGTGATTTACGATCAACTCATCGATCTCCAGCTCGCGCGTTTCTCCTGTTTCCAAGTGTTCAATCGTCACTTTTTGAATGTGATCAGACTCCCCATGTAACGCTTTCAACGCGTATGGGGTCAACGTGACTGCCGCTTCGCTCATATGGGTGACATGCTGTTCATGGCCCCGGAATTCATCTCTGCGGTGAATAACCGTCACCTTTTTGGCGATCGGCAGCAATTCGTTAGCCCAATCCACCGCTGCGTTTCCGCCTCCCGAAATGAGAACGTGCTTATCTTTGAACTTGTCCAATTCGCCCACCGAATAGTGCAAATTGCTCTGTTCATAACGTTCCGCGCCTTCTATATCCAGTTTGATCGGTTCAAAAATACCGTGACCCACTGTCAGGATAATGGTTCGTGTATGGTGGATGTCTCCTTGGGTGCTGGTCAATAGAAAGGTGCCGTCTTCCAACCGTTCCAGTCCTGAAATGCGCTGTCCGCAAATGATTGTCGGTGCAAAAGTTTGCGCCTGCTCCTTGAGCCGCTCGACGAGATCAGCACCAGTGATTGCCGGGATGCCACCGATATCTCTGATGGTTTTCTCTGGAAAAAACATGGAGACTTTGCCGCCCAGTTCCGGCCCGGATTCAATCAATTTGGTTTTCATTTCTCGCATGCCGCTGTAAAATGCGCTAAACAGCCCGACCGGCCCTCCCCCGATGATCGTAACATCGTACAGGCCATCTTTTTTCATGTGCCTCTCCTCCAGATGAACTATTTTTTAGCCATTAAGTACATAAAATAGGGCGCACCGATGATACTTACAACAATGCCGGCGGGAATGCCGATGGGATCTGTCATGGCCCTGCCGATCGTGTCAGCGGCAAGGAGCAATATCGCACCAAGCAAAGCCGCGATGGGAAGAGCTCCCTGGTGGCGTGGCCCGACCAGCGATCTAGCGATATGCGGAGCCATCAAACCGACAAAAGCGATCCCTCCACTCACTGCCACAGAAGCTGACGAAAGGGCCACCGCGATCAAAATGAGCAAGCGTCTTTCCCGCTCTACATGAACACCTAACCCGATGGACACATGCTCATGCAAATGCAATGTGTTCAAAACATGGGACTTCGCCCATGCAATGGGAAGCAAAACAAGAATCCATGGTAGCAACGCCAACACAAATGTCCAGTCGTCTCCCCAAATCCGGCCCGCCATCCAATTGGCAAAAAAAGAGGCTTCTTCCTGTCCCAGACGGGAAGTCAACGTGATGATCCCGCCGTTAAGGGCAGCAGCCATCCCCACACCAATAAGCACCAGCCGAGTCGGGTCGACCCCCTCTCCTTTTTTATGGGCCATGGTGTAAATGAAGATAGCCGTAATAATGCCACCCAACAACGCAAACAGCGGGAGAATATAGACATAAGTGGATGATTCTACGGTAAAGAACATCACATAGACCACCACCATGAATCCAGCTCCCGCATTGATCCCCAACACACCTGGATCTGACAGCGGATTTTTGGTGATGCTTTGTAAAATCGAACCGGAAACAGCCAGACCCATTCCTGCCAAAACCGTGATCACTATTCTCGGCAACCGAAAGCCGTATAATATCAACTCTTCTTTTTCCGTGCCCCGCCCCAATAAAGTCCGCACCAATTGCTCGGGAGACAGCGACACAAACCCCGTCGCCACACTCACCACAATCAGTGCCAACAGGAACAGCAGAGCAATGATGACTGCAAGCCGAACTCTTGCGCGCTGTTTCGCATGGATCATGTTCACTTTCTCCCTCCTCTTCGCGCGAGATAAAGAAAGAAAGGCACACCAACCATGGAAACGATGGCTCCCACTGGCGTTTCATATGGTGCATTAACCAGTCTCGCCGCCGTATCGGCCAGCACCATCAACATACCCCCAAAAATGGCCGAACAGGGGATAATCCACCGGTAATCTGTACCCACCATAAAGCGAATCATATGAGGCACCATCAAACCGACAAAAGCAATGGCCCCGGCGATGGAAACGGCTGCCCCGGCCAAGATGAGCACGACACACATAAGGACGGTTTTCGTCAATAACGTGCGCTGTCCTAACCCTTTGGCGATTTCTTCACCAAAGCTTAACACCGTCAACCCTTTTGAAAACATGATGGCGATCACGATGCCAACGCCGACGACGGGCAACAGCCATTTCAGTTGAACCCAGTTTGTCCCTGACACCCCTCCGGCCGTCCAGAAAGTGAGTTCTTGGGACAACTTGTAATTAAGAGCAATGCCTTCCGCCATCGCTGACAATAAAGCTGAGACGGCAGCCCCCGCCAATGTGATGCGAAGGGGGGTTAAGCCCCCTCGTTTCAAAGAACCCAAGCCAAACACCATCGCAGCCCCGATTCCGGCACCGATAAAAGAAACGATCATGACCGATAAATAGGTGGCACTCGGGTAAAAAGCAAAGACACACGCCAGGGCCAGACTGGCACCGGCATTTAAACCGAGCAAACCGGAGTCGGCGAGAGGATTTCTGGTCATTCCCTGCATGATGGAGCCGCTGACCGCCAAGGCCGCCCCCACGGCCGCTGCTGCCAGCTCGCGAGGCAACCTGAGGCTGACAATGATTTGATCCGCCTCTCGCGTTGAATCATAGTCAAATATCGATCGCCACACAGTGAAAAAGTCAATGTCAGCCGCCCCGACCGAAATGGCAAACGCCATGCTGAGCATGAGGAGAACGATGCCAGACCCAAGGACTGTAACCCCGATGACCGGTCGGGAAAAAACGGCGTCTCCTGCTTGCATCCGTTTGTTTTTGCTAAAAATCATGGGCATGTATCCTTTATCAGACTTTGAAGTCATTTTCTTTTCGTCAGGGAGTCAACAATGAATTCCATCTCTTTTTCTAGGGAAATCGGATCATTGAAATAAAAAGATTTGGAGTCGAAGAGAATCACCTGGTTCTTCTGCACTGCAGGAATGCCTTTCCAAACATCGGTTTGCATAAACGAATTGTCTGCCGAATCATCCCCTTGGCCAACAAAGAGGTAGTCACCTGCGTATTGTGGAATCACCTCTTTGGAAATCGCTTTATACCCAGGCCCGAACACATCCTGTTCCAACTTTTTGGTCGGTTTCAAGCCAAGCGCCTGATAGATGACCTCTGTCCCACGACCCCAGTTTTTTCCATACACGTACATGTCTTTACCGAACGTTTCCAACACGGTAGCGGTGGCATTTTCACCGATAGCAGCTTGAACTTTTTTACGTTCGGCTTTTGCCTTCTCTTGCCACTGTGCAACCCATTCTCTGGCTTCCTTTTCTTTACCTACCAGCTTGCCAATCTCGATATGCTGTTGCAGATAGTCGTATTTTTCATAAGTAAATGCGACCGTTGGCGCGATTTGAGCATATTTTTTAAGATTTTTATCGTTGGAGTAGGTAATGATCAAATCGGGATTTAACGCCAAGAGCTTCTCCACGGAATCTTCGGTGACCACTTCCACATCATCCAACTGACCTTCATAAAATTTGTTTCCTTTCGGCCATTCATTGACAGCGATCGGCTTGATGCCAAGTTTCAGCAAGTTTCCTGCATAAGTCGCAGCCAGCACAGCCACTCTCTGCGGTTTCGCAGGGACTTTGATATCCCCTTGTTCAGAACGGTACGTTCTGGTTTCTGATGTGGAATCCGTGGTCGATTGACCCGCATTGCCCCCACATGCGGCCAGTAAGACCGCCATAACCATCATGATTATGCTGAAAAGCATCCGTTTTTTATGTATGCGCATTGTTCTCTCATCTCCAACTTATTTTAATAATAAAAATCATTCTCGATTATTTCTCAAAAAACGCTGTTCCGCCAAGCTCTCTCACATCAATCACTCACTGCGGCATAAGACCGATCAATCAAATCATATGTGAGGCACATCGGCTTTTTCGTCCGCGGGTCTATGCCAACTTCAACATCGATGTTAAAGACACGCTGAAGGATTTCGGGAGTGATGATCTCCTCCGCTGTCCCTTCTTTAACCAATTCTCCCGCTTTCATCGCCACGATGTGATCCGCGAAACGAGCCGCATGGTTGAGGTCATGGATCACCATCACAATGGTGCGCTTTTCCTTTTCGTTCAAATGTTTCAGCAGTTCCAATATCTCCAGTTGATGCGACAAGTCAAGATACGTTGTCGGTTCATCAAGCAGAATGATATCGGTTTCCTGGACCAGTGCCATCGCGATCCACGCCCGCTGTCTCTGTCCGCCTGACAAAGCATCCACCGCTCTGTCCTTGAATTGGGAAACGCCGGTGATCTCCATGGCCCAATTGATTACTTTCCAGTCGGCTTCTTGTAGCCTGCCCATCCCCTTTTGGTATGGAAACCTTCCATAAGAAACGAGTTCGGCTACAGTAAGCCCTTCCGGGGCGTCCGGCGACTGAGGCAATATCGCCATCTTTTGCGCAATCTTTTTCGTTTTTACCATCGTAATGTCTTTGCCGTCCAAAAACACTGCTCCTGATTTTGCGGAAAGAATGCGCGCCATGGTCTTCAACACAGTCGATTTGCCACACCCATTTGGTCCGATGATCGCAGTGATTTTCCCGTCTGGAATGGTTAAGTTCAAATTGTTGACGATATCTTGGCTTCCATAGGCTATTCTTAAGTTCTCAGTAAAAAGCCTGGACATTTTCTCCCTCCAATCGCCTTAACCTGAAAGACAACACGTGATGTGTTGCAATCAGTCATGCGGCGAACGCTTGACACAAACTCCGATTTTCACCCTTGCAATGGATGATAACGATTCTCGATCTCAAATGATATTTTAGTTTGCTCTCGCCGTTGTGTCAACTGTTGCTACTAAATAAAAACCATCCCTTACACTGTATTCTTATTTAAAATCAAAATGAGGCTGACCCAAAGAAACGGTCAGCCTCATAGGTACCTGCCATCTTTTTATTTTATTTAATCCAATGCTATCCAGATCCCACGTTGATGTATTAGCCTCTCACCGCCAACGCATGCGGATGCTGCCGCTCATACTCCTCTTTCCAGTCGATCTCCAAACGCCGCCATGTCAAACCAGTATCCGCCGAGCGATACAATCCTTGATTGGTCAAAGCGTAAAAAACGCCTGGCTCATCTTGATTAGCTGCAAGAATGGGAATCACCATGCCTTCCGTCGGTGGAAGCCCCTCCCTCACTTCCTGCCACGGCTGATCTCCTTCTTTACGGTAGATGGTGGATTCCGGTGTGACATGGTGCAGATGATGAGCTTCCATCGCATGAACCGATGCCGATACGATAATCACATCGGGATTTCCCGGGTCCACTGCCATACCGTAAAGATAATGATGCTTAAGCCCTTCAGCTTTGCTCTCCCAAGTCAGACCAGCGTCCTTACTCTCCAAGTATTCGCGCCCCACCTCAAACAATCCGTCACCCGCCGCCGCATACAACCGACCCGGAGCCATCGGATGAGTCAGCAAGGTATGCGTATCCAAAGGCCCGCGAAACTTCCGATCTTCCCATGTTTGGCCGCCATCCAGACTGCGAATGAATGCGCCAGCCTCGATGGAAACATAGATTTTTTCCCCTTCTTTAATATCTGGCGTGATCCAGCGGATGTGACTGGTATGGGGGCGAGGTGGGAAGCTCCAAGTGGCCGCCGATGGCAACAGGCGGACGTTTTCCAGCTCCGTCCAAGTGTCCCCGCCATCGTCAGAGCGGTACAAAGCGGTCGGTTCGGTCCCCACAAACACCACACCATAGCCGTTAGCCTGTTGAACGGGACTTACTGCAACCGCCGTTACAATAGCCTGATTAATTCCCCGCCCCATCAGCGGTTCCGTGTAGAGGCCAGGTGAACCGCAAGGCTCCCACGTCTCTCCCCCGTCATCACTGCGCCACAGTCCCCGACCAAAGGTGCCGCAGTACACACGCTCCGGCCGAAAAGGATCGAATGTCACACAAATCGGTTGCATTCCCTGCAACGTTGGCTTGGTTGTGATTCGTTCCCCTTGCACATCCACCACCAGTAGATCCTTTTCCATCGCCAAGTACAGCTTCGTCATGGAAACACCCACCTTTGCATTCATTTGTTTGGACTTGCAAACATGCCAGCTAATGACACCCTAAAAACAGACTTGCAACCGATTACTTCCACGAACAAACAAATAATCATACTACATTTAAATAATAACAAATATAAACTACAATTTAAAATTACCTAACAATTATTCTAAATAAATTTATCCTTAATGCAGACATGTTCGGTCACGCCTGCAGGCTGGCAGTGATCGATTCGCCGGGGATTCAACGTGCTATCATGTAAGAGGTCCCACAATCGCCGTTCCTCGTATTCAGCTTTGACTCTGACCTCACCCGCCCGCAACTACAATGTTTTCCAGGGTGTGTCCGGCCAATCAAGTTGGTGGGGAAGAAGCGGCGGAAAAACCTTTTCGCGAAGAGCGCCGATGCACAAGTGAAGCGAATGAGAAAATGGTTTGGGAGCCGTGTCTATTCATCAGACACATCCTAATCTAATCTCCCCTCACTTCCCACTTCCCAAAGACTTTACCTCACCCTGTCAGCACATAGCACAAACGAACAGGACGGACAAGAAATTGCTTGTTATGATCACGGTAAGGAGTGAGAACCATGATATGGGTTGAATCATTGCAAAAAGCCATCGATTATATGGAAAAGCATTTGCTGGACAATATCACCGCCGAGGATATAGCCAGGCAGACGAACACATCTCCCTTTCACTTTCAGCGCACCTTCGCTATTTTGACTGGCATTTCCGTTGGTGAATACCTTCGGCGCAGGCGATTAACCCTAGCCGCCCAAGAACTTGCCAAAACAAGCAGCAAAGTCATTGATATCGCCCTCAAATATGGTTATGACACCCCTGAAGCTTTCTCAAAGGCATTTCGCCGACAACACGGCGTGACTCCCAGCGAGGCGCGCAAGTGTACAGGAAAGCTGAAAGCATACAACCGCCTGGTGATACAGGTTAATCTGAAAGGAGCAGAGCCCATGCAATACAAGATGATTAAGAGAGACCGTTTTCAAGTGGTGGGGATCAAAAGGGAGTTTTCTTTGGTCAATAATGAAAACCTCGAAGGCATCTCGAAATTCTGGCAGGAAATAAATGAGGAGAAAAGAGACAAAACATTGCTAAAACTGAACAACGGCCAAATCAAAGGAATATTGGGCGTTTGCGTCGATCAAAGTAATGTGCGACCGGAAAAAGCAATAGACTATTGGATCGCTGTGGAACATGACGGGGAGACGCCAGACGGATTAATGAAATTGGAAATTCCTGCAACTACCTGGGCTGTTTTTGAAGTTCACGGCCCGATGCCCCATGCCATGCAAAAAGCATGGAAACAAATCTTTTCTGAATGGTTTCCCTCAAGCGGTTATAAACTGGCCGGCACACCCGAACTCGAAGTGTACGACGATGACGATCCCTTCAAGCCAGACTATTACTCAGAAATCTGGATTCCTGTAGAATAATCACAACCAAGGCATGCGCATTGGCGCAAAGCAAGCAGACGAAACGGTTCCACTCTTGCAACGCGGTACCGAATGGGAAGAAGGATGGGATACTCTCCCATCCTTTTCTGTATGCCGCTGAATAAAGAATAACTATGGAGCAAGGGCCTATTTTCACTAAGTAAGAAGCGAGATTTCACTTTTCAATCTCATTCTTGACAGGCGGTTAACAGATGGATATGATTATTTTAAATCAAATAATTCATATCAATTAAGTATGTTTTATGCTTTAAGCAATTTTTTGGCGCTGGATGAATAGATTGATTTAGCAGGATCATATCTCGACCAATTGACTCGACTTAGTGGAGTTGCTTATCGAAAAGCATGCTTATGTAGCAAGCGATACCTTTTGCATAGGGCGAATCGCATGACACGACAGCTTGAGATGATTTTCTTGTGTCGCAATTTTCTTAATCATACATGCCCATCAGGATGTCGGTTGGAATGAACTCGCTCTAACATCTCATTATCTAAATCTGAGTAATTAGATGGATATTGTCCGTTAAAGGAGGATTTTTATGCAACGGCTTATCATTTTCGCCATCATCGGGCTTTTCGCCCAATTGGTGGACGGCTCCTTAGGGATGGCATATGGCGTCACTTCCAGTTCGCTTTTACTTCTATTTGGCGTTTCTCCGGCGATCGCTTCTGCTTCTGTTCACATGGCTGAAGTCGTCACGACTGCCGCTTCAGGCGTATCTCACATCCGTTTTGGAAACGTGGATAAGCAAACCGTTTATCGCCTGATTCTCCCTGGTTCCCTGGGCGCCTTTATCGGAGCTTGTTTTTTGAGCAACTTGCCCGGGGATGTGGTTAAACCGTATATCGCCGTTTTCTTGTTTGCTTTAGGTATTTATGTACTTCTGCGATTTTTGCTTGCTGACTCCAAGAAAATTACCCATGCCGATACCAACCGCACACCCAGTAAAAAATTGCTTGTTCCGCTCGGCTTCATCGCGGGCTTTGCTGATTCTACGGGAGGAGGTGGCTGGGGCCCACTCACTACGCCGGTCTTGCTGTCACGCAATGAGCTTGAACCGCGCAAAGTGATTGGCTCCGTAGATGCCAGTGAATTTGCCATCGCCTCCGCCGCCACAATTGGCTTTTTTATTTCATTGGGCCCGGAGCAGTTTCATTGGCAATGGGTCTTGGCATTGATGGCAGGAGGAGTAGTGGCTGCTCCCATCGCCGCTTGGTTGGTTCGTAAGATTCCGGCTACCATTCTCGGTGTGTTGGTTGGGGGACTAATTATCATTACGAACCTCAAAACATTATTTGGCGCCTTTGATATCGGTTCCGATGCCGTGCAAAATGGAGTCTATCTCTTTTTCGCCTTGCTGTGGGCGGGCGCTGTCGCATACAACATTGTGCGCCATTATAAACAAATCCAGCAAACAAAGCAGGAAGAAAAGGCACTTTAATGCTGCTGTCAGGACTGGGTTGTCCGGAATAAGAAATACTGAAGCCGCTTTAATCAAAGCGGCTTTTTTTGCATATACGCTTGGGTCTGCTTGAACAGAGTTGCCTTTAATCTAAGTCGAATTAAAAAAGAAGGGCTTCAAATTTTGCCCTTTAGATCTCTTTTTGCCCTTTAGATCTCTGTATCACTTCTTACTCCCACTTTCTAACATATTTCAACAAATGGGTCACCGTACCAAAAAAATGATCTTCTATTTCTTCCTCCACGTGAAACTGCATCGATTCATAAAAGGAGCGTCCACCACCATTCTCCTTTTCCACCCAAGCAAACATCCGACGAAGAGGAGATACATCGTTGATCAATTGTCTCAAAAGACGTTTACCTATCCCTTTGCCTTGAAATTCTGGAAGAAGATAAATCCGAGTTAATTCATACTCAGCATAACCTCTTTCTACTAATTCCCCATAACCAACAATGCCGTCTTCATCAACAACTACATAAAACAGACGATGCGGCTTGTTACGCCCATCGAACATTTATTCTGAAATTAATTAATGTTATAATATATATAGCAATGAATCATTATTTTTTACACCTTCTGAAAATTATATCTCAAAGCAAATATGTACTGGACAAACGCATATAAAAACGGAATGGAGGTGCATGGCTAATGAAACCAAAATTTAGACGTGTAGATATCTCCATTCATACTGACTTTTTCAAGCGTTCATGGACACAGGAAAAAGAGGATTGTCCAAAGTGTAAGAGCAGTGACGTTACCATCACAGAAGGCTACCGATACGAATGTGACGTTTGTGGTCATCGCTGGTCGCCTAAATAAAACCAAGAAAAATGCACCTTCTTTAGTTTAAGAAGGTGCATTCCTATTAACTAATTATCTGATTAATACGTTCAAGTACTTTTTCTTTTCCTAAAAGGTATAAGGTCTTATTCAGGTCTGGTCCATGATTCTGGCCTGTTGCCGCTACACGGACCGGCATAAACAACTGCTTACCTTTATAACCCGTTTCCTTTTGTACTTTTTTTAGCAAAGCTTTGATGTTATCTGGTGTATACTCTTCTAACGTGTTCACTTTCGCTTGGAATGCAGACAGTACCACGGAAACGGATTCTCCTGCAAGGATCTGGTTCGCTTCCTCATCATATGAAACATCATCGACAAAAAACTGTTTTGCCAGTTGAGTGATTTCACTTACTGCACTCATACCCGATTGGAAGAGACTAACCAGGTGTGTTAACCACTCACGATCAAAATTCTCCCCAATATACCCTTCCTTTTGCAAGTATGGGATGGCCATATCAACAATGCGGTCTAAGTCTGCTTTTTTGATGTATTGACCGTTGATCCAAGCCAACTTTTCCACATCAAAAATCGCACCCGCTTTGCTTACTCGATCAATAGAAAAATGTTGGATCAGTTCGTCTAACGAAAAAATCTCTTCTTCACTTAATTCACCACTGGGCGACCAACCTAGCAAAGCCAAATAGTTGACAAGCGCTTCCGGCAGATATCCTAAGTCCTTATATTGCTCAATGAACTGAATGATTGACTCATCACGCTTTGAAAGCTTTTTACCATTCGGATTCAAGATCAACGGAAGATGCCCAAACTCAGGAGTCTTCCATCCAAGGGCTTCGTACAACAAGATTTGGCAAGGGGTATTAGACAAGTGTTCCTCACCACGAATCACATGGGTGATTTGCATTAGTGCATCATCCACAGTGACAGCAAAGTTATATACTGGAACTCCATTTGATTTAACAATAATGAAATCACCGATATCATTCGTGTTAAACTTCATGTCACCACGCACTAAATCCGTGAATAAAACATCTTGATCATCAGGAACCCGAAAACGAATCGTATAGGAACGACCTTCTTTCTCATATTGCTTTTGTGTTTTCTCATCCAAATAGCGGCATTTGCCTGAGTAATGATAAACCTTGCCCAATGCTTTGAGCCTTTCTCGTTCCAAATCTTCCTCTTCTTTTGTGCAGTAACAATAATATGCCTTCCCCTCTCTTACCAATCGCTCGATGTAATTTTGATAAATGGACAAACGATCCATTTGTATATATGGTCCATAGGCGCCTCCGACATCTGGACCCTCGTCCCAATCCAAACCAAGCCATTTAAATCCTTCGAGAAACTTCTCAGTAGCGCTTTCTACATTTCTAGCTTGATCAGTATTTTCGATCCGTAAAATAAAATCCCCACCAAACTTTTTTGCATACAAAAAGTTGAAAAGAGCGGTTCTTGCTCCTCCAATGTGTAAATGACCTGTAGGGCTGGGAGCAAATCGCAATCGAACCATGATCTATCCCTCCTTCTCCTAGTACTGGAACTACATAATTCACTTAATTTGAAGATACTCGCAAAATCTAATCAATTATTCCCTTTATTATAACTATATTGAATCATTTTAACCAATCCTCTTAAAAAAATTTAGCCGCTTTTTTGTATGTAGCTCTACCCTTAACTCCAACCATAGGAATCGAACCAATTTCCTTCTTTATAGTTGTTTATAGCTTGAAGAACATAAGCTCCCCATCACTCCCAAAACTTCCGATCCAGCGCACGGTAGCGGATCGCCTCGGCGATGTGGGAAGCGCTGATCTGCTCCGCTCCGTCGAGGTCGGCGATGGTGCGTGCCACTTTCAAGATGCGGTCGTGGGCACGGGCGCTTAAGCCCAGGGTGTCAAAGGCTTGCTTCATCAATTGGCGTGATTCTTTGTCCAGGGCACAGTGTTCGCGGATGTCGGCCGTGCTCATGGTGCTGTTGGTGCTGTGTTCTTTCCCTTGGAAACGGTGGGCTTGTCGCTCGCGAGCGCGGTTGACCCGTTCGCGGATGGTAGACGAGGATTCCCCTGTTTCTGCGCCACTCAATGTCTTGAAATCCACTTTGGGGACTTCGATGTGGATGTCAATACGGTCCAGCAACGGGCCGGAGATTTTAGAACGGTAGCGGCTCACTTGATGCGGCGTACATGTACAGGAGCGGTCTTCTTCGTACCCGAAGTAACCGCACGGGCAAGGGTTCATGCTCGCTACCAGCATCAGTTCGGCAGGAAATGTCAGGACAGCACGGGCCCGGCCAAGGGTGACTTCACGGTCTTCCAAGGGCTGGCGAAGCACTTCCAGCACGGTTTTAGAGAACTCTGGCAGTTCATCAAGGAACAGCACGCCACGATGAGCCAAACTCACTTCCCCCGGCTTTGGCACGGTTCCCCCGCCCACCAAGCCGGCAGTGGAGATGGTGTGATGAGGTGAACGAAAAGGGCGTTCGGTGATCAGGCGGCCCCGCTCTTTGATTAATCCTGCAATGCTGCAGATCTTGGTCACTTCCAACGACTCTTGCAAACTCATCTTGGGCAAAATGGTGGGAATCCTTCTGGCCAACATCGTTTTGCCCGAGCCAGGCGGACCGATCAGCAACAAGTTGTGTTGGCCCGCGGCAGCCACTTCCATGGCCCGTTTCACATGGCTCTGCCCTTGCACATCGGCGAAATCAACCGAAAAGACTGATTCCTCACACATTTGCTCAGTTGGGCCGCCAGTGGGTCGCCATTCCCCTCGGAAATAGGCAACTGCCTGTGCCAATGAAACAACCGGAACCAGCCGCAAGCCGTCCACCAATGCTCCTTCCGCCGCATTGGCCGCTGGAAGAACCACTTCCTCCAATCCCGCTTCCCGGGCCGCCATCACCATGGCCAACACACCACTTAAAGGGCGCAAGCTTCCGTCCAAAGCCAGTTCGCCGATAAAAAGGATGCGCTGAAGCGAATCGGCAGTCAACTGGCCGCTAGCAATCAACACTCCCAAGGCGATGGCCAAATCAAAACCGGATCCTTCTTTTTTCACATCAGCCGGTGCCAAGTTGGTGGTGATACGCTGCAACGGAAAGTGGGCTTCGCTGTTTTTGATAGCTGCCCGGACGCGGTCTTTGGCTTCTCGCACCGCCGAATCGGGCAAGCCGACAATATCAAACGACGGCAAGCCGTTGCTGATATCCACTTCTACTTCAACCAATCGTCCGTCAATTCCCAAGACACTGGCGCTGTATAGTTTGGTGTACACTCATATTCCCCCGGAAATAAGTAGCTTTTCCCATATTTTTCTAGATCAATCGACAATTTTCCTGTCTGTGCCTATTTCAAGCAAATATTCCTGTGTACAAAATAAAAAGACTCTTGCTTTGAATTTAACTACAAGGTAAGAGCCTAAAAGATACTGGGATGTAGGAAACCTTTTCTCAAGGAGCGCCAATGAACAAGTGAAGCGAATGAGAAAATAGTTTTGGAACTCTGACCATCCCTTTTGATAATCACTCCGTATTAGAAATTCTACAATAAGCACAACATCTTAAGAACATTCAGTCTGGAAAGGGCAACTATTATTTACTTACTCCCTTTCAATACCTCCATGGTGGCAACTAAACCCGTATGTGAACATCAGTTATATCAACCAGATTCATCATAACCTCCGATCATGTACAAATCCCGGTAGGTTCACAGACTTTTGATATAAATTCTCTGATACTGTCTGTGCTTAGCATAACATGTTTATCTCACTAAATACCCAATTCGATTTAGCCAACACCCGGCAAAGGTCCTCCCTCGTCTTCTCATAGCCGAACTCATTATATTCTTTCCTCCTTCAAGGATTAATCATATTTATCCAATCACTTTGATTCTGAAAATAACACCCAAACACCAACCTGAACCACTGGACGAGGTGTCGATCCCTCCTCACTGTCGCATGCGTATCCCTGATTCCAAGTTCCACTGTTGTTTAAACGCAAGGATTCATCCCAATGTTGTACAATATAATTTACAACATTTGCAACGAAAACGCTTTCTAGATATAAAAAAATCTCACTATAATGAAGGCAAAGAGGGGATGTTCAATGCAACTAGATGATAGAAGCTTGAGTCTGCTTAAAGAAATCATTTTCCAACCGCATTGCACAATGAAGCAATTGGAACAACGACTCCTCCTGTCACGCAGGCAAATCAATTACGACCTGGAGAAAATCAACGCATGGTTGGCAAGCCAACATCTGGAGCCGGTGAAATACCAACGTCAAGCGGGATTCACTTGTCCGCCTGGCATCAGGGAGAAGTTGACACACCTTCCTTTGGCTGAGAGCAAACACCAGTATGTCTGGTCGGCAGAGGAAAGAGTTCGCTTGATTCTCTTATCCCTTCTTGGTGTGACAGAATATTGGTCACTCGTCCACGCCTGCAGCTTGCTTCAGGTAAGCCGCAATACAGCATTGGCCGATTTGAAAGAGGCTAATGCGCTTGCTGGCGAAGTTGGCGTACAACTCAAATATTCACGGGACAACGGCTATCATTTGGTGGGAAAAGAAAGGAATCTTCGTAGCCTGCTACATCGATTGGTCTTCACCGCCTTGGAACAAGAAAATGGAGAGATGGTGTTAAGGGAAGCGATAAAGCAAATGCAAACCATTTCGTTCGATTCCTTGTATCGTCGGTTGGAAACCGTCGAACGGCAACTCGGGGTCCGTTACACGGATGAACGCCTGGTGCAACTCACCTATGAGTGCCTCCTGATCAGACAACGGATCAAACAGGCAAAGTGGATCGGCATCAAGGAAAAAGATCTACAAGAAATCATCCATACGCCCGAGTATGAGGCAAGTGGTACATTATTGGATGATTTGGTGGAAGACTTGGCTCCGGAACACCGTTGCCGCGAGCAGGCTTACCTGGCCTTGTTGCTTCTCGCCACCAACGTATCCACCCCGGAAAAAGGAAAAGTGATGCGGGAGGTGGCCTTATCGATGGTCGATCGGTTTGAAAATGTGGCTTGTGTCAACCTCGCCGAAAAGGAACTCTTGACCGATCTCTTGGCCATGCACTTAACTCCGGCTTATTACCGGATCAAGTATGGGCTGGAATTAAAAAATCCCCTTGCCTCCTCCATTTTGCTGGAACATCCGGAACTGCACCATCTCGTTAAAAAATGCGTCTCCCCTTTTGCCCGGCGGGTGGGCGTCGACATTCCGGAAGAAGAAACAGCTTATTTGACCATCCATTTTGGCGCTTGTTTGCGGCGCCAAGGGGTGGAGCTTGCCCAACGTCCAAAAGCCGTTGTCGTTTGCCCAAAGGGGATTGCCGTCTCCCATCTGCTCATACGTACGTTGCGCGAACTGTTTCCGGACATTTTGTTTTTGGATGCATTGACGGTTCGGGAATTTTCTTCTTATCCCATGGATCATGAATTGGTTTTCTCCACGGTCTTCCTGAGGACAGACCGAAAGCTGTTCGTGGTGAAACCGATTTTATCCCACGAGGAGAAAGAGCGCCTGCGATACGATGTGTCGAAAGAACTGTATGGCATCGCTGATCATGCGGCCAATGTGCCATTTTTGTTGCATGTGATCGAACAATATGCGGATGTTCATGACCGTAAAGGGCTTACTCAAGCGTTATCGGGACTTTTGAAGTCCCTTCAATCCCCCCTTCCAGTCAGAAAAGAGGATGAAAAACCCGTGTTAAATGAACTGATTACACGAGATACCGTCCAATTGCGGAAAAAGGCAAGAAATTGGGAAGAGGCAATTCGATTGGCAGCTAAACCTTTGGTAGACAACGGTTCTGTCGAACCGGGTTATGCAGAGGCAATGATTGCCTCGATTCATGAGTTAGGGCCTTATGTAGTGATCGCACCTAAGGTGGCGATCCCCCACGCGCGCCCCGAACAAGGAGTCAACCAATTATCGATGAGCTTTATGCAGTTGAACGAAGAAGTTTCCTTTCCGCAAAACAAACCCGTGCGACTCTTGTTTGTGCTTGCCGCCTCGGACAACGAATCCCATTTGCGGGCGCTGGCCCAATTGTCCGAATTACTGGCGCAGCCCGAGGAAATCCAATCCCTCATCGACGCGGAAACAAAGGAAAACGTGTTGGACTTGATGGACAAGTATTCGAAAGGAGAAATGGAAGCATGAAAATCCTAGTTGTTTGTGGAAATGGGCTGGGGAGCAGTTTCATCATGGAGCTAAATGTGAAAAAAGCCCTGAAAGAGTTGAACAAGGAAGCAGAAGTGGAACACACTGACTTGACGACGGCCCACACTGAAAGCGCAGATCTTTATCTGGGGGCCAATGATATTATTTCCCAACTGGATAACGGCGTGCGGAAGATCGTTGGCTTGGAAAACATCATGGATCTGGAAGAAATCAAAGCCAAATTATCTCAGCATCTGCAATAACCGAATAGTATCTGGAGAAAGTAGGGAAGCCAATGCACATCTTGCAAATCATGATGAATGATATTTTAGGGACCCCTGCGATCTTGATTGGGATTTTTGCCCTGATCGGCCTTTTGTTGCAGAAGAAGGGGATTGGGGAGATTGTGTCTGGCACCTTGAAAACGGTGTTGGGGTTTATCCTGGTCAGCGCCGGAGCGGAGATCATCGTGCGGTCGCTCGATGTGTTCGGGAAGATGTTCAACCAGGCGTTTGCCATCAACGGAGTGATTCCCAACAATGAAGCGATTGTCGCCGTGGCGCAAAACAAATTCGGCGCGGCGACGGCCTTGATCATGGTGTTCGGCATGGTGGTCAACTTGATTTTGGCACGTTTCACGCCATTGAAATACATCTTTTTGACAGGGCACCACACGTTGTTCATGGCTTGTCTTATCGCGGTGATTTTAACGACCAACGGTGTGAGTGGAGTGGCATTGGTCTTTACCGGGTCCATCATTTTGGGGGCACTCATGGTCCTGTCGCCTGCAATATTGCAACCGTTTGTCCGCCAGATCACAGGCTCCGACCAGTTTGCGGTCGGACACTTCGGTTCGATCGGCTATTTCGTTTCCGGATGGGTGGGCAAATGGTTCGGAAACAAGGAGAAGTCCACGGAAACGATCAAAGTCCCGAAACAATTAAGTTTTCTCCGTGACACCTCCGTAGCCGTTTCCTTGACCATGGCCATCCTGTTCGTCATCGTGGCTTGCTTTGCCGGGCCGGCCTATATTCAGGAGAAATTGTCCGGTGGCCAAAACTATTTGGTTTATTCCATCATTCAAGCCATCACATTTGCGGCCGGCGTCTACGTGGTATTGAACGGAGTGCGCATGCTCATCGCGGAAATTGTGCCAGCGTTCAAGGGAATCGCCGAAAAAATCGTGCCCCAAGCCAAACCGGCACTTGATTGCCCAACCGTATTCCCGTTTTCCCCGAATGCCGTGATCATTGGGTTCTTGTCCAGCTTTTTGGCCGGGTTGACCAGCATGTTTCTTCTTCCAATGCTTGGTTTGAAAGTGATTGTGCCCGGTCTTGTGCCCCACTTTTTCACGGGAGCCACTGCGGGCGTGTTTGGGAATGCGACTGGCGGTCGTCGCGGTGCGTTTTTCGGTTCGTTCGCCAATGGATTGATCATCAGTTTTTTGCCGGCGTTGCTTCTTCCGGCATTGGGATCATTGGGATTCGAAGGTACGACATTCGGTGACGCCGACTTTGGCGTGGTAGGACTCATTCTCAGTTATTTGTTACAATGGTTTTAAGCCCGCGTGCAATCATTGCTCAAATGATTCGCACTCGTGCGAAAGGCTCTTACAGTGTGTGAAACATTCACATTGCACACATTGTAAGCGCCTTTTTTGTTCATGAAAATCGGCTTTTTCTGCCTGATGTCTACTTGACGAGAGAGCATTTGAGCCATCTGACCTGTCTATGTATCATTGCGGAATAATTAATTAATCAATACTTTAAATCTATTAGGGCGTGTCTGGTGAATCCATCATGATTTCCTGTTAGAATGTTCATAACAACAAAAGCAAGGAGACATCATGATGAGACGGCGTTATGAGATTACAGATGAGGCTTGGGAAAAGATCGAGCCTTTATTGCCTTCGAATGGGAAACGAGGCGGACAGTGGAAAGACCACCGAACCATTTTGAACGGAATCCTGTGGAAGTTTGGGACGGGAGCTCCCTGGCGGGATCTGCCTGCACGTTATGGTTCTTGGAAAACTTGCTACTATCGTTTTACACGTTGGCAAAAGGATGGGACGTGGGATCGCTTGCTTAAGCATGTTCAGACTTACTCCCACGCCGTTTCCGATGTCGATTGGGTTGTTTTCGTTGACAGCACGATTGTCCGAGCTCATCAGCACGCCGCAGGCGCGCCGAAAAAAGGGGGACCCTCGCTTCCAGAATGAGGCACTCGGACGAAGCCGCGGAGGTCTGACGACCAAAATCCATCTTGCTTGTGACGGAAAAGGTCGACCGCTTGCTTTTACAATCACTCCCGGTCAACAGCATGACTGTACCCAATTACAAGCATTACTCGATTCCATTTCCGTTCCCTGTTTGGGAAAAGGAAGGCCTCGCAAGAGGCCGGATCATCTGATTGCCGATCGCGGCTACAGTTATCCGTCTTGTCGTCGATTTCTTCAAAAACGTGGGATTTCCCATACCATCCCCGAACGCAGAGATCAGGCGGAGCGTCGGGCCAAAAAGCCGGGGCGTCCTCTGACCTTCAACAAAGAACAATATTCACGCCGAAACGTGATTGAACGCTGTATTAACCGCCTGAAGCAATGGCGTGGCTTCGCCACTCGTTATGAAAAACGGGCGGTTTATTTTTGTGCCGCCATTACCTTGATTTCCTTGATCATGTGGCTCAATTAATCATTCACCAGACACGCCCTAGTCCCAGTAAGAGAGAAAATATTATTAGTACTTGCTTGTGATGGATACACATAGTTCTACAATGAAAAATAAGGAGTCATTTGTTGTTTTAAATAACCCCTTATTCAAATCGTCATCGTCATACCTCTTCTGTATCCTACTCCAACATCGAGATCCAATTTTCCACAGAATCGTAAGGCAGAATAGCTCTTAACCTATTCTCAATTTCTCGTAGGATTTTTTTATCAAATTCCCATTCATCATTCAAAAATTGACCCTCATATTTTAAGTAACACACCTCACATAGCACAGTTAATGTCTCAATAAATCCATTTAGACTTGGTGCGATTTCTCTTAAGTTAATAGACACTTGGCCGTGCCATGCATGATAAAGATTCCCCTCTTTCTTATCTAAAATAAAAGGATCTAACCCTTTATCAGCAACTACAATCCAATCATTTCTCCATTCTGGATTACTTTGCATACTTGCCAAGTCATGACTAAAATTCACCTGAACTTCGATCATCTCTTCTGGCTCATACAATTGAATCGGATTTCCCCCAAAATCCAATTCTCCCATTCTGGGTGCATAATCTTTATACCACTTAAGTAACTTTTCACCTGGATCTAATGATCTTTGAATCTCTTTCATTACATGTTCATCTGTCGGCCCGACTGCAAAACCACATTCCGTCATGACCTTTTTCCATCTATGCAAAACTTTTTCCATCGACTTGGCACCGCCCTAATAAATATTTATCAACTTAAAAATAGCCTATAACGAATAAAAAGAGATGACAAAAAGCCATCTCTTTTTTAACTCCCCAAATGTCTAGATAACAACTAATACAATGAATTGTTGTTTTATTTAGCTACTGGATAAATTTCAATTACATTTTGCCAAGTAGTTAATCCCATTTTTCTTTTTTGCTGAAGTGCCACTGCATCCGCTAAAATTTGTCTATTACGATTGGATAATACGATAATAAACTGACGCTTACGGTGTTTACTCATGCTTTCGATTAATGATAGTACAAAAGGAACGATGGTTTCCTTTTCTTTTTTTATCGGAATATTTTCAGCTACCATTCTCGTATTTCCATCTTCATCGACCCAGATTAAACTTATATTTGTTTCATAAGGAATAGGCGCAATATGTAATCCTCCCACTTTGCTTTTCACATAAAACTGATTGTTTTTCGGTATTAATTTACTAGGTTTATGATTTTCGTCGATCAATGAGGGAGTTGGGTATAATGATAGGCCTCTCTCTTGAAAGTTACTATCAATTTGAAAAGACTGCTTTTCTATCATCGGTGGATCAAGTGTCATGCTTTTCTCGTTTTGGACGAAAAGCCGAATCAAACTAAGATTAAATCCATCGTATCGTTGATACTCCATGCTTTTTGTCAATTCAATAGGAAAGAAAGTTAATTCCTCAGCATCTTTTGGATTCCATTGAATCGATATGGGTACCTCAATGGTAGCATTTCTTTTTGCAATTACATGTATGCTTGATTTCCATCCGCTATTTTTCGTTTTTATTTTTGTTGCTTTATTCCCTTGCAACACAATCAATGTATAGGGAATATCTTTCTTTGTCACGTTATCGAACATCAATTTCCCCGTTAGCTCGTGTTCATGATTAGCATTGTTCAGGAATTCAAATTTTTCTCCTTGAACATTTATTGAATCGATCCATTTTTTATATGCATGAAACGAAAAGCCAACAGTAAAATTTTGCGGTCCTTCCACAACATCACTTACATCATCTAAAAGGCGATGGGCATTTTCAAAGATGACTTGATCTTCTTCATTGATATTCACTTGAGCTTCCTCCTTTTATGATTGTCTTAGACGTAATCATTCAATGACCTGAAAATAGAATATAAAATGGATACATTATTAACATTTCAATCACCTTTTTTTCAATTAAATATCCCCTTATACCTTCTACTTAACAGTGGCTGTTCTACCAGACATTGCGGTTAGGGTCCATCTTTTATTACATAAAAAAGAGCGGAATAAACCGCTCCTTTTTAACCATTTTAGTAGATCGTATACTGGATAGTATGATAATTGTTAGCAACGACAAACTGATACGTCCCGGTTTCTGCCCACCAACTGGTTGTGTATTTTACTCCATCACAAGGAATGGTTCGAGTTCCTACTAAGGTAGAACTTCCATTTTCCCATCTTAACATCATTACTAATTCCGAATCACCGCCACTACATAGTGTAACTAATTTTGTGGCACCCAGATGCTTATAATGTGTAAACATTTGTGTCCCTGTCCATTCAGCAGGATAAAGGGTTCCAGATATTGCAGCATATGTGATGCTGGGTTTAATCATCGCAATAGTAAAAATCATCATCACAGCGATCACACTTAGCCATTTTTTCATATTACAATCTCCTTTCCAAGGATATTTTATAATTAGTCAAATGGACTGCAATCTTGCAGCCACTGGCACACCAAGCATGTTCGGCACTACGACCATGATCTCCATCACTGTTTTCTCACGAATTCAATGGACTCCAAGGGTGTATATTCTATTATCAATTTAATATTACTAAATACTAAATATTTCATCTATGTGTTTTAAAACACATCTGGTTTATCTTTACTTTGTAGGAATTTATTTAACTATTGTTGTTCTTTAATAATTATTTCTACAACCCGTTTTGGAAGGTACCGATCTATATAAAAAGGACGCCTCAGTTAACCAAGTAAGCTCAAAATAAGGAAAGGTTCCAACCTTGTTTACCAAGGGGAACCTTTCCTTTTTACCGTGTCTGCTGAATAGGCCAGCGGCTCAATACCATTTTCACATTCGCTTCACTTGTGCATCGGCGCTCCTGGAGAAATGGTTTTTCCTTTCCCTACCAACTTGATTCACCAAACACACCCTAAGCAAAATGACTTCTTATCCTAGACTATATATGGGTTGCTTACCTATTATAACTTGGCCACTCCCGAATAGAAGAGGTCATTCATGCCCTTCAGTCCCACGTGAGAACTCACTGTGACCATTTGTCTTTATCTATTGGATCTGCGCTTGCGGCGCTTCGCCACGGATCTTTTCAAACGACTGCCACGGTTATTTGGGATGTTCGTGATCGCTATCCCAAAAGGGGTTAACACGACGGGTATCATATCGACTATCTGGTTCGTTTGAGCGTCGATCACGGAAACGTTATTTATGTCCGAATTAGCCACATAGATGTATCTACCATCAGGGGGTTACTGCCAGTCCGAATGGCTGTCGTTCAACAGGGATCGTCTCAATCACTTGATTTGTTTGTGTATTGATGATGGACATGTTATTAGAATATTGATTCGAAACATAAGCACGGCTTCCGTTAGGAGTGATTGCTACCATGGCTGGTGTTGAACCGACAGATATCGAAGTGATAACTTCATTTGTTTGCGTATTGATGACGGAAACACTGTTACTTCTAGAGTTCACCACATAGACGCGCCTGCCGTTGGGGGTCACCGCGATCCCGATTGGTGACTGTCCAACGGATACCTCGCCAATCACCCGAGTTGTTTGTGTATTGATAACAGAAACCGTTTCACTTCCAAAATTCGTAACATACAAGCGTGTTCCATTAGGTGAGGCTGTGATTCCTGACGGATTTTGTCCAACGGGTATCATCCCAGTCACTTGGTTTGATTGCGTATCAATGACGGAAACAGTATGAGATGATTGATTCGCTACATAGACTCGGCTTCCGTCAGGTGAGGCTACCACCGCAATAGGCCTTGATTGTACAGATATCGTAGCAACTACCCTATTTGTTAAGGTATTAATAACAGAAACGTTGTTAGAGTCTGCATTTGTGACATAAACGCGACTTCCATTGGGTAAGGCCGCCACCCCAGACGGACGCTCCCCAACGCCGATGTTGGCGATGACTTGACGTGTTTGCGTATCGATGACGGTGACCTCAGAAGAATCATAGTTTGTCACATAAGCTCTGGCCATTTCACACTTCCTTTCTGCACGTTCTACTATAAGAAATGCAGAAGGGAAGTAAATTGTAAGGGATGTTGTGCATCAACATTTCACTAAATTTCTTATTATCCCTTACGGTAGATTCCGTTCACTTCAATTAAAATGAATGCATATAATCCGGTTATATTAAGGTTAACGCACCCTACTAAGATACTTCGACCTTTTTTATTCGCGAAGTTTGACTATCATCTCTTTGCCTGATGTCGGACATATGTTTGCACGGCAATTGGTTTGAACAGGATATACTCAGTAGCCAACTTGCTAATTGTCCCAACATCCTTTCACTTCACTGCGGTGCCGGTTTGTTCTCATGGCTTCTTGCTCCGAATAAAAGTACATGAGGTTTTCCTGTTTAATCTCTTTCACAACATGACAGCCGATCGGATGGTATACATCGCTATTCTTGCTCGCAACAAAAATATTCTTCTCATTTTTTAGCGCTTCAACATGGAAACCATCTTTTTTTGTGTAATTGTCCCATTGCCAAATTCCAATCTTTTTGCGTTTCGCCTCTTGTTCCGCGTCTCTTAGCTCTTCCAGATATTTGGCGTCTGGTTGTTCCACATAAGCAATGCGAGCAAATCCTTCCTTCACCAGCTCTTCCTGCAATAACTTCCCATCCACATGCAGATAGGCAAGGAATCGGCCATATTTATCTCTCTTCGTCTCTTCTTTTTCCAACTCAATTTTTTTCGCTTCATTGATCAATTTCTGAGTAAAGTCTTTTGCTTCATCTCCAAGCGGTTGCTTTCCGAAATTCGGGTGATTAATTTCTGGTGTATCCACAAACAATAACCGGACTGTTTCCTCTTTTTTCTTCATTTTGACTTTAATCGTGTCTCCATCCACCACTGACACCGATTGTTTTGGTACTTCAATTCTTTCCTCATTACCACAACCTGCGGTAACCAACAGCCCCATCAACAGGAACGGTACAACTGCTTTTCTCAAACTGGCCACTACTTCTCTCTCCTTTTCATAATGTCAAGGTGCATTTATTTCCAATTGAATTTTTTTCGAAATTAAACTTATCACACTGAAATTCAAAAATCAAATTCGGTAAAGAAAATTAAGCTCGAAAATCCGAGCCTAAGTTACTTTTGCTATTCATATGTCTTAAAATCGACTTTTTTTCTTTACCGAAGATCGCTTGTTTTTTTTTACCGAATTCAATAGAATGGAATATATAGAATTAAAATCAGGGGAAATCACGTAGTGACAGAGGAAGAAAACTTACCACATTATACTTAATGACCTCTGCCACGAAGCTTTACTTTGATCAGCACAGGCATTGACGCCATTGTTGTGCGTCAACGACTTGAACCAGAGCAGGTGTACAAAATTTTCTCCCCCCCTACTTGCTGGAAAAAGAGTATCATGCCTATAAAAAGTAGACACCCTTCCCCTATTTCGCCATTTGTTTTGGTAGCGACTCCAATTTTTTATCCTTTCATACGAATCGGGATACACCTTCTACGAATGTTAAGAGCTTGGAATTACTTTGCAAGGAAGACACATTAATTGATACAGGTTATATCTTTGATAAAGTGAAACAACTTTACTTAACTCCTTTAATATCTAAAGATCAAGTAGGAGCAACACTATTAAATGGCATAACAAAAATCCCCCATTAAACAGCCATTGCTTTGGCAGTTTAATGAGGGATGCAAAGAGTGTTGCCTACCCGTTTAAATATCTCTTTGTTGTTTCAATGCTGGCATAACCCGCCAACTTGGATACCTCTTTTAAATCCATGTTGGCTTCAATGAGCCTGCGGCAAAATGTATGCCGCAAAGTTTGTGCTGAATATTGCTCCAACCCGATATCCTGAAAAAACTTCTTGATTAAATAATGAATACCTTGTCTCGTCATTCTTTCATTGAGTTGGGAAATGACAACCGGCCCGTCTTGCTTCTTTTTTAGATAGGGAGTCCATTCGATCAGTGACTGAGTGAGCAACTCGTTCATCGGTACCGTTCGCGTCATTTTGTGCTCATTTTTAATCAAGATTAATCCATCTTTCCAAAAAACTTGATCCCAATTCAACAGGACAGTTTCTGAAACCGTAAAGCCAGCCATCATCATTAAATACACAATACAAAGATTACGATGCCGTTTCCAATCGTTTTTTTCAGATTTTACTCTTTCAAGCAACTTTTTTTCTTCTTCCGTTGTTAACCACGAATGTGAAGGGTGATTGGATTGTATTTTGGGTGCGCTGATCTCAGACAAAGGATTATGGTCAACAATGTTATTCTCAGTTAAAAAATTCCAATAAGACTTTAATGAGGCCATTCGTTTGTGAACAGTGGAAGGGGACAGTTTCTCCAAATGCAGCATTTCATTCTGCCATTCAATGATATGTGCAGACATTACCTGATCCGGCCGGAAATCGATTTTATATTTATGGCTTAACCAAGTGTAGAATATGAAGACAGCCGTTAAATATTCGTCAATTGTCCGCTGTTTTCTGCCCGCCTCTGCCAACCATTTAGTAAATTCATCAATGAAGTCTGCAAATACACTAAAATCCATGAATATCACCCCCTCGAATGTATTCTTTATTATACGAATTGAACAAATGAAGGACAACTCATTGGTTGTTTTGCATTAGCAAGTTTTTGAAACTGGCTCTGAGCAATGAGCATACGTATTTCAAGGGCACCCCGTATTTTTCAGACAAGCAAGTGGATTCTCTCTTCAATACTTCCGACCTCCTTATTCCAGAAAATTCTTACGACATGGACCATGGAAGCAAGATGCGTTCGTACATTTTTCCACCATCCAAAAATGAAGGATTCGAAAGCCTTGACGAAGGGCAACACGTTCATCGAAAACAACCGCCGTGGCGCACAAGCGGCTAACAAGTGATGAGCTTCATAACAAAAGCTATTGGCTTTTGCCAACAGCTTTGTTTATCTTTTATAACTTAAAACCTCAAAAGGCTCCCTCGATATGGTCGATCCGCACCGGTGTCAAATCGCGGGACAATAAGACCGATATCACATCGATCCGTTGCGGGCAGCCCAGTCGGTGATGCTTTTGCGCATATTGCGTTGCCAATCTTCGGACTTTTTGTTGCTTGCGATAGTCGACTGACTCCATTCCTGCGCCAAAGTGGTTGCCAGTCGTCGTCCGCACTTCTACGATGACCAGCAACTCACCTTGGCTGGCAACAATATCAATTTCACCCAGCTTGCTTCGCCAATTGCGATCCAAAATGCGATAGCCCTTCTTCATCAACAGGCGGGCAGCTGCTTCTTCGCCTATACGCCCAACCGTTTGACGCCGGTCCCTGTTCATTAACGGATACTCCCTTCGGCAAACAGCGTCCCTTGAACCCCGCTGTTTTCAATCACTTCCCTCACTGGAGCAAAACTGCGTCGATGCAAGGGTGTGGGACCATATCGGCGCAAGGCCTCAAGGTGCTCGGGGGTACCGTAACCCATATGTTGGTCAAATCCGTATGCGGGATACGTCTGCGCTGCCTGCTTCATCCATTCATCCCGGGTGGTTTTGGCAATGATGGAAGCAGCGGCGATAGAATGGCTCAAGCTGTCACCTTTGATAATTCCTTGCTGTGGTATGTCCACGTCTGGAATCTTTACTGCATCTGCCAAGATCGCTTGGGGTGTGGGTGTCAATTGGGACAAGGCGATCCGCATCGCATGATATGTGGCTTGCAAGATATTGTACTTGTCGATGTGCGCCGCATCCACAATCCCCACCCCTACTGCCAACGCTTCCTGCTCAATGCGCTGTTTCAGAACTGTGCGCATCTCTTCTGACAGTTGCTTGGAGTCGTTTAGCCCCGTCGCATCAAAGGTGGGCGGCAAAATGACCGCAGCGGCGACAACTGGTCCGGCCAAAGGGCCGCGCCCTGCTTCATCGACCCCTGCCACAAGAGTCAGACCCTTCGACCAACACTCCTGCTCATACTGCCACATCTTGGCCACGCGTTCCCGCTCTTTTTGCTTGCGCGCCTGTTCCCTTTGATAACTCTCCGCCAATTTGCGGACACCAACCCTGTCATCGGTCAACAGCTCTTGCAACTCTTCAGGCGACAAAGTATCCACTGCCTGCAACCAAGCTTTAATCTCGGGAATGGTCCGTTTCATCCGCATTCCCCTCTTCCTTTAACCAATCCTCCGGTTTTTCTAATGTGATGCGCCCGATTCTGCCCGAACGAAAATCGGTTAGAATAATCTCCGCTACTTTTTCATAATCGACTTCCCCACCGCGGATGAGGCAACCGCGCTTTTTGCCGATCTCCTCCATCAGCTCCACCCGGTCGAGCGATGCCACATCTTTCAACTTATACCGTTCCATCAAGGCGGTGGGATAACGCTCGGCGAGAAACGTCAACGCATAGCGGGCCACTTCATCAATAGGCAGGATTTCCCCTTTGATCGCGCCACTGACAGCCAACCGCATCCCCACGGTGGGATCATCAAATTTGGGCCACAAAATGCCGGGGGTGTCCAAGATTTCCATCGTTTGGCCCACCCGAATCCACTGCTGCGCTTTGGTAACGCCAGGTCGATCACCGGTGACGGTAGCGTTTCGTTTGGCTAAGCGGTTGATGATAGTCGATTTGCCTACATTGGGAATTCCCACCACCATCACGCGAAACTTCCGCGATTTGATGCCTTTTTTCTCACGGGCAGCGAACAAAGGTGCCAACACCCGTTCACACTGCGGCACAATCTGATTAACTCCCTTGCCTGATTGGGCGTCGATCGGCAAAACGTGAATGCCTTGTTCGCTAAAATATGCTTTCCACTCTTTGGTGACCTGCTCGTCCGCCAAATCGCTTTTGGTCAACAAGATCAACCGCGGCTTGTCCTTCACGATCTCATTCATCATCGGATTGCGACTAGACAGCGGCAACCGCGCGTCAAGCAGCTCAATAACGATATCGACCAGATGTAGTTTTTCCGTCACTTGGCGCCGGGCTTTGGCCATATGCCCGGGGAACCATTGAATCGTGTTCATCATTGTGCGAATCCTTTCCTGACCCTTATTTTCTCACTGTTCATGATATGTAAAAGAGCTTGATCATCTCAAGCCCTTTGGTTGTCAGCTATTAAAGTAGTTTCCACATCTGGAACGGCCAATAAACCATTTCCACACGGCCGACGATTTCGGACATGCCAACAGGTCCGATGACACGGCTGTCTGTACTATCCAGCCGATTATCTCCCAACACAAACACTTTGCCCGACGGCACTCGCACGAGGTCAAAATCGCGTGTGCGCATATCGGTCGCAAGATAGGGCTCTTCCATAATCTTGCCGTTGATCAGGATTTTATTGTTTTTGGCCTCCACTGTTTCACCCGGCAACGCGATAACCCGTTTCACATATTCCTTGCGTTGTGGCGCATGAAACACGATCACTTCGCCCCGTTCCGGTTCTTCGAAACGGTAGACCAACTTGTTTACCAATATCAGATTCCCTGTTTCCAATGTCGTTTTCATAGAGGGTCCAACGACATTAAAAGGTTCAAACACAAAGATACGGATCACGATCGCCAACGAGACAGCCAGCAAAACCGCAACCATCCATTCTCTCGCCCTGATTCTTTTTTGTCTCCGCAGTCGCTCCGAGCGAGACATCGGCAGTGTCATGATCATGTTCCCCCATTTGCCTGCCTTACTTGGAAAAGGAAATAAATGAGAGAAAAGGGCTTGAATATCCAAGCCCTTTTCTATGAAACGCTTAGCGGTGCAGTTCTTTAATGCGAGCCGCTTTACCGCGCAAGTTGCGCAGGTAGTACAGTTTCGCACGACGTACTTTACCGCGACGGGTCACTTCGATTTTCTCAATGCGTGGGGAGTGCAATGGGAAAGTACGCTCAACACCCACACCGTAAGAGATTTTGCGAACAGTGAACGTTTCGGAAACGCCACCACCACGACGTTGGATTACAACGCCTTCAAAGATCTGGATACGCTCGCGTTGACCCTCTTTTACTTTCACGTGCACGCGCAGGGTGTCACCCGCACGGAATTGAGGGATATCTTGACGAAGTTGTCCTTCGGTGATTTCACGAATGATTGGACGCATGTCAGCCAACCTCCTTTCCATAACCAAAATCCAAACATTGGCTCCGTTTGCCTGTGAACGGAGAATATTGTATCATACGACCTGATTGAAAACAATTACTCGCCTTGGCGCGCATCCTTGGCCAACTCCTGTAGGAACCGGCGATCTTCATCAGTGAGCGGAGCGGTCTCAAGCAGGTCAGGCCGCCGCTCCCATGTGCGCCGGAGCGATTCTTGGCGCCGCCATTGTTCAATCCGCGCGTGATGTCCCGAAAGCAGGACATCTGGCACTTTGAATCCACGGTACTCTGCCGGCCGCGTATATTGCGGATACTCAAGAAGCCCGGTGGAAAAGGAATCCGTCACCGCGGAAGATTCATTGCCCAGCACCCCCGGCACCAGCCGGCTTACGCTATCCATGATGACCATGGCGGGCAATTCGCCTCCTGTGAGGACATAGTCTCCGATGGAGATCTCCTCTGTGACCAAGTGTTGGCGAATCCGTTCATCATATCCTTCATAATGGCCGCAAAGGAAGATGAGATGGGAATGCTGGGCGAGCTCTTCAGCCTTCTTCTGCGTGAATGGCACACCTTGCGGAGACATCAGCAGGATGGGCGGACGTTCGTCGGTACCGGACAGCAGCTCGTCGACCGCCGAGAAGATCGGTTCGGGTTTGAGCACCATGCCACCGCCGCCACCATAGGGCATGTCATCCACCATACGGTGTTTGTCCGTGGCGTAATCGCGAAAATTGATGAGGTGTGTTTCAACCAGCCCTTTTTCATGAGCCTTTTTGATAATACTGGAATGCAAAAATCCCGAAAACATCTCCGGAAAAAGGGTTAACACATCAAATCGTATCTGTGGCACGTCAGTCCAGCCCCTCCATCCACTCGATCGTGATCCGCCGCTCCTTGATGTTCACGTCTTTTACCACATCCGCAATATATGGGAGCAACATTTCTTTCCCTTTGCCGTCGGGCTTCACCACCCACACATCATTGGCCGGCAAAGGCAAGATCTCCCGCACTTTGCCCAACTCATTCCCATCTGTCGTCACAACGGTGCAGCCGATGATTTGGTGGAAGTAGAACTCCCCCTCTTCTTCGTTTACTGGCGCGAGATCCTCTTTCAATACCACCAACTTGCCGCCCTTGTAAGGCTCAGCTTGATTGATGTTGTCCCACTCCTTAAACTTGACCAGCCACACCGATTTATGGGGACGGCCCTTTTCCACCGTCAATGGGAGCGGTTCCTTCAGGCTGGGATGAACGAGGAGAAGCGAACTGCCTTGGGCAAAACGCACATCGGGGAAATCCGTGTCCGAGTAAACGCGCACTTCACCGCGAACGCCATGCGTACCGACCAGACGACCGACATTAAGGTATTCAGCTGTGTTCATGCCGCATCTTCTCCTTCACTTGATTTCCACCCACACACGCCGCTTCTCCTTCCCATGCACAACATTGACCACCGTGCGAATCGCTTTGGCGATCCGCCCTTGTCGGCCAATCACCTTGCCCAGATCCTCTTTAGCGACGGACAATTCATAGACGACCCGCTCTTCGGTCTTCCGTTCCGTCACCATCACTTGATCAGGATGATCCACCAAGGAGACCGCAATCCATTCAATCAGTTCTTTCATATATGATGACCCTCCGGTCTTCCGCACCAGAAACGGCTCTGAAATTACTCTTTGTCGCTTTTCAGGATACCTTCACGGCGGAACAGATTGCGGACGGTATCAGATGGTTGGGCACCTTCAGCCAGCCATTTTTGGGCTTTCTCTGCATCGATCTTCACCGTAGCCGGTTCAGTCAATGGATTGTAGTACCCGATCTCATCGATGGAACGACCGTCACGCGGCGCGCGGGAGTCAGCAACCACCACACGGTAGAAAGGCGCTTTTTTGGCACCCATGCGTCTCAAACGGATTTTCACTGCCATTGTCAATTCACCTCCTAAACAGGGTATAATGGGCCGTCATGGCATAAACGGAAAGCGGAAACCGCCCCGTTTTTTCTTCTTCATGCCTTTGGCCATATTGGAAAACTGCTTCATCATCTTCTTCATGTCTTCAAATTGCTTCAACAGCCGGTTTACGTCTTGGACCGTCGTCCCGCTTCCCGCCGCAATACGTTTGCGACGGCTGGCGTTGATGATTTCCGGATGCTCTTTCTCCTTCGGCGTCATCGACTTGATGATCGCCTCTACACGCGACAGCTGTTTTTCATCCACCTGGATGTTTTTCAACCCCTTTATCTGGCCAGCGCCAGGGAGCATAGACAGCATGTCTTCCAGTGGACCCATCTTGCGCACTTGTTGCAACTGGTCCAAGAAATCATCAAACGTGAAGCTGAGCGTTCGCATCTTCCGCTCTAAATCCTTGGCTTTCTCCTTATCGACGGCGGATTGCGCCTTTTCGATCAGGCTGAGCACATCGCCCATCCCCAAGATGCGAGAAGCCATCCGGTCGGGATGAAAGGGCTCCAAGGCATCCGTCTTCTCACCCATCCCGACAAACTTGATCGGGCAATCGGTCACCGACTTGACCGACAAGGCTGCCCCACCGCGGGTGTCCCCATCCAACTTGGTGAGCACCACGCCGGTCAGCCCTAATTGTTTGTTAAAGTGATCAGCCACGTTCACCGCATCTTGCCCCGTCATCGCATCGACGACGAGCAGAATCTCATCGGGACGAATCTGTTCACGAATCTGCTTCAGTTCGTCCATCATCTGTTCATCGATATGCAGGCGGCCTGCGGTGTCGATGATCACATAGTCAAAGCCCTCCGCCGAAGCTTTAGCCACTCCCTGCTCTGCGATGTCCACAGGGTTGGCCTGATCTCCGAGCGAGAATACGGGTGTATTTAAATCCGCACCCAACACTTCCAATTGCTTGATCGCCGCAGGGCGGTATACGTCCGCGGCTACAAGCAGGGTGCGTCGGTTTTGCTTTTGCAAATAACGAACCAATTTGCCAGAAGTCGTCGTTTTACCGGCACCTTGCAAACCGACCATCATGATTTTGGTTGGCGGCTTATTGGCTTGGGCCAATTTGCTTTGCTCCCCACCCATCAGCTCCTGCAGCTCTTCATTGACCACTTTGATCACTTGCTGCCCGGGGGTCAAGCTCTGCAATACCTCTTGTCCGACCGCGCGCTCTTTGACCCGGTCGATAAAGGTTTTGACCACTTTGAAGTTGACGTCCGCCTCCAGCAAAGCCAAGCGTACTTCTCGCATGGCCTCTTTCACATCAGCTTCGGTCACTTTTCCTTTACCGCGCAACTTCTTCATGACGGACTGCAATCGTTCTGACAAGCCTTCAAACGCCATGGTTCCCCCTCCTTCAATCGCTGATTAATCGAGGTCAACCATCTGTTTGACGAGCGATTCGACCTTCAGACGCGCTTCCGGCACTTCTTCCAATCGGGCCAGGATCTCTTGGGCGAGCTTTTGCCGCTCCAAGTGTTTTTGCACCAAGCCCAGCTTCTCTTCAAGTTCAGTCAGCGTCGTCTGGGCCCGCTTGATCGCCTCAAACACCGCTTGTCGTGATACGCCTTGGTGTTCCGCGATTTCACCGAGCGACCAGTCTTCATGGTAATACATTTCCAACAAGGTGCGCTGTTTGTCTCTCAAGAGTGAACCGTAAAAATCATACAACAGGTTCATCTCTGTGGTTTGCTCCAGCATCGGAGTCACCTCATTTACACCGTCAAGGCGTCAACCTTTACAGGAGTATACTATAGCGGAGCCCGCTACCTCTTGTCAAGGTTTTTTCCTTGATGAAGATGAAAGTCGCAATATTCACTGAGCCGATAAAGGTACGTCGCCCGCCGTTCAGATTAATCCGTCTCGTTCTTGTCGATCATCTCTTTGAACAGCGCATGCAAAAACTGCTCCTTGTCAAAGTCTTGCAAGTCATCCGCTTTTTCGCCCAAGCCGACCAGCTTCACCGGAATCTTCAATTCGTTGCTGATGGCGATGACAATGCCGCCTTTGGCCGTGCCGTCCAGTTTGGTCAGGACAATACCAGACACGTCGACCGCTTCACCGAACTGTTTGGCTTGGAGCAACGCATTTTGTCCAGTTGTAGCGTCCAGCACCAGCAATACTTCATGGGGGCCGTCAGGCACTTCGCGCCGGATCACGCGGAATACCTTCTTCAGCTCTTCCATCAAATTCACTTTGTTTTGCAGTCGGCCGGCTGTGTCGCACAAGAGAATGTCGGCACGGCGGGATTTGGCCGCCTGAATGCCATCATAGATGACCGCTGCCGGGTCCGCTCCCGCCTGGTGCTTAATCACGTCTACGCCAACGCGTTGTCCCCATGTCTCCAACTGGTCAATCGCCCCGGCGCGAAAGGTATCGCCCGCGGCCAGCACCACTTTTTTGCCTTCGTTTTTAAAGCGGTGCGCCAACTTGCCGATGGTGGTCGTTTTCCCCACACCATTTACACCGACAAACAGGATAACGGTCAATTCATTTTCTTTGATCCGCAATCCTTCCTCACCCGCACCGTCCATCATCTCACCGATAAGCTCGGACAAAATGGGTTGCAGATGTTGCGGTTCTTTGATCTTTTGCTGTTTCACCTCGGCACGCAAACGTTCGACCAATTCCATTGTCGTCTCAACGCCGACATCCGCCGTGATGAGAATCTCCTCCAATTCTTCATACAGCTCTTCATCAATTTTAGAACGACCGGTGAACAATTCGTTGATCGCACCGACCAGATTGTTGCTGGTCTTGCTGAGTCCAGTCATAAATTTTTGTGTAACCGCTTCGGTCTTTTGCGCGACGCTTTCGCGCAAGCGTTTGAAAAAACTCATGCTACTCCTCCTGTTTCTTGCTAGCGGCAACTTCGCTAAATCCATCATACTCTTCCAGCTTCACAGATACCAGCTTCGACACACCTGATTCTTGCATGGTAATTCCATACAGCACGTCACATGCCTCCATGGTGTGCTTGCGGTGGGTGATGATAATAAACTGCGTCCGGTTGGCAAACTCCCGCATATAACGCGTATAACGAGTCAAGTTGGCCTCATCGAGAGCCGCATCCACTTCATCCAGCACACAGAACGGCACCGGCTTGATGCGCAACACCGAATAAAGCAGGGCAAGCGCAGCCAATGCGCGTTCTCCACCCGACAGCAGATTGAGGTTTTGCAACTTTTTGCCTGGAGGCTGAGCCACAATCTCAATCCCTGTCTCCAAGAGATTGTCCGGATCGCTCAGCTTCAAATCTGCGCGGCCGCCGCCAAACATCTGTACAAACACCTGCTGGAATTCCGCTCGGATCATATCAAACGCCTCTCCGAAGCGCCGTCCCATCTCTTCGACCAATTGGCTGATAATCTCATACAGCTTTTGTTTGGCTTCAAGCAAGTCGGCCTCCTGCTCCTCCAAAAAGCTGAGCCGCTCTTTCAGACGAGCATATTCCTCGATCGCACCCAGGTTTACTTCGCCCAACGCCGCGATCTGCCCCTTCAATGAACGTACCCGCCGTTCAGCCTCCGCAGGCTGTTCGGGAACGGGGTGGGTTTGTTTGGCGCGTTCGTAACTCATTTCGTATTCTTCAGCCAGCTTCTGCAACAAGTGATTAAGCTCCACGTCCAGACGATTGGCACGCACTTCTTGTTCATGCAACTTATTGCCCAGCTTGCGCAATTTTTGCTGGGTGGAACGCAATTCCTTTTCCTGTACCTCGCGGTCTGAGATCATCTGTTCCCGCAAACTCCTTGTTTCGCCCAGCTGTTGTTGCACTTCTTCCTTGCGAGCGCGCAGCTCGGCGATGCGTTCCTCCAGTGATTGCATTTCTTGTGTGTTGAACTCGCGCGCCTCATCCAGGCTACGCAATTCCGCTTGTGCGGCCTGTTTCTGTTTGTCCAGCCGTGCCCACTCTTGCCGGAGTCGGCCCAAGTTTTCTTCCAGGTTGGTCACTTCTTGATGCAAGCGGGCGCGGCGCACCTTAAATTCGGTCATTTGCGCGCCAACTTCTTCTTTCACATTGGCTTGCTGCTTGACCCGCTCTTGTGATTCACTGATGAGCACGCCCAGAAGCTCCTTCTCCCGCTCCAATTCGACGATGCTCTGCTCTGTCCGCGCCAACTGCTCTTGGAGTTCATCTTTTCTTTTGAGAGACTTTTCATGCTCTTGGTTGAGTGTGCGCAATTGTTCGTCCAAAGCACGCTCTTCCACCTGCAACTCCCGCTCTTTGCCGCGTAGCTCTTGTTCTTTTAAGCGCCGCTCTTCCCCGCGCACCCGCACTGCTTCCCACTCCTGCTCAAGTGCTTGTTTGCGCAGGTGCAAAGCTTCAAACTCCTGCTCCACTTGGCGCCAAGCGGCTTCCGCCCGTTTGAGCTCCTTCTCACATTCTTCCAGTTGGCGTGACCGACCCAAGAGATTGCTTTTGGTCTGATGGCGGCTACCCCCGGTCATCGATCCACCCGGATTAACCACGTCGCCGTCTAGAGTAACCACCCGGTAACGGTAACTCAAACTGCGGGCCATTCGGTTGGCTTGTTCCATGTTCTCAGTAACCACGACCAGCCCGAGCAAATGCTCAATCAACCGGCGATAGCGGGGCTCCGTTTTGACCAAATTGGCCGCAATCCCTACAAATCCAGGCTGCGACTCGCATTTGGCTATTTCTTGTTGCGGCAACATCCGGCTTTTCAATACATCGAGCGGCAAAAAGGTGGCCCGGCCCAACCGTTTTTCCTTCAGGTATTGAATACCTTGGCGACCGGTCTTCTCATCTTCGACCACCACATGTTGTAGCGCGCCACCAAGTGCGGTCTCAATCGCTGCTTCCATCTCTCGCGGCACTTGAATCAACTGCGCCACCGCGCCATGGACTCCAGCTAACGATGAAATGCCCCGGTCGCGAGCCTTAAGCACCTCTTTCACGCCTTGCATAAACCCTTGGTGCTCGGCTTCTGTCTCTTTGATCCATTCATACTGGGAACGTAGGCGGTTGAGCTGTTGTTCCACTTTGCGGCTACGGTCAGCGAGGGCTTTCTCCTCCTGCTCGATTTGACCGCGTTGCTCTGCCAAGACGCGAACCTGTTCGGCCGCCTCCCGTAGCTCGCCCTCTACCTGCTTCAATTGGTCGGCGATCTCATCGGATCGTCCCGCTTGGGCCTCTTTGGCTTGCAAGAGAGCCTGTTTTTGCTCGGCAAAATCCTTGATTCGCTCCACCAGCTCGGCCAGTTGTTCAGTCATGTATTGTTTTTCACTGGAGAGTGCCGCCAACCGGTTGCCATGTTGTTGGATTTTTTTGGACAACTCATCCAGTTGGTCGGCGTCATCGGCCGATGACAGAGAGAGTTGTAACTCCAACTTCTCAAGTTGCTGTTCCAGCTCAGCCAGTTCGGCGCGCTTTTGTGCAAGAAGATCGCCGGTCTGCTCTTCTTCTGTCTTTAGACGCGCGCACTCTGCCTCCAGCTCGCGGATGCGTTCAGACAATTGCTGCTGGGTTTCCGTTCGGTTCTTCACCCGCTCCAGCCGCACTTCCCGTTGTCCCTCTGCCTTTTCCAACTCTTCACTCACCGACAGCAACGCCGTCTGAACCTGCTCCCAGTTTTGTTCTTGTTCAAGCAGTTTCGCTTTCAGCTCTTCCAGCTGTGCTTCACGTCCACTGACAGCAGCGGCCAAGCTGACCTGCTCTTGGGACAGGCTTTTTACCGCTTGGGAAGCTTCTTGCCATTCTTCATGTAGCGTTTCAATTTTATGTACATACAAGCCGATTTCCACTTCTTGCAATTCCGCCTTCAATTCTTTGAAGCGATTCGCTCGCTCGGCCTGTTCCGCAAGCGGTTCCACTTGCCCTTTGATTTCATGGATGAGATCGTGGATACGGGAAAGGTTTTGCTCCGTTCCTTCCAGCTTTTTCTCTGCTTCTTTTTTACGGGCTTTGTATTTGACAATCCCCGCCGCCTCTTCGAAGATGGCTCGCCGATCTTCCGATTTGGAACTGAGGATTTCGTCAATTTTGCCTTGTCCGATCATGGAATATGCATCTTTACCTATACCTGTGTCCATGAACAGCTCATGAATGTCTTTGAGGCGGCAGGATTGCTTATTAAGGAAATATTCGCTTTCTCCGGATCGGTATACCCGCCGCGTCACTGTGACTTCCTCATAATCGACGGGCAGACGCCGCTCCGAATTATCAAAGGTCATGGAGACTTCGCAATAACCGACCGGTTTGCGTGTATCACTTCCTGCGAAAATAACATCTTCCATCTTATTTCCGCGCAACGATTTGGCACTCTGTTCCCCCAACACCCAACGAATGCCGTCGGTGACATTGCTCTTGCCACTGCCATTGGGCCCAACAACGGCGGTCACACCCGGAACAAACTCCAGCTCTGTGCGATCGGCGAACGATTTGAAACCACTCATCTCTAACCGTTTAAGATACATAAGCCCCCTCCTCTCTTCATCATTCACCAGGATGTGTCTGGCAAATCACATCGGTGGAAAAAAGCGGCAGAACAACCTTTTCTCGAGAACGCCTCCGCCACGCGCGGCAGCAAATGAGAAAATGGTTTTAGAGCCGCTGGTCTATGCATCAGACACGCACCAGTCCATCCAAAAGAACGGCCACAGAACAAGTCTGCAAGTGGCGCGTTTCAATCAAATGAACTGATCTATTTTAGCATAAAAAAACATTCCCTGGTGAGGATTCAGGGAATGTGCTTGCTCAATACACCCGCGTGCCCAGTGGGGCTTCATGGTCTACTCCCAACAGGGTGACACCACCCACCTTGGAATCAACCCCCAACACCAACACTTCAGACATAAAGTCAGCAATCTGTTTCGGTGGGAAATTGGTAACAGCCACCACTCGTTTGCCAACCAACTCATCAATGTGGTAAAGTTGCGTGATTTGCGCACTGCTTCGTTTGACCCCCAGCTCCTCACCGAAGTCAATCCATAGCTTGTACGCCGGCTTTCGCGCTTTCTCAAACACCTCTGCCCGGATGATTTGACCGATTCTGAGATCCACTTTCAAAAAGTCGTCATAACTGATACTCTTCATCAACTTCATCCCTTTCAGTTATCTCTGTTGCTTGCGGGAGCTCATCCGGCCCGGGTTTACACCCGGTCGCTATTGCTTGTACAAACCTCCCCGGCATGAAATACTTCTCTCTTTCTCCCCGCTCATCCTGCATGAAAGGAGAGCAAACAAAAAAGCCGACTCTCGGGTGAGAAGTCAGCCTTCAAGCGGCGTATCACGACAAGGTTCGGTAATAGTGAAACAATTTCGCGGGCAAGTTTTGCAGGTCTTGTCGCCCACTTGGTAATAGAGGCAACAGGTTTTGCGAATCCGCACCGGTTCAGGCGCATGGGCAGGCCAACATTTGGGACTGTGAAAACGCGCCAACGGCTGTATTTTTTCTGCATACAGGGAAGCGGGTGTTTCATTGAGCAAATAATGAAAATCAGTTTCAACTCGATTCCGTTCTTCCCCTTCCAATCCCACCAACTTTGTTTCATACAACCAATATACGTACAGAGCAAAGTTTTCCCATAAAATGGCGAGCGGAACACCGGTCGATTCATGGAGCTGATGCCACAGCGGCACCACATGTCGTCCGATCAACTGGGAGATCAGCCGTTCGCGCCAAGCTTCGCGCCGGGAACCAGGCTTGGTGACCGTCCACCGTTTGAGCTTGGCTGCAAAAGGAGATTTTTCGCCCGGCTGTTCCAGGTCGATCACCACATTGCCAAGGGATAAGTCCAACCCTTTGTTCAGCACACTCATCGTAAAAAGAGCCGGCACAATCACCATAAACGTATATTTTTTGCTGAACTGGGACGCCACCGCCACCATCGGTGCACCACCGATCGTTTCAGCAAGCCTTGCTATCATATCATGGCACTTTTGCCCATCCAACAATTCCAACGCCGTAAAAGACAAAGGCGAGGCAGGCGTGAACGACGGAGCGACTTGAAACTGGTTTTCCAACAACACCCGTTCTCTATTTTCCAACCGTTCCAATGCCATCATGCCTTCCCTCTCCTTTCACCGATTCACCCATTCGATAATGATATTTATTCTCATTATATCGGATTTGCACAGACATATCCACAGGTATTGAAAAAAATTTCTACATAAATGAAAAGGAGGGTGATTATACAATGAATTATTTATTAATTTAATAATATAATTCTGATAACATTCTTTCCAAGATTCGAAAAAAGGGGGGCTTGACGGCAAGGAAAAGTTGGCACCATCACAGTGAGATTAGATCAAATACAATAAATCCCTCCGCTATTCTGTGTCTCTTCGCTCTGCTTCCACCGAACGTTCCCGCAACAGACGGATGATGGTTTCATTCTGCTGTTCGATCCGTTTCAAACGCTTCCAGCTGTTGATGACCAAAACACCCGGCAACAAGAAAAAAACGCTAACGCTAGAAACTCAACGAGCTGGAGAAGCATGAAAAGCATCGTCCCTAATTGGATGTCAGCCATATTTCGCCCCCTCTCTGAAGATATGCTCAACTGTCTATTCCCTCATGGACAATAAGAAAAACCACCGATTCCCAGCAGGCGGTGGTTTGCACATTATCTTGCTTTCCAAGTTTTAAGGGCGATGAGCGCCGCTTGTTGTTCTGCTTCTTTTTTGGAACGGCCCGCGCCTTGTCCCAAGCATCGGTCTTCAAGATACACTTCAGCCACAAAGTGGCGATCATGCGCAGGGCCTTGCATATCCACAATCCGATATTCCAAGGCACCCAATCTCTCTTGTTGAACCAGCTCTTGCAACTGGCTTTTGGCGTCCAACATGTTGGCCAGCCATTCATCATTGATTTTCGGAAAGACCAATCTGGTCAAAAACCGCCGCACCTCATCCAAGCCCTGATCCAAAAACAAGGCTCCGATAAAAGCTTCAAACACATCGGCCAAGAGGGAAGGACGGGTGCGGCCTCCCGTCATCTCCTCTCCTTTTCCCAATCGCACAAAGCGCCCAAAATCAAGCTCTTTGGCAAAAGAAGCAAGGGATGCTTCACACACCACACGTGCCCGTGTGCGTGTCAATTCACCTTCGCTCATCTGCGGATAACGGTGAAACAAGTATTCCGACACTGCCAATTCAAGCACCGCGTCTCCCAAGAACTCCAATCGCTCATTGTCTGGGAACTTCCCGCTGTTTTTCCGTTCATGGGCAAATGAAGTGTGAGTAAAAGCTTGTTGGAACAATTTTTTGTTTTTCAAGGTCAAGCCGATGGACCGTTCCAACTCAGATAAATCCATCATGTGTTCATCCCCTTACGCTTCCGCAAACTCTTTGATGCAGATGGTGGCATTGTGCCCGCCAAAACCGAGTGAGTTCGAAATGGCGGCCCGGACGCGCGCCTTACGCGCTTCATTCGGCACATAGTCCAAATCACATTCGGGATCCGGATTTTCCAAATTGATTGTCGGCGGAATGATTTGCTCTTTGAGCGTAAGCGCCAGCACTGCCGCTTCAATCGCTCCCGCCGCACCCAGCAAGTGCCCCATCATGGATTTGGTTGAGCTAATCGCCAACTTATGCGCATGTTCACCGAAAGCAGCTTTGATCGCCATCGTCTCAAATTTGTCGTTAATATCGGTTGATGTACCATGGGCGTTGATGTAATCTATGTCCTCCGGTTTCAGACCGGCATCGGACAGCGCCATCTCCATGCTTCGTTTCGCGCCATCTCCTTGTGGGTCGGGGCTGGTGATGTGATAGGCGTCAGCCGTCATCCCATATCCCACAACTTCAGCGATGATGTTGGCACCGCGTTTTTGTGCATGCTCCAGCGTTTCCAACACCAACACTGCCGCTCCTTCACCCATGACAAATCCGTCACGGTCACGGTCAAACGGACGGCTAGCCTTTTGCGGATCATCATTGCGGCTGGACAAGGCACCCATCGCCGAAAAACCAGCTATGGCCATTGGCAAAATGGTTGCTTCCGTGCCACCTGCCAACATCACATCGGCATCGCCGCGTTGCAACATCTTGAACGAGTCGCCGACGCAGTGCGTGCCGGTCGCGCAAGCCGAGATCGCCGCGCTGTTGGGCCCTTTGGCACCAGTGTGGATGGACACCATGCCCGAAGACATGTTAGCAATCATCATCGGCACAAAGAATGGGCTAACCCGGCGCGGTCCTCGCTCCATCAACACGCGATGTTGGTTTTCCAAAGTCGACAGTCCGCCGATCCCGGAGCCCACATAAACCCCTACACGGTTGGCGTCCACTTTGTTCATGTCCAATTCAGCGTGCTTCAGTGCTTCTTTGGCCGCCGCCACCGCAAATTGCACAAATCGATCCATGCGGCGTGCTTCTTTTTTATCTATATAATTCAGCGGGTCAAAATCCTTGACCTCTGCGGCAATCTTCACTGCATAGTCCGTTGTGTCGAAATGGGTGATGTTCCCCACCCCGGACTTGCCTGCGATCAGATGATTCCAGAATGTGTTTACATCGTTACCAAGGGGAGAAATTATTCCAAGACCGGTGATCACAACCCTCTTATTCACCTGATCCACCGCCTTTCTCAACATAGCTGATACGCTTTTTAGTACGTTGTGTATAAAGTCCCGCAACAAGAGCGGGACTTTATACAGTAAGTATGAAGTAGCGATTAATTATGTTTGTTGATATATTCTACAATATCTCCAACCGTGGAGATTTTAGCAGCTTCATCATCGCCGATCTCCAATTCGAACTCATCTTCCAATTCCATGATGAGATCCACTACGTCGAGTGAGTCGGCACCCAAATCTTCTTTGATGGACGCTTCCAGCGTCACTTCCGCCTCATCCACATCCAGACGCTCAACGATGATCTTTTTTACACGTTCTAACGTATCTGCCATATCTTTCACCTCCCCTCAGTATTATACGGGACAACTTCCCCACAAGCAATGTCATCTTATTGCATCACCATGCCACCATCGACATGAATTGTTTGTCCGGTGATGTAACGCGCGGAGTCTGAAGCCAAAAACTTAACAGCCTCAGCGATGTCTTGCGGGGTACCATAATACCCAAGCGGTATCTCGGAACGCATTTGCTCCTTCAAGGCTTCGTCCAACACAGACGTCATGTCCGTCTCAATGAACCCAGGCGCAATGGCATTCACGGTGATACCACGGCTTGCCAATTCTTTGGCCGTGGTTTTGGTAAGTCCAATCAAACCTGCTTTGGCCGCCACATAGTTGGCTTGTCCTTGGTTTCCCGCCACGCCGACGACGGAGCTGATGTTGATGATGCGTCCGCCTTTTTGCTTGAGCATGGGTCGGATCACTGCTTTGGTGCAGAGGAAGGCGCCCTTGAGATTGGTGGCAATCACTTGATCCCACTCGTCTTCCTTCATGCGCATCAGCAGATTGTCACGCGTAATGCCCGCATTGTTCACCAAAATATCGACGTGCCCAAAGGTGGACACCACCTCTTTCATCGCCGCATCAACTTGCTCCTTGTCAGATACGTCCACTTTCAAGGCTAAGCCTTGCCGGCCCTTTTCCCGCACAGATTGAATCGTTTCTTCTGCAGCCGCATGATTCCCGGCGTAAAAAATGACGATATCGGCGCCGGCTTCTGCCAATGTAATGGCAATCGCGCGCCCAATCCCCCGCGATCCGCCCGTTACCACTGCCGTCTTACCGTTTAACATACCCGGTTTCCCTCCTGTTCATCTAGCTGAGAGTTTGAAGCTGTTCAATCGCTTGCTCCAGCGTTTGTGTATCCTGGATGGAAATCGCCTTCACTTTGCGGTCAACCTTTCTCACCAGACCAGTGAGTACACTGCCGGCACCCACTTCCACAAAAGTGGTCACCCCTTGATTCAGCATGTATCTCACGCTATCCTCCCACAACACGGGCGAAGCGACTTGCTTAACCAACAATTCCACGATTTCCGCCGAACTCGAAACAGCTTCCGCCGTCACGTTGGCCACGACCGGCACGGAGGCGTCGTGTACAATCACTTGACTCAGTGCCGCTTTAAGCCGTTCGGCCGCTGGTTGCATCAGAGAGGAGTGGAATGGACCACTGACCGACAGAGGAATAACCCGTCTCGCTCCCGCTTCTGCCGCCTGTTCACCTGCTTCAGCTACTGCGGCGGCATGTCCGGAGATGACGATCTGGGCCGGTGAATTGTAATTGGCTGGCTCAACCA
Organism: Laceyella sacchari; assembly: GCF_024927925.1. Taxonomy (NCBI): domain Bacteria; kingdom Bacillati; phylum Bacillota; class Bacilli; order Caryophanales; family Thermoactinomycetaceae; genus Laceyella; species Laceyella sacchari. The sequence continues at coordinate 2,242,297 of NZ_CP103866.1, forward strand.
CATGCCCCGCTTTGGACACGCTCCGGCAAACCTCATCCAACTTGTTGCGCTCCAGATTCATAATTGCGGACATGGCCCCGACACCCGCCGGCACCGCTTCTTCCATGTAGATCCCCCGCTTGCGCACGGTCGTTACCGCATCGCGGAAACTCATCGCTCCCGCCGCTACCAGCGCGGAGTATTCTCCAAGGCTGTGTCCTGCCACAAAATCCGGCGTGAGTGGTAATTTTTCCCGCAACGCGGCATACAACGCGACACTGGTGGTCAAAATGGCGGGCTGCGTGTTGGCCGTCAAGCGCAACTCCTCTTCCGGGCCGTGAAAACAAAGCTCCGACAATGCATAGCCCAATGTGGCGTCCGCTTCTTCAAAAATCTGCTTCGCCGTCTCGCTGTGTTCGCAAATGTCCTGCCCCATTCCCACTGTTTGCGATCCTTGTCCCGGAAAGATCAAAGCGATTTTACCCATCATGTCTCCTCCCATTGCACTTAATCAAGCGCCCATTTGAGTATGGTGGCACCCCAGGTGAGTCCTCCGCCAAACCCGCACAAGGCCAGTGTGTCTCCTTTTTTGATCTTGCCTGATTTCACTGCTTCATCCAAAGCCACCGGCACAGATGCCGAAGACATGTTGCCATAACGATCCAAGTTGACAACCACCTTGTCCTCAGTTAGACCGAACCGCTTGACCGCCGATTCGATGATGCGGATGTTGGCTTGGTGTGGGATCAGGAAATCGATGTCCTCTCTGCCAAGACCAGCTTTAGCAAGTGCTTCTTCTGTCGCATTGCCCAGCACACGGACAGCAAATTTGAACACCTCTCTGCCGTTCATATAAATGAAATGCAAGCGTTCATCCAATGTCTGTTGAGATGCCGGCTTACGTGAGCCGCCCGCTTCCAGCTTCAGCAAGTCCTTCCCTGAGCCGTCCCCTCCCAATTCGTAAGAGAGGAAACCGTATCCGTCTTCAACCGGGCCAAGCACAGCCGCCCCTGCGCCATCCCCAAACAGGACGCAGGTGTTACGGTCTGACCAATCCACGATGCGGGACAGGCATTCCACCCCAATCACCAACGCGTACTTATACATGCCGTTCTGGATAAATTGGGCTGCGGTAGACACCCCGTACAAAAACCCAGTGCACGCTGCGGAAAGGTCGAACGTTGCCGCCTTGGTCGCACCGAGTTTGTCTTGCACCAAACAGGCTGTCGCTGGAAACGACATATCCGGCGTCACTGTCGCCACAATGATCAAATCCAGCTGGTCAGCTGTCAATCCCGCATGGGCCAAAGCCCGCTCAGCTGCTATGACAGCCAAATCAGAGGACGCTTGGTCCGGGGCGGCGATACGCCGCTCACGAATCCCCGTTCTCGATACGATCCACTCATCATTGGTGTCGACCATCTTCTCCAAATCGGCATTGGTTAGCACTTTTTCGGGTACATATGCACCTGTCCCAAGAATTCCAACTGCGCCCACGCCGTCACTCTCCTCTCCCACGCGAAAATTCCGCTTCCAGTTGAACCATGACATTGTTTTCAACAAATCGGCGCGCCTGCCGTATCGCATTGAAAAACGCGGTGGCGTCAGACGATCCATGAGCTTTGATGATCGAACCGGCCAGTCCCAGCAACGGAGCGCCGCCATGTTCTTTGTAATCCATCTCTTTGGCGAAACGCTTCAATCCCGGCTTCAAGATGGCACCCGCCAGTTTGGTGAGCAGATTTTGTGTAAGCTCCTGTTTCAGGCGATCAAAAACGGCTTTAGCAACTCCTTCCGTGTTCTTCAACAGGATGTTGCCGCTGTATCCGTCGCAGACCAACACTTCACACGGCCCATACAACACTTCACGCGCTTCAACATTTCCCAGAAAGCGAAGGGATTCGTCTTCTTGGAACAAAGCGAACGCCGCCTTGTTCAATTCCGTCCCTTTGCCCTCTTCTGTCCCGATGTTAAGCAGGCCCACGCGCGGGGCTTCAAATCCCAACACCCTTTCGGCATACACACTGCCCAATTTGGCGTATTGGTGCAAATGTTCGGCACGTGCCTCGGGGTTAGCCCCTACATCCAGCACCAAAATCCCTTTCCCTGACAAGGTCGGCAAAACCGGTGCTAGCGCAGGCCGATCGACCCCAGGCAAACGTCCCGTGTAAAACAGGCCCGCAGCCATCAGCGCACCCGTATTTCCGCCACTGATAAAAGCGTCGGCTTCTTTCTCTTTCACCATCCGGCATCCAACGACAATGGAGGAATCTTTTTTCCGGCGGACCGACCGTACGGGTTCGTCGTCTGGTTCAATGACTTCTGTTACTTTTTTAAAGACCACTCCCGGCAGCGGCTCCGGCAAGACGCTCTCATCGCATCCCACAAGAATGATGGTGGTGTCGGGCCACTCTCGCGACGCCATTTTAACCCCTTCGATCACCGCTTGAGGGGCATGGTCTCCACCATGCGCGTCTATTGCAATCCGCATTGTTGTTCCTCCTCACATGGATACACGCCCGTCTTCCAAGCGGTACACATCAAAAATTCCTTGGAAGACAATCTCGCCATTCACTTTGGTTTTCACATCCACTTGCAAACTGTTGTTAATTTGCTTTCTGATAACCTTAGCGTGCGCTATACATTTCTCTCCCAATCGGACGGGGCGCACAAATCGAATTCCCGCTGATCCCGTCAAAGCCACCTCTGCATCGACGATGGCCACCGCAAGCGAGTTGGCCTGGGCGAAAAGGATATGCCCCCGGGCGATCTGATTGCGGGCGAATACATGCTCTTTGTTTATCTCCAGAATGGACACACCACTTTGATCCAGTTGCAAATCGACAATCTCTCCGATCACTTCTTCCTGCAACAGCGATTTTACAGGATCAAAATGGTTCTCCGCCATGTGCTTGATTCGTTCCCGCAATTCGGGAATCCCCAATTCAACGCGATCCAGACGAATCGTTTGGATGCTTACATTACACCGCTTGGCCATTTCTTCGTCTGTCAAAAATGGTTCTTCCTGAAAGGATTGAGCGATTATCCTTTGTCTCTCTTTTTTTGGGATGCGCATAGCGGAGCCCACCTCTCTTTAATACCACATTCTAATACCAGGTACTAAGTCAGTATATAAAAAAAATGCTTATTGGGCAATGGAAAAAATATAAAGAGCCGACTTCACCGTCGGCTCTTGGCTCGCTATTACTCGTTTACTACGCCTTCAACTTCAGAGCCTTTGTAGTGCCCACACTCTTTGCACACGCGATGGGAAAGCTTTGGAGCTCCACATTGCGGGCAATTTACCATACCTGGTACGGAAAGTTTGAAGTGGGTGCGACGTTTGCGCTTACGAGTTTTAGAAGTGCGTCTAAATGGTACTGCCATACTGTTTCACCCCCTATAAGAATGTAACATAAGACCGGGAAGTTTTCACACGTCTTTTATTTGTTTTGATCGAGCCAATCCTGCAAAGCCGCCAAACGTGGATCGATCTTCTCCACTTGGCAATTGCAGGAATCAGCATTTTTATTGACGCCACATTTTGGACAGAGTCCTTTGCAATCTTCCCGACACACCGGAATGTAAGGTAGTTGGAGCATAAGCGCTTCCCGAATGTATGGGGAAAGATCCAACTCGTTCCCTTCAAAATAGTGGATCTCCTGCTCCTCTGTCTCCACGGCCCGATGCGCCTCATCCGTGAACAACTCCGTCCACTTGACATGAACCGGTGTTTCAAACTCTTGCAAGCAGCGCGAACAAGTGAAAGTCGCCTTGCTTTCCTCTTCGACATCTGCTTCGATCAAGTGTGGATCGAGCCGCGTCACACGGGCCTCGACCTCTACGGGCGCTAACCGAATCAGCCCTGGGACTTCACCAGGCATCGTGTCCAGAGCGACCGTTTCACGTATCACGAGTTGCCCGTCTTTTGCTTGGTTCAACTTGTGCAGGGAAATCTGCATGATTCCACTCCTTGTGTAAAAACAGGGTTATTATAAGACACTTAAGCGACACCTGTCAATGTTTTTGACTTGAAAGATGCCTGTTCCCTCGGCGGCAACTTTTTCAGCGCCTGAACTGCTTCATCCAAATTGGACACAGGAATCACTTTCATCTTGATTCCCAAGCGCTTCACCGTTTGCTTAGCCGTTTTTTCATTTTGATCTTCGGGACGAATGTCTTTGGGGCAAAAAAACACATCCATGCCCGCTTTATCCGCGGCCACTACTTTATGCTGAATCCCCCCGATCTGTCCAACTTCCCCCTCTGCCGTGATCGTCCCCGTTCCCGCAATCCGGTACCCTCGGGTTAAATCTTCCGGAACCAACCGGTTCAAGACCTCCAAAGCAAACATCAGGCCTGCGGAAGGGCCACCGATCTCCCGGGCATCGATGTGGGTAGGGGGTGTTGTTTTCACTTCCACTTTTTCCACCGGCACGATTCCCAGCCCAGCACGCGGCTTAGACCCCGGGTCAACCCGCAAAGGGACCAAGAACGCGGTAATTTGCATCTCTTTGCCATCGCGCAAAAGAGTTAATGCCACACGTTCACCCGCTCGTTTGCGGCTGAGACGGGATATCAATTGCTGTGTCGAATCAACTTGCTCTCCGTCAATCCGCTTGATCACATCCCCTTCTTTAAGAGAAGAGGCTCCTTCTTTCAGCACTCGCTCCACTTCAACTCCCAACACTTTTTGGGAAACAGGCCGTTTGGCATGGCGAAAGGCGGCCACGATTGCCTGATTCTGTGACAAGCGCATATTGATGGTTTGTCTGCGCTGGTAATCCTGCTTATCCTCATCCTCGGCCAAAATGTTTTCTTCTGGAACCAGTTCGGTAGTACTTGTCCAGCGCGACAGCAATAGGTCGACAGGAGCCCCCTGCTTCATCGATATCGTGGTCAGCCGAAAACTCCCTTCCTCGTTGCCCTTTTCTTTGCCAACGGTCACCAAGGGCCCCACTTCCACCACCTTGCCAGGGCCGATGGCAAAGTAAGGGATGGGGATCAAAAAAGCACCTCCGATCAAAAAACAGAGGATGGAAAGGGCAATCACCCCCCAAATATTCCGTTGGTCAGACCGATTCAAGCTCATCTCGTGATTTCTCTCCTTGCCAATTCTCAATTAACGCCAGCAGTTGGGGCAGAACTTTTCGCGCTTCCCTTTCTCCGCGCTTGACGCATTCATCCATCCGGTTAAACGCCGTCGGCGAAATGTCAGCCACATCGGGATGGATGAGGAAATCCGCCATCGGCCAGCGCTGGCTGGTTATTTCTTTCTCCATGATAACTAAAGTTTGTGCAATCACATCAAAAATATTTTTGATCTTGGCTTTGTTTACCCTGGGGATGACATCAACGGCAATCACAAAATCCGCTCCCATTTCCCGCACCACCGATATCGGAATGCGATCAATGACGCCCCCGTCGACCAATATCTGATCACCGATCCGCACCGGTTCAAATATGCCGGGAATGGCAATGCTGGCACGCACCGCGACATCAATCGGCCCCTCTTTGAATACAACCGGCTCCCCTTTGACTAGATCAGTGGCCACGATCCTCGCAGGAATCGGCAGTTCTTCGATCCGTTTGCGGTGAGCCAACAGGCGGATCAGTTCTTGCACTTTCTCTCCCATAACCAAGCCCATTTTGGGCACCGTCAGATCCAACCAATGCTTCACCCGTAGACCGGAAACCAACTTTTCGCACAAATCCAAATTCAATCGATTGGCCACCATGACTGAAACCACGCTTCCCATGCTGCTCCCAGCCACATATTGGACATCGATTCCCGCTTCCTTCAATACCTTCACCACACCCAGATGCGCCATCCCTCGCGCACCACCTGAACTCAACGCCAGGCCGATTTTGGGGCGTGCCATGAACCACCCTCCATTCTTAGAATAAACGGTCTAAATCACGCACGTTTTACGTAGACATGTTAATGTCTGAGTTGTCCACGAGGAGAGAATAAATATGATGCAACCCCTTCTCCGAAGTCAATTAAAAACGGTCACATTTGCGTTCATCGCGTTTTTTATCGCGGTTGTGCTACTGATGTATCCGGAGCAAGCCTTCCGCTCATCCATCCGGGGATTGTCAATCTGGTGGGATGTCGTGTTCCCGGCATTGCTCCCTTTTTTTATCACGGCAGAGATGATGATGGGCTTCGGAGTCGTCCATTTTATGGGCGTTTTATTGGAACCCTTGATGCGGCCCTTGTTCCGCGTACCAGGTGCAGGCGGTTTTGTAATGGCAGTGGGATTGATTTCAGGCAATCCGATGGGCGCCAAACTTACCTCCCGCTTACGAGAACAGGGATTAATCTCACGGGAAGAAGGGGAGCGCCTTGTTTCCTTCACCAGCACCGCCGGACCGCTGTTTATCTTTGGAGCCGTGGCCGTCGGTTTTTTTGAGAGCACCTCAGTCGGCATTATCCTCGCGCTCGCCCATTATTTAGGAGCGTTTGCCGTCGGCTTCCTCATGCGATTTCATGAGCCGAAAGCGCCACCTTCCAAACCGCCGGTCAAAAAAACAGGCTTCATCCTGTTGCGAGCCTTGCGGGCGATGCATCGAGCCCGCCTGCAAGATGGCAGAACACTCGGACAATTGATCGGCCAAGCAGTCACTTCGGCCGTGCAAACCCTCTTATTGATCGGTGGATTTATCATGATGTTCTCGGTGCTCACGCATTTAGTCAATTATGTGGGCGTAACCACACTATTCAACAGGGGCATCGCGCACGTTTTGGAGTTTTTATCCTTTCCGGCCAGCCTGTCGGAAGCGATTACCGCCGGCATGTTTGAAATCACATTGGGATCGCAACTAGCTAGCGCCGCTTCGCCTGCTATTCCGCTGATGTTCAAATTGACCATCGTCAGCCTAGTCATCGGCTTCAACGGGCTTTCCATCCACGCGCAAGTGGCAAGCATGATCAGCCGAACGGATATCCGCTACGCTCCGTACTTTGTAGCCCGCTTGTTACATGCGATCATCTCCAGCGCTTTGACTGTTCTATTGTATCCGTTGTTGCAAAAGCATTTGCACCATATGCCCGCAGCGGTGTCCGTGTTTCATCCGCTACGAACGCCGTTGTGGACGGGATTGGAATGGACTTCCATCACGATCTTGGTTTTGAGTTGTATCTTTATTTTATGTGAACGCATACGCCATCGTTCCATCTCTTGAGAATGAGGGGAGCTCTCATGCTGTGGCAGTGTGAGAGCTCTTGTTTCTTTTGCGGTAGGGCCCTGAAGAAAGGAGATGGGAAGCGCTAAAACACCGTTTTTTTCATTCACTGCACTTGTCCATCAGCGTTCATCAGAAACGGATGTTTTACCGCCTCCCATATATCCATACACACTTGCCCAGCCCGCTTGGAGTGCAGGAAATTATTCGCGGCCAAATTTTTTGGCCAATGCCATTGCCACATGATTTGGTACCAACTCTTTGACATCGGCTCCGTGTTTGGCCACTTCTTTCACCATGCCGGAACTGATAAACGAATGTTGATTGCTTGTCATCAAAAAGAAGGTTTCCGCTTCCGGGCGCAATTGGCGGTTGGTCGATGCGAGTTGCAATTCATATTCGAAATCAGAAATCGCCCTGAGGCCGCGCAGAATGACGTTAGCTTGCCGCTTGTGCAAGTAATCGACGAGCAAGCCGTCAAAACTGTCCACTTCCACCATCGGCAAATGAGCCGTCGCTTGACTGATCAACGCTTTGCGTTCTTCTACACTGAACAGGGGCTTTTTGGACGAGTTGACCAATACAGCAACAATAATCTTGTCAAACACCTTGGCCCCACGCTCAATAATATCCAAATGGCCATATGTAATCGGATCGAAACTTCCTGGATAGACGGCTACTTTCATATGTTTTCCCCTTCTTTCTCTTCCGTTGTATACAACGTCATCGCCACGTCACCATAGGACAAGCTACGGAAAGAGGTCAGTCGCCCCACCTTTTCAGGCATGGAGATTTGGCTTGGGTGCTCCGCCACCACTACCCCCTCCTCCGCCACCAAACCAAGCTCGGCGATCTCCGTCAAAGCGGGAATGAGCAATTGCTTGTGGTAAGGCGGATCGAGAAAAATGATGTCAAATCGAATGCCCCGTTCGTTCAAGGTTTTTAATGCCGCCCTGGCGTCGCGGCGCATGATTTCCACTTGGTCCGACAACTTTGCCAACGCTGCGTTTGCTCTGACCGTCTCACAACTTGTCCTAGATTGATCCACAAAAAAAGCGCGCTCCATCCCTCGACTAAGCGCTTCCAAACCTAATGAACCCGTACCGGCAAACAAATCGAGGGCGTATCCGCCGTCGAAAAACGGACCGATCACCGAAAACAGCGATTCCTTCACACGGTCAGCCGTCGGTCGAACATGTTGGCCAGGCACCATTTTCAGCCGCGTTCCTTTGCGGTTGCCAGCAATAATTCGCATGGATTGTCACCTTGCTCCTCTTAGTTCAATTGAACATAACACGTTTAATCCTACCATAAAGAAGATCTAAAATAAAATGATTGCAAGATGTATAAAAAAGGGTAAACCGGCAATCCTAATTGATGACAGCGTCGTGATGATGTTGTCAAACCGCGGAGAAGACTTACGTTTCCCCATAAGCTCTTCCTCCGGTTTCTCCTCTCCCATTAAGTATCTGACACCGATGTTGTGGAAGATACATCGGGCTCGCGGAAATATCCGCGAGCCTATTTTTTACGATCTGGCTTTCCCTTTTCTCGCTTTCGTTTTTTTGGACCGCTGTGACAAGCGGATTTGAGACAATTCATCAAAACCGGGCGGACATTCCTCCATGTCGTTTTGCGTATCCCAGTCATCCGCGGCCAGCTCGGAAAAATCGGGCCATTCCACTTCATCCAGCCGTGACGTCGGCTCAGATGATTCGGCATAAGGCGAAAACTTCTTCTTTTTTCCGTCCCCTTTGCGCTTTTTATCCACTTCCATCGGCGTGGGCATTTCGTGATGCGGCTCCCATCCACCACCGAAAATCCAATCCTCTTCCCAGCTGTCAGCCATGTACTCGGAGAAACCCCGGTTTGACGGTGGCTTCGGTTCCCCCATCGCTCCGGCCTCTTCCCATGGAAATTCATCGATGAAGCCGAAAACGGGTTTTTCCAGATTTTGTGTTCTGAGAGCCCGCTTATTCATCACATTTCTTTTCGGGTGCTTTTTCTTCATTCCTTTCCTCTCCCTTAGGTGGTCAAATCAATCCCTATACCATATGAAACCACGGCAACCACCGTATGGATGGACACCCATGCCCGCCGCCTAAATCGCTGACGATCAGATTCGCACCATATTCGCTTCAAACGGGGTGATCACCCCTTCCATCACCAACATTTGCAAGGTGCGCCTAGACAGCTCTCTGTATCGCGGCGAACGTTGGATCATTTGCACTTCATGCGGTGTGAGAAAGCGGTACGGCAACTGGTTAGCAAATGCCAGCAGTCCCATCAGCCCTTGCGTTCGCCGAATCATCTTCGCTTGGCGAACCAATTCTTTTAGCTGCTCGGTAGTCACCGCTTCCCTGCCAACCGTTTGGTTGATCTCCTGCGCCAATTCACGGTAAAACGCTGTTTTACTCACACTGTTCACCCCCGTAGTGTCAACGCTTCATCTTATGCATACGCTTCCGGGCATGACTGTGCGCCGCAAAGCCAGCCCCGAAAACACCAAAAAGCCCGTCTCAATTAGACGGGCTTAATCAAGCTTGAGCGTTTCCAATTGGTTTTCACGCAAATATTCCACGAGGGGACGCCACTCGGGACGGGTGGTAAAGTCCGGTTGATTCACCAACCATGCCGCATCCGTGCGCGCCACCTCCAATACCCGGACATCTTCATTCAAATCGGCTAACTTGAAATCGGGGAGGCCACTCTGTTTCACACCCAAGAAATCACCCGGTCCGCGCAATGCCAAGTCTCGGCGAGAAATTTCAAATCCATCCGTCGTTTCGGTCATAATGCGCATCCGTTCCACGCCCATTTCCGACTTAGGATCAGCCACCAGCACACAGGTGGAAGCACCCCCACCGCGCCCAACCCGGCCACGCAATTGGTGCAATTGCGCCAAGCCGAAGCGGTCGGCGTCATAAATCACCATCACTGTCGCATTGGGCACGTTAACACCCACTTCGACCACAGTGGTTGACACTAGCACTTGCACCTCATTTTCCGCATAACACCGCATCACTTCTTCTTTTTCCGCCGGGGCCATCCGTCCGTGCAACAAGCCGACCCGGATCGGTGCCAACTGTGTAGCCAGCTGTTCAAACACTTCCTGAGCGTTTTCCAAATCCAGCTTCTCTGACTCTTCAATCAGCGGACAAATCACATAAGCTTGGCGCCCACTTTGGCACTCCTTGGCAATAAAATTGACGATGCGGGGCCACAGGTCTTTTTTAACCCAATACGTGTCAATCGGCTGGCGGCCAGCTGGCATTTCGTCAATCGTCGACACATCCATCTCCCCGAACACGGTGATCGCCAATGTGCGTGGAATCGGTGTGGCTGTCATATGCAACACATCCGGTGCGCCCCCTTTTTGCCTTAAGGTAGCCCGTTGTTTGACGCCAAAACGATGCTGTTCATCCATGATGACCAAACCCAAATCACGATAAACCACCGCTTCTTGAATCAAGGCGTGAGTGCCAACGACAACATTGGCCAAGCCCATCTGAATCTGCCCCAGCGCTTCCCGCCGCTCCTTGGCTGTCATGCTTCCCGTCAATGGGACGACATTCACCCCAAACGGTGCTAACAGCTTGCTGATGGAGCTAGCATGCTGATCAGCCAAGATTTCCGTCGGCACCATTAGCGCCCCTTGGTGTCCACTCAAATAGTTGGCGTACAAGGCGATGGCGGCCACCACCGTTTTTCCCGAACCCACATCTCCTTGTAACAAGCGGTTCATCTGGTGTGGCGCCTTCATGTCGGACAAAATTTCCTCAACCACGCGTCGTTGCGCGCCGGTCAGCGGGAATGCCAGCTTAGCAATGAATGCTTCCACCTCGTCGTCAGAAAACCGATGGGCGATCCCTTCCGTTTCCGTGCGGGTTATTTTTTTCAACCACATGAGCTTCAGTTCATACAACAGCAATTCCTCATACACCATACGGCGTCGCGCTTGCATGCCTTCCTTTTTGCCTTTGGGAAAATGGAGGTAGTACATGGCCTGGGCGCGCGGGATCAGTTTATACCGCTCACGCAATTCCTGCGGCAAGATTTCTTCTATCTCCCGCCCATATTGCGTAAATGCTTCATAAATCAATTTGCGCAACCAATGCATTTTGATCGAACTGGTGACAGAATACACCGGCTCCAACCGACCCAGATGCTTCTCCTGTTCCACTTGACTCACAAATGTGCGGTCGGCGTTGATCGAAAGACGATGCCGGTCCCATTTGCCGGAAACGACCAATGTTTGGCCAGCCCGGATCTTGTCTTTCAAATAAGCTTGGTTAAACCAAATAACATTCACCATCACACCGTCGACATCCAGTTTGACGGTCATGCGTGACTTTTTCTTATTGAACCAGCGGACGCTTGGCTGTCCAAAAACCTGCCCTCGCACCGTCACTCGGTCATCGTGTTCAGCTTGCGACAAATCGCTTAAGCGATAATCTTCATAACGATAAGGGTAATGCGCCAACAAATCGGCAATCGTGTGAATCCCCAGCTCGGCCAAATCTTGTTTCCGTTGCTCTCCCACTCCGGGAAGGGCATCCACCGGAATTTGGCTCAAATTCATGATTTCTGGTCGATCGTCCCAAAAATTTGCCGTTCCAGCACCCGGCCTGTGGGAGTAGCAGCCAAACCGCCCAAAGCTGTTTCACGCAGAGCCACGGGCATCGATTGGCCGATTTTGTACATGGCATCGATTACTTCATCTGTAGGGATCACACTTTTCACACCCGCCATTGCCATATCTGCTGCCACCATCGCAATGGCAGCACCCATCGCGTTTCGTTTAACGCAGGGCGCCTCCACCAGGCCGGCTACCGGATCACACACCAAGCCGAGCATGTTTTTCAATGCGATGGCTACCGCTTCCGCAGACATCGAAGGCGTTCCTCCGGCCATCTCCACCACCGCCGCTGTTGCCATCGCCGTAGCAGAGCCGACTTCAGCTTGGCATCCGCCAGCAGCTCCTGAGATACAGGCGTTGTTGGCAATACAGAAGCCAATCGCTCCCGCAGTGAACAATCCACGGATCATCGTTTCCCTATCGGAACCCAGTTTTTCCGCCGCAGTAGCAATCGTACCTGGCAGAATCCCGCATGCTCCTGCTGTCGGGGTGGCGACAATCGTGCCCATGGCCGCATTCACTTCCGAAACGGCAGTGGCTCGTGAAACCGCATCCAATACTGTCCCGCCTGAAAGCAAGACCGGTGCGGTGCGCTTGTACTCCTGTATTTTTTTGGCATCTCCGCCCGTCAAACCGCTATGCGAGCGAATGTCTTCGGTCAATCCCCGTTTAATCGCTTCAAGCATCACATCGAGGTTGCGCCCCATCTCATCAAAGATGTCTTCCTCCGGCCGATTAAACACCGTTGCTTCGTGGGCAAGCATCACATCTGATATTTTCAGGTGTTCTGATTCCGCCAGCTCTACCAATTCTGCCACGGTTCGAAACTTCATCGTTCCAATCCCCTTCTCTGTCACATAATTTTCCGGATCTATTGCCACACCCGTTCCCAACGCAAGCGGGGCTTCACCCCTTTTCCATTCAAACCGGAAAAATCCCTTTTTATCTCCATGATAAACCATGCGAAAGCAGCGCAGGGTTGCCAATATCATCCGTCAAAGAAAACCGCCGGTCGACAAGGAACGGCGGTTACTCTGGCGGATTATAAAATCGTCACGGCATGGATGCCGGGTAAGCTCCTGATTGCCGCTTGCACTTCTTCCTCCACTTTCTGATCTGTCTCGATAGACATCAGTGCTTGGGAGCCTTTTTCTTTCCGCGACACTTGCATAAATCCGATGTTGATTTGATGTTTGGCCAATACAGTGGCCACACTGGCTACCGCTCCGTACTGGTCTTGGTGCAAAACGAGTAGCACAGGATCATTGCCTGACAACTTCAAGTCAAAACCGTTCAATTCGATGATCTCCATCTTGCCGCCGCCGATCGAGACACCCACCACTTCCACTTCGCCCTCTTCATCCTCCAAACGGATCCGCGCCGTATTGGGATGATCCGTCAGCTCTTCAGATTCCCGAAAAATGATCTCCATTCCTTCTTCCCGGGCAATGTCGAGCGATTGCACCATTCGTTTGTCAAAAGTATCAAAATCTAACAGTCCACCTGCCAGTGCAACATCGGTTCCATGCCCGCGGTAGGTTTTCGCAAACGATCCGTACAGCGTGATGATGGCGCGCTTGGGCTGGCGTCCGAAGATCGTCCTGGCCGCACGTCCGATTCTTGCCGCCCCGGCTGTGTGAGAACTTGAAGGACCAATCATAATGGGACCTATAATATCAAAAACAGTTCGGTACTTCATTTTTCCACCTCAATCACGACAGCAAGTTAACTTTCCTCCACGGGAACCAGCAAACAACCGATGGTGCCTGGTCCCGCGTGGGTTCCAACAGCCGGTCCAAGATCGACAACGACCACTTCTTTGACATCGAACAACTCTTTGACTTTTTCCAGCCAGATATCAGCTTGTTCTTTTTCATCGGCATGCAGGATCGCCGCAGAAACCGGTCCGGATGGCCCCTTCTCTTTCAATATCTCAAACGCTTTGGCTTGCGCCTTGTTCTTCCCACGCGCCTTGTCGATCGCGTAAATCTCGCCTTCGTCATTGATTGAGATAATCGGCTTGATGTTTAAGAGCGAACCGACTAACGCTGACGCCTTCCCGATCCGGCCACCTTTTTGCAGATATTCCAAGGTATCGACCAATGCCACAAGTAATTGCTCCTCGCGCAAGCGCTGAACCAATTCTTGCAATTCGGCCAAAGAGCGCCCCTGTTTCGCCGCCCGGGCCGCCATCACCACGAGCACGCCCAGCGCGTATGTCACTGCCCGGCTGTCAATCACCTCGATGCGGATATCGGGGTATTCCTCTTCAATCATCGATTTAGCCAACAACGCCGTTTGGAAAGTGCCGCTCATCTTGGACGAAATATGGATCGACAAAATCTCCTTCGCCCCGGCTTCAATCGCTTCCCGATACGCCTCGGTGATCTCAACCGGAGACGGTTGCGAAGTCATCGGCAGATCCGGCGTGCTTTTCATCTTTTGATAAAACTGAGCGGGCGTGATCGTCACCCGATCCAAATACGATTCTCCCGCCACTTGAACTTTGACCGGAATGACCGTGACATCCAGCTCCTCGATCAGATGTTGCGGAATGTCGGCAGTGCTGTCACAAAAGACTTTCACATTTCCCATGCTGAGACCTCCCACAAGCTTATTCTACGGCGAAGAGATAGTAGTAAACCGGTTGCCCGCCTTCATGGACTTCTACTTCCACATCAGGATGTCTCTCCGCGATCGCTTTTTGAAGGGCTTCGGCTTGGTCCGCGGTCACATCTTGACCGTAGATGATCGTCACCACATCCGCCCCTTCACCGATCATCCGCGTCACCAATTCCACCGCCGTTTCGGTCACTTCCTGGCCGACCAGCTCGATCTTGCCTTCGCGGATTCCAAGGTAGTCACCTTTTTTGATCTCATGCCCGTTCAGCTTGGAATCGCGGATGGCGTAAGTAAGCTCACCCGATTGCACCGCTTGGTACGCTTCCCGCATACGCTCTTCATTGGCAGCCGGCTCTGCATCGGCATCAAAGGCCAATAAAGCGGACAAGCCTTGCGGAATGGTGCGCGTCGGCAGCACGGTCACTGGTGTGTCAACCACTTCGCCTGCTTGCTCTGCCGTCAAAATGATGTTCTTGTTGTTGGGCAGGATGATGACATGCTCCGCATTGATACGGCGGATTGCTTTGACAATCTCCTCTGTCGAAGGGTTCATCGTCTGACCGCCTTCAATCACCACATCTACTTGCAGCGAACGGAAGATGTCAGCAATCCCCGGGCCTGCCGCCACGGCCACAATGCCGTACTTTTTGTCCGGCGCAGCTTTTGGCGCAGGTTTGGCTGCTGGTGCTTCGCCGGCCGCTGCTGCGTGTTGTTCACGCATGTTGTCGATTTTGATCCGTGTCAAATCCCCATATGCCATGGCGCAGTTGAGGGCATCCCCCGGAAACTCCGCATGGATATGTACTTTTACCAATTCTTCGTCGGATACAACCAGTAGCGAGTCGCCAAACTGGCCGATTTCGTTGCGAAACACCTCTTCGTCGAACGGTTTGGTTTCGCGGCGGTCGGTTTTCAGATTAATGATAAATTCCGTGCAGTAGCCGTGTTCGATTTCCGATGGATCGATCTTGGCCTGGAAATTCTCATGCGCCATCGAAGCCAGTGTATCCAGATCGGGCAACGCGGAAACTTCGGTAGCTTCAGCCGTTACTTGTCCGGAAAGGGCAGCAAACATCCCTTCATAAATAAAGACCAGCCCCTGACCGCCGGCGTCGACAACCCCTGTCGTCTTCAGCACGGGCAACATGTCCGGCGTCCGCGCCAGTGTCCGCTTGGCTTCATTTAACACCGTTTCCATGATCACCAACGGATCTTCAGTGCCCCAAGACCGCTTCATCCCCGCATCGGCAGCCTCGCGCGCCACCGTCAAAATGGTCCCTTCAACGGGTTTGATCACGGCTTTGTAAGCCGTCTCCACCCCACGTTGAAACGCGTCGGCCAGTTGGCGGGCGTTAATCCGCTCCTTATCGGCAACTGCTTTGGAGAAGCCGCGGAACAACTGGGACAAAATCACGCCCGAGTTGCCGCGCGCACCCATCAAGAGCCCCCGAGAAAGCGCTTCCGCCAGCTTACCCACGGTCTCAGCCGTGGCAGATTTCTCCATTTCCTGCACACCGGAAGTGATGGTCAGGTTCATGTTGGTTCCCGTATCCCCATCCGGCACAGGGAAAACGTTCAGGGCATTCACCGTTTCCACATTATTATTCAAGCTACGCGCACCGGCGCGCATCATCTGTAAAAACATTGTTGCGTCAATAAATTGCTGTCCCAACAGTGTTCCTCCTTAATCCTCATTCACCAGCCGCACACCCTGTACAAAGATGTTGACTTGATTCACCTTGAGTCCAATCATTTGGTCAAGGGTATATCTCACTTTTGATTGAACGTTGTGAGCCACTTCCGAAATCTTGGTGCCGTAGCCGACAATAATATGCATGTCGATCACGATTTCACCGTGTTCCGAACGTACTTCAATCCCTTTGCTCAAGTTTTCCCGTCTCAGCAGTTCAGTGATTCCGTCCTTCAGTTGACTGCGCGAAGCCATGCCAACAAGACCGTAGCAATCCATCGCAGCAATGCCCGCTACCGTCGCAATCACTTCATTGGCCACTTCGATTTGTCCATATTGCGTGGAAACTTCTAAGCTCATACATATTCCTCCCGAAGTGAGGTTTCTTTGCTAACTAGAACAATTGTACAATACTGTCAAGATGATTTAAAGGATAACAACACATTCATGATACTGAACTCTTCTGCACCTTGCAAGTAAAGAAGAGGTATGCTACAATGTGCTGGTGTTTAGTCCTTATCGAACGGATGAAGGAAGTCGGCTGGACAAAGCGGTAAACTGTACTGCCAGTCCGGCACCTTTCCGATGACAATGAAATCCGTGGCACCGCTGGGCCGGCGGAGTGCGCTTGGGTCGCCCTTCCATCGAAGCGGTCACTCAAGAATCCCCAGTCTTCCATTATGGGGAAAGGCCATCAGCATGACGCAGGAAGATGGACGATCCTGCCATTTTCGTTGGGGCTTCCCACTGGATCCTATCCATCCCCGGAAGCCTTTCGCACGAAAGACAGAGGAGGTGCAGAAGAATGGCTCGCGTATGTTATATTACTGGCAAAAAAGGACGTACCGGAAATAAAGTTAGCCACTCCAACCGCAAAACCAAAAAGAAATGGGGAGCAAACGTACAAAAAGTGCGTATCCTCGTTGATGGCAAACCAAAACGCGTATATGTGAGCACCCGTGCTCTCAAATCCGGCTTGGTCACCCGCGTGTAAAGCCAAAAGAAAAAGCACCTCACCGGGTGCTTTTTTTGTTTTTGCAACAACTGGGGGTTGATGCTCAGTCTTTCTTCAACATGCCTAATATCGCTTTGACGACGCCGCCTAGAAACTTGGGCAGCTTGATGGTATAGAAACGCAACGTTCTCACCCCTTAACCGTCCCGGTCGAATCGACCGCGATACATGTCATCAACTTATTTATATTCTATAGGGTGAAAATGGTACCTAGAACAGGGAATTAAGGGACGAGCCCTTCCCTGCTCTCCACCACCAAAAGCTTCCCTGCTTGGATCGCCACCATCGCTTCGGCGTCGCTCCATTCATTGCTGATCCCCCTGCTCTCGATGCGATGCAGGGTTTCGCTGTGCAACGGATATTTCAACCCGACCGTCCGCACGCCCTGCACCTCTTTCGTCAGCGGAATCAATGACACGTACTGAAAACCTTGCCGTGGGAGGGAGAGTCGGCCCGGTCCGACCAACAAGCGGATGCGGTTGGTGCGGTGGAGCAACACGCCGCCGACACCCTGCTCCGCCAACCACTCCAACAAAGCGATGTTGGCCAACATGTGATCATATCGCTGGCCGCCGAGCGCCCCCAAGATCCGCACTTCATCCGGTTCTCGCTCCACGGCTTTGATCAGCGCGAAATGCAAATCGGTCACCGCTTTTTCCGCCGGCAATGCTTCTGTCGGCACCTTTAGCCGGGCCAATTCGCCCACGAATCCGCGACCCGTCGTATCAAAATCACCCACCGCCAAGTGTGGTTTCATTCCCATCCGCAATAAAGCTTGTGCTCCCGCATCTGCCGTGATCACAAATCCCGGTTCCACTTGGATGGCCATCAATTCTTCCTCGGTCACCTCGCCCCCCGCGACCACATAAACCATCGGTTGCCGAGACAAACCTCATCCCCTCCGTTCACGACGCCACAATAGCTGAGGGGCAGTCCAATACACGCCACCACAAACAGCAAGCGTGATCAGCACTTCCGGTACCATAAACGTGGCGTTGTAACCAAGCGAATACAACAGCACCGGCTGGTTACCCGCATACTCGCTGAAAAAAACGACCCCTGACGCGACATGGGCCAAATAACGAATGCCTCCAGCCACCAACACGCCTAAACCGATCAGCCATAATTGCCGTTGGCGGGAACGCCCCTCGCTAAGCCGCACCCACCCGGCCAGGCCAACGGCGGCAAACGCAATCGGATAATCGAGCGCGGCCTGCACTGGGTGGACAACCGTTCCACCTAAAGCGATCAACAATGCCCCCGTCAACAGGCCGCACATCAGTCCGGGTTTCACTCCACGACGAAACGCCACCGCCACAATGGGCACCATTGAGAGGGTAATCGATCCCCCGTTGGGCCACAATTGAAACGGCGTCAAGTGGTTGAAGACAATCGCAATGGCAGCCATGATGGCCACTTCCACCATACTGACTAAACGTTGTCCTTGTCTCATGCTGTTACCGTCTCCTTCTTTATGCCATAGGACGGGTTATCCTACTCAAACCAAACAAAAAAGCGTCAGCCACGACTGTACGCCCGCTCGCCCGCCTCCCGGATAGCAACCATCGCTACTTGGCGATCCGCTTGTCCAAATACCGCTGACCCGGCGACCAAGACATTGGCACCCGCTTGAGCGACGAGTGCTGCCGTTTGTGCATTGATTCCGCCATCCACTTCCACATCGACATGAGACAAGCTGCGCTCAACCAGCAATCTGCGGACTTGTCCGATCTTGTCCAACACGCTGGAGATGAACTTCTGACCACCAAACCCCGGATTGACGGTCATGAGTAAGACCAAATCCACATCTGGTAGAATCGACTCGATGAGCGAAACGGGCGTCGCTGGATTGATAACCACACCTGCCTTGGCACCCAGCTCCTTGATGCGGTATACGGTGCGATGTAAATGGGGACAAGCTTCCTGGTGCACTGACACCACATCCGCACCGCTTTTGACAAAAGCTTCGATATAGTGATCCGGATCGTTAATCATCAGATGAACATCCAGTGGCAGGCGAGTATGGGGCCGGATCGCCTCCACCACCACCGGACCCAAGGTGATGTTGGGCACAAACCGGCCATCCATCACATCGACATGAATCCAATCGGCGCCAGCCTGTTCTGCTTCCCTGACCTCATCTCCCAGCCGCGCGAAATCGGCCGACAATATCGATGGGGCTATTTTAATCATGCTCAATACCTCCTTAAAAGCGCTTCTTTGATCTCATTCATAAACGTTTCGTAATGCTGGTAACGATCCGGATGGATCTCCCCGTTTAAAAGCGCCTCTTTCACTTCGCACCCCGGTTCGTTCAGATGGAGACAGCCCCGAAATCGACACGCTTCCGCCCGTTCGCGCATTTCCGGGAAGCAGGCGCCCAGATCGGTGGGTTCCATCCCCTGAAACGCCAATTGGCTGAATCCGGGGGTGTCGGCCACCTGTCCGCCGCTGTCAAGCGGCAACAGCTCCACTTGTCGCGTCGTATGGCGGCCCCGCCCCAGCTTCTTGCTCACCGAACCTGTCTCCAATCGCCGACCCGGCAACAGCTGATTGAGCAGAGAGGATTTGCCCACACCCGACTGCCCTGCAAACACAGACACTTTCCCCGCCAACCGTTCCCGAACCTCATCCAGCCCTTCGCCGGTATGAATGCTGGTGGCAACCACCGGATATCCAGCTGCATGATAAATCTCTCTCACTCGTTCAATCTCGCTCTCATCTTCAATCAAATCCCGCTTGGTCATCACAATCACAATGTCCAATCCTTCCCGCTCCGCATGCACCAGAAACCGGTCTACCGGCATCTGTTGAAAATGCGGTTCACGAAGGGAACAAACGACGATCGCCTGATCCACATTGGCGATGGGTGGGCGTGTCAATTCAGAATAACGGGGTTGGACGGAGGTCACAACGCCTTCGTCCAACCCCGTCACGTCATACTCAACGAAATCGCCCACCAGCGGAGTCAGTTTTTTCTTTTCAAATTTGAACACGCCGCGCGCCCGGCATTGAAACACTTCCCCCGTCTCCGAGCGCACATAGTAAAATCCACTGATCGCTTTGACGATTTGCCCTGCCGGCATATAGGACCTCCTTTTTACCGTATTATCCTTTCACCTGACTCCAAGGAGTTTCTCTGCATTCTGGCATCTGAGTAATGTACGAATAAACTTTTACTGTGTCCCCTTTTTTCACATATGTGCCGGCCTTTGGCTCTTGTTTATATATCTTGGCATAACCGGCCCTTGCTCCCTCGGGATCAGGACACCGATAAAGCACGATTTTATAGTCCGAACTATAGGCTATATTTTTCATACCAGTTTCATATTTACCGAAAAAATTATCCAAAGGCTGGCCCTCGACACCTATTTTCACCTTGAACTGGGTGTTTTTATCAAACTTCTCCCCAGGAGAGGGGGAAATTTCTAACACCTTATCCGCTTCGCCTTTTTCATACCGGAACTCCGGTTCTGGCAACCCTTTCTCCTTGACGAAATTTTCCACGTCTTGTTTTGTATTCAAGTTGTCAGGTACAATCCATTCCGATTGTTGTTGTACATTTGGCTCGTCACTGCCACCGCTAAACAAGCCCCAGATTTGATTGAAACCCCAGACGCTGATGACGAGGATCACAAAGACGGTAAAGAGTCCGAATAAGAGCTTTTGCCACCACGGCAGTTTGGCCTGCACATTTTCCAACCAGACGACGGTGCGTTGGAAAATCGTTTGGTCACCGCCGTTGGGCACGTTTTTCAACCGCTCCAAGTTGGCCAGCGTCTTGTCGCCCAGGCCAGGCTGCTTCTGCGTGCTGGAGCGGATCTCCGGCCGCTGGATCGGTGAGCGATATGACGGCTCCCGCTCCTCTTTCATCGTGGCCACAGGCGGGTCGTTGTCGTCATCGGTCAACGGAATCGTCTGGTACATCTGCTTCTGTGTGGGCTTGGGCGAAGCGCTCCAATTAGACTCCATCCGTGGCCCCATTTGCACCGCTTGTTGCAGAGTGTGCATCATATCGCGGGCAGAAGCGAAGCGGTTGTTCGGATCTTTGTCCAGCGCTTTCATGATGATGCCCGCCATGTTATCAGGAATCTGCTCGTTGAACCGACGCGGATCATCCGGCTGTTCCTGCAAATGCTTCAAAGCGATGGAAATCGCAGAGTCCCCGTCAAACGGCAGGCGCCCCGTCAACATCTCATACAGCACGATCCCTAATGAATAAAGGTCTGACTTTTCGCCGATCACGCCGCCACGCGCTTGCTCCGGCGAAAAATAATGAACTGATCCCATCACCGAACCCGTCTGAGTGATCGTAGACGAACTCGCTGCACGGGCGATCCCAAAGTCGGTCACTTTGGCTCGACCATTGGAACCCAGCAAGATATTATGCGGTTTGATATCGCGGTGCACAATCTGGTTTTCGTGCGCGTGCGCCAAACCGTCACAGATCTGCATCGCGATGTTGGCAGCCTCTTGCACCGGCAGCGGCCCACGCTCCAAAATGTATTGCTTCAATGTCGGCCCTTCAACCAATTCCATGACGATGTAGTGCGTATATCCATCTTTCCCCACATCATAAACATTGACTACATTGGGGTGAGACAAACTCGCAGCAGCTTGCGCTTCCCGACTAAAGCGACGTATGAATTCTGAGTCGTTGCTAAGGGATTCGCTCAGCACTTTAATGGCCACATAACGATGGAGGAGCAAGTCTTTCGCTTTATATACAACCGCCATCCCTCCGCCGCCAACACGGCTCACTATCTCGTACCGTCCCCCCAGCTTCTTCCCTTCCATCTGCATGGTCACCTCGTTCCTCCTTGAACCCGATTAAGATGTAGCCGACCTTCCTGTATGTTGTAGAAGAATTAAGGAAATGTTATCATTTCCACCAGCTTCCAATGCCAGTTGGATCAACTTATCTGCTTTCTCATCTATACTCATGCTTGTGGATGACAACACGATGCCGATTTCCCGCTCGCTAACCATGGAGGTGAGCCCATCAGAACACAAAAGCAGGAAATCCCCCTCCGACCACGGCGTGTTGACCAAATCCACTTCCACATCTTCACTGGTACCCACTGCGCGGACGATCATATTGCGCTGCGGATGATTGCGTGCTTCTTCCGCCGTGATCTGCCCGTGCTTGATCAAGAGGTTCACATAGGAATGATCTTCGGTCAACTGGTACAACCCATCATTATGCAACACATACGCGCGGCTGTCGCCGACATGGGCCAAAACCACTTCATGCTCATCCACAATCGCCGCGATCGTGGTCGTACCCATCCCTTGCATATGACTATTCTCGGTGGCGAGTGTATAGACTCGTTCGTTCGCTTTGCCCACCGCATGTAACAAGACTTCGCTTTTCTCATCGGTGGAGACGTTCAAATTCTCTATCTTTAACACGTTTTGAATGGTGTCCACCGCTTCGCTGCTAGCGACATCACCGGCTTGATGACCGCCCATGCCATCCGCGACAATGGCGATCACCGTTCCGGAATCGGTGACAAAAAGACCTGTGCTGTCTTCGTTGAGATCGCGCACGCGGCCAATGTCAGTACGCCGTGCCATCAACATCTCCGGTTACCCCTTTCCCTTTATTTCGTTGTCCGCTTGCCATATCAATGCAAAGAGAACGCGTCACTGCATGGTTACCGGAACCGCCGGTAAACGCGGCATGCAACGCAAATGCCGGTTTCAGGAGAATATCTATCTCACGCATTTACATTACTATGCTTTGCTCTCAATTGTCCACACGCCGCATCGATATCATGGCCATGCTCTCTGCGGATGGTGGTGTTAACGCGATAGGAGTCGAGGATGCGTTTAAACTCAAACACTTGTTTTCTCGGCGTGCGGGTGTAATCCCGCTCCGGCACATAGTTGACGGGTATCAGATTGACCAGGCAATTCATCCCCTTCAAGAGTTTGCCCAGCTCGTGCGCATGCTCAGGCTGGTCATTCTTGCCCCCGATCAAAGCGTATTCAAAAGTGAGTCTACGCCCCGTTTTCTCTAAATAGTACCAACAGGCGTCCAATAATTCAGCCAGCGGATACCGCCGGTTGATCGGCATCAATTTGGAACGTAGCTCGGTATTGGGTGAATGGAGCGAGATCGCCAAGCCCACTTGCCAATCCTCATCCGCAAAGCGATAGATGTTGGGCACGACGCCACTGGTAGAAACGGTGATGTGCCGCTGTCCAATATGTAAACCGGCGGGATCATTGATGATGCGGATGAAATCCATGGTTGGTTCGTAATTTTCAAAAGGCTCGCCTGAACCCATCACCACGACGGATTTCACACGCTCATCCGTTTTATCCAAATACTTCTGGGCCTGCACCACCTGGGCCACGATTTCGCCTGCGCTCAGGTTCCGTTTTAACCCGCCCAGCGTGGAGGCGCAAAACGTGCAACCGACACGGCAACCAACTTGCGTGGTCACGCAGACGCTGATGCCGTATTGGTGGCGCATGATCACCGTTTCAATGGCATGTTTGTCATGCAAACCAAACAAAAACTTCACTGTCCCATCGGAAGAGACTTGGGTGGTCAATACGTCCAACGGTTGCAAGCGGAACGTCTCATTCAACCGCTCCCGCAAATCCTTGGGCAAATTGGTCATTTCATCAAACGCATCCACCCGTTTGACATAAAGCCAGTCCATCACTTGTTTCGCGCGGAAAGCTGGCTGCTGATTTTCTTTCATCCACTCTTTCCATCCTGGGAAAGTCAAATCATATGCAAAAGGTTTCATCATTCATTCTCACCAGTTTCTTTAAACTACCAGACGCTTTGAACAGACTGTCCCATTCAAAACTTTCCTTATTATATCATAGTCCATCGGAATGAAAAGGGACAGGACGTGAAGATTTTTTCACTCCTCTCCCCATCATCATTGGGCTTTCAAACCAATTCGTTTCACATTGACATCATACTTCATCTGGATCGGCATGTGGGGAAACGCAGTATCCCAATTAACTCTTTTCCATATTTGAGGGTAGTAAGAATGAACGTGGTTTCGGAGCTGGAACACATCCGTCTTCAATTCTCGCTGAGCTCGGGCGGTCACTTTTCGAGCGATCTGTTCATACTGGCTAGCGACGATCTTATTCACCTTCTCAAGCGCGCGTTCATCCTTGATCGTGAAGTTGCAACTGCTCTCCAACACCTCTCCCGCCAACTCGATGGCAATCATCGCTTTCGGTTGATTGGTGATGGTGAATCGGCGCTTCACTTTGTGTGGCCTGAAAACGATCTTTCCTCCGGAGCAGACGGCTACGACTTCCCTACCCGCCTTTTTTTCACGTACATTGAGCACAATGTTCATCTCATTAGGATCCAGCGTACCAACCATTTTGTCGCCATGGAAAACAGCCATTCCATTGTATTTGAAGCCATCCTTCGTCGCGTTGAAATAATAGAACAACGGCACTTGCTTACCTGGATGGCTCAGGTCGACAAAAGCTTTCCCCAGAGTCATGTCGTACACTCTCTCCAAGTCAATCTGACTTTCAATGGAGTTGCGCACATAATAAGTAGGGATCTGTTCCAATTTGGGCTGAACAGTTAATGCATCTTTGGCATTGCCAGACACGACGATGGGGTACATGTGTCGTCGGATCTCCGGATCGCGACGCAGAAAGTCCAGAATCGGGGCGATGCCTTGTTTGGCCAATTCCTCGCTAAAGATCAGCGTTTGCATATGCCCCAGAAACATGGGATAAATCGATTTGCGACTCAATTCCCCAAACGCCGCTTCCAGTGTCGGGCCGCTTCCCGAATAGACTTCAACCGCCCCGCCTCCACCACCTCCGCCGCCTCCCTCACCGCTACCACCGGCGATTTGACGCGGATTGGGAACTTGGATGCTAACCGTCAACCCCCCGCTTTCATTTCGGTCGATCGCCATGGAAACGACAATCGTGCGCTTCTCAATCTCTTGCGCATTCCAGCACCCGACCAGCGGGATGAACGCCAGCAAAGCGAGTATTCCTTTAACTAGCCGTCGTTTCACTAGGGCTTTCTCCTTTCTTCTTGCGGATCAATGAAACTGGCAAAAGAATGGCAGGAATGGAAAGTGCCAACATAAGGGCAAATATGCCCAGTCGGGAAGCATAAATCCCCACCACTTTGATGTTTTGGGGAGTCAGTGCAATAAAGTAAACGATGGGCAAAATGCCAAACGAAACCCAACGTCTCCACTTTTCATGCAGATGGAAAGCATCCATCAGCGCCTGCACCAAACTCATCAACAAGTTCGAGATGGAACAGAACACCGCGATTAGCCAGATCGCTAAGATCGCTGACTCCATCCGTTCAAAAAACAGCTCTTTCAAGTAGACAACCTTAATCGATTCCCAAACCGGATACAAAATGTTGTTAATCTCGTCTTTGCCAAACACACTCAGCGAAGTCAAACAGGCAAACCAATAAATAAATGTCACGCTCAACATTGCGGTGGAGTGGGATTGGTACGATTTATAGGGTTTGGCGTAATAGCCGCTGAATATCAACAGGATCTTGTAACCGGCAAACGAATAAGTGGCACTGACCACACCTCGCAAAATCAATGGCCAATTGGCTTCGCCCATCGGAAACAGATTCGCCAACTCCCCACGCTGAATCAGCGCAATCACCAACAACAGGATGGGGATCAAGGTAAAGGGAAACATAAACTCGTTAAACTTGGCCATATTGGTGGGATGGCTGCCCCCGGCAATGGCGCTGGCGATCAGAAACACCAAGATCACCGCTTCGATAGGGGTTTGAACCAAGACCCCGGTCACCACCACTTCGCCAAAAACACGTGTACTGATGGACATCCCCAAGATCCAAAAAATCGCCAAGCCTGCCAAAATCGGAAAAGTGAGCACCTTTCCCACCCATTCACGCTTGTCATTTCCCAATATCCGAGGAGCATACGTCATGATGGTCATCCCTGGGTATCTTTGGGATAACCAGGTATTAAGCATGACGATCCCCCACACAGTCAAACCGGATACCACGATGACCCATAACAGATCATTCCCCGTGAATTTCCCCACATCTCGCGGCAAGCTCAAGATCCCTACCCCATACATCGACTGGTACATCAGAACGAACGCTTGGTAAGGGGAAATCGTGTGACCAACATCAGGTTCGGAGCGAAGTTTGCTCATTCGGCCTCCCCCTTTCCTTGGCGGGTCGGATCTTGCGAGCGGTAAACAGCGGGCCGCCGGTTCATCCATCTCCATGGAACCCGCACCAACGAATCGCGCAAATCCCGCAAGTTAAGCGGCGAGAACGGCGCCATGTACGGAATGCCCAACGAACGCAACTGCACCAGATGCAATACCATGATCATCAGTCCCATCATCACTCCGAACAAACCAAACATCGCTGCTAAAATGATAAAGCCGAACCGAAGCAACCGCACAGCAATAGCGGCGTTGTAGCTGGGGTTGGCATACGAACTGATCGTGGTCAGACCAACGACAATCACAATGGCCGGAGAGACAAGACCGGCTGTGACCGCCGCATTACCAATCACCAACGCACCTACAATCCCAATCGTGGGGCCGATCGGGACAGGCAAGCGGATACTTGCTTCGCGCAGTATTTCCACACTAATCTCCATTAGCAACGCTTCCAAAGTGGCCGTGAAGGGCACCGTCGCCCGACCAGCGGCCATAGCAATCGCCAAATTGGCCGGAAGCATCTCCGGGTGGAAGGAGACAAACGCAATGTACAGCGCAGGCAGCAACAATGCGATAATCATGCTCATCAAGCGGATGAACCGCAAAAAAGTAGAGTGGTACCATTTCTCATAATAATCTTCCGGACTGAAATAAAATTGGGTGAACACCGCCGGCGCAATCAATGCGTGCGGCGTCCCTTCAACCAAAATGGCCACTTTCCCCTCAAGCAGATGGGCAACGACGGTATCGGGGCGCTCCGTGTTTTGCACCAGTGGAAACATCGTCCATATTTGATCCTGAATCATCTCTTCGATGTACCCGCTTTCCAGCACCCCGTCAATCTCGATTTCTTTCAGGCGGTCTGTCACTTTTTTGACGATTTTGGGATCGCTCAAGCCCTCGATATAAAGCAAGCCCACAGTGGTTTTGGTGCGTTTGCCGATGGTGTGGTACTTCACCCTGAAGTTGGGATCACGCAAGCGGTGGCGAATCATCGCCAAACTGAAACACATCGTCTCACTGAGGCCTTCACGCGGTCCGCGTACTACGGCTTCCGCCCTCGGCTCACTCACGCCTCGCGTCGCCCATCCCTTGGTTCCGACAATCAGCGCTTTTTGTAGCCCGTCAATGAACAAAACGGTGTCCGCGCTCAAGATGGCGTCCACCGCCGTCTTCAGATCATCTGCTTCCTTGGTCTCCCCCACTTCCACGATGTTTTGCGTAATCATCGTCCATAATTCGTCTGCCGACTGACGAGTCTTTTCACTGTTGATGAGTGGGCGCAACAAAAAGTTGTGAACCACTTCCTTGTTGACCAACTCATCAATGAACAGAACAGCGCACCCCACCTCTCCCTCCATGGTGAACGAGCGGGTGACCAAATCGGAACAATCCCCTAACACCTTATTGATGAAGTCGGCATTTTCTTTGGCGGTCGGTTTGATCGGCTCATCCCCCAACGCCGCATTCAATTGCTTTTCATAATGTTCATCAAGCTTCTTTTGTTTTCGCTGCTCTTTCCTTCGCCAAATGCGAAAAGATGGATTACTCATATACATCACCATTGTTAACTTCTCACCAAAAGCCGCGCGGTATGCATCAAGGCACGCGAAAAAGGGAGAACCAATCAGGTTCCCCCTATGGAAGATGCCACTGGTGCTGCTTCAGCTCTGCTTTAGCCAGGCCCGTTTAAACAGATACAAAGAAGCGAGAAACAACACTCCGCTCAAAATGAGGAAAGAAATGATATACTTCACGATTTCGGCTTCCGGCACATCGACGGCTAACACCCAACCCGCCAGGCTGACCTTTTCTATCCCTACATGCACCGGGCTCGTCCACAGTTTAAAGGCCTCATAGCCGACGAGCGCCCCACCGAGAAACAACAGGATACCAAAAATCCCGTACAGCATATGCCAATCCCCTTCCTCCAACGATCGTTGCTCTTTTATCATAAAACAAATTTCGACAAAAATGTGACAATCTATGCAGAAGTTTCGTCAAACTGGAGCAATAATCTGGAGGTAGACAGAAAAAACAGGAGACGTAGGCTAGTCGTCGCCACCGGACTAACCCGCTGTTTCCCTTCCATTTGGAATGGGATTGTTACGCCAAATCCATCCACATCAGATGGACATCACTCAGCCCTGCCACTTCAAGTTGCTCGATTCCGACCGCCCGGATGCTGTCGCCGGCCTCCAACCGCTCCCCATTTACCAAACAAGCACCCTCGATGACAAACAAAAAGAACCGCCGTCCCGATGCTTGCTCACAGGTCAGCGTTTTGCCCGCTTCCAATGTGGCTATGCTCACGCTCACATCTTGGTGGATATGTAGCGCTTCCTCCGTCTTGTGTCCAGTCACCACTGGGATCCACATATTTTTCTGCTCCCTGACCGGAAATGCTTTTTGATCATAAGTGGGGGTGAGTCCCTGTTGCTCGGGATAAAACCAGATCTGCAACAAATGAACCGGTTGGGTGGACGAGGGATTTGTTTCAGAATGATAAATGCCGGTTCCCGCCGTCATGCACTGTACTTCGCCCCCCCGAATCACCTCTTTGTGGCCCATGCTGTCCTGATGTAGTAACTCTCCTGAAATCACATACGTGACGATCTCCATGTTGTTGTGCGGATGAAAATCAAAGCCGGTCCCTGGCGCCACGATATCGTCATTCAACACACGCAGCGCCCCAAATTCCATATTGTCCGGATCATAATATGGGCCGAACGAAAAACTGTATTTTGTCTGCAACCAACCATAATCAGCTTGGTATCTTTCTTCTGAACGAATAATATTAAACACGGTTATGCCCCCTTTAACCTCCATTTTAGTATGTTGATGACAATCGATTATTACACCTGCCGCATTGGCCGCTAATCCATCTTGTTCATGCAAGCTAAAGGCTTGATTCATGAAAAAAAGGCTCTTACCGCGCTGGATATGGCGGTAAGAGACCAAACAATAACGAGACATACTAACGGTTTCACTTGATTTTGCGCATGCGTGCAATAAAGAAGCCATCGCTCCCGAAATGGTGCGGCAACAATTGAATCCATCCGTCACCGATGACAACTCGCTCCCTCACCGCGGGTGCCAAGTTCTGGATAAACGTCGAATCCAGCTTAAACTCCGGATGGCGCTTCACAAACGACTCCACTTGCTCCCTGTTTTCACGTGGCTCCCAGGTACAAGTGCTGTAAACCAACACACCCCCGGGCTTTAGCAGAGAAGCCACTTCCTCCAGTAGCTCCCGTTGCAACTTAACCAATGGTTCAATCGCTTGCGCCTCTTTACTCCATTTGATATCTGGTTTGCGGCGGATCACCCCTAGGCCGGAACAAGGAGCGTCCAGCAAAATGGCGTCAAAAGAAGCGGTCGCAAACGAAGCACTCGCCTCACGTGCATCGGTTTGCTGTTCGGCGATAATCCCAATCCCCAACCTGTCGGCGTTGCTTCGGATCAGCTCCAATTTATGCGCGTGTATATCGCAAGCAACAATCGTCCCCTGATTCTGCATCAATTCAGCCAAGTGTGTCGTTTTCCCACCCGGAGCGGCACAGGCGTCCAACACCCGCATCCCCGGTTGAGGGTGCAAGATCCGGCTGACCAGCATGGAACTCTCATCTTGGATGGTACACAGCCCTTCCCGGAATAACGGACTAAAGGCCGGATTTCCGCCCCGCTGAATCACCACGCCCTCCGGTGCCAAAGGCGATGCCACAGCTTCTCCCAGACCCAATTGTTTCCACTGTTCGAGGAATACTTCCCGTTTCAGCTTAAGCTGATTCACCCGGACACTTACTTTAGGTGGCGTCAGATTAGACAGGAGAGCCTGTTCCGTTTCGGCGGCGCCGTACACTTCTTCCATCCGCTTAACCATCCACTCTGGATGTGAAAGGCGGAGCGCTTTTTCTTTGAGGGTGGCAGGGCGGTCAGGCAAGCGAAACTCATCCTGCCGGCGCAGATACGAGCGCAACACGCCATTCACCAAGCTGGATATGCCCCGGTGCCCTCGCCGTTTAGCGATTTGCACTGCCTCATGCACCGCAGCCCGCTCTGGGATCTTGTCCAAATAGCGCAATTGGTACAAACTCATTCTTACCAACTGGCGCACCCAAGGTTGCAGGGAACGAAGCCCATTTTTCACCAAGAGGTTCCCAATCCAATCCAAGGTGTTTAAACGTGCCACGGTGCCATAGATCAATTCTGTCGCCAACCTTTTGTCGCGATCATCCAGTCCGCTGTGGTAAAGAGCCTGGTTAAGCGCCAAATTGCTGTATGCCTGATGCTGTTCCACCTGGAGCAGCACATCAAGCGCGACATCTCGGGCTGATACCGTCTTTTTCATCATGCTTCACCCAACCGTTCACCAATCTCCATCGGCCGGCCGCGCACAAACTCCGACACGGGCATGCGTTTCTTTCCTGCCGGCTGTACCTCTTTCAAAATGAGCGAGCCACTGCCAGTCGCAACCACAATGCCTTGCTCGTCCACTTGCGTCACCGTTCCCGGCGGCGCATCGGAAGGTTCATCTGTATGAATGGCCCACCAGATCTTGAGTGGTTTTCCTTTCCATGTTGTAAAGGCCACCGGCCATGGGCACAGCCCGCGCACTTGGCAGGCCAACGCTTCCGCGGGGCGGCTCCAGTCAATCCGTTCGTCTTCCCGCTTGATGTTGGGAGCGAATGTCGCCTCGCTTTCTACTTGCGGTTCTGCTTCGATCTCACCCTTTAACAGCGCCGGCAACGTTTCTTTTAACAACTCCGCACCAAGCCGACTCAGTTTCTCATGCATCGTACCCACATGGTCGTCCGGACCCACAGGAATGGCCCGTTTAGCGATCATGTCGCCCGCGTCCAATGCTTTGACCATGTACATGATGGTCACGCCCATCTCCCGTTCCCCATTGATCAGCGCCCAATGAATCGGGGCCCCACCTCGGTAACGGGGCAGGAGGGAAGCATGGACATTAATGCATCCATGCTGCGGGGCATTTAAAAGCCGCTCCGGCAAGATCTGCCCATAAGCCGCCGTTACGATCAAGTCGGGACGCAAAGCCAGCACTTCATCCAATGACGCGGGCTCTCGCAGCTTCTCAGGCTGGAGCACAGGCAAGCCCAATGCCTGTGCAGCAACTTTAACTGGCGGGGGGGTTAGCTCCCGCTTGCGTCCTTTGGGACGGTCAGGTTGCGTCACCACCCCGACTACGTGATACCCTTCTTCTACCAATGCTTGCAAAGAGGGAACCGCGAAATCCGGGGTTCCCATAAACACAATCCTCACCTGTTCACTCAATCCGCATCCCCCTCTGCATCCGGACGGTACACTCTTTCCGCCACATCGATGAAGAGGACGCCGTTCAGATGGTCGATTTCATGTTGGAAGGCCCGCGCCAAATATCCTTCTGCCTCAATCTCCATCGGCTGGCCATAGCGGTCTTGACCCTTCACTTTGATATAGTTGGCCCGGCGGACATCGCCAATCAGATTAGGGACACTTAAGCACCCTTCCGGAGGTGACAATTGTTCTCCGCGCTGCTCCACGATTTCGGGATTGACCATTTCAATCAACCCTTCACCAATGTCAACAACGATTGCCCGCTTCAAAATCCCGACTTGCGGGGCAGCCAAACCGACGCCGCGGGCATCTGCCATCGTTTCGGCCATATCATCCAACAATTTGTGCAAGCGGTCATGAAACTTGGTAACTGGCTTAGCTTTGCTCTTTAACACCGGGTCTGGGTATTGCACTATCCTGCGAATCGCCATCTGACTCTCTCCTTTATCTAATAGTTATGTTTCCGGCTGTTTGACAGGAGCCGGTCTATGGAAAATGAAATGTTCAACATCACTCTATTTTCTTTCTGCCCACAAAGTGAACCGATCTCCGCGGACAGGTTGCATGAGCTCTCCTGCATCCCGATCCACACTGATCCTGAGGTCTGGATCGTCAAACATCGCCACTGCTTCCTTAAGCAACGGTTTCAGCCTGTCCCCGTCACCCCGTTCCGCTTGATATTTCACCAGCATTTGCAACCGATAACGATCCTTTAAACGGGGGATTGGTGCAGGAACCGGACCGAGCAACTGGCACTCCGCCGGCATCCCCCTTTGAATCACTCGGGCCATCTCCTGGCTTGCACGCATCACGGTCACTTGGTCGGGATGGCTGAGCAAAATGGTAAACAAACTGCAATACGGCGGATAAGCGTGCTGTTTGCGCATGAAACTCTCTTGACGGTAAAACGCTTCCGTCTGATGAGATGCGGCTAGCTCAATACTGTAATGCTCGGCGGAGTAGGTCTGGATAATTACTTTTCCCGGCTTCTCATGCCGCCCCGCCCGCCCACTCACTTGCGTCAGCAATTGGAATGTCCGCTCAGCAGCGCGAAAATCAGGCAAGTGCAACATCGTATCCGCCGCGATGACGCCAACCAGGGTGACCTTGGGGAAATCGAGGCCCTTGGCGATCATCTGCGTGCCAAGCAGCACATCAGCCTTTCCTTCGCCGAACGAAGTCAACAAACGTTCATGCGCCCCTTTTCGGCTGGTCGTGTCCACATCCATCCGAATGACACGGATGCCAGGGAAACGGCGTACCAACTCTTCTTCCACGCGTTGCGTTCCTGTGCCGAAGTGGCGAATGTGCGGACTCTGGCAGGAGGGGCATTCTTTGGGAACCCGTTCTGCATAGCCGCAATAATGACATCGCACCGTGCGGTTCGTTTGGTGATAAGTGAGCGAAATATCACAATGGGGGCACATCAACGTTTCCCCGCACTCCCGGCACATCACGAACGTGGAGAAACCCCGACGGTTCAAAAACAACACCGCTTGCTCCCCGCGCTCAACGCACGCCAACAACTCTTCTTTTAACGTGCCGCTAAACATGGTGCGGTTTCCCTTGCGCAATTCCTCCCGCATATCCACAATCGTCACTACCGGAAAGGGTCGGCCGTGGACTCGCTCCCGAAGCACCACTCGTTCAAGTGTCCCGGAGTCAGCAAGGTAATGCGTTTCCAACGAGGGGGTAGCCGATCCCAGCACCAGGGTAGCTCCATGGTGCCGTGCCCGCCACGCGGCTACTTCCCTGGCGTGGTATTTAGGGTTTTCCTCTTGTTTGTAGGAAGATTCATGTTCTTCATCAATGATAATCAGGCCAATTTGTTTAAACGGAGCGAAGATAGCCGACCGGGCGCCAATAGCCACTTTTACTTCTCCGCGTCGGATTTTGCGCCATTCATCAAAGCGCTCACCACTGGACAATCCGCTGTGCAAAACGGCTACTTGATCGCCAAATCGCCCTTTAAACCGTTCGACCATCTGCGGTGTGAGCGAAATCTCCGGCACGAGTACAATCGCCTCACGACCCAGTTTGAGCGCTTCAGCGATCGCTTGCAAATACACTTCCGTCTTGCCGCTTCCTGTGACACCTTGCAACAGCACGGAATGGTAACAGCGTTCATGAATCGGCTTTACGATCGCCGTCAGTGCCGCCGCCTGCTCCCGTGTCAGCGGCAATGGCTCGGTAGGCTGAAACGACCGGTGTTTAAATGGGTCACGGTATTCTTCCCGTTCTTCCCATGCCAACACCTCCATCTCCACCAGCTTTTGGACGGTGGAACGCGCCACTCGCAATTCCGCCAGCAAAGTGGGCAGAGGAATGGCTTCCGGTTGTTCCGCAAAATAGCGAAGCACCTCTTTCTGCCGTTTGGCCCGCCCTGATAGCCGCTCCAATGTCCGGTTAAGCTCATCCGTCGATTGCTTAGGCCACACCCACATCACTTTTTGCCTCGTTACCCGGTCACCGATTCGCTCTTCCACTCGTATCCGGCCCGCTTCTGCCAATCGGCGCAACAAGCGAGCATCACCACCAACCGCATCCAAAGCTTCATCCCATGAACACTCTTTGTTTTCGCGCAACCGGGCAAACAGCGGTACGGCCGGCAGGTCGATCAGCGAATCTGTTTCGGCAGAAGCCCCAGGCCCGAGACTCACCACTTTTGCATAAGTCCCCTTCAACACTGCCGGTACCATGGAAGCGAGCGCTGTCATCGTACGGCATAAGTACTCGTCAGCCATAAAAAAGCCCAGCTGCACCAATTCCGGCGTCAGGGGGGGCACAAAATCCAGCACATCCAATATGGCTTTGAGGCGGGGTGTTTCCGCTTCATCCTTCAAATCGACCACATACCCCAACACTTTGCGCGGGCCAAACGGTACCTTAACCCGGCAACCGATCCGCACTTCCCCACGCAAGCTTTCGGGAACCAGATAATCGAAGGGTCGGTCCGTCGCCTTGGTTGGCACATCTACGATCACCTGGGCAATGCACTTACCGCCGTTCATGCAATCGCTCTCCGATCAACTGGATAATCCGCTCGGCCACTTCGCGTTTGCTGAGCAAAGGCAGAGCACACACTTCCCCATCCCGGTCATAGATGGTAACAATATTGGTGTCGGTGCCAAAG
Organism: Laceyella sacchari; assembly: GCF_024927925.1. Lineage (NCBI taxonomy): Bacteria > Bacillati > Bacillota > Bacilli > Caryophanales > Thermoactinomycetaceae > Laceyella > Laceyella sacchari. The sequence continues at coordinate 2,277,088 of NZ_CP103866.1, forward strand.
CCGGCTCCCGGCAGAGTGACATCATTAGCCACAACCAAGTCCTGCCCTTTGCGCACCAGCTTGGATTTCGCATACTCCGCCACCCGATCCGTTTCCGCGGCAAAGCCGACAAACAATTGATCGGGCCGTTTGCGTTTGCCTACTTCACTCGCGATGTCCTCCGTTTTCTCCAACTCCAGCAACCATTCGGAGGAAGACTTCTTCCGCTTTGAAGCCAACTCCACTTTCGGCCGATAATCGGACACCGCCGCGGCCTTGATGATCACATCCGCTTCCGGTAGCATCCGCATGACGGCCTCTTTCATCTCTCGCGTACGGACAACATCAATTCGGGTTACGCCTTCAGGGGTAGGGAGCGAAACCGGACCGCTGACGAGAATAACTTCCGCCCCCGCAGCCACCGCCGCTTCTGCCAGGGCATAGCCCATCTTGCCAGAAGAATAATTGGAGATATAGCGGACAGGATCAATCGGCTCTTGCGTCGGCCCCGCCGTGATCAATACCTTTTTTCCCGCCAGTGGGCGGTTAGTATCAAAGAAGCGTTCAACCCACGCCACGATCTCTTCCGGTTCAGCCATTCGCCCCTGCCCCACATAACCGCAAGCCAATTGCCCTTCCGCTGGATCGATGAATCGGACGCCGCGTGCCCGAAGACGGTTCATATTCTCCTGCACAACGGCATTTTGGTACATATGTACATTCATCGCCGGCGCTACCACAATCGGGGCGAGCGTCGCCAATAGTGTTGTCGTCAGCATATCATCTGCCAACCCCATTGCCAGCTTGCCCATGAAGTTAGCCGTGGCCGGAGCGATCAAAAACAAATCGGCGTGATCGGCCAAGTCAATATGGTTCACCACCGCCGGATTGCGCTCATCGAACGTGTCGACGGCGACGGAATGGCGGGACAGGATTTGCATTGTCAGGGGGGTGATGAATTGGGTAGCGGAAGCCGTCATAATCACGCGAACATCTGCCCCGCGCTGGGTCAATTGGCTCGCGATCGATGCCGCCTTGAAAGCCGCGATCCCCCCTGTCACTCCCAAAACCACGCGTTTCCCGCGCATGAGCATCCCTCTTTCTTCTGTCGATGCGATACCTAGCGGCAAACGCCGCTTTAAAACATTGCGTTTGCGGACGGGAATGAGCCGTCCGCTCTCGAAACGGAAGCAGGGGAACGCCTCCAACTAGCATCGTCTGGAAACGTCCCCGTCCTTCAACAGTTATTTGTTTGGTGTGCGGTTGGTTGGAACAAGCAAATCCGCAGCGATCTCTTCCAAAGCGGCACCCACGTACTTTTTGGAACGCGGTTGCAATTGCGGTTCATGACCGTCCAACAATTGACGCGCCCGCTTGGAAGCGACAACAACCAACGAATACTTGCTGTCCGCTTTTGTCATCAACAGGTCAATAGATGGATACAGCAATTGATTTCCCTCCCATCTATTCACTAATGACCAGTCGGTCTTTCCGACAGTGTTCGGCGAGGATAATGCTCTGAATCCGTTCACACGCTTTCTCCACTTTGTCGTTAATGACCACATAATCATAGTGTTCAATTTGTTTCAATTCATCGCTCGCGGCATGCAAGCGGCTGTTTAAAGAAGTTTCCGTCTCGGACCCTCGCCCCTCAATCCGCTTGCGCAGATCTTCGAAGGTGGGGGGAACGAGAAAAATGAAGATGCCTTGTGGAAATTTTTCCTTCACTTGCAGGGCACCCTGCACTTCGATTTCCAACAGGATATCGCGGCCAGAAGCCAACGTCTCTTCCACCACCCGACGCGGGGTTCCGTAATAATTGCCAACATACTGGGCCCACTCAATCAATTCATCTTGTTCAATCATATTTTGGAATTCGGGCACGGTCTTGAAAAAATAATTGACCCCGTCCACTTCCCCTTCACGCGGCGCCCGGGTTGTAGCCGATACGGAATACGTAAGCTCGGGCATCCGTTTGCGCAACGCCGCGCAAACCGTTCCTTTCCCCACGCCGGATGGACCTGAAACTACAAGCAATAGTCCTTCTTTTTGATAATCGGCTCTCATAGCTAGTCCTTCCTACTCTACGATCTCTTCATGTTGTTCTTTGCTTGCCAACCGGTGCGCCACCGTCTCCGGCTGAACGGCTGACAGGATCACATGGTCACTGTCGGTAATGATGACCGCCCGTGTGCGCCGGCCATAGGTTGCGTCGATGAGCACCCCGCGTTCGCGCGCTTCTTGTATGATGCGCTTAATTGGCGCAGAATCGGGGCTCACAATCGAAACGATGCGATTCGCTGAAACGATGTTTCCGAAACCGATATTGATTAATTTGATCCCCAAGCGTGAGTACCTCCTCGCCCATTGTCTCATATTTGTCAAATGGGGTTGCTATCTTCTCTCAAGCATCTCTTGATCCTACTACGCTATTTTAGACACTTTTTTGGCGAGAATCAATGTTTTACTCCATATTTTGCACCTGTTCTTTCATTTTTTCAAGAACGCTCTTGCAATCAACCACGAAAGCGCTAATGGTGTGGAGATTGGCTTTGGAGCCGATCGTATTCACTTCGCGGTTCATCTCCTGCACCAGAAAATCGAGACGTCTGCCCACAGGCTCTGGTTGTTTTAAGGCCGCTTGAAATTGTTCAGCGTGGCTTTTGAGACGGGTCAGTTCCTCAGTGATGTCAGCTTTGTCCACCCAGATCGCCACCTCTGCCACCACCCGTTCCGGAGGGGTATCCACATCAGCCAGCATTTCTGACAACCGCGCCATCAACCGGGACTCTACATGCGTTTTGATCTGTGGCACTTCGGCTTCAATCTGCCCGACTATTTTCATCAGCTCTGCCAGTCTTGCGGACACATCTTCCGCCAGCCGCAATCCCTCTCGCATACGCATTTCTTTCAAGCGGATGCATGCCTGTTCCACGGCTTTGAGACAAATATCCTTATATTCCTCCACGTCCCGCTTAACTTCTTCTATTATCCAGAATTCCGGTTTATGTATCAGGTCAGCCAAAGTCAATTGAGGTTCGATTCCCCATTTGTGTTGCAATGCACTTCCTGCCGCCATAAAACTTTCAACGAATTGCCAATCGATCTCCACTTTTCGCTCCGGCGGTGCCATCCCCTCCAGAGAAACAAAGACATCCACTCGCCCCCGACGTACCACGGATTGCACAAGTCTACGGATATCTTCCTCCAAAGACATCCATCCTTGTGGCAGACGCACCACCACATCTAAAAAGCGATGGTTCACCGAGCGAATCTCAGTTGTGACGCGGCATTCCGCCGTCTCCACTTCTCCCCTCCCATATCCTGTCATGCTCATTGCAGTCAGCTTCTCTTGTGTTGTCATCGCTAAACCCCACACTCTCTTCTCTCATTTCCATCCAAATTATCTCCAAAATCAAGGGGATCATCCCTATTCTTTACAATGCATTCAATTCCTGCAGGTCGAATTTATCGCCCGTTCCTGATAGAATAGTGCATTGTAGACAAAGGAATAGAAGGATGTTGACGACATGTCAAACAAATTGGTAAAAGGAACTGTTATCTTAAGTGTAGCAACATTGTTCACGAAAATCATCGGCAGTTTGTTCTGGGCGCCGTTTCAGAACATCGCCGGTGATGAAACCGTTGGGCTCTATCGTATTTCATTTCCGTTTTATACGATTCTGCTCATGATCGCTTCAGCCGGCATTCCGATCACTGTATCCAAGTTTGTGGCTGAACGTTTGTCCAACAACGATCATGCGGGAGCGCGCCGGGTATTGAAGGCGGCATCGTTGATTTTGAGCATCAGCGGCTTAATCGCTTTTTCACTCTTGTTCTTCGGGTCTCATTTCATCGCCAACGTAATGCTGAACAACCCGGATACCGAATCCTCGCTGAAGGTACTGGCGTGTGCCATCGTGTTTGTACCGATCATGGCTGTTTACCGCGGGTACTTTCAAGGCCACCAACAAATGATGCCGACCGGGGTCTCGCAAGTCGTCGAGCAAGTGGTACGAGTGGGAACGGTGATCGGGCTCACTTACTGGATGGTTCAAGCAAACTTGCCGCAGGAGACGGTGGCGGCAGGAGCGACCTCCGGCGCTTTGACTGGCGCCATCGCCGGATTGGTGGTTGTCATGTGGTACAATAGCCGCGATCTGAATACGGCCAGACAAGCTGGTCTAAATGTGACCAAAACGAAGGAACCACTGTTTCCACTGGCCAAAAAAATCTTGAAGTACGCTATCCCGATTTCGCTTGCGTCCTTGGTGTTGCCTCTGATCGGTCTGATCGATTCGTTCACCGTCCCCCGCCTGCTGATGGCGGAAGGCAACACAGCCAGCATGACCAATACGCTGTTTGGCATATACAGTCGAGGAGAGCCGTTTGTCAATGTGATCTCTACCTTCTCCTCCTCTCTGACGTTGGCTTTGATCCCAGCCATCTCGGCCCATGTCGCCAAACAAGAGATGGCGGCGGTTGAGCACAAGACGCAACAAGCGTGGTTAATGACCACAATTATCAGCTTACCCTCCTGCGTAATGTTGGCAATTCTAGCGCGTCCGCTCAACGTGATGATGTATCAGGATGACGCCGGAACCGTCACGCTGTCCGTCTTGGCATTCTCAGCCATCTTCAGCACATTAGCTGTGACCAGTTCGGGCATTTTGCAAGGCCTTGGACACAACAAAGTGCCAGTACGCCATTTGTTGATCGGCGCCGTCTGCAAAGTCATCGGCAACTTCATCTTTATTCCGATCATGGGCATTGCTGGTTCAGCCTTAGCCATGGTGCTGGCTTACCTGGTTGTCTGTGCGCTAAACATGTGGATGGTCATTCGTGTGACGGGAGTGAAGCTCTCGCTGACTCGCCAATTTATCAAACCTGGTTTCAGCACTCTGATCATGGGGATTGCGTTGACCGGTGCTTACCTTTTCATCAACGACACCATGGATTTGGAGCACGCTTCCCGACTGACGAACACCTTGGCTGCGCTCAGCCTGTGCGTTGTTGCGGGCGTGATCTACATCATCGCACTGATTATCAGCAAAACGATCACCGAACAAGAATTGCGAATGTTCCCCATGGGAACCCGGTTGATCCGGCTGTTTACCAAATTGAAGCTGTTACGCCCTTCCAAATCGGATATCCCTGCGTGAGAATAGGGCAACAAATCTTGAAAAAGATAAAAGCTGCACTCTTTTGGAAAGGGTGCAGCTTTTTGCTTGCATATTTGACGTATACCGCTCCATACTAAGCACAAAACAACCGACGCGAAGTAAAGGAGGTGACTTCATGCGCATCAGCGGACAAAATCTTCCATCCACCCATCATCCCATTACTCGATTGCATCAAGAGATCAACCGCACCTTTGAGCGTTTTTTTGAAAACCCGTTGTTCACCCACCCCATGCCACAGATACCAGCCATCCACTTCAAGGAAGAAACGGATCGGTTTGTGATCGAAGCCGAACTTCCTGGAATTGACCCCAACGTGGTTGAAATCGAAGCGCACGGCCGCTCATTAATCATCAAAGGGGCACATAAGCAAACTACTCAATCACAAGGGGAGAACATGCATCAAGCTGAGCGCAGATACAGCTCGTTTCACCGCTCGATCACCTTGCCGGAAACCGCCAACCTGGATCACGTCACGGCTGAGTACGAGCACGGGTTGCTGACAGTCACCGTGCCGAAACATGACACTCCATCCCCCCGCCGCATCGAAATCAAACAACGTAAGACTGACACGTAAAAAAGCATCCCCCAACTTAGGGGATGCTTTTGTCTGTCATCATTTCTTATTTGCCTGATGCAGAGGAATCATTCAACAGCGAATGCTTGCGGGAATAGGTGAAGTATACCACCAATCCGATCAGCAACCATACGCCAAACGCGATCCAAGTGATAACCGCCAACTTGGAGATCAGGAACAGACAAGCTCCAATCGCAATCAACGGAATGACCGGCACGCCCGGGCACCGGAAGGCACGTGGCAAATCAGGTTGGGTCTTGCGCAGGACAATCACCCCGACAGACACCAGCGTAAAGGCGGTCAATGTACCGATGTTCACCAATTCCGCCAGTTTTTGCAATGGCAGCAACGCAGCGATGAATGCAGCGATAGTTCCCAAAATCCATGTGCTGGTAAACGGCGTTTTATACTTGGGATGAACCTGTGAAAACATTTTTGGCAACAGCCCGTCCCGGGACATGGAGAAGAAAATCCGGGTTTGTCCATACAGCATGACCAAAATAACGGTGGTCATCCCCAAAATCGCACCCAAGTCAACCAAACCGGCAACCCAATCTTGTCCAGCCATTTGCAACACCAAGGAAACCGGATGATCTTCATGGCCTTTGAATTGGGCAAATGGCACAACCCCAGTCATAATGGCTGTAACAACTACATAAAGGAGTGTACAAATCCCCAACGACCACAACAATCCTCTTGGGAGATCCCGTTTCGGGTCGCGGGTTTCTTCCGCAGCGGCCGCAACAGCGTCAAAACCGACATAAGCGAAGAACACCAGCGCCGCAGCTTGGAAAACGCCTTCAAATCCAAACGGTGTAAACGGTTCCCAGTTTGCTGGCTTCACATAGCCCACTCCGACAAAGATGAAGAGGAGCACCACGGCTACTTTGATCACAACCATGATGTTGTTTACCTTTTTGGATTCGGAGATACCGCGGGAAAGCAAGAATGTGATTAGCATCACGATCAAAAATGCCGGCAAGTTAAAGAAGCTGGTAACGCCCTCTTTGGCGCCAGGTGCGGCAGTCAACGCTTCTGGCAGATGGATGCCGAAGCCGCCCAGCAATGACTGAAAATACCCTGACCAACCAACAGCCACCGAACTCACGGCGAAAAGATACTCCAACACCAAGTCCCAACCGATGATCCAAGCGATCAATTCACCCAATGTCGCATAACTGTAAGTGTAAACCGATCCGGAAATCGGCACCAAAGAAGCGAATTCTGCGTAAGCCAAAGCAGCGAACGCACAGGCAACGCCGGCGATGATAAACGAAAGGATTAAGGCAGGTCCGGCTGTCAGCGCGCCTGCACCGGTCAATACAAAAATCCCTGTTCCGATAATTGCGCCAATCCCCAGGAGCGTCAAATCCCAAGCTCCCAAATCCCGTTTCAGCTTGCCTTTGCTCTGCGCCTCTTTTAATAGCGCGCCAATATCCTTAGTTCGCAATAAACTCATACCAAACTCCCTCCCTACCAAACAGTGTTAATCTTACGATTTTTCTATCCAGCCAAAAATATCAGAAACAAACCCTTTTGTTGATGTATTGTGAAAATTTAAGATTACAAAAATATTCCGCAGGGTATTGTGGTTTTTTCTTTTTTAGCTGGATATCCCCTTTTCTCTAAGCCGTGATTGGCTTTGGGTTTTCTCCCCCTCCTGAATTTTTAAACAATTCAAGTCTTTGCGTGCAAATTATTACAAAAGGCATTTTGAAATGGGATAAAAAAACTCTTAATGTGATTACTATCATAAAAAAATTAAAGGGGTTTTTCAACCCCTTTCAGTAAAAAAAGCCGCTTTATATTTTTTTAAATTTTGGTTTAATAACAAATATCTTCCAATCGTTTGTTATCCAACTTTTTCACCACAGCCGTGACTAATTGCAACGCTTGTTCAAAATCTCTCCGGGCCATCACGGAGTTGTGGCTGTGTACATAACGGGTTGGGAAGCCGATGGCCACCGTGGGGCAACCGATGCCGTGCAGATGAAACTTGCCGCCGTCGGTTCCGCCACCCATTAGCGCGTCCAATTGTACATGAATCCCCAGTTCTTCGGCAGTATCTAGCACCAAGTCCCGCAACTTGCCATGACCGATCATAAAATGATCCAACAAAAACATCGTCGGTCCTTCCCCCAAATCGGCTTTGGCCGGATAGCTCTCAAACCCTGGTGTATCATAAGCCAGGCCAACATCCAGCGCAAACGCCACATCTGGGCGCACCAACTGAGCCAAGGCAGAGGCTCCCCGCATACCTACTTCTTCTTGTACGGTCGCGCCGGCATAAACCGTGTTGGGATGATCTTGCCCTTGCAGTTCCCGCAACACTTCGATCGCCAAAGCGCAACCAGCACGGTTGTCCAAGGCCTTGCCGCACCACCATTGTCCGCCACGCATCATAAAAAAGTCAGACATCGGCACCACGGGATCACCTAAGCGGATTCCCATCTCTTCCACTTCTTCCTTGCTCGTCGCGCCCACGTCGATAAACATCTCTTTAAGTTCAACCAAGCGGTTTTTCTCCTCCGCACCCAGCACATGTGGCGCTTTGGAACCGATGATGCCGACATAATCCCCTTTGCGAGACTGAACAGTCACGCGATGCCCTAACACATTGTGCGACCACCATCCGCCCAATTGTTGAAACCGCAAGAAACCTTTGTCTGTGATTTGCGTCACCATAAAACCGATCTCATCCAGATGGCCAGCCAGCAAAATGCGGGGGCCATTGGCATCACCCGTTTTTTTGGCTACAATCCCACCCATCCGGTCACGCAAAATCTCTTCAGACAAAGGAGCCAGATGGTGTTCCATCTTGATGCGCACATCTCGTTCAAACCCTGGCACACCATTCGCTTCACTCAGCTCTTTCATCAATTGCTCCAACCGGTCCATATTGATTCCTCCTTATCGTGCGCAAGTGACAGATGGCCAAATATCAAGACGTCCAGCCATTGCCCCATCTAACTTGCCCCACCGGGCCGAAGTATGTTTTTGAAAAAAGATTAGATTCACCTATGTAATGTACCTCAGAAGCACTCTCTTTCGACATACGAAACAGTATGCCTTTTTATTATTTCATAATTTTTACTTATGATTCAATCTATTTTTTCTTTTATCTCTTGATTATCTTTTGTTTCTAATTACTTTTTTAATTCATTACCCATGTTCGTTCGCGATCGGATTCCCAAACATACAGGTCCCACTGATGATAAGAATATTCATAACCTTCCGCGCTTATTTGAACCTGCTTGAGAGCAACCATCGCAAGCCTTTGGGCCTACTTATCACATTTTACGCACTCGGTGCGAAAATCTTGCGCAACACCTGTGTGTATGCGCCGATTAATGCCGCCCGGTTCCCCAAATCGGATACCGTGATCGACAAATTGTTCGCCGATGAGGACAATGCGTGTTTTTTTACGGTGTGCGCGAGCGGTTCCATCAAGCATGCGCCTGCACGGGTCAGGCTCCCATTGACAATGATACGTAAAGGATTAAAGATGTTAATCAAGTTCGCCAAGCCAATTCCCAAACATTCCCCAGCATAAACAAATATCTCTCTAGCCAACTCATCTCCCTGCTTGAGTGCCACAAAAAGGTGCTCTTCAGTCAATTGGGACAACTTTCCCTGCACCATTTCGTGCAAAACGCTCTTTCTGCCGCCTTCCATCATGTTTCGAGCCCGCTTGACGAGAGCCGGGGTAGATGCATGCGCCTCAAGGCACCCTTTGTTGCCGCACCGGCATAACGGGCCGGCTATGTCAATCGTGGTGTGACCAATCTCTCCTGCCCCATATGAGACGCCTTGGTACAATTCATTTTTCAAGATGATGCCCGAGCCAATCCCAGCTCCGGCATAGACAGTGACAAAATTGTCCAGTTCTTTCCCTTGACCGAACCAGCTTTCCGCCAAAGCCATCGCCCGTACATCATTCTCCACTTCCACCGGCAACTGGCAAGTCTCTTCCAACATCGTTTTGATCGGTACGTGTTTCAGATTAAAATGGGGTGCGAACACTAACTCTCCCAAGCGAGGATTGACAAGCCCGCGCACTCCTACTCCAATGCCGAGGACAGGTTGCCCATCTGCGCCAGCCATGGCCAATGCCTCTTTCACAATCGCTTTCAACGCTTCCATGAAGGCTGATTGATCCATTTGTAAGGGCAATTCCTGGGCACATTGGTGAACCATCCTGCCATCAAGGTGAGCAACTGCGGCATCCAGCCTTCCCAAACGGGCGTACACGCCGATCACATAAAATCGAGACGCATTGATGCGGAGCATGATCGGCTTACGTCCACCAGTCGACTCCCCCAAATTGCTTTCCACAATCAAGCCATCTTGCAACAGTTCATTGACAATATTGGTCACGGTTGGTGGCGTCAACTTGGTCAACTTCGCGATTTCCGCCCGCGAGATAGGGCCATGCACACGGACCATGTTCAAAATTGTTGACTTATTCAATGATTTCATCCACTGGAAACTTCCCGTCTGCATTCGCTTCCCCCTTTCAGTCTGGATCAACAGAGTGACTTCCACGCGATGTGGGGTGGTCAACGTTCATACTAGGCGCAAAATGACCACTTGTCTATATTTTTATTCAAGTGAAACATATATTTTATTTGACGCAAAAATAAAAAATCCCTTTCCAATCCATCTTGCCAATTAGACCCAGCACGCATACTACAAAAGTAAAACATGGCAGCAGGATAGCCGCCATGTTTCACAAGTCACTTCTCCAATCGGCGCAACAACGCTTCGCGCTCCGCTTCAAAACCAGGTTTGCCGAGCAAAGCAAACATATTTTTCTTGTACGCTTCCACTCCTGGTTGGTCAAACGGATTCACACCGAGCAAATAACCGCTCACGCCACAAGCCTTTTCAAAGAAGTAAACCAACTGTCCAAACGCGAAGGGGGAAAGTTCTTTCACTTTCACTACCAAATTGGGCACCCCGCCGTCGGTGTGGGCCAACATGGTTCCCTCAAACGCTTTGGTATTAACGAAATCAAGATCTTTACCTGCCAAGTAGTTCAGGCCGTCAAGATTCTCTGCATCCTCCTTGATCACCATCGTTTTGGCCGATTTTTCCACAAAAACAACCGTTTCAAAGATGTTGCGCAGGCCTTCTTGGATGTACTGACCCATGGAATGCAAGTCCGTGGTGAAGTTGACCGAAGCCGGAAAGATGCCTTTGTAATCTTTACCCTCGCTCTCACCGTACAACTGTTTCCACCACTCGCTGAAATACTGCAGGGAAGGCTCGTAATTGACCAACAACTCCGTGGTTTTGCCCTTGCGATACAACGCATTCCGCACGGCTGCATACTGATAAGCCTCATTCTGCTCCAAATCTGCGTTTCCATACAGTTGCATACCGGCTTGTGCCCCGGCCATCATGGCATCAATGTCAATGCCCGCCACTGCGATCGGCAACAGACCCACCGCAGTCAGGACGGAATAACGCCCGCCTACATCGTCGGGAATAACGAAGCTCTCATACCCTTCTTCCTCAGCCAATTTCTTTAATGCCCCTTTGGCGCGGTCCGTTGTAGCGTAAATGCGACGGCGCGCTTCTTCCTTGCCGTAGCGGGATTCCAAGTACTCGCGGAAGATGCGGAAAGCGATGGCGGGTTCCGTCGTGGTGCCTGATTTGGAAATGACGTTGACACTCACCTCTTTGCCCTCCAACAATTCCAGCAATTCAGCCACATAGACCGAACTGATGTGATGGCCGACAAAATAAATTTCTGGCGTATTCCGTTTGCCCTTCGGCAACTGGTTGTAGAATGTATGGGTCAGCATCTCGATCGCTGCCCGCGCTCCCAGATAAGAACCGCCGATACCGATAACGACGAGGGCATCAGAGTCGGACTGGATTTTGGCGGCGGCCCGTTTGATGCGGGCGAACTCTTCTTGGTCATAATCGCGTGGCAAATCAACCCATCCTAAGAAATCCGCACCCGCACCCGTTTTGTTATGTAACATGTCATGCGCCAAGTGAATCGCTGGACCCAATTGGCTAACTTCATGTTCTTGTATAAAAGAACGTGCTTTGGAATAGTCGAAAGATAAAAGATTCATTTTTTCACCATCCATTTTTCATTTACTGAAGCAACAGTTGCCAAATCATCACACATTTTACCCTAATCATCTTCCAATTTCAAAAGCGAAAACCGGCGCGAAGCTTGGTGAAATCGTTACCATTGAAAGCAGGGAGCCCATCAGCGGTGCACCTTGTCTTAGGATGAACCAAAACGGGGTTCTTACTCGTTCCGTTTCGCCTTTTTCCACATCCATTTCAACCAGATTCCGTCTTGTCCAACGCGGACAAACCCCGATTTCTCCAGCACGCGCACAGACGCTTTGTTCTCCATGTCGCACTTGGCGGTGATCCGTTTGACCCCCGGTTGCCGCTTCACCCAATCTACAGCCGCTAGAGCGATTTCCGTGGCATAGCCCCGTCCTTGATAGGCAGGGACAATACTGTAGCCGATGTCGACCACACCCGAAGCATCCGGTCCACCTTTGAATCCCACATCTCCGATCAAGCTGTTCGCCTCTCTGTCAATCGCCAACGCATTCCAAACCCGTTCGTTTGATTGCAAACGCGTTTGTTCATACACGACGGGCAAGGCCTCCGCCAAATCGGGATGCGGCCAGTCATCTGGAATGTGAATATGAAGGGATTCAGCCAACTTTTCCTTGTTATGGATTGCCTGTTTCATCCGTTCTGCCGTGAACGGGATCACCATGACTCGTTTTGTATCAAATCGCATGATAACTCCTTTCTGTTAACTCCGACGGCTGTTTTGGAACACCACCCACATGCTCCTTAAGCGGTAAACCGTTTGGGCACAGTTGCCCCACAAAACAGCTTGCCTCCTTCTTTTAGGGAGCATGCTGATGTCCCACCCAACGGACAGATAACCGAAAAATAAAAAAAATCTAATAATATATCCGTCTATATCCTACCCCGTTTCTACCTTTTCAGAACCTCGCTCTTCTAAATGTAGCATCATCCCTTGCTATAAACCAATAAAAAATCCACCACACAAACATATGATTTCTTTTTCTTCTCATCAGGGATGCATCACCCGCTGATTTCTAGTATGATCTAGTGTATGCAGGCAAACTGACAGGCAAAGAGATGTCTGGTAAATAGATATAGTAAGGCTACTTAATAGATTGCTTGAAAGAAGGTGGATTCATGCCTCGAAAACTACTTACTCTCAGTTGCCTGTGCATACTTTTGTTAACGCTGAGCGGTTGCGTTAATGGGCATTTTCATCTAACGGTTCACTCCGACGGTTCGGGAATTTATGAACTGAAAGTGGAAACAAACCCCTTGTTGCTCTCTCAATTCGCCCAATTGCGCGAACGCTTGGAACAATACGGCTACCATCTGACAGAGATCAAACAGGGCGACAAGGTGGGGTGGATCGCTCGCAAGGAAGTGGATAACTTAAAAGCCCATCCACCCGGCCCCGAGTTTAAAACAATTTCACCTATTGCCCTCCTGAAAGTAGACGCACCTCAATTCACGCAACAGCAAGGTTTGTGGTTTCATCAGATGCAACTGCACACCAAGGTGGACATGAACGGCATGAACCTCCCCTTGCTGAATGATAGTGCTAATCTGCGTTTCATCCTGACGTTGCCGATTGAGCCTCAAACGCATAATGCAACAACTGTCAGCGAAGATGGCAAAACACTTACTTGGCAAATCGCACCCGGTGAAGTAACACCGATCGATTTGAACGTCAAATACCCAAACTTCATCGGCTGGGGTGTCACCCTTCTGATTTTGATCCTTGCTGGCGCGGCGTGGTGGGTCGTCAAAAAGAAAAGCAGGCGGCAAGGCACACCGTCCGATTCGTTCCAACAAAGTTAAACATAAAACGAAAGGCACCCTCTTCACCAGAAAAGGGTGCCTACACGTATTGACATCAGCCCAGCCAAACCCCGTCATATACAAATGACGCTGGCCCGGTCATGTATACGCGATCATCTTCCTCACACCATTCAATAAACAAGTCCCCCGCAGGCAAGTGCACCAATACCTTTCGCCCGCATTTCCCTGCCAACGCACCAGCCACAACGGTAGCGCATGCACCGGAACCGCAGGCCAGGGTGATTCCTACCCCCCGTTCCCATACCCGCATGGTCGCTTCATCCGAAGAATGGTAAGTCACAAATTCAACATTTGTTTTGTTGGGAAAAAGTGGATGCTTCTCCAGCAACGGTCCCCACTTTGCCACTGGAAATGCGGTTGCATCCTCCACAGCAATCACCATATGGGGATTGCCCATGCTGACCGCTGTATAAACAAACGACCGCCCTTCAACCGAAAGCGTTTGTTCAATCGCAGATTCCCCTGGAAGCTCAAGTGGAATCTCCCGAGGCGTCAACACCGGTTGTCCCATGTCGATGCGCACCCGGCTAACTACGCCTGCTTCGGCTTCGATCCAAACCGGTTGCACACCGATCTTACTCTCAATCGTAAACTGCTTCCGCAAACCATTCATCCGCTCATAAACATATCTGGCCACACATCGCATCGCATTTCCGCATTGTTCGGCGATGCTACCGTCACTGTTAATAATCCTCATGGCGATATCGGCAGCCGTGGATGGGTACAACACGGCGATTCCATCCGCCCCCACCCCGGTGTGGCGGTCACAAATACGCGGCGCCAACGCGGCAAGCTCAGTGAAGTCGGGGGCGAAGGGCATATGAATCACCACAAAATCATTGCCCAAGCCATGCATCTTGGTGAACTTCATTCTGTCTCTCCTCTCAGGTCATGAGCTGTGCATCATTCTTTGGGTACGTCTGGCCATGGGGCGGAGCAAGTCAAGGATGCCCGCCAATATGACAGGAAGCGTCGATGTAACTATAACCAAAATCCACTCGCGCACGCCGAGCGAAACCGTATGGAATACGGGCTGTAACGGCGGATAATAAATCACTGCCAACAACAGGACAGCGGATGACAGCACCGCCAATACCAGCGGCAGATTGTCCAGCGGAGTGCGTTGGAATATCGTCCCTTGGCTACGGCAATCAAATACATAGATCAGCTGGGCGAACACCAATGTAGCGAAGGCAACCGTCTGCGCCCGCACCAAATCGTCCGGCGTCTCTAAGTAAGTAACCCAAAAAGCCATCAACGAACTCGCTCCGATCAAGAGCCCTCGCGTCACGATCTTCCAGCCCACACCGCGCGCAAACACACTTTCACGGCTGTTGCGCGGCGAACGCACCATGGTGTCTTCCTCGGCCGGGTCAATACCGAGCGCCATTGCAGGCAAGCCATCGGTCACCAAGTTAACCCACAAGATCTGAATGGGCACCAGCGGCAAAGGTAAACCGGCCAACATAGCCAAAAACATAATCAAAATCTCGCCGACGTTGCTCGCCAGCAAATAACTGATGAATTTGCGGATGTTTTCATAGATGTTCCTTCCTTCCTCCACCGCTGCCACGATCGTTGAAAAGTTGTCATCTGCCAGGATTAGGGAGGAAGCTTCTTTGGAGACATCCGTTCCGGTAATACCCATGGCGATACCGATATCAGCCGATTTGATGGCCGGAGCGTCATTCACCCCATCCCCTGTCATCGCCACTACTTGGCCCGCCTGTTGCAATGCTTTCACAATCCGCAATTTGTGTTCCGGCGAAACACGAGCATATACATCGACGTCATTTACTTTCTTTTGAAATTCATCATCACTCATATTGTAGAGATCTTGTCCGGTGAGTGTCAAACCCTGTGGGCGCTTGATTCCCAGTTCCCGCGCAATGGCTACTGCCGTAGTCTGGTGGTCGCCTGTGATCATCACCGTTTTGATTCCCGCTTTCCGGCAAACGTTGATCGCTTCTTTCACTTCCGCTCGTGGAGGGTCGATCATCCCCGCCAAGCCGACAAAAACCAATTGCTGCTCGTACTGCCCTTCCTTCAGGGTTGTGTGCCGACTATCCAATTCCCGGTAAGCGAAGCCCAAGTTGCGCAAAGCCATGCTTGCCAACTCCTCATTGTGGCGCAGAATCTGTTCCCGCTTGGCGTCGGTCAACGGCACTTTGCGCCCCTGCTCCAACAGATGGGTACATTTTGTCAGCAACACATCGGGAGCACCTTTGCTAAACACCACGCGCCCTTTGCTTTTGTTCTCCAGAATGACTGACATCATCTTCCGTTCTGAATCAAAGGGAAGCTCTTTGATCCTTTCCCATTCCCCAGCCAGGTGCTCTTTGTCGAGTCCCGCCTTGGCCGCCGCAACCAACAGCGCCCCTTCGGTCGGATCGCCGTTAACCACCCACGCTTCCGACTTCTTGAGCAAGCCGTTTTTCTCTGTTTTTTGTATCAGCTGGGCGTTATTACATAAAGCTGCTACTTCCAGCAACCGCCGCAAAGCGGGCTCCTTCTCCACTTTCACAGTGGCGCCATCGGCTTGAAATTCCCCTTCTGGTACATACCCGCTCCCACTTACCTGTATCCGTTTGCCATCCGCCCATAGATGGGTCACGCTCATCTTGTTTTGCGTCAGCGTCCCCGTCTTGTCCGAACAAATCACCGTGGCGCAACCAAGAGTTTCGACAGAAGGCAGCTTCCTGACAATCGCTCGCCGCTTAATCATCCGTTGCACGCCAAGTGCGAGCGCAATGGTGACAATCGCAGGCAATCCTTCAGGGATAGCGGCCACTGCCAGAGACACCCCAGCCAAAAACATCTTGTACGCATCATGGCCGTGCAAAATGCCCGTGAACACAACTAAAGCCGTCAACAGCAAAGCAACCACGATCAGCACTTTGCCCAACTGCTCCAACCGTCGTTTCAGCGGCGTGTCCATCGTCTCGGTGTTTTCCAAAAGGTGCGCGATCCGTCCCATTTCTGTCGCCATGCCGGTGTGAACAACAATCCCCAAGCCGTTCCCGCGCACTACCATGGTACCCATATACCCCATGTTCTTGCGGTCACCCAATGCCACTTCGGCGCGAGGCAAGCTGGAAGACTGCTTGGTCACCGGCACCGATTCACCGGTCAACGCTGATTCTTCCACATACAATCCTTCTGTTTGTGCGAACCGGACATCCGCTGGGATACGATCCCCGCTTTCTAACATGATCACATCTCCGGGCACCAGTTGAGAAGCATCCACCCGCTTCCATTCGCCCTCACGCAACACTTTTGCTGTCGGTGCGGATAACTTTTTCAGCGCGCTGAGCGACTTTTCCGCACGCATCTCCTGAATAAAACCCAATACGGCATTCAAGAGCACAATGGCGATAATAGCTATCGCATCCGTATATTCCCCCAGCAATCCCGAGATCAGCGTGGCGATCAACAGCACCAACACCATGAAATCTTTAAATTGCTCGATAAACAACGACAACCAGGAGGCTTTTTCCCCTTCAGCCAGCTGGTTGGGACCGACTTGCTTCAACCGCTCTTTGGCCTCTTTGTCGCTGAGTCCGCTTGCAAGATCCACTTTGAAATGAGCAGCCACTCGCTCGACTTCCCAATCCACCCAACGAGCTCGTTCTGACAACGTTCTTCCCCCTTTGTCCACTCTTCTTTGAACAATGTATTCAGACAAGCACGCAAACATGAAACAAAAAAGCGGCATCCCGTTGTTATACCCTGGCAAGCTCTCCCGCAATTTGTGATACAATGGATGGTATGAAAAAGAAAAGGATGAACGAATCATGTCATTTGATGGATTGGTTACGCATGCAATTACGCACGAATTACAGGGATTGATTGGTGGACGGATCACAAAAGTTTATCAACCGGGCGAGGCGGAATTGGTACTGCACATCCGCTCGCAAGGAAAAAACCATAAATTGCTCTTATCTGCACATCCCGCATACGCACGGGTGCAGTTGACGGACATTCCACAGGAGAATCCCCCGGAGCCGCCAATGTTCTGCATGCTTCTGCGCAAGCACAGTGAAGGTGGGATTGTCGAAGCGATTAAACAAGTGGGCATGGAACGGATTATCCATTTCGATTTCCGTTCCCGCGACGAATTGGGGGATGAAGTGACACGGCGTCTCATCATCGAGATCATGGGGAGACACAGCAACATCATCCTAATCGACCCCGCCACCCATACGATTATCGACGGAATCAAACGGGTTGGCCACGCCGTCAGCCAGCATCGCCAAATCTACCCTGGCGCGGCTTATGTAGCTCCACCAGCCCAAGACAAGGTCGATCCGTTATCCATCGGCCATGAAGCATTTATTGCCGGTTTCGATTACAATAGCGGCCGCCTGGACAAACAGATGGTAGCGCGATTCACCGGCTTAGGTCCTTTGATCGCCAAAGAAATCATCCACATGGCTGGGATGGCCACCCGTGACCAGTTATGGCGCGCATTTGACGAAGTGATGGCCAAAGCCAGGAGACACCAGTATGCACCCACCATCACGAAAACAGCCGACAAGAGCTTCTTCTCTTTGTGGCCGTTGACCCATGTGACAGGGGAGGCCAAAAGCTACCCGACGATGAGCGCATGTTTGGAACACTTTTTTTTCGGCAAAGCGGAGCGAGACCGAGTGCGGCAACAAACCGTCGACTTGATCCGCAAATTGAAAAACGAAATTGACAAACACGAAAAGAAAATCACTATTTTAACAGACGAACTAGCCTCAGCCGACCAAGCGGATATTTGGCGCATCCGCGGGGAACTGATCACTTCTTACATGCATCAAATCAAGCGGGGCGACACGGAAGTCCGCGTAGTTAACTATTATGAAGAAGGAGCGCCGGAAACAACCATTGCGTTAGACCCGTTGTTAACCCCTGCCGAAAACGCGCAACGCTATTTCAAAAAGTACAACAAGCTGAAAGCGGCTAAAAAATGGAACGCAGAGCAAATCGAAAAAGCCAAACAGGATAAAGCTTACTTGGAGTCAGTATTGGTACAGTTAGAAAACTCAACCCTGCGGGAAGTAGAACAAATTCGTGAGGAGTTGGTGGAAGAAGGCTGGCTCAGAGCTCAACCGAAAAAAAATCAGAGGAAGAAAAAAGAGGTTCCGGCTCCGCTTGCCGTTCAAGCTTCAGACGGCACCACCATTCTGATTGGAAAAAACAACAAGCAAAATGATTATCTGACGCACCAGTTGGCTCGCGCGACCGACACTTGGTTGCATACGAAAGACATTCCCGGCTCCCATGTGGTGATTCGTGCCAAAACAGTCAGCGAAGAAACCCTGATGGAAGCAGCGATGTTGGCTGCCTACTTCAGCAAAGCGCGAGAATCCAGCCAAGTACCAGTGGACTTCACACTGATCAAGCATGTAAAAAAACCTTCAGGCGCCCGACCCGGCTTCGTGATCTATGAACAACAGCAGACCATTTACGTCACACCAGACGAAGATACGATCAAGCAGTTGTTGCAAACGAAAAAAAACAAGATGAAGCAAGCCAAGCCCTAACCAACGCAAATGTTGGCTGGGGCTTTATTTATGCGCAAAAACTGGGTACCTTCCTCTCTTGTTTTATTTTTCCACTCATGATATAGTTAGATCATAAGTTATTTAGTTAATTATCTAATTATCTAACGGAGTGTGAAAAGTGAACACCGTCTTTAAAGCATTGGCAGATCCCACCCGCCGTCAAATCTTGGATTTGCTGAAAAAAGGGGATCTGACAGCAGGAGAAATCGCAGATCACTTCGATATCTCTAAACCATCAATCAGCAACCACCTGAACATCCTGAAAAGCGCTGACTTGGTCATGTCCGAAAAAAAAGGCCAATACATCGTGTATTCCCTCAACACCACCGTGTTTCAGGATGTGATCACATGGCTCATCAATGTGAGCGGAAAGGGGAATGAAACACCATGAAACATTTGCACAAACCATATCTTATCTTATCCTGGGTCATCGCCCTTGTAACGTTTGGAGTCTTCCTGTACTGCCATGACCTGTTGCCAGACCGGGTGCCCTTGCACTGGAATATCAAAGGGCAAATCGACAGATACGGGTCAAAAAACATGCTGCTACTATTCGGACTCATACCCTTAGGCATAAATTTGTTACTCACCTTCCTGCCCAACTGGGACCCACGCCGCGACCGTTATGTCATGCATAGCAAAGCATATTCCATCTTGCTCTTGTATTCCACCGTTGTCTTGTGCGCCGTGTTCTTATCCATCTTAGCGATCACCTTGGGTTATCCGATAAATATCCCTCTCCTCATCCAATTGCTGATCGGCATTCTGTTAATGGCGATAGGCAATTACCTGCCGCAAGTGCGACAAACGTTTTTTTTCGGTATCCGCACACCGTGGTCCATCACGTCTGAAGACAATTGGCGACTCACCCACCGGTTTGGCGGCAAGGTGTTATTCTTCATCGGTTTGCTTATGATCATCAGCCTCTTCTTGCCAGTACCGCTTAGATCCATCCTGCCGTTTGCCGCCATCATCATTGGCTTGGCTATCATTTACTGGTACTCCTATCGTTTGTACAAACATAACAGAACTTAACCGGGAAAGAGCTATCTTTCCCCTATTTCATCCATTTATAAGGAGAGGATTTATATGAGTATCCAAATCGCCTTTCATCATGAACGCCCGATCTCCCCTGCCGCTATCTTGTCCCTCTGCAACCAGCAAGCCGCAGCCGATGCCCGTACCATCGCCCAGACCGAACTCATGCTCCAAGAAGGGCTTACAGTCGGAGTCTGGGCAGACCAGCAATTGATTGGCTTCTCCCGGGCGGTAACAGTTGGACGCCTGTGTGCATACATTAAAGAGGTGGTGGTAGACAAGCGCTATCCTCAAACCCGCATCGGCCAGAAGTTAATCAACCATTTGCTAAAGGAATTGAAGCAAGTGGAAATCATCCATCTCCTCTGCGCCCGCGACCTGCTTACCGACCGTGGCACGGATGTGCGCAAAGACACAGGCACCTGGCTGTTTCAACACAAAAAAGCCAGCGATTTGTCATCGCCGGCCTAATAACTGCTGCTCGCCGCTCCTTTGCTACCCTCTCATCCTTTGGCCGGGGTGCGGCTACCCGGTTTAACTACGGGGATGCCCTCCCGGCAAAGCGGACATTCTTCCGGAGTATAGCTCTCAATCTTAATTTCTGTCAGTGCGCGGTACGGACAGGCAAATGGATTATGTCCGCCCGTCCGGTCCACGATGGAGCCAACCGCCACGACCTCCGCCTGCATTTCTTCCAACAGGGCGATCACTTCTTTAACCGACCCACCCGTTGTCACCACATCTTCAATGACCAAAACGCGTTCACCTGGCTTCACCGCAAACCCGCGCCGCATTTCCATGACACCCTCTTTGCGTTCCGTAAACAGGCAGCGTACTCCGAGTGCCCTCGCCACTTCATGGGCGATGATCACCCCGCCCAGAGCCGGACCGACCACCACATCGATGGCTTCGTCGCGGAACAGCTCCGCGATTGCTTCGCCTGCCTTGCCCGCGTCATGAGGGTATTGCAACAGTTGCGCACATTGCATATATTGGGCGCTATGGCGTCCAGAAGAAAGCAAGAAATGCCCCTCTTTCAATACGCTTGTCCGTTCAATCGCTTCTTGCAAAGACCAACTCATCTAAACCTCTCCCTATCCTTGGTTGATTTCTGCCACAATGGCTTCATAAGCCCGCTTCGGATCAGTTGCCGTAGTGATTGCCCGCCCGACCACCAAGTAGTCCGCTCCACGCTGGATGGCCCCGCTTGGCGTCATAATCCGTTTTTGGTCATCTGCGTTCACTCCGGCGGGGCGAATCCCCGGCGTAACCGCCAAGAACTGAGAGCCAGTTACTGCCTTCACATCGCCAGCCTCATGAGCCGAACAAATCACCCCGTCTGCTCCTGCTTCGTAAGCCAACCTCGCATAATGCGTCACAGACTCCTTCACCGTACCGGGAATGCCGATTTCCTGATTCATTATCGCTTGATCCGTGCTAGTTAGTTGCGTCACGCTGAGCAAACGCATGCGTCCGCCCACTCCGCTTTTCTTCTCAGCCATCTCCCGCGCCGCCGCGATCATGGCTCGGCCGCCACTGGCATGGAGCGTGAGAAAATCAACCCCCAAGCTGCTGAGCGATTCCACACCTTTGGCAACCGTGTTGGGGATATCATGCAATTTCAAATCCAAAAAAACGGTGTACCCTTCCTCTTTGCGGGCCGCCACCCACTGGGGGCCAACCGCGTAAAACAGTTGGTACCCCACCTTGATGGCCGGCTTGGCTGTGCCCGCCCAATGCGCCAACAGCCGTTCCGCTTCCTTTGCTCCCGGATAATCCAAGGCAATGAAAATGCGTTCGTCCACTACCATGTCCACTCTCTCCCCTTTCGCCCTAAACCAAGACTGCCGAGCGGGCGCCGACAGCAGGTTGGCCAATCGGGTCTGCGCTCATGTGAATCGACTCCAATGTGATTAACAGCGCTTCGACCGTATCCAGCGAGGTAAGGCAGGCGATGCCGTTCTCTACCGCTTCACGGCGGATCCGGAACCCATCCCGTTCCGGTGTACGCCCACGCGTCCAAGTGTTGACTACCAAGTCCGCTTTGCCTTGGCGAATCAAGTCCAGAATGTGTGGGGAGCCCTCTCGCAATTTGTTCACACGCTCAACCGGCAGGCCCGCCGCTTCCAAGATATCTGCCGTTCCGCTGGTGCAGACGATCTTGTATCCCAACTGATGGAACCGTCTCATGAGCGAAACGGCTTCCTCTTTCTCTTTGTCCCCGATGGTCGCCACCACCGTACCAAAACGGGGCAAGGAGATGCCTGCCGCCAATAGCCCTTTGTACACCGCGCGGGCATAATCGCGATCCCGTCCCATCACTTCGCCGGTGGATTTCATTTCCGGTCCCAGCGTGATATCGACGCGGCGCAACTTCGCGAAGGAGAAGACCGGCACTTTCACCGCCACTTCCTTGCTTTCCGGCCACAAGCCGTTGGCATACCCCTGCTCTTGGAGTGACTCGCCCAACATGATCCGGGTAGCCACTTGCGCCATCGGGATGCCGGTCACTTTGCTCAAGAACGGCACAGTCCGGGAAGCGCGCGGATTCACTTCCAACACATAGATATCGCCTTTGAAGAGAACAAACTGGATATTAATCAATCCTTTGGTATGCAATGACTTGGCGATTTGCATCGTGATCTCGATCACCCGCGCCTTTTGCTCCGGTGTGATGGATTGCGGTGGGTAGACAGCAATCGAGTCGCCAGAGTGTACCCCGGCCCGTTCAATATGTTCCATAATGCCCGGGATCAGCACGTCTTCACCATCGCAGATGGCGTCCACTTCCAACTCTTTACCGAGCAAGTACCGATCGATCAGTACCGGATGTTCCGGATTGACCTGTACCGCCACTTCCATATAAGAGCGCAGTTCGCTTTCGCTGTAGACAATCTCCATCGCACGTCCACCCAAGACATAGGATGGGCGCACGAGCACAGGATAGCCAAGGCGGGCTGCCACTTGGGCCGCTTCTTCGACAGAAGTAACTGCCGCACCCGGCGGTTGAGCGATTTGGGTATCGTTCAGTAGCTTTTCAAATTTCTTGCGGTCTTCGGCCCGGTCGATCTCTTCCAACGAGGTTCCCAAAATCTTAATGCCTTCTTCCCGCAAATCACGCGCCAGATTGAGAGCAGTTTGCCCCCCAAATTGCACGATGACGCCAAGGGGATTTTCTTTTTCGATGATGTTGAGCACATCTTCTTTGTAAAGCGGTTCAAAGTACAGGCGATCCGAAGTGTTGAAGTCAGTCGATACCGTCTCCGGGTTGTTGTTGATAATCACCGCTTCATATCCCGCAGCCCGGATGGCCCAGATCGCATGCACAGTGGCATAATCGAACTCCACTCCTTGCCCGATGCGGATCGGTCCTGAGCCCAGCACGACGATGCTCTTTTTCTCAGATTTACTCACTTCATCCTCTTGTTCATAAGTGGAGTAGTAGTAAGGTGTTTCCGCTTCAAACTCGGCTGCACACGTGTCCACGATTTTGTATACCGGCTGCAGGCCATGTGCCAGGCGCAAGGTACGAATCTCTTTTTCAGATTGGTTGCGCAGGCGACCGATGGTTTTATCGGTGAAGCCCATGCGTTTGGCAGCATGGAGCAGATCCACATCCAAGACCTCTGCTTGAGCCACTTGCTGCTCCAGTTTGACGATCCGTTCCAGTTTGTGCAAGAAGAAGCGGTCGATTTTGCTGAGTTGATGCGCCTCCTCCAATGTATGCCCTCTGCGGAACCATTCTCCCAAGAGGAAAAGGCGTTCATCATCGGCCACGTGTATCCGCTCGCGCAAGGTGGCATCGTCAAGTTGCTCTGCATCTGGCAACGCGATGTGATCCAAACCGATTTCCAGCGACCGAACCGCTTTTAACAACGATTCCTCCAAGGTTCGCCCAATCGCCATCACTTCGCCTGTCGCCTTCATCTGCGTGCCCAACTTGCGGTTGGCTGATACGAATTTATCGAACGGCCAGCGCGGGATTTTGCTCACCACATAATCCAAGGTTGGCTCAAAGCAAGCGTAGGTCTCGCCGGTCACCGGATTTTTCAGTTCATCCAAGGTGTAACCGATGGCGATTTTGGCTGCAATCCGCGCAATCGGGTAACCCGTCGCTTTCGATGCCAGCGCGGAGGAGCGGCTCACGCGCGGGTTCACTTCGATCACATAGTACTGGAAAGAATGCGGATCGAGTGCAAACTGCACATTGCATCCCCCCTGGATATTCAGGGAGCGGATAATCTTGAGCGCGGACGTGCGCAACATGTGGTATTCACGGTCGGACAAGGTTTGGCTTGGCGCGAACACAATGCTATCTCCCGTATGCACACCGACCGGATCGAAGTTTTCCATGTTACAGACGACGATGCAGTTATCATTGGCATCCCGCATCACTTCATATTCAATCTCTTTATACCCGGCGATGCTCTTCTCGATCAGGCATTGGTTGATTGGGCTGTAGCGCAAGCCGTTATCGACGATATCCCTCAATTCCGCTTCGGTGTGGGCAATCCCGCCACCGGTTCCGCCCAGGGTGTAAGCGGGGCGCACGATCACGGGATATCCCGTTTCCCCGGCGAAGTTCACCGCTTCTTCAACAGATTGGACAATCACACTTTCTGGCACTGGCTCATTTAATTCATTCATCAAGCTGCGGAACAAATCGCGATCTTCAGCATTGGTAATGGCTCGGAGGTCAGTCCCCAACAGGCGTACACCTTCTCGTTCCAGCACCCCTTGCTTCGCCAATTCAACCGCCAGGTTAAGTCCCGTTTGCCCGCCCAACGTCGGCAACAAGCCGTCTGGCCGTTCCTTGCGGATCACTTGCGTAATGAACTCAGCGGTGAGCGGTTCAATATACACCCGATCAGCCATGTTGGTGTCAGTCATGATCGTGGCAGGATTGCTGTTTACCAGAACAACTTCCAGCCCTTCTTCTTTCAACGCTTGGCATGCTTGCGTACCGGCATAGTCAAACTCGGCCGCCTGCCCGATAACAATCGGCCCAGAACCGATGACGAGAATTTTCTTCAGTGTTGGATCTTTAGGCATGGACTCCCTCTCCCTTCCGCACGGCAAACGTATCCATCATTTCGACAAATCGGTCAAACAAGTATCCGGAATCAAGCGGACCTGGCGCCGATTCGGGATGGTACTGCACTGAGAAAGCCGGATGCGACTGATGCACCAACCCTTCCACGGTACCATCGTTCAAGGCGATATGACTGATTTCCAACCCGGTTCCCTTCACTGACTCCGGATTGACGGCATACCCATGGTTTTGCGAGGTGATGACAGTGCGGCCCGTTGCCAATTCTTTGACTGGATGATTGCCGCCGCGATGGCCAAACTTCATTTTTACTGTATCCGCTCCACAGGCCAAGGCGAACAGCTGATGCCCCAAACAGATGCCGAACATTGGCACTTTCCCCAACAGTTTGCCGATCATGGTGATCGCTTCCGGCACATCTTTGGGGTCCCCAGGGCCATTGGAAAGCATAATCCCGTCGGGGCGGAAGCGGAGAATCTCTTCTGCTGGCGTGTTGTACGGCACGGAGATCACTTCACAACCCCGTTCTACCAACTCGCGTTGGATGTTGTGCTTTGCTCCGAAGTCAACCAATACCACGCGTTTGCCATAGCTTGGCGCAATGTGGATGCTCTTGGTGCTCACGCGGGCGACCTGATCGCGCATCAGCGGTGTGCCCATCTGCTCCATCAGTGCTTCAATCGTCTCATCCCCGGTAGTGATAATGCCCTTCATCACTCCGCTCTGGCGCAACTTGCGCGTCAGCATGCGCGTATCAATCCCAGCGATCCCGATGATGCCATATTCCTTTAGAAAGGTGGAAAGTGGCATTTCATTGCGCCAATTGCTGGCGTACTCGGCGATTTCCCGTACCACCAAACCGTGGGCGTACGGGCGGAGCGATTCATTATCATCCCGGGAAATCCCGTAATTGCCAATCAAAGGATAGGTCATCGTGATAATCTGCCCGCAATAAGAGGGGTCGGTCAATATCTCCTGATATCCGGTCATGCTGGTGTTGAAAACAACTTCTCCCAAGGAGTTCCCTTCAGCGCCGAACGAAGTGCCGGTAAATAATGTTCCATCTTCCAAAAGCAATCTTGCTTTCATCATTTCATCTCCTCCTTGTCATGCCAGCGCAAGCTCAGATCTCCCGCCAAGTGATTTCACCTTCGAGCAGGGTCAAAACCGGCCATCCTTTTACCTTCCAGCCGGCGAAGGGCGTGTTTCGACCCAGTGACTTAAATGTGGTTGGGTCGATCTCCCGTTCCGTCTCCAGATCGATCACCGTTACATCCGCCGGTTTGCCAACAGCCAATTCCCCATACGGCAAACCGAAGATCTCAGCCGGTTTCCGCGTCATTTTATCCACCAGCTCCGCCAGGGTTAACACCCCTTTTTGCACCAAGTGGGTGTACAGGAGAGGGAAAGCCGTCTCCAAGCCGACGATACCAAACGGCGCTTTCTCCATGTCCCACGCTTTCTCTTCACTGGTGTGGGGCGCATGGTCGGTGGCAATGATGTCGATCGTGCCATCCTTCAAGCCTTCAATCAGGGCCTGCCGGTCTTGCTTGGATCTGAGCGGCGGATTCATCTTCCACATCGCATTGGGTTCCGGTATATCTTCGTCACACAGCAGCAAGTGATGAGGCGTCACTTCTGCCGTCACTTTTTGCCCACGCTGTTTCGCTTCCCGTACCAAGCGTACGGATTGCTCAGCGCTGATGTGGCACACATGGTAGTGAA
The DNA here is from genome assembly GCF_024927925.1 of Laceyella sacchari. Taxonomy (NCBI): domain Bacteria; kingdom Bacillati; phylum Bacillota; class Bacilli; order Caryophanales; family Thermoactinomycetaceae; genus Laceyella; species Laceyella sacchari. The sequence continues at coordinate 2,304,109 of NZ_CP103866.1, forward strand.
CTCCGATGTCTTCCGCCAACAAGATGTCACGTCCGACATGGATCGCCTCCGCTTCGGAAGGGATACCTTTCAAACCGTGCTTGGCAGCAAATACCCCCTGATGGACTGAGCCTCCTTTGGCCAACGTGTCGTCTTCGCAATGAGCGACCACCGGCAACCCCAGACTGTGAGCGCGGCGCATCGCTTCTTTCATCATGCGGCTGCTTTGCACCCCAACTCCGTCATCCGTAACCGCAAACACACCAGCTTCTTTCAATCCTTCCATGTCTGTCAACTCTTGGCCCAGTTCTCGCACGGTGATCGCACCGTAGACGAGCACTCGCGCCAATCCAGCCTCTTGGGCACGGCTTAACACTTGCCGCACCGTCTCCGGCGAATCGATCACTGGCCGGGTGTTCGGCATGCAGGCCACCGTGGTGAAACCGCCTTTGGCCGCGGCCGCGCTACCCGTCGCAATCGTTTCCTTCTTCTCAAACCCGGGTTCACGAAAGTGAACGTGCATGTCGATCAATCCCGGAACGACCAATTTGCCGGCAACATCGATCACTTCCGCTTCAGGATCGCTCACATTCTCTGCTATCGTTTGAATCAAGCCGTTGTCAATCAGGATATCGCGTTTATTTATCGTTCCCGTCTGCAGGTCGAGCAAACATCCGTTTTTGATGATCCGTTTCATGCTTTCTCCCCCTCCAGTGCGTGTTCCAGTACCGCCATGCGAATCCACACACCGTTCGATTTCTGTTCAAAAATTTTCGACCGCGGATGTTCAACCACTTCATCGGCCACTTCTACGCCTCGGTTAAACGGGCCCGGATGCATGATGATTGCTTCGGGTTTCATCAAGCGAAGACGCTGAAGTGTCAACCCATATCGTTCATGGTAGTCCTGCTTGGATGTGAACAACTTTTCTTGATGCCGTTCCAGTTGCACCCTTAGCATCATGACCACATCCGCCGTCTGCAACGCATCTTCAAATGGCACATAGGGAGCCTCCTGTTCACAGTCGCGGTCGCGCATCGCTTGCGGACCGCTCAAGATCACATGGGCGCCGAACCGCTTCAAACTCCACATGTTGGAGTGCACCACACGGCTGTGGGCGATATCCCCCACAATCGCCACCGTCTTGCCGGACAAGTCGCCAAAATGTTTGAGCATCGTGTACAAATCCAACAGCGCTTGGGTGGGATGGGCCCAATGACCCGCGCCAGCATTTAGGATTTTGCAACCCACTTCTTGCCTTGCCAAAGCTTTCATTTGCTCCGGATCAGAGTGCCGAATAACGGCCACTTCCACCCCAAGGCTCGCTAAGGTTTTGACGGTGTCATACAGGGATTCTCCCTTGGCGGTGCTAGAAACGTCAGGGGTGAAGTTGACCACTTCCATTCCCAGCTTTTTCTCAGCCACTTCAAAAGAAAACCGTGTGCGGGTGCTGGGCTCAAAGAACAAATTAGCTGCGAACCGGCCGCGGTATGGCCCCATGCCCGGACGCCAATTTTCTTCCCAATACCGGGCGCGAGCCAAAATGGCTTTCAACTCATTCAGGGTGAGCTGGCTTGTATCCAGCAAATGTTCCTGTTTCCACTCCTGCGTCATCAACGCCATCTGATCTCCCTCTTTCTGTCAATGTGGCGGGTAGCAAACGCCCCCAGCTTGTAGTCACGCATTTAAGCTACTTCCGCTTCTTGCGCACCCGCTTGCCTTTGTTGCCGCGGCAAGATTGCGTTGAGCACAATCCCTACCACTGTCGCGAGCGCCATCCCTTCCAACTCCAGATGGATGTCGGCGAAGCGCAGAACCGCACCGCCAATGCCGATCACCAGTACGACTGCTGCGATGACCAGGTTGCGCCGTTCTCCCAGGTCGATCCGATGCTCAATCAGCATGCGCAAGCCCGCTGAGGCGATAATGCCGAACAAGAGGATCGATACACCACCCATAACCGGGGTGGGAATGGTTTGGATAAGCGCAGACAATTTCCCGATGAAGGCAAAGCTCATGGCCAGCAAAGCCGCGCCCCCGATCACCCAGACACTAAACACGCGAGTGATCGCCATGACACCGATATTCTCCCCATAAGTCGTGGAGGGGGGACCACCAATCAAAGCCGCCGCACTCACCGCAATGCCATCGCCCAACAGGGAGCGGTGCAATCCGGGATCGCGAGTCAAGTCCCGATCCATGATGTTCCCTGTTACAATCAGGTGCCCGATATGTTCGGCCAGCACCACGAGCGTAACCGGCAGCATCACCAACACCGCATGCCAGGATACAACCGGCTTGGTGAATGCGGGTACCGCAAACCATGCCGCTTCTTTCACAGGCGTAAAGTCGACCATGCCCGCCGCGATGGCGATCAGGTATCCCCCGACCACCCCGGCCAAGATGGGGATGATATTGAGGAATCCCCTGCCAAACATACTGGTAACAATGGCGATGGCCAAAGTAGCCAAAGCCACCAAAAAGTTCTCCAGCGAGTAGGTGTGAACCGTCACCGTACCCTGCTCCGGGTCGACAGTTTTGATTGTGCCTTGAATGTTCTGCCATTCTTGCGCCGTTTGCGGCATGTTTTGAATCACATCTTTTTGGCTAGCCATATCAACCGCGGTGCCAGCGAGGGCTAGTCCGATCACGATAACCACCGAACCGATCACCACCGGTGGCAACAGGTGGTCAAGCCACTTGATACCAAACTTGTAGACGACCAGCGCGACCACCCCGTACATAATTCCGATCGCAAAACAGCCGAACAACGCTTCCCCCATGTTCTTGCCACCTTGCGAGACCGTCAGGATGGGAACGATGAAAGCAAATGAAGAACCGAGATAAGCCGGTATTTTCCCTCTGGTCACAATCATGTAGGCAAGCGTCCCCACTCCGCTCGTAAAGAGGGCGACTGCCGGGTTCATCCCAGTCAACAGCGGAACCAGCACCGTTGCTCCAAACATGGCAAACAAATGTTGAAAACTGAGCATGATCCATTCATACCATGCGGGACGTTCATGCACATCCATTCGTATTGTCTTGTCTTTCATCTCACTCCACTCCTTTTCCAGCTCCATAAAAAAAGCGCCTCTTTCGCCCGCATGGCAAAGAGACGCAGCATACCTGTAATGACAGCGCAATTCCGCGTTCCCTTTGCCGGCCTCACGGGACCGAATTAAAAGGGACTTACTTATCGATTTGTAATGCTTACCCGATCTTCTCCTTGATCCACTTCACTTAAGCAGACAGATACCAACTCCGTGCGGGAAGTCGGCACGTTTTTGCCGACGTAATCGGGACGGATCGGCAGCTCACGATGTCCGCGATCGACCAGCACCGCCAACTGGATCATCTGCGGCCGGCCCCGGTCGATCAAGGCATCCATCGCCGCCCGCACGGTGCGCCCCGTGTAGAGTACATCATCCACTAAAATCACTTTTTTGCCAGTGATGTCCGGCACATCCGTCTCTTTCACTTGAGGATGCTCATGCTTTTCAGTAAGATCATCCCGGTACAAGGTGATGTCCAATTCACCGATCGGCATCGTTTTTCCTTCGATGTGGTGAATCCGTTCCGCCAAACGCTGGGCGAGATACGCTCCTCTTGTCTTGATGCCGACCAAGATGCAATGGTCAATGCCCTTGTTGCGTTCCAAGATCTCATGGGCAATCCGGGTTAGCGCCCTGCGGATCGCCGCTTCATCCAGAATCACTTTTTCTTTTTCCAAACCGGTTTCCCCCTCTTTCATCTGATCTTACAGGGCACAAAAAAAGCTTCTTGGCCATCGCTGGACAAGAAGCACTGGAAGACATACTGCACCCATATTAAACCGTGCCCTTGCCAGCCTCTCTGGACTGGATTTAAAGGTTCCCTTCGCTTAGATGTATTATGCATCAGTTGGAAGCGGTTGTCAACAGAAAATGGTTCTATTTCATCTTTAATGTACGAATTAAATTTTCCATATCCGCTGGAAGTTCTGCTTCGATGCGAATCCGTTCACCTGTCCGAGGATGGGTGAAACCGATCACCTTGGCGTGTAGTGCCTGCCCCGTAATCGGATGACTGTTCTTTTTCGGTCCATATACGGGGTCGCCGATAAGCGGATAACCGATGTACTTCATATGGACACGAATCTGATGCGTTCTCCCCGTTTCCAGGCGGCACTCCACTAATGAAGCATTTTTCAGCCGTTCCAGCACAGTGAAATGCGTGACGGCGTGCTTGCTGTTTTTATGAATGACCGTCATCCGCTGGCGATGGTTAGGATCACGTCCCAACGGGGCGTCTACGGTGCCATGCTCATGCGGGATCACCCCGTGCACCACAGCGACATACACCCGTTCAACGGAGTGTTCCTTCAACTGTTCCACCAAGGACTGATGAGCCAAATCTGTTTTAGCCACCATCAACAGACCAGAGGTGTCTTTATCGATCCGATGGACGATGCCTGGGCGAGCCACCCCGCCAATGCCGGACAGCTCTCCCTTGCAATGGGCCAACAATGCGTTGACCAGTGTCCCCGTCTCGTTTCCAGCTCCAGGATGAACCACCATGCCGCGCGGCTTGTTGACCACAATCACATCTTGATCCTCATAACGGATATCCAGCGGGATCGCTTCCGCGGCCACCTCCAATTCCGCGATGGGCGGTTCATCGAACACAACCTGATCGCCCTGCTTCAAACGGTAATTGCTTTTCTTCACTTGCCCGTTTACTCGGACAAGCCCGTCGCGGATCCAATCTTGCACCCGCGCCCGAGACCACTCCTCATGAAAAGACGGCAGGAACTTATCCAGCCGCTCTCCTTCATATTCCTCTGTAACTTCCCACTCGTGGCGCTCCACGATGTCCATTGTTTCTGCCATTTAAGAGTCCCTCGCTTCAGACAACGATTCATTCGGTTCAACCGTGGGGCTGATCAAAGTGAGGATGATCAACACGATCACACCGACCACAATCGCTGAATCGGCAACATTAAATATAGGAAATTGATAAGAGCCGAATTGGAAATGCAAAAAGTCGACCACTTCCCCACTCCGCAACCGGTCGATCAAGTTGCCGATCGCTCCTCCCAATATCAAGGAAAACGAGAAGGACATGATTGGACGCTCATGTTTCAGTTGCCATAAATAATACAGCACAAAACCGATCACGATAAAGGTGATGATGATAAATAACCACTGCTTGTTTTGCAAAATCCCAAACGCTGCTCCACGATTGCGGTGCGAGGTGATGTAAAAAAAGCCTTGGAGCACCGGAATCGATTCATACAAGCTCATATGGTGAACCACTAACCACTTTGTCCATTGGTCCAAAATCAAAATGCCGAGTGAGGTAAAAAAATATCTCAACTGTCTTCCTCCTGTCTCCCACAGTCGAACAGTTTCCTTTTTCCATCTGATTGTAGCACAGGGCAATCTGTCCGAACAAGTTGAGACACCCTTTTAACCGATAAAGTCTTGGTCTGGGTCACGAAGGGTCTCTTCGCGATCTTTTTTGGCGGTATGCCTGGTTGTGAGTAATCTCGGTGATTTCGGCTGAATTCCCATCCATATCAGTAATCGCAAAGCCTTCGACCAAGTCGATATACCCGCGCTGTTCATTGTGGTCGACTGTCAATTCATTGTAACTGCGGGCTTCTGCAAAAAAATCCGGCGGATTCGACGTCCCATACTGTTCCACTTCTTGCCAAGCATCTTCACCGTCATAAAAATTGTAGTCACTTTCGTCGTGATGGTGATGTCCTGGTTGCACCACCTGTTCTTCAACCGGACGGTTGGAAGAGATGTGGGGATGTGGACGGTGTTCAACACAATAATCAGCTGTCGGCATGGCTTCCAGTCGTTCAAACGGAATTTCTTGACCACATTGTTTGCAAATTCCGTACGTGCCCTGTTCCATCCGGTTGAGGGCTTCTTCAATCTCTTGCAGATGACGTTCATCCGCTTCATTCAAAGCCAAATCCTTGCCACGCTCAAACATCTCCGTTCCCAAATCGGCGGGATGGTTATCGTAGCCAGACAATTCTCCAACTGAGGCGTTCATCCCCGTTGCCGTGCCATAGTTGTCATTATGCGCCATCCGCTCTTCGATTTCTTGCTTTTCTTGTAGCAATTGTTGCCGCAATAGGCCCAACTGTTGCCCGTTCATATTCATGCCTCCCATCAAGTCAATTTGCTTACTGTTTATGCTGTCCCGAGTCGGTTCGATTTCCTCTGGAAATGGGAGGATGGAAAGAGAAAATGAAGCGGGTGAGCAACAATCACCATCACGACCATTTATGCTCAATAGGTATTAGATTATTTCCAATTAACTTTATTTTAATTACACCCTTCCCAAAATACTTTATTGCTGTTATGCTTTTAGGCAATGAAGCGAAAGGGTGGACAAACATGGGCAATCAATTAAAAAAACAACTGCTGCCCCGACACGTACAAATGATGGCATTAGGTGGTGCCATCGGTACAGGCATCTTTCAAGGCAGTTCGGAAACCATCTCCGCCGCCGGCCCCGGGGTTATCATCGCTTATCTTGCTGCCGGAGGCCTCCTCTTCATCGTCATGAGCGCCTTGGCTGAAATGGGGATGGCTATTCCAGGCGTCGATTTGCGTGGATTTATTCACCGTGCATTTGGTTACCGGACATCCTTTATCGTCGGTTGGCTTTACTTTTTTCTCTGGATCATCGTGATGGCGCTGGAAATCGTTGCAGCCGGCACCTTTTTGCATTATTGGTTTTCCAATGTTCCCGTTTGGGCGCTCAGCTTGTTTTCCGCACTCTTTGTCATTTTCATCAATTTGTTTAGCGTGCGCTTATACGGAGAAATCGAGTTTTGGCTTACAGGGATCAAAGTGGTCACGCTGGTTGTCTTCATTTTGTTGAGTGCAGCGTTGATCTTGGGCCTCATCCCTGTTGCCGATCCACCATCGGCAAGTAACCTGACAGCTCACGGCGGATTCATTCCACTCGGCTGGATGGGTGTGATTTCGTCGTTATTGATCGTAATCTTTTCCTATGGTGGCACCGAACTGGTCGGGCTCTCCATCACCGAAATGAAAGACGCCGACCACACCCTTCCCAAAGTGATGCAAGGCGTCATCTATCGCATTTGCCTCTTTTACGCCTTGCCAATCTTGTTGATCACCATGCTGGTTCCATGGGATCAAGTAGGCTCACAAGCCAGTCCGTTTGTGCAAGTGCTCTCTGCGGTAGGACTTAAAGGCGTAGCCCATGTGATGAACTTCATCATGTTGACTGCTGTTATCTCCGCAGCCAACTCGGGCATGTACGCGACCTCGCGCATGATCTATTCGTTGGCGAGGGATGGGGAAGCCCCAGCGCTGTTTACCCGAACCAGTCAGACAGGGGTGCCCGTATTCGGGCTGATGATCAGTGGTGTCGGCCTTTTGTTGGGCGCTGTCGCGGCCTTCATCGCCAAAGACTCTGTCTTTCAATATCTGATGGGCATTCCTGGGCTGACAGTCTTGCTCATTTGGATCTTGATCTGCCTAGCCCAACTCAAGTTACGACCCACATATGACGGACAATTGAAATACCGGGTTGCATTCTTCCCTTATTTGACTGGGCTGACGGTGCTGATTTTGCTCGTCATCTTCGGCTTCATTCTGGCTGATCCGAAAAATCTGGTCAACAATGCCGTCTACCTCAGCGTGGTGGTTGTGCTGACGCTGGCCTCCTTGTTTATTAGGCCAAAAGCGGCATCGCAAACGGTCCGCTCATAACAAAAGCAAAAACGCATCCCCGCCGTGGGGGTGCGTTTTTTTGATTGCTTCTGCATCGCCGGGGCTTACCCTTCTGGCTGCTTCTTCACGCCTTTACAACCTATCCTGCCTTTAACAAGCGCCGATGCCAAATAAAAAAGACCCCATGTGCTAATGGGGTCTTTCATTCGTTGACAAAATCCTGCTTAGCCTCCATTCTTAAGCTTCTAGCATGCGTGAGGCCAGCATATTTTATTCGGCAGTCACATCAGGATAATGCTCACGCACAATGTCCACACAACGACTGCACAACTCCGGATGGTCAGCGTGTGTGCCGACAGACGGCAGGATCATGCGGCAACGGTCGCATTTCTCCCCTTCAGCCACTTCTACTTCAACGTGCAATTTCGCTTCCTTGCTTACATCCGCCGAAGCTGGCTTCAACTCCACTTGCGATACGATGAAGAGTTGATCCAATTCTTCAGATTCAGCCAGCAGGGTGGCCACTTCCTCATTCGGGGTTAACACCACTTTGGCCCCCAGCGAGTTGCCGATCAATTTCGCGGCCCGTGCTTCTTCCAACGCCTTTAACACCACATCGCGCAACTCAAGCAAGCGATCCCACTTGACCTCCAACGCTTCATCTGCATACGCAGGATTGCTGACTGGGAAATCGGCCAATTGCACACTGATCTCTGTCACGCCTGGCACGTGTTTCCACACTTCATCAGCAGTGTGCGGGATGATCGGTGCCACCATCGTCACCAAAGCTTGCAACATGTCATAAAGCACGGTTTGCGCGGAACGGCGCACTGGGGCATCATCTGGCAATACGTACAGGCGGTCTTTCAATACATCCAGATAAAACTGGCTCAAGAACACATTGCAGAAGGTGTGCAAGTCCACATATACCTGATGGAAGTCATACTCGTCATACCCTTTGGTCACCCGGTCGATCAACCGTTGCAACTTCGCCAAGGCAAAGCGGTCCAGCTCGGTCAATTGCTCATATGGCAGACGGTCTGTAGCTGGATCAAAGCCATGCAAATTCCCCAGCAAGAAACGGAAGGTGTTGCGGAGTTTGCGATACACTTCAGCGATTTGCTTCAGAATGGCATCCGACAGACGCTGATCCGATTGATAATCGCTAGAAGCAACCCACAAGCGCAGAATATCGGCCCCATACATATTGATCACTTTGGCAGGTTCGATGGTGTTGCCCAATGACTTGGACATCTTGCGCCCTTCACCATCCATCGTAAACCCATGGCTGAGCACTTGCTTATAAGGAGCCTGCCCTTTGGTCGCTACCGCGGTGGACAAGGAAGAGTTGAACCATCCACGATATTGGTCGGAACCTTCCAAGTACAGATCAGCAGGCCAACTCAGATCTTCACGACCCTCCAACACCGCCTTATGGCTGGAACCTGAATCGAACCACACATCCATCGTGTCGGTTTCTTTGCGGAACTCCGTACCGTGGCAAGCCCGGCAGGATTGTCCTTCCGGCATCAATTCATGCACATCTTTGGCATACCAAGCGGACGAGCCTTCGCGTGCAAACAGGTCGGAAATAAATTCAATCGTCTCTTCTGTGATATGGGGCTCGCCACATTTCTCACAGTAGAAGATCGGCAATGGCACTCCCCAGATCCGTTGCCGGGAAATACACCAGTCTCCCCGGTCCGCGATCATGTTGTGAATGCGCAATTCACCCCAGGCCGGCGTCCATTTCACTTTTTTGATCTCATCGAGCATCGCCTGACGGAACCCATCAACCGAAGCGAACCATTGCTCTGTTGCCCGGAAGATGACCGGCTTTTTGGTGCGCCAATCATGTGGATACTGATGCGTGATGAATTGCAGCTTCAACAGGTAGCCACGTTCCGCCAATTTCTCCGTGATCGGCTTGTTGGCGTCATCATAAAACAGCCCTTCAAATCCGGGTGCTTGCGCCGTCAGCCGACCCTTGTCGTCTACAGGGCACAGCACTTCCAAATTGTATTTTTGGCCAACGCGGAAGTCCTCTTCACCGTGTCCAGGAGCCGTATGCACACAACCGGTTCCCGCATCCACCGTCACATGGTCACCAAACACAATCGGGCTTTCCCGATCATACAAAGGATGCTGGCATACCACACCGGCCAAATCGCTTCCCTTGTATTGTGCAACCGTCTTATACTCTGTCAGCTCCGCCACTTTCATCACTTCTTCAACCAAGGCAGTAGCCATCAAGAGTTTGCGGCCATCGGTTTCAACCAAACTATACTCCAATTCTTCATTTAGGCAGATCGCCACGTTGGCCGGAATCGTCCAAGGCGTCGTCGTCCAGATCACCACATAGGTGTCGTCCACAGGCAACACACCATTACCTTGTTTCACCGGGAACATCACATAGATGGAGGCAGAACGCTTATCATGGTACTCAATCTCAGCTTCCGCCAACGCGGTTTCCGAAGTGGGGGACCAATAGATCGACTTCATGCCGCGATAGATGTGACCCTGCTTAACCATCTCACCAAATACGCGAATTTGCGCCGCTTCATATTCAGGCAACAGGGTGATGTACGGATTGTCCCAATCTCCCCGGACTCCCAATCTCTTGAACTGACTTTTTTGCTTCTCGACAAAGGAAAGCGCGTACTCCTTGCATTTCTCACGGAACTCCACCGGATCCACACTGCGACGATCCACTTTTTTCTTGGTCACCACCGCATGTTCAATCGGCAATCCGTGGGTGTCCCATCCGGGAACATAGGGGGCATAATACCCTTTCATCGACTTGTAACGAATGATAAAATCTTTCAGCGTTTTGTTCAAAGCATGCCCGATATGGATGTCGCCGTTGGCATATGGGGGGCCGTCATGCAGAATAAAGCTAGGATTTCCCTTCCGCTTATCAAGCACTTGTTGGTAGATGTTCACTTCTTCCCACCATTTTTGCATTTCTGGCTCCTTGTTCGGGAGGTTTCCCCGCATCGGAAATTCAGTTTTCGGTAGATTGACTGTTTTGCTGTAGTCTGCCATAGAACATGACTCCTTTTATTCTGTTTTCGTTTCTCTCTCTGGACAACGACTTGCGCCATTCATTGGAATATCCCAGGTTCAGATCGGTTCTGACAATAAAAAAAACCTTCTTCATCCTCAAGGGACGAGAAGGTTTCCCGCGGTACCACCCTACTAGCTTTATGTCCTGGCTCAACAGACAACAAAGCCACTTGCACATCCGTAACGTGAATGACGCGGTCGACCTTACTCCAAGGTTCAGGTGACAGTTCCAGGGTGATTTTCGATAGATACTCGGATTAGGCTTTCACCACCCCTAATTCGCTGGAACGCGAGCACATCTATCTACTCTTCCCTTTCCTTACCGTTGGACTCTATTTATTTGAGTAATTTCATCGAACGGTGGCAGGTTAAGCCAGTTAAAACATCGCTTTTTTCTTTAATGTACGGGATTTTCTGCTGCGCAACTCCCGGCGCGGCTCTTCCTCTTCATCCATATAGGTGGCTGCCACTTCATCCAACATGCTGTTGTCAATCACGCTGGTATCTTCCATGTTATGGAATTCATTGGTGTGATACTCTTGCGTTGCGTGGAAGTCCTGACCTGTATGGAAATCCTGTTGACCTGTATGGAAGTCCTGACCTGTATGGAAATCATTGTTGTCAAATTCTTGCGTTGCATACTCTTGGTACCCATGGGATGGTTGCTCCAACAGAAGCTCCGTTGGTTGGCTCTCGGCATACTGCTCGATTTGCTTCCCTTTCTCTTCCAAACCTTGCTCCAATTCCTCCAAGGATTCCCAATCGGAGTTTTCCAAGATATCCAAATGGGATTGCACCAAGGTGCGGAAACGGGCGCGGTATACTGTCGCTTTCTGTTTGAGATCAAGCAATTCGCTGTGAATGGCGCGGGCTTTTTGCAACGCCTCGTTGATGATACGGTCTGCGTTTTTCTCCGCTTCTTGCACGATCAACTCGGCTTCTTTTTTGGCGTTCAAGCGCACTTCTTCCGCCACTTCTTGTGCCACGCGAATCGACTTGTGAATGCTTTGCTCCATGGAAGCCAGTGTTGCCGCAGGTGGTTGCATCGGCATCGGCTCCGAATAACGGGGCATCGGTGCTTGCGTCGGTTGCGGTTGCATCTGTTGCATTTGTTGCACCTGCTGCACCGGTTGTGGTTGCGGACCCGTTTGGAACATGGATTCGCCTTCCATCAAGCGTTCGATCTCCGCTTGCAACTCTTCCACTTGCTGTTCCAACTCCAGCTTCTCGCGGGTCAGCAATTCAAAATCTTTGATAATCTGATCAAGAAATTCGTTTACTTCATCTACATCATATCCACGGAACGATCTTTTAAACTCTTTATTGTGTATATCATAAGGCGTTAGCGGCATCATCCGCACCTCCTGGACAAATACAATCTTTTCTATTCGACAATATTACCAAATATCCCGCCGAAATTCTATAAGCGACTTTCAAAAAAGACTTGACATTCATGCGAATTCCACCAAGTCTAACCAAATGCGCCCTTTTTTGGTATTGCCGCCAATACTTTCGACATATAACCGTCCGAATCCTCTAAGTGAAAGCAGATCCCCTTGCGCAACCGTAAAGTCAGGCTGATCTACAATCTTATAATTGGCTTTGCACTTTCCACTTTTTATGAGTTGCGCCACCTTTGACCTGGAGATCCGAAACCCTTCGGCAAGCACCGCATCGATGCGCAGGGAAGCAACCGTAACCGCGTGCACCCTCTTCTTTTGCGAGGGATGAGCCAGTTCATCGCGAGCAATCGTTCTTATGTTAACATGCTCGCGACCGATTTGTCCAACTTGCATCAGGAGCAATCCCTCCAGTTCAGAAGCGGCAACCAGGTCGCATCCGGTGTCATGAGGAAGGATGTCACCCAGCTTTTCCCGCTTGATGCCTAGCCCGAGAAGCGCCCCCAATACATCGGGGTGTTCCAATTTCTTTCCACTATTTGCTTCTATGCGCAAGTACGTGAGCCCAAACATCTCAGGGTCTTCCACAACGTAGTCGGGTGCGATAAACACACGGCGGCGCTCCGCATCCGCATGCCCGCCATCCGACCATACATTCAAGTCGGGTTGGCGCCGCACCACCATGTTGACAATGTCCCGCTCGCGAGGATCGAGGAAATTGGTCAACACCGTTTGGTGCTGATGCGCCACTTTCCACGCCCAATCAAGTGCACGTTCAACCACGATCCGCTCCTCTGGGCGGAAGTGCATGAACAATGTTTCCTTCTCTCGTCTCACTTTATCAGATCACCCAACTGATGATGGTCATGACGCCCAATCGGATGAAATGGAGGGCGAATAACGCCACAATCGGCGAGATGTCAATAAAACCGATCGGCGGGATGAATCGGCGAAAGACTGACAAGTACGGTTCTGACAAGCGCGCAAGCAATTGTCCGACGGGGGATTCATACACCTGCGGCAACCATGACGCAAGGATGTAAATAATCAGCACAAATTGGTAGATGGTAAATAACGTGTCAACCACTTGATAAATCAACATGAGCTTTCTGTTCACCTCAAATCTTTTAGCTCATCATCTTTCAGGAAATCGGTGATCGAGCCCGTGATATCCACGTTGGCCGGGGTGCAAATAAAAATGTTGTTGCCCAACTTTTGAATATTGCCCCCTAAAGCATATACTGTTCCGCTCAAAAAGTCGATGATGCGCACGCCTTGATCACGACGGACGAGTTGGAGATTGACAACAACCGGACGATGGCTTTTCAGGTGATCTGCGATTTCGGGAGATTCTTCATAGCTACGGGGTTCAAACAAGACGAGGCGGATGTTTTTTTGCGTGTGCAAGGATACGATATTGCTCCTCCCTTTTAGATGACGGCTTGTCCCATCTTCATGTTCAAGCTCATCATCATCGTATGAATCGTCGTCTTCGCTCACACCGAAAAAGCCCATGATCTTCTCCATGAAAGTCATTGATTTCGCCTCCTTCAAAGGCTACCGTCCCCGTTTGCCTCCTCCAACTAACACAGATCCAAGCCGGACCCATGTGGCCCCTTCTTCAATCGCGATCTCAAAATCTTGAGACATGCCCATGGACAAATGAGGCACACGTAAACGGGGCTGGTCTAACCGTTGTAATTGTTTTTGCAACCGCTTCAGTTCGCGGAAGATGGGCCGTACTTCCTCCGGATTTTCGACGATGGGCGCCATGGTCATCAGTCCGGCCACCTCAATCGTAGAATAATTCGCCACTTCTTTCGCAAATTCTTCTAATTCTTTCGGGGAAATTCCAAATTTGCTTTCTTCACCCGACACATTCACCTGCAAAAAACAGGACAAAGGCTCAGCTTCTTTTTGACGCACCCGGCGGTCAATCTCCTGCGCCAGGGAAATCCGATCCAGTGAATGCAGGTATTGGAACCGGCCGATGATCTCTTTTACTTTGTTGCGTTGCATGTGTCCGATGAAGTGCCAAGTGCCACGGTCGCCGAGCACTTTCCATTTGGGAACAGCGTCCTGTACCTTATTCTCCCCGACATGGGTTAGGCCTAAGTCAAGCAAGCGGGCGGTATCCTCCACATCGCTGTATTTGGTGACAGCCACCACCCCGATTTCGCGCGGATCCCGGTTAGCCCGCCGGCAAGCTGCTTGAATACGCTCTTGCACCTTTTCCCAATGTTTACCAAATTCGTTCATGAGAATCACCTTTCCTGCTTTCCGATCCAAGCGACCATCCGTCCCGTTTTTCCTTTGTCCCGGCGGTGGGAGTAAAAGTAGGAATGATCGCAACTCGTACACCATTTGCTTACAGCCATATGCTCAGGCAATATCCCCGCCTGCAAAAAAATTTCGGCATTGGCTCGCTTCAAATCACATTGCCACCTGCCGGGAACATGACTCACCGCAATCCGCTCCAGCGCCTCTTGGCTGTGTATCGCTTCACGCATCGGGCCTATCACCCGTTCATCAACCTCATAGCAACAAGGCCCGATCGACGGACCGATAGCCACCCATATCTCTTCTGGCTTCGCGCCTTGTTCACAAAAACGTTTAATCATGTGGGCGCCAATTTGGCCAACCGTCCCTTTCCAGCCGGCATGAGCCACTCCCACCAAGTCTGATTGCGGATGATAAAAGTACAAAGGCACACAGTCGGCGAAATACGCTGCCAACAAAACCCCTGGCTCACGGGTAAAAAGGCCGTCAGTCTCTTGGTAGGCGGTTTGGCGTCCGTCCTTCCCTTTGCCGCGATCCGCCGCCGACACTTGTTCAATATGTACGCCATGGACTTGTTCCGCGCAGGTCCAAGCATCAAAGGAAAAGTCCAGTTCTTCGCTCAATTCCCGGCGGTTGTCCACCACTTGCCGCGGCCGATCTCCCACGTGGAGTGCATAATTGCGGCAGTCGGCATCTTCGCCCGCCCTTCTCGCACTGAAACCGACACGGAGGTGCGGAAATTGATTCTGCCACGCGGTCAGCTCAAACATGGGCACTTTGTTGTCACGGTATTGAAATGGTTCCATACACTCCCCCCCTTCGTTTCATATTACCATATCTTCCATTGTCAACAAAGGAGGCGCAATCCGCCTCCTCCAGCGCTTTTCCCGGCCCGCTGCAACTTTTAATCGACAGCGGCCTCATCCGGCAAATAATAACCGCGCCGCTCGACACTCTCTTCCAAACGTACCAAAATCACATCCGAACCGATCTTCACAATTTGCCGCCATGGGATGACCCATTCGTGGCCACTGCTAACAAAACCAAACCATTTGCTTTCACCCGGCACAACAATGGCATGAATCACGCCCCGTCGCAAATCCAAATCCAAGTCGTAGATTTGGCCCAATTTACGACCATCAGCAATATTGACGACATCTTTCGCCTGCAACTCTGATATTTTCACACGTCTCCCCACTTTCCGCACAATGGTTATTTCTATATGTATATGTGCGGATTCCCGTAAATGTACGGCCTATTTCCATACAAAAGCCCAATCCTAGGCGATTGGGCTTTTGAGCAAGCATAGGCTTGCGAATCTATTCTATTTAGGTGATAAACTTGTTCATCTGAGCAATGGCCGCTTTCTCCAGGCGAGAAACCTGAGCTTGGGAAATCCCTATTTCTTCAGCCACTTCCATCTGCGTCTTACCTTCAAAAAAGCGCATGGACAAAATCATTTTTTCCCTGTCATTTAACTTGCTCATCGCTTCATTTAAAGCGATTCCTTCCAGCCACTGGGCATCTCTGGACTTTTCATCGCTCAATTGATCCATGACGAAAATGGGATCGCCACCGTCCTGATACACCGGTTCAAACAAAGAAACCGGATCTTGGATGGCGTCCAATGCGAACACCACATCTTCCTTAGGCACGTTTAACGCACGTGAAATTTCCAAAATCGTGGGTTCACGCGAATGCAGATTTGTCAACGAATCCCGAACTTGCAACGCTTTGTAAGCGATGTCTCGTAACGATCGGGACACACGGATCGGATTATTATCACGCAAGTATCTTCTGATCTCGCCAATAATCATGGGCACGGCATAGGTAGAAAATTTGACGTTCTGGCCGAGATCAAAGTTGTCAATCGCTTTCATCAATCCGATGCAACCAACCTGAAACAGATCATCCACGCATTCCCCTCTATTGTTAAAGCGTTGGATTACACTCAATACCAAGCGTAGATTCCCATTGACCAGTTTTTCGCGCGCGGAACGGTCACCCGCTTGCAGCTGTTGAAACAGCACCCGCATCTCCTGATTTTTAAGAACGGGGAGTTTAGAAGTATCAACGCCGCATATCTCCACTTTGTTTCGCGCCATGAATTCCCCTCCTCAGGCTGGAACTAATTTTCAGTATGTCCTGAGGAAGGGGATTTATAATAAGAAGGAAATTAAACCATTTTATTGAATTCTTTACGCAATCTCTTAATAATTCTTTTCTCCAAACGGGAAATGTAAGACTGCGATATCCCGAGCATGTCAGCTACATCCTTCTGGGTCTTCTCTTCGCCGCCATTTAACCCAAAACGCAACTCCATGATTTTACGCTCCCGATCTGATAGATTCGACAGCGCCGTCCGCAAAATCTTGCGATCTACTTCATCTTCAATGTCGCGGTAGATAGTGTCATTCTCTGTGCCTAGCACATCTGACAACAACAATTCATTCCCGTCATAGTCTGTATTAAGCGGCTCATCAAAAGAAACTTCTGAACGAATTTTGTTGTTGCGCCGCAAAAACATGAGGATTTCATTCTCAATGCATCGGGAAGCATAGGTAGCCAGCTTGATTTTCTTGGTGGGATCAAAGGTGTTGACGGCTTTAATCAGGCCAATCGTGCCGATCGAGACCAGATCTTCAATGTGAATCCCGGTGTTTTCAAATTTGCGTGCAATGTAGACCACCAGCCGCAGATTGCGCTCAATGAGCAAAGCCCGAACAGCGGAATCCCCGCTCGGTAACTTTTCCAACAGATGTTCTTCTTCCTCCCGGGTCAACGGCGGAGGCAGGGCCTCACTCCCGCCGATATAATAAACTTCTTCCCCTTTCAAGCCGATTTGCATAAGTAGACGGTACCAAAACAATTGCACCGCCAATCTCCATTTGACAAACATCCTCATACCCCCCCAACGATTTGTTCTATCTGCTCCCGCGGCTCAAGATCATAACAGGACGGATGAATAATCGCTTGGTAAGTCCCATCAGACGAAAGGCGCCCGACATCTATACCTATGAGAATTTTTTTGATTTTATGCCATTGATTCCCTTGCAAAATTTCCACAACATCCGGTTTGATGGCGATCATCATCTCCTGTTCTTTCCCCGCGGCCCGATATGGGATGACTCGAATCCGGTTTATCCAAGCCGCCGGCAAATTGGACCAGCCCGCTTCCCAATCCCACTGGCGCAACATCTGTTCTAATTCTTCCGGAAAACAAACTTTCAACCGATCCAGTTCCACAATCATCACCGGCGTCCGGGTAATTGGATCACGCAGTTGGTTTCCGGTGTCAACAAGCCCGACACATTCCAAGCAGTGCTGGTTGAGATGGATGCGAACTTCGGTCATGTACTGTTGAATCCGATGATTTTCCTTCAATGAACGCAACGAAAACCTGGTGTACAGCCACACAAGCGGAAATCCACACAAAATGAGGGCCCATGATACAGGAGAACCCCAGCCCTGAGCAGAGTGGGTCAAATACAGCCCACCAGCCACTTGGCTGTCTCCTGTAATGACATAATGAAAAGCGATCATCGCTCCGCCGGCGATAAAGCAAACCAAGTAAAAAACCCCGAGATTGCGAATAAACGCCAACGGGTGATGAAATCCATACGCGATCCCCACCATCGCCAAAGAAACCAAGATTTTGACTGGAAAGAAATACGCCAACGCAAATTGCGGCCATAAGTGCAACATCGAATAGGCGCCACCCACGCACGCGGCCAGCAACAACCGCCAAACTTTGGTCGGTTGTTTGCGAATACCCGCCGTCAACCACAACAGCAAGTAATCAATGGTTCCGTTGAGGAGGAAAATCATATCGGCGTAAACAACCATGCCCTTCCCCCTTCAGATTGAAGTGAAATCAGTATATCCCAAGCTTTGGTTCAAAGTCTGTCGCTTCTTGGATTGGTTCTTTGACTTGTTTCGTCGAACGCTGAGGTTCACCGCCCACTCCTGCCGGCATCCCTGCTCATGTCATGCTGGGAACCTCTGCTAACGTGCCAGCTTCGTCCTGCACTCAAGATTGGAAAAGCCCAACAAAAAAAGAGATACCTGTTTAAGGTATCTCCTCGCTGATTGACAAGCAGCCTGATTCCGGGCGAGCCGTGGTCGTTTCCTGGAACAACACTCCCAGTTGATGCAAAGCTCCCCGCCTTGGCTCGCTCCTCTATTTTTTGCGGTTGCGCAAGAAAGTCGGCACTTCCAAATGCCCGTAAGGATCGATGAAATCATTATTTGCGTTTTGTTTTTCCTTTTCAACACGGCTAAATGGGGAGAAAGTCGGCTCTTCTTTTTGCGATTGCTGATTGACAAACATCGGCTTGCTTGATTTGGGGGGTTGTATCGAAATGTGTTTCTCTTGTTGCTCATGGTCAAAGCCCGTCGCGATCACCGTGACCAAGATCTCATCTTTCAAGTCTTCATTGATCACCGCACCGAAAATCATGTTAACTTCCGGATGCGAGGCTTGTGTCACGATATCGGCCGCTTCATACACTTCGTACAAACTCAAGTTGGTTCCACCGGTAATATTCATCAGTACCCCGCGCGCACCATCGATAGATGTTTCCAACAATGGGCTGCAAATCGCCTTTTTGGCCGCTTCCGCTGCGCGGCTCTCGCCCGTTGCCGACCCGATACCCATCAGTGCGGAACCACGTTCGGTCATAATCGTACGCACGTCGGCGAAGTCCAAGTTAATCAAGCCAGGAACGGCAATCAAATCGGAAATCCCTTGCACACCTTGCCGCAAGACGTTATCCGCTTCACGGAACGCTTCCAGCATGGGCGTGTTTTTGTCGACAATATCCAACAATCGGTCGTTGGGGATGACGATCAACGTGTCCACGTTCTCTTTCAACGCGGCTACCCCTTGTTCAGCTTGGCTCGCCCGCCGTCTTCCTTCAAAGGTAAACGGCTTGGTGACCACGCCGACGGTAAGTGCGCCCAATTCCCGAGCGATCGAAGCGATTTCCGGTGCAGCCCCCGTTCCTGTTCCGCCTCCCATACCCGCAGTAACAAACACCATGTCTGCGCCTTTCAATACATTTTCAAGCTGCTCCCGGCTCTCTTCGGCCGCTTTTTTGCCAATCTCCGGCTTGGCACCAGCCCCCAAGCCACGTGTCAGCTTCTCCCCGATTTGCAAACGGATAGGGGCTTTGGCACGGCTGAGCGCTTGGGCGTCAGTGTTAACGGCGATGAATTCGACCCCTTGCACCCCCGCTTCGATCATGCGGTTAACCGCATTGCTACCGCCACCACCCACACCGATCACTTTAATCTGGGCGATTTGTTCCATTTCCAGATCAAAATCTAACATGATCTTGTCCCTCCAATACAATCTCTACTGATGTAACAATAATCAAATGACCTAGATGAATTCACTTAACCAACTCTTCACTCTCTCTAACGCAGAAGGCGGCCGTTTCCCTTTCTGTCGCGGAGGGTGGGCAGGTCTCGGGTTGGTCGGCTGGAGCACGCCCCGTTTCTGCAGATAGTGGATCATCCCCACCCCTCCCGTATACGCTGGCTCTTTGACACCGATGTTTTTGGGGACAGCGATGCGTACCGCGGCACCCAATTGGCTCTGGGCGACATGAATGATCTGTTTGGTGGCCATGACCCCCCCTGTTAACACGTACCCTCCAGCGGGCTCATCGGAAAATCCCATTGCTTTAACTTGCTGCTTGATCAGATGAAACATCTCCTCCAACCGGGGTTCGATGATTTGCGAGAGTTCCAGCTGGGTGACCGTTCGCTCACGCGTCGTGCCGATCGTTTGCACTTGAAATGTTTCATTTACATCAGCAAAATCCTTGCTGGCCACACCGTATTTGCATTTCACTTCTTCCGCGGTGCTAGTCTGCGTTCGTAAGCCGATGGCGATGTCATTGGTGATGTACTCCCCACCGATGGGAATCACCGAAGTGCCGGCCAAATGTCCCTGTTGGAACACCGTCAACGTCGTCGTCCCACCGCCGATATCAGCCACGACCACGCCAAGGTTCTTCTCATCCGTGGACAGACAGAGTTCGCTGACCGCCAATGGCAGGAAAACCATGCCCGCGATGCTCAAATTCGCACGTTCGATGCATCTAAGTAAATTTTCGATAATCGTTTTCGCTCCGGTGACAATGAGCGCGTCTACCTCCAAACGAACGCCGATCATCCCATTCGGATCTCGGATATCATCTAATCCATCAACGATGAATTGTTTCGGAACCACTTCGACAATTGCCCGTTCCGGCGGTATGGCAATGACACGGGCTGCCTGTAAAACACGGTCAATATCATGATAGCCGATCTCTCTGTCTTCACTGGCCACTGCTACCACACCATGACTGGGTTGCAATGAGACATGATGCCCAGACACTCCGATATAGACTTCCGAAATCTCTATTCCAACCATGCGTTCGGCATGGTCTACCGCTTCACGAATGGATTGAACCGCCTGATCGATATTGATGATGGCTCCCTTTTTCATCCCCAGTGAATCAGCTGTTCCAACACCAACAATGTGCGTTGTTCCGTCCGGATTGATTTCTGCTACGATAACACGAACCTGTGATGAGCCTAAATCCAAAGCAATCACAAAATCTTCATTGCTCAATCCTGGGCACCTCCTTGCCCGAGAAGTAAAACTCTGTTTGAATAAAGAGATCTGTAAGTAGGGAAAGGGAGGAAATACTTACAAACCATATTCAACAGCCGGGGGAATTTCCCCTCTTAAAACTGTTCATTTTTCTTCCTCAAACTTACATATTTTCCCAATCATGGAAATATCCTCATTCCGTCTCCGATTGAAGTTGGGGCTTCCCTAACCTCTCCGGTGCAAACCAGATGCTCTCCAACAAGTAGATCGCTCCTGGCGGATGCTGGTAAAATGAGGGATAATATTGACATTTGTCAGCTAATTCTTTAGCTCGGACATAAATCCGATGTTGTCTGTCACTCTGGATTTCCACCTGTTCCGCATCGGTAGCGGCAGGGGATATGGTGATAAATTTTTTGCGTATTGGTTCGGGCAATCGAGCAATTTGCTTTACTGCTGAGGTGAAAGTCGGGTTCATGCGGGCCCATCCCCTGAAAATCGGCTGATGCGGCCGATTCGTCAGATAGGGCCTTGCGGCAAGTATCGTTCCATTTGAGAGTATGGGCAGGAGTTTTTGATCATTTGTTTCGAATATTGCGACGGGAGGCCACTCTTCTACTCGTATGTACACCTGATTGGGAAAGCGTGTGACCACGCTGGCTCTTTTCACTTCAGGCAACTGCATAAGCGCTTGCTCTGCACTTGCGCCATCGATGCTGAAATAAGAAATTCCTTTTTTCATCCGTGTTTTCGCCAATATTTCATCCGCTTTCACCAGATGATGACCACTGATATGGATCGTTTCTATTTTGCTAAGCGGTGAACGCAAGAATAGGATAAATAACATTCCCAAAAAAAACACAAAGATGAACACGAACAACCAGGGTGCAGGGGAACGTCTTCTTCCTACCCGTGAGCGAAAGTGAGGAATACGCTCATCCATGGTAGTGACTCCTTTCCACAACACCAATCGTCTGTCTGTTCATTCACACTAAATCTTATAGTCTTCCCTATATATTACCACAAACAGCCGGGGCTCACATGAATTTTAACACAAAAAACAGAAGCACGGGATGTGCTACTGTTTTTTCAAGGCCACTCTATGAATTTGTCCTCCCAGTTGGGCGATCACTTCATCGAGCCGTTCATATCCCCGATCGACATGTTCAACTCCGGCAACTACCGATCTTCCTTGCGCGTTTAGCGCCGCGATCACCAGAGCAGCACCGGCGCGCAAGTCTGTCGCGCATACATGGGCGCCCTTCAGCCGTCTGACACCGTGAACTGTCACGGTATCCCCTACCAGCCGAATCTCGGCCCCCATTTTTTTCAATTCCTCCACGTGCTTCAAGCGGGAATCGAAGATTTTTTCCGTCACGCGGCTTGTTCCCTCACACAAGGTGAGTAGCGTTAGCATTTGCGGTTGCATATCCGTCGGGAAACCCGGATAAGGAGTGGTGACGATGTGCGGAATGCCATTTAGCTTTCGATCTGCCTTTACCCGCAATCCCCTCTCTGCCGTTTCAATGGCGAGCCCGGTCTGTCGCAATGGTTCAATGACACTTTCCAGATGTTCTGGCACCACGTTGTCAAGCTCCACCTCACCGCCAGTTGCTCCGGCCGCAATGATCAACGTTCCGGCGACGATCCGATCTGGCATGACCGAATGATTCGTAGCCTGCATCTTCGGGACCCCTTGAATGACGATGGTAGACTCACCCGCCCCTTGCACTTTGGCTCCCATCTTATTGAGAAACGCGGCTAAGTCGACAATCTCCGGTTCGCGCGCGGCATTGGTGATCACGGTTTCTCCCGTGGCACACACTGCGGCCATCATGATGTTCTCAGTCGCTCCAACACTGGGGAAGTCCAGGGCAATTTCTGCCCCCTTCAACTCAGGAGCACTACACGCGATGATATCCCCTTCTTCCACCACATTCACTCCCAAACAAGCCAATCCTTTCAAGTGTAAATTGATCGGCCGTTTGCCAATGGCGCATCCTCCGGGGCGTGACACGGTCACTTTGCCCAATCTTGCAAGCAAGGGCCCCATCAGAAAAATGGATGAGCGGATACGGCTCATCAGCTCATCCGGAATGTGGGTTTGATTGAGCCCGACCGTATCCACAGTAACCCGGTGCCCGGCGCGTTCCACTTTGGCGCCAAGGCTTTCCAAGATGCGGCACATCGCATCGATGTCCGTCAGTTGGGGCACATCGTGAATTTCGTACGTTCCGGCAGCGAGCACGGTGGCCGCCAAGATAGGAAGGGCTGCATTTTTCGCTCCTTGTACACGCACCCGCCCCGTTAATGGCGTTCCACCTTCGATGACAAATCCTTCCAATATGTCACCTCCGTTTACGCTTCACCCACCACCTGCACTTCAGGCTCCAACACCACCTGGTATTTTTCTTCGATTGTCTTCTTCACATAAGCAATTAAGTTCAACACATCTTCCGCCGTCGCGTTGCCGCGGTTGATGATGAAGTTCCCGTGCATCTCGGACACTTCCGCATCCCCAATCCGGTACCCTTTGAGCCCGGCTTCCTGAATCAGCCGTCCCGCATAGTCGCCAGGAGGATTACGGAAAACACTGCCCGCACATGGATATTGCAGGGGTTGGGTCTGTCTGCGGCGATCTTTGAACTTGGCCAATTGGGCCGTGATTTCTTCCTTGTTGCCCCGTTCCAGACGGAAAGTGGCTTCAGTGACAATCCCCTTCATCTCCGTTTGCAAAATAGAAGTCCGGTAACTAAACGCCATTTCCTCATTGGAAAGTGTCACCCATTCGCCTGATTCCAAAAGCACCTTCGCCGATTCCAGCACGCGGGCTATCTCTGAACCGTGTGCCCCGGCATTCATGTAGACGGCGCCCCCAACATTGCCCGGAATGCCCCCAGCAAACTCCAATCCGGTCAAGCCTTGTTTGGCGGTCATCGTGGCCAGCAGGATCGTGGAATACCCTCCTCCCGCAACCACTTTGGTGCCGTCGATCGAAAGACTGTTAAATCCTTCGTCCAGCTTGAACACAACACCGCGAATGCCCCCGTCGCGGACGAGCAGGTTAGAGCCTCGACCAATCGCGCGCCAAGGCAACCGATGCTCTCTTACAATCCGCATCGCTTTCTCCAACCCTTCTTCATTGCGCGGATAAATCAACATGTCGGCGGGTCCGCCCACTTTCCATGTGGTATGGCGGGACAACGGTTCATTTTCTCTTACATCGGTCACACCCGCTAACTTCAATTCCTCGATCACTTGCTTCATTTGCTATGTCCCCCCTCACCAAACATCTCCGACTGCAACCCAACCGACAGTGGTTTACCACAGTTTATGCCAGTGCGCAGGCAATGTGACAAAAGCCCACTGGCTTGCATGCGCTTATTAAAAGCGGGCTGTTGCAATTTTCTCCAATTCATCTACTAACACCTCAGCTGCTTGCGGCCGTCCCAACCGACGTGCCGCTTCACTCATATCATGATGTTCTTCCGGATCTTCAAGCAGGCGTTTAATTTCTCGCCACAGCGTCTCTCCGGTCAATTCGCTCTCCAACAGCATTTTAGAAGCACCCTGCTCTTCCAACCATCGCGCATTGGCTTCCTGATGGTTATTTGCCACATAAGGCGAAGGAATCAATACCGAAGGCAAGCCCAGCGCCGTCAATTCCGCCAAGGTGGAAGCACCAGCTCGTCCCACAACAAGAGTGGTCGCCGCAAGAATGTCCGGCATATTGTACAAAAACGGCTTGACGGACAGGTTGGGGTATTCTTCTATCGGAATCCGTGAGCGGATGGCGTCAAAATGAACTTCCCCCGTGACATAGACAAAATGCACATGGGGAAGTTCTTTCATCCGGTCCACCATCTGCAGGACCGCTTCATTGATCGCTTTGGCACCGCGGCTACCGCCGAACAGCAAGACAATCGGCTGATGCACATCGGCAATCCCCAATGATTTGCGTCCTTGGGTGGCACTTGCCTGCACCACCTCGGTCGCGCGGGGATTTCCCGTAAACACAATGCGGTTGGCACGCCCCAGATATTTTTGTGACTCCTCTAGGCTGATCGCCACCACATCCACATATCGGGACAAAAACTTCGTCGTCATTCCCAACACGACGTTTTGCTCATGGATGAGCGTAGGAATTCCCATGCGGTGGGCGGCATATACCGGTGGTCCGCTAACGAAACCGCCCGTCCCCACAAACACATCCGGCTGGAATTCCTTTATGTATGCTTTGGATCGTTTAACTGCGCTGATGAATGTACGAATCGTGTTTACATTTTTCCAAGAAATGCTCCGTTTGAATCCTTGAACCTCTATTGTATAGTAATGAATGTTCCCTTCTTTGGGAACAATTCGCGATTCCAGTCCATCTTCTGTTCCAATATAAGCAATTTCTACATCAGGATATCGTTTCTTCACTGTGCGCGCAATGGCTAATGCTGGATAAATATGTCCACCCGTTCCACCACCAGATAGCAAAATGCGCTTCATCCTCTCTCCTCCTCACCCGAATCATCTGTTTGAAAACCGGGACAAATTCAGCAAAATCCCGACGGCCGCCAACGTCAATGTCAGCGATGACCCCCCGTAACTCAAAAACGGCAAAGTGATGCCGGTCACGGGAAAGGCTCCTGATACCACGCCGATGTTTATTACTGCTTGAATCATAATCATCGCCGTAATCCCCATCGCAACCAAACTGGAAAACAGATCAGGTGATGTAATGGCCACGCGCACGCCGCGCCACACGATGATTGCGAACAACAAGATCACTGTTGCGGCGCCAATAAACCCAAGCTCTTCAGCCAAAATGGAAAAAATGAAATCAGTATGCGGCTCCGGGAGATAAAGGTGCTTCTGTTTGCTCATTCCCAATCCCAATCCGAGCAATCCTCCCGGCCCGATCGCATACAGCGATTGAATTAATTGATAGCCGGCACCCAGCGGATCTTCCCAGGGGTTGAGAAATGCCACGATCCGTTGGATTCGATAAGGAGCAGCCAGCACGAGACCCACGAAACCCACAATTCCCAACAGCATAAAGCCCACCAGGTGTTTCATTCGCGCGCCAGCCGCAAAGATCAGGACGAGACCCGTCCCCATCAGGACAGTTCCCGTCCCCAAATCCGGTTGTAGCATAATGGCTCCGAAGGCCAGGCCCAGCAATATCAGCCCAGGCACAAACCCTTTGGCAAACGATTCGATGGGGAATCCGGGTTTTGCGTACATCCTTGACAAATAAGCGATCATCGCCAATTTCATAAACTCCGAAGGTTGGATGCTAAACGCCCCGATCCCCAGCCAGCTGCGCGCTCCGTTGCGCAAGATGCCGACACCCGGAATCAATACGACAATCAATAAAACAAAACAGATGATAAGGCCGGGTTTTGACCACTCATAAAACTTCTGAGGATCCAGCCGAGAAATCCATAACATCGCGAAAACGCCCAAGGCGGCAAACAAAAATTGCCGTTTGGCAAAATAAAAGGCATCTCCGTATTTGTGATAAGCAAATGCAGCACTCGCGCTGTAAACCATCAGGACACCGATGGATAATAAGAGCAAGATCGCGACAACAATCACATAATCGGGAGAAGTCCGTACATTTTTCATGGGCGTTTTCACCTCTTACAGATTTGGGCAAGCTTCTTATACTTGAAGCCTATGCACGGCTTGTTTAAATATGCTACCCCGCTCTTCAAAAGAGGTGTATTGGTCCCAGCTGGCACAAGCCGGTGACAAAAGCACCACATCTCCGTCTTGAGCCAGACCAGCGGCCCTGCTCACCGCTTCTTCCAAATTATCGACTACCTGCACGGTTGGCACCCCGGCATCGCGTCCACGTTCAGCCAAAATCGACTTGG
This sequence comes from Laceyella sacchari, assembly GCF_024927925.1. Taxonomy (NCBI): domain Bacteria; kingdom Bacillati; phylum Bacillota; class Bacilli; order Caryophanales; family Thermoactinomycetaceae; genus Laceyella; species Laceyella sacchari. The sequence continues at coordinate 2,331,014 of NZ_CP103866.1, forward strand.
ATTGTCCATAAGTGATGACAGCTTTAGCGCGGCCACGTAACACCGGAACCAGCTCTTTGAAATCAACACCGCGATCCAAGCCCCCGCCGATCCACACGACTGGCTCTGTGAAAGCCTCCAGCGCTTTGATAGCCGCCTGGGCATTGGTCGCTTTAGAGTCGTTGTAATAACGTACACCGTTGATGGTCGCCACATATTCCAGCCGATGTTCCACGCCGTGAAATTCGCGCAACGTTTGCGCCACTGCATCAAGCGTGGCCCCAGCGGCCAGTGTGATCGCAGCAGCTGCCAAGGCGTTTTCCAAATTGAAATCGCCATGTAGCGCAACTTCATCCACAGGCAAGATCGCCTGCGTCTGACCTTCGTTAATCACGTAAATTACACCATCTTGTACATAAACCCCCTGCTCCACCGGGGCAGTGCGGCTAAACCACCAAATATCGCTGGAAATCGTCTTCGCCACTTCCCGGCAAACCGGTGAATCGGCGTTTAAAACAGCAATGTCTCCGGCTTCTTGGTTGGCAAAAACCTTGCGCTTCGACGCCACATAATCTTCCATGGTTTCGTGATAATCGAGGTGAGCCGGAAATACGTTTAACAAAGCTGCAATACGTGGGCGAAATTGATCGGTTCCCTTCAATTGGAAACTGCTCAATTCGGCGACCAACCATTCGCCGCTTGTCACCTGTTCCACCACATCGGCCAACGCTTGACCAATGTTGCCAGCTACAGTGCACTTCACTTGGGAGCGCGTCAAAATCTGCCCTACCAACGACGTCGTGGTCGTCTTACCGTTAGAACCAGTGATGCCAATCATCGGCGCCTCAGACAACGCGCCCGCGATTTCCACTTCTGTCACCACGGGCACACCGGCCGCCAACGCCTGCTGAACAGGCTTGGCCCGGTAAGGGATGCCCGGATTTTTGACCAGCATTTCTACTTGCTCATGAATCAAATCATCAGGATGCTCACCGCAAATGACCGGAATGCCGAGCGCTTCCAGCTCACTCGCTTCTGGGCAAGCCGAGCGTGGTTTCAAGTCGTTGACCACGACCTTCGCCCCCAAATGGTGAAGGAGCTTGGCGACAGCCACCCCGCTCCTTGCCAATCCCAGTACGACAACTGAACGACCTGTCCAGTTTTCCTTCGTCAAACGACTCATTTAATGAACACCTCTAACACGACTCCAATCACAGCGAGAATCAATCCCCAAAACCAGAACGTCGTTACCACTCGCCATTCGGACCAACCGACCAATTCAAAGTGATGGTGAAGCGGACTCATGCGAAAAACGCGTTTGCCACGCAGCTTGAACGAAGCCACTTGGATCATAACAGACATGGCTTCCAGTACAAACACCCCACCGATGATCGGCAACAAGAGTTCTGTCTTGGTGATAACCGCCAATGCGGCGATCCCCCCACCCAAGGCCAAGGAACCGGTGTCCCCCATAAACACTTTGGCCGGATGGGCGTTGAAAACCAAGAAACCAAGCAATGCCCCGACGACAGCGACAGAGAAGATGGTAACCGTCGGATTGCTTTGCATGTAACCGATGATGGCATATGCGCCATACGCACAAACAGCAGTACCTGAAACCAACCCGTCCAAGCCGTCAGTCAAGTTCACGGCGTTAGACGCCCCAATCATCATCACCAACAAGAGCGGCAAATACAGCCAGTTGAGCTGGATCGTCCAATCCGTTCCCGGAACCGTCACGTCGAAGATAAACCCGCCCTTTGGTGTACGTACTTGCAACAACACCCAGAATAAGACCAAACCGATAAATAATTGCCCGAATAATTTTTGGTTCGCCGTCAGACCCAGGTTGCGCTTCATCACGACCTTGATGTAATCGTCCAAAAACCCGAGAATCCCATAGCCCAGGGTGGCAAACAGCAAGAAGAATAAGTCAGCGTTAATGACGGACTCATTTTTGTTCAACAGTTGAATGCTGCTAAACGGAACCGCCGTAAGCGCGATCGCCGTCATGATGATGACCCCGCCCATGGTCGGCGTGCCCGCCTTTTTCAAATGCGCTTGTGGGCCTTCTTCACGAATGCTCTGCCCAAACTTCAATCTGCGTAAAATCGGAATGATCACCGGGCCTAATATCACCGCTATTCCAAACGCCACTGCAAGCGGAACCAAGAAGATGCGATAATCTATATTCCCCATTGTCTCCCTCTACGCTCCTTCTGTTAATTTTCGTATCACGATGTCTAATTGCACTGCTCTGGAAGCTTTTACGAGCAACAGGATATGCGCGTTTCCCTCAGCGGACAGCAATTGCGCCGCTTCTTCGTGGGAAGAGAAATGGTGGATGACGCACGCACTCCCTGAAGCGGCCGACCGCGCACCTTCGGCGATCCAGCGGCCCCGTTCACCGACTGTATATAGCCGCGAAACCCCTTTTTCTACGGCATAAGCTCCCAGTTCCCTGTGGTATTGCTCTTCCGTGCTTCCAATTTCTCTGATGTCGCCGAGCAACGCCCACTTTTCCTTCCCCTGCGCCAGCTCCATCAATAAGTCGATGGCTGCGCGCATGGATGTGGGGCTGGCGTTATACGCATCATCAATGATGTCCATGCCGTTGGTTGCCTGTTTCAATTCTAGGCGCATCCCCGTCAGTTGCACTTTGGCCAGTCCGCGGGCAATTGCGGTCTCTTCCATACCCAAAGCCCGGCCGACCGCAACAGCCATCAAGGCGTTTTTGACATTATGCCTGCCCAATAGTGGCAAAACAAACGGCGTGCCACATCGACGCGAACGGAAACGGAACCCTTCAACGCCGACCATCTCCACATCTACCGGTGACTCATCCAGTTCGTCAGACCAGCCCACCCGCACCTTAGGATGCGGATCATCAGCCAACAATCCTGCCAACAGTGGCTCGTCTCCGTCATAGATGAGCGGCCCTCGCTCATTCAGTCCCTTTTTAATTTCCAATTTGGCTTTGGCTATTCCTTCTCGGCTTCCGAGAAACTCCAGATGGGATTCACCGATGTTGGTAATCACGGCCACATCCGGTTTAGCAAGGTGTGACAAAACCTCGATTTCGCCAGCATGGTTCATGCCCATCTCAACCACAGCCACTTGGGTATCTTCCGACATGGACGTCAACGTCAAGGGAACCCCGATGTGGTTGTTCAAATTACCTTTGGTTTTATGCACCCGATACGCTTCCGATAACACGGCTGCGATCAAGTCTTTGGTTGTCGTCTTCCCATTGCTGCCGGTCACTGCCACTACCTGTACTTGCATCTCATCCCGATAGCTGGAAGCGATGCGTTGCAAAGCCGACAGCGTATCATCCACAACGATCAGTGGGATGGGTGGTGTTTCCGGCAACGGCTGGTGAGAACTCCACAATGCCGCGGCAGCCCCTTTGTCCACCGCTTGATTCAGGAACTGATGACCATCAAACCGCTCTCCGACCAGAGGGACATACAATTGGTTGGCCTGAAGCGTCCGGGTGTCCGTCGAAACTCCCCGCACAAGCAGATGCCGCGCCGTGGGGGTGCCGACAAGTTTTCCCCCTGTGACATGGCTTATCCACTCACATGTCCGTTCCATGCTCATTGGCCGTTTCCTCCCTCCGCTCTAGCTTCGATGGCTTCCCGAGCCACTTGGCGGTCGTCAAAATCGTATCGCACCCCTTGAATCTCTTGGTACGTCTCATGCCCTTTCCCAGCGATCAAAATAATGTCTCCCGGCTCAGCCAACCGGATCGCTTCTGTGATCGCTTGGCGGCGGTCAGCAATCGTGACAACTTTGTCACGTTCAGCCGGGTCGATACCTGCCAACATGTCTTCGATGATGGCTTCCGGCTCCTCCGAACGAGGATTGTCAGAGGTGAAAATCGTCCAATCACTGTATTTGGCCGCAATTCTGGCCATCAACGGCCGCTTGGTGCGGTCGCGATCCCCACCGCATCCCACCACGCAAGTAACCTTCTTCTGCGCAAACTCGCGAATGGTGGTAAGCACATTTTCCAAACTATCCGGTGTGTGAGCATAGTCAACCAATACAGTATAAGGTTGGCCTGCATGCACTGGCTCGAATCGGCCGTTCACCCCCGGAATTTGCTCCAAGCTCCGTTTGATCTCAGCCAATGGCAATCCCTCGATCAAGCCGACGCTAATAGCAGCTAGGGCATTGTACACGTTAAACTTGCCGATCAATTGGAGCGTTATCTCGCAAGAACCGCGGAATGTTTCCAATGTGAACGCGGTCCCGCGCCCAGTGATGCGAATGTTTGAGGCACGCACATCCGCGGGACGATCGATCCCGTAGGTAACCACTTGCGCTGGTGTAATCGCCGCGTAGTAGGCCGATGCCTCATCATCCGCATTCAGCACAGCAAACGCATTTTCCCCCGGCTCGCTCGTATAACGGTTGCCCAATTGGCTGAAGAGGAGCCCCTTAGCTTGGCGATATTCTTCCATCGTCTTATGGTAATCCAGATGATCTTGCGTCAGATTGGTGAACACGCCAATGTGAAATTGACTACCGCGTGTCCGCCCCAATGCCAGACCATGCGAAGAGACTTCTATGACTGAATACTCACAACCCTCGTCCCGCATCATCCGAAATCCTTTTTGCAGATCATGCGCTTCCGGGGTCGTATGTTTGGCCGGAAAAATCTTGTCTCCAATCTTCATCTGGACTGTGCCGATCACCCCCGCGGGATGTCCGGCGTCACCGAGCAATTTCTCGATGAGATAGGAAGTGGTCGTTTTTCCGTTGGTGCCCGTGATGCCTATCAATTTTAATTCGCGCGTTGGATGACGGTAATATTCCGCCGCGACAACCGCCAACGCCCGCCGACTATCCGGCACCATGATGACCGGCACGTCGCTGTCGACCGGACTTTCCACCATCACGGCCGCAGCCCCGTTTTGAATGGCGGCGGATACATACTGATGCCCGTCAACTGTGAAACCACGCACAGCAACAAATAAATCTCCCGGTTTCACAAGACGGGAGTCCATTTGGATGCCGGTGATTTCCACATTGGGATCTCCCGTCACCGTATGTACCAGCAACGGCCGGATCAACTCTTTCAACTGCATGTTGCTCCTCCTTTTCAAAAAAGCGGACAGACAAGCAAAAAGCCAGGTTCATCATTCCTGGCACAAGATGATGCACATCCACTATTTTAATCTCCTTTGTTTTATTTGTCACTTGTCACACCATCATCCGTGGCGGCGCGTTGACAGACCGCTCACGCCAGACAAACAGGGGAAACCCAGTAACTGCACCCGTTTACCACTTCTCTCCGTTTGCATTTTGTTTGCAAATTGTTTGCAAAGAAATCACAAAGCATTGGACCGATTTCCCTGCTTTGGTGCAGAAGTCCGTCCATTTTTCTTCTCCCCATCACCTAGATAGATCTTAATGGTGGTGCCCTTTTTCACCCGCTGGCCGGGTTTTGGCATCTGATCGACCACAATGCGCCCCTCTCCGTACACTTGAAGCGGAAATGAGAACAAGCTGTTGCGAATGCGTTCAATATCTTGTCCGGTCAAATTGGGTGTGCCCACCAACGCCGGAGTTAGCGGTGTATCTTCTGGGGGAATCTGATTTTTGCGCTTAGGCACTTTCATATAACGCAAGCTGTCTTCAATGATGTCGCCCACAATCGGCGCAGCGACCACACCGCCAAACTGAATGCCTTTCGGGTTGTCAACTGCGACGTACACTACCAAACGGGGATCATCGGCGGGGGCAAACCCGATAAACGAAACGATATGGTTGTTTCTCATATACCGTCCGTCTGGCCCTACTTTCTGCGCTGTTCCTGTTTTACCTCCCACTCGGTATCCATCGACAAACGCCTTGCGGCCTGTACCCCGTGCCACTACGCTCTCTAGAACGTTGCGAACCTGATAGGATGTTTCTTTGGAAATCACGCGTCGCTTCACTTTGGGTTTAATTTCTTCCACCATCTCTCCTGTTTCCGGATCAACCCATCCTTTGGCCAGGTGCGGTTCATACAGCACTCCCCCATTGATCGCCGCGGATACGGCGGCCACTTGCTGAATCGGTGTCACCGACACTCCCTGGCCGAAAGCGGTGGTAGCCAGCTCTACTGGCCCTACCCGACTCTCTTTGAATAAAATGCCTTTGGCTTCACCGTTTAAATCGATACCCGTTTTTTGTCCAAACCCAAATTTGCGGATGTATGAGAAAAGGGTGGTTTTACCCAAGCGTTGCCCCAGGGTCACAAAACCGGGGTTACAGGAATTCTCCACAACCTCCCGAAAGTTTTGATGTCCATGCCCACCCGCTTTCCAGCAACGCAAGCGGGCACCGCCGACCATGATATATCCGGGATCACTGAATGACTCGTTGAGACTTACTTTCTTCTCTTCTAATGCGGCCGCCAAGGTGATGATCTTGAAGGTGGAACCAGGTTCGTACGTTTTCCAGATGGGCAAATTGCGGTTGTAGATCAACGGATTGGTTGTCCGGTATTGATCGGGGCGAAAGGTAGGGCGGCTGGCCATCCCCAGCAACTCTCCCGTCTGCGGGTCCATCGCGATCGCCAAGATATTCTCCGGCTGGTATTCAGCCATTGCCTGATCCAGCTCGCGTTCAATGATGGTTTGGATCTGATAATCCAAGGTGGTGACCAAGTCCATTCCGTCACGGGGCGGTGTGTAGCGATCCACTCCACCGGGAAGTTTCTCCCCCCTGGCGTTGGTGCTAAATGACACGTAGCCCTTGGTTCCGCGCAGCTTTTCATCATAAATGAGCTCAATGCCCGCCAGCCCCTGATTGTCAATGCCTGTGAACCCCAGGACATGCGCTGCCATCGAGCCGTATGGATAAAACCGCTTGCTGTCCTCGACGACGGCAATTCCCGGCAACCGAAGCCCTTGAATCTCACGAGCCTTTTCTTCGGATATTTTCCGACCCCACGGCGTGATGCGATTGATGACTTCTCTTTTGGTGATTTGTTCATAAATCTTTTCTTCAGGCCCCTGCAAAATGCTGGCCAGTATTTTTGCCGTCTTGGCCGGGTCCTTGAGCTGTGCCGGTATGGCCATGACCGATGGCGTGCTTACATTGTAAGCGAGCTCTTTTCGATTGCGATCAAGCAATTTCCCCCGCTTCGCTTCAAAAGGAATGTCGCGGCTCCACAGGTCTTTCGCCTTTTCCGCTAACCACGTACCTTGAAATAATTGGACATAAGCCAATCTACCCATCAACGCCGTCAATATGAAGACAGCGATGAGTAACAAGGAGAACAACCGTTTCCTGACTACTACCCGTCGACCACGCATGTTTTCCTTCCTCTCTTCCGGAGTCTCTTCTTACCTTCAAGCTATGTGAACGAGAAAAGAAAAATGACAAGCTTCCCATGGCAATAAAAAACCAGTTGCCCTTGATGCAACTGGTGGTTTGTTGGCAAAGCCCGACTCCTTGCCAGGCTTTCCATTTATATGATTGACCGGCCGACCGCCTATCAGCGGAGCGCAGCGCTTCTCATTTTACGCCGTCCGCATATTGGTTTCGTTCGACTTTGCGAATCGGCAGGGCTTTCTCCAAGATGCTTTTGGCGACAGGAGCGGCTACCGTACCGCCTGACGCCTCTCCACCTTCCACAAACGGCTCATCAATGGCCACATAAACAACCAAGTCCGGATGGTCATAAGGAGCAAAACCAATGAATGAGACCATATGCTTGCCTTTCAAATATCCATTGCCGGTAGGGTCTGGCTTTTGGGCTGTACCTGTTTTGCCGGCTACGCGATACCCTGCCAAATCCGCCTTGGTTCCCGTACCACTGCGCACCACTTCACGCAATAGCTCACGGGCCTTTTTGGCCGTCGACTCCTGAATAATACGCTTACTCTCGGGCTTGACCTCTTTCACTTTACGTTTAAGCTGAGGTTCCCACACCTCTTTCAAGACATGGGGTTTGATCCACTTTCCGCCGTTGGCCACAGCGGAAATAGCAGCAACCTGTTGAATCGGGGTGACAGATACACCTTGCCCGAAAGATGTGGCAGCCAATTCTGCCGGATAGAGGTCACGACCAAAAAACACGCCCCGTGCCTCTGCCGGAAGATCGATTCCGGTCTTTTTACCAAATCGCTCGGTAATCTTGCCGAAGCCAAACCGGTCAATGTAATCAGCCAGTTTCTTGGGCCCCAGCGCCTTGCCCAGCAGAACAAATGCCACATTGCTCGATTGCTTGACACCTTCCCGGAAGCTAATCTCCCCCCATCCGGTGCCATTCCAATCGCGAATGATTTGGCCAGCGATGTTGATCGCACCCGATTGGAAAGTCTTGTTTGCGTTGAAGATCCCCTCTTCAATCGCCGCGGCCAATGTCACGATTTTAAAGGTTGACCCCGGTTCAAATTGGCTCTCAATCGCTCGGTTGGTCCGATTTTCGTCATTCAATGTGGATGCGTACGAGTTTGAATCAAATGTCGGCCGGCTGGCCATGGCCAAAATCTCGCCAGTGTGAGGATCTGCTACAATCGCCGTTCCGCCTTTGGCTTGATAATTTTTGATCGCTTCTTCCAGCTCCAAATCGACCTGCGATTGAATTTGAGAATCAATGGTAAGTACGAGATCTTTCCCTTGTTGCGGCGGTTGGTTTTTATCCGGCGTGTCCGAAATCATCATGCCATTTTTCGCCTTGAGATATTTGACATAGCCCGCTTCGCCACGCAACAGCTTGTCATAAAACTGCTCGACGCCGCCGACGGCTTTGCCATCCACATTCACAAACCCCAAAAGATGCGCAGCTGTTGAACGGGTATACTGACGCATCGTTGTAGAGAAGGCGTAAATACCATGGATCTTCCCTTTTTCCCGCAACGCCACGACTTGACGGTACACGTTTTCGGGATATTTGTATTTGCCTTTGTCCCTAAGCTCAACTGAACCATCTTTCACGCTCAATTTGCGAATCAACACATCCCGATCGATACCCAGAATGGGCGACAGCACGTTTGCCGTCCCCTTCACATCTTTGACTTTGCTTGTATCAGCTACAAAATAGTAAGCGTCCACTTCCCATGCTAATGGTTGTCCCTTGGTTCGGTCATAGATACTGCCACGCTTCGGCTTGATCTTTTCTGATTTGATCCACTCTTCTTTTGCTTGAGCCAACAACTCATCATGGTTAAAAGTTTGCAACCAAAACAGGCGGAAAATCAACACAACCAAACAGAGCAACCATAGGAGTCCGATCAGAAGAGAACGCTCTTTGCTCTTCTTAATCAGCGAGCCCATGATTCAGCCTCTCCCATCTACGAATCCATTTCATTGGTGGTGCTGTTAGTCGATGAAAACTCTCTCATCATGGCCGAATCGACGGGAGGTATTTGGGGGTGGTCAATTCCAAGCCGTTGCTCTCCGCAAACTTTCGAATCCGCTCAACATCCGCCAGCTTTTTTTTCTCCGTCTCCAGTTTGAAATTGACCTTGTGTGCTTCTTCAATGGCTGCGTTCGTTTCTTGCAACGCCACATTCAATTCGTTGACTTTGGCATATTTGGACAAAACCACCAACGCTAACGCCACACAGACGATGACGCTAGACAAGTATAGCAATTTTTCGCCCACCGTGACGATCGTGCGGGGCGCTTTCTGTTTTTTGTCCCGCACTTTCGTATAAGGCTTCTCAAAGGGGCGGGCGACCGCAACGTTATATTGATCCCGTCTCATATATGAATCCTCCTCACGCTACCGACTTCTCCTTCATCCCTCTTTTTTTATATTTTCTCTGCGACCCTCAATTTGGCAGAACGTGCTCTTGGATTTCTCTCTATTTCTTTATCTGTTGGTAAAAGCGGTTTCCTCGTAATGATCTTTAGCCTTGGTGTCTGTCCGCAGGTACAAACCGGAAAGGTAGGTGGACAAACACATCCTTTGGCTTCTTCTAGAAAAAACTGCTTGCATATGCGATCTTCCAACGAATGGAATGTGATGACGCTGATTCGGCCTTGTGGGCGGAGAAGTCCGACCGAGTCGGCAAGCGCATCGCGAAACGCGTTCAATTCATCATTGACGGCGATACGGATCGCTTGAAATGAGCGTCGTGCAGGGTGTGGCCCCGTTCGGCGCGCTGGCGCAGGCACGGCTTGCTTGATGATGTCGACCAATTGCAGTGTGGTCGATATTGGCGCCTTGCTACGCTCTTTCACGATCATTTTAGCGATGCGGCGTGAAAACTTCTCTTCCCCGTATTCAAACAGGATGCGGACGAGCTCCTCTTCAGGCCACTCATTCACCACCTGAAAGGCGCTCAGCTCCTGCTCTTTGTCCATTCGCATGTCCAAGGGGGCTTCTTGGTGGTAGCTAAAACCTCTTTCTCCCTGATCCAATTGCGGAGAAGATACCCCCAAGTCAAACAGTATGCCATCAACCGATTCAAATCCCAACCCTTTAACGGCACGGGCGATGTGCCGAAAATTGGTTTTGACCAAATGGAGCCGACAAGAAACGCCGACCAAGCGCTCCTCGGCATGATCAAGCGCCATCTGGTCTTGATCCAATCCGATCAGTGTGCCTGACGGACCCAGCTGCTCAGCAATGAGGCGGCTGTGTCCCGCCCCGCCTAGCGTGCAGTCGACATACACCCCGTCCGGCTTCAGATTTAAACCAGCCACTGCTTCTTCTCGTAATACGGTTACATGTTCAAACACATTGTTCATCCTTTGACTACAGATCCAGATCTACTATGCTTTCTGCGATCTCATTAAATGATTCCTCGGAGCTCTCATAATACTCATCCCACCGCTCCTTGCACCAAATCTCTACGCGTGAGGAGACGCCGATGATGACGCATTCCTTTGTCAGCTGAGCAAATTCGCGGAGATGGTTGGGTATGTTAACGCGGCCTTGTTTGTCCAATTCCGCTTCACAAGCTCCTGAGAAAAAAAAACGCGTAAATTTACGTGCATCTGCTTTGGTAAATGGAAGGGTTTTTAACTTCTGTTCTAATTGTTTCCATTCGGATTGAGGGTATGCAAACAAACAGTGGTCTAATCCGCGGGTTATAACAAATGAATCGCCAAGTCCCTCTCTAAACTTGGCTGGCACAATGATCCGTCCTTTTTCATCGATATTGTGCCGAAACTCACCCATGAACATCCCACTGTCACTCCCCTCTCTCCCCCTTCCCTACCACTTCCCTCCACTTTCCACCACATTGGTAATTATACCACACGCCCATTAAAAAATCCTGCACTCATGTGCAGGATTTAACAGCCTAATTTACATCATTTTCCATTCATTCCAGTTCCCAGCTCGCCAGGTATTTTTCCTGCGCCGGGGTCAAACTGTCGATTTGGACACCGTTAGCCTCCAAGAAGTACCGGGAGACTTGCTCATCGATTTGGTACGGTACATCCAGCACGCGCGGCCCGATCTGTTCATGGTTCTCCGCCACGTACAACAGCGAGAGCGCTTGGAGTGCGAAGGTCATGTCCATGATTTCCGCTGGATGGCCATCACCTGCGGCCAAGTTGACCAAACGCCCTTCAGCGAGCAGGTACAGCTTCCGTCCGTCTTCAAGGGTGTACTCTTCAATGTCTTTGCGTACCGTTTGTTTGCTCACGCTCATTTGCTCCAGCGCTTCTACATCGATTTCCACATTAAAATGGCCGGCATTAGCCAAAATCGCGCCATGTTTCATCTCGCGGAGATGATCGGCGTTCACCACGTTTTTGTTGCCGGTGGTGGTCACGAAATAATCCCCTTGCTTCGCCGCTTCGCTCATCGGCATGACCAGGTAGCCGTCCATGTACGCCTCAGTCGCTTTAATTGGATCAACCTCGGTCACAATAACGCGAGCTCCAAGCCCTTTGGCCCGCATAGCCACGCCACGTCCACACCAGCCATAGCCGACCACGACGACGGTTTTGCCGGCGACCACCAAGTTGGTGGTGCGATTGATTCCGTCCCACACCGATTGGCCCGTTCCATACCGGTTGTCAAACAGGAATTTGGAGCAAGCGTCATTGACGGCGATCATCGGGAACCGCAACTCTTTTGCTTTTTCCAACGCACGCAGGCGCAAAATGCCCGTCGTGGTTTCTTCACAACCGCCCTTCACATTCTCCAGGAGGTCTGGGCGCTCACTGTGCAGGATTCCCACAAGGTCGCCGCCATCATCGATTATGTAATCCGGCTTTTCTTCCAAGGTTTTGATCAGGTGTTCTTTGTATTCTTCCGGCGTGGGATCGTATTTAGCATGAACGGTGATGCCCGCTACCGCCAGTGCTGCCGCAATATCATCTTGGGTAGAAAGCGGATTGCTCCCGGTAATTGTCACTTCTGCACCAGCGTCACGAATCAACTCCGCCAAGCAAGCGGTTTTCGCTTCCAAATGCAAAGAGATTGCTACTTTTTTACCAGCCAGGGGCTTCTCTACCGATAACCGTTCGCGTAAGCGGTTTAACACGGGCATATGTTCCTTGGCCCAATCCATTTTCAGGCGTCCCGCCGGAGCCAAGTTAACATCGCGGATGGTGCTTTTATCCAAACTATTCATGTCGCTCCTCCTCAAATGCATGCGTTTCTTTATTCACCAACAGATATATTATACATCAAGTAATCCCATTAACAAATTCGGATTATAAGAACATACAATAATGCACATGCCGCCGCCCTTGGCCGACCAGCGGGGTTTCCAACAGGCGGTGTAGCCAATCCAATCCCCAAGCGTTCCAAAGAGAAAGGAAGTTATACACCCGTTCTTGCAATTTGCCGTCAGGCGTGACTGCCAGCGACAGCTCCTCCCAATGGCGCAACTCAACCTGGTGTTTCTCCCGCACGGCTCTCTCAGTGAAATGCTGGTAATACTCTACTTGCGCTAAAATTTTGCTCAGGTTCTTTTGCCCGATTTCCCGCGTATTTCTGCCAATCCCTTGCTCCAGATCAGTTATCAGCGCTTCGTATTCCTGCTCGATGATCTGTTTGGCTGTGGCAAAGCGTTCCGAAAGCGCAAAGGGCACCCGCTCTGCTAACCACGCTTCCCGCTTATCATCGAGGCCAGCCAGCACATCTGTCGCAGAAAGCCCAAACTCATTCATGCGCTTTTGCACCCTGCGATCCAGGATCGTCACCTGTAGGCGGGGAAGCACGATTGGCATACGCAAACCCACTTGTGCAAAGGCTTGCTTGAGCAAACCCCAATAAGCCACTTCACCGGGCCCACCCACAAAATAAAGGGTTGGAAACAGATATTCCTGCATCAATGGCCGGGTGATCACATTATTGCTCAATCGCACCGGCGACTCATGCGCGATGTTGACCAGTTCTTCGTGCGTCAACCGCGTTTCGCCGTTTTTGGTTACCCAGCCTCCCACACCACGGTACAAGGCTTGCCGTTCACCTGCTTCCATCAAAAACAGATTTCCTTGCCCATCTTGCAAATGTACTGGTTCGGTAAGGCCCGACGCCACCAATCCGGCACTCGCTTGTTGCACTCGTTCTTGAATTGATGCGCTTTGATCAATCAAAACAGTGAAAAACGGCGCTTCCAAGCGGCGCAAACCAGGATCAGCCGAGTCGATCAGCAGGAGCCCTTCCCGACCGAACAGACGGTGCATGATCCGTGCGAAATGCCGTGTCCAGCCGACCGGGCCCTCCAGTAACTCTTGCATCTCCTCCAGCCATTCCCGTTTCTCCGCACCATCCCCCATGATCTGGATCAATGTTTGCAGGTAGGCTGCCATCTCCTCTGGTTGCATCATTTGCATGGACACGGGTTGCTTGCCTGACAGCTGTCCCGTCCATTCCACTTTGGTCAAGCCGTCATGGCGGTCATGCACATGGATGTGATTCACTTCTTCGCTGTCGTGATCTTCACCTGCAATCCAAAACACCGGAATGACAGGGCGCCCTAATCGGGCTTCTTCCTGTTTCGCCAACTGGATCAGTGTGATTGCTTTGTACAAGGTATACAATGGGCCAGTCATCAGCCCCGCCTGTTGCCCTCCGATAACAACCAAGCTTTTGGAATCTGCCAAGCGGGTCAGATTGCGCTCAACAGCCGGATGCAACAGCTCTGGAGTGTGATACGCCCGTATGACCTCGGCCAGCTCCGCCCGATCAGCACCGCGCCACTCCTGCTCAATGTATTCCAATCGATTCGAAACGCTACATTCATCCCATGGATTATACTCATAAAAAGCCCGCACCCATTCGTCATCAGCCAGATAACGCTCCATAAACGGGTTGCCAACGGGTAGCCTGCTCGCTTTGATTTCCATATGTGACTCCTTCTTTATCGTATACTTTGCTTACCTTTCTATAGTATATCACGAAAAGTTCATAGAACGGGACGCTGAAATCGCACCAACATGCTGAGAAAAATGCCTGCGAGCGATGCAAAGGCCGAAAACCAATAAACACTTGACACTCCCGCGGCAACCACTTGCGATGGCAAGGCCATATCCGCTGTCCAAAACAACAGCCGGGTATCGGCCGCGGTGAAAATTCGGCTCACGGTGAGAAGGCCGATTGCTCCCCCCGCCACGCGAAACATCCCCAACGCCATCATCCCACTGCGCATGCGCCGATTGGGCACCCAAGCAAACAGCGGCTGATGAACGGGCGCGGCTAACACAAAACTCAGGCCGAAACTAAGCAAACCAAACGCGGTGAATGACCAGACAAACGGCGGGTTTAGCGCCAAAGCGAGAAAAGACAGCGCACTCAGTCCATACCCGAACACTGCCGTCCATCGAAAGCCCCATGCTCTCGCCACCGACTGCACCAATGACAGTGCAAACAAAGAGCAAAGTACCAAGTAACAGAACAATGCACCAGCAGTGATATGATCAAATCCGTAACTGTACGCAGCCCAAAAAGGTATTAGCACGAACCCCGTCCAAATGAATCCGGATAGTCCGGCTTGGCCATACAGAAGCCAAAACCGCCAATTGGCGAAAAGATGCGGTTCAAAAAACGGTTGGCTTTTTTGCCGTTCCACCATCAACAACGGAACAATCATTCCCACGCCCATGATCCACAAAGGCAATACATCCGGTTGCGCAATAGCAGGCCATCCCCCCAACAAATCCGTCTTCGTCAATCCAGCCATGACGAAAAACAAGATCAGCCCGAAAAAGAAAATGGACGCCCCTCCGGTGACGCGCATTCGTTGGGGGCGGTCAGAACAAACCCATCTGCGGGAGACGACAAACAAAGCCACGCCCCCCAACCCGTGGAACAAAAAAGCAAACCGCCAACCGAGCAACTCAATAAGTCCTGAAACCAACCACGGGATGGAGGCCACCGTGCTCCCCAACACCAACATGGCCATCGATTGCCATTGACGATTTTGTTGGGCCATGATGCGGCGAACCTGCACAGAAATATAGGGAATGGCGCCACCTATGCCCACTGCTTGAATGATTCTTCCACACATCAAGCACACCCAAGACTTAACCGTGAACACCATCCACGTTCCCACAAATAAAAGCCCCAGAGCGACATGTAATATTTTCATACGTCCTATGCTCATCGCCGCATTTTCAATCACCGGCAAAGCCATGGAAAAAACAGCAAGGTGCAACGAGATGGTCCACACTCCCCAATGAATGGGCACATGATACTCACTCATCACAAAAGGCAAGGCCGGAGCCAGGATGATCGCATCAATGGCGATCGCAACCATCGCCACTACATACGTTTCCAACGTGAACCGTTTAAAACGTGTCAAGATAATACTCCCTCCAGCGTGTTCAACATCCAATCTGCACTTCTTTATCCTGAACCCGTCGCACCAACTCTGCATTGACGGGGGTGGGAATGCCCCATTTGGCGCCCAGTTCCGCCACCGCTCCATTGATGTGGGCAATTTCTGTCTTCCGTCCTCGCTTCATATCCTGCAACATTGACGAGTGGTTGCGAGCGGTCAAACGAATGACCCGTTCCACCCTTTCCTTCACAGCGGCCGTGTCAAGCCGGATGCCTTCCGCGCGAGCAACGCGAACCGTCTCTTCAATGATCGCCCGCTTCATTTGTTCGAACCGCGGATGTCCCACTTCGCCATTTGGCACATCCTCCAACGCCGTCAAGGGATTGATGACGCAATTTACGGCTAGTTTTTCCCAGATCCGAACCAAAATGTCTGGATCCCATGCCATCTTTTGTTCCAGTTGCCATAAGCGCTCCAATGCAGGATGCGGTTCCTTGCGCGAAGACGGATACGGGCCGACCCACGTTTCGCCATTTCCAGTATGCGCCACCCGATTCTCCCCCAACCGCAAAGCGCCTTCCGTGGTCACAGCCAAGTAGGTGCAAGTCTGCGCAGACAGTTTCTTGACGATTTCCCCATGTCCCCATCCATTCTGCCAGAACAAAACTTGCGTTTCCTCATGAGCCAAGGACGCAATTAGCGGGGTGACCGCCGGCAGGTCCATTTGCTTCACCATGACGAACACACTGTCGGCTTTACCGGATGGAAGAGATGAGCTGGCGCACGCTTCTGTCGACACGGTCCATTCGCCGCCTGATAAGCTTTGTACGGTCATTCCCATCTTCTTGATCGTGGCGGCCTGACTCTGTGTCCTCACGATCATTGTCACCGGAAAACCCGCCCGAGCCAATCGGGCACCCCACAAAAGCCCCAACGCGCCGCCCCCGATGATGGCCGTCTTCATCTCGCCCCCTCCTCTCATATGAAAAAGGAGCCAACAGCTGAAGGCTCCTTCTTTATCATACACATGTTATCACACCGGATAAACCGGATGTTTTCGCTCACCAAATTTCATTTGCTTGCTTTCGTAGGCGGAAAATCTCCGGATCAATTCCCCACGCAAATCATCCGGGGCAACAATTCCATCCACAATCAATTCACTCGCTAACCGGTAGATGTCGATGTCCTCACGGTACTCTTCCCGTTTGGCCATCACAAATTCAGTCCGTTCAGGTTCTTCCAGTTCGGCGATTTTATTGCTGTAGACGGCGTTGACAGCCGCCTCGGGGCCCATGACAGCGATCTGCGCCGTGGGCAAGGCCAAACAGCAGTCCGGTTCAAACGCCGGGCCAGCCATGGCGTACAAGCCGGCACCATATGCTTTACGAACGATGACGGAGATTTTGGGTACGGTGGCCTCCGACATCGCCGAGATCATCTTAGCGCCATGGCGAATGATTCCGGCCCGCTCCACCTGTGTACCGATCATGAAACCTGGCACATCAGCCAAGAACAATAAAGGAATGTTATACGCATCGCATAAATTGATAAATCGCGTTGCCTTATCCGCAGAGTCGATAAATATCACTCCGCCCTTCACTTTGGACTGGTTGGCGATAATCCCCACCGGCCGGCCATCAATCCGGGCAAAGCCAGTGATCATCTCTTTGGCGAATAACGCCTTTACCTCATAAAAGGAATCTTCATCAATCAACCCCCGAATCAGCTCCTGCATGTCAAATGGCGCATTCTGGTGGTCGGGGATTACTTTGGACGGCGGCCGGACTCCCTGTTCGGGCGACTTGCCTGCAACAGGTCGGTGCGGCGCTTGATAGTTGGCAGGCATATAGCTCAAGTAGCGACGGCAGGATGCGATGGCCTCTTCTTCACTGGCTGCCAACACATCGCCGCACCCGCTGACTGTACAGTGCATACGGGCACCGCCCATTTCTTCCAGCGTCACCTTTTCCCCGATCACCATCTCCGCCATCCGCGGCGATCCCAAGTACATGCTCGCGTTTTTGTCCACCATGATGACAATATCGCAAAAAGCGGGGATATACGCTCCTCCCGCTGCAGACGGGCCAAACAGGACGCACACTTGCGGAATCATCCCCGACAATTTCACTTGGTTGTAAAAGATGCGACCTGCACCCCGGCGTCCTGGGAACATCTCAATCTGGTCGGTGATCCGCGCCCCCGCGGAGTCTACCAGATAAATCAGCGGCACTTTTAACTTCTCTGCCGTCTCCTGAATGCGGATGATTTTCTCGACGGTTCGGGCGCCCCATGAACCCGCCTTCACCGTGCTATCATTAGCCATGACGCAAACCATTTGTCCGTTCACTTTGCCCATGGCCGTCACAACGCCGTCTGCCGGCAGGTCACCCGCTGAAAAATTGGCGAACAGGCCGTCTTCCACCTGAAAATCATCATCAAATAATAGCTCCAAGCGTTTGCGCACAAACAGTTTCTGCTGTTGCTTTAATTTTTCGTGATATTTGGGCGCTCCCCCCGCTTTCACTCGGGTTTCGCTCTCAGCCAGTTTCGCTATCAATTGGTCATTCATCGGTTCCACCCCTTATTCTCCGCGATATTGCGGTTTTCTCTTATCTTGAAAAGCGGCCAGACCTTCTAGGCGATCTTTGGTTGGGATCAAGACATCGTAGGCTTTGGTTTCCAACAAAAGTCCTGCACCGATGTCCGTCTCCAATCCGTGGTCGATGGCCCATTTGGCTTGAATCAATGCCAATGGGGCATTTTGCTTCAAGGTTTCAGCCCACTCCCAAGCGAGGCTCAGCACCTCCCCCGGTGCTGAAATCGCATTCACCAGACCCATCTGCAATGCTTCGGCAGCACCGAACCGTTTGGCCATGAGGATCAGTTCTTTCGCTTTGGCCACACCAACCAACCGCGGCAAGCGCTGTGTTCCGCCCGCCCCCGGAATGATGCCAAGCGATGTCTCTGTCAATCCCATCCGTGCCGCCTCATCCATCAACCGCAAGTCGCACGCCAAAGCCAGTTCCATTCCCCCGCCGAATGCAACCCCGTTGATTGCCGCGATGGTAGGCTGAGGCAACTCCGCGATGCGGGTGAAAGTGTCGCGTATCAGCACAATAAACTGGCGCACATCCTCTTCTGTGAACGTCTGGCGCTCTTTCAAATCCGCGCCGGCGCAAAACGCCTTTTCTCCAGCACCAGTGAAAATGACCACGCGCGTATCGCGCTCCTCCCTTAGCACTTCCGTCAATTGGGATAATTCTTGCAACAACGGGCGATTTAATGCATTGTGGGATGCCGGTCGATTAAGCGTCACCAAGGCAATTCCGTCGCGCCGTTCCAAGCGGATCGCGTTCATGACTCATCTCCCCTTTTCTCTTGTCTTTTTTGCGCCAGATGGCTTTGCAACACTTTGGAAGGCAACGGCCGGCGACATTTGGTCTGCACAAATTCACTCGTTTCGCAGACGCGCGCCAGATCGATGCCGGTGTCGATCCCCTCTTGTTGCAACAGGTATAAGACATCTTCCGTGGCCAAGTTTCCTGATGCGCCTGGCGCGTAGGGACATCCTCCCAATCCGCCTAAGGATGTATCTAACGTGTGCACACCCATCTCCAGAGCCGTATAGGCATTCGCCAGTCCCGTGCCCCTTGTGTCATGGAAATGGCCCGCGATCTGCGTTAGGGGAATATGTTGCTGACACTCTTGTAACAGGCTTTTCACCGCTTTGGGCGTAGCCACACCAATCGTGTCGCCAAGCGAAATCTCATACACCCCCATCTGGAGCAATTGCTCACACACGCGCAACACCTGCGCTGTTGACACCTTTCCTTCGTAAGGGCAACCAAATACCGTCGAAACATACCCTCGCACACGAATACCTTGCTCTTTGGCCATCTCCATGACTTCACGCAACACCGGATACGTGTCGCTGATGCTCTTGTTGATGTTCTTGCGGTTGTGCGTCTCACTAGCCGACATGAAGACAGCCCACTCGTGAATGGGCGTTTGCGCGGCCCGCTCTGCTCCTTTGCGATTCGGAACGAGCGCTCGATAGACAACATCGGCAAGAGAAGGCAATTGATGCGCCAATTGGGTAGCGTCAGCCAACTGCGGAATCCAGCGCGGAGAGACGAAAGAGGTTACCTCCAGGTGGCGAATCCCCGCCGCCAAAAGCCCTTTAGCCACTCTCACTTTGTCTTCCGTTCCCAATATGATCCGTTCATTCTGCAATCCGTCCCGTAAGCCCACTTCTACTAGTTTGATCTGCATGCACTCCCCCCCTGGCTCACTCCAATTCGATCAACGCCGCTCCATCCTCGACAAAATCACCCACTTGCACCTTGATTTCTTTCACAGTACCTGCCACTTCGGCTTGAATAGGAATTTCCATCTTCATCGATTCCAGCAAGATCACATCTTGCCCCACTTCAATCCGCTCCCCCAGTTGCGCATGAATCGCTAACACCACGCCTGCCATTGTCGATTTTACTTGTGCCATTCGCATTCCCTCCTATTTGAGTTGAGATATGATTTGCGTATCGTATTTGCCTGTCGTAAACATCGGCTCCTGGGCCAATCGGCGTAACAAGGGCAGATTGGTTTTGATCCCCTCCACTTTGAAGGCCTCCAAAGCCTGGTGGCTCTTGGCGAGAGCCTCTTCTCGGTTGGAACCGCTTACAATCAATTTGGCCAAGAGCGGATCATAGTAAGGTGACACCATCGTGTCCTCCTTCACTCCCGCATCGACGCGAATACCTTCACCCATTGGCGGTTCAAACACCGTGAT
Organism: Laceyella sacchari; assembly: GCF_024927925.1. Classification (NCBI taxonomy): domain Bacteria; kingdom Bacillati; phylum Bacillota; class Bacilli; order Caryophanales; family Thermoactinomycetaceae; genus Laceyella; species Laceyella sacchari. The sequence goes on from NZ_CP103866.1 coordinate 2,351,480, forward strand.
CATGCCCGGAGAAGGATAAAACGTCACTGGATCTTCCGCGTAAATCCTCCATTCGATCGCATGTCCCTGCACCGAAACATCTTCTTGTTTTAGAGCAAGCGCTTCTCCGCAAGCAAGATCACATTGCATCGCAACCATGTCCAACCCAGTGATCATTTCTGTCACGGGATGCTCCACTTGCAACCGCGTATTCATCTCCAAAAAATAAAACTCCCCATCCGAACCGAGCAAGAACTCAACCGTTCCCACTCCTGTATACTTCACCGCTTGGGCAGCAGCGACGGCAGCTTGGTACATCCGCTTCCTTATGGTCGCATCCAGTGCCGGAGCCAAACTCTCTTCAATCACTTTCTGATTGCGCCGTTGCACAGAACAGTCTCTTTCAAACAGATGGACCACTTGTCCATCCGCATCCGCGGCGATCTGTACTTCAATATGGCGGGCAGGTGAGACCCACTTTTCAATATAAACAGCCGCATCGCCGAAATAGGCGCGGGCTTTGGTTTGAATCGAGGCATACGACTGCCTCAGCGCTTCTTCGTTCGGACAGACTTGCATCCCGATTCCGCCGCCGCCAGCGCTCGCTTTGATCATGACAGGATAACCGATTTCCGCTGCGGCTTGGCATGCCTCCTCCAACGATGCAAGCGCCCCCGTCCCCGGAGCGATCGGCACACCTGCTTGACTCATAGTGGCACGAGCCGTCACCTTGTCTCCCATCAACTGGATCACTTCCGGTTCCGGTCCAATCCATCGGATCCCCGCTTCTTGAACCCGTTTGGCGAACTGGGCGTTTTCCGACAAAAAACCGTATCCGGGATGCAGAGCATCTGCTTGGGTGCGCTTAGCCGCATCCAAAATCGCCTCTTGGTTGAGGTAACTTTTGGCCACAGGCGGCGGCCCAATGCAGATGGCTTCATCCGCCATCTCCACAAACGGCATCATCCGATCCGCTTCTGAATAAACAGCCACGCTTTTCCAGCCACGCTCTTGACACGTGCGGATGATCCGACAAGCGATTTCCCCACGGTTGGCAATCAGCACTTTTCGCAAATCCAGCCTCACCTCACCTGATTGCATTCTTATTAAAAATATTTCTATCGCAAAAAATTCGACAATTATTTATTTTAATCCTTCTCAGAATAACATGATCACTTTTAGGATACAATGAAAAACGAAGAACCCCTAGGAGGGAGCGCATAAAAACTTTTTCAGATGGAACACCTCAGGATCATTCACAAAACACATAAAAACAATTTACCCAGTTCATGGACGATCTACAAACCCATCTGGTCGAAAACGATTGCCACTCTCCACTTTACGGCATCTATATTGAAGGGGAACAGCAGCATGCCTTGGCTCTACAAAATCTGGAAACTAGAAGTCTTGCCGCAATATCGGGAGCGAAGACTTGGTCGGGCATTGGTCGCCCACGCCCACCCATCAAGCCCAACGCTCTCTGGCGATCTCGCCCGTTTTGGTTGAAAATGGGCTTTGGCCCCGTCATGCCTTCCCTTCCCGCGACCGCGTCGAACCCCCTTATGTCTGACTCCCGCCAGGAGATGAACGGAGAGATTAACGTTTAAAAAGACCCACACAAACGTTGTATGCGGGTCTTTTTTCGTTATTTGTCCAGACGCTCCAGGTTGCCGTTTTCCTCCATCCGGAATTTCGCTTTGCTGAGTGCCTCGTCTTCTTCCGTCAGCAAAGCCATTTTTCGCGCGCGCTCCATGATTTGCACCAAGGTCCGATAATCATCGTTCACCAGTCGGTAATCACTCTGCACGTGTTCCAGATGCGCTTTCATTTCGTTGTTTTCGGCCTCTAGCTTGCTAAGAAGCGCCTCTTTCTCCTCAATTTCTTTTTCCAACAATTTTTGTTGGCGTTTTAGCTCAGCCACTTCATTCTTGTATTGCCGCAAGAAACGGATGATATTGTCAATCGTATACAAGGAATCGCCGGTCGCATCCTCGCCGGATTTGACCCGGTGAGACTGGCTGCGATTCCGTTCTTGCAATCGCTTCTGTCGTTGCGACTTGGCAATTTGAATCGCCGCCTCATATTTTTTTCGCACGGTGCTGTTCCAGCGAAAACCGCAAGCAGCCGGTGTCCGCCCCAGCTTTTCCGCCACTTCCTCAAATGCCGAGAGTTGCGTGCCGCCTTCGCGGATATGCCTGAGCGTCACTTCGGCCAAGATCATATCATCATCCGGTGTCCACGCATCCTGGCGCTTTACAGCCATACGAGTACCTCCCATCTTCCACAGCTCATGCGCGTCTAACAAACGTTTCCGTTTTATCTTTATGCAATTGATATAAAACATAGTATATGGCTCTACTAATTTTTATTGCCATGTGGAAGAGGAAGTATACACGATTCCCCGCGGCTTACCGGTGTCATACGCCTTAACCTAAGCGGTTTGGCTGCGGCTTATGATTTCCGCCGCGCCAAAAATTCGCGTACCGCTTGCGCATGCTCTTCTGATTCCCACAGACTGGCGCACTGTTCCGCCTCCCGGGCATACAGCTCCGCCGAGGGCACACCCCGATTCACCTCTTCAGCCAGCCCCTTATAAAATCGGATGATCTCCAGCGGCGCCTTCGCCACTTGTTCGGCGAACTCCTGTACAGCCTGGTCAGCCCGCTCTCCATCGAGCAACACATCAACCAACCCGGATGCCTTCGCCTCGGACGCAGACAGAATCTGTCCTGTCAGTAGCAGGGGCAGAGCTCGTGCTGGCCCGATCTTCCGCATCAAGCGTCCCGCTCCTCCCCATCCAGTGGTAATGCCCAGCTTCACTTGGATCATGCCGAACCGGGCCGTCGCCGAAGCAAAACATAGATCGCAACTAGCCACGATTTCGCAGCCCCCACCAACAGCCGCCCCTTCGACAAATGCAACCGTCAATGGCGCCAATCCATGGACCCGTTCCAAAATTCGTCCCATCCGCTCCATGATCGGCTGGATTTCATGTTTGTGCCCATATTGGTGCAACGCATCCAAATCCCCACCGGAAACAAAAGCTCGCTCATCTCCGGAGAAAATGACCACTTTGCACTGTGGATCTTGTTCGATCTCAGTCAAGACTTGTTCTAGCTCCCCCATCATTTGCGGATTGACCGCGTTTCTCACATCTGGGCGGTGAAAACGGATCCATTGGATCGGCCCTTGTTTTCGCACAAGAAGTGTCTGCATTTTGAACATCCTTTCCCTTTTGCTTGATACAAGCGATGCCTGAGGGTATAATAAGCATGTTAGAATATGGCGACAGTGGATGCCCTTACATAACGCATCCAAGTAGGAAGGAGTGTGGCACATGGACCGCATGTTTCGCGTCCTCGGCTTCTGGACTTTCGTGATTGCACTCATGTTCTTAGCGGGTCATATGTACATTCCGGCGGCCCTGTTCGCGGTACAAACGATTCTGTTTGTCGTGTTAGGCTACCTGAAGCTGACCGAAAGAACCTATATGTATCTTTTCGGTGGATATATGTTCGTGTCGTTTGTCGGCATGGTCTGGTATTCCACATTTATGATGCATTAATCAGTGCACAGCTCCCGGATTCACAGGGAGCTTATTTTTATGGTCAAAAAAGGACTCGGAACACATCAAGAGTCCGAGTCCTTCCCAACATGCGTCAGGCCAAGCTCTGAATCGTCACATTGGCTTCAGTGTCCGCTTCGTAATCAACCCCATCAGTTTCAAATCCGAAGAGTTGGAAGAAATCTCTGCGGTACCCTTCAATATCCGAAAGCTCCTTCAGATTGTCCGAGTCCACCTTGGACCAACGGGCTGACACTTCCGCTTGCACATCCTCCCGCATCTCCCAATCGTCGATACGGATGCGCCCTTCCTCATCCACCTGCACCTCGCCGCCGGTGTACAGGCGTTCGTTGAACAGGCGGTACATCTGCTCGATGCATCCTTCATGCAGGCCTTTTTCTTTCATCACTTTGTACAGAAGCGATATGTACAGCGGCACTACTGGGATCGCCGAACTGGACTGGGTAACAAGCGCTTTGTTTACTGATACATACGCCTCGCCGCCAATCTCCTTCAACTGCTTGTCCAGCTCATGAGCCGTCGCCTCCAGGTGGTTTTTGGCACGACCCACGGTTCCCTCGCGATACACGGGATGGGTCACAACGGGACCGATGTACGAGTATGCGACCGTTTTAGCCCCTTCATTCAACACGTCGGCCTCTTGGAGAGCATCGATCCACATCTTCCAGTCCTCGCCGCCCATCACTGCAATCGTATGGCGAATCTCTTCCTCGGTCGCCGGTTCAATCGATATGTGCGACACTTCCTCGGTGTGGAAATCAACCGTTTTGTTGGAGAACGTTTGGCCAATCGGTTTCAAAACGGATGAAAACACTTCTCCTGTCTCCGGATGAACCCGTTTGGGGGCGGCCAAGCTGTATACCACCAAATCAACTTTGCCCCATTCCCGTTTGATCATTTCGATGGTTTGTTGTTTGATTTCATTGGAAAAAGCATCCCCATTGATGCTTTTGGCGAACAACCCCGCTTCGCGCGCTGCTTCCTCAAACGCTGCCGTGTTGTACCACCCTGCGGTAGCTGTGCGGTTGCCCGAGCTCGGACGCTCAAAAAAGACACCGATCGTATCCGCCCCAGCGCCAAAGGCTGCCGTGATGCGGGAAGCCAATCCATAACCGGTTGAAGCGCCGATCACCAACACTTTTTTCGGGCCATTGATGGCCGGTTGACTTTTAACATAATCAATTTGGTTTCGCACCTGTTGCGCACAGCCTTTCGGATGTGCCGTCGTACAGATGAACCCACGGAATTTAGGCTTAATGATCATTTTCCATCCTCTTTCGTTTTCATAAATTGGGAACCAACTGTTCCATGTCGGACGCGGACACGCCTTTGCCTTGCAACAAAACGCGGAAGCGCTCGCCCATCCCTTGCGGATGAATCAAATGGGTGACGGCCCGCGCTTGTTTCGCCTCGGCGCTGAACGGGTCACGCGCCGGAGTGGCCGGTAGCAGATCCAATACGCCAGCCCTGAGCAAAAACTCGGCTTGGGACAGACAGGCAAATGTGTGTAAGCCCAACTCCGCCCCCCACAGCCGAAGCAATGTGAAATCCACATGGGCTGTCAAATCCATCTCCCCCGGTGTGTGATAGAGGTCTGTCCACAACCGGTGTTCGCGGTAAGCCCGTAGCGTGCCTTCCCTCCGGGCCAGCAGTTCTTCCGTTTCTCCGCCGTAATCGATCGTCAAGAGAATTCCCTTTTCCAACCAGCCCGTCACTTGACTGAGCCACTCACGGGCAGCGACGGGCACTTCGGCAATCTGCCCCTCCGCTAGGATCCGGCCCCTCTCCCATACGGCGGGATCGTCAGATTCTTTCAGGGGAAACCAACATTCGCTTAGGCGTCCGTTCTTCCCCTTGGATACATACGCTTCCCAAATGGCTCCCCCTTCTTTTTTTATCCGATGCACCGGGAAGGCGTCAACCAACTCATTGGTATATAAAAAAGAGTATTTGGCCCGTGGCACTTCCTCAAGGCGCCTAGACCAATGAAACGAGATAGGATGCGAACCCAGGCGTTCTTGTTGCAATCGGCGGTGATGAGGGCTTGTTTCCACCAAGTACGCATGCAGCTTGTCCGACTTCCCGCCCTGAGCCAGCCATTCATTGGCCACTTGCTCCATCAAACGCCCGTCTCCCGCGCCCATCTCCACCAGCACCCATTCCTCTTCGTTTCCCGTCATCGCCACCATACGCCAGAACAAACGTCCCAAGACCCGGCCCATGACCGTTCCGACATGGGCGTTGGTGAAGAAATCCCCTTCTTTGCCCAACTTGGTTCGATTTGTCTGGTAATAGCCCCACTCCGGGTGGTACAAAGCCAATTCCATGTACCGCGAAAACGGGATGGCCTGATGAGGGGAATGCTCGATCTCCGCGACGATTTCATTTAAGAGCGGTTGGGTCATGGCACAGCCCTCTCTTATGAAAAATTAAACACTTCGGTGCTCAGATACCGTTCACCCGTGTCTGGAGCCATGCACAAGACCCGCTTGCCCTTGCCGAGACGCTCGGCCACTTTGAGAGCCGCCCAGACAGAAGCTCCGGAAGAAGGCCCCAACAGCAACGCTTCTTGGCAAGCGAGGGCACGCGTTACATTGAGGGCTTCCTCGTCGCTCACATGGAAAATTTCATCAAAAACGGAACGGTTCAGCACAGGCGGTACAAAACCGGGACTGGTACCCGGAATTTGATGTGGCCCCGGTACGCCCCCGGCCAACACTGGTGATCCCTTAGGCTCCACCACCCCGATAAATATGCTCGGAATATGCTGACGCAAATACTCGCCAACTCCGGTGATGGTACCGCCCGTTCCCGCCGTAGCGATAAACGCGTCTAAACGCCCTTGTGTTTGCTTGAGAATTTCCGGACCGGTCGTGCGCCGATGAACATCAGGATTGGCGGCATTTTCAAATTGTGATGGCATAAACGAACCAGGGATCGATGCCATCAGCTCTTCCGCTTTTTTGATCGCCCCCGGCATCCGTTCGTTCCCTGGCGTCAACACTACTTCTGCGCCATACCCTTTTAACAGCATCACCCGCTCTTTGCTCATTGTGTCGGGCATGACCAGAATCGTCCGGTACCCACGGGCGGCACCGACCAGCGCCAGGCCGATCCCCGTGTTGCCGCTCGTCGGCTCGATAATGGTCGCACCCGGCTTGAGCAGGCCCTTTTCTTCGGCATCGCGAATCATGTTGTAGGCGGTTCGATCTTTCACACTGCCGCCCGGATTCATTTTTTCTAGCTTTACATACACCTCTGCCCACTCTGGGCGAACAAGCCGGTTCAGCTTGACCACCGGCGTCATTCCAATTAAATCGAGCACTTGCTGGGCCACCCGCGCGTGCTGTGATTTGCTTTCTACTCCTTGGTTTGCGGACCCGTCCACTCCAGCATTCCCCCTTTGAGGTTGTACAACTCCGTGTATCCGCGCGCAGCCAGCACTTGAGCCGCCAACACGCTACGGCGGCCGCTCCGGCAAATCAACAAGATTTTCTGCCCTTTGTGCGGTGCCAGTTCCTCATGCCGCGCTTCCATTTGATCATGCGGGATGTGAATAGCTCCCGGAATGTGCCCTTCCTGGTACTCCTCATCCGTGCGCACGTCCACTAGCACATATTGTTGCAATTCATCCGCCGCTTCGCTTAACCGACTTGCTTCAATATCTTTGTATTGTCCCATCATGACCGCTCCTTATCATTTTTTGGGTAAAATCGACTGCACGATCGGCTCCAATTGTTCCACCGTAAGTGGAGCTTCCACCCTCTGCTTCAGCGTTCCCTCTGGATCGATGAAGAATGAGCTAGGGATCGGCACCACATCGTACAATTTCACCACATCACGTTGCCGGTCCATAAGTACCGGAAACGAAATGCCCATCCGTTTGGCAAATGCGTTGGCCGTGAAATCCGTTTCCGCGATATTGATACCCAGCACGACAAAGCCTTGGTTTTTGTATTTTTCATAAACGGTTTGCAAAGCCGGCATCTCTTTGGTACACGGTTCACACCACGAACCCCAAAAGTTGAGCATAACCGCTTTTCCTTTGTAATCTTCAAGCGAAACCTCTTTGCCGTCCAGCGTCGTCAATTGGAAAACAGGAGCAGGACGACCCGGTTCGGGACGGTTCCCTTCCCCTTGGGCCACAGATTGGTACAAGGCATAACCGACCAACCCCAGCATCACGACAAACAAAAGGCGTCTGACCCAATACCGTGTTTGTTTGCTCACATTCATCACCTGTCTTTCCCATCAAATTGTAACAAAAAAGCTGAAATGGCGCACCACTTCAGCTAAAACCCGGTAAATCCGGTCACTTGCGTCAACCAAGCCGCGATGACCGACATCTGATCGGTGTACAAGAGCACGCCAAACAAAACCATGAGGCCGCCCCCGACTTTCATCACTTGGTTGGAGTATTTCAAAATCCAGCGCGTTTTGCCGATGAAAAAAGCCATGATAAAAAACGGAATGGCAAAGCCCAAGATGTAAGAAGTCAAATATGTGAAGCCCATTTCCGGACGGAGGGTGGTCATGGTGATGATGCTCCCCAAGATCGGGCCGACGCAGGGTGTCCAACCGGCGGCAAAACCGATCCCCACGATGAACGAGCTAAAATAACTGACGTTTTTCTTGGTCACTTGCCATTTGTACTCACGCATCAAAAACGACGGCTGGAAGACGCCGAGCATAAACAGCCCGAACGCAATCAGCAAAACCGCGGCAATCATCCGGATCAGATCGTCATATGCTTTGAATGCCGTACCCACCCAACTGGCCGCGAAGCCGATCGCGTAAAAAAGCAAGGAAAAACCCAAAATGAAGAAAAGGGTGTGCAACATCGTGTTTCTCTTTATCTCTGCGGACCGTTCCCGCTCTTTGAGTTGTGCCACCGAAATCCCGGTGATATACGACAGATACGAAGGGTACAGCGGCAAGCAGCATGGCGAGATGAATGACAAAATCCCCGCGCCAAACGCCAGCCAAACACTTAACCCTGCCATGATTTCTCCTCCCATTACCACCTAGACAACTCTTGCATCAGCATGGCCATCTGCTCTTCTTCCATTCCCCCGATGAAGCGATACTGGATTTTCCCGTCGGCCCCCACTACATAAGTTGCGGGAATGCCATACAATCCGTATTGGTCGAATCCGACCGTCCGCTTGTTTTCAAGCGGGTCAAGCACCACCGGGAACGTGTACCCATGTTTGTCCAGGAAGGGTTTGATCTTGGTTTCATCTTTTTCTTGCGATGTTTCATTGACCATGATGAAGTTCACTTTGTCTTTGTATTGGTCATACGCCTTTTGGAAATAAGGCATTTCTTTTTTGCACGGTGGGCACCATGTCGCCCAGAAGTTGATGATGGTGGGCTTTCCTTGGTTGCGATAAAGCTCGATTTCTTTGCCATCGATCGTGCGCAAAGTGAAGTTTGGCGCGCAGTATCCCTCTTCTGGCCTGCTTTCTCCTTTGCACTGGATGGCTGCATCCGTTTTCGTGCCGCCGCTCGCCGGTGCTTGCCGATCCTCGATCCCCGTCCACACCGCTATGCCTACCAACGCGAGCAATACACAAAAGATGATCAGGTTTTTTCCTTTCATCCCCCTAGACTCCTTTACCTATTAGTCAAGCCGCCCGTGACAAAAGGATTGGTCATTTGTTCCTGACCAATCGTCGTTTCCGGCCCATGACCAGACAGCACCCGGGTCGCTTCGGGCAAATTCATCAATTGCTGGTGGATAGACTGCATCAGCGTTTCATAATCCCCGCCGGGCAAATCGGTTCGCCCGATCGATTGTTGGAACAGCACATCCCCGCTGAATATCACGTCATCCCAGACATAAGTTACACTGCCAGGGGAATGACCAGGCGTGTGCAACACTTTCAACGTTTGGCCGACCAGTTCGATCGACTCTCCGCCCGTCAGCACTCGCTCCGCTGGCTGGCACTTCATCGGCACTCCCATAAAAAAAAGGGAACCGTTTTCCTCCGGGTTCGTCAGCCAATCCGCTTCCTCGCGGTGCACGTAAACGGGTGCCCCTGAGAGTTCGCGCACCGCTTCAACCCCACCGATATGGTCAAAATGGGCGTGGGTCAACAAAATCGCTTCCACCTTTATATCAAGCTCTCTGATACGCGCGAGCAACGCATCTGGGTTCATACCAGGATCGACGACCCATCCCCGTCTGCTCCCTTCATCATACACCAAATAACAATTGGTCATCACCGGACCGAAGACAAAGGTCTCTATTTTCATGGTTAAGCCTCCTAACCTCACTCTTCCATCCCCCATTCTACACGAACTTTGCTTCGGTTCAAAGCTGGTACATGGCGGCGGCACAAACGGGTTAGACTATGGGACAAACGCGTAGAAAGGAAGAGGTGGCGCATGCGGTTTTTATATAGACTGACCATCCCTCTCATCGTTTCACTCGCCATCTTGGCGGGTTGCCAACAAGAGAATAAGCCTCCGGCCAATCAATCTGCTCCTGGTACACACAAACAGATTCCTGAGGTGCGCCGTGTCAAACAAACAGCACCTGAACCTCGCCGTGACCGTTCTCCTCAGGCGGTGGCCGACCGGTTGGTGCGCATCGCGACGAGCGTGCCCCATGTGAAAGGAGCCAATGCCATCGTCATTGGTAGATACACGCTGGTGGGAATCGATCTGGAACCCACTTTGGACCGGGGACGTGTAGGCACCATCAAATATACGGTGGCGGAAGCGTTGCGGGAAGATCCGCAAGGGGCGAAAGCGCTGGTTACCGCTGACACCGACCTGGTGCAACGCATACGTGAGCTAAACGATGACATCCGGCGAGGCCGGCCCATCGGCGGACTGATGGAAGAACTGGCCGAAATCGCCGCCCGCATCGCTCCGTTGCCTTCCCGGGAGACGGAGAAGTCCGAACAGAAACCGGACAAAATCAATCAGGAACGGCTTAACCAGTCTCGGCGAGCTCCTGCCCGTCAGTGACCTTAATCTTGCCGTTCCTGTAAACACCTCAAAAAGGCACAACTCCGCAGGCTTCCCTTGCGGAGTTGTGTTTGTTGCGTTTTTAAGCTTTAACCCAAGTTGGCTTCAGCTCCCGGACATGTAGTATACTAGGGCGTGTCTGATGTATAGGCCAGCGGCTCCAAAACCATTTTCTCATTCGCTTCACGCGTGACGAGGCGCTCCTCGAGAAAAGGTTTTTCCGCCGCTTCTTCCCCACCAACTTGATTTGCCAGACACACCCTAGCTGTAACCATCTGCACGGAAAGGACGGAATCGCCGTGAAAGTGATCTGCATCCTATGTGATCAGCCTTTTCAACCTGAGAAGCTGATCGCCAAAAAAATCAGGAAACATCCGCACCGCATTCAAATCTGCCCGGACTGCCGCCAACGCATTACTCAGCAAGTGGAGCAGCGCAGGCTTGCTGGCCAGACGGGAAGCACACTTTGCCACCCCGCTGACGCTCTATCCAGTCAATCCCCGAAAGATTGATTGTACTTCGGTTCATTGATGATGTCGTTTAACAATTTGTCTGCCTGATCGCGCGGAAATGCAATTTGCGACGGTTCGCCCGCTTGCTCATAGGTGATGAGGTAATTATCGCCCTCCGCCTTTTTTTCCACAATCGTCACCTGATGATCCTCACGCAACATTTCTTCAAAAAAATGCACCGTTTCCTTGGCGGAACGGTCGCTGGGCCGTTTGTCCCACACCACTTGGATCTGCAACCAATTAAACAATGCGTCTTTCAACTGCATTTTGATTCTCCTCTCCCATTCCTGGCGGCGCAAAGGGGCTTGTCCGGTTGCCCCTTTTTCCGCGGATCGGGAGCGGCCAGAACGCTTTTTTTACTGACCTATCGCTCTAGCCGCCCCCCCCAACTAATTTTGTTTTCGCACAAAATAGAGCCTGATCCTTGTGACAGCAATAAGGATAACGGTGAAAAAGAGAATGGGAATCACGGGGAAGCCCATGTAATGGAACAATGTCAACAAAAGGCACCCCACCGCCAGCACCACATAAACGATGACTTGTTTCAACAGCGGCAGACGAATGGCGAAAGCCACCTTATACACCACGGCCGCCAACACCACGATGATGAAATAGATCGTCCACGGCGACAGGCTGTTCAGCCAGGTTTGCACAGCATCCATCTCGCTTCTCCCTCCTCAACCCTCTTGTTTCAATTGATGCAAATACTGAATTTCGTCCGCGTATTCCGACTCATCGTCGACCGGTGTCTCCAGAATGACCGGCAGGTGAGCGAACGCCTCATCACGCAAAAACAAGGCCAAGGCCGCCGCTCCGATTTCACCTTTGCCAATTTTTTCGTGGCGATCTTTGCGGCTGTTAAAAGGCGCTTTGCTATCATTGAAGTGAATGGCAACTAGCTGTTCAAGATAGCCGGTCTCCTTCATTTCCTGTACCATCGACGCAAATGATTCTTCCGTCCAGATCCCGGCGGCGAAAGCATGGCACGTGTCAAAGCAGAAACCGATTTTTTCCGGGTAATCCGTCGCTTCACGGATTTCCACCAGTTCACGGATCGTCAATCCCAGCTCGCTACCTTGACCCGCAGTGTTTTCCAAAAGCAATTTGGTGCTTCCTTCGTATTCAGCCAGAATGAGGTTGAGCGTCTCCACCATCCGTTTGCGTCCGTACTCTTCCCCTTCGCCCACATGCTTGCCACAATGAACGACCGCCCCGACTGCACCGTATGCCTCTGCAATGGACAAATCCTCTTTGATTGAACGAATCGTCACTTCATGCAAATCCGCCTTGGGGGTGGACAAATTGGTGATGTAAGGGGTGTGCGCAACCAGCACGATCCCATGCTCTTCACAAAATGCTCTTCCTCGTTCCGCATCGACGGTGTCCAGCTTTTTCGGCCTTAAACCGCGCGGATTTTTCGTAAAGACTTGAAACGATTCGGCGCCCAGCGACTTGGCTTTTGATGCCGCTTTGGCGAATCCTTTGGCAACACTGATATGGCAACCTATTTTCATCTCGATTCCTCCTGAAAGACAAAAAGCGCCGCTGTTTCGGGCGCCGTTCCACTTTCTCCATTGTAACATCTTCCGTAGGGGGCAACAACTCTTCCACTTTGGCTTCGAACAGGCCCCTCAGTAGAGCAGCAATCGGTTGCTGAAGATCTGCTCTTTGTTTTTCAAAACATATGCTTGGTTCCGGTCATGCCAATCCACCGCCAAATCAGCACCGAAAAATTGGGCACTCTCGCGGTCCAGCACCATGCGGAGGGCAGGTGACACTGCCACCACCAAGTCATCTGGCTTCACATAATCCCAATTCATCTCAAACACGACATCGGCACCGCAACCGCACCCTTCGGTGATCACGGCAACGCGCAATGCGGCTTCCTCTGTCGGCTTGGCTTCCAACAGCCGGGAGAGAGCCCCAGCGGATATCTCGATATGCATTTCAACCGCCCCGCTTTTCTTTTATTCCCATCTATTTTACACAAAAAAACCGGAGCGGAGGAGCATCTGCTCCATCACTCCGATTAACCTCGCCCTAACCGAAACGAACCGCCAACTGGATGAGTGTCCGCACAGCCACTCCAGTTGCCCCTTTGGCAAAAATGCCTGATTCGCGCGGCGCTGTGGCTGATCCGGCGATATCCAAGTGCACCCAAGGGGTTTCTTCAGCAAACGCCTGCAAAAACAAGCCGCCTTGAATGCATCCTGCCGGGCTTCCCCCCTCATTTTTCACATCGGCAATCTCACTTTCAACATAGATGCCATACTCTTTGTACATCGGCAATTCCCACATCCGTTCGCCGGCAATGCGGGCCGCCGCCTTCACTTCATCGGCCCATTCTTCATCGTTACTCATCATCCCTGTCGCTTCATGCCCCAAGGCAACCACAACGGCGCCGGTCAGTGTAGCCACATCGACCAAGCAGGTGGCTCCCTTCCGTTTAGCATAAGAGATCGCATCGGCCAAAATAATCCGCCCTTCGGCATCAGTGTGAGCCACTTCGATCGTCTTGCCACTGAAGGACCGGATCACATCGCCCGGACGATACGCTTGGCCGTTGACCATGTTCTCGCAGACAGGGATAACCGCCAACACATTGCTGTGAGGACGCAATTCCCCAATCGCATCCATCGCCGCCAACACCGCCGCCGCGCCAGCCATATCTTCTTTCATGTCCAACATGTACGGTGAGGGTTTCAACTGGAGGCCGCCACTATCAAAAGTCACACCCTTGCCAACTAGTCCGAGTACTTCGGTGCTCTCAGGCGCCCCTTGATAAGACAGCACGATCATGCGCGCCCCTGCTTCACTGCCACGCGCCACAGACAATAACGCTTGCATACCCAAATCTGCCAAGCGCGATTCGTCCAATACTTCCATGTCTAATCCGCGTTTTTCGGCAACTTGTTTGGCATGATCGACAAACTGTTGGGGTGTTAATAAGTTAGCTGGTTCATGGGACAAATACCTAGCGAAATTGGTAGCGCGGGCGAAAATCTGCCCCCGTTCGATCCCTGCTTGAGCCGCTTGCTCATTCAGTTGCGGAATACTGATTAACACCGATTTCAGTTCCTGCTTCTTCGTTTCGGATTGGTATTTCTGGTGCTCATACGTCCCAAGTTCGACGCCCTCCACAATCGCTTGTACCGCATCAACCGCGTTATAACGGTCAATGACGGAAGAAGGACACCCAATCCCCAAGCTTTTTAACCCCTTTTGCTTGGCTGCGCGGCTCGCCGCCGCAATCGCATGTCTGAACTGGTGCAGATCAGTCTGGTCCCCTTCACCCAAACCGACCACAATCACACGCCCAGACGGAATCTTACCCCAATTGTGCAACTGGGTGACTTCCCCCAGTTTGCCAGTTATCTCCCCTGCCGTGATCAGGCTGGAAATCCGAAAACCGAGGGCCTCATCAATCTCACGGGCCATACCTTGTGTCGATTCTCTTTCTTTGGAATGAAATACAATAATTGCGTCCGTCGCCACAGAGGCCAACGGCTCTCTCGTCAATTTCCACTCCATGATTACGCCTCCTGAATAATTGGAATAAGTAGAAAAAAATAAAAAGTGTAACACACGATCTAGAATTTCACATGTTACACTTTCGACAAATTCTAATTTATTTCCTTTTCTCCAAAAATAGACGGAATTGTTTTATAAAACTTCCAACATGAGCATCTCTTTTCTTATTTCTTCCAGTCTAGCTTTGATTTGATCAATCCTGTGAAAGTTGTTGTTTTTTAGGGCTTCGTACAGCTTCTCCAACTCCTCATCCAATTCCATTCGCAGAATCGGAATGCGCTCCTCCGCATCTTGGCAACGGTAGACTCTGATTACCTCTTCCATGGTCCACTACACCCCTTTTATATGCTTGGGCTTTGGGTCCCAACCACCGACCTTAAAGGTTAGCTTGGATACAGCATTGCCCCAACCAAGGTGAATTAAACCTGGGACACAAATCAACTTTCTCAATTATGTTACGCTATCAACCTAGCAAGGGGCACGGTGAACCACTCAAATAAATTTTTAAATTTTTAGAAATTAACTCTCTAAAATTTTTATCTATCTCGTGAATGTGGTAAGATAAGTCCGCAACCGCTTTTCTTTGGTTCCGGCAACGTCCTTGAGCCGCCGGACTCAGTTTGATGATACGGATGGTGATGATCATGACGATACCCGGTTTTATTGAACAAGACTTTCAGATTTTTGACATTGATGGGCTCGAACCTCGCATGAACGCGATCAAACAACACATTCAACCCAAGTTTGATATCATCGGGCAACACCTTTCCTCCTTTCTGACCGTGCAATTGGGCGAACCCGTCAGCACGCATATCGCCAAACACGCCCGCCGCACCGTCAATCCGCCGGACGAAACCTGGGTAGCCTGGTCCACGAGCAAGCGCGGATACAAGGGATTGCCCCACTTTCAATTAGGCATTCGCGACAATCATCTCTTCATCTGGTTCGCCCTGATCTACGAATGCGACCGGAAGCAACCCTTTGCCCGCCGATTGGGCGAAGAGTTCGACCGCTACTGGGCCCTGATTCCCGATACATACTATTTCTCCCAAGACCACACCCGGCCCGATGTCATCCGCAAAGCGGACTTGACCGACGAGCAGGCTCACAAGATGCTCGAGCGCTTGGAAAAAGTGAAAAAGGCGGAGTTTTTGTGCGGCCGCGTCATTCCACGGCAAGAAGCTTGTCGATTGTCAGGTGACGATTTGATCAAGCAGATCGAATCCACTTGCGAAACGCTAAACCCACTGTACCGTTTGGCGATGGAATAAACCAGCCACCTCTTTTTAGAAACATTTGTGCAACCAGATCGAGCCTGGTTACAACGCTACCTAGGGCGTGCTTGGCAAATCAAGTTGGCGAAAAGAAGCGGTGGAAAAACCCTTTTCTCGATGAGCGCCTCGTCACGTGTAAAGCGCATGAGAAAAACGGTTTTGAAGCCGCTTGCCTTTATCAGACACGTGTTAGAACGATATGTTTACGCAAGAAGGTCCAGCTGCGGTCAACCAGACCATCCATTGCCCCGCCATTTCCCATTTCGCTTTCCCACATGCTTTGAAACCCGCTTACACCTTTCAACTCCCTTGCCCCCAAGCACTCTCCGCAGTATAAAAAAACATCTTGCAGGCGTTTTTTGCCGTGTTTCCGCCGTCTTTCCCCGTTCAACCAACTGTCTAATTTTACTTATGAAATTTTTCTTTTGTTGCCGTATTGTTTTTGTTATACTAACGGTCGTGCATATGATCAACCATTTCCGTATGTTCATGCGGTTTATGTGATAAAGCGATAAAGGTAAAGGCAGGCAACGCATATGAACAATAAACAATACCAAACTCCTTTATTTACGAAATTGAGAGAACACGCAAACCTCAACCCGATCCAATTTCACATCCCTGGCCATAAGAAAGGGCAGGGCATGGATCCCGAATACCGTGATTTCATCGGGTTGAACGCCTTGTCGATCGACTTGATCAATATCGCCCCTCTCGATGACCTGCACCATCCTCAGGGCATTATTCAGGAAGCCCAACAGCTGGCGGCAGAAGCCTTTGGCGCGGATCATACCTTTTTCTCCATCCAAGGCACCAGCGGAGCGATTATGACCATGGTCATGTCCGTCGTCGGCCCCGGCGACAAAATCATCGTGCCGCGCAATGTGCACAAATCCGTCCTGTCGGCGATCATCTTGGCGGGAGCGTTGCCCATTTTTGTGCATCCGGAAATGGACAAAACCTTGGGTATCGCCCACGGCATCACTGCCAGCCAAGTGGAAAAGGCGTTGGCGCTCCACCCGGAAGCCAAAGCAGTGTTGGTCATTAATCCCACGTATTACGGCGTTGCTGGCAATCTCAAGGAGATTGTCGATCTGGTTCACCGACACGGCATTCCCGTGCTCGTCGATGAAGCACATGGGGTACTCACCCACTTCCATGACCGTTTGCCCCTCTCGGCAATGGACGCCGGCGCCGACATGGCCGCGACTAGCGTCCACAAATTGGGTGGCTCGCTCACTCAAAGCTCTGTGTTAAATGTCCGCGAGGGTTTGGTTAACCCGGCTCGCGTGCAATCTATTATCAGCATGCTAACTACGACTTCCACGTCCTACATCCTGTTAGCATCGCTGGACGCCGCCCGCCGCTATTTGGCCGTAAACGGCGAAGCGATCATCGAAGAAACCCTGCGCCTGGCCGATTACGCCAGACGGCAAATCAATGAAATTGCCGGATTGCGCTGCGTCGGTCGAGAATGGCTGGGAAGCGACGCGCTTTATGATTTGGATGAAACCAAACTTCTCATCCATTTGGAAAACCTGACCATCAATGGGAATGAAGCAGAAAACTGGTTGCGCGAAAATTACCAGATCGAAGTAGAACTCAGCGATTTGCATAACTTGCTCTGCTTGATCACACCTGGAGACACCCAAGAAACCATCGATCAACTCCTTAACGCACTCAAGGACATGTCTGATCGCTTTTACCAAGACAAATGTCATTCTCCGGTGGAAATCCGCCTTCCTGAGATCCCCAGATTGGTGCTGTCTCCGCGCGAAGCGTTTTACAGTGAGACGGAATCCATCTTGCTGAAAGAAGCAGCCGGCCGGGTAATCGCCGAGTTTATCATGATCTATCCTCCTGGCATTCCCATCTTGGCGCCGGGTGAAGAGATCACCGAAGAAAACATCTACTATATCGAAGAACATCTCCAAGCAGGACTCCCCGTCCAAGGGCCGGAAGACCCCACTATGCGTAAGATTCGAGTAATCAAATAAGCCACCGTCTAATTGACGGTGGCTTTCAACGTTTATGTGAACCGCACCATTGTTTCAACGGCGGGCTTTTTATTTAATCAATCTTCCTGTTAGCACATCGTAACAGATGTTCACAGCGCCAATTGGCCGCCATGTTCCAGCTGACCATTCGCTCACTTATTCGCTTTTCGCGGTGGCAGCTGGTTCCGTGTTTTCGCAGCCCGGGCATTTGCCATACAACGTGCCCACCTTCTCTGCCGGCACATAAGTAATCACTTCTTCACATGTTTGGCACACAATCGCTTCCATTGAAGTTCCCTCCCGAACTGATTTGCAAGCTTTTTTGTAAGCGCTCTTATTATGATGTCACTTATATTATATTATGACATACTATTTATGTCAAAGGGTGATTTATTTTGCCCATTTCCCTAAAAAAAGCGCACAAAAAAAAGAGCAAATCCGAAGACTTGCTCTCACTATCAATGCTCTGCTTCTATTTCCATGGTAATCGCGGGAAGGTTGCTTCTGAAAAACAGCGCAATCTCCTCCGCTTCTTCTCGTGAACGAAGATTAAAGATCTTCTGCAGATATTCCAAATTCTCAGTATCCTCCATTGAAAGCAGAGAGGAGCGTCCGGTTTGCATGCAAACAACAAGCGGCTTACCAAAAAACATGTGGGTGTACACGATTCCGAAGTCGTATCGGCCGTGCTCGGAAATGAAACCGACGAAGCGCACTTTCGCTTTTTCGGACTCGTCATACAGTCGTTCATAAAGACTCATCTAATCTCCTCCTCACTTTCTTTGAAGAATGGGAAAGACATTGCGAAAAGCAATGTCCTCGGTCAAGTGGTTTTACACAGAAGCCCGTGGGACAGGGCTATTACTTATTTCCCCACCCGCATATCAATGAAACCTTTTTTTCATGAATTATATTTTTCTACTTTCGTTTCAAAAAGAGACGCCAACTCCATAAACAGAGAAACATCTTCTTCATCAATCACATTAGCACGTTTGGCGATCACAACAAGCACGCCGATCAAATGATGCCCTCGATAGAATGGCATATACACTTCGACCCTTCCGGACAATCGTTCACGAACCATGCTCCCTCTAGCTGCAGCTACACTGATCAACCCTTCCCCGAAAGGAATGCTCTGTGGCAGGATTCGCTCCCCTTCATCGTGACGTAACACAAAAGCGTAATCCTGAACCAAATATATGCTTACCCATTGGTAACCGGGCATCTTTTTTTGCAATGACTCACACACAAATTGGTAAAGATCGTTCACTTGATCCGCGCATTTATCTGAAACGACGCCGATCTCTGAGCGTAACTCGTCGAGCAAATCCACTTTACGCATCAGAAAGCCTCCAAATCCGTAGAATAGAAAAAATTTTAACATGACCGCATACACGGGACAAGTCATTATATTTCAATTTTTTAAAAAACGTGATGAATCCATCATTAAGCTTGCAAAAATCGCGCGATTTTTCCGTTACCTTCCTATTTCCGAAAAAAACGAACCTCAAACATGTTGCGGCAAAGCACTATTCAAACCATGGCAATGCGATCAGTGTCCAAATAATGAGATTTGATTGATTTGCGCAACCATTTCGCCCCGTGCTAAGATGGAAGTAAAAAAACATTAGCCATGGATGAGGAGCGAGTTTTCATTGAATAAAAGCGCATACATCAAGCTGGTGAAAGGTTCTGCGCAAACTGACGTTACTCTGGCCGATGTGAAGGAGCTCTTGATTCGCTACCAACATATGACTTCGCTGACCGGCCAACAACTGGACTGGGATTATCAAGCGGCCGCCTTCCCCTACACCATCGAAGAACAGGAACAAGACGGCGTCCCCTATCTGGTTCTAAAAGGAACGGAGCCCCACTTATACCGCGGCTTAGTGATTGGCGTCAGCCAGGAAGAAGATTCCGGCACCCCCTACGTCCAATTGGTTTTGCCGGAGCAAGCGACGCACGGCGACCTCGCCAAAGGAAACGAATTCTCCAAGTACATAGCCAAACAGCTTAAAGGCGAACTCCATTTGTTCAACGGCCGTATCATTTATTACAATCCGCGCAAATGAAAAGCACCCTGGGAATCTCCCAGGGCGCCTTCATTCCACTTGCGCTCATAGCGGTTAACCTGCCGAATCAGCTTCACTGTCAATAAGGGACATCCAACTCCAGGTCAAGCTCATTTTCCACGCGGTACAACTCTTGCAAAAACTCGGCAAATTTCTCTTTGTCCTGTTGCTCGTAACAGCGGGCCAACTTGAGAATCACCTTGTGCTCTTGTGGCTTGTCCCCCTTTTTGCGTGCCATCTTCCACACTTTCTCATACACTTGAATCGCATCACTGTAAGCGCCTTGCTTAGCGTGACAGTCCCCCAAAACAATGTACGTTTCCCGATGTGGCATGGTTTGGTGATTTCGTTCACAAATAGCCACAGCCTCTTCCAACACCTGTTTGGCTTCGTCGCTTTTGCCTTGTTCCAGCAACACCATCCCCAAATATGTATGCGTTTTTATTTTTAATTCATCCGCTTTAATTTTTTCTTGCAAGCAGAGTGCGGTGCGGAAACAATCCTCCGCCTCATCCCAT
Source organism: Laceyella sacchari (assembly GCF_024927925.1). Taxonomy (NCBI): domain Bacteria; kingdom Bacillati; phylum Bacillota; class Bacilli; order Caryophanales; family Thermoactinomycetaceae; genus Laceyella; species Laceyella sacchari. The sequence goes on from NZ_CP103866.1 coordinate 2,371,924, forward strand.
TGGCCCTTGCGCAAATGGATGCCGCCCAGCATCATCCACAGCTCGGATGCATGTTCCGGCTTTTTGTTGATACGGGCCAGTTCAATCCCTGCGGTAGCGTGGCTCACCGCTTCATCATACAATTTGAGCTTGGTCAGCATGGAAACCCGTGACTGCGACAAATTTAGCGCCACTTCCACATTTTTGATCTCATCGATCTGTTGCCACAAATCTTCGATCAGCCGCAGTCCTTCCTCGATCCGATCCAGCTTTTCTAACACTTTCACCTTCGCCGCTAGCAACATGCTTTTATAATCGCTGCGCTCACCCGCCTCTTGGAAATGCTCTATGCCTTCTTCTACATACTTCAAGGCTTGGTCCGCATCATGCACTTCCATCGCAATGCGCCCCAGTTCATGATAACTAGCCGCTTTTATGTTGCTTTTCTGCCACTCCCCCTTCTGGTCGACGATCCGAATCGCTTCTAAAAAATGATTTTGTGATTTCACCCAATTTTTCTTCTGCAAATAGATTTTCCCTCGCAAAAAATGAACATAGGCTGTGGACAAGTGATTGTTAGGCACCGCCAATTTGCGCAATTTCTCCAAGCCTTTGTCCGGATTCATCAAGTCAACGATACTTTCCACCGCCGCCAGCTTTAATTCCATTTGCTCTTCTTCCTGCTTTTCTTTTGCCCACAATTCATGAATCTGCTCTAGGTTCACACCCAGTTTGTCAGCGATGTACCGAACCTTTTCCTCGTTTACATAGGTGATGCCCCGCTCAATATTGCTGATCGTGGAAGGGGAAATAAAGTCATCAGCCAGATCCTCTAACCTCAGACCTAGTTCTTTCCTCCGTTTGCGCAACAATTCACCAATTTGGCTGGGATGAATATACTCCATTCGCTCATTCACCTCTTCATCAAGGATTGCATCGCAACCCCAACAAATTAATTGAAATTTTACCGCATTCTAACCATTTGATAGAAAGATTATTAAATTTTCAAATGGAAGGCCGGTTTGACATAAATTTTTCCAGGATGTATACTCTTCGTATCACAATAATAAATTTTCAGTAAAATAAAACGAAAGGATTGAAGCGATGCTAAAATTGCTCATCTCCGGAAAGCCTTCAGAACTACACCCCTTCCTGTTTGACCTTGCCACACAACCACAATATCATATGCAATTGCACACTATTGAACAATCCCCCTCCCCAACGGGAGAAGCAAATGTGGAAGCACAGCTTCAGTTTGTACCAACCCATCGCAATCCACTGCAAATCACGTTGATCACAGACACAGGTGAGGAGATCCACATCCACTTTGTCGATGGACACATGGTCAAAATGGATGAAACAATCACTTTTATCAGTGGGAAAGTTTATGACATATTTGGATAGAAAAAAGCCCCATCAACTCGGCTGGTAGGGGCATGGAGAAAAGTTGGTCTATTCTATATTGTAGCATAATTACCGGTGTATGGTAAGTGTCAATGCTAAGGATTCAGCCCCTTTCCTAGGCAGCTCGTCTGGGAAAGGGGCTAAAGGAGGTTCATATCACTTGAAACAAGTAAACTGAACCCACAGCAAACGCACTACCCAAGCAAGTGCCAATCAACACATCAGTGGGGTAATGCAAAGCCAGATACATGCGAGAAAATCCGACAATGATGGCATATGGCAGTAAGATAGCCATAAATACCGTCGAATGCAAGATAAACGTCATCGCGACGGAGAACGCCGCTGTCGTATGCCCCGACGGAAAAGAATAGTCCGTCAGCGGGTTGGGGAACGTATGCAAATGCTCCAACCGCAGATAAGGACGGATTCGAGGCATCAACATCTTCAGCACGCGCACGATCAAATGGCTTCCCGCGAGGGCGATCACACCTTCAACCGCCCATGTTTTAAACTCTTTGGGCATAAACAGGTACCACGCAAGCAGAAAACCGATCGTAGCTGTGGGGCCACCCAGATGAGTGATCCGCGGCATCAACCAATCCAACCAACGGCATTTCCAATGACAATTGACCAGTTGAATCAATGAATGGTCATATCGGGTCACCCACGAAGCAATCCCTTTCAAACCGCCTCACCTCCGCCCCGCTTCAGCGTAAAATTCCTATACATTGCCATGGTAATCAAATTAGTTGAAGAGAAGGTAAATGGGGTGTTAATCTTTGCCGGGAGATCAACACTCATGTCTATGTTTATCAATTGAAAACACCTTCCAAAATCATCCTGCGCTCTTTTAAACTATATTGTTTCCAGAACCATTCTCCATAGAGAAACAGATCTAAGTGCAAATGCAATCCCTCGTCGTTGCCCTTCGCTCCGTCACTCGTTCCGGAATTCCCCACATAACCGATGATGTCACCAGCTTTGATTTTTTGTCCTACCTGCACGTGGGGATCAATCCGTTCTAAATGCACATAGCGGGCCATCAACCCTTTGTCGTGTTGAATCCAAACCGAGCGACCCCGCATGCGATCAAGAATGTCCTCAGGGGTTTGGCCATCATTGTCGGCCCCTTTCGCCAACAACGCTTCCCGCTCTGGCGTCGTCATTTCCCGATAATCATGATCTGCCCGCACAACCACTCCATCAGCGATGGAATAAACGGGCGTGTTGCGGTCGATCCGAGTACCGGTGCCATAACTATACCAATCAAGCCCTTCATGCACCCCATTGCGATATGTCCGGGGAGCGCCAGGCAAATGGGAAGTTCTGGTGCTGACATGCGCGCCCTTGATCGGCTTTTCGACAAAAGACAGATATTGGATCATGCCCTTAACAGAGAAGGTTGGCAAGTCTGGTTGCTGGGCGAAAGCCGGTACAGCATCCTCATCCGCGATCCATATCGCCTTGCCACCCTCGATGTTGAGTGATTGCCCGAACACCTCTTGCAGGATAGACACGGGAATGAAAACCTCCGACTCCTCGATGAGCGGCGGCTCCTTGAGTGGCGCGTAAATGCCGTTCAGATTCATGACCGCAATGTTGCGAACCAACTCAAGCCGGGCCTCGCGGTAGGTGAGCGTCATCTTGCCCGACCGCAAATCAACCCGTCCCTTGATCGGCAGGTGCCGTTTTACCTCAGCCAGTTTGATATAGGCGGACCCGTTTTTGTGGATCAACGTCAAAGCGACGCCCTGCTGTTTGCCAGGGTTCGGTTGCTCTTCGTCGGGCTTGGGATCAGGTTTAGCCGTAACAGAAGGCGTCTTGGGCTTCGCAATCGGTTTGGGTCTTTCCCCAGACGAGGATGGGGATTCCGTTGACGTCAAATCGGCTTTGACCCATTCCTCCATCATTTGCAACCACGCTTTATTGCTTGGAGGCATAAAGACAATCAGTCCGAACAAGCTTACCATCGTTATGAATAAAGATGCCTTGTTCATGGTCATTTCCTTGATCATGCCGTTTTTCTCATCAGTCAGGAACAAAACAAGCGATTTCAACATCTTGAGAAAGGAAAATGGCTTTTTCTCTTAAACGGCGGCTTTTGGAATAACCGATAGGCAAGCTTGACGCATGCAAGCCATTTACCCTTTTGCTTAACCATTGTAAGCTGAGTCGAAATGGAGGGTCAACCGCTCTCTGTAGCGTAAATATTTCGATTCAATGAAATTGCGTTTCCCTGCGTTCAATTGTAAAAACCCTCCGCACCTCATGGGCGAAGGGTTTTCGTAGCCGAAGCAGCCAAGCGCCGCTTCATCGCAAGCAGGCATTTTCGCCGCATGCAGCCTTATTCAGTCAATACCTTGTTCAACTCCGCGCTCACTTCGACGAACCGCCGTTGGGCTGCCATGAACACATCGAGTGGGAGGGTTTCGTCAAATCCTTGCAACAGCCATTCATATTCATGAATCACTTGATCGCGCAATGTTTGTTTTACCCGGTCCACCGCTGCTTGCCATGCCATGGCATAGTGCGGGCCCCACTCCGTCTTGCACTGTTCCAGATAGGTAGCCACTTCCTGTTCCAGCACGCTCTTCAATTCACTTTCCATCCGCGCTTTTTCCCCTTTTTCAAAAAAGGCTTTGGCGCTTTTGAACAAGCTGAGCGCTTTTTTAAACGAGGCGGACGATAGATTGGTCATCGGTTCTTTCAGCACGGGGGAAGCAATGCCCTCCTCACTGTGGAAAGTGGTTTGAAAGTCAGGGCGTACAGCTTCCAAACGCTTGGCGATGGTCTGCGCCAAAGCGCTTTCCGTCCGTGCGATCCATTTTTCCATCCGAAGTGCCGTCGCCCGCATTTCCTGAGACAGGTCGTGTTTGATGAATTCAACCAATTCCCAGACGCAACCTTGCAATTTCTCTTTTACCTGTCCATCTTCCTTCAGCGCTGACGGGTTAAATATCTCAGTGAACACATCATGGTAGCGATAAAACATCCGTTGTTTAACATAATAGAACAGCTCATTCAATTCTTGTTCCAAGGCCTGCTCTTCTGCTTTCCCACCACTGGTACTGATGATGCGTTCCATCGCTTCCCGCTCGGCAACCAGCGCCTGCCTGCTCGCTTCCTTTTCTGCTTTGCTCTGTGTTAGAGCTTGCCCCATCTGTTCCAGCATGTGCTCGGCCCGTTGCACTTCACTCCCCAACTGTTTCAATGAAACCTCTGTCAGGTCGTGCAGAATGAACGACAGAAACGCTTGCTTAAATTGTGCCATGCGCTCGTCCTCGGAATCGGCCAAAGCCTGTAAGCTGGACAGAGCAAACAAGCGCGGATGACGAATGCCGTATTGTTGCAACTGGCTTTCAAAATATTGACGCACCATGGCCAGCTCCTCTTCGGATGAAGCCAGGTCAGCGGCATTGATCACAAAAAACATCTTATCCAGGGAAAAGACATCTTTCACCCGGCCCAACTGAATGAGAAATTCACGGTCGGCGCGGGAAAAAGGATGGTTGTAATAAGTGACATATATGATGGCATCGCTGTTTTTAATGTATTGAAAGGCCACTTCCGTATGACGCGCATGGATCGAATCCGCTCCGGGCGTATCCACGATGGTGACCCCCTGGCGGGTCAACGGCACATCATAATACAAAGTGACGGATTCCACAAACGCCGATTTCGCTTCGTTGGCTACGAAGGCTTCACACTCTGCTTGCGAAACCACTTTTTCGCCACCCAGCTCGCCCGCTAACTCTCCGTATCCTTGTTGGATAGCCCGCAAGAAGGGAAGCGCTAGCTTCTGCTTGGTGAAAGTGGTCGGTTCGCGCAACAGCTCCTCGATCCCCGCCACCGCCGCCTCCAGGGATTCCACTTCTCGCTGGAATAAGGCAGCTACTTGCTTAAGGTCTTGATAAAGGGCTTCCCGCGATTTGAAACGAATGACCGCCTCCCCATGGGCATATCTTTCTGTCGGCGGGCAGATACGGTGAATCGTAGCCGTCGTAGGATGCGGAGACACCGGCAATACGCGCTCACCCAACAACGCATTGGCAAAGGAGGATTTTCCCGCACTAAACGCACCAAACAACGCCACCGTATATTGTTTTCCCTCGATGCGAGCCCGTTTTTCCGCCCATTCCTCACGCAGCTGAGCGAAGTTTGGCAACTCTTGCAAGCTTTGTTCCGCTTGTTTCACCAATTGTAGCACCCAATTCGTCCGCATCGCCGCTTTAGGTGCTTGCGGCGCATCGGCCACCCGCGCTATAGTCGGCTGCTCTAATGCAACCGTTGCATCGGTCAGCTTAACTTCATAGCGTTGCCGGGCACCTGGGATCTCTTCATGGAGCAGGTAAGCAAGGTCAAACTCGGCGACGTCAATATCGCCGCGAACTACCTGAAGGAGATATGCTTCATATTCGGCCAGTTCCCGATCTTTCGCCGCCAACTGCTGTTCCGCTGCCAACGCTTGCTTGATGTTGTTGATTTGTGCTGTCAACTGCGTTTGTAGCGCTTGCATCCGTTCAGCCTGTTCTCCCGCCATACGGTCATAGATGGTTTCCGCCCATTCGCGCGCCCGTTTTTTGATTGCTTGTGCCAAATCCTCGGCGTAAGTCAACACATAGGCACCTGACCACTCCGCTCCCGGTTTGATCACTTGGGCCGGCAATTCCGGGGTCACCCATGAGACAGGCTGGTAAATCGCTTCGCTGATGGGGTCCGTGTCCAATTGCCGCTCTTTGGCAAACTGCATGAGATGCGCCTTGAGATGAACTTCCAGTTGCGTTTCCACCGTCTGGCGCAATTGTTCATAAAATGCAAGACGACGCCGTTCTTTCTCTTGCTCCGTTTTTTTGGCGCTGAACAGAAAACCCACTTTGAACGGCGTCAACACCGTTTCCAAGTAAGCGCGTGCGACCTCGCGCAGATCTGCCGGCATCAGGTAAGCGTTTTGTAGCAAACGGTTCAGGCCGTGAACCCACGCCTCCCGCTCCCGTTCGCTTTGCCCGGCAAGTTGGCTCAACTCATTTTCGCACTCAGCCAGCCACTCGCTCATGCTGCGACCAGCAGGCGGCGTAACCGCGTGTAACACTTTCTCCAGCTTCACCCGTTCTTCTCGCTCTCGCGCCCTAAGCGCGTCCAGATGTTCACCGATCAGATACTCAGCTTCTTTGCGCGCGCTCTCTTCCATCCGATCTCTCTTGTGCATCAGTCGCCGGATCAGTGCCTTGCATTCCGCCAATTGATTGGCCGGATGCGACCGATCAGCAAGCGAAGTATAATATACGCCAGCCGGCTGAATTCCCCACTCGGCAAATGTTTTCTCCACATTTGCTTGATATGTGGCAAACGGAAGCTCTGCATCGCGATGTTTATCAATCTGGTTGATGATCAGATAAACTTCCTCTTTTCGTGCGATCAGCTGCTTAATAAATGAAAGATTCCCTTCTGACTGCACATGGTTATAATCCATCATGTAAAAGATGACATCCGCCAGATGCAAGGCAGATAGGGTGACCGCCTGATGCGCGTCATCGGCGGAATCCACTCCCGGGGTGTCCAACAGCGCGACACCTTCAGGCAAAGCTTCTGTCTCGCGCTTGATGTGAACTGCCAGCACCTCTTCCCCATTTTTGCACAAGGCCTTCAACTCTTGCTCAGTGTAGACCCCAGCAAAACGATGGACTTCTCCGGTGCTCAACAATAACGTAACCTCATCCTGGCCAGCCATGATTTTCACCACATTGGCACTGGTCGGAATCGGGCTGGTCGGCAAGATCGACTCACCGTACAACTCATTGAGCATAGAAGATTTGCCCGCCGAAAAATGCCCGCAAAATGCGATGGTCCATTCCCCTTTGGCCACTTTTCGCATCAAATCCGCCATTTTTTCCCGATGCTCTTCATCATGGCGCTCACCCATGGCTTGTTCCACCGCCGCCAAGCGGTGCAAAACCGGTTGGAATTTCACGTCAATCATGAAAGTGCGCTTCTCCTTTTGAACTCAGTCTAAACTCTGCATACGTTCATTATCTTACCATATTCGCGCAAGAAAGCGCCTCCTTGGAAAAACAAGAGCCAGCGCACCAGCCAAAGAGCCTGAACAATATTTTCCAAATCAGTTATAATGGAAGATACTCGATTCCATAAAAGAAGGTGTTCAACATGTCAACAATCATCGGGATCATCTCCCTCCTTTTGAACGCGGTGATTCTGTATCTCATCTTTCAGCGGGCGGATCGCGAAGGAAATGATTCATCGTTACGCAAACAAGTGGAACGGTTGGAACTTAACCAAGAGCGATTGGAAAAATTAATGCGCGAAGAATTCGCCGCCAATCGGTTGGAATGGAATCGCTCGATCATTGAAAATCGGCGCGACCTGAGCAACTCCTTCAACAATCTCACCCAATCCACCATCTCCACCATTCGTGAAAGTTCACGTCAACAAAAAGACCTGCTGGACAGTTTTTCCAAACAACTCAACGAAATGGCCATCATGACTGAACGCAAACAAGAACTGCTACGAGACAAAGTAGAAGAAAAATTAAACCAGCTTCAGGAAGCCAACCAGCAAAAGCTAGAGCAGATGCGGCAGACGGTTGACGAAAAATTGCATCAAACGTTGGAACAAAGGCTGGGTGAATCGTTCCAAATGGTCAGCGAGCGATTGGAACGGGTTCATAAAAGCTTGGGGGAAATGCACCATCTGGCCACCGGCGTCGACGATCTCCGCAAAGTCTTGTCCAATGTGAAGAACCGTGGGGTCTTGGGGGAAATCCAGCTGGAAAACATTTTGGAACAATTGCTAACGCCGGATCAATATAGCAAAAACGCCACAGTCAAAGAGAATAGCAAAGAGAATGTCGAATTCGCCATTAAATTGCCCGCCAAAGACGCGGAACGCTCACATCTGTTGCTCCCGATCGATTCCAAGTTTCCCTTGGACGATTACCAACGCCTCACCGAAGCACAAGAGCGCGGACAAGCCGATCAAGTCCAAGAAGCATTGAAAAACTTGGAAGCACGGATTAAGCAAGAAGCCAAAAAAATAGCGGATAAATACATCAATCCCCCGACAACCACCGACTTCGCCATCCTCTTTCTGCCGATCGAAGGTTTGTACGCCGAGATTTTACGGCGGCCCGGACTGTGGGAGCATATCCAGCGCCAATACAAAGTCGCGATTACCGGCCCCACCACATTGTCCGCCTTTTTGACCAGCCTGCACATGGGGTTCCGCACGCTGGCAATCCAAAAGCACACCAATGAAGCGTGGAAATGGTTAAGTCTGTTAAAAACAGAATTATTCAAGTTTGGCGATACTTTGACCAAAGCTCAGCGCAAGTTGGACGAGGCCAGCAAAACAATCGGTCAAGCGACCAAGCAAACGGAGACGATGAAAAAGAAACTGAACCGGGTGGAAAACCTTCCCGAGCTCGGTGGCTCAGAAACCTTGCCACTCGCGGCCAATGACGAGCGGGAATGAACCCGAAAACTGCATTTATTGCCTATAAAAAAGCCTAAGCAGTTGAAAAAGGGCCCGGCTCCTTTTTCAACTGCTCAGGCATCTTTGTTGCAGTTATGTCACGCTGTTCACATCACTTCGATTGCCATACCGTGTTCCGTTCAAACAGGTCAGCCACCTCTTCTAACCTCGCCAACACTTCCCCTTCGGTCTCCCCAGTCACCACCAATGTCACCGTATAATCCACACTGGTATGCGGCCCATCAAAATATTGGCCCGGCTCCGCCAGCAAACGGTATTCCGTCACCCAATCAGGAAGCTCGTCCGCTTTGGGGGCGGAGAGAAAAACCCCTTGCTTCGGCGGGATGCCAATAAAGCCAATCTGCGTCTTGGGTCCCCGCCCGCTCCGCACTTGCTCGGGCACAGTCACGGGCAATCCGCATTGGGCTTGCACCGCCAGTTTGGTCAAATCCAAATCAAATGCTTGGCGGTATTCTTCACAAATGCGGGAACCTCCGGTCCGGCAAGCGATTTCACATAATATCAACTCATCCTCGGGGGTGTGGAACACCTCCGCGTGAAAAGTGGTATATTGCGGCGTGGGCAAGATATGAAGCACGTTCGTAACATAACGCTGCAAACGGGGCGTAAGCGGATTTTCCGGTTCCAGCAGATAGCTACCGAGATACTTCCCTTCCTGAAATGCAAGACAGTTGTTCAAGTATTTGGAAGGCCAACAGAGCTCTATCACCCCATCAAGCACAATACCATCAATGTGGTACATTTCACCTTCGATAAACTTCTCCACTTCCAAATGGGGGGTCAATCCCTCTGCTAAATAGGCGATGGTGTCTTCGTCGTCATGCAAAATCGTTGTATTTCGAGAGCCCATGCCATCGACTGGCTTCACCACGACGGGATATCCCTCTGCTTCGATAAAACGAACCAAATCGATCACCGAAGTGATTTCAGCAAACGGGGGAACCTTCACATTGGCCGCTTTGAGCAGCGTCTTCATCTTCACCTTGTCACGAAAAGCGAGCGCGCTCTCTAACGACTGGCCTTCGATCCCCAAATGCTCCCTAAGTCTTGCCGCGCGCAAAATATCCCGCTCAGCAGTTGCAACAATCCGGCGAAATGGGTTCTTTTTCGCCATCTGTAAAGCGACAAATTCAACCGCATTGTTATAGTCATAATTTTCAAAAGATAAGGCGCGCGCTTTCTCCTGAAACGCCGGCGCCAATTTTTGTTCCGTCAGGATCACCAACGGTTCGTTCAAGTCCTCCAGCCATTTGTCATAGGGTACATCATAATAAGGCAAGCGATTGAAAATTAAAATGCTCAACCCAAACGTTCCCCTTTCAATCCAAGATGTGTGAACACACCAAGCTTGCCCAGCTAGCAAGCTCGAACTTGTTGACAAAGTGGCCCGGAGCTGATTTTTGAGCCTGCGTTCCGTGGTTTTCTTAAGCGACAAGCAACTCCGCTTTCAAAAATCTCGCTCCTGCAGGGGCTCGTCTACACTGAGCTGGCTGACAAGCAAGCTCTTCCTCACCGCAAAACAGACTCATCGTTGAACCGAGTATTCACATCATAATTGCTGGAGATGATACGACGGACGCACGCTATTTCCCGTGGAGTGGGCATCCTCTGGCGGAAACCTGAAGACGTTGGTCTAACCTTTAGAAGAAGAGGTTAAACCGTCGGCACATCATGTCCAATCAGTAGGGGTTCTTTTTAATATTAGAGAAAACATAATATTTTGTCAATCTATTTATTAACTTTACTATCCGCTCCCCCATAACGGCAGGAGCGGTCAATCATGATGTCGATTCCTCATCCTGCACTTCCGCCACCAGATGCGCGGGAATGCGAATATCCTGACACGCTTCTTCCATCCGCGACGCGCATTTCACCTGATCCTCAATCTGTCCTTCCAATCTGCTTTGCTGCTGATTGTTGTTAATGACAACCTCCTTTTTTTGCTTCAGTATGCCCTTCTTCTTCGCTCCTTACGCCGGGACCGGCCATTGAAAAAAGAGGTTGTTTCAGCATGCCTTAGCTACACGATCTATCCTTCACATGTAAAAATTTTTGGTGAATCCCCAGCAAAACAGATAGAATTCTAATCAATCTCGATCACTTCCCTTTGCGGGATAAGGCCGCTTAGTGCATGGCATCTTCATATTAAGATCAGGCATGATGAATTCTCGTGATTTTATTAATGTTTTAACCACTTTCCAATCACTTTACCATCTCACACCAAAAGTGAATTGTTCTTCTATTTGCAAATTTATATAATATAAACAACGAATTTCAAGCTATATAAAGGATGATGCCCGAATGCCAACCCGTTGGCCACACTTCCAAGACCTATGCCCTCCTTTGGGTGACAGCCTCTACTTTAACATAGGAACGTGCGTACCGCTTTTGGAACCGATTCATGAAGCGATCACTCAAGCGAACCGTTCCCTCCAATCCCCATCTCCCAAGCCCTGGTTGGTTACCGAATCAGTCTGCATGGAAGCCCGTCAGAAGCTGGCTTCTCTGTTAGGAGCCCACCCTAGCGAAATCTCGCTGACGGAAAACGGCACTTTCAGCATGAATGCGATCATCGCCGGCATCCCTTGGCAAGCAGGAGATGGAATCATCATCACTGCTCACGAGCATGTCAGCAGTCTCGTACCATGCTTCAACATCGCAAAACGGTACGATCTCTCTGTCACCCTTGTCGATCCCGACGACAAAACAGATGAAGAGATGATCGGCGCGTTGGCTAAAGCCATCGATCAACGCACACGCCTGATCGTCGCAAGCCATGTCACCTGGAACACGGGCCGCATCCTGCCTGTCGCTGACATCTGTCGCCTGGCCCGAGACCACGGCGTGCTCACCCTTATCGACGGAGCGCAAGGCGCCGGAAATGTAGACGTCGATGTTAAAGCCATCGGTTGTGATGCGTATGCTCTCTCCGGCCACAAGTGGTTGTTGGGTCCCACCGGCACCGGCGCTTGTTATATCACCACCAAGCTCGTTGAGCAACTATGGCCCCTTGCAGCAGGCTACCAATCCATCACCGGCTTTTCCCTTGACGGGCAGATAGATTGGAAGATGGATTCGCAAAAAATGGAAGGCTCCACAAAAAACATTGCCTTAATTGCCGGCTTCACCCGTGGCTTAGAACTCTTGGATCAGTACCAGCTTCCCGCGGTCACCTCGCAGATCCATCATTTGGCCACCTGGTTCAAACAGCAGCTTCTGCTTCTGCCGGATGTCACTCTGTTCACCGACCTCTCCTTCCCCGCTTCCGGTTTGGTATGCTTCCGTATAGAAGGCCTTGCCCACGAGGAAATCGTGGACTACTGTCTAAAGCACCATCTATACATTCGCCATCTGCCGCGCCCGGAAGGCATCCGCTTTTCCATCCACGCCTTCCATTCCCATACAGAATTGATCCGTGCCCTCGTGATCCTTGAAGCTGCGATTCACCACGCCCGCAAGCAGGGAGGACAACATTCCACCTCCGTCCTCGTCGCCTCGCACCGTGAATAAAAAAAAGCGTCCACCATCACATCAACGCATCTGCACGCATCCCATCACTTTTGCTTTAATCGCCCTCAGGAGTACCCCTCTCATGCTGGGCATGGATGATGCCATCATGTATTAATTTCCTATTTATGAGCAAATAAGTATTAATAATTAATGCATTCCTCAATTAAAAACTGTAACATATTGAATAAATGTGTTATACTTAATAGCGTTCGAGGATAGCACTGTCTCGCTTATCTTCGAATCCCCACAATGAATGGTTTTCTTAACTCTTCCTCGTCTCCGTCGAATCCATTCTAGCGCACCCCCTCGGCGGAGACCTTTTTTTTGCCTTCAGCCTGCACCATACATATGCTTACTGTCGTTTGTTTAAACACTGAAAGATGACTTCCAAACCCTTGGCTTTATCTATTTGAGGTGCTATAATTCTTTTCTTTCAATACATCATTTCATAACAGAATTTGAGTATTTTTATCAAATGTGCGTAGTTACCTAGAAAAGATATATACCTTAATTTCGGTATCTGTTCAGGCCAAATGTATTCCATTCTTCTTATTCCCGCGCATCGTTTTTAAATGCAAAGTTGCAATAACAATCAAGATAAAAAAAATCAACACAGATCCCCATTTAGCACTTTTCCACCTCCTATCTCGCAAAATAGCCATTATAATCAGTATATACTATGTAGTATGATTTAATATACGCAGCAAGGGGATCCATAGCCGAACACCATATCCAATCAGTAACCAAGCACCCTTTTCCATGATTTATTGTTTTACATCGAACAATAATAGTGATTAACTCTCTCGCTTTCATCAATTCACCATAAAAACGCAACTTACTCCTCTATCAAACAAAAAACCCTTGCAAATGTGCAAGGGTTTGGTTGGTGGGCAGTATAGGAATCGAACCTACGACCTCTTCCGTGTCAAGGAAGCGCTCTCCCTCTGAGCTAACTGCCCAAGTGAAAATATGTAGTTTTTAGATAAGTTGGTGGGCCCAACAGGAATCGAACCTGTGACCGATCGGTTATGAGCCGACTGCTCTACCAACTGAGCTATAGGCCCATGATGGTGAAGTGGCGGAGCTGACGGGATTCGAACCCGCGATCTCCTGCGTGACAGGCAGGCATGTTAGGCCTCTACACCACAGCTCCGAGTTGGTTGCGGGGACAGGATTTGAACCTGCGACCTTCGGGTTATGAGCCCGACGAGCTACCAGACTGCTCCACCCCGCGATATTAATTGTTTTAATCGTCATCAGCGACATTTATTAATATACATCAATTTCTTCAAAAGTGCAAGGCCTTTTTTTAAGATTTTTTATCCCAAATATAACGAACGCCATAACGCCCTTTTTTGGAACGAAACACCTCTACACGCTCCGGGCTATCATACCCGTACAGCCACCAGTCCTCCTGCATTCGTGCCGCCAAACACCGCGCTTGAAAGCGGCTGTCATATAATTTGGCCCAATATACCCATTGCATCATGCGTTCCTCCTTTCATCTCTTATTTTTCGCTGTTTTCCATTTTTCATGCCTAAGGGCGCTTGCACATTTTCCGTTTCGTCCAGAGCGCGCAGACCCTTCCCGCATATGCTATATTAACCCAAGCAACCTTGTCGGGCTTAACTGTTCACGAGCCGACCAATATTCCCTCCTCACGGCCAAATGGTAAAGCCGTTGTCGATTGTGACAACGGCTTATTTGCATCGATAGGCCTGCTATTTGCTCAATCTTCCAGCTGTTGGGCTGAAGCCCGCTCTTCCTCATCGCGCAAACGGTGTGCCAGGCGTCCTGAAGCTGCAGCCGCGACACTGGCGACCAAATCATCCATAAACGTCTGCACCCGTCCACCTTTTTTGGTGTCCAACTCGCGAATGAGCCCAATTTTATGCTTGTCCAAGTGACCAAAGGTAGTGACGGCGATGCTCCCATAGCCCAAAACAGAACCCAACGCCAATGTTTCATCACAACCAAACAGCCCTTCATCCCCTTTGACAAGGGATAAGAGCGGTTCAGACAACATATTCTGTTCCGCCAAGCGGTCTAACTCGACTCCTACCAGAATAGCGTGTTGCAATTCCCGTTTATTCAGCACGGCCAGCACGCTGTCGACGCACTGCTCCATGGTTAGATTCGGGTTATAAGGGCTCTGCATTTCGTGAACAATTTCAGCAATTGCCTCGATACTGACTCCGCGTTCTTCCAAGCTTTTCATCACTGTACGTTTCACTTCACTGCTGTGTACTCTTCTCATCTGTTTCCCTCCCATAAGCCATCTTACCATAATCAATTGTCCACAAAAGATGCGTGAACCAAAATTTAAAGATATAATATAAGAAATGCGCCATTTTTCTGTTCAAGGAGGGAATGTGTTATGTTTTTCGGCATTGCAGTTTTTCCACAAAAACACGTACAAGACCTAGTCAATTCCTATAGAAAGCGGTACGACCCGCATTACAGCCTCATTCCACCCCATATTACGTTGCGGGAAAAGTTTGAACTGCCTGATGAAAAAGTGGAAGACGCGGTCCAGAAATTAGAAGAAATCGCCAAGCAAAACAAGCCCTTCACCATCCAGTTCCACAAAGTGAGCCATTTCTATCCTACCAGCCATACCATCTATCTGGCGATCAAAGACAGCAAACCTTTGGAAACGTTGCACAACCAGATCAGTGCTTCCTTGGATCCCATTCCAATGCCTTATGATTACATCCCACATCTCACCATTGGGCAGAAAATGTCGGAAGAAGAGCTACATGATGTGTATGGCACCCTACGGTTGAGGCAATTTGAATTAGAATCGAAAATTGACCGTTTCCACCTTATGTACCAGCTGGAAAACGGCTCTTGGAGTATTCATCAAACATTCCTGTTGAAAAAATGATCTGATCCGAAAGGATGTCGTCCCATGGCCGTCACCGTCATCATCGCCCAAACACCGATGGAGAGGGAATGGGCTTTTGCTATTCGCCGCCAGGTGTTCGTGATAGAGCAAAAAGTACCTGAAACGCGGGAATCAGATGAATATGATGAGCGATCGTTGCATTTTGTGGCGCTTGAGGACGGACAACCGGTGGGCGCTTGCCGGATGCGGTGGGTTAACCGTAACGTGGCCAAAGCCGAACGGGTCGCTGTGCTACCATCCAAACGCCACAGCGGCGCCGGGCGCCTCATGATGGAAGCGTTAGAAGCCCAAGCCCGCCAAGAACAAGCCCACGCGATCGTCCTCCACGCCCAAATGCCGGTGATCCCGTTTTATGAGAAGCTGGGCTATCACGTCATGGGTGAGCCGTTTGTTGATGCAGGTATCCCGCACGTATCGATGAAGAAGAAGCTGATTTAAAGCTTGGTCAAAATCCCTTCATCCACCGTGCATGTGCCAAGCATCGCATGGTACATCGAGCCGTGCCGTTCCCCATGAAAATCCGATCCGGCCGTCTCGAAAAGCCCAAATGTTTTTGCCATTTCGGCATACCGCTGTTTGGCTTCATCCGTGTGATCCGGATGGTTCACTTCAATGCCGTCCAATCCATTTTCCACCAACAAAGGAATTAAGTCGTCTTGCTCATACAATCCGGGATGAGCGATGACGGCCTTCCCTTTGCTTTGGTGGATCAATTGGATCGCTTCGATCGGGCTGATGCGCGGCGGCGTTACATAAGCTTGCCCATCCCGCCCTAAATATCGGTCAAACGCTTCATCCATTGATTGTACAATCCCCTTGTCAATCAACACTTCAGCAATATGCGGCCGCCCCACATTGTCAGCTTGGCCCTCCCCTTTCTTTTTGGCCATGACTTCCTCCATGGTCACTTCAATCCCCAACTCATTTAATTTTTCGATCATCATGCGATTGCGCGTCTGCCGCACCTCACGTTGCCGCTTCAACTTTTCAAGTAAAGACGGGTCGCGATAATCGATATGTAACCCCAACATATGAATCTCTTTCCCTTGCCACAACGTGCTTATTTCCACTCCCGGGACTACATGGATACCCCATTCGCGTCCTGCGGATAACGCCTCTTCTATTCCGCTGACCGAGTCGTGGTCAGTAATTGCCAATCCGGCAAGCCCCACTTCCTTAGCCAATTTCACCACTTCGGAGGGAGTAAATAATCCGTCCGATCCCGTCGTATGTACATGCAAATCTACACGTCCCACACTACATTCCTCCTGTCAAACAATATATTCATTTTTTCCGACTTGTTGGCCTGATGCACCATCTTACCCATATCATTGTACCGCACCATGCGAAAATTTCACAAAAAAAAGAGGATTACTTATTTCTTGACGAGGGTAATAAAGCGATCACAACGGCAAGATATTTATGCAATTGCGCGCCAAAGCGCTGACAAATGTGTGTGTGCGACCTATGAGCAATATAAGAACCCTGGCCTCTGGTCAAGTCTATCGCCTTTCCCTTTAACCCGACAAATGACAGCCCGCCATGGACCCACACACAGCCTCGCGCAACCGACATGAGAGTCGTGAATGTAAACGAGCACCCGATCCATTTGGGTGCTCGCTTCACTCAGCGTGATTTCTTCCGTTTTTGAATCTCTTCATTAATCCGCTGGGCCAACTGGTCGGGACTCATGTTGGTGGAAGTTGTATTCTCCGTAATTCCCAACTCTTTCCCCGCTTCAGTCATAACTTCTTTGACCAAATCCTTTTGGCCCGCTGGGGTGCGCTTCTGCTTCAAACCCAATTCCTTACTGAACTCTTCGGCGAGCTGGGTCACTTCTTGGCCGTTTTTGCCGCGCGCGTCTTGTTTGATCCCCAGTTCTTTTGCCATTTCATTTATCATCTCTTTGAACTTGTTTTTACGCAAAAAGCCAAACATGAGAAGAGCCCCCCTTTACGCTGAGTGTACTGTTAGTATCTCAACAGATGGAGAGGTTCATGCAAAAATAAGGTAGCCCATGCATTGGTTCAGCACGGCTACCTTATCACTTATGGCCTAACACTTTTAATTGGTTGTCCAATGAAATGATTGGATAAAGCCCATCGATCCGTGTGAAATAACAGCCGGACGGTTCCATCTGTACAGTCCCGTGAACCCAGAAGCGATGCTCACTCCACATGGTGGGCACGCCAAGCAGATTCACTGGCAGCCATTTGTCTTCGATCAACAGCGCCGGACCTGTTGAAGAGAAAGCCAACATCACCATCTGTGTGGAACCAGTTTCTTCGTTGTTGCGATAGTCTGGCTTGACACCATTCTCTTCCATCCATTTTTTCGCTTCAACCGCGACAGGCAACGCGCGGATCAACGAGGCATATACCTTTCTGAATGACAGGTACGCATCGCTGATGCCTTCTTCTTTCAACCAGCGGAACAGATATTTTAGGGTATTGAGGAAGATTTTTGAACCAGGAGCACTTACTTTGCCTTGATCCAAATACCATACGCTCAAAAAATGGCACAGGACTTCCTCATCCAGCATCGACCAGTCGAACGATTGACCAAAACGCATCGACAAATATTTGTACAACAATTCCAATGAACGGCTGTACAAAGTTTGCGTTCCCTTTTGTAATGTGGCCACATGGTTGAAATAAAACTGTTCCAAATGTTGCATCACTCGCAAAGGCAATTCCTCTTCTTTCGGCTCAACGACCGGCCAGAAAGCCGTTTCTTCCACCATGGGCTCTGTCACAACAGGCGCAGATAACATCCCTTGCTCGACCTCTTCTGTTCGTTTGATAGACCAACCGAAAACCTTCCAACCGTTTTCCCAGGTGGTGTATTCCTGACGTTCTTCTTCTGGATGATTGTATTTCTCAAGCTGCACGAGTATCTCCCCTCTCATCTCATGCGCGAAAGATGTATAAGGGCCAAAGAATTCATATCGTTGACCAACACGAAGCAATCGAGTAAAAACAAGCTTTTCCCTGGGAATCGATTCCCCTTTTTGAATCTGGACTTGCTCTTTCGTTGTCAAGGATGTCAAGGTCAGGGTGTGTTCGTCGGTCTGTGAAATTTCGTAGCAGGTAAAGGTTGACTCGCTCATATTGCGGGCCATGCGTTCCTTGTGCGGGGCATTGCGAATGGTAGAGCGCCACACTTCTACCGGTCGCCGGCGGTTTAAACAAGGTGCGTCAAACAGGAGCCAAAAGCGAAAGTAAGTGGCATATTCTTGGGAAATCGGCTGGTCTAAAGGCAACTGCATGAGTTTTTTAAAGCGTTGTGCCCATCTTTTCTGCATCTCAGGTGAGATCCGCCCTGTAAACCAATGTTGCAGATCGACCAAGAGGTCGTGTTTTAAGCGGCTCTCTCTTTCAGCTCTGGCCTTTTCCACTGAATCAAGCGCTACAACTCTCTCACAACATTTCTTATACTTCTTCCCACTGCCGCAGGGGCAAGGTTCATTCCGGCCTACCATACTCACACCTCGGATGCTAGTTTCCTTGCCATTAAGTATATATGAAAGGTTAGGATATGACAAAGAGATTTTTTCCACAAAAACCCATTCCGCATATCCTTCTCACCTGTCCATTCACTGGACCATCACACGATATCGGGGTGGCAATATGACCCCGAAGTCGTTTCATGCTTCTGCTCATCCTAAATGCCATTTTCCCAATTTGCTTTGTATCCTGGAGTAACTATACCTTTATTTTAACGATTTAAAACACGCTTTTGAAGAAAATTTTTCCGAGGGATGGAAGAAATGGATAGTTGAATAAAGGGATGATTGAGAGATAAAGGGAGCCACGGAAGATTCTTATTTAATGATTCCATGTCAGAAATAAAAAACCCTGCAATGAATTGCTCATCGCAAGGTTTTTTTCACTCATTTTAAAATCTTGATAGTTACTGTCCGGCGACCCCATTTGAGTGCCTCAGCCCGCGTTTCAAAGAACAGGTCAATGATATGGCCGTTGACCGCGCCACCTGTATCTTCAGCAACACCATAGCCGTAGCCCGGTATATACATTTTGGTTCCGAGCGGAATCACACTGGGATCCACCGCGATGGTGCCCCGCTTGGGGTAAGTGCCGGTCGCCGTACGGCTTCCGGTATGGGTGTAACCTGTCGCCTCCACTGTTAATGTCTTGGCTGAAGTCAGATCCACATCATCTTTTTTCGCCATCTCTTTATTCGTGCCAATGCTCACGATTTTGTCGACGGGCTTGATTGTTTGGACAAGTCTTTCCGTTGCTTTGGGTTTACCGTCTTCCATGACTGGCATGCCGTTTTTGTAGACGAGGAGGACTTCGTAAATCTTTTTCCCTTCCTCCCCTTCTTTTTTCACTTCTTTTTTTCCTTCTGCTAATTTATCTGTTTTTATCTCTTTCGTGCTATAAGGGATTTCTTCCACTCTTTTCTGCAGCCTTTGCTCGATGCGATCGACCACGATATTGGTACCGTTCATGATCTTCTTATCCAGCGGCATGTTTAGCTCATCCCACTCGGTCAGAACAACCTTTTTCTCTTGCAAAACTCCTTTTACTGTGGGCTGCAAGGTTTCAAAGGTGCCAAAGTCCTTGCCCGCCACACGCAAGGAGACTTTGCACTTGCACTTCAATGTAATCTCGCTGTGGCCTTCGATTTTTTGATCCCAACCGATGCTTGGCTGGTAGCGCTGTTTTAACTCGTCAATCTTATGGCCTTGGCCTTCCAGCGCTTCTGCCAATGTATCTCTTGAGCGTTCAAATTGCAGTGCTTTATCTTGATCGCTGAAAGTAATTTTCACTGTTTGTGAGGAACCGGAACAGCCCGTGAGCAGGATGAAAAACATCGCGAGGCTGGGTAGAAGGAACTTTTTCATCGACATCCTCCTTCTGCAGTAAAGCCTAAGCAATGAAGCCATTATAGCAGATGTTTTCTCCCTAATCTATGACTCTAGCAGGATTGTCATAGATTCATCCATTTTAATTGAGATTTATGCCCACGGAGCCTAGCTTATGACCGCTCGCGACAATTTATTCCACTTCTTCCAGCAAAGCCGCCTGTTTGGGTGCAACCGGAACCTTTCGCGGTTTAGCATGAATTTCTTCCGGCCCATAAATAGAAATGAGCAATCGGCCGTTGCTGGCTTTAGCCACTATCAAAATCGGTTCGTTCAACTGGTTTTGAAACTTAAAATCCGGCCCGCCCCAAGACACCGTGGCATCCCGGCCCTTCGGCACATAGGCCACTTGTTTGCTATGCCTTTGCCGTTCTACAATCTTGAGCCCAGCCTTGTCCACGCTATTGTACAAAGTAGACGAGGTTTGGCAAATTCCTCCGCCAACCCCTTCACTGTATTCCCCTTTAACAATGATGCGGGCGAGACGGTAACCCCTGGCCTGCGAGCGCGGCCCAACTGTCTTATTAAACGAAAACACCTCACCGGGCATCAACACTTTATGATCAATCGCTTCTGTCGCCAGATGAATATTGTGCGCGCGATTTCTGTTCCATTCATTGTAATAAGTAAGATAACTTCCGATTTGTTTCTCTTTCAACCGCCGCAGTTTCGCCGCTGTCAGCCTGGGTTTTACTATGTTGACCGGAACTGCGAGCGGTTGGCCCATGACCTCATGGATACGATCAAACCACTCCTCAATGCGTTGGCGATCCACTATCAACCCCGCTTGCTCTGGGACAATCCGTCGCTCGTGGTAGTAAGCGGAGCGCGCAGGACGATTCAAGTCCCGTTCGAGAACGCCGGCTATCCACTCCAGCGCCAACGTGCGGTTCAATGTAGTGGGATCAATCCCGTCAAACCCAATGTCTCGCAAAGGGAAAACCCATTGTTGACCCTTATGTTCCAAAACCAAAGTGGGTGCAAAAGATGAATCGGCATCCATTGCCGCTGGCACAGGAGAAGACGCGGCCACAACAGGTACAGACAGCATCGAGATCAACAAGGCGACCAGGAGAATCAGCAAAATGACATGCATGTTCTTGTTCATCGCCGCACTCCCTTTTTTTCGCTTAGTGTGCACCAAAACGAACCAAGCTATGACCTTTCACAATCAAGCAGTGATGCCGGATAAATAAGTGTGCTAGAGAGCAGCGGATTAGACGCGCGGTATCCCGGAGCATTTTTCATGTTCATTATTGAACATTTACGATGTGATTTGATGTTTATTTGTTGAATTTTGTTGTCAAAGTTAGTGAAATAGTGTACAAAGTAGTTATGTGAACGTATAATGAAAAAGAAAATGAACAGGTAGGAAGTGATTGGATGGATTCAGTATTCTGGAGTCGCGTACTTACGGAAACGACATTGGCTTTCCATATCATCTGGGCGACCATCGGGGTGGGGGTACCTGTTTTCATCTCCCTTGCCGAATATTGGGGAATCCGCACCAAAGATCCCCACTATATCCTGCTTGCCCGAAGATGGACCCGTGGCTTTGTCATCACAGTGGCTGTTGGTGTGGTGACGGGAACATGCATCGGGATCATGCTTTCCCTGCTGTGGCCCAAATTCATGCAATTAGCTGGAAACATCATCAGCTTGCCACTCTTTATGGAAACGTTCGCCTTTTTCTTTGAAGCGATTTTCTTGGGTATCTATCTGTACACATGGGATAGGTTTAAAAAACCGATTATCCACTGGCTGACTTCCATTCCCATCATCATCGGCTCAACCATGTCCGCCGTGTTTATCACGATGGTAAACGCTTTCATGAACACGCCAGCCGGATTCACCATCGCCGCCGATGGCAAACTGATGGACATCGATCCCATCGCAGCCATGCTAAACCCGGCCACACCATCAAAAGTGGCCCATGTCGTCTCATCTGCTTATCTGACCAGCGGCTTCTTGTTGGCTGCCATCGCCGCATACCATATCTTGCGCGGCAATAAGCACGCCTATTATAAAAAAGCATTGCGGTTAACCATGATCGCCGGTCTCATCTTCTCCTTGCTCACATTTGTGGCCGGAGACATTTCCGGCAAGTTCTTGGCCAAATACCAACCTGCCAAATTGGCCGCAGCCGAATGGCATTTTGAGACGCAATCAGAAGCGCCCCTCTACTTTGGAGGCGTGCTGGATAAGGAAACGAATGAAGTTCACTACGCCATCAAAATTCCGAATGCCTTAAGCATCCTGGCAGGCAATTCAACCAAAACGGAAGTGATCGGTTTAAACGATATTCCAAAGGAGAACCACCCGCCGCTGTACATCCATTATCTCTTCGACATCATGGTTGCGATCGGCGTATACCTGGCACTGGTCTCTGCCGTCTTCCTGTACTGTTGGTGGAGAAAAAAAGGGAGCGAATGGAACAAATGGCTGCTAAGCGCGATTATCCTTGGGGGGCCGCTCTCATTTATCGCCATTGAATGCGGCTGGATTTTCGCCGAGGTCGGTCGCTTGCCATGGATTATCACCGGTATCATGCGTGTGGACAAAGCTGCGACCACCTCAGATAGTGTTGCGCTGATGACTATTTTGTTCTCTATCCTGTACCTCATCCTGACCATTGTCGCATTGGTCGTTCTCAATCGCCTCTTCAAAAACCAACCCGCTGAAGCGGAGCTTGAGAACATGCTCGCAGGGGAACAAAAGGGGTGAAAGATCATGAAATTAGAAATCATCGGGATTACGGTCCTATGGGTTTTTCTGTACGGGTATCTGATTGTGGCATCGATTGATTTTGGAGCCGGGTTCTTTTCGTACTACAGCATGTTGACCAAAAAAGACCATATCATCAATAACATCATCAGTCGCTATTTGTCGCCGGTCTGGGAAGTTACCAACGTTTTTCTCATCTTTTTTGTCGTCGGTTGCGTCGGCTTCTTTCCAGACACCGCTTATTATTATGGCACGGCATTGTTGATTCCCGGTTCCATCGCGTTGATTCTGTTGACGATCCGCGGCTCCTTTTACGCTTTTGCCAATTACGGCGCCCGCCAGAGCCGCGTGTATATGTTCTTGTACGGCATGACCGGTTTGTTCATTCCCGCTTCGCTGTCCACCGTCTTAACCATTTCGGAAGGTGGATTTATTGAAAAAGTTGGCACGGAAGTGGTTTTCCACGCAGATCGTCTATTGACCAGCCCCTATTCTTGGAGCGTGGTGTTCTTGGCTCTGGTGAGCATTTTGTACATCAGCGCCAGCTTTCTCACCTTTTACGCTGATCGGGCCGGAGACACAGCTGCTCGTGAGCTGTTGCGCAAATACACGTTATTCTGGAGCGGCCCTACCATTCTCGCCAGTCTGCTGGTATTTTGGAGCTTATCCAAACATAATCCGGTTCATTTCGAGAACGCTCTCTCCATTGGCTGGATGTTTGGCGCTTCCTTCCTCTGTTTCTGTGTCGCAGTCTATCTGATGTGGAAGCGTCAGAACTTAGGCATTCAATTTATCTTTGTCATGTTCCAATTCGCTTACGCTTTCTTCGGTTACGGAATGTCACATATGCCTTATCTGTTATATGATTACGTCACCATTTCGAGTGCGCTGACAAACAGTACCATGGGTTGGGCCTTGGTCGGCGCCTTTATTGCCGGTTTATTCTTGCTCATCCCTTCCATCGCACTGTTGATGTGGCTGTTCTTGTTTAACGCCAAATATGTGCGCGGTGAAAAATAATTCCAAAGCCCCCCGGTGAGTATCGGGGGGCTTTTCGCATGCACATCGAAGATTATGGTTGTTGCCGACATGCTTCCACAAACGCCGAAAACAAGTTGGCAGCGTCAGAATCGATATGCACCATCTCTTCTGGATGCCATTGAACGGCCATCACAAATCGATGCTGTTCGCTTTCAAACGCTTCCACCACACCATCCCGAGACACCGCACTCACTCGCAAGGGCGCCAGCACTTCCCTGACCGCTTGATGATGGAAGCTGTTAACCTTAGCCACCGACTTGCAATAAATTTGGTGGAGAAGCGTGCCTTCTTCGATATGAATCGTGTGGGAGGCATGGTATCGCGGAGCTTGTTGAGCGTGTTGCAACAAGTCACTCTTTTGTGAGGGAAGATCTTGGAACATCCCTCCGCCCAAAGCAACATTCAGGATTTGGCACCCCCGGCAGATGCCCAAGATCGGTTTATCTTGAGAAATGAATTGTTCGATGAGCGCGATCTCCATCTCGTCCCGGTCGGGATCGATCCGCCCCAATCCCGGCAAAGGCTCTTCGTCAAACAATGTGGGGTCGATGTCACCTCCTCCCGACAACAACAGGCCGTCCAGTACCCGGCTCATCTCTTTAATCACTGAGTCCGAAGTAGTATACGGGATTAACAAGGGCACACCGCCCGCTTGGATGACTGCATCGCTGTATGCTCTTGACAAAATCTGTTGCTGTTCGTGTTCCCGAGACATCGTGATCCCAATGATCGGGTTCATTCTCCACACTCCCCAGTCTGGATTTATCATGTTTGCTGATGCGCATTGCACAGAATATTTCCATCTGTATGAATCATTCGCATGCAGTGTATTCACTTCCATTATAAAAGAGTTCATCCATATGTTAAGTTAGACATTTAACTCCCCTTTATAGAGAGTTTGTGCCATTCAAAAAAGCCCCAGGCATCTACCTGAGGCTCCATATATCGCATGTCACTCAATCGTTTACTGTCGCCCGTTCATCAAAGAAGAAACGAATAGCGTAAATCCCCGCCAAGCCAACTAAGCTGTAAATCACCCGACTGAATGCGGAAGATTCCCGAATCGTGTCACCGCCAAATATCGCCGCTACCAAGTCCCACTGAAACAATCCAATCAACAGCCAATTCAACGCTCCGATAATAACCAAGGTTAGGGCAAAACTTCTCATTCCCTGTCCTCCTTTCCATGGCGAGGTCTACTCATAGTATGGCTTCAAACCATGGAGTTTATAACCATCCCACCATGACGAAAAAACGCCCCCGCCAGGACGAAATGCCCTGACAGGGGCGCATGAACGACCGTCACACCTTCACTTCCTCTTTGGTGTCGGCCGCTTGCTTGCGGTAATACTCTTCAGCGAGTTTGTCAATTTCTTTCTTCAGTTCGGCAACCATGTCTTTTTCAGGGATTTTGCGCACAATCTGGCCGTGTCTGAACAATAGCCCTTCTCCCCGTGCACCGGCGATCCCGATGTCCGCTTCTTTCGCCTCACCGGGCCCGTTGACTGCACATCCGAGCACGGACACTTTGATCGGCGCTTTGACAGTCGAAATGTATTCTTCAATCTCATTGGCAATGCTAATGAGGTCAATTTCGATCCGGCCGCACGTGGGGCAAGAGATCAACGTAGCAACATTGGCAGCCAAACCAAACGATTTCAACAACTCGCGCGCCACTTTCACTTCTTCCACAGGATCGGCGCTCAGGCTGATACGAACGGTGTTACCGATGCCCATTGCCAATAAAGCACCCAATCCGGCAGAGCTTTTGATCGTGCCGGAGAAAAGCGTGCCTGATTCGGTAATTCCCAGATGCAATGGGTAAGGGAACGTTTCCGCCGCTTTTCGGTACGCTTCAATCGCCAAACGCACATCCGACGCCTTCATGGAAATAATGATATCTTTAAAATCGAGATCTTCCAGAATGCCTACATGATGCTTGGCACTTTCGATCATACCATCCGCGGTGGGATAACCGTATTTATCCAAAATTCGCTTTTCCAATGAGCCGGCGTTAACTCCAATCCGAATCGGAATCCCCCGTTCTTTGGCCGCTTTCACTACCGCTTCCACTTTTTCGCGGCGCCCAATGTTCCCCGGGTTGATGCGGATTTTATCAATGCCGCCTTCGATCGCTTTCAAGGCCAGCTTATAGTCAAAATGAATGTCAGCAACAAGCGGAATGTTTATCTCTTTTTTGATATCCGCAATCGCTTCCGCGGCACGCATGTCCGGACAAGCGACACGCACAATTTGACATCCTGCTTCTTCCAAACGCTTGATTTCCGCGACAGTGGCTTTTACATCATGTGTCTTGGTCGTGGTCATGCTTTGGATGACCACTTGGTCATTCCCACCGATTTGTATGTTTCCGACCTTAACCACTCTTGTTTCCGTACGATGATACATAAAGGATTCTCTCCTTTTTACGACAACATGGCATCATGTTTCATGATTATCAATTAGGACTTGGAAACTTCAATTACAAAGTATACCACACATATATAAAGAAAAGGAGCATCATCTGCTCCTTCACATAATCTTTCATTTTCAACTTCATTTGTGGTGAGCCAATTCATTCAGCTTCTCTGATGGAACGCTTAGTCATGGTGCGACTTCTTAGCCGGGACCGTTGTTTGTCAACGGCCATCTTCATAGAAAAAGGAATCAATCCAAACCATCTGACCGTCCATGGCACCCTTCTCATCTGTTTTAATTCTTTCCGTTCGTGCTTGGGCGTCTCAACGTACCATAGCCAGCGTTCCAATAGATAACAGACCCAATCCTTGAAAGACATATCGCCCCACCTCACCACTAGCATAGCCGATGCCGTCCGCCTTTAAACATGCTCCCGCCATGCACGGACGATCTCCTCCGCAATATCGCTGACCGCGCGGCCCGTCGTGTCCACTCGCAAATCGGCGAAGCGATAAAAGTCGCGTCGGGCTTTGTAAATAGCGTGCACCCGTGCAGACAGATCACCACGGAGCAAGGGGCGCTCCTCTTCAGAACGTCGCAGGCGCTCAATGATTTCATCAGGATCAGCGTCTAGATGAACAACATAAGCCCATTGGGTCAAGAGCTGGCGATTTTGCTCGCGTAAGATAATCCCTCCACCTGTCGTCAACAGGAGCCTTTGTTCTTCCAAACAGGTGCGTAGCATCGCCGTTTCTTCCTCTCGAAACCGCTCTTCCCCATAACGGGCAAAAAATTCGGCAACGGAACATCCCCATTTAGCCACCAATTCCTGATCCGTGTCTCTCCACGTCATGTCAAGCAGCTCTGAAACCGCCCGTCCAACCGTGGTCTTCCCCGTCCCCATCATCCCGATCAGTGCCAAATGCCGTTTGTTGTGTTGCATGGTTGCCTCCGTTTTTTATTAACCATGTTACCCAATCCATTTGATAATCGCCAGTGTCTTTTGATCCAGCAAAACGGCAATGGTTTGCCGCACACCCTGTTCGCCGTGACCGGTCGCTACCACTCGTAAGGTGCCGTCTTCTTTTTCTTCGACCTGAACGACCACCATCACGCCACCCACATTGAGTAGCGTCTCCGGCTGGCGCTTTCCCAATGACCGATCCTGTTGGACTTTGGCAACCCCTGTTTCGGTCGCGTATTTGACTCTCATCCGCTCTTCGTACAGCCTTGTTGCCTTATCCGCACGCACAGCCATGGTGGCCACAAGAGCTGCAAAGGTGAACAGCAGAGTGGTCACAGCTGTCACTGCCGGCAACGCCATGCCACGTTCATCGGTCTGCCGCATGGTGAACGCCCATCCTTCCCGCAATGAAGATCTTTATATCCAAATCTGCCAGCCAATTCTGCAATCCCATATCCAATCGAACACCCCGCCGCTCTGGGTGAAATCCCATATAATACACATGCCGAAGCACGACCGTCGCCCCTGAAAACCGGTTCGCACCAGCCTCTTTGACTCGCCTGATCACTTGCCGATTGCTTGTCTGGTACCGAACAGCCTTCCCATCGGGATGGATCAGCTCCAGCACTCCGCCTTCCATGGTGACAATATGTATCGCTTGGGCAATGTCTCGCTCGACCAAGGGCCGGAAAGCCATGTACTCGAGTTGTAATTCCTGTTGCCCGACAAACGTCTTCAGGTTGGTTTCAAACGCATGGGCGATGAAGAACAGGGCCGGCAACAACAGCAGCAAAAGCATGAAGGCGATCATAAGTTCCACATAGGTGAAGCCAGCGTCATCACTGCGTTTCGACAAACCGGTGCGTAACCCAGCGTTTTTTATGGATTTTCCCGCCACGATCCTTTCCTTTCACCTCCACCCACACTTCATACAGACGTGGTTCAATCTCAACCGCCCGCCAATAAACGTGGTAGGGGCCGCTTCCCTCTGTCCGACCAGGGAGCCTTTCCGCACCCGAACCCGCTAATCCCGCGTCGCTCGCCAGACTTTCCATTTTATCTTCCAAGATGCGAACCATCTCCATCTCCATTTGTTGTTCATGAAGTTGCAGATTCAATTCTCGGCACAAGGGAACAGCAAAAGCAGTCAAAACCCCAAACACCAAAAAAGCCATTATCGTCTCAACTAAGGTGAAACCACGTTCCCGCCCATTCATGGCCCCAACTCCACCTTTGGATGACCCGAAGCCACATGGACCACGACTTTGCCAATCGGTTCCCCTTGGCGCTTTAACCAGATCGTCCCCCCACGCACTTGTCCAGTTTCACGAAAAATGATCTGATTCCTCGGATAATTGCTGGTCACAACATATTTGTCCGGAATGAGCAACATTCTTTGACGTTTAGTACCTTGGCTAACTGTGATTCGTTTACGAGCGTTATCAAGAATTACCGTCACTTCCCTCTCCCTGCTCTCGGCTTCCGTCTGCGCTAAAGACAGCTCACTGGCCAACGCCCCAAGAAAAAATTGCCGTTCTGTCCGTTCCCCCATGGTTGCGAAAGCGGGATAAGCGATAGAAAACATCCATCCTAACACGATGATAACCATCACCAACTCAATCAGCGTCCATCCCCGTTCCCCGGTCTTCATTTGGCGCATACCACCCTCTGCTCCGCCGTAATGTTCAAAGAGCGTCGTATCAGATATTCGCCACCAAATGGACATTTTGGAGCAGAACGCAAGTATCCGCGGCGCACCAACTCCTTCACATCATTTGGATATTCTCCATACTCCAGATAATAATTATCGGCTTGGGCGGCGATCATCTGCCGGTTGGCCCGATCCGCCTGCCGTTTAGCCTTCTCCCCTGCCACCAGCAAGTTGGGAGACGCAATGGTCAAAATCACGCCGATGATGAACACGACAATCAGCATCTCCATCAAAGTAAAGCCCCTCTCACCAAAAAAGCTTCTACCTTTCATCCTTCCACCTCCTTTAGATCGCCCGCACCAGGTGTAATAATGGCAAAAACATCGCGATGATGATCACGGCGATAAACAAGCCGATGATAAAAATGAACAATGGCTCAGCACTGCGGGTGAACCGCTCCAACCGGTTTTTAATGACCATCCCCGTACCATGGGACAAGTGGAGCAGGATTTGGTCGAGCTTCCCACTTTCCTCACCCAATGCCACCATTTTCACAAGCGACGGTAAAAACAAACCGCGACCGCTTTTGCTAATCGCTTCCGACAATGAGGCACCGCCCATCACACTGTCCACGATGGCGTTGAGAACCCGATCGAGCACCGGCCACGGTGTCATCTTGCGCAAAGCCTGAAGTGCATCAAGCAACGGAACCCCCGCCTTTAAAAGCGAACCCAATTGAATGGCAAAAAAATGAGTCAGCCGATGTTTCAACATGCTTCCCACCAGTGGCAAGCAAAACAAACCTCTAGCCAGCCACGCTCGAATCGGCCTGGGAGCAATGCGTGCCACCACACAAGCAGTCAATCCGCCCCCGACCCACACCGTTGCCTTCGGCATCCAAGCCCCTGCGGAAGCATACACGGTAAACAGCCAAGCGGTCAGTCCCGGAAGTGGCACGTCCATCATCTGGTACAGTTCGGTAAATCGGGGCAACACGACCCCCAACAGGAACAATAAGGCCAAACTGGCAATCGCCAGCACCAATAGCGGATAGATGAGCGACTTGCCGAGCTCGCGGGTCCAGTGGGCTCTCGTCTCATAGTAAGACTCGCATTGTTTAAAACCATGTGCGTAATCCCCGTGTTCCTCGGCCGCCCGGATGAATGAGATGAAAAGAGCAGGGAAAGCCAACTTTTCCAAAGCATTGGACAAGCTAAATCCCTGATTCAACAGATGGACCAGCCGCTTGTAAAACCGTTTGGAGATCAACCGTTGTTCCTTAAGCACATCCAAGCTGGTCAACAACGGGATCCCACTGTCCAGCAAATGGGCCATCTGCTGGCTGTATAACATGTACTGTTCAGCACTCCATTTGTTCTTTCTCCACACCTTCGATCACCCGCATCCATTCTTCATAAGTAGTCCGATTCTGATCTACCAACACTTTTACCGCTTCTTTGAGCCCCCTCACCCCACGTTCCCGCAAAAGAGCTCGCATGTCGGCCAACGAGGCCCTCTTGGCAATCAGCTGTTCCAGATCCTCATCCATTCCCACCACTTCAAATGCACCCGTTCGCCCATGATATCCCGTGTGTTGGCAGACAGGACACCGCTCGCCACCGCATTGGTCACAAACCAGGCGCACCAACCGTTGCGCGATCACCCCCGACAACGAAGCGGCGACACGGTACGGTGCGATGCCCATGTCAACCAGGCGAGTGACTGCCCGAATGGCATCAGATGTGTGTAGTGAAGAGAGCACCAAATGACCTGATAGCGCCGCACCTATCGCAATATTGGCCGTTTCTTCATCCCGGATCTCCCCGATCATGATGATGTCAGGGTCTTGGCGCAATACCGACCGCAACCCCCGGGCAAAGGTCAAACCTGCTTTTGGGCGGATTTGGACTTGATTAACTCCGTGTAGCTTCAATTCAATGGGGTCCTCCAAGGTGACAATATTGGCCTCTGTCCGGTTTAATGCTTGAATCATGGCGTACAAGGTAGTCGTTTTGCCTGATCCGGTTGGCCCAGACACAATGACGAGTCCGCTTCCCCGCCGCAAGAGAAGCTCCGTTCTTTCCCGTTCTGCGGGTTGCATCCCCAAATCATCCAGCTGATAGGCTTGTTGCTCGTTTTTGAGCAATCGTAACACCACTTTTTCGCCATGGGCCGTCGGTAAAGTAGACACACGGACATCTAGGCAAACATCCTTTTCCTCCCATCGCATGGCTCCATCCTGGGGCATCCGTTTCTCACCGATGTCCAAGTGGCTGGTGATTTTAATATGGGAGATAAGGGCATTGGCAAATGCTTTGGCTATCTGATCCGTCTCAAGCAAAAATCCATCAATGCGTTGTCGAATCCGCACATGCGTTGCCTGTGGCTCAATATGAATGTCACTCGCCCGCTGTTGGCTTGCTTTAGTCAATAACTGATTGATGAAGTGCATGACATCGTGTTTCTTCCCCACCATCCCATCTCTCCATTTCATCCAAGCAAATTTGGAGTCGATTTGACATTTTCTACCTTAATATGAAAAATCCTGCCTTTTTTCACCAACAACAGAACGTCTATTCGATTCATTTCAAAAAATAAAAATAAAAAAATTTCATGGATGGTGCATGACATGAGTCCCATCGGCATACAATAATGATGCCGGCGATGGGGAATAGCCAAGTGGTAAGGCAACGGACTTTGACTCCGTGATGCGTAGGTTCGAATCCTACTTCCCCAGCCAAAAAAAGTGGTTGACCCAGATGGGACAACCACTTTTTTCATTCAACCTGACCATATAAAGAATGGCTCCCCAAATGGAAGCCATTCTTCACAGACTATGCCGTTTTTTGTTTGCCCATGTTTTTTTTGAGCGTATACCCGATCAAAACGACCAAAACCGCCAATACGATCGGAATCCCGATGCTCCAGCCTTCCTGTCCTTCCAGCAATGTTTTGGAAATATACGGGTCTTCGACAATCAAACTACCAGCTGTATAACCCAGTATGGCCGATCCGACATACATCAACCATGGAATGCGATTCATCACCTTTGCCACCAATCCGCTGCCCCACATGATGATGGGAATGCTAAGAGCCAGTCCAAACAGAACCAAGAATACGTTCCCATGGGCGCTGGCAGCGACGGCAACCACATTGTCAAGACTCATCACTACATCGGCAATGATAATCGTTTTGATAGCTGAAACCAAGGTGGTACCCACTGATACATGAGGGCCTTCATCTTCTTCCAGCAAGAGCTTGAGGGCAATCCACAACAGCAACAACCCGCCCATAGTCATCAACAACGGGATTTCCAACAGATATGTGGCGACGGCGGTCAAGGTTGCTCGCAACAGAATCGCCGCCCCCGCCCCAAAGAAAATCGCTTTCTTCCGTTGCTGTTCCGGCAGATTCCGCGCAGCCATGCCGATGACTACCGCATTGTCGCCACTTAAAATAAGGTCCAAGATAATGATGTTGAAAAAACCAACCCAAAATTTCAAATCCATAAACCCAATCGCTTCCATTGTTCAGCCCCTCATCTAGCAGTAATCTGCAAATCCATCCACCCCGAATCCTCATCCCCCAACCCAGGACGAAACAAGGATGCACACAAATGAACGATTCACACCGGCAGGTTCGGCACTTGCCCCGGTCAAAGGGGCGCCGGGAGGCTTGTCACCCTATCCTTATGATAAAACGGGTCGCGCGATGACAGGAAGGCGTACAACCATAAGTAGCCTGCTTCCCTTCCCGGCACGTTAGCCTGCGATCGTTCAGAAATAAGAGAGTTCCTCATCCGGCTGTTCTGGAACTAAATCAATCACTTCGACGCCATCAACCGCTTCTTGGATCAACCGCTCCAAGTCCAACTTCGCTTCTTGCGCACGAGCCACTTCTTTATCTGGCTTGGTTTTGGGCGCTTTGGGCAAGAAGACGGTACAACAATCTTCATAAGGCAAAATCGATGTTTCATAAGTGCCGATGCGCTTGGCGATATTCATGATCTCATGTTTGTCCATTCCGATCACCGGGCGCAAAATCGGCATACGGGTTACATCATTAATTGCATTCATGCTCTCAAGTGTCTGACTGGCCACTTGGCCCAAGCTCTCCCCAGTTACCAGCGCCAACGCCCCATTGCGCTTAGCCACCTCTTCGGATATCCGCAACATAATGCGCCGCATGACGGTGATCGAGTACGACTCAAAACAGTGTTTGTTAATTTCTGTTTGGATTTCGGTAAAAGGCACCACATGTAACTTAATGCGGCCACCGTAACGCGTAAGCGTCTGCGCCAAATCAATCACTTTTTGTTTGGCCCGTTCGCTGGTAAACGGATAACTGTGAAAATGGATCGCATGCAATTCAGCACCGCGTTTCAGCGCCAAGTAGCCTGCGACAGGGCTGTCAATCCCTCCGGATAAGAGCAACATTACGCGCCCGCTCACACCGACAGGCAAGCCTCCCGGCCCGTTGATGTCATTGCCGTAAACGTAAGAATATTTCCCACGTACTTCGACATGAACGGTCAACTCCGGATTGTGCACATCTACTTTGAGCTGAGGAAACATCCCCAACAGATAGCCACCCAACCGATGATTCATCTCTTGTGAACCGAGGGGGAACGTTTTATTGGCCCGTTTGCTGTTCACTTTGAACGTGCGGACGGCATCACGTTGTGACTCAACCAACTCCCGCACCGCACCTTTAATTTCTTCCCAATCAGAGGCGACACGAATCGCCGGGCTGATGCCTACCAAGCCAAACACTTGAGACACTTCTTCCAAAATAGGCTCGACAGCTTGTTCCCCGAACTCAATAAAAATGCGCCCATGGGTTTTGTTCACTTGAACGCCTGGAAACCTTCTCACTTTGTCACGGATATTTTTTACCAGACGGTCTTCAAATTCCGCTTTGTTCTTGCCTTTTAAGGCCAGTTCACCATATCGCACCAAAATGCAGTTTCTTTTCATCTCTTACGCACCTTTATCACTTGTTGTAATGATGGAATCACCTTTAGCAAGGCTTCCGCCGCATGGCGCACCTCTTTCTCCGTCGTCATCAAGCCCATGCTGATGCGTATGGAGCCCACCGCCGCTTCATCCTCCAACCCAATCGCTTTGAGCACCCGACTGGGAACCTCTTTTTTGGATGAACACGCTGATTTGCTGGAAACGAATACCCCCTCTTGCTCCAATGCATGCACGATGACCTCTGATTTCAGTCCGGGGAAAGAGAGACTCAATATGTAGGGAGCCCCACCGTTACCGGTCAGATCACCATTGACGCGGACCTCCTTGATTTCAGCGGTTATGCGCTGAATCAGCCACTCCTTCCATGCACGGCACCTTTCCATAAAGGCATCCCTTTGTTTGCCTGCGAGCGCAGTCGCTTTTGCCAAACCGACGATACCGGGTAGATTTTGCGTGCCCGATCGCAAGGCTTGCTCTTGTCCACCGCCGGCAATAAGGGGCGTCAATTGTAGATTTTTTCGCTTATATAAACAGCCGATTCCTTTCGGCCCGTGAAATTTATGCCCTGACACCGATAATAGATCAATCCCCCATTGTTCGGGATGAATGGGAAGCTTGGCAAACGATTGGACAGCATCCACATGAAACAAAACTTTGGGATAACGTCTCAACCGTTTCCCAATCTCACTGATTGGCTGAACGGTTCCGATTTCATTGTTGACGTGCATGACTGAAACCAGCACAGTGTCTTCTGTTATGGATTGTTCCACCAATTCAGGGCTGACGCGGCCCAAATGGTCAACAGGGAGCATGCTGATCCGCCATCCCCGCTGTTCCAACTGTTTGCATGTATCATAGACTGAAGGGTGCTCCAACTCGGTGGTGATGATGTGCTTGCCCCGGTGCTGATACGCTTCGGCCACTCCCTTGATTGCCATATTATTTGCTTCGGTTCCGCCCGAGGTGAAAATGATTTCCTGCGGACTGGCAGCGAGCTCTTGAGCAATGATTTTACGGGCTTGCTCCATCAGCCGTTCCGCTTTGACCCCCAACCCGTGCAGAGAAGACGGATTCCCGTACACATTGGCCATCACATCTGCCATCACCTTGATCACGTCGGCGTCTGTTTGCGTCGTCGCACTGTTGTCCAAATAGATCATCGCACAACCCTCCTTTCATTCTCCTCACTTCTATAACTTCACCATTCTAACATAAAACAAAACACCTGACATGACGGTCAGGTGTGAGCTTCTTGACAAATCAGTATCATGCTGACAGTTCCCTTCCCACTAGAGCGTGTCTGATGAATATGCCAGCAGCTCCAAAACTATTTTCTCATTCGCTTCACGCGTTGCCAGACACACCCTAGCATACCTTCCTTACCTTCCGGCAGTCTTCTCTCCCCCGCTTCGAACACTTGATGCGCGCACGATCAGTTCAGAAGGGAGCAGAATCTCTTTTTTCATCCCCGCCTTGGCCGGTTTTTCCAACGTGTCGATCAACAGCTCCATCGCCTCAATCCCCAATTCGTATGCCAATATTCTGACGCTGGTCATCGGGGGGCTTACAAACGAAAGGAGCGGCGAGTCATTGAAACCAACCACACCCAATTGTTCAGGTACCCGGTAATGGCTTGTCTCAGCGTATTTGAACGCGCCCAGTGCCAACAAATCGTCCGCCGCCAGCACAGCGTCAAAGGCAATCCCTCTCTCTTTTGCTTCCAAAAGCTCCCGGTACCCACCTTCGATCGAAAACTCCGCTTCAAGCGCATAGGCTTCATCATATGCGCGTTGCCATTCGTAACATGCTTGCTTGTAACCGGCCAAGCGATCTTGCGTCACCACAAGGCGGCGGTCTCCACCAAGAAACAAGACCCGTTCATAGCCTTGTTCAAACAGGTGGATGGTCGCCGTTCGTGCCGCTTGTACATTGTCATTATTGACCGACAGCACGGGCTTTTCCGCACTTCGTCCGATGAGCACAAACGGAATCTGTTCTTCTGCCAAGGCATCAATCAAGCGGTCTTTCATCCGGGAGGTGGATACAATTATCCCGTCGACACGCCGCTCTTTGATTAAGCGCATACATTTTTCCCGCTCCTCTTCCGCGGATGGATTAATCGACAGCAATATATTGTAGTCACGCGCTTGGGCAACCGTAGACATCCCTCTCATCACTTCTGAAAAAAAAGGGTTGGCAAAAGCTTCATCGGCTTGCCTGGCAACTGTAAAACCGATGGTACGCGTATGGCTTCTGGCCAGACTTCTAGCAATAGCGTTGGGAACATAATTCAATTCCTCCATCGCCTGTTGCACACGCAGCTTCGTTTGAAGGCTGATCCGGTTGCTTCCCGCGATCACACGGGAAACGGTTGAAGGGGAAACAGCCGCCCGTCTTGCAACATCTTTGATTGTAACCATAAAAGCGCTCCTTCACCCATCATTGTTCACCTTCATTATACTCCAGTTGCCGCACATTTTCTGGTTAAACAGCGCTAAACCAGCTTGCAAACGATCGAAAAAGGTTTTACCGTGGACATCCAAACTGTTGCCCGATCTCAAAGTACAGGTGCCAATGTTTTTGGCACCCTGGATTAAACGATCGGCCACACGACGGACAAGCCCCTGCGGCTGAAAGATAATCCCGTATGGACAGCTCTTGTTTGCAACTGCCACAAAAGACCGCTTTTTGATCCCACTCCTCCGGTTTCCAGGTTCTGACCAAATGGGTTTCCGCCTCTTGATGGCATTTGATGCAAGGATAATAACGACCGCAACACGCAAAACGAATCGCGATGATATCCCGCTCGCTACGATAGTGGACGCATCGGGTTTCTTCGTCGACAACAGCTCCGTGAATAATCACCTCGCCCACTGGACCATCTCCCTTCTGAAAACGAAAATGGGCCAGCCCAAAAGAGGGCAGCCCATGTCCAAGTTATAGTCCGCGAACCACCCCAAATAAGGAGCAACCCATCACGGTTAGGGGTAGCGTCACAGATGGCAAGAATCCATGCCACGCTTTTGCAGATAGCGCTGATGGTATTCTTCAGCCCGCCAAAAAGTCGTAGCCGGTTCCACTTGGGTGACGATCGGATTTTTAAAGCGACCCGAGCGATCCAACGCTTGCTTAGATTCCTCCGCAAGTTTCTTTTGCGTTTCTTCATGATAAAAAATGACGGAACGGTACTGAGTGCCCACATCGGGGCCTTGACGGTTGAGAGTGGTTGGGTTGTGGTTGTTCCAGAACACATCCAGCAGATCTGCATACGTGATTTGTTCCGGATCAAACTCGACTTGTACCACTTCTGCGTGTCCTGTTTTATCTGTGCACACTTCTTCGTATGTGGGGTTTTCTTTCGTCCCACCCATATAACCGACGGCGGTGTTCAAAACGCCCGGCAGTTTGCGGAACGTCTCTTCTACTCCCCAGAAACATCCTGCACCAAATGTCGCCAATGCCATATCCATACCCTCCACTCATTTTCTTCCATCGTGAAGCAAGGTTAATTCTCCGGTTTCCGGATGGATCACCAATCCGTGCACAAGCACATCTTTGGGCAACAGAGGATGGTTTTGGATCATTTTAACACTTTCCATCACGCCTGTCTCCACATCTTTGTACCCGCGCAGCCATGTGCCTACATCCACCCCATCTTCGCTCAAGCGGGTAAGATCAGCGTCCGTGATGCCGCGTTCGTTCAATTCCTCCAACACCGTTTCCGCTGTCAAGCCGACCATACCGCAATCATGATGGCCGACAACCATGATCTCCTGAGCCTCTAACTTCGTGACAGCCACCAACACGCTACGCATGATGCTACCATATGGCTGACAAATCAGCGCACCGGCTGTTTTCAACACTTTGGCATCCCCGTTTTTGAGGTTGAGCGCCCGAGGAAGCAATTCCACCAATCGCGTGTCCATGCAAGTGACGACCAACAGCTTCTTGAGGGGATATCGGTTTGCTTTATATGGATCATAAGCTTTATTCTCCACAAATTCGCGATTATGTTGCAAGATGTTTTCCAATTGGCTCATCAGAATCCCCCCAGTTCATTGCCAAAAATCCTTCATATTCATCCATGCGCAGCTCGGGTATACTGTTAAAAAACACGCATCAAAGGAGTTCGATTCGTTGCATGAATTCGACGAAACGCATGTTGCTCTATAACATTTTTGGCTGGTTTTTTCTCATTCTCGGCGTGCTTGGATTATTCCTTCCGTTTTTACAGGGCATCCTCTTCCTTCTGATCGGGCTTTATCTTTTGTCAAAAAGCTCCCCTTGGGCCAAGCGGTGGCTGGAACGCTTGAAATCGCGTTACCCCGAGCTGTCGGCCACATTCGACTCTTGGATTCATCGAGTGGAAGGTTGGATCATTCCTCCCAACAAGAGAA
Organism: Laceyella sacchari; assembly: GCF_024927925.1. NCBI lineage: Bacteria > Bacillati > Bacillota > Bacilli > Caryophanales > Thermoactinomycetaceae > Laceyella > Laceyella sacchari. The sequence continues at coordinate 2,410,294 of NZ_CP103866.1, forward strand.
AACGCAATTGGGGTGCAAATTCCCCCGACCAAGAATGAAAGCTGTTGCCACCCCTTTTCCACTTCACGCGCGAAAACGCACCTTGAAAGAGCAGTGTCTTCGCTATCCACCGATATTTGGCATGACTTGCTGAACACTGACACATCCCATCCTGCAAAATTCGCAGAGTAGGCGCCGATTCAGTAATAAGCGCCTACACTTGTTCCGTAGCACTAAAGGCAACTTCCCATCACAGGGAAGTTTTTATTTTTTGACGCGACACACGCCCAAACCGTCCCCGATGGTCAGGATAATGGATTCCAACCGCGGATCTTCGGCTAGTTGTCGGTTGAACCGACGAATCGTCACTGGAGCAGGCCCTTGGTAAGATTCATCAAAAATCCGGCCTCTTTGAAAAAGGTTATCGCAAGCAATCACCGCGCCGGGCGAAGCCAATGCAATCGCTTGTTCCAGGTAGTACGGATTGTTGGGCTTGTCAGCATCGAGAAAGAAAAAGTCAAATTTCTCTTGACTTTCCACCAGCTTAGCCAAACTCTCTTTGGCATCACCCACCATAATCGTGACGCGATCTGCCAGCCCGGCTTTGGCCACATTCTCCCGCGCGAATGCCGCATGTTCCTCCTTCAATTCCAGCGAAATCACTTGCCCGTCCGCAGGCAGTGCACGCGCCAGCCAGATCGTACTGTATCCGCCCAGCGCTCCAATTTCCAATACACGTTTGGCTCCGGATAACCTTGCCAACAGATATAGGGTTTTGCCCACTTCCGGCGGCACCGATATTTGCGGCATACCCCGCTCATCCAAACCGGGTGCGATGCTTTTCAACACTTCATCCTCTTGGGCGAATAGCGAACGAACATATTCTTGTTCCCGCAAGAAACTTCTCCCCTTTATTGTATTGGTGACCCTACAAATTAATTTTAGCGTTAAATAAAAAGAAAAGATACCTTTGCAGGTATCTCTTCTCCCAAAAAATGTGAGAGCGGATGACGGGAATCGAACCCGCGCTGCTAGCTTGGGAAGCTAGAGTTCTACCATTGAACTACATCCGCATATTAATATGTTCGCTGACATTTAATATTTTAACAGAGAACCAATCTGTTGGCAAGCACAAAAAGCCCCCAAAGCGGGAGCTTTTTGGGGTGCTTAAAATATCAGCCGAAATGGCAAAACGATCAAGGAAACAATCACCGCGATGATGCCGACCGCAACCGCCCAGATTCCCCAACTGCTCCCACGGCGTGCCGCAATCGCACCGATGATAATTCCCGCCGGCGCGAGAAGGAACGGCAACATAAAAAAGGAGAGCACTGCCAAAATAAGCGCGGTAATTCCCAGTCCCACCCCGCTGTTCTCCGTATCCGCACCTTCCCTCTCATTGCGTTCCTTGTTGTTGGTACGAATGGGAATGCCCGCAGGAGTTGGTGAAAACTCCGCCGCCACTTCCTCATCATGATCCAATTTGGACACGCGTCTTTCTTCGTCTGTATGTTGATTTGGTCTGTCAGCCATCTTACCCCTCCTTTCTCGCTATCCTGCAGTTAGTATGCTCCTTTTTCCTATGGCTCTACCTGTTAATAAACCCCATTTGAAAAAGTAAAAAGCCCGCGGGAATACTTCGCGGACTTTTTATTTTCCAGGGGAACCCTGAACAGGCTTATTTGCAAATGGTTTTTCGATTGCTCACGGCGTCTGCCACCTAGCACAGGTAAACAGGTATCCAGCGATCCGAGTTGGCGCATAAGTGGTATAAAGTGAGCGCCCCCGACGCATAGGAAGCAGCTGGGAATCCGTCTTTATTCCCACACATATTAATCGTTACCATCATTCACCTTGTCGGCTTGCGTATAATCTGACGGGCCTACCGGATGTCGAAGGATGCCGGTGATCCCACGTTGCTCCACTACCGCATTGGTATAGAAATACAAAGGCGTCAATGGTGCTTCCTCGATCAGGATTTTTTCCGCTTCATGGAGCAACCGGTCTCGCTCTTTGATATCTGCCGTATTGGCCACTTCCTTCAACAGCTCGTCGTATTTAGCATTGCTCCAATTGGTTCGATTCATGGAATGTCCCGTTTGGAAGCTTTCCAAATAGTTGTACACATCGTTATAATCGGCCAAAAAACTGGACAAGGACATCTTGTAATTTTGTGACCGCTCATCGGCAAAGAACACTTTTCGCTCTTTGGCCTGCAACCGGATGTTCACACCCAAGCCTTTGCGGATCATCTCTTGGACGGCTTCCGCCACTTTCTTATTCTTCTCATTAGAATTGCTGTACAGCAAAGTAACTTCCGGCAATTTGTCCCAACCTTCTTCTTTCATCCCTTCGGCCAACAGCTGCTTCGCTTCGGCGGTCTGATTATCCTGGATCAAATTGCCACCGATTTGGCGAAAATCGTTAGGCGCCGATGGATGCACATAGCCGTAAGCGGGTTGCTCTCCCCCGGCGATAATCTGTTGAGCAATGGTTTTACGGTCAATGGCAAGGGCAAACGCTTTACGCACTTTTTGATTGGTAAACGGCTCTTTTTCCACATTGAACCGGAAAAAAGCGAGTCCGTTCCCATCAGATGGTTTTAGCTTTCCACTCTCCATCAGGGAAGGAACCAAGTCGGCTGGAACCTGCGACTTTGACACGACGTCCAACTTACCCGTTTTAAACATCGTGTAGGCGGTCTTGTTATCGTTGATGACAGTGTAATGGAGGGTAGTCAGCTTCACCTTGTCTTTGTTATGATATTTTTCATTTTTTTCCGCCTTCAGTTCAGCGTCGTGCTTCCATTCGGCCAATTTGAAGGCGCCATTGCTCACATATGTTTTCGCTTCGGCATGCCAATTTGCATTTTGTGTGTCCACTTTTCGGTTAACCGGTGAAAAAGCAGGGTATGACACCAATTCCAAAAAAGACGGAGTGGGTTGTTTCAATTTTACCTCTAGCGTCATGTCATCAACCGCTTTCACGGCAACCTGGTCTTCCGTACCTTTGCCTGTGTTATACTCCTCCGCCCCTTCGATGAAGTAAAACAAAAAAGCGGTCTGGTAAGCTCGTTTCGGGTTGAGCGCACGTTTCCAAGCGTACTCAAAGTCATGGGCTGTCAATAGATCGCCATTGGACCAATAAGTTTTTTTTAACTTGAATGTGTAAGAAAGGCCATCTGCGCTCAACTCCGCTTTGTCCGCCACGGCTGGTTGCGGCTTGTGCGCCTTGTCCAAGCGCATCAACCCTTCAAACAAATTGTGTGTCACGTCCAAAGTATCAGAGTCGAACGCATCAGCCGGATCAAGCGAAGTTGGTTCACCGCTCAAAATTAATTGCAATGTCTTGTCGTCCGCCGTGCCTTGGCCGGCCCCAGAGGTGCAACCGGAAAGACATGCGCTTGCCACTAAAAGGATAAGCAACGATATAAATCCAATCCGTTTCACATCGATTCCCCCTTTTCCCTCGCCAATCCCTTCACTTTTCGCAATAAATGACGTAATAAACACATTATATTATATAAATAGAATAAACTGAATATTTTTGCGAAAAAAGAAGTGCGCAGGCGCACCCCTCATGCCACCTTCAATGCAACCGCTCATCCTTGGCCAACTGCCGATCCAGCATGGCATAGATGATGCTGATCGCCTGTACATTCCATCCCATATCAACAAAACGAGCCCGCAAAGCCGCATGCACATCTACCGCCAGTCGCATCGGCGACACCTCAATCACAGTGACCACCAAATCATGCTTCAATCCCAACCCATTGGCATATTCCAGCATCACCTCACCTCTGGTACTATCAACATGAATCAGCCGAAAGCGAGATGCTTGAGCAGGAATCTGTTTGAGCGCGGCCACGGCGTTTGACAAACGGTCACGGTAATACCTTGTTCGCAACGCGTTCTCCTTGGCATCGTCACTGGTTTCCACCACGCCGCTGAAAAAACGCTGAAGTTTGGACAAATCGCCATCCCCCTTTTATCTGAGCACCAATGATTCGAGATGTTCCAACCGGTTAAGGATGTTTTTAATCACTTCGTCATATTCCCCGCCGCTATTACCAACGGCCGCATGTGGCGCGGTGTTACCTGTGCGCCGGCCGGCGGCACTTTTGGCCTTTTTAAGCTGTTCCTTCAAATATTCGTTTTCCTGCAATACATCTTCATAGCTTTTTATGATTAAATCCAAAAATTCATTCACTTCCTCGATATCGTACCCTCTTATGGCATGCTTGAAATCTTTATTAAAGATCTCCATCGGAGTGATTCTTTTCATCTACAACACGCTCCCCTTTGCATTCCATTTACATTCATTATATAAAAACATTTTCGATGAAACATCTTCTTTGTATGAAGATTCAGATGCGTTGATGAATATATCCCATCTTATTTTATAGAATAACCAAGATTCCGTTTCTAAGGAAGAGTGAAATTTATTAAAAGTTCATTTTTCCTTTTGGAATGACACGGTTCCAGCCCATTTTCTTATAATGACTCCCTACAAAACCCATTACACCAATGCGTCCCCTTTCATCATGCCCTGATCGAATCAATCCGGCTTCCGCCACGGCCGCTCAACCCTGCTGTTTCAACCAACGGCCAAATGACAAAACACCCAGTGATTTTTATAGAAACAATAAAAGGGCGGTTGAAATTCTCCCGCCCCCAAATCCATTATCTGGCTTCCGGAAAAGTCCGCCGAATCATATCCATCAAGTTTTTGAAAAAACCTTGCACTGGGCGACCTTGTCGCAAATCCTGGGCATAGTTGTTCATCTGCTTGACAAAATCAGGGTTTTGCGACACATACACGCGGCGGATGCTAGGATCAACAGCACGCACCCGAGCGGAAATTTGTCGGTTTAGGTCTTGGGATATTTTCCCGTCCCCAACTCTTTTTTTCAGCATCACTCCAAGGTAAGCGGTTCGGCCCATGATAATCGCCGAGGCGGAGTTCACTTGAGGCATGCGGGCCACTTCGTACGCCACATTGTCTGCCAACCGAACCCCCCGCGCCATGTTGTCATCCAAGGTGTCATAGCGGTTTCTGGCGACATTGGGATACTCCGGACGATTGATTTGTCTGTAAGTCCGGTCGGTTACTCTCGTTGTCCGCATGCCCTGATCTTGCCGTTTTTCCACCGCTTCTTTGTTATTGGTAGCACATCCGGTCAATGTCGCTACCAACAGCCCAGCGGCTACTGCGCCCGTCATCCATTTTCTACTGTTCACGCGATCTGCCTCCCTTGGTTCAACTGGTTCCGCTCAGGGTTAGTATGGGTTGCGCCCCGGCGATTATGTGTCTAATCGCCAGTAGAGAATCAGGAAACTAAGGAGGTTATTGGCAAAAAAAACGGGAAAGCCCATTTGCTTTCCCGTATCAATCATCACTGCCATTTTGCAAAAGCAAAAGCACAATATATCGTAACAACTCCATCAAAGCGACCAACGCTCCGGCAACATAGGTGAATGCAGCTGAACCCAACACCCGGTTGACTCCCCGCTCTTCCTCCACACCGTTGATAAACCCTTGCCGCGCCATGATTTGTTTGGCTCTGGCGCTGGCGTTAAATTCCACAGGCAGAGTCACCAAGTGGAAAAGAACCACTGTGGAAAAGAAAATAAGACCCAACACCAGAAGGCCGGCCATACGAAAAGCAACGCCAGCAAACAGCAGGAAGGGCGCCGCTCCGGATGTAAAGTTCAGTACCGGAACCATGCGGTGGCGAAATACCAATGCCCCGTAGGACTCTTTATGTTGCAAGGCATGGCCGCACTCATGCGCCGCCACTGAAATAGCCGCAATCGAGTTTGAATAATAGACATCTTCGGACAAGCGGACAGCAGGCGCGGTCGGGTCATAATGGTCCGACAAACGTCCTGGCACCACTTGAACAGGTACATGGTGTAATCCATTGTCATCAAGAATGCGCCGAGCAACTTCAGCCCCGGTCATTCCCGATCTGGCTGCGACCCGCGACCAGCGGTTGAAATTACTTTTCACTCTCCACTGAGCCCATAGGGTCAACGCCAAACCGACAACAAATGTGAAACCAAACAATGCATTGATCATCTCTGTCCTTCCCCCCTATCATAACCTTACCCCGTTTCATCTAAAAACATGACAGCGATTTGATAGAAATCAATAATTTGTAAAAATATAGGTTTGTTTTTCCAATTCCAAAACAGAATAAATAGCACCCGGGCTTCTAAGCCATAGGTGCCATGAAGTGATATGCATTTCAAAAAGACAGTGCATCCGTCTGGGTGCGCATACCCACATTGACCACAAATCCAATCGCCAGCATTTGCGTCAACAACGAACTGCCCCCATAGCTAATCAAGGGAAGAGGGATTCCCGTGATTGGCATCAAGCCGATCGTCATTCCGATATTTTGGTAGATTTGAAACACAAACATCCCCATGACTCCCGCCACAATATAGGTTCCAAATAGGTGATCCGAACGCAAGGCGACAACCAACATGCGGTATATCAATAGCAGATAGGCGCAAATGAGAATGCTGGCGCCGATAAAGCCGAATTCCTCTGCATAGACAGCGAAAATAAAGTCATTGTGCGGTTCTGGTATCCAATTACCTTGCGCCTGCGTCCCTTGATGGAAGCCCTTGCCATGTAACATACCGGAGCCAATCGCGATCTTTGCCTGTGTTGATTGGTAGCCCGCTCCCGACGGGTCAGATGCCGGATCGATGAAAATTTGAATCCGTTTGACCTGGTGCGGCTGAAGAATGACGTGCAACAGCGGAGAGTCTGTAACATATAGAAGAAGAACGCTGCCCGCGATTGAACCAATGACCAAAAGCCCGCTCACAAACCATTTCCAATCGAGTCCGCTCACCAGCAACATGCTAAGCAGAATACCGAAGAGGATGAGTGACGTCCCCAAGTCAGGCTGTGCTAAAATAATGAGAAACGGCACCCCAAACAACAAGCAAATGCGCCCAAGAGAAGACAGGTCGGACCAAGGGTGACCCTTTTTCTCCGCCAACACTTTGGCTAAAATCAAAATCAGGATCAGCTTCATCATTTCCGAAGGTTGAAACTGAAAACCACCGATGCGAAACCACAGCTGGGCACCGTTCACCTCGACCCCCAAACCGGGCACCATCACCAACAAGTTCAGCAACACGCTGAAACCAAACAAAATGTACAGAAATCTCCCTTGTGACAAAATTTTATAATCCAACAGGAGAAAAATAGACATACATAGAAAACCCACTACATACCATACAATCTGCTTATTTACATAAGTGGGGTCATCGGTGTAAGTTGCGCTCGATATGGCAACAATGCTGATAGTTGCCAATACCAATACCATCATGATAATAAATGGATCAATGTTAAGAATTAAGAACCTCTTTTTCTGGACTGTTCTCATGATCCCTTGCCCCTTTATTGCAATCAGAGTCTGACCATCACCTGTGACACTTCCTGACGACAGCGCACGGTACTACGCCGATTCGCCCCGTGCGCGGCTTTGCAGGTACAACTCCTGCGCCCGCGGACACGCTTGTCTTCAGTCCCGCCACAACTAATCACAGCTTAACAAACGAACATGCGCTGGTAAACCTATTTTCCTGTTTCCCCGCCATCCCGGGAGGCGGAGCCGTTTACCATCACGCCATTTAGGATAAAGGATAACTCTTCGCTAAAAGGAGATTGTAGTTATGAAACGCGGCAAACCTGACTTTTGGCTGATTTTGATCACTTTTACCTTGTTAGGTATCGGCCTCATCATGGTGTTTAGCGCCAGTTATTTTAAAGGCTATGTGGATTTGCAGGACTCATACTATTTTTTCAAAAAGCAATTGGTCTACGGATTGTTGGGACTAGTGCTGTTTTTTGTGGTCTCCAACATCCCCTACCAAGTTTACCGCAAATACGTAGGGATTATCTTGTTTCTTTCGCTTTTCTTCCTATTGGCCGTACTTTTGTTCGGCGAAGTACGCAACGGCGCGCGCCGCTGGATCGACTTGGGCTTCTTTGATTTCCAGCCGTCGGAACTTGTGAAGCTAGGCATGATCATCTATACTGCTTCGATCATGGTAAAAAAGCAACCCCTGTTGGACAATTTCAAGCGGGCCTTGTTACCGCCGCTGATCGTTATTGGCTTGGTCTCTTCCTTGTTGGTGTTGGAGCCCCACTTCAGCGCAACTGTTATCATCGTCACCACCTGCTTTGTGATCATTTTTTGCTCCGGCGCGCGCATCAAGCACCTAGCCTTATTGCTCATGTCCGGCATCCCGGCCATGATTTTAATCATGCTGACTAGCGATTACCGGATCGAGCGTCTGCACACATTATTAAACCCGCTTAGCAATCCCAATGATGAAGGATACCAGATCATTCAATCGCTCATCGCCATCGGCCCCGGTGGCTTGACAGGAGTGGGATTGGGCGAAAGCATCCAAAAGCTCGCTTATCTGCCTGAAGCTCATACCGACTTCATCTTTTCCATCATCTCAGAAGAATTGGGGTTTGTCGGGGGATCGTTTGTGATTTTGTTGTTCATCCTGTTCATCGTGCGCGGAGTGTTGATCGCATTGCAGGCGCCCGACCAATTTGGCACACTGCTCGGAATCGGGATCGTCACTTTGATGGCCATCGAATCGATCTTTAACTTAGGTGTTGTCACTGCTCTGCTCCCCGTGACTGGCGTTCCTCTGCCGCTGATTAGCTATGGGGGGACAGCTCTGATTATCAAAATGATCGGCTTAGGCATGTTGCTTAACATCTCTCGCTATCGCACCAAAAAAGAAAAGACAAGCAAGCGCCCAACCGTCGCTCGACCTGTCCATATGTAAAACCAGGCCAAATCGGATGCGCATTCCGATTTGGCCTTTTTCATGCACTCAGTCCAACATGCCCTCTGTCGGACTGCTGGCCGTAGCCACAACCTTTTTGGGGATACGCCCAGCCTCCCAGCCCAGCCGTCCGGCTTCAACGGCCCATTTCATCGCCTGTGCCATTTTGACCGGATCTTTTGCTCCCGATACAGCCGTGTTTAACAACACCCCGTCAGCCCCCAATTCCATCGCTTGCGCCACATCGGCCGGAGAACCGATGCCCGCATCGATGATGACAGGCACAGGGGAATCTTCAATGATATAGCGGAGGTACAACGGATTTAACAAGCCTTGCCCTGACCCGATAGGAGATCCTCCCGGCATGATCGCGTGGGCACCTGCTTCCCACAGTTTTCGTGCCAAGATCGGGTCGTCAGAAGTATACGGAAGTACCGTGAACCCCTCTTCGACCAAGATCTTCGTCGCTTCCAGCGTGGCGATAGGATCAGGCAACAGGGTCTTCGTGTCAGCGATCACTTCAACCTTGATCATGTCGCACAAACCGGAAGCCCGGGCCAAATGCGCGATCCGCACCGCCTCATCCACCGTTTGGGCGCCGGCTGTGTTCGGCAAGAGCTTATATTTTGTCAAATCCAGCATCTCCAAAAAATTAGGCTGGTCTTGTTGATAAATATTCATGCGACGCACCGCAAAGGTCAGCACCTCCGTGCCTGATGCGTCTACCGCCTTTTTTTGCACCTCAAACGACGGGAATTTGCCAGTTCCCAAAAACAGACGAGAATGAAATGTATGATTTCCTATTTTGAGCATATGGCTCATCCTCCCCCCACAAATTGAACAATCTCTACTTGATCTCCATCTTGCAATCCCACACGCGGATAATCATCTCGCGTCAATACCGTCCGATTGTGTTCCACGACGATAATGCGCGACACCAAATTTAAGGCGGCGACCAAATCAGCCACCGTCTCTGTGCCTTCAGCCACAGTGAATGGCTCTCCATTCAACTGAATGATCACGTTTTTATCCCTCCTCCCACTTCTGTACATCCGCCTGGCTCATCGGGGCAAACGCGGCCAATTCAGGCGCTGGCTCTCCCAGTAGCAGTCGAGCAACGGCATCGCCTGTGGCAGCGCTGAGCAAAATACCGTTTCGGTAATGACCGGTCGCAATCACTGCCCGGTTCTCATCGCCCAACTGTCCGACATAGGGAAATCGATTTGGCGTACCGGGCCGCAACCCGGCCCAACTACGGGTGTGCAGACTATCCCGCAATCTAGGCACCAAATTAAAAGCGGATTGCAACAATCTCTGCACAGCTTCGGCGGTCACCTCTTCGTCCCATGCCCCATCCCGTTCCGTCGCACCTACAATGATTTCACCATTGGCCTTGGGCACAAGATAACACTCCGGGCCAAACAGCGTCCGGCTAAACAGCGGCTCTTTTGGTCGCAATGCCAATGACTCCCCCTTAACGGGCGTCATCGGCAAATGCCAACCCAATTTCTCGGCGATGGACTGGCTCCATACTCCCGCGGTGATAACAATCCAGTCCGCAATCCAATGCTCCTGCGTGGTATCAACGTGCCACGTCCCATCGGGGCTACGCTCAATCGCCCGCACCTCGGTGCCTTGCACCAGGTTGGCTCCCAACCGTTGCGCCGCTGCCGCCAATGCCTGCGTCAACTTGGGAGCGGATACCTGCCAATCCTCTGGTAAGTATAATCCGCCCCTCACTTCCGGGTGAAGACTCGGTTCAAGCGCCAAACATTCTTCCGGCTTCAGCCAACGCGCAGTCTGTCCATAAGCAGTCTGCCATGCCTGACGCTCCCGCAAGCGCTTCACATCTTCATCAAATCGGGCTACCTTCAGCAACCCAGCCCGGTTCAGCTCAATGTCCACCCCGGTCCGTTCTAGCAACTCCGCTTGCAACGCCGGGAACATCGAGCGGCTCTGTAAACAGAAATCGGTCAAAGGCCCAGGTTCATCCATCTCCACCTGTGCCCCCAGCATGCCCGCTGCCGCAGATGAAGCATGGCTCCCAATAGCATCTCGCTCGACGACCACGCTTTTGATCCCCCGCCGGGCCAAATGAAAGGCGATGGAGCATCCCATCACGCCTCCCCCAATAATCAACACCTCAGCAGTCTGCATTTTCCCACCTTCTTCTCAGCTCTCTGGCCACACGCTCGGGTTGTTTATGATTGGCCACTGCAGAGATGACAGCAATGCCATGGCAACCTGCACGCTTGATCTCTGCCACATTGCCTGCGTCGATGCCTCCGACGGCAATCATCGGAATCTTAACCTGCTCCACCCACACCCGAAGCCGGTCGCTTCCCAACGGCGGCAATCCCGGCTTGGAAGCGGAAGGAAAGATATGGCCAACCATCAGATAGTCGGCTCCTTCGGCTGCGGCCCGCTCTGCCGCCGCCAATGAATGAACCGACCTTCCCACCCGCATCGCCGGGGACATAGCGGGAAACGGCATCCGCTCAGGGAGATGAATCCCCCCCAGTCCCAGCGCTTCCGCCACGGACACAGAACTGTTGACGATCAACGATTTCGCCGGAATGCCAACAGACAACAGCGCTTTGGCTCTTTGCATCAACTCGTCATCCGACAGTTGCTTGTACCGCAAATGAAACCAATCCACCTCCGGCACCAGTCGAAGCCAACATCGCGCCAACTCCTGCACGGTCTGCTTAGGACTTGAAATCACGTGCAATTCCAATTTCATCACCACAACATAAAAAACCCGATATCCATGGGGATATCGGGCTACTAATCAAAAAAGGGTTCACGATCTTCCCCACTTCCTTTCGCTGGCATTACCCAGTTCAAGTTCAAAGGGTTGGAACCGACTTGTTCCTCTCAGCACAGCACAACCTGTGCACCCCTAGTGGTACGACAACTTATTCATTTGTCCAATCTCATTTTAAATCAAAACAATTATTTTCTCAACTTCACTAATTGTATCCCTTCTGGCGAAGTAAATGATTCCACGACCGTAAATCCATGCTTTAAGTAACAGCTGATTGCAGGACGGTTGGCTTGCCCTGTTTGCACCTCCCAGATGGTGGCATCATCCAGTTCCAACACATGCGACAGCAAGCGCGAAGCAATTCCCCGGCGAAAGTATGCCGGGTGAATCGCCAACCGGCAAATCTCTACCAGCTGCCCTTTCTGTTCATATGAAAGGACGCCAACCAGCACATCCCGCTCATAATAACCAATAAAGGTTTCCGGCGAGCATTTCAGCGAATCTTCTGTATCGTTAAGCGGCGGCAATTGATCACAACCGATGATCTCGGCCTCAATACGGTAGGCTCGTTGTTGGATCTCCACGATCCGGCTTAATGTGACCGGATCTTTCACGTCCAGTATGCGCATCATCGGCTACTCGCTCCTTTAAGGGATTTCTATGGTGACATCACCATAAATAAACGTTTGGCATGCCAGACGCCGGCCGGAAGCCAAATCCGTTTCACTCAAATGGTGCAATTCCGGATCTGTGTAATCACTGCATTGGCTACTCCCCTCGATCACACGCACGCGGCATGTTCCACACCGACCTGTCGTGCACTTGAACGGAATCGGAATCGACTGTGACGCCGCTTCCAGCAAAAGATTGGCTCCTTCAGCCACTTCCATTTCTTTCATCTGTCCGGCGACTTGAATACTCACTTTAGCCATTGTTCAGCCCTCCCCCATGAAAAAACCATCACGTCAACATGTGATGGTGTGTTGCTTTGCTATTTATTGCTTCGTGTGATAGGAGTTGTTGTTTTGGTTCCATAAGTACCAACCCAACCAGATCGCCACAACGGGAAGCACAATCCATAACAATCGGGCGCCGTATTTGTGCATCACACCGAAAACCATTTCCCAATTCGCGCCAAGCACATGCCCCAGACCGATAAAGGTAGCGCACCAAAAAAACGCCCCCGTATAGGCGAACAGGGAAAACCGGGCTAGCGATATCTTGGAAATGCCGGCGAGGTAAGCGGTGACATGGCGTACGCCAGGAATGAAATATCCAACAAATAGCAACCAGTTTCCATACTTGCGGAACAAGAGTTGCGTGATTCGCAAGCGGCGGCGCGTAATAAATATCTTGCCACCATATTTCTTGAGGAACGGATACCCCAAGCGCACTCCCAAATAATAGCTGATGCTGATTCCGCAAGCCGATCCCAAGAACGAACTGAGGAAAGCGAGGTAGAGATTAAGTTGACCCGTTGAGGTGAGATAACCGAGAAACGTCATCATGATCTCATCCGGCAACGGCAATCCCGCGATCCCCAACACCAAAAAGAAAAAAATCCCGATATACCCGTATTGTTGTAACAGCTCCAATAATGTTTGTTCCATGGTCTAACCCCGTTTACCCAATACGTACAAACAACTTAAGAATATCATACTTTCCCGTCCAGCAAAAGATGCGATCCCGCCTATGGTCAGTCGGTGATGCCAGAGATCAGTTTAATTCCGTTTAACTGCATGTGATAAAGAAACACGGTGTCCATCAGATCCGCATGATGGGCCATCGCCCCGATCTGTTTGGCTGTCTCCACTGGCAAATCGTATGTCCGCACATGAGAAACAGGAACAATCACTTGCGTTCGAGCGTTAACTTGATTGGCCAGCAACCGGATGCCCATCGCGTTTTGGTAAATGCATAAATCGGTACAATCTCCTACCACGATAAAAGAACTGGGGCCAGCGGCGAATACCTGTTCTAACCAGTCGCAAAATCGGACGCCTTCTCCATTTACTCCAAACAACCCGTTGGTGGCGTTTTTGCGAAACAGTTGGACGCCCGGCGCGTCAAAGACCGACTTCAATTCATCCACCACTTCCGCCTCCACTGTGCCTTGCACGCAATGGGGCGCAAATGCAGTGAATTCAACTGCATCAGCCGGATGGTCGTCATTGAGGAAAATGATATTTTCCGTCGGCAAGCCTTGCGCTATGAGCGTTTGAGCCAACTCTGACACAGGTTTCACCATTTCACGCACGCGCGGACTGGCTAAAGGCCCCACATCGCAAAACCCTTTCAACACATCGACAAAAACAAGATACACCCGTTCCCAGGCCCCCAATTGGTTCTTAATCTGAGCAATGGACCAGACGGGGGCTTTAGCCACGACCCTCTCCATATGACCGATGGCTTCAACATGATGTTGCAACTGGATCGCCTCCGCTTTTATGATGATTCGCTCTCATCTTAACAAAGACAAGCTTGATTTAAAAGAAGGAATGGGTCAGATAAAACGGGTTATCTCCTTCATTTTGGCTGCGTCCAGTGTTTTGATTACTTCTACCAACAATTCGGCAGCGTGTTCCAAATCGGACTTGCTGATCATAGAAACATGGCTGTGGATATAACGAGCTGCCACCCCGATCACCAAAGAGGGAACCCCTTTTTTGTACAGATGGAACTTGCCGGCGTCAGTGCCCCCTCCCGTCATTGTATCCACTTGGTAGGGGATTTGCTTTTGTTCGGCGATATCGATCACCAGGTTCCGCAATTGGATGTTGGGAATCATCGAAGCATCCAAAAACGTGATCAATGGCCCTTTGCCCAGCTTGGCTTTGCCGCTCCCCTCATTGCCCGGGGAATCCTCTGCCACTCCCACATCCAAAGCGAACGCGATATCCGGTTCCACTACATACGGTGCGGTGGCCGCCCCCCGCAATCCGACTTCCTCTTGTACGGTTGCACCGGCAATCACTGTATTGGGATGGCTCTCCATTTGCAAGCGTTTCAACACTTCGATAGACAAATAGCAACCGATCCGGTTGTCCAACGCCTTGGCTAAGATGGTGTCGTGATCGGGCATGATTTCAAACGGACAAATGGGCACAATCGGGTCACCCACCCGGATTCCCCATTCCTTTACTTGTTCATCACTGTGGGCCCCCACATCGATAAACATCTCGCGGATAGGCACCAATTTGTTCCGTTCCTCTAATGTCAATACATGCGGCGGGCGAGAACCGATCACCCCAGTAAACACCCGTTTCTCTGTCACGATCGACACCCGTTGCGACAATAACACTTGACTCCACCATCCACCCAATGGCGCAAATCGCAAATAACCGCTTTTGGTCACCTCTGTCACCATAAACCCGACTTCATCCAAGTGCCCGGCCAACAATATCCGAGGTTGGTCGCTTGTCCCCTTTTTTTCGCCAAAAATGCCTCCCAATCCATCCGTGATCAGGTTTACATCTTGCTTTTTTAATTCCCGCTCCATGATGGCGCGCACTTCCTGTTCATATCCCGGAACGCCTTTGGCTTCCGTCAACTCTTGCAGCAAACGCATTGGCACACCTCTTCCTCATAAAAATCTTCTCATGGGAAACTCCCGGTTGTTTCTCAGTGTTTCCTTTCGATCCTCTTTCTATGTTCATACATATTCTTTCGA
The DNA here is from genome assembly GCF_024927925.1 of Laceyella sacchari. NCBI lineage: Bacteria > Bacillati > Bacillota > Bacilli > Caryophanales > Thermoactinomycetaceae > Laceyella > Laceyella sacchari. Next base: position 2,425,544 of record NZ_CP103866.1, read on the forward strand.
TGATGCTTTCACACTAAGCAGAAGAATGTCCTTACTTTAGGAGAAAGTAACTATGGTGAGTTGGCTGTTCAAACGAAACTGGAAGTGTCGATGTTGGCTCGTCAGCTTGTGTTTTGCATTGATCTTCACTCTCATTCAGCCTGTCTCCGTCACAGCCGCTCCCCCTTCCCCTTATCCCATCCTTGGGGATTACGGCGGCGAAATCAGGGAAAAAAAGCCGCGGGCCGATGGAATGGTTCACGTGGACACCCCCCGAACCATTCAGCGGTTGAAAGAGTTGCATGCCAATACGTACTTCTACCTGATCTGGCATGAAAAGTCGGATTGGGATGATTTGCGCAAAGAGTTTTTGCCGGCCGCCCGCCAAGCGGGTATCAATGTATGGGTCTATCTGGTGCCCCCTTCCGAAGCACAATTGAAACGGTCGGAGCCATTTGGCACGGATTATGTCGCTTGGTTTCGCGCCGTCGGCCGCCTTGGACGGCATTTCCCCAATCTCAAAGGCATCGTGATGGATGATTTCAACGATAATTTGACCTTCTTCACCCCGGCTTATTTAGCCAAAGCGAAGGGAGCAGGGCGTAAAGAAAATCCTGGGTTTCTGTTTTATCCGCAAATTTATTACCCAGCCCTCGACAACGCCTTGCTCACACACTACCGACATCTCTTTGATGGGGTGGTCATGTCCTTTCGTGATGATCATTACCGCAACACGCAAAAAACGGATCGCATGATTGAACAATTGGACGAAGTGCAAGCTCGCCTGGAGCGAACCCGTCTCCCCTTCATCCTGATGATTTACGCCAGCCGCCTTTCTGCTACCCCGGCCAATCCGAGTGCGCAATATGTGGCTAACGCTCTGAAAATAGCCTTGGGTCGGTTGAAATTGCGGCGGTTGGATGGGGTGGTCACCTATGTGCTGCACAAAGAGTTTCTTCAGGAAGAGGGCGATGCGGTCGCCAAATCAGGAGTTAGTTATGCCAATCTTTTCGCGCCAGCCGTTTCGACCCACGATGATGATGCACCTGGCCACTATGTAGAATGGCGTCAACGGATTTATCTGGACCCACGCACACAGGCCAAACTCTCTTTTTGGCATATGAGCGTTTATCCCCCCAACACCGGTGCAGGAACGTATACAAAACAAGTGCTGATCGACAATCGCGTCGTTTGGCAAAGCAGCATCACCCGTCATGCTTCGGAGTCGTGGGTGCCCGTCACATTGGACTTGACGCGGGTATTGCGGGGCAAGAGGAAAGCCATCTTGTCCCTTCGCCTCACCAAAATGAAAAAAGGGCCAGCCCCTTGGACTTACAGCGGTTTTGACTGTTTATCCGCTTCAGGTATTTCATTGCAAAACGGCGATTTTGAATATCAGGGAAATGAATGGGAACTGATTTCCAGCACTCGAAACTTGATGGGAGAAGTCTTGCGCTACGACCCGAGCCGCCGTTTCCGAACATTTCAAGCAGTGCGCCGGATGTACCAAACGTTTCGCCTGCATGAAGATTTGACGCAGTGGACCGAACACCCCCTGTTAATTCGCAAAGCAGACCGCTTGCTCACATGCATTTTATTAGATCGTCTTCCTTTCGCTCTCCATCTGTTAGAGGAGTTACCCAGTCTGGTTCTGTTTGACCGGCATATTCCTTATCACCGCAAAGAAGCGTTGATTCGCGACGCCCATCAATTACATCATCTGCTGGATGAAGAGTAAGCTAGGCAATGCAAAAAGCCGTGTCCAACTGAGACACGGCTTAATCATTGAAGATTTGTTTGTGGAAATTGTCCGAAGCGTCAGCGATAGCCAAGGTGTTCTCCAATTTATTGATTACTTGGGTGTAATAATTGGCCGCTTGATCCACATGCCCCATGCGGATCATATCCTCATACGCTTGGTAGCTTTCCTTGAGCAAACGGAAAGTCTCCGCAAACTGCTCGCGCGACACGATGGGAGGGCGGCCATCCCCCTCCTCGTCATAAAACATCTTGTACCGTTCTAGATAAGCTTCATAAGAAGCGAAATCATCATGCATAGACGACCAACCTTCACTAAGGGATTTGTCTTTAGCATGTCATTATGGAAGCCACCCTATGCAAATCAGGCGGGTTTGGGTCTCCCATCCCCAGTATGGCTGATCGATCCGCTACAGACTCCCAACGATGGAATATTCCGTCAAAAAGGAGAAATAAAAAAGACGCCTTAGCGTCTTGGTGTCACAAGCTACCTGTGGAAAGCAAACAATAAGCCGAGTTCTGTTCTCCGAGTGGTATAACGACGGCTTGTGGACGTCTTCCACCCATTGGAGTGGCAATCATCTATCTAGGCCATGCATTGCTACAAGGCTCAAGCGACCAACCCGAGATCACTGCGGGCCACAGTTGCGCGCGTAAGCGCGCCGATCTCCTATCAGGTCTTGCTCCAGGTGGGGTTTACCTAGCCAGCATGTCTCCATGCTGCTGGTGCGCTCTTACCGCACCGTTGCATCCTTGCCTGTGAGGTGAGACACCTCCATCGGCGGTCTACATTTCTGTGGCACTAGCCTTAGGGTTGCCCCCACCGGCCGTTAGCCGGCACCCTGCCCTGTGGAGCTCGGACTTTCCTCCCGTGGGGCCTTGCGGCACTCCACCGGCGATTGCCTTGTTTACTTTCCCGTCTCAAGCAAAATTCATTGTATCAAATACTCACAGGCAAAGCAACTGGTGGACATTGGAAACATCAGAGGAAGCGAAAGGGATTCGTGTTGACGGTTGAAGCCATGATCGGCACTTGTTCTCCCAGTCCCCGTTCCAGGACATCGCATACCCGCGGCACCACATGATGTTCAACATGATGACCCGGATCGATAATGCTCAAGCCCATTGCCAAAGCATCCTGCGCCGTGTGAAAATCGACGTCTCCGGTAATATAAACATCCGCACCAGCGCGTTTGGCATCTTCGATGTGGCGACTTCCCGAACCGCCTACCAGTGCTACCCGCTTCACCATGCGGTCAAGATCTCCCACCACACGCAATCCTTCCACGCCATACGCCTGCTTCACTTGCGCGGCAAAGTCGCGGAGGGTCCGTGCATGAGGCAGTTCTCCAATGCGTCCATACCCCTGTTTCTTACCTTGCAGCTCAAGTGGGTAAACATCGTAAGCAACCTCTTCATATGGGTGGGCATCCAACATGGCCGCAAGAACTTGTGCCAGCTTACTTTCCGGCACAACGGTTTCGATCCGGCGCTCATTGACCCGCTCCAGCGTTCCCCGCTGTCCAATATAAGGATTCGTGCCTTCGCGGGGCATAAATGTACCTGTACCTTCCACCTGAAAACTGCAATGGCTGTAGTTGCCGATCCAACCTGCCCCTGCTTCGCACATCGCGTCAAGCACCGCCTCATGATGCGATTCTGGCACGAATACGGCCAGTTTCTTCAGTTTGTCTTCACGGTAGCCGATCAGCACGTCTACCGCACCAAGACCCAACTTCTCTGCCATCACATCATTGACGCCGCCAGCGGCCGCATCCAGATTGGTGTGCGCGATGTAGACATTCATGTCATGCTTCAACAATTTGTGAAACAACCGCCCCGCTGGCTGATCTGAGCGCAATGCCTTCAGTGGTTGAAAAATCACTGCATGGTGGGCAACGATCCAGTTGGCTTTTTGACGGATCGCTTCTTCAACCACATCTTCATTCACATCCAATGTAACGAGCACACCGGTAACCTCGCTGTCCGGATTTCCCACCTGCAGGCCGATACGGTCTTTTTCCACAGCAAGGCTTGCCGGTGCAAACGCCTCCAGCACTTGTATCAATTGTTTTCCTTTGATAGGCATTGAATCACCCTCTCCCAAGTTTCAATCTCCTTCTCCAGTTCCCGTTTGCGTGCGATAGCTTGCTCTGTTTTCCCCAGGTTTAGCTGGCGAAGGATCTTCCGTTTGCCAGCCACAACCTCCTGCAATTTTTTATGTAACAGCGGATGTCGCCTCTCCCACAAGAGCGGCCCCACTTCTCTGGCCATGTCCCGGCCCAATATTTGATCTGCCGCATAACCCGGCTTTCCTGGTTCAGCCACTAGGATTTCATAATAAATTCCCGCTTCTTCCACAATGGTTTCCTCCACTAAGCGAAAGCCGTTTTCCTCCAACCAGCATCGCACCCGGCTTTCCCCTATGTTGGGTTGCAGGATCAGGCGCTCAACCCCTGCCAGTTTATCCTTGCCTTGCTCCAGGATGGAAGCGATCAACGCCCCGCCCATGCCGGCAATGACCACAACCTCCACTTCCCCAGGTTGAATCACGGCGAGCCCGTCTCCCAAACGCACATCGATCAAATTGGTCAAGTCCGCCAGCTTCACCCGCTCACTGGCGTTTTGATGGGGCCCACGGTTTATTTCCCCGACAATACCTTTTTGCAAGCGGTTCTCTTTAGCCACTAGTGTGAGGAGCAAAGCATGGTCCCCTCCAATGTCGGCAACCCGCTTATGATCGGGAATAAAAGAAGCAATCGTCTTTAAGCGCTCCGACAATTGCCATAGCTTGATACTCGATTCCATCCGCTCATGTCTCTCCTTTTTAACAGTCCTTCGCCTCTCTCATTATAACATCATCCCCATCCACAAGAAAAAGCCGGGATCATCCCGGCTTCTCCCACATTTATTTCCCGAAATACAACCATTTGTGGAAAAACGGAGTCAAATCTTTGCCCGCAGTACGATTGGCCACTCGAATAAAGTCTTGCGTCGTCGCGGTTTTAAATTGATATTGCTCATAATATGTGCGCATGATTTTCAACACATTCTCCCGCCCAATTTCATCCATCAACTCAAACATCATGGCTGCCGGCCGAATATACACCATGAGTCCATAAACCATGTCGGGATAAGAATAAAGGGTGTCCACGCAAGTGATACCAGCTGCTTGGTGAATCTCGTTTGTTTTCTGAGTAGCTCGGCGCAAGAATTCTTGCTCATTGGATTTCATCTTCTCCTTCATGAACAGGAATTCGGAGAACGTGGTCAACCCTTCATCCAGCCACGGTTCTTTAGCCTGATTATTGCCCACCACTCCATACCACCATTGGTGAGCCAATTCGTGTGCAACCACGCTGACAGCCGGTTGAATGCCTTTTTCTGTCGCCATGGTTGGAATGGATGTGATCAAGCCGGGATATTCCATGCCCGCAATGCCAAATCCGGTTTCTCCCAACACCACATCCACTTCATCATACGGATAGGTGCCATAGATCTCCCCAAAGAATTCCATACTTTGCACCGCCGCTTTAAGAAGGGGGTTCACTGATCGCTCCATGTCCGGCAAATACCAAAGATTGACGTCAGTTTGGCCCGATTTGGCGCTCCGCTTGCGATAATCTTTGGTCAAGACGGCGACGAAGTCCCGCACCCGGTCTTGCTTTACAGTCACAACGGAGTTGGTAGTATCTGCGTTTCTGCCTGTCGAAATCAAGCGGTACCCCTTGGGCATGCGAAACGTAACAGCGAAGTCGGATATCTCGGAATAGAACGGGTCACCCACTGTCGTATACGGCTCGACTTGCCATCCGTCCCGATCCTTAACCGCCAACATAGGATACCACTGTGCCAAAAAGGCTGTCTGTTTAAACGTGTTTAATCGCGTTCCCCCGTACGGCAACCGCAGGGTAAAGTCCATGGTGATCCGTGCCGTGCGGCCTTGTGTTAGCGGTTCGCGCAAAGGAACCTTCATGATTTCATCGCGCACCAGTTTCTCCTTCACCGGTTGTCCGTTCACTTTGACCTGATGCACCTGGATATGACCCGGCTTGCTCGGTTTGCTTTCTTCTCCATACTTCCATTTGCGAAACACATTGGGATAAAGATGAAAAAAGACTTCTCGCCATGCTTCGCGTTGCTTGTTGGGAACCGTCACTTCCATCTTGGCCGTCACTTCGTCCCTTTCAGGGTGATAGGCAGCGTCAATTTGGTAGAAGGGACGGCTCCCTGATTCGGGGATTTCGGTCGCTTTTGGTTTATGTATCGCAGGAGCCGAAGTGGCCGGATTCTCTTGCTCAATATGGTTGTAAGTTGAGGCAAACGCCATCGCAACCATCACCAAGCTTATGCCGAAAGAAAATAATCGATGCTTCATGAACAAGTCACCTCAAACCAAAAAAGTGGGCTCTTATCAGGATGCCCACTCTTGGTTAAAGTATGACCCATTTGCATTTTTTACCTTTGCTTACGGCACAGCTGTATTAAATGTTACAGGTTGCCACGACGCGCTTGTTCCCGTTCAATCGCTTCAAACAGCGCTTTAAAATTGCCTTCACCGAATCCTCTCGCACCTTTGCGCTGGATAATCTCGAAAAATAGGGTGGGACGATCCACGATCGGCTTGGTGAAGATCTGGAGCAAATATCCCTCATCGTCGCGGTCAACCAAGATTTTAAGCCGCTTGAGGTCCTCAATGCTCTCGTCGATGTTGCCTACGCGTTTGGTCAGCTCCTCGTAATATGTGTCTGGGGTGTCCAAAAATTCTACACCGTTCTTGCGCATCGCTTCCACCGTGGCCACGATGTCTTCGGTAATCAGCGCTACATGTTGCACCCCTGGACCGCGGTAAAAATCCAAATACTCCTGAATCTGCGATTTACGTTTGCCTTCGGCCGGTTCATTGATCGGGAATTTGATGCGTCCGGTTCCGTTTTGCATCACCTTAGACATGAGTGCGGAGTATTCTGTGCTAATGTCTTCGTCGTCAAAATGAATCAGCTGCTTAAAGCCCATCACCCGCTCATAATATTCCACCCATTCTTCCATTCGCTCCACGTTGCCTACCACATGGTCGATGCCCAATACGCCGGTCGACTGGGAGGGGATGTGGCTATCTACGGCAACAAAGCCCGGATGGAAAACACCTTGATATTGTTTCCGCTCCACCAATGTGTGTACTGTATCGCCGTATGTTCCGATGACTGCTTTTTTCAATTCGCCCTGCTCATCTTTGACAACATGTGGCTCTTTCACCACTTTGGCCCCTCTTGAAACCGCTTCCGAAAATGCGCGCTCCACATCATCCACACGGAGGGCAATATCTTTAATCCCATCACCGTGCAAGTTGACAAATGTGGTAATTTCATGTTCTGGGGAGTAGGCGCCGCTGACTACCAACCGGAAATTCCCTTGTTCCAACAGATAAGAGGCTTTTTCTCTTTGCCCTGTTTCCAGCCCGGAATAAGCGGTTAACCGGAAGCCATAAGTTTGACAAAAATAGTAGGCCGCTTGTTTGGCATTGCCCGTGTATAATTCCAAATAATCAATATCCTGAATGGGGAAGAATTCATTTTTTAGTTCCGGCATCATCTGTTCCTTACTCATGCTAACCCCTCCCGATGAAAAATATTTCTTTATATTCAGATTAACGCGTACAAAAAAAAGGCGCAAGCATTCACAGCGATGCGCCTGCGCTTTTACGCAATGAAAGGCTCCGAAATTCTTCGGGCACCATTGCGTAGACACATGTATTTTCCAAGCGTCCATCAACCGCCGACTGATGATTGCGCAGCACCCCTTCCAGTGTGTACCCCAATCGCTCGGCTACTTTGCGCGAGCGTACATTGCGCTGGTCGATGCGGATCTCTACCCGATTCGCTCCCAAAATCTCAAACGCAAACACAGTCAGCCCGCGAACCGCTTCGGAAATATATCCTTTCCCCTGACATTGGGTGCGGCACCAATACCCGATCTCAAATTTGGGAATGCTCCAGTCAATCCGATGCAATCCACTGCTCCCCACGAACATGTGATTTTCTTTGTCAAACAAATGAAACCGCAGGTCGACCCGCTCCAAAAAGTGGCAATGTGCTTGTCTTGCATTTGCTTCCATCTCTGCTTCTGACAATGGTTTGTTGGCCCAAATCATCCATTGCCGCAAGCTATCCAGCGACTCCATCGCTGCTTCATACACCAACTTCCCATCACCGGGAAGGGGAAGGCGGATCAGCAACCGTTCTGTCTCAAACGAATGGGGAAAATCTTTGAGTATCGGTGGCATCGGCTTCATCGCAACAGACTCCCCCCATTTCCATTGATATGACTCTAACCAAATTTTACAGAATCGTTTTTTTAAAAAAAACCGAATCCGGCACGGATTCGGCTAAACATTTCGTCATTTTACTCTTTTTGAAAAAATAAGTTCGTATTTTCTTCAAACAACCATCTTTACATTAACAACCAATTTCTCTGGCAATGATGTTTCGTTGAATTTCCGATGTTCCCTCACCAATCTCCGTCAATTTGACATCACGGAAGAAACGTTCCACTTTATAATCATGAATGTACCCCCAGCCGCCATGGATTTGTACGGCTTGGTTGCACACTTTCATCGCGATTTCTGAGGCAAACAACTTGCACATCGAAGCCTCTTTGGTAAATTTGCGCCCTTGATCCTTCAGCCAAGCCGCTTTGTACACATACGTGCGGGCCAATTCGATCAACATGTGCATATCTGCAAGCTTATGTTGAATCGCTTGGAATTTGGACAGGGATTGCCCGAATTGCGTGCGTTGCCGTGCATAATTTAACGCCAATTCATAGGCGCCCTGAGCGATTCCTACTGCCATCGCCCCAATGCCGATTCTCCCTCCGTCAAGCGTAATCAAAAATTGCTTGAAACCCTGCCCAATTTCCCCCAGAACGCTGTCTTCAGGAACCCGAACGCCCTCCAACACCAGCTCGGTGGTATTGGAACTGTGCAGGCCCAGCTTATTCAGATTATCCAATACCTGAAAACCAGGTGCGTCTGTAGGCACGATAAATGCGGTGATTTCCCGCCGGCCCTCATCCGACTGGCCTGTCACCGCCGTCAGCGCCAGAAACTTGGCATAACTCGCATTGGTGATAAAGCACTTGCTGCCGTTGATAACCCAGCCGTTTTCATCTTTGACCGCTCGGGTTCTCGTGCCTCCTGCATCTGAACCCGCCCCTGGTTCCGTCAGGCCGAACGCCCCCAGCGTTTTTCCTTGGCACAATGGAACGAGGTAGCGTTGCTTTTGCTCTTCCGTTCCAAACAGGTAAATGGGGGCGCAACCTAACGAAATGTGTGCCGAATAGGTGATGCCGGTGGATGCACACACGCGGCTCAACTCTTCCACAGCGATCGCGAAACTCACCGTATCCGCTCCAGCACCGCCCACTTCTTCCGGAAAAGGCAGACCCATCAAATTGAGGTCAGCCATTTTTTCGAATATCTCAATTGGAAAGCGTTTGCTTCGATCTCGTTCATCTGCTCCCGGGGCCACTTCTCCTTCTGCAAAATCACGTAACAGTTTGCGAATCATTTTTTGTTCTGCTGTTAAATCATAATTCATGAACCCCACTCCTCTTCGCTGACTTGTTGCAAGCGTTTCCATTTCTATTATAGGTTCATTTGTTGGAGTACTTCAATAATTTTTAAAAATGCAACAACGCCCGGCCGAGAATTGTCCGAAACTTATTTGCATTGGACTGGGAAAAGGATTAAAATTGAATCAACAAACGAAACAAAAACACACCCTGTAGGCAGGGTGTGAAAAGAAGCAGAATGGATGGGTTTTGGTTTTATTCCAAGAAGTCCTTCAAGCGTTTGCTGCGGCTGGGATGGCGCAACTTGCGCAACGCTTTCGCTTCAATCTGGCGAATGCGCTCACGGGTAACACCAAACACTTTGCCCACTTCCTCCAAGGTGCGGGTGCGTCCATCATCCAAACCAAAACGCAGTCGCAGAACATTCTCTTCCCGTTCGGACAGCGTATCAAGAACTTCTTTCAATTGTTCTTTTAACAATTCATAAGCCGCAGCATCCGCGGGCGCTTGCGCATCATCATCCGGAATGAAGTCACCCAAGTGGGAATCGTCCTCTTCACCGATCGGTGTCTCCAGCGATACGGGCTCTTGGGCGATTTTCATGATTTCACGCACTTTTTCCGGACTTAGGCCCATTTCTTTAGCAATCTCTTCAGGTGAGGGTTCGCGCCCTAACTCTTGTAGCAATTGTCTTGACACCCGAATCAACTTGTTAATCGTTTCCACCATATGCACAGGGATCCGGATCGTCCGCGCTTGGTCGGCAATCGCCCGGGTGATCGCTTGGCGAATCCACCAAGTGGCATAAGTACTGAACTTAAATCCTTTGCGGAAATCAAACTTTTCTACAGCTTTGATTAAACCCATGTTTCCTTCTTGGATCAAATCGAGAAAGAGCATACCGCGCCCAACATAACGTTTGGCAATGCTGACCACCAGACGCAAGTTCGCTTCGGCAAGCCTGCGCTTAGCCTCCTCATCTCCATGCTCGATCCGTTTTGCCAATTCCACTTCCTCTTCTGCGGTCAACAGGGGTACGCGTCCAATCTCCTTCAGATACATGCGCACCGGATCGTTGATTTTCACCCCAGGAGGCACACTCAGATCTTCGTCAAGATAAGAGTCGTCCTCTTCCATTTCCACGTCGTCTGGGCTTTCAAACTCATCATCATTCTCTTCGTTGATTACTTCAATTCCCTGCTCACTCAATTGCTCAAAGAAGTCATCGATCTGCTGGGAATCTTGGTCAAACGGAGCCAATCTCTCCATAATCGTCTTATAGGTGACCACACCCTGCTTTTTACCGCCCTCAACAAGCTGCTCCTTCACTTGGTCGAGCGTCAATTCCATCTCAGTATCCACATTTTGTTCTTTCGCCAAGATCGATTTCCTCCTTTCTGATGAACTCCTACTTCATCCGTGTTTGAAGCTGTTTCCTCAGCTGCGCGATCTCTTGCATCAACTGCGCGGCCTTGACGGGTTCATCAGCACGCGATAATCGTTCAACCATTTTTTCTTTTTCTTCAATATCTCTCAATATGGGGACGTTCTTTATATGCCGGACATAATCCAACAACGCTTCTTCCGGTAAATGTTCAGGTACATCAAGCATCGCACATTCACTTGCTTTGGAAATAAGCGCCTGATCGGGGAGAGAACTGATGAATCGACCCATGTCTTCGGGATTCCCCTGATCATAATAGACATATAGATAGGCAACAAGCGCTGCGTATATCTCCGTATTAAAATCTGCGCCGATCTTTTCTTTCACCCATTCCGTAACCGTGCGGCTCCTCATCATGTGGGCGACGAGGTACATTTCCGATTTTTCCGCGACGGAATGAACTTGTGTCCCAGCGAGCAAATGTTTGCCAGGCTCTCGATACCCATTATTCCACCTGAAGCCCTCTTTATCCCTTCTGGTCTCGCCCTTTTTCCGTTTTTTTGCGCGCCTGAGGTCTTCCTTCAGCGCGTCCAGCGAGAGCCCAAACTCTTCGGCCAATCGCCGCAGGTAATGATCTTGTTCAACAACCAGCGGCAATTCCGCAATTGTGCCAATCGCTTCCGCCAAATATTTCATCCGATCGTCTTCATCATGAAGATTGTGGTGTCTCTTTAGGTTTTCCAGTTTAAATGCGGTTAATGTCAAAGCCGCGGACAGGACTTCTTCCTTAAATGCTGTTCCCCCGAACCGGAGAATGTAATCATCAGGATCCATACCGTGGGGCATTTGTGCAATTTTGACTGTACACTCCTGCTTCCTCAATAGCTCCATCCCCCGGGCCGCCGCATTCTGACCCGCTTGATCGGAATCATAGCAAAGGATGACCGTTTCAGTATTGCGTTTCAGAATCCGCGCTTGATCATCAGTGAGCGAAGTACCCAACGTAGCCACGCAACCTGGAAAGCCCGCTTGCCAAGCAGATATCACATCCATGTAACCTTCAAACAAGATCGCTTGTTGTTCCTTGCGAATGTGCGAACGTGCGCGATGGAGGTTAAATAAATAATTCCCTTTTGAAAAGATAGGCGTCTCTGGGCTATTCATGTACTTGGGGCGCCCTTCGCCCAACAGCCGCCCGCCAAACGCGATGACCCGGCCTTGCGAATCCATGATCGGAAACATGATGCGGTCACGAAAGCGGTCAAAGTACTTCTTCATACCTTTGTCTTCACGCAAGGATAAAAGCCCCGCTTTTTCTAACAGCGCTTCGTTGAAATCCCTTCCCTTCAAAAACGACAGGAGAAAATCAAACGATGCAGGCGCGTAACCTAGCTGAAACTCTTCCATCGCTTCCGGCGAAACACCACGCTTTACCAAATAATTACGCGCCTCTGCCCCATAGCGCGTCTTCATCAGCACATGATGGTAAAGCTTCGCTGCCAAGTCCATGGCCTTGCGCATCTCCATCCGCTCAATCTCAGCGGGATCTGTCTCAGACGGTCCCGTTTCGGGAACGTGGATACCCGCCTGATCGGCCAAATGGCGAATGGCTTCTGCGAAGGTGAGCTGTTCGACATCCATGACAAACTTAATGGTGTCTCCACCGGCACCGCAACCAAAACAATAATAAATCTGTTTATCGGGCGCTACAGAAAATGAGGGCGATTTTTCAGAGTGAAATGGACATAATCCGAAATAATTGCGGCCACTTTTCTTAAGAGATACATACTGTTGAACAATGTCTACTATATCAAAATGCCGTCGTACTTGGTCAATCACTTCGTCAGGGATTCGTCCCCCCATACAGAATCACTGCTTTCTGTACATTTCCGATAGATGTAAATAGGAGTGTGATGTGCGGAACGAATGTTATCTATTCGCCAACATTCGTCAAAGTCCTTCTCAGTAAGCCTCAAATTCAATTGGTAATATTTACTGATCAATCCTTGGCACTTACTTATCCTATCCTCCTATTCTACATAAATATAGGTTCTCCTTCTGTTAACCTTTTTTTACAATTGACGGATTTTGTAATTTGTTGTCGAGTTATGGCATTTCCTACCCCTTAACTTTTTATCTTACTTCTATCATAGAACCATTTCAACAAAAAATACCCGGAATTTTCCGGGTAAATCTTGGACATCGCAAAATGCCTGGCGCTTCTGAGACCTTGTCCCATCTATCTATCCTTAAAACAGACGATTCCCTACTGGCTACGTCGTGCAATCTCTGCTTGCGCGGCGGCGAGTCGAGCCAACGGTACGCGGTATGGAGAACAACTCACATAGTCGAGCCCCACTTCATGGCAAAACTGAATCGATTTTTGTTCGCCACCATGCTCTCCACAAATGCCCAACTTTAATTGCGGGTTGGTTTTCCGCCCTTGCTCGGCTGCCCAACGGATCAGCTTGCCTACCCCGTCACGGTCCAGCACCATAAACGGATTCTCTGGCAAGATTTTTTCTTCCACATAAGCATGCAGAAATTTTCCTTCCGCATCATCACGGCTATAACCAAATGTCATCTGCGTTAAATCGTTGGTACCGAAGGAGAAAAAGTCGGCTTCAGCGGCAATCTCATCAGCGGTCAACGCCGCCCGTGGCACCTCGATCATCGTTCCCACCCGAAAAGCGATAGATGAACCATTTGCCGCCTTATGCCGTGCCAGTACTCCTTCAATGATCTGGCGCAATCGCTTCAGCTCATTTACATGGCCGACCAGCGGAACCATGATCTCCACCTGTACCGGAATACCTTGAGACAGGCATTCGGCTGCTGCCAGACCAATCGCTTCCACCTGCATCTCAGCGATTTCCGGGTAAGTCAAAGCCAAACGGCAACCGCGGTGTCCCAGCATCGGATTGGCTTCACTTAATGCCCGCACTTTTTTGATCCATTGCTCTTGTTGTTTCCGCTGTTGCGGGTCCACATCACCCATGCTCTCACGCTTAGCCTGTGATACCACTAGCTCTTCCAAGTCTGGCACAAACTCATGCAACGGAGGGTCCAACAATCGGATGGTGACGGGCAACCCTTCCATCGCGCGGAACAACCCGACGAAATCTTCCTTCTGCATCGGTAAAAGCTCTTCCAGGGCCTCCTTGCGCTCCGCAAGCGTCTCAGCCATAATCATCTTTTGCATAACAGGCAAACGGCCTGCATCCATGAACATATGTTCGGTTCGGCACAAACCTATACCTTCCGCACCAAACGCACGCGCTTTCTTGGCGTCTTCCGGTGTATCGGCATTGGTGCGTACCTGCAAGCGTCTCACCTCGTCCGCCCATGCAAGCAATTCCTCACATTCAGCTGACAACATCGGTTCGATCAGCGGCAACTCACCAAGATAGACCATCCCCGTGCCACCGTCGATGGAGATGCGATCCCCTTCATGCAAGGTTTGTCCAGCTGCGGTTACCTGTTTTCGCTTACCATCGATGCGCAACTCCTCACATCCGCAAATGCACGCCTTGCCCATGCCCCTGGCGACAACGGCGGCATGGCTGGTCATGCCTCCCCGGCTGGTAAGAATCCCTTTGGCGGCAAGAATGCCGTGGATGTCGTCCGGTGTCGTTTCCGGTCGCACCAGAATTACCGCTTCACCCGCTTTCGCCCAACGCTCAGCATCGTCAGCGCTGAAAACGATACGGCCCGTCGCCGCTCCAGGCGAAGCCGGCAAACCTTTAACCCAAGGTTTGCGTTCACCCAGTTCCGCAAATTGGCGATGAAGCAACCGTTCAATCATTTCCGGTTCAATACGCATCAAGGCCTCTTCCCGGTTGATAACGTTTTCATTTACGAGGTCAACAGCGATTTTGACCGCGGCTTGGGCGGTTCGTTTGCCGTTTCTCGTTTGCAAGATATACAGCTTGCCTTGTTCAACCGTGAATTCGATATCCTGCATATCTTTATAATGCAGTTCCAACCGCTTTGCAATCATCATGAGTTCCTCATACACTTCTGGCATGCTCTCAGCCAGCTCCCCAATCGGCCGCGGCGTACGAATGCCCGCCACCACATCTTCGCCTTGAGCGTTCAAGAGAAACTCCCCATACAATTTTTGCTCACCCGTCGCGGGATTGCGCGTAAAGGCCACCCCGGTTCCGGAATCATTGCCGCGATTGCCAAACACCATCGCCTGCACATTGACCGCCGTCCCCAAATCATCCGGGATGCGGTGAATCTTGCGATAAACACGGGCGCGAGCGTTATTCCAGGAGAGGAATACGGCTTCCACCGCCTGCCGCAATTGTTCCAGCGGATTTTGCGGAAATGGCCGTTTTGACTTTTCCAAGATAAACCCTTGATACTCTTCGATGATCGCTTGCAGATGCTTGGCGGAAAGCTCGGTATCCAAGCGCAAACCCGCAACCTGCTTGTGCCGCTCCATGATCTGCTCAAAGCGGAAATGATCAAGCCCCAACACCACATTGCCGAACATCTGGATCAAACGGCGGTAACAATCATACGCAAAACGGGGATTGCCGGTCTGCTTGGCCAATCCTTCCACCGTGTCGTCATTCAAGCCCAGATTCAAGATCGTATCCATCATGCCTGGCATCGAATGCACCGCGCCCGACCGTACGGATAACAGCAGAGGAGCGTCGGGGTTACCCAGCCACTTTCCAGTCTGTTCTTGCAAATCGTCCAACGCTTCCCGCAGTTCACGCGCAACTTGCTCCGGGAGTTGTTCGCCTTCAGCAAAAAAACGGCGACAAGCTTCAGTGGTAATCGTGAATCCGGGTGGCACGGGGAGCCCCACCCGCGTCATCTCCGCAAGATTGGCTCCCTTCCCCCCTAGTAATTCTTTCCACTCGGCCTTCCCTTCTGCAAATGAATAGATGGTTTTCACAGTCATGCCCGAGTGCCCCCCTTTTTGAGCATATCCAAAATCATGTTCGCTGTTTCTTCTACCGCTTTGTTGGAAACGTCGATCACTGGACATCCGAGCCGCCGAATTACGCGATCCGCGTATTCCAGCTCATAGATGATCCGTTCCATGCTCGCATAGTTGGCGCCTGTGGCCAAGCCCAGTGACTTCAAGCGTTCTTGGCGGATATTATTCAATTGTTGCGGATCAATCGTCAAACCGATGCATCGGTTCACCGGAATCTCAAACAATTCTTCAGGTGGTTCTACTTCTGGCACAAGGGGCACATTGGCCACTTTCAACCGTTTGTGCGCCAAGTACATGGATAATGGGGTTTTGGAAGTGCGTGACACCCCGATTAACACCACATCCGCCCCCAGCACGCCGCGCGGGTCTTTTCCGTCATCATATTTGACAGCGAACTCGATCGCTTCCACTTTGCGGAAATAATCTTCATCCAGCTTGTGGATCAAGCCCGGTTCCTGGCGTGGTTGCATTTGGTACAGGCGAGACATGCCGCGGATCATCGGCCCCATGATGTCCACATACGGCACATCTTTCCGTTCAGCCTCTTCAATCAATAGCTGTTGCAATTCTGGCAACACTAATGTAAACGCGATCAGGGCATTTTCCTCTTTGGCGGCTTGCACCGTTTCTTTGATGGTTTCTTTATCGGAGACGTAAGGAATGCGGCGAATGTCCAGGGACGCTCCATTGAATTGGATGGATGCCGCCCGCACCACAAACTCCGCCGTCTCACCTACAGAGTCAGACACCACATAAACGACAGGTTGATGTTCAATCATGAATTGGGCTTCCCTCCTTCAACCGGGTTACGGTTGTCCTAGTTCGACAAATGCTTTCACTAAGGTAGTTTTACTGATCCGACCGACCACTTCCATCTCCTGGGGACGATCTTGGAACGGGCGCACGACAGGAAGTGAATCAACTTCATGCCGCATCATCTGTACCGCCGCATAATAGAGCGTGTCGTCGGGCGTGCACGTGACGATATTCGGCATGCGCGTCATGATGACGCCAACAGGCATCGAACGCAGTTCTTGCTTACCCATTGCAGCTTGCAACAGGTCTTTGCGGGAAACGACGCCAACCAATTGTCCCTCATTTTTGGTCACAATCAGGGAACCCACATCCTCCAAAAACATCGTGCAAATCGCGTCGTAAATGGATGTTTCCTCCCGAACCACGACTGGCAGGGACTTATAATCTCGCACAGATAAATTGCGGATATGTTCACCCAGCAGTTGGTTTGTCGTTTTTCCGGAATAGAAATAGCCAACGCGAGGCCGGGCGTCCAACAGACCAGCCATGGTCAGGATGGCCAAGTCAGGCCTTAATGTCGCTCGAGTCAACTTGAGCTTTTCCGCGATTTGTTCACCTGTGATCGGGCCTTCCGCCTTTACGATCTCAAGGATTTTTTCTTGGCGTTTCGTCAGTTCGATACGCTTACACCCCCTGGTGGAGCAAAATATCTCATTTTAATATGACATACTATTTTATGATAATCTAGATATAGTATATACTAAATGATTCTGTTTTTACCACTGCAATTTTTTGGCTCATAGGTTACGCTATAAGCAACTAGATTGCAAAAATCTAATGAAGTATTGGACATGGATTCTAACTAATCATAGGAGATGAATAACATGCTGTTCACCAATCCGATTGCCGCATATTGTCCCATTCACTTTCACGCGTTGCGCCAAACGGCGGACGCCGGCTGCCAGCAGATTGAATTGCAACTCCCCAGCGATACCTATTCAGCCACCGAGCTATCGGAGCTGCTGCAACTGTCAAAGCTCACACCGGTCGCCTTCAGAGCTCCTGTTTCTCTGGGATTGGGCACCTCCTCTTTTCCATTGGAAGAATGGAAACATTGGATTGCGCTCATCGCCCAGCTAAACTTGGAAAAACCCCGTTTGGTATGTCACGCCGCTCCGGTGCCACTCGGTGCGATCTTTGAATACATGGATGATCACCCAACCGATTTCCATTCATTGCAAGAAATGAAAAGCGAGTTGGTAAAGCGCATCGCCGCACAACTCAACCAACTGCACGAAATCGGCAAGGCGGCCAACATTGAGTTGTTCATCGAAAATGCTCCGATGGGCGGAGATACTTATTTTGAACCGGGTCATTCCATGCTTTACCCAGTTCTGCGAACTCCCCGCCATCTTTTGCAATTAACCGAGCAAGCCCCCGTGCAGATCTGTTTTGACACGGCTCATGCCCGGATTACGTCCAATGCGCTCACTTATATGCACCGCTCCCGGAGCCTTTTTGCCGGAGCCACCGAACAAGAGATTTTGCACGCTCCAAACCATTGGCTTCGTTTCCATGAACTGTGCAAAGAACGCATCGGACTGGTACGGTTGGGTTATGCGCTCAGTTGGGGAGACACCCCTTCCACCCGTCACATCCCATTTCCCGAATCTGCCTACGATGAATTGATCGATTTCGCTGAGCAAGTCGACCCCTCTCTCCCCATTGTACTGGCGGTCGGCGGAAAAGAATCGCTACAGCAATCGTTGGCCACACTTCATGAATTAAAACGGACATAATAGGTATGATCTTTATGCCGAGGCCATGGGGAAAGATCGTTTTCCCTCCGGCCTCGATTGCTTTATTGATTGGCACTTACGAATACCTCATACAACCAGGATTCCACTTGCTGTCGTGAATGGATGCCGTCTGGATTGCGCACTGCTTCTGCCTCCTCTTTGGAGACGCCGTATTCCCTGGCATCCGGCGAATTGGCCGCCCCACGGCTGATATAATATAAACGGCTGTTCCCAAAAAACGTGATGTCGTATCCATAAAAATCAGGCAGTTGATAGGCGGCCTCATCAAACGGCATTTTGCCGATCCGTTTCCAAGCGCCAGTCAGAATCGGCGCCGCCTCCGTACACAAAGTAAATATTTGTTTTTTCTCTTTCTTCTTGAAGGTGGCCAAGGTCATCGCTCTTTTGCTAAACAGATCATAATATTCGAGGTACCAAGGCTCATCCGGCTTCCCACCGCGGACAATCATGCCGTATCCGGTCAGCTTACCGTCCAACAGCGGTATTGCCACGATGTCACCCGGTTGAATTTGATCTGATTTGGCCGATTTGGGCGCTTTTTTCACTTTGATTTTGCAATCGGTCACTTGCTTGCCAGCCAGTTCGTCACTGGCGCGTTCTCCCGCGATGGCGAGGGAGACTTGCATGATGCCCTGCCATTCTTCCAATGTCGGTGTGCGTCCGATTTGTTCGACACTGGTGCGGGCGAGATTAACCCAAGTCTCACTTAACATTTGGCTCAACTCTTGCTCATGCGGATGCGGTTTCTTTGGTGTTGTCTCTTTTTTTCTTGGCATGATCGGGTATCACACTCTCCCAATATTTGGCATATATCTAATGGTTTCAAAAACGATGCCGATTGTTGCCTTTCATCGATGCAGACAGAAGCGGATAGCGTGTAAAACCCTATCCGTCCGCATCCATCACTACTTCCCATTCCATGGCTAATCAGCATACATAATGGTTCCACATCTTATTTTAAATCTTTTATTTTATGTTACAACCGGTGCCTTCCCTTCCAACTCCCTGATGATAATCCGTCGCTGTCATCCCGTATATGACGATGTCCTCAAATCGCCCATACAGATGGGCAGCTTCCTTCAATATCCCTTCCTGACGAAATCCCAATCGTTCTGGGATCGCCCTGCTTCGATGGTTGGGGGCTGCCACCCGAATCTCGATGCGATTGAGACCATAATGCTCAAAGCCAATTGCAAGAAGCGCCCGGACTGCAGCGCTTGCCAGCCCTTTTCCTTGCTGATCGGCAGCAAGCCAGTAACCGATCTCCCCCTGACGGTTGAGCCAGTTTAACTGATGGAAACCAATCATGCCGACAATATGGCCTTTAAGCACCATCGCTGCTTGGAATCCTTGATTGTCAGCGTACTGGTTCAACCAATTTTTTATGATGGATTCATAGTCGTCGGGTGATTTCATATCATCCACCCAAGGCAGCCAAGGACGCAAATGGAAGCGATTTTGATCGACGACCGCGTATAACTCTTCCCGATCTGCTTGTGTGGGCAACTTTAATGAAAGCTGTTCATTTACCTGAAAATAAAACAACGTCCTCTTCCTCCTTCACAGCGAGTGATGGGAATCCACATTGTAAATAAAACGCAAGCGAGTGAAAGCTTGCGTTTTGCATACAAATCAGGAAGGGAAAACCACATGTTCAAACGCGGCAAATGCGCTTGTCAACGACGTGATTTCCCTTAACAGGGCCAAGCGGTTTTTTCTCACCGTTTCATCATCAACCATGACCATGACCTGATCGAAATATTGATGGATTTCCGGCACCATGATTATCAGGGCGTGGTAGAGAGCGCTGGGATCATCGTTCTCTTTGGCCCGCTCCCACTCCGTTTTGGCGCGGTTAAGGGCTTCATATAAGCTGTGTTCAGCCGGATCAGCGAACAAGTCGGCCGTCACCGCTGTATCGTCTGCTTTGGCCGCCAAATTGGCAACGCGGGTGAAACCTTCCACTTCCAATTTGAACGCATCTCGATCCAACTGATCCATCAGTACTTGCGCTTTGCGGATGATAAACGCTGGATACGACAGTTCTCCTCCTAACACCGCCTCGATCACATCATAGCGAATCTCCATCTCTTGCATGACGGCTTTCAGGCGCAAAGCGAAGAATTGGAGCAAATCCCGTTCTACCTCAAGGCGTTCTACTTTGAGAAGACCAGCCTGCGCCAACTGATCCACCGCCGCTTTGATCAACGCAGTGAGCGAAAGCGACTGGAAGGAGGGGCTCAGCAGAATCTGCACGATGCCGGCCGCTTTTCTACGCAGGCCATAGGGGTCTTGCGAACCTGTCGGCTGGATGCCGATACCAAAGCTAGCGGCGATGGCATCCATTTTGTCTGCCAAACCGATCAATCCGCCGAGCAGATGCTGCGGCACGTCATCTCCTGAAAAACGGGGCAGGTAGTGTTCATGAATCGCTTTTGCCACTTCCGCGTCTTCTCCATGCGCCAATGCATAATGGCTGCCCATGATGCCTTCCAATTCCGGGAATTCCCCGACCATTTGCGTAGCCAGGTCAAATTTGCAAATCGCGGCAGCGCGATCCAGTTTGGATCGGTCGACTGGCAAGCCCCCTTGTTCGGCTAAAATCCGAGCCACCTCTCCAATCCGTCCGATCCGGTCACCGACGCTACCCAACTCTTCTTGGTAGACGATGTTGGCCAGCTTCGCATTGGCCTCTTCTATCGGCAATTTCAAATCTTCATCGTAGAAGAAGCGGGCATCGGCCAGCCGCGCGCGCAATACTTTTTCATTCCCTTTGGCCACATTCTCCAACCCGTTGCTGTCACCGTTGCGAACAGCCACGAAGAATGGAAGCAATTGGCCGGATCGGTCTTCCACCGGGAAATACCGCTGATGTTCGCGCATGGTAGTAATCAGCACTTCACGAGGCACTGCTAAGTACTCTGTGGAGAATGTGCCATAAAACGCAGTCGGGTATTCCACCAGATGCGTCACTTCGTCCAACAGTCCCTCATCAACGGGGATTTTCCAGTTGTGCGTCTCCTCCAGTTGCCGCAATTGGCTCAAAATCAAGTTGCGGCGTTCTTCGACGTCGGCGAGCACATATTGGCCGCGCAAGTCCTCTACATAGCGCTCCGGTGTGGAGAGCGCAATTTCCTGTCCTAAGAAACGATGTCCACGGGTGAGATTGCCAGCCTTTAACCCCGCCCATTCCACTGGCACCACTTCTTCTCCAAACAAGCAGACCAACCAGCGCACCGGGCGAATGAATCGGGTGCGGTCATTCCACCGCATGGTTTTTGGGAAGTGCAAACTGGAGATCACTTCCGGCAACCCCTTTAGCAGCTGGGCAACCGTCTCTTCACCTGGCTGATGCAATTGGGCGAACACATAAGTCTCACCCTTCACTTCTTTCAACGTGAGCTGGTCGACGGTCAACCCGTTTTTGCGCGCAAATCCTTCCGCTGCTTTGCTCCAGCCTCCGTCCGGGGTCTTAGCAATCCGCGCTGCTGGGCCTCTCACTTCTTCTTCCTTGTCGGCTTGCTTCTCAGCCACAGCGTGGATAAGCACCGTCAGGCGCCGCGGTGTCGCATAGGTTTTCACTGCTCCATGCTGAATGCGATTTTCTGTCAACCAAGCGGACACCTTATCTCCCAGTTGCTGTACCGCCCCGTCAATGAACCGCGCCGGCACCTCTTCGCAACCAATTTCCAATAGCAAATCCCGTTCGCTCATTTCGATTCCCCTCCCTTGTCTTTCAATAATGGGAAGCCCAATTTTTCACGTTCTTCAATGTACGCGCGGGCGATGCGGCGTGATAGGTTGCGTACCCGGCCAATGTAACCGGTGCGTTCGGTCACACTGATCGCTCCCCGTGCATCGAGCAGATTAAAGGTATGGGAACATTTCAGCGCATAATCATATGCCGGGAAAACCAAATTCTCTTCCAACGCTCTCTTCGCCTCACGCTCATACTGGTCAAACAATTGGAACAGCCATTCTTTATCCGAGATTTCAAATGTGTATTTGGAATGCTCGTATTCGGGTTGCTGGAAAACATCACCATACTTTACGCCATCCACCCATTCAAGCTCATACACATTCTCTTTGTCTTGTATGTAGAGTGCCAGTCGCTCCAGACCGTAGGTCAACTCCACCGACACCGGCTCTACATCCATGCTCCCCACTTGTTGGAAATAGGTGAACTGGGTTGCTTCCATTCCATCAACCCATACTTCCCAGCCCAATCCCGCGGCACCAAAAGTGGGATTTTCCCAGTTATCTTCCACAAAGCGGATGTCATGCTGAAGCGGATCAAGCCCCAGTGCCTTCAAGCTGTCCAAATAAATTTCCTGGATATTCTCTGGCACCGGCTTTAAAATGACTTGAAATTGATGGTGTTGATACAACCGGTTGGGATTTTCGCCATAGCGCCCGTCAGCTGGACGGCGCGAAGGCTCCACATACGCCGCTTTCCATGGCTCCGGGCCGAGCGCGCGCAAAAACGTCATCGGATTCAGCGTGCCAGCCCCTTTTTCCGTGTCGTATGGTTGCACGAGGACGCAACCTTGTGACGACCAGAATTCCTGCAACTGTTTGATCATTTGTTGCATATTCATGAAATACACAACCCCCCACGTCTTTTTAAACACTAAAAAACCTCTCGTCCCATGACAAAAGAAGTGTTTGCCATAGGGACGAGAGGTTATTTCCCGCGGTTCCACCCTATTTGGCTGACAACGTATCGCCAGCCCGCTCTCAGTATGGTGCGCTCCGGAACTGCCCTTCACCAAGCACCGTCACCAGGCTTCCACCCTCCCCGGTTCGCTTTGCACGGCCGTCTTGGCTACTCCTTTTCCTTCTTCGCGCACACTCGCATTGATCTAGCCTGCGGCTTGCTTCTATATCACAAGCAAGCGTTTCATGGCAAAAAATATAACAAAACCAAAAGCCGTTGTCAATCATCCGCCAGCCCAAGTTTTGCGTATGCTGTCAAGCAAAGCGTGCGATTTGCACTCCCAAGGCAGATGCTCTTGCATAAACGCGCGGAGCAACGTCTCCAGCTGTTCATTTGTTTCTGCTTTGACCGACACTTCGCCCATTCGTTCGGGGGCAAGGCGGCCCAACAGCGGTAAGATGCGGGCTACTGCTGGCGATACCGAAAGCCCGCGTGGATCAAGATGGGCGCATGCTTCGCACAAAAAGCCGCCCTGGGTCACACTAAACCGAACCGGACGCGCATCTTGAAGGCAATGCGTGCAATGATCCAACACGGGTGCACTTCCGGCCAGAGAAAGGATTCTCAACTCGATGACCCTGGTCAAAATTTCAGGGTCGGTCCCTTGTTCCAGCCGGGTCAGCATGGTTTTCAGAAGGCGGTAAAAAGCAGGATGCGGTTCTTTCTCCGCCAAACTTTTATCAATCAATTCAAACCAATATGCTCCATATGTAGTAAGCAATAAATCAGAACGGATCCCATGATGCGAATCCAACAGATCCGCTTGAGACAAGGAAACGATGCCACCGCCGCCGAAGCTGACGAAATGGGCGACGGTGAAAGGCTCGGTCACGGCGCTGAAACGGCTCTTCGTTTTTTTGGACCCGCGGGCCATCAAGGCCACTTTGCCCAAAAACTCAGTGAACACCGTCACAATCTGATGGCTTTCCCCATAATCCCGAGCCTTCAGGACAATCCCTTCAAATTTGTTCAACAAGCGAATCGCCCTTTCTCCTAACCGTCCTCCTCGTCCTCTTCCGGGCGGTCATTTCCGTCCGTTTGCCGGGGCACTGCCAAATCTCTGTACAACAGGTAAGCGTCAACGCTTCCCGTTCGCTGAAAGATATTCCAGGCCAGATTTCGCAACTAGCATCATCCTTTCGGCTGTGCGATACACAAACTTAGGATGAACTAGAAAGGCGAGGAGTATTAGATGGAAAAATTGGTATTACTCTTCTTCGCGGTATCCGAATTGCCGCAACATCATCTCCTCATTGCGCCAATCCTTCTTCACTTTCACCCACAGATCGAGGAAGATACGGGTTCCAAGCAATCGCTCCATCTCTTCGCGGGCCCGTTTCCCCACTTCCTTCAGCAATGAGCCTTTCTTTCCGATCAAAATCCCCTTTTGGGAAGGACGCTCGGTATAAATGACCGCGCGGACGTCGACAATGTCTTTGTCTTCACGCCGCTTCATCTCCTCAATCACCACTGCCACCGAATGGGGAATTTCCTCGCGAGTCATCTCCAACACTTTTTCACGAATCAATTCCCCGACAATGAACCGCTCTGGGTGATCCGTCACTTGGTCAGCGGGATAATATTGCGGGCCCTCCGGCAAATGGCTTATCAACAAATCCATCAACGTAGAGGTATTGTTACCCTGCAACGCCGAAATCGGCACGACCTCGTTGAACGGATATTCCTTACGATAACGGTCGATCAGCGGTAATAACTCATCAGGATGAACTTGGTCAATCTTGTTGACGACCAAAAACACAGGGGTTTTCACATTGCGCAGATTTTCCATGATATAGCGATCCCCTGGCCCATACCCTTCCGCGGCATCAATCAAAAACAACACCAAATCCACTTCATCGAGGGCATCCCGGGCTGTCTTGACCAAAAACTCCCCTAATTTGGAATGTGGCTTATGAATTCCCGGCGTGTCTAAAAAGACGACCTGCCCTCTCTCATCGGTATACACCCCACGAATTTTGTTGCGAGTCGTCTGTGGTTTATCTGACATGATGGCGATCTTTTGCCCCACCACATGGTTCATCAGCGTGGATTTGCCCACATTTGGGCGACCGATCAATGCTACAAATCCCGAGCGGTAATTATTGTCCATGGCCATCTAAATCTTCCTTTCCAAACGCTCCCGGCAACAACTCACCCACTGTCGTCACCATGGTTTCTCCCTTCATGTTGGCAAGCCACACTTTCATATCAGGCGGGCACAACTCCGCCATGACTTGACGGCAAGCTCCACAAGGGGAAACCGGCCCCGGGGTGTCGGCGATAATCGCAATCCCTTCCAACGCTCGGTACCCCTCCGACACAGCCTTGAACAGCGCTGTCCGCTCCGCGCAGTTACTTAATCCATAGGACGCATTTTCTATGTTGCAGCCGGCGATGATCTTCCCATCCGCCGTCAGTAAAGCCGCACCGACGGGAAACTGAGAATAGGGCACATACGCCCGCTGCCTTGCCGATTTTGCAGCTTCGATCAACTTTTCCATTTCCATCCTCTTCTCCTTAAACAACAATCACATGCTAAACAGGGTTCCATTATTATAGAAAAAAAAAGGGGAGCATTACAAGAATTGCACCCCGATTCCGGCCACGATGGTTCCCAAGGCCGCGCCGAGCAGGATGGGCTTGCGGTTCACTTGATCCCGCAAACGGACGCCCATCACCATCCCCAAAAGCAACAGAGCCAATAACCCGATGTAGAGGTTCCCTGTCACCGCAATGATCAAAGCGGCCACGCAAAAAGAGAGCGACGTGATCATGCTGGGTTCCCAACCAGCCAAATCCACACGGTGCAACCACCCTTTGAGAAACATCGTCAAAAAGAAATTAAATACAATGATAACTGCTAATCCCATATTGGCGGGATAGGACGCCGTTTCTGACGTCTTGAGTGAAAAAAACAATGACTGAAGATAGGGATAAAACACGCTAAAGCCCACGATCACAGCCAAGCCTGCCGTCAGCAAAACAGCACCGGCCGCCACATCCTTGGCCACTTTAGCCAATGGGTGATACTCTTCAGTCACCAGATCAACCAACGCTTCAATCGCCGTATTGATCAATTCGGCGAACAGCACCAAGATGATCGTAACAAATAAAACCAAGACTTCCACTTTGCTCATCGGGAGGTACATGGCGAGCAATAAGACGATTAAAGCCGCGATATAATGAATCCGCATGTTGCGCTGGGTACCGATCGTATATTTTAATCCCTCCAACGCAAAAATGAAGCTTTTAATCAGTTTTGTCACCCACACAAGCTTGCCTCCTATCTATGGAGACCAACCAGGCTTAAAATCTCCTCCTGTTTCGCAAACATTTCTTTCTCTTCTTCTTTGGTCTCATGGTCATAGCCAAGCAGATGTAAAAAGCCATGGACAGCCAAAAAACCTACTTCACGGTCCAGGGAGTGGCCATACGCTTCAGCCTGCTCCTTGGCTTTGGGAAGGGAGATCACGATATCGCCGAGTGCCACTCGCTCTTCTTCCTCATCGATCACCCATTCCTCATCCGGCTCCCACAACGGAAAGGAGAGGACATCCGTCGGTCTGTCCACATCGCGATATTCTCTGTTTAATTGATGAATGCGTTCATTATCCACAATGGTTACCGAGACTTCGACGGGCGGCAGTTCTTCCACCTCTGCCGCCCGATTGAGCGCGGCTTCCACCCAGTTGATCGCATGTTGTTCATCTGGTGTCAATGTTATTTCCACATTTAGCTCGATCTTACACTTCATCCTTGTTTTGCTCCTTTGACGGGTTCTTCCGGATATTCGATTCGTGAATGGAAAATGCCTTGCAGGGTCTCACAAATCGAGTTAGCAATGATTTCCAACTCTTTCAAGGTTAAATCACATTCGTTGAATTGTCCATCTTCCAAGCGATCCCGGATGATCTTGTGAACCATGTTTTGAATGCGCGACGGCGTCGGCCGCTGCAACGAACGAACCGCCGCTTCGACGCAATCGCAAATCCCCACGATCGCCGCTTCTTTAAACTGTGCTTTCGGTCCTGGATAGCGGTAATCTTCTTGACGCACCTGATCGCCATCTCTTTCCTGCTGCAATGCTTTGTAGTAGAAGTATTTGATCAAGGTCGTCCCATGGTGCTGTGCCGCGATATCCTGGATCTGCTTGGGGATTTTATGTTGCTTCAAAATCTCTACACCATCCCGCGCATGGGAAATGATGATCGTTTTGGACAAGTTAGGTGAAATCTTGTCATGGGGATTTAAGCGTTTCAGTTGGTTTTCAATGAAAAACTGCGGCCTCTTCGTTTTCCCGATATCATGGTAATACGAACCCACGCGGGCCAACAACCCATCTGCCCCGATCGCTTCCGCAGCCGCCTCAGACAAATTACCAACCATGATTGAATGATGATAGGTACCCGGGGTTTTGATTAACAACTCCCGCAGCAACGGATGGTTTGGATTACTGAGTTCGATCAAGCGCATGGGAGACAGGATGCCGAACACCGTTTCAAAGTAGGGCAAAAAGCCCATTGTCAACACGGCTGAAAACAACCCAGAGAGCACGCCAAAAGCCAGCGATTGGAGTAGAACCGTCCAGGTCCCCTCTGAAGGCAACATAAAATGCAAAGCGGTAATCGGAAACATACTCGCCACGGCTGCAACCGCCCCCGCCTTCAATATGGCGCCACGCTTGCGCATATCAGTCAAAGCGAACGCCGCGGCGGTACCGCTGATCAAAGAGACCAATCCATACCGGAAATCGAACAACAAATGGTTCTCTCCATTAAATATCATGCTTGCGGCCACAGCCAACAGCATGGCACAGACGATGGCGAGCTCCATATTTAAAAGCAGGGTGATCAACATGGTTCCCAAACCGATCGGAGCCAGATAGCCAATCATACTCCATTCCAAATTTTGCCCAAAGGCGATAAACTTCATCCCCACAAGGGTTAACAACAACACACTGAACAACAGAACTAGCCTTGCGTTGTTCCGGAATACGGAGCGGTGAAAACGGCGAATGTAGAAGAACAGGGCACTTAACAAGGAAATCACCAGCAGGCCTAAGCCCAAGTGGGGCAAAAAATTGCTGTCCTTGCGTAGCAACCCCAACTCCTCCAGCTTGCGGTATTGGTCTTCTGTAACCACTTCACCCAACGCGACGATAATTTGTCCCTTGTTGATCGGGATCGGCCGAACAGCCTCTCTGGCCGCATCGCGCAGTTGTTCCGTCTGCTTCTCATCGTAAAATTCGTTGGCCACAATGCTTTTTTTGGCAATCTCCCTAAGGACGACCCGCGCCTTGGAGTCCAATGAATTTTCAATCATCGTAGCCAAAATCTTGTCGTCGACGGATTCGCGCTTCTCCTTCAATTCAGATTGGCGAACACCTTTTTCCAAAATGTCATGAACAATTTCACGCGCTTTCAAACGTACATCCGTCAACGCTTCAGGAGACAAGGTGGACAGCGTATGGTAGAAGGACTCTGGAAAATCATCCGAGATCGTTTCATTCAACACCGTCTTCACTTGTTTTTCCTTTTGGGCTTGGGACAGGCCGTCATCGGAAAGGATTTTGCGGATATCCGCGAAAAAACGGTCAATCTTGTCTATCTGTTGATTGGTCAACCGATCATCCTTGGCATAAACCCGGTCCACCTTCTCTGCCGCCTGTTTCTTGGCTTCTTCGGTAGCCGTCAAGTCAATCTTAGTCACTGGAGAGACGATGGTTTCCGGACTCACCATGCCCGTTTGTATCTCTACCCGCTCAGGTAAAATATGTTTTATGAGCAATAAATAGAACGCGATCCCAAAGATCGCGTATAACAACAAATGCATGCGTATGCTCGTTTTCCATCTGTCAGTGAACCATGACAGCGCGCCTGTGGATGACGGTTCCTTTTTCTCTTTCATCGTTGAACCGGCTCCTTATCTCTTATTCCTGATTTTCATCAAGCTCGTATGCATCAATAATCTTCTGCACCAACGTGTGGCGCACAACATCTTCCTGCCCCAGATGGATGAACTTAATTTCGGGTACCCTAGCCAAAATACGCTCGGCTTCTTTCAGACCCGACTGCTTTCCTCTGGGCAAATCCACTTGGGTCACATCCCCCGTTATCACCATTTTGGAACCGAAGCCCAGACGGGTCAAGAACATCTTCATCTGTTCCGGCGTAGTGTTCTGCGCTTCATCCAAAATGACAAACGAATCTTCAAGCGTTCTTCCCCGCATATACGCCAACGGAGCAACCTCGATCAGACCTCGTTCCATCATCTTGCTCACTTGTTCGGTACCCAACATGGTGTATAAGCTATCATAAAGCGGACGGAGGTACGGATCCACTTTCTCTTGCAAATCACCGGGCAAAAACCCTAAGTTTTCACCTGCTTCCACCGCCGGGCGGGTGAGGACGATTTTCTTCACCATATGTGACTTTAATGCCGACACCGCCATCACGACAGCCAAAAAGGTTTTACCTGTCCCCGCAGGTCCGACACCAAACACGATGTCCGACTTTTTGATGGCGGAAACATAATGGCGCTGTCCGATGGATTTGACACGCACCGCTTTCCCTTTTTGCGTGACGCCGACTTCTTCTTGAAACAGATCCAACAAGTCGTCAACCATGCCTTGCTTGGCCAAACGGTGGGCATAAATGACATCCCGGTCAGTCAAAGTCATTCCTTTGCGGATCAGCTTCAACAAAACGTTGAACAACGGCTCCAAGACGTCCGTTTCTTCCTTCGGCCCTTGGATCACAATCTCTTCGCCGCGTGAATGGATCTTTGCGTTGGTGTTGGCTTCAATCTGCTTCAAATGCGCATCTTGTGGCCCAAACAGGCTAAGCGCTTCCGCGGTATCCCGCACTCTGATTTTCACTGTGGTTTCATGATTTTGCAATGGCTCATTCTCCTTGCAGAATCGGTTGTTTTTTAACGATATCCTCAATCACATCAAAGTGTACTTTCAAATAAACTTTACCATTCTCCACGCGAGTGTGCAAAACTTTTTCCCCAAGAATCCGTCCGTCCCGCCCCAATTTTTGCCGCATTTCGTCGCTGGCCCTCGCGCGTCCAAGCTGAATCGCTTGCTTCGGTTCCCACTTCTCCTCCACCCATTCGACTTCCATAATTTCTTCTTCTATATATCCAACCGGCAAGGGCCATTTCCCGACGTACAGGGCATAAGCGCGCTCCTTTGTCTCGTGTTTGGCGAAACCCACCGGTTCCCCCCATGGATTTGGAATCACCCAGCCAAACAGGTAGGGGCGCTTCCGTTTCACCTTTGCACCCGTATACACTTTGCGCTTACGTTCAAGCGGCACGGACACATCTGATTCGTACCACACTTCCCCCCACACTTTACCTTGGGCTCCCACTATTTTTCCCGATTTGGGGTCATCTTGATTACCATAGATGCCGGATACCAAAATTTGCCCCTTTTTGACCACATCATTCACTTCTACTTGGGGATTTCCACGGATGACCTGCATATCGTATATGAGCGCATTTTTGGTTGATACCAAATGAACGGGACCCGCCCCGGCTTCGTCTCCCCCCGGCCGACCCACTTCTTTTTTTTCGACCACGGTAACTACCACGCGTGTCCCTTCTACGCGCATGCCAATCCAAGCTGCCTGCGGCAACTGCATGAGCAATTGGTGTTGCACCTGTTCGCGGTCTGGAAGGTTTCCTTTCCACTGACCGCGATATACCCCTTCCCGTTTCAAGAGTGCTTGTACATGTTGCGCTTGAATGCGTTCAGTGCCCTCAATCTGAACATTCCAGATGAATGAACTCAACGTCACCAACATCAAGAAAAAAAGAGGAATGCCGATGAAGAAGAATTTCCTGCGCTTCGCCCGCTTCCATAGAAACGGCACCCCTTCTTTCCGCACCATGCGCATCCGAACCCCCGTTTGCCGGCCCAAGGCGTACAGGCGAAAAAAATGCGGCAGGGGGACAGTGAGGCGGATGGTTCCACTGTCTTCCCAGCGTATGTGTTCCAATGGGATTTGTGCTTGCACAGCTTGGTTTATCCAATCGAGTAACCGTTCCCCTTTGCAGACCAATTCCACTTTTCCGTAGATGGATTGCACATGTGCTCGCCCCTTACTCCTCATAACTCAATGAATGTATCTGGCCTTCGATCAATATCATGCCAGGCGTTATCGTTTTAATGTTCAGACTTTGGCCGCGGATTGACAGCCGCCCTTGCGTGAGCTTCAACGTCAATTGCTGGGGCTCAAACCGCTCCACATCGCGAATGTTCTCCACAAGACATTGGGAGCTTCCCAACATTTCTACACGCGGCAGTTCTTGCGTCACATCCGCCGGCAAGTCGAAAAAATCAGATGCCCATTTGCGCATATATGTTTGCACCCTTTTCTTCTTCTTGCTAACTCTTATGCCTGGTTGGCTTCGTTTATGAAAAGTAAAAAGCGGCACAACCAAAGTTGTGCCGCTTGCACCAACGTATTAGATTTTCATATCTTGTTGTGCTTGAGATATCAAGCGCTTGGTGATCTCTCCACCGACTGAGCCGTTTGCACGGGACGTCGTGTCTGACCCTAGATTCACCCCAAACTCAGCCGCAATCTCTTCTTTAAATTGGTTGAGCACCTGAGCCGCACCCGGCACCAATAAGCGGTTACGATTGGATCGGGCCATCCTCCCCACCTCCTTCATGTTGGTACACTTAGTATGAAAAGAAGAAGATGGGACTAACAGGGATAATTGTTTCCAAGCTTACCGAAACAACCCAAATCGCCGATATGGACGCAGAGCACGCGGCCGATCGAGGATTTCTTTGATGACAAACGCCTGTTTTAACGAGTGGGCTCCCAATGAAGGAAGCTTCTTCGGCGGGGTTGTTACCTCTTGCCGCGCTTCATCCACTTTCAACCCGTTCCGTTCCTTGTTCCTCATGATTCGCCATCCTGTGCTTGATCTTGACTGATGGAACGGCGCATTTTGGTGTCGGCTTCAATGTTTTGCAACGCATAATAATCCATGAAACCCATTTTGCCCGACCGGAGCGACTCTGACAGCGCCAGTGGCACTTGCGCTTCCGCCTCGATCACTTTAGCTTGCATCTCTTGCACCTTGGCTTTCATCTCTTGTTCAAGTGCAACGGCCATGGCACGGCGCTCCTCGGCTTTGGCCTGCGCAATCTTCTTATCGGCTTCCGCTTGGTCGATCTGCAACTTCGCCCCGATATTTTCCCCGATATCGACATCGGCGATATCAATGGACAAAATTTCAAAAGCAGTGCCTGCATCTAACCCTTTGGACAAAACCATGTTGGAAATCATGTCAGGATTTTCAAGCACTTCTTTGTGACTGTCTGCCGAACCGTTGGTGGTAACGATCCCTTCGCCGACGCGCGCGATAATGGTTTCTTCCCCCGCTCCCCCGACCAGGCGATCGATATTGGCGCGAACTGTAACCCGTGCAATCACTTTTACCTCGATCCCGTCTTTACACACCGCCGAAACAACCGGGGTTTCAATCACCTTGGGATTAACGCTCATTTGTACTGCTTCCAACACATCCCGTCCGGCAAGGTCAATTGCCGCAGCCCGTTCGAACACGAGGTCAATGTTGGCCCGCTGCGCCGCAATCAGGGCATCCACCACGCGGTCCACATTCCCTCCTGCCAGATAGTGTGTTTCCAACTGTGACAAATCAACGGTCAACCCCGCCTTGCGCGCTTTAATGAGCGGATTAACAATGCGGGCAGGGACAATACGGCGTAACCGCATCGCGATCAATGTGGTAAGCCCCACATATACGCCGGAAGCCATTGCGCTGATCCACAACATGACCGGCACAAAAGAAAAGAGGATAGACAATCCAATAATCACGAGGATGACAATAAATCCAAATCCAATGATGCTTGTTTCCATATAATCACTCCTTTTAGCTTTCAAACACGGAGATGCAACACTTTATACATACCCGATTTTTATTCATCTGCAACATATTTTCGGACGACTACTCGCATGCCATCGACCGCAATCACTTTCACTTTGGCTCCCTTGGGAATGATATCGCCTTCACTCACAACATCTTCTTTGCGTTCGCCAAACTGGGCGTATCCGGACGGACGAAGCGGGGTGATAGCAATTCCCTCCTTCCCCAAGAGCCACTTTCGGTCTTCCGCGGACACATAGCCCGCCTCATTAGTTTGTTCGTCTCGCAGCACTAACTTATTCCAACCGATCTTCAGACCAAAGAATTTAAACAGGATCCAAATCACAACCAAAGCCAACAAAAAGCCACATCCCACCACCCACAAGCTGGAGGCAGTCATCACCAAGGAGGCGATGAGAGCAATGCTCCCCAAAGCCCCCATAATCCCGAGCGTGGGCAACAGCATCTCCAGAATCAACAGCACGATCCCGAGCACGAATAGGCTTGGTGGCTGCCAGCCCATGGGCTCCGCCATCCAGACAGCCCAAAAATAGGCAAAGAACATTAAGCCACCAACAAGTCCGGGGAAAATCAAGCCGGGGGACAGCAATTCGACGGTCAAGCCAATCAAACCAACCGATAAGAGCAACGTCATGACGACGGGATGAGTCAACAACTGAGCGAATTCTGCCATCTGTGTTCTTACTCCCTTCGCTTGTTATAAAAAAACAGCGTGTCATGGACACGCTGTTACGAACCCAAAGCCTCCGACACCAAACGGTTGACCAAACGGCCATCCGCGCGTCCTTTCACTTTAGGCATGATGGCACCCATCACTTTACCCATATCCGCTTTGGATGAAGCGCCGACTTGCTTCACGGCCTCAGCCACAATTGCGCGAACTTCCTCTTCACTCAATTGTTCAGGTAAGTATGATTCCAGGATAACCATCTCTTCTTTTTCTTTTGCGGCTAACTCGTCACGCCCGGCTTTTTCATATTCTGCGATGGAATCCCGCCGTTGTTTCACTTGTTTCGTGATGACGTCAAGGATTTCGTCATCGGTGAGCGGACGGCGTTTGTCGATCTCCACTTTTTTCAACGCCGCTTTGAGCATGCGGATGGTGGAGAGCTTGCCTTTGTCTTTATTTTTGAGAGCCAACTTCATATCTTGATCCAATTGGGTTGAAAGACTCAACTGTTGACACCTCACTACCTGCTACGCTTTCTTTTGCGAGCGTTGGCTTCCGCTTTTTTCTTACGGCGCACGCTGGGCTTTTCATAGCGTTCGCGATCTCTCACATCTCTTAAAACGCCTGCTCTTGCGACATCACGCTTAAAACGACGCAAAGCGGCATCCAGCGATTCATTTTTACGCACTCGGGTTTCAACCATGCTATTCCCTCCCTCCACGGGTCCGTTAGGCCGCTTGGGCGGGCAACCTAACTCAAGGAAAAGACCCACACATTTCCACGCAGTTAGCGGCCTCATCCCCTCAGGAGGATCAGCACCAACAACACCTGCAAATGTGAAATTGCCAACGATGCCCAACTTCAGAGCAGAAACCCTGACAAAACCGTTGGAATGTAAGCAGTCAACTTTTATTATAACTTAGCATGCCGGCTTATGTCAAAATCAGCCTGGCGGCCAAGTCAAAGTTCTGCCACCAATCACATGAAAATGAATGTGATGGACGGTTTGTCCACCATCTTCCCCTATATTATTTACTACACGGAAGCCCTTCTCAGCAAGCCCCAATTCACGGGAAACCGTCTGAACAGCTGAGAAAATTTTCCCCAGCAGGACATGGTCCTCCGGCGCAATTTCCATCAGCGAGGCGATGTGGCGCTTAGGAATAACTAGCACATGCGTTGGCGCAACTGGCGAAATATCGTGAAACGCCAGCACATGCTCATCCTCATACACTTTTTTGGATGGGATTTTCCCTTCGACGATTTGACAAAAAATGCACTGTTCCATCTGTTAACCTCCACTGGAAAAACACACCTGATCATTCACCCATTTTTCCCAAGAACATATGATATAACACTCTTGCACAGGAAGGAGACGCAGGCCATGTCACAACCATCTTCCACTCGCGCATCACACCTGACGCGAATGATTCGCAAAATCGTCAAAGAAGAACTCGCCTCCATATACAAAAAAAAAGAAAACCCGCTCAGTAATCTAGAGGCCGAGCACGAAGCTGACGATTTATTCACCCAATTCACCGCGCCACGGTTGGCAGAAGATTTGGACACTGGAACTTGGCACATTTTCGGCGCGACAGAGCCCCGCTCCTCTAATCGTCCTGAACAAGCTCGCGCCCTGCCCGGATTTCCAGAGTTGTACCATCCTGATTTCAGTGAGCTTGAAAGCCCACCCTATCTCCCAAAATTCCCGAAGCACACCAAGCGGTGAATCTCCCTTCCTGCACACGTTGCATGGGATGATGATCCGGTTCAAGGGTTTGAAGCTGGCAGACAACATGGCCCGGAGCCGATTTTTGAGTCTAATCACACAGTCAGTGACTCAGCCGCCGAACGCCGGCAACGGGCAAGTCCTTGCCATCACCAGAATGACAGCTCTACGGCGACAACTTGATCGAATCCTTCCAGTCACTGAAGTTTTCAAAAATCTCGCTCATCGGGAATTGTCCACAGCTTGGTTGCCCTTGTCTAAGGGCTTATTTTCATTTTACTGGTCATTCCCCCTCCCTGTCCACCATATACATGTGAAAAGGACAAGGAGGTGCGCCATGGTTTGGACTGCGATTATCCTGCCATTTTTTATCGGCTTAACCATTTTTCTATATGGTTTGGGGTGGATGCGGACGGGGTTGGAAGCTCTCGCCCGCGAAAGATTGCACCACATCTTGCTCCGTTTCACCCGCACCCCGATCCGCGGATTTGCCACCGGGATCGCCACCACCGCCTGCCTGCAAAGCAGCACCGCAGTCACTGTGCTTACGATCGGGTTTGTTAATGCAGGCATTCTATCTTTTGCCCACTCCATCGGCATCATTCTGGGCAGCAATATCGGCACGACCGTTACCACACAGCTGTTGACACTAAAAATTGAGGATTTCGCGGTTCCGCTTATGATCATCGGCCTCATCCTGCGCGTGTTTCAGCATGACACCTTGCGTCTCATAGGAAAAGTCCTGATCGGTTTTGGGGCGATCTTCTGGGGCATCCACTTAATGCAAACGATTAACGATCCTTTGAGAGAAATGGGCTGGGTGGAGTGGTTCATCCAACACAGCGGCAATCCCATCGTCAGCGGATTGCTTGTCGGAATGCTCTTGACCGCGCTGATCCATAGCAGTAGCGCATGCATCGCGATCGCAATGGGATTTTACGCCACGGGGGTTATCACCCTTCCCTTTGCAATCGCAGTGGTGTTCGGCAGCAATGTCGGGACTTGCGTCACGGCGATGATCGCATCGGTGGGAGCAAATATCGCATCCAAGCAAGTCGCGCTCGCCCATTTATTGCTCAATGTAGCCGGAACAGCCATTTTCACCCCTCTGATTCCGTTCATCAGCGAAATCAGTCCCTATCTGTCCTCAGATCCGGCAACACAAGTGGCACACATTCAAACCCTGTTCAACATCATTTGCTCCATTGCCGTGATGCCGTTTTGCCATGAATTCGCGTCATTCATTTCCCGCTTGGTACCCGATGAATCGACGGCGTGGAAAAAAGCAACTGCTGTCCCCGCTACACGGCGTCAATAAGCATTCGTGCCTTTACCGCCACTGACAATAGCGACACTGGCGCTGGCGCCGATGCGGTTGGCGCCGGCCTGAATCATTTGCCACGCTGTCTCTTTATCACGCACGCCTCCGGAAGCTTTCACTCCCAAATCCGAACCCACCGTTTGCCGCATCAGGCGAACAGCTTCAACGGTGGCGCCTCCTTTGCCAAAACCGGTGGAAGTTTTCACAAAGTGGGCCCCCGCCGCTTTGGCTTGCTCACACGCAGCCACAATCTCTTCCTCTGTCAAAAGCCCTGTTTCCAGAATCACTTTAACCAACGCACCATCGGCCGCCTCAACCACGGCACGGATATCTTCCTTTACTGCTTTCACATCGCCCGATTTGAGTGCGCCTACATTGATGACCATATCAATTTCGCTCGCCCCATTTTGCACGGCGTTTTTGGTTTCAAACGCTTTGGTTTCAGGCGTCGTCGCCCCCAGTGGAAAACCTACCACCGTGCAAACAGCCACATCACTGCCTGCCAAGCGGGACGCCGCTTCTTTGACCCAATATGGATTGACACATACCGAAGCGAAACCGTGCTCTTTTGCCTCTTGGCACAACCGGGTCACTTGCTCTTTGGTCGCATCTGCCTTCAGCAACGTATGGTCAATCATCGCTGCCAACTCTTTAGCGTTCATCCTTGCTCTCCATCCTTTCTCATTGATTCCAGTTTGTCCAGAGCCAATTTGAGTACTTCATCATTGTTATCGTAACCC
The DNA here is from genome assembly GCF_024927925.1 of Laceyella sacchari. Taxonomy (NCBI): domain Bacteria; kingdom Bacillati; phylum Bacillota; class Bacilli; order Caryophanales; family Thermoactinomycetaceae; genus Laceyella; species Laceyella sacchari. The sequence goes on from NZ_CP103866.1 coordinate 2,462,880, forward strand.
ATTGTCGTTTGTTTCTCCCATGCCTCCGCGAGCGAGCACCAAACAACGCCGTTAATTTCCGCCAATTGTGGGGTTTCTTCGCCCGAAATGGCTCGAACGAGATAGTAATGAACCGTTTTTTCCACGGTGCCATGCTCTTCATGCGTGTAAGCATATGTAATCGTTTGCAAGAAAGAAACAATCTTCCCTTCGATACCCGTCTCTTCAAGAATTTCCCGCAAAGCAGTCTCTTCATCCGTCTCTCCGGCTTCTTTTTTGCCTTTGGGCAGGGTCCAACGGCCAAACCGGTCTTCAATCATCAGGACTTCCAACCCGTGGGGCCGTTCGCGATAGACCACGCCACCTGCCGAAATCTCTTTCATTTGCGTCCTCCCTTTCCTTCTGGTTGAAGGCGTGTCACTCAATGTTGCCGCCACCATGCATCAGCGATCATAGCACAGTCAAGGAACCGGCACAAGATTCAGCGCCTCGCGGTGTTGTCTTTGGGTATGCCGACTTGCCGATGCAAAAAAACAGCCGGACTCCCAAACTTGGGAGCTTCACGGCTGTTCCTCTTGACTGGCATTAACCGACACGCGCTGGCCGTGGCACATCATCAACTACGCGGACAAATGTGCCCAGGCAATATTCAGGCGATGCAACCTTATCGATCCGCACGCGGCATACTTTCCCCACCATCTCTTCCGTCGCCGGGAACGCCACTTGCAGATAATTATCGGAATACCCCATATACAACCCACTCGTCGGGTCTTCTTTGTATGGACGCTCCGGAATCACTTCCAGCACATCGCCGACAAATTTTTGCGCGTATGTCACCGTCAAGCGTTCCGAAAGCTCGATCAATTTGCGAACGCGCTCATGTTTTACTTCTTCCGGCACTTGATCCGGCATGCGCGCAGCAGGCGTCCCTGTCCGTTTGGAGTAAGGGAAGACGTGCATTTGATACAGTTTCAGCTCTTCGACGAAACGATAGCCATTATTAAACTGCTCTTCGGTCTCGCCTGGGAAACCTACAATCATGTCAGTGGTGATGGCCAAATTGGGCATCGCCTCATGCAATTGCATGATCTTCTCTTTGAATTCCGCTGTCGTGTATTTGCGTCTCATCCGCTTCAACACTTCGTCATCCCCAGCTTGGAGAGGAATGTGCAAGTGGCGGCACATTTTTTCAGACGCATTCAACACTTCGATCACGCGCTCATCGATCTGGCTCGCTTCAATCGAACTGATCCGCACCCGATTAAGCCCCTCGATTTTGTCCAAATCCCAGAGCAGGTCGGCCAACTTGTAGTTTTCAAAGTCCTCGCCATATCCGCCCGTGTGAATCCCGGTCAAAACAATTTCCTTATAACCGGCAGCCACAAGCTGGCGGGCTTGGTTCAAGACGTTTTCCGGTTTGCGGCTACGGGAAAGACCTTTCGCCCACGGGATGATGCAGAATGTGCAGAAGTTGTTGCACCCTTCTTGGATTTTCAGCGATGCGCGGGTCCGATCAGCAAAGTCGGGCACATCCAGCTCTTCATACTCGCGCTGTTTCATGATATTGCCAACCGCATTGATCGGCTGGCGCTGAGCCAAATACTGCTCTACATACTCTGTCAGCTTGTCGCGCCCCTGGGTGCCAACCACGATGTCCACCCCTGGGATCGCCGCCACTTCCGCAGGCGACGTTTGCGCGTAACAACCGGTCACAGCGATCACGGCGTCCGGGTTACGTCGAATCGCACGGCGAATCACTTGCCGGCTCTTTTTGTCGCCTGTGTTGGTCACCGTGCATGTGTTGATGAGATACACATCTGCCTTGTCTTCAAAATCCACCCGGGTATAACCCGCTTTCATAAACAGTTGCCAGATCGCTTCTGTCTCATATGCGTTCACTTTGCATCCCAACGTGTGAAACGCAACTGTTCTCATGTTATTCACCCCCTAAATCTTGCCTTGCGAACAAGATGCACGATAGCGCCATCAGCGGCGCCGTCTCTGTTCGCAATATACGTGAACCAAGCGAGATCGGCACTGCGCCGGCCTCCTTCGCTTCCTCGATCTCCGACTCCGTAAACCCACCTTCCGGGCCCACGATCAACAAGATCTCATCCTTGGCTGAGGCCATCGCTTCGGCCAAGGGGAGACCTCCTTTTTCATACGCAATCCATGCGCATTCCCGATTCCCGATTTCTTGCAAGAGCGCTTTCCAGGACATTGGGGTGGCCACTGTCGGCAGCTTGCCCCGATGGGCTTGTTCAGCTGCCTCTTTCACGATCCGCTCCCACCGTTCCCGTTTCTTGCCGATTTTGCGAGCGTCGATTTTCACAATACTCCGCTCCGACGAAAACGGCAAAAAGGCGGAAGCACCCAACTCCGTTCCTTTTTGCAAAATCCACTCCAACTTGTCCCCTTTGGGCAAGGATTGTGCAATCAGGACTTTCGTCCGGGGCTCTCCCCGCGAAGGCGTCCGCTCAACGATACGGGCTATGATCTGGTCACCATCGATGGATTCAATCTCCGCCAGATAGTCTAAGCCCTGTCCAGCGCAACAGATGATTCGGTCACCCGGTTTGTTGCGCATCACGTTTTTTATGTGATGGACATCATCTCCGACCAGTCGAATGGATGTCTCCACGATTTGTTCTTGAGCAATGAAATATCTTTGCATTTGACACTCCTACCAGTCTACCATTTTTTTGCCGCAATGGCTACCCAGCCATCTTGGTGAATGGTTTCCATTACTTCAAGTCCCATCATGGTGAGCGCTTCTTCCACGAGTTCCCGTTTCTCCTCAATAATACCGGAAGCGATAAACACTCCGCCAGGAACCAAAACACGCGGTAAATCATGAACAAACTTCAATATGATTTCCGCCAGGATGTTGGCTACTACTACTTCAGCCGTATCGGCCACGCCCTTGAGCAAATCCCCCTCTTTAGCGGTCACTTGTGCCGACAATCCGTTGATGGCGATGTTCTCCTGCGCTTTTTCCACCGCCACCGGATCCAAATCCAAGGCCATAACCGGTCCGGCTCCCAGTTTACCCGCAACAATGCTCAACACCCCACTTCCGCATCCCACGTCAATAACTCGCTGTTGCGGCTGAAGGTATTTCTCCAGCAAACAGATGGACAGAACAGTAGTCGGGTGGGTACCGGTGCCGAATGCCATACCAGGATCAAGCTCGATGACATGCTCATCCGCGGATGTCGGTTCATGGGTTTCCCAATGGGGTTTGATAACAATGCGGTCGGTCACCCGGATTGGCTTGTAATATTTTTTCCATTCATCCGCCCACGCGGATTCATTCACTTCTTGTGTCGTGACAGCGGCTGGTCCCACATCGAATCCAGCAGAGCGTAAATCCTCTAACCGTTGTTTCACCTGCGCGACAAATGCGTCCGCATCCGGGCAAACCAACGATGATAGATAGGCTTTCACGCGCACACCCTCTTGCGGATAATCGTCTGGAGACAATTCAATGATCTCCCCATACCAGTTGTCCCACTCGCGGTGAAGCACTTCAGGGTCTTCGATGGAAACCCCATCGCCGCCGAGGTCTTGCAAAATATAGCTAACCGCCTCCGTCGCCTCTTGGCTGGTATGGACACATATCTCGATCCAATTCAACTCAATCCCTCCACATGATAAAGAAAAACGGGCAAAGATGCCCGTTTACCTTCATTATTCGCCGCGAAACGCTTGTTTCATCTTATCGAAGAAGTTGTTGGACTGCTCTTGGTTGATGTATTCACCGCAAAGCCGGCTGAACTTGCGCAGGGCTTCTTTCTGCTCTTCGGTCAGCTTGGTTGGTGTGACTACGCGCACTTTGACGCGCAGATCGCCTTCGCCATATCCGCGTAAACGCGGTACCCCTTTTCCTTGCAGGCGGAACTCCGTACCGGTCTGCGTACCCGCCGGAACCTTCAAGCGTGCACGCCCGTTCAAGGTCGGCACGATCACCTCATCGCCCAAAGCAGCTTGGCCGAAGGTGATTGGCAGTTCGCATGTCAGATCATCGCCATCCCGCTTGAAAAACTCATGCGGTTTGACATAAATCGTGATGTAGAGGTCCCCCGGCGGTCCACCGTTCACTCCCGGTTCGCCTTCACCGCTTACCCGCAATTGCGCCCCTTCATGGATACCAGCCGGAATTTTGACGTTGATCTTTTTCTTCTTCTTCACTTGCCCTTGGCCGGAACAATTGGTGCACTTCTCCCGGATCAATTGGCCCGTCCCATTACAAGCGTGGCAGATTCGGCGATTGACTACGCGGCCGAATGGTGTGTTTTGCACCACTTCGGTTTGTCCGCTTCCTTGACAGACGGAACAGGTTTCCGGCTTGGTTCCCGGCTTGGCTCCCGAACCGTGGCACTGATCGCATGTTTCGGTACGCGGAATGACGACATCCACTGTTTTACCGTAAACGGCATCTTTGAATTCGATCTGCAGGCGGTATTCCAGATCAGCGCCTTGACGTGGGGCATTGGGATTATTGCGTCTTCCTCCACCAAAAAACATATCAAAAATGTCCCCAAACCCAAAGTCAGCGTCAAATCCGGCACCCGCACCGCCACCGCCGCCGAAACCACCGGTGGGATCAGCATGACCGTAGCGATCGTAATTTGCTTTTTTCTGCGGATCGCTCAATACTTCATATGCTTCTTTCACTTCTTTAAACTTTTGTTCTGCATCCGTATCTTTGTTCACGTCTGGGTGATACTTGCGTGCCAATTTTCGGTAGGCCTTGCGAATCTCATCATCAGAAGCATTGCGGCTAACACCCAGAACTTCATAAAAGTCACGTTTGCTCACCGGGTCACCTCCTCTTCTATCTCAACCCATCTAAACTACGATATCCACAAAAAATGGAAAGCCAAGCCAAGGCAGAGCCTCGACATTGACTTTCCAGTCGAGGAGAACTCTTCCCTTCTCCTCTTTATTTCTCTTCGTCTTTCACTTCTTCGTACTCGGCGTCGACGACATTGTCGTCTTTTTTGCTTGCAGAAGCTTGTGCTCCTGTGCCTTGGTTTGCTTCTTGTTGCATTTTTTCATACAGTTTTACAGATAATTGTTGCACAGCTTGCTCCAAGACTTCAATACCTTTTTTGATTTCTTCTTGATTATTGTCTTCAAGAGCTTTTTTCAGGTCATCTTTCGCTTTGTTTGCTTGCTCCAGTTCAGCTGCTCCCACTTTGTCGCCGAGATCTTTGATCGTTTTCTCAGTGGTGAAGATCAGTTGATCCGCTTTGTTGCGAAGCTCGACTGCCTCTTGGCGCTTTTTGTCTTCTTCAGCGTGCAATTCCGCTTCTTTCACCATGCGTTCGATCTCTTCATCGCTCAAACCGCCCGAAGATTGGATCGTGATCGCTTGGCTTTTACCTGTTGCTTTGTCTTTTGCCGAAACGTGCACAATCCCGTTGGCGTCGATTTTGAAGGTCACTTCGATTTGCGGAACACCGCGTGGTGCCGGCGGAATGTCAGTCAGCTGGAACCGGCCGAGCGGCTTGTTGTCAGCTGCCATTGGACGTTCACCTTGCAGAACGTGAATGTCCACGGAAGTTTGGTTATCAGCCGCGGTGGAGAAAATTTGCGATTTCTCGGTCGGGATCGTCGTGTTACGCTCGATCAATTTGGTGAATACGCCGCCCAAGGTTTCGATCCCGAGTGACAGCGGAGTTACGTCCAACAGAACGATGTCTTTCACGTCACCGGACAAGACACCACCTTGGATCGCTGCACCCATCGCTACGACCTCATCCGGGTTTACCCCTTTGCTCGGCTCTTTACCGATCAGGCGTTTGATCGCTTCTTGCACGGCAGGAATCCGAGTCGATCCACCAACCAGAATCACTCTGTCAATGTCGTTTGGTGTGAGTCCGGCATCGCTCAATGCTTGACGGGTTGGAACCATGGTACGTTCAATCAGATCAGCGCTCAATTCTTCAAATTTAGCGCGAGTCAATGAAACTTCCAAGTGTTTCGGACCGGTCGCGTCAGCGGTCAAAAACGGCAGGGAGATGGTTGTGGTCAACACACCGGACAAGTCTTTTTTCGCTTTTTCCGCTGCGTCTTTCAGGCGTTGCATTGCCATTTTGTCATGGCTGATGTCAATGCCGTTTTCCTTTTTGAACTCTTGTACGAGGTAATCGATGATGACTTGGTCAAAATCGTCACCACCCAATTGGTTGTCCCCGCTGGTCGACAACACTTCAAACACGCCATCGCCCAGTTCCAGAATCGATACGTCGAAGGTACCGCCACCCAAGTCGAAGACAAGAATTTTTTGGTCTTCCGTCTTTTCCATACCGTATGCCAACGCCGCTGCTGTCGGCTCGTTGATGATACGCAGTACTTCCAAACCAGCGATCCGACCTGCATCTTTGGTCGCCTGACGCTGGCTGTCGTTGAAGTAAGCTGGAACGGTAATGACCGCTTGCGTCACCGGTTCGCCCAGGTAAGCTTCCGCATCAGCTTTCAGCTTTTGCAAAATCATTGCGGAAATCTCTTGTGGGCTGTATGATTTATCATCAATGTCCACTTTGTGGTTCGTACCGATATAGCGTTTGATAGAAATGATGGTTTTCTCTGGATTGGTAATAGCTTGGCGCTTGGCGGCTTCCCCTACCAACCGTTCACCCGTTTTGGAAAACCCAACCACTGAAGGGGTGGTTCGTCCGCCTTCTGCGTTTGGGATGACGACAGCTTCATTGCCGTCCATAAATGCTACACATGAGTTGGTTGTCCCTAAGTCAATTCCAATCACTTTACCCATTGACTGTTAACCTCCTACTTCAACCTTTGCGTAAGTAGTATTTTTATTGGCTCACTTTAACCATTGACGGGCGGATCACACGGTCTTTATAACGGTAACCCGCTTGCAGCTCCTCTACAATCATACCCGGCGCCAAATGCTCCGCCTCGACTTGCATGACCGCGTTATGTTCATGCGGGTTGAATGGCTTTCCTTCAGTTTCGATCATCGTCAAACCGGCTTCGGACAGAACATTTAAGAATTGACGATATACCATCTCAATTCCTTCTTGCAACATTTTCGCGTCTTTACTTTGATCGGCCGCATCCAAGGCGCGTTCAAAGTTGTCAAGTACAGGCAAGATACTTTCCAAGAAAGGAACCACCGCGTATTTCACGGCATCTTCCTTATCCTTGCGGGCGCGGCGGCGGAAATTCTCCAAGTCGGCGAGAGCGCGCAGATAAAGCTCACGGTGTTGTTCCGCTTGGCTTTTCCATTTCTCCGCCAGCAACTTGGCCTCTTCCAGCTCTTGCTCAAGGGATTTTTCGGGCGAGGATGCCTCGGCGCCGGTATGTATACTTTCCTGCTCCTCGAATGGACCTTCATTCGAGGGTTCCTGGCTTCCAGTTGGATGCTGAAGCTCTTCATTTTCATGCTTCATCATTGACAGGTCCTCCTATGTTAGAAAACAGGGTCTTCTTTCATTTGCACGATCGTGTGGATGCGCAAAATCGCAACAGCCACTTCGCCAGCCGTTTTAAGCGCATGCGCTTTGACCGGAAGAGGGTCGACTACCCCCATCTCAATCATATCCGCAACGATCCCCCGATCGCAATCGATTCCCAAGGAATCAGACTGGCGTTTCAATTGCAATGCTTTGACTGCCTCGATTTTTTCCAAGGGGTTAAACCCAGCGTTGGCGACGACCTGGCTCATCGGGCGTTGCAACGCTTCGGACACCGCCGACACGCCAAACCGTTCCATCCCCTGCACTGTGTTACGGAAATGCTCAACATCCCGGGCAATCGCCAATTCCACGGCACCGCCGCCCGGGACAAATCCACCATGAATGGCCGCTTGCACCGCAGAAGCTGCATCTTTGCAAATCCGTTCGCGTTCTTCGACCACTTCATCTGTCGCTGCTCCGACCAATATCGTGGCGAACGGAGTACCTTGTCCGCCGCTGATACGGATTCTGGACAGCGCTTCATCATCTTCCACTTCAGTGCATAGACCGAGCAGGGCTTCAATCTCCTCCGGACTTTTCTTCAGACCGCTCCGTTTGATTTGGCGTGCTCCAGTATATTCAGACACTTTGTTCAGCTCTTCTTTCGCCACCTCGGCCGCCACGATCACTCCCGCGTCTGCAAGAACTTCTTCCGCATGGGGATCGACGGCCCCTTCCGTAACGATAAGGCCTACATTTAAATGAATCAAGTGCTCCAGCATGACATAAAATTCTTCCCGCAGGCGTTCCTTGCGGCTGAACGCTTCATCCGTCCGCACATCGTCAGAGAATGCCTCCGGCTCCAATGCGTCGGCCAGCACCAACACCCGCGCGTTTTGCCGTGTCCGCGGCATCTGGGAATTCATCCGCGGTTTGCTGACAACGATCCCAGCGAACACCTTACTTTCGATGCGTGGATGGGCAACCACGCAACTGGATAGTTTAAATCCTTTTTCCAACAACTTCTCGCGCCCCATCAAATGCGCCGCTTCCATGACGGCCAAAGTGATGTCCTCATTTTCGCGGCTAGCGGTGAACGCGATCCGTTGCAACCATTCGTCATCCATCTCATAAATCATGCGGGCCCGTTCCTGCATCTTAATCAGGGCGAAGCGGGTTCCGCGCTGAATCCCGGTAATCACTTTAGTCACAGGGACGCCCCGCAATACCTGCTTCAGCCCTTCATCAACAAGCGCGGACGCAAGCAGGGTGGCGGTTGTCGTTCCGTCACCCACTTCGGCCTGTTGCGCTTTGGCCACATTGACGATCATTTTGGCTGCTGGATGATTAATCGCCATCCGATCTAAGATGGTCACCCCGTCATTGGTCACAACCACTTCATTTTTGGAATTGACAAGCATCGTGTCAAGACCTTTGGGGCCCAGCGTGGGCGCAACCGCTTGCGAGACAGATTTTACAGCTTGGGCATTAGCTTGAAGCGCTGACAGGAACGGTTTTTCTTCGTCTTGGTGTAAGTGGACTTTATCCGGCACCGGATTTCTCCTTCCTTTCACTTTGGCGCAGGGGGCGTCACTTTTGGCAACCCCTTATACGCGTGATGCATCCTAATATGCTTAGTTTATTCTTTTTCATAGAGCGTGCTCAACCGTCTGGAGAAATCTTTTGCCAAAAAATCAAGAATTCCAATGACGCGCCCGTAATCCATCCGAGTCGGGCCGAGCACCCCGATGGTTCCAACCGGTTTGCCGTTTATCATATAAGAAGCGGAGATAACGCTACAATCTTGCACAGCTTTCAAATCATTCTCATAACCAATTCGCACTTGCACCCCGTCCGTCTTATGCTTCAACAGTTGAACTAACCCATCGTTGGCTTCCACGAGATCCAAGATCGACTTCATTTTATCCACATCGCGAAACTCTGGCTGTTCCAAGATGCGCGTCGTCCCGCTCGTGTAAACCCGGTCTTCCTGTTCCGTGTGCAATAGTTGATTGGTGAGGTCAGACAACTTCTCAAAGTGATCGACATGCCGTTGCAATTCATCCGTCAACTCTTGCGCCACGATCTGATCCAAACGAGAGATCAAGGCACCGCTTAAGCGGTGATTCAGGAGATTAACCAACTTCTCCAGCGTCGACCATGGAATGTCCTCTGGCAACAAGAGCCGTTGTTGATACACATGGCCCGTATCAGTCACCAAGATGGACACCGCCAGCCTGTCGTACAGTGGTATGATGTGCAGGTGCTTAAGCCGACTCTCTGACAAGTTGGGGCCCAGGATAAATGTCATGCAATTGGTCAAGTAAGCGAGAATGGAATTCATGTGCTTAATGGCTTGCTCCACATGATCCACTTTATAAGCATAAAAATCATGCAATGCCATCAGATCATCTTTCGACCACATATATGGTTTCAACAGATGATCGACATAGAAACGATACCCTTTCTGCGAAGGTATGCGACCGGCAGATGTATGTGGTTGCTCCAAAAAACCCATCTCTTCCAAATCGGCCATCTCATTGCGGATGGTCGCCGCACTCACATTGACCCCTTTCTTTTTGGAAACGGTACGTGAGCCGACAGGTTCTGCTGAGATAATGTAATCATCAATAATAGCCCAGAGAATCCGTTTTTGGCGCTCGGATAACATCTGCCTCCCCCCTTTGTTAGCACTCCTTATGGTCGAGTGCTAAAATACTAATTTTAAATTACCAAAGGGGCGAAATGATGTCAATCTATCCGTTTATAATTCAATCCCACCAATGAAGTCGACAAACACTTCATTGCCAAAAATCAATCCTTTTTCCGTTAAACGGTAGCGATCTCCGCTCCGCTCAAGCAATCCTTTGTTCATCAGTGGTGTCAGAACCTGGCCAAATGCTCGCTCCAACTCCATCCCGTACAAGCGCGCAAACTTCTCCCGGCTCACTCCTTCCATCAACCGTAAGCCCAAGATCATGAAATTCTCCATCTCTTCCTCGCGAGTCACTTGATAACTCTCTTGGATGGGAAGTTGGTTGTCCTGCAACCGTTGAATATATTCTTTGACACCTTTGATATTGGCGTGGCGCCGTTTAAGCACATAGCCGTGCGCGCCTGTTCCCAGGCCGTAATACTCTTCATTCAGCCAATAAGTCCGATTGTGGCGGCTTTCATAGCCTGGTTTGGCAAAGTTGCTCACTTCATACTGCGCATACCCTTGTTCGGCCAAATAGGAGCGGGTCAATTGGTACATGGCCAACTCCGCATCCTCCGATGGCAACGGCAGCTCTTTGCGCTCTTGTAAATGATGGAACAATGTCCCTTCTTCCACTTTTAAGCTGTAGCAAGAAAAGTGTTCTGGCGCCAATGCGACCGCTTCTTTGAGTGTTGTTTCCATGTCATCGACGGTCTGCGTTGGCAAACCAAACATCAAATCGAGCGACAGATTATTATAGCCGGCCTGCCGTGCCAACTCCACGCCGCGTTTAATCTCTTCCACCCCATGGACCCGGCCGATTCGTTCCAGCAAATCCGGACGGAACGTTTGCGCACCAAAGCTGATCCGGTTAATCCCGCCTTCTCTCATCACCCGAAGCAATTCAGGGCTGGTTGTTCCCGGATTGGCTTCAATGGTAAATTCGATGTTTTCATCCCAGTTGGGAAAATGGCGCCGGACACTTGCCAAAAGGCGCTCCATCTGTTTGGGCGTCAACACCGTTGGCGTCCCTCCGCCGATGAAGATGGACCGGATAATTCCCGGAGGGGTGTTGGCCACTGTCAGGGCCATCTCTTTATCCAGTGCGGACACATAATCGTCCACAGGTTGTCCTCCCACAGCATAGGCTGTGAAATCGCAGTAATGGCACTTGTGCGTGCAAAACGGGACATGTATATAGACGGCTTGGGGAGCCATAAAGTTTCTCCTCCTTATTGAAATGATTGCTCAAAAAAGCCGCAAGCGGACTCATTTCCCGCCTGCGGCTTACCCTCACTTGTTGTCATCGATCTTGAGAACCGCCATGAACGCTTCTTGTGGGACTTCCACACTTCCCACCGCTTTCATGCGCTTCTTCCCTTCCTTCTGCTTCTCCAGCAGTTTCCGTTTTCGGCTGATGTCCCCACCGTAACATTTGGCCAACACGTTTTTGCGCATCGCGCTGATCGTCTCCCTGGCGATGACTTTGTTGCCAATCGCCGCTTGGATCGGCACTTCAAACATCTGGCGTGGAATCAGTTTGCGCAACTTCTCGGTCAGCGCACGTCCGCGTTGGTATGCGCGATCACGATGGACGATGAAAGACAGCGCATCCACCACTTCTCCATTTAAGAGAATATCCATCTTCACCAAATTGGAAGCCTTATAACCGATCAATTCATAATCGAAGGAGGCATATCCCTTGGTGCTTGATTTCAATTGATCGAAGAAGTCGTAGACGATTTCAGCCAACGGCAATTCATAGGTTAGCGTCACCCGGTTGGTATCAAGATAATTCATGTCGAGGTAGTTGCCACGCTTGTTCTGGCAAATCTCCATCACCGTGCCGACATAATCGTTAGGCACCATGATCGATGCTTTCACATAAGGCTCTTCAACGCGATCGATCTTCTGCATTTCCGGCATCAGGGTCGGGTTCTCAATCTCCAGCACCTTGCCGTCCGTTTGATATACTTTGTACACTACGCTCGGCGCAGTCGTAATCAATGGAATGCCGAACTCCCGCTCGATCCGCTCCTGGATGATCTCCATGTGCAACAGCCCCAAAAATCCGCAACGGAAACCAAAGCCGAGCGCTGTTGACGTCTCTGGTTCATAGGTGAGTGAAGCATCGTTTAGTTCCAGCTTTTCTAACGCCTCCCGCAGATCATCGTACGCTGAGGACTCCACTGGATACAGCCCGCAAAATACCATCGGATTGATCCGCCGGTATCCGGGCAAAGGCTCATCGGCAGGATTGTTGGCATCTGTAATCGTATCGCCGACACGGGTGTCGCGTACGTTTTTGATGTTAGCCACCACAAAGCCAACCTCGCCCGCCGATAACTCGTTCATGATCACCGGATGAGGAGCAAACGCGCCCACTTCGGTGATGTCGTATTCCTTTTCCGTGGCCATCATCCGCATGCGCATACCTTTTTTGATCGTACCGTCCACCACCCGCATGTAGATGATAACTCCTTTGTAGGGATCGTAAACGGAGTCAAAAATCAGGGCTCTGAGCGGAGCATCTGGATCGCCTTCTGGCGCGGGCACCTTTTCCACCACCTGCTCCAAAATCTCCTCAATCCCGATCCCCGCTTTGGCCGAAGCGAGCACTGCATCGCTGGCATCAAGACCGATGACGTCTTCCACTTCTTTCTTCACCCGTTCGGGGTCTGCGCTGGGCAGGTCGATTTTATTAATGACGGGAATGATCTCCAGATCGTTCTCCAACGCCAGGTAAACGTTGGCCAGCGTTTGCGCTTCCACGCCTTGGGATGCGTCCACCACCAAGAGCGCTCCTTCGCACGCCTGCAAACTGCGGGACACTTCATACGTGAAGTCCACGTGCCCCGGTGTGTCAATCAGGTTCAAAATGTATTCTTTCCCGTCTTTGGCCTTATACGGCAGGCGCACGGATTGCAATTTGATGGTGATGCCGCGTTCTCGTTCCAAATCCATTTTGTCCAAGAACTGATCTTGCATTTCCCGCTCGCTAAGTGCTCCGGTCTTCTCAAGGATCCGGTCGGCCAAGGTGGACTTGCCATGGTCGATATGTGCGATAATCGAAAAATTGCGGATGATTGCTTGTCGTTCTCTCTTATCCATTCCCGTTCATTTCCCTCCTGCGTGCATAGCAAGACTGCATTGCTTAATTATAACAATCTGCCCCCCGCTCTTCAATGCATTTCCTGTTCACCTACCAGTTAACCATAAACGGGCAAAAAAAATAAGGCTGTCACTCAGCCCAACGAAACATCCACGCAGCCAATTCGCGTGTAAATTGCCTGATCCCCGCGCCTACTTCATTGCCCATGGCCGCCATAAGATTGGTGCCCTGCCGCACCTGCGCAACCACTTTCTCCTGATTGGCCACCGATGCGGGGTGTTCGGTCTCTACTGTTTGCCCCAAAACAGCGATTTCTATCCGTCCCTGCGCTGTCGGGGTGATCTGTATCGCACGCGGCGCTCCCTCCGTCCCTTGCATCGCCTGCATATTTTTTTCCGCATGGCTAATGCCGATGCCGATGCCAACCATGAGCATAATGATGAGACAACAACATTGCAGTATGACGCGCACTTCACTCACCTCACCGCCCGTTCGAGACAGGTTTGGCCTTACCGATTCGTTCCGCGATGACGCGGGCCAACACCTCTACCGAACGGTTCGCTTCTTCAAACGTATTATCCACCCCCCCAACCTCAACGAGCAGGCTGTTGGGTGACAACGATTGGTTATACTCTCCGTTGTTCCCCTTTTCGCGCTTTTTAATAATCACCGTGCTGCAAATTCCGGGAACCACCTCGTTCAGCCGTTTGTACAACTCGCGCGCCAGCCGCAGATTTTCCTCATAGTTCTTGCTTTCCCTACCCACCACAAAAGCGAGCCGGGCATAGGTTTTGCCATTCACCACTTTGGTCGTCTTGGGGCGCCGTTGGGCATCGCGATGTAAGTCAATCAAATAGGTGACATCCTCATATTGCGCCATGGCGGCCTTTACCATTTTTCGCGATTGGACATACGAACCGGAATTCCATGTGTATTTTCGTTTGACGGTCACCGCCCCCACACCCATCTTCTCCAGTTGGTTGGCCATATGCTTGGATACAGTGGTAATATTTTTCCGTACGTCGGAAGCCAAGCGGGGATCTTTCTTTCCTAACTCCGGCAGATAAGACTCCCAAAAATGCGTATTGTAAATCAACACTTGTTTATTTTTGATCGAACCGGTGGGACGTTCATTCAAATCTTCATCGGGGTCTTCCATCGCTTTGATGATCTCTTGCTCCAATTCTGGAGGCGGCGGGGATTCAATCGGAATCGATGTGTAATCAAAATCGCTGTTCGCCACATCGATTTCACTGTCAAACAAGTCATACATGGGAAGCTCCTTTCCCAAATACGTGCGTGGGTCTCTCAGATCAATGCTAGTAGCTAATTCCAAAGCCATTCGAGACGCGATCTCTTCCATTCCGGCTTCCTGCATCTTTTCTTGCAAATACGGGATATTTTCACTCATCGCCATCAACAGCGTTTTGGACGAGATATGGGAGGTGATGCGGCTAAATTCTGCAGAAGCCAATCGGCTTTTGGCTTGTCCCATGGCAAGCGCTCCCGCCAAAGCGAAAGTAAAGGCGACAGCCAAACAGAGCAGGACGAACGTCTGCCTCGTCCTGGGTTGCGACATGTTGACGGTGATAAAGCTGTGATACCGTTTTTTCACCAGGTCCACCTTCTATCAATTCATCTCTTCCACAACTTATGAGAGACGAAATCGAAGTAGAACCTAGCACGCTTCATTTCAAAGGCTGATAGAAAAGAGAGCGCCATCCTTCGGCAAAAAGAAAAGGGCCATGCCGGCGCAAAACAGCCGTTCATGACCCATCTTCCACATTGCCACGCTCAACTCACATGCGAAGCAACGTTATCCATGGTCACCGCCCCGTGCAAGGCGCAGTTTAATCCGTTTGCCAACAGCTTGGCCATGTTACCGATGAAAGAATCCACTTCTTTTGGGGTGACGATCAGATTTTGCCCGAGCGGTGACAACACCTCGTGAATCAGTTGCCGCTTGTCTTCGGGATCAAGCGATCCAAACATCCCCATCATGCGCGTCTGCGTTTCCGGCGGTACTTGGTAGTTTTGCAAGTCCCGCACACTCGGCCGGTTATGCGGGTCTAGCGGATTGCCGCGCACCCCGTGCATTTCCCGTCCTAAATGGGACAACACATAATCGATCGTGTCATGGGCGATGGTTACTGCATCAACTACTGTAGGAACTCCTACTGTCATTATTTTGCCGGTATGAATCTGTACCAGCATGAGCAAATGCCGCAGCCGTTTCTCGCGCGCAACTCACCGCCTCAAAAAACTTAACCACATCAAAGTGAATCGCTACCTCAATCGTCTCCTCGCGGACCGTAACATAATCAACAATGCTTCCCAACATTTGTCTTTTTTCCTCCGTGGTGGCTTGGTCAAATAGCGCTCCCCAATCCAACAACAGATCTTGCAACTTGAGCACATCAATCTCTGAAAGCCCATTGGCATCTTTCAGTGCCTTCATCTCTTCATACAGCCTTTGCGCGCTTTCCAACTCTTTTACAGCTTTCTCATACAACTCCTTAAGCTGGGCTTCAGAAAAAGGGGATTCCTCACCCATCAAAATCTTCAACAGATGGTTATTGGCGTTTTCTTTTGCCCTTTGCCATTGCTCCATGTCTTGCTTCGACTGTGCTAGCTTCTCTTCAATCTCCTTGGAGGCGTTTAAAGTCTGTTTTTGAATCTCCACCAACACATTGGAGTTTACCATTTCCTTCAGATATTCTTTTACTTTCTCAATCACCGCAGACTCGATCTTCTCCGCCCTGTGTGAACCTTTCTTTGCTCCGCATGCCTGAACCCCTGCTTTAAGCCTTTTCAGGCACCTGTAAATGCCATACAATTCGCCTCTTTTGGTTCTCTTATGGTCAAGCCAGTCCCTCCGGCTGCCATAAGTCATGCTGCTCCCACATTCACAAGTTAACACACCCACGAGCAGGCCTTTGCCCGTTCCTTTTCTGACGGGAGTGTTACCACCAAAATGTGACGCGACATCTACCCGGGCTTTTTTCATTTTCTGAGCTCTCTCCCACACCTCGGCAGGAACAATCTCATACTCTGCCCAGTACCGCTCGGATACAAGCTCTTCTCCTTCTTTGGTGTACTTTTGATAGGAACCAAACTCTCCTTCTACTTTTTTGGTTTTTCCATAGGATAAATACCCCTTGTAAATGGTGTTGCGGAGAATTTTACGAATCCCTTCTGCTTTCCACTCTCTGCCGGTTCTCGTTTTTAACCCTTTTTCGTTTAAAATACCCGCGATTTTTAACATGCCATACCCTTCAGAGGTGTAAAGCCGATATATTTCTTTCACCACTTCCGCCTCTTTGGGATTGATCTGCAACATATTGGACATTTCAGGATGATTGATATATCCATAGGGTGGGTTGCCCCCAGTCCAAAACCCTTCCTTGTGAATCAATTTCATCATGTCAGTAACACGCACTTTGGTGTCCATGGACGCTTTCTTGGCTGACCAAAACTCAATGAAGTTTAAGATCTCATCTGCATCTCCGTTATTGGTAAACTCCCTGTCCTTGTCCACGACCCATATGCGGCAATGCCGCAGAAACCGGATAGCATGGTTCAAACTTTCGGTAGATCGTCTGCCGATTCGGTCCAGCTTATACACCAACAAAATGTCATACAAGCCCTTTTTGGCATCCTCAAACGCCCGATTTAAACCCGTTCTCTTGCTGACATGCGTGTGAAACCCAGAAACACCCGCCTCCACATACTCCAGCCCTGTAAATATCCAATCCGGCTTATTCGCGATATATTCCATGCATTTCTCTTTTTGCAGGGGCAGATCATTCTCATCTGAAATGGGTCTGGCGGACATTTTCCCTGCCCTGGAAGCTGCTTTCTTTTTCCCCTGGCTTGTTTGCTTGTTCGTACTCGCCCTCATAAACAAAGCAACTCGTAGCTTTTCCCCCATTCTGTCTATCTCCTTTTCTATCCTACTGTCATATTATTGCTGGTATTATACATCGATTGAGAACACGGGCGCAAACAAAGAAAAAAGGAGAGATTTAATCTTCTCCCCTTTCCAGCTGATTTTTCGCCTTCTGGCTGTAATACCTGGAAGCGACCTGGATAAAAACTTTTTGGAAATCATCCACCCTGCGCTCAATCTCAGCAGATGACAACTTGTTCTTTGCATGGACTATTCTAATGTTGTAATCAGTCATGGTCATGTCAGCCCTTTCCACTTCTGATCAACATTATTTCCTATCCAGACGGTAGCCATTCCATAGGGCTGATAGACATGTGAAGCAAAGCTGAAAACGGATTTGAAGCTACTGGCCTATTTATCAACACTCTAGTAAAATCTAATGGATTATTATAATTACTCACTGGAGGCAAATAAAATGAAAAATGTATGTTTCTGCGATGAGACCTTTCACATTCTTGTTGAAGCGGAAGTGTCTGCTGATCCGCTTTGGTGTAACACATGTAAAGCAAACTTAGATCTTGATGAACTACCCATATCAGAAGAGGTAAAAGCAGAATTACATGAATGGAATACTACGTTTGATAACCATCTTGCCTCCCATCATTACAATGGGATCACACCATCTTTTGCGGAATCGTTAAACGCAGATGGGGAAAAATTAGCCAAAAAATTAAGCGAGGAACTAGCAAATACATATAAAATCGAATATCACCCTTACAAATTGATCATTGAAGAGAAATAGACGGCTTCCCAAAGCCGATTAATTCCCTAAATGTTTTGTCAAAAATATAATCCACCATATCCACTCTATTTCAAAGGGCACAATCCATCTGATTGTGCCCTTTTGTACATGACATCCACATTATAAGATTTGTAAGGGGTTCATTAAGCCTGACTGATTTTCAGCACTTATGTTGATGATTGTACAATTGCTTAATCAATCTTTCCGCTGTAGTATCACAATTCATTTTGGTTATATCTTCAATTAAAAAAATGGACTCTCCATCATTTGATCCATTTGACGAAATGCGAGCAATCGTAACCTCTTCCGTATTGATCTCTTTAACAAATCCAGTGATGTCATCTTGGCTCTCAGTTTCATCAATGCAAATGGTTACGATTAAATTTCTTGCTTGAGCAATGGTGAGAGATTCTACAAATAGATTAGATTGTTCCGTTACGGCACCGTTTAAGAAATCCTCATGCCTCTGCTTTTGAAGCGTGTACAGTAGTCTCAGCCTTTGTTCATACTCTCCATGAACATCTACTCTGAAGACATCTTCGATTTCTTATGATATAACCATCATTTGTGCCCTCAGGAGTTACATGTTTCATAACAAACTGCTCATCGGAGATCGCATCTATAAATCCAGCAGAGAAATTTCCCGGCTGATTCCGATCGGAATAAACAGAAACAATCATCCCTTTATAAAGCGAACGCTTTAAAGCTTCAAGTATACGGCTTTCTCCCATTTGTCTCATCCCCTTGTTTAGTGTTAATAAACGAATGAATGATTTTTTTCAATCTAGATACACCTACTATTTCGCAAATAATAACCATGGAACTTAACAAAATTCCTCCCACAAATAAAAATAAATAAAGCATAGCAATAGCATAACGATGTTCGGAGATCGTTTTCATCATGTCCATAAACATATCAACTAACATCGATGTAAAAATCGGAATCTCTAAACAAAGCTGCATGAAATCGGGCTTAAGCCCTTGATCACCTTTATTTACGTCTATAGGGAATATCCCGCTCTTCATTCCCCTTCCTATAATGAAAAGGAATATACTCAAAGAGCATATCCCTTTTTGCATGAGCATCAATATGAAATAGGCATATATTTATACTCCAAAACACTAAGCACACAGTCGAATATAAAAAAACCTAAAAACAACTTTTTGTTCCGCGATAAATAATCCTTTTTATTCTGTGCAAATAAAAATTTAACCAGAAACGGTACCCATGGAACCACCCAAACAAACCCTACTTGTAATAACGACTTTAGCTCATCATGAACATAATCCGTTAAAATAAATAATAATCCTGCTACTAGCACACATCCTATTGCACTTACATTTACTTCTATTTTTTCTTTTCTACTCAATTTCTTTTTCTCCCTTAGTTGTTGACTCCAAATAGTAGTTACTCTGTAGTTAAAAATACGAAAATAATTATATAATTAAAACATAAAGGATAATCTACAAACCTTCTATAGATCGTCCCTTTTAGTTTAACGTTTACCTTCCACTTATGTTCAATCCAAACAATATTTATCCCATTAATCAAGCATAAAAGTAACGCATATTCGATACTATTAAAATATATACACAACAAAACAAATGACATGAAAATATAATTAATAAAAAAGAAACAGAATTACCTTTCGATAGTTATCATTAAACTTCTATTTCAGTTCATTGATCATCGTCTTAAATCCCCTTTGTTTAATAAGGTGGCAAGTACTGTACCATACCACCTTATTAAAAAGGAGTTCAATTTAACTTTGACGCCCGATTGAGCTGCACAATCATGGGATGTTCAACAAGACACCCATTACACATTTTTCATCCTTGGTCTTCAAATAACTGCGTATATTTCTTTCTCAGTCTTTGATATCTTCGTTTAGATAAAGAATGTTTCATACAATATTGATAAACCTCATTTGCTTTGTCATTCATACCTTTTTCCAAATATGCTATTATGATTTTGATAAATTGATCTTTCACCTTTATCCCTTCCGCTTGAATCAAAATAGGATAGGCTTTATCAAAATAAACGATGGCCTGATCTATTTCCCCCGTATCATAATAAAGCCTTCCTATATTGTAATTTAATACTGCTCGTTCCAACTCATTTAAATCTCGTTTCAATCCCACCTGCAATGTTTGAATGGCTAATTTCTTATTTCGCAGAAGAAACTCATAATTATGGGATCGTTCTAAGATATCATTGAAGGTACGGATTTTTTTGAAAAAACATTGATAAATAAGCCAAGTAATTACTAAAACACCGATAAATAAACGGATCCAGCCCAATGATATAACCTCCATTTGAAAAGAGCTAGAAAAAGATTTATTTCTAGCTCTTTATTATTAACTTACAATATTACCAACGGTTAATTCGATTATGAAGATACCGCTCTACTCGTGTTAAACCTTTATCAATCGATCTACCTACATGAGTACGATCAAACCAGCCCTCGTAATTAAATAGCTTGTTTCCTGCAGAAGCTATTCTACTGGCAGTACCTATTACATTTCCAAGCAAATATCCTCCGAGTGCTCCACGAAGAAATGATTTGAAAGATCTTCGCAAAATATATTTTTCAAACAGATGAAATTCAGACCTTAACTTTCTATATGTCTTAAACCCTGCACCAAATCCTCCTAAAAATAAGAATGCAATGTTTGTAAGGGTATTTTGTCTCATATCACTAAATAGTGCAGAAACAACTCGATGTAATAACTTTTTTAATGATCTTTTAAAAGACCATCGTCCAGTAGGATCTATGCTATTTACAGGATTATTTTCTGCATACGTATACTTATTCAGACTCAGTGGTTCTTTTTCAAATCCCTCAAATGTATCCCTCGTCAAAAATCTTCCCGTCTCTGGATTATAGTACCTGCTTTGCAAGTAATACAATCCCGTTTCCTTATCATACCGATAACCGGCATAGGTATAGGGATTTTCAACCGTACCCGTTTGGTTGACGAGGTTTCCAAATGCATCATAGGTATAAGTGTTTACAACAGCACCTGTTTGATCCGTGAGTGCTACCACATCCCCATGCCCGTTCAACTGATAGAAATACGTCTTTCCACCACGAAACATGCTAACAGGTTCATTTTCTGAACCATAGGTGTAGCTCGCTACAACCGCTCCACTTTGATCTGTTTCATACGCCACATTGTTGTTTTGATCATAATGGAACGTAATGGTACCCGATGCCGTCGTCATCGTCTTCCGCATGCCATCCGCACGATAGGTGAACGAAGCGATCGTATTTCCTGCGCTGTCTTTAACAGTGGTCAATCGGTTATCCACGTCATAGACGTACGTCTTGTTGCCATCACTTAGCAGGTTGCCGTTGGTGTCGTAGGTGTAGGTCGTACCGTTGACGGAAGTAAGCTGATCTGCATCATCATAAGTATAAGTGGTTGTCGTCACCGTTCCGCTTGGAGACGTTACCTTTTTGGTTAGACGATTACCCACAGCATCATAGGTGTATTCATAAGTCGTGCCATCGGGACGGGTTTCTTTGGTCAATTGATCAAGTTCATCGTACACATACGAGGTCGTGCCCGCTTTGGATGTGACTGATGTAATATTGCCTTTATTATTGTAAGTATAGACAAAGCTGTCAATCTGGTTTCCGTTTTTGTCAAAAATGTCGCGTGCTATCAAATCTCCCGCGCCATTATACCGGTTGAAGGTCATGTTGCCGTCAGCCGTTTTACGGCGAGCAACTTGGTCTTGCTCGTTGTAGTTGAACCATGCTTGGTTGGTACCATTGGATGTGATTTTGGTTAGTTGATTGTTCCCATTATACCCATAGTCTTGTGTAATCACTGTAGATCCAGCGGTCAGCTTTTGTTGGGTTACGTTTCCATTGGCGTCATAGGTATAATCCGTTTGATTGCCATTTGGCTCTTTCACTTGTTTCAGGCGGTTGTCAGCATCATAGGCATATTCAGTCGATTTGCCGCTAACTACATCGGTTTCCTTGGTGAGGTTATTGTTGGCATCATAGTTAAAAGTGTATGTTTGCGTACCATTGTAGGAAATAACGTCTTGTCGGTTAACACTGTCGTAGCCATACGAAACACTGTTACCGTTCGGGTATGTGATCTTGGTTTGGTTTCCATTCAGATCGTAGTCATACGTTGTCGTTTTGTTATTAGCGTCGGTAACACTTTTTATTTGATTTAATTCGTTGTAAGTATAGGTTGTTTCTTTGTTTTTGGCGTTGATGACCTTGGTTTTGTTGCCCGCCGCATCGTATTGGTATTCGGTGGTGTGATTTTTCGCATCGGTCACCTTAGTCAGGCGATCCAGCGCATCGTAAGTGAACTTCGTCGTGTCCAATCCAACCTTTTCACTGGTCGTGTTGCCAACCGTATCATAACTGCGTTGTGTGACCCGTTGCTCAGGATCGGTAGTTGACGTTTCATAGTTGTTGTTGCTGTCATAGCCATGGTAGGTGGTAATGGCATCTGGTACCACTTTGGCGGTATCAAACCAAGCTGTTCCCGTTTGATTGCTGTACTCATAGTACACCCTGATTCGATCGAAGGATTTGGTCGTTTTTATCTCACTGGCAATATGTTGCCAATCGTGAGACTTTGAGCGATCAAAGTTAAATGTAAACTTCTCCACTACATCAGTTCCCACACTGGAATCATAGGTATTGATAATGTATCCGTAAATGCCATTTGGGTTCGGATTTTCCGTTTTGGAAAAGCCAGATACAGTTAAGATCGAACCCGCTCCACCCTTTAAGTTGACATCTTGGTACACCGTTTTGTATTTTGCTGAATCCCCAACCAATTTGACTGAACGTACACCACTATATGTTTCTGTGGCATCTAGGCCGTCCCCTGCCGCTGTGTCTCCTTGCAAATACCAACGATCTGGAATTTTGTCGCCAGCGGGATCGATATCTCGTTCAAAGTCGCTGTTTTCCAATACGTTATATGCTCCGTAATGCCCTTCTTCGATTTGCAAGCCATCAAACCAATACGTTCCTCCATATTGGCCATTGATTCCGCTGATATACCCGCGTATTTGCAACTGGTCATATCCTGTCAATGTTCCCGGATCGAGAGACAAGTGGATGCGGGTCGCTTCTTGCGTGCCTGTAATGCCAGCACCGGCGATGGCTGTGGACGCTCCAGTTTTGGAGTTGAACGCAAACGCATAGATGCTACCTCGTCCCTGTGCGCCACTCGTTTTTACATATCCGCTCAGTACATAGGTTTTATTGGGATCGTAAGCAACTTTATCACTGGCAATGGCCGTAGCCCCAGAGACATTGGAAATTTTGATGCTTTTATTCCCCAAGGTGATGCCATCTGTTGTAAGGCCTGTACTATCCCAAGAGATATTAACGGATCCACTCGGCACTTTGCTCCAATTGTCCGGCCAATTGTCACTGTTGCGATCCAGCTCAAAACTCCCATTGATAGCCAAGTTATTGCCAGGGCTCATCGCCGATGTTTCCGACAAGACGTTGCCATAGGCATTGTATTTGGTCGCAGTTGATTTTTCGACTGGATCAGTAGAGGCCGTCAAATTGTTTTTATCATCATATTCGTTGGTTGTGGTGTTGCCGTTGGCATCTGTTTCCGTCACCGGATTGTTCTTGCTGTCATAAGTGGTGCTACTCGTGTTGTTGAGTGGCGTACTGGTGCTAGTCAGATTTCCTTTCTCATCATACGTATAATTGTAAGTACCCGTGCTGTCAGTTGCGTTGGCGTTGCCGTCTTTGTGGCTGATCAATTGGTTTTTGTCGTCATAATCAAACGTGTTCTTAATATTGAAACCAGTCGGATCTTGCGTTGTTTGGATCACATTTCCATACGTGTTATGGGTATAAATCGTTTTCGTTCCTTTTGGATCAATGACGGTGGTGGTGTTATTGACTGCATCATAACTAAATGTTGTTTTCGCCGTTTGTTTCGCACCATTTACTGTGATGGGATAAGATACAGTATTCACCCGGTCACTGTCCGTGTCATAACTGATTGTTTTCGTATGGTTGTTTGGATCAGTAATCGATGTAAGGTTGTGGTTATCGTCATAGCCATATGCCTCTGTTGACACCACCGAACCTGTTGCATCCTTGTGTGTGATGCCAGTCAAATTGCCGTTCGCGTCATAGGTGTACTCCACTGAGCGGTTCGCTGGATCAGTCACTTTGCTGACTCGGTTGTTGGTATCATAAGCCAGTGTGATTTGTCTACCTGACGCATCAGTAATGGACGTGGGCAGGTTATCGGTATAAGCGATCGTTGTCGTGTTATTGTTGCTATCAAAAATCGAGACCAACTTTTTGGCTGAGTTGAAATTGTATTTTGTCTGATCCGATGTTATCAGGGTAAAGGTACCGTTACTGTTTTTCACTAATTCCAAGTTGACTCCATCAGGCGCTTTATACGTACCCGTTGATACTCCGCCCGATCCATATTCCGGTATAAACGTATGTGTGGTGCCATCGGCATCAGTATAAGCAACAGGACCATCGGAATCCATGGATAGACTTTGTTCTAGATTGGAAATCCAACCATAGCCAAAAATACCACTTTTGTTTGAACGGCTGTTATAAGCTCGTTCCACTGACAAACTTGGACCGCGGCCACTGATACTGACATCCGTATCTTGCAAATAATAGTTACCGTTATAAGTATTCACATTAGAGGCAGCCGTCGTCCAGAAACTTTCTACACCTATCGGATCAATGGTATAAGTAATGGTCAGCTTGGGCTTTTGCGAGTTGTTTGGATCAGGGTCGAGATAGTCACTGGAACGAAATCCTTTTCGGTTATTGCTTTCCGAATTCAGGCGTAACATCACACCATAGTTGGAGCTGGTGCCTGCATACCATTGTTTTGTTAGTGAAGTGATATCAAAATCATAAGCTCCCACAGCTCCAACCGATTTCGTGGAGATAGGTGTTGTACCAGATGACGGTTGGTTGCTTCCCTTGATATCAGTTGAGTTCCAATCCGAGTTGACTTGATAAACATTGACTTGCTCTGCATGAGTGGTTGCGTATTGATGCAATGTAAGCGTCGCTGAAGAAATATTAGCCCCACTCAATAATGGAGATAATGCGAACTTGAGATACGAACGATATTCTCCCGTACCATAAGTCGGATCAGTATAGGTTCCTGTGAGCAAATAAGAAGAAGTGCCAAAGTTAACATTTTTACCATTAGTGGAATTTGTGACTGTGGCATCGTATGTCTTAAGTGCACCTTGCACCGAAACAGATGGATCGATCACTACTGGATATGCCCGCTTTTCATCCTTTAACCAAGCGGTATCCACTTTCAAATCTATAAATGTTTGGTTTTTCTCCTCACGCAATTCATATCTGGCACCAAAGGATTGCTCATCATTGGCATCCACCATAAAAGGTCGAGGGATGGCAAACACCGTGTTACCCTTGTTGTCCAAAAATGAAAGAGAACCGTCTTTCTCTTGTTTGACATCCACATTTTTCGTTTTTAAAGATAATGTATAAGTAGACTGTCCAGTATATTTTTGCAACACCCAGGCTTCTTTAAAACCTGTATTGGTGACATAATAGCTCAGATCCGTATATGGATAAACCGAGGGATATGTCACTTTGTTCTTATCTTTTTTCGCAGCTACATTGGCACCATCAACCAACCCGAAATCGATGTGGGCTTGTCCCAATTGCAAACGAACGACTTTCTTGCCCCGGCTACGTGGAGCAAACCCCACTTGAAATTGGTTTCCTCCATTTGTGAGGGAAAGTTCAGCATCATCTACAGCGTCCGCTTTTTTTAATTTGACTTCTTTTATCTCTTTTATCTCGTTATCGATTTCTACCCATTTATCACCCTTTTTATAATGAATAGGTTCCAAATATTCTTCCAAAGTATATGTCTTTTTGTCTGGAGATATATAAGTTTTGGAAGTGGCAGTCCGCATGTGTTCCAATTCAACTGGCTTGGGTGCGGGAGCAGCCAATACATCAAATGTTGCTTGTGGCCAGAGAGTGAAGATCAATGTCAATGCAATGGTAATCGATACAATGCTACGAATTCGCGCGTATCGTTCAGCATAAAAAAATTGCAAACATATCCCTTCTTTCTTCACATGCTAGTTGTTTCGTGACACAAAATAGTCACAACTACAATATATAATTTAATAAGTTATAAATAATAAATCAATTATTTTTATCTATCTTTTAATTTATTTTTTTTATAAACAGATTATATATTTTATCCTATTTTAAGCAATTTATACTCTATTATGTAAAAGTACCATCAAAACGATTTGAAAAAATAAAGCCCGGCACCTCCTTGCCAGGCCCATAATCAATAAAAGACTTATCAGTTTTAAGTTTTTCATCTTGATATAATGCATTTATATGATGTCAAAGTAAACTGTCACTAGTTTTTAAAATCCCTCTGACTGAACAACTCAACCAACTTTTATTAACACCTGTTTTTTGATGGGAACAGGAAACGTCCTAGCAATCCTTTTGAATAAATGGATCGTTTCCATACCAGCAATATTATAACTGTCGGAACTCCAATCGCAATCACCGGTACACCCAGTGTTTCTTTGGTGAGTGCTTTGCGCTTGTTGCCCACCCCTGAGCCAGGATGAATACCGGTGTCAGCTACTTGGATGGTGGTGTTCACGCGGCTGAGCGCTCTTGACGCCAATGAATCAAAGGCGATGACGAAGTCCGGTTTCGTCTTTTCCACCACGCCGCGCACGATCTCGCTCGTCTCGATCCCCGTGATGCCCAGCACGCCCGGCGAGAGTGCGCTGATCGGCCGATACCCTTCAGCGACAGATTCTGGCGCCAGCTCAAACAGGTGGCGGGTGACGAGGGTGTGTTTGACCACAAGCGGCCCGAGGGCATCAGCCGTGACATTCCAGTTGCCGAGGCCGACGATCAGGCCGGAGTCGTCAAGGCCAATGCCAACTTCATCCAAAAAACGGCTGAATTGCTGGGCAAAGTGTTCACTTACGCGTTTTTCCAGCATGGAATCTCTGCTTCTTAGTGCCGGCACTTCCAACGTCAGATAAGTGCCAGGCACTTTGCCGATCGCTTCACTGCCCGCTTGGTCATCGATCCAGATCCAGCTGGTGGTGATGCCTTCTTCGGTGTTCTCTTCAATCCGTACGCCGGGGATGTCGCTTGTGCCCCCCCGCTCATCTACCGCCATCTGATGCGCTTCCCGTGCAAGGTCTGTGCGGATGGAGTAGCCAGACAAATCGATTTGGTGTTCAGTGCGCTCTGCGTTCATGAATGAATCTTCCTCCCCGTTGCATCCATGGGTGGATGCCACCTTTGTTCGGGACACCTCCCCGACAATCCGCTAATAGTTTGCTTTTTGTTGATTTATTTATTCCTCTGGCTTGTGTTATTGCTTTTTGCCATAGCTCATGCTAGAATATTGCATGTTGCATAAATGGGATGCGGAGATCAGAATCCCACAGGAGGTGAATGTATTGGCTAACATTAAGTCCGCAATCAAACGCGCTAAAACCAACGAAATTCGCCGTCAGCGCAACGCTTCCCAAAAGTCTGCTATGCGTACGGCTGTGAAAAAGTTCTTGGTTGCCGTTGAACAACAAGACAACGAAAAAGCAACCGTTCTGTACAAAGAGGCTGCTCGCACTTTGGACAAAGCCGTAACCAAAGGCCTGATCCATAAGAACGCTGCGGCTCGCAAAAAATCCCGCCTCGTAAAAAAACTGCAAGCATTGCAAGCGTAATGCAGCTTATGAACGACCCGCTTTGTTGGGTCGCTTTTATTTAAAAAGATCTCGCCCCAGGTTTTGGGACGAGATCTTTTCATTTAGATTATGCCCATGGCGTCTTTGATGCGTTTCAATGTTTCATCAGCCACCGCCGCCGCCTTCTCCCGGCCTTGTTTTAGCACTTGCTCCACTTCGCCAGAATTGCGGATTTCATGGAAACGCGACTGGATCGGCGCGAGATGATCGATCGTCACTTCAATCAGATCCTTCTTAAACTGACCATACCCCAATCCTTCATACTGTTTCTCTAATTCTTTGATCGACTTGCCTGACAGGCTACTGTAAATGTTGAGCAAGTTGCTGATACCTGGCTTCGCAACCGGATCGAAGCGGATGACATTCTCTGAATCGGTTACGGCGCGCTTCAGCTTTTTCTCAATCTTCTTCGGTTCATCCAGCAGTGTGATATAGTTGAACTCACTATCGGCGCTTTTGCTCATCTTTTTGGTCGGATTGTCCAGCCCCATAATCCGGGCACCCACTTCGCCGATGTACGGTTCGGGCAACGTGAAAATCTCCGCGTAATCACGGTTGAAACGCTCAGCAATTTCGCGCGTTAATTCCAAGTGTTGTTTTTGGTCTTCACCGACCGGCACCCGCTTGGGGTTGTAAAGCAAAATGTCAGCCGCCATCAGAACGGGATAGGTGTAAAGTCCAGCCAAAACGGATTCGGACCCTTTGCCCTTCTCTTTAAATTGCACCATCCGATTCAGTTCGCCGACGCGGGCAACGCATTGCAACAACCAAGCCGCTTCTGCATGGGCTGGAACCTGAGATTGGACAAATATGGTGGACTTGGCCGGATCAAGCCCGGTCGCCAGATAAATAGCCACCAAATCAATGGTTCTTTGCTTCAGCAATTCGGGGTCTTGCGGAATGGTGAGGGCGTGCATATTCACCACACAGAAATAACAGTCGGCCTCCTCCTGCATTTGGACAAACCGTTGCATCGCCCCGATATAGTTCCCCAGGGTCACGGCGCCAGTCGGTTGGATGCCTGATAATACGCGTTCCATCTTGACACACTCCTTTTGAGAAAATAAAAAAGCCCGCCCCCGTAAGGGACGAGCTTGAACTCGCGGTACCACCCTTATTTGCCCGAAAAACATATACTTCGGGCACACCTCATTCATTCATAACGGAATAACCCGGATTTCCTTACTGACGGAATCTATCATATGCCCCCGCGTTCAGGAAAACGGCTCCAAAGCCCATTCATATGGGGGACCGGTTGGCTCGCACCTCCCGCCAACTCTCTTATGCGGCCGCTCCTATACTACTCTCCTTTATCATCGCCGTTGTGCCAGTATGAAAATTTTCCCATTCGCATAGGATACTTAATGATATTCATTTTGCTTCAATATTGCCAAAAAGTCAAGCGAGCCCTTATTTACAAAGGGCCGGGAATGTGCTAGTTTTTTTCTAGAATCAGGAGGGACGGATATGGGACAAATTTTACCGATTCAACTCACAACCATCGCGCCGATCATTGGGTTCGCCATGGCTTCAACTTTTTTTATCATGCGGTTGAGAGCTTCCAAAAAGCCGACCTCAGCAAAAAAAATCATCATACCGCCCCTGGGGATGAGCACCGGTTTCCTGATGTTCGTGTTTCCAGAATGCCGCATCCCTCTCTCGTGGGCGATCCTGTCCTTTTTGGCAGGAGCCTTGTTCTTCTCGTTGCCACTCATCAAAACATCCGCATTTGAAATTAAAGGGGACGACATCTACCTGAAGCAGTCTCGCGCCTTCGTCGTCATTTTGAGCGGATTGTTTGTGGTGCGCCTCGCCTTGCACAACTACATCGAACATCATATCAGCATCTTCCAGACAGGCGGCGTTTTCTTCATTCTCGCCTTTGGCATGTTGTTGCCGTGGCGCGTCGCCATGCTGTTCCAATATAAAAAGATCAAAGAACAGCTTGGGCAGAAAAACGTCCCCTCGCCCACAGCCTGACAAGGTAAGCCCTCCTTCTTCGGGGGGCCCATTTTTTTTGCAAGACGCCATAATGTCGCGGGACGCGTTTTCCATTAAAGCTTGCTTATGACTCTTGTTTCCACTCCTCCTCAGACACGACGTTAATCCCGTGGCGCTTAAGCAATGCCGCTGTCACTCCTTGTCCTGCTTTCTTCACGCCTTGAAAGGTGCCGTCATATACGATGCAATTGCCGCATGAGGGGCTTTTCTCTTTCAAGATTGCCTCCTCCACCCCCAGCATTTGGGCTACGCGTAACGCCTCATAAGCTCCCCGCACAAACGCTTCGGTCACATCTTCTCCGTCCACGGTGACCACTTTTGCCTTTCCATCCAACACATCATGCCCATCACCACCAACGATTTCCGCTGGTTTGCGTGGAGTGGACAACCCGCCGAGCTGCTCAGGACAGACGGGCACCGCCTCCCCCCGCTTAATGAGTTCCTGAATCTGCTCCACCCGATTGTGCTTGCCATCATACCGGCAATGGATACCGGCAAAACAAGCACTCACCAATTTTCTCTTCATCGTATCCCTTCCCTTGTCTTCCATATAACTCCATTTGTTTATCCATCACGCCCTAATGTACCCCTTCTTCACATCCTTATCAACATCCCTTCCGGACCGGAAATCAAACGCACTAGCAAGAAATTTCCGAACTCAAATAAAAGCCTACTCTAAGTGTTTTAAACTTGATAAAATAGGAAAGTGATCGATATCTCAATTTTTTCCGCTTTGTAACCGTTTACTGGAGGAGAGTGTTTCTACGTGTCTGAAAAAGCGATTGTGGTGGGTGGAGGTTTGGCCGGCTTAAGCGCCGCCGCTCGGCTCGCACACAATGGATACGATGTGACCTTGTTGGAAAAAGCGCCCAAATTGGGTGGCCGGGCGATTACCATTCCGTTGAAAGGATTTAATTTCAACTTTGGAGCGCATGCCATTTACGCCCGCGACAAGTCCATTTTGCGCAAATTTGAACATGAAATTGGATTGAATGTCGATTGGAAAGATTTTTCCCCATCCAAAGCCTTTTATGACATGGGATCGTATACAACGCCGATGCCGGCAACATTGGAAGGGCTTTACCGTACCAAAGTGCTGGATTCACAAAACAAATTGCGGTTTGCTTATGAAGTGTTCAAAACAATGTCCTCCATCAATCGCGGGGAAGAAGGCATCCCTATTGGTGAGTATTTACAAAAAGAAACGCCACAAGTCCGCGATTTGCTTTTGACCATCGCTTCATCCAACTTTTTCACCAATGAACCGGAACGCATTCCTTCGACGTTGTTTTTCGATTACTACCGGCGCCTGTTCGCGACCCAACGGGCCGTTTCTTACATCGGCGGCGGTTGGCAAGCGATCGTGCAGGCTTTCGCCGACATCATCGAAAAAAACGGCGGACGCATCATCACCAAAGAAAAAGTGAGCCGGATCGACTTGGACGGCAAGGAAATCACAGCCATCTACGGCAAAGAAGACACGGTGTACACCGCAGATCATTATCTATTCTGCATACCGCCCAAAGAATGTAGCCAATTGTTTGCGGAAACGCCTTTGCAAAAGTATTTCGAAGAATATGTTCGTTACTCCCCCACCAGTGTGGTCGTGTACGACGTCGGCCTTTCCGAACGGATTTCCAGCCCGTTTACTTACATTTATCAAAAAGCGCAAAAGGTATTCATCACAGACATTTCATACTATGACACGACCTGTGTACCTGAGGGCGGACAATTGATGCAAGCTGTCGCCTATCTGAATGATGAGGAGATCGCCCAAAACAAAGCCGATGAGAAAGTAGCCATCATCGAATCCATTTATGACAAGCACTTCCCCGGCTGGCGCGACCGTCTTGTAGCTAAACGCGTGTCCAAAAAAGCGACGGTACAGGAAATCAAATGCATTGATGACCAACGGCTGATGCCGGTCAAATTCCACAGCCTGGCCAACGCTTATTTTGCAGGTGACTGGTGTCAAGGAAAAGGGCAACTGTCCGAGCTTTCCTTCACCTCCGCTTATGAAGCCACCCGCCGTATCATGAAACACCCTGTTGAAGAAGAACAGGATTGATTCGTAAAAAGCCCGGCTTGCAAATAGCGAGCCGGGCTTTTTGTATTTAACATCAACTTAATAACATGACCACACAGGTGCCGATCAATGTCATCACCAAGGTCACGGATGCAAACACAGTGGAAAATAACTTTTTTTCTTCAGCGTAAGTATGCAGTTGTTCCGGCGTCTTCCCATCCATCCGCTTAATGTGCGAGCGATGGTTTAAGTTGATAATCAAAAGTATGATCACCGGAACGACAATGAAATACCAAATCGGTATCCCTTCGCGAAATGGGGCCCCTCCTTCGCGGATGAAGGCCTGTACAAAGAAAAACAAACTACAGGCCGTTTGCAACAAAGCAGTGGAGAACTGATAATTCCCCCAGCTTTCCCCCAGCTTCTCATGTTCATATTGTGACAATTCTCCCATGCCGGGGAGCGCTCGCAACAAGGGGTTGCTTTCTTTAAACACCCAGATGCTGACAGGCGTCACCAAAAAGAGCAACCCCACCACTAAGAAAAACTGCGGGGCGGTGACATTGAACGCCAGCAACAGTCCCAACAAAAGTAACACGGCAACAAGCAGTCCGTTGAGATACAGCCATTGCCGTTTGCGCAAAGCTTGTCGTTGTTGGTCTTGCATCATTGATTGCTCCTTTCAAGCGGACATATGCAATCGGAACAGCAATCGTTCGACAGCCAATTCCTTGTCCACTTTTCCCGATTTGATCTCCTGGTCAGCCGCAATGGCCATCGCTAGCAAAGAACGCAACTGCTTTTCACTGAAAGCCCTCGCTTGGCGCGAAGCCAATTTCACCGGATAGGGGTGCACTTTCAGCTGTTGCGCCATCTCACGTTCACTCATCCCTTTTCCCGCCAACGTCTTCACTTGAAACATCAGGCGGAATTGACGAATGACCAGCGCCAAGATTCGCACGGGTTCTTCTTTCTGGAACAGCAAATCATGCCAGATATGAAAGGCGTCTTCCAACTTTCGTTCCGCGATTTTCTCTGTCAGTTTGAACACATCCTGCTCCAACGTGCGCGGAACCAATTCCGATACGATCTTTGGGGTGACGACTCCGTTCTCACCCACAAACGTGGCCAATTTCTCGCATTCTTGATGCAAGAGGTGCAAATCATTTCCCACCAAGACAAGCAGTTCTTTCAGCGCATCGGCGTCGATCCGCACCTGTCGCTCGCGCAACTGGCGCACAACCCATTCCGCAGCCTCTTTGCCTTTGAGCGAGTCAAATTGCGCCGTACGCGCGCCGGCCAACAATTCCTTCACTACCTTCTTACGCTTGTCCAAATGGTCACCGTGCAGGGTGAGCACCACCACGCTGGTTTCCAACGGATTTTTTAAATAATGGATCAGTGCGTCCGAATCATGGGAGACACCGCTTTTTCCTTTGCTGGCGGTTAAAAACTGCGCGTTTTTGCCCACGATAAAGCGGCGTTCACCAAAAAAAGGAAGCGTCTCCGCCTCCTGAACCAACATCTGAATCGGCGTTTCTTCCAAATCCAATGTAACCGCATTACCAAACTCATCTTTCTCGGGCATCACATGCGCACGCAACCCCGACAGCGCTTCTTCAATTAAAAAGCGCTCGGTGCCATAAAGAAAGTAAACTGGGTGAATCTTGTTCTGCTTCAGCTCCCGTAAAAGCTCCTGGTTCACTGACTTCACCTCTTCACCCTAGTTTACCTTTTCGCCCCGCTCGACATCAATAGTGAGCTGTTTGGAAGCCCCTTTTTCATCCTGATAAGAGACTTTGACGCGTCGGGCGGAAATCCATTGCATGCGCGGCTTTTTCCCGCCGACGAACAGCTTTTGCGAATAGGTGGTTTTCGAATCCTTGGTTTTGACCAAAAGGTGGTTGTCGGTCCAGATCGCTTGATATTCACGATCCGGAGAAAACGCAATATGGGACTGTCCGTCTTTTTCACTGCTCATGGTGATAAGTACATCAGGCGAAACTTTGCTAGCATTTTTTCGATCGAAGGGACTGCCGTCGCGCGAAGTCATCGTTTGTTTCGGCGGATCGCTCATCAACCACCCATTCACCCACACACCGCTCACAAATCCCACGACAAACAGAGCCGCCATGCCGACAGCCACTCGTCGAGACGGACGCCAGCGCGCCATCCAGCCGGATGGATTCGGACGGGACTCGGACGGTTTGTCCTCCATTTCCGCCAAGAGCGAATCAACCATACTAGTCGGCGGCATCACTTGCGGCAATCGGGACAGCTCATCGGACAAGGAGCGAAACCCTTCATAAATGCGTGCATCTTCAGGCGAGCGGGCCAGATGCTTCTCCAACATCTCCTTTTCCACTTGCGTCAAATCACCATCAAGGTCGCGTTGCATCCATTCAATCCATTTTTCACGATCCATGGGTGGTGGCCCCTCCTTCCTTATAAGCCGCCAGCCATTGTTTCAACTGCTTGCGTGCCCGAAACAAGTGCGATTTGACCGTATTGATCGGCATCCCCATCGCTTCAGCGATCTCTTGGTAATTGTACTCCTGAATATACCGCAACACGACCGCCGTTTGTTGCGTTTCCGGCAGGCGGGAAATAGCCTGCTTCAGATCAGTCATCATTGCGCCGCCTTCCACTTCGCGGACGGCCTTAACATCTTCACGCCAAAAATCTTCCCGCATTAACACCACCTTCTTCCTTTTACGAAACATATCCATACAGACATTGGTCACAATCCGTTGCGCCCAAGTGTGGATCATGGCATCCCCTTTGTATGTCGGCAAATGCTTATACACCTTTAACAAGGCTTCCTGTGTTGCATCCAGAGCATCTTGCTCATTGTTTAACAAATAATACGCTGTGCGGTACATTGCGACTTCCAATTGCTTCAACACTTGGACGACAGCTTGCCTGTCTCCCTGTTGCGCGCGCCGGATCAAATCAGAGTCGAGCAACAAAACCCCTCCTACCATTTAGACTTTCTCGTTCAGATCGATGTTGCAACCAGTGTACCATAAATTTGCCAGATCCCTTTTGAAAAAAGTTTGCCTTTTTGTTATTCCAACGCGCTATCCGTCATTTTGTAAAAAGGGAGCAATCCGTAGCCGACCCGTTTGCACCTCCACTTGGATCGCTCCTTGAAGGTCTGTCCGCCAAATATGTATCCGTTCTTTCTGCAAGCGGCGGATCACTTCTGGAGCGGGATGCCCGTAGCGGTTTCGCCTACCGGCAGAAATGACTGCATGCTCCGGCTTAAGCGCTTCCAACCACTTGGATTGCGTACCTGATCGACTGCCATGGTGAGCCACTTTCAACAGATGAATATCGGGCAGGCTCACTTGGCGCAGCAACTGGTCTTCTGTCGGACTTCCCGCATCTCCGGTGAAAAGAAACCGCACCCCTTCTACCGTCAACAGAAAAACAAGCGAATCTTCATTTCTTTCATGACGTGTGCTGATTCCCGGATGGTAAAATTGCCAATTCACGCCTTCCCCAAGCCTTTCCCATCGCTGCAAACGCGGTACCTGCACAGGAATGCCCCTGCGACGGATCGCTGTCATCACTTCGCGCTCCATGGGAGATTGGATGGGGGAGGGATTGCGCACCACCCGCTTGACCGGTATGCGCTCCACAATGGCCTTCACCCCGCCGATGTGATCTAAGTCGCCGTGGGTCATCACCAATGTATCAATCTGGTTGATGCCTCGGAATTTAAGAAAAGGAACCACTACTCTCCTGCCGGCATCAAAGGAAGCCTCCCTATCCCGCACATCGCGCCCGCCGCCGTCAATTACAATCACCTGACCTGATTTCGCTTCAACCACCGCACAATCTCCTTGACCCACATCCAGAAATGTGATGCGCGTCGTATCGCTCCCTATTTTTATGCTTGCGGCGATAAAGAGCAAGCCGATCCAGCAAATCCACCCATAGACGCGATGCGCGCCGCTATAATTGCGAAATGCCCCACACCATGCAGCAAAAAGATACCAACTCGCCAATGCGTATGCCATCAGCCACCAACCCGGCGGGGTTTGCCACAAGCGATGCAATGGGGTCAACTGCGCCAGCATGCCAACGCCCCCATCCACGATATACAGGCAAAGCGTAACCATCTCGGCCAACGCACGGGCGCCCGTTTCCCAAACTGCCGCCAACAACACCGAAACCATCCCCAAGGGCGTCACCACTAAGCTGACAATGGGCACAAACAATAGATTGGCGACACCCGACAGAAGCGAATATTCATGAAAATGAACCAGTGCAAACGGCAACGAAACCCCTTGAGCAATCAGCATTCCCGCTAATGCTTGTCGCGCCCAAGCCCATGGAAGAGGAAGGGCATCACCCAGACTCCCCGTCCCAATGACCAATGCAGCGGTGATGGCATAGGTCAATTGAAAACCTGCTTCTTCCAATACATGCGGATTCCAGCCACATTGGAGCAAAAATGAAAGGGCCAAGAAAGATAGCACATCTTGCTGGCGACGCAAAAGGGTAGCGAGCAAAACCATTCCAGCTGTCAAAGCCGCCCGGATCACAGGGGCGCCCATACCGGTCAGGATAACGTATAACGGAAGCAGAGCCATGACTGTGCCTGCCGCTTTTTCCCGGGTCATGCCAAGCCGCTTCAATCCCCAATATCCGACTGCGAGCAACACACTGACATGCAAACCAGAAATGGACAAGACATGGATGATGCCAAGGGTAGCGTAATCCTGTTCAATCCGTTCGGGAACCGCTTTTCTCTCGCCCAGCAAAATGCCCCGCATCACACCGCTTGTCTGCTCCGGATAAATTCGTTTCACGGTTTCACTTGCCCAGTTCCGCACTCCGCCCATCCAATACAAGGGGTGGTATTTGCTAACGGCCAACAGACGGAATTTGGACAGCGACTTTCCTTCAGCCAACCAGTGAATGCCGCGCCGTGCCAAGTACTCCCTGTAATCAAAGGCCCCCGGATTGCGCGGCAAGGGCGGACGTTGAAAAGTGAGTGGCATCGCTACCGTCTGCTGGGGTTTGATCTGCAAAGCTCTCCGCCACTGGCTGGGATCGGACAAAGTTAGCGTGACTTGCACCGGTTCCCGTTGCAGCAAATGTCGCCACTTCCCACCCACGCGCAACCGCTCCACATCGAGCACAAACATGAGGCGATCTCCATCACGTTCAGGCAGGGAGGTGACTTTGCCTACCACCGGCAAGGATCGGGAGGACTCAGCGGATGCCCCGATCA
Organism: Laceyella sacchari; assembly: GCF_024927925.1. Classification (NCBI taxonomy): domain Bacteria; kingdom Bacillati; phylum Bacillota; class Bacilli; order Caryophanales; family Thermoactinomycetaceae; genus Laceyella; species Laceyella sacchari. The sequence continues at coordinate 2,499,834 of NZ_CP103866.1, forward strand.
GTGGCGAAAGTGCCGACACCGCATGCCCCTCCACCCATGCGATCCGCCCTCCTGCCACGCACACGCCTACCAATAGCAAGGTGATAAAAACCCCTTTCCGCCATTGGTAATACGCCCATCCGCCACCCAGCAGTGCGACCGGCGCGGCGAGCAGGTAGACTGTGGCGGGGAGTCGACACCATCCATGTACGAAGTAGCCGAGCACCCACGCCAAACTTAACACCACCAAAGGCCGTTTCATTCTCCCACCTCCTTTTCGCCCAGTTCTTTCTTCCCGCGCCACGCTCATTCCCTTCTTTTTCCAACAGATTTCAACAAAAAAACACCCATGTCGCACATGAGTGTTCTCTTGCCGGCAATGCGGCTTTTTCCTTCGCACGATCTGAAGCTTTACACTTTCGGCAACGTAATACCCGTTTGGCCTTGGTATTTTCCTTGTTTATGCCCATAAGAAACTTCGCACGCTTCATCGCTTTCCAAGAACAGGATTTGGCACAATCCTTCATTGGAATATATTTTCGCCGGCAGGGGAGTCGTGTTGGAGATCTCCAATGTCACATATCCCTCCCAGCCCGGTTCCAACGGGGTGACGTTGGTGATAATGCCGCAACGCGCGTAGGTGGATTTGCCAACGCAAATTGCCAGCACGTTTTCGGGAATGCGGAAATACTCCACCGACCGGGCCAAAGCAAACGAGTTCGGCGGAATAATACATACCTCTCCTTGAAAGTCCACGAAGGAATCGGAACTGATTTCTTTGGGATCAATCACCGAATTTAACGCATTGTGGAAAATCTTGTACTCATTCGCCACCCTGAGGTCATATCCGTAACTGGACAAGCCGAAGCTGACGGCCTCCCCCTTTCCCACATTGCGATCGATAAATGGTTCGATCATCTTCCGTTCTCTCGCCATCATCCGTATCCATTTATCCGATTTGATTGTCATTTTGGATAACTCCTTCTCTGCTGGATCGTTCTTTATTATTGTACATAAATTAGGCGAAAAGAAAAGCGCCCCCTGTGTTAGGAGGCATTAGACTGCGGTCGAGGGCATGTGTGGGTAAAAACAGTGAACCTTTCCCCAGAAGCGACTTGTCACGCATGAATATTTAGTTCCTGCGTGTGCTATCTCCCCACGGCTACCGACACGCTAAAAGACATTGCTTGTGCCAGGTCTTCAATCAGATCGTCGGCGCTTTCCAGACCGACCGACAACCGCAACAGTCCATCCGTAATCCCATGTTTTAACCGGACTTCCGGTGGCATGGAGGCATGGGACATCAGCGCCGGATAAGACAAAATCGATTCTACCGCACCTAGGCTGACCGCCACGATCGGCAATTTGACGCGTTGTAAAAATTGGCGCACCTTATCTCCATCGCCAAGATCAAAGGAGAGGACAGCCCCGTGCCCACTGGCTTGCGCGTCCTGTACAAAGTGGCCTTCATGCGACGGCAGGCCGGTATAATACACCCGCTCCACATCGGGATGCTGTTGCAGCCACAAGGCCACTTTTTCCGCACTTCTTGTCGACAGTTCCATTCTCGCCTTCAACGTTTTGATCCCTCTCATCACCAGCCAAGCATCATGAGCGCCTAGCACTGCGCCAAATGCGTTTTGCAGTTGCGCTAATGACTCCGCCAATTCTCGGTCTTTGACTGCAACCAATCCAGCGATCACATCACTGTGGCCCCCGATGAATTTGGTCGCGCTGTGGATGACAATATCGGCGCCCAATTCCAATGGGCGCTGATAATACGGGGTGAGGAAGGTATTGTCCACAATCGTGAGGAGACCATGCGCTTGGGCGATGTTGACGACTCCCCGAAGATCGGTCACTTTCAACAGCGGGTTGGACGGCGTCTCAATATACAGCGCTCTGGTGTTAGGCTTGATCGCTTGCATCACCTGTTCCAAATCCGTCGTGTCCACGAAACTCGTCTCAATTCCCATCCGCTCAAATACGTTGGTCAACACGCGATAGGTGCCACCATATACATCCTGAGAAACCACCAGATGATCTCCACGTGAGAAAAGGAGAAATACGGTGGAAATCGCCGCCATCCCGGAAGCAAACGCAAATCCCCTACACCCGCCTTCCAGATGGGCGATCGTCGCTTCCAACGCCTGACGGGTCGGATTTCCCGAACGGGCGTAATCAAATTCTCCTGGTTGGTCGATTGAAAATTGGTGAAACGTGGAAGCTTGGTAGATCGGAATGCTCGACGCACCCGTAACTGAACAGATCTCATTCCCATTGTGCAACAACTTTGTGTCAAACCTCATCTCATCCTCATCCCTTTCTTTAACTTACCGCACTCGTTTGGCTGTGTGTAAAAGCTCCCGCAGCGGAACCGGATTTCGTGCTTACTCTTGCGGTAAGGCTTGTGCCAAATCGGCAATCAAGTCCTCTTGATGTTCAATCCCCACTGACAAGCGCAACAAGCGGTCACAGACACCTGTTTGCTCCCTGATTTCCACCGGAATGTCGGCATGGGTTTGCGTGGCCGGATAGGTAATCAAGCTTTCCACGCCCCCCAGGCTTTCCGCAAAAGTAATAATCTTCAAATTGTTGAGAACCGGATGCACCCACTCTTTGCGCTTCAAGCGGAATGACAACATCCCGCCGAACCCGTCCGCCTGCTCAGTGAGCAAGGTTTTGCTTCGAGAGTCCAGCGCGGGGTAATATACTGCGTCAACGGCCGGATGGCGCTCTAAATAAGCAGCAATCGCTTGGGCGTTGGCCTCATGTTGCCTCATGCGGAGCGCCAAGGTTTTCATCCCTCTGATCAACAACCAACAATCCAATGGAGATAACACCGCGCCAATCGCTTTCTGCAAAAAGGCGACCCGTTCCGTCAGTTCCTCACCCTTGGTCACGATCAACCCGGCCAACACGTCATTGTGCCCACCCAGGTATTTGGTGGCGCTGTGAATAACGATATCCGCTCCCAACGTAAGGGGTCGATGTAAAAAAGGCGTCATAAACGTATTGTCCACGATGGTGATCAGTCCTCGTTCCTTAGCCAGCCGGCAGACCGCGGCAACATCTGTCACACTCATCAACGGATTGGTGGGCGACTCGATGAAGATCGCTTTGGTATTAGGCTGAATGAACCGCTCAATATCCGCCAAGTTCCGCATATCCACATAAGAAAAGGAACAACCGTACCGTGTCATCACCTTCTCAAACAGCCGGTACGTTCCACCGTACAGATCCAACGAAACGATCAAGTGATCCCCCTGGCTAAACAAACCCATCAACGTGTGGATCGCTGCCATTCCCGAACTGCACGCAAATCCGCCGTCCCCCTCTTCCAATCGGGCGATACTTTCCTCTAGCACGTCTCGCGTCGGATTGGAAGCCCGTGAATAATCATATCCAGTGCTCACTCCGTCAACATGCTCATATGCCGTCGAAAAGTAGACCGGATAGTTCACTGCTCCTGTATTCCGTTCCTGTTTGTTCCCGATTTGCGCCAACGCTGTTTCCATTCTCATCGGTGTGTCCTCTCCTTTGATGCGGAAATTTGGCAAACAAAAAACCCCTTCTCGACAAGAGAAGAGGTTTGCGCGCGCGGACGGACCGTCTCCTCTTATCTCTCAGAACTTTTTGTTCTGCAGGATTTGGCACCTTCCGGTGATACCATCTCACCGAGGTTGCCGGGCTTCATCGGGCCAGTCCCTCCGCCGCTCTTGATAAGAGAAACAATATGAATGTTTATTACGTTTGCATATTTAATGATAAGGTGATTATACCCACTCCTTTTTTATCCGTCAAGTCTGTTATTTATGCGCAACAGTGAAATAGTATACATTTCATTGATTTCGCGCACTTTATTACCTAAAATGATGTTAATTGGGTAAATTACAAGGGAGGTTCATCATCCATGTCCAAAAACCAAGCAGTGATTGAACTCACGGATAAATACGGAGCGAAAAACTACCATCCCCTGCCAATCGTCATCTCCAAAGCAGAAGGCGTGTGGGTGGAAGACGCCGATGGCAATCGTTACATGGATATGTTAAGTGCTTACTCTGCGCTCAACCATGGTCACCGTCATCCGCGACTCATCCAAGCGTTGAAGGATCAAGCAGACAAAGTGACGCTTACTTCCCGCGCCTTCCATAACGACCAATTGGGCACGTTTTATGAGAAAGTCGCTGAGCTGACCGGCAAAGAAATGGTTCTGCCCATGAACACGGGTGCGGAAGCTGTTGAGACGGCTATCAAAGCAGCTCGGCGCTGGGCTTACGATGTGAAAAAAGTAGCCGACAACCAAGCAGAAATCATCGTTTGTGAAGATAACTTCCATGGCCGCACCATCACCGCTGTTTCGCTGTCTTCCAACGAAGAATACCAACGTGGATTCGGTCCGCTCACACCCGGCTTTAAAGTGATCCCTTATGGCGATTTGGAAGCGCTTAAAGCGGCTATCACCCCAAACACGGCTGCCTTCATGTTGGAGCCGATCCAAGGGGAAGCGGGAGTCATCGTTCCACCGGAGGGCTTCCTGCGCCAAGCCTTGGAAATCTGTAAAGAACACAATGTCCTCTTCATCGCCGATGAAGTACAAACCGGTTTCGGGCGGACAGGCCAGCTCTTCGCCTGCGATTGGGAAGGCGTGAAGCCGGACATGTACATTATGGGTAAAGCATTGGGCGGCGGAGTTATGCCGATTTCCGCAGTCGCTGCTGACAGAGAAATCTTGGGCGTCTTCGATCCGGGTTCGCACGGCTCCACTTTCGGCGGCAACCCACTCGCTTGTGCTGTGTCCATCGCCGCCCTCGATGTTCTGGTGGAAGATGATCTCACCACCCGTTCTCGTGAGTTGGGTGAATACTTCATCACCGAATTGAAGAAAATCGAAAACCCGATTATCAAAGAAGTACGCGGCAAGGGCCTCTTCATCGGCATGGAACTGTATGAGAAAGCACGTCCATACTGTGAAGCACTGATGAAAGAAGGGTTGCTCTGCAAAGAAACCCACGACAACACCATCCGGTTTGCGCCTCCGCTCACCATCACGAAAGAAGAGTTGGATCTCGCGCTGGAAAAAGTGCGCAAAATCATGTCCAAATAAGCGCGTTACTTATTAAGCGATCCAGTTTGTCTGGATCGCTTTTTCCTTTAATGCACTGTGATCTGTTCGCGAAATTTCTCCACTGTCTTCGCACCGATGCCGGGCACCTGCGCGATGTCTTCCACCGATTGGAACGGCCCGTGTTCTTCGCGGTAGCGGACGATAGCTTCCGCTTTACTGGGACCGATTCCGTTTAGCTTGTCCAACTCTTCTACCGTCGCGGTGTTCACATTGATCTTCCCGCTGGCATCTGCGGAGTTTGCCATCGCCATTTCCATAAACGGTGTCCCCTGCTCCCCTTGTTTAGGAATGTATAACACCATCCCATCCCGGAGCGGCTCAGCTAAATTTACCCGTCCCAGATCAGCCTCGTCTCGCGCCCCACCAGCGCGCTCCAGCGCCTCATACACTCTCGCCTCCGTATTAAAATGATAAATGCCTGGCTTATGCACTGCTCCTTTCACATCGATGATGATCGCATTCTTACTCACTTGCTTGCTCATGTTCGCCGCAGGTCTTTCGGTCACGGGCGGATTGCCCTGAACAGGGTATTCCATCCATTCCTGCCTGTCAGGACGCTCTTCCTGTCCAAACAGCCAGACTGCCCCCACCGTCAACACAACCCCCGCCAACGCAATCGCCAAGCCCTTCTCCCTCGGTGTCCAACCCCAGTAAACCATCGCCTTCACGCTCCGACATTTTTTTCCAATTACCCACACTATACCTGTTTCTCTCCATTTGCACAATAGGGCTGATACCCCACTGTGTGCTGCCAGAACGACAAAAGACTCCGCCCCCATATACCGGGAACGGAGCCTCTTATTTGGCTACATCCGCCTTAATTTGCTACGATATTTACCAGTTTACCAGGCACCACAATCACTTTGCGTACCGTTTTTCCCTCGATCAACGCTTGGATGCGCTCGGTTTCCAACGCCTGCTTTTCTACTTCCTCTCGGCTGGCATCGGTTGCAACGACTAACTTGTCCCGCACCTTGCCATTGATCTGCACAGCGATTTCCACCTCGTCCAGCACCAAGGCCCGTTCATCGTAGGTGGGCCAGTTTACGCGGTGCACGCTGCCTTCTTTCCCCATCGACTGCCACAGTTCTTCTGTCACGTGCGGTACGAACGGAGCCAGCAAGACCACCAGTGTTTCCAGCGCTTCCTTCAGCACTGCGCGGTCAGCATGCTCGGGATAGGCATACAGCCCATTGACCAATTCCATGATCGCACTGATCGCAGTATTGAAATGGCTACGCTCCCCGATCTCGCTAGTCACTTTTTTGATGGTTTGATGCATCAGGCGGCGCAGTTCTTTTGCTTCGCCGCTTTGCGGTTCGCCCTGCACAGGGATATCTTGCGCAAACAGCGCTTCATGCTGGGCGATCAGCCGCCACACGCGGTTGATGAACCGATAGCTGCCTTCCACACCGGAATCGCTCCATTCCAAATCGCGATCAGGCGGAGCCGCGAACAGGATGAAGAGCCGAGCCGTGTCCGCACCGTATTTCTCGATGATTTCCAGAGGGCTCACCACATTGCCTTTGGATTTAGACATTTTGAATCCGTCTTTCAACACCATGCCTTGTGTCAACAAGCTTTTGAACGGTTCGTCCACTGGCACCAAGCCCGCATCGTAGAGAACCTTGGTGAAGAAGCGGGAGTAGAGCAAGTGCAATACCGCATGTTCAATACCACCGATGTACTCATCCACCGGCAACCATTTGGCCGCGTTTTCCGGCGTAAATGGCTCATCTTCATTTTGCGCGTCCGTGTAACGCATGAAATACCAGGAAGAATCGATAAACGTATCCATCGTATCTGTTTCACGGCGCGCTTTGTTGCCGCAACGAGGACACGTCGTCTGCACAAAAGTGTCCGAAGTGGTCAGCGGGTTGCGCTTTCCATCAAACACCACATCTTCCGGCAACATAACCGGCAATTGCTCTTTGGGCACCGGCACCGCTCCGCACGAGTCACAGTAAATCATCGGAATGGGCGTGCCCCAATACCGTTGACGGGAGATGAGCCAATCACGCAAACGGTATGTCGTCGTCCAACCGCCTTGCTTCCGCTCTTCCAGGAACTTGGCGATCTCCTTCACCGCTTGGCGGTTAGGCATCCCGTCAAAGTCTCCTGAACCGGTCAGTACCCCGTCTTCGGTATACGCTTCCGTCAACGGCTCTGGCAACGGTTCCCCTTCTGCTGGTTGAATCACCGCTTTGATGGGCAATCCGTATTTGGACGCAAATTGGAAATCGCGCTCATCATGCGCAGGCACTCCCATCACGGCGCCCGTGCCGTAATCCATCAGGACATAATTGGCCACCCAGATCGGTACTTTTTCTCCCGTAAGCGGATGCTTGGCGTATGCACCAGTAAACAAGCCCACTTTTTCTGCCTCGGTGGAAGTGCGCTCGATCTCAGATTGTTTTTTCATCTGTTCGATGAAAGCGAGCACATCTGCTTCCGTTTCTTTGCCTTTCACCAAACGAGGCACCAAGGGATGTTCAGGCGCCACCACCATGTAAGTCACCCCAAACAGGGTGTCAGGCCGGGTGGTGAAGACGGTCACCGGCTCATCGTCACATTCGGGCACCGTAAATGTGACATGCGCTCCCTCACTCTTGCCGATCCAATTGCGCTGCATCGCCCGCACCTTGTCAGGCCAGTCCGGCAGGCGGTCCAACCCTTCCAGCAGACGTTCCGCATAGTCAGTGATGCGTAAGAACCATTGTTCCAACTCTTTTTTGGTCACTTCTGAATCACAACGCCAGCATTTGCCGTCTTCCACCTGTTCATTGGCCAATACCGTGTTGCAGTCGGGGCACCAATTGACGAAGGCCTTCTTGCGGTAAGCCAATCCCCGCTCATAGAACAGCAAAAACAGCCATTGGGTAAACTTATAATACTCAGGCAAACAAGTACCAATATAACGGTCCCAGTCATAGGAAGCACCGATCAGCGCTTGCTCTTTGCGAATGCGCTCCATGTTGGACAAGGTCCACTCTCTGGGATTGATGCCGCGATTGATCGCCGCATTTTCCGCAGGCAAGCCGAACGCGTCCGCCCCCATCGGATGCAAGACGCGGTAGCCGTTCATGCGCCGGAACCGGGCCACCACATCACCGATGGAATAAACCCGCATATGCCCCATATGCAATCCTTCACCGGAAGGGTAAGGAAATTGCTCCAATGCGTAATACTTGGGTTTGCTCTCATCTTCATCCGTTTGATGCAGGCGCGCTTCCTGCCACGCCTGTTGCCATTTGCGCTCAATTTCTTTTGGCGTATACTCTCTCATGACCTGTACGCTCCTGTCCTAAAAAAGTTAAAAACCTCCCGCCCCTAGTCTCAGCTAGGGACGAGAGGTTGAATAACCAATTCCCGCGGTACCACCCTAATTAGCACCAAATCAAGTACTCACTCAAAATCCGGTAACGGGGATGAATCGCTGAAGGGTACTAAAAGTTCGTTCCCCTCCAGGGCGATAAGGCGAGTTCGTCCACTGCCTCAGATTGACTTGCACCAACCGTCAACTCTCTGTGCTGAGCCAAGCGGAGTACTACTCCTTATCATAGCTGTGAAATCATATGTTTTTCATCATTATATGCAAAGGGGAAAATCAGTGTCAACGCTTTATTGCACTTTCACTTGCTGAGCGTCGCCCCACAGTCGTTCCAAACCGTAAAATTCACGCTCATCTTTGTGGAAAACATGCACAACCACATCCCCGAGGTCAATAAGAACCCAGCGAGCATCCTGATATCCTTCGATTCCTTTGAGTGGTAGGTTGAGTTCGACGATCTTCTCTTTGATGCCGGTCACAATCGCTTGTACCTGCGTTTGGGAATTCCCGTGGCAGATGACGAAATAATCGGCAAATCCCGATATCCCGCGAATGTCAAGAACCGTCACATCTTGAGCTTTTTTCTCCTCGGCAGCGGTGGCCGCCAATTGTGCGATTTCCACTACGTTCAAAAAAATTCCTCCCTTGATTCCGTTTGCATTTGCGCCACTTGGTCCAACAACCAGTTGCGGGCCAACAGCGTTGGTGGGTACACTTTTTGCTTCCTCTGAATCAAGAATTGGATCGTGTTTTCCAGCGCTTTTAGCAATGCTTGATCCAAGTTTGTTTCCGCCAGCAACCGCACTTCGTCCAATCCCGGAAATTGGCGCGCCGGTTCAATATAGTCGGCTAGCCAAATCACTTTTTCGAGCTGGGACATGCCCTCGCGCCCCGACGTGTGGTACTGGATTGCATGAAGCACATCGGGATCGGTTATGCCAAATTGATCGCGGGCTACGATGGCAGCGACCGGACCATGCCACAATTCTTTGTTGTATTGGAGCAGATCCTTCGGCAAATCCGATTGCCGAATCCGTTCGGCCAGCTCGGTGTCGGGCCAGAACTTACAATAATCATGCAGAATGCTTGCGACGGTTACGGGATGAGGGTTCATGCCCAGCCGGTCTGCCAGCTGCAGAGCGGTATCTTTCACCCTGAGGGTGTGTTCCCACCGTGAGATCGGCATCTGTTCTTTTGTAGCTTGCAATAAAATCTCAAGATCCATACAACCCATGCTCCTTCATATACTGGTAAACGGCATCCGGAACAAGGTAACGCGCTGATTTCCCTTGACTGAGACGCTGGCGGATCATGGTGGAGGAAATGTTCGTCAGCGTCGGGTCCGGTATCCAATGAAGGCGATTTTTCACGTAAACAGGCAAGCTTTCCACCTCCACGCCCGGCCTTCCCAAACCAATGACTTGGACAGATTGCAGGATTTCCTTTATTTTATACCAATTGGGCAAATCTTTCACCATGTCCGCCCCGACCAAGAGGTAAAACTGGGCATCTGGATGTGCTTCCGACAACATCCGCACCGTGTCATGCGTATAGGAAGGACCTTTCCGCTCCAGTTCCATTGTAGACAGTTGAAAGCAAGGATGGTGTTGGATCGCCAAACGAACCATGTTGACCCTGTGGTTACTGGCCGAGATCCGTTTGTCCAATTTGTGCGGCGGTTCCGCCGCGGGGATAAACCAAACCTGATCCAATGCGGCAACCTCGCGCGCCTGTTCCGCCAAGATGAGATGACCCAGATGAATTGGGTCGAAGGTCCCGCCAAATATCCCTACTCTCATGATGATTCACTCTTTCTGTTCCCTTTTTCCCGCCAAGGAGGCTTCCAACACCTTGCGCATAACTTCGACTGGCGCCTTTTTCCCGAGCCACAACTCCAACGCCAAGGCTGCTTGATGCAAGAGCATGCCTTCACCGGTATGGATGATTGCGCCTTTGGCCTTGGCCGCTTGCAACAGGGCCGTCATGCGCGGATGGTAGACAAGATCGCTCACCAAATGATGGGCATTGAGCCATTCACCCGGAATCGGCATCTCCTCCGTCCGCGGCACCATCCCCACCGACGTGGTGTTAATGATCAACGTGGCAGCTTCAATCTCTTTCCGGCTATCATTTACGGCTACGGCTTTTGTCTGGGTATAGCGGGACAAGTGGTGCGCCAACTCCTCCGCCTTAGCCACTGTTCGATTGGCAACGGTAATCGAAGAAACGCCAGCCGCCGCCAGTGCATAACCGACAGCCCGTGCCGCTCCGCCCGCTCCCAAGAGAACCACCCGTTGCTCGGCCGGTTCAAACGAGATCTGTTCCTGCAAGGAGCGAAGATAGCCAGCTCCGTCGGTGTTATAACCGATCCACTTGCCTTCCCGTTTCACCACGGTATTAACCGCACCAATCTCCCGCGCCGTATCATCCAATCCGTCCAAATGTTCCATGATCGCCACTTTGTGCGGAATGGTAACATTCCATCCCTTCACATCCAGCGCCCGCAATCCCCTCACTGCCTCCTCCAGCGCAGATGGGGAAACCCGAAACGCCAAGTACACATAAGGAGCATTCAGTTCGGCCAATGCCGCATTCATCATAACCGGCGATTTGGAATGACTCACCGGATCACCGAGTAAACCGAGCAACCCTGTATGGCTGTCAATGAACCCCATTCCTCTTCCCCCTTGAGAGATGCGATCTCTTTATGCTTGCCCGACAGCCCGCGTCAGATCAATGCCGGACGTGTCGTCACCTGAATTCCTTCCGGCGCCCACACTTCCAGCGTAGCTTTTTCCTTGCCGCACGCGACCCAACCCAGTCCGGAAATTACGATATCCTGCTTTTGGCGGCCGTTTAAATGGATCGTATGTTTCTTCCATCCGGGCAACGCCTCCGAATTGCGGGGCGGCGTCAGCAAGCCACCGCGATGCTTCCGCCAAATGTCATCGGCTTGTGCCAATTTTGTCCGATGAACGTACAGCCGGTTGGATAAATAACAGACAAACGGTTGCTTTGGCCCGCGCACAAAGTCAAACCGGGCAAATCCCCCAAAGAACAGCGTCTGCTCCTCGTTCAGCTGATAAACTTTTGGTTTGAGCGTCGATTGAGGCACGACCAACTTCAGCTCTTTGGGCTCGACCCACTCGCTCACGCGGTCTTTGCGGACGATCCCCGGCGTGTCGATTATTTCTTTTCCATCATCCAGCGGAATGCGAATGGCGTCCAATGTCGTGCCGGGGTAAGGTGAGGTGGTAATCACGTCCTCCCCCTCTTCGGTAACCTCTTTGATCAGGCCATTGATGAACGTAGATTTTCCTACGTTGGTTGTACCGACTATGTACACATCCCGCCCACGGCGATGATACTCAATCGCTTGGGCAGCATCGCGCATTTTCATACCCTTGGCAGCACTGCACATGACGACTTCTACAGGATGAACCCCCATGTCTCGTGCAGACTGGTACACCCATTCCCGCAAACGTCCCCATTTGGTCGAAGGGGGAAACAAGTCCACCTTGTTAGCAACCAGCAATAACGGATTATTCCCAATGCGGCGATGCAGTCCCGGAATCCAACTCCCGGCAAAGTCAAACAAATCGACCACCAACACCACCAAGCTATCCGTCGATGCAATCGCATCCAACAACCGATAATATGCATCAGGATCTTGTTCCACCGCTTCAATCTGCCCATAATGCCGGATGCGGAAACACCGCTGGCACAACACCGACTCCCGATTGAGCGCCTGTGCCGGGGCATAACCGACCCGTTTGGGGTCTTCGCTCTGAATAGCGACGCCACATCCTTCGCAACGAATCTCATGCATGTCGTTCAATCGTCTTTCCACCTTGCTTTCTACGTTGATTCACCTTTATTGGAACGCTCCCACTGCACATGACCTTTCCGCTTTAGCAAGCTAAACACGAAGCGCTCCATACGACGATTAATTCTCGTGAAGAACCCATCGATGTTTGAAACCGGCGCAACGAGGATGGTATACAAACCCATGCGGTTGCCGCCGAACACATCGGTTAACAACTGGTCCCCGATCACCACCGTCTCCTCCCGTTTGGTTCCCATCCGCTCCAGCGCCTTTCGGAAAGCGGACAACAAAGGCTTTTTCGCCGCATGGATGTACGGAAGCCCCAACGGATCAGCGAAATGGGCCACACGTGTCCGATTGTTGTTGGACACAATCATCACCTTAAAACCCATAGATCGCAACTCATCTAGCCAGGTGACTAACCGCGGGGTGGCGTCAGGTCGCGTCGATTCGACCAATGTGTTGTCCAAGTCGACAATGATTCCCCTGACACCTCTCCGTTTTAATTCCTCATAATCAATGACGTATATCGACTGTGCAAACAGATCAGGTACCATGAATTTTAGCACATCTCACACCGTCCACCTTGAGACTTGTCGGCAATAAATATATCACAGCGCAACCAAGGGTTGCAAAAAACAAAAAGACCGGACATCGCCGATCTGATTAAGACGTGTCTGATGAATAGGCCAGCAGCTCGAAAACCATTTTCTCATCCGCTTCCCACGTGGTGAGGCGTTGCTCAAGAAAAGGGGGTTCCTCTGCTTATTCCCTGCCAACTTGATTTGCCAGACACATCCCAGAAGCATCCACACATGTCGACGCAGTGGTGATTCATCAGGTTCACTGTTACGAAGATTGTCCCTCCTCCGCTTCCATCCGCTCTTTTTCGGCGAGAACCGCCAGAAACAAGTCCGCGTCAGACAAGTACTGGAACCAAGCGATCACTTCTTCCGCTTCCGTCTCTATCACATTGTATCCTTTATCTTCAAGCATTTCTCCAACTCGTTCCAATCGGTATGTTGCCATGTATCCATTCCTCCAACTCCATTGTCTCCCTCTTATTTTGCTGGTTATGAATACAGGATGCAAGCGGTTCTTCCCATTCTCATCAAGCATTCACATAAATCAGAAACAAAACGCTTGTCTTCGTCCCAGTTGCATCCAGATCATTGACAAGACAAATGCCGTCCTGCCAACTAAAAAACCAGCAAACAACATGTTCGCTGGTTTTACACGCTGGCTCCTTTGCCAATTTAGCCTTTTTCACATTGCGTACTCTGTTTATTTCTTTTGATAAGATACCAGACGCCAAACGCCAAAGCGACCACGCCTGCCAAAATGTAACCAAATTTCTCCATGAGATCAAGAAAATGCTGAACCGTGTCCAAATTCCCCTTTCGCCCGACAAACAGCAAAACGGTGTTCCATGGAAAAACCCCCAGATAACTAAACACGATAAAGCGCCACAGTGAAATGCGGCTCATGCCCGAAATATAAGAAATATAGTTACCAAACCCGGTTGGGCGGGACAGGGTGATGCTCCATTCCCCGTATTTTTTGAACCACATTTGCGCTTTTTCAATCTTTTTCTGGTCAAATTTCTTTTTGGAAAACTTCTCAATCCGGGTGCCAAGATAAAAAGGAATTAAACTGAACGCAACGTATACAACACTATTGATAGCGGAGATCAGGACGAGGGTCCATGGGCTAACATCCATCAGGTAACCGTAGATCAGAACGAAAAGAGCTCCTGGAAAGGGCAACGACGACGCTTCAATCGCCGTGGCCACAAATAGCCCCCACATTCCACATTTAGCCAAAAAATCCAAAGCAATTTGTAGCATAAGTCCACTCCCTGCTGTCTTGTTAGCCTGCCTGCAAAACGTTTACACGCGCATTTATATTCATGATCGCACAAAATTTCATTTTTAGGGAATCTAGAATCAGTATATCACATCGGGTACCTCCCGGTGCATCTCCCAACAATTGGCGTGTCCCGCACACTTCTGGAATCATCCCCACATCTTCCGTTCTGTCTATTCTTTCACAATCATGTGTGTTACCAACGAGCATGATTGTTTATCACCGCACAACCCATTTCATGATCTCACCATTTTATTTTAGCAGGTCATAAGAGCAGGTGATAGTGAACAACCCTTGACACGTTTCGACCAGCAACAGCGAATAAGCCGTTGTCGTTGGCCATGTAGACTACGTCAACTCTTGACGCAGACGCTCACGCACCTCCATCAAAATGATGCCCAATCGATTTTTTCCCGTCCCATCACTGCCGACGCCCCAATACATATCCGTGGTCGTCAACTCCACGATCTTCTCTTCACCCGTCGCCAACAACACATCACGAATTTCCGGATGGCTTTTAAACTTGGCATAAACCGCACGCCGCATCACATCGTCTTTCACCGACTCCCAATCTGACCGTAAAGGCGCTTTTCGGGAACGCCCCCATTGTGCCGCCTTCATAGGTGACGGCGCCAACCGGATCTTCTCTGCATAATCTGGCGCCGTCGTCACAAACTTTTGCGCCTGAAAATAGTGCTCGGTAGTTGGCCATTCTTTCCCATCCAGCACAATCGGATGTGGGGAAAAATTGGAGAAACAACCATATGGTTCGTTCACGCGATAAAATGAGATCGCCACAGCCGCGCCCCCCTTACAACTAGTGTTTTGCAAATCAAAAAGAGGAGGCGAACGGAGCATCCTGCTCTGCCAAGCTTGCCTCCTCCTGACGCCATTTGCAACGCGCTTGTCACATCATCTGACAACATGGTAGTGCGCCGCTGGCAATTCGTGATATGGTTTACCTATCGTCAATCGATGATTTGGAACGTTTTCGGGAACCGGGTCAACAACTCCACTCCATCCGCCGTGATGTGAACATCATCTTCAATCCGGACACCGCCCACTTCCGGAACATAAATGCCCGGCTCAATGGTAAACACCATGCCGGTCAACAACGGGTCGTCGTTCCGTTCATGAATCGAAGGAAATTCATGCACGCCAATTCCCAGACCATGGCCAAGGCGGTGGTTAAAATACTCGCCGTAACCGCGTTCACTGATGAGGTTGCGAGCTGCCAAGTCCACATCACCCATCCGCACACCAGGGCGACATGCATTGATCGCCGCCTCTTGCGCAGTCAGCACGGCGTCATAGATGGCGCGTTGTTCCTCGCTGGCTTCCTGATATACAAACGTGCGCGTAATGTCAGAGCAATAACCATCCAACACGACGCCCAAGTCAAACAGGACAAAATCTCCCTTTTTCAGCGGCCGGTCGCCAGGTGTGCCGTGGGGCAAAGCGGAGTTGGCTCCAAACAGAATGGTGGTGGGGAAGGACATTTCCCGGATTCCTTTTTTCTTCATAGCCAATTCGATCTCAGCCACGACTTCCAACTCAGTGCGGCCCAGCTCCAGTGCATCCAAGCCCACTTGCACTGCCTCATCGGCAATCAAAGCTGCCTGTCTCAAAATAACGAGCTCATCCGCGCTTTTCACCAGACGCATTTGGTTGATCTGTGCGTCCACTGCCGTGAAAGACGCCCCTGGCACAACGTTGAGTAGCGCTTCTGCACGAGCGTAGGGCAACGACTCTTTTTCGACCGCAATGGTGGCATTGCGCTCAATTCCCCGCTTGCGCAACGCCTCGCCAATCATCAACCATGGATCTTCTGCATCATCGTAACCGATGATCTGTTCAGTCCAGCCAGCCGCCCTTGCCCGTGCTTGCTCCATGTTTGGGCAAACGAGGAACGGGTCCGCTTCCGGGAACAGAAAGACGCCCATCAACCGTTCATGGGGATCGCACAAGAAGCGGGTGAGATAGAAAACATTTGGAGTGGAATGGACAAATGCCATCTCTACCCCCTCCTGTTTCAACCATTGCGAGATGTTTTCCCATTTACGTTCCATCATCAAAACACTCCTATACCATGGCCGAACTGCCAATGAATTTATGTAGTCATAAGATATCACTAACTTTTATTATAACGAAACGGATCATTTACACACGCATAAAAATTTTTCAAATATGATCGATATAATCTGGTTTAAGCATATAATGTTCCGGGAAAATAATTCTTATTATACTCGGATGCTTTCCCAGCTGACTGTTCGGGCTCACTCCCATTTGCATGGCATGTAAACTCATGAGTATTTACGGGGGGATCACTGATGAAGAAAACGTATCTGTGTGAAAGCTGCGGAAAAGTGGCCGCCAAATACGAAGCGCGTTTGACGAAGAAAGGTAAAAACGTCTTGGTTTGCCAATCTTGTTTGAAAAAGCTGAATGACGAACCAGACACATTCAGCCATCCGCTCGACTTGGATCACCAAGACGGGGAATCTTCGTTTCAATGGTGAATCTACGAAAAAAGCAGCTTCTCTCCTATGAGAGAAGCTGCTTTTTGGTTAATAGATCGGTGTCCAACCTTCTTTGGTTTTAAAGATGCGTACCGCCACCACTTTCCGGTCTGCCATCAACGTGAAATAATGGCGGGTGTTTTCCGGCACCGAAATCAGATCACCTGGCTCCAGCTCTACATCGAAATATCGGCCATCCTGCCCCTTAATCGCAAAAATGCCGTGGCCGCTCACAATAAACCGCACTTCATCATCGGTGTGGTGATGTTCAGCTTTGAAGTTTTCCAACAACTGATCCAAGTTGGGGGTGGCCTCGGACAAAGAAATCACATCCTCAGTCACATAGCCACGCCGTGCCGACAAATCATCGATCTCCTTTCGGAACGTTTGGATAATCTCCGCTTTCTCTTCTTCGTCCAAATTGTATTTATCACTGAGCCGCGCGGGCAACTTCGTAATGTCCCATTTTTCATAAATGATGCCTTGGCTGTTCAAATATGTGCTCACCTCATCGGGGTGACTCACTCTCTGATCGTTGTCATGAAAACGCAATTCTGCCATGATCCATTCCTCCTATGCGTGAGCCGCAGTCGCGGGGGAAGCCGTCCACCGCGGTTGCAACATCAACATTTTTAAATGGTAAGAAAACAGAAATTCCAATGCTTCCAAATGTTTCTTCGCTTCAAACCCGTCTTTGCCCCACACGGTGACACCATGGTTGCGAATCAACACCGCTTTGGTGCTGGTTTCGATCACCCCGGCCACTTCTTTGGCCAACGTGGGCAGATCGGCAAAATTCTCCACAATCGGTACGGTGATCTCACCATCCTCTTCCCAGATGCCAAACGCCTTGATCAGTTCCTGATTGCGAAAAGTGACAAACCCTTGCTCTGCATACAGTTCAGACACGACATTGTTATCCACCGTATGCACATGCAAACAACACCCCGCGGTCGTGTTGCGGTACACCTCCAGATGAATGCAGGTTTCCGCGGACGCCTTTAGTCCGGTGTCTTCCACCGCCTTTCCCTCGCCATCGACGAGCAGGAAATCTTCCATCGTCCGTTTGCGTTTGTCCTTGCCACTGGCACTGACTAGAAATAGCAGAGGATTGTCGTTCACCTTGATCGACAGATTACCGCTGGTTCCGGGAAACCAGTCCCGACTGGCCAACTCATCTTTGATTTCAGTCAATTCCTGCCATTTTCGGGCTACTACACTCATGCGACAACCCCCTTTTGCTCAAGGGATGAGATAATATCGTAAAACGTGTTAAAGGGTGTGTGGGCGATAGCCAACTCTTCACATTTCTTTACTAGGAAATCGCGTGCAAACACCTCATCTGCCTGTTTGGCCGCGGCCAGATCAGTGATGGAATCGCCGATGACGATGCGATGGTACCGTTCTTTGGGATACTGTTTCAAAATGGCCGGTTTGCACAAGCCGCAATCATTTTGGCAACTTTCATCACAGGCGTGGGGCCACAAGATGCGGATCGTCTCCCCACTGAAGTCACTGCCGTTGCAATAAATGTTGGCCTGATCTACAAGCCCTTCCAGCATGGGATGGACAAAGAAATCAATGCCTCCGCTGACAATGTACAGCGGAATGCCATGGTCTTGGGCAAAACGGACAAACTCGGGGAATCCACTGCGCAGGCGGGCATGTTCCAGCACGAACTGCACAATGTCCTCTTTTAAGGAGGAGGGCAACATGGCAAACATTTCCCCCACGCCTGAACGGATCGACCGGCGCTGGGCCAACACATCCTCCTTGATCGCCTCCCAACCGGGCGGATTAAACTTTTTCATAATGGCGATGATATTGTCTGTCTCTGTTATTGTGCCATCGAAATCGCAAAACAAGATCGGCTGCTTGCTCATGACCGCCCCGCTCCTCCCCACAAAGATAGCGCCTTGGCCAGCTCCGGCCGGGCATCGTCTACGTCACTCAGTTCTCCACCAGCCAACACCACTTCAATCGCTTGCCGAAACGCGCGGCCGCCGCCCACTGCTCCGTCAGGGTGACCATGTACGCCCCCTCCCGCGTTGATAACACAATCTATGCCGAAGTCACGCACCAGCGCAGGTACCAATCCCGGATGAATCCCGGCAGAAGGAACAGGAAACGCCCGGCGGTGGATATCCGATTCCGCCAACAAATGCTCTTTAATCGCCAACGCATCCTGCTGAGGGATCGCAACACTTCCGTAAGGGGATGGAAACAAGACCAAGTCGGCCCCGGCCATACGCAAGAGCTTGCCCAACAAAAGCGCCCGGTCCAGACCGTAACGGGATGAAGAGGTAAACGCGCCGGAAACGGCGGGATGGGCCATGATCGGCACGGTGATTTCCTCGTCTTCCGCCAGTTCGATGAGCACATCCAGCCCATAGGCAAACACGTTAAACAACAGGGCATCAGCCCCCCATGCAACCGCCCGCTTCGCTTTTTCCTTCAATTCTGATGTGCGTCCGGTCAGATTCACCGCGTACAAAGTCTTGTGACCTGTTTCCGACTCGGTGGCACCAAGCACTTCCTTGGCCGCGCGAATCCGCTCTTTAAAAGGGGTCAGGGGGTTGTCGAACAATATCTCATCATCTTTGACTAAGTCGATGCCTCCCAGGGCTTGCTCGCGCAACTGCTGTTGGAAATAGGACAGATCCCGGCCCAACATGGCCTTGAAGATGCTCATCACCAACGGCCTGCCCGTCACGCCGAGCGTTTGCCGAATGCCGTCAATGCCATATCGCGGTCCTGGAAAAGCGCTTGCCACCTCCGGGGAGAAGGTGAGGTCCACCAATTTGATCTCGCCGTCAAGCGAAAGCTTGCCAAATACCGTGGTCAAAATCGCTGGCAAATCTAAGGAGAAATTTGCCGCAGGATATTTGATTGAAATCAGCCCTTTTGTGCCCTCACCGTCAGTCGGGAGCGGGGCCACTTCCACCACTTCTCCCTTATGTCGCTCCAATTGAGCTTGTTCAATTGTCGGCAGGTTGGTCCACGAACCGACTGTAAGCCCCAGTGCGATGCTCTCCGCTTTTTTGTGCAAGTCTGCTTTTTGCTCGTGCACAAGATATGTCGCCACCACATGACCCATACCACTCACTCCTCACAAATAAAAAAACCCTTCGCGAGGAAGGGATGATCCACAGACTCCACTTCCTCCCATCTCTCAGCTGATTCGCTGCAAGAATTAGCACCGTGCCTTCGTGGTTATGGACCACGGCTCCCTGATCTTATCGGGCGCCCCATCTCGCGATGGCATTACGGTCGGTTGCTGGGCTTCATCGGGCTCGTCCCTCCGCCGGCTCTTGATGAGAGAAATAACATAATTCCGTTTCAATTTTCAATTTTCCCCGTCATTATCACATACCCATGCGCTTATGTCAATCCGTTTTTCGCAGGGCAGCACGCCGCCATCCGGTCAGCAGCCTCAATCAAACGCTTCTCGCTGTCCAGCATGCCCACCCGCACATAACCATCCCCCGCCTGTCCGAAGCCCAATCCGGGAGCGACGGCAACATGGGCGCGTTCCAACAGCAAGTTAGCAAACGAGAGCGAGTTATGCCCCTCCGGCACCGGAAGCCAACAGAAGAAGGAGCCGGCTGGTTTTTCCACCTGCCATCCGTGCTCGTGCAACCGGTCGATAAAAGCATCGCGGCGTCTTTCGTATGTGCTTACCAATTCGCGCACACAATCCTGCGAACCCGTCAGTGCAGTCGCCGCTGCCTGCTGAATCGCGCCGAACAAGCTGACATAAAAATGGTCTTGTAGCAACTGAATGCTCTCAATCACTTGCTCATTCCCCACCGCAAATCCAATGCGCCAACCGGCCATGTTGTAGGTTTTGCTCATCGTATAAATCTCAATGCCTACCTCTTTGGCACCCGGTGTCTCTAAAAAACTCATCGGCTTCAATCCGTCAAAACCGATCGCGGCGTACGCGAAATCATGAACGACCAGCACATCGTGCCGCTCGGCCCGGCTCACCACTTCGGCGAAAAATTCAGCATTGGCTACGGCGCCTGTCGGGTTGTTGGGATAATTGAGAAACATCAGCTTGGCCTTGTCCCACACTTTCTCATCAATGGCAGCAAAATCAGGCAAAAACCGATTTTCAGCCAACAACGGCATCAGCGCCATCTCAGCGCCAGCCATGGCAATCCCCGACCAATAATCGGGATAGCCCGGATCGGGCACCAATGCGACATCGCCGGGGTTGAGATAACATTGCGAGATTTCCACCAACCCTGCTTTTCCGCCAAACAGCACTGCCACTTCCGTTTCGGGATTTAGCTTCACCCCGTACTCCCGTAAGTAAAATTGTGCGACCGCCTCCTTGAGGAACGCGTGGCCTCGAAACGGCGGATATTTGTGATGTTGCGGATTATCGGCAGCCTGCTTTAACGCATCCACGATATGCGCGGGAGTCGGCAAATCAGGATTGCCTTGACCCAGATTAATCACGTCATGCCCTTGCGCCTGCAAACGGCCAACTTGACCAACCAAGCGGGCAAAAAATTGCTCCGGCAAGCGATCCAACGCTTCCGCACGCTGAAATTTGCTCAAGATTCTCACATCCACTCTCTGGGAAATGTTCTTGAAATTCTAATCAGTTATGTTATATCGTTGTGGGGAATCTGTCAAAGTCTTTTTTGGGAGGATGCATCTCCTATGAAATGGAAATGTGCTGTGATTCAAATGGATATCGCCTTCGGGCAACCGGAACGAAACATGGCCATGGCTGAACAAAAAATCGCCGCCGCGGCCGCCGACAAACCGGATGTGATCATCTTGCCGGAATTGTGGACCACCGGTTATGATTTAACCCGTTTGGATGAGATCGCCGATCCGATGGCTATGAAGACAAAAGCGTTCATGTCCAAGCTCGCTCGGCAACACGGCGTGCACATCATTGCCGGTTCAGTCGCCGAACGACAAGAAGACGGCACCTGGAACACACTCATCGCCTTTGACCGCCGCGGTGAACAAGTGGGTGAATACCGCAAAGTGCACCTCTTTCGCCTGATGAACGAAGAGAAATACCTACAGCCCGGCGAACAAATGGGTTCCTTCGCGCTGGATGGCATTCCTTGCGCCGGGGTCATCTGTTATGACATTCGCTTTCCCGAATGGATCAGAAAACATGTCGTTGCTGGAGCACAGGTGCTGTTCGTCGTCGCTGAATGGCCGATGCCACGGCTCGCGCATTGGCGCCATCTGCTCATCACCCGGGCAATCGAAAATCAATGCTACGTCATCGCGTGCAATCGTGTGGGGAATGATCCTGACAATGCCTTCGCCGGCCATTCGCTCATCATCGACCCCTGGGGAGAGATCGTGGCCGAAGCAGGCCCTGAGGAAGAAACCTTGGTGGCGGAGATCGATCTTGCGCAGGTTCCACAAATCCGTAGGCGCATCCCCATTTTCAGTGACCGACGCCCAGAATTATATTAAAACACCTTGGCTACGGAATGCCCTTCAGAAAAAAATATAAAGAATCACCAAATGAAACTAATCTCATCCGAAATGAATGAATATGATTGACAATGATCTGCGTGAGGGTGTATCATTCCCTTATCAATCTAAAGACAACGGCATATGGAAGCAGTCTCTTATCCAGAGCAGGTGGAGGGAAATGGCCCGATGAAGCCCAGCAACCGACCGTAATACCATCGTGAGATGGGGCGCCCGTCAACAGGAGGGAGCCGTGGTGAAAACCACGCAAGGCACGGTGCTAATTCCAGCAAAACATCCCGTTTTGCGAGATAAGAGGCTTGGAACGAATGATCCGAGCCTCTGATAGGAAGAGGCTCTTTTTATATGCCCAAAGGAGGACTTCCAATGGGCGGGCACGCCAATGCAGGATACCATCCCTTGACAACGGAAACAGTGGTTCAAGTCGTTGCGCCGTTAAACCATTTTGCTGATGTGAATCAATTGGAGATCAAAGAAATCGGTGATGGGAACTTAAACTACGTCTTTCATGTGGTAGAACCAGCTACAGGCAAGTCTTTGATCGTCAAGCAAGCCTTGCCCTACGCCAAAGTCGTCGGCGAAAGCTGGCCGCTGACCTTAGACCGTGCCCGGATTGAGAGCGAGGCGCTGCGCAGAGCGGCAGAGTACGTGCCGGCGCTTGTCCCCAAAGTGCACCATACCGACGAGCGCTTGGCTTGCACAGTCATGGAGGACCTCTCTGATCATGTGATCCTCCGCAAAGGCTTGATACAAGGGCAGGTCTACCCCAAGCTAGCCGAGCACATCGCTACTTTCCTGGCGCAAACGCTGTTTCACACCAGCGATTTCTTCCTTAGTCCCTTGGACAAAAAGGAACAGGTGCGGGCGTTTATCAATCCGGAATTGTGCAAAATCACCGAAGACTTGGTGTTCACCGATCCTTTCTTCAATCACGAAACCAACGATTTCCCAAAAGCATTGCAATCTTCTGTCGAATTGCTGTGGAACGATCTGGAACTGAAACGGGAAACCGCGAAGTTGAAACATGCTTTCCTAACCCGAGCTGAAGCACTGGTGCATGGGGATTTGCACACCGGCAGCATCTTCGTCACCACTGATTCGACCAAGGTGATCGATCCCGAATTCGCCTATTATGGCCCCATCGCTTTTGACATCGGGCAATTCTTCGCCAATCTCGCGCTCAATTATCTCTCCCACTTCCACCACAGCCCGGACCCGCAACAACGGCGAACGTTCCAAGAGTATCTGCTGGAAGTGATCGAAGAAACTTGGACACGGTTCAAGGAGCAATTCACCCACCTCTGGCAGACCAAAGGGCAAGATGTCTATATGCGGGTGGCCGGTGTAGAAGACGATTTCTTCGAGCGCTTGTTGGAAGATACCATCGGCTTTGCGGGTTGCGAAGTGATCCGCCGCACCATCGGGTTGGCCCATGTGGCTGATCTTGACTCCATCTCCGACGAGGAAACACAATTGCGCCTGAAAGACAAAGCGCTCACCTTGGGAAGCGTATTGATCAAGCAGCGCCGGCAACTGACGCGGATCACGCACTTGTCCGAGTCGATCAGGGGGGTTGCCCATGCTTAGATCGATTGCGTATCACGGTGATCATGTACGGATATTGGATCAGCAACGCCTTCCCCATGATACTGTGTATGTTCATTGCACGACGACCGCGGAGGTATGGGAATGCATCAAGGCGTTGAAGGTGCGGGGGGCACCGGCCATCGGCATGGCCGCCGCTTTCGCTCTCGCTGTATGGGCCAATCGTACCTCAACAACCAATTTGACTGATTTCTTGGCATCGTTGCGGCGGGAGCGCGATTATCTGGCTTCATCCCGCCCCACGGCAGTCAATCTGTTCTGGGCGCTGGATCGGGTCGTCGCCAGAGCGGCAACGGCTACCGACGTGGCCGAAGCCCGGCAACTGATAGAAAATGAAGCGCTCGCCATTCAAAAAGAGGACGAGGATGTGTGCAGACGCATCGGCGAACACGCTTTGTCGCTTATGAACGATGGGGATACCATTCTCACCATCTGCAATGCAGGGGCGATTGCCACTGCCCGTTACGGCACGGCCCTGGCCCCACTTTATCTGGCTAAAGAACGCGATATCCACTTGTCGGCTTATGCCTGTGAAACGCGTCCCTTGTTGCAAGGCAGCCGCCTGACCGCGTGGGAATTGCAACAAGCGGGAGTAGATGTCACCCTGATCAGCGACAGCATGGCCGCCCACACGCTGGCCACCAAACCGATCTCTGCTGTCATCGTCGGTTGCGACCGAGTGGCGGCCAACGGGGATACTGCCAACAAAATCGGCACACTGGGGTTGGCGATTCTGGCCAAAGAATTCGGTGTCCCGTTTTATGTCGCCGCTCCCTTGTCCACGATCGACCTCGAGACGGCGACAGGGGACGCCATCCCGATTGAGGAACGCGCACCGGAAGAGATCACCCATTTTCACGGCCATCCGGTCGCTCCCAGCGGCACCAACGTGTTCAATCCGGCTTTTGATGTAACACCGCACCGCTATATCAGCGCCATCATCACAGAAAAAGGGATCGTGCGCGACAACTATCAGGAAGCTTTGGCCAAGTTAAAACAATCTGAACCTGCTTTAAAATAACCAATCCCCCCGGCACCCTTGGGGGGATTTACGTTTTTGTCGGCGGTATGGTGAATTCATCCCTTTGACCCGATGAACCTACGCGCATTCTCAATGAGCGCCCGGCGCAACGGTTCGCTCTCCTCACCGCGGAGGATGGCCAGTTCGTCCAATACCCGTTCCAGCATGCGAGGATGGGTGCGCATTCCCGCCCAAGGCCCGTCATGCGGCCAAGGCCCATCCGTTTCAAGCAATATGAGGTGGCGTGGGTAGGCAGTCGCGATTTTCCGCGTTTCTTCCTTATACAATAGATCCGGTGTGAAAGAAACGTAGATTCCCCTCTCCGCCAGTTGGCACAATGTGTTTTCGTCGGTCTTCAGCCAGTGAAACTGCACGTTGGGAAGCGAATAGCAGTCAAGGTAAGACAAAATCGTCCGCACATCTTCCCTCACCCCGTGCAAAACAACTGGCTTGTGCAAACGTTCAGCCAAGCGAAGCCATTGGTCCAGCGCCGACAGATATGTATCCTCATTCCAGTCCATCCCTTGGGCAAGTCGTTCTCGCCGCAGATAATAAGGCAGGCCGATTTCCCCAATGGCGTCGATCTCCTGCTGTTTCTCTTCAATCCAAGCCATGAAAGCTTCCTGCTCCGTCATAGGTTGCTCAGGGTGGAAACCGCATGCAGCATACACTTTTTCTGGACATCGCTTTTTCAAAGCCAAGGTTCGGCGCGAGGAAGCATGATCCATGGACACGGCAATCATCCCCACAAGGGAGGGATCGGCGCACATGGTAGCTATTTCATCGTCATCATATTTTTCAAGGTGGATATGGGCGTCAAACAACATTGGTTTGGCTCCTTTGGGTTGTCTCGTCTCTGTCAGTTGTTCCCGGTACCTAGACCACATTGTGAAAACACCCCTTGGCGGGAAACCAAGGGATGTTTTGCCATGCGCTTAAAAATCGAAGTTGTCTGGGTCGGGACCGAAGCGATGGTGTTTGTCCAAGGCATCGATGCGCGCCATGTCCTCCGCACTCAATTCAAAGTCAAACACATCGGCATTCGCTTTAATCCGTTCGGGGTTAACCGATTTCGGAATGGTGACCACGCCATGTTGCAAATCCCAACGCAACACGATTTGAGCGGGGGTTTTGCCGTATTTCTCCGCCAATTCTTGCAGAAGCGGGACACGGAACACCTCCCCTTGCATCAACGGACTCCACGCCTCCAATTGGATGCCTGCCTGTTTGCAGAAAGCCCGCAACTCCGTTTGCACCAAGTACGGATGAAACTCAACTTGGTTTACCATCGGCTTCACTTCGCAATCAGCCATCAAATCTTCCAGATGGTGAACTTGGAAGTTGCTCACTCCAATCGCCCGTACTTTCCCGTCCTTGTACAATTTCTCCAACGCTTTCCATGTCTCTTTGTACTTTCCTTTTACCGGCCAATGAATCAAATACAAGTCAACATAATCCAGTCCCAACTTGGTTCGGCTTGCTTCAAACGCTTGCAGCGTGGACTCATACCCTTGGTCGGCATTCCACACCTTGGTAGTGATAAACAACTCTTCACGGGGAACTCCTGCCGCTTTGATCGCCGCACCGACACCCGCTTCATTTTGGTACACCGCGGCGGTATCGATGCTACGGTAACCCGCTGCGATTGCGGACTTAACCGCATTTTCCACTTCTTCTCCCTCTTTTGCTTTCCATACGCCTAGGCCGAACCAAGGCATTTTCACTCCATTATGTAATACGGTCGCATCAGATAAATGTTTCATCAGCAAAACCCCCGTTTCAGATTCCTCTGCGAAGGGAGAACCCCTCTATTACCATTTAAACATAAGGTACTGGAAAAAAGAAAGTTCCCAAAAACACATTCTATTTATTCATGCTTTTTATTCATCCTTGCATTGACAGTCCCCTTTTTCTCTCCTATAATTACTTTAACGCTTTTTAGCTTATACGCTTTTTAGTGCTAAAGTATTTTGGGAGAGGAAAGATTATGAACATACCCGCTCATTTACAACCTTATGTCGCCAAGCAGCAGTACCAACGTTACACTCCAGTCAACCAGGCTGTTTGGCGATACGTGATGAGACAAAACCGCCACTTTTTTCAGCATACCGCCCACCAAGCATATGTGAGTGGCTTGCAAAAAACCGGCATTGATATAGAACAAATCCCCAGCGTCGAGAAAATGAATGCCTGTTTGAAACCGTTTGGCTGGGGAGCCGTTCCCATCAACGGCTTAATTCCTGGTGTGGCCTTTTTTGACTTCCAAGCTCGTGGCCTGTTGCCGATTGCTACAGAGATCCGCACGCTGGAACACATACAGTACACGCCGGCTCCCGATATCATTCACGAATCGGCGGGCCATGCGCCGATCCTGTCCGACGAAAAATATGCCGACTATGTCAAACGGTTCGGACAAATCGGCGCCAAGGCATTGGCGAACCGAGAAGAACATGAGGTGTTTGAAGCGACGCGGCACTTGACGATCGTGATGGAAGATCCCCGTTCCACCCCTGACATCATCGCTGACGCGGAACAGGCGTTGCAAGAGAGAATCGCCGCGGCGACAGAGGTTTCCGAAGCGACCCAAATCGGCCGCCTGTACTGGTGGACGGTGGAATACGGCTTGATCGGCGACTTAAATAATCCCAAAATCTACGGCGCCGGACTGTTATCCTCCATCGGCGAAGGCCGGTCCTGCCTCTCCCCGGAAGTGACCAAGCTTCCTTTTTCTTTGGAAGCATGTATTCAAACCGATTACGATGTCACCAAACCACAACCGCAACTGTTTGTCTGTCGGGATTTCGATGAACTTAGTGAAGCCGTTGAGCGCTTCGCTGATCGGATGGCCTTTCGGGTTGGAGGCACCGCCAGCTTGCAAAAAGCAGTGCGTTCCGCCCATCTGGCCACCGCCGAATTTAATTCAGGCCTGCAGGTAAGCGGCGTCTTTACTGAATTGATCTATGACGAACAAGGAGAAGCGATCTACTTGCGCACTGCCGGACCAACCGCCCTTTCCTTTGAGGGGTGCACCTTGCCCGGCCATGGAAAAGCGACGCACTGCGACGGCTTCGGTGCACCGATTGGCCATGTGCGCGATCTGCCCTGTCCGTTGGAAGAGATGACTTCTGACCGCTGGGCCAACGACGGGTGGTCGCCCGGCACTGAGCTGGAGCTTCATTACACCAGTGGCATTAAGCTCAAAGGCATCCTAAAAGACGCCATCTTCCGCAACGGCCGTCTGATTCTGCTGTCATTTGAGCAATGTTCCGTCATGCGCGGTGACCACCTCTTGTTCCATCCCGATTGGGGAACTTACGATTTAGCCATCGGTAGCCACATCACGTCCGTATACGCTGGCGCGGCTGATCCAGAAACCTATTTTGCCGATGAAGTGAGCGCCGCCATCGAAGGAGAAGACGATCCTGCCCCCGCCTTGTCCACATTGGATCACCTCTATCAAGCCGTTCGCGAAGTCCGCGAAGGACAGCGGGACATCCATTCCTTAAGCAATATCATGGAGATGCTGGATCACCATTATCCCAAAGATTGGTTGTTGCGTCTGGAGATATTGGAGATCGTCTCCGAGCACCAGATCAAACCTTGGGTCACCCGCTTGCGGGAACAACTGGACACCTTGCGGGAAGCCAATCCCGCCCTGGATTCACTGATTCAAAATGGCATCACTTTGATCGATTGCCCGGTAGTGTCGAAGCGATAACCCTCTTTTCTAACCCGCCACAAGTCATTTGGGCGGGTTCTTTTTTAGATTGCCCCCGTCCCGTATTTGTGGTTAGCTAGGAGAAAAAGCATGACAACGGATGGGAGTGGCAATGGATTATGGCACATGTAATAAAACAACTCTCCCGCCTGATTGTTCCTTTTGCTTATGAAGCCACCGAAGCAACGTTGGCCCTGGAGCAAAGTAAATGGTGGGAGCCGAAAGACTTACATATGAATCGTCTGTTCACTCATATTGAAAAATTGGTATCAACCGAATCATACCCGTTTGTGATCGGCAAGCGCTATCACCTCACGAAAGAGGGGCGCCAAACGCATGGCCTGCCGCCCGGAACAAATCATTATTTGACTTTTGCCAATGGATTCATGCCGGACATCAAACTCACCATTAACCAGGTGGAATGCACCCTCTTCGAGAGCAATGTCGGTTTTTTGACTTTGGACATCCATTACCCCAAACAGACTGACATCCACCGGCTGATCGAAGCCAACCATCAATTGAAAAAGTTGTACAACAGCAAAATGCGCCTCGTCTATCTGCTGAAGGGGGAACAAGTGGAACTCCATCTGCGCGAGCTGACCCAACAACTGCTCGCTCCCCTGAAAGTAACCACCTTCTTTGAAGCAAGCCACTTGAATGCCCCGTTTCAAGCACTGGTCTTTCAATCCTATCTGTTGGATGAACCATTGTCAGAAGAGGAAGTTGGGCCGCTTCTGTTTTGGATGCGTCGCACCTATACCGACAGTTACAGCCCGAACAAGCAGGATGAGCACCCTCATGGCAATCCCGAAGTTTTGCAATTGTACGCCAACAGCTACTGGGGCATCTCCTTGGAGGGTTGCGCCAATCTGGCCTTTATCGGCAACCACCCTCAGAACGAAAAATATTTCAAGATGAATTACCTGCCCCATGTGAAATCTACTTACTTTTATCTCTATCTGCTGAGCCTGCACCAACGTTACGCCTTATTGCACTTCTCCATGCTGGCTTCCGAATCGCTGCTCAGTGGTACCAGCACAACCGATCACAACTTGTCGCTACACCAACGGATGGAACAGTATCTGCAAGATGCCCGGCTCATCACCGAGTTGAAAGAGAAAATCATCTTGTTCAAATTGCGGTCGGTCTTCAAGCAGGTGTCTAATACCTCCCACCACACGGCCGTGTACAACCTTTTTCAGACCAATCTACACATTGACCAGTTGCTGGGAGAACTGCATTTTGAACTGGATTCTCTGTCGCAGATGGTTCAATTGAAGGAACAAAAGCGAAGCCAATTGCAAGAGGAGGCAGCCAAACAAGAAAAAGAGCGTGAAGAAGACTTGAAAACGCGTTTCAACACCTGGGTGGTTGTACTATCCTTCGCCTTTGTCCTCGTTTCAACCATCGCTGACGGTTTGAGCATCTTTGAAAAATTTGCCGGCTCCGGCCTGCCCACTGTCGGTAGCGCAGAGTTTGTCTGGTTTTGCGTCCTGTTCCTCCTCATTCCCGCCACCGCCTTGGGCTTTGTCGCGTGGTTCTTGGTACGGCTGATGAAAAAAAGCAAACGAACCTGAATGGGTTCGTTTGCTTTTGACTTATAAATGCCACTCTTCTCAATCTCTTCCAAATTTCACAAAAGGTTGGCAGGAAATATTTCCATATGCGCGAAAATAAAATATCTAATTCTGTATCAGATTCATTTCTGACTCAAGTATAGTCCTTATCCCGTCCCCAACAAATACTACTTGACTATTTGTTGAATAAACTTTCGCAATTCGATCTTTTCTTTATCTATTATGTATAAAATACCTTTTCCAGGAATGTTTGCAACTCATTCACAAAATAGGGACGGCACGATTTCATCCCAGAAAGGTGATAGCAGTGGAAGGAAAACAGCTCGGCGGGAGGTATGAAATTCTCCATCTCTTGGGCGAAGGCGGGATGGCGGTCGTATACAAGGCCAAGGATCATCATCTCAATCGCGATGTAGCAATTAAAATCATGAATCAAAAGTTGCACGAAGGCGAACCCGCAATTAAGCGATTTATTCGCGAAGCTCAGACAGCAGGAAAGTTTTCCCACCCAAACATCGTCAATGTATTCGACATCGGCAACGAAGACAACTTATACTACATGGTCATGGAGCTGATCGAAGGACCCACCCTCGGCGATCTGATTGAAGAACGAGGCCCCCTGCCTGCCAAGGAAGCGATTTCCATCGTGATGCAAATTTGCGACGGCTTGGCCCACGCCCACAAGCATGGGATTATCCACCGGGACATCAAGCCGCACAACATCATGGCGACGGCCGACGGAACTTACAAGATCACCGACTTTGGAATTTCTCGTTTGCTAAGTGCGGCAACACAATACACAAAAACGGGCACCGTGATGGGCTCGGTCCATTATTTCTCGCCGGAGCAGGCTTGCGGGCAAGAACTCAACTACTCCTCAGACTTGTACTCGCTGGGGATTGTCCTGTATGAATTGGTCACAGGTGACGTCCCCTTTGATGCAGACCAATCAGTGGCCATCGCGCTAAAACACCTGCAACATCCCGTACCAGACCCACGCGGCAAAAACCAAGCCTTGCCGGCAGCGTTATGCGATATCATCTACAAAGCACTGGCGAAAAAACCGGAAGACCGTTACCAATCAGCAGAAGAATTCAAGCAAGCCCTGCAACAAGCCTTGACCGCCCCGACACGCGCGCTGGCGCTTCCAATCAACAGGGGAGAAAGCGCTGAAGACCAACCGCTCGTTTCGGCGACGGTGGCAACAACCAAGCCGAGCAAATTTTTCCGGTTTGCGCTGATGGGGATTATCCCCCTTTTCCTCATCTCAGGCTTTGTCTATTTCAATGTAAGCGGCGAAAAAGCGCTCCAAAAGCCGCAAACTGGGCAAGTACCTCCTCCTGAGCCCAACGAACAGGCATTGCAAAACGTCAAGCCGGAAGCAACAGCATGGAAGGAAAAAAACAGTGGCCACAAGGAGCAAAGTAAGCAAACAGAGGTCGACGAACCAGTGCCTGTCCTGCAGGACCCTGATCACGACACTGTGAAAGAAGAACCCGCAAACGAAGGACCGCACGGTCAAGAACCCGGACAAGAGAAGCCGCAAGTGCCACAAGAGCCGGCGCCAGTTACATACGTGGTCATTGTCGATCGGTTCGCGGAGCAAGCTCAAGCCGATGAATGCGTCAAATCTTTAAATAGCAAGGGCATTCCGGCCCATTATTACGAAAAGAACGGTGATGCGGGCACCGTCTATGTGGTCTCGGCCGGCGAATTTGACGATGAAGAATTGGCCAATGCCCGCGCAGAAGATGTAAGAAACGCTGGATACCCCAACACGAAAGTAACCAGGAGAAGTTAATATTTCCTATACTATTCACAAAATGAATAATATTATATAATAGCCCTGACTACTTTTCATTTCACATCTCTGTATAAGGGGCAGGTAAGATGAACGTTATCCAAAATTGGTCCAATATCAGTGAAGGAGACGCATTGGTGTTCAACGGCCAGGTCGAAGCCGGCAAAGCAATCAAGGTTTGGATTCCAGGCGTTGCGCCCTGCATCAACTACGTCTACGATATCACCGTGGAAAGGATCGGCGGTGGAAAAATCACCAAAACACTGACCAAGACAGCAAATGCCGTCACATTCACCAACATGATCGCTGGTGATTACCGATTCTATATCCGTAGCATGAACAGTGAAAGCGTGCTCACGATGTACCAAATCACCTACAACTACTAGGGCGTGTCCGATACATAGGCCAGCGGCTCTACCTTTGTTTCCCATTCGCTTCACACGTATAAAATCACTCATTGGGAAAGGGATGCCGTCTCTTCTACCGGCCAACTTGTTTCGCCACATATGCCCGCACCTTCTCCCATAATCATGGTATAACGGAACATCTGCAAACCTTAATCGAATCGTTCTTTTACGGTTCGATTATTTTTTTGGTTTAGAAAAATCGGGGCTAAAAGCGGTTTCATGCAGATTTATCCATTCTTCGTGAATATACTTCCATATCCTTCTGTTGACTAACCGGTAGATAATCATTTAAAATCTGTGATGAGAAAAGATTATGTTTTTGTATAAAATTTTTTAAAATCCTTTTCCCGAGCGCAGTGGCAAACATCTCTGGAAAATAAAACATCTTTTCTTTTTTTGTACCTAAATTCAATCAATTCACGGAATAAAAACACCTGGAGCCGCAGATCAGATGCATTGATTGAGGATTGGAGATGAAACAAACATTTACAACTGCAAGTATCCTTGTTTTTTTTAGACTTTTGTTTCCATTATTTGCTTTAATTCGCGAGTCTATCACACATTAACTCGTGTGATTAGATAAATTCTTTTTACATTAAAGATCATACTAATCTTATCATGCATCGATAGTTGAAGGAGGACTACTAATGAACACAGCTACGAAGCTGGATTCATCTGGCTCGCCGCAAGCGGCTCGTAAAAAACACCCACCTGGACTATACCTGCTCTTTTTCACAGAGATGTGGGAGCGATTCAGTTATTATGGCATGCGTGGCCTATTAATCCTTTATTTGACAAAAACATTTATCAGCGGTGGGCTGGGATTTAGTGAAGCAGTCGCCGCTAGCATCTACGGATTCTTCACCGGTGCGGTGTACTTCACTCCGCTCATCGGCGGCTGGCTGACCGACCGTTTCATCGGCAAACGCTTGGCCATCACCATCGGCGGGGTTACGATGGCGTTGGGTAACCTGGCTTTGTTCGTATCGCAAACAAAAGCCGCCCTGTTTCTGGGCTTGGGCTTGCTCATAATCGGAAACGGCTTTTTCAAGCCAAACATCTCCACCTTGGTTGGGGAATTGTATGATGACAAAGATGAGCGCCGTGATGCCGCCTTTACGATCTTCTACATGGGGATTAACTTAGGGGCATTTTTCGCTCCGCTCGTTTGCGGATTTTTGGCTGAAGACTTCTTCAAAACAACCGTGAACGGCGTCGAAGTATTCGGCTTCAAATATGGGTTCCTGGCTGCTGCCATCGGTATGATTATCGGACAAATCATCTTTAACATGCTAGGCAACCGTTACCTTGGCGACTTGGGCAAAAAGCCAAATGTGAAAGCGGCAACCGTGGACAAGAAGCAAGTGAGCAACGCACCGCTGACCAAACAAGAAAAGAATCGAACTTGGGCCATCATCATCATTACCTGTTTTGTTGTATTTTTCTGGGCCGGGTTTGAACAAGCCGGCACGTCCCTGTCCTTGTACACAGAAAAATTCGTGGACAGAGAAGTGTTTGGTTGGACCATCCCCGTATCTTGGTTCCAATCAGTGAACCCCTTGTTCATTATCTTGTTGGCGCCGCTGGTTTCGATGCTCTGGATCAAGCTGGCACGATCCAAACGCGGCGATTTGCCCGTACCGATCAAAATGGGCTTGGGCATGATCCTGTTGGGTACCGGATTT
Organism: Laceyella sacchari; assembly: GCF_024927925.1. Taxonomy (NCBI): domain Bacteria; kingdom Bacillati; phylum Bacillota; class Bacilli; order Caryophanales; family Thermoactinomycetaceae; genus Laceyella; species Laceyella sacchari. Next base: position 2,533,775 of record NZ_CP103866.1, read on the forward strand.
ATCATCTTGGCTATCGCTGTATTGCAAACCGGTAGCGATGAGACCAACATCGTAGTCAAAGCAAACCTGCTGTTTATCGTGATGACTTATTTGTTCCACACCTTGGGCGAACTGTTCCTATCGCCGATTGGCTTGTCGATGGTCAGCCGCATCGCCCCTGTCAAATTGGCATCTTTGCTGATGGGTGTATGGCTGGCTAGCACCGGTATCGCCAATATCGTCGCGGGCCAAGTAGCGGCACTCACCGCAACGCTCGGTTATTTGGAAATCTTCAGCGTAATCGGCGGGCTGGCAATCTTCTTCGGCCTTGTTCTCATGTTGGTATCCAAAAAGCTGACCCGCATGATGGCTTAATCCATCGCACCAGGGCGTGTCTGATGAACAGGCCAGACATGCCCTCATCATCCCTGCTTTGCGGGGATGATTTTTTTATATAAAAAAAGAGTCGCCAACGCGCTCCTTTTCAACCTTCCATTCAGATGAACAATCCGGCGATCGTTGCCGATAAGATTGACGCCAGTGTAGAACCATACAACAATTTCAAACCGAATTTCGCAACGACATCCCCCTGCTTCTCATGAAGTGCTTTGACCGCACCTGTAATAATGCCGATCGAGCTGAAGTTGGCAAAGCTAACTAAGAAAACGGATACGATGCCCGCCGTGCGCGGGGAGACCTGCCCTGCAATCTTCTTGAAGTCAAGCATAGCCACAAATTCATTTGTAACCAGTTTAGTAGCCATGATGCTTCCCGCTTGGATTGCCTCCGACCACGGCACTCCCATCAACATGGCGATCGGAGCGAAAATGTATCCCAACACGGTTTGAAATGAAATGGTGAACACGGTTAAAAACAGGGCATTGATTAACTGGATCAACCCGATGTACCCAATTAGCATAGCAGCGACGATAATAGCCACTTTAAACCCGTCCATGACGCTTTCACTGATATTCTCAAACAGATTTGACTCTCGTTCATGCTCAATGGCCAAATCTTCTTCATTCTCCAAGTCATACGGGTTGATGATGATTGCAACAATCAATGCCGAGAAAATATTAATCACAATGGCCGTCACCACGAACCGAGGCTCAATCATCGTCATATAGGCGCCAACAATCGCGATGCTGACCGCACTCATCGCAGAAGTGCACAGCGTGTACAACCGCCGCTCGGAGACGGAACCGATCTGGTTCTTGGTCGTCAAAAAAACCTCCGACTGCCCCAAGATCGCGGATGACACGGCGATATAATTTTCCAGTTTGCCCATGCCATTGATTTTGTTTAATCCTAGCCCAACATATTTAATGATAAAAGGAAGGATACGGTAATAACTCAAAATACCGATCAACACAGAGATGAACACGATGGGGAGCAGCACATCCAAAAAGAAAGTGGATATGCCTTTGTTTTCCAATCCACCAAACACAAAATCCACCCCACTCACCCCGATGCTCATCAAGCGTTCAAATCCTCGGGAGATGGCGGATATCAAAGAAATCCCAATTTTGGTGTTTAACAAGATAAAGGCAAGAACCACTTGCACAACCAACATAGTGAGAATGGGCCTGTATTTAATCCCCCTGCGGTTAAAACTGATCAACCTTCCCAGTACATACACCAACAACAACCCCGTCAACGAAAACAGAATCGACACGGTTCATTCCTCCATAACTTGACGCCTTTTTATCGTCGGGGTTATTTTCACCAAAGAAACCTTCTAAGATTCTAAAAAAGAAGGTGATCCAAATCGGATCACCTCTCTTAATCAGATGCATTACTTTTGTACTCTAAAATATCCCCAGGTTGGCAGTCCAAAGTCTTACAAATCGCATCCAACGTTGACAAACGAATCGCTTTTGCCTTTCCAATTTTCAATATAGACAGATTGGCCATCGCGATGCCTACGCTCTCGGACAGTTCCATGACACTCATTTTTCTTTCAGCCAGCATGACATCAATGTTGATGATTATTGCCTCAGATGATTAAGTCATTTTCCGATTTGATCTCAACGGCTTCGTGTAAAAGTCTTTGTAGAACAGCAGTGAACACGGCGATGACCATCGAAGCAAAAATGGGAACCAAGTCGATGAGGATAAGACCGGGAGCATCGTCTTTCTCTGCTAAGAGGTAAACAAATGGCTCCCTCTCTCGCAGGCATCCGAAAAACATCCCTTGCCATATACAGAAAAATTCGATATGTTGGGAGTAGCAGGCGTGACGTTCGGTTGAACAGCAGCTGCCCATTAGTGTGATCGGTGTTCAAAAGGTTGTGAACCCCTTCACTTCAAGCGCTGGACCGGTCTTGTCAGCAAGCAAGCGGAAACAGGATGAACGGTTGAAACGAACATTACCAAGTGCCTTGGATTGATGAAGGAAATGTGATGAAAAGGAAGCCCAAGAGTTAAAAACACAGATGGGGGCGAGTCACCGTCCTTTTTTTATTGTGTTTTCAGATTTTCTATTCAAGGTAGAAAGTTTCTTATTTCACATTTCTGTTGTTATCTACTGTATAATGAATATATTATCTGACCTCTTTCAATTCATTCGTGTTTTATTCTTTGTCCATTGCTTCACATTTATCTGACTTGGAACGAAACTACTTTTAGGGGAAGATCGCAATGAGCAACATGCCGAAAAAAACAGACGTTATCTTGATTGGTGCCGGAATCATGAGCGCGACACTGGGAGCATTGCTGAAAGCGTTAGCACCTGAATGGGAAATCAAAGTGTTTGAGAAGCTCGCAAAGGCAGGAGAGGAAAGCTCAAATGAATGGAACAATGCGGGTACGGGTCATGCTGCATTGTGTGAGCTCAACTATACCTCTGAAAAGCCTGACGGTTCGATTGATGTTAGCAAAGCGATAAAAATCAATGAACAGTTTCAGCTCTCCCTGCAATTTTGGTCTTATCTGGTAAAAAGCAACCTGATTTGCAATCCAAAAGACTTTATCATGCCTATCCCTCACATGAGCTTCGTGCAAGGGGAAAAGAATGTTGCCTTTTTGAAAAAACGGTTTGAAGCGCTTACAGCCTATCATCAATTTCAAGGGATGGAATTTTCCGATGACCCTAAAAAACTAAAAGAATGGATTCCACTCGTCATGGAAGGCCGCCAACCGAAGGAACCCATCGCGGCGACGAGAATTGAATCAGGCACAGATGTTAACTTTGGCGCTTTGACACGCATGTTGTTTGAGCATTTAAAGAACGAAAACGTCGAGGTTCACTACAAGCATCAAGTAAAGAATATCAAACGCGCCGGTGACCGTTTGTGGGAAGTCAAAGTACGTAATCTGGAAAGCGGCAAAGTCGAACGCCATACCGCCAAATTTGTCTTTATCGGAGGCGGGGGCGGAAGCTTGCCACTGCTACAGAAAACCGGTATTCCTGAGTCAAAGCGGATCGGAGGGTTCCCGGTAAGCGGGCTGTTCATGGTATGTAACAACCAAGAAGTAGTTGAACAGCATCATGCAAAAGTGTATGGCAAAGCAAAAGTTGGCGCTCCCCCCATGTCGGTTCCGCATCTTGACACAAGATATATCGACAACAAAAAAACCTTGTTGTTTGGGCCGTTTGCCGGCTTCTCACCCAAGTTTTTAAAAACGGGTTCCTATTTTGACTTGATTGGCTCCATCAAACCGAACAACATCTTAACCATGCTGGCGGCTGGCGTAAAAGAGATGGCCTTGACGAAATACCTGATCCAGCAATTGCTGTTATCGAACGAACAGCGCATGCAAGAACTGCGCGAGTTCATTCCTGACGCTAGAAGTGAGGATTGGAACATTATCGTGGCCGGCCAACGCGTGCAAGTAATCAAAGATACCGAGACTGGAGGCAAAGGCACTCTTCAATTTGGCACGGAAGTCGTAAGTTCTGCCGATGGTTCGATCGCCGCCCTGCTCGGCGCTTCACCAGGCGCTTCGACAGCCGTTCACGCCATGCTGGAGGTATTGCAAAAATGCTTCCCGCAACAAATGAAAGAATGGGAACCCAAAATCAAAGAAATGATTCCCTCTTATGGCATATCGCTCGTCGACAACCCAAAACTTCTCCAAGAAATTCGCACTGAAACATCACAAACGCTTGGCCTGAGCAAAAAAATACCGGTCTTTAGTTAGTCCATCAGACACCAGAACAATGGCCCTATGGACATCACAGACAATACCCATCTGACTAGTCAGTCCTCATGGCATATTTTTTCGCAAACAGAAAAGAAAATGGCATAAAATTAAGCGCCCTACCTCTGGTAAGGCGCTTTCTAGTTGGTCCGCTCCAACGTGGATGGGCCATCATACGTATGCCGTTCATAACTGATGTTCAAACACTACCTGGGCAAACACCCTCACTCCCGTTTCTTTCCCGACCGATAATACTCATGCAACAACTTGATCAACGCCCGCTTTTCGATCCGTGACACATATGAGCGCGAAATCCCCAACGCTTTGGCGATCTCCCGTTGCGTTTTCTCTTCCTCGCCATTTAAGCCAAACCGGCAGCAGATAACTTCTTGCTCCCGTTTGTCTAAGATGTGAAGATGCGAATAGATATTATCCCGTTCAATCTTCAACTCCACAGAATCCACCACTTCATCCTTATCTGACCCCAAAATGTCAACGAATGTGATTTCATTCCCTTCCTTGTCTGTGCCAATTGGATCATGCAATGACACATCCTTGCGCGATTTCTTCAGGGACCGCAAAAACATCAAGATTTCATTTTCAACACACCGGGCTGCATAGGTGGCCAACTTGGTGCCCTTGCCTGATTGGTATGACTCGATCGCTTTGATCAAACCGATGGTGCCGATGGAAATCAAATCTTCATTGTCTTCACCGGTGTTTTCAAACTTCTTCACAATATGCGCCACCAAACGCAGATTGTGTTCAATCAGCTTGTTTCTTGCCTCCTGATCTCCCTGGGCCAAGCGCTGCAAGCATTCTGCTTCTTCTTTTTCTGATAAGGGTTGCGGAAAGGCATTGTTTTTAATATACGAAACAAAGGCGATCATTTCTTTGATCACCATCGCCACGGCTGTGAAAAGTCCAAACAATCCACTCCACCTCCACCCGATCGTAAGCGCAGACCATACTACCTTATGACAAATTGGGCTTTTGGGTTCCTGTTCCATTCACCACTGTTATGTATATGTTTAACGGTTATTGTCCTATCTCCACAGGATGGCACTCCCTTAATTAGTAAAAACAATGGAACAGCGAATGAATACCTTCTACACATCATTAGATACCTACAAACGAATCAAACGATAAAAAAGCCCCACTCCCTCCTCATCGAAAATCCTGTTTTTCCACCGCCGATGAGTGAAAAGAGTGGGGCTATTTGTTAACCACTTAAAAGAAATTTGACCTAACCTTTCGCTTATACTCTAACCAGATTCGTTATAACTGTGAAGCACTTTTCCCAAATGCTCAATAAACAACTCCTTTGAGCAAAATACTTCTTCATCTAATAAGGAAACCCGAATCTCACCATCAGGAAAATGTGGATCAAAATCAAATTCTTCAAAGCCACGGCCGACATTTTCTTTCAAACATTCATAAACCTCTTGTAGCTCCCTTACCGTTAATATCTCTGTATCCAATCCAATTAAAACAATTCTCCAAGCAGCGGAAACATCGGGATCAACGGGTTTTAATTCTTGGGCCAGTTCATCAAACGTTTTCATCTCTTCTCCATCTTTAAGATAACTTGATTTAATGAGAAATAAACAGAAAATGCCAATGCCTGCCGTCAAAAACAATCAAATCAAACCGCCTCAAACCCCTTATAAACACTGGGTTTATCATTTTAGTTTACGAAACCTAACTTTCGTAAATCAATACGCGTCTATATGTTAGGTCACAGATCGGCTGAGGCTATAGCCATCCAGCCCTGTTTGGTATCCTCTGATCGAATTTGCCACAAATCATCACACCCAGCTTGCATAAGCAATCAATCTGTTCATCAATGACATGCCATAATCAGCAGGTCATTAGAACGGACTCCATTGGCTACGTCGCGATAAACCATAAACCAACCGTATCGATATTTTACTCAATAACAATAATTCAAAGTCAGCAATCGACGATACTACACGCTCATTTCCAAGAGCACTGCACTCCTGAAAAAAGTGTACACCACACTCATTCTATTGATCCGACGATGCCGAAAACCGTTTTGCGCTTATCTCGGTACGGGGCAAATCGACACCAGCCGCGGCGCCGATTTGCTCGCTACCAAGGTGAAGCGAAAACAGCCGTTCCATTGCCACTAGCGCTTTTTTTGCATCCACGCCAGAAGTTCGAATAGTGACAGGACCTTTAATAATACCCGACACCAACACGCACATGCTGAGTAAGCTTTTGGCGTTGATAGAAATTCGATTTGCTTCAATGACTATATAGCAATCATATTGATCTGCTTTTTCCACAAAGCGGATCACTTCCAGTAGGCTGATTTTTGACGGGATTTGACAAGCTGTCACATATTCCGTCATGTCGGCCGCCTCCTCCCTGTTCCTACATCCCGCTGTCATCTAACATCCATTTCTAATTGTTGAAAGATTCTCTAACCTCACGTTTTTTCCTGTCACTTCATTATGTCATAATGGTTTCAATCCACTCTATAATCACGTCATATTTTATTACACAAAACGCATTTCAACATTTATTTATGTGAGATAATCTAACAAAAACTGCCTGAAGCCGCCAGGTTTTATGTTAAAGTGAATATGAGGTGAGCGGCTTATGTCTTACAAAGATCGCAAAGTCATCAATATCGGAACGGTTAGCGAGATGACCGGGCTGTCCGTCAGACAGATCCGCTATTATGAAGAACGACAATTAATCTTTCCTGAGCGGACAAAAGGCGGGACGCGAAAGTTTTCCTTTTCGGATATTGAGAAGTTGATGGATATTGCCAACCACATAGAAGACGGACTGCAAACAGTGGAGATCAAACGAATGGAAAACCAGCGGAAGCACCGCCAGCTACGGAATCAAATGATCCGGGGCCAAATCAACGCCGCATTTGGCATGCGTAAATGAAGTGCAACTCAACTTACCAGCAGACGCGATCTAAAAGAAGCAGCCGGATGCCATGCTCCAGCTGCTTCTTCGAGGATTTCCAAACACAAATAAGCAAATATTCAATAATCATATGATATTTATCTGGTTTATAGAAAACCAAAGGATAAATAAACATATTTGAGGAATGCGCAAGATTCCTCTTTTTTCATTATTAGCGGTAATTTCTTTTTAACTGAGTGAAAATCGGAGATACGTCCAAAAACGACCAACCAATCAAAAGTACAGACAGTACCTTATTTTCTTGGTATGATCGGCAGAATAACAGAAGAAGGATGTTCTGCATCATGATAGATGGTTTGCCGAGCGATCACAACATCTGCAGCCTGATCTTCACCCGGATTTCTGCCAGTGTTAGGATTCCGGTCCCAACGCGGGAAATTGCTGCTCGTTATATCCAAGCGAATGCGATGTCCTTTTTTGAAGAGATTGCTGGTTGCCCATAAATCGATTTCATATAAATAAACTTTTCCAGGCTCGATTAAGCTAGGAGCCTCCCCCTTAGCAACATTGCGATAACGGGCACGAATAATGCCATCAGTCAAATTTTGTGCATACCCATTGGGATGAACATCAACTAATCGTGCAACAAAGTCGGTGTCTAAGGCACTTGAGCTTGCCCACAGTTTCACTTTCACCGGCCCTGTCACTTCTATGTCTTCTTCTAATACGGGAGTGGTATAAACCAATACGTCATCGCGTGATTCAATCTCTCGCTGATCCATTGCACCGCCAGGAAAGTCAGGAGGCATCATGATCGCTCCACCTTTCGTGATGACCGGATTCAAGGGATCATACGTATAATGATCGGCCGCCTCTTGATCGGGTGCGATTGTACTAAGTACGCCATCACCTAGAAGCGTATTGGCATGTCCTTGGCTGTGCAAGTAATACGGAGTATAAATAGTTCGAGCAAGCGGCCACTTATATTCATCGCGCCAAACATTTTCGCCCATCACAAATAGCTTGACAGGTGCTTCATTGAGGAAACCTGTATCCATTCCTTTTAAGAAATGATTAAACCATCGCAACTGGAGCCCGACCAAATCCACGACAGCAACGTTGGCAGCCATTCCAAAATTTATTTCACCAGCTTGATGGCTATGATCCAAATGCACCCATGGCCCAATAACTAATTTGCTCTGCCGAGCTTCTGGACTACCGCCTGTGTTACGCATGTGCAAAAAGTTTTCAATGGTTCCTTGCAAGAAGATATCGTACAAACCTGCCATGTTAAGTGTAGGAACTGTAAATTTGTCATATTTCCCCTTCAACGATAATGCATCTACATCATCTTGAGCCATGCCTCGCTCAAAATGTTGAAGAATGACTGGAGCTACCTTATTTCGGGCAAAAGGCGCAAAATTTTTCAATGGTAGTGCGTTGATCTCCGTTTTTAGTTGATCAATGTCTGAAATTAACTGCGCCAAAGCAATGGATCGTTCTTGCTCATCGGCATAAATTCTTGAGAGCGTGTCCAAATACATTCCTAATTGCCAATAGGACAAAAACCCAAGTTCCAGCGCTCCTCCCCGGTATATCAATTCATCAAAGGGGTCGCTCCAAGAAAAAGAAGGCGCTGCTGCTTTTAGTTCAGGTGGATGATGCAGCATGCCTGCCCACTGTACAAATGCGGAATAAGATTCACCAAACGAACCAATTTTACCATTGCTATAGGGAAGCGTGCTTGCCCAGCGGATGGTCTCAACGGTATCAGAAGCTTCTTGTTGACTGGTCGAAAAAAGCTCCCACTCTCCCTCAGAAGCAAATCTTCCCCTTGTATCTTGAACGATGACCACATATCCCTGCCGAACGGCACGAGAAATATCGTATAACCCAAAAGAAACAGGAGGGTTATCTTTATTATACGGATGGCGATGGAGTAGAACGGGCCATTTTCCTTCCCGATTGGGCCGATAAATATTTGCACGCAACACAATCCCATCTCTCATCTTAACGGGCACATCAAATTCCGAAATCATCTGATAATCAGTCATATCACATGCTCCTTTTTTTGCTTTGTCATTGATGCTTGACTGACTAAAATATTGGCATACTGGTTTATTACATACACCCGGCTCTCAAAATGGGCATCTGACTCTCAGTTACATACCGCAGCTTGTCACCCTCTTCAGTTGATAAATATACTTCTCTGCTTGGCATTTCCGGGCTGATCTGATAGCCGTTCTCCTCAATCCATGATCCCAGATCGATGCTCACTGGCGTATCCACATCCGGTCGGCTGATATGAGTCACCGCCGCAACAGTCAATCCCGGCAATTCCACTGTACGAAAACGTGCGGTATCTTGAAGCTTGCGCGGAATGGGGCAAGCGATTTCTAAATCGATGTTGCTTTCACATTCCGGACAACCATGCCACATCACCATATGGGTGACAGGGAGTGGTAAGTTATTCCACTTTAGATATTCATCAATTTCTTCAAACAGTTCGGGAATACTTGCTCTGCTAGTGGTCTCTTTCAGCGTCGCAACCAATAAGGGCTCCACCTTCTTCACCACAACCTCATACGGAGAAAGACCGTCACTTTGCCGTTCAATTTGTACAAGTCTCACCTCAATCCGCCTTAAACGCTCCATTTCCGACTGAATCAGCGAGTGAAGTTCTGCTTGCTTAAGACGAAGCATTCCTCGCATTTCAACTGTAGATACGTTGTCTTTCAAGAGCTGTTTGATTTGTTCAAGGGTAAAGCCAAGCTCCTTAAACGCCAGAATCCGATGCAGATCGAGCAACTGTTCGCTCTTGTAGTAACGGTAACCGCTCTGTTGATCCGTGTAGGCCGGTTTTAAAAGTTCAATTTGATCATAAAAACGTAATGTTTTAGCGGGCACTTGGCTTAACTTTGAGAACTCGCTGACCTTAAACATGGGAATAGCTCCTTTCTGTACTAGAAGTATAAACCTTCCATATAAGTGGAAAGTCAAGTAAAAAAATTGCAAGCCGACCACAATCGCCCGTTTGCTACTGCCACCCAATTAAGGGGAATCCACGAAGAATCCATAGGGAATCCTTGTTGATTCCCTGACCACGAAGCCCATCGCATCGGTAAGATCTGCTGGATTACAATACCGAGATGATGACGGTAAAATAAAAAAAGGTTCCTCACACAAGGAACCTTTCCGGCCAATTGGCCCTCCACATGAACGACAACCGCACCTCACTTCGCTTTTGGCCTCAACTCAATCGGTAGAGTGATTTTCTCCTTAAACACACCACCCACTTCTGCCGTTTGCGTTTGTTGATACGTCACCGTCCCAGTCGGGGTTGGAATCTCAAATGAGAACTGGGTCAACACAGCATGCAACACGTGGGTTTTCGAATCAATATGTACTTCTCTCTTATAAGATTTCAAACGTATATTTGCTGGATCCACCCGGATGCCCCATCCCCGTAGCTGCGCCAAGGAAGGCTCCAATTCGGCCCGGGCATTGTTTCCTAATATCCCCGCCGCCCGTCCGGGAGGTAACTCCGCAGTGACACGGAAAAATCCATTGGTTTCAACCATGCGAAATGTGGCGCTTTTTTGTTTGACAGCTGCCGCCAATTCAATGAGTGCTTGTGTCGGGTCTTCAACACTTGTCCGCATTTCCGCACGCGTGCCCGTTTTCCACGGTGCATTCCCGGTCTTTAGATATCCTTTATCTCCAATCATCACTAATTGTTCGGATTCGCTTTTTCCAGTGGATGTGATCGTGCCCTGACTTCTCATCGCATAAGGGTCACTGGTCACATTGATCTTGGCTTCATACTGTGACGCCGTTTGCTGTTGATTCCTGGTCAACTTCTCCTGACGTTTGACCTGGTAAGTCCAACCCGCTTCTTTTTTGAGTGTCGTCTGGGTCAATTCCAATATTTCCGCCAATGTCGGCTCGCGCAAAGTAGGGTCTATTTTTCCCCATCCGGTTTTCACATCTTGCCAAGACATGGTACACGCTGATAGTACCATGACCAGTGCGAGGGCTAACACACCCGTTCGTATGACTTGCATAAACGCCTCCCGAAGCATCATGTCTTCGTGTGGTGAGTCCGGCCTCTGGAAAACTGGTAAGGCGCTATTTCATATATATTCGGCCACCCAATTCCAATCACCTTTTCCATTCAATGGGTAATCAACACACTTTTATATAAAAAGATTATACATTAACATAGCAGTTTTTTCTTTTCACATATTTGAACTTTCACTTAGAGTGACAAACATAAAAAGGAGTTGCCTCTGGTGAGTGCAACTCCTTTATCCTGTCATAGCTAGCCGTTTCATCCTTCCACCGAACGAAACGTTCCCTAACTTCCCAATGAAGTGGTTAACCTTATCGGGAAAATGGGTATTGGTTTGGCGTGACAAACGTCCCTGGGCCATGATATTGATTCGGGCCTGGAAACTGATTGGGTTGGGTTGGGTATTGATTGTTGGCAGGTGGGATGGGTAGCGCTTTTTGCGATTGAGGTTGTGCTTGCGCCTGATCCATCTCTTCACTTTCCAAACCTTCCATCCCAAATTCTTCCAATACGCGTTGAACTAATTTTAGCTCATCCGATACCATCTCATCCTGATCTTTCGATTTCAGCAAAAGATTTTGATATTGCAAGAGCGCCTCTTCAATCAAATCTAGTTCAGCCTTTGTCAGATTCACGGTGATCTTCATTGTGTCTACTCCTTTGACTTATCCTTTTAACCTACCTATATGATAATCATAACGACATAACAAAACAACCAGAACACACGCTGGTTGCTTTTATATTCATATAATCTTCTATTTCTTGGCAGATTGCTTCTTTGCTACATGCTCTTTTTCATCGGTAGGTTTCTGTTTAGCGATCTCTTCCATCACTGCTCTAAATACACGCTTGGCCCGTGGATCTTCAGAATCCGAGATATTTCTCAACACAATGGAGATTGCCACTTGTGGCCTCTCGAAGGGGCCGAAGCCGATCATCCACTTGTTATAGCGTCTTTTATCCAATCCGATTTGCGCTGTCCCTGTTTTTGCGGCCAGTGACCATGTCGTACCGGCTACCGATTTGGCAGTCCCCTTCACCACCACCAACCGCATCATTTGTTTCATCGCCTGAATCGTCTCCGGCTTTAACGTCTTGGCCCCAGGCAATACTTGTGGTTTAAACTGATATACCACCCGCCCCGTTCCATCGCGAATTTCCTTAACCACTCTCGGTTTGAAAGGCTTTCCCTGGTGAAACAGGGCTGTCACCATATTGACGGCCTGAAGCGGGGTCACCCGTACGTCCCGCTGCCCGATACCTGTTTGCGCCATGACTCCAGGATCGTTCTTCGGCGTTGTCTTGGCAAAAACCATGCCCTTCTGTTCTTGGGGCAATTGGGTGAAATGCTCATCATGGAACACTTTGCCTGACCAAAGTACTTCTTGCGCCAACCCTAGCCTTTTGGCATATGCTTCAAGATGCTCGGCCCCCAACTTCTGGGCCACCATCCCCATCACTACATTGCAGGAGTTGGCATAAGCCTCTGCAAACGTTTGACGACCATGTCCTCCATGTTTGTCGTCAGTTAACCTGGCTTGTTCCAATTCTCCGTCGCATTGGAAAACAGTATCCGGCTTCACAATCCCTTGTTCCAATGCAGCCACCGCGACGACCGTCTTAAAAATGGACCCAGGTACAGTCTCCAGCAACGCCCGGTTATCCCAAGGTTGGTTCTCATGCACACCTTTACGAACAGCGGGTCGGCTGGCCATCGCCAACACATCCCCGCTGGCAACATCTTGCACCACAACGGCGCCATCTTGCACATTTTCCTGGCGCAAAATCTGTTCGACCCGCAATTGCAGCTTTTTGTCCAACGTGGTAACCACTGTGTAAGGATGTTCATCGTTTCCTGCTCTGCTCGTTATTCGTTTCATCCCCCCGCCGATTAACGGCAGTCCACTACCCATGGTCGTGTAAGCCAACCGCTCTTCAACATTGCCATGCAAGAAAGGTTCAAACGCAGCCTCAATGCCAGTCACACCTAAGTGAGAATCGGGGGTCCACTTGCCACTCGCCACCTGCTCTGGATACCACGATTTCATTAAGCCCGGATTTTGAACCAATCGTCCCAACACCTGTTGCGCCGGATGATTGATGGACATCCGGTAATCGGAACGCACCACCATCACGCCGGGCAATTGCAAGCGGTGAATCTGTTCCTTATCGGCCTGCGACAACACAATCTCTTCCCCCGCTGGCCCGGACAACAGCCCCGGAAACCGGATTTGCGCCAATTGAATCTCCAGTTGGGTTAGTGGCATATGGATCAACGAGGCCAATTGGGCAAACTGTTGCCGCTTCGCTTTCATCAGGTGGAGTGTTTGCGGAAACACAAGGAGGTGATAATCGTCCCCTCCGGCCAACCGCTCCCCATGGCGATCCAAGATCGCGCCACGACCGCTATTCAGTAGCATCTCCTCCCGTTGGCGCTCTTCCGCCAGACGAATGAGATCCACCTTCTGATCACGCATGGAAAATGAGCGCGTCGCCTCAATTTGGATATAATAAAGCCGCCACACAATCAAACCAAACGCGGCGATCATACCAAAGCTGATAAGCCAAGTACGCCACTTCCTCATAACATGAACACCCCGCTCTTCTCTCTCCATCTTGGACAGGAAATGAGCGGGGTATACGCATAAGTCCTGTTGTCAAAGTTGTTTCAAAACCGGTTTGTCTCAGAATCCACGAATCGCTACAACAGCCGGACGGGGAATATCTCCATACGGCCAATGGCTAGTTGGATTTTTTGGGTCTTTGGTCTCTTCACCTGGATGCTGAACGGCGATAAACAACGTGCGCTGATCCGGGGTGAAATCGGGTCCAGTCATTTCCGCTTCCCGGGGGCCGGACGCGAATTGGAAAGCTTCTCCCGCTTGTCGCCCTTGGGTCGCGATAAAGAAAAGGCCGTTGTTTTTAAACGATTCATAGGTATTGTCCTTGTTCATCTTGCCAGATGAAATATCCGTGCACACCCATAGGTTACCTTGTTTGTCAAACAGCAAATTGTCGGGGCAAGAAAACCCGCTTTGCCGTCCCCCCACGGCAAATACCTCAAAGACGAAGCGTTTCGCGGCGGCATCATCCCCATCTTCAATCAGACGCAGGATTTGCCCATGGAAGTTGCCATGATTGGTGTTGTTAGTCAACGCGAGGTACACACTGCCGTCACGCGGATTTACTTCCACATCCTCCGGCCGGTCAAGCGGGGTCGCTCCCACCAGCTTGGCCGCATCCCGTGCATGCACCAATACTTCCCCTTGCGTCTTAAACCTAGCTTTTAAAGTAGGACTCTCTTCTAAATCCAAAGGCACCCATTTGCCATCAGCCAAGTTGGCCACATAGAGCGTGCCTTCACTGAGCAGTGACCGATTGTCTTTCCCCCGGGACGGCTGATACTTCTTCTTGCTCACATACTTGTAAAAATACTGGTCATTGGAATCATCGCCCATGTAGACGACCAATCGACCATCCTTTGACAACGTCATCGCTGCGTTTTCATGGGAAAACCGTCCCAATGCCGTATGCTTCTGCGGAGTGGAAGACGGATCAAACGGGTCCACCTCCACCACCCAGCCATAATGGGTGTCATTGCGGCCCCAGCGCTTTGCATCTTCTTCAAAATTTTCTTCGCAAGTGAGAACCGTACCCCACAGCGTGCGGCCTCCACTGCAATTGGCAAATGTCCCTTTCACATTATGGACTCCGCCAACGGCAGCATCCCCGCGTGCGGGACCGGTCAATTCCATCATGGTGTTGGCTGTAATCCGGCGCGCATACCGACTGCCTTTTACCAACCGCCACTTGCCGTCAGATAGCTTGATCTCAATGACACTTCCACCGACATTGTATTGTTCAATCGCATGTTTCTCCGCTTCCGGCGTGTCAGCGTCATACATGAAGAGCGCCCCAGTGCCGATATACTCATGATTCACCCACAACAGTCCGTGTTTTGATGATCCATTGATGGGAAAGTAAACGGTCAGGTCACAATTGTAGCCAAACTTTTCACCATTGCCGATATCGTCACCCCAAGCGGCAATGAGATCCTGCCGAAATCCCTTGGGCAAAACAAGCTTATCGTGATCCGATGGGGAAATGGGGCGAAATGGGGGGCGGTGGGCCATCTTTTTAAACGCATCAGTTGTACCCTTCTCCGCTGCTTCCGCGACTTGTTCCAGTCCAGTGGTCGCTCCGACCAATGCTGCCGTCCCCACACCAACAAACTTCATGAATTCGCGTCGCGTAATATGATTTTCTGCCATGCTGACACTCACTCTCCATCCGGAAATGTCAATCTTCTATCATGTTCTAAATTAATGGAAAGATGTTAATAACGCGTAAACGAACGATAAAGATCCCGTTTTGAATCACATAGTTATACTATTTCAATAATTATTTCTATCTCAATCACACGCGATATTTGGTGAAACATCATCTCTCTCTTGAGAAATATCAAAAACCGATACATTGCATCCTGGACGTGTCTCGCAAATCTTGCTGAGGGATCAAAGCGGCGAGGAAGTCCTTTTACCGTTGAGATGAGTGGGAAAACGCGCCCGCGAACCACGATCCTATGCAACGGACACACGCTAACGATCAATTTTGATAGATAATTAAATTTCATTGTAATAATTATACTATTATAATAATTTTTCATTTTAATAAAGGTAATTTTAATTCGATATCTAATTATTAAATTATTAACACAATCAACCTATTGGCCACAGGAGGTTCACAACATGAAAAAAGGGTTGGCTATTTTCGCGTTTTTACTGGTCTTAGGTGCTTGGTCTCCCACATTCGCTTATGTACTATGGGGTTACAAATGGGCAAGTCCCAATATCACGTACGAGTGCGACATGTACGGCGATTACACCACACAGTGCAACAACGGCAAAACAGAATGGAGCAACTGGACCGATGTCAATTTATCCTACAGTTCCAATCCTGGCATCACCACTACAGCAGGCAACTACGGCAACGTGTCTTGGAGTGGATTATGCTCAGTCGGCTCCAGCTCGGGAAGCACGGTTTACCGCATGGATATCTCCATTAACACATACTATACAGATAGTTATTCCTCCCAAAAACGCAAAGGGGTAATTACCCACGAATTGGGGCACGCCTTGGGCCTGAGCCATGAAAACCGCTTGGGGCCTGGAGGTTCCGTCATGTATGACAATGATGGAAGAACCGTTTACTCCCCCACACAAGACGATATTAACGGGGTAAATGCGATTTATTGATCCCCTTTCATCCCAAACCCAATCCCGATCATAAAGGAGGAACCATCCCATGGTTAAACGCATCAAGCGCAATGCTTACACCCTGATGATGACCGCTCTCGGGCTTTTGCTGGTGGGTGGAATATACTTTTCCTTCGTCGCTCCAAAAGAGGTGGAAGTTGGCGTCTCCTTGGACAAGCAATACAGCAGCGTAGATGAAATGAAGCAAGAAGCCCAATTGATTGTTGAAGGTACGGCATCGACCAAACAGCAAGGCATCCGCTATCAAAACATGCTTTTTACAGTTACGGACTTTCATATCAACAATACAATCAAAGGCCATGCGGACAAAAAAACGATTCGCATTTTGGAAACGGGCGGATTCGACGGTAAAAACTACTTAACCATTGAAGGGAATAAGATTATGGACAAGAACCAGTCTTATGTCCTGTTCTTGCAAAAATATCAAGGCTCCGTCACCAATCAAGATGCTTATGTAATCATCGGCGCATACCAAGGGAAATTCGCCGTCGATGGCAACACCATCTCCCCCGCCCATAAAGTCGCCCCGGCCATCGCAAAGCTGGAAACAAAGCAAGCCCTGATCAAAGACATCCAAGATCAATAAAAAGAAAGGTGCCGATCTCATTCGGCACCTTTCTTTTTATTAGCATGCATCAGCTCATGCGCCAATGCGCCTATTGGCTGTTCGCTTGGGCGCTTTTGCGGTTGCGCTCTCGCTTCTGGAGATTGGCCCGATGGCCTTGATCCGTCTCTGCGAAATAATGCAGGTTGGAACCATCGTCTCTGGTCACATAAAATAAATACCGGTGTTTCTGCGGATGCAATGCCGCTTCCAATTCCACCTTGGTCGGTGTGGAAATCGGGCCTGGCGGCAATCCTGTGATCGCATACGTACTGTAGGGATGCTTCTCATAATACATCCGCTCCAGCACCGTCTTGATTTTTTGCCCTTTCATCCGGTACATAAACACGATGGTCGCATCCACTTGCAATTTTTTGTTCTTATTCAACCGGTTGTAAATCACACCAGCGATAATCGGCTTTTCACTCGCCACTTGGCCTTCGCGTTGGATAAGGGAAGCGACCGTCACCAATTGATCCAATGTCATCCTTTTGCCAGAAAGCGGAGACTTTTCCCTCAATTCTCTCTCGATATCTAATGCAACCAATTGCTCGTTGAAGCGCTCTAACATTGCATTAACGATATTTTCCGGTTTTTCCTTTTTGGGAAAATAATACGTATCCGGATACAGATACCCCTCCAGCTTATAAGGGCGCTGCGGATGCTTAGGGATCGATTTTTCAAAGGCGAACTTGGGTGGCTTGTTGTTTAGCGCATTGAGAAAGCCCTGTCCATCCAATCCATTTTTTGTTAAGCGATCCGCTATGTCATAAGCAGTAAAACCAGGAATAACATCTATGCGAACGGTATTTTCCTTTCCCTCAGCAAACCGGGTCAGCATTTGATCCAGTGTTTCTCCTGGGGCGATTTCATAGTTGCCCGCGCGCAGATTGGTTTTGTTTTTCCATATAACATAATATCGGAAAAAGGTGGATTTCCGAATCAAGCCTTTTTCTTCCAAAATCCGGCCAATGCCCTCCAAGGAGGTTTGCGGCGGAATTTTTAATTGTACTGGTTCTGTCCGCTTAGGCGATCCTAATGTGAAATCCACATAGAGCAAGCCTAATCCAACCCATCCCGCCAAGAGCACCAAGGTAAAGAAAATACGTAAAAACCATTTCATTATCTAGTACTCCTTTTATTAATATAGAGTCAATCGTCTTTGCGAAACTTTATTTCATATTAACATAACTGACCCCACATCCACACAAAGAAAAGTCATCCAATGAACTTGTAGCCGTGATCCCCCTCCTTATCTCGACCATCTGCTCCAATGTAAAAATCACCTTCCGAGGGAGAAGGTGATTTTGGTCTGGCCATTTACTCTCCGATTGTCGGCATAGCTTGGCCTTTTTCTCTATTTCTTTTACTAATTGCATTATACTGTTGATGCTGTTGGAATTTTGTGGCAAAGAAGTGGCGTTTTGTCCCATCTTCCCTTGTCACGTAGTACAGGTATTTATGTTTCTCCGGATTTACAGCTGCTGCCAACGCCTCCGCCGTAGTATTGGAGATTGGTCCGGGGGGCAAGCCGTAATTGATGTACGTATTATATGGATGATTGACGCCTTTGTACATATTTTGATACACCCGGGTAACTTTTTTCCCCTGCTCCCTGTACATGAAAACAATCGATGCGTCCACTTGCAACGGCATCCGAATATCCAACCGGTTATAAATAACGCCGGCGATGCGTGGCAATTCTTGTTTGTCTTGCCCCTCGCGCTGAATGAGCGATGCTACAGTGACCACCTTATCAAGCGTCATGTTCTTGAGACGCGGATTGTTTTGCAGTTTCTGTTCGAGATTGAGTTTCTCATAATAGGTATTAAATTGTCCCAGCATCGTGTTAATGATCTCTTCGGGTTTTTCACTTGGCTTAAAATAATATGTATCTGGATATAAATAACCTTCCAGCTTATATTTGCGATCCGGGCTTTTGGCGATTTTATGTTCAAAGGCATACCGAGGTTTCTTATTATTTAACGCTTCCAAAAACGCCTTTTTATCAAAGCCTTTAGCTTCCAAGCGATCAGCAATTTCATATACCGTCCAGCCTGGAGGGACGACGATTTTGACTTTGTTTTCTTTTCCTTCGGCAATCTTCACCAATATTTGGTCCAATGTTTCATTCGGCAGGATTTCAAACGTTCCCGCACGCAAATTGGTCTTATTCTTCCATTTCGCATAATAACGGAAAAAAGTTGACTCTCGCAACAATCGCTTCTGTTCAAGAATCTCTCCAATCTCTTGCAAGGTGGACTCGCTTGGGATTTCAACTTCCACTGGTTTGGTTCGTTTTGGTGATCCCAGCGTAAAATCAACATAGAAGTAACCTAATACCCCCCACCCGGCAAGGAGAACAAAGGTAAAGAAGATGCGCCAAAACCATGTCATATGTCTTTGTACCCCTTCTACTTCAGTGAAAATAGGATCTTCTTTTGTCAAAAAACTCTTTTATAGGGTATCACACATGGCTTAAAAAAAAACGGGGAAATTTCCCCGTTTTTACTGAAATTCATGAAAATATAACATTTCATCTACAGCTTCGGCAATATTCTCCCATTCATTGTCATCTTCAATTTCTTCCAACCTTCCTTGGTTGACACGAAAAAGATAAGCATCATCCGCAGGGTCGCCCTCTTTGCGTAACAGGGCGTAATGTTGCCCCCCCACGTCCACTTCATTCACCAAATGATATGGGGTTTCTTGATGAATCATCGGCCTGTCGGCCAATTGTTGCCGCAAGATCTGAACCTCGCGCGCTCCCAGTCCATCCATCGTGCCAAAACCTCGCTTACTGATGTTCTTCGTCTTCTAGTTCGATGCCGGAAAATAGGGTGTTAAACATTTCCTCCACGAGATCCCATTCCTGCTCGTTGTCTTCTTCAATCATCTCCAGCGTGATATCGTCGCCTTCTTCGGTATAACGGAAAGCAAGCACTTCCACGCCTTCTTCGTCTTCGTTGTTCCGTTCGTTTTCCAACTCATCCGCCGGCGCGACGAACATGTATTTTTTGCCCGTTTCATCACTTTCAAATGTATACAGGATCTCAAACTTTTCTTCAGTGCCGTCTTCGTTGGGAATCATAAGAAATTCTTGTTGTTCTGCCATGTTTAAATCCTCCTGTTTGCATCAATATATCCTTGCAAGATCCAAGTAGCCGCCAACTGGTCAACCACTTGTTTTCGTTTCTTCCGGGACATGTCTGCGTCAATCAGCGTCCGCTCCGCCGCGGCGGTGGATAAGCGCTCATCCCACAAGTGGACGGGCAGGGAATAACGGGTACGGATTTGCTCGGCCAGCGCTTGGCACGCTTCCCCGCGCGGACCGAGTGTCCCATTCATGTTGCGGGGCAGTCCCACCACGATCTCTTTAACGCGGTATTCCTGAACCAAGCGATCCAGTGCCTGCCACCAATCACCCGCTTTGCGGTCGATCACGGTGACTCCCTGAGCCGTCCAACCCAAGGAATCACTCACCGCGACACCGATTCTCCGCTCCCCCACATCCAAGCCGAGGATGCGAGGGGCATCTATATCCAATGAAGAGAACTCCTCAAACCCCATATGTTGGTTTCCTCGCTATTATTGACTGTTTTGTTCGATGTAGAATTTGACCAATTCCTCGATGATTTCATCGCGTTCAAGCCGGCGGATCAATGTCCGGGCGTTCTTGTGGCGGGGAATGTATGCCGGGTCTCCGGAAATGAGATAGCCAACGATTTGGTTGACCGGGTTATACCCTTTTTCCTGTAGCGCCCCATACACTTGAAACAAGACATCCTTAGGGTCAAGGTCTTGATCACCCCGAAAATTAAACTTCATTGTTTCATCCATGGATGATTTCACACCTCTCTGTTTGGATGACCAGCGTTTACTTTCTTCTCCCTAGCCCGGACATTCTCCTGTCAAATTCTATATTTGCGCTTCAACGAATTCATCAACCCGATTCAGCGCATCCGGCAACCGCTCAGGCTGTTTTCCTCCTGCTTGCGCCATATCGGGGCGGCCACCACCGCCACCACCGCAAAGGGTAGCCACTTCTTTTACCAATTTGCCTGCGTGTAAGCCAGCTTTCACATAATCTTGCGATACGGAAGCGACAATCTGCACTTTGCCATCGGCATTGGAACCGAGCACAATGACGCCCTGCCCCATCTTTTGACGCAGATCGTCCACCATCGAACGCAATTGATCCATGCTGTTGGCATCGACTTGCGCCCACAGTACTGGCACGCCTTTCACTTCATGCACCCGGTTGATGAGTTCGCCGACTGCCGCTTGGTTGAGCTTCGCTTGGAGCGACTCGTTTTCCCGTGCCAATTCTTTATTTCGTTCTTGCAATTGCTCAATGCGTTCCGCCACATCAGCCGGCTTGGTTTTGAGCAAGGCTGCCGCTTTGCCCAACAGCGCCATCTGTTCTTCCAAATAAGCGTAAGCCCGGCGGCCCGTCACCGCTTCAATGCGTCGTGTTCCTGAACCGATGCCACTTTCGCTCAGAATTTTGAATAGACCGATCTCCCCTGTGCTCTCAACGTGGGTGCCTCCGCAGAGTTCCAAGCTGTAGTCGCCAACTTGAACGACGCGCACAACTTCACCGTATTTCTCGCCAAACAAGGCCATTGCACCCATCGCTTTCGCTTCAGACAGAGATTTTTGCATAATGTTGACCTTAGTATTCACCCAAATTTGTTCGTTTACACGTCGTTCCACTTCACGAACTTCATCATCCGTCATCGCGCCGATATGCGAGAAGTCGAAGCGAAGCCGATCCGGCGCCACCAAGGAACCGGCTTGGTTC
Organism: Laceyella sacchari; assembly: GCF_024927925.1. Lineage (NCBI taxonomy): Bacteria > Bacillati > Bacillota > Bacilli > Caryophanales > Thermoactinomycetaceae > Laceyella > Laceyella sacchari. The sequence goes on from NZ_CP103866.1 coordinate 2,555,560, forward strand.
ACATGCTCACCCAGTACTTCTTTGAGTGCTTTGTGCAACAAATGCGTAGCGGTGTGGTTTCTGACAATGTCCTGACGCAAGGTTTCATCGATAGCAGCGCGAACCTCGTCCCCTTGCCGCACGGTTCCTTCCTCAGCTACAACGGTGTGCACATGTTCGCCACGCGGACCTTTTTTCACTTCTTCAACCCGAAGCTTGCCGCCAGCAGACGCAATCCAGCCCGTATCGGCTACTTGGCCACCGCTTTCTGCATAGAAGGGCGTCTCATCTAGAATGATGAGTCCTTTTTGGCCCGCTTGAATCGACTCGGACAGCTGATCGTCGATGATGATCGCACTCACTCGGGTTTGCCGCACACGTTCGGTGTAACCCACAAATTGCGAAGCGACTTCAAGCTCACTCAAAGCGCCCCCTTGCACTTGCATGCTGTCCACTTCTTGACGAGCAGCACGGGCACGCTCCCGTTGCGATTCCATTTCCCGGTCAAAGCCAGCACGATCCACTTCCAACCCATGCTCCCTCGCGAAATCTTCGGTCAGGTCGACGGGGAACCCATAGGTATCATACAGTTTGAACGCGTCAACTCCGCCAATCACGGTGCGCCCTTCACGTTTCGCCTCAGCCACTACGTTTTCCAAGATATGCAAACCTTCGCTCAAGGTTTCCAAGAAACGCTCTTCTTCGCTTTTGATAACCCGTTCGATGAATGCTTTCTTCTCACTTGGCTCTGGATAGTAGTCGCGCATGATTTCCGCTACCACCGAAGTCAGCTCGTGCAGGAATGGGCGTTCCATGCCAAGCTTCCGTCCGTATCTGACGGCGCGGCGCAACAAGCGACGCAGGACATACCCACGTCCTTCATTGGATGGCAAAACGCCATCGCCCACGGCAAACACAATGGTGCGGATATGGTCGGCAATCACCTTCAACGCGATGTCGGTCTCTTCGTTCTGCCGGTAAGTCGCTCCGGTGATGCGACAGGTTTCTTCGATGATCGGCAGGAACAGATCGGTGTCATAATTGGTCGGCACATCTTGCATCACTGAAGCCATCCGTTCCAATCCCATCCCGGTATCGATGTTCTTTTTCGGCAAGGGGGTGTATGTGCCATCTGGGTTGTGGTTGTACTGAGAAAACACCAAGTTCCAGATTTCCAGATAGCGTTCATTTTCACCGCCGGGATACATCTCAGGATCGTTGGGATCGCCGATGTGCGCACCGCGGTCATAAAAGATCTCCGTATTGGGTCCGCTTGGCCCTTCGCCAATATCCCAGAAGTTGCCTTCCAGCTTGACAATGCGCTCTTTGGGGATGCCGATCTTCTCATGCCAATAACGGTACGCTTCCTCATCTTCCGGATGGACAGTCACCGATAGGCGATCGGGGTCCAGACCCATCCATTGGGGCGAAGTCAGGAATTCCCAAGCCCAGGTGATCGCTTCTTCTTTAAAGTAATCACCGATGGAGAAGTTGCCCAACATCTCAAAAAAGGTGTGGTGACGTGCAGTGTAGCCCACATTCTCTATATCGTTAGTACGAATGGATTTCTGTGAATTGACAATGCGTGGATTTTCTGGTGTGACCCGGCCATCAAAATACTTTTTAAGTGTTGCCACTCCGCTGTTGATCCACAGCAAGGTGGGATCATCGACCGGAACCAACGACGCACTGGGTTCAATTGCGTGCCCTTTTTGTTTGAAAAACTCCAGGTATTTGCGACGAATCTCACTTGCTTTCATGTGTGTATGCCTCCTTTTCTTTGCAAAGAAAAAACCTTTCCATCCCCTGTCAGTAAGGGACGGAAAGGTTTCCGCGGTACCACCCTATTTACCGCATTTATGCAAGCGGCCAACAGCCGACTATGTAACACGGTCACTTCATTTGGATAACGGCATGGTCAATGCCGGCAGGGATTAGCTGCATTCCGAAACTGGCCGCGAACCAACCTGAACCGAAAAAGCCTTTCAGCCAAGGGCTTTTCTCTCTGACGGGGGATAGGATCGCTCGGTTTCATCACCATCTTGTTCGCTTTTGCATTGTCTTTTCCCATTATACAAGCTTGCATGGAAAGTTTCAAACCCTAACTTTCGTCAAATGATCCACGATGTGTTCCAACATCACTTTGCCCATGGCGAAAACGGGTACAGCCAGAATCAATCCCCACACTCCCCCCAATTCTCCACCCACCAACAGCGCGAAAATGATGGCGAGAGGATGAAGGTGAAGGCTACGGCCCACGATCTGCGGCGAAATTACATTTCCCTCCAGAACCTGCACCGCCAAGTTGACCAGCACCACTCCCACGAGCATGCGCGGCGAATGGAACAAAGCGACGAATACAGCGGGTATCGCTCCAAAAATCGGTCCCAGATACGGAATGATGTTAAACACGGCTACCATCGCCGCCAACAACAGCGCATACGGCACTCCCACGATCAGGTATCCGATATACGCCAATACCCCGATCACCAAGCACACGAGAAACTGACCGCGTACATAGTTTCCCAACGCTTGATCCATATCTCTTATCAACCGAACCAGTTCACGGCGTCGCTGTTTGGGAAACAGCGAAAAAAAGGAGCGTTCGATGGAGTGAATATCTTTTAACATATAGAAAGCCAAGAAAGGAGTGATAAATAACAAAAACAGCTGGTTTAATGTGGCTCCCAACCCGCTCATCATCTTCTCAACATGTTCTGTCAATTTCGTTTCCAACCGGCCCAGCGAATTTTCAATTCCTTGCTTAACCCCATACGGAAGCAATTCACTACTGTGATCATTATATTCTTTCATCATCTGTTGGAACTTTTGGCTCCATTGCGGCAAATGCTCGGACAGTTCTTGTATTTGCTCTTCAAGGATCGGCACGGTCTTCATCGTGAGGATCACCAACGATGCGATGAACAGCGTGTAAATCAACAAAACGGACAATGAGCGGGACAAGCCTTTGTGGCTCAACAAATTGACGATCGGATGGAGGAGGTAAGAGATGACCATCGCAATAAAGAAGGGACCCAACACGGCACGCAAAAACTGAAACACCACTTGCAGCCACGGGTTGATCTGATACAGCATGAACAATATCCCCAGTAGCACCAATATCAGCAAGGACACTTGTAGCGCTTTACTGAGGTTCCACCTTTCCAACAGCTCCCCCTCCAATCGGACAAGACTTGCTACCCTTAAGATACGAGAAAAAAAGAGAGTTTATGATCGCATCTCCGACATGTCCGCCATTTCACTCACAAACGGAAAAAACCCGGGCCGCGCCATACGGCCCAGGGTGCGGTGTTTACCTAGCCAGCGGGAGATTTCTCATCATCCGTTTCATCATGCGGTTCCCATTGATTTGCTTCAACATGGGATACACATAACGGAACCATTTGTTTTTCCGCCGTCTCGCATTCATCAAAGCGTTGGCTCCGATCGCCAGCAAGCTACCCAGCATCAGGGTGATCACCATCGGGCGATTCATGTGGTTCCCTCCTTTTGGCACGGTTGAAAGATGAGTTAATCCAAATAAACCGTTCGGCTATCCTCTTCAAAAAACAGGTCGTTGAGGGACGTCAAACTTCCGTCTTCCTCCACTTGGTAGATGGAGGAAATCCCTTTATCATCTGTCGTCATCTCTACAAAACATTGCCAGCAATACAACTGGTTGGTTCCCACTTTTCCCAGGTCGTGCGAATTGCAGTTGGGGCAACGAAGCATACTTTTTCCCTTCCTTCAAGCTAACTTTCTTTGATACGGATCCCGTCCAATGGCGCGATCAGCACATCATCCCCCCACACAAGGGGATGAGCACATCTCAGCACTTTGCGCCCCTGTCTGAGATCGGCCAGGAGCCCTTCGGATACTTCGTACCCTACCAGCGTTCCCACTTCTTCTTGGAAATAGACATTTTCTACCATCCCCAATTCTCGACCGTTGCTGAGCATAATGGTGCGCCCTTTTAGCTTTTTCTCTCCGGAACAAAGACCGATCCAGGACTCCGCTTCTTTGGGAAGATCTTGTATGTCCGCTTCGCTCTCAACGACGACAGCATCCACCCCGACCGAACACAATCGCTTGGCCGGGATGAACTTGCGCCGTTTGAATAAGCCCCCCTGCTCCAATAAAATCCCTTGCCAGACATTGGCGGAATCAAAGAGCACATCGGAAACCGTCCCCAACTGTTTGCCTGTGTAGCGGTGGATGATGGATAGCCCAATCACTTCCTGGGATTTGCGCAAGGATGATCGCCTCCTCCGCCTAATGAATAGTATGGGTAAGGCGGGCTGAAGCATGTGGGGGAGATGTTGGAAGCCGAATTCCCGGCAAAATAAAAAAAGCTTCCCGCACACCCAGTGCATGGGAAGCCCTGTTTACCAATCCTCTTCAATTAAATCTTTCAAACAGCTGTTTCGCCCATCGACCCGCTGCCGCTTTACCCCTTCCGCAAACGCCTCTTGCTCGCCGCACATGATCAAATAAGACTTGCTGCGCGTGATGCCGGTATAAACCAAATTGCGTTCCAACATCCGACGGTATGCGTGCAACAGGGGAAACACCACAATCGCGAATTCGGACCCTTGCGATTTATGGACCGAACAAGCATAAGCCAAAGCGATCTGATTCAATTGCGTCCGTTTGTAGGGGACTTCTAGCTGATCGTACCGCACCCATAGCACGGGCTGGTCCCCGCCGGCATCTTCATCGATGGCCGAAATAATCCCCATATCCCCGTTGTAAACGGGATGTTCGGGATGATTGACCAGTTGGAGCACTTTATCACCAAATCGGAATACTGTTTCACCCCAAGTCACCTCTTTTTTGTCAGGGGATTTGGGATTGAGAGCAGCTTGAATCTCTTGGTTGATGCGATCCACCCCTACCGGCCCCTTATAGATGGGAGCCAGCACTTGCACATCAAATAAGGTGTAACCCTTTTTGATGGCATTTTCCACCGTTTTCACGATGATCGGCAAAGCTTGTTCTTTCTTGCAGGGAAAGAAGCGTCGATCTGCCCACCGCTCCATCAGATCATCAGGAACCTCTCCCCGTTTGAGGGAGTGAGCCAACCGAATGATGGACGATCCTTCTGCCTGGCGAAATATTTCATTTAATTCAACCCGGGGGATTGCTTGTACTTGCAGGAGATGGTGCAACACCTGCCCCGGACCGACTGAGGGCAACTGGTCTTGGTCTCCGACAAAAATCACTTGCATCCCTTTCGGCAAGGCACGCAACAATTGGTTGGCCAACCAGATGTCCAACATGGACGTTTCATCCACAATCAGGAGTGCTCCGCTGATCGGGTGTTCAGCATCATGTTCAAAAAAATCGCCTTTCCAACCCAAACAACGATGGATAGTCATGGCCGGCAGACCCGTGGTTTCAGACATCCGTTTTGCCGCTCTGCCTGTCGGCGCCACAAGGCGAATGGGATATGGCGTATCCGTCCCTTCATAATCTGCGGGGTCAATGGAAATTTCCCGCAAACGGGCATATAGTTGGCAAATTCCCTGGATGACGGTCGTTTTACCCGTGCCCGGCCCTCCCGTCAAGATCATAAACGGAGACGTCAGCGCCGTAATCATCGCATCGCGCTGTTTGTCGGCATAGCTGACACCCAATTCCTCTTCAATCTCCCCGATCGCTCGGTAGAGATCTGCCACGCTAAATTCAAGATCCAATTCCTGCTCCAGCAATTGTTTCACCCGAAGCGCGCAACCGTATTCCGCATAATACAGGGACGGCATATAATACCTGTCTTCCTCACACAGCAGACGTTCGTCGTCCAGCAGCTTTTCCAACCCTTGCTTACGCGCATCTTCTGGAAACAGCTCATCGGCTCGCTCGCCCAACAGATCATTCACTTGCGCGTTTAGCTGCTCCCAAGTGAGGTACACATGCCCTTGTGACATGGATGCCTCTTTGATGGCATACAAAACGGCAGCCTGAAACCGTTCCGTGGCCGATTCGTCCAATCCTTGGACTTGGGCGATCTCATCAGCGCGTCGAAAACCAATCCCATCGATATCATCTATCAACCGATAAGGATTTTCCTTCAGGATGGGGATCGTCTGGTGCTTGTATGCCTGGACGATTTTTAGAGCCATGGTCGCGCCGATGCCGAACTGATACAAATAAACCATCGCCTGTTCCAATGCCTGATGCTCATACAGATGCTCGGCGATCCGCTGCGCTTTGGAACGGGAGATGCCCCGGATCTCCGTCAAAACCTCGGGATTTTGAGCGATTTTGTCCAACGCGTCAGAACCCAAGTGCGCAACGATTTTCTCCGCTGTTTTTTTGCCAACGCCTTCAAACAAGCCGCTCGCCAAATATTTCACAATCGCCTCTTTTGAGCGCGGCACTTCTTTCTTCACTTGATGCGCATAATATTGCCGCCCGAACTTGGGATGTTCACGCCATTCGCCATGACAGGTGTACACCTCATCCTCATGCGGGCGCAACATATGGCCCACCACCGTCACTTCTTCATCCACCCTATCGTCGGACGCTTCGCTGACGCGCATCAAAAAAACACCGTATCCATTGTCCTCGTTGTAAAAAATCTCTTGAATGAATGAGCCTTTGATGAAATTGTCTTTATACAATTCCAATTCCGCTTGCTTCATTTCCATGCACACCTTATTCTCATCATGCGCCTCATCATCGCCCCCATGCGAAAGCGTCCTCCTTCTAACCTCGCAAAAAACGCTCGGTAAGAAGTGTTGCGGTTACTCCGCTTCAGCGGAGTGTAGTCCTTCTAACCTCGCAAACAACGCTCGGTAAGAAGTGTAGCGGTTACTCCGCTCGGCGGAGTGTAGTCCTTCTAACCTCGCAAAAAACGCTCGGTAAGAAGTGTTGCGGTTACTCCGCTCGGCGGAGTGTAGTCCTTCTAACCTCGCAAAAAACGCTCGGTAAGAAGTGTTGCGGTTACTCCGCTCGGCGGAGTGTAGTCCTTCTAACCTCGCAAAAAACGCTCGGTAAGAAGTGTTGCGGTTACTCCGCTCGGCGGAGTGTAGTCCTTCTAACCTCGCAAAAAACGCTCGGTAAGAAGTGTTGCGGTTACTCCGCTCGGCGGAGTGTAGTCCTTCTAACCTCGCAAAAAACGCTCGGTAAGAAGTGTTGCGGTTACTCCGCTCGGCGGAGTGTAGTCCTTCTAACCTCGCAAAAAACGCTCGGTAAGAAGGACTTACAAAAACGACCTCTAGTTGCTAGAGGTCACGTCATCCGGTGAAGTCTTCTTTCATTTCTGTCATCACATGTTCCATCGCACATTCCGCAGAGCAGAATTCATTCCGTTCTTCTGAGCTGTCCCACTTACGCCGCTCAGGATCTTTGGGATTGAACTCATATTCGCACACGATGCAACGATGCATCTGCGGAATGCGGGCCAGTCCGCTCCGCAATTGGGCGCGCTGTTCATTATCCAGTCTCAGCAAACCCGTGATGTATTGTTCAATTTCCTCTTTGTCGGCAAAGTACAGCGGATCTTCCGTAGCATACTTCAACGGGTTCCACCATGCGTATCTTCCGTCGGAGAGGTAAACGATGTAGTAATCCTGGACAATCCGCTCTGATGCGTGTTCCAGTTGTTCATATGTGCGAAAGCCCAGTTCCGCGGCCAAGTTGTCCATTAAAGCGCGATCAATATCCTCCAACATCGACTTCCAATCGATGTTATCCACTTCCTGTTCCCAGCCCACCATTTGATCTAGCTCTTTGAAATTCACAGTCCCTCTCCCCTCAAATCTCTTCATGTCGTTGTAATCTGTGAACAATGCTGGCTACCATTTCAGCGGCGCGTTTGATTTCATCAACGGTGTTGCCGCGCCCAAAACTGAAGCGAATGGCTGACCGGGTTCTTTCTTCAGATAAATGCATGCTTTGAAGCACATGGGATACTTCCAGCGTACCAGAAGTGCAAGCTGAGCCGCTTGCGCATGCGATTCCCGCCAAGTCGAAATTCATGAGCAGGGTCTCGGAATCGGTTCCCGGGAAGCTGACGTTCAAAATATGGGGCAAACTCTTTGTGGGATGGCCGTTGACGACAAACTCAATGGGTTGTCTGTTTAACTCTTCCACAAACGCTTGGCGCAGGACGCGCATGTCCGCCATATGTTGTTCCCGGGAGGCTTGCGACAGCTCAACCGCTTTGGCGAAGCCGATGATCCCCATCACGTTCTCTGTGCCGGGTCGACGGCGTCGTTCTTGGGAGCCACCGAAAGTCCTCGGGATAAACTTCACATTCTTCCCCAGATAAAGCGCTCCAATCCCTTTCGGCCCGTTGATCTTATGACCTGATACCGAGATTAAATCCACCGGCAGGCGCTTAACATCGATCTCAAGAGAACCGAAAGCCTGCACCGCATCCGTATGGAACAGCACACCCCGCTCGCGCGCCAATTCGCCGATTTGTTCAATGGGTTGCACCGTACCGATCTCATTGTTGGCCATCATAATCGAAATCAACGCCGTGTCGTTGCGAATCACTCGCCGCAGTTGCTCGAGATCAATCATACCGGTGTGATCGACCGGCAGATAAGTAACTTCAAAGCCAATCCGCTCCAAATACCGGCAGGCATCCAACACCGCATGATGCTCGATTTGAGTGGTAATGAGATGTTTTTTTCCTGTCTCCGCATATGCCGCAGCCACGCCAAGCAAAGCCATATTGTCCGCTTCAGTCCCACCGCTAGTGAACACCAGCTGCCCAGCATCCGCTCCCAACGCGCGCGCCACTTGGTCGCGTGCTTGGTCGATGGCCACACGCACGTCGCGGCCATATTGATGCATGCTGGACGGATTGCCGAACGCCTCCTCCAAATAGGGGAGCATGGCTTCTTTCACCAGTGGATGGATCGGTGTCGTTGCGGCATGATCCAAATAAATTGCCATCATGTTTCACCCGCTAAATATAAAACATATAGTTGTCATTGTGTCCATCATGCGTGAAATTGATCAAAGAAGCAAGCGTCGTCGTATCCAATTCTTTAGCGATCGCATCACGAATCCGCTTCCACAGGTCACGACGGGCAGGATCTTCCTCTTCATTGAACTCGACCGGACTGATCGGCCCTTCCAACACGCGGATGATATCTCCCGCCGAAATCTCCTCTGGAGCCTTCGCCAGCTTGTAACCACCGTAAGCCCCCCGCACACTCCGTACCAATCCGGCATTGCGAAGCGGAGCGATCAACTGTTCCAGATAATGCTCAGACAAAGCGTGACGCTCGGCCACACTTTTCAATGGTACCGGTCCCTTGCCGTACCTAGCAGCCAAATCCATCATGATGGTAAGTCCGTACCTTCCTTTGGTTGAGATTTTCAAGAATGGCACCCCTTTTCGTTATTCTTTCTAACAACCGCTCACAGTAAGAAATGGACCATTGCATTAACGGCCCCGTCAAAAAACAAAAAAAGAGTGTTCCAATATGTACAGGTCCACCCAGAAGCCAGCCGGTCCCTCCAACGATTACCTCCATTATAGTACGAACGGCACGAATCGACCAGCCAGTCCGTTTTGCCAACTCCAGAGTCAACCCGTCGCGGGGTCCCGCCCCGGTGCGCGGCGCAATGTACAACCCTACCCCAAAGGCGACCAAGGCCACCCCGACCGTCAAGTAAACCAAGCGCAACACCCATCCACTTACAGCGGGAATCAGGTTCAAAAACATAATCAAATCAATAAACGGACCCAAGAGCAACATATTAAGAAACGTTCCCCATTGTGGATATGAACGTTTCAACCAACACGTAACAGCCACAATCACGATTCCCAAGACGGTCACCCATGTGCCGATGGATAACGATGAAACCCGAGCCAATCCGATATGTAGCACATCCCAAGGCGCCACACCCAGATCTGATTTTATGGCAAAGACCGTGCCGAAAGAAATGGTCCACAATCCGCTGAAGAAAAACATCCACTGCCAAACCCAAGCCCGCTTTCTCTTATGCATCCTCATCGATCCTTCAGCTGTTATTTTACGGCCACACTTGTCAAGTTTATCATAGGATTATTACGTTTCGACATGATTTTTTCCCGCATGCAAAAAATCCATCCATCCCGCTCTAGCCAATGTGTGGAATTCACACTATCATAAATAGGAGAATCAGGATGGACAGAAAGGCGGAAAAAACGGTGGATTTATTTGAATACAGCCGGGAGCAATCGCGGCGAAGCGAGCCGCTTGCCGCCCGCATGCGTCCCCGCTGCTTGGATGAAGTTGCGGGGCAAACCCATATCATTGGCAAAGGAAAATTGCTGAGACGGATGATTGAAGCCGATCAGCTGTCATCAATCATCTTTTATGGGCCGCCCGGAACAGGCAAAACCACGCTTGCCCATGTGATCGCCAATCAGACCAGTGCCTACTTTGAACGCATCAATGCGGTTACAGCCGGTGTCAGCGACATCCGCCGGATCATAGAAGAGGCGAAGCAACGAATCAACATGTACGAGCAACGAACCGTGTTGTTCATCGACGAAATCCATCGCTTCAACCGTTCTCAGCAGGATGCCTTGCTTCCCCATGTCGAGGACGGAACCGTCATCTTAATTGGCGCAACCACTGAAAATCCCTCATACGAAGTGAACGCCGCGTTGCTGTCGCGTTCGCGGCTCTTTACGTTAAAGCCACTATCCGAAGAGGAACTGGGCCTCGTGTTGGACCGCGCCCTGGCCGATTCCGAACGCGGGCTGGGCGCGTATCGAGTTGAGTTGGAACCGGAGGCCAAAGCTCACCTCATTCGCTGTGCAGGAGGAGACAGCCGCACAGCCTTAAATGCACTGGAATTGGCGGTCGTCACCACACCACCTGACGATTCAGGCATTCGCCGCATCACGTTGGAAGTGGCGGAAGAGTCAATCCAACGCAAAGTCATTCGCTATGACAAAAGCGGCGACCAGCATTATGACACCATTTCCGCTTTCGTCAAAAGCATGCGTGGATCAGACGCCGACGCCGCACTCTATTACTTGGCCAAAATGTTGCAAGCTGGCGAAGATCCTCGTTTTATCGCCCGGCGTATCTTCATCCACGCCGCAGAAGACGTGGGCATGGCCGACCCCCGCGCTCTCTTAATCGCTTCCGCCGCCGCACATGCCGTTGATTTCATTGGCTTGCCCGAAGCGCAAATCCCATTGGCGCAAGCGGTCATCTACATCGCCACGGCTCCCAAAAGCAATTCAGCCGTGCGGGGAATCAATGAAGCGAACACCTTGGTTAAACAAGAACATCGCGGGGATGTTCCCCCACATCTGCGCGACGCTCATGGCGCGGGGGCTAAAGCCCAGGGCAGGGGCAAAGGTTACCGCTATCCGCATGATTATCCTCGGGGCTATGTCGCCCAGCAATACCTGCCAGACGAGCACCTCGGCAAACGCCTGTACCATCCCAGCTCGCATGGATATGAGCATAAATTGCAAGCATTCCTGCGCTGGATGAAAGGGGAGGATCACGGCCGACCGGAATGAAACGATTCGCCGGTTTCCTCTCCTTCCCATCGGCAATGATGTGTAGAACCCCCTCACTTGGACATATTACTTAATGTCACATTCAGGAAGGAGGAGTTCTGACATGCACATGCAACCGATGAACGCGAACAATCAAATGGAAAACCAAACGGTGAATCCGGTGCCACCGGTCATGAACCATGCGGGGCATGAAGTGTTGGACGTACATGAGATTTTGTCGCATGCGGTTAACACGATGAACACTTATGTCATGTTGCGGCCTCATGTGCAAGATCCCGAGTTGGCGGATATCATGCAACGCCAACACCAGTACATGGTGAACGAATATAACACGTTGGTGGACTGCTTCTCTACGGGACGTGATCCTGCCACACCAACTTCACGCTATCAAATGAAACAAGGCAACAACGTAATCTACGGTATGAAGCAGCAAGGGCAACCGCATAAGCCCATGACCAACCCGTCCGAAATCAACGACCAACGGATTTCGTCGCAAATACTGGGTATGCTGAAGACTGGAGCAAGCCATAAAGCCGTGGCCGCCACAGAAACAACCAACCCAGTTGTGCGCCGCGTATTGGCTGACAGCATTCCTAACTGTATTGAGATGGCGTATGAAGTCTTCCTTTATCAAAATAAGCGGGGCTACTACCAAGTGCCTCAATTCTCCCAACAAGAAATGCAACAACTCACCACATCCTTCGGCCCGGCCACTCCTCCCCAACTTCCCCTGCAGTGACCATAAGTGCGCAAAACAGCCTAGCATTTTCGCTAGGCTGTTTTTGCTTGAGCTAATTTTTGGCTACGCAAAGAAAGCCCGCATTCTGACCAAAACGCGGACTCATTTCATCATGCTTCATTCTGATTCACATGTTCTTCTACCAGGGCATACACTTGCCGCCAATCGGTAATTCGTTTGATTTCCTTTGGCATTTTACGGTTGTACACGGCATCGACAATCACCGTGGGTACGTTGTTTTTAACAAGATTTTCTATATGGTTAGGGGCATCTTCAAAAAACAATTCTACACCGAGTTCTTTGGCTTTGCGTGCTTTATCTTGCGAATTCATGACCAAGTTGTCTCCAGTGTAGGGAAACCCATGTTTCTTCAACCACTCTTTTGTCACTTTCGTGACGTTGGGAAAGCCTGGCCGGGCCGTGATAAAATAAACGCGATGCCCTTGCTTGACCAGTTCATTCAACACCTCAGCCGCATGCTGAAGTGGAACGCCAAGCGAATAAATCTCTACCTCCAGCTTTCGCCACAAGCGCGACGCTTCCTTAGGAGTAATTCCGTATGCTTTATCAAGATATAAATCGCTGATATCTTCCAATTTAACATTGCGCTTCAAGACCCGGTTATGTACTTCGACAGCGGCGCGTTGGGTATCCTTAATCGTGCCGTCGATATCTACACCTAAGATCATGCCATCTCGCCTGCCTTCTCTCAAGATCAGTCATTTCATATAACATTTTCCCCAAAATCAGCGAGATATGCGCAAAAAAAGGAGCCCCATTATGCCGTGCTCCGTCAGTTTTGAACCTGCCTCATCAGCAGGTGGGTGCCCTGAACCCGCAGTTCATGGGTCCACTCGGCGGTGGCTTCCACTCCCTCGGGTGACTTCAAGCTCCCTTTGTCAACGTGTTGGCTCAAAACTTTCGGGTGTCACGAACATCGCAGGACTCGTTTGTTGATTTTATGTTATCAGATCACAGCGCCAAGATCAAGCTGTCAGCTGTTACAATTACAGGAAAGCCTATTTTTGTGTCGTTATTTGGATGTGCAAGTCGTTTAACTGTTGTTCATCCACCGGCGCCGGAGCTTCTGTCAGCAAGCAAGTGCCGCTTGTCGTTTTGGGGAAGGCGATGCACTCACGCAAGTTGGTGCGGCCTGCAAGCAACATGACAATGCGGTCGAAGCCAAAGGCAATCCCACCGTGCGGCGGTGCACCATACTCAAACGCTTCAAGCAGGAAGCCAAATTTCTCTTTGGCGTCTTCCATGGAAAGTCCCAACGCTTGAAACATCTTCTCTTGGATGTCGCGCTGGTAAATCCGCTGGCTACCGCCGCCGATTTCAAAACCGTTTAAGACCATATCGTAAGCTTTGGCGCGCACCCGTCCCGGATCAGTCTCCAACAGCGGCACATCCTCTTCCATAGGCATGGTGAATGGATGATGCATCGCATAATAGCGGTTGTCTTCTTCCGAGTACTCCAACAGCGGGAACTCGGTCACCCATGCGAAGGCATAACGGTCAGGGTCGATGAGGTTAAGTGCTTTTGCCAAGCGAACACGCAATTCTCCCAGTACATCGGCAACCACTTTTTTGTTGTCGGCCACGAAGAACAGCATGTCACCCGTCTCTGCCCCGGTTGCTTTTTGGATCGCAGTCACTTCTTCCTCACTGAGGAATTTGGCGACCGATCCTTTCAAGCCGCCCTCTTTTAAAGCCAGCCATGCCAGCCCTTTGGCTCCGAAAGCCTGGGCGACTTGACCCCAGTTGTCCACTTCTTTACGGCTCCAATCAGCGCAACCTTTCACCGTGATCGCCTTGACCTGACCACCGGAAGCGATCGCTCCGCTAAACACTTTGAATGAAGAGTCACGCAGAATGTCGGATAAGTCGATCAACTCCATCCCAAAGCGCAAATCCGGCTTGTCTGAACCATACCGTTCCATCGCCTCTTTATACGTCAACCGCGGGAACGGGCGAGGCACCTCCACACCGATTGTCTCTTGGAACAGCTTTGCCACCATCTCTTCCATCATCGACAAGAACGTCTCCGTCGGCAAGAAAGAGGCTTCAATGTCGATCTGGGTGAATTCCGGTTGCCGGTCAGCCCGCAAATCCTCATCGCGGAAACAACGTGCAAACTGGAAGTACCGCTCCATGCCCGCCACCATAAACAATTGCTTAAACAACTGTGGGGATTGCGGCAATGCATAGAACGAACCTTCATGCACCCGGCTCGGCACCAAGTAATCTCTCGCCCCTTCCGGTGTGCTACGGGTCAACATGGGTGTTTCCATTTCGACAAATCCGTGCTGGTCTAAGAATTGGCGCACGATTTGCATCGCCCGGTGCCGAATCAGCATCGTCTTCTGCATTTTGCTACGGCGCAAATCCAAATAACGGTACTTCAACCGAATCGATTCATCCACATCCAGATCATCTTGGATCATGAACGGCGGAGTTTTTGCGGCGTTAAACACATGCACTTGCTCGCCTTGAATTTCGATTTCACCCGTCTTCATGTTAGGGTTGACGGTGCCTGGTTCACGCTCCACCACTTTCCCCGTGATCGCCAAAACATATTCCGAGCGCACCTGTTCAGCGATGCGGACGGCTTCTGGGGAGATTTCCGGATTAAACACCACTTGCACCCGCCCCGAACGGTCACGCAAGTCCAAGAAAATCAATCCCCCCAGATCACGGCGCTTATGGACCCATCCGTTTAAGGTGACTCTTTGCCCAACTAATTCTTTTGTGCACTCTGTTGCAAAATGTGTACGATGGACACCTTCCATCACGTTCTCCCCCTTAAGGCAATTGCTTGATGTAAGCGACCAGTTCATCCAGTGCAATAGTCACCTGCTCCCCGGTCGCGAGCTGTTTTACATTGATTTGATTTTGCTTCAATTCATCTTCGCCCAAAATGGCCACCGTCTTCGCTTGCAAACGGTCAGCGGCCTTAAATTGCGCTTTCATCTTGCGGTCCAGATAATCGCGCTCTGCACGCAACCCTGCTTGGCGCATCGTTTGCAACACTTTCATACCGACCAGCTTGGCTTCTTCTCCCATGGTGATAAGATAACAATCCAGCCCAGCTTTCGACGGTGTTTCCACTTGTTGCACCCCTAGTGCCAAGAGCACCCGTTCTAATCCGATGCCGAAGCCGACTCCCGGCATGCTTGGCCCGCCAAATTGTTCGATCAAGCCGTTGTATCGGCCGCCGCCACCGATGCTCCCTGCCTGCGCCCCTGGGATGTCCACCGTGTATTCAAACGCGGTGTGCGTGTAATAATCCAAGCCGCGCACCAGACGGTGATTGACCACATAGGGCACGCCAAGCAAGTCAAGTGCACGCAACACCGTGTCAAAGTGTTTGCGGCTGTCGTCATTCAAATGATCGTGTAAGGACGGCGCCCCTGCCGCAATCTCTTTGGTCCGTTCATCCTTGCTATCCAAAATGCGGAGCGGATTTTTGTAAAGCCGTGATTTGGCCTCGGCAGACAACTTATCGATATGCTTCTCGAAATAAGCGATCAATTTCTCCCGATATTGCAATCGGCTTTCCACATCTCCCAATGTGTTCACTTCCACCCGCACATCTTTCAGCCCCAGCGCTTGGAAATAATGCATCCCGAGCGCAATCACTTCCGCATCCAACAACGGGTCCGGGCTACCGAAAGCTTCTACGCCAAACTGGTGAAATTGGCGGCGCCGCCCCGCCTGTGGATTCTCATACCGGAACATCGGCCCCATATAGTACCATTTGGTCGGTTGAGGCTGACCAAACACTTTCTTCTCCACAAACGAACGCACCACACCGGCGGTGCCTTCAGGACGCAAGGAAATCTGCCGATTGCCGCGATCGGTGAACGTGTACATCTCTTTCTCAACAATGTCGGTCGCTTCCCCTACGCCGCGTTGGAATAACTCGGTGTGTTCAAACATCGGCGTCCGAATCTCATGATAATCATATAAGCTGCAAATTTCTCGCGCTTTTTGCTCTATCCACTGCCACTGCTCAACTTCCCCCGGCATGATATCATCCGTGCCGCGAGGAATTTGCAATTTGGTTGAAGTTTGAAACTTCACTGCCGCGTACCCCCCTCGATCAACTTGGCTCATAAATAAAAAATCTCCCGCCACTGACCTCATTGTCAGGGACGAGAGATTGGTTTAACGTTTCCCGTGGTACCACCCTAATTGAAAACCCCGATCTGCCGGAGTTTCCCGCTTCAAATCCTGTTATCGCCAGGATGACGTCTAAGTCTACTAACCGCGGCATGCGGCGTTCGGTTAGATCCTCCAGGTGTCTTTCGCCGCTTCGTAACATAGAGAACCTTGCAGCCGATGGGTTCTCCTCTCTGGTTGCCCGTCAAACGGTTACTTTTCCCTTCATAGGAGTCAAGTATGTAGTTGATTCATGCGGATTTGTTAACTCATTTTAAACAGGTGTTATCGGTTTGTCAAGAAATGAAAAAAAGTTTTTTTTGCAACACTCCCCCCCCTTCACCATGACGTAGGGATCGCGGCTTTTACAACAGGGGATGTGGTATAGTATGGGGAGAACCTATGTTGAAATGAGGAGTGACCAAACGGATGAAACTGTTCATCATGCTAGGTAGCATCAACATGGCGCTCGCCGTGGCCATCGGGGCATTCGGCGCCCATGGGCTGGCCGGCAAAGTGACCGAAAAAATGCTGCAAAACTGGAATACGGGTGCCCATTACCACATCATTCACGCCTTAGCCCTCTTGGCCATTGGCCTGTTGATGTCCAAAATAAACGGATCCTCTTCCCTGCTGAATATCGGCGGATGGTTGATTGTCGCCGGGATTCTGTTCTTTTCTGGGAGCTTGTACGCAATGGTGCTCACTGGAGTCAAAACGTGGGGAGCCATCACACCGATTGGCGGTGTCGCGTTTATCGCCGGTTGGATTCTGGTCGCCGTCACCGCAGTCAAGCACCTGTGATGCACGCTTCATGAAGCTGGTCGATCATTCTTAGGCCATCATAGTCTTCACCTTATCGCCTGCAAAGTGCTTGCCTGCTTTTTATTCATTTGCGTGTACCTGTCGCCGCCCACAGTGCGAAAGTCTGTGAGTGGCATCGGTTGTAACCGATCGGCCCAGCCATGGAGCACCATGTGCGATTGCATATCAATCTCGCGGGGGGAACGCCGCATCTCGTTCACCTCTTCCATTTCATTGATCGATCTTAGTCTTGCCCCCGCACAGACAAATCAAACGGCCGCTGTTTGCACAGCGGCCGTTTAACTTTCTATCCGTTATTATTTTTTGCAAATGGCTTCCATTTTCGCTACCACATTCTCCACACTGAAACCGTACTCTTTCATGAGCAATCCGCCCGGTGCAGAAGCACCAAATTGTTCGATTCCAATCACAGCGCCATGTTCGCCAACATAGCGGTCCCAACCCATCGGATGAGCCGCTTCCACAGCCAAGCGCGCACGAACGGCTTTAGGCAGAATCGCTTCGCGTTCGCTTTCTGGGAGTGCGTCAAAGTTCTCACGGCACGGCATGCTGACCACGCGCACGTTCAAACCTTTTTCTTTCAGTTTCGCTTGTGCTTCCACACCCAAGCTCACCTCAGAGCCCGTCGCGATGATGATACCATCCAAGCGGTCACCATCCGCTTCGGATACAATGTATGCACCTTTTGCAATGATTTCTTGGTCTTTGTCCACAGTGCCCGGCAGAATGGGCAGATTTTGGCGGGACAGGATCAGCGCGACCGGATATTCATTTTGGTTAAGCGCATACTGCCAAGCGGCTACCGTTTCGTTGGCATCCGCAGGGCGAATTACCTTTAAGCCCGGAATCAGGCGCAGAGACGGCACATGTTCCACCGGTTCATGGGTTGGCCCATCTTCGCCGACTGCAATGCTGTCATGTGTCAACACATAGACAACGGGTAGCTTGGACAGCGCAGACAGGCGAACAGACGGGCGCAAGTAATCAGAAAACACCAAGAACGTACCGCCATAAACCCGTACGCCCCCGTGGAGCATCATTCCATTCATCGCCGCCGCCATAGCATGTTCGCGCACACCAAACCAAATGTTGCGGCCGCTGTAATCTTCGGCATGGAAGATACCCTCGCTTTTCATCATGGTATTGTTGGACGAAGCCAAGTCGGCCGATCCCCCGATCAACGACGGCACGCCTTTGGCCAAAGCTTGAAGCGCTGCACCAGAAGCGGCGCGAGTCGCAATCGCCTTGTCGCCTACTTGGAATTTGGGCAGTTCAGCATCCCATCCTTCCGGCAGTTCCCCATTCATCGCTTGACGCAAGGCACGTGCCAATTCAGGGTACTTTGTCTCATATTGCTTCATCAGGTCATTCCAAGCCGCTTCCTTTTCCGCAAGTCGGGATTGGATCGCTTCAAAATGCGCTCTCACTTCCGCCGGAACCGTAAACGGCTCTTCATAAGCCCAGTTGTAAGACTTCCGGACTTCGGCTACTTCTTCCTGGCCCAAGGGTTTTCCATGTGCTTCGGAAGTACCAGCGCGATTGGGGCTTCCGTACCCGATCACCGTACGCACTTCAATCAATGTGGGACGGCTGGTTTCTTGTTGCGCTTCAACAATTGCGCGGCCAATCGCTTCCACATCATTGCCATCTTCGACGCGCAATACTTGCCACCCGTATGACTCAAACCGCTTTTGCACACTTTCGGTAAACGAATGCGCCAGTTCCCCATCCAAGGAAATGTCATTGGAATCGTACAAAGCGATCAGCTTGCCCAGCTTGAGATGACCAGCCAGCGATGCGGCTTCTGCAGCCACCCCTTCCATCAAGTCGCCATCGCCGCACAACACATAGGTGAAATGGTCGATGATGTTCAACCCATCCCGGTTGAAGGTAGCGGCAAGATGCGCTTCGGCCATAGCCATACCGACACCGTTAGCGATCCCTTGTCCCAGCGGGCCAGTCGTCGCTTCCACCCCCGGGGTGTGCTTCACTTCCGGATGCCCTGGCGTCAAGCTTCCCCATTGCCGGAACTGCTTCAACTCTTCCAACGGCAAGCCATATCCAAACAAATGCAACATGCTATATAACAGGGCTGATCCATGCCCTGCAGAGAGAACAAAGCGGTCACGGTTTATCCATTCCGGATTGGCCGGATTATGGCTCATATGATGTGCCCACAGTGTGTAAGCCATGGGCGCCGCTCCCATCGGCAACCCCGGATGCCCTGAATTCGCAGCTTCAATTTGATCGATGGACAACATCCGGATGGTATTGATCGCTTGTTGTTCTACTTTTGTCACTATGTATCCCCCTTAACTATACTCACATCAACATGTTCTTGGTTATTATAGCACAACCCACTTTAACCCACTCACGCTTTACTCTCTAAAATAAGTGTGACTGGGCCGTCATTAACCAACGAAACCTGCATCATCGCCCCAAACACGCCCGTTTCCACGGTGACGCCGTATTGGGCTAAGCATGCGTTGAACTGTTCATACAACGGCCGGGCGAGTTCCGGTTTCGCCGCGTTCATGAAATTGGGGCGCCGCCCTTTGCGGCAGTCCCCGTATAAAGTAAATTGGGAAACGGACAGGATGCTCCCGCCCACGTCCAACAGAGAGCGGTTCATCTTGCCCGTCTCATCTTCAAAAATGCGCAGATGAACTACTTTTTCCGCTAAATAGCGCACATCTTCTTCTGTGTCCCCTTCAGCCACGCCGACGAGCAACATCACGCCTGGCCCGATTGCTCCCGTCGTCTGGCCCTCCACGGTAACACTTGCTTCCCGCACGCGCTGCAACACGATTTTCATCAGGTGTCCTCCTTACTGAATGATTCTTCTCACGCTGTAAATGTCACGCACGCGCTTGACCCGTTCCACCACTGACTTGAGGTGGTTGATATTTTGAATGCTGATACGGACATGAATCGAAGCGATGCCTCTGCGGTCACCGCGGGCACTGATGGCCGCCAATTCCGTCTTGGAATCAGTCAGCGCCTGCAATACCTCATTTAACAAACCCTGGCGGTCAAACCCAGACACTTCGATGTCCACCTGATAATAATGTTTGGTTGCATGACTGTCCCACTCGACATCGATGCGGCGCTCATCCGGGACGGTACTGAGATTGGGACAGTCAATCCGATGAACCGTTACACCCCGCCCATGCGTCACATAGCCAGCAATCTCGTCCCCTGGCACTGGATTGCAACAACGCGACAAGCGGATCAATAAGTTGTCTACACCCTTTACGCGAACCCCTTGATCCAGTTTATGTTTGCGAATCGGCAACGCCTTGACTTCCGGTAGGACAACGGGCTGCTGCTCTTCTTTCAACCCATCCGTTAAGCGATGAACCACCTGGGCGGTAGAAATGCCTCCGTATCCCACAGCGGCAAACAAATCTTCTTCCTCATTGAAATTAAACTTTTTGGTGACATCTTCGATCCGATCCGACGTCAACACGTCACTCACTGTGAAATCATGTTTTTTCAACAAGGCCTCAACCATCTCCCGGCCCTTGGCCACACTCTCTTCGCGACGCTGTTTCTTAAACCAATTGCGGATTTTGCTCCGGGCATGGGAAGATTTGACTAGGCTGAGCCAATCTTGGCTTGGCCCATAGCTGTGCTTTGACGTTAAAATCTCGACGATATCGCCCGTTTTTAGTGGATAATCCAAGGGGACGATCTTGCCGTTTACCTTCGCCCCGATGCACATGTTACCGATATCCGTGTGAATTCGATAAGCAAAATCCAGCGGAACCGAACCCATCGGCAATTCGATCACATCGCCTTTCGGGGTGAAAACGAAGACAGAATCAGAAAACCAATCCATCTTGAGGTTTTCCACAAATTCCTTCGCATCAGATGCTTCCTGTTGCAACTCCATCATTTCACGGAACCATTTCAATTTCTCGTCAAACTTGGATTTCTCTACCGCTGACCCCTCTTTGTAAGCCCAGTGAGCCGCAATCCCGTACTCGGCTGTTCGATGCATATCCAATGTGCGGATCTGCACCTCGATCGGTTCCCCTTTCGGCCCGATAACCGTGGTGTGCAAGGATTGATACATATTCGTCTTGGGCATGGCGATATAATCCTTGAAACGGCCTGGCATCGGCTTCCACACCGTATGAATGATACCTAGGACGGCATAGCAGTCGCGGACGGTATCGACGATGACCCGTACGGCCATCAGATCATATATCTCATTAAACTCTTTATTTTGCGTAACCATTTTTTTATAAATGCTATAAATATGTTTGGGTCGACCAGAGATGTCCATTACCTTGACATCCATTTCCTCCAAGCGCGTCTTCAACGTATCGATAATTTCGTCGAGATATTTTTCCCGCTCCGCCCGCTTTTTCTTCATCAAATGGACGATTCGGTAATACTGCTGGGGCTTTAAGTAGCGGAGCGAGATGTCTTCCAGCTCCCATTTGATTTTGGAAATCCCCAAGCGATGAGCCAACGGAGCAAATATTTCCAATGTCTCCGTTGATTTCTGCCGTTGCTTGTGTTCTGGCATATATTTGAGTGTCCGCATGTTATGCAAGCGGTCAGCCAATTTAATCAAGATTACGCGCACATCTTGTGCCATGGCCACAAACATTTTGCGATGGTTTTCCGCCTGATGCTCCTCGTTCGATTTGAATTTCATCCGTTTCTTCAGTTTCGTCACACCATCGACCAAATGGCGTACCGCAGACCCAAAGCGCTCTTCAATCTCTTCCAACGTCACTCCCGTGTCTTCCACCACGTCATGCAACAAAGCGGCGATCAGCGTAGGAACATCCATGCGCAGATCGGCAAGAATTTCCGCCACCGCGATGGGATGCAAAATATAAGGTTCCCCTGACTTACGATATTGCCCTTTGTGCGCTTCATCCGCAAACTCATAAGCCCGTCTCAGCTGCACAAGGTCATCCTCTGTCAAATATGTGGCGGCTAAGCTTAGTAATTGTTCTACCGGCATTTCGCTCACTTCCGTACCTAGAATGAAATTTTCCTATTATTATTACTCAGACCAATAGGAAAGTAAAGCGTTGGAAAAGACTGCTGTATCGGGAAACCAGAAAACAATGCCTCCTCCCACGTGTGCAAAAAACCGGTCGGCTGACACCGACCGGCAAACGTGGCGGCTATTCACTTTGCTTGGCTTTCTTGAACCCGCCTGTCTGTTTGCGAATATACAAATAGATAATGGACAGGATCACCGCCGCCACCGTCAACATCCCATAAGTCAACCGCTCTTCTTCTTCAGCCCGCAGGAACAAAATGGGCCCGACAACCACGGCCCCATAGGCGGTAAACTCAAAGGACGAAAGTAACATTTTCCACACTTTTTGCAAGTAATCGCGTAAATTGAGCTCTCTCGAGTGGAACATTTCTTTAAACAGAATCACTACCAAGCCAATCATCCAAATGACAATCGATACCAAAAAAACGCGAGCAAATCCAGAAATAAATGCGGAAAATCCCTCTTGCAACGCTTCCACTTTCCATACTCTCCTTAACAGATGTTTTTCAGATGATCATACCCATTCCATCATAAGACAAACCTTTTCCTGCTGGCAATTTACAATAATTATACAGTTGGCTGACACGCATATTCCATTAGGCGCGGTGATAGGTTAACCATTGTCAACACCACATCCGCTTCAGGAGGTGACTTTCCATGCACAACCCGCGCCAAGAGACGGAACACCATTTCTCCCCCCAACCGGCGGAATCCTCCTTTGCGGTGGACTCCAGTCTGGATGAGGGCATCCGCCATGTGCAAAACGCCATTCAACAAATGTATAGCCAAGCAGGAAATCATGATAATGAGTAAGAATTTAATTAAGTCCCATGGGTATCATGGGACTTAATTCGCTCTAATGAAATAGAAATACCATTGCGCAAATGTAAAAAATATCATATGATGATATACGAAATTTATCAAACATTGACGCAACATTCTATTTGCACTTGAAAATATGAAAAGACCCCGTTAAGGTTCTATAACTGCGCACGTTTTGATCAACCATGCTCTGGCAAACCAATTATCAGTTAAATGGGCGTTTTTGGAAAAGAAATGATTTGCTTCCTTTTAAGTTTCAAATGATGTTCTAGAACTTACATAAATAATTGAGAAGAACTTAATCCGCATTCATTTGATTAAATTTTTAGTCTATTTCACTTTGGGAATGGGGGACCCATCATGCTGAGAAGCACGCGAAGCACCTTGTACGAGAGACTGGGTGGGGAAGAATTGATCACTATTGTGATCAATGAATTTTATGATCGCATGCTTGAAGACGACCGTGTCAACCATCACTTCATCGGCGTGAACATGGATGTGCTAAAGCGCCACCAAGTCACCTATTTCATGAGTTACGCGTTGGGCGGACCCATACACTATGAAGGAAATACCTTGCGCAAAGCACACAGTGGTTTGAACATCACGTCGGAGGAATATGAAATCGCCATTAAACACCTCAACAGCGCATTGCGAAAAAACCAAATCGCGTTGGAAGACATTGCGCGGATTGAAGCCTTCTTGCGTAGCGTAAAGCCGCATATCATCAATAAGTGAGAGAACCCGTTTTCCCCGGCGGACATCTCACACCGCCTTGCACTCATACGGATCTGTATCGTCTGCGCACCCTGTTTTCGCTCATGCACCAAGGCACCCCTCCGCCCATTGCAGGTCAAAACCTGCCCACTCTTGGGGAGCCGCTTCTACCTTCTCGTTGATCCGGCTTCAAACTTTTTTACAATGGATTCGCAAAAATAAAACATTTGAAGTTTACAATCGCTTTAGACTTATGCTCCGCTTCTGGACATGCGTAAAAAAACCCCCGCGCCAACGGGGGTTCACTTTACTCGATCTCGATGATTTTAAATTGAATCGTCCCACCCGGAGTGGATACGTTGATCACTTCGCCCACTTTTTTGCCAATCAGTTCTGCACCGATCGGAGATTCATTGGAAATCTTAAATGAAGAGGGATCCGATTCCGCACTGCCCACGATAGTATATGTTTCTTTGTCCCCATCCGGAATTTCCTCAATCGTCACTTTGGAACCGACACTCACCACTCCCGTATTTTGATTGGAAGCGATGATTTTCGCATTGCGAATCATGTTCTCTAACGTAATGATCCGTGATTCGATAAAGGCTTGCTCTTCCTTCGCCGCATCGTATTCCGAATTCTCGCTGAGGTCTCCCTGCGCAATCGCTTCTTTCAAGCGTTCCGCTACTTCGTGGCGCTTCTGCGTTTTTAGGAGTTCTAGTTCTTGTTTTACTTTTTCTAGGCCTTCTTCAGTTAATAAAACTTCTTTTTTATTTTGAGACATCAAACGTTTCCTCCTTAATCACATAAGCTTGCAAATGTGATAGATCCCCGTCAAATGCATATGCCAAACCAGCCAGTATTATGCATACTTCTAGTCACTTTACGCAGATCAAAAGATTCATTGGTAACGATTTCACATCCATTTAGTGATGTCGCATCAGCAATACTCACTAAAAAGCCAAGCTGGACAATATATTAGCACATTTATATCAATACTCCAAGTGAATACTTAAAGTTTTTTGGTTAACAAACAACATTGGGTGGAGTTTCGCCTTGGAAATAGGCGATCAAATTGTTCACCGCCATATCAGCCATCGCTAAGCGGGTTTCTTCTGTGGCACTACCCAGATGGGGAGCCAGCACCACTTGTTCCAATTGCCGCAATTCCATGGGCACATAAGGCTCATCTTCATATACATCCAGCGCGGCTCCAGCGATGCGCCCAGCCTTTAATGCCTTGATCAGGGCGGTCTCATCCACAATCGGGCCGCGGGCCGTGTTGACCAAAAACGCCGTGGGCTTCATCCGTTCCAATTCGGCCGCACCGATCAGATGATGGGTCTCGGGCGTGTAAGGGCAATGGATGGAAACATAATCAGCCTCGCTCAAACACTGCTCCAAATCGACATATTGAACCCCTAGCTCCTTTTCTAGTTCTTCTGGCAAGCGGCGTCTCGAATGATAAATGACTGGCATTCGAAAACCTTTGGCCCTCTGTGCCACCGCTTGCCCGATGCGTCCCATGCCGATGATGCCTAGGCATTTGCCGGACACTTCCCTTCCCAACATGAACAAAGGCTCCCAACCGGTCCATTTCCCTTCGCGCACCAATCGGTCGCCTTCACTCACCCTCCGCGAAACATCCAAAAGCAACGCCCATGTCAAATCAGCCGTGGCTTCCGTCAACACCCCGGGCGTATTGGTCACAATGATCTGTTGTTCGCGGGCGTAAGCGATGTCGATATGATTGAATCCCACTCCGTAATTGCTGATCATTCGCAAACGGGGACAAGCGCGAAGCAGAGCCTCGTCGATAGTGTCAGTCACGTTACAGAGCAAGGCCTCGCTTGTTTGCAAATGATGGATCAGCTCCACAGCCGTCCAACCCGGTGGCAACAGCACCACTTCAGCATGCTTAGCCAACCGGGCCAACGGTTCTTTCCCTATGTCTTTGGTCACTACGACTCGCGGTCTCAATCCTTCGTTCCTCCTCGACCTCACCTGTTCAACAACCAAGAACTATTTTGGCAATTATTATAATATTCCACAAAATGACCTATATATCCTGCTAAAAAACCTATATAATCATCAAATGATAATCATTTTTCTTGTTGGTAATGATAAACCAACTATTCTGGGATGCATTCCCGGCGTTCACTGCTTGGTGAACCCGTAATGCTATAATAACAAATATGGCAGTGCTGGCAAGAGGTTAATCAACAATTCGCCACCATGATCAAAGGCAATCCCCAGGAGCATCTTCGCACAAGTGGGAAAAGCGGGCCAACGCATTGCCCGCTACCGGTGTTTGTCGCATACGCATGCTTTAAAGGACGGATAAAACATCGGCTCTCAGCCGCTTTACTGGCAAAACTTTCTCCTCACCGTCTTTCTCTGTCAAACTTATGTTCGATGCAAGGAGTGATACTATTGCAAGCAATACAAGTTGGACTAATCGGCTTTGGCTTCTCGGGGTCCACCTTTCACGCCCCCGTCATCACACAGGTGCCTGGCCTCAACCTGACTCATGTCGTTTCTTCTGATCCCAGCAAAGTGCATCGTCAGCTCCCCCAAGTAGAGGTACTGGCCGACCCCCGTGCGTTGTGGGAGCATCCCGACATCGAGTTGGTCGTGATCACCACGCCTAACGACACACACTTCCCTTACGCCAAAGAAGCCTTGCTGAGCGGGAAACACGTGGTAATAGAAAAGCCCTTCGTGGTTGATGTCGCTGAAGCTGATGAATTGATCAAACTTGCCGCCGAGCAAAACCGCATCCTAAGCGTATACCACAACCGCCGCTACGACAGTGATTTCCTCACGGTCAAGCAGGTGATTGAGCAAGGTTTGCTCGGTACGGTTCATACATATGAAGCGCATTTTGACCGGTATCGCCCGGAGGTGCGCATTCGTTGGCGCGAACAAGATGTACCAGGCGCCGGAGTGTTGTACGATCTCGGGCCTCATCTGATCGATCAGGCCATCCAATTGTTCGGTCCACCTCAAACAGTGTGGGCTGACCTCTTGAAGCAACGCCCGCAAGCCCTAGTAACTGACTGCTTCCATCTCATCCTCGGATACGAAAAAGGGTTGCGTGCCATTTTGCGTGCCGGCTGTCTGGTTAAAGCACCTGGGCCGCGATATCAGGTGCACGGCAGCCTTGGCACATTGACCAAATACGGGATGGACCCGCAAGAAGAAATGTTGAAACAAGGGATGAAACCCGGCGATCCAGGGTGGGGGCAGGAATCTCCGGAATTCCAAGCCACTCTCTCCACCACTGTGCAAGGGGTAGAATTGCAAGGTACCGTTCCTACTCTGACTGGAGGATATGAAAGGTATTATCAACAATTGGCCCAAGCGATCAGGGGACAAGCCGAAGTGCCCGTCTCAGCTCAAGATGCGCGACTAACGATGCAAGTCATTTCGGCAGCAATCACCAGCGCACACGAAGGAAGAGTAGTAAAAATATAAATCAATCCATTCAACATTTACTTCTATATCTCATTGAAATGCGGCTCGACCGAAAGGCGGAGCCGCATTATTTGTTAGCTTTTAAAAATCCCTTCATCATTCTTCAACAATCGGCAGGTAGAATGTGGTCACACTCACTGGTGCATGACAGACAGAAAGGAGAAAATCATGTTACAACCCAACGCACTTGCTCCCTTGATGCTTCGCATCGGCCTAGGGAGCATCCTTTTCGCCCACGGACTGCAAAAACTCTTGTTCATCAGCCGAACCATGGAATTTTTCGAGCTGATTGGCATTCCTTTCCCCACCTTATCCGCCTATGGCATCGCCACGATGGAAACTTTGTGCGGCATCGCGTTTTATTTGGGGATTCACATCCGGTTGGCCGGATTGTGTACCATTCTGCTGATGTGTGGCACCATCATCACGGTGAAAGGGGCCAAAGGCTTTATCGATGGGTATGAATTTGACGCCTTAATCATAGTGAACGCCATTTCTCTCATGTTCACTGGGCCTGGCGAATATAGTATCTCCCATATCTCTCATCATCCCTAGTGCTTTTGGCTTTTCGGCTATCCCATTCGCAAGCCGGAAACAACCACTGCCTTTTAAAATTCGCGCTCGTCTGATATTGCTTCCATTCCATCGTCATATGACGATTTTTTTTATTTCCTTTATAATAAATGATGAACTTCCAACAAACAGAGTGAGGGACACGATGGATACAATCACACACGGCCTGTTTGGCTATACGATGTATCAGTGCTTAAAAAAAGAGGACATGCCCGTCAAAGAAGGGAAAGCCCTGTTGTTTATGTCATTGGTCAGTAACCAAATCCCCGATATCGACGTGGTTGTCCGCGTAACCGAAACGGGCCGTATCATGGAACAGATGTGGCATCGCGGGCTAACTCATTCCTTGTTGTTCATTCCTATTTGGGCTTTGCTTCTTTACGTTTTGGTGCGGCTGATGTTCAAAGAAAAAGAATGGCGCTTCTTCCACCTGTCTTTGTTCGGAGTCGCCCTTCATGATTTTGTCGATTGTTTCAACGCCTGGGGCACCGGCTTATTTGAGCCATTTTCCTCCGCACGCATCACCTTGGGAACCCTTCCCATTGTCGACTTCGTCTTTTGGGGTATCTTCCTGGCCGGTTTTTTGCTCTCTTATATAAAAAAACACATCCCCAAACAGCGAATTTTCCAATGGGTGGCTTTGGGAATGCTCCTTCATTTCAGCATCCAAACAGCACAAGGGTTGATTGTGGAACAACGGGCCGAGCAACGTTATGACCGCGTCGAACTGGCAGCCAGCTTTGTTCCTTGGCATTTTCGGGTAATCGGCAAAAGCGGAAACCATGTGGAATTGACGGATGCCACCGTATGGTCGACCAGCCAACCAGTGGCTTCTCTCAAATCGCATGAAGAAGCCGATTTGTCCCCCTTGTTCAATCAAAATCCCAAAGCAAAAGTTCTCTACGAATGGTCGCCGTTTGTCGTCATCGTCAATGACAGCAAACGCTTGGGCATTTATGATCCGCGTTTTTACCGCGACGGGGAATCGTTCCTCAGTGAATACATCGAAAAACGGTGAAGCGAAAGGGCCATCCAACCCCTGTTTTCAAATCGCTGAACCATGACGCCAACACCGATGTCAGGCATTGTCGCGTTATACCCGTTTTAACACATTTCTCAAAAGGGGGACTCGGCTTATGACTCAGCTCGTTTCTCTTGAATGGCTATACAACCACCTGAACGATCCGCAATTGATTATCGTGGATTGCCGTTTCCAGCTTGGACAACCTACCGCCGGAAAGGAAGCTTATCTCCGTGATCATATCCCAGGCGCCTTTTATCTTGATCTTGACCAAGACTTGTCCGCTCCCCCATCCGTCCACGGCGGACGTCATCCCCTGCCTGATCCCCATATGTTCGCCGCCAAGGCGGGAGCCATCGGCATCGGTGACAACGTCACCGTCGTCGCTTATGACGATCAAGGGGGAGCCATGGCTGGACGTTTGTGGTGGTTGCTTCATTATTTCGGGCACCATCGGGCCAAAGTGTTGAACGGCTCTTACACCTTATGGAAAAAACAAGGCTTGCCGATTACCGCCGAACGGCCAACAGCACAGCCCCGCACCTTCCATCCACAGATCAACCACCGCTGGTTGGCCTCCATGGAAGAGGTGAAGGCTAAGCTTAACGATTCACACACGGTGATCATCGACTCTCGCGAAGGCGCACGTTACCGCGGCGAACAGGAACCGATCGATCCCGTGGCCGGACATATACCAGGCGCGAAACACTATTTCTTCAAAGAAACCCAGCTCGCTGACGGCCGTTTCAAATCGGGAGAAGCGCTTGCTGAACACTTCGCCGGCATTTCCAAAGAACAGGAAGTGATCGTCTATTGTGGTTCTGGGGTAACAGCGACCCCCAATGTTATCGCCCTCATGGAGGCCGGTTACCAACAGGTCAAGCTATACGCTGGCAGTTGGAGTGAATGGATTTCATACCAAGACAATCCGGTCGCCACTGGAGATGAATAAACAAAAAAGGGATTCGCCTTGTACGGGCGAATCCCTTTCCCATCTTATCAACCGTAAAATTTTTTCAACCAGTTGAGCGCATTCTTAGTAAAAGAATATCGCAAGGGCATGTCAAACTGCGTCGTCTGCTTAACAATCGCTTTTTCGTGGCTGAAGCAATCAAAGCTGTACTTTCCATGGTAATTACCCAACCCGCTCATGCCAACACCACCGAACGGCAGATGTGGATTGCCGATGTGTACAATGGTGTCATTGATGCAGCCACCACCAAATGGCAAGGAACGTATCACTTTTTCTTGGTTTTGCTCGTTCTCCGAAAAAAAGTATAACGCTAATGGCTTTTCCTTCTTGCGAATTGCCGCAATCGCTTCATCCAGATCGGTAAAAGTAAACACCGGCAAAATCGGCCCAAAAATCTCTTCTTGCATCACCGGTGCCTCCCAGCTTACTCCTGTCAACACCGTCGGCTCAATGACACGCCGTTGCGCATCGGTTTTGCCACCAATGACAACCTCCCCATCAGCCAAGAACGCCTCCAATCGTGAAAAATGGCGTTCATTCACAATATGCCCATAATTCTCGCTCGTCAGCGGATCTTTCCCGTAAAATCGCGCGATTTCTTGTTTTAACTGCGCCAACCACACATCTTTGCGTTCTTCATGAATCAACACATAATCTGGCGCGACGCACGTCTGGCCCGCATTCAACCATTTGCCCCATACAATTCTGCGGGCAGCCAGCTCAATATTGGCATCTTTATCGATGATGACCGGACTTTTGCCCCCCAGCTCCAACGTCACCGGAGTCAATGTTTGGGCCGCCTTTTCCATAATCGTTTTGCCTACCTGCGCACTTCCGGTGAAGAAGATATGATCAAACGGCAGATCTAACAGCGCTTTGCTCGTCTCCACATCTCCTTCAATCACCGCAATGTATTCCTCCTCGAAAATCCCCTTAATCATTTGCATGATCACTTGGGACGTATGCGGTGCCCATTCCGATGGCTTGAGTGTGACGCAGTTCCCTGCCGCAATCGCTCCAATCAGCGGCATCACCGCGAGATTGAATGGATAATTCCAAGGGGAAATAATCAGGGTGAGCCCATACGGCTCAGGATACACATAACTCTTCGATCCCATCAGCACTTGCGGTGTCGGAACTTTTCTCGGCTTGGCCCATGTTTTCAAACGCTTGCTAACATATTTGATCTCATCCAGCGTCGGTCCGATTTCCGACAAATATGCATCAAACTCTGAACGATGCAAATCCTTTTTTAATGCGGTGGTAATGTCAGGCTCATATCGTTTGATGGCTGATTGCAATTTGCGCAAGCTCTCCAAGCGAAAGGCGATTTCCTTGGTTTTCCCCGTCAGGTAAAACTCCTTCTGCTTCTCAAAAATCTCTTTATGTCGCATCCATTCACCACGCCCCCACTCAGATGTTATCAGCTTCAGTATAGAAAATGAGCCTCACTTTCTCAAGAAAAGCAATTCATTTAAATGTCGAATGCACCCCAAACCGTTCACGCCAGTGTTCCACCAAACGGAGACGGTATGATTCACTCAGTTGCTGAACGGCCCCTTGATGAATCAAACGCAAATAAGCGAGGCTAGGCCGGATTTCTTCCTCAGATTTGTTAACCACTGTGTATGTTTCCGCTTCGAACCAGCTTTCCCGATGTCGCACCTTCACGCGAATGCGCCGATAATGGCCAACATCCACACCTTCCCGTTTATCCAATTCCGGCAAGGCTTCTTGATCGAGGCGATAAAGCACACCTTCTACCTCTTCTCCTGGCGCCGGCACAATGTCTGCCACCCCACCCTGCCGATATTCGCTGTACATGGTAAACGCAAGCCGATGGTCGGGAAGCGTCGCCGAGCCAAGCACCTGATAGCGCCCTTCGCCCACCGTCCCTTTGAAGCTCTCTTCATCCATGCATGAACCGTATGCAAAATAATATAACACGCTCTCCTCTCCCTTCATCCGGAGACTTCTGTCTACCGGTCAACGCGAATGGCCGAACGCGCTCTAACCATCATATGTTTAACCGTCCATCTTCTTTACCCGTTCAGCTGGGAAAATACACAAAAAAAGGGGCGTTAACGCCCCGGAGGCTGCTGACAAACTGCCTTGAAAGGCAGGGTCAGCAGCCTTTTTTGTCGAATCAATAAAAAACACTCTATAAGGAGTTTTTTCTATGTTTAGAACAAACCCGAGTAAAGAACATCAACCAGAACTAGTTAACATAGAAGAATTAGTTCCACGAGATCACTTGTTACGGAAAATTAATGAAACGATCGACTTCTCCTTCATTGCTGAGAAATGTAAAGAATTATACTGCCAAGATAATGGGCGTCCATGTCTTGACCCAATTATGTTATTTAAAATGCTACTCATTGGATATTTGTTCGGCATTCGTTCCGAACGCCGACTCATTGAGGAGATTAAAGTTAACATCGCTTACCGTTGGTTTGTAGGGTTATCTCTAACCGACCCAGTCCCACATGCATCTACTTTCAGTCAAAACCGTCGAAGACGGTTCCAAAGCTCCACTATTTATCAGGAAATATTTGATGAAATTGTCATTCAGGCGATCCAACATGGATTTATTCAAGGAAAAGAGCTTTTTAGTGACTCCACTTTTCTTAAAGCCAATGCCAATAAAGGAAAGTTCAAAAAACAATTAGTTAAAGTTACTCCCAAAGGATATATGGATGATTTAGAACAAGCAATTGAGCAAGATCGAGAAGAGCACGGAAAGAAGCCTTTAAAAAAAAAGCCCATAAAGGTTGAAACGAAAGAAATTCGTGTAAGTACGACCGATCCAGATAGTGGTTATATGGTTCGAGATGGAAAACCCGAAGGCTTTTTCTATCTCGATCATCGTACTGTCGATGGTTTACATAACTTCATTACAGATGTATTTGTTACACCAGGAAATGTCCATGATTCAGTTCCTTATTTAGAAAGGTTAAATCGTCAGAAAAGCCGCTTCGGCTTTTCGGTGAAAGCTGTTGCTCTGGATTCTGGTTATTTAACTATGCCTATTTGTCGTGAATTGAGAGGACAAGGAATCTTTACGGTTATTGCACATCGGAGTTTTCGACCAGATAAAGACCTCTTTCCGAAATGGAGATTTAAGTATATTCCTGAGCAAGATGTATATCTTTGTCCAGCAAAGCATCAACTTACATATCGAACGACCAACCGTGAAGGATACAGACAGTACAAATCCAATCCCGAGATTTGTAAGCAATGTCCTTTTCTTAAGAATTGCACAAAGTCAAAGAACCACACAAAAATCCTAACACGTCATGTATGGGAAGATGCAAAAGAGTGGGTTAGACAAAATCGCTTGAGCCCACGTGGAAAAACTTTATATAAGCGTCGAAAAGAAACGATTGAACGTAGCTTCGCTGACGCGAAGGAACTTCATGGTCTTCGATACGCACGCTACAGGGGGCTTGCAAAAATTCAAGAGCAATGCCTCCTAACTGCTGTGGCTCAAAACATAAAAAAGTTGGCTATGCTGCTTTCGAGAGCAGGTAAGGGAGGTGGTTTTAAGTTTATATGGGTTGATATTCATCCATTAATTGTTTATATCCCTTTTATATACAAAAACCCTGCGATCAACAAAGTTGATTCGCAGGGTTTGTCAACATTCTCAGGGGCGTTAACGCCCCGTTCCCTGATGTGCCGGGTTCGCGGGCAATGGTTTCTTCACCCGTCCAACCAGCGGCACCTTGCGAATCGCCAACCATGTCAGCAATTGAGTAAAACCGATGGCCAGCACAAACCACCGCAACTCGGTGGGATCCTTGATTTGGGCAACCCACAAAATAAAGAGCAAAATCCCTGTGACACGTCCCACATTTAACATCAACTCCCGCGAAACCACATACTCCACCCGCAAAGCCGCCGATTGTTCGGTCTCACCGATCACATCAAACACAGTAGAAGTGAGAGGCGCCAGGTAAAACGGATAAAACAGCGCGCCACCCACACCCATCACCCACATCGTCCATTCACTCATGTGAAACGCAAATGGCAAAATGACCAAACCCATCATCAAGGCCCCAACCAAGATAAACATATTTCGTGATTTCGGTTTCATCATTCTGCCGACCACAAAATACGACAGCATAGACACAAGGGAGCCCACTGTATAGAAACTACCTACAGTGAATTCATCTTTAGTGGTGACATACACCAGCAAACTGATGAGAAAGGAGAACACCCCTTCACGCAACCCTTGCGCGGCCATAGCCAGACCGACATAACGCCAATGGGCATCACGCTTCCCCAATAGACGCAACACCCGGGCTAATTGGAATTCACCCCGAGCCAATCGGGACTTGAAAAGAAAGCTGACCACCACCGCCGCTAGGAAAATAGATAACGACAGTCCAAAAATGAAATGGTAACCGCGCACCTGTCCCATGTTGCGAATCAACAAACCGGAAATAAACGGGGCAACGATCCCCGTGATGGATGTAACCAGTCCATTTGCCCCATTAAAAATATCACGGTTGTCCCGCTCAGTGATTTCAAAATAAAGCACATTGTAGGCCAGCCAGAAAAACCCCGCTCCCAACCCCAGCAGCGCACCGAGCAAGTAGACATAAGCGGCCGCATTTTTGCCAAGCAACCAAACCACCAAATAAAACAAGGACAAGATAGCCACACCCAAGCGAATCGACACCACGCGGTCAACCTTTTTCACCATCCATCCGGCCACGACGAAAGTAAGCGCCGCCACCACGAAATGGATGAGATTAAACCAGCTGATCATGCTCCAATCTTTTTTGATCTTCCACAGAAAGACATTGACAAATGTTCCAGACAAAGCAGTAGCTACAGCAAACAAGCCGTTTTCCAGCAACAATAGCCATGCTGAACGATCCAGTTTACTCCATGTGTTTATTCGTCGCATAGGTTAGCTCACCAGTCTTAGCTTAACCAACTGCCCCTCGAATATGAAAAAGGGGTGGAATGCTCCACCCCTACTGCCAATCATCCTCATCTTGATCAAACTGCATACTTTTGAACTGAATGAAAATCATCGCCAAGACAAAGCCCGTAGTCAGGGCAACAATATGTCCAAACAGCAGATTCCAACCAAACGCTAAATTGATTACCACGAAAACGAGAACCATCCGGCCCATGACGGGATGAATCATCCCCCGCAACGCCAAAAACAGATATACGCCTAACAGGCCATATATCGCTTCATTGGCTCCGGTAATCACCCCGTCGACGCCAGTCAAATAAATACCCCAATATCCAGCGATTCCCGCACACAAATAAATGAATAAAAATGAGAGCTTACCAAACAACCATTCCAATTGGGGCGCAAACAAATACAAGGAAACTCCCATCATCAACAATTGAAGCAAATGGACGTGCAAAAAAAGAGAAGAGACCAATCTCCAATACTCCCCATCCTGAATGCGCCATTGCACAAATGCCCCAAATTGGACCCAAGCAGCCGGACCAACACCTTTGCCACTAAAGGCATACATGAGGAAGACGACAATTTGAACCAAGATGATACCTGTCACAACAGGAAATAGCTGTGGAAAACGCCGAACCGGAATCAATGTGTGTCTGAACAAGAAGCTTCCTCCTCCAATCTGACCAATCGGGCGATCTCTTGTCCCATCCGCACGCTCGTTCCTTTGGCCAGAGGAATGCTCCACTCGATTTGTCCCGGTTCAAACAGAAGAATCACAGTGGAACCGAACTCAAACCGCCCCACCTCCGCTCCTTTGGCCAAGCGTTCTGGAGTAGCATAATCCTTGTGCGCGAAAGGTCGGCTCGGTTTGGGATTGGTAGCGATCGCTTGATCGTAGGTCACTTTGATGCTACCGACATTGGTGGCCCCCACCTTAATGAGTGCCGTGAGCCCACTCTCTCCTTCAATATAAGTGATGACCCGCTCATTCACTGCAAATAGTCCCGGCACCAGCCGGACGCCCATCTCATTGACGGGATACAACTCACCCGGTATGTAGGTGGATGAAACAACTCTCCCGGCAATCGGCATATGAATGCGGTGGTAATCCCGCGGGCTTAAATAGATGGTGACAAATTGCCCGCCATCAAAGCGTTTCACCGCGGCTTCATTTCCACCCAGCAATTGGGACAATGAGTAAGAAATCCCCTTGGCTTGGATCAACCGACCCTCCGTGATCGTCCCACCCTCGGACACAGTGCCGTCCACCGGGCTCACCACTTGGGCTTTCCCACCGCAGATCGGGCGCGCTTCGGGATGAAGCTCGCGAACAAAAAAGTCAAGCAGATGCTCAAATTGATCTAGTGGTTTCTTTACAGGAGCCAGGTCAATGTCAAAATGACGTATGTACAAGGGTATCAGGTGACGACTGAATGGATGCCGCGCCACCTTTCCCATCAGGCGCGAGAGCCCTTTTTTGGGCAACCCCCGCCAAATCGCTTTGGTTATGCTTTGCTTCATATAATCCTCCTCACAGGAAAATTTCGGCAGTAATATCTTCACCTTAACCGGACACCATAATAAGCGACAAGGAGGTGAAAAAATGAACACCAAAAACTTTACTCCACAAGAATCGAGAACCAATGCACAACAAGTTCGCCAACAAAACCAGCAATCCGCTCAAGGTACTTCCAGCGGTTTTGCAAATGAGTTCGCCAGCGAAACCAATGCACAACAAGTCCGTCAACAAAACCAACAATCCGCTCAAGCTGGCCGCATGTCCGGTGCGACCGCAGGCGGCTTCAACACGGAGTTCGCTAGCGAAACCAACGTACAACAAGTCCGTCAACAAAACCAACAATCTGAGGCTAAAAAGCGTAACAACCAACAATAATCAAGCTTGTGGTACATGCTTCACCCATAAATCCCATCCGCCATTATGGCAGATGGGATTTATGGTTGTGTGTGACGCCGCCGGAAATGATGAGCCGCAAGGCATCATCCACCGACATATCCAATTCTTCCACTTGTTCCCGCTCATACCAATGTAAATCCCCTGAAAATTGATAGCTTTGCGGGAAATAAACCCCCACGTACTCTTTGCCGTCCGCCGTACGAAATACCGGCGCTTTCACCGTCAAAAAGCCAAGCTTGCGCGAACCGCCCAGGTGAACAAATACAACGGTGTCAAACGATTTCTTTTCACCGATAAACGAATGGATGGTATCTTTGAGCGTTCCGTACAAATCTCTGACCAGGGGGATTTTATCTAATATCGCCTCAATCATATCAAAGAGTTTTTTGGTTAGCCACAATTTGGTCAAAAAACCGATAACCAAAATTAAAGCGATGACAAAGAGCAACCCCATCCCTGGAAAGGACCAAGGTAGCACCTTTTCTGCCCAATTCATGCCTAAGTTGTTAAGAAGCTGGTAAATGTAACGAACGAGGTAAACAGTGAGGGCAATCGGCAAAAACACAAGCAATCCATTTAGGAAATAGATGCTGAGGCGTTTGATCAAACCATTTCGCCGCAAAAACAACCACCTCATTTCTTCATGAACTTCTCATAGTAAGAAGTAATCAAGTGGTCGGCGATGGGGCCTGCCGCCACCGCACCATAACCCCCTTCGGGCACAATCACGGCCACGGCGATTTGCGGATCATTCGCAGGGGCGAAAGCGACGAACACCGAATTTTCCACTCGTCCGCGACCTGGGATGTCCTGTTCTGATGTTCCCGTTTTGGCCGCTACATCAAACGGCAAATGGTTGAACAGTTCCGCCGCGGTCCCCCCCGGCTTGGTCACTTGTACCATGCCGCGAACTACCGTTTGGTAGTAGTTCTCTTTAATCGGGGTGCGTTGCATCACTTCCGGTTTGATTTCTTTCGTCTTCCCGGTGGTGGGATTCACCACTTTTTCAACCAATTGCGGACGTAAGCGCGTTCCTTTGTTTCCCAACGTTTGCATATACTGCGCTAACTGCAATGCCGTATACCGCTGCGCTTGCCCAAACGAAGCCAGCGCCATGGCCCCCATACCCGAATTTCGCTTAGCGATGATCTTGTAGTCTTCCAAACCATCTTGTTCGCGTGGCAAGGGAACACCGGTCTTGATACCCAGTCCAAAGGCATGGGCCAACTGCTCAAACTTTTCGACGGCTTCCAACTTGTCTCTGCGGTACCACTTGGTTCCCAACCAAGCCATAAACGTGTTAGACGATTTTTGAATCGCTTTGACAGGATCAAGCAGGCCGTAATTGTGACGACCTGAGTTACGTATTGGTGGGGTCGCTTTGGCGTAATAAAAAGCGCCTGGATCGCGCCAATAGGTGGTCGGTTTAATTACTCCTTCCATCATGCCCATCAGCACCGTCAACGGTTTAAAAGTGGAGCCTGACGGTAAGACGGAAAATGGGTGGCGCTTCACTTCCGATTGAGGAGAGGCAGATCCCCGGGCATCATATGGCGCCTCTCGGATCGTGCCGTTATTGATAACAAAGCTGAGGTTCCGATAATCTTCGCTTCCCACTTTTCCGTTCCAGATGTTGGGGTCGTAATCAGGATAGCTAACCATCGACCTGATTCTCCCCGTTTTTACTTCCATTGCCACCGCATAGGCGTTGCGGGCATATGGGGCACGTTTGTTCCCCGCTTGTGTGCGTAAGCGAGCCAAGTGTTGCTCTACAAATGCCTCCGCTTCTAACTGCATATCCTGGTCAAGGGTTGTTATCAGGTCATTGCCCGGTTTAGGGGAGACTTCTTTCAATACCTCAACCAATTTCCCTTGCGAGTTCACCCGCACTAAGCGGTAACCATTTTTTCCTCGTAATTCATCTTGATAACTGTATTCGATGCCGTCCATCCCCACTTGTTCCCAATCCAAGTAACCCGCTTGATTCGGTTGCGCTGCCAAGGCTTTGTACTTCTTCATCGAGGTTTTTGCCCCGGCGTATGGACGCACATAACCAATCGTTTGGACGGCGATGCTATCCTTCCGATACTGGCGCAACGGTTCGGAAAAAATGTTGACGCCCGGAAACCGATCCGGATTTTCCGAAATCTTCACGATCTCTTCATCGGACAAGCGGTCCTTCAGTTTTTTAGGATAGTAAGGCGGCTGTTTTCGCATGGTGGGTTTCCCCTTGGCATCCAAGCCGATATCCATCGCTTCCAGCACATCTTTCAGCGGCATCTTTAACACATTGGCCAATTCCTTAGCCGTTGCTAGTTTTTTCTTTTTATCGCTGTCCGGTTCGAGGTAAATCGCAGTGAACAGAGAACGGTTCTCAACCAATATGTTGCCGTTCCGATCATAGATCTTTCCCCGCGATGCAACCAGCGGCACTTGCTTAAAATTATTTTCCACCGCCAACTGGTTGTATTCAGCTCCAGCCCCCAGCTGAATCGAGCTAAGGCGTAGAATCAATACAACGAACAACAGGATGACAATGAGCCACAATCCGTGCAACCTTCCGGAGAGCAGCCCGGCTGAGCTAGTTTTGCGTCTGCCTTGAAACATGCCACCACTCAATCCTTTGCAACCTATAGTGCATTTCCAACTCGTTATTAGTGTATCACATCACAAGGAAAAAGAGGGAGGGGATTCCCACATCCAACCAGCGACAATTTTGTGCGGAGTGTACAGGCTTGTCCAAATAAGTGGGTTGGAGAGCAGGCAGAGCTCTTCCCGTCAGGAGAAAGCTCCGCCCTTTCATTTTTTAACGATTCCAAAACCTGCGATAAAACTCCACCGCTTGGTATGAATTCAACACGCTCACCCGTTCCAACCGCGATGTCTTCAGCGCCGACTGCAACAAAATGTACCGAATTTGCTCAGGATTCAGATAAGGGTTTAGTTGGAGCAAGAGGGCGATCGTGCCGGATACATGCGGCACGGCCATGGAAGTGCCACTCATTTCCCGCTTGGCCCCGTTTAACCACGCCGACGGAATTCTCTCCCCCGGTGCGGCGAGATCCACGCCTTTGCCCATATTGCTAAATTGAGATAAGACACCTTCACGCGAAACAGAAGCCACGGCAATCGTCTCTGGGTAACGAGCTGGAAAATCAATGCTTGACGGGAGGCCCCGGTTCCCTGTGGCCGCCACCATCACAATACCCCGGCGGTGGGCGATCTGAATCGCTTGCCGCAACGATTCGCTCAATTTTTCCATGCCGAAACTCATGTTAATCACTTGCATGCCGTTTTCAATGCACCAATTGATGGCGCTCAATAAATCGGACAAATTGGCGCTACCCTTGCGGTTAAATGCTTTTACCGCATATACTTCCGTTTTTGGCGCCGTCCCGATGATGCCCAAGCCCGCCCCGTTGCCGGCGATGATCCCCGCTACATGGGTGCCGTGCCCATTGTAATCCTGAGGGGCGAAATAAGGGGACAAAATGTTCACCCCGCCCCGATAATTGTCTTTTATCGCCGGATGATCCGCTGAAATCCCCGTGTCGATGACCGCTACTTTCACTCCTCGCCCCTGGCTGACGGGCCAAACTTTGGGCGCTTCAATCATCTGCACGCCCCACGGCAAATTTTGCTCCTTGACCGACAGCATGG
This sequence comes from Laceyella sacchari, assembly GCF_024927925.1. Taxonomy (NCBI): domain Bacteria; kingdom Bacillati; phylum Bacillota; class Bacilli; order Caryophanales; family Thermoactinomycetaceae; genus Laceyella; species Laceyella sacchari. The sequence continues at coordinate 2,595,878 of NZ_CP103866.1, forward strand.
TGCCTACATATGGTTCCGTGATTGTCAGCCGAATATCCGGCTCCGTGTAAGCTACATCAGGCACCGACTCTGTGGGGACGACGGGAGCTTGATATTCCCCGATAACCATGCCCAATTGGGACAGATAGCGGATCGGCCGCACACCCAAACGGCGCAGATTATTCAAACAACGCTCCAACTGGATGCCATCTCGCAAATAGTAGATCTTGCGTATCCGCTTCTTGCATGACGCTTGGTTGCATGGGAAAGGGAGCCTCCAATCAGAATCATTCATGATCTCACACTCCCATCTGCACTCAATGCCCAAACCTTGAATATGGTACATACAAAAAACAAAGCGGGTGATAACGAATGAGCAAAGCGAAACCACCCCAATCTGACGATTCACTGCGACTGTCCCTCAGCGACGACAATGCAATAGACCATTGGTCGACAATCCAAAAATGGACCAACCGGCTCTCAAAGACAACCAACCACCTTGATGATCTTGCCCATGCACTGCAATCCCTGCATCTTGCCGCCAAGGACAAAGAAACTTTAAAAGAAATCATCACTTCTTTGGCCAAACTAAACAAAATTCAGGCGCAAAAGAAAACGAAAGCGGACGACTCCAAAACCTCACAAGAACCAATCCAAACTGGCAACAGCTTGATGGACATGTTCAACTCACCAGCGATGCGCGACATCGTGCAGACGGTGTTAAAACAGAGAAAGCGTCATTGGTGATTATCGGTCTCGGCGGGGTTGCTTCTGTTTTCTTTTCAACATCAGCTCATTGACCTGTGCCGGTGGCGTCATGTTCAATTGGCCCAATATCTCACGCATGCCTTCTGGTGTCATCATTTGTTTCATCAATCCCATCATCGCTTCTTGCGATATGGGCATATGGACGACTTGGCTTATATATTCAATAAAGCCGGGTATTCCATGCTTCTGATAACGTTCCATCGCTTTGAACATGAACTGCTCCAATTGACTCTCATCCATGAACGGCTTTCCCACTAATTGATTCATCCAATCGGCAAAAGCTTTCAGCGCTTGCGTATGCTGCATCACGCACTCCCCCCTAACCAACCGCCAGCGTTTATCTTAGTAATATGAAATTCGCCTGCACATTCGCACGATAAACACCCATAGGCCACAAAAAAAGGCAGAAGCCTGTTAGCTTCTGCCTTTTCATTTACTTTCCACCGCCGCATGGGCCCTTGCCGAGATCAACTTTGCTGCATCCAGACATCTGGAAATCGATGTCGCGTGCCACTTCCGAGACTTGCCGCCAATACTCGCCCACATATGCTAAGGGTTGGTTCACCCGTTTTTCGTCGGCGATGAAATAAGTTGTTTCTTTCCCGGTCGCGTCATCCATAAACGTCACATACAGCACGTCGTAATAAAGTGGAGACCCGTCTTCCTCTTCGATAATATCAAAACCGGCCTCGTGGGTGATGAGTAATTCTTCGTAAGAGCAGGATTCCACTCCCTGCTCCCCCTCGGCCGCTACATAATCAAACTCGCAGCGGTCCGCCTCCTCATCAAACGAAGCTTGGCGTAGATGGCCGTACACATAGATCGATTCACTATCCAAGTCAATCGTACCAAACAAACTTTGGGGATATGCGGCCAGATAGTCGTTCACTTTGCGATTGATGTCCCGGGCAAACATCTCCCTGGCCGCTTCTTGAAAGTTGAACAACATCCCATGAGTAAATGATTTCATCAACATTAGCTCCTTTGATCAACCGTGCACATCGCATCTATTATATCGAAGAGAAAAAACGCTTTTCAAGAAGCCGTTCCTTTTCGTTTTCTTTCCAATTCCCGCAATTCCACTCGCCGAATCTTCCCACTGGCCGTTTTCGGTAGGGAAGTGACGAATTCCACCTCGCGCGGATACTTATACGGAGCAGTCAACGCTTTGACATGGTCTTGCAATTCGGGAATGAGTTCTGCTGTAGGTATGGCGCTCTCCTTTAACACGACAAATGCTTTGACAATGGTTCCCCTGATGGGATCCGGGCTGGCCACTACCGCACATTCTTTCACCGCCGGATGTTTGACGAGGGCGTCCTCCACTTCAAAGGGGCCGATCGTATAACCTGAGCTGATAATTATGTCATCAGCCCGCCCCTCAAACCAAAAGTAACCCTCTTCATCCACTCTGGCTCGGTCTCCGGTGAGATACCAATCCCCGCGAAACGCCGCTTGGGTCCGCTCCGGATCTTGATAATATCCTTTAAATAGGGCGGGAGAAGAGCGGTGGACAGCGATATGACCTACCTCCCCTTGCTTCACTTCTTGTCCCTCGTCATCAACCACCGCAATCCGATTGCCGGGAGTCGGTTTCCCCATCGAGCCCAGCTTCACCGGCATTCCAGTCAAGTTGGCAATCAGGAGGGTGTTCTCGGTCTGTCCATAGCCATCACGCACTTGCACTCCAAACGCGTTGAGAAAAGTATCGATCACTTCCCTGTTCAGCGGTTCTCCGGCGCTGACCGCGCTACGCAGAGTCGGGAGACGATACTCCAAGAGCTTCTCGCACTTGGCCATTAACCGGTATTCCGTCGGCGTACAGCACAAGACATTGATTTTTTGTTCTTCTAGCAAGCGAAGATAGGTTTCCGGATGAAACGAACCTTGGTAAACAAATGCTGTCGCACCTGCCCCCAGCGTGGAAACGAACGGGCTCCAAATCCATTTGGCCCAACCTGGTCCCGCCGTGGCCCACACTTTGTCCCCATTTTGAATGCCAAGCCACGCTTGTGTAGCCGTCTGTTGGTGGGCAACTGCCCAGCTGTGATGGTGAACCACTCCTTTGGGTCCCCCTGTGGTCCCGGAAGTGTATGAGATAAACGCGGGGTCATCCGCTGTTGTTTCCGGCAAGGCAATGCTGGCATCCCCTGTGCATTCATCCAGCGCCAACCATCCTTCCTGTGCTTGGCCGTGGACGATTCGGATGGCAGCGCTTCCAATTTCGCGCAAAGCCTCATCTACCCCTGCCGTCAAGGTTGCGTCAGCGATCACCGCTTTGGCTTCAGCATGTCGGATGCGGTAGGCGATGTCACCGGATCGCAACATTTCTGACCCCGGCAACAACACCAATCCCGCTTTTAAGCAAGCCAGATAGGCAATATACGCTTCCGGCACGCGCGGCAATAAAATCATCACCCGCTCCCCTTTGGCGAGCCCCAAAGCAACCAATCCTCGGGCCAAGGAATCAGATTTTTTCTTTAATTCCGCATATGTAATTTGTTTTTCTTCCCCTGCCTCATTTCGCCAATGAATCGCGACCTTTCCAGTTACAGCAGCATGTCGGTCGATATCCTGAGCAATATTATAACGTATTGTCATCCCATTCCCTCCCCAAAGATCAGATCAAAGAAAAGGTATCTATAGAAATATTCTTTCAAATGAGTGTTAAATCCTTTTTAATGCACAATAAGTAGCGACCCTCGCGGGTCGCTACTGGGAACCAGTTATTCAATTATTAGAAGCTCGTGCCACCACCCAGTTGTTGCTGAGCCAAAGAAACCAGACGTTTGGTGATTTCTCCCCCAACCGAACCGTTAGCGCGGGAAGTGGTGTCAGCACCCAGGGTTACACCAAATTCTTGTGCGATCTCAAATTTCATTTGATCAATCGCTTGGGCTGCACCAGCAACCAGCAGTTGGTTGGAGCTACGGTTGCGTCCTTGTTGTGCCATGTGTTTTCACCTCCTTATGTCTTGTTGGTCTTATATTGCGTCGTTTGCCCCGAATGCATGCTAGGAAATTATGGATAAACTGGGCTGCAAAGGCTTGTTTCTTAGGCAAAAGAAAAAGGGTTGCGGCCATCCGCAACCCTTTCATCCATATGATTTGCGTCGCCCTTTGCGGCGCGTGTTATTCTGTCACAATGTCATGAATCAATACTGGCGCTTGCGCTTCCTTGTCGATGCGGATGCTGGCATAAAGCTTCTCGATCACATCATCCACATTCTCCCGGTTAGCGTGGATGGTCACTAGGGACTCTCCGGCCTTAACTGGATCGCCGATTTTTTTGTTCATTACCAGGCCGACCGCCAAGTCGATTTCAGATTCTTTGGTTGCCCGGCCCGCACCAAGCCACATTGCGGCTGTACCGATCTCATCCGCAATCATCTCCGCGACTACGCCGTCTGTTTTGGCCGGCACTTCAATTTGATAAGCCGCTTGCGGCAATTTTTCCGGATGATCCACAACGGAAGGGTCACCCCCCTGATTGGCAAGAAACTCTTTAAATTTCTCCAAGGCCTTACCGTTTTGTATGACACCTCTGATCAACTCTTCCGCCTCTTCCAGCGATTCGGCTTTGCCGGCTAAAAATACCATTTGCCGCCCGAGCGCTAAGCAAAGCTCTTCCAAATCCTTAGGCCCTTTCCCACGCAATGTATCAATCGCTTCCTTCACTTCCAGCGCATTACCGATAGCTCGTCCCAGTGGCTGGCTCATGTCGGAGATTACAGCCATCGTCTTGCGGCCCACATTGTTACCGATCCGCACCATCGCTTGGGCCAATTTTTTGGCGTCTTCCACCGTCTTCATAAATGCCCCGGCCCCCGTCTTCACGTCAAGCACAATGGCATCGGCACCCGCCGCAATTTTTTTGCTCATGATCGAACTGGCGATAAGGGGGATGGAACTCACCGTGCCTGTCACATCGCGCAGGGCGTATAACTTCTTGTCTGCCGGAGTCAAATCGCCGGTTTGTCCGATCACCGCGATTTTGTGCTTGTTCACCAACTCCACGAATTGTTCCTTGCTAATCTCAACATGGAACCCTTCCACTGCTTCCAACTTATCGATCGTGCCACCGGTATGACCTAGTCCCCGACCAGACATCTTCGCCACTGGAATGTCCAGCGCGGCAACAAGCGGAGCCAAAACCAGCGTGGTTGTGTCGCCTACACCGCCGGTGGAATGTTTGTCCACCTTGATCCCTTCAATCGCCGACAGATCGATGGTTTCACCCGAACGTACCATAGCCATGGTCAAATCGGCCCGTTCCCGATCTGTCATGTCTCTGAAATAGATGGCCATAGCTAAGGCACTAACTTGATAATCGGGTATTTCGCCTCTGGTGTACCCTTGGACAAAGAAATTGATCTCTTCGGTGGTCAACTCTCCACCATCGCGTTTTTTCTCAATCAAATCGACCATTCTCATCTTTATTCTCTCCTCGCTTTAGACAGTTTAAACCGCTTTAAGCCAACCCGGCCACGCCACAAGTGATTTGTCACCAAATCACGGAAACCGGGGTATGTCTATACAAACAATACAAAGTTTGCTGGACACACCCCCGCAGGTGATAAGCCATCACTAAGTCAGACGTCTTACCTCAGTTCAAAAATCACAGGAACAACCCGGCCACCGTTGCAGACAAAACACTAACCATCGTCGCTCCGTACAGCAATTTCAGGCCGAAGCGGGCAACCACGTTTCCTTGTTTTTCATGTAGCCCTTTTACAGCGCCGGCAATAATACCAATCGACGAGAAATTGGCAAATGAAACCAAGAACACAGACACAATGCCGACTGTCCGCGCAGATAGCGCCGTCTGTTTACTAAGGTCAAGCATTGCTACAAATTCATTGGACACCAGCTTCGTCGCCATGATGCTCCCTGCAGTCACTGCTTCATGCCATGGCACGCCCATCACGAACGCAATCGGCGCGAACACATACCCCAATAGTTCTTGGAACGAAATCCCAACAATACCCATGAAGATCCCATTGACCATGGCAATGATCGCCACAAACCCGATCAGCATCGCCGCAACAGTGAAAGCCACCTTAAACCCGTCCATAATATATTCCCCGAGCATTTCAAAAAACGATTGTCTTTCTTCATCTTGTACTTCGAGGATATCCTCTTCCTTGGCAACCGCATATGGATTGAGGATGGAAGCGATGATGAAACCGCCGAACAGGTTGAGAATAAGTGCTGTCACAACATACTTTGGATCGATGATTTGCATGTAGGCGCCGACAATCGACATCGATACTGTGGACATAGCCGAGGCGCACATGGTATACAAGCGGTGCTTCGGCAACATCCCGAATTGTTTTTTGACGGAAATGAACACTTCAGACTGCCCCAAAATCGCGGAAGCAACTGCGTTATATGACTCCAGTTTGCCCATTCCGTTCACTTTGCTTAACACCAAGCCAATATACTTGATGACAAACGGCAAAATTTTAGTATACTGCAAAATCCCGATCAGTGCCGAAATGAATACGATTGGCAACAAGACGGACAAGAAGAACGGCATTTGCCCTTCATTAGCCATGCCACCGAATACGAAATTAACCCCTTCAGCCGCATAGGCCAACAACTTCTCAAATACCGACGCAAACCCTCTGATGAGGAATTCGCCGGCGCCAGTGTTCAACAAGGCAAAAGCGAATAACATCTGCAAAGCAATCATGATAAAGAGCGGCTTATAACGGATCTCTTTTCTATTGTTACTTACCGCATATGTCAAGATAAACACAACAAGCACGCCCAAAATGGCAATAATATATTTCATGACTAAATCCTCTCCTATGATTGGGCAACCGAGTCTGAAGCGCTTTCAACTCCTTCAGAGAAGGAACCGCTCAGCGGATTAATCCCTCTCCATGTCTCCGGCCTGAAAAGCGCCCGGAAGCAGCTGAGATATGGTCCATTCCTCGGTGTCGCCGTGAAGGTTGGTTAAATAGATTTTGGTGTTTTTATCGCAAAACTCGGCTAACACTTGCCGGCAAGCTCCGCACGGAGACACCGGGCCATCAGTATCAGCCACGATGGCGATTGCTTCAATGGTGCGCTCGCCATCTGAAATCGCTTTAAACAAGGCTGTGCGTTCCGCGCAATTAGTCAAACCAAAAGAAGCGTTTTCGATATTGCATCCCCGATAAATCTTGCCGCCAGCCAACACCGCGGCGCCCACCGGAAAATGTGAATATGGGGTGTAGGCCTGCTTGCGAGCCTCAATCGCCTCTTTGATCAGCTGCTGTTTCAACATGGTCGGTTCCTCCTTGGCACGAAGGTTTAATAAGAAGAAGTGGCTTGACCGCCTTCCAAAATCTTAGCACCGGAGCTCGTTCCGATCCGGGTAGCGCCAGCCTCCATCATTTTCTTCATGTCGTCCAAGCTACGTACACCACCAGAAGCTTTTACGCCCAACTGTTCACCAACCGTTTTGCGCATCAACGCAACATCTTCTACCGTCGCACCACCCGTGGAAAATCCGGTCGACGTTTTTACGAAGTCTGCGCCCGCTTTCGCTGCCAGTTCACAAGCGCGCACTTTTTCCTCATCAGTCAAAAGACACGTCTCGATGATCACTTTCACCAACGCTTTGCCCGAGACAGCGTCAACTACCGCTTTGATATCTTGCATCACCCGGTTGTCATCCCCGTCTTTCAACGCGCCGATGTTAATCACCATGTCCACCTCAGAAGCCCCTTTGGCAACCGCGTCTTTGGCTTCAAACGCTTTGGTTTCCGAAGTGGTCGCTCCAAGTGGAAACCCGATGACAGTGCACACTTTTACCGGTGTGCCCGCAAGCTGTTCCGCAGCATAAGATACCCAAGTCGGATTAACACAGACCGATGCAAATTGGTATTTCTTAGCTTCATCGATCAATTTGGCAATTTCTGCTTGGGTCGCATCCGCTTTCAACAAGGTGTGGTCAATCATGCCGGCTAAATTCATCTGAATCTCTCCTTTATATGAGCGCATCCGGCTAAGCGCAGGCGGCAAAAAAACAGTGCTCCGTTGGCAAATGTGTAGAATCTCTTTTGAAGCCGCTATCATATTTTAGTCGGAACGCTCTCATTCCAATTGATTTTTGTCTGATTTTATTAGCTGGTTTTTAAGTTCATGGCTATCATAGCACGTTTTGAACAAATGTGAAACACCTTATGAAATTTGGTTCACTTTACCTGTATACAAAAACTCATGGCACACACCATAAAAAACCTGCCGTAAGTCTACGACAGGTTTTGTGATCCCATATAGGTTTTTATCCATGCTCCAACAAGGCTTTGGCCGTGAACTGGTCTGTCACCAAGATATTGGCGTATCTACCGATCAGGGCAGCGTGAATCGCTTCAAACTTATTTTGTCCACCAGCCACCAAAATCGCTTTTTCTTTCTTGCGCAAATCAGAGAGATTGACTCCCACCGTGCGGTTGTCCATTTCCTCAATGCAGATCTTTCCTTCTGCATCAAAAAACCGCGAACAGATATCTCCGGCACCGATCTGCTGCAACAATTCCTGTTCCTCTTTACTAAAATAATCGAGACGGAACAACAGCGCATCCTCCTTGACCGTACCAACCGTGAACACAGCAATGTTGGCTTGTCTGCCCAGCTCGATGATCCGCTGGATGTGCCGGTCTTTTTCCACCAATTGCTTTAACTCAATGCTATCAAAAATGACGGGCAACGGAAGATACCGGGCCACCGTGTGAAACGCCTCAGCGAACAGATATACCGTCTCCGCGGCATACGTATTGATGTGGGAGTGACTAACTCCCCCTTTTAGCTGGACAACCTCTACTCCTTTAACCGGCTTCGGTTGCAGATTGCGTGCGACGGAGTACATCGTCGTTCCCCATGTCACCCCGATAATGTCCCCATCTTGCACCGTTTCATGAAGATACTCTGCCGCCTTGCGGCTGATGTGCTTCTGGATCTCCTTGTACTCATTCACCGGCGAATAGCTGATGAACACCTCGTCCAACTTGTACTTTTTCTTCAGGTCCTTTCCCAGGGAAGCCAAATCCTCCAGCGGATCAACAATATCGATACGCACATAACCCCGGGCTTTCGCGTACTGAAGCAACCGGGAAACCGTCGGACGGGAGACCCCCAGTCTGGCCGCAATTTCCTGCTGGCTGTAATCAGACAAATAATAGAGTCTCGCCGCCTCGATGCTTAGCCGTTGTTTTTCACGATCCATCAGCTCACCCCCTCCTGCGACTTGATCTGTCTCTATCCTGTTCCCCACAATCCGGTGCCACCGGCTATACGTACAAAATCGGCCACGCACCCCAGCTTGCTGTCACTTGCCAATCACAGTTTACCACGATTGCCATCCATTGATGAAGCCACGCCGCTGTGTGTTAACAGCTAGTGGATACCACATCTGCTCATCATCCACTCTCAAGGAGATCCCTTTGTCCAGGAAACAAAAAACCATCACGTCTCCCTGATATTTTCTGTTGAACAAGCATATTCTCACCGCCCAGTCATATAGTGAAACCAAGACCTCATCGAATTCTGCAACTGCGAAAGGATGATCCACTTGGAACGTTCACACAGGCACCACCCCAATCCTTTTGTCAACCAAGAGCGAACATGGTATCCCTATGTCAGCCCGTTTGACCCTTGCCCGCCCCTGTGCAAAAAAACATATGTTGTGCCACCCAACCTATTTCTCGGCTTTCAGCCACCCGACCTGCCGCAATTCCCCCCCAACGAAGCCTTAAAACGGGGCACATTGTGGCCGATTTTCTACAGTCCTTACCGTAAAAAATCCAAACGCCATAAAGGTGATCAATGATGGACCGCAAACAACAATTTGAACAGCTAAAACAGTTGCAAGAAATCGATTTCGTCTTAGTTGAGCTCAATCTTTATCTCGACACCCACCCAGGCGACATGAACGCCTTGCAACAGTTCAATTGGTATGCGCAAGAGAGGGCCAAACTGGCGGCCGCCTACGAGCAGCAATACGGTCCCCTGACCAATTTCGGTCACAGTCTTAACCAATATCCGTGCGGCTGGGATGAAAGTCCTTGGCCTTGGGAAATTTAGAGGTGTGAAACGATGTGGATTTATGAAAAGAAACTACAATACCCGGTCAGAGTGGGCAAATGCAACCCCACCTTGGCCAAATACCTTATCGAACAATACGGCGGAGCCGACGGTGAACTCGCCGCGGCCTTGCGTTACCTGAATCAACGGTACACCCTACCCGCCAAAGTCAAAGGCCTCCTCACCGACATCGGCACGGAGGAGCTTGCCCATTTGGAAATGATCGCCACCATGGTTTACAAATCAATTGTCGCATCATGGAGATTTCACTCGAAAAAGCAAAGCATGCGCTTGTTGGCCTTGCCATATGTGGTTATAAAAAAAAGCCAGAGGTTTTACCCTCTAGCTTTTTTTGGTATATCCCATATGCGATAGATATTACTTGTTGGCGTTGGCTTTATTCCCCTTCAATACGTATCTTTTTCCCGTCATCCCTTACTTTATAAATCCCCTCTCGCAGATACAACCGGTATAAACGACTCTCCTCATCATAGGCCGCGGCATGTTCCCACGCTTCTTCTACCGAGCGCCCATTTACCAACTGATGGAAAAAATGCATAAGGAACAATGCGGTCGTTTCCCCGGTCACATCCTCATCCGCCGCAATGTACGCCTGAATTTCTCCTTTCATAAACGCTACGCCAGCTTCTTTCACGCCAGCCGAACAAGCCGTATTAATCACTACCGTACCTGGCAGGCGAATCGCCTCAGCAATGGTCGAAGGATACATGACCCCGTTCTGTAGGCTAGACACATCAATCTCATCGATATATTCGCCAAAAATCAATCCCCCTTGGTCACCGTGAGCGCTGATGACCAAAAACGGAGGCGCCTCTTCTTCCTGACCGATCACTTGCAAAAAGTCGTTCGGCGTACCGATCGTATGCAAAAGCGTGACGATGTTCAGCTGTTCAAGCAATGTGCGGATAAAATTGGCTTCCGAACCATCATCGATGGCGGCGATGGCCACGGGAAGCTTTTTAGCGTAAAAGCGGGTATCCACAGGGTTCCACATAACCATGCTCTCCTTTAAGCCGTCTGCCATCATTATTTACATGTTGGCTCAGGCAACTGATCAAACGCCTTCTGGTTAATGCCAGCAAGATCCATGATTTTTCGCAACTCAGCTACAAATGCGTTGAAATAATCTTCTTGGTTCTCACCCGCGGCATATTTACTCAAGAAATAATCCTTGGATAGTGAAGGGTACAAACCGCGTAAATCATCCACTAGGACTTTTTTGATGTCTGCTTTGGTGGTGGAGACATCCATACTGCATTCGTTGACGAGCGTTTGCAAGGTGACTTGCAACGCCTGGTCGTCATAGGATGGATGGGATAACAAATATTTCAAATCATAAAGATCTTTGAACCGCGGTCTCACAATCGTTTGATGTAGCTTCCAAGCGACCTGGATAGAGAGCGGCACAGAATACGGAACAATAAAAGAGTCACCGAAGACGGGACGATACTCCAACGGAACGGGCTCTAAGTCCATCTCTAAGTTAAACGAGATATCCAGGTACAACTCATGATACTCATCCGGCTCATCGGTGAACACATAAGTGAGATCGGTATTGATCGTCGGAAAGTCATCCGCCATGGCATAATCTATGTATCTCCAAAACGCATTCTCCCGAAAGCTGGTGAACTTAATTCCGTCGTTCAAATCCATTTCCGTCACTTGAATCATCCAGTTGGTAAATGTTTCATTCGCATGGTTGGTATCTTTAATTTTGCCCAGATACAAAAAGTCGATATCTTCTACATATCGAATGCCTGGATCCTCCAAGTATTGCCTCGTCAACAGGCTGCCTTTCAACACAAATGGCTCGTTCACCAACGCAATTCTTCGCAACAGCGCCTCTAACACAACTAGTTCTCTATCATCATAATCCATCTTTTTTATATCTTCTCGTTTAATCACAGCTATTCCCCCATTTCATGAAAGCCATCCACTATCTAACTCTTCTCTGCTGTCATAGATGCATAATTCATATTGCTCTTTTAACAACGAAATCTCATTCGCTTGCAAAATAGCATGGATCTTCTTGACTCTATCATAAAATATTTCTTTACTTTCGTATTCTCTGACAGTGATAAATCTCACTTTGCCATTGGCATTTAAAGAGTTCCGGGAAACGTGTCCCCCCAACCCCTCACATAAACGCTTCACCATCGCAACATCCTCCACTTCCACCTTGCCATGCCACTCAAAATAAGGCTTGGTGTGTTTGGTCAGCGGTTGGTGAAAATACGTTTCTTCATTGGGAGATGTCTCCACTTTTGTTCTCATGACGGTAAACCCGTGCTCTTGAAACACGTTTGCGATGCGGTCAATTTCTTTTTTTGCTTCATGGAAATCAGCGCGCTTAATCACGCCCGTACACATCGGTTGATTGATGTAATTTCCTTTATCCAGGACAATCATGAGCGGTTTCACCTGTTCCGATTTGCATAACTCTACAAAGGCATCTTTTTCAGCAAGTGTTAAATCATTCACGGTGATGTGAAATTCAAATTCCATGCTCCCACTCCTAAGCCTTTCTGTCATTCAGCAAGCAATATTGTGCACAACTCACTAAATGTTCGTTTATCATTTCATTCTAGCATTCTTTTTCATATATTGAAATAAATCCTGATACCATGCCGTCTTTTACTGTCAATGAAATGCTAATGATCAAGCAGTTCTCTGACAAATAAAGCCAAAAATAGAGAAATAAAAAATAAGCTGGGTATACTGATTAAAGAAACGACATTGCCAGCTTGCATACTTAGTTAATATGTGTTTATAAAAAATCAAAAAAATATAAATAGAAGAAAAATAAAACGAGTGCTAATAAATTTTCAAGTTAAATATCCCTTTCAAAAAATTACCTTCTCCTCACCATAAAACAACCAACCATTTGAAAACCGCTTCTTTCCTGAAAGGCGGCGCGGGCAATCATCATATTCGTTGTCGCTCTCGCTTCACTGCCCGCTTTCCACCTCCGTTCATCATTCATCTATCCTGTATGAGCATTTTCCACATGAAAAATATCCATAATCCACAATCAGGACCCAAACAGGTGCGCTTGTTGGGCGACATCCTCAATCGTATAGCTGTTTAACACAGATTGAAATTGCTCTTCCGCTTTTGCGAGAATCATGGAAATCATTTTTTCCGTACCGGTTTTCGGAACCGACCAATAGGGGGTTGTTTGTCCCTTGCCAGGAGCACGGTACACGTCGCCCACAGTGATATCTGAAGCTTTCTTGGACAAAGCGTATCCACCGTACCGCCCGCTGACTGTCGTCACTAATTGGGCCTTGGACAACGAAGCCAAGATCTTCCTGATGTATGTAGTATCCACGCCCAAGGCTTCCGCAATGACGTGGCTTTTCATAAGCGAATCTGATTTGGATAGCAGCACCAACGCGCGAAGGGACACATGAAACCAGCTCGGGCCCAGATCACCAGATTGAATAAGTAACTGCAACTTATCCACCTCTATGTCAGTTGATGATCGTTTAGGGCATGCCTGGCAGTTACGCCAAGTGGCAAAAGCAATACTTAGACAAGCCCTAATTACATTCACTATATCACATCAGGAAAAAGTCTTGACAACTTTCCCCCGGTAATTGATAATTCAACTGTGACAAATGTAGTCACAATTTAAAAATTAGGGCCATGTCCATGGAGGATGATTCATATGGATTTTGAAAGCAGAGTCTTGCCCGAACTGAGACCCGTTTTAGCGCTTCTCCCGCAAATGAAGTTACCTGAGGACCTCCAAAAGATGCGTAACGCCCCTATTCCCGAATATGAAAAGTCCCCTCATGTGATTACGACTACACGCATGATCGCCGGGCCGGTTGGCGAGATAATGGTGAAGGTATACGAACCAGCAAACCGGCCAGACACCCCTTTGCCTGGGTTATTGTACATTCACGGTGGCGGTTATGTTCTCGGTCATCCGGATCGAGATGATATCAACTGCGAAATTACAGTTTTGGAAGTCAATTGTGTCGTTGTGTCCGTCGATTATCGTCTCGCTCCAGAACATCCTTATCCTGCGGCAATTGAGGATTGTTATGCCGCTTTGAAATGGATGGCAGACTCTGCAGCGGAATTGAACATAGATAAGAAACGCATTGCTGTTGGCGGAGGGAGCGCAGGAGGCGGATTGACTGCCGCTGTTACACTGATGGCCCGTGATAAAGGGGGCCCTGCGATTTGTTTCCAAATGCCGTTATATCCCATGATTGACAACCGCAACACCTCTCCTTCCAGCCGGGAAATCACATCACCCAAAGCTGTCTGGAACCGTGACCACAACATCGCCGCCTGGAAAATGTATTTGGGCGAACATGCTTCAGGCGAAGTTTCTCCTTATGCCGCACCGATCCATGCCGATAATTTCAAAGGACTTCCACCCACTTATACCTGTGTAGGACAATTAGATCCCTTCCGTGATGAAACCATCGAATATGTTTCCCGACTCGTTGAAGCTGGTGTTGATGTAGAATTCCATTTATATCCAGGTTGTTTCCACGGTTTTGAAGTATTTGCACCGGAAGCAGAGGTTAGCAAACGAGCCGGAATGGAATATATGAACGCGTTAAAAAGAGCATTGCATCCCGCTCCAGCTTCCGAATGATTGGAACAGCGAAACAGATGAATACGAACAGGCTACCTCTCATATGGGGTAGCCTGTCTTTGTGCATGCGAAATCTTGGATCTATCGTTTTACCATTTGGGCTTCTCCACCGCCCAGCATATTTATTACTAGCCGGCTTCTTTTTTCAGGTTTGATTGCAAAATGGAAACCACCAAGCTTCTTACGTCACTCCAGCGTTGCTCATTCTCTTCATCTGAAATGTTGGGCGGAATTATCACGATTTTGGTCTTGCCAATCTGCTTCTCAATCATCGCGCATCACTCCCCCACAATCACATGGATAGAATAGCTTTTCCGCTTGGCAAAAGCGCTTAGTTCAATTTATTTTTCAGCAACTTGTCCCATGCCATCAAGTAAATGGTCACATAGCGTATAACATCTTAGCGATAAAGTGTCCAAACGCAGAATAGAAATGGCATAGAAAGATCTGGCAAGCTAACTCATCAGTCGTGGGAAATTCTCCAGAGAAAGGCAAGGAGTGAAGCGGATGGAGCGGGTGTGCATCTATCTGAGGAAGTCCCGCGCCGACCAAGAAGCTGAGGAGCGCGGAGAAGGTGAAACACTGTCCAAACACCGGAAAGTGCTGTTCGATGTGGCTCGGGAAAGAAACCTCCATGTAGTCAAAGTCAGGGAGGAAATCGCTTCAGGAGAAAGCATACAACACCGCCCCGAGATGGTGGCTCTTTTGCAAGAAGTAGAATCTGGTCACTACGATGCCGTCTTGGTCATGGACATTGACCGCCTGGGGCGGGGCAACATGCAAGATCAAGGTATCATATTGGAAACATTTAAACAGGCAAAAACAGCCATTATTACCCCAAGAAAAACATACAACTTAGATGATGAATTTGATGAAGAGTATTCGGAGTTTGAAGCGTTCATGGCCCGAAAAGAGTTCAAAATCATCAAACGGCGCCTGCACCAAGGGCGTATCCGCTCCGTCAAGGATGGCAATTACATCGGGGCTCGCGCGCCCTATGGTTACAATAAAACAAAAGTAGGCAAAGACCATACCTTAACGATCAACGAAGAACAGGCGGCTATAGTGAGGATGATCTTTGACTGGTATATCCACGACGGGTTGGGCTCACTCAAGATTGCCAAAAAATTAAACGACATGGGTGTACCCTCGGCAAACGGAAAGGATTGGACGAATAATGTTGTCCTGCAAATCTTGCGCAATCCAGTCTATATCGGTAAAATCCGCTGGAGACACATTGAACGAAAAAAATCCAAAGAACCGGGAAAAAACGTGACCGCAAAACGGAGAAACGAAGAGGAAGCCATCATTGTCGACGGCAAACACCCCCCGCTCATTCCTGAAGACGTCTTTTTCAGAGCTGAGGCCATTCGCAAAAACAAAATTCATCCCCATTGGAAACTTGGCACAGCCTTGAAAAACCCTTTGGCCGGACTCATCATCTGCGGCAAGTGCAGGTCCGCTATGGTGATGAAATACGGGAGAACCAAAAATCGGCACCAATACCTGGCCTGTGATCGCAATGGAGCCGGCTGTACAAATAAAAGCAGTCGCCTGGACTTGGTCGAAAAACATATATTAAATCAGCTTCGCCAATGGCTAACCCATTGCAAAATGACTATCGAACCTTCGGAGATCACAGACGCGGAAAAGGGAAAAAAAGTGGAAACTTACTTGTTGCTCGAAAAAAACCTGCGCCAAGAAATCTCCCACTTACAAACACAGCAAGAAAAACTTCATGACCTGTTGGAAAGAGGCATCTATGATGAAACCACGTTTCTAAAACGGTCACAAAGCATTACCAACCGTCTGCAAGCAGCAGAGGCCGCGCTAAAACAAGTCGAAGCGGACATAAGGCAGGAGCAAAGTGCATCGGCATGCCTCCAACCTAAGGTCAGCGAAATCCAACACGTACTGGATGTCTACCCTGCCGCGAAAACGTACCAACAAAATCAATTGCTCAAGCTGATTCTAGACAAATGTGTTTATCTCAAAGAGAAACATCAGAAAAATGATGAATTCGAGCTACAGTTGTATCCGCGGCTAAAATAATTGACCGCATATCCACTCCTTATCACCTTTTCATTGTTAAAAAGGGATTCTTTTAGTTATAAGAATCCCTTCATTCATGTTTCTCCCATTCTTTTGTTTAACACCCTAATGCCCCTGTACTTTCCACCAAAAAAGAGGAACATTTGTTTGTTTAGCCGAATTAACATAAGAATTCTACACCAACCATAGAAAGGTGATTCTCATTGACATTTAAACACGGCGATTCCGTCAATCAACCCTTCTTTGTGAAAGCTGTGCAAGTGCGTACTTATAAAAACTCTGAACAACGGAAGTATGTAGAGCTAGTTATGTTTGCGCAATCCGGTGAAAGCTTTCCCGGGCGAATTTGGGATTGGCAGGAAAAAATCAAAATGTATGAGCGTGAGATTCAGCAAGGCGATGTTATTCACATCACAGGGGAAGCCAGCGAATATCAAAAACAAATACAAATCCGCGTCGATCACCTTGAATGGCGGGACGAAGACAAAGCCACCTGGGTCGACCAATTATTGCCGCGTCCCAAACAATCAGCCGACCGCCTCAAGCAACGGTTGCATGGTATGGTTAGCTCCATGGAGCACCCCATTTTGCGAGCGCTCGCTGAAGCTGTTCTCTCTGATCGTGAAATCTCTGAGCGCTTATATTCCTACCCTGCCGCGAAAACGAATCATCACGCAACCCTTCACGGGTTACTACATCACATTGTCTCCATGATGGAATGCGCCAATAAAGTGCAGCAGCAATATCCTTTCTTAAATCGGGATCTTCTCCTGGCCGGTGTCTTGTACCATGATCTGGGAAAAATCGGCGAATTGACCCATCTCCGCGATGGTGGGGATTATACGCTGGAGGGAAAACTGCACGGCCATATCCATTTTTCCGCCACACTGTTACAACGATTCGGGCAACAGCAAGGCGTGATAAAAACGGAAGCGTTCAAGTTGCTCCAACACATGGTTTTGTCCCACCATGGAAAGTTGGAATGGGGATCACCGGTGACGCCGAAAATTCCAGAAGCGGTGGTTCTGCATATGATTGACAAGCTGGATGCGATGATGTTCTGCATATTTAGTGAAATGCAATCGCTCCAGTCCGGGGAATGGGTGAAACGGACAAAATCCCTTGAGAATGACATGTTAAAACATTCACTGCTCAATGAAACAGAAGATTATTTCAGTTAAGTAACCATTTTCCGTCTCCATGATGCGATAGCATATAAATTAACCAAAGACGCCACCCCTGAGCAACTTAAGGAAGCCGGACTGGGCGAACATTTTGTCGATCATGACTCTGCTCTCTTCTATCACAATGCGGCGGGGGTTCCGTTTACCGCCACCTATATCCAAGCCAAGGGCGACCCGATCGCCGATTTGTATGAAGACATTGCCGCTGAGGAAAAAGCACGCGCCACTTACCAATGGCTGATCGACATTTCTGATGATCCGGACATTAATGATGCGCTGAAATTCCTGCGCGAACGGGAAGTGGTTCACTCGCAACGCTTTCGAGAAGCAGTGGAGTTGCTCAAGGAGTATCGGGACCAGAAGAAGTTTTTTTAGGCTAATCTGTGTGGGTTGCGGCAAAACGGAAAAAGCCTGGGACTGCCTGCGGTCACAAGGCGGTAAGCGCAGGCGTCTCCAGGCTTTTTTTATTTTTGGCTAACGGATCAGCATGGATTTTTTCTGTCCAAAACTGCCTTCCAGTTACGCAATAAGGTCTGGTCCAAACGCGACCAGCGTCCACACCATGGTGATGATGAAACAGAGGACAAGCCCTGCCAAAACCGGAGTGAATCGAATCCGGATCGCGGCGTTCTCCGTTTTCAACCCCGTCGTCGCCTGAATCTCCGCATCCATCCACTTACTCAGGAGCCTCCCTTGGTGTTGAACAAATAAAAAGGATAAGAAACATTGATCCAACAAAGCACGCAACCTCCACCAGTGCGACATCAAGCAACTTGGCACATAAGTAACTGCATAACCATTCTGTCGCTATGGTGGCGAGCAGGGAAATAACATATTTTACGTTCGTATACTCCCTCCTTGCGCAAAGATGGCTGACGATGCGCCACCGTCATATCGAACTTTTGTTGAAACAAATGCCCCTCCCTTTCGTCGAAAGAACATCACTTACGCTCCTATTCAACTGATGATAAAAAAATCCTTTATTCATCAACTTTATGAACCAATATGAAACACGAATCATAGCTAGGGGCGCTTTGACCTTGTTTCCCATTGACTGGAAAGGTGTAACCCTTAGGTTCATTTTTATTGTTTGATTCGCTTGTGTCTAGGCTACAATGAAAAGGAGGTGATCCTATGTGCGGCCGTTTTTCCTTGTCCGCTGAACTTGACCAATTGGAAAAGCAATTTGAGATGATGTTGATCGATGAGGTGAGTCCCCGCTACAATATCGCTCCCACCCAACCCATTCTGTCGGTGGTGCTGGAAGAGGGAGCCCGGGTGGGGCGACACATGCGCTAGGGTCTCGTTCCTGGTTGGGCCAAAGATGTGAAAATCGGCTACAAAATGATCAACGCCAGAGCCGAAACCCTTGACGAGAAGCCGACATTCAAAGGTCTGCTGAAAAGACGCCGTTGCTTGATCTTGGCCGATGGCTTTTATGAATGGAAGAAAACCGGGAAAGAAAAACAACCGTACCGCTTTCAGATGGCTGACGGCAAGCCGTTTGCCTTTGCCGGGCTGTGGGATCATTGGAGCCATGAAGACCAAACCCTCGTTTCTTGTACCATTATCACCACCGCGCCCAATGCCATCGCCAAAGAAGTGCACGACCGCATGCCGGCCATCCTTCGAACCGAAGATTATGAAACTTGGTTGCACCCAGACATGGAGGATTTGGCACTTCTAAAATCCTTGCTGCAACCCTATCCCGCAGATGAAATGAAGGCTTTCCCCGTATCCACACGGGTCAATTCACCAAAAAACGATGACCCCTCCATCTTGTTGCCACTTGCCCATTGAGGCTACTTTTTGACATAAAAAAGACAAGGCGTTAACGTCGCCTTGTCTTTTTCCATACACATTCCCAAGTAACGCTTTATTGGGTCAGTGGGGTACTCCCCACTTTCTGGATGCGCCCTTCCGGCTTATACGTAAACGGTTTGGGAAGCGTTTTGACGAATGCTACGGTTGCCTCCAAGTCTTCCAGACCCACTTCCATATCGGTGGCGCGAGCCGCAATGCCGTATTTCTCATTGCCATACATGTAGTTATTGACCACTACCGTGTACTCTTTGGTTTTGTCAATCCGGCTACCATCTGGCAAGATGATGTCCACTACCCGTTTGGTATTGGCATCCCAAGTGTATTTGAAACCTGCGATATGAAAATCGAGACCACTGTCGCTAATCTGATTGTTTAAAATCTCTTCCAGATCTGCTCCACTCAACTTGACTTTATTCAACACATTGCCAAATGGTTGAACCGCAAACAGTTCGCCAAAAGTGACATCCCCGGCATCTAACGGAGACCGAACACCGCCGCCATTCATCAGGGCAAAATCAGCGTCCATTGCCGCTTTCATGCCGTCTGCGATCAAATTGCCCAACCCGAGATCACCAATCGCCGCCGTGCTCGGATAGCCTTTGGGCAGATCCGTTGCGGAGACACCAACCACTTCCGCTTTGATCGGAGCGATCAGATCTTCATACTTTTTAATGATGGAGGCCACAGTGGCGTCCGGTGTGTAATCTTTTTGGTATACGGTGACGATTTCGGCTTTCTTGTTGACGATTTCTCCCGTGGCGGGGTCAATTTCCAAATCCACATCTGAAAATGCGGAACCATAAGAATACGCTTGCACGATCAGTTTGTTATCCACCACTTGGTTGACACGTACATGGTTGTGGGCAGCAAAAATCACATCTACTTCATCATCCACTTGCTCAGCGATCTCTGATGCGTCAAAAGCGTCAGCTTTGCCACCTTGCACCGCGGGGTTGTGTGCAAGCACAACAATCGCTTTAATCCCTTGTTTTTTCAATTCGCCTACATATTTGTTGATGGCTTCTACCTCACTGCGGATCTCCAGGGTTTCATTCCCTTTTTTGACGATCATGTGTGGCGTCTCCTGGGTTACCACGCCGATGAAACCGATTTTTTGGCCACCCACTTCTTTGATCGTGTATGGTTCGGTGATCAACTCCCCTGTCGACGTATCATACGCATTGGCGGCAACAATCGGGAAGTTCATGCCATCGTAGCCTTTCGTCCCTTTGGGATGTTCGCCACCTTTAATCATCCGGCGCAACTCAGCAATTCCTTCATCAAACTCGTGATTCCCCAGTGTGCCCACGTCAAAACCCATCGCTTCCATCACTTCTACCGTCGGCTCATCTTGATACAATGCCGAGATAAGTGGGCTACCGCCGATCATGTCGCCAGCGTGAACCAACAGGGTGTTCTTGTTTTCAGCTTCACGCTGTTTCATGGCTGCCGCCGTGTATTCCATGCTACCAGCTAGAACCTCTTGCCCGTCCAGCTTCACTTTGGTGTCAGTGTCAAGTTGGCCATGCAAATCATTTAAGCCTAGCAACTGTACTTTCACTTTGTCTTCCGGTTGCGGCGCTTGTCCCAAATCGATGGAGAAAATGGCAAACCCTTTGTCATCGGTTTGGTTCGTCGGCTTGATATTGCTTCCCTCTTCAAGATAAGCTTCCGCACGTGGCGATGTGGTGAAAGTAACATGCGCTTCACCGGCGATCGGGGCAATCGACCAGTTGCCGTCGGCCGTGGGATTGATCTCTTTTTGCTCAGCGATATAGTCCATGAGAACTTGGCGGTTTTCTTCCGTGGAGTCCAACACCCATTCGCTTTCCTTGACGCCAGGGAAGTTGCCGCCTCCATTGGCGCGGTAATTGTTGGTGACCACGATAAATTCCTGTTCAGGATTGACTGGTTGACCGTTATAAGTCAAATTGACAATGCGGTTCGCTTTGGCGTTGATCAGGTTGCCATTCGTGTCATACTTCGCAGGTTGCGTGACATCAATCTGATAACGTACGCCGTCGATCACGTCAAAGTTGTACACTGCAAACGACGGATTTAACAGCGGCTGCTCTTCGGCCTTGCCGGGAATGATCTGATTAAATTTGCCTGCTGACATTTCCAGCCACTCTTTCACCGTGGAACCGGTGACTTTGATCGCTTTCAATGTGTTGTCGTACAAATACAAATCCCCGGCGCTACGAATCGTAAGATCACCTTTTTTAATCTCGGTATATTCATCTGGTCCGTTGCGCCCGGCTTTGAATGGCGCGCCGACAGACAAAATGGGCAAATCTTTATATTCAGGTTTCGACGTGGCGATCAATTTCTCCACATACCACTTC
The DNA here is from genome assembly GCF_024927925.1 of Laceyella sacchari. Taxonomy (NCBI): domain Bacteria; kingdom Bacillati; phylum Bacillota; class Bacilli; order Caryophanales; family Thermoactinomycetaceae; genus Laceyella; species Laceyella sacchari. Next base: position 2,617,743 of record NZ_CP103866.1, read on the forward strand.
TGCGCGTTGGTCACCACTTGGATCGAAGGGTCGTCCTGAACCAGCGAAAAGTAACTGTGAATGTCGCCGGTGGTTTTGCCGATGGGGGTATTCACGTAAGCAACGGTTGCTTCATGATCTTTTTTGATGGCTTTGACCACATCTCGATCAGGCTGAACCGTGCTGACGGTTTTGTTTTTTCCGGTGGCTGGGTCCTTGATATCTTTCCATATCTCGCGTGTAAATGACTGGGAAGTGACCACCCGCCATTTTCCTTTTTCCTTGGTCAAGACGAGGTCGATGATGCCCAGAGAGCCTCCGCCGTAGCCAGCTTGCACCGCCGGAACCCCGTTAATGGTGCCTCGTTGGTTGTTAACGCCGGGTAACGGCTTCTTGTCGGGGCCGAGGAACAGTTCATCAAGCGCGGCCTCACTTTTCGCTGGAAACACCTTGTGCGTGTGAGAGAACGTGATGGCGTCGATGCCGGGCACTTCGCTCAAGGAATAAATCACATTTTCCGTATTGTTCTTGTTGCCGCTAAAGCCGGAATGGGCCATGGCCACAACCAAATCGGCCCCTTTTTTTCTCATTTCAGGCACGAATTTTTTGGCTGTTTGCACCACATCTTTGGCGATGACTTTCCCTTCCAGGTTCGTTTTGTCCCATTCATTGATTTGTGGCGGAACAAAGCCGATGAAGCCAATTTTCAGCATATGGGTTTTGCCCCGCTCATCGACCACTTTCTTTTTCATGATTTGATACGGTTTAAACCGGTTCTTGTCATTCTTGGGATTCTTGTCATGATCATCTACATACACATTGGCGTTCACATAAGGGAATTTGGCGTCGTTATAAGCTTCCTCAAGGAAATCCAGTCCATAGTTGAACTCATGGTTGCCCAATGTCGCGATATCATAACCCATGAGGTTCATAGCCTTGAAGACGGGATGCACTTCTCCTTTTTTCAAAGGCTTGATTTTCGCTTTGTACGTTCCAAGCGGCGTTCCTTGGATCAAATCCCCATTGTCGACGAGTACGGTATTTTTCACTTCTTTGCGCGCTTCTTTCACCAGCGTCGCCGTTTTGGCCAAACCCACTTTCTCATAATCTGCGTTTTTGTAATAGTCGTAGTTCAAGAGATTGGTATGCACATCTGTTGTTTCCATGATGCGCAACTTCAGCAGATGGTGTTTGTCAAATTTGGCAGCCTCTGCTTTATTTGAAATCAAAGGTGCCGCAATGAGGCTCAAGGCGATTGAAGCAGATAAAACCTTTCTGGCATGGCTGGACATTCGCATTTTCATCCATCATTCACCCTTTTAACAATTTGCAGACTTTGACATGCTATATTAAAAACTCGCAATAAATAGTATAGCAAATAAACGATACCAATTAATATGAATATAAATTAATACACAAACAAAAAATATTCTCTTAAAATTCCCTTTTTTTAACACAAAGTGGTGTTTTGTCCATTTGCGCTGACGGCATTCTCGTTCTCAAACCTGAAAAATACTGGTTCCGCACATAACAAAAGGTTGGCTCCCACTCGGAAAGCCAACCTTTTGCGTTGTCTATCTATTACATTAATCCCAATTTTGTTTTCAGTTCCCGCCGTTTTTGTTTCAACTGTTTCAACTCTTCATATAAGTCGTATTGCGCCAAAAATTCATGGCGCTCTTTTGCCAGAAGATACTCCTGCTTCACGGAAAAGAGACGCTCCTCCAGTGCTTTCAATTGTTCAACCATCGCAAGCACCTCGATTCATTCTTTTTAATAATAGTTTTTCAGGAACTAAAGCTTACTTACCCCAATTGCAAACAAGCTAAACCACATTTTTTGACACATTCTCAAACAATTTCGCCTAAATGAGAGAAAAAACTGAATACGGGGCGAAAGCACGACAAAAAACTGGAAAAAACCCACTATATTCACATTGACCCACGTCGAATCTCTGTTAAAATAGTAATCTGGCAAACTAGCGATTATATGAAAGGAGTTATTGGCTCGTGTCCGTAAACCCTCAATATATGCCTTCTTTTCTGGAAGAATTTCGCACAATGAAACTGGAAATGATGATTCGCGATCTTCACAAATTGAGCCATGAGGAGCTTATCCGAATCAAAAAGGAAATTGATGAACTCCTTCATTCTGAAAAAGAGTAGGATGAACCGTATGACTCAACCGACAGAAAAATTGTTAATTCAAACCTACAAACATATTAATGAGTCGCGTAATCTATTGGAGCAGCTGATTAATCAGTTGGGACAACAGCAACAATTCGTCCATCACCTCCCTGAAGATATTCAACATCTTATTCAGATCGCCCTCGAATTATCACCTGAGCAGCGCAAAACCCTGAGACTCTTCATCGAATCCCTCAAACACGACTAAACACCCCTACCTTCAACAATGAAAGTAGGGGTGCTTGTCATGTACCAAACCGCCTCTGAAATATGTCCCGCGACAAAACAGAAGACCGGAACATCTTATACATTTTTGCCGCATCGACAGCCACAAACAAGCCCGTGCCCGGCGTAATCATCTCTCCATTGATGCGGATATAATCATGGCGCGCTAACAGTCGTAACGTGGCCGGCCACGCATTCTCGCCATCAGGCCCAAGCGCGTCGCCAAACAAGTTGATCAGCTGGCTGACATGGATGGAATAAGTTCTCTTTTGTTGGCGCAAATCCGGGTCCAGTTGTGGATAAATCAATAAACCCCATAAAATAACAAGGGCCGCCCTTTTTGATGGTTCCCACAACCGATGGGGATACATTTCTTCCTGTTCAGACTGGACAGGTCGCGAACGCAAATATGCGCTCATCTCATTCACTGACAACGGTTTCACGAAAATCTCCCCTTTCCGCAGTGAACAAAACCAAAAAAAACCAATTTATAGCGCCTAATATGGGTTATGGTCAAAAGTCCGCCATTATATACCTGTCCATTTAAACATCTGCTGTATATATAATTTCATGTTCATTTACTTAAATTTTCTTACCAAACAATATGCCGAACCTCCCGTTTTACTGTAAAATACCAGAGTATGAAAAGTTTTTACGATGGGTGCTAGAAAAGATTATGTCTTTTCTGTTATATTTATAAGTAAAGATTTCGACGATAATTATCGACAAAAGGGGGCGAACCCAATGATTTTTGATACAAAAAAAGGTAAATATACTGACGAGGAAAATCAAATTATCATTGAAACGATGAATCAAGGATTAAAAGAAGGAAAACGGGAGCGTGAGATTTTAAAAGAATTGTCACAACAATTAAAACGAGGCTATGCGGGCATCATGTCCCATGTTCGAAAGCTGAGATCGGAATATCCCGACCGCTTCCACGCATATGATGACCAGGGAGATGGAAACCGTTTGAACAGCTGGAGTGAAGAAGAAGAGGAACTCGTGATCAAGACCGTGAATCAATTTTTGGAGGAAGGAAAACCGTTGTCCCAAGCCATTGCCGAACTGGAAAGCCAGCTCTCCCGCACCCAGGGTGCCATCTATCAACGCATTTACACGCTCAGACGGAAGCATCCAGACAAATTTACTCATCTCCCCGAAAGACGACCGCGACGCCGGCGGAAAATACATGATTGGGAACCGCAACATGCCTCGATTCCTTCACTTGATGAGTACAGCGCACGCAATCAATCAGGCTTTGACCATTTCTCGTCGACTGCAGAGCAACAGCTAGCCACCGCTATCGACCACCTTCATACATACAACAAATCCCTATTCAAACCCATTTCGTTTAACAACAAAGATCAAGCAGCTGCTTTGACCAATGAGGAAGAAATGGTAATCAAAGCCTTCACGGAACGTTATGGACACCTCAATCCCGAATCGCGTAACAAAATGATCGATCTGATGCGTACATACGGCAGCACCCGCGTCTCCATCGCCATTTTCACCCTTGCAGAAGACAAAGCCTTTCCTGTTTATATTCTGGAATTCTTGGAGCGGCGGTTACGCAATCATAAGTTTTTGTGAAATGGTAAACGAACTCAACAAAAAAGCACGAACCTATTACGGTCCGTGCTCTTTTAAATCGGCTCTTTCAATCTGACTGGGATGCTTGCGTTGATAATAGTGGTTCTCTCTTTTGCCTGTGGGATCACTTCAACATGCCCCACCACATCATACCCGAACTCATCGCACAACTCGATCAGGCGCGTGCGAAACATCTTGATTTTTTTCTCGTCAATATCTGAACGTTGAAAGCTCAGTACCAGTGACAACCGGTCATCCGCCGTCACTGCGGTCGGCTCGTCTTTATCACGACCGAACATGTTTAAAAAAGCCACAATGCTCACCCCAATGGCCTACTCAAGCAATACTGAATAGACGTTTGATTTTTGTGATCAGGTTGGTTTCCTCTAATTCCAAAAAAGGCACATCTTCACCAGCAATTCTGCGTGCGATATTGGAAAAAGCTTTGCCGGCCATCGATTTGGCATCCAAAATCACCGGTTCTCCTGTATTGGACGAACGGATGATCCGTTTGTCTTCCGGCACCACCCCGAGCAAGCTGATCGCCAGATGGCTTTGCACACGCTCAACACTCAACATGTCCCCATCTCGCACCATGCCGGGTTGAACCCGGTTGACCACCAAATCAATATGTTTGACATTGGCCGCTTCCAACAATCCAATGACTCGGTCTGAATCACGTACCGACGGGATCTCGGGGTTCACTACGAGGATGGCACGATCTGCAGGGGCTATGGCATTACGAAACCCACCCTCGATTCCGGCAGGAGAATCAATCAAGATGTAATCAAATTCCTTACGCAGTTCATCTACGACTGCCGTAAGCTGATCGGGTGAGACCTCTTCTTTGTATCTTGTCTGGGCTGCCGGCAACAGGGCCAGCTCCGGAAACTCTTTGTGTCTGACCAGTGATTGGCGCAATTGGCACACACCTTCGATAACATCAACCAAGTCATACACAATCCGGTTTTCCAATCCCAGCATTAAATCCAACTTGCGGAGTCCGATATCGGTATCCACCAGGCACACTTTGTAGCCAAGCTGGGCAAGGCCTAGACCAAGCGAGGCGACTGTCGTCGATTTCCCCACTCCGCCCTTGCCACTTGTCACGGTGATAGCCATTGACCTGTGGTTCATTCCGCGATTACCCCTTTCCTAACCCTCTTATGTATCTGAAGCGCCACTCGTTTTTCACATTGGCTGTTTCCCGCGTTTTTCTACAAGATTCAACATTATTGTAGCAAACCCGCAGAAATAAAAAAAGTAAGAAATCAGCCCCAAACCCTTGCAGGTTCGCTTGCCGACTCCTTACCCATCGGACTTTCACGCCGCAACCGAGCAACCGGTTGTCAACGGGTATGTTTATAAGCTTCTAGTTCACTCGACAATAAGCGCCAAACAAGGAGGACGGCTGTCATATCGTCCACATACCCCACCGCCGGCAACACGTCCAGAACAACATCCGTCGGTATGATGAAGTACAGAAGCGCCGCCCCGATCAACCCTTTTTTAGCTGCGTGTACTTCTGGATCCCGAAAATATTGATACATGATCTTCAATTTGTCGATGATGGCGTCGATCCCGCCGACTCGTTCCACTTTGTGGTTAAACTCATTCACAATGGTTTGCGAGCCTTCTTTGGTCATGGCCCGACGTTTAAATGCCATCAGCTTGCTCCAAATGCGTTGTCGATCTGGATGTTCAGCCAACGAGAGCCCCTCCTCAAACATGATCGTGCGGATGAAACGGCGAATGCAGATTCATCTCAATAAAACCGCTTGTGACAATGCGAACAACTGGTCGCTTCGCTCTCTACCTGATGCGCGCAGAAAGGACAAAGATATAACACAGCCACGCGGGTTCCACCCATATCGATAGAGGCCGGCGCGTCTTGGTGCTCCTCAGCTTGTGGGAGCGCTTCAACGGTGGCCAGATCATCTGCTCTCTCCTCTACCAGCGTCGGAGTGACTTCTTCCGCGTGATCGGCCTGTTGGTTAGACCGCTTCAACACTTCCAATTCCTGTTGCAAGGCATGCAACTGTTCATATTGATCACGCACCGTTTTTAAGAGCTGATTGATCGCTTCCGACTCAGACAGATCCTGATTTTGTTCCCACGTTTGATAAACTTCCCGGCCCAAATTGGCGATGAGCCGATCGATATCATCTTTTTTTCCTTTTATCCGCAATGTCAAACGGCTGATTTCCAACATCTGTTGAGACATTTGACCCGCCGTTTCTACCCCTTTTTCCAGTTTCTGTTTCAATTCTTGTAAAAAACTCATCCTATCGCTCCTTAAGTGCACCTTGCTGGTATTAATATTAACCAGTCGTTCTTCCTTGCACAAGAATGATTTCGAGCAGAATCGTTTCCTGTCACGCAAAAAATGCCGCGTCCTCTCATCTCCCCGGGAGCGCACCGGAGAAACGCGGTTCCGTTCATCATATACCCCTTCTGGCGACATTTCTATCCGATTAGACGAGATTTCACCATTTTATCCAAAATGCGTTCACAGATCGTCAAGCGGAGCTTTTCATCGTCGCCATCGACTCCTTGCCTGCGCCTTTCAATCCTGCTTTCAGCCATAAGGCTGCCACCAAGAGAATGACTGACGTAATCAAGAAGATGCCGCGAATCCCGATAAGACCAGACAGCACCCCATACGTGGCTGGCCCCAGCATATTTCCAATGCAGTTGGCACTTGTCAGATAGCCGAAGACTGTACTCTCCTTACCAGCCGGCGCAAACTTTCGAATTAGCGTGCTTACCGAAGGCATCAATCCTCCTAAGCAAAGCCCCAATAAAAATCGGCAAATCAACAGTTGCCAGACAGAATGGACAAACACATGCGGAATAAAAAACAATGCAGTGGCAATCAAACAACCGAACAAAACTTTCTCCGAACCGTATCGGTCTCCCAATTTGCCCAAAATCGGAGCAAAGATCATGTTTGAAAAACTGGTAATAGAAATGACCAGCCCTGCAAAAAAAGCGACATACCCTCCCGGTACGCCCAGTTCCGTCACAAACAACGACATTTGGGGTCCCGGACCCAACGTCGCGAACTGCAATAAGATGGCCACGGTAAACATAATCACCAATGGGCGTTGGTGCAAAATCATAGACCCTTCCGCCCAAAAGCTCGCCCGCTTCTCCTCTTTGACTGGGACAAATTCCTCTTTCACCGCAAACAATACGATGAAGCTGGCCGTCATCAGGCAAGCGGAGGTCCAGAAAAAGATTTCGCTATATCCGATAACCTCAGCCATCATTCCCCCAACAAATGGTCCCATAATCGACCCCGCCACAGCTCCTGACGACAACATCCCTAAAGCGTAACCAACCCGTTCTTTCGGGGTATTGGTAGCGACAAGGGAAATCGAAGCGGGAATAAACCCGGAGATGGTACCGTTCAACAAACGAAGAATCAACAATTGCCACGGCGATGTGGCTAGGCCAGTCAAAAAAATGACGATCGCCATGCCGAAACCTGACCGCAAAATCATGATTTTCCTGCCATGCCGGTCTGCCAGGCGACCCCAGATGGGTGCCACGATAAACGCCGACAGAAAATTGGCACCGAATATAATCCCGGCCCAAAAGTTGATGTCCGACGGTTTGGTGCCCATCTCTTTCAAATACAACGGCAAAAACGGGATGACCATGGACATGGCCCCCAACACGAGAAACTGGGAAAACATCAAGATATATAAATTTCTTTTCCACTGCTCCATTCGCTATCCTCTCCTTACGTTCATTTTAAATTTCGTGTACAGAAACATCAAACCGGATCTGTTTTCCCTGCACGTGATAAAAGGCCGTCATGCCGTGTATCGGCTCGGGAATATAAACAGATGGCACTTTGTTGCATCCTTGCGCCGCGAAAAACCATGTCCATGCAACCGACATTCCGTTATAAACACAAAAAACCTGCCACACGATCGTGGCAGGAGCGAACTCATGCTTGTTGTGTTCTCTTGTTTTTGGCAAAATCAAACGATATATTCGTGCGTTGCGATCTTTCAACTCGTTGCACATAGGGCAAACGCTCAATCCGGTGAATCACCTGATCAGCGGTTTTGCCGTCCACATACAGGTAAACGTATTTTAACCGTTTAGAAATGTAATGGATATTTCCCATGCGTCCCAACGAACGGGCTGCCTTGATGTCTTTAACCCACACAGCCAGACCTAACCGTTCCACAATATCCATATGTGATTATCTCCTTTGCCAATACCATATGTCCGGAGGGCGCTGCCATCTTGTCAATACACGGTACGATTTGTAACAAATCTGTCTAATCTCATGGTACCATTGGAGCCGGCCAGATTCAACGGAAACCATTACACCGTTTTCCGATTGCTCCAGTACTGTTCCATCCACACACGACTTTGTTAAAATGAATGCATATCCCATCTGTGGAGTGAGAGTTGATGATTCATCCTGTGGATCTGTTTGTCGATCATTTGATGCACTTGGACTCCCTGCCGTTTGAACGGCTGGAGCACAAGACTTTTGCCGGGGCCTCTTTTTTCTATATTCAAGTGGAAGGCCAATCTGACCAAAAACATGTGGAATCGTTCATAGAAAAAGAAGCAGCCCGCTTCACTGACGGAACTGCTTGGCAAGCGTCTCTTTCGTTTGTACGCCATTCAGAGCGGCGGGGATTGATCTACCGGTTTCAGCTGTCCGTTCCCAATGAGAAAAGCTTTTGTTGCGGAAACCAGTGTCCCCACTGCATCCTATACAGAAACCTTTAAGCCCCTCCGCCGCATGGTCGGCGTCCCGATTTGACGACTGGATTGGGATCGTTAGAAGGCACCTTGATCGTATCCGACACCGCTTGGGCGATCAACGTTGAAACATCGTGCAACAGCGTATCCAACTCTTCCTCAGCCTTCAGAAAGGCTTGAATGGTGGGGTGGGCTTGCAACTTCTCTTGAAAACGCAAAGCTTCTTCCTTCGCTTCATGGTAATTGGGATGAAAAATGCCAAACCGCTTCGCTTCCTCATACCGTTCTTTCACCCGCTGAAAATCTTTAATGATCTGTTGCGCTTCCTGATCTTCTTGCAACCGCCGTTTGCACTCCAAATATCTTTCCACTTCTTCTGAGTCATTTATCTTATCGGCCAATTTGTATGCGCCAAGGAGTATTTCTGCCATATCTAACGTTTCCATTTTAACTTTCCTCCCTCTCCCCATTCTACCTTAACAGTTCCCCGTTCGCATCTATAACCAGCTGGTAGCGTATGGCACCATCCATCCTCTGCGCCCGCTCTCATTCGTCGATGAGTTGGAGTTTCTCCAGCTGTGCCAGCGGCAACTGCACTTCACGCCCGCTGTGCTCCGCTGTCAGCCACCAATCACCGGAACGCTCCTCGATACGAAGCGGATATAACACTTGTCTTTCTCCGCCACACTCCACTTTGACACGCAAGCCGCCATGAATCCCGTGTTGCAATAATTCCCGCTTCATCGGCAACCGGTAGGCGCGCATTCCGCTCCACCAGAGCTTAGGTAGATGTTCGAGCCCCCGGGAAACGGCATCGGGATCAGGCAGCTCCTCCTCTATTTGCCAATCGCGCATGCGATCGTGCCCCCCTGTCGCGCGCGCGTCGTTTTCGGCGGACTCCCTGCTTTCCGGCTTTCGCTCTACCACTTCCAATCCGGCCTCAGTCAGCCAACGATCCACCGCTGTTGTCTTCGTTTGCGGAACAAGTAGCCGTCCGTCCTCCATCAGCACCGCTTGCCATGCGGACAAATGCGGAGTAATCCGCTCTCGCGGCAGGGACAGGGGTAAGGCATATTGAACCAGCGTTTCGCGAAAAACAAGCGGGGATCGCTTGGCTTCGTCACGGATTTTTCTCGCCACCCCCTCCGGAACCGGTTGGCCGCTCCAGGTTGCCAGAAAATCAAGTTGCTGCTCGGTGGTCATGCCATGCCGTCGCGCCCTGTGCAAAGACTCTTCCGTAATCAGATAAAACAGCACTTGTTCGCCTCCCATAAAATCAGCCAATTTCTCCAACTGCCTACGGTGGGACGGTGGAAAATGGCCGGGCACGATCAGTTCCATATCCGGTTGGACATATATTGGCATCTCCGGAAGCGGGGCTTGTTGCCATGGCGGCATCTCCGTCAGCCGTACACACCGTTCCCCCGATTTCGTCAAACCCATCTCCAGCCATCCGGCGGATGCCATCACGGCGACAAACGCGTCCAACCGTTCTTCTTCCTCCCGCGCCTTGCGCCCTTTTTCCCTGTACCAGCACCGCTTTATTGCCTTCCATTGCGACAATGGCAACCACTGGCGCGGCTCCACTTCTTCCATCAGGAGAAAGTCGGCCTCCAAACCAGGAATCCGCTGCGAGAGCAACTCTCGTGCCTCCCAATACAATCCGTTCATCCATTCTTCCCAATCTTGATCCGTCCATTGGCACCAACTACTGGCATCAACGGTAAGGATGTGCCCGTCCTCCACAATCAACCCAAGCTGCCGACCCAGATCGAGCAAAAAGGCTACCCAAGGAGGCATCTCCGTTCCCCACCAAGGCGTGTAGCGCAGGGCTTCTGAATCCAACCCCAACTCCACATCCATTTTTTGCGCATCTGTCTTATGAATTCCTCCTGTCCGCGTCAGGCGCCAAGGTTCCTGCTCCAATCGGGCTAACAAATGAAACAGCGCCTGTCCCAATCCATAGCTGGGCTCTCCCTCAACCGATACATTCCCTTTCCTGTGCCATGGCTCCTCATCCTCTTTAAACAGAACGCGACTCAGCAATTGCCTGATTTCCAAAGGGCATACATAGATGCGTTGCCGATGTTTATCCCGAAAGGCATAAATCCAGCCCCGGTGTCTTAAACCCACCAGCGCTCTCTGCCATGCCGAGTGGGAGAGACGGTGCTCCCGCGCCCATACTTCTCCTTCCCTTTCTGGAATAGCACCCGCGCGTGCGGCAAACAGAAACGATAGAAACACCTGTCGCTCCACCTGGTCCAATTGCTCCCACGCTTGAGTAAAATGAGACACCTGGAGCAATGCGCGGCACAGTTCGTTGCGCGTTTGGCACCCGTATTGCAAACCGATCTGAGCCACCGCACCATCTGACAACTGATTCAGACAATGGCTAAGCTCCTGTGCCATTCATCCATCCCTCCAACTCAACCAATTCATAGCGATATCCTTGTTCCGCCAAAAAGCACTGCCGCCGCCATGCATATTCTTCCTCTACCGTATTCTCTGTCACAAGCTGATAAAAATAGGCTTTACCCCCAGAGGACGAACTTCGCAGAACACGACCAAGCCGTTGCGCTTCCTCCTGCCTGGAACCATACGTGCCTGATACTTGGATGCCGACTGATGCAGAAGGAAGATCCACTGCTAAATTTGCCACTTTGGACACCACCAGCACAGGGATTTCCCGCGAACGAAACTTCTCATACCATTCCTCCCGCAACGCTTGCGGCATGCGCCCCGTGATGAGCGGAAAGCCAAACCGACCGGCGATCTCTTCCAATTGCCGCAAATAATGGCCGATGATTAACATCTGCTCACCTTCGTGCAACGCCAGCAAGCGAGCGATAGCCTCCAGTTTGGCTGGGTTTTCGGCAGCGATTCGCACCTGTTGTTTCTTATCTGCCATCTGGTAAGCACGCTCGGCATCTGCTGGCATGGGGATGCGCATCTCACGGCATACAGCCTCCCGAATCCAACCTTGTCGCTCCAAGTCTTTCCATGAACATTGGTATGCCAATGGGCCGATCAAAGAAAAAACTTCATTCTGCTTACCATCTTCACGTATCAGTGTCGCCGTCAATCCCAAGCGGCGCGCCGCATGTAATTCAGCAGTCAGGCGAAACACGGGCGCGGGCAACATGTGCACTTCATCGTATATCACCAACCCCCAATTCCGTTGACACAAAGCCTGTAAATGCGGATATGTATCTTCTTGAACATCTCGATGAGTCAACATCTGGTAGGTTGTCACGGTGACTGGGCGAATCTGTTTCCGGTCTGCGGTATATGTTCCCACCTCCGTCGCGCGCAACGTCGTTTTGTTCAACAATTCCCGCTCCCACTGTTTGACTGAAGTTGCATTAGGGGCCAGAATCAGGGTTTCCGTTTGCAGTTTGGCCATCACTCCCAAGCCGACCACCGTTTTACCTGCACCGCAAGGCAACAGGATAATCCCACCCCCCTCCTGACGGGCCAATCCGAGGTAAGCCTCCACCGCCTGTCGCTGATAATCGCGCAAATCGGCAAAGCGCGACGAACTCTCCAGGTTTATATCAAGAAATTCTTTTGGCTCCGGAAACGGTGGCGATGGAGTCGATGCAAATTCCTTTTTGATCCGCTGCGCAATTTGCGATGGCACTGGCAATTTGCTATGTTGACGGAGCCAATGAATCCAAGCTTCCGCTGTCCGTTCCTCGGTAGCACGGCGCACTCTGGCCGAATCGATGTTCAGTCGAAACATGAAAAGTTGCTCTGTCTCTTTCACCTGATAAGCCAGCATCCGCAATTCGCGGCACAGGCTAACGATGTCCGGGTGCCGCCTTTCGACAAAAATCGTCCCATCACTATGGATAATAAATGGTCGCTGTTCTTGGTTCATCTAACTCCCTCCACTCGCTCATAGTTTGCCCGTTTCCATGAAAACCCATGTGCGGTGGGTGGGCATGAGAACTACGCAACAACCCATGCAGGAAAACCGTCTTATAGTATATAAATTTCTTGGTATATAAGGAGGAATACCCTTGAAAACCTTTTTTCGTTGGTTTTGGTTCCCCTTGCTTATCATGATGTTTGTCATTGGATGCACGAATCATGCCCCACCTTCAGGAGGATCACCTATGGATAATGAAAAATCGTTGCCTTTCACCCAGTTGAAACCAGACCAAATCCCTGAGAATGTGAAACGGGAAGGAGAACAATGGCGCGCCCACGAAGCCACAGCCAAAGTGGTTTCTGGTGACCATATCATTGTCAGCATCGGCGAGCGCCCGACCGGCGGCTATGATGTGCGGGTGAATCGTATCATCAAACAAGGATCGCGTATCATAGTGAACGCGACAGAGATCCCGCCCAAAGAAGGCATGATGGTAACCCAAGCCTTCAGCTATCCGCAAGCAGTGGTCAAATTGCAAGAAAACATCGGATCGGCCGAAGTAGAAGTCAGACTGAGCAAATCCTGACACACAAAAGGAACGGCCCTCATCACGAGGGCCGTTCCTTTTGTGTTCAGTCCTCCTTCACCCGCTCTGGCGCGTGAGGTTCTTCGTGGCGGAGCGGTTCGGGCTCTTGGGGAGTCATGATTTCCGGCAACGGAGGTTGATATATCTCCGGATCGGTAAGCGGTGTCAGATCGGGGATTCTCATGATGCGTTTTCCTCCTTGTTTAAAGTTCTGTCGGTAGTTTCCCCTCTGATAAGCCGTTTACCGAGGCATCTTTTTCCAAATTACTCAGCAAACAAGACATCCTATTCCCGTTCCTTTTATCTTCGCTATTCTTTCCCCTTCTGATTTTGCTCTTGCTTGCGGTAAGCTCGAATCCAAGGAGATTCCGGAGATTCAGGAGATTCCCACACCGGAGAATAGTAACCTGGCGGCCTATAACTTCCCTGTCCTGGTGGCATCATAGGAGTAGTTGGCTGATAAACCGGATTCGGCGCATATGGCATTCCCCATGGCCACATGGGAACCATTGGCGCTACCGGGTGCGGAATAACATGAGCCATCGGGCCACCGCAGCACCCCGACGTCATCGGCATGGGTGGGTAATGGTAGTGATGATGAGGCGGCGTGCCATGCACATGCGCTCCCTCATAATAAGGCCGAATATAGGGGGGAACAGCTTGATTGTGCATTAAAAATCCTCCTTTATCCAATCATTCTTCATTTCACCCTATGCCAACCAAGCTTGTCTTATGTCAAACGGAGAAGGAGCGCAGGTCAATGAATAAGGGAACCCAGGAATCGGAACGCCTGCTCAACCATCTGCGGCGCAAAGACCAAGCCGCTTTCCGTCAGCTGGTGGAGGAAATGCAACCCTACGACCTTGAACAGTTCTTTCTCCGCCTCAACGAATTTGAACGGCGCCGTTTCTTGTACTTATTGGAAACCGAAGAAGTAGCGACGCTATTGGAAGAATGCGATCTCCATACGCAACGCCACATCATCCACAGTCTTGGTAAACATCAAATCGCCGACGTGTTGGCATTGATGTCGCGGGATGATGTGGTCGATCTGTTGGGAAGCATGGAAAGCGCAGAGCGAACAAACTTGCTCACGCAAATGGAACACCGTGAAGCGGCCAAGGTTCGCGCTTTGCTCGATTATCCGGAGGACAGTGCGGGCGGGTTGATGACAGACGAATTCGTCAGCATTCATCCCAAAGCGAGTGTACAAGATGCAGTCAGCTTGTTGCGCCACAAAGCGGAGGAGTCGGAAACGATCTATTATCTTTATGTCCAGCAATCAGATGGAACGTTGGTGGGGGTTTTATCACTGAGGGAATTGATTTTGGCTGAGCCGGAACAGTCCATCGAAGAAATCATGGTGGAACGGGTAATATCTGTTCCGGTGAACATGGACCAAGAAGAAGTGGCCCGCATTATGAGCCGCTATCATTTCTTGGCTCTCCCGGTGATTGACCCGTCTCGTCGGTTGCTCGGCATCGTGACAGTCGACGACATCATCGACGTGCTGATTCAAGAAGCAGAGGAAGATATCCAGCACCTGTCAGGATTAACTTCCGGACTGGATGAACAAGCCGTCTCCTCTTGGCGCTCGGCGCAAAAACGAATCCCATGGCTGATGCTATTGTTGGCTATCGGCTTGGCAACCGCCAATTTAATCAATCTATTTCAACCGACAATCGCCGCGGTACCAGCGCTTACCGCTTTCATGCCGATGGTAGCGGGCATGACCGGCAATGCTGCCACGCAATCTTTGGCCTTAATAATCCAACGACTCCCACACGAACGGACTGGTGTTTCGTTCATGGCAAAAATGTTAAAGCAAGAAGGGCTGGCGGGGTTTCTCGTAAGCATGGTTTGCAGTTTTTTGTTCGTTCTTTTGGTTGCCTTAGCCTTTCATCAACCTCGTCTGGGCCTGGTCATCGGCGGTGCCATGTTTGCCACCTTGTTATTGGGCACTTTAATCGGGACGTTGATCCCGTTGTTGCTCAACCGTATGAACATTGATCCCACGGCTGCTTCCGGACCGGTAATCACCACGTTAAACGATATCTTGTCTTTGTTGATCTATTTTGGCTTGGCCACGCTATTCATCGACCAACTTACACATCCATAAGGGGGTGAATCTTCCTTGGCTACCGATATTTTGACGTTTTTGTCACAGATGGTGATGATCCTATTTTTGGTTTTGCTAAACGGCTTTTTTGTGGCATCCGAGTTTGCCATTGTCAAAGTGAGACACACCCGGATCGCACAATTGAGCGAAGAAGGGCATCACCGTGCAAAAACAGCGCAAAAAATATTGGCTGATCTGGATGCCTACCTATCCGCAACCCAATTGGGGATCACTTTGGCTTCACTTGGCTTGGGTTGGATTGGTGAGCCTTATTTGGCTCGTTTGCTCACCCCCGCGCTTGCTTGGCTGGGAATGACCAAACCGCTCATCCATGTGGTTTCCTTCGTGCTCGCCTTTTCCATCATCACTTTCCTACATATCGTCCTTGGAGAGATGGCACCAAAGTCATTGGCAATTCGCAGGGCAGAAGCTACTGCGTTATGGACGGCCAAGCCGTTGCACTGGTTTTTTGTCATTTTCAAGCCGACCATCTGGCTCTTAAACGGTGCGGCTAACCTTATTTTGAAATGGATTGGTGTGGAATTGGTACCCGATCAGCAACAAGCACACACAGAAGAAGAAATTCGGATGTTAGTGGAACAAAGCCATAAAAGCGGAATGATCGACCAAACCGAACTGTCCTTGTTTGACAATATTTTTGATTTCACTAACCGGATTGCCAGGGAAGTGATGGTTCCCCGCGTGAACATGGTTTGCTTGTATCGGGATCGCTCTTTGGAAGAAAACCTGAACATCATACAGAAAAGCCCCTTCACCCGTTATCCCCTGTGTCACAAAGACAAAGACGACATCCTGGGCATCATTCACATTCGCGACGTGTACAATGATATCGTCAACCAAAAAGTTCCGGTATTGACTGAGGTAGCGCGTCCACCCGTTTTCGTTCCCGAAGGGATGGAAATCAAAGATGTCTTGCGTACCCTGCAAAAACATCACACTGAACTCGCTCTCATCATTGATGAATTCGGGGGAACGGCGGGTCTAATCACGATTGAAGATATTGTTGAGGAGATTGTGGGTGAGATTCAAGACGAATTTGACAACGAACGGCCTTTTTTTCAACAAAAAGGGGACGAAACATCGATTTCCGCTCAACTGTTAATCGAAGAGGTAAATGAACATTTTCACATCGCCATCGAAGATGAGGACAATGATACGATCGGCGGATGGTTTTTTTCCCAGTTGCAGGAAATACCCAAGCCCGGCTCCGCGATTGAAGCCCACGGACACCGCTTTTCCGTGCAGGAAATGGAAGGTAGGCGCGTGACCCGCATCTTGGTCAAACCCCTACCGCCCGCAGTCGAACCAACCGCGTCGCCGGAAGACTAGATTTGGACCAATCCCCTGCCGGTATAAGGGTCCGCTCCGCGCGGAGGCAAATCGATTGCCCGGGCGTACAAGAGATTTTTGAGCGCCGTCGCTGGCACGCGCGGATACGCCGCTCGATACACCGCCAGTACACCACTCACATGAGCGGCTGCCATGGAAGTGCCACTCAGTACGGCATACCGTTGGTTGGCGTACGTGCTTAAAATCTGCGAACCCGGCGCGGCGATATCCACCTTGCCCGTGGCTGAATAATAAGCTCTCCGATTGGCTCTCGTCAACGCCGCAACCGAGATCACGGGCGGGATGCGGGCAGGAATCTCGACCGTGTCTCCGCTGCCAGACGGATTGCCTGCGTTACCGGCGGCAGCGACGACTAATATGTCGCGGTTGGTAGCCTCTTGAATTACTTGCGCCAATGCGGGCGGAATAATCATGCCACCGCTGATGCTGATATTGAGAATGTGCATGCCATTGTCAATCGCCCATTCAATCCCCTTGATCAGATTGTTAATCGTGCCGCTTCCGTTGCGGTCTAACACTTTTACCGCATACAGCGATACCTTTGGCGCGATCCCCACCACACCAAATTGATTGTTCAGCGCACCGATCACCCCTGCGATATGCGTGCCATGCCCATTGTCATCCTGCGGATAGCGATTGGGTTCGACAATATTGATTCCCCCTTTGATATTGCCCGCCAAATCGGGGTGCAACAAGTCGATCCCGGTATCCAGTATCGCCACCCGCACCCCTTCCCCCTGATTGGGGCGTCCATTTCCGATGACACGGGTGATGTTCCAAGGAGAGATCTGGCGAGATGTAGCACGCCGTTGGTTGGATATCCGTGCTTTCGCCAACACCCGTTCTACCTTGAAATAGGGCAAGGTCAGGCTCGTTTGCGCCACCAATGGCCGGGGGCGTCGCGTTTTTTTAGAGGAGGAAGCGGTCAGTCTCTCTTGGCAGCTGACCGTTTCCATCGCATCTTCCGCTGGCTCAGCCGTCAAATCGGCGAGGTTCACTCTCTGCCAATGATTCGCTAACATAATATCACCCCTTTATCCTAGTTATGAATAAAGGGGTGATTTTGCTTGGATTCTACTCCAGAGAACCGTTGATTTTCAGTTTTCATCCTGCCCATTTTCCGTCCGCTTTTTAGGCGCCCTACCTGCTTTACGCACTGCTTCCTTCAGCAAAAACTCAATTTGCCCGTTAACACTACGAAATTCATCGGCTGCCCATTTCTCAAGTGAGTCATAGAGTTGCTGATCAATCCGAAGGAGAAAGCGTTTTTTACTTGCACTCATGAATACAGCGAACCGGTGTTGATCACCGGAGTCGTTTCTCCTTCAGAGACCAAAGCCACCAATAAGTTATTGACCATTGCCGCTTTTCTCTCTTCGTCCAACTCCACTACTCCTTGCTGTTCTAAACCTTGCAAAGCCATCTTAACCATACCCATCGCCCCTTCGACAATTTGCTTGCGGGCAGCGATTACCGCTTGCGCTTGCTGGCGCCGCAACATCGCCTGAGCGATCTCTGGCGCATACGCCAAGTGGCTGATCCGAGCTTCCAACACTTCCACACCAGCGATTTCCAATCGTTCTTGTAATTCCTCGCGCAATGTTTCCACTACATCTTCTGGTGCCCCGCGCAATGATGGATTGCCTTCCTCATGACTATCATATGGATACCGGCTAGCCAGCGCCCGAATCGCCGTTTCACTCTGCACATCGACAAACGCACTGAAGTTCTCCACATCAAACACCGCTTTGGCCGTATCCACTACACGCCACACAATCACGGCACCGATGATAATCGGATTCCCATCCGCATCGTTTACTTTGATCTTGTCACTGTGAAAGTTGCGTACCCGCAAAGAAAGCTTTTTGCGGCCCACCAGCGGATTCGTCCAGTAAAACCCATCCTTTCGAATCGTCCCCACATAACGACCGAAAAACGTTAACACATGGGCTTCATTGGGCTGGATTAAACCAAACCCGTTGGCGCAGATGAGCACCAGCGCGATGCAGATGATGCCCAAGGCCAAACTTTCCATCCCAAAGATCAAGATAAGGCCCGCCCCCAATAAAAACAATTCAATGAGCAGAAAGAGAAATCCGTTCATTTGGAACGCTTTTTTTTCCCTGATATTATTCACGCGTCACCGACTCCTTTTTTCAGAAATTTATCATTGTTATATTCATATGATATCACATTGATAATAAAAAGACATCCCCCAAAATTGATTTTTGGCAAGGATGCTTTTTGTTTCATACTTGGGCTTGGATCGTTCCGGATTCCCCGGCCACTGTTTGGATGGCCAATTTGGCCAATTCGTCATGCCCTACTTGATTGGGATGCACTTCATCGAAAAAATAATCTTGCCGATGCAAGAAGACATCGTAGGGGTTGAAAAAATGGCAACCCACTTCCTCACAAATTTTGGCATAGGAGCGATTCATCATCTGTACAATCGCCGCACTGGTTTGAAATCCCCATTCATAGGCGGGAGGAGGCAGATAAAATCCCATCAGGCTAATTCTCGATGCCGGGTTATTCATCACGATAATAGATAAGATAGATTTCACGCGATCAATGATTTGCCGTGATGTATTCAACAAATCTCGCAACCCGAAATGACCGCGCTCATATAGCTCGATAAAGTCACATCCGCCGGTGGTGACCGAAATATGGGTCATTTTGGGAAATAGCTTGTGCATGCCGGGGCTGTTGACCAAACTCAACAATTCCTCCGATGTCATTCCTGATACACCCCAATTGCGCATATGGCACCGATCCGAATGTTTGATATGCTGGAAGAATTGGGACACGAAGCTCTTAGTCGGGCTTTCCGCCCCAATTCCTTCCGTTAATGAATCTCCCAATGCCAAATAAGAAACTGGCTTAATACCTTCCCGCATCTGTTTGTTCTCCCCCCTTTTCATTCTCAAACACCACCGCATGGGCAATACATGGGATTGATTCCCCCTGCTGGTAAGAGATTGGACTTAAGAGCGCACCTGTGGCCACCACCAGTATCCGCTGGTATTTGCCAACATACATTTCATGTAGCAAATGCCCGTACGTGACTACCGCACTGCTGGCACACCCACTTCCGCCGGCAAAAGTGTCTTGTTCCGAGGTATAGATCATCAACCCACAATCTTGGAAACGCTCCCCCATAACATAGCCGGCTTTCTCCAGCAGTTCGCGGGCGATGGGCAAACCGACGGAGGCCAGATCTCCAGTGACGATCAGATCGTAATCTTTGGGTGAGCGTCCTGTGTCCTGAAAATGCTTTTGGATCGTGTCCGCCGCCGCAGGGGCCATGGCCGATCCCATATCAAACGGATCTTTGATCCCCATATCCTGTACACTGCCGATCGTGGCATGGGTAATCCGTGGGCCTTGGTGCGCCGAGCCTACCACACAAGCGCCCGCACCCGTCACTGTCCACTGCGCCGTATCAGGCTTTTGCCCCCCGTATTCTGTGGGATACCGATATTGTTTCTCGGCAGTGCAATTGTGGCTGCTGACTGCCGCTACCGCATACTTAGCAAACCCTGCGTCCACCAATGCCGCTGCCAATGTGAGAGACAACATAGAAGTAGAGCAGGCACCGTACACACCCATAAACGGTATTTGGTTCGTCTTGGCCGTAAAGGAGGAGGAGATGTTTTGATTCAACAAATCCCCAGCCAAGAACACATCGATTTCTCGCTCTGTAAGCCCGGCTTTATGTATGGCGATGGTCACCGCATCTTCCATCATGGTGCGCTCCGCTTTTTCCCACGTGTCCTGCCCTGCGTACAAATCGGGGTAAATCCGGTCGTAACTATCTTTAAGCTTTCCTTCCCCTTCCATGGGGCCCACCGTGGCTGCACTGGACAAGACATGAACATGATTTGCAAATTTCCAAGTGCATTGCCCGATTTTGTTACTCGCCATGGTTCTCTTCCCCTTATTTAGTAATCAAGTTGAATGTCATGCCGGTTATTCAAAAGATAATGGCGATCTCCGTCCCCATCACTTAGATCGCAATCAGGCTGACCAAGAACGCCTTTCCTTTGAGGCCATCGTTTCCCATTCCCTCGTCCTCTCTTTTATCGTGCAGTTTTCCATTTGTCTTTATGCACAAAAAAAGGGACACCCTGTCCAGAGTGTCCCTTTGTTTTTATGCGGTTGTTTCCGCTTGTGAAAAATGGTGCGCGGCATCCACTTTTTTGGCTGAACACACCAACAGATTGCATCCTTCTTCTGTTTCCAGCGTTTGGGTGTGATTGAACGGAGTGAAAAAATAATCGCCTTCATTCAATTCATACTGGCCGATTTTTACCCGTCCATTGACCACGTAGATTTGTTCGCCCCCGTGATGTCCATGCATAGGGAAACGGCTCCCCGGCTCCATTTTTAGCACCAAGCTGTATTCGTCCGCCTCTTTGCGCAAATACGACATTGAAACGCCAGAACCAACTTGAATATAATCGCGTTCATTGCGCCGGATTAAGTAGATTTTGTTCACTTGAAAAACCCCCAACTTTCCTTTTTTGCTCCTCTAGTTCTTTACACCATCAAGCTGGGTTGGCCGCCGTTCACAAGCGTCTTCCTACTGGTTCGCGCTTGCGAACCGCAACGTTCCATCTTTACCCAATCTAATATCCCTTTTCTGCATTATTCAAACCATTTCTGTCACTAAAAACAAAAAAAGGCCACCAGCCGGAGCCGGTAGCCTGCTATCATGAATGGAGATCATTTGATGCATGCGGGTTATGCGTCTCCGAAATCTCGCTGAGAGCCTGGCTCGCTTCATCCTGGTAGGGTTGGTTGACGGCCAGGTCACCCAAGGAAACGACGCCGACCACCTGATTGTTTTCAACAACCGGAAGACGACGCACTTGCGCTTCCGCCATGATCCGGGACGCCTCATCCACTGTCATATCCGGTGTGCCGCTGACAATGTGGGTGGACATGATGTCTCTGACCGAACTGGAGTTGGGCATTTTGTTGGCGATTCCGCGTGTCACCAAGTCTCTGTCAGTCACAACGCCCAGCAACCGGCCGTTTTCCACGACAGGCACCATGCCGATGTTCTGTTCCCTCATTTTGCTGGCAACACTGTAGACGTTTTCTTGCGGATTGACCGCCGTCACATTGGTGGACATGATATCGCGCAGTTTGTGCATCATGGATCCCCTCCCTGCCCTTTATCATTGCCCGATTCTCTTTAGCCATACTTGGCATCTTTTAACGCCCAATGCGCTCCAAGATCAAGCGGACAAACAGCTCCGTGCCCACTTTCAATGCTTCTTCATCAATATCAAACCGGGGATGGTGATGCGGAGCGGTGATCCCTTTGTCGGGGTTACCTGCTCCCACAAAACAGAACGCTCCAGGAATTTGTTCCAAGTAATAGGCGAAATCTTCCCCACCCATGATCGGCTTCATCTCTTGAACCGTTCCCACCTGGCGAGCAACTTCCATCAGCTGTCGCGTCTCTTTTTCATGATTGATGAGCGGAGGATATCCCCAACCATATTGAAACTGATAATCAGCTCCAAACATATGGCAGGTATGTCGAACCACTTCTTCCATGCGCTTGGCCAATGCTTCGCGGACGCCTTTGTTGAAACTGCGCACCGTGCCCTTCATCCGGCACCGCTCGGCGATAACATTAAACGCGTTTCCACCTTCAATCGCCCCGACAGAGATAACCCCCGAATCCAATGGGTCTACTTGCCGCGAAATGATGGTTTGTAAATGGGTAATCACGTGCGCGGCAATCACTACCGCATCTGTCGCTTCATGTGGCAAGCCGCCATGCCCGCCCTTGCCGATGATTTCCACTTCAAACGAATCAGCCGCCGCCATGAGCTCGCCGCTACAAAAGCTGATCGTTCCGACGGGATGTGGCGTCCACAAGTGAATGCCGAAAATGGCATCCACTCCCTCCAGCACCCCCGCTTCGATCATTTGCCTAGCGCCGCCCGGCAACAACTCCTCGGCATGCTGGAACAAAAACAATACGTTCCCCGCCAATCTATCCCGCATTTCGGTCAACAAGCGGGCCGCTCCCATCAGCATCGTCATGTGCCCATCATGCCCACAGGCATGCATCACCCCAGTCACTTGCGAGCGATAAGAGACTATTTTCTCGTCTTGGATGGGCAACGCATCCATATCAGCTCTGAGCGCGATGGTGGGACCGGGCTCGGCCCCCCGCAATAATCCGGTCACCCCATAACCGCCCCAACCCGTTTTTACTTCCAGTCCGCACGACTCCATGAAGGCGATCAACTTGCGTTGCGTCTGTTGTTCCTGAAACGAAAGCTCGGGATGCTGGTGAAAATCCCTACGCCACTCAACCATTTGCGGAAACAGGTCAGCCACCCTTTTTTTTAATCCTTCCATTTTCCCGTCCCTTCCTTCTCCATGGAAATGGTTGGTTTAACCTCTCGCCAATACGCTGATCCCACGCTTCTTTTCGCCAGTTGTCGGACTTCTGTCACGCGTGTTGCAGTTGCGCGATCTGGAAGTTCATACTATCATTAATAAGGACTTACTATGGTGCCAGTCAAAGGAGGCGCACATTTCCCATGATATTTCAAGAGATCAAAACCAAAGGTATTCGAAAAGAGTTTCGTGAACTGGAAAAATTGATGAAGCAACTTCAATTTATCCGCTGGACCTGGGATTTTGAAAAAGTGACCTATGAAATAAAATACACAGTGGACGGCGTGGACTATTACTTGCGCCTGCGGGGAACAGTCGTCAACAACTACATGTTGGAAAACCCCAAAGCGTTGGTAGAATTGGATCATCCTTCATTTGTTCGCCACTTTTTCCCACACGGTCTGGATCACAACGCAGAAGTTCCAGACGCGTTGAAAGAAGAAGTGGACGCGAAATTGGCTGAATTGGAAAAAGCGCTTACGGCGTGACGTTCATCCGTTCAGACGCACAAAAAGAGGGCGGAACCCATTCCCCCTCTTCTCTCACTTCTCCGTTTGCGAACCCCGCTTTTCCTTTGTCCACTCCACCCCATCCACCCGCACGTTGACCCGTGTCACTTCCAGCCCTGTCATATTCTCGACGGCCTGCTTGACATCGCGTTGCAGTCGGTGGCAAACCTCGTTGATCCTGCATCCATATTGAACGATCACCCGCAGGTTGATAGAGGCTTGGGTGTCCTGGACAACCACCTGCACCCCGCGCATGTTCCCTTTGCCGCTGACGCGTTTTTTAATCCCTTCCGTCATCCCACTGGACATACCGCTGATCCCTTGTGTTTGCGCGGCCGCGAGTCCGGCGATAACCGCAACCACGCCGTCGGTGATCCGTATGGAACCTCCATTGGATTCAGCCATGTGAAGCCTCCTTTTCGTGAAGCGCTCCAAAGCATCCCCACCTGTAGTGTAACATGAAATTGCCTGTTCGCGGCCTGCTTTCCTGCTGTACGGAAAAAAAAGCCCCGCCTGCTTTTTCGCTTGTCAACTCACTTTGTAACCAGCGATTTTGACCATTAACTGCACTTGCGGGTGTGACAAATTCACTTTATAGCCATAATACGTTTTATCATCCATTTCGATCTCCACCGGGACAATGTACTTGCCCTTGAGCAACTTGGTGAACAGCTCGTTCGCTTCCAAATCCGTCACATGAAACTTCCTCATGAAATCGTTCTTGATCCACGTGCTTCCGTAACTTTTGCCAATGTTGTTCGGATCGTGGTACCACTCATAGATTTGGACCACAGCATTGTGAATCAGCCGATCCACCCGGGATAGCGTTTGGAATTCACGAATATTCAAAAATTCAAATAAATTGTGGGTATTATCACAAAACTCATGTAATTGCGCTGATCTGGACAAACTTTCGTCATATAAACAAAAAAGTTCCACCCGCTTCCCTTTGGACCACAGCCGGTCGAGTAGCGGGATCATGTCCTGATCCGCACTGACAATGACAAACGTGTGGATTTCCGGGATTTGGTGAAGCACTTCCATCGCATCCAAACATAGCTGGATGTCCGCCGCGTTTTTGCGCTCTTTGCCGTCCCGCCCGTTTCCGTATACCTGATGCACATGAACGCGCTTTTTCTGCAAGCTCATCATCGATATCTCCAGTTGCTCAAAGTCGGCATAGGCTTCAACCATCCGGATCGCTTCCCGGCCGTAATACTCCTGCAATCTCAGGAAGAGGTTGTGCGTTTCATCGGGATGATCGGGATCCATATGATATTTTTTTAAGCCGTAATAGACATTTTCCAAATCAATAAATATCGCCGTATCCTTAACCTTGGCGCTCATCGTCCCCCCCCTTTCCCATCTATCAAGCATGTTGAACTATTTCGATCTTTCCGAGTGTTTTCCTGCCAAAACAGCCCAAAATCGTCTCAAACGTTCTTTGATCGAATTTGACATTTTTCCACTAATTCGTATGCTAGATTGGGTGTGGTATTTATCATTCATTCTCTATTCTTGTCGAGGGACAAACGAATAGGTCGATCAACCATTATACTAAAGGGGTGACTACCTTGAACAAAAAGTGGTTTTATCCAGTTTTGATCTTATCTACTCTCATCAGTACCGTTGTTCATTTTACCGTTCACAACCAACCATTGCAATTCGCGACAGCCTGTTTGTCCCTTTTATTCTGGGCAGCTATGCTGGGAAAAGCGACCGAAAACGTGGCTCACTACGCTGGTGAGCGGTTGGGCGGCCTGCTCAATGCGACATTTGGCAATGCGGCCGAATTGATTATCGCCATCTTTCTGGTCAAAGAAGGATTCTTTGACATGGTGAAAGCGAGCGTAACCGGGTCGATTATAGGGAACTTACTCTTGGTGCTTGGACTTAGCTTGTTCGCCGGCGGTTTGAAATTCAAAACGCAGCAATTCAATCCCATGCTGGCCGGTCACAACGCATCTTTGATGATGCTTTCCGTCATCGCCCTGTTTGTACCCGCGGTGTTCTTGCAACAATTGCCCTCGGCCAAGATCAACAATGTGAGCTTAATCATTTCCGGTGCTCTCATCCTGGGTTACTTCTTGTGGTTGTATTTCTCTCTTGTTACCCATAAAGAAGAGTTGGGTGAAAAAATTGACGGCATGCCGGACCATGTCGAGGGAGAAGAGCCGGAATGGAGCAAAGGAGTCTCCATCTTGCTACTCGTCGTGTCCACCGCATTTGTTGCCTTGCAGAGTGAATGGCTCGTACATAGCGTAGAAGCCGTAGCCCAAGCGCTGGGCTGGTCTGAACTGTTTGTCGGCGCCTTTTTGATCGCCATTATCGGCAACGCCGCCGAACATAGCGCCGCCATTTTCTTGGCCATGAAAAACCGCATCGGGGCAGCTGTGGAGATCGCCATTGGTAGTAGTTTGCAAATCTCCTTGTTCGTGGCGCCCATGTTGGTGTTTATCAGCTGGCTGTTCGGCAATCCCATGAACATCATTTTCAGCACATACGAAATCGCGGCCATCGCCGTGTCCGCCTTTATCGCCAGCTCCATCTCTCGCGATGGATCGACCAACTGGTATGAAGGGGTTCTGCTGTTGATCGTATATACGATTTTGGGCACCGTGTTTTTCGTGGTGTAATGAGCAAACGGACTTCCAACAGGGAAGTCCGTTTTTTTCTGACCGATTTGTTTAGCACAAAAAAAGACTCCGCGATTGGAGTCATACGTTCACACTCCCATCAAGACGGGAGAATTTTGGAATATAAATCTGCTAACTTCCGTTCCAGATCATGAATAATCTGTTGACCTTGGTCGCGAGTGATGAGCCCAGCTCGAACGGCAAAGTCGATTTCGCGTGACAAACCGAACATCTGTGTGTCTAACACTTCTTCATAAAGAGGACACTTCGGTAACATCAGGTTTTGCAATTGCACCGAAATCAGCTGAGCGATTTTTTCCGCATCCTCTTGCAAGAGTTGTAAGGCTTTTAGATTTAAATCGGTCTGTGTTGGCGTGGTCAAAGTAACCCCCCCCAGCGACCGTTCCGATCGGTCTATAAGTAACGGCCCATACTTTACACTAAACACAGTGTATCACGATCAACATTTCTTTGCAAAAAAAACAGAACTTGCGAGAAACCGCACCCCGCAAGCACTCATTGCTTTTCCAATAATTTCACCCGCTTCTCGTGCATCTCCTTTTCGACGCGTGAGTTGATAGACATCTGCTATAATGAGGTAACTGAAGCTGTAATCGTGAGTTAAAGTAGAACAGCTTCAACCTTACTGACAAATTACGTGATTTTTTAAAGGAGCATCGCATATCATGAGTCCGATCATCCTTATTACCGGCAATGTCACATTTCGCATCAATCTCGACCCCTCCATTTGGATCTTGGATGACCGCCGCTTTCCACTGCAGGAACGCATTGCAGGGACGGAAGGATTAGCAATGGAGTTGGGTCCCTATTTGGACAAGGCTGAACCGGATGCGTCGGTGACCAAAGTCATCTGCCACCGTGAACAAAATGAGGCGGTCACCCTGACGCTCGATCAGGCGCGCACCGCCATTCTCTGTTTTGCTAAGGACGGTCGCCCAATTCGCGAAGGAGGACCAGCCTTGCTCTATCTCGCTGACGGGAGCAACAAAGAGCAACCCATCGATTACATCAGAGAACTGGAACTGGTGTAACAAGCAAGGAGACATCCGCTTCCTCTCCAGTGGGAGCAGATGTCTCCTTTCGCTTATTCGTCCGCTCAGTTATCAGGTTGTTTTGTATCAATGTCAACATAACGCATGGGTTGGATCGAGGAAATAGCGTGTTTAAAAATGAGTTGCTGCCGACCTTTGTCATCGATAAGAAGAACGATGAAGGGGTCAAAAGCGGCAATATACCCCCGAACGGTCACTCCGGTGCCCATGAAAACGGTGACCAAGATGCGTTCCTTTCGCATTTGATCCAGCAAACGATCTAGGATGTTCGACATCCCCTGCGCTCATCCTTTCATAAAGGGTTAAACCGACCGGCACCGCGCCGCCCTGGGGTCCTCCTCTATATGAGAACAGCGGCAGGGCGCCGCAAAAATAAAATAAAAAATTTTGAATTTATATTCCATTTACCACAAACCCCACTTTCCCAAACATAGCTGAGAGACATCCCTCATCGGAATGTCTCTCATATCCTTATTTTCTAATCATGTAAAACGTCCCTGTGGTGAATGCGATCAATTTGTTTTTTTCATTGGTGATCTCACAGGTGGCCGTGGCCAAAGTAGACCCCATATGTACCAATCGTGCGCGAGAGATCAGCTCTTTTCCCAGTCCCTGTTTTAAATAATTCACTTTTAACTCCACGGTGACGGCACCTTTATACCCTTCCGGCAACCGCTGATTAATCAGCGAACCAATCGTCGAATCGGCCAGTGTCGCCGTAATGCCCCCGTGCACAATTCCTGCCCTGTTCAGGGTGAAGGGGGTTACCGGAACGCGAAATTCATATACATCGTCTTCCACAAACCGGCCTTTCAACCCCATGAACCCTGATATATAAGCGCTGTTCCGCTCCCGCTTCTGTTTGATCGCCTGCACAGCTAGCGCCAACAGTTGCTTTTCTTCATCTGTCCCATTCTGCAAGATCTGTTGCAATTCTCCATCCAAATTCATGGCTCACCGTTTCCTTTCCCCTACTGCTTTTTCCAGGGAGTGTCTGGGAGTCGCTGGCTACCACCAGACACGCTCTAGGCTAATCATCATTCTTATTTTAAACAATATCCCCCACCTAATAAAGAAAAGCTTGACAAGTCAGAGAAGAGGCTGAGGCAAAGCAAAACCCACCTCCGCTTTTTAGCAAAGGTGGGTATGCGACTCAGTTCCTTGGCTTGGACAAAACTGGTTTACCACAACTTTTGGAAAAACTTCTCCAATTGCCCTGCCGGTTCGACCCGCTGGGTGATGCTGATCGGAAATGTGGTCATCGTCTGCAAAGGCTTCCCACGGTATAACACTTGCGCTTCGCCGACAATCGCCCCTGCTTTGAGCGGAGCTTTCAAGCCAGTGAAGAAGCGGACTTTAATCTCATACTGATCTCGCTCACCCCGGTGAATCGGCAAGCGAATGTCGTACTTGCTGACGACCGGGACATATTGCCCGTCCCCATTTGGAACCCGTAACTTCGCTCCTTGGATCACTTCACCGCGTTTTAACAAAGTGGCTGTTTCAAATTGATTAAATCCATAATCAAACAGCTTCTTCGTCTCCAAGAAACGGCCATCTTCAGAGCTAGTACCCATGACAACTGAGATCAGTCGACGCCCTTCCTGTTGCGCCGTTCCGGTGAAGCAATAGCCAGCGGCTTGGGTAGAACCGGTCTTCAAGCCGTCAACACCAGGGTAGTAATGGTCAAAGCCTGGTAGCATGCGATTCCAGTTGACCACTTTCTTTTCCCGTTCCGTCCCCGGGCGGAACGTATATTGGGAAACGGAAACCATCTGCGTGAATTCAGGATGCTCTTGCAATAATGTTCGTGCCAGGATCGCAGCATCCCGCGCAGACATCACATGCTCCCCATCCACTTGCGGCGGATCAGGGTAATCGGTCATCTCCAACCCCGTTGCATTGCGAAAATGCGTGTTTCTAAGTCCCAATGCCTTGGCTGTCTCATTCATCCGGTGCACAAATTGCGTTTCGCTTCCCGACACCCTCTCGGCCAAAGCCGCAGTAGCGTCATTCGCCGAATATACAACCATGCCCATGAACAAGTCTTTTACACTCATCAACTCGCCGGCTTCCAGATCGATCTGGGCTTCATTAATTCCCGCCACCCGCGGGCTAACTTGCACCATTTCATCCCAAGTCAACTTATTGTTGCGAATTTCCTCTAGCACAATGTATTCGGTCATCATTTTGGTCATGCTAGCAGGCGGGAGAGGTTGATCCATCTGACTACCGAAAAGGGGTAATCCTGTCTGATAATCCATCAGAATATACGATTTAGCCTCCATCTTCGGCTCGGCGATCGGGACATTTGGATCTACCTGATAGGTGATCAACAGCTTCGGTCTTTTGGTGATATCATCCACATAATCGCTGGAGCGGAAAGATTTGCGGTCATTGCTTTCCGTATGATGGCGCAAAGAAATGCCATAGTTAGGGGTGCCGCTGTACCAGTTTTTGCTCAGTTCTGTCAAATCCCAAGCGTATTCCCCTGCACCGGCCACATTTGTTTGGGTCACCGCGGCTCCCACGGTCGGCTGATTCTGCCAGGTGAGCTCGCCGCTGATCCACTCCGATGTAACCGGATGCACATCCACCTGCTCTTCTTGCGCGGTGGCGTATTGGTGCAAAAACAATTTAGCATCCTTAATCTTTGCTCCTGTGGGAAGTGCGGGCAAATCAAATTTGAGATAAGTACGCGCAACGCCATAATCCGCGTGGGTACCCGTAATCACAAAAGGATACAAGCGATAATTTTGGGTAGGGTTTTTGCTGGAGACGAGGTTGTCATACGTCTGATTCACCCCTTGCAGACCCACTGTTGGGTCAATCACCACCGGATAAACCCGTTTTGGATCTCTCAACCACTTGTCATCCACTTTGATATCCAGATAAGTGACACCATTTTGCTGACGCAAGGCAAATTTCACCTTGTGGGAAGAAGCATCCTGCTGATCGTACATAAATGGGACGGGAACTTCAAAGACCGATTGTCCCTTCGCGTTGATAAACTGAATAGAACCGTCTTTTTGCAACTTTGGTTTGGCGTGTTTGACTTTCAATGCCATAGTAAAAACGGATCGACCCGTGTACTTATGCAACACCCATTCTTCTTTGACGCCTGTAGCTCCAACTTTGTAGACCAGATCTGTCCCTTCATACACATTGGGATAGCGAATGCCATGATCCAATGGGCTAACCGCTACCCGCTTGCCATCGATCAATCCGAAATCAACTTTTACTGGGCCTTGTTCAAACCGGATCAGCGAAGGAGAAGTGGAAATCCCGGCAAACGCAAAGCGGGTGGCATGTCCCAACTCGATATAAGTCATCCCTGCCCCCGCCGTTTTAGCCTTTATTTCGGCTTTGCGTTGCTCCCGAATATCCATCCATGTGCCGTTCTTCTTATAATGAACCGGCTCTAAGTACTGCTCCGTGACATAGGTTTTTCCGTCGTTTTTGATATAAGTTTTGGACTTTTCCGTCCGAAGTTCGACCAATTCCTTCACTTTGCCCATCGGTTCAGGAGTGGTTTTGTTTTGCGCGAAAACGGACGGATTGGGCGATAGAAACAACATGGCCACCATCGCAGTCAGCAATGGAACAGACAGCCATTGGCGCCGCTTGGCAGGTCGTTTCAATTCCTTCACTCCTCTCTGGAACCCATGCCCCGTGTTGATGCATTTTTATGGGGTTTTAAGGGCTCAATTTGCATTTTATTGCATCATGCACCACTTCCAACTGAATACTTATTACGGTTTGTTGAAAAATTAAAATAAGCCTCATCACTGAGGCTTATTTCAATGATTTGTTTTTCTCCACAACCGCGTCACATCAAAGCGAGGCGGATTGCAAGTAATGATACAGAAGCCGATAAGTGTGTTCCAAAGCGTCTCGGTGGGTCCGCTCATAGGCATGGGAAGCGTCCACACCAGGGCCGATCAATGCATGCATCACATCAAATCCGGCTCTGACAGCCGCGCTGCCATCGGACGCATAATACGGATAAAGGTCCACTTGATAATAAATTCCGTGCTCTTCCGCCAACCGGATCAATTTGCTGGTCAGTTCATAATGATAAGGGCCGCTTCCATCTTTGGCACAAATAGAGACACAAAATTCATCCGTCGTCTGCCCTTCCCCGATGGCACCCATGTCAATCGCCAGATATTCACGCACTTGAGCAGGGATATTGGAATTGGCGCCAAACCCCACTTCTTCAAAATTACTAAAGAAAAAATGCGTTGTATGCGGTAATTTTATATTATTTTCTTTAATATCAGCCATTAATTCTATTAAAATGGCCGCACTTGCCTTATCATCCAAATGACGGGCTTTGATAAAGCCTGATTCTGTTTCTACCACTTGTGGATCAAATGCGACATAATCACCTACGCTGATTCCCAGTGCTTTCACATCAT
Source organism: Laceyella sacchari (assembly GCF_024927925.1). Classification (NCBI taxonomy): domain Bacteria; kingdom Bacillati; phylum Bacillota; class Bacilli; order Caryophanales; family Thermoactinomycetaceae; genus Laceyella; species Laceyella sacchari. The sequence continues at coordinate 2,649,478 of NZ_CP103866.1, forward strand.
CCGCGTTGCTCACTTTGGCGTCTAGCCGAACTTCGATATGCTCATCCGACCGTTTCTGCTCTTCGGCGTCCGCATACACATGCACAGAGGTATGAGTCGCCAAAATCGTTCCCGGCACAACCTGTCCCGACCGCGTTTTGACAAAGCAATATGCCCCATCGACGGAAAACCAACCAAATCCGCCAATTTTACTCAACCGCAACCGTCCGTTGGCCTTGATCTCTTTCACCATGGCCCCCAATGTGTCTACATGCACAGTGACCAAGCGATGGACATCGTCATCCTCCCCTTTTATGGTCACCATCAAACTGCCTTTGTTGTTTTTTTTGCACGGCAAACCCAAGGCATCCATGCGCTGTTCAATATATTGGATCGCCTCATGCGCACAACCTGTGGGGCTTTGAATATTTAACAATTGAACCAATGTCCGGCGTGTCTCTTTCTCTCGAAAAAAGGCCATTAGGCACCCTCCCCGCAATCAGAATAAAGGCTTCCTTCGCCTTGCCCAATATCAGAAGGAAGCCCCATTCACGATTATTTTATTTCTTCGGTTCAAGGATGGCGGCCACCGTTTTTCCTGCTTCTACTTTTTCCTGCACTTGGTCGCGAATGGTCCAATCCGCTAGTTGAGGAAAAATGACCGGTGTGGTTAACGGCTTGCCTTTTTCCTTGATGTAATCCATATCGAACTCAAGCAACATCTGACCTGCTTTGACTTTGTCCCCTTCCGATACATGGGCGACAAACCCTTCACCGTTTAATTCGACGGTATCAATTCCCACATGGATCAGCATTTCCACACCTGCGGCAGTTTTTAAACCGATGGCGTGTTTGGTTGGAAACAGATTGATCACTTCCCCGTCCGCCGGCGCGCACACGAGGCCCGCATCCGGTTCCACGGCAAAGCCATCGCCCATCATTTTCTGAGAAAACACTTGATCTGGCACTTGCTCCAGCGGTATTTTCCGTCCTGAGAGCGGTGACAAAATCTCGGTTTCTTTCTTGCGCTTCCAAAAAAACATGCGTGCTAGTTCCTACCTTCTTTTAAAATGAATTGCTGTTTTTTAGGTTCTCCGGATTGAGCGGAATCAAGTCATCAACCACAAACAACCCGTCTTTTCTGATCAATTCTCCGTCGAAGTAAATCTCCCCACCGCCGTATTCGGGACGTTGGATGCAAACCAGATCCCAATGCACGGAGGAGCGGTTGCCATTGTCAGCATCTTCATACGCGTTACCCGGCGTAAAGTGGAAGCTGCCATTGATCTTCTCATCAAACAGCGTATCTTTCATCGGGTGGTTGATGTATGGATTGACCCCGATGCTGAATTCGCCGATAAAGCGGGCGCCTTCATCCGTATCCAACACTTGGTTGATGCGCTCGGTATCGTTGGCTTTCGCTTTTACGATTTTGCCGTTTTCAAATTCGAAACAGATGTTTTCGAAGGTGACGCCTTGGTACACGGACGGCGTGTTAAACGTGATCTTTCCGTTGACCGAGTCCTTAACGGGTGCCGTGTACACTTCACCGTCAGGAATATTGCACTCCCCGGCACACTTAATCACGGGGATGTCTTTGATTGAGAATGTCAAATCTGTGCCAGGCCCGACGATCCGCACTTGATCTGCTTGCTCCATCCGTTTCACCAGTGGTTCCATTACTTCCGCCATGCGCTCGTAATCCACATTGCACACTTGGAAATAAAAGTCTTCAAACGCCTCCGTACTCATGTTGGCCAATTGTGCCATGGAAGAGTTCGGGTACCGTAGCACAACCCACTTGGTGTTTTTGACCCGCTCGTTGCTATGTACTGGCTGTTTGAACATGCGCGCATACAGACTCATTTTGTCATCCGGCACATCGCTCGTCTCAGAAACGTTGTCGCTTCCGCGGATGCCGATGTAACAATCCATGTCTTTCATCTGGTTGAGTGCATGACGCGCCCAGATTTCTTGGTGCTCCTCAGAGGTTCCGAGCAACAGCGCACGCGTGATCTTCTCATCATGAAGTTGCACATACGGATAACCGCCAGCGTCATACACAGCGGCGATCAGCTCGCGCGCCAGTTCACGCTCTTTTCCGAAAACATCAATTAAAACGCGTTCCCCTTTTTGCACCTTGCACGAATGTTCAACCAGTATTTTGGCCAATTTGGAAATACGAGAATCCCGCATGACTTCATCCCCTTTTCATTTGTGAGTGATCATTGTACAATGACACGAGATCAAATGGTCAAGCCTAATTCCAGCACAATCGAACCCTCAATAATTTATTTTATCATGAATTTTCCTGATGACAAATGCCATAACTGGGAGGAATTGAATTGTTCACATTTGAAAAAGCGGCCGGAGACAAGCAAACCCGGTTGAACAGCATCGTGAACCAAGTAGTCCATCTGATTGACGGGGAAAGGGACTGGTTGGCCAATTTGTCCAATACAGCTTCCCACCTCTACCATACCCTCGGTGAAGTCAACTGGGTTGGATTTTACCTCATGAAGGGAAACGAACTGGTCCTCGGACCGTTCCATGGCTTGCCGGCCTGCATTCGCATCCCAGTGGGGAAAGGCGTGTGCGGAACAGCTGTACAAGAAGCAAAAACGTTGCTGGTGGAAGATGTACATGCCTTCCCAGGCCACATCGCCTGCGACGCCGCCACCCGCTCGGAAATGGTTATTCCTTTGAAAGTGGATGGTCAGATCATTGGCGTACTAGATATTGACAGCCCGGTCATTAACCGCTTCGACGACACCGACCGCACGGCGCTGGAGCGGGTAGCAGAGCTTTTGTGCCAAGGGTGTGACTGGAGTAGTTTATTAAAATAAAAAAGCCACGATTCGCGTGGCTTTCCTCACTTCATATTGTATCCCCATTGCATCGGGCGGAATTTGACTTTCCAGATTCCGGCCTTGTTCTTCACCATCTGGAACTGGCCCAGATTCTCCCCTTCTTCCGGAAATTCCAGATAGCCTGTTTTTTGATCCACTTCGATAAACTTAACTTCTTGCATCCGGGCGAAGAGCTTGCGCATCTTTTCAGCCATCTTGGGGCCTTCTTCTTTCATCATTTGCATATGCTCTTGCTTGCTCCATTCCCTTTGTTCCACATCGTCAACAAACAGTTCATACTGCGTGTTGTAATCATGGGTTTCAATCGCATGGAAGTAGAGCTTGGCGACCATGATGGGGTCGGCTTCTTTGAGCACACGGTCATCAAATTTCTTTTTAAAGGCGGCATACACCTTCAATTCGTCTGGACTTAATTGCATTAGGTTGCTCTCTTCGGCTAACGCGACTTTGTTCTCATTGCCCACGACCGTGCCTGTTCCAAGCTCTTCAGTTTCTTGGCAGCCCAGAAGGAGGGCGCTGGACAAACATATCGCGGCCAACACTTTCCAACCTTTTTTCAAGAAATACCCCTCCTAAAACCTCATCAGAAAAATAATAGCATGTTTTCGGGCTGAGAGCTTGTCATTACAGTGAACAAGAAAAAAACCTTCCTAGCGGCGGAAGGTTTCATTCGCGCTCGATCCCGCGAAAATCGGTATACACGCGGTAAGCGCGGCGGATCTCCTCTTTCATCCAATCGGGAAATTCTCCTTGATCCAAGTCGGCCAACGGCACCCAGTGGTAACTCTCATGCTCGGCGCTCAACCGCACTTGGCCCAACGGCTGGTCGCAGGCAAACTTGACGATAATCAAGTGCTTCTCCTCTTGAATCTCATCATAGATGTAAGCCGGTGCAACCACCTTTACTTGCAAACCCGTCTCTTCCATCACTTCTCTGGACAACGCGTCCATCAACGGTTCGGAAGGCTCCAATCCGCCTCCCGGAAAATCCCACCCATGCGTCTCTTTTCTCGTCCGCTCTTCCTCAGACTTGCGTAAGATCAGCACGTGGTCCCGATCGAAAATAATAGCTTTCGCAGCAATCTTATAAGGTTTATTCATATTAGCCCCCACCTACTTCAAGCGAAAAAAGGTTGAGGAAGCTGTGGCGATTAACTTTTCCCGCTCGTCGGTTACTTTCGTATCCATCACGATGATGGTTTTTCCCTTTTTGATGACGGACGTTTCTGCCGTCAGCCATCCCGTTTCGCCCGGCGCGAGGAAATGCACGTTCAAATCCAGCGTCACCGCTTTCGCCTGGCTCCCCTCGGCTTGGATGACGGTCGAACCCATCGCCGTGTCAATAAACGTCGCTGTCACGCCACCATGCAACATGTTGAAGCGGTTGCGCAATTCATCAGTGATGAACATGCGGTGCAAGTAAACTCCTTTGTCTGCATCATAACCGAGCACTTGAAAATTCATCATCTCTTCGATATAGGCAAGCGGGCTGACACGAGTGCGTTTCAAAGCTTGCACCAATTTGTGGATCGTCTTCACTTCCGATGGGGTCAAGTCTTGCATCTCTTGATATAAGGTTTCCAATGTCATCGCGCTTTCCTACCTTGCCAACTGTTTTATGTCTTACTTTATATTAACGAATCAAAAAAGGGTTAGCAAGCAACCCCAGCTCGCACCGCCATGCGTTGGGATCGATTGAAGTGGTTCACACCAATCGCCCCGGTGATGGAGCCAGGGCCATCACCTCGCAGGCGGCGGACGTCGACCTCATTATCGCCACTGGTGGGGACGGCATCGTGCATGAATGCATCAAATTAGAAAGGCGCCCAGTGTTTGGCATCTTACCCTTAGGCACTTGTAATGACTTTTCGCGTACGCTCAGCATTCCCCAAAACATTGACGAGGCGGTTGAGACCTTGCTTGAAGGCAGGGGAGAAGCCATGGATGTCGGAAAGTATGAAGACCGCTATTTTCTTAACTTCTGGGGGATCGGGCTGATCACGCAAGTGTCTGAACAGATCGACAGCGAAATAAAAAAGCAGTTTGGCCGCATCGTCTATTACTTGAGTGCCTTTCACATGATCCAAGAACAACGAAGCTTCCACGTGGAAGTAAACGGAGATGGGATACATTTCAAAGGCGAAGCAGTAATGGTACTGGTGGGAAACGGTTCCTATGTCGGCGGAGTGGAAGCGTATTTCCCATACAGCCAAGTCAATGATGGGTTGTTGGACTTCTTGATCTTCAAAGAACTCTCCCTCTCTGCCGTCACTTCCCTCACCTATTCGCTGTTCACAGCGGAAAGACCGAGTGCCGAAGGGTTGATTTCGTTCAAGACTCCCCACCTCGAAGTCATCACAGAGCCGAGCTTGAAGGTGGACTGCGACGGGGAGAAAAATATGTTTATCCCCACTCGCCTGCAAGTATTACCAGGCCATCTGCGCATGTTGATCTGGCCGGACTTCTATTCTGCTTCCAAGTGAGGGGTCTGGTTAAACGACCGTAATTTCCACCCATCCAATTCATGATGGGTCAGATGGGAAATGGCTGTATTTTCCAGCCTGGTTTTCCCAAAGTCGATTTCTCCTTGAGTCAGCACGCCTAACGCGGCGGTAATACACATGCCATGGGCCACAATCAGAATCCGTTCGCCGCGGTGCTTGTGCACCAATTCTTCACACTTGCGCACAAACCGCTCCTGCACCGCTGTGGTGGGTTCCACTCCGTACACGCCACCCGTCAGCCGCACCGTCTCCCAGTCAGGATACTCCCGCAACACTTCTTCCACCGTGCGTCCTTCCCATTCTCCACCGTGGCGCTCGCGAAATTCGGGAAAACAAGTGACGGATATCCCCTGTTTGGCCGCGATACACCTCGCGGTTTCATGAGCCCGCTCCAAATCACTGGAGTAAATGGCGGCAAACGGCTGATCGGCCAAATAGGCGGCAACCCGTTCCGCTTGTTGTCGCCCCAGCTCGCTCAACGGCACATCCTGATGCCCTTGATAGCGCTTTGTTTGGTTCCACTCGGTGACACCATGACGCACTAGAAATACATGGGTTTCCATTTTCGTCTTCCTCTCTGCTATATGATCTGCTTTTTTCTATTATATATTGAATCTATTGACAAAAGTGCCCCGCCCGATTTTCAGCCTACGGCTTACCCTGCTGTGATCTGTTGTTTACACCGACCTCGCACACGTTTGACATAAAAAAAACGGGGCTCTTTCACAAAAGAGCCCCGCTCTCAAACCTTGGACAGGGAGATCAGTTGCCAGCCGTTCTCCATGGTCAGCCGCCCTTCTTGGATCGACATGACCATCTGCTCGATAATGCTCTGGTTGTTGTATTGCGGTCGAATCAACAACCGACGGGCGATCATGACATTATCCATAGCAAGCAACAATTGATCCTGCCCGTATCGGTCGGGAAAGCGCACCTCCCACTCCCGGAAAACACGCGCCCCATCTACCGTCACATGCATAAGTACATCACGATACCAAAGGAGCAGGACATCGAGAAGCTGCTCCGCTCGCCCTTGCTCCACTTCAGTTTGAAACCATTTTTCAGTCGGGGTCAACAGCGCGCTCATTTGTCCGGCCAAAATTTGGTTACCCCAGTCAATGATTCGCCGGCATGTCTCTTCAAACGCTTGCGGGTCAAACTCCTCCATATCCACTTTTCCTGGCAGGTGCGCCATCACACTTGCCACTTTAGCCGGCAAACCGTCCTCCACCAGTTTCTGACGCTTTTGCTCCGGAGAAAGTTCAGGAAAGCGGATGCGTTGGCACCGGGATCGGATGGTGGGAAGCAAGTCGGATAAATTCTCCGTAATCAACACCACCACCATGGGGGAGCTGGGTTCTTCAATGAATTTCAATAGACTGTTGGCCGTTTCATCGCGCATCTTGTCTGCCTGTTCCAGCACGGCGACGCGGGTGATGCCTTGGCGCGCGCTGTATTTAAACTTGGCTTGCAGCTCCCTCACCTGGGCGATTTTGATCACATTCCCGTCCGGCTGGATGGTTACCACATCGGGATGATTGCCGTGAGCAATTTGCAGGCATGAAGGACAGCGGTCGCACGGGTCCCCCTTGCTCTCTTCACAGTTGACGGCTTTCGCCAATTCCAACGCCAATTCCCTTTTGCCTGTCCCCGGCTTGCCGTAAAAAATAAACGCGTGCGCCAGCTTGTTTTGCCGGATCGCGCGCTGGAAAAACTCCGCCAAACGGGGTTGCATCGCATTTTGGAAAGACATCTGACCAAGCCTCCGCTCGCACCATTTTGGTTTTATCATCACATGGGCGCGGTGAAAAAGCAAGGCGCGAGTAGCCTATGCTCCGACCTTGTCTGGATAAATCTTTTGTTTTCCGTGTTCCGCCCGTTTATAATAAAACACGAAAATACTTGGAAGAATGGTTGAGGCTAACGATGAGATTAAGAAGAAAACCTGAAGCAAAGCAAAAATTGATGGAACATCCCCTTGTCTTCACCCCAACAGAAGACAACAAAGGGCAGATGCAAGGCCAGTGGCGCTCCGCCTTCCCTCATGAAACCCATCCGCTTCATGTAGAGCTCGGCACGGGAAAAGGCCAATTCCTGGCCAAAGCATCAACATTGCGACCTGATATTAATTGGATCGGGGTGGAACGAATTGAAGAGCCGCTCTTGCAGGCTGTTCGCAAGGGCGAAGCAACCGAAAACACCAACCTCCGCTATATATGGGCCGATGTGGAAAACTTAACCGACATTTTCGCAACCGGAGAAGTCGACCGCATCTATCTGCACTTTAGCGATCCTTGGCCCAAAAAGCGGCATGCCAAGCGTCGCTTAACTTACCGCCGGTTTCTTGATTTATATGAACAAGTGTTGGCGCCGGCTGGCGACCTGATCTTAAAAACGGATAGCGTCTCCCTGTTCGACTTCTCGTTGGAAGAATTTGAAGAGCGGGGGTGGGAAGTGGTCGAAATCAGCCGCGATCTGCACCACAGTCCCTATGCCCCCACCAACATCACCACGGAATACGAAGATAAGTTCTCTTCCCGAGGCATGCCTATTCACTATGTGAGGGTTACTCCGCCCAAAGAGCGGGCTGTAGCTGACGAAAATTAACAGCTGGAACAAACCGCCGGCACATTGACTTTTCATGGATTTCCCCTATAATTATTCTTTGTATGGCTCAAACTGCCTCCGAGGGAATTTGAGGATAGCATGCAAACGATAGGTGAGAGGATCACCCTCACTGATTCGCCCCATGAGCTCTTCATGGGTGTCCTGCCTTTCGCCGCTATCCGGAAGGCGCGGATAACGTTAGCGAATCAGCACCCTGTCATTTGCAAGAAACAAATGCAAATGATGAAAGGAGCAATAACAATGGCACGTTACACTGGACCAACATGGAAACTGAGCCGTCGCCTGGGTATCTCTCTTTCCGGAACCGGTAAAGAGTTGGCTAAACGCCCATATGCCCCAGGTCAACACGGACCAGGCCAACGCAAAAAATTAAGTGAGTACGGACTTCAGCTTCAAGAAAAACAAAAACTGCGCCTGATGTACGGCGTGGGCGAAAAACAATTCCGCAACTTGTTTGTGCGTGCAGGCAAGATGAAAGGGATTCATGGTGAAAACTTCATGAAACTCCTGGAATCTCGCCTTGACAACCTCGTTTACCGCGCTGGTTTCGCCCGCACCCGTGCCCAAGCCCGCCAATTGGTGGTGCATGGCCACATCACGGTAAACGGCAAAAAGCTCGACCGTCCGTCTTACCAAGTACAACCTGGCGAAGTGATCGGATTGCGTGAAAAAAGCCGCAATCTGAGCATCATCAAAGAAGCTCTGGAAGAGCGTCAATACCTGCCAGAGTTCATGTCTTTCGATGAGAACAAACTGGAGGCTACCTACAACCGCCTGCCAGAGCGTTCCGAAATGCCATCCGAAATCAACGAAACCATGATCGTTGAGTTCTACTCCCGTTAATTTGGGGGATTTGATAAAAAAACGGCTGATCCCATGGATCAGCCGTTTTTTCATGGTGATGAAGTGTCAGCGAGAACTATGAATCTTATTTAACATATATTTATCCCTTTCTATATATAACTCATTAGCAATTTTTGCTAAAATATAGATACAGGGGTTTGTTTCTCTTCTCACTACCCCATCTCATCCTCCATCTCTTCATTCCTTCGCCTTACTGTTGTTTCAACATTCCAAAAACGCCGCTCAAATCAGATATCGCTTTTTTGCACCGTTTCCCGGTGCTTAACCCCAAACCCCTTTTCCATACCGGTTAGAACGTTTTTAAAATCCTCAAAGGTTAGGTGATCCCTGTGACACCACCTAAGCATATTCTCGCCGCATATGTGTTGATCCTTAACTATGACGCGGAAATCCTGCTTATCAAACACCCTCAACGCGGTTGGGAGCTTCCCGGTGGTCAAGTAAAAGAGAATGAATCCATCCGCCTTGCCGCCATTCGCGAGGTCAAGGAAGATACCGGGGTTCTCATCAAACTTGTCAAATACTGCGGCATATTCCAAAATGTGCGCTCGAATATCTGCAACTTTCTATTCATCGGCAAACCGATCGGCGGCCGCATCTCCACCAATGGCGATGAATACGAAGATGCTGGCTATTTCCCGGTTGAAACAGCGATGCGCCTTGTCACATGGCGACATATGAAACAACGGATTCTCTACTGTTTAGATGAACGCAGACATCCATTCTTTGTAGAATATTAAGGGTCGGCTCCGCCTTCTGATGGGCCGGAGGCGGAGCCAGCATGTTTCTCCCAGTCGTTGAGCATCAGTTAGCAGCCATGCGTTTGATTTAACACATCCTGTCCCCAACGGTGCCGCGTCCTCAGAAGATGGCGAAGACACTTGTGATCAGACAGCTTCGTCTCCACATACCGACGCAAGGATTCTTCTACGAACGGCAAGACCCGAAAGTTGCGCTCGTGATGCCCTGTCTGTACCAATGACAGCATTTCTCGATAAAACGCTACATCCAGACGACTGTCCCCGCACACACATTCCTCTTTCATGTGGGCTTCCATTTTAGCCACCGCTTCCTCCAATTCAGCCTTGATCTCTTCCATCAACTCTTCATGCCAATACTCATGGTGCAACTTCTCCCACACCCGCAGTCCATGATCGTGCGACTGCAATCCTTTATTGCTTCGCTTAGCCAAAATAAATCATCCCCATCCTTTTAATCGGATTTAAACTCACCTCTATTATACTGAAAAGTGAGAAAAATCGGTAAAAGGATGATGATTTATTTATCCGAATTTGGCTCCGTGCCAGCTTGTCATCACACCGGGACAAACAAGCCGACGGAGGCATCCTCCATCGGCATGCCGTCCTGGTATCGAGTTTACATCAACCCAAGATCACTTTGGCAAACTTTCGCCGACCTACTTGCACAACCATCCCATCTTGCACTTCCACTTTTGCCTGCGGGTCCGTCACTTTCTGTTGGTTGATGCGTACGCCCCCTTGCTGGATCATGCGGCGACCTTCTCCATTGGTGGCCACAAGCCCCAATTTGCTGAGCAAAGCGACAATCCACATCCGTCCATCCTCCAAGTCGGCGGCATTGACCTGCACTTCGGGCATGTCATCCGGCAAGTCTCGCTGTTGGAACACGGTCTTGAAGTGGTTCTCAGCTTCTTGCGCCGCTTGTTCGCCGTGGTACATCCGCACCAGCGTGCGACCGAGGCGCATCTTGGCATCCCGCGGGTGGATGGTTCCCTCAGCCAACCCTTGTTTCAGCTCCTCCAACTCCTCCAACGACAGATCCGTGGCCAGTTCAAAGTATTTTACCATCAACTCATCTGGGATAGACATCGCCTTGCCGTACATGTTGTTGGGGTCCTCATCCACCCCAATGTAGTTGCCCAAGCTTTTGCTCATCTTCTTCACGCCGTCTAAGCCTTCCAACAACGGCATGGTGAGAATCACTTGTTCCTCTTGCGCATATTCTTTTTGTAGTTGACGCCCCATGAGCAGGTTAAAAGTCTGGTCCGTTCCACCTAACTCGATATCACTTTTGAGCGCCACCGAGTCGTATCCTTGCATGAGCGGGTAGAAAAATTCATGAATGCTGATCGCTTGCCCACTTTGGTAACGTTTGGAGAAGTCATCCCGCTCCAACATGCGAGCCACCGTGCACTTGGAAGCGAGGAATGTCACATCGGCAAAAGTGAGCGGGCTCAACCAAGAGCTGTTGAAGTGGATTTCCGTCTTGTCCGGGTCCAACACTTTGAACAGTTGCTCCGCGTACGTTTTGGCGTTTTCCTTTACTTCCGCTTCCGTCAACTGTTTGCGCGTCTCCGACTTGCCTGTCGGGTCGCCGATTTGGGCCGTGAAATCACCGATGACCAACTGCACAATGTGCCCCAGTTTCTGAAAGTCGCGCAGCTTGTTGAAGACCACCGTGTGGCCGATATGCAAGTCCGGCGCAGTCGGGTCCAAACCTAATTTAACCTTGAGCGGCTCTCCCGTTTCAATCGAACGGCGCAATTTGGAAATCAATCCTTCTGCTGGAAGGATTTCTGCCGCTCCTCGTTGAATAATTTTCAGTTGTTTCTCCAATTCAGCCTGAACTTCAGGCTTCATCGCTTGCTCTTGCGTACCCATGTTTACCACCAACCTTTTTGAAATATAAAAAAACCCCGCCCCCCAAAAGGGACGGAGTTTATTTCCGCGGTACCACCCTAATTGAAAGCACGAATTGGCTTTCCCCTCATTGCATAACGGATCGCTCCGTACACCGACCTCATTAGGCCGGCATCAGCTCCCAAGTGTAATTCATCGATAGCGATCCACTGGTTCGCACCAACCACCAGCTCTCTGACATGGATTCCATCCATCGACTACTGCGCTTGTTCACAGCTTTTCAATATGTTACCTGACGAGTCAGGGGCTTGTGACATGCGATTATGCTATAATATTACCCTAGAACGAGGAGGGTATCAAGTGAATGGATAAACACCAAATGCGGCGTTCTCGCAAGAGTTCCAATACTCGCATATTCAAGAAAATCCTTGGGGCCCTTTACGTCTTATTCGCCGTCGCACTGATTTTGGTTGCGGCGGGAATCGGAGTCGGGGCGGGGATCGTGTCCGCCATGGTGAAGGATGAACCGATTCGCACCAAAGAAGATTTCCAAAAGGAATTGGACAGTCTGTTCCAAAACAGCTACGCTTACTTCCAAACCCAAGACGGACAAGGCCAACCCCTGAGAATTGGCGCATTTCGCAATGGTGGCGACATGCGCAAACTGATTCGATCCAAAAACGATGTGAGCAAGTATCTGGTAGATGCCTTTATCTCCGTCGAAGACCGCGACTTTTACAAGCACAAAGGTGTGGTTCCCCGATCTCTATTACGCGCATCGTACCAGCAACTGGCCAAGTCCGAGGTGAGCACTGGCGGAAGCACGATCACGCAACAGCTCGTCAAAAACGTCATCCTGAAAGACTTTGACAAAGACCTCGAGCGGAAGGCAAAAGAAATCATTTTGGCCATCCGGCTCGATGCCATGTATGAAAAAGATGAAATTCTAACTTATTATATGAACTCTGTCTTTTTTGGCAACGGTGCCAACAAACAGCGACTTCATGGCGTACAGGCTGCGGCCAAAGGCTTGTTCAACTTAGACCCCAAAGACTTAAACTTGGCCCAATCCGCTTATATCGCCGGCATGGTACAGCGGCCCAATGATTACAATCCTTTTGGGGGCGAAAAAAACCTCGCCCGCGGCAAAAAACGCATGAAGCTCGTGTTGGATAAAATGCTAGAAAACGATAAAATCACCAAAGAAGAATATAATAAAGCGCTAAATTTTGACATCAAACAATCCCTGGCCAAGCCCAATAACGAGAGCAACGGCTACACCAACTACTCATACATCATGTACGCTCTGGAAGAGGAAGCGGCCGAAATCCTGATGAAGAAGGACGGCTTGGACATTGAAAAATTGAGTCAGGAAGGGAAATACCTGACGACTTTGAATCACTACATCGAACAAGTGCTGACGCGCGGCTACCACATCTACAGCACCATCGACAAACCGATGTACGACGCCATTAACGCCGCCGCCAGCAAAGGGCTGACCTTTCACACCCGCACTTACAAGGGAGTGAAAGAGCAAGAACAGCTGGGCGCCGTGGTCTTAGACAACCGCACCGGCTCCGTGCTGGCATTTGTACCCACTTCCAACAACAAAGGGAAACTAAACCACGCGCTTGACGCTTACCGCCAGCCCGGTTCGGCCATCAAGCCGCTCATCGTGTACGGCCCAGCGATGGAAGAAGGGATTATTAGCCCCTCTACCCTCATTCTGGACGAGAAGTATCCAAAAGCGGACGGCTCAGGCTATTACGAGAACGCGGCCAACAAATACTACGGCCCTGTGACAGTGACCAAAGCGCTCACGTATTCATTCAACATCCCGGCCATCAAAACATTTAACAAAATGGGACACGATGTGGGTTTCGCTTACTTACGCAAACTGAACATCCCTCCCCACAAAAATGACACGGAAGCCGCGGCCATTGGCGGGCAATACCGTGGCTACACCGTGGATAAGATCACTGCCGCGTTTGCCACATTCGCCAATGAAGGGAAATACAATTCCCCTCATCTGATCGCCAAGATCACCGATGCGAACGGCAACACGATCTATGAGCACCAAGCAGAACAAAAACAGGTCTTCTCGCCGCAAACTTCCTATCAGATGATTAAAATGCTGCGCAATGTCGTCACCCAAGGCACCGGGGTCTATATCGGTTCTCGTGTGTATGGGTATGACCTTGCCGGCAAAACAGGAACGACCAGCGACGACAAAGACTTGTGGTTCATCGGTTCCACGCCAAACATCACCATTGGTGCCTGGGGCGGATATGACCATAACTTCCGCATGTCCCATAACGACAAATTCACCAAGCGGGCGTGGGTCAACATCTTTAAAGCCGCTGCAGCTGCCGCACCGGAATACTTTGACAAAAATGCCCGGTTCCAATCGCCCGGCGGCCTAAGAGACAACATCTCCTGCTTGGATTGCGGCGCCATCAACGACTACTTGTCGAAGCAAAAGAAAAAAGAGGAAGAAGAACAGAAGCAGAGAAAGCCAAATCAGCCTGGCGATCCCGGTAACGAGCCTGGTGACGAACCTGGCGATAATCCCGGTAACAACCCTGGCAACAATCCGGGGGATGGCCCCGGTGATAATCCAAGCGACGGTCCTGGTAACAATCCCGGTGGTGACGAACCCGGGGATGGCAATCAAAGGCCCGCCTTCCCACCACGACCGCCGAATCGGGATTAATCCCGCCAAGACCGATTAATAAACAACCCTCCACCCGTCAAGGGATGGAGGGTTATTTGTATTCACTCAAAAAGAGTAGGCCGGAATCATCAGCTATACCCGTATGAAACACTTCTCATCCACAGCCAATGACCTGATCGTGTCTAGTACATCAAGTTAAAAAGAAGCGACCGAAAAACCTGTCCCAATAAGCGTCGATGCACAAGTGAAGCGAATGGGAAAACGGTTTTGGAGCCGCTACTATTCATCAGTGTGCAACCACCCCAAACTACCAATATGCCCATTCCCATTAACAATGAATCCAAAAGCAAAAATCATCGTTCCATCACAAAAGATATTGTCATAATTTGTATAACACCTAGCATGCATATCCCTGTGATATAATTATCTTCGCATGGAACCAAGGGGGGGCGAAAGATGGAAAAATACCCTTACAATAAACAAAAAGCCAAAGGGAAGAAAAAGGCATTAAAAATAATTGGCAAAGTTCTATATATTAGTTTAGCTACGATTTCTATCGTTACCGTTGGCAGTGTTGGGGTTGGTGCAGGCGTTGTATCAGCGCTAACCAAAGACGAAAAAATACGTACCAAATCTTATTTTGACAAAGAATTGTCTGGTTGGTCACAAACGAGTTACGCTTATTTCCGATCTGAAGATGGGAATCAACCACCTAAACCGATTGGTGCGTTAATCTCCCCTGATGATCGCAAGCTCGTCAAAAAACTGAATGAAGTCACCCCTTATTTGACCGATGCTTTTTTAGCAGTCGAAGACCATGAGTTTTATCAACATAAAGGGATCGTTCCTTCATCTCTGATCCGTGCAACTTGGCAACAAGTTTCCGGTAGTGAAGTGACCACAGGCGGTAGTACCATTACACAACAATTAGTAAAAAATGAACTCTTTACCCAAGAAAAATCGTTGGAACGGAAAGCCCTTGAAATTATTAATGCCTTAAGGATTGAAAAATATTACAACAAAGAGAAAATCTTTGTCGCTTACATGAATAGCGTTTACTTTGGCAAAGGTGCTCACGGAAAGCACATGTACGGCGTTGTCGCTGCAGCACGCGGGATCTTCAATAAAGACGTCAAAGAGCTCAGTTTGCCACAAGCGGCTTATATTGCAGGGATGGTTCAACGCCCCAATGCATACAATCCATTCCGTGGGGATGACAATATCCGATTAGGGACAAAACGGATGAAATTGGTTTTGGCTAAAATGCTTGAGAACAAAAAAATATCGAAAGCTGACTATGATCAAGCGATTAAATTCGATATTAAAAACTCCCTGGCCAAACCAACTGATTTTGTGAATCCATTGGAAAAATACCCCTACATCATTACAGCCACAGAAAACGAAGCCGTTGATATATTGATGGAGCAGGACAAAGCAGAAAAAAACGCAGCAAATATTAAAGAATACCGTGACCGCATCAAAAAAGGTGGGTATAAAATCTATACCACCATTGATGAGCAACTCTATAATGCTTTGAATGACTCGATCAAAAATATGAATGTCCCAGGAAAATGGAAAAACGGGAAGAAAGTCAAAGAGCAAATTGGGGCAACACTCATTGACAATAAAACCGGTTCTGTACTTGCCTTTGTTTCAGGAACCGACTTTAAAGATACGCAACTTGATCACGCGTTTGAAGTAGAACGGCAACCCGGCTCTGCAATCAAACCGCTGTTGGTTTACGGTCCCGCCTTAAACGACGGCATCATCTCCCCTGATTCGATGATTTGGGATGAACCCGTTCCCAAAGGTGACGGTACGATGTACAAAAACGCAAACGGGAAATACAAAAATGGCCCGGTCACAGCGACTTATGCCTTGCAATGGTCGTTGAACACTCCGGCAATCAAGTTGATCAAAAAACTTGGGGTGCAACACGCTTTCGACTACTTGCGGAAGATGGACATGCCTCCACATAAATGGGATGGCGAAGCCTCGGCTCTCGGTGGGATGAGAAAAGGATATACGGTAGCTCAAATGACTGCTGCTTTTGCCATGATCGCCAACTCCGGTGTATACAACAAGCCTCACCTAATCGAGCGAATTGAAGATTCTTCTGGCAATGTCATTTATGATTTTAATAAGCAGTTTAAAGAGAAACAAATCTTTAGCCCGCAAGCCACATACCAATTGACGCAAATGATGCGGGAAGTTGTACGTAACGGTACGGCTAAAGTTATCGGTGGACAATTGGGCGGATACAATATCGCCGGTAAAACAGGAACCACCAGTAATTACGTTGATCTATGGTTTGTCGGTTTTTCTCCTGAGGTGTCTCTGGGAGTATGGTCCGGTTATGATCAACATTATAAAAATGCACATGAAACGTTCACCAAGCAAGCATGGGCTCGCCTGTTCAAAGCGGCAGCTCAAACCAAGCCGGATTTGATTAAACCGGGTAGCAATTTTAACAATCCAGGCGGTTTGACGAGCGGCAAATGTTTTGAATGCGGCCGCGCCGTCCCGAAAACCGATGCGGAGCCTGGGAAAGATCCCGCACAGGGAGAGGGACAACCTCAAGGACAACAACCTCCGGCAGGAGAGACTCCAGAACAACCCAATACGGGACAAACTCCCCAACAGCCAGCTGGAGATCAAACTCCTCAACAGCCGACCGGGGGAGAAAACGGGCACAACAACACACAAAATGGTGGCGGCGAAACGTCGCAATAAAAGTAGCACCTTCCCCATCACCACGGGGAAGGTGCTTTTTTTTCAATCTTCCATGGTAGACAAATCGCCTGTAGGTAAACCCAACTCCCAAGCTTTCAACACCCGGCGCATGATTTTGCCACTTCTTGTCTTCGGCAACTTATCCCTAAACTCAATTTCGCGCGGGGCAGCATGGGCGGCCAAACGCGTCTTCACAAATTGGCGGATCTCCTCTTTCAGCTCCTCCGAAGGTTCATAGCCCTCCCGCAACGCAATGAACGCTTTGATGATTTCACCCCGGATCGCATCCGGTTTACCAATCACTCCTGCCTCAGCCACGGCATGATGCTCCACCAACTTACTTTCCACTTCAAACGGCCCGACCCGTTCACCGGATGTATTGATCACGTCGTCCAGTCGGCCTTGGAACCAGAAATACCCGTCTTCATCCATATAGGCAGAATCGCCTGACACATACCATCCAGGAATGCGGAAATATTCTTGGTACTTCTCGGGATTTTTCCAGATCTGGCGCATCATCGACGGCCATGGAGTCCGGATCGCCAGGTTCCCCATCGTATACGGTGGCAACTCGTTCCCTTCATCGTCAATGATCGCCGCATGGATACCGGGGAAAGGCTTACCCATCGAGCCCGGTTTGATCTCCATCTGCGGGTAGTTGGAAATGAGGATGCCACCAGTCTCCGTCATCCACCAGTTGTCATGGATACGCTTACCGTACGTCTTCAGCCCCCAGCGCACCACTTCGGGGTTCAGCGGTTCACCCACGCTCAGCACGTGCCTTACCGATGAAAGATCATATTTTTTAACAACGCTCTCCCCCGCCGACATCAGCATGCGGAAAGCCGTCGGCGCACTGTACCAGACTGTTACTTTGTATTTTTCCAATGTTTGATACCAATCATCGGGACTAAATCGGCCACCGCGCACCACATTGGTCACGCCATTGAGCCACGGCGCGAAAATTCCGTAGGAAGTGCCCGTCACCCAGCCCGGATCAGCCGTGCACCAGTAAATGTCGTCATCTTGCAGATCTAGCACCCACTTCCCTGTCTGGTAATGCTGGATCATGGCATTATGCACATGCAAAACGCCTTTGGGTTTCCCTGTAGAACCAGATGTATAATGAATGATCATCGGGTCTTCCCGATCAACCCATTCAATGTCCAAATCGGAGGAAGCTTGACTCATTTCCTCTTCAAAGCTGTAATATCCTTCGACCAGTTCTCCCACCGCACCGACCAAAATGATGTGTTTTAAATGAGGAAGCGCATCCACCGGCACCCGCTCCAACAAAGCAGGCGTTGTCACCAGCGCAACGGCTTCACTATTCTCCAGCCGATCCTTGACGGCCGCTTCCATAAACGCTTCAAACAAAGGCCCGATAATGGCTCCGATTTTGATGGTTCCCAAAACGCTGACATACAGCTCCGGAGTGCGCGGCATAAACACAAACACGCGATCCCCTTTACTGACGCCCAACTTGCGCAACACATTGCCGAATTGATTGGATTTTTCCTTTAGTTGCAAAAACGTGTAACGCTCTTCTCGCACAGCGTCGCTGTAGATCAAGGCTGTTTTGTTTCCCTTCCCCGCTTCCACATGACGGTCTATGGCTTCATAGGCGGCGTTCACCTTGCCGGTGTGGTGCCAAGAAAATGTCTGCTCCACTTGTTTCCAATCAAAATGGGATCTCGCCTCTTCATAACTGCTCATATTGTTGCCGGTGGTTTGGACTGGCACGCGTTCTTCATGGGTCATCAAGTCACGCCTCCCTTTGTTTGCAAACGATTTCAGTTTTCATTATTATATCACATGAATAAATATTAGCAATTTAACACAATAAAATAACCGGCGGCTGTCTAAGCCGCCGGTTGGAGTTTAATGCTGCGGTTGAAATGTCTTGCAGTCTGTTTCCTTGCTCGTCTCCGCTTCTTCTTTATGGGTGACCACATAGATGGCATCCGCCTTGCACTTGTTGCCTTGTCCCCAATAAGTACAGTTGCTCACTTCACACAAGACATCTTTTGGCATATAAACTCCCCCTTTCCTAAACCTAATTTGTCCTGGAACAAGAGGGAGTACTCATCCAATTATTTCTGCATCCGCAGGCGCAAAATCGCTTGAATCATGCTAGCAGAACGCTCGGAGGCCAGCTCTGTAAACTCGGCAAAATTAACATCAGCCGTGTGATCAGCGCGGTCAGACATAGAGCGGATCACCACATATGGTACATCGGCCAAATGGCACACATGGGCGACGGCAGCCCCTTCCATCTCTACACAAGCCCCGTCAAACTGCTCTCGCAACTCCCGCACTTTGCCGGCATCAGAGATGAATTGATCACCGGACAGGACTTTGCCCGTCAATACCTTGACGCCGGAAATGCTACGGCCTGCTTCGACCGCCCAAGCGACGAGCTGCTCATCGGCCGGGAAAATCGACACATCTTGGAATGGTACAGTCCCTCTCGGAAAACCGACCGGGCTGGCATCAATATCATGCTGTTGGCAAGCAGTGGAAACGACGATATCCCCAATGTCCAAATCGGGATGCAGAGCCCCTGCAACTCCAGTAAACAACACGGCATCTACTTGAAAATAGTCGATCAGCGTTTGTGTGCACACAGCGGCATTCACTTTGCCCACGCCGGATTTGCAGAGAACCACAGGTGTGCCACACAGCATTCCCGAGTAATATGTGACACGGTAACGCTCCTGCTCTTGAACATCCTCCATAGCGTTTAGCAACGCTTTAATCTCCTCATCCATGGCGCCGATGACGCCGATAATTTCTTTGTTGTCTTTCATCTGTTCATCCCTCTTCTCCCCGGGCCGATCCGCTTAGCGCTCATCTTCCCATTCTTTCAGTTTGGTGGAATTTCTCAGCTCCATGCTATATTGCAGGTATACTTGTCCGCTTTCTACTTGCTCGTCATTCATATACTTGGTCAACAAGCGCATCGCAACCGCGCCGATGTCGTACATAGGCACGCTGACCGTAGAGAGTAACGGGCGCACCTGGGAAGAAAGCGGGATATTCTCAAAACCGATAACGGACACATCCTCCGGCACGCGCTTACCTAAATCCTGCACGGCGTGGATCGCTCCCACCGCCATCTCATCGCTGGCCGCAAACACCGCGCTCACGCCCGGCTGGCTTTCAAGCAAACTCTTCATCTCCTCATAACCGGAACGGTAACGGTAATCGCCCAACCGCACCAACGCTTCATCAAACGAAGTTTCGCTTTCTTCGATTGCTTCTTTGTAACCCACATAGCGCGGGTATCCATTCACCGAATCGGTCAGCGGCCCACCGATAAAGGCGATTTGTTCATGCCCTTCATGAACGAGGATAGTGGTCGCTTCTTTGGCTGCTTGGATTTGATCAATCGTCACGTAAGGGAGTTCTCTTCTTTCGTCACGCGTGGCGGCCAATACCACCGGCACCGTACTAGCAGCAAAAATTTCGCGGTGGGAGTCGGTGATTTCACCGCCTAAGAACAGAAGTCCGTCCACCTGCTTCTCCAACAACGCCTCAACCAGCTGGATTTCTTTCTCTTTTTTCATATCGGAATTGCTTAGAATAATATTGTAATGATACATGGTGGCAATGTCTTCGATCCCACGGGTCAACTCAGCATAAAAGGTGTTGGAGATGTCCGGGATCACCACGCCCACCGTGGTCGTCTTTTTGCTGGCCAGGCCCCGCGCCACCGCGTTGGGCCGATATCCCAACTGTCGAATAACATCCAGCACCTTTTTGCGAGTCACTGGTTTTACATTAGGGTTTCCGTTCACCACACGGGAAACGGTCGCCATCGATACGCCCGCTTCCCTGGCCACATCATAAATGGTTATCGTCTCTTTTTTCTTCACCATACTTATTCATTCACATCCAGTTCAGTCAAATTTCTTGATCTGCCAGTCTATCTTGGCCTTTCACAAACGATTATGGCCGCACGATTATTTTTTCCAGACATAAGAAAAGCAACCACACTTTTGTCTTATGTCCTCGGAATGGGCCTCAGATCGTTTCATTGCGCAACTGGGACATCAGTTGCAACACATATGGCAGGGTGTCGCCCATGATACTCGTCCACGCTTCCGGCGATCCCCGGTTGATCCAGACAATCGGGGTACGCGGAGCCAACGCTTTGTACAGCTTTTTGGTTGAGATCAAGCGAGGAACCATCGGCGGCAAGTGCGGATTTTTCTGCCGCGCTTCCGCAATCAGCCGCTCTGCGTGACGGGCAGAAGTGAAAAAGTCGACAATGGGGCTATGATCCTGTCCGGCCAAAATCACCATATTGCCGTCGGGGTCGACAACAACCCAGATTCGGCGCAATTCAGCCATCGCCCGGCACACTTCCCAACCGTTGCCCATTCCTTGCCCTTCGATAGTCGCTTTTTCTAATTTTTTCAGCCCTTGCGCCACATCCGGGTCTATCGGCCGCTCTGATCCCTGAGTCTGAGCTGCTCCCTGCGGCGGCATCACCGGTTGCGGTGATTCCGTCGCTTTTGGAGTCACTTCAGGAATAGGCGGAGTCATTGGCGGTGCTGGGTGATCCACCAACGGCACATCTTCCTGCCGGGACTCCACCGCTTGGGATGAATGGGGTTCCAGCGGATGGTCTTCAACTGGTGGCACTTCTTCTTGGGGCGTTGCCGCAACCTGGGAGGAGCCGCTGTCAAAAGCGATCATAAACGGATGCTCCACGACGTTCTCGTCAATGATACCGTGTTGGCTGCCAAAACGGATCGTTTCCATATGCTTGCTTGTCAACAAAGCTTGTTCCGGCAAGCTAAAGTGGAAAAACAAGGACGACGTGCCCAGCTCTTCACACCGATCCCAGATGACGGACCATGGGTGTTGCACAGGTTGCCCACCTGATTTCCGGGTCACATACTCCGCATCTTGCTCAGAGGCGTAAACGGCGATCGTATACGACTCTGGCTGGTACTCCACCATCAACATGTTTTGATCCATGGTTGGCACCCAGGGTCCGGTCATTTGTGAAAACTGTTGGGCGGCATACTCTTGGATCATCTGCAAAACATGTTGCTTGGTCAGAAACAGCCGTGACGGGAGTCCGGGGTTAAATAAAATCCCTTGTGCATCCGATCGATAGGCCTTAATCAGAAACGAAAGGGCGGGCTCTTCGGTCATCCGCACATGTTCCGGTTCATTCACTTTAACATTGCGTGCCGCTTCCAAATCGGTAAAAGTCACGATGAAGCGGCTGTTGGGTTCATTTCCCCGCGCCAGAAACGGCGTTTCCCCCGCTTCGCCGTGATTGTACAAAACAATCAACCGCGGCAGGCGTGTCGCAAAAAATTGATACAACTGCTCTGGTGTAACACGATTGGCACTGGCCAATTCCAAACATTCGCGTACATTCAACGAAGCTTCCTCCCCCTACAAAACAAGTCCAACTCATTTATTTGCAAAGGCCTCGCAATTATCTACTATGGCAAGCGTTAAAGTAATATCCCTTGTAACATCATAACAAATTATAAGCAAAAAAAGCGAACCGACGATAGGTCTGTTCGCTTTTTCACCAAAAAGTACTGCTTTGGATATATTTTTATGTCATTTTAACGCACGGTCACTTGTTTTTGATCTAGCAAACCGGAAGCGCGCAAGTCTTTGATAAAAGTGTCGAAAGTAGGGATGTCGATCTGCTGTTTGGCGTCCGACAAAGCAACTGCCGGATTTGGATGCACTTCCAGCATGATGCCATCAGCCCCCGCTGCCAAAGCCGCCCGCGCACATGGCAACAAAATATCCCGTCTGCCTGTGGAATGTGTGATGTCGACCAACACCGGCAAATGGCTCTCGTTTTTCAAAATCGGCACAGCCGAGATGTCTAATGTGTTGCGCGTGGCTTTCTCATAGGTGCGGATGCCGCGCTCACACAAAATAACTTGATCGTTACCACCCGATAAAATGTATTCGGCAGCAAACAAGAATTCCTCGATCGTCGCAGACAATCCTCGCTTCAACAAGACAGGAGTGCGAACCGCACCTGCCGCCTTCAACAGCTCAAAGTTCTGCATGTTGCGGGCACCGATTTGAATCACGTCTACATATTGTTCAGCCATCTCCATGTCACTCGGGTTGACGATTTCACTGACAATCTTCAAACCGAATTGGTCAGCGGCCTTGCGCAAAATCTTCAACCCTTCTTCCCCTAATCCTTGGAAGTCGTAAGGGGAGGTGCGTGGTTTGAATGCACCGCCGCGCATCAGTTCGATGCCTTGTTCTTTCAATGCTCGGGCTACTTCAAACACTTGCTCTTCTGATTCCACGGAGCAGGGCCCAGCCACCACTTGGGGCTTCACCGCCCCCACCAAGGTACCTTTGATGTCTACCACCGTGTCGGTCGCCTGTTTTTCGCGGCTTACAAGAAGAGTTTTCTTTTGGCTTGTTTGTTGCAAGTCCAACGATGCCTTGAAAATCTGCTTGAACAGGTAACGCACGGTGTTGTCGGTAAACGGCCCTTCGTTGTGTTGAACAATCGTTTCCAACATGACACGCTCCCGCTCCGGATCAAATTTGTTAATGCCTTGCTTTTGTTTCACTTCACCAATTTGCTTTGCCAGTTCCGCTCGTTCGTTTAACAGTCGCAACAGTTTCAAATTGACTTCATCCAGCTTTTGTCGCAATGCGTCTAATTGATTCTCTCTCACTCTTCTTGCTCCTCTCTTCTCAACTAGAAAAATAATTTTCGCCATTATATCGAAAAACAAGCACTTTGTCGAGGGAATTCTGCACCTGTATCAACTTAGAGTGACTGCACGGCATCGGTCAACGCCTGTTTGGTGATATTCCAATGAGAAGCATGCCACTTCACTTCATCTCCGATCACGAAAAGCGCTTGTGGAGACTCATGTTTGATCCCAAATCGCTCGGCAATTTCATTGGACAGTGGTCGATCTTCGATTACGAACACGGCAGCGGACAGCACCTCTGTTGCTGCATCCGAAGACAAAAACGCTTCCCATTCGCCGTAGGCCGCCGCACTGATTGGGCACGAAGTGCTGTGTTTAAACAACAACAAGGGGCGTTTGCCCGCTTTTGCCATCCATTCGTCCAATTGTTCCACAGAGGTGATTCGCGCTGGTTTTTCCATCCATTCCACATCCTTATCAGTTTTTCAGCTTATCTTTGCGCCAGGCGTCAGACGCACGTTCGTATTCTTTCTTGGCACGTCTTCGCAAACCTTTTTCAACTTTATGCAAAAAGGCGATCATCATGCATGACCGCCTTCACGTTCATTATTTCTTATCTTCAATCGAAATATAATCGGGCGTGGTAGAGGAGGGCGCATCAATATAGCGGTTAACCAACACGGTCCCCTCATCGTTTACTTTTTCCCATTTGTTTTCCACCGGCGCTTGCGATTTGATCGTCAGGTATAACTCTTTTCCACGCTCTTTGGCCAATTCCAAGCCTTTCCCCAATTCTTTACGGATTTCATTGCCCGTTTTGGTCGTAGCCAACAGCGCAGTCGCTGCCCCGATCAAGCCGCCAATCACAGCACCCGCCATAAAATATTTACCTTTGCTCATCGGTGTCTCATCCTCTCTCATCAAGATTTGCGGTCAGACCGCCATCTTTTTACCAAATCGATTCCGGCTCCCACCAAAGCAACAACATTGCCCAATCTTTCTTGGTTTGCGGAAACGGTGCGGTTGATGCTTGAAGAAACTTGCTCCAAGCTCTTGCCGACTTCGGTTAAGGAGTTGACCACAGCATCTGCCTTGCGGGACTTTTCGCGAACATCTTCAACCAACAACCGGGTTTCTTGCAAAGTGAGTCGCGTTTCTTCCACTGTCGTCTCCACTTTCTCTTTCAAGCCGTTCACCGTTTGATCCACATTGAGCATCACCTGTCTAACTGCATTGAGCGTGCGAATCAAAAAGATGGACAGCACCACGAATGCAACAGCGATTACCGCCACACTAATCGTTATGATCACGATTCATTTCCCCCTCCATCAACTCCTGCTGAAAACCCATAAGGATAAGCACCTGACACGGTGACCGGCAATCGGCCCGTAGCCGGGAGCTGTCCGGCCACCACGCGCATGCCGGCCTCGATCGAAGGACGAGTTGCCCCGTACAGCGCCAACACGGTGGAGGCGGACGGCAGTTTGACCGCATCATATGGCACATCCATGCCCATCACGATGACCCGTTTCTGTTTCATTTCCAACTGTCTGATGAGCGCCAATTGTTTGGTTTGCGCGCGTGACATGCCTATCACCACCGCGTCAGCCCGTTCCGCCTTGGCTATAAGCTCATTCACTGGCGCTTTGGCCCACTCCTCCACCCAGACCACGTCGGCTTGGTACCCTGCTTTTTCAGCCGCGGCTTTAAACGCTTGCGGCTTATTTGAAGTGACAATCAGCAGACGAGCCGTCTTGGATGGGGCCAACGGAAGGCGCTTCTGTTTGTCTTGCAGCAAAGTAACTGCCCCTTCCGCCGTTTCCCTAGCCACAGCTTGTGCTTGGGCGCTGTTGGCGAACGGCTCCCCTTGCGCTGATTCCGGTTGGGTATGGGTGATGATCGAACGCTTGCCAATTTTTTTTGCTTTCAATGACAAAATGCGGCGAACGGATTGGTCAATCCGCGCTTCCGTGATCTTCCCTTCACTGACGGCTTGTTTGAAAGCGGCAATCGTCTTTTCTTGTACATCCAATTGGTGGCAGACCAATACGATATCCGCGCCCGCTTGGATCGCTTTCACCGCCGCCCGGCTGGTTCCGAAATGATCTTTGATGGCGCCCATTTCCATGTCATCCGTGGTAATGACGCCGTCAAACTTCAACTCCTTGCGCAATAAATCCGTCAATACGCGTTTGGACAAGGTGGCTGGCAAGCCCGGTGTCGGTTCAATGGCCGGAAAGACCACGTGTGCGCTCATCACCATGTCCGCACCTTTATCGATGGCTTGTTTAAACGGAACCAACTCCAACCGTTCCAACCGTTTCCGGTCATGCGGCACTTTGGGCAAACCTACGTGGGAATCGACCGCAGTGTCCCCGTGTCCGGGAAAATGCTTTACCACCGTCAGCACGCCCGCATCATGAAAACCGCGAATCATTTCTGTCCCCATCTGAGAGACCAACTGCGGGTCTTCTCCAAAGGAGCGAACACCGATTACCGGATTGCGCGGATTGTTGTTTACATCTAGCACCGGGGCCATATCCAAATTAATGCCCATCGCTCTCAACTCGGTTCCCATCTCTTTTCCTGTCCGGTAAGCCAAATCGGGCTTGCGGGTGGCACCCAAAGCCATGTTGCCAGGAAACAGTGTAGCCCCTTCTTGAAACCGACTCACGCGGCCCCCTTCTTGGTCAATCGTCACAAACAACGGAATTTTGGCACCGTTGTTCATCGCCAGTGCTTGCAAGTCCTGATTAAGCTTGGCCACTTGACGGGGGTTGTCCACATTGCGATCAAATAAGATCATCCCCCCGATATGGTAGTCCTTAACCAGCTTTTCAGCTTGGGCATTCACCGTGTGAGCTTGTTCAGTTGCTTCACCACGAAAGCCCATGATAAACATCTGGCCGATCTTTTCATCCAGACTCATCTGCTCGATCTTCTCATCCACCCAGGTGGTGGGCGATTCCCGACCAGTCTGTGCTGGAGGAGAGCATGCAGCTTGCGTAGCAAGGAGCAAGCTCGACAAAACAAGCGCCCATCTTCTCCCTTGTTTTAAAATCACACAATGACTCTCCCTTCTCACCCTCTTCAAACAAAGCCCGCCAAGCCACGGGCTGCCAATCATTCAAAACATCTGCGCAAAAATCAGTCTTTCCCCATTTTACTCGATAATTAGAACACCGGAAACAAATGTCACTTCTCTTTCAATGAATCTACAACTTCTCTCAATCATTCGGAAGTGCCTGCAAACCGAGATGGCAGGTGGAAGAGGCAAGAAAGGCCATTGTAAAAATGGTCTTGAATTCAATAAAATGGACAAATATATAATAGTATAATAAAATATCGACAGAGATAAAGGGCTTATCTCCCATATTGTAGACAAACCCGAAACGAGCAAGATTTTTGAGAACAGAGTGACTGGAAGCTCTGAATCAAAACGGAGCGCCGAACGGAGGAAAAAAGCGGGCTTAGGGGCAAATACGCCTCGCGAAAGCGGACGTTGCCCGCTGCCTGCGTTCGGCGGCGGAGCCACTTCCCGTCTGAGCAACTGGAAACGGTGACTCAAAAATCGGCTCTGGGCCACTTTGTCAACAGGCTATATGAGATAAAGGACCTATCTCCCACCTGTTTATATAAATTTGTGATCCGTTGAACGAGGTGAAGAAACTTGAGCACAAAATCCGTTGTGATCATGAAGGGAGACCAAACCGGACAGGAATTGCTGGAAGAAGCGTTGCGCGTTCTGGATCCCAATGTAATCGGTTTTGAAATCGATTTCCAAACCTTTGACCTTAGCTTGGAACATCGCCGTAAAACCAATAACCAAGTGGTCTATGAAGCCGCACAAGCGATGAAACGCACTGGCTTCGGATTGAAAGCTGCCACCATCACCCCTGAAGAAAAAGGGGATGTAGGAAGCCCCAATGCTATCTTGCGCAAAGAGATTGACGGCAAAGTAATCATCCGCACAGGTCGTCGGATTCCTGGCGTACGGCCCGTGGCTGGGACTTTCGCGCCGATCTCTGTGATTCGGATGGCTGTTGGCGACGCTTATGGCGCCAAAGAATGGCGGGATGGGGAAGGCCTCGATGAAGTCGCATATCGCACGGAAACCATCGATCGCAAGACCTGCCGTGCCGTAGCCGAATTCGCGTTCCGTCACGCCAAAAAAACGAATGCCAAAGTATTTGGTGGCCCCAAATATACCGTAAGCCCCGTGTATGAAGGCATGCTAAAAGAAGAAATGGACCTGGCGAGCCAAAAATATCCTGAAGTCCGGTATGAACCGCAGTTGATCGACGCGACCTACGCGCTTCTGATCAACAACTCCGGCGATCCATTAGTTATCCCCGCCCTCAACCGCGACGGTGATTGCTTGAGCGATATGGTGTTGCAACTGTTTGGCTCCATCGCCGGTTCCGAATCGATCTTGATGAGCTTTGACGATGAATTTAATCCGCAAGTGATCATGGCTGAAGCTCCGCATGGCACAGCGCCATCGCTCTTCGGCAAAAACGTGGCCAACCCCATGGCGATGATCTTGGCCGCTGCCTCCCTGCTCACCTATTTTGGCGATGCCAAAGCCTCTGCCGCTTCACGCGCAATTTATGAATCGGTCATCGAAACGGTGCGGGAAGGCGTACGTACCTCTGACCTTGGAGGAAGCTCCACCACTTCCGAATTTACCAATGAAGTGATCAGCAAAGTGCAAACCAAATTGGAAGTGTGGACCACTTTGCAAGGATTTTAAGCAAAAAGCCAACTCCTGACGAGGAGTTGGCTTTTGTCTTACAGATATGCGATCAATGGAGGGGCCTTGTCGTATCTCCGGCTTCCTCTCCGGAATTGTAGGACATGAAGTCATCCCATTTCCACAACGAATCGGCCTTGTCCGGCTTCAAGGCCATATGCTCTTTTTTGGTGGCACGCTGTTCGGCGCGTGACCATCCGGCATAGTCGACCCCCAGCACCGTAGCTAATTCGCGATCCATACAGACCAGATCATCACGTCCGATTTGTTGCAGATCGGTTTTCCCCAGCGAAATAGCCGTCAGCTTCATCTCTTCCACACAGGACTTCAAAAACTTGGCCAGATGTTCCGCGCCTTGTTCGATATTGAGGTCTTCTTTGAACTTTCCGTGGTAAAGCACGCTCTGCACCGGCGGTTCAAACGGGGACGCCAAGTTAAATTGTGTTTGTAGCATAGCTACCAAGGCGATCGAGCCGATATAAACCGCATCGGCCCCCAATGCCATCGCTTTTAAAAAATGGCCCGGCGTGGTAAGTCCTCCCGCAGCAATCACCGACACCTCGTGCTTCACCCCGCGTTTTTCCAGATGACGCACGGTTCGTGCCAAAGCATACAACGTGGGCAATCCCACGTCATCCTGCAACGTCGTCGGCCCTCCGTGTGTACCCGCTTCGGCACCGTCGACCACAATATAGTCGATCCCACCCTCCAATGCGCAATCGATCTCATCTTCCAGATAGTGCGTTGCACATGTCTTCAATCCGACAGGCACACCATAAGTCTGCCTCAATTTGCGCACCAACGGCGGAAACTCTTCGGGTCGATTGACCCCTTTCAGCCGCGAATGGATGGGAGCGTCCTCCCCTTCCGGGATGTTAAAACGGCGGCGGAATTCGTCATCCATCTGCCACGACGACGAGCCCATTGGCGCAGACGCTTGGGCCCCTTGTCCTAACTGAATTTCAATGGCATCGAGTTGCGAGAGGGATTCATGGTCATTCATCCATCCTCCCCGGTTGTATTGGCCGATAAAATACCGGGCCTCGCGTCGCTCTTCAGGCACCAGAGGCGCTTCCCCCGAGTTGGTCGCCGTGCCGGCCATGCTCGCGCCCCGCGCCAACGCCTGTTTCGCTTTTAATCCTAATGCCCCGCCGTAAGACATACCCGAAATCAAAATGGGAATTTCCAGCGTGAGCGGCTTTTTCGCTTTGGGGCCGATCGTCACGCCCGTCTGTACGCGCACCCCGTCTTGCGTGGGCATACGGTACAGATGAACGGGGTTGAACATCAATTGCTCCCACTGTGATAAAACGATAGGGCTACCCAATGGCCGAGGGATCGGTTTGCCTGATTCCGCTCGCATCGCCGCTTCTACAATTGCACGCAATGTCAGTTTTTGCGTAATCGTCACATAAGAAAACAAGTTCTCGGTATAAGGGTCTTGCATCATCCGGTTCATCACTGCATCCGCCACAGTATTGATGATGCGGTGTACAATGCGAGTCAACATAACGCTTACTCCTTTGCCGCCAATTCGGGATGGCGCTCCAGCTGTTGTTCCCAGTGAATAATGGCGCTCTCAATCGGTTGCTGCCCCGCCGTCGTCAACGTCAACCAACCCCGTTGTTCCATTTCGTTAAACAACTTGGTCTGAACCCGGTTCACTTCGTATAAACACTGTTCAAGCGTTTGCCGCAACTCCTCGTTCGCGCTGATGTGCTGTGCTTGCAGATAGTGCTGGCTCAATGTCCGCTCTGTGGTCAAAAGGTCGCGAATCATGTCTCGCATCACCCATTCCATCATCGACATCCTCCTTGCAAGATAACTTCATTTTCACTTGACCTTTCAATGTTGCATCCGCGTTTGTCCGCTATGGTTGCGCAATTGGTCGATTAATTGTTGCAGATGCTGCTTGTGCATTGTTAAAGCCTCGGTCAGCAATGGCTCCCATTCCGTCTCGTTCCCTTCATTGATGGCCGCTTGCGTTTTCTTGATCGACAATGCCTCCAACTCCAGCAGTTCCTCCAATTTCAACAATTCCTCTTGTGTGAGTTGCTCCATCTGTTACCCTCCTTATGCCGGCATAACTCAACTTTTATCAATCGCTCTGCTTATCAATTAGTATGGATATTTCCTCTTCATCTTATGTGCAACAAAAAAAGCCCCGCAGGGCTTTATCTGATGGTAATCATTTTTTTCTCGGTAAGCGCTGTTTGCCTTGCAAAATGTCCAAACCCAGCGCGGGATTGGATTGCACCTGGTCGGCAAATCGCTGAAGCTGGCCCATGTCGACGTCGGCTTGCGTCACTTTCATCAGATATTCCAACACCGCGTTCATGCCACCTTTATCAAAAGCCTCTTTGGCGCCGTCCATGATTTTGCTCAACTGCTCTTCAGTCAACACCTTGCGCCCCATGATCGTATTGATCATCTGCGCCAACTCTTTCATAGAAAACTCGTTGTTACGTGGCATCTCAATCATTCCCTCCTGTTTGCGCACTCGTTACACCATATGCCACGTTTGCCCATCCCGTCCCGGGCATATGCCCAAATCAGCGCGCCCATGCCGTGGAAAATGGACGGATCACCTATCACTTCCAACCGTCGTGCCGTATATAAAGTTGATAGTACGTTTCTATATCTCAGCGAGAAAGGATGGCTCGCATGACTTACGCATTGAAACATTGCCGCGCCTATTATGCGGCGCCTCCCGACCGCCTCCATCCGTGGCAGTGCCTGTTGCTCTTTCTTTTGATTATTCCCACCATTTTTGTTTTCGTTGAAAGCTTGTGCTTCTAGACGGAATCCCATTTTACCGCAATCTGGACATCCGCCTTTCCCACCGTTTGCACTGGGGCATAGAGTAAATCAACTGCTGATGAAAGATTAAAGACTTTTATCAACCACTCTTTCATTCAGCTAAATCAGATCAAAGGAGGAATCGCTATGAGCGGTTATTATGGTGGCTTTGGCTGGAGACAGCTTCTTATCTTCCTGTTGGTGATTGCGACGATCTTCGTCTTCGTCGGATGCGGATTCAGCTATAAAGGCGGCGGTTACTGCTAAGCGATGTAACTTCGCTTGCAACAGGCCGCATCTCTCCTGAAAGGGGGTGTAATCATGAGCGGATATTACGGCGGTTTTGGTTGGAGACAGCTTCTTATCTTCCTGTTGGTGATTGCGACGATCTTCGTCTTCGTCGGATGCGGATTCAGCTATAAAGGCGGCGGTTACTGCTAAGCGATGTAACTTCGCTTGCAACAGGCCGCATCTCTCCTGAAAGGGGGTGTAATCATGAGCGGATATTACGGCGGTTTTGGTTGGAGACAGCTCTTGATCTTCCTGTTGGTTATCGCGACCATCTTCGTGTTTGTGGCTGGTTGCCATGGCAGAGGATATTGCTAAGCTGACGGCAGTGATGACCACATGACCCATCCAAAGGAGGGGTTCTCATGAGCGGATACTACGGCGGTTTTGGCTGGAGACAGCTCTTGATCTTCCTGTTGGTGATCGCAACCATCTTTGTGTTTGTGGCTGGTTGCTTTGGCAGAGGATATTGCTAAAGCATCTTTGTCGGCAGATGCTTCCCAAATAAAATATGCCTAAGCCTCCACCTCCAAAGCGTTGGTGGCCAGGATTGATAAAAGCGCCCTCTAATCAGAGGGCGCTGAGGCTGCTGACAAACTGCCTTGAAAGGCAGGGTCAGCAGCCTTTTTTGTCGAATCAATAAAAAACACTCTATAAGGAGTTTTTTCTATGTTTAGAACAAACCCGAGTAAAGAACATCAACCAGAACTAGTTAACATAGAAGAATTAGTTCCACGAGATCACTTGTTACGGAAAATTAATGAAACGATCGACTTCTCCTTCATTGCTGAGAAATGTAAAGAATTATACTGCCAAGATAATGGGCGTCCATGTCTTGACCCAATTATGTTATTTAAAATGCTACTCATTGGATATTTGTTCGGCATTCGTTCCGAACGCCGACTCATTGAGGAGATTAAAGTTAACATCGCTTACCGTTGGTTTGTAGGGTTATCTCTAACCGACCCAGTCCCACATGCATCTACTTTCAGTCAAAACCGTCGAAGACGGTTCCAAAGCTCCACTATTTATCAGGAAATATTTGATGAAATTGTCATTCAGGCGATCCAACATGGATTTATTCAAGGAAAAGAGCTTTTTAGTGACTCCACTTTTCTTAAAGCCAATGCCAATAAAGGAAAGTTCAAAAAACAATTAGTTAAAGTTACTCCCAAAGGATATATGGATGATTTAGAACAAGCAATTGAGCAAGATCGAGAAGAGCACGGAAAGAAGCCTTTAAAAAAAAAGCCCATAAAGGTTGAAACGAAAGAAATTCGTGTAAGTACGACCGATCCAGATAGTGGTTATATGGTTCGAGATGGAAAACCCGAAGGCTTTTTCTATCTCGATCATCGTACTGTCGATGGTTTACATAACTTCATTACAGATGTATTTGTTACACCAGGAAATGTCCATGATTCAGTTCCTTATTTAGAAAGGTTAAATCGTCAGAAAAGCCGCTTCGGCTTTTCGGTGAAAGCTGTTGCTCTGGATTCTGGTTATTTAACTATGCCTATTTGTCGTGAATTGAGAGGACAAGGAATCTTTACGGTTATTGCACATCGGAGTTTTCGACCAGATAAAGACCTCTTTCCGAAATGGAGATTTAAGTATATTCCTGAGCAAGATGTATATCTTTGTCCAGCAAAGCATCAACTTACATATCGAACGACCAACCGTGAAGGATACAGACAGTACAAATCCAATCCCGAGATTTGTAAGCAATGTCCTTTTCTTAAGAATTGCACAAAGTCAAAGAACCACACAAAAATCCTAACACGTCATGTATGGGAAGATGCAAAAGAGTGGGTTAGACAAAATCGCTTGAGCCCACGTGGAAAAACTTTATATAAGCGTCGAAAAGAAACGATTGAACGTAGCTTCGCTGACGCGAAGGAACTTCATGGTCTTCGATACGCACGCTACAGGGGGCTTGCAAAAATTCAAGAGCAATGCCTCCTAACTGCTGTGGCTCAAAACATAAAAAAGTTGGCTATGCTGCTTTCGAGAGCAGGTAAGGGAGGTGGTTTTAAGTTTATATGGGTTGATATTCATCCATTAATTGTTTATATCCCTTTTATATACAAAAACCCTGCGATCAACAAAGTTGATTCGCAGGGTTTGTCAACATTCTCAGCGCCCTCTAATCAGAGGGCGCTCTTCATTATCTGCGCAAACGCACATAGGCGCGTATCCCTTTGTCCACCCAGTCCCCCCACCAAACGGGCAACGAATGGAACAAACTTGTCCGCTTTTGTTGCAACAACTGATGAAAGCGCTCTGGACGATCTACATATACACGGTTCCGCTTGGCTTGGCGCAATGCCTCCACCGGGCCGTCCACTTCCGTCCCTACCGCATGGATTCCTGCAATCTCCCCATCTCGGCGAGTGATCAGCTTGATGAGGCCCGTCATTCGCTGCTCACGCCATACCTGAGCACCATCATCCACTTGCTGCACTTGTTCCTCACTCATCCCCACTGCCACTAAGGGGGGATCAGTCTTGACGATTCGGGGAGCAATGGAGTAATCGATTCGGTGCTTGGTGCCCAAAAGAGCATTCATCGTCACACGCCTGACTTCTTCCAGCCAAACACCACAATCGGGACGCCCATGGACTAGCGTCCCAACAGCATAAATATGGGAGCAGGAAGTCCGCATCCACGAGTCCGTAACCACCCCTCCCTCTTTGTAGGTCAACCCCAATTCCGCCAATCCCAGACTGGACACTTGGGGTAAAGACACATCCGCCGATACGATTTCATCCGTTTCCAAGGCTTCAACCAAACCGTCAAACTGCAACTGGATGATCTTTTTGTTAGCGCGTTGCACCACTCTCACCACTTGGGTGTGGCACCGCACTCTGACTCCTTCTTGCCGCAACGATGCTTCCAAAATGGACAGGCACTCCGGATCATAGTCTGGCAACAAGCGGGCTCCTGTTTCGACCACCGTCACCTGGGCCCCTTGACGGGCAAGAGCTTGGGCCCATTCGATTCCATGCGCCGTTCCGCCCAGCACAACCCATTTTTTGGTTGGCGGCTGACTCCAACCGGGCTCTTCTGCCACTTCCCCGGTTGTGGCTACACTTGCGGGCTCCGGAACCTCCCGGACGTGTTCCAAAGCGATGATGAATGCCTTAGCCGCTAATCGCACCTGTCCAGCCACTTCTACTTCATGTTCTGTAAGAAAGCGCACATTCCCCTTGTACACATCCACCATGCCCTCGTAGGCGAAAAAGTCCTCTTCTCCCTCGCCGCCCGGGTCCAGCAAAGCCACATGGGCACCCCAGGTGGCCGCTTGGCCGGCAATGACTGAGCCCAATCTTCCGCCACCAATCACAATGAGTTGATATCGCTTCATTTCTTTCGTCCCTTTCATCCAGCCTCGCCCTTTCATTTTAAAACGCTATCAAATCATTTGTGAAGAAAAGGGCGAAACAAAAACGAGCCACGGGAAATTCCTGGCTCGCTAAATTTCATGATAAGGCGCAACCGATTGGATCAAGCATTTACTTTGGTCTTTGCCAAGCAGATGGAGCAACATGTGATATTGTTCAATCAACATCACTTCAAAAAAACGCAAATCCTGTTTTAATTTGCGATTTTCCTGGGCCAACCGTTTCATTTGTTGCCCCATCTGTTCCACTTGCTCTTCCAGTTGGGATATGCGGACATGGCTGAGTTCACGGGCGGACTTGCTTGGATTAGGCAATATTCGCCACCTCTTTCTCCCCATTGGCTGCTACTTTATCTTATGATGATTCCCCTATTCCGCTATCCGCATTTACCTGTTGTGCTTCCTCATTTTTAATGACAAGCTCCGGTAGCTCCGCTTGTTTTCTTATCGATTGCAACATCCGCAAAAGATCTTGGTATTTGTCTTTCACTTCGTTTTCATACCAATCGTAGGATTTCCGCTCTTCTTTTAGTTTACTATTCTCCGATTCAAGCTCGCGCAATGCTTTCTCCGCGTCAGCCAACTGTTTGGTCAACCGTTTGACCTCATCCTTGGCCCGGCGTCCTTCCCGATCCAGCTCTTTGATGAGCGGAATCACTTGCGTTAACGACTCCAATTGATCCCCTTTTTTCTTTTTTAATTGTCTATACACACGCTTTTTCTTCGCGTCGGCATAGGCCTTCAAGTCTTGTTGCCTAAGCACGGCGTTCCAGCGAAAACCGCAGGCTCCTGGTGTTCGGTTCAATTTGCGGCCTACTTCCTCAAACGCTTCGATCTGCGTTTTGCCACTTTCGATTGCCGTTAACGCAAACTCACGCAACAGTTGGTCTTCCTCTTCTGTCCAGCGACGCCCTTTCATATCTATTCTGCCCCTCCCCTCACTTTCATCCTGTGAACAATATTTTTCTATATATATTATGTAGTCTGGAAGGGAGGATATTATGTTTCAAACTTAAAATCCCATCTCATGCAACCGAGGGAGTGGCCCAACGGGAATCAACAGTTGCTCCAAATCTGGCAACGCCATGACCGCTTGACCTTCCGGCAAACGCTCTAAGCACAAGGCCAGCCACACCAGCAACGCCTCCACATCTACTCCGTCGCGTTCAGGGCGGAAAGGCGACAGATAGCGATAGGCGCTTGTGGCCAATTTACGCGCTCCCCGCACTTTACCACGCTTTAGTTGGTGCATGATCGCCGCAATCTGGATCAGTCCGTGATAAAAATCATTGTCCCGCTGTGTTTGCCAAAGCTCCTCCAACACTTCATGCGCTTCCCAATATTCTTCGGCGTGATAATGGCGGAAGAAACTGAGATAATTGGTGTGGTACATCGCCAACTCCCTTTCCTCTCTCCAAACGCGCGGGAGACTTCGCTTTTCCCGGCGAAGGAAAATTTCATTCATCCGATTTCATTTTATATGAACTTGCCCTATCAAGGAAACCTTGCCTAAAAAAGGCAAAGAAAAAAGACCAGGTTCCGTTCCTGGTCACATGAAAGAGGGTCAAGATTAAGGAGTTAAAAGAAGCGTGGTAGCGTAAGCAAGAAGGTCAACCTTACTTACAGGAACCATTTTATCACGCTCCGCGAATTTTGTCGATATGGTGTCGAGGGTTGTTTTCAAACTTTTTCAATTTTGCCCTTCTTTTCAAATCACCCAACGCTTCCAAAACATAAAGATTTTCGGCGTGTTGGTCGCTTTCAGCACCTGCGCGAATTGATTTCGCAGCACTTTATTCTTCGGATCGAGGCGCATTGCCATTTTGAGATGCTTGGCCGCTTCCTCATAGCGCTCCATCTCCATGAACAATCGGGCTTTCCCCAGATGGTAGCGGGGGTGCTCCATATAATATTGCTGCGCCAATTCAAAGTGCAACAGCGCCTGTCCCGTTTTGCCGCGCAACAAACAAATCTCCGCAATCAAAATATGGCTCAGCGCGTCGGTAGGCTCCAACTCCAGCCCCCGCAACAACAAGTTTTGTGCCATGGTGATACAATCGGTATGGGTCATCAAATAACGGGCATACTCCCGATACCCCCTGCTGAAGTGGGGAAACCGGTGCAAAATCGCTTGATAAGACCGGCCCGCTTCCGTCAGCTCCTGTTGGGCTTCCAATATTTGCGCATACAGTAGATGCGCTTCTTTGTGATCTGGTGCGAGGGCGAGCGCGTTTTCCACAGCCTGATGCGCCCGGCTCCAATATTGCTTTCTGACCTCCAGCACAGCCAACATCAAAAAATACTCCGCTTGAGGCTCCTCCTTGATCATGCGTTCCAGCTTTGCCCGATTGCGGCGGTAGCTCCCCGATATATACCGCTTCCCTTGTGCCTCCCTTGCGAAATCCAACTCGATAATGGGTCCGGCCACGTTTCTCTCCCCCTTTATCTAATATAAAATCCTAAGCGCAGCTACCTGATCGCGATCACAGACGCATGCGGGTCACATCGTCCGTCTCGTAACAGTCCAGCTCATCCCGCAATGTGGTGAATAATCCCGACAATGAGAGCGTAACGCGGCGCAACATGGTCGGCGGCGTCTGCCGAAAAATAATGCTGTCACCCCGTGTATAACTATATCGGCTGTTTTCCCAATACACTTCGTTTTGGGGATGATAGAAGAAATGAACACAAGTATGGGCGATGTTACGCAACGCTTTTTCCGCAAGCTCCTGATGAAAATCAGCACGACGCAACACCCGGCTTACCTGTTCATAGCCCCGTTCGCAGGCGACACTCAGATAGCGCAAATCATGCAAAAACTCCCGAACGTACGCTTCCTGCTCTTTGGTTGCTGGTGCGAACTCACTCGTCAGCTGCGGCAAGGCGGTATAATCCAAAAACTCGTTCAGTTGTGTCTTGGCCTCTTTCAAATGTTCCTTCACCAGAATGCACAGCTCTTTGGTTTGCTCAGCTGGCACGATGAAACAACCCCCTGTTGCGACAAACTACGCCCATGTTAAATTTCCACTTTTAGTATATCATATGGCCCATTTCATTTCTGCAATCAATTTAGATATTTTAAAAATAAGAAGAGAGAAAAAGACTAGGACCTTAGAAGGAATTCATATAACGAAACAAGAATTTACCGAAACCAAGGCGTGTCTGATCCTTATGATATGCGTCAACGCGACTTGCCAGACACACCTAGTTTAAATCCCACTGGAGGAATGGCATATGAACACAGCTTGGCCACCCACCGACTTGGCCCAATGGAGCACACAATTCCGCTTCTTCACTCCGATCCAGGTCCGCTTCTCCGATACCGACATGTTGGGGCATATCAATAATGTGAGCTACTTCAGCTATTTCGAGCATGGCAGGATCGCTTATCTGGAAAAATTGGGTCTGACCCGTTATCTATTGCAGTCCCCGACAGAGCCGGGCGGATATATTGTCACGGCCAATCTAGAATGCCAATATCTGCGAGAAATTCATTTCGGCAAAGATGTGCGCCTAGGTGTTCGCGTCAGTCGTATTGGAACAAGCAGCTTAGATATTGAATACGCTTTATTTTTGACAGAGGAAGAAATCATCGCAGCCATCGGACGCGGCACAGTGGTTTATGTCAATCCCGCGACTGGCAAAAGCCAGCCTTTGCCTGAACAGGCGAAAGAATTGATTCGCTCCTTTGAAAAAGAGCAGCCTTAATCCGCCACAACCAACACTCCCCGCACCTTCAAGGCGTGCGGGGAGGAAAAAAAGAGGCCTCATGAGAGACCAGATCATTTCATTACAAATCGTCCTTATGTTCTCTGGTGCTTTGCTTTATTAGCCATTCACCAGACATGCCCCTAGTGGTAATATAAGCACATGCGCTTTTTTGCAATCGTTTCAGCGACAATGTAATAAATCTCTTCTTCTTTTAATGCTGACACTTCACCATAGATGAGGATTTGTGCTTCTTTTTCTGTTTCCGTCAACAGCTCATGTATTTCGGGCATCCGGTCCAACACCAAGCGGGACAAGGTTATTGCTTGCATTCGCCTCACCTCTTGCTGTGATGTTTATCCGCTTGCAGCCCTCCCACCATCCACACCTATTTTCCGCCGAGCAAGATCGCGTGATCCACTTTGATGCAACGATCCATGACCACCATGATGCCATGCTCTTGCGCCAAGCGGGCTGCTTCCTCATTCACCACGCCTGACTGCATCCAGATTGCGCGCGGTTTCACCTTAACCGCCTCTTCCACCACGGGCAAAACCGCCTCGCTCCGCCGGAACACATCCACAATGTCAATCGGTTCAGCAATCTCATCCAAGGAAGCGTAGGGACGTTCCCCGAGAACCGGTTCTGTCAGATTGGGGTTCACCGGAAAAATACGATAACCAGCTTTTTGCAATGCTTCCGCAATCAGATAACTGGTTCGCTCCGGATTGTTGGAACAACCGACGACGGCAATATTTTTGGCAGTTGCCAGCAATTCTTTTCTTTCCTGATCCGTTGGATTTTGAAACATATGATTATCCTCCTTCATTCCGATCGTGATTGGTTAGTCCCAGACCGAACCGTTGCATGATTTTTTTGCCGAATTCTTGCAAATGAAAAGGTCCGTCCTGTTGTTGCAAATAAATATGTTTCACCATCTCAATCAACCAAATGGGCAGTTTTTTTCCCTTGATTAAACTGTAAAACGCATTATATCCCTCAACAAGATGATCCCATCTCTTGTCATCGCCGGGGTTCAAGTATTCAGAGACATCAATCACCTTGGCCTTATTTCCTTGCAGAATCACGTTTTTCAAATGAATGTCCCTCGGATTGAGCCCCTTGCTCCTTGCAAATCGGCGCGCTTCTTCCACTTGCTCGATCACTTGCTCTGGGATGGTGATTCCCCGCTCCAAACATTGGTACAGCGTGGGACCCTGTTCATAACTCAACGCCAAGTAATTGGTTCCACTCCCACGTAAGCGAGCGAAGTACGGCGAGTTTCCCAAGCGTTCATACACTTGTTTTTCCTGTTCTTTTTTGGCGAGCCGATCTGGCGCGTAACATTTGAACACCAGGTCAGGGTAGTCGGGATGCTGGACGACCACCGCATCCGTACCAACGCCGATCAAGCGCAAGGGTGATGGGATATATTTCACATCCACTAATTCATTTCGGTCATTCGCATGAACGATGATTTCCTTTAAGCTTGCATCAAGCTTGTCATCCATTCCGGATCCTCCTGTGATTGAGTGTGCCCCTGTACCGAATCAAAGATTTCTATTATTCTATAGACAGTATTTTCCCGATTGGAGTGAAGAACATGCGCCAATGTTATAAGTTATTGGCATCTCTTTTGCTTGGGGATAGCTTCTTGTTTATCTATTTTTCATGGCAAGGGCGCGTCACTCACCAGATGCCGTTGGATGTGCCGTCGGTGTTGACTACGGCCGCTCCCTTCCTCATCGCCTGGTTCATGGTCGCATTCTCTATGGGGCTTTATCGCGCTCCGCATCGTCAACCGCTACTGTCGGGTTGGCTCCAGTTGTGCGGCGCGGTTCTGATCAGCACTTGCTTGGGAACCGCGCTCAGGGCTTGGTATCTGAATCGCCCTTTTGACTGGCTGTTTCTGTGCATCACCGCCCTCTTCATGTTGGTCGCTTTCTCGCTGTGGCGGTTGGGATGGTGCTGGGTTGTCCGGCGCTGGGTGGTCAAACCAGGTCAATAAAGAGTTAAACCAATGCACTGACCCCGACCAGGATAGCCACCCACACCCCGGTCGCCCACCACATCACACGCACTGTTTGCAACAGATGCTTGGCCTGGCGCGGTTCGATCGGGTCTCCCAGCCGCGCCCGTTCTGACAGGCGCCCATGGTAAACATTTACCCCACCCAATTGGATATGGAGTGCTCCCGCAACCAAAGACTCGGGTATTCCGCTGTTGGGGCTGGGATGAAGATGGGCATCGCGACGGTAAGTGCGCCAAGCCTGTCTCACATCTAAGCGCATGATCCAAAACACCAATAGCAAAACCCCGATTGTCAGGCGGGCGGGGATAAAGTTACACAAGTCATCCAAGCGGGCCGAAGCTGTCCCCAGATGAAGATAACGTTCAGAGCGGTAACCCACCATCGCATCCAGCGTATTCACCGCCCGATACGCCATCGCCAGAGGCGCCCCTCCGATGGCCGCAAAAAACAGCGGTGCCACGATGGCGTCGACCAGATTTTCGGCGACGGTTTCCACTCCCCCGCGCACCACCTCTCCTTCATCCAACCCTTCCGTTTGCCTGCTGACGACCATCGCCAGCTGGCGCCTCGCTTCCTCCAGTTCCTGCTTGTTAAGCGCGCGGTATATGTTCAACCCTGCTTCAGCCAATCCTCGAGGTGCAATCGCCAGCCAAATCATCATCGCTTCCAGCATCCCTCCAGCCAGCGGTTGCCAATCATAGGCCAGATGCACCAATCCCGCGCAAACCATCCAGACGCCACCGACAACCACGATAGGGAAACTGAGCCCCAGCCAACGAATGGGGACACGGTGAGTCTCATTAGACCAACCTTTCTTCTCCAGCCACCGGCCAATCCCTCGGTCCATCCAGGAAATCACTTTCCCCATCCCCACTACTGGATGGGGCAGCCATCGCGGATCTCCGCACATCACATCCAGCAGGCAAGCGAACAATATGATTAAACCCCAATCCATCTTCCTCACCGCTTTCTGCGCCGTTCGTTTTCCACCGCTTCTGTAACTCCCGCATACACTGTCCGCGCAATCGCTTGCCCAAGCGGACTCAGGGTGCCGGCATACGGATGGATAACTCCACCCCGGATATTCCCCGTAGCGGCGATAACCACTGCGTCGGTCGTCGTCCCTGTCGCCACCAGCCCTTTGCAATCTGTCACTCCCAAATCGGCTAATGCCGCCGCTTTCGCTTCTGTGGCCGTGATCACCCCGCCTACCAGCGCGGCTGGAGCGACGGCTCCCTCAATCAACAACAAAATATTGATTGTACCAGGCATGCCAAAAGAGGGCTCCCTGAATGTGGGTCCCTTCTGCCCGGCTCGCGCTGCATTCCCGATCCCAGCCGTCACCCATGTCCTCAAGCTAAATGTCGGTGTCTCCGCTGTTTGTTCACTGCCCAATGTCAAATCAGCCGCGGTCAGCAATACAACTGTTCCTTCTCGCGGTATGCCCCGCGTAGCCAACCATTCGTTGATCTCCTTCGTGGGATCAAGCGCGTCATATTGTTTATCTACATGGCGATTGATGATGCGCACCGCCTGTTGCACACCTCCGCCAACCACCGCACTGCTCAGGCAAGTGAGGGGCTTTGCTGCGACCAGCTGAATCATTTCTGCGTCCCATTGCACTGTCAGCCGGCTTTCCTGTGGCAACATCCCACTCACTCCTCCCGTTCTTCCCCAAACTTCCTCACGACTTGCCACTCCGTTCCAATACGTTCTACCAGCCAGCCTTGACCCGTCTGCAACTCCGGCTCCCAAAAAGACTCCCAATCGCGGCGAATCATCCGTGCCCAAAACCATCGCATCGGCCCACCATGCGTCACAACGCAAACCGTCTCCCCTCGATGCCGCTTGATCACCTGCCTAACCCATGCCATCAAGCGCTGATCCAGGTCACGTAGGGTTTCACCGGCTGGAGGAGCATGAAAAAATGGATTTTCCAGCCATTTGCCTACATGTTCGGGATCAGTGCCCATCAGCTCATCATAAGTTCGCCCTTCCCAAGCGCCAAAAGAGCACTCGCGCAGTGCCGGCGTGAAACGGATGGAAAGTGACGGGTGAGCCTCTTTGATGGCTTGTGCTGTTTCGGCACATCGTTGCAGATCGCTGGCATAGATGGCATCCAGCTTCAAATCCGCCAATTGGTTGGACAGCAGCAGCGCTTGTTTCTTGCCAACCTCCGTCAACGGTTCATCCAGTTGTCCGCA
Source organism: Laceyella sacchari (assembly GCF_024927925.1). Taxonomy (NCBI): domain Bacteria; kingdom Bacillati; phylum Bacillota; class Bacilli; order Caryophanales; family Thermoactinomycetaceae; genus Laceyella; species Laceyella sacchari. Next base: position 2,692,212 of record NZ_CP103866.1, read on the forward strand.
GTACCTTTTGTCGCGATTAGCTTTCGTTTCCCCATGCCGAATCCAAATCCATTTCATGCCAGTTTCACCCCCAACGTAAAAAAGAGCAAGGCAACGATTTCAGCCCCTTCAATCAAAGCCCCGTATATATCGCCCGTGCAACCTCCCAACCGGCGAACCGCCGTTTTGCCGAGGTACCAAGTCCAAACGAACACAATGCCCAACAAGACGATGCCTTCCCACTCCCACCACCAGATCAGGGGGAGAATGGTGAAAAAACTGGCCATATTCATGCGCCGCAAAGTTAAGGATTCTTTCAAGCCACTTCCCAATCCTTGCGCTTGGGCATAAGGAAACACGAAAATCGCCACAACGGCCGCAAAGCGCGCGAGCATCACCGAACTAGCCCAAGCAAAAGCTCCGTTCCAAACATGGGACTGCAAGAGATAATACAAGGTGGCCGTTTTTAACAACAGAGCGAGAACGCCGGCTAACACGCCCATCGCTCCGACACGCGGATCTTTCATGATTTGTCGTGTGCGCTCGGGATCACGATTGGCCCCAAACCCATCGGCAGTATCCATCAGCCCATCCAAATGTAATCCGCCAGTGAGATAAACCAAACATCCCACATCCAGCACCGCGCGCACCATCTGCGGGAACCATTGGGCCACTAGCCAATCGAAACAGACCAACAACAAACCCAATAACGCCCCCACCACGGGATACCACATCGGACTGGTCCGATAATCTCCCAACAACCATCGCCGCGGCATGGGCAAACGGGTCAAAAACGCAACTGCATGTGCAAAACCGCTCATCCTTTCACTCTCCACGGCACACCAGATACCACAAACCACACTTCATCCGCCCGTAGTGCCACTTGCTGATTCACCCAGCCGAGCGCATCTTGGAAACACCGGCTAATCGGATGCATCGCCACACCGCCTAAACCTACCTCATCAGTCACGATCACCGCATCTCGCGCCGCCAGACAGTCAAGCCACGCATGCGCATGCGATTCTACCTGCGTCAGCCTCCGAGAGCGCCAACGAGAAGGATCTTCCCCTTCCGCGAGAGGTTCTCTCATTAACAGATTGCTGACCCAAGCCGTAAGGCTGTCAACCAACAGTACGCTACCCGTGGGGATCTCTGCGATCACTCCTGCCAAATCAAACGCTTCCTCCTTCACTTCCCACTCTTTAGGCCGTTGCCGCTGATGGGCTATCACACGTGCCTTCATCTCATCGTCCATCACTTGGCTTGTTGCCAAATAGACGACCGGTTTCCCCTCTTTCACACACAACGATTCGGCGAAACGGCTTTTGCCAGAACGCACGCCGCCCGTTACCAATCGAATTCCCATCGTTTCCTCCTCAATCCATACATGACCGCAATACAGCGAGCAGCCGGTCATTCTCTTCCGGTCTTTTGATGGCAATACGGAAATAATCGTCCCCCAATGCTGGATAATTGGCGCAACTCCGGATCAGGACACCTTGACTGGCGCAGGCGTATTGAAGTTGCCGCGCGTCCATCTTGCCGCCGTTAACCCTTCCCAACAGATAGTTGGCTTCGCTTGGGAAAAACGCCATTTCCGAAAACTGAGCCAATTCTCCAATCATCCGCGCGCGCTCCGGCTCAAGCCAGCGACGCACCGCCAACGCATGCGCACGATACACTTCCGGGCGCATCACCTCTTCGCCCGCCATCTGCGCCAAACCATTCACATTCCATGGCGTCCGCATCAAGCGCAACCGCGCGGCGACTTCGGGAACAGCCATTACATATCCCAACCGCAGGCCGGGCAATGCGAAGAATTTTGTCAATGAGCGTAACACCATCACCTGTGGATGGGCAGAAATCAACCGCAATGCCGAACATTCTTCCCCATCGGCCACGAAATCGAGAAACGCCTCATCCACAATCAACCAAGTCTGCCACCGCTTCGCCCATGCCGCCATCTGCTCCATTAGTCCGGCGGGGAGCAGATGGCCGGTGGGATTGTTCGGCGTCCCTACAAAGAGCGCATCCACTTCCTTCATCAATGCCTCCACCGCGGACGGCTCCGGCAGAAACCCTTCTTCCCAGCAGGTGTGAATGGAATGCACGGGTATTCCCCGCTTTGTGGCACTGTCCGCATATTCGGCAAAAGCGGGCTGAATCACGCCGACCTTCTGTGGCGACAAGGTCTGCACCAACAAATCGATGAGTTCCGCCGCTCCATTGCCCACGATCACCCCCTCGTCATCCATTTCGTGAAACTGGGCGATCATCCGCCGCAACACCCGAGCGTCCGGATCGGGATAACGGCTTAACACAGGGACCCCAGGCTCTCTAAGCGCCTGATTTAACACATCCAACACACTGGATGGAGGGCCGTAAGGATATATGTTTGAACTGAAATCAAGCCATGCATTTTCTTCGATTGAGAACATCGCTTGGGCTGTGGCCAGATCCCCGCCGTGCCCAAAACGTTCGATCATCATCTCTGTCCTTCCCTTCTCTTTTCCCTTCATTAACCCCTTTTTAACCTTGCGGTGACCTTTTCAAAGTCTGCCATTTCATCATAACACGCCAGACGGGCACGCTCAGCCCCATTTGCAAAAAAGCGCACTCTCACCGTGGAAAGAATGCGCTTTTTTATAAAACCTCTTTAAAATGACGCTTGTCTTCGAATAAGATCAACAAAGACACCTTTTCATCGTCAGGAGAATGCCTATGGCTGACAACGTGCACTTTCGTTCACGTTTCTTCACCAAAGAAGAAATTCGTGAGAAAGAAGATTGGTTAAACGAACATTTCAACCGCGGCTATGCCATTGCCACCCTCACCGAGTTGGAAACGGGTTATTTCGCCCATTTGATCCATGATCCTACCCACCGCCTGCTCACCCGCGCCCGCTTCTTTCATCGGGGCATGGAAGAAAGCATGGATGCATGACTCACCTCAAAACACGAGGATGAATGGCAACATGACATCCATGCGGTAAATGACGGATACTGGGTTGTGATCTATCGGCAAAATCCCGCCATCCCACTTCCCGCCTCCAAGCTGTTGCTGATACAATGCGTGGAGTTATGGTGGCTATGGCTGATTGGTACCCTGTTCTTCGCCCTGCTCTATTTCACCAAGTGACGAATTTGGTTCAGGCAAACCCAGATCGGCGAAGGTGGCCATTTCTCTGGCCAATCTCACAGCTGAATCAAACAGCGGAAAGCTGAGCGCTGCGCCGCTCGCTTCTCCCAACCGCATGCCGGCCGCAATGAGTGGCTCCAAACCCAGCTCTTGCAACAGTACGGCATGAGCCGGTTCCACCGACAAATGGGAAGCAAACAACACATCTTTGACCATCGGTTCTAATCTTACGGCAACAAGGGCGGCGGCGGTGGAAATCAAACCATCCATCACCGCCGGCAATCCCTCTTGCGCCGCCCCCAAATAGCACCCTACCATGCCCGCAATTTCCAAGCCACCCAGTTGAGCCAACACGTCGAGCGGACGACGAGGGTCGGGGCGATGAGTGGCAAGCGCCTGTTTGATCGCCTGTTGCTTTTTAGACAAGCTTTCGTCAGAGACCCCCGTGCCGCGGCCGGTTAGGTGCTCCACCTCCAACCCGGTGAGCGCTGCGGTCAAAGCTGCCCCCGAAGTCGTATTGCCGATACCCATCTCACCTACAGCCAGCAAGCGCGTTCCTTCTGCCTTCAATTGGCGAACAACGTCCACCCCGGCCTGAATGGCTTGCTCCGCTTCATCTAGGCTCATCGCCGGAGCAACCGTGAAATTGGCAGTGCTCTTGCGCACCCGTCTGTCCACTACGGGAATCGGCACGTCATCCAACAAACTCCCGACATCAACCACTCTTACCTCTGCTCCATGCTGGCGAGCTAGCACGTTGATTGCGGCTTTGCCTTTGGCGAAATTATGTATCATCAATCCAGTCACGGCCTGCGGATAGGCACTCACCCCTTCTTCCGCGATGCCATGATCCCCGCACATGATGACAATCGCTTTTTGACCGATATCCGGATGCAATTGTCCAGTGATGCCGGCTAGTCTAACATAGACCTGTTCTAATGCCCCCAAACTACCCAACGGCTTGGTCAAATTGTCCACATGCCGCTTTGCTTGTCTCTGCACCTCTTCATGCAGTCGTTTGTGATTTATCTGACGCACCACGATGCCCCCCTTTTTTATGTTCGCACCAACTTGATAATCTCTGTCAATTGCTCGGGATGACAGGCGATCAGGGAAGCGTCGGGATCGATGCCGTCAAACGCTTTGCCCCCATAATCGACGGTGACGGCTCCCGCTTCACGGGCCAATAGCATTCCCGCATACATGTCGACCCCACCGGAACGGTACACCACCATGGCATCAATCTGCCCTTGTGCCAACAAACTCCAAGCGATCCCAGGCGCCCAGAGGCGCAACACCCGCTTACACCGTTGTTCCAAGGCGTGGCGCAAAGCCAAAGAGCGATCATCCCCCTGTACATGATGTCCCTGTACCCAGGCGACAGTGGGGCGCTTGATCGATTGGGGTGCGATGGTTAGCGGTTTGCCGTTGACTGTTGCCCCTTCCCCTTTTACAGCAACATACAACCGTTCTAAATGCGAATCATAAATGACTCCCAATACGGGCTCATTACGATAAAAACAGGTGATGCACACTGCATACACCGGCAATCCGATCGCATAGTTGTTGGTACCGTCCAGCGGATCGATCATCCAGCACCAGTCGGGATCGTTCCCACCTTGCCAGCCAAACTCCTCACCCAAGATGCGGTGACTTGGAAACCGCTTCTTAATGCCAGACACAATCCACTCTTCCGCTTGGCGGTCAATCTCCGTCACAATGTCACCATATTCCCCTTTGGCTTCGATCTCCTTGTCCTGCAGAAAAGCTTCCTTCGCCAATTTCCCTGCCGCAACCGCCAATTCTTCGGCAGCCGCGCGTGCCTCCTGTACCACTCGTTGCCACTCCACTTGATCGCCTCCTGTCAACAAACCGTTCACGCCTGACGGCGTTGTATCCAGCATACTAGAGTAAATTTTCCCACTATAGCGTGACTGATGTATAGGCCAACGGCTCCAAAACCATTTTCTCATTCGCTTCACTTGTACATCGGCGCTCCTCGAGGAAAGGTTTTTCCGCCGCTTCTTCCCCATCAACTTGATTTGCCAAGCATACCCTGGTCAAACTTGGCGCTGTTGGCTGCTTTTTACTATCATCACGGCCATCCGGTACGTGTCCGCGTCGATCATCCCATACGCTTTCATTTCCCGCAATTCATCTAAGATTAACTCACAATCGCCGAGATGATCCCCGGTGTAAATGACGGTTCCGAATTGCTTCAATAGCTTGCGCACATCCGCGAACGTCCGCATCAGATTCCCTCCCTTATGATACAATAGTTGCAACTCAACCATGAAAGGTGTGTCCCCATGTACCGATCATCATTCATTCCCATCAAACAATTAGCCGGTCAATTGATTTTGTCACAACGTCACAACCATTGGGGAGCCACCTTGACAACCAAAGAGTTGATTTTTCAACGCCCCCATTTATCCTACCATATTTTTTTAGATGACATTTTGGGCCTGGTCCCCTATCCCCTGCCAACCAACCAGCGCGGAACCCACTCGGTAGTCGGCTGGCTTGAGCCCAATCGGCACCGTGATTTTTACAAGCTATCCGTCGCCCGTCTTCATCTGGTCAACCGCCAAGGCGCGTTCACCCAAGATACCGCGGACTTGATCATTCCCCTCAACAGCCGTTTTATCCATTTTTTGAGCCAAGTGACCAACTTAACGCTGTTGCCATAATAAAAAGCCCCCCATGCCTGATGACGGAACGGGGGGGGCTTTTTGTTATGGGATTATCCCTTCGACACGGGACGCAACGCGGGAATCGCGCGATACATCGCTTGCGCCACAATGGCACCAACCACAGCTTTGGCGATGTCGCCAGGCAGGAAAATCAACAGGCTTGCGCTCAACGTGCCCATGGTGAGGGGAAGGTTCAAGTACGTGACCACCCAAGCGAATCCGATCGCATGTACCACTGCGACGCCTCCGACCAAGTGGGCCAAGATGAGCTGCCATAAGGCGATCTGCCCATGCCGCGCCATCTTCTGAACCATCCAACCAATCACGCAAACGGCTAACAGCCAACTGAAGACATACCCTCCGGTCGGCCCGACCAACTTAGCCAGCCCGCCTGTTCCTCCCGCCATGACTGGTGCCCCGGCCGCGGCGAGGCCAATGAACACCGCCATGCTGATAACGCCCCGCTTGGCGCCTAAGAGAGAGCCTGCCAACATGACTACCAATGGTTGCAGGGTGATAGGAACCGGTCCTATCGGAATCTGAAATTGTCCGCTCACTGCCAACAATGCCGTGAACAATGCAATCCATGTCATGTCACGCACGGTCTGCCTGTTTTTGTCCATCTTGCAGTCTCCTTAATAAATGACTATAAAATCATTTTTAGATTATAGCGTTCGGTTTATATTGTCAACCAATTAACCTTTTCCCGTTTACAAACAAACCTCACTTCGCCTCTCTGTGTGCTATCCCCATGCCAATTGATTCGCCTGTTTCCGGGCAAGCGCCTTGTCAGCGCGCAGGCGCGGAACATAAGATATCCCATCCAGGTCAACAAGTGCTGAGGAGTGACCTTCTTTGAACCATGATAATCCGCGTGCGTACACGCACAAATTTCGACTTGCTGCCCATCACCCCGCCAATCTCTTTGTATCCGTCGCCCGCCGTATCAAAAGCGGTGTCGTAGCAATTGAAACCATGGAAGAGCAAAGAGGCCTTTCTCTGCAAAGCGCGGTCTTGGGCATGCTGTTTCCCGAACTCGCCAAGCCGGTCAACCGGTCGCGCCAATTCGGTTCGGGTTTCATCATCCATCCGTCCGGTTATGTCTTGACCAATCAGCATGTGATTGAACGCACGTCGGAAATCCGGGTCAAAGTGGACGGAGTCAAGCGCATCTTGCCCGCCACTGTGGTTTGGTCCCACCCGGACAAGGACATTGCTGTATTGAAAATTCAACCACCGCGGCCTTTAAAGTCGCTTACTTTGGGATCTTCCGAAGCGACCCAAGTGGGAGAATGGGTGCTGGCCATGGGCAATCCGATGGGCCTGGAACAGAGCGTCACCGTCGGGGTGATCAGCGGCAAAAATCGTCCCCTCCACATCAATGGCTTGCACTATGACAACGTCATTCAGACCGATGCCGCCATCAATCCCGGCAACAGCGGCGGGCCATTGGTCAACATCTTAGGCGAAGTGATCGGCATCAACACCCTGATTATTTTTCCCTCACAGAGCTTGGGGTTTGCGATCCCCATTGAAGATGTGTTGGCTGACATCCGACGTTTCTTGCCATGACCGCAAAAGCGACAAACCACCTCGGCATATGCCGGGTGGTTTGCATTTTGTTTCCTGGCGATTTCGTTGTTCAAATTTGTTTGTTTAAGCGTTTTTCATGCCGTCAATCAACACCCGAACCACTTCTGGACGGGAAAACTCCGGTGGCGGCATCGTTCCCTCGCGCAACATCTGTCTTACTTTTGTTCCTGACAGGATCACATGGTCTTCTTTGCCGTGCGGGCATGTTTTGTATGAAGCCATTCCCGCGCACTTCTTGCAATAAAAGCTGTGTTCAAAAAACAGTGGGGTGATTCCCAATTCGTCAGGGGTAAACCGGCTAAAGATTTTTTGCGCATCATAAGTGCCATAATAATCTCCTACCCCCGCATGGTCGCGGCCGACGATGAAGTGGGTACAACCGTAGTTTTTGCGAGCCATCGCATGGAAGATGGCCTCACGTGGCCCGGCGTAACGCATGGCTGCCGGAAATACCCCCAACATCACCCGGTCGCGCGGGTAGTAGTGTTCCAAAATCACTTCATAACTTTTTAATCTCACATCAGCAGGGATATCATCCGACTTCGTCTGCCCTACCAGCGGATGCAAAAAGAGACCATCCACCGTTTCCAACGCCGCTTTTTGGATGTATTCATGCGCCCGGTGCACAGGATTGCGCGTCTGAAAGCCGACAACTTTCCGCCAGCCCCGCTCTTCAAACATTTTTCTCGTATCGGCGGGGTCATACGCATACTTCGCAAAAATGCCTTGATCCAATCTTTCCAGGAGCGTGATTTCCCCGCCTAGATACACGTTTGACTGCGCGGCCAACCGGGCAACCCCAGGATGGTTGCGATCCACGGTCTGATACACTTTGCTCGCTTCCAACTCCGGATCCACTCTGTACACACTTTCCACGCGTACCACGGCCACAAGCGCTCCTGTTTCCGTCACCAGGGACACATACTCCGCTCGCTTAACTTCTGCCTCTTTCTCTTCCGGAACAGGCAAGGTAATAGGAATGCTCCATACCGTACCGTCAGCAAGCCGCATCTCGTCCCGAACGGTCTGATAATCCCGCTCATTGAGAAATCCTGTCAGCGGGGAAAACACGCCCGTTGCCAAGCAATGCAAGTCAGACAATGTCACTGCGCCGACCGATATGGAGGGAAACGCCGCCGCCCTTTCTAACCATTTCTCTTTTTCTGCTCCTGTTGCAACACGTTGCACCAATCGTCCTCCGTGAGGGGCGATCAATTCTGCCATGCTTTCGTCTCCCTTCACACCATCTTGATTCCTGTAACAAACTCCAAGTGCACCTGACCGAATGAAGCATGCATCGCACCCGCGCGCTTAAGGTGAGAAAAAAGGCATGAACCACATCGGTTCCACCAATTTCGCCGCCGCGAGTGACTTGCTGGAAAGCAAGATTGCCATAAACTGCGTCCCGCTGCCAAGCGATGTCAGACCCACCAACAAACCGCCTGGAACGCTTCCTTTGGCCAGGCGCCAACAATGCTCCAATCGACTGTCTTCCGGCGGAAATGCTGAAATCTCTCCACCACTTTGGTCACTGCTGCTTATATCAAGTCCGTCCCCACTGCCATCGTCGGTGAAAAGCCATACAGCAAGATGAGTAGCGGTGTCATCAGAAGCCCCCCACCCATTCCCGCCAAGCCCACAAGCAAACCGACGATGAATCCAGTGAAGGAGACTGTCAACATTACTCGCTTTGCGAGACGTGCAACCCGCATTCCGTTTTGGCAGACCCGGCCCATCTGCCCGCGCGCGGATCTTCACCCGGTTTCACTTGCCGGGTGCATGGCTGGCAACCAATACTCGGATACTGTTGGTCGTGTAATGGGTTGTACGGAATATCATGAGCGAAGATATAGTTCCACACCTGTTTTTCATTCCAAAAGGCCAAAGGATTCAATTTGACCATGCCAAAGGCTTTATCCCATTCAATTACTTCCGCATGCGCTCGCGTGGGCGACTGTTCGCGACGGATGCCGGTGATCCACCCTTGATAGCCGGTCAGGAATTTTCTCAGCGGCTCCACCTTGCGCAATTTGCAACACAAGTCGGGATCGCGTTTCCAAAGCTCAGCACCGTAGTGCTCCTGTTGTTCTTCCAACGTCAGTGCCGGCGCAACACGAATAAATTCTTTCCGGTAACGCTCGCTCAAGCGGTCGCGCACCTGATATGTCTCCGCAAAGTGCAAGTCAGTGTCCAAATAAAAAATATCTAGTTCAGGATTTACCTTCAGCGCCATATCCACCAGCGCCACATCCTCATAACCGAAACTACAAGCCAGCGTGATCGCTTTGACTCCAATCTCTTCTACGCCGAAACGGATGATTTCTTCCGGATGTTTCGTCCGCAACTCTTCTTGCAAACTCTTCAGCCGCGTTTCATCCAACACCGCTTGTTGCAACAGCTGTTTTTCCATTTTCATTCCTCCTCACCCATTCCATATATGTCTGGTTGCACGGTTTGATCACATATCAGACCAATTTCAGCCGTTGGACGACAAGACGTAACCAGAACCCGGGCGAACTCTCTTTTTCTCTTCCAGTGTCCATTCCCTCACATCTGGTGTGGCTATGAGATAACGCTCCAATTCCTTTTCCGCATGGGTGAAAGCTTGCTCATCGCCCGTCGACAACACCACCACCGCATGGGTGTCACCGTTTTTCAGTTCAGCCTTCAACCGGTATAAGTACAATTCCTGGCTCATACTGACGGCACCACCCGTTCACAAATGCGATCCAGCTCTGCTTGGCACGCCTCTATGCCAACTCGCTCGATAAACTGTGTAAACCGTTCTCCGGCCTGTCTTTGTTCCTTATAGAACAGAACAAGCTCTTTCAGCACCGGAGCTACATGCTCTTTGGCCACACGCCCTTTGAGCGGAGTGTTGAACTTCCCTGCTCCGAACAGATGACCGCCGACGGAGATTTGGTAAGACTCGACCATCCCTTGGGCTGTTTTGCTTTTGCCACCCATCAAGCCGATGTCGGCGATTTGCTGTTGTCCGCAGGAGTTGGGGCATCCATTGACATGAATCCGGATCGGGGTATCCAATTCCACATGCTCATCCAGATACCGCGCCACTTCTCGCATCAACTCTTTCGTCTCTGTGAGCGCCAAGTTGCAAAACTCATTGCCGGTGCAGGACACGGCGTGGCCTTCAAACGGTTTTGGCGACGGGCTCAACCGCTTCAAGAGCGGCTCCTCGAGCAAGGCTGCTACCTTCTCATCAGGCACATCGGAGATGATAATGTTTTGCGTGTTGACTGTGCGCAATGTGCCCGAGCCATAACGATCAGCCAAATCAGCCAACGCTGTGAATTCTTCCGCCGAAGTCCGGCCGACCGGAATACTCAACCCCACATAGGAGAGGCCCGCTTGTTTTTGCGGATGCACTCCGGTGAAATATCCTGCATTCCAGCCAACGATCCGATCTTCCCCGCGCGTCGGGTAGGTGCCGATCTCGCCGGACAACACCTCCAAAAATTTCTCCGGGCCCCAGTCGGCAACCAAGAATTTCAGGCGGGAGCGGTGTCGTTTTTGTCGATATCCATAATCGCGGAACACTTTGGTCACACCCACGGCTACATCCACCACTTGCTCCGGTCGGACAAATATATCCAATTGTTGTGCCAAATGCGGACGGTTGGACAAGCCGCCGCCCACCCAAACATGGAATCCAACCACTTCTTCCCCATCTATTTCTTTGACTGCGGGAGTGAACGCAAGATCATTGATCTGCGCATGGGCAGGATTATAAATGCTTGCCGAAACCGAAATTTTGTACTTGCGCGGCAGGTTGGAAAACTCTCTGTTCAGCAAAAAAGTCTTCTCCAACTCAGCCACAATCGGCCGGGTATCAATCAATTCATTGGGATCGATGCCCGCCAGCGGATTGCCAATAATGGTCCGTGGGCAATCTCCACACGCTTCGTATGAATGGAGGCCTACTTCGCCTAAACGGTCGAACATCTCCGGCAGATTTTCCACCCGTAACCAATGGTATTGAATGGCCTGCCGCGTCGTCACATCGATCAAACCACGTCCGAACCGTTCAGAGAGCTCCGCGATGACTCTCGCTTGACGGCTGTTTAAGATGCCGGTGGGAATGCGAACCCGCATCATGAAGTAACCGTCAGATTTTGGGCGCTGTTGATATATGCCCGCCCATTTGAACAAGGCGAATTTCTCCTCCGGAATGGAGGCAAATCCCTGTTTGGCGTAAACTTCTCTGATCTCGTCGATGATGTCGAGCCCATCCTGTCTCAATTTCAATTGCTCTACTGAGTTTAGTTTGTCTGCTTGTTCAGCCCACTTCCATTCTACCGTCATGGCAGTCACTCCCTTTGCCCAATTTCCCCCGTGTTAACAGACAACCCACGCTTTCCTCCAGCGTCTGCTCATGCAAAACAGGTATTCCATATACATTAACTCGGAATTAAGTACACTGCTTTAAGAATAAAATAGATAACTAATACAGTCAATCATTTTTATTCAATTCTTACATCATAACCCAAGTTAGATGATCGGGTTTATTAAAATTTGACCGAACCTCCCTGTTGATACGATCCATTCATTTTCGATTGTAAGAAGCTTTTTTTCACCAATGTTCTGCCAACCCTTCCTCTTCACTTGTTCCGATTCACGGCAAACCCATTTATCGCAGAACGCTCATTTGATACACTTTAGTTTGTGGCCCGCCCACACGGAGCCGCCATGTAAAACACATTCCCCCGTGGGAATCAAGGAGGCGTTTTGCTATGGAATTGATCGTATATTTGGCTGGGCAGATTCACGATGATTGGCGGGAACAATTGCGTCAAGGCGCGCAAGCCCGCAACCTCCCCATCCGCTTCAAAGGGCCGCAAGAAAACCATGACCTCTCCGATGCAATCGGCGAACGCATCAAAGGAACGCAACCAAATGCTGTGTATCGCGACCATGTCGCTTCAGAAGTGAATAACCTGCGTACACGGGTTTGGATGCAAAAAGCCGACATTGTGATCGCACTGTTCGGTGAAAAATACCGGCAATGGAACACGGCCATGGATGCATCTATGGCTTTGGCTTTAAATAAGCCATTGATTCTCATCCGGCCAGAAAGTCTGCACCATCCGCTCAAAGAACTCGCCCAACGCGCGCAACTGGTCGTCGAGACCCCTGAACAAGCTTTGGACGCCTTGGCCTATCTCTTTGAAGAGTAAAGGACTCCGCTTTGTTGGAGTCCTTTCATCCACAGAAAAAACCAGGCGCCTTTCCGCCCGGCTTGCCATCGTTCCATTTCACACATTCCCCTATGCTTCCGCCAATCGCGCTGGTTGATCCTCAAATACCACATAATCCAAATTGATGTTTAAAAACATCATGTCCCGGCCAGAATTCTGTTCCCGGATCATGAAATAATCCCGGCCCACTTGGCGCAACACCCCCGAGAATGTCACATCCCGCCACTGTTGGCTACCATCATAAGTCAAAAACACCGTGATTCGTCTTCCCACATTGGCTTGCATCAAATCTTCCGAAAACCGCCGCTCCTGCCGCCGCTGCGACACATTGGCATCCATGCCCATAACATATGGATAAGACCAGTACATCTCCACCGCCTCCTAAAAACTGAATACTTTGGGGCAATCCGATTGGCTCGGTATATAAAAGCAATGGCTTTTATAACGCCCGGCGTTAACTTGGTTGAACCATCGGGCCGGGCATGCTCCCGGTGGCTCGAAAAACCACAAAGCATACCGTCCTGGGGTGAACCGCTGGCCGCGAACGACTTGTCGGGCCAGCCGGATGTCCTGTTGGCGCGCCGCTTGGTAGAAATAAGGCTTTTGCACTGCTTCAAACCCGCCCGGAGATTGAAACACCATGTCCTGGACCGAGCGTAGCCCCTCAAAATCGAGACAATCGGCCAACACCCGGTTCACGCCCACATTGCCCACATTCAACATACCAAGTTTCCCGTCTCCTTCTGCTTCCGCCCGCATCAACCGGGCCAACAACTTGACATCTTTTTCCCGCGCGTTGATGATGGCCATACCATCCCCCCTGAGGTAAAAATATGTGGCCCCTTGTCAAAAAAGAACATCAAATGTTTGGAAGCGGAGTCGACGGGTTCGGATTATCTCCCATCGTATGCCATCTGTCCGTTCACCACTGTGCACACCGTCTTCGCTTTGATCCATTCCTCCGCTGGGCACTGCAAAAGATCGCGGTCGTACACGGTGAGATCTGCCCAGCGCCCAACAGCGATCACGCCTCTCTCCTTTTCCATGCCTTCCGCGTAAGCGCTTCCCTGCGTAAACAAACGCAAAGCCGCAAGCGGTTGCAATTTCTGCTCAGGCAGATATCCAGGATGAGTAACTGGATCTTCCAGGCGTCGCCGGGTCACTGCCGCGTGCATTCCCAAGAGCGGATGCAAAGGCTCGATTGGAGCATCACTCCCTGCCGCGCAGGAAATTCCTGTTTCGAGCAACGTTTTCCATGCATAGGCATAAGCAATCCGTTGTTCTCCCACCCGCTCTAACACCCATGGAAAGTCGCTCGCTACAAAACGCGGTTGAATGTCCACCACCACATCCAGCCTTTGCAGGCGCGCAATCAGATCCGCCCGCAAAAATTGACCATGAATGAGGCGATGCCGTAGCTCTCCTGCCGGAGCGGGGACTTGCTCCATGGTCTCAATTACCCGGCGCGCCGCTTCATCACCAATCGCATGCACCGCGATGGGGCGTCCACAGGTAGCAGCACGGCGCGCCAAGTCCAGCAATTCCGCTTGCTCGTGGATCGCCACCCCGATTTGATTCGGATCATCGGTATAAGGTGCCGACATCAACGCGGTCCTTCCGCCAATCGAACCGTCGGCAAAAATTTTTACCGCCCCCAAGCGAACCCACGGATTTGGCACCAGCTCCGTTGGCTCCAGCTCATCGAGTTCAGCCAGATAAGGGTGATACAACAGATGATGCGTTCGAAACTTCACTCCCTCATCCACCAACTCGCGATAAATCCGCACCAACTCCCCGACATTTCCGATATACCGCAAATCTTCGCTGTGCCCGCCAGTTAATCCACAAGCCAACGCCTGTTTCATCGCTTGGCGAATCGCCTCTTTCTTTTCGTGGTAAGACGGGGTGGGTTGCGCAGCATAGAAAGGCTGGGAAGCTTGTTCATACACCCATCCGTTCAGCCGTCCGCTTCCGTCCCTCCCAAACATACCGCCTTCCGGTGGCGCCGTTGACTCTGTGATCCCCGCCACCCGGTAAGCAGCCGAATTGACGAGATGAGCATGCAAACAGACCCGGGCCAAAAGCACGGGATGGTGGGGGCTGGCTTCATCCAACTCTTCCAGTGTCGGTGCGCCGCCCTGCAAACGGTTTTCATCCAACCCCATGCCCAGAATCCATTCACCCTCTTTGCTGGTTACCACCCGCCGTTTGATTGCCTGCAATAACTCCGTTTTGCTCCGACACACACCCAGATCCAGCCATCGCAACCGTTGCCCAACCCCTGACAGGTGAAGATGGCTGTCGACGAACCCCGGATAAACATAGCCCCCTTGCAAATCTACCTTGTTTACTTGCGCCCGGCCATGATCGAGCAAAAGCTGTTCCGTCTCCCCCACCGCTACAATCCGCCCCTGCTCCACAACTACCGCTTCCGCCAATGGCTGGGACGGGTCCAATGTGATGATCCGTCCGTGATAATAGATCGTTTTCCCGTTCATGCCAGTCCTCTCCCCTGTCCTGATCTGATTGGAAACATTTTACGATATTACCCGAACATATATTTGCATATAATAAAAACAAACGCAAGCATATGTTCGCATAATGGAGTGACCCATATGGAATCAACGGTGCTTCTCATTGACATGCAATCTTTCTACGCCAGCATCGAAAAAGCCTTGCGGCCCGAGTTGCAACATCGCCCCCTGGTCGTCTCGGGTGACCCAGAGCGGCGAAGTGGCGTCATCCTCGCCGCTTGCCCGCTCGCCAAATCGTATGGCATCCAAAACGCTATCACCTTGCGGGAAGCGGAAGAGCGTTGCCCCCACTTGACCGTGGTTCGGCCGCGAATGTCTCTTTACCTGCAAACCTCCTTGCGGATTACAGAGATTTTGGGCCAATTTAGCGATCGGGTTGAACCGTATTCGATTGATGAGCAATTCCTTTCCATCAACGGTTGCCAAACATTATTCGGCTCCCCGATGGAAACGGCCCGCAAAATCCAACAAGAGATCGCCATCCAACTCGGTCTGTATGCCCGAATTGGCGTCGGCCCCAACAAAGTGCTCAGCAAAATGGCTTGCGACCACTTTGCCAAAAAGAACGAAAGCGGCTTGTTTGAACTGACCAAAGACAAGTTGGAAACCCATCTCTGGCCGTTGCCCGTTGAAAAAATGTTTGGTGTCGGCAAACGGATGGGACGCCACTTGCGCCGCATGGGAATCGCCACAATTGGCGACCTCGCCCGTTGCCCACTGGCTCGCCTGCGAAAACGGTGGGGAGTGAACGGGCATGTTCTGTGGATGACAGCCAACGGCATTGACCTATCACCCGTTCATCCTGACACGTTTCAAAAACAAAAAGCAATCGGGCATCAGATGACCTTGCCCCGTGACTATCGCACCACGGAAGAAATCAGTGTCGTTTTATTGGAGTTGTGCGAGGAAGTGTGCCGGCGCGCGCGTCGGCAACGGCAAGTGGGGTGGACTGTCAGTGTCGGTTGCCGCGGAGCCGATTTCAACTTCCCCAGCGGCTTCCATCGGCAACGCACCATGCCGGAAGCAACCAATCACACAATGACTGTATTTAGCCATGCCCGGGAATTGTTCACCCGCTTTTGGGACGGCCAGCCGATCCGTTCCATCGGTGTAAGCCTGAGCCAGCTGTCCACCGATCAACCCATGCAACTCAGCTTATTTGAGAACAATGAGCAACAGTACCGTTTGGGCCATGTCATGGATGAAATCAACCAACGCTTCGGTCCTACTGCCATTTTGCGAGCCGCTTCGCTAACCCGCGCCGGGCAAGCTCTAGAACGGTCACAAAAAATAGGAGGGCATTACCGATGAATGAATCTTTGAATCGCCACAACATGCTGTGGGAAGGCAGCCGTATGTTTCTCCCAGAACACCGTGCGGCACTCTTGCAACGCAAACAGGACGAGGAAGCGTTCATTCCCCCTCAGTTGGATGAAGACCAGCTCGTCGAGATGAATCGCCTGCTGATGGAGGCGGTGGATGGCGACTTCCCTCTGCTCGTCCGTTATGTGAGCCGGCGCCGCCCCTGTGAATGGTGCGGCTTTGTGCAAAAAATCAATCCGCATGAGCGCTGGATTCGACTGGCCAATGGGCGGGAAACCACCACCATTCCCTTCTCCGACATCTACGGAATGGAAAAGGCTACGGACAGGGATGACGTATAAGGCCATGTAGCTCCGCTCAGAGGTTGAAGCCTTCTCAAGCAGCCGTCTGAACCTTGCCATCTTCTTCTGACCGCGCCTGCGCCCGAATAAACCACACAATTCCGACGATAGACAGCAATCCACCCACCAGTTGCGACCAAATGACCGCCTCATCAAGGAGCCACGCCGCCAACAAAACCGTTCCTACCGGTTCACCCAGTACGGCCATCTGAATCGTAACCGCTTTGGTAAACTTGAGCAACCAATTGAACAACAAGTGGCCAAAGACGGTCGGCACGGTGGCCAACAGGAAGAAGATGCCCCATTCTTCAGCTGGATAGGAAAACAGCGGGACACCGAGAACAACGTTATATCCGGCCAGCACCAAGGTGGCGACCACAAACACCACAAAACTGTAAACCGTCGAAGAGATGCGCTGGCGCAAATTTTGCCCCAATAGCATATGGATGGCAACAGCAACCGCGCCCAAAAACGACAACACATCTCCCCACAGCGCCGTAAGGGTCCAAGTAAAATCACCGCCAACAACCAGCCCCGTGCCGACCAGCGCCAATCCCATTCCCCAAAACGCACGCGCCGGATACTTCTCCTTAAACATCAGAAAAGCTCCCGCCGCCACCAGGAGCGGGGTCAGATTCAAGAAAATCATTGCACTAGCCACTGAGGTGTAATGGAAGGATGACATCCAGAACAAGAAATGCAAGCTCAAAAAAAAGCCCGACAGCGACAGCCGAACCCAATCCTTACCCGTCAGGCCAGTCAGCCCGGCACGCTCCCGCCAGACCCATGGCAACATGAGCAACGCAGTCAGCGACAAACGATGCGTGGCCAACACGCTGGCAGGCGCAGACGACCACTTGATGAAAATACCGGAAAAAGAGAATGCCACCACTCCCAATGCGAGTAACAAAAACACACCGGCACGCGATGGATTCATCGTTTCACCTCCCTTTGGCATCATATTCTGATTTTAAGGCAAAACCATGCCGATGTCTCCACTCCCTCAACGAAAAAAGGGCCGCATCCTACCCCATGGATGCAACCCTCTCACACGCTTCTATTTCCCTCGTTTCAACCGATCGCGTTCTCGCACCAGCTCCTGAAAACGCCGTTCCAGCTCAGCTCGCTCCGCCTCTGGTAACGGGAAACCGAGTCGCCCCAGCACTTCCGCCAATGCCGTTTCAACCCGCAACAAGGACTCAGCCGACTGTTGGGGCTGAGAGGCGACTGTTCGGGTCAAGCTTCGCTCATACTCCGCAAACGTTCCCTGGAAATAAACGGCGCGCTGATCTTCAATGATAATCAAGCGGTCAGCCACCTCCCGGAGCAAATGACGGTCATGCGAAGCGAACAGCAACGTTCCCGGATAACTTTTAAGCACCCGTTCCAACTCCTCGCGCGCAAACAGATCCAAGAAATTGGTCGGTTCATCCAACACCAACACATTGGACTCGCTCAAAAACACTTTGGCCAGCGCCGCCTTCACCCGCTCGCCGCCGCTGAGCACGCTCACCGGCTTGTGCACCTCCTCACGGCGAAACAACAGCCGAGCAAGTACCGTGCGGATCATGGTCTCATCATACCGGCTGGATATCCGCACATTCTCCAAAATCGATTTTCTTTCATCCAACACATTGAGTTGTTGCTGGAAAAAACCGATTTTCGCCGCCGAGGCCCAGGCAACCCCAGGCGCGCGGGAAACCAGCAACTGAAGCAATGTCGATTTGCCCGCACCATTGGCACCAATCACGCCCACCTTCGCTCCCGTCGGAATCGCACACCGCAACGGTGCAAACAGGCCTGGTTTGCCGACTTGCTCCAGTCGCAACACCACCTTGCTTCCGATGGGATGGTGATGGCTGGCATCAAATTGCACATGCGGCAACTCGCGCGGCTTTTCTTTCTCTTCCAAGCGGGCCAACCGCGATTCGAGCGCTTTCGCGCGTCCCGCCACTTTTCCCTGCTTCGTCCCTCGATAATCTTTTCCCATACGTGCTTCGGACACGCTCATCCCCTTCGGCGGCTTCATCATCCTCCGCGACCGTTCTTTCACTTCACGAATCGCCGCTTGCAACCGTTTTTTCTCGGCCACGTACTGATTATACTCCGCTTGGGCAAAGGCGCGACGCCGTTCCTTTTCTTCGCGGTAAAAGGAGTAGTTGCCCGGATACAGTGTGCACACTCCCTGTTCAATCTCCAGAATCTTACCGCAAACCGCATCCAACAGCGCCCGGTCATGTGAGATCAGCAGGACGGCACGGTCTGTCGACCGCAACTCTTTCTCCAGCCACTTGACCCCGGCCAAATCGAGGTGAGAAGTCGGCTCATCCGCTAACAAAAGCGAGGCTTGCTTTGAAAAGGCCCGTTTAATCTGCTCGCGCACCTGTTCACCCCCGCTCAGCGGCATTTCGCTGTCGCTGACCAGTTGTTTGATCCAGGCCACCGAACCGTGCCGCACAATCCGTCCTTCGTCGGCGGGCTCTTCCCCGGCCAATGTGCGCAAAAGCGTCGTTTTGCCAGCGCCGTTCAAACCGACGATGCCGATTTTTTCACCGGCTTGTACCTTCAATTCATCCAATGAGAATAACAACCGCTCACCCAACCACTTATTCACATTTGCCGCTTCTAGCAAAAACAAAAAAAATCCTCCCTTCGTTCTCAGAGAGGATTCATGCCATATCCGTTTAACGGCATACACGAAAAGCCCATCACTTGACAGGTATAAACCAGCCAAGCAACGCGCCAGTGATGCTCGTGCAATAACGAAAAATGGACAGACGAATCCCGCTCCGAAAACACTGAGTAATTGATTCCTCAATGATTGGTTTCGATTAGCGAGATACATTGTCCATTGTTCGCATACCGTTCCTTTCCTTCAATTTGTCATTTATTATAACCCTCCCAAACGCACTCGGTCAACGAACTGCAAGACGATCGGGCAAAAGGCAAACCTTACCGAAGCAAAAACGGTAAAAAACAATGCGCCCAGGAGTTTCAAGGCTAAAGCGTCAACCGCAACACCTTGAGAGACCCATCTTCGCGCTCAACTTGAAAGCTGAGCCGCTCGTATAAGCCGAGCACCGGGTTATCCTTATGCACGGCAACCGAAAGTGCCTGAAAGCCCTCCATGCGGGCTTGATTAACCAACCGGGTAATCAGGTAGCGCCCAATCCCTTGATTGCGATACTCTGGCGAAACAGCCGCAATCAGCTCTGGCGTCTTCTCATCAAGAAAAGCGAGCCCCGGGCGGTCTTGTGTGAATTGGCGGAACCATACTGCACCAATCGGCTTTTTTTCTTTCTTTAATAAAACGATAAAGCCGATATCCACCCGTTTTCCCCAATCTGCGAGATAATGATCCATCATTTGTTCACGTTCGTTTCCATAAAACTCCATCGCCAACTCCAAGAATTCCTTTAACACAGGTGCATCAGCAGGTTTAATCGTGCGAAAAACGAGTTCCATGTCATGTTCATCCCTTTCATGTCATTGCACCAAACCACTAGAATATTAAATGATTTTATTCGACTTTTATATAGATTAACCCTGCTAAACATTTATAAAATGTAGAAAAATACCCAATCATCAATTTCAATGCACCTGTCTTTGCATCCGCTGCCCTAAGGGCTCTTCTCCGGAATTCACTAAAAGGCGTGCGACAACCAGTGTGACGGCGATCGCAGCCAGCAATCGGATCAACAACAGGTAAATGACCGGAATTCCAAGTGGGACAAAAATCAAGGTATCCTCAACGACCGCATGACAAGCGGCCAAAAAAATCATAATCAATGTCATATCACGCTTGGAAAAATTGCGCTCTTCCGCCTCTTGAATGATAAGACCCGCCCCCAGAAACAAGCCAGCAAACAACCCCGTGGCCATCGCAATCGCTCCATGCCCGGAAATCGACAAAGGTTTGAGCAGCGGCATAATCCACTGCGCCACCCGATCCAGAAAACCGACATCCTTGAGGGCCTGCAAAACGACCATCAACGGCAGCACAATCACCACCAGTTGCAATACACCTTCGGCCGATGCGTAGAGGGCCGTCAGCAAGATATCCACCCAGCCGTCGGCACGGGCATGCTCAACTGGCGCCAACACTCCTTGTGTGATCGGTTCTCCGCCACCGGCCCACGTCCAGTTGATGATCAAGGCCGAGACCACTGCCAGTCCCATCCGCACAGTGATCACGGCCCATGTCGCCACACCCACCCGGCGACAAACCGCCGATTCGATAAACATGTTGTGTGAGAAGCTAAGCATGACCGCCAAGATAAACGCTTGCTTCACCGTCAAGTCAACCGCCTGCATAGCCCCTAATGCGGCATAAAGATTTAACACATTGCCCAACACCAGCGGAATCGCCGCTTCCCCACTCAATCCAAACACAGACATAAAGGGAGCAATGCGTTCCGTCACCCATTCCAACACGGGCGTCTGCTTAGCCACCTGAATGACAATTGCAATGGGAAGAACGATTTTGCTCAACTCCCACGATGTTTTAAGGCCAGCGCGCATCCCCTTCTTCCAATCCACGCTACGGTTCATCTTCTCCCACCCGCTCTTTCTGTTTTGCTATTCATTTATGTCTGCACCAATTCACACACGGCTTCCACATGCGCTGTCTGTGGAAACATATCAAACGGTTCAATCCCTGCAACCCGATACCCGCTCTTCAACAACTGCGCACAATCTTTGGCCAACGTCGCTGGATTGCAAGAAACATATACCAAGCGCGGCACCTTTGTCCGCATCAGAGCCTGCAACAGAGGCTGTCCCAATCCGGTCCGCGGCGGATCTACCACGATAACATCTGGCCGCAACCCTTCTTTGATCCACTTGGGCAAAAGCGTTTCTGCCGCACCCACGTAATATTCGGCATGGGCGATACCATTCAACTTGGCGTTCTCCTTGGCATCGGCAACAGCTTCAGGTACTGTATCCATGCCGATGACACGCTTCGCTCCAGACGCCAACCACAAGCCGATGGTTCCTGCTCCGCAATAGGCGTCAATCACAGTTTCTGTCCCTGTCAGGCGAGCTGCTCGTTTGACCGCGTCATACAGCCGGACGGTCTGGACGGGATTGAGCTGAAAGAAGGCCCGGGCAGATAACGCAAACGTCAACTCTCCCAATCGCTCAATCAGCTTCTCATTCCCCCACAACAGCCGGGACTCTTCTCCAAATACAAGCGAAGTTTTATCTGGATTGTAGTTCAGCACTACGCTTTTCACTTGAGGTAGCCTTCGGGTCACTTCACGCACAAAAGCTTCTTCTTCGGGAAATGATTTTGTCCGGGTGACCAACACCAACTGGATTTCTTCCGTGGCGAAAGCAATCCGCCCCACCAAATGCCTGAGTGTGCCGCGATGTTTCCGCTCATCATAGATATCCACCCCCAACTCCTCCACCAGTCGCTTGGCTTTATAAAGGGCTTCGTTCAGCTTAGGGTGTTGCACCATGCATGCACTCGCATCAACCAATTGGTGAGAAGCGGCGGAAAACATGCCCATAGAGACTTGACCGCCCACGCGCCGTAAAGGAAATTGCGCCTTGTTGCGATACGACCACGGTTCATCCATGGTGACAGTCTCGCCGATCGGCACATCTCGCAAACCAGCGTACCTGGCGAAACTCTCGGCAACCAACTCCCGCTTCAAGCGCTTCTGCATCCGGCGGTCAATGTGCTGCAATTGGCACCCACCGCACTCCCGATACACCGGACACGGCGGTTCCACCCGATAAGCTGATTTTTTCTTCACTTTCAGCAATTGGGCTTTGGCAAATTTGGGTTCCACTTGTACCACACGGGCAACCACGATTTCACCCGGTACAGCGCCTTCCACAAAAACGACTTGCTTTTGGTAGTGGCCTATACCCTCGCCATTGATGCCGATGCGGCGGATGGGAAGCTGGATCACCTCTCCCCGCTTCAAGCGAATCTGTTTTGCTTGCTTGGTTGACTTGTTCATCTGCCGTTTTCCTTTCCTTAATAAATGCGCTTATCCTATTGTACCCGAAACAATTTGAAAACGCAGGTCTGACGGGCAGGTGATTCCAAAAAAAGACGGCCATTGGTGGCCGCCGGAATAAAGAAAAAACCAAAAGCTTTAAACAGCAGGAGCCTTCTGCCTGTTCACTGGCCGCCCGCCGCTTTAGCCAACGGCACTGCCTTGGAGCTCCATGGAACCCCTCCGCCCACAACGGGACGGTTTGCATGCCAAGTCACTGCCAAGCTCCGCTCACGCAACAAACAATCCGCTTGCCCTTGCTTCCATCCGTTGGCGATCAACGCTAACCACGTTGTTTCTCCCTCTTGCGTCGCCTTCCATGCCTGTACCGGTAGACCTGCCCGCTCCAGGTGCCCGACCACTTGGGCAGCCGATGCTTGCACGGACGGATAAGACAAGAGATGAAAGCGTGAACCATCTCCATCCGCACTCTCCAATAACAATGCGCGGGGAGCCGCTTTGCCGGCGGTCTGTCCCGCCAACCGCCACAAGTTGCACAAATCCTCCACCACAGCGCTGGCAGTCGGCTTCTCACCCGCCCCCTGGCCGATCAGCGTAAGGTCCTGAACAAAGTCTCCCTCTACATGCACAGCATTGTACACATCGTTCACATTGGACAAGGGATGGGACAACGGCAACAAGGTAGGGGATACCGAGCAGGACACTGGGCCGTTTTCACCGTATTGTTCAGCGGAAGCAAGCAATTTAACCGCAAAGCCAAGCTGATCGGCCAACTCCAATTCGATCGGGGAGATCTGTGTGATGCCCACCCGCTGAATCTGATCGACAGGCACATGCACATCAAAAGCGAGGCGCGAGAGAATCGACAGTTTATGAGCAGCATCGATTCCCTCAACATCTGCCGTCGGGTCCGCTTCAGCATATCCCTTTTGCTGCGCTTCTATCAATATGTCCTCATACGTACGACCTTCGTCCTTCATTTTGGTTAGAATGAAGTTGGTTGTACCATTTAATATGCCAGAAACTTTGCATATGCGATTGGCCTTCAGGAAATGGGAAACCGTGCCGATAATCGGAATTCCACCGCCCACACTGGCTTCATAAGCCAACTTCACACCAAACTGCTTTGCCCATGCGCGCAATTCTTCCCCATGGCGGGCCAACAATTCCTTGTTGGCGGACACAACGTGACAACCGTTTTCCATTGCCCGCCGCAAATAATCACGGGTCGGTTCGACGCCTCCCATCACTTCGATAACTACATCTACCTCGCGGGCCAGCACTTCGTCAAAACAGTTGGTCAACAACGATTGCGTTCCTTCCACTTGGCGTTCTTTGTTGATATCGCGCACCAAGATGGCCTCCACCGTTACCCACATGCCCGTGCGCCGGGCGATCACGTCTTGGTTGCTTTGAATCATCTTCCACACGCCGGTGCCTACCGTACCCAAGCCCAACAGTGCCACTCGCACCTGTTCCATCCCAATCCCTCCAAATGATTGTGTTTGAATATAGAAAAAACCCTCTTCTAGATAAGAAGAGGGTTTTTGCACACGACGAAACCATTCTTCTTATCTCTCAGTGCAACATGGGCACTGCAGGATTTGGCACCTTCCGGTAAGGATATACCGAGGTTGCCGGGCTTCATCGGGCCAGTCCCTCCGCCACTCTGGATAAGAAAGTCGTACAACCGATATCGTTTTTCCAATATTTTAATTTATTATGGGCTAACCGAGGATACTTGTCAATTATTAAAAAGAAAATGTCATTCCACAATCGTGTTGCGCAACAATCCCAAGCGGTCGATCTCCAATTCTACCACATCTCCTGGTTGGAGATAAGGGTGGACTTCCTCACCCAACTCCAACAAGCAACCTGTGCCCACCGTGCCTGATCCGATCACGTCTCCTGGTACCAATTCACACTCAGCAGACGCCCGTTCAATCATTTGCGCGAAGGTCCAATGCAACTCTTTGGTATTCCCTTTGGATAGCTCACGGCCATTAACACGCGCGCGCATCGTAAGCGACCAGTGCTCTCCATCGCGACAATCTTCCAATTCATCTGTCGTCACCAACCAGGGGCCAAGCGAAGTAGCGAAGTCTTTCCCTTTCGCCGGCCCAAGCCCGACCGCCACCTCTTGCAGTTGGGCGTCGCGAGCACTCCAATCATTCATAATCATGAAGCCTGCGATATGGGCAAGAGCCTCTTCGCGCTTGATGTTCTTACCCCTTTTGCCGATGACACAGGCAATCTCCAATTCATAGTCCAGCTGATTGGTGTACGCCGGTTTTTTCACAGGCGCTTCCGGGCCAATCACTGCTTGATGGTTGGAAAAATAAAAAACGGGGATTTCATACCACTGCGGTACCATGTCCAATCCCCGCTTTTGGCGGCATGTCCGCACATGTTCTTCAAAGGCGTAGAAATCGCGCAGGCTACTCGGTGTCGCAATCGGCGCAAATAAATCCACTTCGGCCAGAGCCAATGCCACCGGTTCCCCTTCCACTTGCAAGCGCAACCAATCTCTCTGCCCCAATGCTTGATCCAGTTGTTGCAGAAAGTCGCGTTCCTGTTCACCCCGTTGCAAATACGTAAGCATGTCGGTGGCGAGACGGTAAGGAAAGACGAGGTTTTGCTCCAACTCCATGCACTGCTGTGCCAGCCCGACATCGATCACATGCCCGTCCCGCACCCAGCCCAAACGGGCCAGCATCCCATCTTGTGATTGAATATTGAGTTCATCCACTTTAACCATATAAGTAACCAACTTCATCCACTTTCCCTCCCCTCCTTTTTACAATATTCCAACTTTGAATCGTTTAGCAAGCGGCGAAATGATTCATCCTACGGCGCATAAAAAAACAGACTTCATTACAAAGTCTGTAAAATGGGAGCTTTGGCATTGCATGTCTCTTTGACGATTCTCTGACACGCGTCTGATGACATCAGTACCTCAAACCGTTCGCGCATCCGCCCCAATTGCAACGGTGAATCGAGCAGTTTGGAGACTTGCAGGCGAATGGTTGACGGACGCGTAATCATGGCGACGCGATGATGCAAGAGATATTGCTGATTAGCTTCTTCCTGACCCGGGAAAGCTTCAAACAACAGCATCGGCAACTGTTTAGCAATAGCCTCGGTGATGGTCACCCCACCCGGCTTGGTGATCAAAAGGTCGGCGGCGGACATCCATAAGGGTACATCGGTGCGATACCCCTCAATCCGTATGTGCGGTGCAACAAACTGTTGAGTCAGCCGCTCAAACAACCCCCGATTCTTCCCTGTCAGCACCACCAACTGCAAATGGTCCAACTCTTGCAATTCGCCCACAACTTGTTCCAACGGTCCCAGGCCAGTGCCTCCGCCCATGACGAGCACCACCGGGCGCACGGGGGACAACCCCAACCGGCGGCACGCCTCTTGCTTGGATACATGCTCATAAAATGTGGGATTGACCGGAATGCCGGTCTCAATCAATGACAACCCGGTTTGCCACTGTATCCGCTCAAACTGATGCCAATTAGGCAATTTTTTGGGCACGCACAACACATGGGGCACGCGAGCGAGCCAAATGGGATGCAACTCATAATCCGTCACCACCCCAACCGTCGGGATCTCTTCGTAGATGTCCGGACACATGAGCAATCCGAAAGGATGGGTGGTCACAATTTTGGTTGGCTCCGTCACGCGAATCAGCTGATTCAACCTTTTGCGAATGGACCAGCCCATCTTTTCAATCACTTCACTAGAAACGTACCGAATGACTTTGTTATGGTGAGTCCAATCATATAAATAATAGTATAAGGTCGGAAACTTACTTAGCATGCCGTGGTATCCGGACTGCAACAGGGGATGAAAACTGTTTGGAATGAGTTGCAGCAGATCAACGACTTCCGCGGTGACGTTCGGTTGTTTATTAAACTCGCACGCCAACGCTTTGGCGGCGGAGTTGTGGCCTGTCCCAAATCCCATTGTAAGCAAGAGTATGCGTTCGATGGCACTCCCCTCCTTAACCCGTCTTCCCCATTATAGCGCGCTCATTTAGCGCATATATATGAATCTGTTGATTTCTATACTAATCTTAACTAACCGTTCATACCGATTTGCCCTCATTTTCGGTTGTGAGCCAACGAGGCCTCAGCCATGCGCACCAGTTCTTTCACCATGCTTCCTCCGATGACTCCGCCGATCTTGCCGGCGTCTTCAGCCTTCAGCTCTCCGTTCCCCCGCTCCTCAAACGGAATGCCTAATTGCTTGGCTACTTCCATACTTACGTCATCTGGGCTTGCGATATGCTTGCCCAACGCCTTGCCCATCACATTCTTCTTAAGCATATCCATTCCCTGTCTGGCTGCGGGATGGAGCAACCGGTTTTTTCTTTTGCGCGCCATCACATCCCCTCCTTGTTGGATAGTCTGCGACAACACTTCAGCAAATATAAGGGGTGAACTTTTTTTATTCTACACTTTTTGTTTACACGGCGCAAAAGCGCACACTCCGCCCCGGCATGCCCCGCCAGAGCAAAAAAAGCGCAACCCCATAACGGGTTGCGCTTCCCGATTATCCGCGCGCGGCGAGATAACGTTTGTTTACTTCTTCCCAGTTGACCACATTCCAGAAAGCCTCGATGTAAGCCGGGCGCTTGTTTTGGTATTTGAGGTAGTAAGCGTGCTCCCATACGTCCAGGCCTAAGATTGGTGTAGCCCCTTCCATCAGCGGGCTGTCTTGGTTAGGGGTGCTGGTCACAGCCAACTTGCCGTCTTTCACAACCAACCAAGCCCAACCGCTACCGAAGCGCTTGGTCGCCGCATCGGTGAATTGTTTCTTGAAGCTGTCGAAATCGCCAAATGTATCTTTGATCGCTTGAGCCACTTCGCCAGTTGGTTCACCGCCGCCATTTGGGCTCAAGATTTCCCAGAACAGGCTGTGGTTAGCGTGGCCACCACCATTGTTACGAACAGCGGTGCGCACGTTCTCTGGCAGTGCATCCAGGTTGGCAATCAACGCTTCTACGGAAGTAGCGCTCACTTCCACTCCTTCCAGAGCGGCGTTCAAGTTGTTCACATATGTGGCATGATGGCGGTCATGGTGAATTTCCATGGTTTGCGCGTCAATATGCGGCTCCAAAGCATCAAAAGCGTAAGGCAATGCGGGCAATTCGAATTTCGCCATTCCAGAACCCTCCTATGTAATATGTCCACACTCCTATTCCCCAAGATGGGGAGAAGAGCTGCTATCATGATTGCGTCTCAATTTTTATTATGCAAAAAATCGGTGATGTTAGTCAACGAACTCACCCAAAAACTTATTTTTCTTAAGTGAACACCTTCATCAATTCAGTCACATCGTCCAGAATGTAATCCGCCCTCAGCTGCTCAAACTTAGCCCGCGCCGCCTTCCCAGTCAAACCTGTCAAAGTGGCCGCAAAAGCGCAACCCATTTTTCTGGCTGCCAAAAAGTCGGCGACGGAATCCCCCACGATCAAGATCTCAGCACCCTCTGCCAGCGGCAAAGCGCAATCGAGACACGCTTCTATGGAGGACGACGCCCCCAAGAGAGCCTTAATATACGTATATGGTTCGGGTTTGCCGAGCGGCGCCTTTTCAGGATAGGCTTCCTCTGCAGCGATCACGTCTGATGCCGTGGCGATGTGCGACTTATCGAACAATCCGAATAGCCCCAGCTGTTTTAGCGGCACTGCCGTTTCTTCAAAGGTGCGCCCGGTTCCGATGCCCACGGCAATCCCTTTCTCTTTGAGCAGCTTGAGCATCTCCCCCATCCGTTCAGGGGCGACAATGGGAATTTCCTGTTGCAAAAAGCCTACTTTTCCGGGCATGCGCACATCGACACCTTCGCTTTTTCGGTACAATTCATCCCCCAGATACCACTCCTGATAAACGGAGTAACAGCATTCCCACAAGGCGCTGTTTCGTGAAAACTGCTTCACTTCTACGTCAAACCAATCAGAGGCTAACGTGTTGAAATAGGTGAGCAAAGCCATCTTGTCCAACTGCTCTTGCCCTGCAAAAAGATCCGGGAACCGGGTGAACTCTGGTGCGAATCCATTCTTATCTTTTCCTGCCCACTGCTGGATTCCGGCAAGCGCTTCCTCCGTGATCGGCTGGCTGACAAAATCCTTCACTTCCGTCGGATGCGTTGGATACAGATGTTTCAACAACAAAAGCAGTTGGCCCGCAAAAGCGAGATATACCATGTCCCAATTGGAATTAAGCCCCCGCGTCTTCATCCAATCCAAAACCCGATTGCGGTCGAACACCCGGTCCCGGATCAGCCGAATGGCAGATTCTTCCGGTTGAACATCATGCTCCGCTTGCGGCAACGCAAGGAAGTGGGGGGCATGCAACAATTCCCACACTGACAGAGCCGAAGCATCAAAACACCGCTCTTCACTCAAAAACACACCATCCACATCAAACAAAACCGTCTTATACACAGCAAAACCCTCCCCCAAAGTGATGGCATTCGCTTTTGCCTTGCCGTTTGTTATGAGATTGATGTTACCATTAACCCGCCGCCGACTTCTAGCCTTTATCGCATTAATTCTTTATTAAAATGATGTCACTCGCCATCAATCCCCTACCCACCGGCACAATGCAGACATCCCAATCTGGCAGGTAGAAGGCAAGTTAATGATCTTACGATTATTTTTAAATATTTTTGATTATATAGTCTTCACAGGGAATTTGACATGAAGTATGATCGAAATAGAGGCATTTGTCAAATTTTGCCCGTCGCCAAAGGCTTTTTACTTAAAGGGAGGGGGACATATTGTTCCATAGAAAGATACTTTTGAACATGGGCTTGATTGCCATCATCGCCTTAATGGCCACATTGATCATTCCACAACACAGCTTCGCGGCTTCAACTGACTACAAAATCGAAATTAACAAAAAAACGAACAAACTCTACTTATACAAAAATGACAAAGTGAGCAAGGTGTACCCCGTGGCAACTGGGCGAACCAGCCAACTCACACCTGAAGGCACTTGGCCCGTAGTAGTCAAAATCAACAAGCCAGGCTGGAAAAACATTCCTGGCGGCCATCCCGACAATCCGCTCGGGGAGCGTTGGAATGGCATCAGCGTCCGCGGCGACAACGGCCGCACCTATGGCATTCACGGGACAAACAATCCTCAATCCATTGGCAAACATGCCTCCAGCGGTTGCGTCCGGATGCACAACAAAGACGTGATTGAATTGTATAACACCATTTATGAAGGAACTCCGGTTTGGATTCACTCCGGAACCAGCAACAACCAATGGCGTGGGGACAGCCGCGTCGGACTCAAACCCAAATCAGGGACAGCCACGATCACGGGTAGCAATGTCAACGCCCGTACAGGCCCATCAACCGGTTCCTTCGTCATTCAAACCCTGGCAAAAGGCACCCGCTTGACGGTCACCGGCATTTCCGGCGATTGGTATCAAGTGAAATTGCCCAATGGGCGCCTCGCATTTGTGTACAGTCCCTATGTAAAGTATGAGGCCAAGGGGAGCGACCAATCCCCGACATCCGGCATCCAACCGGCTACCGGGCAAGTGACGGTGACGGCTTCGGTCGCCAATGTCCGTTCCGCTCCAAGCCTGTCCGCTTCCATTGTCACCAAAGCGAAAAAAGGTACCAAATTTACTTTGACTGGAGCTAGCAAGGAATGGTTCCGCATCAAATTGGCTAATGGCAACACCGCATATCTGCACTACACGGTGGCCACCCGAAGCACAGCCTCCACTTCCACCGTAAAAGTGAGTGTCAATCTCGCCAATATCCGCGCCACGCCTTCTACTACCGGCAAGGTACTGCAACGCGTGGCCAAGGGCACGACACTGACCAAGACAGGCATGTCGGGAGAGTGGGTACAAATCCGGCTGAAAAGCGGAAGCACGGCATACATCCATCGTTCTTGTGTTTCCTGAAAGTGCATATCCGCGACGGTCTTTCATGGCGCTTACGGGCGCCATATTTTGTTAATCAATAATTCATATTTTAGCTAAAATATACTCCCCCGTTCGCTTCCTTTTCCTTGTATAGTAAAAAAGACAAGCCTGCAAATGGCTTGTCCTCATGAACACATGAAGGGGAAGCCGTCTGTTCGCATTTAGAAAAGAGAGCAAATCACAAATACATTGAAAAACATAAACAAAGAGAGGTGAAACCCACCTGCTCGTCATCTGGCCCGCAGGTGGGAAGAGTTACGGGTAGACATCTGAAATGGTTCGTCCCCACACTTGTTACCATCGCCGTCGTGTTCGGGTTCTACTACACGACGTCTGGGGCCGCACCCAATTACCAAGTAGAGATCGACAAAACCAACAATAAGTTGCATTTGTATAAAGACGGTGAATTGAAAAAAACCTATCCGGTCGCTACCGGGCGGACGGAAGAACTCACACCTGAAGGCACATTCACCATGGTCGTGAAGATCAACAAACCGGGTTGGAAAAACATTCCTGGCGGCGACCCAAACAATCCCCTTGGGGAAAAATGGATGGGTCTGAGCGTCAACGGCGACAATGGCCGCACTTACGGCATTCACGGCACCAACAAGCCTGAGTCTATCGGCACGCACGCTTCCAGTGGTTGTGTGCGCATGAAAAAAGAAGACTTGATTGAATTGTACAATACCATCCCTGAAGGAACGCCGGTATGGATTCACAAAGGCGCTTCCAACGGCAAATGGTCAGGCGACCCCTCGTTCGCTGTACAACCAACTGAAGGGAAAGTGAAAGTCACCGTCAATTTGGCCAATGTACGTACCGGTCCATCGATTGGTGCCTTTATCATCCAACAGGAGAAAACAGGTATCGTCTTGGAATTGACCGGCTTCGTCAAAGATTGGTACCAGGTAAAACTGGAAAACGGGAAGATTGGTTTCATCCACAACTCGACCGTTACCAAAGTTTCCGGTCAACCAAGCGACACACCAACTTCCTCGTTTGTCTCCAAAAGCGGAACCGTGGTCACCACTGAAAACGTGGTCAACATTCGTTCCAACCCTTCACTGAGTGCACCGATCGTGCAAAAAGTGAAACAAGGAACCAAAATCGCGCTGACCGGTGAGAACAAAGATTGGTTCCGGGTTCAACTGACAACAGGCTACACAGCGTATGTCCATAAATCGGTCGCCAAAATCTCCGCAACAGCACCGGTGCAAAAGCAAATGGTGACCGTAACGGTGAACTTGGCCAACATTCGCAACGCCCCTTCACAAAAAGCAACCATTATCATGCGAGTGGCCAAAGGCACCAAACTGGAACGCACAGGCACAAACGGCGAATGGTTTATTGTGAAGTTAAAAGACGGACGCACTGGATTTATTCACAATTCCGTCGCCAAATAACTGTTCCCCTTCATATAACAAAGGAGCCCATGATCGGGCTCCTTTTCGTTTTTCTGCAAAGCAAGAGGTGATTTTGTATTCCCTCTTTATTAAATTGCCAACATCCGATCCAAAGCCACTTTGGACCAATGCTTGGTTTCATCATCCACTTTGATCACATGAATGGGACGACCTTCCAAGACGCTGTCCAACGCCCACAAAAGATGAGGACGGTCGATGCGGTTCATGGTGAGGCAAGGGCACATCGTCGTGCTTAACAGCACCACTTTTTTGTCCGGATTCTCATTGGCCAACCGTTGCACCAAATTGACTTCCGTTCCCACAGCCCATTTGCTCCCCGCTGGAGACGCTTCAATCGTTTTGATGATGTACTCCGTCGATCCGGAGTCATCAGCCATTTGCACCACATCAAACGAACATTCCGGATGCACGATCACTTTCATCTCCGGGTCCCGCTCACGAATGCGTTTAATTTGCTCAACCGTAAATTTCTGATGCACAGAGCAGTGGCCCTTCCACAAAATCATCCGTGTTTGCTCCAAATCGCCTTTTACTTCTTCAAATTCTTCCGTTTGCGGGTTCCAAACCACCATCTGCTCCAACGGGATGCCCATCGCATATGCCGTGTTACGGCCCAGATGTTGGTCAGGCAAGAAGAGAATTCGCTTTTTCTGGCTGAAAGCCCACTCCAGCACCTTGTGGGCATTGGAAGAAGTACATGTGGTTCCACCATGTTTGCCGACAAACGCCTTAATCGCAGCAGTGGAGTTAACATATGTCAGCGGAATGATCGTGTCGCCGAACCGTTCTTGCAGGATCTCCCACGCCTCTTCCAGGTCTTCAATGTCAGCCATATCGGCCATCGAACATCCCGCCCGCAAATCAGGCAAAATGACGATTTGATGATCTTGAGCCAATGTGTCAGCCGTCTCGGCCATAAAATGTACTCCACAGAAAATGATGGTTTTGGCTTCTTTCTGCTCCGCGCCGATCCGCGCCAACTTCAACGAATCTCCACGGTAATCAGCAAACTTGATCACATCATCCCGTTGATAATGATGGCCCAAAATCACGAGATCCCGCCCCAGTTGTTGCTTAGCGCGAGCGATGCGTTCATCCAGCTCCTGGCTGGACATGTTGCGGTAAACTTCGGGCAACTCCGCGTCCAAATAGGTGAGCGTGTCAATAGACATTATTCATCCCCCTTTTCATCTTCAAAATCCAAACTGATATCCAGTGAAGAGACAGAGTGTGTGAGCCAGCCCAAAGACACCGCATCCACCCCGGTCTCCGCAATCGGGCGGATCGTCTCGGGAGTGATGCCTCCTGATGCTTCCGTCCACACGCGGCCATCAATCAACTTCACTGCCTGGCGCATAGTATCCAGATCCATATTGTCCAACAAGATCGCATCAACATCGAACGCCAATATCTGTTTCACTTGCTCCAGTGTGTCGGCCTCTACTTCAATTTGCACCATGTGCCCAACCCGTTCGCGTACACGCTTGATGGCTTCTTCCAAACTTCCGGCCATGGCGATGTGGTTATCCTTGATCATCACCCCGTGGCTCAAACCAAAGCGGTGATTGACGCCACCTCCAACACGTACCGCGTATTTCTCCAGCTGGCGCAACCCCGGCGTCGTCTTGCGCGTATCCAATACACGGCATGAAAGCCCTTCCAGCTTGTTGACCAGCTCACGGGTAACGGTTGCAATACCCGACATGCGCTGCATCAGGTTGAGCGCAACCCGTTCTCCGGTCAAAATAGCACGGGTGCTTCCCGTGATCCGCGCGATCACCGTTCCTTTGTCCACCTCCGCCCCTTCTTCAACCAAGGGAGTCCATTCACAGGCGGGGTCCAATTCTTTAAACACTTGTTCAGCAACCGGCAGACCGGCCACCACCCCCTGCTGCTTGACTAGAAGCACGCAGGTGCTACGGTGCCCTTCCGGAACGAGTGCTTCCGTCGTCAAATCACCGGCGCCGATATCTTCGTTCAAAACTTCACGAATAAACTGCTTTAAATAAATTGGATTCATCTTCCATACTCCCTATATCACCAAATGTTTATGAGACCACTCTACCCGAGTTTCCGGAAAATCGCGCCGGTAGTGACCGCCGCGGCTCTCCTCACGCATGCACGCCGCTTTCATAATGATTTGTGCAGTTATTAACATATTTCTCGTTTCAAGCATCCCATCTTTTACTTGTGCCGCCACCTTATCCAGTAGGGATAGACCTTTGCGCAAACCTTCATCCGTTCTTACAATTCCTGCATAGTCCCACATGATCTGACGTATGGATTGTTTTAACTTTTCTTCAGATTGCTTATCATTGCACAAAGTCGGAATAGAAAAATCGGGCACATCCTCAACTGCTTGCTCCGCCAAGGAAGACAGCTTATCCGCCACCCGTTGCGCAAACACGGCTCCTTCCAACAAGGAGTTGCTCGCTAAGCGGTTCGCTCCGTGAACACCCGTGCAAGCGACTTCCCCGCACGCGAACAGACGCGGCAACGAGGTTTGTCCGTGCAAATCCGTTTGTATCCCACCCATGATGAAATGAGCCGCCGGAGTTACAGGAATGAGGTTTGTTTCAGGATCGATTCCGTGTTCGCGCGCTTGCCGGTAGATCTTCGGAAAGCGTTTCTCAAACCGCTCTCCCAGAACGCGAGCATCGAGGAAAACCTTTCTTCCTGCTTTCATCTCCGTATAAATCGCGCGGGAGACAACATCGCGCGGGGCCAAATCTTTCCAGGAGTGGTAACGCTCCATAAACGCTTCGCCCCGGTCATTCACCAAATGCGCGCCTTCTCCACGTACCGCTTCCGAAACCAAAAACATCGGATTTTGCTCTATCGCGAGCGCGGTTGGATGAAACTGCACAAATTCCATGTCCATCAATTTAACGCCGGCACGATGGGCCATCGCAAAACCATCGCCGGTGGACACCAGATCGTTCGTTGTATAGCGGTACAACTGTCCACAACCGCCCGTGGCCAAAACTACCCCTTTGCGCGCCAGGTAAGCGATCGGTTCACGGCCTTCATCGAGCGCGGTGACCCCAAGGCAGACTCCCCCATGCACAATCAGATCCGCCACCATGGTGTGCGTCATGATTTCAATCCGCTCATGAGCTTGCACCTGCTTCAACAAGCTGTCTGTGATGCCCGCCCCCGTCGAGTCCCCACCGACATGCAAGATGCGCGAAACACTATGGGAGCCTTCCCGCCCCAAAGCAAATTGCGCACCTTCCTGGTCAAACGGAGTACCCCATCCAGACAGCAGTTGAATGGTTTGGGGAGCCATCTCTACCAGAACGTCGACCGATTGTGGAATGCATAATTCAACCCCGGTGCGCAGGGTGTCTTGTCTATGCAATTCAGGAGAATCCCCTTCGCCAATGGCGGCCGCGATCCCTCCCTGGGCCCGGAAAGAATTGCTTTCTTGCTCACGCGATTTGGTCAGCACAATCACACGGCCTGATTCCCCAAGAGAAAGAGCCGTCGTCAAGCCTGCGATTCCGCTTCCCACCACAACATAATCGGTCACTAATCGGGTCATTTTCATTTAATCCTTTCACGAAATCTTAACATTTTTATTTTCTCAGGAAAATGACGAATGTCAACCTTTATTTTAAGCGACTTCATTGTGAACAGATTGGAAATGCAGGTCTTCAACCAAGCGTTTTCCGTTATAATGTATGAAGAAAGGAAAGAAAGAGCGGAGGCACAACCAATGAAACCGATTTACCTTGATTACGGGGCAACCAGCCCTGTGCGCCCCGAAGCGCTGGAGGCAATGCTGCCATTCTTTAGCCAAGCTTATGGTAATTCCGGCAGCATCCATGATTTCGGCCAGCAAAGCCGCGAGGCAATTGAAACGGCTCGAAAACAGGTAGCCCAAGCAATCGGGGCATCCACTGCGCGTGAAATTATTTTCACCAGCAGCGGAACCGAGTCAAACAATCTCGCCTTGATCGGCGCCGCCCGCAAACGGAAAGCCTTCGGCAACCATATTGTCACATCATCCGTGGAACATCCATCGGTTTTGGAAGCCTGCCGTTTTTTGGAACGGGAAGGGTTTGAAGTTACTTATGTGCCGGTGGATTCCAATGGGTTGGTGAAGCTGGATCAATTAAAACAGGCGCTCACCGACCGCACCATTCTCGTCAGCGTCATGGCTGCCAACAACGAAGTGGGAACTCTGCAACCCATCCGCGAAATCGGGCAATTACTGAAGGATTCTCCTATATTGTTTCATACTGACGCCGTTCAATACTTTGGCAAGGTTCCTTTTTCTGTCATCGAGTTGGGCGTCGATCTCCTTTCCCTCGGTTCGCACAAAGTGTACGGACCAAAAGGATCTGGAGCCCTGTATATAAAAAAAGGAGTGCGGATTGAACCCCTGCTTCACGGCGGCGGACAGGAGCGCGGCTTGCGTGCCAGCACACTAAACACGCCCGCCATCGTCGGATTCGGTGCCGCTTGCCAACTCATCTCACAGGAAGTGGCTGATGAACAGGCGCGCCTCACCGCGCTACGCGATCATTGTTGGCGGCGGATCCAGTCGGAAATCGGCGATGTAGATTTAAACGGACACCCCACCGACCGTCTACCCAACAACTTGAATTTAAGTTTTCATGGTGTAGAGGGGCAAGCGATTCTTTTGGAACTGAATCGTAAACAAATCTACGTGTCCAGCGGTTCCGCCTGCAGCGCTGGCAAGCACGCCGCCTCGCATGTGTTAATCGCCATGGGCAAAAGCTTGGACACCGCGTTCGAAAGCTTACGCATCACCTTTGGCAAAGACACGACCCTAGAAGTGATCGACCGATTCGTTGACGAGTTGAAAGAAGTCATGCATTATCTGCGTTCCTTATCTCCCCAAGAACTCTAACAATCTGGAGGCTCGACTTCATTGCGGACGATGATAAATTGGATTCTTCGGCTAGCTGGCGGGTTGATTGTGTCCACCTTGCTGTGGATTGCTTTCATCTATTATCAGTTGGAAAATTACGCAGAACCCGATCAGGTTTACCTGATGGGCACCCCATTTGCTTATGGATTTGTCTTCTTGTTCTTGTGTGGCGTCGTCTTCTTTGTCATCGCTTTTTTCCGGATGCGACAACACCCACAAAAACTACGGCGAACCTTTTTGGTCTTCGCCTCCTTGTATTTGGTATCCAGTCCGTTGGTCATTTTGGCCTTTGACAACTATCTGTTGGTGACTCCCAAAGGAATTGCCTATAATACCTTATTTAGTTTGGACGATGCCAAAGTAAAACGATGGCGCGATATCGACCAAGTCGTGCTGGATTACGATTATGAGCGGTGGCCATTTCATGACGACCGCCATTTGCGGTTAAAATACATGGTTTATTTCAAAGACAACACCATGATCTACTTGAACGGTTACAACTCCCCTTTATACAAACAAACGGAGTTTGAAGCCCTTCACCGCACGATCCTCAATAACAAAATTAGGGTGAAAACGATGCGACCTCTTCCTCCAGACGTCACACCGGACAGCTTTATCTATAAAATGTATCATGCAAAATAACGCAACCCCCCGACCCTGAAATGGGCCGGGGGGTTTGTTATCAGCGCGCCAATTCGTAAATTGCTTGCGCATAGATTGCGGTAGACCGCCATAAATCTTCCAGCAGGATGTGTTCATCCCGTTGATGGGCTGTCTCTTCACTGCCTGGGAACAACGGGCCGAAAGCAACTCCCGTCTTAAGTGCCCGTGCAAACGTGCCGCCGCCGATGGCCAGGATTTCGGCCTTTTCTCCTGTCTGGTCTTCGTAGACTTTGGCCAGGGTTTGAATCAATGGATGGTTGCGCTCCACGTGATGCAACGGTTTGTGATCCACATTGTCAATAGTAAAGCCATAAGCCGACATTTTGTCCGTGATGGTCTGCAAGATGGATTCAGCATCCCCTCCGAGCGGATACCGGACGTTGATGCGGAGCGACTGGCGCCCGTTGTGGACATGTTCAACAACGCCCGCATTTACAGTCAGTTTGCCTAAGACTTCTTCTTCTTGGGCAATACCCAATCCTTCGCCAAAATACCCGTCAACAAGCAGATCATTCAGCATGTCAACAAAGTTCCGCCCCGACGGATCAAGCGGAACACGCCCCAGCAAGCGAGCCATTTCCAATGCGGCATTCAACCCTTTATGCGGTTCGGAACCATGGTGGGATTGCCCTTGGATCACAATCGACACACCATCGTTGTTTTCTTCCGCGTAACCTTGAATTCGATGTGTCAGCAAAAAGTCTTGCACTTTCTCTTTTAATTCAAACACATCGCCCTCGCCTGCCAATTTGACCACCGCTTGATCGGGAACCATGTTGACCCGCTGGCCTGACTTGAATTCAGCCAGTGTCCAATAATCCCCATCAACTGGTTGTTCTTGACCGTTTCCAGTGAGCAGGATATCCAACAACCCCTTTTCAGAGGCGATAATCGGAAAATCAGCATCCGGCGAAAATCCCATTGTCGGCATCTCTTCACGCGCAAAATAAGCCTTCATATCCCGCCACTTCGATTCTTCGTCAGTACCGATGATCAGCCGCACGCGCTTTGAGAGAGGCAAGCCCAACTCTTTAACGATTTTCAAGGCGTAGTATGCGGCCATGGTTGGCCCTTTGTCATCGATTGCACCACGGGCATAAAGTTTGCCACCACGCACTTCCGGCTCGTAAGGAGGAGAAGTCCACCCTTCACCTGCCGGAACGACATCGATATGGGAAATCAAACCAATCAGTTCTTCACCTTCACCGTATTCGATGTGACCTGCATACCCATCCACATTTTTTGTGAGGAACCCGTCTTTCTCCCCCAACTGCATCATATATTCCAACGCTTCAGCAATTTTTTGCCCAAATGGCGCCTTCTCCCCCGCTGTGGATTCATCGAGTACGCTTTCAATTCTAAGCAACCCGTCCAGATCTTTTAATATATCTTCTTTGCGTTTTTCCACTTCGTCCAACCAGCGAATCTCACTCATCGGTCATTCCTCCTGCTTTTTCTCTATTTCCGCGATGTTGTATACAGACCGTTGCTATGTTCTTTGCGAACCTCCCCACCCTGTAATGGGGAGCCAGTAAGCTGCCTCTTAAGGCGTTCACCTGCAAGATAAGGGGTGGGTAATCCCCCGCTCATTGAAGTTTGACTGCTTTTACTATACCATGCGGCCAAACATTCGACCAAATTTTTTTAAAATCAAACAACCCATCAACAGCAGAAACGCCACGCCATTCCTGCACTACACGCCCTATCCGAATAAACAAGCCATTCCCATTTACCAAAAAAGGGCCGAATATTAAAAATATGATTTTGTTGCAAAAAAATGATTGCAATCTCTTTAAGATGATGATATATTTAAATCTGTCTTCACCACTACCATTTATGCGGACGTGGCGGAATTGGCAGACGCGCAAGATTCAGGTTCTTGTGGCCGCAAGGCTGTGGGGGTTCAAGTCCCTTCGTCCGCACCAATCACATATGTGCCCTTAGCTCAGCTGGATAGAGCGTCTGACTACGGATCAGAAGGTCGGGAGTTCGAATCTTCCAGGGCACGCCAATCAAAACCCAGTGGAAATCCACTGGGTTTTTTCATATTTCTTTGCCATGAAAAAGCTTACGCCCATCCAATGAACAAACGGAGCGCAAGCTTTGGCATTTTATCCTTCTAACACTTTGAAGATGGTATAAAAGATATAGCCCATCAAAGCAGTAACGGGCAATGTCAAAACCCAAGCGTACACAATCTTGGTGGCAACACTCCAGCGAACGCTACGAACCCGTTCCGCCGCACCCACGCCCATGATGGCACCCGTGATGGTGTGCGTGGTGCTTACCGGAACTCCGATTTTCGCCACTGTCGCCAACAACAGCGCAGCTCCCGTCTCAGCAGCAAAACCTTGTGGTGTTTCCAAGCGACTCAGACGCGAGCCAATGGTGTGGATGATTTTCTGACCGCCCATCGCTGTACCCAAGCCCATGGCGAGCCCAGCTGCAATCTTCACCCAATCTGGCACATACAACTCGGTATGGGAGCCATACGCAACCAATGCCATCGCGATGATTCCCATCGCCTTTTGGGCGTCGGCTGCACCATGGCTGAACGCCATGAACGCGGAGGAAAAGATCTGCAACGGCTTAAACGTCCTTTTCACCTTGGAACGAGGGATATTGCTGAATAACGCACGAATGAGTTTAATAAGACCAGCCCCAACCAACGCACCCAACACCGGTGAAACCAGCAACGCGACCAATATCATCAGGATACCGTGAGTTTGCAGAATCGCAGTGCCTTTATAAGCGACGGCAGCGCCAATCAAGCTACCGATCAAGGCATGGGACGAACTTGTCGGCAAACCCAGGATCACTGTAATGATATTCCACAAGATTACTGCCAACAACGCCGACAATAACACAATCAATGTCACGTGATTTGGATCGACAATATCCTTTCCGATCGCTTTCGCCACTTCCGTCGAAAAAAAAGCCCCCGCTATGTTGAGCAAGGCAGCCATCAGAATCGCCATCGCCGGAGAAAGTGTTCGTGTTCCCACCACAGTAGCAATAGCGTTAGCCGTATCATGCCATCCATTGGTGAAGTCGAACACGAGAGCCAATACGACAACGGCGACTAAAACCCAAAATGGATCAAGCATACTTCATGACCACACTTTCCATGATGTCCATCACATCTTCAAAAGCATCCGTTACATCTTCCAGTTTCTCATAAATCTCTTTCATTTTGATGAGATGAACCACATCCACCGGATCCGCAAACAACTCCATGATGCCTTCGCGCATCAACCGGTCGCCCTCATTCTCAAGCAAGTTAATCTCGATGGAAATCTTGCGGATCAACTCATAGTCGCGCTTTTCCAAAGCGATGAAAGCATCATGGAGATGGCGGGCACTCTTCTCCAAGATCTCTCCAAACTTGATCAGGCAGGAATTTGTTTTGTCCACCTGCATATAAACAAAGCGAGCCGCGCAGGCTTCCACGCCGTCAATGACGTCATCCAGCGTATAGGCCAGCTTGAGGATATCTTCATGGTCTAATGGCGTAACAAAGGTTTGATTCAACTCTCTAATGAGCTGATGCGTATAATGGTCCCCTTTGTCTTCCAGTTCTTTCAGGCGTTCCGCATAGGCTTCCTTTTCTTCCAGCGTCTCCACATTTTCGCGGAAAAGCTGGACGGCCTCCGCGATGTTGGTGGTTGCGTCAACCATTATTTTGAAAAAAAGGCGGTCTTTTGAGCGGTTAAACAGCACGTTCAATTCCTCCTAGTTAACCATTATTTAACCAAAAATAATCATAGACTTAACAAAAGGGATTGAACAGAGTTCGGACGCACATTTAACCATATATTAATTTCGCCTTTACAAAAAATTAATATACCAATTTACACCATCCCGCCGCCCAGTGCTACCAAAGCCGCCATCACAATGATTCCGGCAACAATCCAATCCCACTTGCGCATGCTCTGTTCCTGCCCTCGTCGCACCCAGAGATACAGCACCATGCCCACCGCGTACACAACGGAAACCATCAACAAATAAGTGAGGCCAGCGGCATAAAGCGTCCATAGCGAATAGCCTGTAGCCAACGCGCCGATCAAAAGATCTCTTGTTCTCCGTCCATCCTTAAGATAAGTTTCCCCCACCAAGGCCAATTTTACTTGGTACAAGGCAGACAATAGATATGGGATTAATATGGCAACGCTGGCCATTGAATATACTTTTTGATAAGTGGACGCCGACACGTACACCAAACCGGTAAAGAGCAAAGTGATTCCCGTCGACCACCACAGCGATACCATCGGTGTACCTTGACGATTCACCTGGGCAAATCGATCCGGAAACACGCCATCTTGCGCCGCCACATACGGAATCTCAACCGTCACCAAATACCAACTGAGCATGCCTCCCGAGATAGAAATCAGAAGGCCAATCACAATCAAAACTGCCCCCCAAGGCCCCACGATCGCTTTCAAGACATAGGCCATGGACGGTTCTGGCAATGCAGCCAGCTCAGCTTGTGATAAAATCCCTGTCGACAGTACGGAAATCAACAGATAAATCGCCAAAGTGCCCAGCAACCCCACAATGGTCGCCACGCCCACGTCCTTTGCTCGTTTAGCCCGACCCGACAAGACAATGGCACCCTCAATTCCTACGAAAGCCCATAAAGTAACCAACATCGTGTCTTTCACTTGTTGGCTGACCGACTGCCAAGAAAAGCTCCCCGGGCCCCATAAGTCGGCCATGAACACATCGCGCTTAAATGCCGCCGCTACAATGATTAAAAAGATCAGGATCGGGATCAACTTGGCCACTGTCGTCATGATATTGATAATAGCTGCCTCCTTGATCCCACGTGCTACCAACCAGTGAAAAAACAACACAAACGCAATCCCTCCCACCAAGGAAGGCAGATTATCCCCCTGACCAAACAACGGAGAGAAAAAGCGAAGTGTCTGGAAAAACAATGTCACAAACGCAACAATCCCCAAAATTGATGCAATCCAATAACCCCAAGCACTGCTAAAACCGATGAACGGTCCAAATCCGGCTCTGGCGTAGCTGTAGATCCCACCGCTCAACTCCGGCTTCCGCGACGAAAGATTTCGGAAAACCATCGCCAGCGCCAACATGCCCAAGCCGGTGATCACCCAAGCCAGGATGACCGGACCGCTTCCTGCTGCTGCCGCCATATCACTTGGCAAATTGAAGGCGGCGCCGCCGACGATGGTTCCCACGACCGCCGCCATCAAAGAGAATAAACCCAATTGTTTCTGTTTCATTTTCTCCACTCCTAAAACACGTCTTCTTTCTGTACATTGTTTCACTATTGTTTGATGATACACTAATACATTAGCATGGTAAAGTCTTATAGTAATAAAAAAGGTTGGGATATGTTTCCACACCCCAACCTTTAATCTACGCATGTACATTGGCAGACAAATAGGTTCCTTCTATTTGCAAATACAGCAAATTCAATTCACAGATGCGCTTGGACAACTCGTTCAATTCGTCGTTCAACCGCAAAAATTCCGTTTCATCCTCCGTATTTGCTAGTGCTTCATACCGCTGCATATAGTCCTGCTCGATCTCCTTAATCCGTTCTGGAATATACGAACAGCACTCTTGGCATTTCAATTCAAATTCATCTTGCTTCTCTTGGGAAAGCTCTTCATATTCGACATAAAGAACAGGTCGAGCCAATCCCAGACGCTCATCATACACAAACGCAAATGGACACTCAGACATCACATTCCCCTCATTCGCTCTGCTGATTCGACAGGTCCGTCAGCCCGCCAGCCTCTTCCGCTTTTTTCTTCAGCAAATCCTCTTTTAACAGCTGCACGGCTTTATTCTGAAACTCTTCCTTTTTGCCGCCATCTTTTTCCCATTCATTCATCAAGCGGTGTGTCTCTTCTTGAAACTCAGAATCCAACAGGGAGTCTACTTCCCCATATCGATCTTCCGTGAATGATTCAAGCTGTTGCCAACGTTGGTCGATCCATGTATCGATTTCCGTCCATGTCTTTTTGTCAATTTTTCCTTCATTCTTGATATACATATTGGCCTCATTCAAACGCTGATGCTCGGTTTCCACTTTCTTCTTCATCTTCTGATGCTGTTTAGTCAGTTCTTTTTCGTCTTGGTGATGCGCATGGATCGCAGTTTGGAGTGCCCGGATCTGCCATGGATCATTCAGTCGGTTCACCATCTCCACTCGTTCTTTTACGGCCTGCTTCAATTCTTTTTCATCCGTCACGGTTTGATAAGCGCCTCCCGTAACGGTAGACACTTCCCGCAATTGCCGCTCCGTTTCCGGTTCCACATCCAAACCGATCACATGAATGTTGGCCATGTACTCGCGATGCAACTGTTTAGCCGTTTGTACCGGGTCCCCGCCGCAATTCTCAAACCCATCGCTGATGATGAGTATATGGTTTTCCACGGTAGCCGGAGCCCCTTTTTGCATGTCTTTGGAACTGCTACCCATAGCCAGTGCCAATGGGTTGTATCCAGTCGGATGAATTTGGCTCAGCGCTTTACGCAGTTTTTCTCGGTCCCATTTATCCCCGGCGTAGATTTTCGCTTGACTTCGGCATGACCGTTCTTTATCCTTTTGCGCGCTGCTTCCCTCATGGCCATACACTTTCACTTGCAACAGGGAGCGCTTCGGAGGCAAGGCGGCAGCCAATTGTTCAATGCTCTGTTTGGCACTGTCCATCTTGCTCTTGCTGTGATTCGACAACTGGCTGTTCATGCTGCCGCTGGCGTCGAGCATGACGGACATGTTCATTTTCTTGGGCTGTTCAGGTGTAAGCGTTGAAGACGGCTTATCCTTGGAAGCGGAAGCAGGTGTCGGCTTGGGGTATTTGTGGCGCGCTGCCACCCAAACATCGACCATCTCTTTATAATCGGCTTCCTCTAGATTTTTGAAGCGTTCCACATCGCTCCGGTAGTTCTCACCCACTAAACCCAATAAATAGGCATACGCCTTGTCATCGCTCAAACCTTTGGGCATCTGGTTCAAAGCTTGAACCACCTTACTCCGGTTGAACTTCTCGCCGGCGTACTCCCCTTTTCCTTCATCGTTTAAAATATCATTTAACTCCGTATGTGGAGCCGGGCTCTTGGGCAAATCCGATGTATCCTCTTGTCTCGGTGTCTCTTCCGTCTCTTGCTTTTGAATATCGTCTACTGCCAACTGTTCTACTTTTTCAACTTGGTTTCCAGTCGTATGCTGAATTTTTTCTATCACGGTGGCGCAACCGCTTAAGAAAAGAAAACTGCA
The DNA here is from genome assembly GCF_024927925.1 of Laceyella sacchari. NCBI lineage: Bacteria > Bacillati > Bacillota > Bacilli > Caryophanales > Thermoactinomycetaceae > Laceyella > Laceyella sacchari. The sequence goes on from NZ_CP103866.1 coordinate 2,737,208, forward strand.
GCAGAGGAGAGCCGATGGCAAGAAATCTTTTTTTTTGATTCGCATAAGCCCCTCCTTACTGAAAGTGGTTACATGATACTCATTTCTATGCCATTGCGCTTGTAAATAGCTTACTGGAACCACTTTGCTTTGACAACCGCTTTTAAGCCTGGCGTTTCGACAATCTTAGTACGATTTTTTAGCCAACTCCGTCACACCACATTCCTTACCAGCATGCCCACTTTAACGACCGATCAACCACTTGCCATGCCGGGAGGGTACTCCCCCCATCCGACCTGTTCGTCAACCGATCAACGGTCTATCTTCAGGATAACGGTAAGGCGGTTGTTGCTGACTGTGAGCAATGGCAAAAGCGATGGTGAGCGGCCCTAACCTACCGGCAAACATTGTGAGCAGAACAATCACTTTGCCTGGCACTGACAACGTCGGGGTCAATCCCATGGTCAAACCAACTGTGCCAAACGCGGAAACCGTCTCAAACCCAGCGGTCAACAGATCCGTTTGCTCAGTGATCGTCAACAACATCGTATCCAAGATGACCAGCGTAGTCGCCGCCACAGTCACGGTGAGCGCTTTGTACACCAACCCGTGGGGAATGCGGCGCTTAAATGCGATGACATCATCCCGTCCGCGGATCATTGACCAGACCGACAGCAGAATGGTCGCCAAGGTGGTCGTCTTGATTCCCCCGCCCGTGGAACTGGGAGAAGCTCCCACAAACATCAGCAACACAGTGAAAAACAGTGTCGCTGAGTACATATCCCCCATGCTGAGCGTGTTATAGCCACCTGATCTCGGTGTAACAGAGTGAAAATAAGATGCCATGATTTTTCCTTGAAACGACAGCCCGCCCAAAGTTTTGGGATTGGTCCATTCCACCACCAAAATCACCAACATACCCATCACGATCAAGATGCCCGTCATGGTTAGAACAATCTTGGTATGTAAACTGATCCGTTTGGTCGCTCGATAATGAAGCAATTCTAAAATGACAACAAACCCGATCCCACCCAAAATAACAAGGGAGGAAACAACCAGGTTCATCCACGGATCTGCAACATAATGGGTGATGCTACTGAACGGTTCCTTTTCTCCAAACAAATCAAACCCGGCACTATTAAATGAAGAAATGGAATGAAAAAGAGAGAAATAAAGTCCTTTTTCCAATCCGAATTCGGGAACAAACCGCACACTCAACAATACAAATCCGATTCCTTCAATAATGAAGGTAATTTTGAGGACTTTCAACACGAGGTTGACTACCCCTTGCATGTTGAACTGGTTGAATGTCTCCCGCAACACCAACCGCTCCCGAAATCCGATTTTTTTGCCCACAAGATATGCGAAAAACGTGCCGAACGTCATAAAGCCCAATCCGCCCACTTGAATGAGCAATAAGATGACTACTTCGCCAAAGGTGTTAAACGTTGTTGCTGTGTCAACCACCACTAGCCCCGTCACGCATACAGCCGAGGTGGTTGTGAACAACGCATCAATAAACGGCAATCCCTGTCCGGATTCTGTAGCCATCGGCAAAGATAACAAACACGCCCCGATCAAAATCGTCACAGCAAATCCGAGCACCAAAATTTGTGTCGAAGTGAGCCTGCTTTGCAATAATTGTTTTTGGTCCATATTTGCACATCCACCAATCTCTAATCAATCAGATCGTTTGCCTGCGGATTTGTTGAAAACATTTGGTTTCGATTATAATGAAGACATGCCATCGAAACAAGGGTATGAAACCGAACACTGGAAGTGATGCAAATGAGCAAGAAACATATACGCGTGGTGGTCGGCATGTCCGGCGGCGTGGATTCGTCCGTAACCGCCTGGTTGCTAAAAGAGCAAGGCTATGAAGTGATCGGGCTGTTCATGAAAAACTGGGATGACACCGACGAATTCGGCCATTGCACAGCCACGGAAGACTTCGAAGATGTGCGCCGCGTTTGCGCACAGATTGGCATTCCCTATTACTCTGTCAACTTCGAAAAGGAATACGAACAAAAAGTGTTTCAGTATTTCCTTGATGAATACAAAAAAGGCAGAACCCCCAATCCGGACATCATGTGCAACCGGGAGATCAAGTTTGGCGAGTTCTTAAACAAAGCGAAACAACTGGGGGCCGATTTCATTGCAACGGGCCATTACGCACAAATCATCGAGAAAAACGGAGAAAAATACCTTGCCCGTGGCGCAGACCCCAATAAAGACCAAACCTATTTCTTGTACGCCGTCAACAAACCACAATTGTTGCAGGCCATGTTCCCCATTGGGCACATGCAGAAACAGGAGGTGCGTGAGATCGCGCAAAAAGTCGGTTTGGCCACAGCCAAAAAGAAAGACAGCACCGGCATCTGTTTCATCGGCGAACGGAATTTCCGTGAATTCCTCAGCCACTATCTGCCTGCACAACCTGGAGAGATCCTTACCCTGGATGGGGAAGTGAAAGGGCGGCACGATGGCTTGATGTATTATACGTTGGGTCAACGTCAAGGATTGGGGATCGGTGGAAGCGGAACAGGCGAACCCTGGTTTGTCGTGAAAAAGGACATTGAAAAGAACATTCTCTATGTGGCGCAAGGCCATGACCATGAAGCGCTGTACTCCGGTGGACTCATCGCCACCGATATCAATTGGTTAGGCCAAGGCGACACTCCAAACGAGCCTTTTACATGCACCGCTAAATTCCGCTACCGTCAAAAAGACCAACCGGTGCGCGTACTTCCGCAACCGGACGGCACCTTCCGCGTGGAATTCGTCGAACGGCAACGGGCAGTCACCCCAGGGCAATCTGTAGTTTTCTATGATGAGGAAATTTGTTTAGGTGGGGGCATTATTGACAGCACCTTTTAACATAAAATAGCATTGGGCGGTTTTCTTGAGCGGCCACAGGCTGATTCAAGAAAGCCGCACCTTATTTTTACGATGCCTCTCTCGACATCGTTCAGCAAACTTCTTTTACTCTGTTTCTTTGGGCTGTCAACATGTTTCCGTTTTATGGCACAACCGAAAACGGGACTTTAGTCTACTATTCAAATATTGGAAAATAGAGTAGCATTAAGTCGAGTTTCATAGTATAAAGGGGGATTGTAGCATTGAAGGACAAAGCGTATTTACCCACCCCTGAGTTTGACACAGATGACCTGTCTCCCGAAGAATACAGCACGCAAATCAAACGAAAAACCATTGCTCTGATTGGTGCTGGCATTGCTTGTTCCGTCTTTTCCTACGCCATTTTCACCAACTCTACTGGCTCTATTTCAACTGACAACAACGGAGTCACCGCTAAGCAAACGAAACGGCCCACGCCAGAAACGGAACAAAAACTGAACAGGTCAAACCAGTCCATATCCACCGCTACAAAAGCGAATGCATCGGACAATGGCCATCAACCCAGTAACCCGGCAAAACATCTTCCTGTCACGGTTGACGGAGATGCCAGCCCAACCCCAAATGCGGTTCACTCTGACCAATCTCCGAACAAACCCTCTCCCATCGGGAATGACGACAACCGGGACCCGCTTAACATTTTTCACGCCTCCTCAAATGTAGTGGCCAGCGCGACGCCTTCATATGAAAAAAACCCTTCACCAAGTTCAGACATACATAATAAACCTTCAAAGACAACCGTTGTACAGAAGGAAAACCCACAGCAAAATACGCCCACATGCGATCTGGCCTGCGAAGCGACAAGATCTACCAAAAATAAGTTGACAGAAATATTACGAGATTTAACCAATTGAAGCCAATAAAAAAAGTAGCTGACTTTTTTTCAAAGCCGGCTACTTTTTATATGGCGTGCCCTGGAAGATTCGAACTCCCGACCTTCTGATCCGTAGTCAGACGCTCTATCCAGCTGAGCTAAGGGCACATATGCGATTGGTGCGGACGAAGGGACTTGAACCCCCACAGCCTTGCGGCCACAAGAACCTGAATCTTGCGCGTCTGCCAATTCCGCCACGTCCGCAAACTTCATATGGAGGCGGCACCCGGACTCGAACCGGGGGTAAAGGTTTTGCAGACCTCTGCCTTACCACTTGGCTATGCCGCCATGAAAATTGGCAGGGGCGGTAGGAATCGAACCCACACTGGAGGTTTTGGAGACCTCTGTTCTACCACTAAACTACGCCCCTGTATGGTGCTGGTGAGAGGACTTGAACCCCCAACCTACTGATTACAAGTCAGTTGCTCTACCAATTGAGCTACACCAGCGTGGTGGCTCGGGACGGAATCGAACCGCCGACACGAGGATTTTCAGTCCTCTGCTCTACCGACTGAGCTACCGAGCCACATTTAATTATTATAACATAGACAACCGCATTTGTCAAAAATGGCGGAGAGAGAGGGATTCGAACCCTCGAGGCGAGTTTTGCCCGCCTACACGATTTCCAATCGTGCTCCTTCGGCCAGCTCGGACATCTCTCCGTGTTGTGAAGTGAAGTTTTCGTTTTCGTCAGCTCATCTCGCTGACAAAATATATATTACACTGGTTCATTCATGTTGTCAACGGGAATTTTAATTTAATTCTATTCTGAATTTATTTGGTTGCCACTCCCGCATGCTTGAATATTCCCTCACTGGTCAACCCCAATACTCCGCCATCGAACGAAGATATGATTTAACTTCCTTTCCGCAACCGATTGCTATCAGCTTTATGGGAGTGCGGTCATCAACACTGCTTTTAACAGTGCATGAATAAAACTGAACCCAATTGCCAATCCGCTTAACATCATCCCCACGCTCGCCAAGTTCCCTTTTTCTGATCTTCTACCCCTCAGCCCCAGCACCAATCCGACCACTCCACACACAATCCCGACCAGGGCAAACACAAAGGCTGAAAAAAAGCCGACGATACCCAACACCAATGCAATCTGCGCTTCTTTGTTTCGCTGTGGCATTCTTCCCAAATTGGTTTGAATTTGCGTTGGTTCCATCAAATCCCTCCAACCCGCATGTTAATGTTAGTTTATTCATCAGGTAGCAGATATTCCCTCTCTCTTTATTCTTTTCATTTTCCTTCTATCGCAAACCCCTTTTTATAAATTTTTCCCTGTCCCCCCTTCATTTCATGTGGCGGATTGATAAAAAAAGCAATTGATGGCAGTTTTTACCTTTATGTATGGCTGGAACGCGATTTTTGGTAAGCAAGTCCAATAGTGGTCTCTTTTTGCGCTTGTTGTGTCTTCTTGTGAGCCGTTTTCTTATCATCTGCTGTTACGTTCTCTTCAAGGTAGTTGAGTGCCCTGACACTTTTACTCTTGGCCCGAAGCCCGTCGCAACTAAATCCAAATTGCAACGGAACCTCTTTGTTGAGAGAATCCTTTGTAATTCCTTTTGCTTTCCCTGGCTTGAAAAATGCCACAAATCCATTGTCCTCGACTTTTCCATTGTCGGGATGCTTATACTCCGTCACAATGCCTCTTACCGTCCGCAACTGATTTCCCCCAGCTTCATCAAGCATCCGATGATGAACCAATGACTGCAAGCCTTCTCCTACTCCAAACCATTCAAAACAGAAGGTCTTGTAGGGGGACTTATCCGCTGCTTTGGCACAAGCTTCAATTAATCTCTTCGCCCTGCTTTTTTCAAGCTTATTCCTTCCATCTCTTTCAAGACCATGTGGACATAATGATAATAAAGAGCCTGCACCTGATTGGTTCTGCTACTCCAAGCGGACAAATATTCAATTGCATCATCAAGCGTCATATTGGGATAATGGCATGCCGCTTGTAACCATAAATAAATGCTTTTCTCATTGTCCGGCTCTTCCATGGGATTGTCTCTCAGCAATTCTTGTGCCGGTTTTGATAAAATCCTTGTATTTCTCTCTTTCAAGCGAACGATTTGCCGACGGATCATTGGTTTGCTAGAGATCGACGGCAATAGTTTTGTATCAAGATGTTCAAATCCATGTACAGTTTCTTCAAATCACTTTCACAATGCGTGTATAGGGGTTGGTTTCCTCTTCAATATGGGTTTGTTTCACGCTTTCAAAAAGGCATTTAGCCAAATCCAGACAAGCCAAAAACCATTGGTTATTTGGACGCTTAAAAAATTCTTGTGTGAGTCCTGATTTTAACCACATCGTCAATCATATGGATGATCATCTCAACATGGGAGATAGAGTTACATGCAACAAGTTGTTGTGGTCGCGGGATCGTTTAAACCAACTCCCCACATGGTTCGCCAACGCTTTTACTTCCTCCAACTCTTCCCCGAAAGAAGCTTGGGCTGCTTTGTGTACTTCGTTTTCAGTGCATTTAGCTTATCTTATGTACAACCCTTTGATGTGATAAAGCAGGGAGTCCACTCTACCTTGCTGCTCCGATGTTTCAATCGCCTTGTCTGCCGCAGTGTTCTCTTCACCATATAAGTGAACCAATTTTCGCAGAATGTCCCCCTGCCACTTGACATCTTTGGTCTCGGTAATCAATCAAGCAAACTTCTTCTCCCATCTCTTTATTGTTTCGGAGGATAAACAAATCGAACAAAATTTCCATGATATATTCTTTGATATCCTTATGCACCACTTCAAAGTGCTCTTCAAACAAACGAAGCCGTTACGGAGACAAGGTGACGCTTTTGTTTCTCTTTTCAGGAACCTGCACGCCTCCTTCTTTCACGTCATTAAGTGTAGAAATAGAAAGATTTTCGGCAATGTCAGATACGGAGATCAGAATATGCGCAGCTTTTTCTTCATTCACCATTTTTCACGCCTCCATCATCGGCTTCAATTTGGTGTCCCGTTTCACCGCAAAAATAAACTGCACACGATTCCCTTGTAACTCCATTTGTGCATACAAAAAAGCCTTAAGCTTGATTGCTTAAGGCTTTTTTGTATGGCCTGGCAACGACCTACTCTCCCAGGGCTTAAGCCCAAGTACCATCGGCGCTGGAGGGCTTAACTTCCGTGTTCGGTATGGGAACGGGTGGATCCCCTCCGCCATCATCACCAGACGTTATGTTGTTGTTCAAGATGTGAACCACACCCTGAAAATTAGATTGGAATAAAGCGAGTTGCAAGATGAAGAGATGAAGTAGGATAAGCCCTCGACCGATTCGTATCCGTCAGCTAAACGCATTGCTGCGCTTACACCTCGGACCGATCAACCTCGTCATCTACAAGGGGTCTTACTTCCACAGGGGAATGGGAAATCTCATCTTGAGGGGGGCTTCGCGCTTAGATGCTTTCAGCGCTTATCCCGTCCGCACTTGGCTACCCAGCGGTGCTCCTGGCGGAACAACTGGTACACCAGAGGTGCGTCCATCCCGGTCCTCTCGTACTAAGGACAGCTCCTCTCAAATTTCCTACGCCCACGACAGATAGGGACCGAACTGTCTCACGACGTTCTGAACCCAGCTCGCGTACCGCTTTAATGGGCGAACAGCCCAACCCTTGGGACCTACTACAGCCCCAGGATGCGATGAGCCGACATCGAGGTGCCAAACCTCCCCGTCGATGTGGACTCTTGGGGGAGATAAGCCTGTTATCCCCGGGGTAGCTTTTATCCGTTGAGCGATGGCCCTTCCACTCGGAACCACCGGATCACTAAGTCCGACTTTCGTCCCTGCTCGACTTGTAGGTCTCGCAGTCAAGCTCCCTTCTGCCTTTGCACTCTGGAGCGCGATTTCCGACCGCGCTGAGGGAACCTTAGAGCGCCTCCGTTACTTTTTAGGAGGCGACCGCCCCAGTCAAACTGCCCACCTGACACGGTCCTCCCGCCGGGTGACGGCGGCGAGTTAGAACCCCGATACGACCAGAGTGGTATCCCACCGGCGTCTCCACCGAAGCTGGCGCTCCGGCTTCTCAGACTCCCACCTATCCTGTACAAGTCGTACCTAGATTCAATATCAGGCTACAGTAAAGCTCCACGGGGTCTTTCCGTCTTGTCGCGGGTAGCCAGCATCTTCACTGGCAGTACAATTTCACCGGGTCTCTCGTTGAGACAGCGTCCAGATCGTTACGCCTTTCGTGCGGGTCGGAACTTACCCGACAAGGAATTTCGCTACCTTAGGACCGTTATAGTTACGGCCGCCGTTTACTGGGGCTTCGGTTCAGAGCTTCGCTTGCGCTAACCCTTCCCCTTAACCTTCCAGCACCGGGCAGGCGTCAGCCCCTATACATCGCCTTGCGGCTTAGCAGAGACCTGTGTTTTTGCTAAACAGTCGCCTGGACCTCTTCACTGCGGCCCCCTCGGGCTTTCACCCTACCGGGGCACCCCTTCTCCCGAAGTTACGGGGTCATTTTGCCGAGTTCCTTAACGAGAGTTTTCCCGAGCACCTTAGGATTCTCTCCTCGCCTACCTGTGTCGGTTTGCGGTACGGGCACCTATTTTCTCCTAGAGGCTTTTCTTGGCAGTGTGAGATCAGGAACTTCGGTACTGATAATTTCCCTCGCCATCACAGCCCAGCCTGTAGAAAGGACGGATTTGCCTATCCTTTCGGCCTCACTGCTTGGACGCGCACTTCCAGTCGCGCGATTCCCTACCCTCCTGCGTCCCCCCATCGTACAAACGAAAATAGGTGGTACAGGAATATCAACCTGTTGTCCATCGCCTACGCCTTTCGGCCTCAGCTTAGGTCCCGACTAACCCTGAGCGGACGAACCTTCCTCAGGAAACCTTAGGCTTACGGTGGAGGGGATTCTCACCCCTCTTTTCGCTACTCATACCGGCATTCTCACTTCCAAGCGCTCCACCACTTCTCACGAAGCAGCTTCGCTGCTGCTTGGAACGCTCCCCTACCATGCCACCGCATTCACTCCAGCTTCCACACATCGTTTCGCTATGGCATTTAGCCGAAAAGATGTTTTCGGCAAATGTCCTTCGCCGACGATCATGAAAGACAGAGTGAATGTGGCGGCATCCACAGCTTCGGTGAATCGTTTAGCCCCGTTACATTTTCGGCGCAGAGTCACTTGACCAGTGAGCTATTACGCACTCTTTGAATGGTGGCTGCTTCTAAGCCAACATCCTGGTTGTCTGGGCAACTCCACATCCTTTGCCACTTAACGATTACTTGGGGACCTTAGCTGGTGGTCTGGGCTGTTTCCCTCTTGACTACGGATCTTAGCACTCGCAGTCTGACTCCCGGACATGAGTCGATGGCATTCGGAGTTTAACTGAGTTCGGTAACCCTGTGGGGGCCCCTAGCCCAATCAGTGCTCTACCTCCATGACTCTTGATCCGAGGCTAGCCCTAAAGCTATTTCGGGGAGAACCAGCTATCTCCGGGTTCGATTGGCATTTCACCCCTACCCACACCTCATCCTATGGTTTTTCAACACCAACAGGTTCGGACCTCCATTCCGTGTTACCGGAACTTCATCCTGGACATGGGTAGATCACCCGGTTTCGGGTCAACGACTACGTACTGAAGCGCCCTATTCAGACTCGCTTTCGCTACGGCTCCAGCTTTTCACCTTAACCTTGCACGCAACCGTTACTCGCCGGTTCATTCTACAAAAGGCACGCCGTCATCCCTCAAGGGGACTCCGACTGGTTGTAAGCACACGGTTTCAGGTTCTCTTTCACTCCCCTCCCGGGGTGCTTTTCACCTTTCCCTCACGGTACTGGTTCACTATCGGTCGCTAGGGAGTATTTAGCCTTGGGAGGTGGTCCTCCCAGCTTCCCACGGGGTTTCACGTGTCCCGCGGTACTCAGGATCCGTCTCGGAGGGAAACGAATTTCGGTTACAGGGCTGTTACCTTATATTGCCGGCCTTTCCAGGACCAGTTCACCTATTCGCTCCCTTTGTGACTCCGTGTGAGACGTCCTACAACCCCGATGGCACAAGGCCATCGGTTTGGGCTGTTCCCGTTTCGCTCGCCGCTACTCAGGGAATCGCGTTTGCTTTCTCTTCCTCAGGGTACTTAGATGTTTCAGTTCCCCTGGTCTGCCCCCGACCACCCTATGGATTCAGGTGGCGGTACCAGCTCTTCAAGCTGGTGGGTTGCCCCATTCGGAAATCTCCGGATCAAAGCTTACTTACAGCTCCCCGAAGCTTATCGGAGTTCGTCCCGTCCTTCATCGGCTCCTAGCGCCAAGGCATCCACCGTGTGCCCTTAGTAGCTTAACCTACCAGGTTTATCCGGCATATCGCTATGCCGCTCGGTATCTCCTCGGTGATTTGCAACATCGACGATCTAAGAAGGATCTCCTTCTTAACCTCGTTGCTTTATTCCATATCTAATTTTCAAGGTGCGTCTCTCTTTGTTATCACCGCGTCGCGGCGACAAGTAATAATGTACCACGGTTCAAAAATAAATGCAACCCTTTTTTATAAATTTTTTCTCGGTACAAAGCAATGGGACTTTCGCAATCTCACTCCGTCACCAAGTATACTCTGCGCATGATAAAAGCCACAACCTTTGAAACAGAAAAGGCTGTGGCCCATCCACCAGTCTGAACCGCGCTTATAAGTTATTCACCACACTATTGGCTCCACCACTTTCGAGAAGTCTACCTCTTCCTCCTCCGCCTCTTCTCCTTCTTCTACATACCAAAATAACGGATTCTCCCCGGTTCAACCAAATTGTTCGGGTGGACCCGCTTCCACGTCCACAGGTGATATTTGCGGAGCTGTTTCCACATCGGATTCTCACCATCTCCCCACGCTGCAATCCAACGATTCTTGGACGGAACCTCAACCGGCCACATCTTACAATAGCGATTTCGCCACGGCGCAAACGAATGTTAAACTCCTCTCTCCGGTTTGGACGCAAAAGAATTTGACTCACTTGGGAGTGTGTCAATTCAGATGTTCTGATCATTCCCCTTTGGCCTCCTTTTATATGCTCTACCTTACTCTATAAAAGGAAGCAGGAATTTGACTCCGCCATACGGCTAGTTTAATGGAGAAAACTTAAAATGGGTCACAGCAAAAACACTATCAGACAAACCGGCCATCCACTCCAAGTCAGGGGCGTCTCTCTCCCTGCAAATAGCGCTTGTCTTTCATAAACAGCCTCCAAAAAATGATAAATCCGGGCAACAAAATAGCCAACCCCATTGTAAACACTTTTAGCAACGAATAAAAAGTGTTGATTTGTGTGAACGCCTCGTTAACAGTCAAATACGGATAAATGATATATGGCAAATGTGCCGCTCCATAAGCAAAAGTGGCGATAGCATATTGGATGGCAATGGCGATGACCGCCACTCTCGGCCGGCCCACTTTTCCCTCTGGCGTCTTCCACCATAGCGCCAAGTACCCGATTAAAAATGCAAGAATCGACCACACATACCAAACCTTAAATTCTTGCAGGCGCTTCAACAACCAAAACGCTTCCGGTTCCAATGTGTACAGCGTGAAGACAGCCACCAACAACGTGATCGGCCCGAACACAATCGCATGTTTGCGGTATGCGGCGTATGCTTCCTCATCCCCCGATTCCCTCGAGTAGTCTGCCAAAAAGAGCGCCGCCAAGAACAATTCTGAAGTCAAACCAAACAGGATATACAGATAAACCGACGGGCTGGTTAGCAGTTTGTCAAACAAAAGCAGCTCCCGCCCATCTGCTCTATGGACAAAACCGCCTTGCGTGACAGGCAGCGCACTGATCAACAAGGCGGGGATGAACAGCGCGGTAATCCCGGACACCGCTTGGAGCAACCGCTGATATCCTTCTACATAATAAGCGAAGACCATAAAGGAACTGCGAATGGTGATCAATAGCAAAATGACGCTGACCGGAACAATCAAAACGTTGCCTAGCATATAGGCCGCGCGGGGAAAAAAGCCAACACCCATGACCACCAATAAAACCAAGATAGTGTTGGTCACTTCCCATGTCGGCGATAAGAATCGATTGGCGATTTTGCCTGCTTGCGTTTGTTGGTTTCCGTAGACCATCGCCCAAAAACTGGCGCCAAAATCAATGGAGCCCGCCATGCTGTAGATATAAAGTACAACCCAAACAGCAAGAATGGCGACAGAGGGTTCAATGGGTTGAACCATGGGCATTCACTCCTAACTCTCGGTTAAGCCGATGTAAATCTTGTACCAAGGGATGGCGACGGAAATAGCGGGTCATTACTACAGCTACGATTGTGGCCAAGAAAAGATAGACCAAGGTGAAAAGAACAAACAACACGCCCAAATTTTCCGCTTTGGTAGCTGCTTCGGCTGTAGTTTGAATGCCATAAATGGTCCATGGCTGTCGGCCACTGCAACTAAAAATCCAACCGAATTCAATGGCGATCATGGACAACGGACCCGCCGCGACCAAACATCGTAGTAACCACTCCGGCCAATTCTGTCCGCCGCGTTTCCCACGCCAATAAACAAACAATCCCAGTGCGGCCAACACCAGCAACAACATGCCTAATCCCACCATCACATTGAACAGGGTGTGCGTATAAGCTGGCGGCCATGTCTCACGCGGAAAATCATTTAATCCCTTCACTTCCGTATCAAAACGGTCGCCCGCCAACACGCTCAGCATGTAAGGAATCTCTACTCCATAACGGATTTCTTTTTTTTGATAATCGACATACCCACCCACAGCCAACGGCGCATAGCGTTGGGTTTCAAACAACCCCTCGGCTGCGGCCAACTTTTCCGGGCTATAACGGTGCAAATTTTGTGCTGAACCATGTCCAGACATAGCCGTAAGAAAAGAGAAAATGAAGGCGACGACAAGTGACAAGAGCAACGCCTTGTGGTGAACGCTCCGCTCCTCTTCTTTCCTGTTTTTTAACAAACGATACGCAGCGACCGACACCACGACAAAGGCCCCGGTCATCAGGGCACTAACCACGACATGATAAGCGCTACCGAAAAAGCTGGGGTTAAAAAATGCTTTCCACGGATTGACGTCCGTAATCGTACCGTCCGCTCGCATGGTAAAACCGGCGGGTGTGTTCATCCATGTATTGGCTGACGTGATTAACACAGCCGAAGCGGTGGCTCCCAATGCAACCAGGAACACGGAGACCACTCGAAACGCCGGGGGCAAACGATCAGCTGCATACACATAGATAGATAAAGCCAATGCCTCCAGGAAAAAGGCGAAAATCTCCACCTGAAACGGCACTGAGATAACCTGACCCACAATTTTCATAAATCCGGGCCATAACAAGCTGAGCTGCACGGCTACGATGGTTCCGCTGGGAATAGCCACGCCCAACAAAATGGCGACCGATTTGGTCCAGCGTTTGGCCATGACACTGTAATGAATATCTTTTTTCCACCAATAAAGAAATTCGCTGAGAAACACCATTGCCGAAATCCCGATCCCCAGTGTGGCGAAAATGATGTGAAATGCCAGGGATGTCCCAAAAAAAGCGCGCGCCAGCGTAACTGTATCCATTGACACAACCGCCCTTTCTGCCAAATAATGTAACCTTATTCTTGGCAGTCCGCTCATTTTTATACAAAAGCGGATGGCAGTCCATGTCCTTTCTGATAAAGTTGACTGGCGCGCCTTGGGACGACCGCATTGCCTCGAATGCGCGAATCGACAACTCATTATGCATGCAAAAAACACCGCCTTGGCAGCTAAGGCGATGTCCTCACGATAACCAATTCGATTGTCATATCAGCTCTTGCAACAACCGTCCGGGGTCTTTCGTAAACGTTTCAAGTGTCTGGGTGAACCGGATGGCATCAGCCCCATCAATCACTCGATGGTCAAAGCTCAATGAAATGTTCATCCGCCAGCCTACAGTCAATTGCCCCTCTTTCACAACCGGTTTTTGTTCAATCGGATGAAGCGCCAAAATCGCCACTTCCGGAGGATTAATAATAGGAGTGGCCCAAGTCCCTCCAAGCGCCCCTGCATTGCTGATCGTGAAAGTGCTCCCTTTCATCTGCTCCGGTAACAGCTTCCCTGCCCGCGCCGCTTGAGTCAATTCATCAAGCTCCCGCGCCAATTGCTCCATCGTTTTCCGTTCGACCTGCCGCAATACGGGAACCAACAACCCTTTGGGCGTATCGGCCGCAATCCCCAAATGAACGGTATGGTACTGCCGAACCATTTGCGTCTCTTCTATAAAGTGGGCGTTAAATTGAGGATGGCGCTTTAGGGTGTGCGCGACCAACTTGCTGATGATTGCTAGATAGGAAAGGCGAGGTGAACCCTCTTCTCTCTCTGCCATGCGGCGCTGGCGCCACTCTACCAATCCATCCACCGCCAATTCGGCGAAGTGCGTCGCATGCGGCTTGCGAGTCACAGAAAACAGCAAGCGCTCCGCGATCACCTTTCGCACCGGGGACAAGCCGGTTTCGCTCCACTCGCCGGTTTCCGTTGGGGTCGGCATAATAGTTGGTGGCACCATCAACGAACTCTCCGCCTGCGCCACCTGCACGCTTGATTGTTCGCCGTGCATAGCAGCATGGTTGCGCACATCCGCGGCAGTAATCCTCCCATGGGCTCCCGTCCCTTTAACTTCAGTCAGATCAACACCCAGCTCACGGGCAAGCCGGCGTGTCGAAGGAGCAGCCAACACGCGCTTTTTCTTTTGCGGTACGGGTGGCGATGCGTTGGAGTGGGAATCATTCGGTTGGTGCGGAACTTCCTTCGGTTCCTGTTCTCGCCCCGCTTCCGTCCCGATCACATACAGCACCTCACCGACAGGGACGACATCGCCTTCTTTCCATTTCAATTCCGCCATTTTGCCGCTTGCGGGTGCCGGCAATTCTACCACAGCTTTGTCAGTCTGAACTTCTATGACAGGTTGGTTTTCTTCCACTTCGTCTCCTTGTTTGACCAGCCAGCGGACCACCTCGGCTTCAGCCACACCTTCACCGATGTCCGGCAAGCGAAAGGCTAACGACATCCAAGCTCCCTCCTTCTATTCAAACGCCAACACTTGTTCAATCGCTTGGGAAACACGTTTCACATCAGGGCGGAATGCATCTTCCAACGCATACATCGGCACCGGAACATCATAGCCTGTCACCCGCGCAACAGGAGCTTCCAGATAGAGAAAGGCCTGTTCATTGATTAAAGCGGTCAATTCCGCTCCCAGACCCGCCGTTTTCGGTGCCTCGTGCACGATCACTACCCGGCCCGTCTTTTTGACGGATTCAATGATGGTTTCTTCATCCAGCGGATACAAGGAACGCAGATCAATCACGTCACAGGAGACACCTTGTCTTTCCCACTGTTGAGCCGCTTCGGAAGCGACTGGCACCATCGCACCCCAGGCGATCACGGTGAGCTCATCACCTTCGCGCACTTTGCGTGCTTTGCCCAGCGGCACTTCAAACCACCCCTCGGGCACTTCTTCCCGCACCGACCGATACAGCCTCATCGGTTCCAAATAAATGACCGGATCTGGATCGTTGATCGCCGCCAGCAATAACCCTTTGGCATCTCTCGGAGTGGCAGGAGTCACCACTTTCAATCCCGGAATATGAACAAAGAGGCTCTCTGTAGAATCGCAATGCAATTCCGGAGCGCGAATCCCACCGCCATACGGAGCGCGAATCACCAACGAAGCCGGATGGGTTCCTTGCGTGCGGGTACGAAGCCGAGCGGCATGTGTGATGATTTGTTCAACCCCTGGATAGATAAAACTCAGAAACTGGATTTCAGCCACTGGTTTTAGACCGTTGATGGCCATGCCGATCGATGTGCCGACAATACCCGCTTCAGCCAATGGCGTATCAATGACACGATCATCGCCAAAAGTTTCCCATAGCCCTTCTGTTGCTCGGAACACTCCGCCGTTGCGACCCACATCTTCGCCAAGCACAATCACCCGTGGATCATTCTCCAAGGCCACCCGCAATGCATCGTTGATCGCCTGCACCAATGTTAATTGCTTCATCCCACTTGCCCACCGCCTTGCTCACATTGTTGCCGTTGCCGTCGTTCGTTGGGACCCATCTGGGCGTAAACATGCTCAAACAAATGGGTTGCTGGGGGCGGGGTAGCCGATTCCGCCTCACGAATGCCCAAGTCGATGCGCTCTTTACATTCTGCCTCCCAGGCCAACTCGTCCGCATCGGACAACAACCCTTCCGCTTTGAGCAACCGTACATAACGCTGGAGCGGATCTTTTTGCTCAACCCATTCTTTCACTTCAGCTTCAGGTCGATATCGTTTGGCATCATCTGCCGTGGTATGGGAACCTTTGCGGTATGTGACCGCTTCGATGAGCGTCGGCCCACCCCCCGTTTTCGCTTTCGCCACGGCTTGCCGCATCGCGTCATATACGGCCAAAACATCATTGCCATCCACACGGACGCCTTCAAATGCATAGGCTGCCGTTTTTTCTGCTACGGTTTCGGTCGCTGATTGCCTGGAGAAAGGAACGCTGATGGCATACCCATTGTTTTGACAAAACAAGATGACTGGCACTTGAAACACACCGGCAAAATTGCATCCCTCATGAAAATCCCCTTCAGAGGTCGCCCCATCGCCAAAGTAAGCCACAGCCACACTTTCTTCGCCTTTGAGCTTGGCAGCCCAAGCTGCACCAACCGCCTGTGGAATCTGGGTCGCAATCGGAACATACGGCGGCATCAATCGGACACCTTCCGGCGCTTCACATCCCTCTACCCGCCCCATCCAGTACAGGAAGATTTGGGACAAGGGCATGCCGGCAACCATCGCCACCCCATGCTCACGATAACTGGGGAATATCCAATCGGCTCGGGAAAGGGCCAAGGCGCTGCCCACTTGGGCCGCCTCTTGTCCTTCCAATGGGGCGTACGTTCCGATCCGACCTTGGCGTTGCAACAGAACGGCGCGGCGGTCAAACAGCCGCACCATTGTCATCCAACGGTAAAACTGAAGCTTGCTTTCATCAGGAAGCGCCCGCCAGCAGGAGCGGCCCTGCTCGGTCAAATCCCCTTCCGGTGTCACATACTGCACCATCTCTTTATTCAATTGACCGATCACCCGCGTCCCACCTTTCTGTTTTGATTGCGGTCATAACCGAGAATCATTCTGCGCAAATCCGCAATGTTTTCCATCCGCTCCACGACGATGCGATCAGCGGCACGACATGTTGGAATATTCTCTTTTTTGGAACGTTCGCATATTTCAAGCACCATGTCGTAAATTGCTTTGGTTTTGGCCAAGACGCGCTCCGCCTGGTAGCCTTCCAACTCATCAGCCACTTGGATCAGGCCTCCTGCGTTCACCAAATAATCAGGGGCGTACAAAATACCCCTCACATGCAGAAGATCGCCATGTCGATCCTCCTCCAGTTGGTTGTTGGCGGAGCCAACTACAGCTCTGCACTGCAATTCGTCAAGGGTGCGATCGTTGATGATCCCGCCCCGGGCGCAAGGCGCGAAAATATCACAGTCCACCTGATGGATAACATCAACCTGACTAATCTCAACCTGTTCTGGCGCCCGCTGTTTCCACTCCGCACAACGCTCTTCGCATAAATCGGCAATAACCACCAACGCGCCTTCCTCCAACAACATCTCCACCAACTTGCTCCCAACTTTGCCGATTCCCTGCACAGCCACTTTCTTCCCTGCCAGCGACGGCGTTCCCCACAGATGCACTGCAATGGCTCGCATGCCCTGCAACACGCCCAACGCAGTCGGTATCGAAGTATCTCCGCTCCCCCCATGGGACTGAGGCAGGCCGACAAAAGATGCTGATTCTCTGGCAGCATGAATAAAATCTTCTGGTTCGGTACCCATATCCGTACCCGTGAAAAACCGGCCGTTTAACCCCCCGACAAACCGGCCGACCGCTCGGAACATCTCCGGAGACTTATCTTCTGCGGGATCACCGATAATCACCATTTTCCCCCCGCCAAAGTCCACATCTGCCAATCCGCATTTATAAGTCATCCCTTTAGAAAGACGCAGGACATCCTCCAGCGCCTCATCTGTTGTTTCATAAGGAATCATTCGACATCCGCCAATGGCCGGCCCCAATGTCGTGTTGTGAATGGCAACAATTGCTTTCAATCCCGTACGCGCATGCCGGCAAAATACCACCTGCTCATGACCGTGTTCCTCCATCAGAGCGAAAACATCACGCATCTGGGCGATTTCCGCCCGTTTCTCTTTTAGCTCAAGGTGATCCATTTTCAGACTCCCCATGATCAACCATCTCCACTTTATTATTCAAAGTCATGCATGTTGATTAGCCAGTGAAACAGAAGCCGGTTTCCCATGCGAAAATCACCGGGAGCACGTTATTCAAGTGATATTGCTGCTGGGAGAAAGCGGGTCTTGATTCTTCTACCCTGGTTGCCCGCTGTCTCCGCCCAGCAAGTGATACAACTCCCAGACAAAGACTTAGAAATGCAAACACAAAACCCGCCTCCGTCCGTATGTTGAATATGGGTAATCAACACGCCCCTTCAAAAGTTTCTTGTTGATCCATCATATGACACTGTGCTGGCAAAGGGTTTATTTTCCCTTGAATTGTGGTTTTCTTTTTTCCGCAAATGCCTGAACACCCTCCAGGAAATCGTGTGTGCGCCCAGCCAACTCTTGCACCTCGGCCTCAAACTCCAGCGCCTCACTGAGGCTAGACTCCATCCCGCGGATGATCGCCCGCTTCGTCAAACCAATAGCCACTGTGGGACCTTCAGCCAATTGCCGAGCAAACGCGAACGCCTCATCAAACAATTTGCCCTCTTCGACCATCCGCTCTGCCAGGCCGATGGAGAGCGCTTCTTCTGCTTCCACATCCCGGCCACTCATCGCCAGTTCCAACGCCTTGCCCAAGCCTACTAAACGTGGCAGAAAATAGCTTGAACCACTGTCAACCGCCAAGCCGATGCGCACAAACGCTTCAACAAACCGGGTTGATGGCGTGATAAAACGAATATCGCAAGCCAAAGCCAAACTACAACCGGCTCCTGCCGCTACACCATTCACTGCCGCAATCACCGGCTTGTCCAGTCCCGACAGTGTTTCAATCAAAGGGTTGTACCGCTCACGCACACTGTCCCCCAAGGCGAAATGGTCTCCCTTTTTCTGCATGGCGGACCGGTCTCCAAGATCTTGTCCCGAACAAAACGCTTTGCCGGCCCCAGTGATCAGAACAGCCCGGATGTCATCATCTTGGGCCACTTGTTGTAGCACATCCACCAGCTCCCGGCTCAATTGCTGGTTGATCGCATTGTACACCTTCGGCCGGTTGAGGGTGATTACCCCTACGCCGTCTTGTTTATTCAGTAACACCGTCGCTTCACTCATGATCTGGTTCCTCCCTCATTTCCCCTTAAATTGGGGCTTGCGCTTCTCCATGAATGCTTTCATTCCTTCCTGCTGGTCTTCCGAAGAAAACAGCAAGTAAAACGCGTGTTGCTCAAACTGCAATCCTTGCTCTACGGTCAACTCTTGCGCTCGGTTGACCGCCTGCTTGGCCAAACGGACGGCGATAGGAGGCTTCCGAGCAATCTCCCCGGCCAAAGCCAATGCTTCTTCCTCTACCTGCGCATCCGGCACAACGCGGTTGACCAAGCCCCAAGCTAGCGCCTCGTCTGCCGTCAACATCCGGCCGGTGAGAATCAGCTCCATGGCCTTCGCTTTGCCAATCGCCTTGGTTAACCGCTGAGTACCGCCCGCCCCCGGCATCACGCCGATGTTGATTTCCGGTTGGCCAAATTTGGCCGACTCTCCTGCGATAATCATGTCACAGCACATGGCGAGTTCATTCCCGCCACCCAAGGCATATCCCTTGACTGCGGCGATGAGCGGCTTAGCAACCCGACGAATGCGCTCCCAATCGGCAAAATAAGGCCGGTTGACAAAGTCGACCGCATCCATGCCGGCCAACTCCTGAATATCAGCGCCAGCAGCAAACGCTTTATCTCCACCAGTCAAGACAATCGCGCGCACCCCGTCTTCCCGATCCAACTCTTCCAACAGATCAGCCAGCCGTTTCACCAATGCTTGGTTCAAGGCGTTTAGCACATGCGGCCGGTGCAAACGGAGCAATGCAACATGGTCTTTGGTTTCAACCATTATGCGCGCTTCGCTCATTTTGTCCCTCCTCCATCTTCCATACATCCAATCTGGTGTTTATCCAGCTTTGATATGTTGGAAGCGATTACAAATAAACTTTTTTAAAAAAACTCTCTTTTCTGATGATACGATTTTATTTTACCAAACAAGCGATTGTTTGTCAGTTTGTTACACAACAGCTGTCCAGCATCACAGTACAAAAGTCTTGTGCTTCTGGGCACCATGAAAAAAGCACCCCTTTGAAAGGGATGCCTTGCCATTTATCTTTGCTCTCCGGATGCCAACACATATTTGGCGGTTTCTTCAACGCATTCTTCGCAAATGATTTTTTCTCGGAAATAAAAGAGTTTATCGGCGTTTCCGCATAAGACGCATGTGGGGTTATATTTTTTTAAGACAATACTATTATTGTCAACATATATTTCCACCCCGTCATGGGGATTGATATTCATCATATCCCTAAGTTCTTTGGGTAAAACGATGCGTCCTAGGTGGTCTACTTTCCGAACGATCCCGATTCCCTTCATAGGTTGGCCCCTCTCTTTTCTGTTGAAGCTGGTGGGAGGTGTCAGCTTGCAACTGAAAATGCGAGCCTTGCCGTGGACTAGGCTGGTATCGGACGGTGTAATGTGCTATGGCGTCTTTTGCGTCGATCCAGTGTTTGTGTCGGTGCTTTGTGATGTGTCCGTATTAGTATTGTGATCCGTTGGCGGTTGATTTGTCCCGCCTGTGTCACCCGTACCCGAATGATCTTGCTCAGGCTGCTCGTTATTCGGCTCAGGTTGCGGTTCTTGTGTTGGTTCATCCTGCTTGTTTGGCGTTGTGGCCGGTGGCTTCGGCTCATCTGTCGTGCGCGGTTCCTGTTTCGTCTCGGTTGCCTTCGGCTGTTCTTTCTCGATGATGTCCACAATCTCCGGCAACACTTCTGGTTTACTTAACATCTCAGAAACCGGCGGCACTTCCAACGCCAGCTCTGTCAATGGCGTTTCTTCCATCTCTTCAGCTTCCAATTGTTTGCCTTCTTTTTTAGCTATCAGCCAAGCAGCGTACTTCACAGGAGATAAGCCGAATTGGCTTGCTTTGCTTTTCACTTTTTTGGGAACGACTAATGATCGTACTTCCAATTGCAAATTTTCCTGCTTGCTCTTGTTGTCCAGGATCGTTTTGAGATGATCCAGCGTTTCTTCACTATTTTTCTCTTCTTTATAACCGGACAACACCACTTGGTCTTTTTGTTGTACATAGCCGTGTTGCTTGGCTTTTCCTAAGAAATCGATAACGAATTGGTTGAGGCTCTCTTTTTTCCATTCTTCCCCATCCAATAATTGTTTGGCTGTCTTGTTCAGCGGATGGAGTTCCACTATATTGCGCTCTTCATCTATGCCTATTTCCACACTCGGATTCACATCAACATAAATGTATGTTTGAGCATCAACCTGATCTGGAGCCAGCTGCGGCAAAACGAAAAACATCCCCAGTACGGCGGCGGCTGCAACGGAGACAAATGCCGGGACAAGCCTCCGGCGATTGCGCTTCGTCGCTTGGAAAGTGATTTCCTCCCCAACCAATAAGGAAGGATTGGTTCTTGGTACTTTGATAAAATCGCCTTCTGGGGTGAGCACAATCCAATGCCGTGATTGCACTTCCATTATAATTCCTTTGTGCATAAGGTCCGCCCCCCCTTTCTCCCCGTCACAATCCAATATAACTTCGCAACAAACCAAGATCCTCCACTCGAACAATCGTCAACGCGATCAAATAATCGCGGTGCCTGCTTAGCGTTCGGCGATGCATACCTAAAGCTTTAGCCAATTCTTTGTCAGGTCTTTTCTGTGTATAAAATTTATGTAGCAAGCTTTGATCCGCTACAAGCTGTCTGGCTATCTGGAAGAGATTTTCACGCGTGTCACGATGCTTGGGCTTTTTCTTGGCCAAATCATTCAAGCTGATGTCAAATTTGGCTAGAGCTTTGATGAAAATTTCAATTTCCATCCTGCGCATGCGATCCAACTCTTCATTGTTATGCCTTTCAAAGGATACGGATACAAGTTCTTGATTTTGGTTTTCATCAGCCCGTGTGCCAGTCCCGCCCATCGGCAACACTCGATGATGCTTGCCCTCTTGACGGAAATAATCGACTAAGCGGCGCTGGATCACTTTGTAAGCGAAGGATAAAAATGAAGCATTAAAATCAGGTTTGAATTTCTCCAACGCTTCATCCAGCGCCCGATAAGCAATCATATACTCATCATCTTGCTGCGTTATCACTCTCCGGCAAACCCGGGAAGCGATTCGACGAACGTGAGGTTCCAATTCACGCAACAAATCGTCTCTCTGTTCAGGAGAGTGAGCAGTTTGCACCTGTAACACACGTGCTTCTAAATCTGTAGTTCCCCGGAACATGCAATACCGACACCTCTCCCTATCTATTTATTCGCATCGTTTCCCTTTTTTTGTGTCTCTCTTCGCGGAAGCAAGATCATTTTACCATGTTTGCCCACATATTTGACTAATTAAAAGAAAGATTTTTTAAAAACATAAAATAATCAACCCTTTTATATTCGGTCAGGATAAAAGAAATTGGTTCCCTTTAACAGGAAACCAACGATTTTTAAAATTATTTAAAAATGAATCGAACAGGAACCTCTGTGTTTAAATATTTTACCCCTATAGACCGTTCTTCAGTTTGTATGATTATCTCCCATTTTTCGTATGATTTCAACAGCTGCACGATTCTCTAAAGACGATAAATCCCCGGTCTCCCGCCCCAGATAGGCGCTTCGGATGACGCGGCGCAAAATTTTGCCGTTTCGTGTCTTCGGCAACTCGTCAACGACAAGAACGCGTTTCGGCTTCAACGCTTTCCCCATCTTCTCGCCAACAAAGTGAATCAACTCCCGTTCTATGTCCTCTCCCGCATCCGGCTCCACTTTTAACACAACAAAACACACCGCGCATTCGCCTTTGACCGAATCTGGAACACCGATGGTGGCCGCTTCTAAGACATCTGGATGGTCCACCAGTACCGACTCCATTTCTGCTGGTCCCATTCGTTTGCCGGCGATGTTGAGAGTGTCGTCCGAACGCCCCGTGATAAACCACTGCCCTTCTTCATCAATGGCCACCCAATCCCCATGCACCCATGTTTGGGGCCAACGCCGCCAATACGCCTCTTCATACCGGTCGTCATCCTGCCAAAAGCCGTTGGTCATGCCGACCCAAGGCTGACGCAACACCAGTTCGCCCACTTCGCCGCGCACCGGGTTTCCCTGTTCATCCCACACATCGGCATCCATTCCCGGCAAAGGGCCGGCAAAACCGCACGGTGCAATCGGTTTGAAAAAGTGATTACCCAAGATGCCACCTGACACCTCTGTTCCGCCTGAGTAGTTGAAAATGGGGATCTGCTTTCGTCCCACTTGCTCAAACAGCCACATCCACGGCTCTGGATTCCATGGTTCGCCCGTGGAGCCGAACACCCGGAGCGAGCTTAAGTCGTTTCCTTCCAGCCACGATTCCCCTTCTTTCATCAAAGAACGGATCAAGGTTGGGGAGATGCCCAAGTGCGTCACCCCATGCCGCGCGACCAATTGCCACAACCGATTTGGCTGGGGATAGTCAGGAGTGCCTTCGTACAACAGCATGGTGCTACCCATCAGTAAAGATCCAAACACCATCCACGGCCCCATCATCCAACCCATATCCGTCACCCAGAACAGTACATCTCCAGGCCCCACATCAAAAGCGTACCCCGCATCAAATGCGGCCTTGAGCGGGAAACCGCTGTGGGTGTGAACCGTTCCTTTCGGCTTGCCCGTGGTGCCAGAAGTATAGATGATCATCAATGGCTCACTGGCATCGGTATCAACGGGTGGAAGCGGTTCCATATCTTTCATCAACTCATCCCAACTTACATCCCGCGAATCATGCCAAGGACATTCTCTCCCCAGCCTCCGCACCACAATCACCTTTTCAAGCGATGGAGACAATTGCGCAGCCCGGTCAGCTTCTTCTTTCATCGCCACTGTCTTTCCGCGGCGCTTGTAACCGTCCGCCGTAATGAGCCACTTCGCTTCACAGCCTTGCATTCGAGTCGCCACCGCTTCCGCGCCGTAACCGGAAAAACACGGGGTGAAAATCGCGCCCAGCCGGGCAATCGCCAGCATCGCCACCACATTCTCCACGATCATGGGCAGATACAACGCGACCCGGTCACCCCGTCGGACGCCCAATTCACGTAACCCGCGAGCGCAACGGTTCACCTCGCGCAACAATTCGCGGTACGTCAGTTTTTCCGTCGCGCCGTCGTCGCCTTCCCAGATCAGGGCAAGCTGGTGGCGTCTGGCTGGATCTTCCGCAAACCGATCCAGCGCGTTGACAGAAATATTTAACCTCCCCCCGACAAACCAGCGCGGCCAAGCGATGCCTCTCTCCAAATCGACTGCTTTTGTATAAGGTACCGTCCAAGCAAGCGACATGTCTTTGGCTACTTCATCCCAAAACCAACCAATATCCTTAATTGACTCTTGGTAAAATGCATCATAATCTTCATACCCCAACTTATGCATCAGACGATATAGCCTTGTCTGCTCGATCATCTCCCGCTTGGGAAACCAAACCGGTTTATACATGGTACCACTCCATTTCCCACATGAAATATCAGGGCTCGTTGTACATTCATTTTAACTTTCCAATTGAAAAATCACAATATTGAATGATTTTAGTCTTTAATCACACACACAAAAAAACACCCCCTGTCTGCATACCAGGGAGTGCTACGCATTGGGAAGGCGATTTGCCTAATCAATTTATTCAGTTACCCGCTGTGCTTGTAATGCGGCGAATTTTTTTCTGAAGAACAAGAAATACACAATGTAGCAGATGATGATCGCCGGCACACCGAAGGTGATCGCACTGCGGGTGGCAGGATCAAACCACTGGCTCACCAAAACCACCAAGTTGATCACAAAGGCCAAGATCGGCACAATCGGGAACAGCGGAGTCTTAAATTTCAGATCTTCCACTTTCCCACCTTCTTTCACATATTTGATGCGGAAGAAGAATTGGGATGCGGCAATCGACATCCAAGCCAGCACCGCCGTCACTCCGGCGATGGAAAGCAAGCTCATATAAATGGTGTCTTCTGCGAAACGATAGGACAACAGGGATAGACAGGCAAAGCCCATGCTGAGGATCAACGCATTTAGCGGCACACCCTTTTTGGTCACTTTGCCGAATATTGGGCTTGCCATGCCATTGTGTGACAAGGAGTACAACATCCGGGTCGTCGCGTACAATCCGGAGTTAGCAACAGACAACAGCGCCATCAAGATGACGAAGTTCATTACGTCTGCAGCGTAAGGAATGCCCAGCTTCTCAAATGCTACGACAAACGGGCTTTCCATCACACCAGCTTCTTTCCAGGGAATCAAGCCAGCCAACACAAAAATCGCCAGACCGAAGAAAAGAATCGTACGCCAGACGGTTTGATTGATTGCCCGTGGGATGGTCTTATCAGGATTCTCACTTTCTCCCGAGGCGATCCCGATCAATTCGGTTCCTTGGAATGAGAAGTTTACTGCCAACATGGTCATCAAGACCGCACCAAATCCATTGGGAAACAAGCCGTCTTTCGTAAAGTTATTCAGCATCGGAGCAGCTTCTCCGCCTTTCAACGTGATAAAGCCGAACATTGCCGCTCCACCCAGGATAATAAAGACAATAATCGTTAACACTTTAATGCTGGAAAACCAAAATTCCGTCTCCGCGAAGCCCTTTGCAGAGAAAGCGTTTACAACGAACAGAATAATTCCAAACACCAAACACCATACCCACAGGGAAACATCAGGAAACCAACGATCCATCAACATTCCGATCGAGATCAACTCGAGCGCCACAGTTACCGCCCAGCCGAGCCAATACAGCCAGCCGATCGTAAAACCCGTCGCTGGATTAATAAATCTCGTCGTATAGTCTTGGAATGATCCTGCAACAGGATAGGCGACAGCCAATTCCCCCAAACATAGCATAATCAGGTACATGCTCAAACCGCCGATGAGGTAAGATAATACCGCACCAAATGGACCGGCTTGCCCCACGGTATATCCCGTGCTCAAAAAGAACCCGGTTCCAATCACACCCCCAAGGGCAATCATAAACAAGTGGCGGCTTTTCATTGTCCTTTTCAATTCTTGCTGCTGATTAGTTTCGTGCATTAATCCTCCTCCTCGTCACTGCAACGCAATCTATCATATGTCGATATTATAATTTTTTTCAAAAAAAGAAAAGGTTCATTTTTATCCAACTCCAACAATTCCTTTATCTCGTCGTTATTATACCCTTTCGTAGAGAATATATTATATTAAAACTTTATCGCTTTGTAGTATAAATATACACGACAACCAAATAAATAATCAACAGGAAATCACTTCAAAAATAGGGTATAGTATTGAATACATATAGCGATCAAAGCTATTTTGACACGATTCATTGAATACGAACCTGTATACAATCAATGCAGAAAAGGGCGGAGACAACATGGCAAAACGCACCATTAAGAAAGAATTGGTAACGAGCCGCTGGCTGAATGAAACCAAAGAAATCCTCATTTATCTGCCTCCCGGCCACGAAACATTGACCGACTTGCCACTGCTGGTGCTTCATGACGGGCCCGATTATTTCAACTTGGGCCGCATCGTCACCCAAGCGACGCCATTGATCGAAGCCGGAGAACTTACACCCTTCGCCATGATGGCGATTCCGGTGAACAAAGAGCGCCGCACCAGCGAATATTCGCCGATCGGAGAGCGGCAAGTGCCGCATATGAGCATGGTGGTTGAAGAATTGCTTCCCTTGGTGCGGAGCCGTTACCCCATCAGTCCGAAACGGGATGACCTGGTGATAGGCGGCTCCTCTCTTGGTGGCACCGTCTCATTGCATTTGGCGCTTCAATATCCTGATGTTTGTTCCCGCGTTTTATCCCAGTCAGGAGCATTCCTGCAACAAACCATTGATGAAGTGATGCGGCAACCCAGCCTCTCACACCTTCAGATTTATCAATCGATCGGCTTGTCGGAGATTGCGGTTCCCACACATATGGGCACCCTTGACTTGGTCGCACGCAATCGCGAAATGAAACGCCATTTGCTTGAAAAAAATGCAAAAGTGGCCTATTACGAGGAAGAGGGAGACCATACATGGGGGTTCTGGCAGCGTGAACTGCCCCGTGCCTTGCGCCTGTTTTTTGGGCAATAACAAAAAAGCCATGACAAGTTTACTCACTTGTCATGGCTTTTTGATTAAGACGAGCTGCCGCAACCAGAGCTGGAACTGGAGCAGCTGGAACTCGAACAACTGGAGTTCCCGGAATCAGAATCACCCGAACCCCCAGAATCTCCCCCGTTGTCGATACTGGCACATCCAAACTCATCCGAGCCGGAGCTCGAATGATGGGCTTTCGCGGACGGTGATTGGAGCCGCGCCAGTTGCGTTGCAAAGTCTTCATCATGATAAGCGGATAAAAACAAGACGCTTGTCAACATGAGCAACGCTTCATTCGATTGCGGTACCAAGCTCTTACGGTAACGCTTGAATTTCGTCACCGTGTGTCCCTCTTTGGCGACCACCTCATCAATTTTGGCCAATTGCCCTTTCAGATACACGATCAAGGATGAAACCAGCTTAGCCACATGCGGTACCTGTTCTTGAGTACGAGTATTGAAATAGCGGCTCGCAATCTCTTCCACATCATCTTCCTTTAACGCCCAGATCAGCTCACGGCGAAGCGGGTGACGCAAAAAGGCGCCCCATGTTTGCGAACTGTATTTGGTCGGTTTGAACAGGCAGACATAGATCACATCAAACCATGCCCGCTCGTAGGGGTCAGGCGCTTGATCGCCATCATTTGGGGAGTGATGCAAAGTGGTTCTTAAGAAACGGCGTGAGAAATCTTCGTATTCGCGGGTAAACATCAGCATCTCATGCCACACTTCATCCACTTCCCGGCTGTACATGGGAACACTCTTCAACAGCGCGGTCATCACCAAGTACCGTTTCCACTCAAACCAGCGGTTTTCCCATTCGGTCAAACCCACTTTATGCTCGCGGAAAACGCGTTCCTTTACACGCGCCACATAGGTTTCATCTAACGCGTTGTCCAGGTGATCGATGAGTGCTTTCAATTCCTGCGCAAACTCTTCACTGTGTTCTTGCATCCCCAAGTCGGGCAAAATATACGACTGGCTGGGGCGGGGCTTTTTAGCTGAGCGGTACAGCGCATTGACCAAAATGATAATCGCAATGAAAAAGGCCAGTAATATAAACGCTACTCCCTCCACATGAACCACCCTTTCGCTTTCACTGTCAAGGCTCCCTCGTCCTGGGGCTTTCAAAAAAGAGAGCACTCCCCCGGAGAAACAGGGGAGTCCTCACATCAATCACAATATTTGTCGTAAGCGTTGGTCAGATTGGCCGCAATCTCTTCAAGCGGCACATTCTCAATCTCATGACGGTGAACCATATGTACCAGTTGGCCGTCTTTCAACAACGCAAACGACGGAGATGACGGCGGTTGACCTACCAAATAGGAACGGGCCCGCTCCGTCGCTTCGCGGTCTTGGCCGGCAAACACCGTATACCAATGATCGGGAACTTTATCATGCTTCAACGACAACGCGACGGCAGGACGAGCCAGACCAGCCGCACAGCCGCACACCGAGTTGATCACGAGCAAGGTGGTCCCTTTGGCACCTTCCCCTTTCAGCGCCTCATCCACTTCTTCAGGGGTACGCAACTCCTTCACACCGATCGAAGTCAACTCATCGCGCATATGTTGAACCATTGTCTGCATTTGTTGCAAGTAGAAGTTTTCAGTCACTTGCTCTTCCCTCCTTTGCCCTTATTGTATCCCATCCCAGCTGGAACTTAAATCCCTTTGATCACGGCCATGGGATGACATTTGGCCACAACCGAAGCTAGACCTGCGCCAACGACAGAATCGATGATTTGATCCACATCTTTGTACGCCTGCGGGCATTCATCCAAGATGTCGCGCAACGTGCGTTGATTCACCATAATCTCTTCTTCCGTACCTACTCTCATCGACTGGGCAAATTGGTCGATCGTAACCACCTGTTTGGTCGCTTTGCGCGAGCGGACACGGCCCGCTCCATGGCAAATCGAATAGAAATTCTTTTCTCCCGCCTTTTCCCCGACCATAATGTAAGAAGCCGTTCCCATCGACCCGGGGATGAGTGCAGGATGACCCGTCTCTTTGTAAGGTTTGGCGTTGAGGAAATGACCGGCCGGCAAAGCGCGGGTCGTCCCCTTGCGGTGTACCAGCATCGTTCTGTTGCGGTGAAACTCTTGCAGGGCATAATTGTGCATCAAATCATACAGAACCGGCATCTCAAAGGCGGAGCCAAACACATCTTTCAAACCTTGGCGCACACCAAACGCGATCATGTGACGGTTGACGACTGCATAATTCAAAGCCGAATACATCAGGTTGATGTAGCGTTGTCCCTCAGCGCTCTGGATCGGTGCGTATACCAAGGTAGGATCAGGATTCTCAATTCCCCATAAATCCATCGCGTTGCGAAAGTCGCGGGTGTACTGATTCCCCATCATCCCACCCCAGGCACGAGAGCCGGAATGGATCATTACCACCACTTGCCCGTCAAACATCCCCCACTTGGCGGCGATATCACGCTTCGCTTCATTGATTTCCAAGGTTTGAATTTCGATAAAATGGTTGCCGCCACCTAATGTCCCGATCGTTTGCCAAGCGCGTGCCCACATCTTATCTGGGACGGCGGACAAGTAATCTTTGACAAATTTAAACTTGGCATGTTCCACATGAGTGAGGGATCTGCTTTTTTTCGACGGCTTTTCGTCGGGGATGTAGGAGACCGGCAGGCCTTCAATCCCCTCAGTTACCACCTTTTCCACCTCTATATTGCTATAGGACGAAGATTGACGTTCGTTGACGGGTACATATTTCTCAATTGATTCAATCATTTCACGCCGCAACGACTTCGACTGGATGTCGTCCTTGGTAAGCGGTGTCAGATGCACCCTCATGCCGCAGCCGATATCAGAACCGACGATGGACGGAGAGACAAATCCATCCTTCATGTTCCAGACCGCCGTTGTTCCGATACACGTACCCACCCCCACGTGAGCATCGGGAGTATAGCTCATATAGACATTGCGCGGAATGCGCAAATTGTTATCAGCCATGTCGTAAACGCGTTGTTCCAAGGATGCGAATACTTCATCATTGGCAAACACATGTAATGTGCCGTGCGCCAATGACAGTTCACGATGATTGTTTCCATGATGTTTAATCATACCTTTTCCCCTTTGCACCCGTTGCCACTGCGACCAGACGGGGGAGAAACCCCTGAGCCCGGCTTATCGCGTAAGGGGCAACCGGCGATTTGAATAATTATGCGCGATCTTTTGTAAAGAACGATATTTTCCGATGATTTTTTTAAAAGTAAAATGGCCGGCGAGTCAAAAAAATTTTTTCAAAAACTACGGTTACCCATGAAGAACGTCCACATGTTCCCCTCTGATTTTCCACGTGCATCCACTTTTGAAACATTTAATCACACAAAAAACCCCCGGAGCTAGTTCGCTCCGAGGGTGACATCCTCATCGGTTATCCACGCGTTCCGGATAGAGATCATGTTGCGCCAATCGCTGTTCGGCAATCCGCTCCCACCGCGTACCCGGTTTGCCGTAATTGGCATACGGGTCAATGCTGATCCCGCCGCGCGGCAGGAATTTCCCCCACACCTCAATATATTTGGGGTCCATTTTCTCAATCAAGTCTTTCATGATCGTCACAATACAATTTTCATGAAAGTCTCCATGGTTGCGATAACTGAACAGATACAGCTTAAGCGATTTGCTTTCAACCAGCTTCTGGTCCGGCACGTAACTAATATAAATCGTGGCGAAATCCGGCTGGTTGGTAATAGGGCACAAGCTGGTGAATTCCGGGCAGTTGAATTTCACGAAATAATCCGTGCCCGGATGCTTGTTGTCGAAGGTTTCCAACACATCCGGATTGTATTGGAACACATAATCAGATTTAGCTCCGAGAGCATGGAGCTGGAGCTCCTGTCGCTTCTCACTCATCTAGTTGCCTCCTTACACCCTTTCATAACGGGCAAACGCTTCATTGGTTTCTTCTACTTCCACCCATTTCACAATGGGGCGGTTGGATTTTTGCTCGCATAATTCCTCAATCGTTAAAAAGAACACTTCCGCCACTTTCTCCGTGGTCGGGGCATGTCCACCTTGCGCGGGGTCGAACTCAGGAAATTCATTTAACAGATGATGATCGTATTTCTTCTCGATGGCATGTTTTACTTGACGAAAGTCGATCAACATCTGCTGTTCATCCAATTGCGTCCCCTCTACGCAAAAAGTGATTTTGTAATTGTGCCCGTGCAACCGATCGCACT
Source organism: Laceyella sacchari (assembly GCF_024927925.1). Taxonomy (NCBI): domain Bacteria; kingdom Bacillati; phylum Bacillota; class Bacilli; order Caryophanales; family Thermoactinomycetaceae; genus Laceyella; species Laceyella sacchari. The sequence goes on from NZ_CP103866.1 coordinate 2,768,583, forward strand.
TGCCCGCACCAGGCACGCGATGGGCACAAGAAATCCAAAAGTGCTTGACCAACGTATATTTCCCAGGCATGATTCTCACCCGATCTTCGTTTTATATGGGATAGGATCTTGTACGCCGTTCTCCTTGAAGCCCTTCAATCGCAAGAGACAGCTGTCACACTCCCCGCAAGCCTCCTCTTCCCCTTGGTAGCAGGAGGTGGTCAATTCATATGGGACGCCCAGCTCCAGGCCTCGTGCGATGATTTCACCTTTGGTCAGCGAAATGAGCGGCGTCGCGATTCGCAATTTCTCATCCGAGGTGACGCCCAGCTTGGTGGCCAGGTTAATGGTTTCTTCCATCGATTTGATAAATTCCGGACGACAATCGGGATAGCCGCTATAATCCACGGCCGTGACGCCGGTGTACAGCACTTGCGCACCGATCACTTCCGCATAAGCCGTCGCCAACGACAAGAAGATTAAATTGCGGGCAGGCACATAGGTAGACGGAATCCCCTCACCCACTCCCTCCGTGGGCACTTCCATCGCCGTGTCGGTCAGGCTGCTGCCACCGATTTGGCCGAGGAAGGAAACATCCACCACTTTGTGGCGTTCAGCCACCCCATAGTGTGCCGCAACTTTGCGGGCATGCTCCACTTCTTTGTCATGGCGTTGGTTGTAATGAAATGTGATGGGGTACAACTCATACCCTTCTGCCAAGGCTATCCCCATGCAAGTGGTGCTGTCTAACCCCCCGCTCAACACGATGACCGCTTTTTTGCTCATTCCTGCTCACACTCCTCTAGCATTTGGGTCCCAAATCACTTTATGCAATTGCAAATTCAACTTCACTTGCGTCAAACGCTCTGCTAACATCCGCTCGACCAAGCGGGCAGGTGGCATGCTTTCCCACACCGGACTGAACAGTGGGACGCCCCGTTTCATCCGCTGTCTCACTACTTCAACCGCCATATCAAAATCCGTATCGTCGGCGATGACAAACTTCACTTCGTCCGTATCACGCAAAAAAGTGAAGTTCTCCTCGATCATCTTCTCCTGTTCCCCGCTGGCTGGCAGTTTATAGTCAAGGACAAACCGAACCTTTTGCCCCCGCTCGGGATTGGCTTCCCGCCAAGCATGAAACGGAGCCAAATGAATGGCGCCATTGGTCTCAATGTGGATGTCTGCCACTTCTTCCAGCTGTGCCAACGCCTCAATGAGCATAAGTGACTTCTCCCCGTGGATGAGCGGCTCCCCGCCCGTCAAGCAAATACGGGGGTGACCGTACCTTTTCACTTCTGCCACAATCTCAGCGATGGTAGCGAAAAATTCCGGCTTGGCCGGCGCATAACTGTAAGGCGTATCACACCACGTACAGCGCAGGTTGCAGTTGAACACCCGCACAAACGTCGTCGGATACCCAGCCTGTGTCCCTTCCCCCTCTACGGTCTCAAACAGTTCGACCATGGGTAGTTTCACTTCATCTATCGTTTGATGCGCTTGTGGCACAAATGCACCTCTTCTCTTTTACAACAAAATGGGGCAACACACTCCGGTCGCCGCTATGAAAAACACCTACTAGCCATGCTAGCAAAAGGGCTTCCCTCTTAGCAATAGGAAGATGATTGGCAATGTCAAAAAAGAAACACAGAAGGCCGTAACGATCTCTCTCATACATTAAGCAAACAATACCCGTATCGCTGTGACCGCATCTAACACCAATGGTACAACCGGAAGACATCCATTGTTTCCCCACCTTAAATCTTTGCCCGTTAACAAACTCTGAATCTTGGATCGGAGCGGCGGCAACAGTCCAAAAGGGTCTTACTGCTCCATTTGCCATGAAGCTTCTACTGCCCGACTTGCCACTTGCTTCAACACGTGGGCGCTCTCTTCCTCTGGCGGGGTGGAAATACCAGACGGGGGAAACATCCCGGCACACGGGCGGGGCTGCTCAAATGCACCATTTCGCCGCACACTTGCAATCGCCGTTCCCATGCGCGCACCATGGGTAGTTCAGACCCAGCCGGCAACTGGCTTGAGCGGCTGGCAGCAACCACTTGCCGCGCCAGTTGTTCAGCCAAAGGAACCCGAGACGCCCGATCCTCCACAAAACCAAACGTTTGCATGACAAAGAGCGGGTGCGGCAACTGCTTCATTCCACCCGCGTCAACTACTTGGGCCTCGTCGATGCGGAAGGGACTTACGTCGTTCCGTTCAACGATGTCTGGTAATCAAGATGCGATTTATTTTCATGGAAGCGAAAGCGGGCGGAAAGCAGATGCGCTAAGCACCGCCACCAGCCCGCTCTGTTTCACTTTAGCCCAAGAGTACAAAACCATCGTCGTGTCCACTGTCCCGGCCGAGACCGGCACGTCTTACACCGGCGTCATGTTGTTTGGAAACGTCGCTCCCATCACCGATCTCGCCGAAGCCACCGCAGCACCGGAAGCACTTTGCTACGGCAGTCGTACCCAGCGAGATGACATGTAAAAGTCTTGACCGGCATGGCTAACCGCCATTTTCCTTGAACAGACTGAAAAAGAGGAGGGAGTCAGGTAGCAAAAACGACCGATGATATGTATACATGGACTTTTACCGACGATGAAGCTGAAGTGATCAATTTCGCCTTGGATCAAATCATCGTGATGAATGGCACCAGCAACAGTGCCAACGCATAAAACAAATCCTGTTAAACCGGTTTAAAGTCGAGCTGTAACAATGACAGGAACGCCGCTTTGCAGGCGTTCTTCTTTTATTTTTACCGCAATCACGCCAAGCCCATGGGGCTGTCCGCCTCAGTCATCATCGTTGTCATGCTTGCGCTTCTTTTTATACTCATCTTTATCATGCTTGTCGTCATCCTCCAGATCGTCGCTCGACGACGTCCCATTTGCGTCGATTTCTGACTGGGAAGTGGGTGGATCAGAAACAGTCGGTATTGCTTTGCCGTCACCCATCCCTTTGGCCGCTAGCAGCGCGATAATGAAAATACCAAGAAACACAAAAGATGAGACATACATTTTACGGTATTTGGCCCTGCTCAAGGAAGGAAGTTTCCCATGTTTCGCTTTTTCCACTTGGGACCTGTACAAAGTGAACAGAAAAGTGAAGACAAACCCCAAAAAGCATCCCATTGCCGCCACTTTCATAACGCCATGCTCCCCTTTCCCTTTTGCTCTCTAGTTTTTATATCACAAACGAAGCGCCTCTCTTCCCACTTTTCACGAACCCTCACCACACTGTCACAAGTGAGTGAGGCCCCTTTGTGTTTTTTAGGGGCCTCACTCACGCACCAACTTGCCCATCCGCTGGGCTGACTCTTTGAGACTGGGCACACACTGTACCATTTTCTTGACATTCATGCGGGAAACAGGGCCGGACACCGCCAACGCCGCCACCAACCTCCCTTGCCGTGAAAATACAGGCACACTGACCGCCGCGGTTCCCGCTTCCCGCTCTTCAACGCTGATGGCGTAGCCGTCGTCGTGGATGCGCTGCAATTGTTCCAAATATACTTCCTTGCTGACATTGTCAGGCCAATCGGGATCTGCCAGCAACTCCTGAAGCTCTTCCTCACTGGCATAAGCCATCAGCACTTTGCTGGAAGCCCCCAAATACAATGGCAACCGCGCCCCGACCGGCGCCACGCGGCGAATGGCTTGTTTGCTTTCAATCGCCTGGACACGGACTCGCTCTTTGCCGATACGGTAATACAGGCTAACCGTCTCATCCAACTCATCTCGCAATCGTTCCATCTCCGGTAAAAACAGAACGGCCGGTTCGTCTGATTGGTTGAGGCTAGTAGCCAGTTCCCACACGCGGAAACCGAGCTGATACTTGTCCGTCTCCGAATCCCGCTTCACAAATCCCTTACCTTCCAGCGTCGCCAGCAAGCGAAATACTGTGCTTTTATTCAATCCGGTACGCTCGGCGATCTCCATCATGCCCAAGCTCCCTTCATCCACAAAGCAGAGAAGGATATCCAAAGCCCGTTCCGCCGCACGCACGGTTGACTTTTTCTCATCACTCACCGTTTACCCCTCCGGTTTCACTCTACGAAACAACTTTTCACCTATTATACCAAAAACGCGGGATAAACCTACAAGCATGTTTAAGACTCCTCAAACAGGCAGGATGATTACGAAAACCCTTGTGAATACTGCATTCCGACCTTTTGAAAAGAAAGAACGCCCGCCGCTTGCACAAAGATTCCGCGATTTTTCAATGAAAGCACTCTATACAACTTTTCAAAACCATTGTATAATGAAAACGAAATTAGAAACCGAGTTTCACTAGATGAAACTGACCTACATCATTTTGCGTTCGCTAAAAGGAGGTTCCACGATGACAAACGACCTGTTTCACGTTCGTTCCAAACTGAAAGTCGGGGAGCAAGAGTATGTTTACTATCGTCTGAACGGATTGGAAGAGCAAGGGATTGGCCCTGTCTCCCGCTTGCCTTTCTCCATCAAAGTGTTGCTGGAAGCAGCCGTGCGTCAATACGACGGCAAAGCTGTAACCAAAGAACATATCGAACAATTGGCCACTTGGGCTGACAAGCGCTCCGACAAGGAGATCGCATTTAAGCCTGCCCGCATTGTATTGCAAGACTTCACCGGTGTTCCGGCCGTGGTGGACTTGGCCGCGCTCCGTTCGGCTATGGCGCGCGTCGGCGGCGACCCAGAACGCATTAATCCGCTTATTCCGGTTGACCTGGTGATCGACCACTCTGTTATGGTTGACAAAGCGGGAACCCAAGACGCACTTGAGTACAACATGAATTTGGAGTTTGAGCGCAACGAAGAACGTTACCGCCTGCTCAGATGGGCAGCTGAATCGCTTGACAATTTCCGCGCCGTACCGCCGGCAACCGGGATCGTGCATCAGGTCAACTTGGAATACTTAGCCAATGTAGCAGCTACCCGCGAAGTCGACGGTGAAACTGTCGTTTTCCCTGATTCCCTTGTCGGAACCGACTCCCATACGACGATGATCAACGGCTTGGGCGTCGTCGGTTGGGGTGTAGGCGGAATCGAAGCAGAAGCTTGTATGTTGGGACAACCGCTGTACTTCATCACTCCGGAAGTCATCGGTTTCAAACTGACCGGACAATTGCCAGATGGTGCCACCGCCACTGACTTGGCACTCACCGTAACCGAAATGCTGCGTAAAAAAGGAGTCGTCGGCAAGTTTGTCGAGTTCTACGGACCGGGACTTTCCAATCTCAGCCTGGCAGACCGGGCCACCGTCGCCAACATGGCTCCTGAGTATGGTGCGACCATCGGCTTCTTCCCCGTCGACGACGAAGCGTTGAACTACCTCCGCAACACTGGCCGGGATGAAGAATTGGTCACCTTGGTGAAAGAATATTACCAAGCACAAGGCTTGTTCCGTACCGACGATACGCCAGACCCAGTCTTCACCGACACCGTTGAACTGGATCTCAGCACCGTCGTCCCCAGCTTGTCCGGACCAAAACGCCCGCAAGACCGCATTGAACTTACCGCTATGAAAGAAGCTTGGAATGAAACATTGCGCAAGCCTATCGATCAACGCGGCTTCGGCTTGAGCGAAGAAGAATGCGCCAAATCAGCGCAAGTCAGCCTGCCGGACGGTTCCTCCTATCAATTGGATCAAGGCGCAGTTGTGATCGCAGCGATTACCAGCTGTACCAACACCTCCAACCCGTCCGTAATGGTTGGCGCCGGCTTGGTAGCGAAAAAAGCGGTTGAAAAAGGACTCACTGTTAAACCATTCGTCAAAAGCAGTTTGACACCTGGTTCCAAAGTGGTAACCGATTACCTCGAAAAGGCCGGTTTGATCGAACCATTGGCCAAATTGGGCTTCACTGTCGCTGGTTACGGTTGCGCCACTTGCATCGGCAACAGCGGTCCGCTGTCTGATGAAGTGAGCAAAGCGATTGAAGAAAACGACTTAACTGTGGCATCAGTCCTGTCCGGAAACCGGAACTTTGAAGGACGGATTCATCCGCTGGTCAAAGCCAACTATTTGGCATCCCCACCACTGGTAGTTGCTTACGCGCTCGCGGGAACGGTGAACATCGACTTCGCTACGGAGCCCATTGGCCACAATGATGCGGGTGAAGCCATCTATCTGAAAGACATCTGGCCAAGTTCGCACGAGATCAGTCAAGTGATGAACTCCGCAATCAGCGCCGAGCAGTTCCGCAAACAATACGCGCAAGTCTTTGACGCCAACGAACGTTGGAACCAGCTGCCAACCCCCAAAGGCGTGCTGTATGAATGGGATCAAGATTCAACTTATATCCAAGAGCCTCCATTCTTTGTCGACATGTCCGCCGATGTGGAAGAAATCAAGCCGATCACGGGTGCGCACATCCTGGCGCTGCTCAACGATTCCGTGACCACCGACCATATTTCTCCCGCCGGTAGCATCGCTCCGACCAGCCCAGCTGGACGCTACTTGCAAGATAAAGGCGTGGCTGTCAAAGACTTCAACTCGTACGGCTCCCGTCGTGGTAATGACCGGGTAATGACACGTGGAACCTTCGCCAACATCCGCATTCGCAACCAAATGGTGCCGGGTTCAGAAGGTGGCGTAACCAAACATGTGCCATCCCAACAAGTGATGTCCATCTACGATGCAGCGATGGAATACAAAAAATCAGGCACCCCATTGGTCGTCATCGCGGGCAAAGAATACGGTACTGGCTCTTCTCGTGACTGGGCCGCCAAAGGGACCAACTTGCTCGGGGTAAAAGCTGTCATCGCGGAAAGCTTTGAGCGGATCCACCGCAGCAACCTCGTCGGCATGGGCGTGTTGCCGTTACAGTTTGCCAACGGAGCTAATTGGCAATCGCTCGGCCTTGACGGCACAGAGAAAATTGATATCGCCGGCTTGAACGACGAAGTGACTCCAGGTCAAACGCTCACTGTGACCGCAACCAAACCAGATGGCTCTTCTGTCCAATTTGATGTAACTGTGCGCCTGGACAGTGTTGTGGATATTGAGTATTACCGCAATGGCGGCATTTTGCAAACAGTATTGCGCCAAATCCTGGCCAACCAAGAAGAGAGCAAAGCATAACCATGGAGTTTCGCGATCCATTTGGGAATCGCGTTGAGATGATACAAATGCTATGATAAAAGCAGTGCCAACATGGCACTGCTTTTCTATATGCAATCCATTTGAGATGACAGGTGATAACCATGGATTTTTTGTCTTATTTCTCAGCCACGCTCAATCAACTGCCGTTTTTGCTGACAGCGGTATTGATCGGGTTAACCGTGCATGAGTTCGCTCACGCTTTTGTAGCGACCCGCTTCGGGGACCCAACCCCCCGAAACGATGGACGCCTGACTCTGAATCCGGCCGCCCATCTCGATCTGATGGGAACATTATTCTTTATCTTCTTCCATTTCGGTTGGGCCAGACCCGTCTTGGTCGACCGCCGTCACTTTCGTCGACCGCGACTGTACAGCATTCTCGTCACCTTTGCGGGCCCATTCAGCAATCTTCTTGTCGCCTTGGTCACCATGGCGCTCTGGATGGTAGCCACCGCCGCTGGCTTAATGGATGGAATATCTTCGCAAGCCGGTTATATCGTCAACACCTTGTTTGGGACCATTGTCCATATCAATGTGTTGTTGTTCTTCTTCAATCTCTATCCGTTCCCACCGCTGGATGGCTATCGCATAGTGGAAGACTTGGTCTCTCCCCGCCTACGAGCCAAGATGGGACAATATGAACAGTGGGGCATCTTTGTATTCCTTATCTTGGCCATCACACCGCTTGGCCAATTTGTCTTTGGACCAATGTTCAACTATGCGATCCCCATGACCATCGAGGCGATGAGTAATCTCCTCTCATTGCTGTTCATGTGAACAACCTTCGCTATGGAAATCCAGCTTGCTTTCTTGCGCGAGACACGTCTCCAGTCAAAAAGGCACCCCCCCTTCACGCACACCGTCAAGAGGGGGCGTTGCCATACCTTGCATATTCGCCGTCACCATGCCTTCGCCAACTCTAACTCATCACGCAAAGGAATCCCATGGTACCCGATGACCGGAATGGTCGGCTTCATCCGGCGTGCGGCATCGACAGCCCCTGGAAACAGGCGCACCAACCGATAGCCCCGTTTTTGATAAAAAGCAAGCGCATGCAGATTATCATTGGTAGTGATCAGGTACAGGCGCGTCGTTCCCATGGCTTTCACTTCCTGCTCAGCGCGCGCCAGCAACGCCCCACCGATGCCTTGGCCTTCCCGCAAGGCATTGAGGCTCATCAGTTCGGCATCTTGTTCGTCCATGCGCCAAGTAACCGCTCCCACGGGTTCCCCGCCACTGTAGGCGATCACTGCCTGTACATCCGCCAAAGCGGTGCTACGGCCGCGGGTGATCATCGTTGTTCCACCCCATTCCTTTTGCCATAACGCCTCCAGCCACTGTCTTTCCTCATCCGTCTCTGCCAGCCTTAATTCCAATTCTGTCATACTGGTTCCCTCATCCCGTTATCGTTCTTGTTGATAGGAAAAAGTCTGCATCGTCCGATACCACGCACTAACCGTGCCTTCCTTAACGCCAGCAGTCAGCCATTTGCGCTTGCCGTGACGCCGGCATTGGCCACATTCCATCAAAATCAATTGATCAGCCAGTTCAGCCAAGGCCATATCCCGTTCTGTGGCAATCAGCGTAATCCGGTCTTTGGACGGGTGCCGCAATTCTTGCCACAACAAAGCCCGCCCCAATGGGTCCAACCCCTCTGTAGGCTCATCCAAAATCCATATGCGCGGCTTGCCGATCAATCCGTGCGCCAATAAAAAGCGCTTCAGCGCCCCACCGCGCAGTTGGTACAACGGTGTATGGCGCACACCGGCCAATCCCCAACGCGTCAGCAATTCCATCGCCCGTTTGCGAGACCGCAACACCCGCTTGCTACGCGCTTGCAAGATCAGCGACTGTTCCACGGTCATATCATTGTCAAGTTGCTTAGCATGCGGTATATAGCTAATGATTTGTTTGAGCGGCGACACACTGGATATTCCCGATGCCATCAAGCATCCCCGCGACCATTCTACCATTTCTTTGTCTGTCAGTTGATACAGCACATTGCCGTCATCCGGTACCATCACTGTCGCTGTCACTCGGAGCAAAGTGGACTTGCCCGCTCCCCGTGGCCCTAGAACCACTGTGATCCCTTCACTGACTGATGCTGAAAAATCAAGTAAGCCGATGTTCTTCATTTGGTTCCGAGCTGGGCGGGTCCGTGCATCAGATATTTCATAACATTTTCTGATATGAGACCATTCAATCCGCATGATTCACCCATCCCTTCCTAACCCAATTACGCTGAAATTCCATGTATGATTGTGTATGTTAATGTTCTAATCTCAGAATAAATTTCACTCTCCAACTACTTACAATTTAAGTATAGCTTGATAAAATCAGGCACCAACCCGCTTTTTTCGCAAAATAATGACAAATATGTGAACGGCATACCTATTCTTTGTTGACAGAAAATTATTGTCATGATACTTTAAATTCTGGACACCTTCATATGTGAAAGACGGGAGCTTGGAGTAAGCCAGGCTGAGAGGGCGGAGCACTCTGCCGCCGACCGGTTAACCTGATCTGGGTAATGCCAGCGTAGGGATGGGTTGGAACCGCTTCATTGCGGAACCTTGTCGAACAAGACACTTGTCGACGGATTTTCTGCTATGATGCGCTCCTTCACACTTTGACCATTCAAGTCATACGCGCTGGGCGTATGGCTTTTTCTATGCACACATACACACCACCGTATTCTCCTCACGGCGCATCGACACACCGCACATATCGGTTGCGCTTGCACGCGCCCCCATTTCTAATCACCCCGACCATCGCCTCTGTTTGCCCCTGCGCGCCAAACTCCTGTCCATATGACCGTCCGAACAAGAGCGCAAGGAGTGTTGTGACATGGAACGATATTTTTTTCCCAATAGCCGCAAGGTATATGTACCCGGTTCACGCCCGGACATTCAGGTGCCAATGCGGGAGATCCAATTGTCTCCGACCACCCATTCTCAGGGAGAAACCCCAAATGAACCGGTGCGCGTCTACGATACCAGCGGCCCGTACACCGATCCAGACGCTTCAATCAATTTGGAGCAAGGTTTGCCCAAACTGCGGCGGCAATGGATTCTGGAACGCGGGGATGTGGAGGAATACGAAGGCCGCAAGGTGCAACCGATTGACAATGGGTTCAAATCCGAGGAAAAAGCAAATCTCTTCCGCACCTTTCCCCAAACGGGTTCACGCCCATTGCGCGCGCGCCCTGGCCGAAGCGTAACCCAGATGCACTACGCGCGTAAGGGCATCATCACGCCGGAAATGGAATTCATCGCTATCCGTGAAAATGTGACGCCTGAATTCGTTCGGGAAGAAGTGGCCAGCGGACGCGCTATTATCCCGAGCAACATCAACCATCCAGAAGCGGAACCGATGATTATCGGCAAAAATTTTCACGTCAAAATCAATGCCAACATCGGTAACTCCGCCGTAACTTCTTCCATTGAAGAAGAAGTGGAAAAAATGACTTGGGCTACCCTGTGGGGTGCTGACACGATCATGGATCTGTCCACAGGGAAAAACATCCACAACACCCGGGAATGGATCATCCGCAACTCACCCGTACCAGTGGGCACCGTACCTATTTACCAAGCACTTGAAAAAGCTGGTGGCGATCCGGCCAAGCTCACTTGGGAAATGTACCGCGACACGCTGATTGAACAAGCCGAGCAAGGTGTTGACTATTTCACCATTCATGCGGGTGTATTGTTGCGATACATTCCGCTCACTGCCAACCGTACAACAGGTATTGTATCTCGCGGCGGTTCGATTATGGCAGCTTGGTGTCTCGCCCATCACCAGGAAAACTTCTTGTACACGCATTTCCGGGAAATCTGCGAGATCCTGCGGAGCTATGATATTTCCGTTTCTCTCGGAGATGGATTGCGTCCTGGATCGATTGCAGATGCCAATGATGAGGCGCAGATGGCTGAACTGTATACCTTGGGTGAACTGACCAAGATCGCTTGGGAATACGATGTGCAAGTGATGATTGAAGGGCCTGGCCACGTGCCGATGCATAAAATCAAAGAAAATGTAGACATTCAACAAGAAGTGTGCCAAGAAGCTCCCTTCTACACCCTGGGCCCATTGACGACTGACATCGCGCCAGGCTACGATCACATCACTTCAGCCATCGGCGCGGCAATGATCGGTTGGTTCGGGACCGCCATGCTTTGTTATGTCACCCCGAAAGAGCATCTGGGATTACCTAATAAAGAAGACGTCAAAGAAGGGGTAATCGCGTACAAAATCGCCGCTCATGCCGCCGATCTGGCGAAAGGCCACCCTGGCGCCCAAAAACGGGACGATGCCTTGTCCAAAGCGCGGTTTGAGTTCCGCTGGCGCGACCAGTTCAACCTCTCGCTCGATCCCGTACGGGCGCAGGAATACCATGATGAAACCTTGCCAGCGGAACCGGCCAAGACAGCCCATTTCTGCTCCATGTGCGGCCCCAAGTTCTGCAGCATGCGAATTACACAAGATATTCGCGAATATGCCGAGCAAAACGGGTTAAGTCTGGCCGAAGCAGCGGAAGTAGGCTTGAAGGAAAAAGCGGAGGAATTTAAAGAGAAAGGTTCCTCTTTATACCAATAACCTGCCAACAACAAAGAAGAAACGCTGACTACGGCGTTTCTTCTTTGTTATGTTTAAATGGATACCAGCCGATTGCCTCATACATGGGGATGCGACCCAAGTGGGAGCGGTACAAGACCACGCCTTCTACCAACCAAGGCTGTTCAATCTCTGGAGACAAGCTTATTTCGTTCAGTCGATCATAGGGAAACCGACTTTGTCGATATTTGCGGGCCAAGGTGATGTGTGGGCGGTATGGACGATCATCGGGCTTAAAGCCGAGTGGACGCATCCTGGCTGTCACCAGTGATTGCAGAGCATGCAAGCGCTCCAGCTCACCCGTTGCACCTACCCATAAAATCTGGGGGCGATCTGGACGCCCAAACGTTCCGATCCCCTCCATTGCCAGCCGAAACGGAACGGTTTCCTGTGCCAACAGCGTTAACGCTTCTTTGACTTGATTTAGTTGCTCCGCCGCAACATCTCCCAAAAATTGAAGGGTTAGATGATAATCCGCCTCGTGCACCCATTTGGTAAACGGCCATTCTTCCTTCTTTTCGCATACCCACGCCTTCAATCCGGCTCGTTGCGCCGCCGGGATGGGCAAAGCCACAAAATACCGCTCAGTGGATGCTTCCTTCATCTCTCTTCCCTCCTTTTTAAAAGCAAAGCCCAGCTATGCGGGTAGCTGGACTTTGGGTGCATATGTAGATTATGCATTTAATGCTTTTTTAGCCGCCAACACAGGCGCCTCATAATCAGGATGATTGGTCACCTCTGGTACATATTCCACATACACGATCTGATCGTTGCGGTCAACGACAAATACTGCGCGAGCCAACAGGCGCAGTTCTTTAATCGCTACACCGTATGCGGTACCAAAAGAGAGGTCCCGATGATCAGACAGGGTTTGGACGTTTTCCACTCCAGCCGCACCGCACCAACGCTTTTGGGCAAATGGCAAATCAACGCTGACGGTCAGCACTTTTACCCCATCCAATTTGGCAGCTTCTTCATTGAAACGGCGTGTTTGCATATCGCACACGCCCGTGTCCACGGAGGGAACAACGCTGATGATACGTACAGAACCCTTGCTGCTGTCCAGTGTCACCGGGCTCAGATCATTGGCCAACACCGTGAAGTCCGGCGCTTTGTCGCCTACTTTTAATTCCGGTCCCAACAGGGTCACCGGGTTTCCTTTAAAGGTCACTGCTGCTTGGCGTTCAATCGTCATGGTATATAGCCTCCTTTTTTTTGGCTCGTCTCCATCTTACCATGAGGCCGAGATCAGGAAAATCCCCCACCCCAGGCGGATTCCCCCCCACTTGATTTCATCTACAGGATATCCACTTTTTCTTTGAACATGCCTGTTGCTCCCCCATTTTTCATTCTTCTTCATCCATGCTATAGTGACAAAGAAAGTGATCTAAAGGGGAGCGATACCGGAATGAATATCCAAGTGAGCGAATTGGCATTGGCAAAGATGAAATGGCTGATCTGGCAAGAACAAAGCACGGCCCCGCTGGCGTTCCGGGTCATTTCCCTGACCTCGGGTTGCGGTGCACCAACGTTTGCCTTGGAAATGACCGAACCCACACCTGCCTTTCAGACCAAACGTATCGACGGCGTCCTGTTCGCATGGCTGCCGCAAGATGCCAAGTGGATGGATGGCTTGGTCATTGACCTCAATCGGGAAAACGGCAAATTTTCCATTTATCATCCCCACCCTTCATTCATGTCTTCGTGCCCATTTGAATGAAATAAATAGAAAGGGATGCGGCCTGGCCAACAGTTCGCTATTCCCCGTCAACAGATGTCAAATAGGAGTGGATAAAAAGATGCTGGCCAATAAATGGATGATCGGCGGAGTGATTACGCTCATCGTCTTACTCCTCCCGTTTTGCACTTTGTGGAACCTCGTCTCGCGTTATGACCATGCAGAACCTAGTGCAGAGCATCACCGCATCGCCGTTGTCCTGGGAGCCGCCCTTTGGGATCAACAGCCCAGCCCCGCCCTCAAAGAGCGGTTAAATCTGGCACTTCGCCTGTACAAAGAAAAACGGGTGGATTATCTCTTGCTATCTGGAGGATTGGGCGTGAGCGGGATCACCGAGGCGGAAGGCATGAAGCGCTACCTAATCGCACGCGGTGTGCATGCTGACCACCTCATATTGGAAGACCGATCCAACAACACCAAGGAAAACTTGAAATACTCCGCCGAATTACTGAAACAATCAAAAGGGGAAAAAGTTGCCCTCATCACCCATGATTACCACATGTACCGCGCCCTCAATTATGCACGGCAAGCGGGGGTACGCGCCACTCCTGCACCGGTTCATTCCCAAGTGCTGTTCACACCTTACCACAAAGCGCGTGAATGCCTAGCCTTAATTAAGCAGAAACTGTTGCGGATGTGAGCTTGGCGCGGGTTCCATCCCCGCGTTTTTCCACATTCGTCACTCGTCTTTCTCCGCCATGGAGCGTTGTCTTACTGCGGTCCGCAACCTCTCATCAACGATGCGGATTTGCATCAAACCACCTGTGCCAGGACGTCCTTCTTTGATTGCCGCCAACCGCGCTTCGGTCTCTTTTATTACCGCAGCCATATCAATTCCCATCCACTCCTCAGGATACGCCGCCAGCTTTTCCAGCGCTGCCGTCCACAACTTAACCGCCCCTCCAAGATTTCCGTTGCGTTGGTGGTACAGACCGACAGCCACTTGCAACAACCCTTGGTAAAACCGTTCCCGTCCTTCCTCCAGCCAAAGCTCTTCCAACACTTCATGGCACTCATAATAATCTTGTTCCACGTTAAAATAATAAAGAAAATCAATATACAATTGCGGATAAGCCATCTGTTCACCTCTCGTGGGAGCAACCGCCAATTGCTCCTATGTTTTTGCCCACGCTTCCGCTAGAATAGATAATAAGTGAACGACAGAAAGGATGGCGTCTACGTGAATTTGGAAACAGCCACGCGCGAAAATCTTGAACACATCGTCAACAAGATTAAAGACAGCCTGAAAATCGTCAACGCCGCAATCATCACCGCGGATGACTTCAAGCTGGAACAATACGAGGAATTGCTAGACATCTATCGCATGATTGAAAAAAAACAGGGCCGATTATCCATGATGGAGATCGAAGGCGTCTTGGACGAATTGCGAGATCTGAAACAAAACAAATAGCCCCGCTTTTCACACCATTGGTGCGCGAACCGTTAAGAAAAGCCCCTCTCCAACCGCTAACCGGTTTGGGAGAGGGGTTTATTCCATCTATTTCATTTTAGGCAAAGCATTGCGCCAAGGCATCCGGCAACGGCACTGCCTTACGCTCTATCAAGTCGATGGTGCAACTGATCACTTCTGCATCAGCAACCAATTCTCCACGCTCATTCACAATCTCATGCTTCAGCACGAAGCTGGTGCGCCCTTTGCGGATCGGCTCGGTGCTAATGGTCAGTTTCTGGCCCAACCTCGCCTCTTTTCGATAATTGATGTTGATGTTGACCGTGACTGTGCCCACATTCTGTTCCGATAAAAGATCAAAGGGCAAGCCCGCCCGGTTGTACCAATCTTCCCGGCTCCACTCCATGTATTCCAGGTATTTGGCATTGTTCACATGCCCCATCACATCAATCTCCGTTGGACGAACTTCGATTTGAATCGCCGTTTTCATATCGCATGCCTCCGCTGCTCGCTTCTCACTCGTATCCGGCCTGTTCCAATGCATCCAGCAAATCAAGCAATTCCACCCATCCTTGCCGGTCGCGATGGGCCCCCATCTTTTCTGTCAGGTGTTCTTGGTTCCACAAAAAAGCCCGCAAAGTGAAAATGTTCATTTCCAACCCCACTTCATGGTACTCCTCATGGAAACAAGCCTCAAATAGGCCGGCCAACTCCGCATACGCATCATGCGGCGCCAGACGCTCCAAGTAGAAAGCCATTCGAATCTTGCGCCAACCATGCAGTAGCCGTTGCTTCAAAAAGCTTTGCCGATAACGCGACCATTCTCCATGCAACAACATGTCCGTCTCAGGTTGGTGGTCTGCGATTTCATTGATGATGTGAAAAACGGTATGCATTTGGTCAGGATTTAATTCCATTGTGCTGATGGATTGTACTTTAATATTCAACTTCTTCAACGATGGAATCAATTCCCTCATTTTCATTATGGATGCCCCCTATAATAAAACCGAAAACCATGTCACCATTTACTTCATCTCTTTGCGAATGAAATGTGCGGCTGCCAAGTCGACCCCGGATGAATGAAAATGACAAATGCAAGGGACGCCGACGGCAACCGCTTTATTCGCCCTGTCTTTTTGCCTCAATATCCGCTTCGCTTATTCATTCCGATGTATTCATTGTTTTCGTTGATTTGCGTTAAGTTAAAACGAACAGGGAGGCTGAATTTTTTCCCTGTTCATTTTATTATTATATCTGAAAACCTTTCCAATAAGAGGAACGGGGGATTATTTTTAAATTTTCGTCAAATGTGCAAAGGAAAAAGCCCCCAAGACGGGTTGGGGGCTTGGTTTGGCGTGTGTGTGTTATTTCTTGTTCACCATATGAATAGCGTGTCCCAACACACCTTCCGCCGCTTCCATGATCGTCTCTGGCAGAGTCGGATGAGCATGGATGGTCAGTGCGATGTCTTCGGCGTTTGCACCCATCTCCACCGCAAACACAGCTTCGCCGATCAGAGTGGATGCTTCCGGACCAACAATTTGCACACCCAAGACTTGCTTGGTTTCTTTGTCCGCCACGATTTGCACGAAGCCGTCCGCATGGTTCATGGACAGAGCCCGACCGTTAGCCGCAAAGGCAAAACGGCTTACCACCGGCTCATACCCTTCCTCCTTGGCTTGTGCCTCAGTAAGACCGGTATAAGCGATTTCCGGATCGCTGAAAATGACAAACGGCATCGCTTGATAATCGATCACGCTGTTCATTCCGCACATTACTTCTGCCGCGATTTTCGCTTCATAGCTCGCTTTGTGAGCCAACAGTGCACCACCTGCGCAATCGCCAATCGCGTAAATGTGCTCTACGTTAGTGCGGCATTGTTTGTCGATTTTGATGAAGCCGCGTTCGTCCGTCTCTACTCCCGCGAATTCCAAACCTAATTCATCGGTGTTGGGTTTGCGGCCGACGGCAACCAAGCAATAGTCAGCAGAGAATGTTTTTTCTTCGCCATTTACGGTTGCGCGGACAACAACTTCGTCACCAGTGTTTTCCCCACCTTGCACCATCGCTTCGGTGATCACGGTAACACCCAGCTTTTTCAGCTTGCGGGTAACCATTTTGGTCAAGGCTTCATCCGTGCCCGGCAGCAACGATTTGGTTCCTTCCAGAATCGTTACCTCAGCACCAAGTTTGGCATAAGCGGTACCCAGCTCCAAACCGATGTAGCCGCCACCCACCACGATGAAGCGTTTCGGTACTTCTTGCAGGTTGAGCGCTTCGGTGGAGGAAAGGATCCGTTTGCCGTCAAAAGGCAGGATTTTCAATTCGGCCGGACGGGAACCGGTAGCGATGATCACATCATTAAACTTATATGTTTGGCTAGCATCTTCGCTCACCACACGCAGGGAGTTAGGTCCGCTGAAATAAGCTTCCCCGCTGATGATCTCCACTCCGTTGCCTTTGAGCAGGCTGTTCACGCCGCCGGTCAATTTTTTAACCACACCGTTTTTCCACTCGATCAATTTCGGCATGTTCACGTTGACGTCGCCGGACACTTCAATGCCCATCTCACCCGCTTCTTTGATCCCCATATACCGCTCAGACGCGGAAATAATCGCTTTGGAAGGGATACAACCGCGGTTGAGGCAAACGCCGCCAACCGTATCTTTATCTACAATCGCTACGGAACGTCCCAGCTGGGCCGCACGAATGGCCGCAACATATCCTCCTGGGCCGGAACCGATGACGAGAACATCTACTTCTTGTGCCAAATCACCTACTACCATCTTATCTCATCTCCATCATCAAGAGTTTTGGATTTTCCAAGAGCTGTTTCAAACGGCTTAAGAACCGGGCAGCGACATCTCCGTCGATCAGGCGGTGGTCAAAGCCCAAGGAAACGTGCAGTTGCGGACGAACGACGATTTCTCCGTTATGCACAACCGGCTTTTCTTTGATCGCTCCGACACCCAAGATGGCCACTTCCGGATAGTTGATAATCGGGGTGAACAATTGGCCCCCCAGATTACCCAAGCTGGAAATGGTGAAGGTGCTTCCTTTCATCTCACTTGCATCCAGCTTCATTTGGCGCGCGCGGCTCGCTTTGTCAGCCGTTTCTTCCGCCAAGTCAAACATGGATTTGCGATCCACATCTTTGATCACTGGCACCAGCAAGCCATTGTCGGTCGCCGCAGCCATACCGATGTGGTAGTAATGCTTAATGACGATTTCTTGATTTTCATCATCGATCGAAGCATTTAAGGTTGGGAACTCGCGCAGGGCCGCAACGACTGCTTTCATGATAAACGGCAGATAGGTCAATTTGATGTTGCGCTCTTGCGCGATGCTTTTGCCCCAGTTGCGCAACTCAACCAGTTCGGTGACATCAAATTCATCCATGATGTGCACATGCGGTGCAGTGTGCTTGCTTTCCACCATGCGTGTTGCGATGGTGCGACGAATACCACGCAATGGGATACGTTCTTCCGTGCCGACGGTCTCGATGGCTGTTTTGGACGGTGCCACACCAGATGCCGCTTTGGTCGCAGGCGCTTCAGCAGCGGTTTCTGCCGGAGCAGCTGCTTGTTTGCCGCCAGCCGCAAAGTTGCGCACATCTTCAGCCAAGATGCGTCCATGTTTGCCCGTTCCGGGCACTTGTGTGATATCTACGCCCAATTCGCGCGCCAGCTTACGCACAGACGGCATCGCCGACACATTGCCGCGTTTAGCCGGCGCTTCCGTTTTGGCCGACTCTACTTGAACCGGTTCAGCCGGTGCTTTTTCCGCTTGCGCCGCTTCCTCTTTAGCAGGCGCTTCGGTTGCCGGAGCCGGTTCGGCGCCTTCCACATCGATCAGAGCGATGGTAGAATGAACGAGGGCAATATCCCCTTCTTTCACTTTCAGTTCACGAACCGTGCCCGTAACTGGTGAAGTGATTTCCACTACCGCCTTGTCGGTTTGCACCTCTGCGAACACGTCAAACTCTTCGATTTTGTCTCCCACATTGACATGAAGCTTTACTATCTCACCTTCGTGGATTCCTTCACCAACATCAGGCAATTGAAATTCGTATGCCACGAGAGCAACCTCCTATCTGACTCAAGCTACCTAGTTTTGTTCAATCTGGTCATGAAAAAGAAGGCGGTGACCCGACCACCTTTTTCGTGGCGGGTATGACCACCGCTCATTGCTATGTACCATGCCAAACATGCAACAGTACACAGGTTGTCCGTTCCAATCTCATCAGAAGTCGAGCACTTCGTTGATCGCCTTCACGACGCGTGCGGCATCCGGCACCCACTCATCTTCAATCAATTGGTAAGCCAAATGCGTATCCGGCGGTGTCACGCGTTTTACCGGTGCTTCCAATTTGAGAATAGCGTGCTCGTTGATCAGTGCAATCACATCTGCGGCCACACCAGCAGAGTATGGCGCCTCTTGCAAGACGATGGCACGGCCGGTTTTTTCAACCGAGCTGACGATGGTTTCAACATCCAGCGGGCTCAGGGTGCGCAAGTCAATCACTTCCACTTTCGTGCCGCGCTCTTTTTCCGCTTGCTCTGCCGCTTTCATCGCCGTATGCACCATCGCACCGTACGTGATCACGGTGATATCTGAACCTTCCCGCACAACGTTGGCTTTGCCGATCGGTACGGTGTATTCGCCTTCTGGCACTTCACCTTTCAATGCGAAGTACAATTTCAAATGCTCCATGAAGAAGACCGGGTCGTTGTCGCGGATCGCCGAGATCAACAATCCTTTGGCATCATAAGGGTTGGATGGGCAAACCACTTTGATCCCCGGCGTTTTGGTCAACCACGCTTCCAAGCTGTCGGCATGCAACTCCGGCGCCTTCACACCTGCGCCAAATGGCGTGCGGAAGACGATTGGGGCGGAATAGCGACCACCGGAGCGGTAACGCATCCGCGGAGCTTGCACCGCGATAGAGTCAAATGCTTCTGGAATAAAACCGATGAACTGAATCTCAGCAATCGGACGGAAACCTTGGACAGCCAGACCCACAGCCAGACCACCGATGCCCGACTCCGCCAGCGGGGTGTCAAGCACGCGGTGTTCACCAAACTCTTTTTGCAAACCGTCGGTTGCACGGAAAACGCCGCCGTTGGTTCCCACATCTTCACCAAATACCATGACGTTTGGGTCGCGCTTCAGTTCCACGCGCATGGCATCATTGATCGCTTTCACCATTGTCATTTGTGGCATGGTTTATTTACCCTCCTTTGCGAACTCTGCTTTCTGTTTTTCCAGATGCGGAGGAGTAACTTCGTACATCGCATCGATCAATTGATCCACCGTCATCTTCTCATAAGACTCGGCTTTCTTGATCGCATCTGTCACAGCTTGTTTCGCTTCTTCAATCACTTGGTTTTCATCCGCTTCCGTCCACAGACCTTTGGATTCGAGGAAACGGCGGAAACGAACCAGCGGTTCTTTCTCGTCGTACTCAGATGGCTCATCTTTGGCACGGTAGCGGGTTGGATCGTCACCCGACATCGAGTGCGGTCCAAGGCGATAGTTGATCGCTTCGATCAATGTTGGACCTTCGCCGTTGCGGGCGCGTTCTGCTGCATCGTGCACAGCTTGGTACACAGCCAGCACGTCAAATCCGTCTACTTGAATGCTACGAACACCGGCGGCTACACCTTTTTGCGCGATGGAAGCGGCATTCGTTTGCTTCTTGAACGGTGTGGAGATCGCATAACCGTTGTTTTGCACCACAAAGATCGCAGGCAGTTTATAGACGCCAGCAAAGTTCATTGCTTCATAGAAATCCCCTTGCGAGCTACCGCCGTCTCCGGTGAAGGTGATGGCTACACGTTTCTCACCACGTTGTTTGAAAGCCATCGCTACACCGGAGGTTTGCACGTATTGTGCACCGATGATGATTTGCGGCATCAGCACATGCACATCTTCAGGAATTTGTCCGCCATGGATGTGCCCTTTGGACCACAGGAACGCCTGATACATCGGATAACCGTGCCAGTACAATTGTGGAATATCACGATAGCCCGGCAGGATGAAGTCGTCTTTGTTAAGCGCGAATTCACTACCGATCATCGTCGCCTCTTGACCCGACACAGGCGCATAGAAACCAAGACGCCCTTGGCGAGCCAAGTTAACCGCGCGCTGATCCCAGACGCGGGTAAACACCATGCGTCTCATCAATTCCCGCAGTTGCTCGTCGCTCAACTTTGGCATTGCATCTTTATTCACCACTTTACCTTCTACAGACAGAACGGCAAATGGCTCAATCGGTTGTAACCGAACTTCAGCATTTCCAAACATGTTGCGTTGTTTGGTCTTCGCCATGGTATCACCCCATTTTATAAGTCTCAGTGAAAACGTTTCACTGTTATAACTATAACCGCAATCTGTTTTAGTACAGGATGAGGATCGCTCCGGAAATCAATTGCTATGCTTCAATTTCCCCTGTTGAAACAAACGCTCATAATTCAATAATACAACTCATAAAAAATTTGTCAATCAACCTTTCTCCTTTAAGATGCTCATTAAACTTTTAAATCATGAACTGACTGTTTTCTGTTCCACCCTCTTGAATAAATTTACCAACCATAAAAGATTCCCTGCTCTTTTATTCTTCCTTAAAGCGCTTCGTTATTTTCGCATAAACGCAGAGAAAAATAAATGCAGATTAATAAGAATATTCTAATTATATTTGTGCGAGGAAGAAATAATTAGAAAAATGGATTATCGCTATGTAAAATGCATTTACTAATTATATTGAAAATTTGTTTCGAATTGAAGTACAATTACATAACAAAGACATAATGGATGTATTTCGCAGCAAAAGAGGTGACGTTAGATGAATTTTATTTTAGAAGCAGACCCTCCAAGTAGTTAAACCAATAAATGAACGGGTGTAGCCAATCAGCGCCATCTCCCCAATAATTACCAAGCCAAACTCAGGAACCTTCCTGAGTTTATTATTTTACGTGGCATAAAAAAAGGAACCCAAATTGGGTTCCAAACCTCCCCCTAGGATGAAGTTGGCAACAACTTCTCATCGGGCGGTTGATCCTCCTGCGTCAACGGTGACGCCATAATTCGGGAGATCCGCAACTGATCCATTTCTTCCACAGTGAACAGCCAGTCTCCGAAAGCGACCTGATCCCCCACGCTCGGCACCTTCTCCAGTTCCGAAAACAACCAACCACCGATCGTGTCATTATCCTGGTCTTCAATCTGAATATGAAGCAATTCATTCACATCTTCAATCAACAACCCTGCATCAATAGACGCATTACGTCCCTTCCGCAAGATATGAGGCCGTTCATTGTCAAACTCGTCTTGGATCTCACCGAAAATCTCCTCTATGATATCTTCGGTAGTCAAAATGCCGGCCGTTCCGCCATATTCATCAACGACAATCGCCATTCCCGCGCGATTTTTTTGCAATTGGCGCAAGATGTCCTTCACTTCCATCGTTTCTGGCACAACTGTAGCCGGCCGGGCCAACTCCGAGAGATTCGGCTCTTTTCCTTCTGTCATCAGCTGATACACGTCGCGAATATGCACAATCCCTTTGATGTCGTCCTTGTCCCGGCCGCATAATGGGAATCGCGTATGCGGCGTCTGTTTGATCCGTTCCAGATTGGCATGAAACGGCTCATTCTCATACAGACAAACGATTTTAACGCGCGGTACCATCACTTCCCGGGCAACCCGTTCCGTGAAATCAAACACGTTGTCAAACAGGGTCAACTCGGTTTGATCAATCACGCCGCTCTTATGGCTTTGCGCGATGAGCATCCGAATTTCCTCTTCGGTGTGCGCCTGGTGGGTTTCATTGGATTCGACGCCAAACCACCTCAAACACAAGTTGGCCGCATTGTTCAGGACGTAGATAAAGGGTCGGAAAACGACATAAAACCAGTTGAGCGGCATGGCCGTCCACAAGGTAATGGATTCCGCTTGGCGAATCGCCCAAGACTTTGGTGCCATCTCACCCAAGACGATATGCAAAAACGTGATGAGGGTGAAGGCAACGATCACCGCCACCGCATGAATCATCCATTCGGGCATACCCAGATAGATGAACAGCGGCGATATCAATTTGACGATGGCTGGTTCCCCAATCCAACCCAACGCCAAGGAAGCCAGTGTAATCCCCAGTTGCGTCGCCGACAGATAGGCGTCCAGATTGGCCAGGATTTTCTGCGCAACCCGGCCGCGCCGGTCTTCCAATTGGGCGATTCGTGTCGATCGCACCTTGACTATGGCGAATTCGGCTGCAACAAAAAATCCGTTAAGGAATACAAAAAACACTACCAAAGACATCATAAGAAGCGGTTCTATCACGTCTTCCAATCAAGTTCTCCTCCTAAGAGCGCGAAAAAATATGTTTTCTCTGTATTATATCACCTTTTCCCAAGGTATGTTCAGTCCCCAACAAACTTACGAATCGCATGTGCCACACCGTTTTCCGTGTTTGGTTTAGTCACGAAACGGCAAATCTGCTTCACTTCGTCCTCAGCATTGCCCATCGCCACCGGAACACCTGCCACTTTCATCATGGATCGGTCATTCTGGTTGTCACCGATCACCATGACTTCTTGCATCGGCACACCGTAACGCTCCGCCAACTTTTGCACCGCGATCCCTTTTTGTGCCTTTTGATCGTTTACTTCAAAGTTGTAGACAGAAGAAGCGGATACCGCTACATCTGAAACGGCTTCGGCACGCTGCCTGACTCTCTTCAATTTGGTTAAATCACTCGACAGCGCCACTGCTTTATAGATGCCGATCGAGGGATCAGCCAGAATGTCTTCGGCGTACCGCCCTTTCACCCGATCTTCGATCCGATTGCGCCTGCGTTCAGTGAAACTCTCCAACCATTGGTGCAATGAGGTGTCAACCTGTTCAAGCTTGTCCATTTCCGCTTTGATGATCTCAATCCCGTCACGGTTGCGATAAATCCCATCTCGAGTGTAAAACTCATAATATGTCCCACCATCTTTAAGCAAGTGTGCCAGTTCGTCTACTTTGCCCGGGGACATGAAGATCTCTTCAACCATTTCACCGTCAGGCAACTGCGTGCAGGCGCCATTCAAATAAATGAGCGGTCCTGTAAATTCGATTTCATCCAACACTCTGCGGGCACCATGATAGGAGCGGCCCGTCGCAATGGCCACCACCACGCCTTTGGCCTGCGCTGCGGCGATGGCTTGCCGATTGACCTCACTTACCCGCCCTTCATGATCCAACAGGGTGCCATCCATATCGATGGCGATTAACTTCACCATACCATCCACCCTTTCCCTTCTTTATAACAAGCGTTTCATTCCCTTGTTTCATTCCGACTAAACAGCTTCATCGCGCTTTTAATCTTTCCATTCTGTCAGGAGCCGATGTGCTTCATCGTTTTAAACCGCATGGGCCGGGCAAATTGTGTATAATAGGGACAGACCTTTAATGGACAAGGATGAGTGCAATGCAAACGACAGAACAACAAACTCCCCGCCTGTGGGGAGATAAACGTTTTCATACATGGAACCACCACCTGCGCCAAGTGTTTGGCGAAAAGATCTTCAAGGTGTCCTTAGATGGCGGGTTTACCTGTCCCAACCGCGACGGCAAGGCCGCTATCGGAGGATGCACCTTTTGTAGCGCCCGCGGTTCGGGTGATTTCGCGGGAAACCGCCGTGATGACTTGCTCAAACAATTTCACGATGTAAAAGAGCGCATGCATACCAAATGGCCTGATGCAAAGTACATCGGGTATTTTCAAGCGTTTAGCAACACGTACGCACCGGTGGAAGAGTTGCGGGAGATGTACGAAGTGATTCTGGAGCAAGAAGGGGTAGTCGGCTTGTCGATTGCCACGCGCCCCGATTGCTTGCCGGACGATGTGGTCGAATATCTGGCCGAACTGAATCAGCGCACCTACCTGTGGGTTGAGCTGGGACTGCAATCGATCCACGAAGAGACATCTAAACTGGTCAACCGCGGGCATGATTACGAATGTTTCCTGGAAGGCGTAGCAAAGTTGCGCAAGCACGGCATCCGTACATGCGCCCACATCATCCACGGCTTGCCGGGCGAAACAGAAGAAATGATGCTCCAGACAGTGGAAGCTTGCGCCAACATGGATATTCAGGGCATGAAAATCCACTTGTTGCATCTGTTGAAAAACACCCCCATGGTCAAGCAGTACGAAGCGGGGCTAGTCCAATTTTTGGAGCAAGACCAATATGTTCGGCTCGTAGCTGACTCCTTGGAAATGCTGCCCCCTGACGTGGTGATCCATCGCGTGACCGGGGATGGCCCGCCTGATTTGTTGATCGGCCCGATGTGGAGTCGCAAAAAGTGGGAAGTGCTCAATGCAATCGATGCCGAGCTGGTACGGCGTAACTCCTGGCAAGGCAAAAAAGCCAAACCCCGCAACGCTGAGCGGCTTCATCCGAACAGGGTGTGATTAACTATGATCCTACCTTCCATCTTGGCCAGCGCCCACGCTGCGGTGAAAGCCGCCTGCCCTCCCGGCTCCATCGCCGTGGACGGCACGATCGGCAATGGCCATGATACCTTATTCCTGGCCGAATGCGTAGGCCCCACCGGCCATGTTTATGGATTTGATATCCAACAGGCGGCGATCGAGCGTACCCACGCCCGATTGCAACAAGCCGGCCGACGCGAACGGGTCACTTTATTCCATACCAGCCACCACCTCTTGGCGGAGCAACTGCCCGAAGATACACGCGGCCATGTTCGCGCCTTCATGTTTAACTTAGGGTATCTCCCGCACGGAGATGAACAGGTAATCACCCAGCCACACACCACCTTACACGCGTTGGAAGCAGCGACCTCGTGGATGGCAACAGGGGGCATTCTCAGCGTAGCCCTGTACACCGGCCATCCCGGTGGGGAGGAAGAAGCACGCGCTGTCATCGATTGGGCCCGTTCCCTCCCCGCCCACGCCTATCAAGTGATGTGGCAACAAACCATCAACCGAAACCAAGCACCTTCCCTGCTACTGATCGAAAAAAAACACGTGAAAAAAAGGGGTGACGGTCTTTCTTGACCATCACCCTTTTTTCCTGCTTGGGCTCAATCCACGCAAGCTTTTCATGCCACTAAATGCACAAAAAAACATCTCCCATTTGGAAGATGTTATGTTCAAATATTGAACTGCCGTCGCGTTAACGATTCCGTTTTTGTTTTGCCGCAAGTGCACTCAAGCGCTCTTCGCTGCTCTTCATCCATTTTTTCATCATGTCCTCGAAATCGCCCGAGTTTTTGTTGCGGCCGCCACCTCGACGGTCCCCGCCCCTTTTCTCGCGCGGCCGATCATCGCTCAGTGCTTTGATCGACAAGGAGATTTTGCCTGACGGATCAATGGACAACACTTTCGTTTTTACTGTAGCACCTACTTGCAATACATCTTCAACTTTTTCTACATACTTTGTCGAAATTTGAGAGATGTGAACTAAACCTGTTTCTCCTGATTCTAATTTAATAAAGGCTCCGAAAGGTTTAGTGGAAATCACTTCTCCCTGTACGACGGCCCCTTCCTTTAACTCGCTCATTATAACACTCCCGAAGTGGAATTCATTCTGTACAAAAGTACCATTTATTTTTTGAAAAGTCAACGGGTATTTATCCCAGCAAAGAATATGATTCGTAGAGTTATCAAGGCTTCGTGCCCACTCCTCCTACGAACAATATATGGGAAAATAGGCGGGAAATATGCCTCTACCCTCGCCCTTCCTTTAGTGTAACCCGTTTTCGCCAACGCCATGAACCATTGCTCGATGTTTGCAAATCACTCAATTTTCATAATGAATCCTGCATATTTAATCATTTATACCAACCTCCTTCACGAACGACAATTAATTATGTTATACTTTTTAACGATTGATACACCACATATGAACGAAAAATTAATTCGGGGTTTGAATGAGTTTATTTACAATCGGGTCGTGTTTGCTTTAGCTACCAGTGAAACCTGCCATTTCATCCCATATGTATGGTTACCAGACACCCCTTTTGTAAGCTCACTCCCCAGAAAAAAAGGTGGATGCTTAAGAATGAGTATCGTCATTCCTACAGAGAAACCGGCACTTCAACTGTTGCGCAGCCAACATGTGCACATGAATCTGTCCGTCGCGGAACTGGTTGAACACGCCGTCACCCGCGGAGAAGCCATCTTGACCAAAGAAGGAGCCTTGCGGGCAACCACGGGTTCATTCACTGGACGTTCCCCCAAAGATAAATACATTGTCAACGAACCGACGATCACGGATAAGATTGACTGGGGCACGGTTAATCAGGCGATGGCGCCGGAGCAATTTGCCCACATTCTAAAACGCTTACAATCTTATTTGAAAGAAAAAGAGCTTTTCATCTTTGATGGATTCGCCGGAGCCGATTCGACCTACCGCCTGCCAATCCGCGTGATCAATGAATATGCATGGCACAACCTGTTTGTGCGCCAATTGTTCATTCGTCCAGAGAAGGAAGAATTGGCCAACCACCAACCGGAATTCACCGTCGTTTGCGTGCCGCATTTCGAAATCGATCCCGAACAAGACGGCACCCGCTCCAGCACGCTGATCGCCATCAGCTTCGAGCATAAGATGGTTATCATTGCCGGCACTGAATACGCTGGTGAAATGAAAAAATCGATCTTCAGCGTGATGAACCATTTATTGCCGGAATACGGTGTGATGCCGATGCACTGCTCTGCCAATGTGGGAGAAGACGGGGATGTCGCCCTGTTCTTCGGTCTGTCCGGCACCGGCAAAACCACGTTATCAGCTGACCCTGAACGCCGCCTGATCGGTGATGACGAGCATGGCTGGTCCGACCATGGGGTGTTCAACTTCGAGGGTGGATGCTACGCGAAATGCATCGGCTTAACCAAAGAAAAAGAGCCGCAAATTTGGGAAGCGATCCGGTTTGGCACCGTTTTGGAAAACGTGGTGCTGGATGAAACGCGCCAAGCGGATTTCAAAGACAACAGCCTGACGGAAAACACCCGAGCCGCCTATCCGATCGATTACATTCCTGGAGCGGTGATTCCTGGAGTGGCTGGACATCCTAACGTCATCCTCTTTTTGACTGCAGATGCATTTGGCGTCTTGCCACCGATCGCCAAATTGACACCGGAACAAGCAATGTATCACTTCTTGGCTGGTTACACCAGTAAGCTCGCCGGTACGGAACGCGGTGTCACCGAGCCGGAGGCGACTTTCTCCACTTGCTTTGGCGCTCCATTCTTGCCACGTCCGGCCCATGTCTATGCTGACATGCTCGGTAAGAAAATCGAGCAACATGGAGTGGACGTCTACTTGGTCAATACCGGATGGACCGGAGGCCCTTACGGTACAGGCCAACGCATGAACCTGGCCTATACCCGCGCCATGGTACGTGCAGCGATTAATGGTTCGCTCAAACAAGCCGACTTTGAGACTGATCCCATCTTTGGCTTGCATATACCGACTTCTTGCCCCGATGTGCCTGCCGAACTTTTGAATCCGCGGCACACCTGGCAAGATCCGGTTGCTTATGACCAAGCAGCGCGCGAGTTGGCCGAACGTTTCCATCGACACTTCGACAAATTCACTGGCATTAGCGAAGCAATCAAGCAAGCAGGCCCCATCCGCTAAGCCTGACACTACTATCCTCATCCCAAGCCCGGCTCCAAGAGCCGGGCTTCTTCTTTGCAAGAAGCCATTTCCATGATGTTTCACTTGAAAACGACCAATAATATTGGTATCATCACGAAAGTGAAACCGCACGGAGCAATGACAGCATGAAGGGAAGCATATGCCATGAACAAACCTGTAGTGATCGGCGTGGCGGGCGGATCGGGTTCCGGCAAAACCACTGTCGCGCGCAAACTGGTGGAGCAATTCGCCGATTCTGTCGTCTATCTCGAACAAGATTCCTATTACAAAGACCAATCGCATTTAACCCTTGAGGAGCGCCAAAAGACAAACTACGATCATCCACTCTCCTTTGACACCGACCTGTTGATCGAACAGTTGTCGCAGCTGCTCCAATACAAATCCATCGACAAGCCGGTCTATGATTACACTGAGCATACGAGAGCGCCGGAAACGGTGAGGCTTGAACCGAAGGACGTCATCATCTTGGAAGGGATTCTCATCTTAGACGATGAGCGTTTGCGTAATATGATGGACATCAAAATCTTTGTCGACACAGATGCCGATGTACGCATTTTGCGCCGGATTGAAAGGGATATCAAAGAACGGGGTCGCACGTTCCAATCGGTGATGGATCAATATCTTAACGTCGTTCGTCCCATGCACTTGCAGTTTATCGAACCGAGTAAACGTTACGCTGACTTGATCATTCCCGAAGGCGGACACAACCAAGTCGCCATCAATCTTTTGATTAACCACATCCGTATGTATTTGCACACAGCCAATACCCGTTGACCAGTCTTCCAGGAGTCGATGTCCTGGAAGATTTTTCTTGTTTCCGGCCTCCTGTTTTCAAAAATTTAAGAATAATGTTCTTGTTTTCACCAGGGGAATGCAGTAAAATAAGCGATAGTTTATTTCATAATTCTTTCCAAAACAGGAGGAATTTATGGTGAATGCCATATATTCAGAAACGATTCAAACCACACGGGAAGATCTTCTTACCCACCCGGTTTATACGATGGTCAATTCGCCCGAACGTATCAAAATCTTCATGAAACACCATGTTTTTGCCGTTTGGGATTATATGAATGTGCTCAAACGGCTCCAACGGCAGCTAACTTCCCTCTCCATCCCGTGGATCCCGCGGGCGCATGCCGAGTATGTCCGCTATATCAACGAGATGGTACTGACGGAAGAAGCTGACGAGGACGGGCAAGGAGGCTACGCCAGCCACTTTGAAATGTACATACAAGCCATGGATGAAGCTGGAGCTGACATCACCCCGATACAGCAGTATGTGGAAATGATCATCGCGGGATACCATCCGCTTGAATCCTTATACTCTAGCGAAATCCCCCCCACTGTTGCCGACTTCGTCAGACAGAGCCTGGAATTATCGCTGAACGGTAAACCCCATGAAGTCGCCGCTTGGTTTATTTTCGGGCGTGATGATCTGATCCCTGATATGTTCGCAACCTTATTGCGTTCTCTGGAACAGCAGGGAATCCATAATCGGTTCACCTCTTATTTGCGACGCCATCTCGCCGTAGACGGCAGGCGCAATGGCCCGCTTGCTGAAAAACTGCTGCAATCCTTGTGCGGCAACGACCCCTTGAAACGAGAACAAGCCTACCGGATTGCACAATCGGCGTTGGAAGCGCGCCTCCGGCTATGGGACGGCATCACCGATGAGATCAAGCGCACCGGAGTTTAACTACCGCACAAAAAAGCCCGGGCAGCGAAACTGTGCCGGGCCAACATTTATCGGCTTTCTTCTTTTTGTTGTTCTAATTTTTTGAGTTGTGTGGTCAGCACGCTGAGGCGGTGCTTCAATTCTTCGCCCCACTCTTTATCATTTAACACTTTGGATACTCTCAAGAGATCGAGTGAATGGTCGATTTGTTCGCGTAGGATCGGCTCCAGATCATCCGTTTCTTGGAAACTGATCCCAGCCTCTTTCCATTCTGCGATCATTTCCGGAGTGATCGTTTCACGGAGGGTGACCTCTCTCACACGGTCTTCCAGCGCATATTCAATCACCAATTCAAATTCTTCCTTAACCGCAGGATGCACTTCCATCGAATGACAGACTGGACAAAACATTAACGGAACCTGATGCACCATGATGGACTGCTGCCGATAAGATCCAATTAATCCAATCATGGAGGCGCCACAGCAGTAACCCATGGGCTTTCCCTCCTCTTCCCACTCATAATCGACCACATGTTTTAGGACATTTGATGGAAAAACAAAGAAGCTTGTGTATATATTTTACCACAAATCTGAGTAATCCAAACCATAAGACCAAAAGAAAAAACATAGCGAATCTTACTCCGCTATGTTTTATCTCTCACTGGCACCAATCTACATCACAATCATCTGCATAGCGCGGTTGTAATTTTGTTTTATTATCTGCGGCAAAAATTTGCGCGCCATCCATCATGTACCCCTCGCGCATGCTCATCTCTTTGGTTCGCAAATCCATTTCGCCTACCGGTTGGTGGTTGTGATAAAAGACCAACCGACCGTCTTCCAAGCGACCCGTCACTTTATCGCTGATATCAGCCCATCCCATAAAAAACATCCCCCTCCTTGCACCTTTTTTAATTGTCCATAGTCTGTCTCGGACCGAGAGGCGATATGCAAAGAGGGGGACCGGCTTCACACTTTACTCGCTAATCATTTCTTCATATTTTTCTGCTGGCAGAAGCTTTTCCAAATCAGCCTCATTTGACATTTCGACAACGATCATCCAGCCTTCTTCGTACGGTGAATCGTTCACATTCTCCGGAGAATCGGTCAGCTCTCCATTGACTTCCACGACTTTTCCGCTGACTGGAGCATACAACTCCGAAACGGTTTTCACAGACTCAACACTGCCGAATGGTTCATCGACGACAAGTTCGGTTCCTACTTCTGGTAATTCTACGAATACGATGTCACCCAATTCGGATTGCGCGAAGTCGGTGATCCCGATACGGGCCAAGTTGCCCTCCGTTTTTACCCATTCATGTTCTTTGGAATAACGTAGCTCTTTTGGCAAGTTCATGTCGATTCCCTCCGGATCTTAAGCTTCTGTTTCAGCCAGCACCCGTTCCAGCGGACGTTTCAGCATCGAGAGCGCTTTCTCGCCGGCTGAACGGTGACGCAGCAGGCCGTTTGCATCGAATAAGTAAAATGCAGGCACAAATTCGTTTTCGAACGCATCCACCACACGATGTTCGTTGTCGATGCCTTGTGGATGTTTCAGTTCGTATTTTACTATGGTTTCTTTCACCGCGTCCACATCTGTATCTTTCTCCGAGCGCGGCATATGAATCCCAACCAGTTTCAGCTTGGGGATTTCCTCCCGCATTTTATTGAGTTCAGGCAAACTTTCTTTGCACATGTGGCAACTGATCGACCAAAAATGAACGAGCACAGGGCTTCCTTTCAATTCTTCCTTGGTCACCTCTTGATTGACCCATTCCGTCACACCATTGATTTCAGGCATTTCTGTGCGTAATCGAAGCGCCATGTTCTCCATCCTCCTGTCATATATGGAAAGAAAGGACCTAACGCGACGGACGTTAGGCCCTCTACTCACTTATCTTAAAGCGTTTTTTGCCCCGGTTTCCAGTTGGCCGGGCACAAGCCGCCGGTTTGCAGAGCTTGCAGTACGCGCAGCGTTTCATCCACGTCACGACCGATGTTGTTGTCGTTTACCACTTGGTAACGCAAAATGCCGTCCGGATCGATGATGAACAAACCGCGCAGGGCAATGCCTTCCTCCTCAATCAGCACACCGTAGTCACGGCTTACTTTATGAGTGGTGTCAGCAGCCAAGGGGAAGTTGATGTCACCCAAACCGTTTTCGCTACGAGGCGTATTGATCCAAGCACGGTGGGAGTATTTGCTGTCGGTGCTCACTCCGAGGATCTCTGCATCAAGATCTTGAAACTCTTCATAACGGTCAGACAAAGCTGTAATCTCGGTTGGGCAGACAAATGTAAAATCAAGTGGGTAGAAGAACAGAACCAGCCATTTTCCTTTGTAATCGGAAAGAGAAACTTTCTCGTCCAATGTTTCCAGATTTTTGGTGCTCTCCATTTCAAAATCTGGAGCTGGCAACCCTACAAGACGTTGAGCCACTTGAACAACCTCCTCAAGTTATGAAACTAGCCATTACTATTTCATGCCACATTCTTTACCTTGCCCATCATAGAAGGGTCTTAAAACAGTAGGTGGCAATGCTTGGCACATATTTAACATACCATGCCCCTAGATTATAGTCAATACTATTTTATAGTAATTATAAAGTAATAATATTTATCGATTGTCCGCTTTGCTTCCCAACTATTTATTTCCTTTCCTTACCGATTTATCCTGCAATTGCGCCTGGAGAAAGGGCTAAAGAGCCGGGCTATGGCTACCGCTATGTCATCGAAACCGGCGCTTGTACTAACACTTGAGCAAGCTACCTGACTGGGGTGTAGCTGGAGCGCCGATACAAAAGGGAAGCGAATGTGGCCATCGTTACCTCCACATATGTCTTAATTTTTCGTCATCCCTTACACGAACAAACCGACCTCCCCACCTGTACAGAAGGGAAGGTCGGTCTGCTAGTTATTCACACCCACGTCTCTTTAAATTGCTCTTCCTTAAAGCCGACGGTCACTTTCTCCCCATCGGTGACGATCGGGCGCTTGATCAGCATCCCGTCGGAAGCAAGCAAGTCCAGCTTCTCATCGTCGCTCATCTCTTTTAATTTCTTCGACAAGCCCAACTCGCGGTACTTTTGGCCGCTGGTGTTAAAAAACTTTTGGATCGGCAGTCCACTTTTCTTAACCAAATCTGCCAACTCAGCTTTGGACGGCGGCGTTTCGACGATATGTTTCTCTGTCACCGCCACTCCGTGTTCCTCAAAAAACTTTTTCGCTTTGCGGCACGTTCCGCATTTGGGATACCAATACATCACTAACGCCATACCCGTTTCCTCCTCACATCTCACTTTCGCGCACTCTGCAGTTTAACATCACGTTGTGCCCTGGTCCTTTTTCTCGTCTGTGTGAAACACCCGCACGCCACGCTTATATTCCACATCCGCCATTCCTGCCCGCACATTGGCCACCCGCGCCACAGTGAAGAAGAAGTCCGACAACCGGTTCAGATAACGCCGCACTTCGACGTTTGTTTCTTGCTCCCGGCACAAGCTGACAACCAGCCGTTCTGCCCGGCGCGTCAACACGCGGCATACATGCAAAGCGGCCGACAACGGGGAGCCCCCGGGCAAAATAAATCGTTCCAGTGGTGGGCATTCCTGCTCATACCGATCAATCAATGCCTCCAACCGGGTCACCATCTCCGCTGTCACCATATAGCGACGATTTTTACCCGCTTGAGCCAAGTCTCCCCCGGCATCAAACAATTCATGCTGGATTTCGGTCAAATCTTGGAGCAAATCGGCATGGATTGCCGGGTCCAACCTGACGATTGCCTCACCGACAAACGCATTTACCTCATCCACCGTACCATACGCTTCCACGCGGATATCATCTTTCGACACACGTCCGCCAATGACTCCTGTCTTGCCTTCATCACCCGTCCGGGTATAGATTTTCATCGTTCGCGCTCCTCCCCGCTCTCCTGTGCTTGCATCGCAGTCAATAACACTTGCGGAACCCCGAGCAACGGATGTTCCACCACAATGGGAGACATGCCATAAACCGCTTCGACCATCTCCGGCTCAATCACCTCGTGCGGAGTACCCTGGCGCACGATTCGTCCCTGCTTCAACACCAGCAGGCGGTCACAATATTGCGCGGCCAGATTTAAATCGTGCAAGACCATAATCACGGTCAACCCGCATGACGCCTGCCACTGTTTAATCCAATTCAACAAGGCGAACTGGTATTTCAGATCGAGATAGGCCGTGGGCTCATCCAGCACGAGCAACACCGGCTCCTGTGCCAGCGCCCGTGCTAAGGACACCCGTTGTTTCTCGCCCCCGCTAAGGCCTGCAAAAATCCGCTCGGCCAAATGCTGGCTATCGGTCTGACGCAACACATCAGCCACGATACGCTCATCCCGTTCCCCGAGCCACGGCCAGTGTCCCAGATGGGGATGCCGCCCCATCTCCACTATTCCTTTGACAGTGAAATAGATTTCCCCTACCTCTTCTTGGGCCAAAACCGCAATTTGCCGCGCCCGCTCCTTGGCTCCCATCTCCGCCAATGGCCGGTCTCGCAGCCACACCTGTCCGGAGTCAGCTTTTTTCTCCCCCACCAAGCACGAAAGGAGGGTGCTTTTGCCGCTTCCATTGGGGCCAATGATGCCGACCATCTCCCCCGATGCCACTTCTAAACTGATTTCATGGAGCACCCAGCGACCACCCAAGCGCTTGCCAAGCCCTTCCGCCCGCAATAACACGATCATCCCTCCTCTCTTAGCCATGCCATTTATGTTGGTGCTTGCGCAGTATCACCGCAAAAAATGGAGCTCCCACAAATGCAGTGATGACACCCAACGGCAATTCGCGCGGCTCCAGAACCACCCGGGCCAACGCATCCGCCCAAATGAGGAAGATGGCCCCCGCCAGCAGGGAGAGTGGAATCAGCGTCCGATGATCCCCTCCGGTCAGCATCCGCATGATATGGGGGATCACCAGCCCAACAAATCCAATCATTCCCGCCACTGAAACCGCCGCACCTGTCATCAGCGACGCGAGCAAAATCAATCCCAAACGAACTTGACTGACAGACAGTCCCAAATGCGTGGCCGAACGATCGCCCAGTGCAAACAAATTCAACTCCCTGCTGAACAACCAACACAGCACAAAACCACCAACGCAAAACGGCAAAACTGCTTCTACATGTTGCCACTCACGGAGCGCCAAACTCCCCATCAACCAAAATTGAATCCGGTTGAGCTCTTCCGGGGACAGCGAGATGATCAAGGTGAGTACCGCGCCGAAAAACGCCTGCACCACGACCCCCGCCAAAATCAGCGAAGTCACCTGAAGATGCTTTCTAATCTGCGCCAAGCGCAACACCAGCAATACAGAGATTGCGGCTCCGAAAAATGCTGCCAGCGGCAACGACCAACTGCCCAACAAGGACAGCCCCCATCCCGTGATCACAATGAGCGCGCTGCCAACCGCCGCTCCAGACGAAACCCCCAAAACATAAGGATCAGCCAGCGGGTTGCGCAAAATCCCTTGAAACACGGTGCCGGCAACAGCCAGCGTTCCACCGATCAACGCAACCAAAATCACCCGTGGCAACCGCAATTCCCATATGATCACCGCATCCGGCTCCATGCTTGCGCCATTTCCTGTTAAAACATGATCGACAATCACCCGCCAGACTGTGCCGATTCCGATCTCCGCGCTTCCCACCGACACGGCGGCGGCCAACGAAAAAAGAAGGCAGAGGAACAATCCTCCGCCCCAAACTAACGCTTGCCCCTTACTCACCTCTGTTCACCGAATCTTTCAGGGTAAAATTGCTCGGCCATTTCCTTCACCCCTTGGAAGATCCGCGGACCGGGGCGGTTGGTCAGATTCGGGTCAACCACATAGACGCGTTTCCCTTTGACGGCATTCACCGTCGACCAGCCTTGGCGTTTCAGGATTTGGTCTGTGCTTCCATAAGAAGAAATGATAATATCAGGATTCCATTTGACCACTTGTTCGGCCGACACTTGGGGCCATCCTTTCAACCCGGCCGCCACATTCTCACCACCTGCGGTTGTGACCAATTCATTCATAAATGTGTCACCGCCGACAGTGTACAGTGTCGGGTCCAACTCCACAAACACTTTCACCCGCTGATCCTTGGGTACATTGACCACTTTGCCGTAAATGTCGCGATGCTCTTTCTGCATTTTGGCGATCAACAAGTCTGCTTCGCGCGCCGTATTGGTCGCTGTGGCGATGATTGCAATCGAACGGTAAATGTCTTTAAAACTCTTAGCGTCCAATACCAAAACAGGAATGCCCAGTTTTTTCAACTGCTCCAGCGTCGCTTTGTCATTGGCGCCGTTGGCCAGCACCAAATCCGGTTTCAAGCTGACCACTTTCTCCACATTGATCTTAAAGTCGCCCACTTTGGGCAATTTCTTCACTGCGGCCGGATAATCGTCATTAGTCGTAACACCGACCATTTTTTGATCAAGGCCAAGTGCATAAGCGATTTCCGTGTTGCTGGGCATCAGTGAAACAATGCGTTTGGGCTCTTGCTTGATAGTCACCTTGTTGCCCGCTTGGTCGGCCACCTCTACCGGATATTTCACCGCTGCCGGTTTCACTGGCGTGTTGAGGCGTCCCTCCGTCCCACCGGATGGCGCGCAACCCACTGCACCAAGCACCAGCAACAGACTCAGGCACAGCAGTCCCCATCGTTTTTTCCACTTCACACTCATGTCTTCCGCTCCTTTCTTGATGCACACATAAAAACCTGTGCTTCCTTTGAGGGCACAGGCTGGAGAAAGGCATGCGAAACAACGCGGGACACTGACCCGCCACGCACGCGGTTCTCCTTAACCCACGAAGGAGAACGCAAGTGGACGTATGGAAAAGGCAGGTCTCCTGGCTTAGGGTTCATCGTCCAACTGCGCCTTCCCATCGACGAAGCGACAGTGGCCAGCATACGCTTGCAGTTTTCCTCTCCCTTCACAGTGGCGGGACCGCGCCGGATTCGCACCGGTCTTCCCTCTTCGCTCTCTTATATAAGAAAGACCTTTTCCCCTATTCACTTCGTTCGTTATCATTATAATGGAAAGGGAAACCCGTTGCAATTTTGCAAATTCAGGCATCTTATCTCATTCGACCATCACAGGAGGAATGTTATGAACCGCATATCATTTGCGCTCGACCTGGGCAAAGAAGAACGCGTCATCCGCGGAGACTTGTTTCTGCCGGAAGACACCGGTCGACCCGCTCCTACCGTACTCGTCTGTCACGGATTTAAAGGGTTCAAAGATTGGGGCTTTTTTCCTGAGTTGGGGCAAAAACTGGCGGAAGCCGGATTGGCGGCCATCACGTTCAACTTCTCCATGAATGGCGTTGGCAAAGACCTCGAGCATTTCACTGAGTTGGATAAATTCTCACGAAACACCTTTAGCCGCGAACAGGAGGATTTGGTCCGCCTTGTGCAAGCGTTGCGGCAAGGAGAGATCCCACAGGCAACACGATGCGACCTGACGCGATTGGGCATCATGGGCCACAGCCGTGGCGGCGGCAATAGTTTGCTGTACGCATTGGACCATTCCGAAGAGGTGAAAGCGGCTGTCGTCTGGAACAGTATTCACCGCGTTGACTTTTTCCAACCTGAACTGCTGGAAGAATTGCGAAACAAAGGCATTACCCATGTCATGAATGCCCGGACTGGTCAACGCTTGCCGATTCGGCGCGAAGTCTTGGATGACATTGAAGCGAACCGCGACCGTTTTAATCTTTTGGGACGATTGCCTCAACTCACCCAACCGCTGTTGCTGGTGCAAGGAGGACAAGACCTGCCCGGCTTATATGAAGGAGCCGTGCGGATGGCTGAAGCCGCACCACAAGCAACACTGCATGTGATCCCAGAAGCTAACCACACCATGGGCGCTGTACATCCGTTTGCCGGGGTGACTCCCGCGCTGGAAGAAGCAATCCGGGTCACCGCCGAATTCTTCACGCAGCAATTGGAAAAACAAGGATGAGTTGGGATTACCAAGTCCGCAAAATTGCGCTTGCCAAGCAGGACGGGTAGACTAATATATAGGAAGGGCCATGGACTCACCGCCGTGAACAAGTCAAGGAGACGGCCCAACGGCTTAACTACAGGAAGCGGGTGATATGAATGGAACCGCGTCAATCGGAAGAGCATCCCGCCTGTGCCAACCCAACCGAACGGAAAAGCCATCATTCCGAGAAAGTGAAAACCAACCTTACTTCCCGCCTAAACCGGATCGAAGGACAAGTGCGCGGGATCAAAAAAATGATTGAAAATGATACGTATTGCGATGATGTGCTTAATCAGATCTCCGCTGTACAATCTGCATTGAACAGTGTCGGCAAAATCCTCTTGGAAGGGCATTTGCGCAGTTGCGTCACGGAACGTCTCCAAGAAGGAGACACAGAAGTGATTGAGGAACTGCTCACCACCGTAAAAAAACTGATGAAATGAACGAAGCGGCTTGCGCTAAAAGAAGCAAGCCGCTTTCGTTTGTTGACACAGCTCTTTTATTGACAAACTCCAATCTAGACAAAGCACTACCGTTTTAACTTTTGCATTCAGTTCTCCACTTGATTAAAGCTCCAGTAACAATGCTTTTCCCAAAACGATCTGCAATATTAAATCAACTCCCTAACATACTCATTTCATTAAAATCAGCTTTCTCATCACCAGCCAGGATTTTCCTGGATTTTTATATACTTACAAAATTGATTTAAAATAGTTATAAATGTTAGGTGATATATCCTTCAACAAACAACAAACCGCCCTCCCGCGAGGACGGTTTGCTTTCCCCATTATAAACGGCGTAACACCTGTTCTTTTAATCGATGCTTCATTACTTTGCCCAAACCGTTTTTGGGCAACTGCTCCACAAACATCACTTCCGGCACTTTGTAAGCCGCCAACCGCTCGCGGCACAGATGAATCACCTCTTCTGCTGCAAGCGCGCTACCCGATTTTTTAATAATGCATGCGCATAGCGCTTCTCCCATCACTTCATGCGGAACGCCAATTACCGCCACTTCTAACACATCTGGCAACTGATGGATCACTTCTTCGATTTCATCGGGGTACACATTGTCCCCACCATACACGATCACATCTTTATAGCGGCTCGATATATACAAAAAGCCTTCTTCGTCCACATAACCAGCATCGCCCGTATGAAACCAACCATCGCGCAACACCTTGGCCGTTGCCTCTGGATTGCGCCAATACCCTTGGAACAGATATGGACTTCTGACCACGACCTCCCCAATCTCACCCGGCGGCAACGGCGCGCCTGTTTCGGGATCGGCAATTTTCAATTCCACGCCCGGGGCCAGTTTGCCGACTGAATCAGCTTTGTTCAGACCCATGGTCGGATTCCACCCGCTGATGGCCCATGCTTCCGTGCTACCATAACCTTGCCCCATCACCAACCCCAGTTGGCAATACTCTTTGATAAGCGAAGCGGGCACATGTGTCCCACCGGAGGAGAGAAAGCGCAAGGAAGACAAATCCCGGTGTCCATGCTTCAACTCCTCCAGCATGTAGCGGTATACCGCCGGAAACGCGAACATAACGTTGATCTTCTCCCGCTCGATCGTATCCAAGATGGCAACCGGACGATCATCGGCCAAAAATACCATGGTAACGCCATGCTTAACATTGCTGACCATCATCATGGTGCTACTCATGTGAAACAACGGATGCACGGCCAAAAACTTTATTCCCGGTGGAAAGTTCTGCCGAATCTGTTCGGCGCTAAAGTAAGCGTCCACTCCCTTATGTGCAATCATGCAGCCTTTAGGCAAACCCGTCGTTCCCGACGTGAACAGCATAAAAGCGAGATCATCATCAGCCGGCTGAACCTCAGGCGGTTCCGTAACCGGATACTCCGTGAACACTGCCGCAAAACTCTCCACCAACGACAAACCTTTACCCACGGGTAACACATGCGGCACGGTGGCTTTTTCTTTCACAAATTGCAACGCATCTGCATACTCTTCATCATAAAATAAAACCTTTGGTTCAGCGCTCTCCATAATGTTAGACAGTTCATATGCCGTCAATCGCCAATTCAAGGGGATCACCACCGCACCCACCCGAATGGCGGCAAACAGGATTGTTGGAAAAGGATGATGGTTTTTGCACAAGATGCCAATCCGATCCCCTTTTTCCACACCCAGTTCGAGCAAGTAGTGCGCCAATTGGTTAACCCGCTCATAAAATTGCCGATAGGTAAACCGTTCTGCTCCTCCGACTACTGCTTCTACTTCCGGTGTGAGCTCAGCACGTTCCCTTAAGTATGATTGAATGGTTCCCATCGCCCATGTTCCCCCTTTATCTAATCTACTCCCTGTTCTATTTTAATAAATGAACCTGTGTATGTATATTTTAGATTACCGAAATAAATACAAAACAAAAAGACCGGCCCAGAAAGCTCCGGTCTTTTATGCGATAGGGGTTATGGCGTATTCACATGCGTGTGCATCTCCACCTCACTATAACATAAAACTCTCATTATAAAAATGTATTTTCATTAAAACATCACTGAAGAGCTGGTACTTTCAAAAATTTTGATCGCCGTTTTCTCTCGCATGTAAACAAGGTACCTCGTGTACAAACGCCAAATGGCCTGCCACACTTCATCATTGTACGGCATGTAAGTGATCTTCAGCCCGATCGCCATGGCTTCTTGGTAATTGATCACCGACCCATGATTAGGGTACTTTTCGATGTTGGTCAGTGTTTCGGCGATTCGCTTAGCGGCGAGCGGGTTGTTTTTGTACATGGACCGGGACAGCCACTTGACGGCTAAACGTTTTGAATGTTCAATCGATTTATAACAAAAATCGATCAGGGCGGCATCAACGCCTTGCAAAAACGGTAGATACGCCGCATTGAGAGGTTGTCCGGCCGCATGCTCCCGCTTGATCATTTCCAGTCCGTTCAAAAAAGCTTGAGCCGGTCGATACTGATACCCAAAAGCCGTGGGTATGGAAATCTGCGGATCGATCGGCCCCAATTCCGAAGTGTTGCTCATCACGATCTCATCACCGGCGAGGCTGATCAACGTCGCTGCGCTTTTCGCCGCTTGCGGCACAATCACGCGCAAATGACTCGTCTTGGACAACAACGTATGCACCAGCGTCTCCGCCGCATTCGGGTCCCCGCCCGGACTTTCAATAAGCAAATCCACATTGCAATCATCTTCCAAAGAAGCTACAATCTCATGAAATGGCGCAATATCCTCCCGGGTGATGGCACTTTCCGGATGTGTGATATTCGCAATGTACACCAACAGCCTGCGCCCCGTCACCGTCTCGATCTCTTTGATCAGCTCCTGCCGCTCATAGCGATCGCGATGGATAGCATGGAACAAAGGCGTTTGCTTCGGCATATGAAGTTGACTCATAGATTGGTAGTCTCCTTCACTTCGATAATCTATTCCCCTCTAAAAGGTCTGCCATATAACTTCTCCTTACTGGGCTTAATCCCCAGCACTTCCATGTCCTTCTTCAGCTTCTGTACGGACTTGGCGAACATCTCGTACTCGTTCTCTTGGTTGTTATGGCGTTTGGACAACAGCTCATCTCTGGCTGCCAACAGGGCGTGAAACATCATCATCTACCCTCCTTACCTCGTGAGCAACACTAATTACATTATACTATATGCACACCATATCCAAAAGATACAGACAGTTGACATGGAGGTGTAGCATAAACTTTTCCTTTCAGCGCCATATCCGGGATAAAGCGAACCTCCCTCACAATGGATCAAACAAAGTGTCACAAAAAAATGAATATTTCATTCTATCATTTCTTCCAAGTTTCTCCAACCTTGCACCTCCCAATGACCTTCTGCTAGACTTGATGAATGATAGAATCAAACCTGTCGCAATTTCTGAATACCTTCACTCGATAAATAGCACATTCCAATGCGACGGCCACATTTTTCACTACAGATGAAAGGCACAAAGGAGACATTCCCTTGAAACATATCGGATTTTTGCAAGCACTGGAACACGAGCCGGCTGATCCGATCGAATATCAGTTGCGGCTCGACGATGAGAAGATCGCCCTCAACGAACTGTTGGGGCAATCGATTGAGCTCTCCTTCTTGGACGAGCTTCAATGCATTTACTGCGGGCGCATAACCAAAAAGTTTTACGGCAAAAACAATTCCTGCTATCCTTGTTACCGCGATCTGCCTGAAAACGACTTGTGCATCGTCAAGCCGGAGTTGTGCCACTATCATCAAGGCACTTGCCGAGATGCAACTTTTGGCGAACTTCATTGCCTGCAACCCCACATTGTTTATCTGGCTTTGAGCAGTAACGTCAAGGTCGGCATCACCCGCAAAACCAACATGATGAAGCGCTGGATCGACCAGGGCGCTTCACAAGCTGTGGCGATCATGGAAGTACCCAGCCGCAAGGACGCTGGAGACATCGAGATTATCCTCGCCCAATACGTCAAAGACAAAACAAATTGGCGCAAAATGTTAAAGAACGAAATCGCCGATTGCGACTTGCTCGCCATCCGGGAAGATCTTATCACCAAGTTGCCCGAACCTTATCATGCTTATCTTATTCCCGATCCTGAAATTGTTCCGCTCACTTATCCATCCTTGTCCACTTTGGAGAAAATCACTCCTCTCAGCTTGGATAAACAAGCAACCATCAGCGGCAAACTGATCGGGGTGAAAGCGCAATATCTCATTTTGGACACGGGTGTCTTTCAAGTGCGCAAGCATGCCGGGTACAAAGTGGCATTCGCGGTGTAAACCAATCATCGGCACCAAGCCATGTTTTACAAGCGAAAAAGAAGCCGTTCGTTCGGCTTCTTTTTTTGTTCATATAAACGCTCTCCTTGTCTCCCTCACCACCGCTTGCGCCATGGCGGTTTCTTATATTTAGAGTGGTTGCGCGGCGTTTTTCCCCACCATCGCGACAAGATCACCACACACAACACCAACACGATCAACCACACCATCACATGCGTCGCCAGCACCATCCCAAACAAGAACAACGCGGCCCCTGTCAACAGTGTCGCCACAACCAAGCTTCGCATCAACAACAACGCCAATATGAAGATCAGCACTCCCACCACGACCAAAATGGGGCTTAAGATCAACAGCGCGCCCGCCGCCACGCCTAAGCCGGTTCCGCCACGGAAATCGAGAAAACAAGAATACACACTGCCTACCACGACCAAGATCGCCGCCAGATAAGCACCCACCCAGCCCAATAGCGCAATTCCGAGCAAAGTGGCTGCCATCCCTTTCACCAGATCGATCACCAAAAGCAGAAACGCCTCTTTGAGGGGAAGTTGCGTATATCCCACCCCATGTTGTTCTGAATGGGAGCGGGACAATGCCCACCAATGGCAAGGCAAAGCCCCTATCACATAAGCTAAGCCCAAGACGAGTAACCAAGTCATGTCCGCTTTCCTCCCCTATCCCGCCGGCATCCGACGAAAGACCATGAAGCCGAGCACGACCAAGCCGCAATAGCCAAACAGGGGATACAGATAATGTACCAACGTGGGAAAGCCGATCAAGGAAAACACATACCCCATCCCAAATATCAACAACATGATCAGCGGCTTGCGCAATGGCACCACCTGACTCAGATTGGCAGCCAGTCCGTAGACATTGCCGATGAGCGATGTGAAAATCTCTGCCCACATCATCGCCAAAAAGAAAAATTTCACGCCTACGCCAAGTGTGCTAATCACATGGCCCATGGGGATATCCAACCGCGACACTTCCTGCCAGTGCAACTGCAACGCCAGATTGCAAGCAAACAGCATAATCCCTAACCCAATCCCACCGATCCAGCCCCCCAACTTGATCGTCCGCTCATCGGCGATTTCCGCCCCTAGCGGCACCAACACCGCCTGCGTCAACACCAGGTTGAACGACACATATACCAAGGCCGACGGCAACCAGTGGGCGTACCGGGGCTCGGGAATCAGCGAAGCCACAGATGCCAGCTCACCCGCCTGCCACGCATGAGATGCCACCATCACGATAAACAAAAACATGACTGGTACCACCAACGAATTGACCGACAACACTCCATCGATCCCTCGCAAGATAAAAAAAAAGGAAAAAGCCACCGTAAAAATCACGCCAGCATGGAACGACAACCCCAACTGCTCTTCAAACAGCGAACCCGTCCCCGACATCATCGCCGCCGTGACTCCCAGCAACATCACACTGATCATTGCCGCCATCATCGGTCCCCAGCGCTCTCCAAATAAATAGTGGTTAAAATCTTCATACGACCGCGCCTGCAACCGACATCCCAATAGCATCATCCGTGTCCCCAACCAGGCAAACAACACCGCGGCCACAAATACACCCCAGACGCCCCGCTCCCCGAACAACGTGAAAAACTGCATGATCTCCTGCCCAGAAGCAAAGCCCGCGCCCACCACTGTCCCAATATAAGTAAAGCCGATGCGACTGGCGAGCACCCACCGCTCCATC
The DNA here is from genome assembly GCF_024927925.1 of Laceyella sacchari. Taxonomy (NCBI): domain Bacteria; kingdom Bacillati; phylum Bacillota; class Bacilli; order Caryophanales; family Thermoactinomycetaceae; genus Laceyella; species Laceyella sacchari. The sequence continues at coordinate 2,813,246 of NZ_CP103866.1, forward strand.
CCCAACACACGTCCCTTCTTGTCCTTCTGTTAGGACTAGTCTATGGGAGGAAGCTCGGGAATAGAACCTAACCCAGTCATCGCTAATGAATATGAGCGCGATATAAAAGTGTCTACAGCCAATACGAAAAAGAGAGACCCCAGCATGAAAGCTGGAGTCTCTCTTCGTTCACTTACGGCGCTGACTCATTAAAACGGCCAACCACCGATATTTCCATTGTCATTGCCATTGTTTCCACCATTGTTATCGCCATCGCCTCTTCCGGGACGGCCATTGCCGTGGTCGCCATTACCGCCGCCATCTTGTTCCTTACCCGTTCGGGTCGGATCGTTCGGGAATTTGTCCTCATGGTCATTGACGCCGTCACCATCGCTATCTTGCTCGCGGTCATCGATGCCATCATTGTTTTTATCGAATTTCGGCTTCTGTTCTTTCTTCCCGGACTTAAGCTCCACGGTGATTTCACTTGATTTCTCTTTGTTGGCCGGATCGGTCGCCTGCGTGTCAATTGCCACCACTTTGTAGCGGTAGACTTTCTTCTTCTCGCCGCCGCCACCAAAGAGGTCGCCCAGGTCAAAGCCGTCATCTTGCGGAGGCAAGGCAGACGGGTCTTTCCAGGAGGTGGAGCCAGCTGGCAGATCAGCTACTTTCACGAAATTGCCGCCATCGGCACGGAAGACTTGGTAAGTCACTTGCTCTGGTTGCTGTTGCCATTTCAACAGAACACCGTCTGGATGCGATTCATAAGACAAGTGTGGTGCTTGCAATTCGAATGGTCGTTTCGGCTCTTCCACACCCGGCGGTTTTTTGAATGAGTGTGGTGGAATTCCTTGGTGTGCCTCAGACATCACATAGCTGAAGATTTTAGCCGGCACACTACCACCTGTCACTTTCACAATCTCTGCGCCTTGTATTGGATACATGACATTGACTGCTGCCACCAGATCAGGGGTGTAACCAACAAACCAAGCTGCTTTTTCACCCTGGATCGTCCCGGACTTACCGGCCACATCCCGACCGTCTTTCAGTCGCGCATTATGACCCGTTCCATCATCATCAGAGATGACATGCTTCATCATCCGTGTCATATACCAAGCCGTTTTTTTGCTGAACACTTCTTTCGGTTGTTTATATTTATCCGGATCTTTAGGTTCCACGACTTCATCGTTTTGTGTTACACTCACAATCGTGCGCGCTTGATAATATTTACCTTCATTGGCAAACACGGCATAAGCTTGCGCCATTTGTTTTGTATTAACGCCGCCGTTTACACCGCCAAGCGCCAGAGCCGCGTACGACGTCCTGTCTGCCTCTTTCAAGTTCAATCCCAGCTTTTGCGCATAATCGAAAGCACTATTCAGGGTAACCACTTCATGTAACAGCCGCACGGTCGATTTGTTAAGCGACTTCTTAACCATTGTCAGCATAGGAATATTCCCCTGCGGCGGCATACCACCATAGTTAGACGGATTCCAATCTCCCGCAAAGTCAACAGTAATATCCTTTACAATCGAGTACTCATTGTAATCATGATCATTCACTGCTGGAGCGTATACAGTTAACGGCTTAATGGTCGAACCCGGTTGCACGGGCAACAGGGCGCGCTTGTCATATCCCGGTTGATACTGGCGACCGTTTCCGACTGCGACGATCAACCCGTTTTTCGGGTTTAGCATCACTATACTTGCATCCGCGTCTTTCATATACTGGCCTTTATTCACAAAAAGCGATTTGTCCTGCAATGCTTTTTCAACGGCCGTTTGTGCTTGCTGATTAAGAGCCGTTTTAATCACATATCCGCTTTTCCCAAGTTTTTCCGGGTTAATACCATAATCTCGTTTCAGTTCTTCTTGTACAAAAGCTTTATAATGATCGTATTTGCCCGCTCTTAGCTTTTGATTCCAACACTCTGTTTTCGGGCATGTCTTGACCGGCAATTTGGCTCTCTCCTCAGCCGTTTGTTTATCCACAATCGGCGGGATCACATCATCGACCGGCAAAACTTGAGTTAAAACCACATTGCGCCGCTCTTTGGCAGCTTCCGGGTTTTTTAGTGGATTATATTTATATGGTGCTTTCGGCATCCCTGCTAACAAGGCAATCTCTTCGATTTCCAAATGATCCCGTGTAGGATCCTTGCCGAAGTATACCTCGGAAGCAAGCTTGATACCATTGACGCCACCAAAATCAATAAAGTTTAAATATGCTTCCAGAATCTTATCTTTGCGCTTTTCACCCAGTTCTTTCTCCAAGTTTAGCGCACAGCCAATCTCTTTAATCTTCCGGGTATAGGTTTTATTAAAATCACCCAGTACAATGTTTTTACAAACCTGCTGGGTAAGGGTACTCGCCCCTTGGGCATTACCCATCGCGATAATGTTTTTGATTATCGCACGTCCCAAGCCTTCATAGTCAATCCCGTTATGCTCATAAAAACGACGGTCTTCCACTTTGACGAAGGCTGTCAATAACTCCGGATTCACTTTCTTAATTTTTTCAATTTCTACCCATTCCCGATATTCGTTGCCAAACACAGCTACTACTTTATTATTGCTATCGAGAAGTTTGGAGTTGGTCGGCATTTTCGTCGGATCTTTCGCTTTTTCCAAATCCAACGTTTCCGCCGACATCATCACCGCGGTACAGCCACCGACCATAATCAATAACGAAGTCAATAAGACCAGCATCATCCATTTCCAGTTAAAAAACCGTTGCCACCCTTGCTTTTGCGGGCCGCGTCCGCCGGTGCCCCTGGGGCCGCCGCTACGGCTAGAGCGGGAACGGGATCCGGCGCGTTCACTGCGAGTCCGTGGTGGCATGGGGCTGTATCCGCTTTTCATGCTCACCTTACGAAAATCGTCCATCGCGTCTACCTCCTGAAATACTGATCGTTCATCGCAGTATCTCTACCTGTCTGGATTTTCCTTCTATTAACAACTTCTTTTTCGGCTTTTGTCGGCTAGTTCCTGCCTCCGCACTTGTGCTATAGTGAAGCGGGAGGTGAGGGATAAATGCACGAGCGAGCCGCTATTTTTGCGTGTCGCTTCACCGGAGTGGTTGGGCTGCTGTTTTCCTTATTCTTATGGAAAGTCAGCGGACTCCCCTCTTTCATTGCCGGCTTAGTCAGCTCCTGTTTCTGGTTTGCCTTGGCGTGGTGGATTCAACGACGCGCAGGGTCTGCGATAAAATAACACATTCCATTATAACGGAAAGCCTATTGAAATGGTTTGTCATTTTTAAAAAATATTACAGTAATATTACAATGACTTATGTAGATTTTACATGAAATCTCCTGATAGTCAAACCCCCGGTTATTGGCATGCGGAACCAACCATGACACTGGCACAGAGCGGGCGAAGAGGAAATCAACTGCATCGTTTGGCCCGCTTCTGGGTCGTGTCTCGCGATTACGTAGATGAGAAATAACAAAGCCCCTTTTCCGATAAGTGCCTCATCATACGAGAAGCAAATGGGCAACGATGCCGCCAGCCCTTGGGGCCCATGAATTCCATTCCCGCCTCATTAGACGGCTAAACGCTAGACCACCGAACATAAGTGGCGATGAACCGGTCTGATTTGCTTCAAGGGCCTACTTTAATTCATTCGACACACTCTACTTTTTTATATTCTATTTCGACACCTTGTCGATGATTGATCACATTTTACCTCCCCTGTTTGCTCACCGGCCACGGGGTCTATGTCTATTATTTATGTAGTATTCTTTCATATTAGAAGCGGTGCCGCACGGCCAAGTTCTGGCGGCAGTTGGCATCAGGCGCATGAACAAGAACAACCCCGGATCACCTTGATATGATCCGGGGTTGTTTCATTTACTTATCGATATATACTGATTTGACCAATGTGCGGGCATACGCTTGCCCATCTTTCGTTTTTCCGCTCAATTCCACGGTGATGTTATACACACCCGCTTGCGATCCCGACACCGCACCAGTCAAGGCGGCGTCCGCTTTTTTGCTTTTGTTCAACGCCATTTCCTTCACTTGTCCTTGGGGATCAACAACCTTGATCTTGCCAGTCAAGGAGGCGAGGTCTACGCTCTCTAAGCCCTTTATCTTCAATTCTGCCGAAGACTGTTTGTTCAGTGCCGGCAGATCCAGTTCAACTGTGGTTTTGCCGATAAAATGGGTTGTCAGCAGGTATGCGTCTTTCTGTTTGGAAAGTAGCTTCACCTGCCAATTGCCCGCTTCTGGCTTGGCGACACGGATCACTTGCACTGTGGCGCCGCGGAAGAACGCCTGATCCTTGCTTTTTAACACTCGCTTCAGCACTTTGCCGGAAGGAGAAACAAGCGTCACCTGAGTGTCAGCAGCTTTGGTACGCACCGTGAAGATAGCTTCTTTCACACCCGGTTCCACAGGAACTTGCTGAACATGTTGTTTACTGATAGGCAATGCGCCACCACGGACAAAGGTTTCTTGTTTGTCGGTGCTGTTTACTGCCGCCGATGGTTGGCTAGCTTTCGGCTCAGTCTCAGCCGCAGCTGTCGCTGTGCTTAAAACAGACTCGATCTTGCTAAACACAGCACGGCCGATGCGAATCTCATCATGGTCGAGGTCAGAGGCAGTAAATAGATGGGTTCCATAAGGGAGGTCGGTGCTCCATACGTTGACTAACCCGTCATTCTCCCCGTATTGGGATAGATAGACTCCACCCAAAGCCAAAGCGGAGAAAGTCGGCCCCCAGCTGGTTCCAGCAGCGGTGTAATACTTGTTCAGGCGAGCGTTGGCGTGGTTATCCGTCTGTGCGCGGTATTTGGCCATCTCCCCTACTTGCAGGGAGTACGTACCCGGATCTTGTTTGCCCAGCAAAGCTGCCAGCCATCCGGCCCAGCTGCTGTACGCCAAGTCGGCCAAATGGGAGCCTTCATGGGGTGAACCCAAGGTGACCACTTTGTTGACATAGCGGTAAGCGCCATAATGGACCAAAGCGGCTTGAGAATCGGGGCCGCCCTTGCTGTGGGCGACAATATTCACTTTTTGGCCGAAGTGATTATAGATTTTCTCCAGCATACCGGCGAGCAGGCGCCCGTTGTCCATCGGAGTGGCCGCATCACCGCCGGGTGCGTCGTACAGCTGAACGAACGCCGTCCGATACCCTTTGTTGTATGCGGTTTCATACATATCATTTACACCGTGGTAGTTGGTTTCTTCCCACCAGCTTTGCGCCCTGCTGTGCAAGCCTTGCACAAAAACAATCGGTGGTTTGCTGAGGTCAGCATTGGCCGGGGTAGCCCCGATGAACCAAGTTCCCGGAGTGGTGCTGTTGCCCGGCGCTGGTAGCGCTTCCATTTGTGCCCCGTCGAAGGAGACTTGCCCCATCGGTTGCGGATCAGGAATTTTCCCGGTTGCTCCAACTGTTTGGTATGGCATAATCAGTAGCACACTGATCAGCAACATCAACCACACCTGCCGGCGCTTTCGCATGTAACATCCCTCCATTTTTAATGAAAACGGTATCCGCTTATCCCCTTTGTTGCTTTTGTAAAATTTCCATAAATTTTCAATCAACCCTGCTCGTAACAAAGGTAAAATAACAATGATTTCTTGCTTGAACACAAAAACGGTGCTGAGATAAGCGCATCCAATCCAATTGTATAATATTAAAAACATTAATTCTATAAAGATTACATAAAATATTCATTAATTAATTTAAATAATCAATTTATTCAGAACGAATAAACCAAAAAAGCCTGACCACCCCAGATGGGTGTGTCAGACTGGCGTTTACCTCGTCATGCTGAACACATAGGAGAACCGTGTTGGAATCCCCACACTCCTCAACTCCTGCAATCCGTTTGCCGCAACCGCTCCACGAGTTGTTGCATATCAGCAGGCAATGGAGATTCCCAAGCCATCCACTCTTTCTGACGGGGGTGAAACAATTTCAAGTAAGTGGCATGCAAAGCTTGCCGGGCGATTAAATCTTGATCCCCACCTGTGCCATATACTTCATCACCGATGATCGGATGGCCGATGGAAGCGAGATGCAAGCGGATTTGGTGCGTCCGACCCGTTTCCAGTGAGAGCCGCACCAAGGTGGCCGCAGCCATCCGTTCCACCACTTCATAATGGGTCACCGCCGGATACCCTTCACCGGACTCACTGACCGTGCGGCTGATTTTTTGTTCGGGATCGATGTAAATCGCTTTGTCGATCGTGCCTCGGTCACTGGCAAAGCGGTGATGTGTGCAAGCCAGATAAACACGCTCATATCGTTTTTCCGCCATCTGCTCGGCCAAAAAAGCGTGGGCATAAGCATGTTTACCAACGACCAACAAGCCGGAAGTGTCACGGTCCAGCCGGGTGACCGGACGCATACGGTGTTTCTCCCCTCGTTCAGACCAATACTTCATCAAGCCGTTGGCCAAGGTTCCGTCTGGATACCCCCGGGTCGGATGAACCACCAAGCCAGGCGGTTTGTCAATCACGATGAGATCCTCATCCTCGTAAACAACGGTAAAATCGACGGGCTGAGGCGGGATATGATCCGTCTCTTCCGTTTGCATGCGAATCACGATCTGATCGCCGGCCTTAACCCGAGCCGTAAAATAGATGAACTCCCCATTTACCGTCACCAGGCGGTTTAGCTTCATCCGCGTCATAAAGCGCCTGGAAAAGCGATATTGGCGGCGCAACACTTGATGAAGCATCAGGCCGTCTTCCTCTAACGTGACAGTGTGTGTAAATGAAGCCTTGTTTTCTTGTTTCATGAACCGATTCAATCCTTCATCTCAGAGTATGAGTCGATCGCTCCTCAAGTGGCTGATGGTGATCCGCGGCCGCCTTGGGGAGGTTGGCTGATGGATGTAGTATATCACGCCCACCTTGGAAACGAAACGCGCCTCTTCTTGTCTCTGCACATAAATCCCTATGGACAAGCAGGGTTAGTTTCCGTATAATGAGCCCGAAACAACATACAAACCCATGGGGGAGCTGGATAATGGCCGGCTGAGAGTGTGTGCCGACACACAGACCCTTTCACCTGATCCGGGTAATGCCGGCGTAGGGATTTGGATTGATGGACATATCTGTCTGGCTAAACCAACGCCTCCCGGTCAGGGGGCGTTTTTTTGTTACGCGCGCGTTGGCCAATGCATGAAAACGCTATATCCACCTCCATGGGCGCATCAGGGAGCCTGGTGAAAAGAAAAGGAGCGGTTGTTAATGAAGAAACAATGGTGGAAGATCGGACTGACCATTGCTCTCTGCCTGTCCGCCGTGGCTTGCGGCAACCCCGCATCGTCCGGGACGACAGACGAGCAAAACACAGGAAAGAAGATCACCTTGGTCCTTGATTGGACTCCCAACACCAACCACACTGGTCTTTATGTGGCCAAAGAGAAAGGTTATTTCAAACAAGCCGGATTGGATGTGGACATCATTCAACCAGGTGAAAGCGGAGCGGAGCAAATGGTGGCCGGCGGCAAAGCTGATTTCGGCGTAAGCTACCAAGAAGCCGTTACACAAGCCCGCGTGCAAAAGGTGCCGATTGTTTCAATCGCCGCAGTGATCCAGCACAATACGTCTGGCTTTGCGTCTCCTGTTTCCAAAAACATCCAAAAACCGAAGGATTTTGAAGGCAAAACCTACGGCGGATTTGGCTCGCCAGTGGAAAAGCAAATGCTTGCTTCATTGATGCAACGGGAGCAGGCTGATGTGAACAAAGTGAATATCATCAACACCGGAAACACGGACTTCTTCACTGCGGTAAAACGAAATGTGGACTTCATGTGGATTTATTATGGATGGACCGGCATCGAAGCGGAGTTGAAGGGCCAAAAACTGAATATGATCTATCTCACTGATTATGCCAAAGAGCTAGATTATTACACCCCTGTTCTCATCACGAACGAGCAGAAAACCAAACAGGACCCCGCAACCGTGAAAGCGTTCATGAAAGCAGTCAGCCAAGGGTACCAATTTGCGATCAAACAGCCTAAGGAAGCGGCCGACATCCTGAGCCGGGCAGAGCCTGACCTCGACCCGAAACTGGTGCAGAAGAGCCAAGCCTGGTTAAGCCCGCGTTACCAAGGAGATGCTCCCGCGTGGGGAGTGCAAAAGAAAGAAGTGTGGTCGGGTTATGCTGAATGGATGAAACAACACGGCTTGCTGGAAGGCTCGTTTCAACCTGAGCAAGCATTTACCAACGCCTTTCTGCCTGAGGAGGGTAAATGAAAATGGCACAAGCGCTAGTCAGCGTGCAGATCCTGCCGCACACCCCAAATGGAGAAAGCGTCATCCCCTATGTGGACAGAGCGATCGAAATCATTCAGCAAGCAGGGGTACCTTACCGCGTCGGCCCGTTGGAAACGACGATGGAAGGGGAATTGCCTGAGTTGTTGGCGATTATCGAGCGCATGAATGAGGCCATGATCGAAATGGGCTGTCCCAGCGTGTTGCATCAGGTGAAAATCTACTTTAATCCCGCCGGCGCATCGATCCGCGGGTTGACAGGCAAATATGATGAAAAACAGTAAAGCGTTGGCCCCATTCGGCATGATTTTGTTGCTGTTAGCCGGATGGGAACTAACCGTCCGCACCAAACAGGTGGAAGCGTGGCTGTTGCCGTCACCCTCCGCTGTATATGAGGCTTGGACGGCATCTGTGGATCGGACACTGGAACACCTTGGGGCGACAGTGGAGATCGCCTTGAGCGGACTGGGCTTTGGTCTGGTGGCTGGACTGCTCCTCGCCACGCTCTTTCATCTGTCACCTTTGTTGCGCGCCATGTTCCAACCGCTGGTGGTATTGTCGCAAAATGTGCCGATGATCGCCTTGGCGCCACTCTTAATCATGTGGCTAGGCTTTGGCATCATGCCCAAAATCTTGGTGGTAGCGATCGCTTGCTTCTTTCCGATCGCCGTATCTACGATGGATGGATTCCGACAGACCGACCGCACCCTGCTCATCTATATGGAAATGGCCGGGGCCACACGCTGGCAACGCTTTAGCAAGCTGGAATGGCCTTCCGCCTTGCCTGCCTTTTTCTCCGGCCTTAAACTGGCGGCCACATACAGCGTGATGGGCGCCGTGATCGCCGAATGGCTGGGAGCCAAAGAAGGGCTCGGCGTCATGATGCAACTCGCCTCCGCCTCTTTCCGCACGGACCGGGTGTTTTTGGCGATGTTTTTCATCGCCGGAGTAAGCTTGCTTCTGTACGCCGCCATCTGTCTCATCGAGCGGCTGGTGGTTCGATGGCGCCCGCAAGTGAAGGGAGGGGCACCCCGATGAAGTTGGAAGTTAATGGCCTTTCCTTCGCTTATGGACAACGTCCTGTGATCGATGACCTGCATTTTGTTGTGCGTCAAGGGGAGTTCGTCTCGTTGATCGGCCCATCCGGGAGTGGCAAAAGCACGTTGTTTTATTTGCTGGGAGGCCTGCACTGCCCGCAAGCGGGAGACATACTTCTGGACGGCCAACGGATCAACGGTGAGCGTGGTCACTTGGCATATATGCCACAACAGCCCTCGCTGATGCCGTGGCGCACGATTCTTGATAATGTGCGCTTGGCCCAAGAACTGAGCGGGCTCAAGAACCCCACGCAACTCACACATTTGTTGCGTGGGGCTGGATTGGCCGAGGTCGCCGACCGCTATCCGCACGAGCTGAGCGGAGGCATGCAGCAACGGGCGGCTTTTATCCGCGCGTTGGCAAGCAACCGCGACTTGCTTTGCCTGGACGAACCGTTCGGTTCCTTGGACGCACTCACGCGAACCCGCATGCAAACTTGGCTCTTACGTCTCTTAGAGCAAGAGAAGCGCACCATTTTGTTTATCACGCACAGCATTGAGGAAGCGATCTTGCTGTCTGACCGCATCTTGGTGTTAAGCGCGTCGCCGATGAAGGTTATACGGGAAGTGCCAGTGCCTTTTGCACGCGGACAGGCCCGTTATGAACGGCGCGGTACGAAGGAATGGTTGGCATTGCAACGGGAGCTTGAAACGATGTTGCTCGGTTAGGAAATGAAAAAAGCGGGAAAATGCTGCGAACGTAAAGCTTTCTCCCCGCTTTTTCTTGCTCTCAAACACCGTATCACACCAACAATACCAATCCCCTGCACAGCAACATGCGCAGGGGATTGGTATATTTAATAGGAAACGCCAGTCCGCTTGTGTGTCCGTTTAAATTCATCAGGTAACGGATCAAAGAACTGCATATCCAGTCTTTTTACGAAGCGGCCATCCGGTGTAATATGCCCGGAACCCCAAGTCGGGTCCATCGTCACCCAACGTCCGTTCAACTTGGCTTCTACCCAAGCATGACGTTGCCCACCCGCCTCGCCTTCCACAAAGCGACTGGGGATGTCTATGCTTCTTAGCAAAGCGAGAGTCAAGAACACATAATCCTGACACACTCCTTTGCGAGTGGACAACGATTTAATCGCACTGTCGTTCCAAGAGAACCGGTTATTCCGAAACTTATCCATGTCATAAGTCATATTTTTGGCTACATAGGTGTAGATGGCGCGGGCTTTCGCGCGGTCGGTCAATTTGCCTGCGGTGATCTCTTTGGCCAAATCGACGATCAACGGATGATCGGATTGAATCCCGCGGCCTGGCAAAAGATCACGTCCATCCATTTGCGCCCGGCTGGTCACGCGAAAGGTCGCCACTGTGAAAAAGCGGAAGTAATCGCGGTTTTGTGAGGTGATCTCCGGCGCGTACAACGTCACATTGTATTCTCCCGCTCCAAAGCGTAACCAAATCTTGCTGTCAAATTGATAGCCTCCCACAGGCAGGAAGTAGGTCGCTTTGTCCTTGCCTTTCTGTATGCGGACAATCATGTGCGTCGTTTGTTTGGCAAAAGGTGCAGATTCATCAATGCGGCCCGCGATACGATAAGTCAGGTCGGCATGCTCGCCACCCACCAGCGGTGCTGTCAGGTGAATCCCCCGTTCGGCGTAAAGCCTGGTGAAGCGTATGGGTTCCTTCTCCTCCGCCAGCGGGTGATTCACATACAAGGTGGCCCCGTCCAGATAGGTTCCTTTCCGCTTGCTGTCAGGCACCAATATTTTCAGCTGATGAACCCCTTGCCCGTAAGTCAGGGGAATTTGTTCTTCAAACTGCCCTTTTTCCACAGAGACGACCCGGCGCGTTTCCCGTGCCCCCCGCTTCAACTGCACCAATACGGTACGCACGTCGGAACGGATACGCCCTTTTAAGGAGACCGCTTCCCGCTTCTCGCTGTATCCCATGACCGGCTCATCCAGTTTGAGTTTCGCTTTTGCGGCCGCGACGCTGTATGACACATCCCGCTCCACAACATCGTTCAGATTCGCGGCGATAAACGAAGCCATCAAATAATAAGTATCTTCCTGTTCCTCGCTTGGCAATCTCAGTGTAACCCGATATTCCCCTTTGCCTTGAAACAGGCGAATCTTCTCATTAAACTGTCCCTGCTTGACGGGTGCGTAAACATCCTGTTCATCAGGAAGGTCGGGGTTCCCTCCCTTGCCCATGTATTTAATGTGTATCCATACGTATGGTTGGGACAGACTTTGATACTGGGTGATTTTTCCCGCCACAGGCAACATCGTGTCCACATGCATCTGATTGTGCGCAGGCTGGTTTAAGGTGGCTCCCATCTTTTTGGCATAAGGCTCTAAGGTGATCTCCTCGTTACTATGCCGTTTGTTTTCATCTTCCATAAGCTCTTGAAGCGTTGGCTTCTTTAACGCGGACGACACCCATTTGTCAGGGGCGAATCCCCCCTCCTCATATGTAGCCATGCCAATGACACAAACTGTCAGCAGTGCGCAACAGGTCACTATCCATCTCATGTTCATCGCTCTCCGGCCTTTCCGTCATTCTTTTCGGTCAAGCTCTTCGGACAAACGTGTTTTTTCACTTCTCATCACATATTTAAAACAACTCAGAAAAGATTATTTGCGAACCATCCCTTTTCCCCCTACCGCGACGGTTGCCGAATCGATGCCTTCCACGGGTTGGTTCATCTTGTAAACTTTATGGTTAATCACATCGCTGATCGTCTGGATATCCAATTCATCCCGCATCTGGTTAACCAGTGACTGATACAAATTGGAAAATTGAATCGCCACTTCTCTTGTCTCCAAACATTTCGGATTAAACAAAATCCCTCCTGTCTGTGAAACGGAGAAGAGGCTCTGGATTTTGGACAGCGTCGCCAAAATGTCTTCCGGCAGAATCCACATCGATTTGCGACGAAAAGTGCGCAACCGAAAGTGCGACTCAATGATCTGCGAGCGATACTCTTGCTTCTTGAGAAAAAAGTAAGCAAGCAATGCCTGATTGAGATCATGCATAATGGTGCTCAATTCCTTGTACAACGCCAATCGCTCCTGCATCAAGAGTTGCGTTTTGGGCCCCAACTTCAACGCTTCCGAAGTGAGCACCGTATTCACTACTATGGTACCGCAAAACAATAATGTCGAAAACAGGCTGGAGATGATCGCCGCATCGACTTCCGGGCTGAAATTGAGTTTCCATGATAATCCCACCAGCCCCAGCAACAACAAGACAAGCCCCACGCTGATGTATATCCACTTCTTGCGCAATCTCTTCTGCATGGTTTCTCCTCCGTCAAATGAAACGGGGCATGAAGTCCCGCCTCACGCCCCGTTCATCTCGTCACTTCGGCAAATGAGCTAAAAATGTTTCTTCGTCCCAGACCGTGATCCCCAACTTATTCGCCTTATCCAATTTGGAGCCTGCCTTCTCTCCAGCGATAAGCAGGTCAGTTTTCTTGCTCACACTGCCAGTCACCTGGGCGCCTAACGACTCCAGCAATTCAGATGCTTCCTTGCGCGACATGCGCTCCAACGTACCAGTGATGACCACGGTCTTGCCCGCAAACGGACTCTCCTCCGCTCCATCCCCAGCTCGGACAGGTGCAGGGCCGGTATAATGCATATTAACGCCCGCTTCTGCCAAACGACGCAGCGTCTCACGCACTTCTGGCTTCTTCATGTAAGTGGTAATGCTAGCCGCCATCTTCGGACCGATTTCTTCCAGTTGGGTCAACTCTTCCTCCGTCGCCGAAAGCAACGCGTCCATGGAGCCGTAATGTTGCGCCAAGATCTTGGCGCCCTTGGCCCCCACAAAGCGAATGCCCAAGCCAAACAACAGCCGCTCCAGCGAGTTGGATTTGCTCGCTTCAATGGCGCGCAGGAGATTGGCCACCGATTTTTCGCCCATGCGTTCCAAACGCAACAGATCTTCGCTTTTCAGATAGTATAGATCGGCCACACTGCGCACCAACCCCCGCTCAAACAGTTGGGTGACCACTTTTTCGCCCAGACCCTCGATGTTCATCGCGCCGCGCGACACAAAATGGATGATCCCTTCCCGGGTTTGCGCCGGGCATGCGGGATTGATACAGCGCAGGGCCACTTCCCCCTCCAAGCGGACCAGCCGGCTGTCGCATTCCGGACAGTGCGTCGGCATGGTGAAGGGCCGTTCGTCCCCTGTCCGCTTATCGGTGAGCACAGCCACCACTTCCGGAATGATGTCACCCGCTTTTTTCACTATCACATGGTCTCCCAACATCAAACCCTTTTCCCGAATCATGTCTTCATTATGCAACGAAGCCCGTTTGACCGTCGTTCCCGCCAGCGAAACCGGCTTTAGCACCGCGGTGGGCGTGACGACGCCGGTGCGCCCCACATTTAGCTCGATCTCCTCCAACCGGGTGACTGCCTCTTCGGCGGGGAATTTGTAGGCAATCGCCCAGCGCGGACTTTTGGCAGTGAAGCCCATCTCTTCCCGCAACGCTAAATCGTCCACCTTGATTACGATGCCATCGATATCATACGCCAGGTCAGGACGGCGTTCCTGCCATTCTTGCACGTACTGGAGCACCTCTTCGACACCTTCAACCGTCCGCCGTTCGGGGTTTACTTTAAATCCGAGTTCGGACAGGAATGCCAACGCTTCAGTATGGGTCGTAAAAGAGAGTCCCTCGCTCTGCCCAATTCCGTATAAGAAAATGTCCAATGTCCGTTCTGCGGCCAGCTTGGGGTCCAATTGCCGCAGGGAACCGGCAGCAGCATTGCGCGGATTGGCAAACAAGGCTTCCCCGCGCTCCTCCCGCACGCTATTCAGACGCGCAAACGCAGCTCGCGGCATGTACGCTTCCCCGCGCACTTCTAAGCTGACTGGCTGACGCAACTTAAGCGGCAACGAACGGATCGTTTTCAGGTTTTGCGTGATATCCTCCCCCACCGTTCCGTCCCCACGAGTAGCGCCGAGCACAAACCGGCCATCCTCATATCGCAGGGAGACAGCCAAACCGTCGATTTTCAACTCGCATACATACCGCACCGGCTTGTCTCCGGCCGCTTTTCTCACCCGCTCATCAAATTCCCGCAAGTCTTGTTCGTTGAAGGCATTACCCAGACTGAGCATCGGAGACAGGTGCTCCACCTTCTCAAAATGGGGCAGGATTTCCCCACCTACACGCTGGGTCGGCGAATCAGGAGTGGAAAGCTCCGGAAACTCGCGCTCTAACTCAATCAATTCCCGCAGCAATTGATCGTATTCCGCGTCAGATATGGTCGGTTGATCCAACACATGATACCGGTAATTGTGTTCATTCAGTATGTCATGTAACGCTTGTACGCGTGCTTGGGCTTGTTCCAAATTCAATCCGTTTCATCCTCCTAAACTTAAGGACTGCATGTGAGTGGGTAAACACAGGCCACATGACGCCTTACGCTTTTTTGATCGGGGCGTACTTGGCCAACAGCTTTTTCACGCCGATCGGCGCCGGAAATGCGATGTTCAATTCCAAGTCCTCGCCTTCCCCTTGCACTTTTACCACTGTTCCCAAGCCCCACTTGGCATGTTCGGCTTTATCTCCCACCCGCCAATCGGCCACCACATTGGGGGTCGGCCGCACGACTCTGCGCGGGGTGGCGTTGCTGACCGATTGCCTGCTACCAACTTCTTCCACCAACTCTGCCGGAATCTCCTTCAAAAAACGTGAAGGTAAGTAGGAGGTGGTTTGTCCATAGATCGTTCGCGTCCGGGCGCGCGTCAGATGCAACACTTTCTCTGCCCGTGTGATGCCCACATAGGCGAGCCGGCGTTCTTCTTCCATCTCGTCTTCGTCATCCAACGAGCGCATATGCGGGAAGATCCCCTCTTCCATACCTACCAAGAAGACGGTGGGAAATTCCAACCCCTTGGCACTGTGCAGGGTCATCAGCACCACTGAATCCCCCTTGTCCGCCTCTTCCTGCTCGTCCCCCAATGCATCCAAATCGGAGATAAGTGCCAAATCGGTCAAAAATGCAACCAGCGACTTATCTTCATTGTGCTTCTCAAATTCTTGGGCCACCGATAGGAACTCGTCGATGTTCTCCAACCGGCTGGCAGCTTCCAAGCTGTTTTCCCGTTTCAATTCCTCGCGATAACCACTACGCTTTAAGACCTCTTCCGTGATCTCCACCGCCGACAAGTACTCGATCATGGCGTGCAGGTGGCGCACCAAGTCCACAAATTCGCTGAGCGGCTTCAATGTGCGTTGCGTCAGACCGATTTCCTCCATTTCCAACAAAGCACCAAACAGCGACAATCCGTGTTCACGGGCATAACTCGCAATCTTGTCCAATGTCGCTGCGCCGATGCCGCGCTTGGGCACATTGATGATCCGCGTCAAGCTCAGATCGTCATGTGGATTGACGATAAGGCGTAGATAAGCGAGCACGTCTTTGATCTCTTTGCGCTCATAGAATTTGATTCCGCCGACAATCGAATAGGGGATGTTGGCCTTCATCATCACTTCCTCCAACACCCGCGACTGGGCGTTGGTGCGGTAGAGAACGGCGAAGTTTTTATAAGGTTGCCCTTCTTTGCGACCCTGTAAGATATGCTCGGCCACATAGTGCGCTTCCTCATGCTCCGTCCCCGCCTCAAACAGGTGAAGCATTTCTCCCTCATCATTGTCCGTCCACAACTCTTTCGGCTTGCGCCCGATGTTGTGGGCAATCACATGGTTAGCGGCGGCCAAGATCTTCTTGGTTGAACGGTAGTTTTGTTCCAATTTGATCACGGTCGCTTGGGGATAATCGCGTTCAAAATTGAGGATATTGGTGATATCTGCACCGCGGAACCGATAAATGGACTGATCCGAATCGCCCACAACACAAAGGTTTTGATGTTTTTCGGCCAGCATCTTGGTAAGGATGTACTGCACATGGTTGGTGTCTTGGTATTCATCAACATGGATGTATTGAAACTTCCGCTGGTAATAATCTTTTACTTCGGGTTGGGTTCGCAACAACTTCACCGTCACCATCAACAAATCATCAAAATCGAGCGATTCGTTGGTGCGCAGTTTGTCTTGATATTTCTCATACACGTCAGCCGCTACTTCATCCATAAACGTCTGGGCATGCGCCTTCATGTCACCCGGTTCGTACAACATATTTTTGGCATGGCTGATCTTGCCCAGCAAAGTGCGCGGCTCAAACTTCTTGGGATCAAGGTTTTGCTCTTTTAACACTTGTTTGATCACCGTCAACTGGTCAGATGTGTCCAGGATAGTGAAATTGCGGGAATAACCCAGCCTGTCGATGTCTCTGCGCAACATGCGGACGCACATGGAGTGAAATGTGGAGATCCAGATTTCTTCTGCCATCGGGCCCACCAACTGGCCAATGCGCTCCTTCATCTCCCGCGCCGCTTTATTGGTAAATGTGATCGCCAACACATTCCAAGGATGAATCCCTTTCTCCGCTAACAAATACGCCACGCGATGTGTCAGCACGCGGGTCTTGCCACTGCCCGCTCCCGCAATGATCTGAACCGGCCCGTCGGTTGTTTCCACGGCCTGCTTCTGCATCGGATTTAGTCCCCGCAGAAGTTCCTCACCGGTTTTTAACACGCTGATCACCCTTTCTATTCGTCTCTTTCACCCACTTGACCGTCTTAGCCGCCCGTTCTGCATGGGTGTAGATCAAATTGCCGACGACGACGGTGTCGGCAAGCTCAGCCGCTGCCACCGTTTGCTCCTTTGTGGTGATACCACCGCCGTAAAAGATACGGCTTTTCCTGCATACACGTTGTGCAGCATCCACCAACGCCATATCACCAAATCGTCCGCTGTATTCGATATACAGCACCGGCCAGCAAAACAAATGTTCGACCAAACGCGCATACGCGACCATTTGCTCCTCCGTGCAAGCCGTCTCCGCCTGCGTGAGGCGCGCCACTTTGGCTTCCGGATTTAGCACCGTATACCCCAATAACAGCACTTTGTCCCACGGGATCAGGTCTCCGTACCTGCGCAAGGCATCCACATGCGCACCGTGAATCCAGCGCGCTTCCTTCGTATTGATAACGGTGGGAATCAAATATCCGTCAAATCCCGGTACCACCGCATTGATCTCCGAAACCTCTTGCACACACAAAACTCCATATTCACGGACACGATGGAGCAAATCCCTTGTGTTTTTAAACGTAATCCCATCCGTCCCGCCGACGATAATCGCATCCGTCCCCGCATTGCATACCAGCTTGAGGGCCAGATCGGAAATCGTCCGGTTCGGGTCTAATTTAAACACATGCCGCCACCTGGCGGCCCGCTCTCTCAATATTGTCATTGCTCATCTCGCCCCCAAACCTACAAGCATTATTATACACTGGGTATTGTGGCAAAAGAAAACCCCGCCTATATGAATAAGCGGGGACTATTTGGTGACAAAGGGCCGGAACCGTTTTTTGCGCGCTTGCCTCCCGCGGTCACGTCAGCGAAAAAAGCAGTTGTTGCCACGATCGCTCTTCGGGGTACCGGCCTTCTTGCCTGCGATCAGGCTTTGTTGCCTTCCTCTTTATACAGGCGATCCAAAGCGAGCTTATACCCATCCGTGCCGTAATGAAGACACCGTTTGACGCGGGAGATCGTAGCCGTGCTCGCTCCCGTCTCCGTCTCAATCTGGTTGTAGGTGTAACCCTCTTCCAACATGCGCGCCACTTCCAAGCGTTGCGCAAGGGATTTGATCTCATTCACGGTACAGAGATCTTCGAAAAATCGATAGCAATCTTCCATATTCTCTAGATGAAGTACTGCATTGAACAATTGCTCGACTTCTTTTTTATTCAACTTGTTGAGTTGCATCCTTTTTCCTCCTCATGGCGAGGGCTTATAGCTTTTACTCTTTAAAGTAACACATTCTTTCATGTGTGAAAAGATTTTTGTCCTATTCCCTTTCAACCAAATGCCCTGACCCCTCCGCATGTGCAGCTTACCGCACGTGGGTGGGAACAGTCGGCAGAAGCCCCACTATTCATAAGAGTAAGCGCTTTCTGTCTGTGTCCATTTACAGTATACAAGAACTACTTGTTTTTGGCACGTCTTTTGCGATCATCCCCGATGCCACTGATCTGCTCGACATAGGTGGCTGAAAAATTATTCACGGGCGAAAGATGCGCACCATGATGCACAATTGGTACAATGGAGGAAAGAGTTTCCACTGACGAAACGAGGTGATGGTTTGTGTATCAAGGTGAAACATAAGAGCTACAAGAGTTCAAGTAATCCACTGCGTCAGCAAAGACCGGAAGCAGCAGGCGCTCTTCCGTGTGGAGCGGCCAGGCTTCGCCGGTTTCGGCATAAATAAATCAAATCAACCTTTCATCCTTCCTCAACCCATTTTTTACAAAAGCCACCTAATATAAAATATAGGGAATTTTTGCTTTCAATGGAGATGACAGGCTTGCGCCGCCTCGTCCATCACCTTCACGGCCAAAGGGGCATCATCCAGCTCCTCGCTCCTGAAGTCAATAAAGGCGAACATGTCGTCGATCAAGTCGCTCTTTCGCGAGTTTTCCCTTTTTTCTGTATCCTGATTGTTTGATTCCCTCTTCGATGAAACGAGTACCGTCGACGGATGCCTGAGAGAGGGCGCCAATCACACATCGGACGGGGTGTCGCCGGGTTGATGGAACCATGTTTGAAAAGAACGGCTCAACTTGCAAGGGAGGCAGAAACATGCACATCGGAGTTATCGGATTAGGCTATGTCGGATTGGTGACTGCGGTTTGCCTGGCCACTCAAGGGCACCGGGTCATCGGCGTGGACGTCGCGCAAGCCACCATCGACCAGTTGCAAAACGGAAAACCACCCATTTACGAAACAGGGCTTGCAGAGCTGTTGCGCCAAGCGCAGTCCGGCGGCGCAATCCGCTTCACGACGGATATCGCACATGCCATCAAAGAATCTACCGTCCTGTTTGTGACGGTGGAAACGCCTTCCCTGCCAGATGGCTCGCCCGACCTCAGCCAAGTGTGGGAAATATGTGACCAGCTAGCCATTTACGGGCAAGCGGGGCAGTTGGTCATCATCAAAAGCACCGTTCCGGTCGGGACAACCGATGCCTTCGCCGAACGGCTATCCAATAACCATCACATCCAATTTCTCGATGTGGTCCACAATCCAGATTTTTTGCAACAAGGGCGGGCGGTGGACGATTTCCTTTCCCCTGACCGCATCGTTGTCGGCTACGAAAACGAATCGACCATTCCTTTGATTAACGAACTGTATCATTTCAATCAAACGCCCATTCAATTTTGCCGGCGTACCAGCGCCGAACTTATCAATTATGCGGCCAACGCTTTTTTGGCGATGAAGATTTCCTATATCAACATGTTTAGCCAACTCTGCGAGACGTTTGGCGCAGATGTCACTGATATCGCGCAAAGCATTGAAAACGATCCCCACATGGCCCCGCATTTTCTCAAAGCGGGTATCGGCTATGGCGGTTCATGCATCCCGAAAGACATCCACACACTGATTCAGACGACTCGGGCGGAGGGAGTCCCCTTGCCGCTATTGGAAGCGGCTGACCGAGTCAACGCTTGGCAAATGGCGCGCTTCGTGGAAAGAATCGAACAACGTCTGGACGCGCTAGCCGATAAACGCATCGCCTTGTTCGGACTCTCCTGCAAACCGGGAACTGACGATATCCGAGAAGCCCCCTCCCTTCGGTTCACCGAGATCACCTTGGCCAAGGGGGCCCACATCGTTGCGCACGACCCATTGGTGAAGGCGTTTCCTTATCCTCAAGTGGAATTATTTTCTGATCCATACACCTGCATGCAAGGCGCAGATGCCATCGTCATTCTGACGGACTGGCCCGATTTCCGCGCCATTAATTGGAAACGCATGTGTGAATTACCTAAAGAACCGCTCTTATTTGATGGGTGCAACCTATTCTCCATTCAAGAAATCAAGATGTTAGCCGGGTCTTGCCCGTTGGAGTACCATTCCATCGGTCGCCCCTGTGTAAAGACATTTGAATCCGAGAAACAGGTAAGGTAGAATGAGAAACGTATTGCGAAGAGAGGAGAGTTTCACATGGCGATCAAAGGCCGTATCGAACTGGAAAACGGGGGCCAAATTCTGATTGACTTTTTCCCCGAAGCTGCACCTAACACCGTGAAGAACTTCCAAAAATTGGCGAACGAAGGGTTTTACAACGGACTCACCTTCCACCGGGTCATCCCCGGCTTCGTCAGCCAAGGCGGTTGCCCCCATGGCATCGGCACGGGAGACGCAGGATACACCATCCCTTGCGAAACGAAAAACAACCCACACCGCCATGTACCAGGTGCGCTATCCATGGCCCATCGCGGCCCAGACACAGGTTCCTGCCAATTCTTCATCGTGCATGAGCCCCAGCCTCATTTGGACGGGGTCCACACGGTATTTGGTCAAGTGACATCCGGCATGGAATACGTAACCAGCATGAAACAAGGCGAAAAAATGAAAAACGTAGAAGTATGGGAAGAATAAACCCAACAAAAAGACTGCTACCCTAATCAAGGTTAGCAGTCTATTTCAATTCTTTAGCTGAAAAATCACTAAACACTCGCCTCTTCTTTCCGTCTGCATTTATAAATGCGGGCAATGCCATCAGCGATGCACTTGGCGTACTCTTCTAAAAATGATTCATGGGATAACAGGTGATTGTCTTCTTCATGGGTGATATATAATGATTTGACTGCAATCGCCGGCATCTTCACTTGTCTCAGCTCCAACATCTGTCCGTCAATCCACTCCGTGTCGTTCTTCTTTCCCAAATCCGCCACCCCGTGCTTGCGCATGAATAAGGCGATTTGATTATGCAGCCAACATTGGATCCGGCGTGTTTCGCATCCGGCGACCACGCTGACATAGGAAGCGAAGCCCGATGCTTTCGGATCAAGGGAAGCGTTGGTATGGATACTTAAAAATAAATCCGCACCGCACTGATTGGCCCATTGAATGCGCTCCTCTGTACTGGTCGTGACATCCATCGAGCGTGTCATCGTCACCTGAAGGCCATCATAGCGAAGCAGTTGCCTGCGGATGTGACGGGCGATGTTTAAGCACACCTCTTTTTCCGATAATTTATTCCCAACCGCTCCGTAATCCGCACCACCGTGTCCCGGATCTAAGCAAACTAACACCACAATGTCACCTCACGACTCACCATTCTCCACTCCTCGTCGTCTTATCCATTAGTTCCCGTCTTACACTATACCAAAACACCATTCCACGCCAAACTTTTTCTTTTTTCGTGGAGCGGGCCGATTCGGAAAAGAAGGAAGGCGACATTCCACTTGGAACATCGCCTTAAAAACCCGTCACGTCAAAAACGGTCTTGAATCACCAATTGATCGAGCGGCAACCGGTTGGTCGGACGGGCCGGAGCTTCGGCTTTCCCCACAGATATCAACATAACAGGTACATACCGTGCGGGAATGTTAAATTCCTCGATCAGCGCCTGCCGGTTGAAACCGCCCATGGGACAAGTGTCATACCCCTTCGCTTTCGCTGCCAACATCAGTTGCATAGCCGACAACGACGCATTCATTATCGCTTCATCGCGCGCAAATTGCGGGTTGTTGGTATACGCGCCATCAATTTGCGAAATCATGTTGTCGTGGATTTGTTGGGTGATGTGCCCTTCTTTCAACGCTTCGCCATAGATCTGATGCCCCGTTTTATTCGCTTCCAAATCCCCCAGCACCGCTATCGTGACGCAAGAGTCAACCACTTGCTCTTGGTTGTAAGCGATCGGTAACAATTTTTGCTTTTGCTCAGGCGAAGAGATGACGAGATACCGCCAATGTTGCAAGTTCCAGGATGAAGGGGCTTTGGCCGCCAGTGTAAGGATTTCCTCCAGATCCGCTTGTGGCATTTCCACTCCTTTTTGGTACTTGCGCACACTGCCGCGAGCTAGCATCACTTCGATAGCCGACGCCGCTGTCGATTGTGTCATGAGCGATTTCCACCTTTCATAAAAAATAACTCGTTAAACTCATTTTACTATATTATAGTAACTAAGTATACAAAAATAATAAAGACCTCAAAAACAAAAAAAACTTTCTTTCACATGCTTGCCACTGGTTATGAGCGAGGCTCCCTCACCAACAGCGTACAACACTCCACATGGCCCGTTTGTGGAAACATGTCTACCGGTTGCACTTCCTGCACCCGATATCCCAATTCCAGGAGCAACTTGGCATCCCGGGCAAGGGTGGCGGAGTTGCAGGAAACATAAACCAACCGCTCCGGACGCATGTCAGCCACCGTCTTAAGTAACACAGGGTCACACCCTTTGCGCGGTGGATCAACAATGACCACATCCGGTTTAATCCCTTCTTCCAACCATTTGGGCATCACTTCCTCCGCGGCTCCGACAGCGAAATGAGCGTGAGTGATCCCATTCAATCGGGCGTTAGCTTTGGCGTCGCGAATCGCCTCTGGCACAATTTCCACGCCGTACACCTGTTTGGCATGTTTAGCCAAGTACAGGGCGATGGTGCCGATGCCGCAATAAGCGTCGATGACGGTCTCGTTTCCGGTCAAGGCGGCATAGCGCAAAACCTGATCGTACAGCACTTTGGTCTGGCTGGTGTTCACTTGGTAGAAGGAATGGGGAGAGATGGCGAATTTCACATCGCCAATGGTATCGTGAATCACTTCTTTTCCCCACAATCGCTTGTTTTTGGGACCCAAGATCACATTCGTCCGCTTGCTATTGATGTTTTGCACCAACGATGTCAGCTCTGGAAACGCCGCCACCAGCCGTTTAACCAACTCCTTGCGCTTGGGCAGGTATTCTCCGTTTGTGACTAGCACAATCATCATTTCTCCGGTGTTGGAACCGATTCGCACCATGACATGGCGCAACACCCCCGCATGTTTTTGCTCGTTATAGATGGGGATGCCCAACTCCTCGGCCTGCGCCTTGACGAAGCGAATAGCCGCATCATTTAATTCGTGCTGGATTACGCACGATTCCATGTCAATGATATTATGAGACCCCGGTGAGTAAAAGCCGGCGACTACTTTTCCCTGCCGCCGCCCGAACGGCACTTGCGCTTTATTGCGATAGCGCCACGGATCACTCATTCCCAACACCGGATGGATCAGCACATCATCCATCCCGCCAATCCGTTTGAAATGGTCAGCCACCTGTTGCCGTTTGTGCTTCAACTGCGCTTCATAGGAAAGGTGCTGGGACTGGCAGCCACCGCAAGCCTCATAGACGGGGCAAACCGGTTCGATCCGATCGGGATGGGCTTGCACCAGCTCCAACAGCTTGCCGCGCGCGTAATTTTTTTTGACGGATTCGATCCGTACCCGCACAGTTTCACCGGGCACAGTCAAAGGGACAAAAACGGCGAATCCCTCATATTTGCCCACACCGGCTCCGTCATGAGCCTGTCCCGTCACCTCTAACTCAATCATTTGTCCTGGCTGCACAACCAACAGTCATTCCTCCATTAGCTATCATAATCTTCTATACCGTTCCGCCTGCTACAAGGCCCGATGGGACGTGCGGCTTTTATCCATTCATGAAAAAAACGTCCACCGCTGTATGATGAACGCTAAGGGCAAAAAATCTCGAGACGGCGCGGCATAATCTCAAACCTTCCCACCAAATGGCCGCCATGTTCCCCATCCAAATTCAGCTTCAATGTTTCAGGCGAGTCTACGTCGATTTGTTCCGTTTGGAAATAAACCACCCGCGAATCATGCACATGCTCCCCCTTCATGGCCAATGTTGCCAATTGCAGGAGATCGGTCATGTTGGTCTTGGGCACTACCAATACATCAAACAGACCATCACTGATATCGGCCGTGGGCGCCAACCGTTCAAAACCGCCTACCGACACGCTGTTGGCAATAATAAAGAGCAGGACTTCCGCTTCCCACTCCCCGCGCGGAGTCTGCAAACGCAACGGAAATGGCTTATGCAAGGTTCCCAGCTTCTCAATCGCTTTTGCATAATAAGCGAAAGGACCCATCATGGTCTTCAGGCGGCTGGGCGCTTCATAAGTAACTTCGGTAATTCTTCCCGCAGCGGCCACGTTGATGAAATAACGCTCACCGAATTTGCCCACATCAACCAAGGTGGTTCGGCTCCCAGTGATGACATCGCATGCTGCCAAAATGTCCCGTGGCAACCGCAACGCCCGCGCCAAATCGTTGGTTGTTCCCGCTGGCAAGATGCCCAATTTGGGTGGATGCTCACATCCGGCCAAGCCATTGACCACTTCATGAATCGTCCCGTCCCCTCCCGCAGCGATCACGACATCAAACTTCCGTTCCGCCGCCTGGCGCGCTTCCTCCGCTGCCGTCCAACGTTCGGTCGTTGCATAGCAAGAGGTTTCAAACCCGGCTTGTTCCAATTTGGTCAGCAGCTGTGGCAATTGCTTGACGACCAATTCCCGACCCGCAGTTGGATTATAAATCAGGCGAGCGCGTTTCATTTCACTGCCACCCCCCTGTATGCTCTCACGGATGCTTCCATTATGATTTTAGTTTACCCAACTTCCACCCCGACTTCACATTCAGATCGAACAATCCTGTGTCGATTTCCCCCGCCAACTGCCAACTCCCCGTTATCATGAGCGCAAAAAAGCCTTTTCCCGTAGCCAAATAGCCGGGAAAAGGCCAGGACACATGTTTCAATCAGTGTGGCAAGTAAACCAGTTGGAACAAGAACAGCACAGCAAACATATAAACCAGTGGATGAACCTGCTTACCTTCTCCTTTGCACAGCTTCATCAACGGATAGGAGACAAAGCCCAACGCGATACCGGTAGCGATGCTGGAGGTCAATGGCATGCTCAGAATCACCAGAAAAGCAGGAAACGCTTCATCAATGCGGTCCCACTTGATATGGGCCACATGCCCCATCATCAGTGAACCGACCACGATCAGTGCGGGTGCGGTGATTGCCGACAGCCCTGACACGGCACCGATCAACGGGCTGAAGAAAGCGGACACCGCAAACAGCAAAGCCACTACAACCGCCGTCAATCCTGTCCGTCCTCCTGTCGCTACACCTGATGCCGATTCAATGTAAGCAGAAGTTGGGCTCGTTCCAAAAATCGAACCGATGAGAGTTGCCAGCGAATCGGCCAGGATGGTCCGCTCCCCGCGCGGCAGGTGATCCCCGTCCATCAGCTTCGCTTGTTTAGCCACTCCCAACACGGTGCCGGTGGTGTCAAACAGCGTCACCAGCAAAAAGGAAAATACGACTGCATACAAGCCGAAATCAATCACATCCTGCACAGCGGTGACCGGATTGGAAACCGCCAACTGTTCAGGTATGCGAGGCAAAGACACGATTCCTTTGTCAAATGACAATTTCCCCATCAAGGTAGCGATGATTCCCGTGCCCAGCATCCCGATAAACAGAGCACCATTGATGTTTAGTGCCAGGCAGATCAAAGTAATCGCCAAACCGATCAAGGTGAGAATCACCGAAGGGGAGTGCAGATCGCCAAGTGCAACCAAGTTGCTTGGATGATCTACCACCAACCCTGACATGCGCAATCCGATAAACGCGATGAACAAACCGATTCCGGCGGTGATGGCGCTTTTCAAATTGCCGGGAATCACTTCGATCAGTTTGGTTCTCAGAGGAGTCAAGGACAGCAGAACAAACAGCACTCCCGCGACGAAAACAGCGGCAAACGCAGCCTCATACCCCAATCCCTTGTGCCCCTGCACCACAGAATAGGCAAAATAAGCATTCAACCCCATCGCTGGCGCAATCGCAATCGGATAATTGGCGAACAATCCCATGATCAGGGTACCGACAATCGTTGCGATTACCGTAGCCATAAAGCTCATTTCAAACGGAACACCGGCATCTTTCAAAATAATCGGGTTGACCACAATAATATATGACATTGTGAAAAACGTCGTCAGACCGGCGACGATTTCATTTCGTACAGTCGAGCCAGCTTTTTTGATATTAAACATGAATGAGTTCCTCCGAAACACGAATATTAAACATCACAACAACAATATTATTCGTTTTTTAATCTTTTTTCAATGGGTGATTTTTCTATCTGTGCTAACCCGGTCAATAACAGGATGCATCCTCCCCTCCCAAACCATGCAAAAAAACAGCACCTTTCCCCAGTTGATAAGGAAAGGTGCTGTTTTCGCTTTCGTTCTTTTGCCGATTATTTATCCAGCCATTGGGTGTGAAACACGCCTTCTTTGTCCACCCGCTGGTAAGTGTGCGCTCCAAAATAATCCCGTTGTGCTTGCAACAGGTTGGCAGGCAGCTGCTCAGAGCGGTAGCTGTCATAATAGCTCAGTGCGCTGGCAAACGCCGGTACCGGGATGCCGTTGAGCACCGCTGCGGCAACCACTTCACGCCATGCTTCTTGATATTCTTCCACAATGCCTTTGAAATAGGGATCCAAGAGCAGGTTGGTCAAGCCGGGATCGCGGTCATACGCTTCCTTGATGTTTTGCAGGAAGCGAGCACGGATGATACAACCGCCACGGAAGATCATCGCGATTTCACCCGGCTTCAAATCCCAACCAAACTCGTCGGAAGCGGCTTTCATCTGTGCGAATCCCTGTGCGTAAGAACAGATTTTGCTCGCGTAAAGGGCTTTTCTGATCGACTCCACAAACGCTTTGCGGTCTTGAATTACGGTACAGCCCGGTTTCGGCCCAGAGAGCAGCTTGCTCGCTTTGATCCGCTCATCTTTCATCGCTGACAAAAAGCGTGCATACACCGATTCGGTGATGATAGTCAAAGGCACACCCAAGTCCAGCGAACTTTGGCTGGTCCATTTGCCTGTCCCTTTTTGGCCAGCGGTGTCCAAAATCTTTTCCACCAACGGCTCGCCGGTCTCTTCGTCCACTTTGGCGAAAATGTCAGCAGTAATCTCGATCAGGTAGCTGTCCAATTCGCCTTGATTCCACTCGGCGAACACTTCATGCAGTTCCCGGGCATCCATGTTCAAAAGGTGTTTCATCAAGAAGTATGCTTCACAGATCAACTGCATGTCCCCATACTCAATGCCGTTGTGAACCATTTTCACATAATGACCTGCTCCGTCCGGACCGATATATGTACAGCAGGGCTCCCCACTCACTTTGGCGGAGATGGCCGTCAGAATCGGCTCCACCAACTGATAAGCTTCACGCTGTCCGCCTGGCATGATCGCTGGCCCTTTCAACGCCCCTTCTTCACCGCCGGATACACCCGCGCCGATAAAGTGAATGCCCGCTTCAGACAGCTCTTTGTTGCGGCGAACCGTATCCTGATAGAACGTGTTCCCACCGTCGATCACGATGTCCCCAGGTTCCAGATACTTTTTCAACTGGGCGATCATATCATCCGTCGGCTTGCCCGCTTTCACCATCAACAAAACCCGTCGCGGACGTTCCAACGAATTGATAAATTCTTGCATCGTGTATGTGCCGACCAGTTTGCGTCCTGCATGCTCTTCCAGCATTTGTTTTGTTCTTTCCGGTGACCGGTTGAACAAGGACACGGTATATCCTCTGCTCTCAATATTCAAGGCCAAGTTTTTGCCCATGACTGCCAGGCCGATTACGCCAATATCACTTTTCGCCATCAGGCTCCACCCTTTCTTCTCATCACATTGGCCTCATCGGTGTCAATCTACCGTGAGGCTTTACAAATCAAACATCGGAATGTCCCATGCAAACGCCCGTTCCACAAACCAAGCCAGCCCGAACAAGGCGATCACGATGGTTAAGCCACGTGCCACAAGGACAGATGGCTTGTACCGCCAGGCATAAGTCAGCAAGGGCCACACCAAAGCGACTAGGACGATTTGTCCCACTTCTATCCCAATGTTAAACGAAAACAATGCCGTCAACAAATGGTTTTTCGGCAACTGGATATCCGCCAAAGAACCCGCAAATCCCAAACCATGAATCAATCCAAAATAAAACGTCAGCACCCAGCGCTTTACCCATGGTTTCCCTTGGGCCAACCAAACATTTTCCAACGCCACGAACAAAATGCTGAGGGCGATCAACGCTTCCACCCATTTAGACGGAACAACCAAGATATTCATCATCGCCAAGAACAATGTGATGGAATGCGCGACGGTAAACGAAGTAACCACCTTAAGCATCTCCCGCCAATGATCGCGCACCAGTAGAAGCGCCAGCAAAAAAGCCAAGTGGTCAAACCCAAACCAAATATGCTCCACGCCCAGCTGGAAAAATTCTTGCGCGGCCACCCACCAAGACAGAGCCGTTCCGGCATGAACCGTCAACTCCCTGACACTCTCGCTGAAGACAAATGTGCTCTTCGTTCCATTTTCCAAGAGGGTCAGCACATTTTGATGCTGTTTACCTGCTACGTCAAAAAACAGGTCGTCTACAAAGGATAGCTTGCCCAATTTTTGATTGGATGAATAAACCAACTTCAGTTCCACATGCGCATGGTTCTGCCACTCT
Source organism: Laceyella sacchari (assembly GCF_024927925.1). Lineage (NCBI taxonomy): Bacteria > Bacillati > Bacillota > Bacilli > Caryophanales > Thermoactinomycetaceae > Laceyella > Laceyella sacchari. The sequence goes on from NZ_CP103866.1 coordinate 2,841,994, forward strand.
GTAGCCATTAAGCGCATCTGCATCGGCTGATCTTCATTGCTGATCTTAAAAGATTGACGGATTACGCGCTCCAGTTTGGATTTGGTTTCAGGTGACAATGGTTCATTTTGTTGCAATCGAATCCCATCGATCCGCGCCAGTAAGGCTGCTTCCACCAACATCTCCACGGTGAGAGATGTCTTTTGCAACGAGGCTTTCGTCGACACAATGGTCAACGGATGGGCGGACGTTTGATGCACAGGCAATAACAAAAATAAGGCCAGGACGAAGGTCAACCACCTGCACCACCCGTTTTGCATCGGCATCACTCCTTGTCAAACATACTCACGATTATATCACGTTTGAACGAAGGCATTTGCCCAACTAGCGAAAATGTTCATACGCCTATGCACCTCGGGTGTTGTCCTTTTGCTTTGAAATCATTAGAGAGTAGCATAGTCTGAAGCCCCCCTTATAGTCAAGGGGGGCTTATCGGTTTCACTGCCCATACTTCCTGCACAACCGCCTCGATCCAGCGCGGAATCAAAGGGCTGGGCAAATAAGCTTGCCCCGTGTACAGCACCTCGGCGCCACTGAGTCGCTTTGGCAACTTGTTCCGGGTAAAAGTGCCCTCGCTCAAAAAGAGGGGCACAACCAACACCCGGTACCTTGTTGACAACGCTAAAAGCTGCTGTCGTACATTGTCTGGCAACAAGGTCGCACAGGCAACAGCGGCAAATCCCAGCTTGGCTTGCAATTGCCGAGCCAAACTCTCCATCATCGCCTGCCACCGTTCCTGAAAACCATTCTGGTCACTCCCATGCCCCACCAATAATAACGCTTCTTCTGCTGGCTGGGTAGATAGAGAACCCGCCCGTTCGGCCAGTACCTCCACAATCAACGGATGATCATCCATGGCTGGGCACAAGCGAACAACCAGATCGCCTGGCACCGCCTGCTGAATCATTTCCTTGTGAGATTCGCCCCCCATGCCCAGCAGGTGACGGATCTCTTCTATATGGGTGCTTCCAGAGGAAACGAATAGTGGCACCGCGGCAAGGTCAGTCACCCCTTGCTGTTTCAGCGACGCGATCCCTTGCGCTACCGACCGTCCAGGCACATACTCCAAAAAACTGGTCGCCAGCGGAGCATCTACTGCCGCTTGGGACACAGCACAGTCAACCAAGTGCACCCAATCTTTGTTTTTTGAACCATGCGCGATCACCAGCACACCGCGTTTACCCATCCAGCCTCACCCCTGTGTTTTCAACTGCCTGTTTATGCTCTTTTTCGATAAATGCGGCGGTACGATTGCAGGCAGAGAAAAGCGAAAAACACGCTAACCAACCCGCTCAATATGCTTTCAGACACCAGCAATAGATTCACCAACCCGTCGGCCACCAGCAACCCGATTGTAATCAAATACACATAACGGGAAAACGGCTTACCTCTCAGCTCATAAAAAGTGACATAAAAATAAAGTGCTACCAAAAATGAATGTACGGCAAAGACGGGCAATTGAGCGACAAACAGTTGATAAAGCCCTCCGCCGAGAAACAAGACAGCGATGATCAGGTAAAAGCCCAACATCTCTGTCGCCCCCTTTTTAAAAGGAGCCCGCCTCTTTGAAAGGCGAGCTCCCCAACCTTTTATAGTCCGATTTCTTCTTTAATCAATTTATTGACCAGTTGCGGATTGGCTTTCCCTTTGGTCGCTTTCATCACTTGACCCACGAGGAAACCGAGTGCGCGGTCTTTGCCGTTTTTCAAGTCTTCCACCGACTCTTGGTTGGCCGCCAACACTTTGGTCACTTCCTCACGCAACTGCCCTTCGTCGCTGATTTGGACAAGGCCCTTCTCTTCGACGATCACATTTGGTTCTTTACCAGTTTCAAGCATCTCTTTAAACACTTTTTTAGCGATTTTGGTGCTGATCGTCCCTTTTTGGATCAGTTGAATCATGCCAGCCAGATGAGCGGGCGTCATCACGATGTCCGTGATCTCTTTCCCTTCCGCATTGAGGTAGCCCAACAGATCAGTAATCACCCAGTTGGAGGCCAATTTGGGGTCGACATTGGCCGCAACCACTTGCTCATAATAATCGGCAACTGCCTTGGTATTGGTAAGAATCGTGGCATCGTAGTCGGACAGTTGGAATTCTGTCATATAACGCTCCTTACGAGCATCCGGCAACTCCGGCAACTCGCGACGGATCGCTTCTTTCCAATCCTCTGAAATATGCAGGCGCACCAGGTCCGGTTCTGGGAAATAGCGGTAGTCATGCGCTTCTTCCTTGCTGCGCATCAACTTGGTGCGATTTTCATTTTCCAACCAGCGCAAGGTCTGCTGAGTGATCTTCTCGCCCCGATCCAACATCTCCGCTTGGCGTCCTTGCTCATACTCCAGCGCCCGCTCCACATTGCGGAACGAGTTGAGGTTTTTCATTTCCGTTTTGGTGCCAAACTCTTTTTGTCCCACCGGCCGTAAGCTGATGTTGGCATCACAGCGAAGCGATCCTTCTTCCATCTTCACATCGGACACGCCGGTGTACTGAATGATCTGCTTCAATTTCTCCAGATATGCTCTGGCTTCCGCCGGAGAGCGCAAATCAGGCTCTGATACAATCTCGATCAATGGCACTCCGACCCGGTTGAAATCGACGAGAGAGCCTTCTCCCTCTTCCAGGTGGTTCAGCTTTCCTGCATCCTCTTCCAAATGCAGGCGTGTGATCCCGATTCGTTTTTTCTCCCCGTCCACCTCAATCTCAATCCAGCCGTTTTGCCCGATGGGTTGGTCATACTGCGAGATTTGATACGCTTTGGGTGAGTCTGGATAGAAGTAGTTTTTCCGATCAAACTTGCTGTATTCGGCGATCTCGCAGTTCAAGGCCATAGCAGCCTTGATCGCGAAGTTGACCGCTTCTTTGTTAAGCACCGGCAGCACTCCGGGATGTCCCAGGCACACCGGGCAGGTGTGGCTATTTGGCGGAGCCCCGAATTCCGTAGAACAGCCGCAGAAAATCTTGGTTTTCGTGGAAAGCTCCACATGGACTTCCAGTCCGATCACCGTTTCATATTTGCTCATGCTTGTTTCCCTCCCAACGGCGGAACAGGCAGTCGTTCCGTTTCTTGCTCAAACGCGTGTGCCACACGGAGTACGGTCGCTTCGTCAAATGCTTTGCCGATGATTTGCAGGCCGACCGGCAAACCTTCAGCCAAGCCGCACGGCACGCTGATCGCGGGCAATCCAGCCAGGTTGACAGGGATGGTCAAGATGTCGTTCATGTACATCGTCAACGGATCGTTGATGTTTTCTCCGATCTTAAAGGCTGTCGTCGGCGTCGTCGGACCAACGATGACGTCATAGTCAGCGAATACCCGTTCAAAATCTTGACGGATCAAGGTGCGCACTTTTTGCGCTTTCAAATAGTACGCATCATAATAACCCGAGCTAAGCGCATACGTACCCAACATAATCCGCCGTTTCACTTCCGAGCCGAATCCTTGGCTACGCGTTTCAAGGTACATGTCCAACAGGTTTTGCCCTTGTTTGCGCACACCATAACGAACCCCGTCATAACGGGCCAAGTTGGACGATGCTTCCGCTGGAGCGATCAGATAATAAGCAGCCACGGCATAGTCGGAGTGAGGCAACGACACCTCTTCCACCACCGCTCCCATTTGTTCCAGCTTCTTGATCGCCGCTTGAACGCGCTCTTTAACCCCCGCATCGATCCCTTCACCCATCATCTCTTTGGGCACTGCCACTTTGAGCCCTTTGATATCGCCCGTTAAGGCGGACAAGAAGTCAGGCACGTCCACTTGGGCCGACGTAGAGTCTTTGGCATCATGCCCGGAAATCGCCTGCAACACATAAGCGGCGTCTTCCACGTTTTTGGTCAACGGACCGATCTGATCCAGCGATGAAGCAAAAGCGACAAGACCGTACCGGGAAACCCGTCCATAGGTAGGCTTAAGGCCGACCACGCCGCAAAACGCCGCTGGTTGCCGGATCGATCCGCCTGTGTCAGAGCCCAAAGCGTAATAAACTTCTCCCGCAGCGACAGCTGCCGCAGAACCGCCACTAGAACCACCCGGCACCCGGGAGAGGTCCCAAGGATTGTATGTAGGATGGAAACCGGAGTTTTCCGTAGAGCCACCCATGGCGAATTCATCCATGTTCAGTTTGCCGACAGTCACCGATTCAGCTTCAGCAAGCTTATCGACAACGGTGGCATTGTAAATCGGGTTGTAGTTGGCAAGCAACTGGCTGGCACAAGTAGTCGTCAGCCCCTCCGTGCACAAGTTATCTTTGAGCCCGGCCGGCAATCCTGCCAACAAGCCGCGTGTGGAGGAATTAGCCCACTTTTCATCCAGCTCTGCTGCTTGTTTGCGCGCCCCTTCTTCATCTACTTTCAAAAAAGCGCGCACGTCGCCGTCCACTTTCGCAATTTGCGCCAAGGACTCTTCAACCAAGTCACTTGCCGACAATTCGCGAGTGGAAAGTCGTTTATGTATTTCCTTCAATGAGTCACGCAATAAAGACATTCCCTTTCCCCCCTATTATTCAAATACAGCTGGCACACGGAACATGCCGTCTTGTTGCTCCGGCGCATTGGCCAATGCTTTGTCCCGCTCAAGCGAAGGCCGAACCTCATCTTCCCGAAGCACATTCTGCATGGGCAGGACATGGCTCGTCGGTTCCACGTTTTCTGTGTCCAACTCGTTCAGCTTTTCCACAAATTGAAGAATATCGTTAAGCTGGGTGGTGTATTGTTCCGCTTCTTCCTCGGACAACTTCAATCGGCCCAGCATCGCTACTTTTTGCACTTGTTCTTTGGAAATAGACAATTTTCTTCACCTCCGCAAACAATAAACCTTGCATCATAAGTCAAATCTTTTCACAGTATAGCACAAAAAGAAAGCCAACACTCACTAAGGAGTGCCGAGACGGATGACAAAGTGCCCTGAAGCGGGCTGTCTACCATCTGAACACTCGCAAAGGAATGTCGGCAACAGCCTGATTCACCTTTTACACAATAACAATCGAAATATTCCATCTCTTCTTGACGAAGCTTGTCTGCTTGTGAAATTATGTTCAGTATTGGCGGAAGTAGTCCTTGATGATCGCCACAAACGGCTCCAGTGTCTCCACTGCTTCCTCTTTGCAAATGAATACGATGCTCTCCTTTCGGTATTGTTTGGGGATGGGATAGATGCGAATCCATCCTTCCTGCATCAATTTGTCGCTCATGGAACGAGAAACGAGCGCCACTCCCATTCCAGAGCGCATGCACCCCAGCAAATTTTCAATCGTATAAAATTCTATTTTTTTATGAGGGATGATCTGTTCCTCAGTCAACCACCGTTCCAACTTGGCCCGGTATCGACATCCCTGCCGCAAAAGAAGCAACGTTTGATTTTGCAAGTCTTTATACGAGGTCAACGGGGGATGAGAAGCGTTCATAATCAAAACCAATTCTTCGTCGATAATGTACTCTTTGGCGAGCTTCACTTCTTTGTCGAAGTCAATCACCAACGCGCCATCCAATTCATTGGCAAGCACGGCATTGGTAAGCTCTTCGGTGGTGCCGGTCGACAAGGATAGGTTTACTTGGGGATGCAATTGATGGTAAAGGGAGATGATGGGTGACATGTGGAGATTGGATGTAATGACTGTCGCACCAACAGCCAAAGAATCGGGGGCGGGTGGCAGGTGATGGATGGACTGTTTCATTTCTTCATAAAGAGCTAGAATTTTTTTGGCGTATTCCAAAAAATCTTTTCCCTTCGGTGTCAATTCCACGCCCCGACCTGTTCGGTAAAACAACTGTGTCTGAAACACCGACTCAATCTTTTTGATCCGGTTGGAGACATTGGCCTGAACATAATTCAAGCGGACGGCCGCCTTGCTGATGCTTTTATGGGTGGCCACGGATTTAAATACTTCCAAATCACTGATATTCATGTCCCAGCATCACCTGTGTATGATTTTTTTTGATATCTATTATTAACACTAATAGTTTAACATAAATAAATTTAAACATTATAATGCAACCGCAAAATAATTGTTTAAATATTCCGTATAATGGAAGTGGATAGCATGGCTTTAACTTATCCAAAAGTGATCTCAAACCGCTATGAACAATGCGATCTTCAAGTGGGCGGACTCTGGCATCCGTGACATCCTCATCGGTTCCGAAAACCACCTTTTTAACTTTGCTTCCCTTCCCTCTTTTCTCTTTACCGCTCACAGTATGCATCATTACGATGCAAATACGATTTGCCATTTTAAAAATTGTATATATAATTAGAATAAAATCTCTATTTTAACACTGCTCTCTTGAGGAGGTAGGGTATGATCCGTTCTCGTTGGCTTTCTTATCTGCTATGGACAGGCATCTCTGTGCTTGGCGCCGCCGCTTTCGCCATCCTTGCACTACAACGCGGTGAATCGGTCAACGCCATCTGGCTACTGACGGCTGCCATCTGCTCTTATGCCATCAGCTACCGCTTTTACAGCCGTTTTTTGGCCAGAAAAGTATTTGAATTGGACGACAATCGCAAAACGCCAGCCGAGGTTCACAATGACGGCAAAGATTTCGTCCCCACCAACAAATGGGTCTTGTTTGGGCACCACTTCGCAGCAATCGCTGGCGCCGGCCCGCTCGTCGGTCCGATCTTGGCCGCGCAAATGGGATATCTACCAGGCACCCTGTGGATCATTGTCGGGGTCGTAATCGGTGGCGCCGTGCATGATTTTATCGTTCTCTTCGGTTCCATGCGCAGAAACGGAAAATCCATCGGCGACATCGTCAAGGAAGAGATCGGGCCCGTCGGGGGCTTCACCGCCCTGATCGGCATTCTCGGCATTCTGATCATCTTACTCGCCGTGCTGGGCTTGGTAGTCGTCAAAGCGCTCGCCGACAGCCCTTGGGGCATGTTCACCATCGCCATGACCATCCCCATCGCCTTGTTCATGGGCGTTTATATGCGTTATTTGCGGCCGGGGAAAGTGCTGGAAACCTCATTGATCGGATTTGCCTTGCTCCTACTTTCTCTCTATCTGGGGCAATGGGTGTCCACCCATCCGACGCTAGCCGCCTACTTCACCCTGGAAGGCACCACCATCGCTTGGCTCATGATTATTTACGGCTTTATCGCTTCTGTTATCCCGGTTTGGTTATTGTTGGCTCCCCGCGACTATCTGAGCACCTTCCTGAAAGTGGGCACGATCTTCGCGCTGGCCTTCGGTATTTTGCTTGTACTTCCTGATTTGCAAATGCCCGCCATCACTAAATTTATCGACGGCACTGGCCCCGTGTTTGCCGGCGACCTCTTCCCGTTCGTCTTCATCACCATCGCTTGCGGCTCCATCTCCGGGTTTCACGCCCTGGTGTCATCTGGCACCACTCCCAAAATGATTACGCGCGAATCCCATGCGCAGATGATCGGCTTCGGGGGCATGCTGATGGAGTCACTCGTCGCGGTGATGGCACTGATCGCCGCCTGCCTGCTCACACCAGGCGTCTACATGGCCATGAATAGCCCGGCAGCCATCATCGGCACCGACGTAGCCTCCGCTGCTGCTACGGTTTCCAAATTCGGCGAAGTATTCACGATCACACCGGCCGACCTGCAAAATTTGGCCAACGACATCGGTGAACAGTCGATCTTGTCACGCACGGGCGGCGCCCCCACCTTGGCAGTTGGTATTGCGACCATTTTCTCCAGCGTGATCGGCGGAAAGACACTCATGGCCTTCTGGTATCACTTCGCCATCTTATTTGAAGCGGTGTTCATCCTGACGACAATTGACGCCGGCACACGGGTCGGCCGTTTCATTTTGCAAGATCTGCTGGGGCATTTCCATCCCAAGTTAGGAAAAACAGACTGGTATCCCGCCAACATCATGGCCAGCGGTCTGGTCGTGGCCGGATGGGGTTACTTTTTGTACCAGGGCGTAATTGACCCACTGGGCGGCATCAACACCCTGTGGCCGCTATTCGGCATCGCCAATCAGATGTTGGCGGTTGTGGGATTGGTGGTAGGCACGACGATTCTCATCAAAATGGGTAAAGCGGTGTATGCTTGGGTTAGTTTTGTTCCGCTCGTTTGGCTCACAACGGTGACGATGACCGCGGGGTGGCAAAAACTATTCCATGACTCCCCCTCTGTCAGTTTCTTGCAGGCAGCCGATAAATACGAGCAGGCAATCGCTTCCGGACAAGTGCTGGCACCGGCCAAATCCATTGCAGAGATGGAGCGCATCGCGTTCAACAACCACATTGACGCGGTGATGACCATCCTCTTCATGGCCTTGGTGGCAATCATCATTTTCGATGCGGTGCGCGTCTGGTACAAAGTGCTGGTCAAGCGAGAAAACCTTCCGCTGAAGGAGGCACCCTATATCCCACGCCAACCTGGAGTATAAGGGAGGGAAAGTCATGGAGAAACAAGCGACTTGCCCAATCTGGCTTAAAATGTTGAAAGCGCTGGCATCCTATCTGAACGGCATGGCCGGGGTACCAGACTATGAGCGGTATCTCGCGCATTTTCACAAGCATCATCCTGGAGAAACCCCACTTACCGAAGCGGAATTCCATCGTCGGGCCACCGATGAGAAATATGGCGGCGGGAGCATTCGCCGGTGCTGTTAAACAAAAAGCCAGACGGCCATATGGCTGTCTGGCTTTTTGTTTGCCGGCGCATCAGATCCCTTAGTTAGTTTGCGGCTTCACTTCTTCTTTCTTCACTTCTTCTTTCTTCACTTCGGCTTTAGCGGAAGCAGGTTCCGTCACAGTCGCCTCAATTGCCTGAGGCTTCTCTTTTTTGTCGTCATCATCCATCAAGCCATTGGTCGCGTTTTTAAACTCGCGAATCGACTTGCCAAGGGCTCGTCCCAAATCCGGCAACTTCTTCGGCCCAAACAGAATCAAGGCCACGATAAAGATCAGAATCCACTCGATCCCATTGATGCCCATGATTTCCCTCCTTCCGGCAAAAAAGATCGGGCACATGCTCAGTTGTATTATACAGCTATTTGCCACCAATAGAAAAGAAAAGCCTATTTTCCCCTCGCACTGGGCTTTTCCTTTTAAATCTTCACCTAAACAAAAAAAGCACTGTCCAACAGCGCTTTTCACATCAACCCACGCTTTTGTCCATCAGCTTGGACAACTCCTTTTTTTGCTCCGGCGAGCAGAGCGCCAACGCTTGCATGATCTTAGATTGCCATTCTTCCTCTCGTGCCAGCTGTTCATCAAATGTTTGTTGCCGATGTTGCATCGACGCGATCTCCTGCTTGATCTCCTTCATGTCCTTTTCCAATCCGACCCAATGTCGCTCCCACTTCTCCAAACGCTGTTCCAACCGCACCATATCTTCATGCATCCGGTTCATGTCCGTCTTCAACTGCTCCACGCTCGCTCCTTGGACATCTAATCGTTCAAGCACCGCATAGATGAGCGATTTGATCTCCTCCATAACCATCAGCCCCAACCCTCTTAGTTATTCTCTTACGCTTCTCTTTTCTATCATCAACCTTCTACAAAAGCCTTGTTACCGATCGGCTCCTTCCCAACCCGCACGACAATCTCATGTATATTATATAATAACCTGAATATCCAAAATATGTCTATCCTGCTAATTTTTTCTCCAACTGTCTGCTTGCTTGCGAGAGACCATAATTGATCACAAAATAGACCAACGACACAAAAATCAGCAATGGAACGGTCATGTTGTAATAACGGCTGTACACGATTTGTGCGTTATGCATCAATTCGGGCAATGAAATGGCTACCGCCAGTGAAGTATCTTTCAATAATGAGACAAATTGGCTCACCATCGGCGGTATCATGCGTCGCAATGCTTGCGGCAACACAATGTGCCACAAGGTTTGCACATAAGTCAAACCGGAAGCCCGCGCTGCCTCGATTTGCCCCTTATCAACCGAATTTAGGCCACCGCGCACGATTTCCCCGACCAGCGCTGATGTGAAAATGGTCATGCTGATGATCACCGATATGGTGATCGGCAATTCCCAGCCCCATTCTTTGAAAGCAAAAAAACCGAAGAAAATGATCAACAAAAGCGGGAGGTTGCGAACCGTTTCAATATATAGTGCCGCCAAGTGGGACAACACGGGTATTTTGGTGTAGCGTAGCGTCCCCAAAACAATGCCGCAGATGAAACTAAACAAAATTGAAAACAAGGCGACTTCCAAGGTGACCAACAGCCCGTCCAGCAATGTCTTCATGATGTCGGCGCGCGTCAAGAAAGAAAAATCCATCGCTTCCCCCTCCATCTAACTTGATTTCCTGCCCAGCCAACGTCGTTCTAAAAAATGGACCAACAGACTGAGCGGAACAGTGAGCAGCAGATAAACGACGGCAACAAAAAGATATACGGGCGTCACATCGGCTTCCGTCGTCGCCACATCGGTGAAATACATCAGTTCTCCACCCGCGATCACCGCCAACACGGACGAGTTTTTCACCAGATTGATAAACTGGTTGCCAAGCGGCGGGACAATCAGCTTAAACGCCTGTGGCAAAATAACGTACCACATCGCCTGGACATAAGTCATTCCCGACGACCTGGCCGCTTCCATCTGTCCGCACGGCACGGATTGAATTCCGGCCCGAATCACTTCTGCAATATAAGAACTGGTGTAAATGGACAATCCAATCGTCCCCACCGCAAACTGTGAGAGCTTGATCCCCACCGCAGGCAAAGCGAAAAAGACAAAGAAAATCTGCGCGACGAGGGGGGTGTTGCGGATGAACTCAACATACGCCGTTCCAAAACCAGCCAACGCCTTAACACCGGAGATGCGCAACACGGCAATCACCGTACCTAAGATCAGGCTGAAGACCAGTGCGAACAAACTAACGGAAATCGTTGTCCACAACCCATCATAGAACTCTTGCTGATAAAACTCCAAAAAACTGAAATCCACCTGCACACCACTCCTTTCTCATTCCCGCTCGGCTGAAAGCAACTTTCACATCATTTCAGCGGAAAAGGATGTTTTCCGAACACAGATCAGTGACACCGTTGGAAAACATCCTTTCCTTCCTTTGCTCCCGCTTCTATTTCCCAGGCGAAGCTTGTACCGCCTGTCGGGGCAGATCTTTAGGCGGCGCTTGTTTAAACCACTTCATGTACAGATTGGCATAGGTACCGTCCGCGATGATTTGATCGAGAAATTGATCGACATAAGCTTGTAGCTCAGTCGCCCCTTTTTTCAAGCCAATGCCGTAAGGCTCTTTGGTGAATTGGCCCCCAACCAATTTGAAATTAGGATCTTGTTGTTGCATACCCATCAATATACTGTCATCCGTGGTCAAGGCGTCCACTTGACCCGCGCGCAAAGCAGTAAACGCATCAGCATAATTTTCGTACAATTGAATTTGCGCGCCAGGCTCCACTGACTTCAGGTTATTTCCGCTGGTCGCCCCTTTGGCCGTGGCCACTTTTTTCCCTTTGGTATCATGCACTGTTTTGATGGAACTGTTGTTGGGAACAAGCAACGATTGACCAGCCATGAAATAAACGCGGGAGAAATCGACTTCTTTTTCTCGTTTCTCCGAAATCGTCATTGTAGCGCAGATCAGATCGATGTCTCCGCCATTGAGCAGCTTGATCCGCGTTTTGGAATTCACTTCTTTTAACTCCAACTTGGACTCATCGCCCAGCATGCGCTTAGCCAACTCTTTCATCAAGTCGATTTCAAACCCTTTGACCTGTCCGTCCGCAGGATCTTTATATCCAAACAGGTACGTATCGTATTTGACACCGGCAACCAGCTTTCCACGTTGCTTAATCTGTTCGAGCGAGTTGTCATCGGTTCCCTTTCCTCCACCGCCGGTTCCGTTGCAAGCGGCGCCAAACAACGCCAAGGCGACGATCAGTAAAAGAGCGCACCATTTGCGCATGCCAATCTCCCCTTTTCATGTGCCTTCTCTCCACTCCACTGTTCCTATAACACGTCCTGCCCCACGCGTGGCTCAATGTTTTAAGATTTTGCTCAAAAAGATTCGTGTCCGCTCTTCTTTCGGGTGATTGAAAAATTGGTCAGGAGTAGCGTCTTCCAAGATACGGCCCCCGTCCATAAAAATAATCCGGTCGGCCACTTCACGGGCAAATCCCATCTCATGTGTCACCACAACCATGGTCATCCCTTCATTGGCCAGCGTTCGCATCACATCCAACACTTCACCGATCATTTCGGGGTCCAGTGCCGATGTCGGTTCATCAAACAGCATGATCTTTGGCTTCATGGCCAACCCACGGGCAATAGCCACGCGTTGTTGCTGTCCGCCTGACAACTGAGACGGATAGCTGTTCGCCTTTTCCGGAATGCCCACTTTGGCCAAGTATTGACACGCGATGCGTTCCGCTTCCTCTTTGGGCATTTTGCGCACTTTGCGGGGTGCCAACGTAATGTTTTCCAACACTGTTTTATGCGGATACAAATGAAAATGCTGGAACACCATACCAATTTCTTGGCGCAAGCGATTGATGTCCGTTTTTTTGTCCTGCACATTGCATCCATCCACAATCAGCTCTCCGTCCGAGATCGTCTCCAACTGATTGATACAACGCAACAACGTGCTTTTGCCCGAACCACTCGGGCCCAAAATGACGACCACCTCACCGGCTTTGATCTCAAGATGGATATCGCTTAAAACTTGAAAGTCGCCATACCATTTATTCACTCCCTTAAAACGGATGATGGCTAATCCCCCCTTCATTGCAAAAACAGCAGCAATATTCAATCCTTTATTCCGGTCACCCGGTTATGCTTTCATCTTACATTGAAGGCTTCAAAAAACATCAAATCGCTACAATAAGTTACAATTCGCCGCCATTTCTTTTTTCCATGGCAAATAATAAACCCCGAACCCCACCTGCACGGGTGAGATTCAGGGTCTTCCGCAGTGTGATGAAGGAGGCATGCCAATGCCAACCCAGTCGCTCGCGAGGCGTAATGTGAACGTCACCATCCCTCCTCTTTATTCAGTTGAGCAAACCTAATCGATATGATTTTAAAGCCTTTGAGATCTCCTCCATCACAAAATGATCCTGGCTGTCCCTGTAAAGAAACAAAGGTTCCAGATGATGCGTCAAAATGGCGTCAATCTTGGCTGGCGGAAACTTGTCCGGTCGGAGAATGCTATGTATTGCTAATCCGTCTACCAACGCATACAGCCGCTCTGTCTCCAAATCAAGGTCAAGATCAGGTTTTAATAAGTTCACCTGCGTCAGCAAGCGTAACGCTCCCCGAATAATTTGGTGCAAGTCTTCATACATCTCTTCATTCAGCGGCTGTAGCTCAGGATCATGCAGCGCCTTGGCTGAAAACGAATGCCACACTTCCACTTCCAATTGCCTGTCCTCATCCAATGGGATGAACTGCTCCAGCAACAGCTTGAGGTCATTGAAGGGAACTCCCGTGTAAGGGATGGTTTCCAACCGATGCGCGATGCGGTCAATCAGATGCTTGGTGGCAAACACGAACAGCTGCGACTGGTTGGAAAAATAATAGCGCATCGAGCTGACCGGCAATCCCGCTTCTTTGGCAATGTTGCGCACAGTGCATTGCTCCAGCCCTTCATTACGAATGACCCGCCAAGCAGCTTCCGCGATTTTCTGTTTTTGTTTTTCGTGATCCACTTTTTTTGGCATGACCTGATTATAGCATACTTGATTTATTTAGCACAATTGTGCTAATGTTTATTCAGTACTATCGTACGAAATAAAACCAAAGGATTGGAGAGGAAGCATAAAAGATGGCACACGCCAAGCGAATCAAAACGCTGGATATTTTGCGGGGGTTGGCGATCTTAGGCACATTGGGGACCAATATCTGGCTCTTTGCGTATTTGGGTGACTTAAATTATCTTTTAACCTTTACCCATAACGAATGGTGGTCCTCAGCAGACACGTTTTTGCGCATCTTGATGCTTGCTTTGGTCAACGGAAAATTGCTCGGTTTGTTAGCAATCATGTTCGGTATCGGATTAGAGTTGAAATATCAACAAGCGCAGCGATTGGGACGCCCCTGGCCGGGCATGTATATATGGATTTCACTCATTTTGCTGTTGGAAGGGTTTCTGCACTTCACCTTGGTGATGGAGTACGACATTTTGATGTCCTATGCCGTGACGGCGATGTTAGTCGCCTTCATCGTCAAGGGGGGAGAAAAAGTCATACGCATCGCCATGATCGTCTTCGCGGTCATTCACGCTTTCTTCATCGGCTTCGTCAGCTTGGGGGTGCTGTCTCATCAAGTCAACGCCGACACAATGTCCACTCCCCAAGCAGTGCTCACCCTCTATCAAAGCGGAACCTGGTGGGAACAGGTGCAATATCGGCTCAGTGATTTTTGGCTTCTGCGCCTCGAAGCGATCTACGCCATTCCTTACAACGCCCTTCTGTTTTTGATCGGTGTCAAATTGATGCGAAAAGGGGCCTTCCAAGATGACGTCAACGGACGGAACCTGCGGAGAAAATTGATGAAAATCGGTTTGCTCGTCGGCTTGCCTCTCAATATGTTGTGGTTTGTTCCTGGCGGTTATTTCGACTTTCCGGTGCGATATCTATTCGCCCCGATTCTGTCGCTCGGTTACATGGGGTTGATCGGGTGGTTGGTAGACAAATTTCGTTCCTTGTCTCTGTGGGGCTTCTTGGAGAACACAGGTAAAATGTCTTTGAGTTGTTATGTATTGCAGAATATCGTGTGCTCCATTTTGTTTTACGGATGGGGATTTGGCTTGGGCGGCAATCTCAACTCACTTGCGGTCATCGTCATTTGGATCGCGGTCTGCCTGTTTCAACTGCTTTTCGCCTGCTTATGGCTCCGACGCTTTCCCATGGGACCGATGGAAACCGCCCGCAAGGTGCTGACCGGATTGCTGGAGAAAGAAAAACAGACGGAAAAAAGCTTGCGCGCCTGATTGCGGGGCGATACGACAAATAAGCCGCCGGGTCGATGCCCGACGGCTTGTTCTTTGCACAAGCTTACAGTGCTTCGGATACCAATTTTGCTTGGGTGAACAGCAACAGGTAGTCACGGCCACCTGCTTTGGAGTCCGTACCAGACATGTTAAATCCGCCAAACGGATGAACACCTACCAGCGCACCCGTGCACTTACGGTTGAAGTACAGGTTACCCACGAAAAATTCTTCGCGTGCGCGTTCCAAGTGCATGCGGTTGCGGGAGATGACGGCACCGGTCAAACCGTAATCGGTGTTGTTGGCAATTGCCAAGGCATCCTCAAAGTCTTTCGCTTTGATGAACGCCACCACCGGACCGAAAATTTCTTCTTGGGCAATCCGTGCATCAGGTGCCACATCCGCAAACACGGTCGGCTGGATGAAATAACCGTTTCCTTCGGCTTTGCCACCGCCAGCCATCAGGCGGCCTTCTTGTTTACCGATCTCAATGTATTCAAGGATTTTGTTGTATGCTTTGTCATCCACAACCGGACCCAAGTCAATGCCCAAGGTTTGTGCTTCGCCAACGTTAAGTTCTTTCGTTTTGGCAACCACTTTTTCCAACACTTCATCATACACATCTTGGTGGATGATGGCGCGAGAGCATGCGGAGCATTTTTGGCCGGAGAAACCAAATGCCGACTTCACAATGCTGTCTACTGCCAAATCGATGTCGCAGTCACTGTCTACTACGATGGAGTCTTTTCCGCCCATTTCAGCCACTACGCGCTTAATCCATTTTTGGCCTGGCACGGTTTTGGCCGCCAACTCGTTGATGCGCAAGCCGACTTCACGGGAACCGGTGAAGGAGATGAAACGGGTTTTCGGATGGGTCACAAAGTATTCTCCCACTTCTCTGCCTGGTCCTGGTACATAGTTGACTACACCATCAGGCAGGCCAGCTTCTTTGAGGATCTCCATGAATTTGTAAGCAATCACGTTGGTTGGGGTCGCTGGTTTCAGCACGACGGTGTTCCCTGCCACTACTGCGGCGGTGGTCATACCTACTGTGATCGCGAGCGGGAAGTTCCATGGCGGAATGATCGCACCCACGCCAAGCGGGATGTAGTAAAGGTTGTTGTCTTCGCCCGGCAATGGGGTCAGCGGTTGACGTTCGCTCAAGCGAATCATTTCACGGCCGTAGAACTCCATGAAATCAATCGCTTCCGCTGTATCCGCATCTGCTTCTGGCCAGCTTTTGCCCGCTTCCAATACCATCCAAGCCGAGAATTCATGCTTTTTGCGGCGCAGGATGGCAGCAGCTTTAAACAGCACACGCGCGCGTGCTTCCGGGCTCACTTTTTTCCAGCTTTCAAAAGCGGTGAGAGCCGTTTGCATCGCTTTTTCAGCCAATTCGGTATTGGCTTCGGACACAATCCCGATCACTTCATCCACATTGGATGGGTTGATCGATTTTACTTTGCGATCGGTTTTGATGTGCTCGCCGCCGATGATGATGTCATATTCTTTGCCCAGCTCAGACTTCACTTTGTTTAAAGCGGTTTCAAAAGCGCGACGATTAGCTTCTTGGGAAAAATCCGTAAACGGTTCGTTGCGGTACTCGATCATTTCATAACCTCCTATAGCTTGATCGTTCCTTGATAGTGTAGCCCACTACCCACCCTACCATGAAACGACGGGCAAAACGAGCCTTGTTTATTTTTATTTCAAACTATATAATAAAAAGACCTTTTCACCTAATACTATACAATAATAAAATTCCAAATGAAAGTAAGAGTTCCTTTAACCTGTGACCGCTCCAATTTAAGCACCCATCAATAAAAAAGGCTGGCTCCCCATCAAGGCTGTCGCTTCCACTTTTCACTCACCCTCTTATTCCATTTTCCTCCATCCGGTATTCCATCAAACCAATTCGCTCTCTCCACAAAATAATATTATCATCTGTCTTTAAAATTTTATAATCATGCAATAAATTGCATAAACATTCGCTTTATTCCCGCGACTACTGCCCATTTTCTCCGCATAACATGGTACGGAAATCGCATGCAAGGAGGAACAAACATGTCCGATATCAAACAGGCCACACATTTTGAACAGCGGTTTTGGCTGGCTGTGTTGCGGGATCATTGCCAATTCATTCTTGATGCACTCGGCCCCTCCGAGGAGAAAGAAATCGCCCAAGCGCAGGCGCTGTTGCAACGGTTTACCCATTTGGCTGACCACACCCCCTTTGACCTAAACGCGTCACAGGAAGCCGCTCAATCGTTGAGAGAGCTGAAACTCCATCTTTTGCGCCGCTTGTTAACCGAATCCATCACCTTTCATTTGCCGCCAACCTTCATCAATCATATGGTGAACGAAATCGATGAGTATCTACGCATTTTGGGATGCCTGATCAACAATCAAGTTCCGCCCCTTGAGCATCCCTTGCACCACCACCTGCTTTGGTTGCCCGACGCGGCCGGACACGCGGAAGGGATTCAAATCAATACGGATGGTACGGAAAAAGAATTTAAACGCAAACAACGCTATTTCATTAAAAAATTTGAGGAATTTTACATAAAAGCTATCGAGTTAACCGGGTATTTACGCACCCAGCTGGCTCATTTCCCCGCCTTGTCCCGTTTTAACAAGGAAGTGGATTTGGAGATCCGAGTGTTTCAATCATTTTTGCGAGAGGTAGAAGAGCTTCGCCTCAGCAACAAGTTGTTGGGCACCCTCGCCCCGCTGATGGCCGACCACATGTACAGAGAAGAATGCTATTATCTGCATAAGCTGGCACAAGTATCAGAAATTAAAAAACCCCGTTGCCGCCCAATAGAAAATTAGGCGGGCCCCCTAGTCATTCCACCACACTTCATGTTCCTCCCCTCATAGGATATAGCAATACCAATATTCTCTTAGGGGAGGAACATAACCGCCATGGACAAAATCATAAGCAAGCAGCATAACAAACGATTGCTGCAACAAGACCCTCTCTTGGCTCCCCACCTACCCAAGACGCTCCCCCTCACTTTGTCCAACCTCGATGACATGCTAAAACGGTACGCTTTTGTTTATTTGAAACCGGATAATTCCTGCCAAGGCAAAGGGTTATTTCGTGTCGACCGCCTCGACCCTTTCCATTACGCCTTGCGTTCACGCGAAGAGCACCGCCCCCGTGTCTACCAATCCCTTCACACCCTATACACTGATCTGCTCAAACATAAAATGCGCCGTCGCTATTTGATTCAGCGCGGAATCCGCAGCCAGACATTAACTGGGCAAATGGTAGACATCCGCGTGCACTTGTCCCGTGTGCACGGCAAGTGGGTGGTGGCAGGGATCGTCGGACGCGTCGCACCCCATCGCCGGATCGCCACCAACGCCTACAGCGGCGGGAAATCTGTTCATGTCTATCCCCTCCTGACCAAAGGCATGGGATACACACACCACGCCGCGCTGGCGACCATTGACGACATGATCACGCTATCCCGTCGGGCTGTTGCGGTCATGACCGCCCGTTATCCCAAATGGCCGGAATATGGACTGGATATAGGCATCGATGGCAATGGTCACCTGTGGATCTATGAAATTAATATCAAGCCGGGCGGTTTGGTGTTCAAAAACTTAAGCGCCAAAGCGTATAGGCGGATTCTGCTGATGCACCGCCTGGCTCGCTGACGAGGAATTGGGCGATTGATTCTGTCTGGGGAACGGGTATAAGGTACTTTCATCCGTGGCATGATAGAAGGAGATGACAAACGCAAGGGGCGAAGGTTGATGAGCCATCCGTTTCAGTTATTAGTGAAATTCATTTATACCAGTCTCATTCTCTACCTCATATTGGGCTTTGCCTATCATGTCCCGACCGCATGGATTTTGCTCACCAGCATTGCCTTGACTTTATCGGGCTATGCAATGGATGTCTATCTCCTGCCGCGGATCGGCAATCTGTTTTCAACCCTCTCCGATTTATTTGTGAGCTTCACTTTGGTCTGGTTGATCGGCACCTACACATTTGATAGCGACATCGGACTGCAATTGTATAAGCTTCAAAACATCCCGCTTTTTCAGCTTTCGCTGACGGTTTCCATCATCTATAGCGCGATTGAATGGTTCTTTCACCGCTGGATCCATCGTCTGAGCGGAAAGGAAGAAATTTTTCCGTAAAAAAGCAACCCCCAGCCTTGGGCCGAGGGGTTGCTCTTTTTTCTCGTTCAATTATACAACGTATTTTTCCGCATCCAAGATGCGCGCAGCAATGGTCCGTTTCAACGCCACTTCGTTCAGCGGTTCGAGGCGTGTGAGTCTCTTCAGGATAGACAGTTGCGTACGCAACACATCTCCCTCTTCCAACGCTGCCAGGGTGTGGCGAGCGAACGATTCCACCCGCTGGAACGATTCGTAGATGAACGCGCGAGTCAAATCGATTTTGGCTTGCTCTTTGTCTTCGCCATTTTTGGAGATGGCTTTTTTGGTGCGCAACAGCGCGCTTTCCATAGCGAACGTCTCAATCGCGATGTCTGCGATGTCACGCAGAATCTCTTGTTCTTTGTTCAATTCGGCCTCGTATTTTTGCACGGCCAAGCCTGCGACCATCAGGAAGACCTTTTTGGCGTTTTCCACCAGATGCTCTTCCGCTTCCAAAGCAGGAGCGTCTTCTTCTGGGATGTATGGCATCATGGACAGCAGCTCTTCTTGAAGTTCCATTCCCGCTTGCAGGAGCGGCAGCTCGCCTTTCATCGCTTTTCTCATCAAGGTCGCCGGAATGAGCAAGCGGTTGATTTCGTTGGTTCCTTCAAAGATGCGGTTAATCCGCGCGTCACGGTACATGTTTTCGATCTCATACTCATTCATGAAGCCGTAACCGCCGTGGATCTGTACCCCTTCATCCACCACATAGTCCAGCACTTCCGAACCGAACACTTTGGCGATAGAACACTCAATGGCGTATTCTCCGATCGCTTCAGCAACAGCTGCACCTTCAGCGTCTTCTACACCTTCCAGTCCGGCGTCAAACATGCCGCCCACCCGGTAGGCCAAGCTTTCCAACGCGTAAATTTTGGTAGCCATCGTCGCCAACTTCTCACGAATCAAGCCGAATTTGGCAATCGGAATATTAAACTGTTTGCGCTCTTTAGCGTATTTGGCGGAGATCTCCAATGCCCGCTTAGCCGAACCCAAAGTACCTACAGCCAGTTTATAACGGCCGATGTTCAGGATGTTGAAGGCAATTTTGTGCCCTTTGCCTACTTCACCGAGCAGGTTTTCCACAGGCACTTGCGCATCTTGCAGGATCAGTGTCCGCGTGGAGGAACCTTTGATCCCCATTTTCTTCTCTTCCGGACCGACGGATACGCCCGGGAAATCACGCTCAACGATAAAAGCGGTAAACTTGTCGCCATCTACTTTGGCGTACACGACAAATACATCAGCAAAGCCGGAGTTGGTGATCCATTGCTTTTCACCGTTCAAGATGTAATGCTTGCCGTCCGGGCTTAACACTGCAGTGGTTTTAGCTCCCAGCGCGTCGGAACCGGAACTCGGCTCGGTCAAGGCGTAAGCGGCGAACTTTTGTCCCGTAGCCAAGCCGGGCAGGTATTTTTTCTTTTGTTCTTCATTACCGAAGAACACAATCGGCAACGTACCGATTCCGACATGAGCACCGTGGGACAAGCCGAAAGCGCGACCCAGGGAGATCTTTTCGGTAATGAGGCTGGAGCTGATTTTATCCAAGCCGAGTCCGTCGTATTTCTCCGGCACATCGGCACCAAGCAAACCCAATTCGCCCGCTTCGCCCAAGAGGCGCACCGTGTGCTCAAATTTGTGCTCTTCGATTTCGTGCAACACTGGCCACACTTTATCTTTAACGAAGTCTTCTGTTGTTTTGGCAATCATCTTTTGCTCTTCGTTAAACTCTTCCGGAGTAAACACATCTTGCAAGTCCGCCTGTTCCAGCAGAAAAGCGCCGCCTTTTACTTTTTTATCCGCCACTTTTGTCATCCTCCCATAGTCAAAGTGAATATAAGATATGCTGGCGTTTGCCGGCGCCGTGCTGTCGCGCCGGCATGGTTGTCTGTGTTACGAAACCCGTTCAATCAAGCCGGCCGCGCCCATACCGCCGCCGATACACATGGTTACGATTCCGTATCTTCCATTTCTCCGTTCAAGCTCGTTTATGATGGAAACAGTCAGCTTCGCTCCGGTACATCCCAGCGGATGGCCCAACGCAATGGCACCACCGTTGACATTGACGATCTCCGGATTGATGCCCAGCTCCCGAATCACCGCTACCGCTTGCGAAGCAAATGCTTCATTCAGTTCAACCAGGTCGATCTCATCCAAGGAGACTCCCACTTTGTCGAGCAGCTTCGGTACAGCTGCCACCGGTCCGATTCCCATGATCTCCGGAGCTACTCCGCCCAAAGCGAACCCGCGGAAAATGGCTAGCGGCTTCACACCCAATGCTTCCGCTTTCTCACGGGACATGATGATTACCGCTGCCGCGCCGTCACTGGTTTGCGATGCATTTCCCGCGGTCACCGTGCCATTCACATGGAAAACGGGACGCAGCTTGCTGAGTGTTTCCAAGTTGGTGTCCGGACGAACCCCTTCGTCGGTGTCAAACACTCGCTCCGTAAACTGCAACTTGCCTTTGGCATCGAAGGAATGTTCTTTCACCGTGATCGGTACGATTTCGTCTTTGAATTTGCCCGATTGGATGGCCGCATACGCTTTTTGATGGCTGGCGAGCGCAAACCGGTCTTGGTCTTCACGGGTTACATTAAACCGCTTCGCCACTTCCTCGGCCGTGTGTCCCATGGACATGTACGCCTCCGGCAAGTGCTCCATCAAATAAGGGTTGGGTGCTGGCTTGTAGCCACCCATCGGCACCATGCTCATGCTTTCCACGCCACCGGCGATGATGATGTCGGCGAAACCGGCCATGATTCTCTCCGCAGCGATTGCAATCGTCTGCAAACCGGAAGAGCAGAACCGGTTTACTGTCATCCCCGGCACATCGTTTGGCAATCCGGCACGCAAAGCGACGAGCCGAGCCATGTTCATGCCTTGCTCTCCTTCAGGGAAAGCACACCCCAACACCACATCTTCAATCTCTTTCGGGTCCACCTGCGGGACGCGGCGCAATAAATCTTTTACCACCTCTGCGGCCAAGTCATCTGGGCGGGCATGTTTCAAAGACCCTTTCCCCGCTTTGCCGACCGCCGTTCTCGCCCCGGCGACAATCACAGCTTCACGCATAATCTTTCCTCCTTCTCCCTCTAGTTGCGCAACGGTTTGCCTTTTTTCAACATGTATTGCATCCGCGCCTGCGTTTTCGGCTCCCCGATCAAGCTGAGGAACGCCTCCCGCTCAATATCAAGCAGATATTGCTCGCTCACCAAGGTTCCTTCCGGCACGTTGCCTCCGGATAAGACAAACGCAAGCTTATCTGCGATTTTATAGTCATGTTCGGAGATGTGGCCGGATTTCAGCAGGCCGTAAGCACCCAATTTCAAGACGTTGTACCCCGTTTCGCCGACTACGGGAATCATGCGCGGCTTCGGAGCTTGGTAACCGGCTTTATATAGACCCAGGGCGACTTGTTTCGCATCGTGGACGAGATGGTCGCGATTGGCGGTGATGCCGTCATATGCGCGAAGGAACTTATACTTCCGCGCTTCCAAGGCGCTTGTCGACACTTTGGCCTGACCGATAGCCATAAAGATGTGATTAACCAGCGGTTGCAACGAGATGCGATCTTTCGGATCAACCCCTTCCGTCCAGCGCAGCAACATCTCTTTGTTGCCGCCGCCACCCGGAATGAGACCCACGCCGACTTCCACCAATCCCATATACGTTTCTCCCGCCGCTTGAATGCGATCGCAAGGCAGACACATTTCTACACCGCCACCCAGCGTCAAGCCGTACGGAGCAGCCACAACCGGACGATCCAAGGTACGCAGGGAACCCATCGCGTTTTGGAATTGGCGCACCATCAGATCGAGTTCAAACCAGTTTTGATCTTGCGCCTCCATCAGCATCATCATGATGTTGGCCCCGACGCAGAAGTTGGCAGCTTCCGCCGAGATGACCAATCCCCGGTAATTGGCGGCTACTTCTTTGACGGCAGCGTTGATCATGGAGATCACATCTGCACCGATGGCCTGCTTCAGCGGATGCAATTCCAGGCAGGCGATGTCGTCCCCGATATCGATCAAGCTGGCCCCGCGATTGCCTTTGATAAGCTTGCCTTGCTCTTTTAAGCGAGCGAGGGAAATCACTTTTTCGTTTTCTTCCACTTCACCCCACTTGCCGCCGATATGGAAGGAATGCCGCTTGCCTTCCTTCACTTCGTAGAAGCGGGTGTTTCCGTCCGCAATCCACGCCTCTACCCAAGCCGGAATGGTCTCTCCTTCTTCTTTCATCCGTTCTACCGATTTTACCAATCCGATCGCATCCCAGGTTTCAAAGGGACCCAAATCCCAGTTGAAGCCCCATTTCATCGCTTGGTCCACACTGACGATGTCACCGGCGATCTCTTCCAAGCGCTTGGCGGAATACAGCAACACTTTCTTAGTGATGGTCCAAGCCAATTTGCCCGCCACATCGTCGGCGTACACCAGTGCTTGCAATTGCTCCGGCAAGCTTTTAGCCTTCTTGGCCTGCTCCAATGAGCGCGTTTTCAACTTCTTGCGCGGACGATACTCCATCGTCGCCAGATCCAATGCGTGAATCTCTTTTCCGGACTCGGTTTTCACTTTCTTATAGAAGCCTTGGCCCGCCTTTTCACCCAGCCATTTTTTCTCCACCATCTGTTTCAAGACGGGGGATACTTCAAACGCTGCTTTCTCCTCTTCATCACTCGCGTTTTCATGGACATTGCCTGCCACATGCACAAAGGTATCCAAGCCGACCAAATCCAGTGTGCGGAACGTGGCGCTCTTGGGACGGCCCATTGCCCGTCCGGTTACGTCATCCACTTCATCCGGCCCCATGCCCAGATCGACCATCGCTTGCAAGGTGATCTGTAAGCCGTAGGTACCGATGCGGTTGGCGATAAAGTTTGGCGTATCTTTGCAAAGGACAACTCCTTTGCCCAGCACCTCTTCGGCAAAGTGTCTCATCTCTTCAACAATCTGAGGATCTGTATCGTTTCCGGGAATGATCTCCAACAACTTCATATAGCGGGGCGGATTGAAAAAGTGTGTCCCCAAAAAGTGGCGGCGAAACGCTTCGCTTCTTCCTTCCACCATCTTATTGATGGAAATGCCAGAAGTGTTAGAACTAACTACCGTTCCCGGTTTCCACACTTTTTCGAGGCGTTCGTATAAGCCCTGTTTGATAGCGAGATTCTCCACAACCACTTCAATGATCCAATCAACTTCTGCCAATCGGTCGAAATCATCTTCCATGTTGCCGATTTCAATCAGTGCCGCTACGTCCTTGGTATAGAGCGGTGCAGGCTTCTCCTTGAACAAGCGCTCTTTTCCTGCTTGCGCCAACCGATTGCGTTCTTTCTTATCCTTGCTCTCCACCGACTCGCGAGGCACGATGTCCAAGAGCAAGGTGGGGATGCCCACATTAGCGAGATGGCCGGCAATGGCTGCCCCCATGACGCCTGCGCCCAAGACTGCCGCTTTTTTGATGCGTGCCAACGATGATTCCTCCTCTCAAAGTCCGCCCCTCATCTGAATGAACAGTCATTCATTAAGAGGTCTGAAAAAAACCCCTCCAACCGGATAGAGTTTCGAGTAAGCGTTATCATTTAGAAATGGGTAAATTTTATATCATTTAATAATATTATTTCTCTGTTTTTTTCATGCGTCAAGGGGCTAATAAAAATTTTTTGCCAATTTCTTTTCTGAATAAACAAAAACCCTTGCCGCTGAAGGTATATCCTCTTTCCCCAAAACATCATCTCTTTGGTGTATCTGGCAAATCAAGTGGACGGGAAAGAAGCGGCAAAATGATGAACATGGTTTTGATGCGCTGACCTATTCATCAGACACGCCCTAGTAAAATCAGCACGAACATCCCACACCTCCTATCGGTTTAGCGGCTTGTCGCACACCTTGGAAAGGCCCCTTTTCCTTTGCACAGGAATGAGGTATACTCGGCGTATAAATTATAACCTGGTACTAATATAAGGTACTAATACCAAGTATCAAGGAGGCCCCATGATGCATTCCCTAGCGAAAATCACCGGCATTGGTACACATGTGCCAGAAGAGCGGCTCACCAATGCCGATTTGGAGCGAATGGTTGACACCTCTGATGAGTGGATCGTCCCCCGCACCGGCATCAGAGAGCGGCGCGTCTCGGCACCTGATGAATGGTCAAGCCATCTGGCAATCAAAGCGGTGGACAATATGTTGGCACGTTATCCAGTCACCTTGAACCAGGTCGATCTGATCTTGGTCGCCACTGCGACGCCTGACACCACTTTTCCAAGTGTCGCCTGCCAGATCCAAGACCATTATGGGCTGCCCGACACAGGAGCCCTTGACATCTCTGCCGCTTGCGCGGGTTTTGTCTACGCCCTTCACCTCGCCAATGGCATGATCACATCAGGGCTTCACCGCAAAATCCTCGTCATCGCCGCAGAAACACTGACCAAAATCACAGACTACACGGATCGCAACACCTGCATCCTGCTGGGTGATGGCGCCGGCGCAGTCATGGTTGAAGCCTGTCCAGCCGACCAAGCGAGTTTTATCCACACCCGCATGACAACAGACGGATCAGCGGGCATCCATTTGTACAAAAGCGACCTCGCCACCCATATACGGGGGCAGGAGATCATCAAAAACGGATACATGATCCAAAACGGACGAGAAGTGTTTAAGATCGCCGTCAGCACCTTGTCGCGCGAAATCCCGCTCTTGTTGGAACAAACAGATTACACGCTTGACGACATTGATTGGTTTGTGCCACACAGCGCCAATTTGCGCATCATTGACGCCGTCTGTGGGCGGCTTGATTATCCGACCGAAAAGACCCTGTTTAGCGCGGAGTATTATGGCAACACCTCGTCTGCTTCGATTCCGCTGGCATTGCAAATGGGAATAGATGAAGGCAAAGTGAAACAAGGGGATTTGTTGTTATTGTCCGGCTTTGGAGGAGGATTTGTTCACATGAGCTCACTGCTTCGCTGGACCGCGTGAAGGCGTCAAGCGTGGAAACAGAGCACAAAAAAAAGGGGTTCTACCTGTTTGGTAAGACCCCCTCTCTCTGGCGCGCTTTCCTGAATCTGCCCATCCAATCCCTTCCTTACGCTTGTTGCACCCGCGAAGGTGACGTCCGCGGCCGCAAGGCAGGTGTTTGTGGGATGTACTTTTTCATTTGCTGAAACGACAAAAAGACCCACCACAGATAATGAATCAAACAAAAAACAATGGCGTGTATCCACCATTCCATCTGCGGCAAGATGTCTATCGCAATCAAGTAGGAAGGCAAGATGGCCCATTGTGCCTTTTCGCCAACTGCTTCCGCCATATCCCAATAGTACACCTCTTCCACCCGATTCACTCGGTCACGATAGGCCAGTTTCAGAAACGGACGGACACAGTTGTAATAGAAAAAGCCGGGGATTCCCAACAATCGGCGATTCGCGGCCATCATCAGATAGGTCAGGATGATGAGCAAGAGATAGGTCATGTGATCACCCCGATGCGAAAGTTATTATTTAAAATAGTACTATACACTCTTCTTTGTTTTTGACTGATTTCCTGCTTTAATCCGTTAATTTCACACCGATTCCAACACATTTATAAGAAAAGGGAAAAACAAAATACAATTTAATAAAATAACAAATTTTCTCCGCAAAAGCAAGTGGCAATCACAGCAGCCTATTACGAGCCTTTATCATCCTTTTTATCACAACACAAGCCGGGTAGTGTTTAACGCACCACCCGGCTTGTTTGGCATGTTTTATCCATTTTTTTCCCTTCCAACAGCAACACGTGATAAGTGGCCATCACCCCGTCTGGTACCGCATATTCGCGGTCATACCGGTTCATGACTTCTTTGAGCAACCGCCGTTCGGTCGCCAAGGGTAAGCGAGATTGGCTGTGGCTGGCCCCCGTCTTTTTCAACGTTGATAAAAATTGGCGACAAGATGCGAACTCCACTGTTACCCTCTCTTCCCGTACCTCCGTCTCCATCCAGCCAGCACCATCTAGCCACGCTTTCCAACGCGCTGCCGACAACAGCGGCAAACCATGCGTCTGCAGCGGCAAGCCCCACTCTTTTTCAACTGTGGCACAGATGCGGTGCAACTCCACAAATGTATCTGACCCAAATGTGCCCGCAACCATCCGCCCACCCGGACACAACAAGCGGAACCAATGTTCAAGCACCGTTTGCGGCTGGGTAAACCACTGAATGGCGGCATTGGAGATAATCAGGTCATAGCTTCCCTTGGCTGTAGCCGACCATGTTTCCGCATCGGCCACAATAAATGTAACCCTATCAGTCGCCATCCGCCGTTTCGCCTCGCTCACCATCGCTTCGGCCAAATCGAGCGCCACCAACTCTGCTTTCGGGAATACCTCCGCCAACAACGCCGTCAAATACCCCGTTCCACACCCCACTTCCAACACCCGCTGAGGCGATGGACCCCCTTGTATGACAGAGTCGAGCAATTGGCGAGCCATCTTCCGTTGCACGTCCGCATATCGGTCGTAAGTGGCCGCGGCCGCATTAAAGCTGCGGGCGACTCGTTGTTTGTCAATCAATGTTGCACCTCTCCTTCATCCATGCGACAAATCGATCCGGTTGGCTCAAAAATGGCGCGTGCCCCACCTCCGGCCAGACTGTCAGATCGCCTTGCGGCAACAGTTCCGCCAACTCTTCTGCGCCAGCCACAGGGCAAATCGGGTCCGCAGCTCCACTGAGCAAGTGAACAGGAAATGGCAGCCAAGGCGCAAGTTTACGAACGGAAACCGTCCGTAAATAGCCAAGGCCGTCCAGCAACATTTTCGCATCAGGCACACAGCCGCGAATCACTCGTTTGGTAGCGGAAATGCACTTGACTTCCATAGCGGTGAACAAACGCCCGTCAAACTCCTGCAACACCTGCTCCAGGTCTTCAGTCACTCTGCGCATCATCCTCTCAAGCAGGCGCGCCTCCCGTTTCTGTGTGATGAATTGGCTTGCACCACTGACCACGCACACCTCCGTCACATGTTGCGGATATGCGGCTGCATACTGGAGCGCCAGAAAAGCACCCATAGACCAGCCAATCAGCACAAACGGGGGTGCAATGTGAAGGCGGCGCGCAATCTCCTCCGCAGAGGGCGGCATATCAAGAAAAGAGATCACCTGGTGTTCAGCCTCTGGCAAGCGCTCGATGACTGGTTGCCAACAGCGCTCATCGGCCGACCAACCCGCCAGCCAAACACAGCGAACCCGTTGATTCATCGCACCGCCCCCTGTTCAGCCACCCGACGGATCGCCGCTACCGCCTGTTCCACCTCTGCCTTCGTATGGGTGGCCATCAGAGAAAACCGCAGGCGGCTCTGCCCTTCCGGCACAGTCGGCGGACGGATGGCTACAGCCAACACGCCTTCCTCAGCTAAAGCCCGGCTTAGCTTAATCGCCTGTTCGCTCTCGCCCACAATCCACGGGACGATCTGGGTAGTCGATCCGCCGATGGATAGGCCTGCCTCTTGCAACTTTTGTCGAAACCACGCGCTTCGTTCATGCAGATCGCGGCGCAGATTGTCCCCCGCTTCAACCAGACGCAAGGACGTGCGGATCGCCGCCACTAACACCGGTGGCAAGGCGGTGGTGTAGATTAATGGGCGACAACGGTTTACTAGATATTGAATCCACTCCTTTTTACCAGCTACATATGCGCCGTACACGCCAAACGCTTTGCTAAAGGTCCCCATATGCAGATCGACGTCCTCCGCCACCCCCAGATGGTGGGCCATACCCGCCCCGCCGGGTCCCCACACCCCTGCAGCATGTGCCTCGTCCAACACCAATGCGGCGTTATACTTCCGCTTCAATTGCACCAGATCGGATAATGGTGCCACATCGCCATCCATGCTGAACACCGAATCGGTGACAATCAGCTTGCGCTTGGCTCCTTTGGCATCGGCCCGCTTCAACAGAACTTCTAAATGTTCCAGGTTCAGGTGACGGTAACGGTATGATTGGGCACCGCTCAACCGAATCCCGTCTACAATGCTGGCATGGTTGTACTGGTCGCTGAATACCGCATCTGACGGCTTCAGCAAGGCGGACAACAAACCCAGGTTAGCCATGTACCCGTTGGGAAACAACAAGGCCGCTTCGGTCCCTTTGAAACGGGCGATTTCCCGCTCCAGCGTCTCCGTTTCCTCGTTGTGACCGATAATCAGCCGGGATGCCACCCCGCCAACCCCTTGGGATGCCGACTCAGCCACAGCCAGCCCCAACTTTGGGTGAGTGGCCAAGCCGAGGTAATTGTTAGAAGAAAAATTAAGGAGTCGCCGCCCCTCTCGGATGAGAACAGTTTGGCCCGCCTGTTGTGCTGGGATGAGCGTACGGAGCAAATGCCGCTCCGCCCACGCCCCCGTTTCTTCGCGTAACGTGCTCTCCCAACTCTCGCTCACTGTGCGCACTCCTCAATCTCAAAACCCATGTCCTTTATCATCTGATGGTCAGTCAAAACAGCTTGCCCTTCCGTCGTCAAATAATCGCCGACAAAGATGGCGTTGGCAGGGTATAGAGACAACGGTTGCAACTGACGCAAATTGGATTCGCGCCCTCCGGATACCCGGATCTCTTTGTCGGGCAACAGGAAGCGGAACAGAGCCAGCACTTTGAGGCAATAGAGCGGGTTGAGCTCATCCAAATGTCCAAGCGGGGTACCCGGGATGGCGTGCAAGAAGTTGACCGGTACCGAATCCGCATTCAACTCCCTCAACCCATACGCCATCTCAACTACTTGTTCCATCGTCTCGCCCATGCCGATAATGCAACCCGAACAAGGGGAGATTCCGGCCGCTTTGGCCATCTCCACCGTACGCACCCGGTCTTCATACGTATGGGTAGTCGTAATGTTGGCGTAATGTCCGGCGCTGGTATTCAAGTTGTGATTATATCGGTCCACACCGGCTTCTTTCAGCTGTTGAGCTTGCTCTTCAGACAAAATTCCCAAGCAGGCGCAGATCTTTAACGGCATCTCTTGCTTAATTTCTTTCACCGCGGCGATGACTTCCTCCAATTCTCCTTTGGTCGGTCCCCGGCCGCTGGCTACAATGCAATAAGTTCCCGCTTTGCGGCGTTGCGCCTCTTTGGCCCCTGCGATCAGCTGATCTTTCTTTAGCAAGGTGTACTTCTCGATGGGCGCCGTGGAAACGATCGATTGCGAACAGTAGCCGCAATCCTCAGGGCACAAACCGCTTTTGGCGTTCATGATCATATTGAGCTTTACCTTCTTGCCAAAATACGTCCGGCGCACGCGGAAGGCCGCCTGCAACAGGGGCAACACCTCATCGTCCGGCGCTTTTAGCACCGACAACCCTTCCTCCAACGACAATCTTTCTCCCGCCAAAGCCTTATCCGCCAGCCGTTCCCAATTACCCATTTGTGTTTCCCCCTTTTAACGTTTCCATGACCAGTCCGACATCCAGGTTCGCGCACCCCGCTTCTTTAAGCACTGCCCCGGTAAGCTTCCCCGCAAGCCAAGGCAGACTTCCCCAGACAGGGAGTTTCGCCACTTGCCTGATCAGGCGCGGATTGTCCGCAACGCTCGGATCGTCCAGCCCCGCAGACCAGCCGTTTAAGATGACCCCAGCCGGCGTCAAACCTTGCTGGCGAATAGCTAAGGCCGTCAACGCCGTATGGTTGACCGTTCCCAGGTGTCCATGCGCAACGATCACCACCGGCCACCCGATTTCAGCAGCTAAGTCGGCAATGGTCCAATCCGCGCCAAGCGGAACCAGCCATCCACCCGCTCCCTCAACCAGCATCACATCGCATGCTCGCACCTGTTTTGCCAGCCTGTGCAAGATCGACTCGCGCGTAATCTCCACCCCGGCCCATTCAGCGGCCAGCCCTGGTGCCACCGGTTCGGGAAAGTGGTAACAGACGATCTCATCCACTGGTTCAGAAAGATCCAGCCACGTCTTCAACCGCATCCCATCCGTGTCAGGGTCTGTCAAACGGCCTCCGCTTTGCACCGGCTTCATCACTCCGACGCGGAGTCCCTGCTCCCGCAGAGCCCACGCTAAGGCTGCCGTGACCACGGTCTTGCCAACTTCCGTTCCCGTTCCGGTGATAAACAAGCCGCTGCCCGGAATCACGCTGTCCCCTCCCTGATCGCCTGTTCGAGAATCCCAACCATCGCTTGCAAATCGGCGAAGGGGGTAGCTAGTGGTGGCATAAAGGTGACGACATGATCCAGCGGCCGGGTGATCAGACCCAGTTCCCGTGCCCGCCGGCAAACCCGCGCCCCGATCGCTTCCTCCCACGGATACGGTTCTTTGGTTACCTTATCCTTCACCAGCTCAATGCCGACCATCAAGCCGAGTTGGCGCACTTCTCCGACGTGGGGCAGAGCCTTCATCGGCTCCAGCAACTCCGCCAGAAGCTGGCTGGCCTTAGCCACATGCTCCAGCACACGCTCTTCTTCATACAATGCCAAATTGGCTAACGCCACCGCACATCCCAGCTGGTTTCCCGTATAAGAATGTCCGTGATAGAACGTTTTACCTTCATGGTGTTCGCCATAAAAAGCGTCATACACCTCATCAGAGGTGAGTGTCGCTGCCACCGGCAGATATCCGCCAGTCAGCTTTTTGCCGACCATCATGATGTCCGGTTGCACCGCTTCGTGCTCACAGGCGAACATCCGCCCAGTCCGTCCGAATCCGGTAGCCACTTCATCAATGAGCAACAACACCTTATGCGCCCGGCAAAGCTTTTCAATCTCGGCCAGCGTTCCTGGCGGCATCATGATCATGCCTCCCGCACCCTGCACCATTGGCTCGACGATCAATCCTGCCACTTTGTCCCCATGTTCCGCCAACACGCCAGCCAACTCATCCAAACAGGCTTGCCGGCAGGCCTCCGGTGAACCATCAAAACGATACGGATATGGGTAAGACACTTTCAGCGTTGGAAACAGCATCCCGGAAAACGTGGCGTGAAACGTATCCATCCCTCCTACGCTCACCGCTCCGACCGTATCGCCGTGATAAGCGTTCTTCATGCTGATGAACACTTGTTTCTCCGGACGTCCCCGCAATTTCCAATACTGGTAAGCCATTTTTAACCCGATTTCCACCGCTTCCGCCCCGCTGTCGGAATAAAACACTTTTTGCAACCGTTCCGGGGTCAACTGCACCAGTTTCTCCGCCAGCAACAACGCGGGGACACTTGACATCCCCAACAACGTGCTGTGGGCCACTTGATCCAGCTGTTCTCGAATCGCAGCATTTAGCTTCGGGTGCCCGTGGCCATGCACATTGAGCCATACTGACGCATTGCCATCGTAATACGCCCGGCCCCGCACATCGTAAAGCTTAACCCCTTCTCCCCGTTCGATGATCAAGGGCTCATCTTCCAAATACCCCTTCATCTGTGTAAATGGATTCCATAGAAAGCGCCGATTTTTCTCCAGCAACTCGTCATAACTCCACGTCGCCAAGCCACCATCCCCCTTTTTGTAAACCAAAAACAAACAAAAGGTTTACATTAATGATAGAAATGATTCCGCTATATTGTCAACAAGATTACATCATTAAGTTTACAATCGTTAACCAACCACTCTCCAAATGAGCATGAATGAAACAGGTGCCTTCCGTGTAGGCGAGATACAATTTCATCTCCGTGTTGTACTGTCAGCTAAGGAAGCCAAACCGAAATCTTCGTTCCCGTCCACTTGGCTACGGATGTAAATATCACCCCTTTTCCTTGTCCCGTAATACGCACAAAAAAGCCACCCATTTGCAAGGTGCCTTTCCATCATGACTCTCCCAAACAACGTAAAATACCATGTGATAAGCGGCGTAGAAAAAAGCAAAAACCAAGCCTGATCTCACATGGCTTGGTTTTTGCGTCTTTATCAGCGCCTGTCGGCATCTTGTGCTGGCCGCTTAGCCAGTTAGCCGATCAAGTCTTTGGAGTGGTGATTGATAAACTGCCGAATCGTTTCCGCGGCGTACTCGCCAGAAGTGAGATCGGCTTTGGTGAACACAAACCGTCCCTTCTTTTCATCCAAATCCAATTCATCAGCCAACAGACCGAGTAAGCCTTTGCCCTTTTTGTCCAGCTCGAAAAAGCCAGCCACCCCGTTTTGCGTATGTGCCGGCTGGAACATAAAGACGATCTCGTCATATTCGCCGCGCAACCATTCCGTCGGCCGGAACTGGATGATTTGGAAGCCGCCGCCTTTCTTACCGGTGTAACCTTCTTCTTGCGGCACAAAGCCGAGCTTGTTAAACCCATCCCAGAAATATTCTTGCAGGCCGGATGGGTAAACATCCACAAAGTCGCGATCCTGCGCATCAATGCCGCTTTTGATCTCCAGATTGGTTTGGAAATAATATCGCGTATTCACTGATGACGCCGGAATAAATTCTGGGCAAACAAAAGTGAATGGATACTCTCTCGTTTCTTCTGGGGCCACCTGAAAGGTTTCCTCGGTAACCGGAATGGTTGCGATCGTTTCGTTGACATTGACGATATTGTCCCCACGCTGATAAGCGGAAGCCAAGCGAAACTCCACTTCCAACCCTTCGATGGCTTGTTCGACCTGCCCTCCGGTCAAGACGATTTTCCCTGTCACAGGCTGTCCCATTTTCAGCCGAAAATCATCTAATACCAGGTCGACCTTTGCAGCGCCGAACCCAAAAGAAGCAAAGATGTTTTTTAACATTCATTTTCAGCCCTTTCGATGTTTTCAACCTAATCCTATCATAAATTCATGTTATTTAAACAGCATTACCTCTGATGGGTCATCTGTCTTTTCAAAAAGAAACTGCAAAAAATGTATGGTGGCATACACTCCGCTTCCACATCGGTGTGCCCGTTCATAACGCCGGATCACCTCCAGAAGTATGCGCCGTTGAAGCCAAAGGGGATGGCTTGTCCGACCAGCCGCTTCCCCCACCGCCTTGATCGCTTTCAAAAAGGAAAGGCCGTTCGCATATTCCAAGCGCATCCAACTCTCCCACGAGTCGATTTTGGCAAGTCCAGCTGCCGTCAATAACTCTTCCCACTCTTTCGATGAACGGGTGGGAAACAAGTGTTGCTCGCGAGGGAGATTCCATTCTTCCTCCACTTGGCCAAACAGCGCACCCAATTCAGCGCAGTTGTCCGGCCCGTAAATGGAAGCTAGCAGGCGGCCGCCCGTTTCCAGATTATCCGCCAATCTGCCAAACGTCTTCAGCGGCTCCCGAAACCAATGGCACACCGCATTGCACACAATCAGACCAAACGGCCCCAACCCGCTCAAGTCGACATCCTCCACATCGCCGACCACCACTTTCAGCCGGGAGCGATCATCCCCCACCTTCTCACAGGTGGCCCGCACCATGCGGTCAGCGATATCCAGAGCGACGACCTCCGCTTCCGGAAATGCCTCCAGAATCAATTGCGTCATATGGCCCGTCCCGCATCCGACATCCAATATCCTACGCGGTGGCGGCCACCCATGGCGATCCAGTTGCATCAGCAGACGGCAAGCGACTTTCCGGTAACTCTCCGCATAATCGTCATAAATGAGCGAAGCCCGGTTAAAGCGATTGACGCGCTGTTGCTTCTCCTTCTCCCTATCCACCGGCTTCTCCTCCCCTTTTGACACCTTTGTCGCCATCTTCGGCGGCAACCAAATGCTCAAGCCGCTTACAGCAGCTTCTCCGGGGTCATCCCGCCCAAGGGTCGCTAGAAACAAGATCGCCTGCCGACGGGATAACTTTTCTTTCATCTGCCTCTGATCTCCTGCACTCCGCCGAAAAGGGAAAAATCCGGTGGAATCCCAGCCGGATTTTTATTATTGCTTCTGTTTTTTCTCCTTCTGTTCTCTCAGATACTCTTCGTAATTATCCTTGTACAACTGTTTGTACTTTTCGTAGTAATAGCTTACACGAGCCACATAATGGCGTGTCTCACCGTATTTGATCTGATCGAGGTTTTGCCTCGTCCCGTCCCAGACCCCGGAGCTTATCCATTTGTCCACATTTCCCAAGCCGCCATTGTACGCGGCAATCACAGCTACATAATTCCCTTTGTAACGGTCACTTAAAAACTTGATGTACCAGCTACCCAACCGGATATTCGTCGCTGGGTCAAACACATAGTCGCGAACAGCTGGCGAAAAATGTCCGTCCCGAATGATATCATTGACTGTTGACGGCATAAGCTGCATCAGCCCTTGCGCGCCAACCGCCGATTTCTTGTCTGGATCAAACTTGCTCTCCTGGCGGATCACCGCCATGACCAGAAATGGATCCGCTCCCGTCTCTTGTGCACTATCAAAGATGTACTCTTCATATTCAAGCGGATACATCAAGCGATTAAACAAGGGAATAGCTACCATCACAAACACCAGCAGCACGGCAAACGCCAGCAGAATCACCCGCTTAGACGGAAGAGCTTCCACCGCTGGCTTGATCCACTTTTTTATATTCATCTGCTCCATTATTGATCAACCTATCTTTCCCCTTGTGGAAGTCCGATTGTCAAGCTTGTAAACATTACCGTCAATAATCTATCTTCCACGATAAACTTAATTTTAAGCGGCGTCAATTCACAACCTTCGCGATCAATTAAACGATTTGTGTATATTTTTCGCACACAGACGAAGACGGCCCAGCACCAAACTGCCCCACCCCCGCGAGTTATGATGCGCAGGGATGGGGCGAGGCTTAACGCCCGAGGTGCAACTCGTCTGCTTTCCGCTTCAGATAAGCGATGTAAGGAGCAATCGTCATCTCAGAACCGGTCGCTCGCCGCACCAACTCCTTCGCCGTCCACCTGCTTCCGTGGCGGTATACGTTCTCCTTTAACCAACCATGGAGGGTCGATACGTTTCCGTCCGCGATTTCGTCCGGTATCTGCGGATGGACGCGGCATGCGGCCTCATAAAATTGGCAACTGAGGATGTTGCCAAGGGTGTATCCTTGAAACATTCCGCCGATGAAGTCTGCGTACCAATGAATATCTTGAAGCACTCCGTGGTTATCATCCGTCGGACTGATACCAAGATCGCTTTGGAAGCGGGAGCGCCACATCTCCGGCAAATCTTTGACTTCCAGTTTTCCTTCCAGCATGGCCAATTCCAAATCAAAGCGGATGATTACATGCAGATTGTATGTGAATTCATCTGCTTCAATGCGAATAAGCGACTTCTCCGCCCGGTTGATCGCCCGCACGAAGTCATCCAAGGAAACATTCCCCAGCTGGGAGGGAAAAGCGGCTTGTAAAGAAGGATAGTGCGCTTGCCAGAATGCCCGGCTTCGGCCGACGACATTTTCCCACAAGCGGGATTGGCTTTCATGGATCCCTGACGAGGCTCCCTTGTGCAACGGTGTTCCTTCCAAATCAGCGTCTATGCCCAACTCATAAAAGGCGTGACCCGTTTCATGGATGGTGCTAAACAGCACCTCCGTCACATCCTCTTCATTGACCCGCGTTGTAATTCGCACATCATCGTGTGCCAATCGAATCATGAACGGATGAGGTGACAAGTCAAGCCGCCCACGGTTAAAATCAAATCCCATAGCGCTGATCAGTTGCTTCACATAAGCCAATTGCTTTTCTTTAGCAAAGTGCTGTTTAATGCAGGCTTGCGACACCTCCGGACCGGCTGTCACCTGCTCCACCAATGGTACCAACTGCTTGCGCAACTCCCCGAACAACGCTTGTAGCTCTTTGGCTTTCATGCCATAGTCGGTGCGGTCGATCAGCGGATCAGCCACATGATCAAACCCGGAGAAATAATGGGCGTATTCCCGGCTCAGCTCCAATGTCCGTTCCAGATGCGGAACCACCTTGTCAAAACGATTTTCCTCCCGGGCGGCCACCCAAGCCTGATACGTTTCGGCGGAATTTTGATAGAAGCGGGAAATAAAATCAGCCGGCACCTTTGTTTCCCTGTCAACTTCTCTTTTTGCCGCACGGATCAAATCCGCTTCAAGGGAGTCAGACGGCCATTGACCATCCAGTTCTTCCAACAGTTCACCCAAGCGGGGATCAGTCAGCTTATCATGCGCAATTCGCCCCAATGTCGCCAATTGGCTACCCCGCGCACCTCCTGCCGCATGGGGCATGTATGTATTTTGATCCCAATCCAACAGTGCGATCACAGATTGCAAATCATAAATTTCCTTGAGCCGCTTTTTCAACTCTTGCCATTTCTTTTCCATTTTGTTCCCTCTCTTATCTTATGCGCTGAATCGGTCATTCTTAATTGAATTTCTTCATATAAGACATTCTTCCTGCTCTCGAAATGATTTCCGCAGAAAACAGCGCTTCTTAATCCCTTAACTTGCCAATCAATCCTAAGGAATCCAATCGACAATTACTGTGCAAAGTGTGTATGATAAAATCACCAACTTTTACACGGAGCGAAAAGAAGTATGAAAAAACTTGATGCCATCCATCAACAACTGAGCAAACAGCCAGCAGGAACCACTGCGGGAGAGTTGGCAAAGCAGTTGGACTTAGACCGTTCAACCGTCAGTCGTTACCTCAACCAACTTGTCAAACAAGGGTTAGCGGAAAAAATTGCCGGACGACCAGTTTTGTACCGTCCAACCCAGCCAGAGGCTCCATTCCCGATGCAAGCGGCCCATTCCGGGATCGCCGACCTGTTGAAAGAAGCATTGGCGGCTTTATTGTATCCCCCACACGGATTACCCATCTTGCTCACTGGTGAAACGGGGGTAGGAAAAACGCACATGGCGCAAACACTGGTTCAAGTGGCCACGGAAGCAGGCCACTTATCGCCGGGCACACCGTTTATCACCTTCAACTGTGCCGAATACGCCCAAAATCCGGAACTCTTGCTGGCCCAGCTATTCGGGGTGAAAAAAGGCGCCTTCACCGGAGCCGTAGAAGACAAGCCAGGCTTGGTGGAACGAGCCGATCGCGGCATTCTTTTTTTGGATGAGATCCACCGCCTTCCCCCATCGGGCCAGGAAATGCTGTTCTCCCTAATGGATCAGGGGAGCTTTCGTCGGCTAGGGGAGACCCATGCTGAACGAACGGTGGCCATCCGCCTGATCGGTGCTACCACGGAAGCACCAGATACCGCCTTACTGCCCACATTGATGCGCCGTTTTTCAGTCAAGCTGACCATTCCTCCGCTGCGTGAACGCCCTCCACAAGAACGGGCGAAACTACTCTCCACTTTCTTAAAAGAGGAAGAAACCCAAATGGGAGTACCCTTGACTGTAACAGAGGAATGCCGGGCCCGTTTTTTGTCTTATCCCTGCCCGGGCAATATCGGCCAATTGAAAAGTGACATTCAAATCGCTTGCGCCAGGGCCTTTTTGCGTCAGCTTGGTCACCGCAAAGACCAAGTGATCGTCACCATCAACGATTTGCCGACACACTTGCGCCAACAAGGGCCGGTGACCACGGCCATCGCTTCCCGCTTGAAACAGGTACCCTCAGACAATATTTATGAGCAACTGTTGCATCGCCATGCCCTGTTGTCACAGCAAGGAGCGACACCGCTGGAAATGGAACGGGAACTTCAGGAAACTGTCAATTCCTACATCCGCCGCTTGGTCACCTCATTCAAGCCGGGCGATTCCCAGGAAAGCGAACCGCCGCTAGACCCACAATTGCTCCAATTGTTGGAGCGGACACTATCACCGTGGCGTGACAAACTCCCGCAAGCGGCACAGTCATTTCCCTTGAAAGCATTGGCATTGCACATCCAAGCCTTCATCCGGCAACCCGAACGGCGCCCAGCCCAACCCGTGCCATCCGACTTGCCTGTCCTGCCTCTGCACAAAAAAATAGCGCGGCAAATCGGCCGTGCTTTGGAAGAGCATTACCGACTGCGCCTGCCTGAATATGAATTGGACTTGATCGCCCTCTTTTTCTCGCTGGATGGACAAACCGATCAGACCAAACAGCGGTGCATCGCCACAGTCTGTCTCACCGGGGAAGGAGCCGCGTCCACGCTGGAAAGTTGGTTAAAAAAGCGCCTGCCGGCCGCCGACAGCGATGTGGTCATCCGCTCGGCGCAAATCGATCCGTTTACGCGCCGGTCCCAAGGGTTAGTACAACTGCAGGAAACCTATGACCTGATCGCCATCGTAGGCACGGTTCCGCCCGCTTTGACGGATATCCCTTATTTCCCGGCATGGGAGTTGTACCAACCAGAAGGATTCCGCAAGTTGACGCACCATTTGGCTAAGACCCGCAAACCACAGTTGGTGCAAGAATCGGAAATCCCGTTGACGCCGAAACGGGTGCCCGAACTCATCCTTCAAGGGCTTTTGGACACAATAACCCATTATAACCCCAAACGATTGGTGCGATTGATTGAGCAAGAAGCGCCCCGCTTTCGGGAACTGTTCGATTGGACGCCCGAACGGGAGATGGGCATGTGGATGCACGTGGGCATTTACATGGATCAACTCCTCGCTGCCCAATTACACCGGGCGCAAGCCAAAGTGACCACCCAAAGTCCACCTGCTCCCAAACCGCCTACCGCCCATCTGACGCTGTGGGAGGGTTTTCTGCAACAATTGGAACAAGACATGGGTGTCCGTTTTCCGCCCGCCGCCGCGCATGAACTGGCTCGTTTGTCTGCTGAACCACCAAACAGACCCATTTCTTCATGAACCGTGTGAAGTGTGCAACCTGTTTTTGCACACTTTCCCGGTTCATCTTCATTTACCGCCCGTTACGAGGGTTGGCATCAAAATTGCACGTCATATGGGTGCCATCCCCCGAAAACGGTTTTTCCATCTTGAAGTAAAAAACCTGTCACCGGGGAGGGACAAACCGATGGGTCGCACCATCCGTTTATTGCTTGTGTGCAGTTGGGGCGCCTCTTCCGGCGTGCTTTGTCGAAAAATCAATGAAGCCGCGCAGGACAAAGGGGTTCCATTAGTGGCTGAAGCCGTCGGGATCCATGAGTGCCAAGCGAAGTTGCCGCTGGTTGATGTGATTTTATTGGAGCCGCAAATCGGACATCATAAGCGTGACCTGCAAAAAAAGGCGGATGCCCATGCCATCCCCTTGGCCATGGTGAACCCGGTAGCCTTCGCCACCATGAACGGCGAAAAAGTGTTGGAGCAAGCAATGGCGCTCGCCCCCATTCCTTTCTCCTCTTGAACCATAACGCCTTTGGCACACAGACAAATGAAAGCGTACAACAAAAACGCTGTTTCATCTGACACCTTAAACTGTCACAAACAGCGCCAGAAGATGAAAAAAACATCGCGGATCTTCCCGCCAAACGGGGGCATCCATTCTGGCAGGCATGCGAGCCATTCTCGGGAAGGCCGTACGCCCCATTCAAATAAACCGTAAGAAAGGATTTGTGAAGACCTATGGAAAAAACAGTAACCATTACCAACGCAAGCGGATTGCATGCACGTCCAGCAGCTCTTTTGGTGAAAGAGGCTTCCGCATTCAAAAGCGTTATCAAATTAGTGAAAAACGGAAAAGAAGTAGACGCTAAAAGTTTGCTCGGCGTAATGTCCTTGGCTGCCAAACAAAATGATGAGATTACGATCCGCGCTGAAGGCGAAGATGCAGAAGCAGCTGTCAATAAATTGGCGGAAATCATCGCAACGCTTTCGTAATGATTAAGGGGGATTCCACAGTGAGCCAAACCATCCAAGGCGTAGGCGCCGCACCGGGCATCAATCTGGGTACCGCTGTATGGTGGCGCAAAGAGCAACCCACAGTCACGGTGAAAACGGTTGCCGACACGCAAGCGGAAACGGCAAAGTTGAAACAAGCCATCAATCAAACCAAAGAGCAAATCAACACTTTGCGCCAAACAGCGGCGGAGCGCATGGGCGAGGAAGAAGCGCAAGTGTTTGACGCTCATTTGGCGTTTTTGGACGACCCCGGTTTCACCGGTGAAATGGAAAACCGCATCCATAGCCAGAAAAAAAACGCAGAGGCGATCTGCCAAGAAGTGACGGAAGAGATGAGCGCGTTGATGGCGTCGCTCGATGACGAATACATGCAGGCCCGTGCCGACGACATCCGTGATGTGGGCTCTCGGTTGTTGCTGAACCTGCTTGGCAAAAAGCCGTTCGACCCCTCGCAGTTGAAAGCGGGAGATGTGGTTGTCGCCGAAGAATTAACCCCATCAGACACCGCACAGTTTCCGGAAGGCATCGCCGGCATGGTGACAGCCAAAGGAAGCAAAACCGCGCACGCGGCAATCATGGCTCGCA
The DNA here is from genome assembly GCF_024927925.1 of Laceyella sacchari. Classification (NCBI taxonomy): domain Bacteria; kingdom Bacillati; phylum Bacillota; class Bacilli; order Caryophanales; family Thermoactinomycetaceae; genus Laceyella; species Laceyella sacchari. Next base: position 2,883,295 of record NZ_CP103866.1, read on the forward strand.
CCTTGGGCATTCCGGCAGTGCTAGGGTTGGGTGCATTGATTAACCACATTCAAGATGACGACAAATTGATCGTGAACGGGGATAAAGGTACGATCATCCTCAACCCTGGCGAAGCAGAAGAACAAGAGGCTCGCAAACTCATCGCCGCCCAAAAAGAAGCACGGGAAGCCGCTTTGAAAGAGGCAGCAGCTGATGCCTATACGGCAGACGGCAAACGGATTCAAACATTCGCCAACATCGGCAGCTTGAATGACATCGAGCTGGCAGTCAAAAACCATGCCGAGGGAGTCGGCTTGTTCCGCACCGAATTCTTGTACTTGGAAAGCGATCACTGGCCAACCGAGGAAGAGCAATACCAAGCTTATGCCAAAGTGCTCTCCGCCTTTAACGGACGACCAGTGGTGATCCGTACCTTGGATATCGGCGGGGACAAAGACCTGCCATATGCTGATTTGCCGAAAGAGGAGAATCCTTTCCTCGGCCACCGCGCCATCCGTTATTGCTTAGCCAACCCAGACGTCTTCAAAACGCAATTGAAGGCGCTGTTGCGGGCAAGCGTACATGGTAACTTGTGGATCATGTTCCCGATGATCGAGAACCTGTCTGAAATCCGTGCAGCCAAAGCCTTGTTGGAAGAATGCCGGCAAGAACTCACCAGTGCAGGGACAGAGGTCGCCGACGACATCAAAGTCGGCATCATGATCGAAGTACCGGCTGCAGCCGTGACCGCCGATCTCTTGGCAAAAGAAGTAGACTTCATGAGCATCGGCACCAATGACTTGACTCAGTACACCTTGGCCGCAGACCGTGGCAATGAGCAAGTGGCCCATCTGTACGACGCTGCCCATCCCGCGGTGTTGCGTTTGGTCAAAATGACTTGTGACGCTGCCGATCAAGCGGGTATCTTGGTAGGCATGTGTGGAGAGCTGGCCGGAGATGTAACCATGACGGAAATCTTGGTCGGTCTCGGATTGCATGAGCTGTCCATGAGCGCATCCGCGATTCCGGAAGTGAAGCAACGCGTGCGCCTCATCGACAGCGCCAAAGCCAAAGCGCTGGCGGACAAAGCCCTTCAGTTGGAAGATGGCGATCAAGTCCGCGCACTGATTCATTCCCAACAATAAAAATAAAAAAACCGACTCGCTAGCGAGTCGGTTTTTTTATTTCTTCATGCGCAAAATTAAGTAAAGCCGACTAAAATCTCCCATCGTGAGACCTTAGTCGGCTACCACATGTTTTCTATGTTCAAACAGTCACTTCTTCTCTAGTCAACGTAGCTACGTCTGGTTGGATGACCTCAATCGGCCCTACACCTCTGCGAAGCACTTTCGAAAATGCTTGCGTCGGCTTCAGCACATCGATCATGTATTTGATGGCGATCATGGGATCAACAGTGTGACCACAGGTGTAACAATCCAGGGCAGCGAACCCTTTTTCCGGATAGGTATGAATCGTCAGATGACTTTCTGAGAGCATCACAAGCACTGTGGCCCCCTGGGGCTCAAATTGTTGGGATTGTACAGACAAAATCGTCGCCCCACATGCTTTGGCAGCTTCTTTCATATGATGCTCCAAAAACGCAACATCATTGATCAGATCAAAGTCAACGCCCCACGCGTCCATCGCTACATGTCTTCCGAAAGTAGAAAATTCCATATCTTTCGGCCCCCTTCCTAGCAAAAAGTTGGTGTGAGCCAAATTCCGCTAGGATCTGCTTGTTCACCACGGGGGAAGGTTAGTCCAGTGAGGTCCCAACCCTTTAAGTGAATCCTGGATCCTACTAGCTCAATGTCACAATCATTAACTTAACACATCTCTTTATGAACTGCAACAGTTATTTTAGGCAAAAATGATCTCACTCCTGCCCCGTTTTTTACCACAACCAGATGGACACACTCATCCCGTCTTCATTGTAAATTAATGTCATTTCAGCCGTTTGCTTTCAAAGGGTTTCATGCTCCTGGCAGAGAATAAATCCGATTAACCATTTTGCCATTTCCAATACACAACAGAAAGGATGAGGAGCATTGACCGCCATTTGCCAAATCAGGCAACACCTCTTTGAAGAGTTGGATTTAATGGTTCGCACCACTGCTGCATTGATTGAAAAAATCGAAGACAAGGATTGGCATTACCAACCGCAATCCGCGATGCGCACTCTCCTTGAAGTTGTCAATCATCTCGTCCAAATCCCCACTGTCGATTTAGCCATCATTCAGGAACAAGACGAAATCTCCATACGTAAACTGGAAAAGGAACTGTTTACCCACAATGCGGTGGAACTGCTGAATCTCTTGCACTCCGGCGCAGACCGCCTAAAATCATACATGGCGGACTTAACCGTCGAGGACTTTGTCCACAAAACGGGCAAACCGTTTTACAGCCAGGAAGGCATTTCCTATTCCAAATGGCTGATCGAAATTTTGACCCACCTGTCCCATCATCGTTCCCAACTCTTTGAGTATTTAAAGGAATTGCACTACAACGTCAATATGTTTGATCTATATTGATTCCAAGAGGTGTCTGTTAAATCAAGTTGGTGGGGAAGGAGCGCCGATGCACCAGTGAAGTAAATAAGAAAATGGTTTGGGAGCCGCTGGCCTATTTATCAGACACACCTCTAGTCCCGAATGTCTAAAATCCTTTGAAACGGGAAGGATAAGGCATTAGGGTAATCGGATTCGCAGAATTCGCCCCATACGCACATCCTTCACCGCAGGAGGCTGAACGATGTACTTATCCCCCAGAGAGCGAGGTATCGTCATTCGGGCGCTAATTAAAGTGCTGGCGATGGAGCCGCGCGCAAATGAATATAAAAAATTGTTGGATCGCTTGCGAGAAGAACATGAACGAGAAGGGGAAATCTTGTTGTTTAACGGTTTCCTCTGCAACATGGACGATGGCTAAAATCATAGGAGCATGCATCACTCCTTTTCTTCGTATGTTGTAGAAAAGGAGTGATTTTATTATGTATTTGATTGTGATTGAATTAAAACGATTTCGGTTATACCTATACCAAAACGGCAAGCTGATCAGATCTTATCCCATCGCAATCGGCCGGGCGGCCAGCGCCACCCCCGAAGGCACGTACCGCATCATCAACAAAGTCCCCTACCCTAACAGTTATCCCGGCGGACCCCTTAGCCCCTTCGGCACATACTGGCTGGGACTGTCTCGGCCCCATTATGGCATTCACGGCACCAACCGCCCGTCTTCGATCGGCAAACGGGTTTCCAGAGGTTGCATTCGCATGTACAACCATCATGTAAACGAATTAGCCCGCTTGGTTCCGATCGGCACCACTGTCATCATCCGCTGATTCACCATCCAGCCTTGGGGTGTTTTTTCAACACCACGTCAGAGATCAGCAAGTAAGGGGAATATTCTTCAGCGGCTAATGGCTGTGCCGTGATCAACATAGCAAACGGCTCCTTTGTCCGCTCGTCCGCCAACAGCACCCCGGCGTGTTCTTTGGCAAAAGCAATTGCATATTCTTGGCCGTCAGCCAATTTGAAACAATACAAATAAGCGTCATTCGCCCGATCATACAACCAGACGGATTGCATTTCCCGGGTCAGTGCCTGATTCGATTCCGTCCATTCCGGAATGGACAATATCAGCACTGCGCCGTTACTCAATTCCGCCCATCCTCCGTCTTCCGGTATGACTGCCTGCCGAATCTGTGGAATATACCTTGTCGACATCTTAGCTTTCTCCTTTCTGGCACCGTTCCACCAACCGCTGCAGTAGCGGTGCAATACAGCATAAATTCCACTCAGCCACTTGCCCGTCTTCGATCGCCCCGATATCTCCGGCCACCAATGTCGGAACCGGGTTCATGGTATGGGTGCGCACGCGCAAGTCCTCCATATTCCCATGGTCGCTCACCAGCACAATCGTATCTTGGCGTTGACGCAACCGTAGCATGGCTCCCAGGAACCGGTCCAATGTCTCCACCACCCACCGCACCAGCTCAGGATCATGCTTGTGCCCCGCGCGATCACTCAAAAAAAATTCATGCACCACCAAATCATGGTCGCGTCCCAAGCGGGTGAGATGTTCGGCCGCCGTTTCGGGCGTAATCTCGTCCACCTCGGGCAAATGCTCCTTCAACGTGTGCCTGGTCAAATCATGATATACCGCTTCTCCCCGCAACAAATCTGGCAGGTATCGAACCGGCATCTGCGCTGAAAGCATCGTCGCGGTTGACACGGAAATCCAGCCACGTTTGGTCGCTGGTCGCTCAAAATATTCCTGCGTGTAGCTATTGGCAAATGTCGCTTTCCAACCTTTGCGGGCAAATTGCTTATAGATATTATCTTCCTGAACCCATTCGCGCAACCGGCGAAACGGCAGCCCGGCCATATGCATCCCCATTGCTTGCGGCGCATTTCTACCGGTAAAAATAGCTGCTTGGCCTGTTGCACTCTGCGGCAATCCCTCCACCCCGAGCCGGGTGTCCGTCGCAATCAGGTGCACTTCTTTTCCATGTACACCAACCGACGCACGGCTAAGGGGTATTCCGCTCAACCAGCTTCTGATATGCGGCGTCGGCTCAGTCACCCAAGGATTGTATTCCGCATCGTCACCCAACCCTACTCCATCGACAAATAGCAAGAAAACAGTAATCCCCTTCACCTCCAGTCTTTTTCATTGTAACATGTGATTGTAATACAAAGGAGGAAACGAAGATGCGCTTCAGCCAGATGGACAAAGAAACCCTTGCCGAAACGATTCGCCAGCTGGAACAGGAAGAGAAGTGGGCGAGAGAACACGGATTAGACAGCCAAGTAAATATCATCAGCCAAAAACGCAAACTGGCCCGCTCGTATTTAATCGATCCCGCCACCATCCCTCCGAAACAATGGTATGCGGTGGAAGGAGAAACGCGCCGCTTCTATGTGGATTATCTCAACGGGGTGATGGCTTGGGGGAATTGGGAAGGGACTGAAGAATTGGTCGCTCTCCCCTTGGCCGTGCTAAAAAGTTAATTTTTTTGGCAAATCCGGGTTAAATTTCGTCTTTTTGAACATACTACATCTAGGAGGTGTGTTCAAAAAGATGTATTATGTCATAAGAGATTCTGAAAAATTACCACCATCCATCATTCACGAGGACAACTACTTCGCCTGGTATAATCCCATGAAAAAGGATCATCAGGTGGAATTCCGCGGTACCATGAACCAATGCTACGACTTCATGGCTACCCGCTACCAACAAAGATGACATGCTTACGTTTCACCTAATTGTTAGAATAATCAAGCACATCCATCCAACAAAAAACCGGGGTTACCCCGGTTTTCTATTTTTGCTGATTTAACTTTTTCTCTCGCACTGGCGGCAAGATTTTCTTCATGTCCACTTTGCGCTCAATCACCCAAGTGCTGGGATCGTTCTCATCAAACTGCTCCAGAAACTGAATCACTTCGCGGGTAATCGGCGTCGGGGTGGATGCGCCCGCCGTCACGCCCACTTTTTTCTTCCCTTTCAGCCACTCGATGTTCAATTCCGTCACATCGCTGATCCGGTACGCCTCTACGCCGGCGATCTCTTTGGCCACCTGTGCTAAGCGGTTAGAATTGTTGCTGCGCGGATCTCCTACCACAATCACCAAATCTGTCTCTCTGGCTTGTTCGGCAACTGCTTCTTGTCTCTCTTGCGTTGCAAGGCAGATTTCATTGTGAATCTCAACCGTCGGGAACTTGGCGCGCACTTTATTCATCAAATGAGCTGTATCCCATTGGCTCATGGTCGTTTGGTTGGTAACCAACAGCCGATCTGTGTTCAGCTCCAGCTTCTCGATATCTTCTTCCTTCTCAATCAGGTGCACACGCCCCGGAGCGACGCCCATGGCTCCTTCCGGCTCCGGATGGTTCTTCTTCCCAATGTAGATCACTTCATATCCGTCAGCCACTTTTTCGCGAATCAAATCATGGGTACGAGTTACATCCGGGCATGTGGCGTCCACAATCGTCAGCCCTTTGGCCCGCGCCTTCTTGCGCACCTCTGGCGAAACGCCGTGAGCCGTGAAGATCACCGTCCCCTTGTCCACTTTATCAAGAAGCTCGAAGCGATTTTCTCCATCCAGGGTGATGATGCCTTCATCTTCAAAGGCGTCCACGACATGGCTGTTGTGAACGATCATGCCCAAAATGTATATCGGACGCGGCAAGTCCAGATTTTTGGCGGCTTGCCGAGCCAAAACCATGGCATCGACCACGCCATAGCAGTATCCGCGCGGTGTGATTTTCACTACTTCCATTCCTGTTTCCCTCCCGACCCCGTTTGGTCCGAGGCATAGTCCATCTCATTATAGCTTATTCTCCAACTGGAACCAAGGGAAGGTCGCCCGGCTCAGCCATCCCAAAAGATGGGCTGGTCTGCACGGTACATTCGCACGGGGGCATTCATAAGATACACTGTCATCACAAATGAAGGAAGTGAGAACATGGAAAGACCGCAAAAACCTTACACGCCGCCGGCACCACCTGCAAAGCCGATGCCACCGATGCCACCAATGCCGCCCATGCCACCCATGAAACCGATGCCGCCATGCCCGCCCATGAGACCTTGCCCGCCGGCGCAACCGATGCCCATGCCAATGCCGCATCCATATCCGGGGCACCATCATATGATGCACCGTTTGCCGTGTGATCCCCATGCTTTGAGAAATCTGTATATGCAATTGAAAATCTGCCATAAATTCGAAATGGCAATGCTGAAGTGGCATATGAAATATTGTTGCAGCCGCCGCCGTCCCCATCCCGTTCCTCCGCGTCATTGTTCTTCCTCACACGTATCTTCATCAAGACGGCACGAAAGCAGTTGCTGTTGTTAACAAACCGCCTTCCCTCCATACAATTTGGGAGGGCATCCTTTCTTTTTTGCACAAAAAAACCCCGCCATGCTCCGCGAGGTTTTTAAACCAATAATGAGTGCTTATAAAAAACGGGTTCGACCGAGCAAAGCGGGTCCGGCGATTGTGGCCGGGTGAAGTTGCAAGCCTAGTTCTCCTTGTTTTTAATACGTTCGCGTATGTACAGGCCCGCCAAAATAAATGAGATCAGCATGGAGAACAGCAACAGGCCATGTTCCAGAATATTCGCATACATCTCCCCGGCTTCCCTCCTTCGACTCATTCGCCTTTAAATTTATACTATATAACAGAATAAACGTAAAGAAAAAGCTACTTTAATTCAAAATATGGACAATTCATCCCTGTTTCTGTTCAATTGTTACTGTTTGTTAAGCAAATTTCCCATTTGGAAAATGATTAACTCCCAGGACACGACCAACCTCCTGCCCAGGAGACTCAATTTCTCTCACCTAATACAAAATTAAAATTCATCTTTTCTCATGATTTTGACATCTCTTGTCTTGTTGTGTCGAATGAAAGGAATGCAACGAATGCTCGTCAAATAGTTATCCGAAAGTCCAATCATTCCAATGGTTGCAACATAAAATCTAAAAAAATGATAAAAAGTTGACACAAAATCGTTTGTCGCCTCGAATGATTATGTACCTGAACTTTTTCATCTCAGTTTTGGTTTGGTTTTGGGTGTTTCCATGGTTATCCCCCCTGTAACAACAGGGGGGATTTTTTTTGCCTGTGCAGAGCCGGTCTCCATCAGGCCCGCAAAGCAATGTGTTGGCTGTCGTATTGATGGATGAAGCGGATCAGCTCCTCAGACATCTGCCAATATGAGAAGGGAGTAATCAAGTAAATCCCGTTGAAACGGGATAATGCCACTTCCAGCAATTCCTTCGCTATCGCCACGCCTTCCCGGCGCCCTGCCGCTTTGTCTGGCTGTTGCTCCATGCGCTTTAACACTTCTGGCGAAATTTTTATCCCTGGTACTTCATTATGCAAAAATAGCGCATTGCGATACCCCGTCAACGGCATGATCCCGATGAAGATGGGAATGGGGATGTGTTTCGTCGCTTCATGCACATCGATGATTCCTTGGGCGTCGTACACAGGCTGAGTCATAATGAAATCGGCCCCTGCCTCCACTTTTTTCTCCAAGCGGCGCACAGCTGCGTCCAATTGGCGCACGTGCGGATTAAACGCTGCCCCGACGACAAACCGGGCTTTTTGTTTCAATTGGCGTCCGGCAAAGGAGATTCCCTCATTTAGTTGCTTCACCATGCGGATCAGCTCAAACGAAGTAACATCATAGATGGAGCTGGCTCCCGGCAAGTCGCCCATCCGCGTGGGATCTCCGGTGATGACGAGGATTTGGTCGATGCCTAACGCATGAAGGCCCATCAAGTGTGATTGTTGCCCCAATAGGTTGCGGTCGCGACAGGCAACATGGACAAGTGGCTCAATTCCCATCTTCTCTTTTAAAATCGCCCCCAAGGCCAAATTGCTCATGCGGGCAGTGGCCAAGGAGTTGTCGGCCATCGTGATCGCATCAACCCCTGCTTGTTGCAATCGGCTGGCACCATGCAAAAAAGCAGAAATGTCCAAGTCCTTGGGTGTGTCAAATTCGCACACGATCGTCCGTTTATGGCGCACTTTCTCTACAACCGTCGGTTTGACGCGCTCGGTTATCTCCACCGCTACCGGTTGTGCTGTCTCCCGATTCTGCGGATTGCGGCGTGGCACCGGCTTTCTTCCTTTCAGGCTTTGGGCCAGCAACCGGATGTGTTCAGGGGTCGTGCCGCAACATCCCCCCAACAAGCTGACCCCTTGCTCCACCAACAACTCCGCTGTTTGTTCAAAATAGGCGGGATTGGATTTATATGCCAACTCCCCATCAGTGATCCCTAACCGGCTGGCATTGGGAAACGCGGTAATAACCAATTGTTCCGGCACCACCGTTTTCTCCAATCCGCGCAATAATTCCATCGGCCCCAAACGGCAATTGAGACCGACGCCATCTACCCCCTGCTCAGCCAACAACTGAAACGCGGTAGAGATGGAAAACGCATCACGCGTCCGGCCCACTTCCAACATGGAAAACTGAGCCAGCAACGGAAGGTTGGTCAGAGGACGGATCACTTCGACAGCCAACAGCATTTCCTTTACATCGAGAAATGTTTCCAACAGAATGCCATCCACTCCGGCATGCAACAGCGCTGTGGCTTGCTCTTCATACATGTCGCGGTATTCCTCTTCATCATAGGCCGGCACACGCCCGGCACAGATGGAACCGATCGATCCCAAGATGTAGGCATCATCCCCCACCGATTCCCGGGCCAATCGCACCGCTTCCCGGTTGAGGCGCGTCACTTTCCCTTCCAGCCCATACCGCGTCAACCGCTCCCGGTTGGCACCATACGTATGCGTCTCTATCACTCGCGCTCCCGCTTCATAATAAGCTTGGTGCACTCCCGCCACCAGTTTGGGATCGCTTAGCACCAACTCTTCGGTACATTCGCCGATGGAAACGCCCTGCTGATACAAATAAGTGGTCATCGCCCCGTCGCCCACGAGCAACTCGCTCCGCAACCGTTCAATCAAATTTGGTCTGCCCATTCATTTTCCTCCTTATACCACACTGAAATAACGGGCTTCAGGGTGCGCAAACACCATCGCCGACACCGACGCTTCTGGCTCCATCATAAACCCTTCCGTCAGCGCAACCCCGATCTCTTCCGGCTCAAGCAATCGGAACAGCTTGACTTGGTCTTCCAGGTCGGGACAAGCCGGGTAACCAAACGATACGCGAATCCCTTGATATTTGGCGGCAAATCGTTCTTTCATGGTCATGGTGACCGGGTCGGGGAAGCCCCAAGCACTACGCATCACCTGATGAATCCGTTCCGCAAACCCTTCCGCCGTCTCCAATGCCAATGCTTGCAACAAGTGGGAACGCAAGTAGTCGCCCTGCTCTTTCCACGTTTCCGCTTGCTCACGCACTCCCAAACCGGCGGTGACGGCGAAAAAGCCGACAGCATCCATCTCTCCCGACTCCACCGGCCGCACAAAGTCAGCCAAACAGAGATAAGAGCCTTTTGTCTGTCTTGGGAAAGTAAACCGTTCAATAATCCGACTGTGATCGTTGGGGTCATAAATCAGAATTGTATCGCCATCCGCTTGTGCCGGAAAAAACCGATAGCAGCCGTGCGGCCGGATCAAGCGGTCGGAAATAGCCGCGGCAAACAACTCATCCACTTGTGCTTTCAATTGGCAAGCTTTCTCATCACCAGCTGCCAACAGCTCCGCCACATTTCCCTTCAGGCCCAAATGCTTGCCCAAGAGCATCTGCTCATTGATATAAGGACGCAATTGCGCGAGCGGCACATCCCGATACACATGTTTTTCATAGTCGGGCGGGACGAACACCGGGGCTTGGCGGTTGATCTCACTGACACGCCGTACAGCCACCTGCACACTCGCTTTCACTTCGGTGTTCGCCGCTTTCGCTTCAACCCGCTTAGCCCGCAACTCGGCCTCCAACGCAGCTCTCTCTTCCGGATTCATCAAACGATTCGCCAATTCAAGCCCATTCATGGCGTCCCGGGCATACAAAACGGGGCCATTGTATTCGGGAGAGATCCGGGTATCCGTAAATTTGCGTGACAGCGCTGCCCCACCGACGAGCATCGGCACATGGATGTCCGCTTTTCGCAAATCCTGCGCAGTCACTACCATCTGTTGGGCGGACTTCACCAACAGGCCGGATAGCCCGATCATATCTGGACGCTCACGCCGCGCCGCTTCGATCAGTTGTTCCGGCGGCACCTTGATGCCGAGGTTTACCACCTCGTAACCGTTATTGGCCATGATGATTTCCACCAAATTCTTGCCGATGTCATGGACATCACCTTTTACTGTCGCCAAGATCACTTTCCCCCTGGCATGCGTCTTCGCTTTGTCCATATGCGGCTCCAGATAAGCAACGGATGCTTTCATCACCTCGGCACTCTGTAGCACCTCAGCCACAATCAGTTGGTTGTCGTTGAACAAGCGCCCCACTTCATCCATGCCCGCCATGAGCGGCCCATTAATAATATCAAGCGGTTTATATTTGGTCAGCGCCTCATCCAGATCGGAGAACAGGCCGTCTTTGCTTCCCTCCACCACATAGCGCGCCAAGCGCTCCTCCAATGTCAGATGGTCTGATTGCTTTTTCTCTTCCACTTTTTTGTCTCGATAAAAGGCCGTAAATTCAGCCAGTACCGCATCGTAATTAGCTTGGTTGGTATCAAAGAGCAATCGCTCCGCCAATCGGCGTTCTTCTTCCGAAATCGAAGCGTAGCGCTCCAGTTTTTCGGTATTCACGATGGCAAAGTCCAAACCGGCTTTGGTGCATTCATACAGATAAACAGCATTAAGGACTTCGCGACCGGCCAATGGCAAGCCGAAGGAGACGTTGGACACACCCAAGATGGTGGCAGTGCCGGGAAGCGCCTCTTTGATCAGGCGGATCCCCTCCACCGTTTCCACAGCCGACCCAATGTACTGTTCATCACCTGTGCCCACGGGGAACACCAAGGGATCGAAAATGATGTCCTCTGGCGCGATGCCGTATTTCTCCACCAACAACTCATACGATCGCAATGCCACTTCCAGCTTGCGCTCCCGTGAAACAGCCATACCCTGTTCATCAATGGTTCCTACCACCACCGCGGCTCCAAATCGCTTCACCAGCGGCAAAACCTCTTGGAAGCGCTCTTCGCCGTCCTCCAAGTTGATGGAATTGATCACTGCTTTGCCTTGCGTGTAGGTCAGTGCGCGGGCAATCACTTGGGGGTCAGTGGAGTCGATCATCAGCGGCGCTTTGACTTTCTTGGTGACAAACGCCAAAAACTTCTCCATATCGGCCAATTCATCACGGTCAGGATCAGCCAGGCAGATGTCGATTACCTGGGCTCCCCCTTTCACCTGCTTGCGGGCGATCTCTGATGCTTCCTCATAACTCCCTTCAGCGATCAAGCGTTTAAACTTGCGCGAACCGATAACATTGGTCCGCTCCCCTACTAAAATAGGGCGATTGTCTTCCAAGAAGACCGCCTCAATTCCCGATACAGCGGGAGCATGCGTAGCTTGCAACTGGCGTGGCTGAATGCCGGCCAATGCTTCACTCATCGCCCGGATGTGATCAGGCGTGGTGCCGCAACAGCCTCCGGCGATATTGAGCCAACCGTTATTTGCAAATTCGGCCATTTTACGGGCCAGCGCTTGCGGCGTTTCCAAATAGTCACCATTTTCATCAGGCAAACCGGCATTCGGGTAGCAACTGACGGCGCACCGAGCCATCCCCGCCAGGGTGCGAATATGGTCGGTCATAAACTCGGGGCCGGTCGCGCAATTCAAGCCGACAGCAAACGGTTTGAGATGCTCGATCGACACATAAAAAGAGTCGATCGTCTGTCCCGCAAGCATGGTTCCCATCGGTTCAATCGTGCCGGAGACCATCACCGGCAGAGTGACACCTAATTCAGCAAATGCCCGCTCAATACCCACACTCCCTGCTTTGACATTTAACGTGTCTTGCGATGTTTCCAACAAGAGAAAGTCAACGCCCCCTTGAATCAAAGCTTTCGCCTGCAAATAATACCCTTGGGCCAGCTCGTCAAAGGTGGTGCCACCTGTCACGGACAGCGTTTTGGTGGTCGGACCCATCGCTCCGGCAACATAGCGCGGCCATTCCGGCGTTGAGAACTTGCGGCATGATTTCACCGCCAACCTCGCCGCCGCCAAGTTGATCTCTTCCGTCAATTCAGGCTTTTCATACTCTGCTAACACGATGGGAGTCGCTCCAAAGGTGTTGGTTTCTACAATATCTGCCCCCGCCGCAAAATAAGCATCGTGGATCGACTCGATCAGATCAGGTCGGGTCAGGTTCAGCATCTCGTTACACCCATCTAAGGCTTCCCCCCCAAAGTCCGCCGCCGTCAACCCAGCTTGTTGCAACATCGTCCCCATCGCGCCATCCAAGATGAGGATTTTCTCTTTCAGTCGTTCAGACACACACTGCTTGGCCATGCTGGCTCCACCCTCTCCTCAAAATAAAAAAAACACCATTCATCTCCGAAAGATGAAAGGTGTTTGCCGCTCGCTTATCACTCTCATCTTTCAGAGAGAACACTCTCTGACAGGAATTAGCACCACATTGGAATATCCAACAGGTTGCCGGGCTTCATTGGGCCAGTCCCTCCGCCACTCTGGATAAGAGATTATTTTTATATCTCAATAATATAGCTATTTCGCAAAACCGTGTCAATCAAATTCACAAATACAGTTTGTTTTTGTTGAGCTCTTTCTGCGTTTGATACATCAGTTGGGTCGCTTCCTGAAATTTCGCTTCTTCACCAATTTTTTCATAACAATCTGCCAGTTCATAATAACACAGGTAGACGCGGTCTTTTAACTTATTTTTGTCCGCAATCTTGCCAGCGCTTTGGAAATATTCAATAGCATCCAGATAATGGTTCATATTTTTCATCGCTTGCCCCAACAAGATCAGTGCCGTGCTGGTCAACAAACCATGGTGAATGCGTTCGGCCATATCCAAAGCCTGCTTCAGTATATCTCGCGCTTGTTCCATTTTCCCTTGCATGAGATAAACCTGTCCCAACGAACAGCTCGCCTGCACCAAATCTTCTTTATCGTTCACATGCTCTCCCAGCTCCAGTACAAACTCAAATGCAACCTCTGCATCAGCCAATTGGCCCGCGTCTTGATAGGAGTGTGCCAGCACCGACCACAACCGGAACATTCCCCCATACTCCTTGCTGCCCACGGCGATTTGGCTTCCTTCGCGAGCATAGCGGATCGCATCTTGGTAAAGCTTCATCTTACGCAGGAGTTCTGCCCGAAGCGCATACGTCTGGAGGATCAACTGGCGTGAGCGAATCTGCGGCAACAGAGCCCATACCTCGTCAACACCGCGCAATGCCTCATCGGCCCGATCCAGCTTTTGCAGATTTTCAATACGAGCGAGCAAAAGCTTTACATGCATTTGTTCGAAAATTTCTTCTTCATCAGTTAAAGCGTCCAGCCCTCGCTCAACATATTTCAGCGCTTGCTCCCAGTCCTTGTGTTGCATACGGCATTCCGACAGACACAAGTAACTGGCCGCCTCCAAGTTGACTTTGGGAGAGTAGGGGTCCTGATAAGCGAGACGGATGGCTTCGCTCAGTTCCCTTTCTGCTTTGCGCCAATCTCGCTTGATAAAGTGAATGCGCCCTTTGAGGTAGTGAATCGTTGCTTGGTGTTGAGAGGTAACCTCATCGGATAAATCGGACAACAGAGCTAAAGCACGCTGGTAGTTGCCAAGTTGGATCATGGTTTCAATCGCGGTGAATCTCACTTGCAAGCTTTCGATGCTCCCAGTGTCCTTTTCGATCATGTCGGGCACTTCACTCAGATCCAAACCCAGCTTGTTCATGAGATACAACACTTTGTCTTTGTTCACATGAGGTACGCCACGCTCGATATTACTGATCGTGGCCGTGGAGATATGCTGGTCAGAGAGATCTTCCAGCCGCAATCCCCTTTCCTTTCTCACTTTACGAATGTATTTGCCCACTTCACTCATTTCCAAAATGTTCATCGCGACCTATCCTTTCCGAATTCTTGTTATTTCTATATTACTCCATCTATTTCATTTTATAAAGGAATAAACATATAAATTTTTCCATATAAAGGAGTGTAATTTTTTCCAACTACTTAATTTTTTATTCCTTGCCCTCGAAAGCCCCCGCAATATCACATAAAACGATAAATAATCTGAAAAAAACACAAAAAGAAACCGTTTCCTCAACTCTTTCGGGACAAGAAATATTTTCCCATTACCTCTATCTTCTCCATAAAATGAATCTTTATGCCAAATTTATGATTTTTGTTTTATTTAATTAATTGGACCAACTTTAGTGCACCATCCACCACGATGACAGAAAGACCCCAGCCGCTGAGCAGGCCCGTCGCCACGCGGAGGAAATTGTTGCTCTGGCGCCAACCCAGCCATTGTGTCCCCCCGTCGATCAGCATCGGCATCTGTGCCAACAACCCGAATGGCCAAGGCGGCACAAGCGGAATCAACAGCAGAATCGGAATAAACAAATAGCCCATCATGATGCCCAGGCAGCGCGCACAGACGGGTAAGGGTTGTCCCCCCATATGAAAACACCGTTCTGGCTTGCGGTGGCAGGGCACGAACTTCAACCAATCAAGCCAGTGTTCCATTCGCTTCTCCCCTCGCTTTAGTCCGAACAATTGCAGTCCACGCACTTGCAATCCACGCAGTCACAGTCAATCACATCGCATCCGCAATCAAAGTCGTCACACTTCTTCCGGCGCCGCCTGTAATAGATGAACCACAGCAAAAAAAGGACGCCACTCGTAACCAAACAGGCACTCCCTTCCAAGATCAGCCCCTGCGCCAACAAGATTCCCCCGGCAACCGCCAACAACAGAATCAATGCCAGACTCACGAAGAACAATCAGCTAGCCCCTTTCTTACCAATGTGTTCGCTTGCCGTGGTGATCGGCGACGCAAGTCAAATCGAGCCAACTGCGCCCGCCAACAGTAAACAAAACATCCGGAAACAAGCTTTTCGGCAATCATGTTGCAATCAATGGAAATTCTGGAGATGAAGCTGTTCATCTCCCTTGTGCGGGACTCACCTCATTTGTCAACGCGTTCCCATCCCTTCGTCTTGACCATTATCGGCCACACAGTGAACGGAATGCTGTTGCACCAACAAGTGTGAATCAACGCTTGGGATTGGCGCTTTCTCACTATCCCTGTTACCTCAATTCATAATCAACAGAAGGCAATCTGTTTGTCAATATGATTTTGTTTACCGTCATGATATTTCCTCTTTTGATTTTACTAATTTGGTTACAAATCATCTGTAAAAGTTTGTATTTGATGTAGATTTATCCCATTCGTTTTGAATGAAAAAGATAGAAAATGAAAGAAATTGATTGATTAAACAAACGACATCCGCTATGATAAGAAGGAAGCGAGGTGAACGAAAACGCTTACAATTCAACGACACCAAGTGATCTTGGATCTGCTGAAACAAAAGGGTGCTGTCAAGCTGCAAGAGCTTGTCCTAGCGACAGATTCGTCAGAATCCACCATCCGCCGCGATTTGATCGAGTTGGAACGGCGCCGTCTCCTCAAGCGGATTCACGGCGGAGCCGCCTTGCTACAAACCAAGGGAGCCGAACCAACCATTGCTGAAAAATCAACCAAAAACCTTCAAATCAAACAGCGCATCGCTGCAGCCGCCGCTTCCTTGGTTGAGCCCGGTGATTGCATCTATCTCGATGCGGGCAGCACCACATTGGAAATGGTGCCCCACCTGCAAGCCAAAAATCTGACCGTTGTCACCAACGGCTTCGCGCAATTGGAAGCACTGGCTGAACGGCAAATCCGCGCCTACTTGCTGGGGGGAATGATCAAATTGTCCACCCGCGCGATGATTGGGAGCATGGCCTTGGAGTCCTTGCGCCTCTATCGTTTTGACAAGTGTTTTTTAGGCACCAATGGCATTGATTTGGAGCTGGGATACACCACACCCGATCCCGAAGAAGCCATGATTAAAAAAACGGCGGCGCGCTTGGCCAGCCAGGCATATGTGCTGGCGGACGGCCAGAAGTTCCATGAAGTGGCCTTCGCTAAAGTCGCTGACATCCATGAGATGCGCATCATCACCGACAAGCTCCCGGAAGAACAGCGGCAATCCTATTTAAATCAGACCGACATTATTGAGGTGGACACATGATTTATACAGTAACACTCAATCCATCAATCGACTTTACCGTCCATGTTCAAACCTTGCGCCGAGGCGAATTGAATCGCATGGACCAGGAACAGAAATACCCAGGCGGCAAAGGAATCAATGTCTCCCGCATTTTAGCGCGGATAGGGGTGGAAACCACCGCCCTCGGCTTTGTCGGCGGGTTCACCGGCACCTATCTCACCGAAGCATTGACGAGTGAGGGAGTGGCGCATGATTTTGTCCATATCGACGGGGATACACGCATCAACATCAAACTAAAGGAGCAGAGCGGGGAAACAGAAATCAATGGCGCAGGCCCTTCCATCCCCCCTGATCGCCTACAGCAATTCCTGCAAAAGCTGGAACGCCTCCAGCCCGGGGACATGCTGGTGCTCGCTGGCACCATTCCTCCTTCGCTCCCTCCTGACCTGTATCAAACACTGTTGGTCACCTATGGCAAACGCGGCATCAAGGTGGTAGTCGATACTAGCGGTGAAGCACTCGCACGGGCGGTTCGCCACCATCCCTTTCTGATCAAACCAAATCACCACGAGCTGGGTGAATTATTTAACACGACCTTCACCTCGCTCGACGAAACGATCCCTTATGGCGAAAAGCTGTTAGCCCAAGGAATCAAGCATGTCATTGTATCGATGGCCGACAAGGGCGCTCTGTTGTTCACCGCCGAAGGGATCTACCGATCTAACGTGCCACGCGGCACCGTAGTCAACTCTGTGGGCGCGGGTGATTCCTTGGTCGCTGGCTTCATCGGCCATCTGTCGCAACATGGTTCAGTGCCGGACGCATTCCGCTATGGTATTGCGACTGGCGGCGCTACCGCTTTTTCAGCGGACTTGGCCAACCTAGACACGATCGAAGCCGTTTATCCACAAGTCGAGCTAACCAAACTGTAAGGAGGGGCCTCATGAAGATTACAGACCTATTAAAACCGGACACCATCATCATGGAACTCCAAGCGACCACCAAAGAGGCAGTCATCGATGAACTGGTCGCCAAATTAGATGAAGCGGGACGGCTCGCAGACCGCAACAAGTTTAAAGAAGCGATTCTCAAGCGGGAAGCGTCGGGATCGACGGGCATCGGCGACGGCATCGCCATTCCCCACGCCAAAACGGATGCCGTCAAAACACCGTCTATCTGCTTCGGCAAAAGCGTTCAAGGCATCGATTATGAAACGCTTGACGGCCAACCAGCCCATTTATTCTTTATGATCGCCGCTGGCGAGGGGGCTGATGAAGCCCATCTTGAAACCTTGTCGCGCCTGTCCGTTCTTCTGATGGACAGCACCTTCCGCCAACAGTTGGAACAAGCCCACACGGCGGAAGAGTTGGTAGCGCTCATCCAAGACAAAGAATTGGAAAACGAGCCGGAAGAAACGGCAACCACCGACACCACCGAACAGCTCATATTGGCGGTGACCGCCTGCCCCACGGGCATTGCCCACACATATATGGCCGCTGACGCGCTCAACGCAAAAGCGCGGGAAATGGGCCTTACCATCAAAGTGGAAACCAATGGGTCAACCGGTGTGAAAAACAAGCTCACACCAGAAGATATTGCTCAAGCGACCGCCATTATCGTAGCCGCCGACAAACAGGTGGAGATGAGCCGTTTTCATGGAAAGCCCGTCATTCAAGTGCGTGTCGCCGAAGCCATCCATCAGCCGGAACGGCTCCTTACAGCCGCTCTCCGGCAGGAGGCCCCTCTCTATGTTGCGGACAACACCTCACGCAGCTCGGAATCCTCTCGGGGAGGTGCTGGTTTCTACAAGCACTTGATGAATGGTGTAAGCAACATGTTGCCGTTTGTGGTGGGGGGCGGTGTGCTGATCGCCTTGGCCTTCGCCTGGGGTGGCATTGAGGCCAAAGGGCCTGTCGCCGAAATGTTGATGAAAATCGGCAGTGAAGGAGCGTTCCATTTCCTCGTGCCCATTTTGGCTGGCTTTATTGCGATGAGCATCGCTGACCGTCCTAGCTTCGCTCCCGGGGTTGTTGGCGGTTTCTTAGCAGCCTCAGCGCAAGCCGGTTTTTTGGGCGGGTTGATCGCCGGTTTTTTAGCCGGATACATCGTGGTCGGCCTGAAAAAAGTATTGGCCTTCATACCTGAACAGCTCGACGGGATCAAACCGGTCCTCTTGTATCCCGTGTTGGGCACCCTGCTCACCGGCATCCTGATGATCACCGTTGTCAACGGCCCGGTAGGCGCGCTAAACAAGGCGCTTTCCGCTTGGCTTAGTGGCCTCTCCGGCACCAACGCTGTCCTGTTGGGTGTGATCTTGGGTGGCATGATGGCCGCGGATATGGGAGGTCCCATCAACAAAGCGGCTTTCACATTCGGCCTCGCCTGCATGGAAGCGAGCAACTTCGGCCCACATGCTGCGGTGATGGCTGGCGGAATGGTTCCACCATTGGGCATCGCGTTAGCCACCACATTCTTCAAGCGCAAATTTAGTGACTCTGAGCGGAAAGCGGGTTTGACCAATTATCTCCTGGGAGCCTCATTTATCACGGAAGGAGCGATTCCCTTCGCGGCCGCTGACCCCTTGCGTGTTTTGGCAAGCTGCATTGTCGGAGCGGCTGTCGCTGGCGGATTATCCTTGTGGCTAGGGATCACACTGCCCGCGCCTCACGGTGGATTGTTCGTCATCCCCCTCGTCAACAAGCCGTTCCATTACGCGGCGGCCATTGTGGTGGGTTCTCTCGTTACTGCCATCGCACTAGGCATTTGGAAACGGCCAAGGCAGGATTAACACCAAGGTGTGTCTGATAAATAGGCTAGCGGCTCCAAAACCATTTTCTCATTCGCTTCACGCGTGGCGAGGCGCTCATCGAGAAAAGGTTTTTTCGCCGCTTCTTCCCCACAAACTTGATTTGCCAAACACGCCCTGGCGGCAAACGGACAACAGATGGCTTTTTTTGCAAAAACTGATCTCATCCTCCCCATTTTCAGCTATAATATACTTTTGTAAGCAACTTCTAATTTGGAAGGTGAATCTTGATGAGCAAAGCAAACGGTTTTGTCAACAGTTGGTTGCGTCACCGCCTGGTCCTCTTGGAGTTGTTGGAGCATTTGCAAGACGAGCATTTGGATTATCGCCCTTGGGAAAAAGGCATGTCCCTGAAAGAATTGGTCTTGCACATACTGCAATCCGCTGACATGTTTGTCAATTCGGTTATCGCAGGACATTTTGTATCCCCTGCTGAGCCGGAAAAAGCTGTGAACACCGTCGCCGAGTTGCGGGAGTTGGCGCAAGCACTGACCGACAAAAACCGCCAATCCTTGTCCAGCCTGCCAGATGAAAAGTTTGCCGCGATGGTGGACGTGACCAAACCATTTGGTCGTCCGTTTTCGGGTGAAGTGCTCTTGCAAATGATGCGGGATCATGAGATCCACCACAAAGGTCAACTGTACACTTATGCGCGGATCGTCGGGGTGGAAACGCTGCCACTGTTTGTCAAATTACAATTGGATTAAGGGCGACGCGCCGTTGGCAACTGCCATCGCTGTTCAGCCGAGTCGTGGATTCCCTTCCATGACTCGGCTTTTTCTCATAATCTGAACAGATTCCAAAGGCCACCTTTTTTCTTTTTCAACCATTGTCCGGCTTTGGCATCCCCTGCCTCCGCCGCTTTGGTCAACCATCTTTCTCCCGCGGCAATATCTTGTGCCATGACCTTTCCTTCGATCAGTGCGAAGCCATATTCCCGCATCGCGATCACCTCACCCGCTTCCGCCGCTTTGCGGAGCCAATATTGCCCCTCCACCAGGTCTGGAACATATCCGATACCGTATAACAAGCGGTAACCCAAGACGCGCATGGCGATCGGCTCTTCTTTCTCCGCCGCCCACCGCAACCACGCTTTGCCCTCGGCCACATTTTGCTGCAAGCCGTCCCCTTCCATCAAACGATGACCTAGAATCCGCATGGCCACCGGATATTCCGCTTCTGCCGACCGGCGTAACCACATCTCCCCTTCGTGCGCATTCTGGATCAATCCATCTCCCGCCAGCAGACGGCGGCCCAACTCCATCATCGACCATTTTTCACCCGCTTGCGACGCTTTCCTGAGCCATTTTTCCCCCCGATCATATCTTGCTGCAGTTGTTTACCAGTCAGTTTCTTATAAGCCAGATGAGCCATCGCAAACTCATCCCCTGCCTCTGCTGCCTTGGTTAGCCACCGTTCCCCGGAAATCACATCCTGGCGCAGAACCGTTCCTTCGATCAATGCCATGCCCCACTCCCTCATCGCAACCACTTCACCCGCTTCTACGGCTTTGCGGAGCCAGTACTCACCCTGCTCCTGATCCCGCTCATACCCAACGCCGTGCAACAAGCGGTAGCCTAAAATGCGCATAGCAATCGGCTCTTCTTTCTCCGCCGCCCGCTGAATCCACCGTTTTCCCTCCGCCTCGTTTCGCTGGAGGCCGTCCCCTTCCAGCAAGCGGTAACCCAAAATCCGCATCGCTTCTGGATATTCCGCTTCTGCCGACCGGCGTAACCACATCTCCCCTTCAACCGCATCCTGACGCAACCCATCCCCGACTAACAAGCGATAGCCCAACTCCATCATCGACCAACTGTCACCCGCTTGCGACGCTTTTCTGAGCCACTTCTCCCCTTCGACCACATCTTGCTTCACTTGCTTGCCCGTCAATTACCGATAGGCCAACTCCGCCATCGACCACACATCCCCCGCCTCTGCCGCCTTGGCCAGCCATTTCATTCCTTCTGAGACTTTGTCATTATTCTCTATCAGGTTTGTTTGCGCTGCTATCGCCGACTCCTGTTCCATGGTGCCGGTCGCTCCGGAATCAGTAGACATGACCTGTTTCAATTTCTTCTCCAGCGCCTTTTCCAAGATCTCTTCAATCCGATCCAGACTAATGTTTTCCGGACTTGTCGGGCGAGGATGAACATACCCCTCATGCATGAATGACGGGTTTACGTACTGTTTCATAAACCATACACTTAATTCATATAAGATGCGGTGTGCGCGCAAAGCTTGTTCAATGCTCTCGTATTTCGGATTGTGAACGGCCTTGTTCCCTTCTGTCCGCACAAAATCAAAGTGGCTCCGCATCACTTCGGTGATCGCCCCTTGTTGCGCCAACGCTTTCAACCTTTCGTATTGGGTGGCGGATACCAGCTTGGCTCGCCCTTCCTTGGCGGCGATCAGCTTGGCCAATTCTTCGCCGAACACCCTCGCTTTAGCCAACGATGCGTGGGGATCATCAAAAAGATTTCGTTCTAACTGTTCACCTAACCTCACCAAATCGACGGATACATCTGCTAAAAAAGAAAACAATCCATGGTTGCTCACCATCAAACTCTCCTTATTGGATAGATCATGCATGAAGTAAATCCTTACATCATAAATAATTCATCAGTTCGTATAAAACGAATAACCCGGCATTCCCATGACGGGCGAATGCCGGGTCTGGCCACAGCGCACGGCTACTTCTCCACTGCCGCCACAATCTGTTCCAAAGCGTCCGTATTTTCTTGAAACAAATAAAAGTGACCCCCTGCAAACTGCTGCATAACAAACCCACCCGCTGTCATCTGTTGCCAAGCCGCCAACTCCTCCTGTTTCACATCAGGGTCCTCGATTCCGCCAAACGCCAAAATGGGGCAGGCCAACGGCTCCTCTTCACGGTAAACGTAGCGGTCCACCAACGCAAAATCGGCTCGAATGATGGGAAGGATCAATTCCATCAACTCCCGGTTCGCTAATACCTCTTCCGGAGTACCATTCAATTCGCGCAACTGATTGATCAATTCCTCGTCGGAAAAGTCATATCCGAGAGGTTTGCTCCGGGGGATGTGCGGCGCCTGTTTGGCAGAAACAATTAACTTCTGCGGCAACGGACGGTTCCGCCTGCGCAATTCCCGCGCCAGCTCAAACCCGATCAACGCTCCCATGCTATGTCCAAAAATAAGGAAAGGTTGATCCAGATAGGGCTCCAATTCATCAGCCAGTTGCGGCACCAGTCGCTCAATCGAGGACACCGGCTCTTCCAATAGACGATTTTCGCGGCCCGGCAACTGAACCGGACACACCTCGATCCGATTGGAAAACCGAGCTTGCCATTGGGTGAAAATCGAGGCACTGCCCCCTGCGTATGGAAAGCAAAACAGACGCAGCTCCGCTTGCGGATTCGGCTTGCGGTACATCAACACCTGATTTGTTTTGGTAGTCATCCCGACACTCTCCAATCTATGTAGACACGATTTCAAATCTTGCTCGCCCCATGAAGGGCTTTGGCATCGACTGGCTGCGAATCCGGAGGAGTGGCGACCTACGCCCCCACTCCCTTGCTATATCAGACCGTTCTTCTTGCAGGGCATGATGGGTACGGTTACTTTTTGGAGACACCGTTGATCAAGTAATTGCCCCACTCACGCATGGCCACCACTTCACCCGCTTCAGCCGCTTTTTGCAACCAAAGCTCTCCTTCTTCGATGTTTTGCGGGAAGGTGATACCATTGAGCAGACGGTAACCCAGAATCCGCATTGCAATCGCCTCACCTGCCTCAGCTGCTCTGCGAATCCAGACTTCCCCTTCTTCCAAGTCTTGTTCCAAACCGTCACCTTCCAACAAGCGGTAACCCAAGATGCGCATGGCCACCGGATAATTGGCTTCAGCCGACAGTCGCAGCCACTTCTCCCCTTCGACTGCATCCTGAGCCAATCCTTCTCCCACGATCAACCGGTATCCAAGCTCCATCATCGCCCACTTGTCATTGGCCTCAGCTGCTCTGCGCAACCACTTTTCACCTTCAACCAGGTTTTGCCGCACCTTGTTGCCTGTCAAAAGCAGGTATGCCAACTCCGCCATGGACCATACATCCCCCGCTTCGGCGGCTTTAATCATCCATTTAATGCCTTCATCCTGGCGCAGGCGTTCTTTCTCTTCATGAAAGTCAAGCACTTGCCCATTTCCTTGTGCTTCTGTTTCTTGATTTTCATGTTCAAATTGACTCACTGCCCCATCTCCCCCTATAAAAAATGAATAAATACCTTTCAACGATTCTATTATACTAAACCTGCACTGATTAAAAATCTTAATTTTGTAAAATACAAGTCAAAATAGGAACGATTTAACGCTAAACCTCCCCTTTTTGAAATAAGTAACACGAAAAAATGTTTCCGGGCACGCGCTACAAGCCGCTTACCGGAAACACTTTCTCTTGCGATCAACGTCAGCGAAGTGACGCATAACCCAATTGGCGAAATGCCTCAGCAATCAGCCGTTGCCCCTGGTCATTGGGGTGAACACCATCCCAAAAAAGTAATCCTTTGGCACCCGGGTCTTGATCATGATTCGGGCCATTAAAGGCATCGTAAACCTTAGCTACGGCATACCCCTTGGTTTGCCGCTCGTGAATATGGCGGTTGATCTCATCGAGATAAGGCTTCAATATTTCAAACCGGCTTTTGCTTCGGTCTGCACCAGCGGCATGTTTGTCTTCATCGACAAAGGGATTGTACACATCCATCGTCCGGTACAAGGTTGGTTGCCCAGCGCGCAAGCGTTGGATACTGTCGACGATCTGGTCCCAATTCCGCTTGAAATGAGCAACGGCTTGGCGCAGACAATCCTCTTGGTCAACGCCCCCGCACGTCCCTCTGATATAGCTGTTGCGCGCACCAAGCAGATCATTGCCGCCGATATTCCAAGTAATCACTTGGGCGCTGGCAACCGCATGGCGCAAATCTGCATCCGTTTGTAACGCCTTTGCCAAATCAGCGCTCGTCCAGCCATTTACACTCTGATTGGTCAACAAAACATCATTTCCCGTATCAGCTGCGATATAATCCCGGTAGCGATATACATACCCATACCAAGAACCAAAACCGGTGCCAAGCGAGTCACCCAAAGCAGTGTAGCGCCAGGTGGTAGCAGCAAAAGTTGGAGAAGCAGTCGACAGGAGGGAGACAAGCGTTGTCATCAACACCAGTAACAACAGGCGGCCTTTGTTCACAACAGTCACCTCATTTATATCGAGCATGGTTTTATACTTATGTTATCATATTATTCTGAATAATCATCAGCAACACCCCTTTCACCTCCCGGCCGGCCGCAAGTGCATGTACGCACCCTGCAGCCGGCAAGCCGTTCACTGCCGCATCATCCATTGTTTCTCCTGTTTGGCTCCTTTTCGTACATATCGATTCAAAGCCAAGACACTCACTGCGGACAAAATGACGAACAATCCTAACCCAACCCAATGAATTCCCCACCATTTGGGACTGGGCAAATCTTCGAACACAATTTCAAACAAACCGCTAAACAACGCCATGGGAAACCCGAAAATCGTAATTAAGTTAATTAGCCGACCGACGCGCAATTCGCTGTGGCTTTTGATGATGTTCTCCAATTCGGACACCGTGTTGTACAACTCATTTAGCTGCGTGCCCAATCCCCATCTCTTCTTCACAGTCTCACGGAACTGGTCGAGGTAATAATCTACGGAAGATGGCATCGTCGCCAATATCTTGTTACGAATCTCTACCTTCTTGACGGTAATCCACCGATTCAGCTCCATCAACTTCTTCCCGGACAGGGTTTGATTTTGCTGCAACAGTTCTTCCACCGACTCCATCACCTCCGCACATTCTTCGCGGATGCGTTGGAATGTGTTCACCCTGTCGACCAGTTTTTTCACTTCTCCCGCATAAAGCGCAAAATCAAGCGGTTCGCTGTTCCAATCGTCCAAGATTAAGATGCCGCCAGGATGAATCAGCGCATAGCCGCACGGCAATTCAATAAAATCAAATGAATGCTTTGGCGGCAAAGGATGGATGGGTGGCACCCGGTTCTGGTATGTGCCCGAAGCGCAAACCGCCAAATATCGCTGCATCGTCGGCGAACTGACAAACACTTGTTGTTTCCCCAATGAATTCCACTTGGCGGCGATAAATACTTTTCCGTTGTGATAAATGGGTTCGCACTCATAAATATTGCACGCAGCCCCGATGGAACCATCGGCCAGATAAGGGTTCACCTTGATGGAGTTAGCGGGGTTGTACAACTCCCAGATCGCTCCGACCACCTCGGCCCATTCCAACTTGGAGCCCATGGTACCATCATCCAACTGCCGCGGTGCAAATAACGCGGTCATATTTTCATTGGAAGCCATCCATGGGCGATTGGCCGGGGATCGCTCCGGAACCAGCGGTTGGTCACAGGGACGCTCGCCGCCCCAACGTTCATCCTCCATCTCCTCCAATTTTCGCCACAAATCCTGTAGATGTAGATTCATCGTGGGATCAACTTGGATCACCATGTCCCGACCCGTCCCTTTCAGATCAGGACGGTAGATAGCGATAAACTGGAAACCCGACTGGAGCCAAGTCCGTTCTTCATCATGAATCAGAAAGGATTTCAACAAGCCGATGTTCGTGTTCTCCCTGGTGATAAAAGCGTCAACCAGCACGGTTCGGTTCGCATGGATCACTGGAAGCTCTAACTGCGTCACCGTCGCATTTTTCAAGCCTTGCAAATATTTTTGATACTCCAGGCGCAAATGGGTGATCGCCGCATTGTATTCTTCGATGTGATCCAGCTCAGGCACTTCATATGGTGCCACCTCTTCCAAAAGCAAAAGAATGACCAAATACAAGCAGGAAAGCAACCCGCGTTGCACATGCTCCGGATCGATCCGCACCGCCATCTCCCCAGTCGCATGCATCTGCTCTTCCGTCACATAGGAAGCGTAAGCCAAGGCACTGTGTAAGCAACCCCAAGATTCAAATGGTTTCCCTGTGGTTTTCACATCGCCCATTTCCCAACGGATACTGTAATCCAACCACTCCAGCGGAAACTCTTGCGCACTCACTCCCTGATGGCGACAATAAAACAAGACAAAGGCCAAACAGGCGTCGGGGGAGAGATCGGCAAAGAAAAATTGCAACTGTTTGGCCGGTAAATGGCGCCGTAATTCCAACGAAGGGAGTTCCCGCACGAATTCGGTCGTTGAGCCGGCATCCGTTCCCCAATGGGTTAACATCAATCCATTTGTCGGGATGGGAAACTCATCAGCAAAGAGGATTTCATGTTCTTCCTGAACCTTTCGGTGGGGGGCGTAAGTGATCGACAACTCTTCCAATTCGTCATACAGTTGTTTCAAACATTCGTTCAGCTTCATTGTTGTCACCCATATTCTCTTTTGTTTTTTGGCGTTTTTTCGGGCGACGAACAAGCATCCACGCTCACGTTACACTTCCTCACCGCCCGATTCACCCAGTCCATGCCGCGCCGCTTTTTCCAACAGCGGAGAAGGGCGCTCAGAAGACATTATCACCAAATGATGCAAAGCCCGGGTACAACCTACGAACAACAGTTTAGCATGAAGCTCATCTACAGGATAGCGCCCCTCATCCACTTCCACCAAAATGACGGCGTCAAACTCCATTCCCTTGGTTAAATAAATCGGGATCACCGAAATGCCCCCGTGATATTCTGCCTGCGTGGAAGTGATCAGATGCACTTCCACCCCTTGTTCGCGCAACTCGGCCGCTACTCTCTCACTCTCCGCTTCTGTCCGCGTCACCACGGCCACGGTGCCAACCCCTCGCTCGATCAAAGCCTGCACTTCCTGAGCCAACAACACACTCCGTTCCGTCGCCGACACGGACAACATCCGCACCGGGTCCCCACTTCGATAAACAGGCGTAGCCACAGCCACTCCTTTGGCATAATCCCGGACAATCTCATTGGCAAACTGAATGATTTCCATGGTTGAACGATAGCTCTTGTTCAACTGCACATACCGGCACGTGCCTTTTGCAAACAAGTCCATCAATTCGCGCCACTCGGTAATCCCTTTATGGACATGGATGTTTTGTAACAGATCACCCAATATGGTGAAAGAGTTGCTTTGGCAAAACCGTTGCAACACTGCCAACTGATAAGGAGATACATCTTGCGCTTCATCGATCACCACATGATCAAACGTTTTTTCGTTGGAAATCCCGTGTAACGCAACATGGATGTGCAGCAATGGAGCCAAATCGGTAACACCGACCTGCTTTCGTTTCACCTTTTGGACAAACGCCGCTGGTGGCGCAACTTCAAATTCGGATGACTTCGTGCTGATTAAGTGCTGATACCATGACCAAGGAGTGGGTTGGGGCCATGCCTTCATATAGGTGCGCAATCGCTGGTTGGCTTGTTTGCGAATCTTCCCCCGCGGATCGATATCACGTATTTCTTTCAGCTCCATCTCCAACCAGCGCTTCAATCTCGCAAATACGCGTTCTTTCCGCTTCAGAAGTGGATAATGCCGATACTCTTCCGCAAACCAACGCCGGATCTCCTCCGCTGGCAACCCTTTGCCTTCCCAAGGCGAAAACGGCTTTTCCGGCACAAACGTCGCTTCCAGCTCCGTCAAAGACGCTGCCACCCGATCATAAAACGCAAGGCTTCCTTTATATCGGAACCAGGCCAACTCCGCTTGATCGACGTTGCCCCCCATCATGAATTCATCCGCCCATTCCTTTTCCTCAGGCGGTGGCAACTCGTCGTCAAAAAAATCATAGGCCCAGTCGGCAAAGGTGAATTGCTGGACATCGCCCACGCCCAATTCCGGCAACACGTCCGAGATATAATCGACAAACATGCGGTTGGGAGCAAAGATGACAAACCGTTCCGCCCGTAGCTGTTCTTGATACTGGTACAGCAAATAAGCCAAGCGGTGCAAAGCGACTGTGGTTTTACCACTCCCCGGTACCCCTTGGATTACGAGCGGGAGGTTGCGTTCGGCGCGGATAATTTGGTCTTGTTCATGCTGGATCGTGGACACGATATCCCTTAAGCGGTTATCTTTCTTTTCACCCAAGCGGTAAAGCAAAAACTCATCCACCATCCCCGATGACTTTTCACCCCGCACATAACTGTCAACCACCCGCTGAATCTGTTGCTTGCGAATCGCGATATTCCGCTTCAAATACACCGTCCCCTCAATGACTCCGTCAGGGGAGGTGTACTCAGCACGGTCCGTCTCTCCTGTAAATGAATAAAATAAGCTGGCAACAGGAGCCCGCCAGTCAATCACCAGCGGCTCGTTCTCTTTGTCATCCTGCACACCGAATTTGCCGATATAGAGCGGTGTCGGCTCCTCTTTTCCGTCTTCTGCAAAATCCAGTCTTCCAAAATAAGGCTCATTTCGGGCGATACGCAATTGTTTTAACCGATTTTGCCGTTGATGGTCGAGCGCCTGTTCCACCAAGTCCTTGCCTCGGTAACGCGGAATCCCCTCCAACTCGACCAACTGCTTTTCGATTTTTTTCAGCATCACTTGCAATCGGGCTTCTTCCTGTGCGTAAGCCTCGTTCAACTCTGTCACACCCCTTCACTTTTGCTATAAGACAGTGAAAAGCACCCGCTCTGCGCCAGGTGCTTATGCTACAGATGTATCCGTTTTCAATTTTGTGCCTCGAAAGACATTATCGGAAATATAGCATAAAAGAACAAAAGTTAAAAATCAATAGATGATCTTGCCTAACAACTGATCCTTGTGGATGGTTCCCAGCCGGCGACTGTCAAGCGTGTCCAGCCGGTCGTCACTTAAGAGATAATACTCGTCTTCGGGAATTTGAACAGGCGCGGTATCAATAATACCCTTGGCTCGGGCCACATAAGGCTCGCGCACCAATTGCCCGTTGATATAGACCTTGCTGTCTTTGATCTCAACTTTTTGTTTGGGCAGGCCGATCACCCGCCTAACCAGCGGTTTGCCCGAATTTGAACGAAATACGACCAGATCCCCTTGTTCCAGGGACAGCGGATAGTTCGCCACCAGACAAAGCTCTTTATTCTTCAGTGTGGGTTCCATTCCGACACCATGCACCTGGTAAATTCCAAAAAACAACCGCAAGCCAAGCGCCAGGCCGGCTAAACCGATCATGGCATACAACAAAAGGTGGAGTGTTTTGTGTGAATCGGACAAATGGGATCCCTTCCTTTGTTTCTACATGGGTGTGATGGCGTTGGCAACGACACTTTCTTTTCATCATAATATAACAACGGTTAAAAATAATCTAACATTTATTTAGGTATAATAGTAAGTATCATTATTTTTAAAATAATTATTTCTTATCTTTATGCACACTTCATCTATCCGCTATCATCTTTCACAATACCATGAGAAGTTTTCTAGGGACTGGACCAAGAGAAAACGCACGGCTTAAGCCGTGTATACGGAGAGATAAAAGCCCGGGAGGATATCAACGAGGATATTGCTTCCGGGCATTTTACGCCATCAGGTTTTTACCTGTTGCGCCAATCACTGACAAGCTGTCCACTCAACCAAAAAACGCCCTTGCAAATGCCGCCGACCTGCGGGTGCCCCTCGACAGTTTGCGGCGCGGACACCACATCGATCGTTCCACCCGGCGTCTTGACCAACAACGCCCAATAATCTTGGCCGGAATACGCGTTGGTTTTCCGCTCACAGGCCAGCACGCGGCCCGACAGCATCGCTTCTGCGCGGGGTTCACCGCCTCCATCCGGATCGGCAAACAATCCAGTCGGGATAAATGATTCCACCGCCATCGGCATATCTGGATCATTCGCTGCTTGATACTCCGCTTCATCTGCATAGCAACTCAATTCATAAGCAAATGCGGCGATCTGCACAGAGACCGTCTGCGGCAACGATTGCAAGTGGCGCATCGTCCCATACTCCGGCACCTCGAACAAGAAAGGATAATCGCCCCGCGCCTCCTCCCCCACCAGACCGGCTTTGGGATTGGCCCAAGCGAAGTAAGAGAGCTCCAACGGCAACTGATCGTGAGTCAGCACTTTTTCCAGCCGGGCAGTCATCCGCCCCTGTCCCCGATAATGGGGATGGAGATCGATGATACGCCCTTGCTCATCGAAAGGTAACGTTAATTGCTCCCCGCCGGGCAACAGATATTCCACATAGTGGCTGTCCGGTGTCTTCACTTCCCGCCCAGCCCCCTGCAAAATGTGCTGGTCAACCAATGCTTCTATATCGTCGTCTGTGGCAATGTGAAACCCAATGCTACGGTAATGATTGGACACGTCATCCGCTCCGTTTCTGTTAAAGTCGAAGTCCATTGTATACGAAGACCAGCTACACGCGCCAGCCACTTCCATAAAAAAACACGCCCGGTACATTGATCTCCTCCGGCGCCAGTAGATTTCCCGCCTGGGCCGATTTACTTGATTCGAGCCAGCGAACATGGTAAAGATGAGAGGTGGAGGGATAAAGCGTGAGATTAAAAGTGATGTTGTTAAACATGCACCACGGCCGCGGATGCGATGGACGGTGGGACATGGAGAGGGTTTTGCATGTGCTCAGAACCGCAAATGCGGATGTGATCGGATTAAATGAAGTGGATCGGTGCTTTTCCAGACGAAGTTGCTATCTGGA
Organism: Laceyella sacchari; assembly: GCF_024927925.1. NCBI lineage: Bacteria > Bacillati > Bacillota > Bacilli > Caryophanales > Thermoactinomycetaceae > Laceyella > Laceyella sacchari. The sequence continues at coordinate 2,914,411 of NZ_CP103866.1, forward strand.
TCAAGCCCATTGGTTGGCCCAACGGCTGGGGATGCACCATTTGTTCGGCAAAGCCCACACTCTAGGCCCCGACCGCCAATTTGGCAACGCCATTTTATCCCGTCTGCCCATTCTTGCGTCACAAAACCATCTTTTTCGAAGCCGCATCGCCGAAAACCGGTCCTTGCTGGAAGCCAAGCTGAAGTTTCATGGGCGAGCGATCAAGGTGTATCTCACCCATCTTCCTCTCAACCCTTGGCTTCACCGCAAGCAGACAGATTTCATCCTGCATCGGGTGACGCAAGAAACCCACCCTGTCATTCTGATGGGTGATTGGAACATGCGTCCCGATTCCGCCGCTTGGCGAAAGCTGTCATCCCACCTGACGGACATCAGCCGGGCCAAAGAAAAAAAACCTTTGCTCACCTATCCGGCACCCCATCCACGCTGGCAATTGGACTATATCTTTGTCAGCCCGGAATGGCGAGTGATCCAGGCAGAAGTCTCCACTCCCCTGCCGCAAGCTTCCGACCATCTTCCCTTAATCGCCAAACTGCGGCTGGATGATTAAGTCTTAGACACAATTTCCTTGACCCGACCCACTTGCCCATCCTGCAAACGTACTTTGATCCCGTGCGGATGTATCGGTGAATGCGTCAAGATTTCCTTCACTACTCCTTGAGTTAACTTCCCCGTCTGCTGATCCCGCTTTAACACAATCCGTACTTCCATCCCTGGTGCAATGTTAGCGCGTGTCCGCCCATCCATCTGGTAAACCTCCCATGAGAAAAGCTTGCCATATGGCAAGGCAAGCTTTTTCCATAGTATATCCCGATTTACCCACCCCTGCGAAGCAGAAGAACCCCATCCGCTGCTCCGCCACGGGACAACTGCCCTTCATCGCTAACAGCAATCCCAGAAAAAACTCCCTTCGGGCCGCTCGCGATCAGGTCGGATGAAGAAATATCCCATCCCCGAATCGCCAAAGTTAACAAAATCGAGGTAAGCGATGCCTTCTTCTTTACTGCGGCTCATAAAAAGCGATCCCTCTGTGGGCGACTGATAAATCGAACGCCCAAGCTGATCCTTCTGCCACAGCTCCGGCGGAATGTTGTCTATCACTTTCAAAAAGCAATCGATCTGCCCGGCAAAAGTAGACGCATCCCCACCCGGCTTTTGGATGAATGTGGGGGTTCCCTTCAGCTTGGTCTCCATCTCATGCAGGCTCGACCAGGCTTTCCCACCTTCCTCCAAGCGCTGGAAAAAACGAACATACTCCTCCGGTGAAATGCCATCCTCCTTCTCACGCCAACCGACAACAGTGACTGATGGCAACAGCGTGGAGACTGAAGTGGGCCGCTCCGTCCATCTGCCCGTACACTGCTCTGCCTCCAAGAAAACAAAGGCATGTCCCTCATAACAGTGATCCTCTTCATTTTGGCATAAAAAAAGATAGACACGCCTGCCCTCGCGTCCGAGATCGATCCGCTCCGGATGATGGGCAAATTGTGCCAGCAAAGGCATCGCCCGGCCGCAATCTGAACAAGACGGCCACAACGCTTCCGGCAATCCCCAAGGCCGTCCCCCATACTGATCGACAAAAGAAAAAGGTTCGGGCCAACATTCACTCATGACCAAAGTGGGAACGAAGCTTTTCATCGCTGATCAACCTCCGGATACGAATGCATGTTCGCATTCCATTTTATAATAAAAACGCTGGCGGGACAATCCCATTTTTCCAGCCGTCAATGTCCCCGCCTGCGCTTGCTCATAAAAAGATTCCTAAGCCGATGTTAAATTTTCGCCCCAGGTGGTCAGCATCCCCATCTGACCTTTTAAAACACTTTTGTCGTCCACGCTTCGCAATTCCATACATCAGTCACCACGTCTCGATAAAACTCCGGTTCGTGGCAGATGATGAGCACGCTCCCTTTATACGCTTTTAATGCCCGTTTCAGCTCATCTTTGGCATCCTCATCCAAGTGGTTGGTCGGCTCGTCCAAGACAAGCAAGTTGGTTTCTCTGTTGATCAGCTTGCACAGGCGCACTTTGGCTTTCTCCCCGCCGCTTAGCACCTCCACTTTGCTTTCGATATGCTTTGTTGTCAATCCGCATTTGGCAAGGGCAGCGCGCACTTCAAACTGTGTAAATCCGGGAAACTCATTCCAGATCTCTTCGATGCATGTGTTGTGATTGGCCGTCTTGATCTCTTGTTCAAAGTAGCCGATGTGTAAATACTCCCCCCGTTCCACCGTGCCGGAGAGGGGTTGAATCTCACCCAAGATACTGCGCAACAATGTCGTTTTCCCGATCCCGTTCGCCCCGATCAAAGCGATCTTCTGTCCACGCTCCATCCGCAAATCCAGCGGGCGGGACAATGGCTCGTCATAGCCGATGACCAATTGGTGCGTCTCAAAAATCAATTTGCCGGACGTACGCGCTTCTTTAAAGTGAAATTCCGGTTTCGGCTTCTCCTTGGCCAGCTCAATCACTTCCATTTTGTCCAGCTTCTTCTGGCGGGACATCGCCATATTCCTTGTGGACACCCGCGCTTTGTTGCGTTGCACGAAATCTTTTAGCTCCGCGATTTCTTGCTGTTGCTTTTTATAGGCCGCTTCCAACTGTTGTTTCTTGGCTTCATATACCTGCTTAAACCGGTCATAATCACCCACATATCGGTTTAGCTGCTGGTTTTCCATATGGTAGACCAGATTGATCACACTGTTCAAAAAGGGAATGTCATGCGAGATGAGGATAAACGCATTTTCATATTCTTGCAAATACCTCTGTAGCCAAGTGATATGTTGCTCATCCAAATAGTTCGTCGGCTCGTCCAACAGCAGAATATCCGGTTTCTCCAGCAGGAGCTTGGCCAACAGCACCTTTGTCCGTTGCCCCCCACTCAACTCATGCACATCCCGATCCAAACCGATATCCTCCAACCCGAGTCCTCTGGCGATCTCCACCACCTTGGCATCGATCGTATAGAAATCGTTATTGGTCAGCAAATCCTGCAAGGGGGCCACCTCTTCCATCAGCCGTTCCAGCTCTTCCGGGGTGGCCTCCGCCATCTTGGCGTATTTTTCGTTCATTTCCGCTTCGATGTCAAACAAATATTGAAACGCGCTTTTCAGCACATCGCGAATCGTCATCCCTTTTTTCAGCGCGGCATGTTGATCCAGATAGCCGACGCGCACTTTGGAAGCCCACTCGATTTTGCCCTCATCCGGCTCCAGCTTCCCGGTGATGATGTTCATGAAAGTGGATTTCCCTTCGCCATTGGCCCCGATCAGGCCGACATGTTCCCCTTTGAGCAACCGGAACGACACATCTTGAAAAATCGCGCGGTCACCAAACCCGTGGCTTAAGTTTTTAACTGTCAGAATGCTCATCTGCGACACTCTCTTCCATTTATACTGATGCTTCTCGTAAAGCTTTCATTCACACCCAATAGCCCCCGACCGATTGGGAGCGCATCCATTTGAGTGTAGCATGTCTTTCCCACTCGCACCATCCCGGATTTGTTTTAAACATGCGCCAAAGCCGGACTCAAAGCAAAAACCCCCATCGGCTACAGTTGCCGATCGGGGCTTCACTGATAGGGCAATGGTTGTTTAGATCGTTTCCACGCCCGCTTCTGCGAGCATTTGGGCAGTCAACACAAACATCGCGTGCGACCAAGTGAGCGGCACTACCCATGCTGGCTCCCCGGTCGCTTTATCCACTTGCTCCGGCAAAAGATCTAGCGCTGTGGCATGCTCTACCGCCCAAGTGAAATGTTTTTTGGCTTCGCTCAAACGGCCCTGCAAGATGCGATATTGCGCCAGCCACAGAGTGGTCAAGATCCACGGGTTCCCCCCGATATACGTATCATCTTCATAACGGCGAATCCCACCCACTTCTGGGGCGGTGCATGTCTGTTCGATCGCATCCGCCGTAGCGACCATCCGCGGATCTTCGGGATCAAACACCTGGAAGGGAACAGACAAACCAATCAAGCTGATATCCTTCACATCATCTTGCGCCAACTGGCGGCGAACATAACCCTTGTCATCCGTCACGGTGGCGACTGGTTTTCCTTGAGCCACTGCTTCCTCATACTCCGCTTCACTCACAGATAGCTTGATCCCACGCAGAAACGTTTGCGTCCGTTCATCAATGGTGTTCTGTTCCATCCCCCTCTTAATGCTGTCAGCCGCCTTAAGCCAAGCATCAGCCAAGGAGGCGTAACCCAACTCTCGCGCAATGGCAGCCGCACCAGTCAAGCCGCCGAACACAGCTGCCGCCGAATAGGTGTGCTCCGCTTCACGCTCTTCCCAAAGATCCTTGCTGGGAAGGGGCAACCCTGTCTCTTCATCTAAGAAGCTGAGCAAAAAGGTAACCCCTTTTTCCACAGCCGGCCACATTTCTTCCAGGAAAGCCCGGTCACCGGTCACAAGAAAATGTTGATGCATTCCCCATAAGATCGAACCACCTTCATCAATCTGCAATCCCCACGACGGAGCCAAGCGACCATCATGATAGTGGCGCTGTTGCCAAGAACCGTCCGGATCCTGCGCAAGCACCGCCCAACGGTAAAATTCCCGGGATAGCGAAGTTAATCCTGCTCGGTCAAACGCCGTAGTGATGTATGCTGCATCGCGCCCCCAACAGTATGCATAACCGCCGCAGCGGGTAAAGGCCTCATCAAACTCCGGCGCCGCAATCACGCACCCTGTCTTCTGGTCAGACATCAACTTAAATACGAGCAACGATCGCTCATAGATCGCTTGCACCCGTTCATTCGCCAAGGCTAACGGTTTGGCCTCCTGCAAGTATGCGCGCCAATATGCTTCCGTCCGGGCCAACCATTCGTCGGTAGCTACCTGCTTGGCCTCCTGCATGTTGGCCATCGCCTCATGCACAGTCGAGCCAGCAGCCAAGTAGAGCGGCAACAACTGCGTTTCTCCCGGAGCCAAGGTCATTCGAAAAGACAAAGCCCCGTGCGGCACCATGCCAATCGCATCACCCGGCAGATAGCCTGCGGACGCATGATGAAATGCATCTCCGATCGCATAGCCTGCGCAATCGTTTGCACCAGACAGCGCAAAAGCATACTGGTGGCGGAAATAAAGCAATCCGTCGATCTGCCGCTCAAACGCTACGGTGTTGTACAAAGGATGCTCGGCGATCTGTAGAGAAGCGTACACGAAAAACGAAAGGGACAAGGGCTCTTTTCCTGTATTGGTCAACGTGACATGACGTACGAGCAAATCTTTATCCGGCACCGCGAAGTCGGTGGTCACCACCATCAAAGGAACATCCCGTCCTGTCGCCTGCGTGCGCAGGATGTTGGTTCCTGGCAAATAGGTTTGCTCATGACTCCACGCTTGTTCATTCTCCAGCCAGCTCGTCGCTGACTGCATTCCGTCCACCAATACCCCCATTTTCATGGTTTCCACATGTTGTGGCATATCCACATGCGGCCACCACAACCGATGCATTTCGCCGCGGGCATCCAAAGCGGCCAACATGGAAGAATTACCGATCACAGCATCGTTGAGATAAGGTTTACGGGTGATGGGCGATCTGTTCATGGATGATGCTCCTTTCGATCCAATCGAGATGAGATTTTGGTTGCCGGCGGAGCGGCATGCGAGGATCATCTCTCCCCGATACGCCCCGCCATCCTTGCGGCGAATGAGGCACAGCGTTGGCACCGACGGCTTGCATCGGCAAAAATCAAAGCGCATCGTCAGCGTGGGGTAAAAATCTGACCGATTGGCGGATCACCAACCGATGCGGCACGGTTACATTTGGTTCAGCCACTTTTTCCCCTTGCAATATCCGGATCAAGTGGCGCGCTGTCTGATAGCCCAGATGGTAGATACCGATATCTACTGTGGTCATCGGTGGATTGCTCAATTCCGACAACACGATGTTGTTAAAGCCGACAACAGACACATCCTCAGGAATCTGATAACCGGCTCCCACCAATTCACGAATCATGCCAAAGGCGACCACATCATCCGACACCACAAACGCAGTGGGTCGGTCAGGCGCGTTCATCACCATGGAGACAGCGTGAAATCCGTTTTTGGGCAAAATGTCTGATGCAATCACCCATTCGTCCCTAAGTGGCAATTTCGCCTGGGATAACGCTTTTTGATAACCAGCCAAGCGGTCGCCCGACACGACCAACTCCGGCGGGCCGCTGACAAACCCGATGCGACGGTGCCCTTGGTTGATCAAATGAAACGTCGCATCAAAAGCCGCGGCGATGTTATCATTGTTCACCGCCGGCACGTCAGGATGCTCAAGAGAGCGCCCCAACACCACAAACGGAAAGTCCAACGCGAGCAATTTTTCTATTACGGGGTCCGCTTTGCGGGGTTTGATCAGGATCATCCCATCCACCTGACGCCCCAACACCATGCGGGTAACCGTTTCCATTTCTTCTTTCGGATTATTGGCCGAAGACATCAACAAGTCATATTGTTTTTGATTCGCGCAAGCCAGCATGCCCCGCAACACTTCAGAGAAAAAGGGGTTGGCAAACAGCTCTTCGGCCGAACGCGGCAACACGAGCCCCAACGTTTTGGTGCTTTTGGAGACCAGCTTCTTCGCTGTCATGTTGGGATGGTAGCCGAGCGTTTCCATCGCTTGCCGCACTTTTTCGGCGGTGGCCTTACTGATGCGCGGATGATTAGAAATGACGCGGGAAACAGTAGAAGGGGATACCCCCGCCAACCGCGCCACATCTTTAACGGTTACAGAAGGCATCGCTTTCTCTCCAAATTTGTGCAAACGTTTGTATATCCTATCCTAGCGGAAAGACCGAAAATTGTAAACCTCCCGTTTTTCAAAGCGCAAAAACATTGTAATTCCGATTAAAATAACACATTTCTCACAAGATATCATTAATATAACGAAGAAATATACAGAAAACGGACGATATTCAAAGATAATCTCAATATATCGCATTTCATGGCTGATTTTAGCTATATTTAATCGTGTGCAAACGCTTTCCAACTCCCTCTTTTTGGTGTAGGATAAGTCATACAGGAGAACTGCCTCATCTCGTCTTTTTGCGAAAACGTTTGCACTAATGTTGAAATGTTGGGCAGCCATTATTATCGATCCTCTTTTACCCTTGTACCCTGCCTTCATCAAGCAAACGGCATGGGCTGAGTAACCTCCCGGACATTTCAACAGTACATCCACAGAAAGGGGCTAACAGGTACATGAAAAAATTTTTGCGCACCTTTGCTTCCGTCGCGCTCGCGGGTTCGTTACTGGTCGGTTGTAGCCCTTCTGCCACCGAACAGTCATCCGGACCGGTCACCATCACTTTCTGGAACACGATGAATACAGAAGAGACAGAAACATTGAAAGAAATTATCGCCAATTTTGAAAAAGAGCACAAAGACATTAAAGTCAAAATGGAAAACGTGCCATTCGCCGAAGGGCAGAACAAATTTAAAACCGCAGCCCAAGCGGGCAAAGGCCCTGACGTCCTTCGTTCTGAAATCGCTTGGACACCGGAATTCGCGGCATTGGGCCTGCTGGAACCCCTCGATAATTATTTCAAAGACCAAGACGACTTTTTGGATAATGCCCTCAAATACAGCAAGTGGAATGGAAAAACCTGGAGCGTACCCCAAGTGGCCGATGCGCTCGGCCTGCTCTACAACAAAAAGCTGCTGGCTGAAAAAGGATTTAAGGAACCACCCAAAACCATGGACGAATTTTACCAAGTGGCTAAAGCCTTATCCGACCCGGCCAAAGACAAGTGGGGATTCTATTACCGCCAGTCGGACGCTTACTGGTTTCAACCCTTCATGTGGGCCTTTGGCGGTGGGTTAATCACGGAGAATAAGGAAATTCAAGTCAACAACGCCGGATCGGTCAAAGGATTGGAATTTTTGCTCAAACTGCGGGATGACAAAGTGATGCCCGACGAGTTTAGCGCGGCCAACGATTACAACAACCTGCAACAAGCGTTCAAAACCGGGCGCGCTGCAATGGTCTTCCAAGGTCCTTGGGCCACGTCAGATCTCTTGCAAGGTGAGCAATTCAAAGATCCAAACAACCTGGGCATCGCCCCGATCCCAGCCGGCCCGGAAGGCAAAACCGGATCTCCCGTCGGAGGGAACGGCTTCGTCATCTATGCCGGTTCCAAACACAAAGAAGCTTCCTACAAATTTATCGCTTACTTGACCAATGCGGAAAACCAAGCCAAGTTCGCCTCCAAAAACGGACTGATCCCGACCCGCAAATCAGCGTTTGAGCTGAAAGAAGTGAAGGAAAATCGCTTGGTCAACGACTGGCGCCCCGTCCTCGACAAAGCGACCAACCGCCCAGTCATCCCGGAAGGCGGCCAGATCTACACCACGTTTAATCCGGAAATCCAAGCTGCCTTCAAAAAAGAAAAAACACCAAAACAAGCGTTGGATGCAGTGGCCGAATCTTGGAAAAAGTTGCTTAATAAATAATCTTCCGCCCGCATTCATTCCGCTGGCGGGCCCTAGGGAAGAGGAGCGGACAGCCCTCTTCCCTCTTCACACTCTTTGCGCAAAAGCGCCAATGATGGAAGGAGGCGGGCTAAAGTGAGTACCCGTAATAATGCGTGGATTGCATATGTCTTCTTAGCACCTGTGTTTATCGTCATGACCTTGCTCGTTTTTATTCCGCTGGCACAAGGCATCTCGTACAGCTTTACCAACATGAACCAATACAACATGGGCAACCAATTTCTGCCGCCCAGCTATGAATGGATCGGCTTGAAAAACTACAGCGACCTCTTCGGCACTATCTTCCAACCCAAATCCGTCTTCCGTGACGTTTTGGTACAAACAGCGATCTGGACTTTCGTCAACGTGTTTTTCCACTTCACCTTGGGCTTGTTCCTGGCTTTGCTGCTCAACCGCAAAATCAAAGGCAGGGGCATCTACCGGATGTTGCTCATGGTTCCTTGGGCAGTGCCTTCCTTTGTTGGCGCTTTCGCTTGGCAATGGATGTACAACGACAAATACGGCCTGTTTAATTTAGTATTGAAAAACCTGGGCCTCCCTGCCGTCCCCTGGTTAGGAGACAGCTTCTGGGCGATGTTTTCGGCCATTTTGGTCAATGTTTGGATCGGCATTCCGTTCATGATGGTCACCCTCTTGGGCGGCTTGCAGAGCATCCCGGAGTCGCTCTATGAGGCAGCACGCATCGATGGCGCCACCTGGTGGCAACAGCTGAAAAACATCACGTTGCCCCTGCTGAAACCCGTTGCCACTACAGCCACCACACTTGGGATCATCTGGACATTCAACATGTTTAACATCATTTATCTGATTACGGGCGGCGGTCCGGTTCACTCCACCGAAATCTTGGTGACCTACGCGTACCGAGAAGCGTTCCGCAATTGGAATTTGGGAGTCGCTTCAACTTACGGGGTTGTGATCCTGAGCGTGCTCATCGTCTTCACGCTCTTTTATCGACGAGTGTTAAAAGCCAATGCCAACGAGGGGGTGTATTACTGAGATGCGCCAATCAAACGGATGGGTACACCTGATTTTGATTATTTCCTGCTTTCTCGCCGTCTTTCCGGTTCTCTGGATCTTGGCGACCAGTTTCAAACCGGAAGCGGAGGTCTTTTCCAGCTCGATTCAATGGATTCCCGAAACCTTTACCTTGGACAACTACAAGACGGTCTTAACCCGTTCGGATGGCATCTTCCTAACCTGGTTTAAGAATAGCGTCCTGATCGCCCTGTTTACCACCTTGGTCGGCTTGGTCTTGTCGACGACGGCGGCTTACGCCATTTCGCGCTATAAATTCCGCGGGCGAAGCGGCGTGGAACTCAGCGTGTTGATTACGCAGATGTTCCCTGGCGCGCTACTGATCATCCCGCTCTATCTGATCATCAACAAATTGGGTTTGCTAAACAGTTACTTTGGTATTATCTTGGCTTACTCCACGGTTTCAGTGCCTTTTTGCATCATGAACTTGAAAAGCTTTTTCGACACCATCCCTTATGAGCTGGAAGAAGCAGCTCGAGTAGACGGGCTGTCCCACTTGGGTACCTTTGTGCGGATCGTCCTGCCGCTCTCCTTGCCCGGTCTGGCTGTGACGGCATTTTATTCCTTCATCACCGCCTGGAATGAATTTTTGATCGCCATCACCTTAATGAATGAAGAAACGATGTACACCTTGCCGATTGGCTTGCAACAGTTTGTCAATCAATTCAACACCGACTACCACCTGATGGCGGCCGCCGCAATCCTAATCACGTTGCCGGTCTTGTGCTTCTTCCTGTTTGCGCAACGCTACTTGATCTCCGGTATGACTGCCGGTGGCACCAAAGGATGATTTTCAGCCCAAGGCAAGACCTGCTAACGAAGAGTTGAATGGTAAATCCAGCCTTCCTAAAACCCCAACCATTGGGGTTCTTTTTTTCGTCCTTCCTTCTTCTCGGATATAGCCAAGCACCAACAAACGCCCCCAGAATAGAATAATCATAAATCCATGGGAGGTGCCTATCATGACTCAAAATCAGCCCTATGCACATGAATATGAAGAGCAGCATGCGCCTTATGCGTTTGAGGAGGATTTGATGACGCACAACGCTTGGCCGACGCCCGATGCCCAGACGCAACAATTTTACCCGTTCTTCTTCCCCTTTCCGTTTCCGCGTCCCTTTCCGTTTTTCATCGCTCCTTTCTATCCATATCGGAGACCTTATCGGAGATATAGATATTGGTAAGATCGACCCCATACAAAAACCACCCCAAGCCTGGCAACCAGGCATCTGAGGTGGTTTTTCGGTATGGTCAAGATACGACCAAGAACAAGATCAACGCCAGCACGATGCGGTAAATAGCAAACGGCACCAGCTTGATTTTGTTAATCAGCTTCAGGAAGTAACGGATTGACAGAAGGGCAAAGATAAAGGCACTTGCAAAGCCGACGATGAAAAACGGCAATGCATCCATTGTGAAGTGCTCCCAGTTTTTGAGCAAGGATACGGTGCTAGCACCCAACATGATCGGTACAGCCATGATGAAGGTGAAGTCCGAGGCCGCACGGTGGCTCAAGCCCATCAACACCCCACCGGAAATGGTCGATCCAGAACGGGAAAAGCCCGGCCACAACACGGCAATGCATTGGAACAACCCGATCCCAATCGCATGCTTGTATGTAATCTGATCCACCGTCTCCACTTTGGGTCGAGCCGGACGGAACCAGTCTGCGGCAATCATCAAAATAGCGCCGCCGATCAAAGAGTAGATAACCAGATTAACAGTAAAGAATTCCTCAATTTTATCTTCAAACAACAGCCCCAAGATGCCAGCCGGCAACAGACCGACAATCACTTGGGTCAATTTGAGGCGGTTGCCTTCTCCATCCTTCTTCTTGCCCAGTCCCAGCAAGTCGATAAAGCGGTCTTTCATCACGACGACCACAGCCAGAACCGAACCCAACTGGATACAGACTTTGAATGTTACCGCCACGTCATGTCCAAATATCTCTTTCGATTTCAACCACAGATCATCGACAATAATCATGTGTCCCGTGGACGAAACCGGGGCAAACTCTGTCAATCCTTCAACAAGCCCCAAGATGATGGCTACAATAATGTCCCACAAGTTCAATTCCTCACCTTTCCTGACACGATGTGTGTGCATTATTCTGTTTCAAATCAAACCTATTCTGATTATAACAGTGTTGTACGAAGGAAGTTGGTTCAATTTATTGAACCTATAGAGACAAACTTACGATCTAAATCGAGTGGATGCAGCAGTCGCAGGAAGGCATTAAAAACCCAAGAACGACAGGCACTTGACTTTACCGGAGGTTGTTGGTAACACACGCTACTCATCAACGGCTTGATTCTTATGTATGCTGATTATGCCGTATTAATGAACACATTCTGTCTCACCTTCCCCACAAAAAATGCGAACCTGTGAATCCATCGGCGTGTAAAGCCATTTTCGACGACGAATCATCGCGCCAGCGAAAGCGCCTGGCGCACATTGCCATTTGCTCGCTCCAGCAACCTGACTGCCCTTTCGTATGTAGTTTCCGCCTTGATCATGACAATCGCCGTTTTCACTTCATGACGTGCTTGCTCCAATGATTCTTCCGCCCGCTCACGGGAAACACCGGTCACGGTGCGAATGATTTCGATGGCCCGCTCCTTCAGTTTGCGGTTGCTGATGCTCACATCCACCATTAAGTTTTCGTATACTTTGCCCAGCTTTACCATGGTGGCGGTGGAAATCATATTGAGAACCATCTTCTGAGCCGTTCCCGCCTTCATCCGGGTGGAGCCGGTCAACACCTCCGGCCCCACAACCACTTCAATTGCCTGATCGGCCTCCTGACTGATACGAGCCCGCTCATTGCAGGAAAGAGCGACCGTACGAGCGCCAATGCGGCGGGCATACTTCAGCGCGCCGATCACATACGGCGTACGTCCGCTGGCAGCAATCCCCACCACTGTATCCCGATGGGTGAGGCCGATTTCACGCAAATCCCGCTCGCCCCATTCCTCATTGTCTTCGGCCCCTTCCACCGCTTGGACAAAGGCTTTTTCACCGCCTGCCATCAATCCCAGCACCGTTTCAGGACTCGTGCTAAACGTAGGCGGGCATTCCACTGCATCCAAGACACCCAACCGCCCGCTGGTTCCGGCTCCCACATAGATCAGCCGCCCGCCCAGGCTCAACGACTTCACTGCATACTCCACAGCTACTTGGACATTTGGCAACACCTTTTGAACCGCCAACGCCACTTTTTGATCTTCTTCATTAATGATGCGCAAAATCTCCAACGTGTCGGCGGAATCCAACCGCATAGACTTTTCATTCCGCGACTCTGTCGTCAACGTGCTTAACCGCTCATTGATTTGCTTCAATCTCATCCACCCTCCCATGCGTAATCCGTTCCCATCTCATCCCACATCCTCACAAGGCGCGGTCTAACAGATCCATGAGATGTACCGCTTCCACCTTTCCGGTTAGCCCCGCCCGGATGATACCCTGCCTCATCTGTAACAAACACCCGGGATTGGAAGTTGCAATGAAGTGCGCATCCGTTTTCTTCACCGCTTCCATTTTTGCATCCAATATCTCCATCGATTGGGCAAAATGCGTGATGTTATAAATGCCCGCCGATCCGCAACACTGATCCGCCTGTTCCAACTCCACCACTTCCACTCCGGGAATGAGGTTAAGCAATTGGCGCGGTTGGCCACGCACCCCCTGACCATGGGCAAGGTGACAAGAATCTTGGTAAGTGACCCGCGCGCTAAGCTCTTTAGTGAAAGAAAGCGGTGGCAATGACGCCAACCATTCGCTGGCATCCCGCACCTTGTCCGCAAACGCTTTGGCACGCTTTTGCCAACCCGGATCATCCTCAAACCAATGAGGATACTCCTTGAGCGCCGCCCCGCAACCGCCGGCGCTGTTGACGATGAAGTCTACTTGGCTTTGTTCAAACGCTTCAATATTCCGCTTCGCCAACTCCACCGCCCACGCCTTCTCCCCAGCATGAGCATGGAGCGCCCCGCAACAAGTCTGGCCGCTGACAAACACCACCTCACACCCAGCCTTAGCCAACAAACGCGCTGTCGCTTGATTGGTCTCAAAAAACAAGACATCCATCACGCATCCGGTAAAATAACCAACGGTATACAAGCTCTCCCCTTCCGCCCGCATCCGTCGTTGGCGCTTACTGCGAATAAATGGTGAGGCCACCGGTTCCACCGCCTGTTGCATTTCCGCCAGTGCCCGTGGCAACACCCGGGCCAAACCGGTGCGCGTAGCCAGTTTTTGCAATCCCAGCGTTTGTACCGTCCACAACACCGTACCCAAGGCGTTCATCCGGTTTGGGTGGGGAAAAAGGTGTTCAAACACCAACCTCCGCAACAAGGAGGACTTGGCCGTCTTTTTGTTCTGATCTTCCACCACCTCACGCGCCGTTTCGAGCAAACTGCCATAAGAGACGCCCGCTGGACAAGCTGTCTCACAGGCGCGGCAGCCCAGGCAAGCGTACATGTTTTTGGCAAACTCTGCATCAGTTGGCAATTGAGCTTGCGCTACCCCTTTCATTAAAGCAATCCGTCCGCGAGGGCTGTGCGATTCCAAACCCGTCTGCCGATACGTTGGGCAAGCGGGCAGGCAAAAGCCGCATTGCATGCAGTTCATGATTTCATCCAATTTGATTTTTCCCGTAGCTACAGGCATCGCCTTATCCTGGCCGACTGCCGGATCACACGCTTTATCCGTTTGGTTCATTGTTTGATCACCACCCGACGGCGGTCACTGTTGGCAAACATTTTGCCCGGATTCATGATGTGATTGGGATCAAACGCTTCTTTGATTGCTTTCATCAAGGCGATACCCCCTTCTCCCACTTGCAATGGCAGATAATCCCGTTTCGCCAGCCCAATCCCGTGTTCGCCAGAGATCGTCCCGCCCAATCGCAGCGCAGCCAGGAAGATTTCCTCAAAGGCCTGTTCCACACGTGCCAGCTCTTCTTTGTTCCGTTCATCCGTCAGACAAGTGGGATGCAAGTTGCCATCCCCAGCATGGCCAAACGTGCAGATCTGCACATCGTATTTTTCCGCGATCCGCTCAATCTCTGCAACCATCTCCGCCAAACGGGAACGGGGCACCGTGGCATCTTCCAGGATGGTGGTAGGCCGCAAACGGGACAATGCCGACAAAGCTGTGCGCCGGGCCGCCAGCAGGTTGGCACCCTCTTCAGGCGTCTGAGCCACCCGTACTTGCACCGCCCCTTCTTCCTTGGCGATCTCCGCGATCCGCTCTATATCTCGCTCTACCCATTCTTCCGGACCATCCTGCTCGATGAGCAACATCGCCTTCATTTCCGTCGGCAAACCCAGCTTCGCAAATTCATCCACTACCTGCATCGTGGCCTGATCGAGAAACTCCATCGTCGCCGGGATGATTTTGGCAGCGATCACCCGCTCGACCGTCCGCGCGGCGTCGCCTAGGCTGGCGTAATAAGCTGCCATGGTCCGTTTCGCTTCCGGCAATGGAAGCAATTTGAGCGTTAACTGTGTGATGACGGCCAAGGTCCCCTCCGATCCGGCCAATAGGCGCGTCATATCATATCCGGCCACATCTTTGACGTTTTTACCGCCAGAGCGCAACACTTCGCCCGACGGCAAAACATATTCCAACCCCATCAGGTAGTCCTTGGTGACCCCATATTTTAATCCTCTCATCCCTCCCGCGCACTGAGCCACATTTCCACCCACCGTGGAGATGCGCATACTGCCCGGATCAGGCGGATAAAACAAGCCTTCCGCTTCCACCGCCTGGTGGAGATCAGCCGTCACTACACCCGGTTCCACCGTCACTGTCAGATTCTCGCGATCAATCTCCACGATCCGGTTAAACCGTTGCATATTCAGCACAATCCCTCCCGCCGTCGGAACCGTGCCCGCCGCCAAGTTGGTACCCGAACCGCGCGTCGTGACAGGGATCCGGTGTTCATTGGCGATCTTCAGGATGTTCGATACCTCTTCAGTGGTTTGCGGCATAATCACCGCGTCCGGCATCGCCTGGAAAATCGGTGTGGCATCATATGAGTAAACAAATCTTTCATTCAAGCTGTCCAAAAACCGCTCTTCACCAACGACCGCAACCAAGCGCCGCTTTACATCCGGAGCCAGCTTCCCTTCAAGTCTGTCCGCATTCATCCCAAACCCCTCCTCGCGCATAAAATGAGATGGATTGCTTCCTCACCCTAAGTTATTCCTCTGCCCCCGCGCAAACTCCTGGAACGAAGATGCGCCGGCGCCCGAAGCACTTGAGCCCCTGTTGGCCATGCCCCCTTGAAGCTGTCACACCCAAGTCAACCTAAAAAATTTTTATTTAACATGCCATTTCATATAAAATAAATATTATATCTATTTCGTTTTTCCATCACATTGGTTTTAATAACACCCACCACACGCCCGGGAACGGGTTCGGTTTAGCTTAACCAAGTGGAGGTGCCAACGATGATTCAAGCTCTGATCCATGGCGCGCTTCTCGCCTTTGGCCTAATTTTACCCTTGGGCGCGCAAAATGTGTTCGTATTCAACCAAGGTGCTACCCAAACGCATTTTCGTCGGGCCTTGCCCGTCATCTTGACTGCGTCGTTGTGCGACACATTGCTCATCACCTTGGCGGTGTTGGGCGTCTCCGTTCTCATCCTTACAGTCAGCTGGTTGCAAATCGTTTTATTCTCGATCGGCATCTTGTTCTTACTCTACATGGGTTGGTCCATCTGGCGAACAGAAACAGGCCCGGCTGAGAGACATGCAGAGCAGATGTCGACCAAGCAACAGATTTCCTTTGCCGCTTCTGTATCCTTATTTAATCCTCATGCGATATTGGACACGATCGGGGTGATCGGCACCAGTTCCATCCAATATCAAGGAATGGAGAAATGGGCTTTTAGCCTCGCCTGTATCTCCGTTTCCTGGCTGTGGTTTTTCGGATTAGGCCTGTGTGGAAGGTGGGTTGGCCAACTGGATGCGTCGGGCAGGGCTCTAGGCTTCATCAACAAGATTTCTGCCTTGATCATTTGGGGCGTGGCTGTCTATATGATCCTTCACCTCACCAACCCAAATTAGTTGCAAAGCAAAGCGCCAATCCGCGGATTGGCGCTTCAACTTCACCCATTAACTACAAGTGGGAGCCACTTGCCCATCTGAACCGGTGTAAACATACGTATCGGAAATATAGCCCGTGCCAATGTAATCCCACAAGTTACTGGTGCCATATGTTCCCGTCACGGTTTCTCCCCGTTTTTGGCACTTGATCGTAACTTTTTGCCCATCAGCCACAGATCCAACAATGGCATAGTTGGTTCCCGGGCCGGAACGCACATTGACCGAAACGCCGCTGTTCGTGTTCACCGTGCCAGTGACTCCGCCCGTGCTACAACTGTTCTTGCTGGTGTAATTTTTGGTGCCGAAGTAGTAAATTTGCGACCCGTTCCACACGATTTTTTGCGGGGACCCGTTTAGACGTTGCTCATAATGCAAGTGCGGCCCCGTCGATCCCCCCGTTGAACCGACAGTTCCGATTTTTTGTCCTTGTGAAACCGATTGTCCAACACTGACGCTGAACGAGTTGAGATGCGCGTACAGGGTCGTCCATCCGCTTCCGTGATCAATCACCACGTACTTGCCGTAACTGGTCGAGCCCAAATCGCGCACGGTAGTCACCTTGCCCGCGGCAGACGCGACAACCGGGTCTCCCAAATCATCGGCCCGATTCAAATCAACCGAGTTCTGAGGATTATGATTGGTACGCGTCTGTCCTTCCCAAACTTGGCCACAAGGGAACGGCATTTGAAAAGCCGGAGCGGCGAGAGCGCTTTGCGGAAAAAATGTAACAACAACCGACAATAGCAGGGTCAACAATGAAAACCGCACGATGTGATTCATCACAGCATCTCCTCCAAACGATGATTGCCAAACCCATTTCTCCTAGCCGGGAAAGGATTTGTCATTTTTGCTGTTCGCGAAATGCCCTAAACAATTATGTCCTTTTTCGCCACCATTTGCTCTCCTGTTACGAATAAACCGTCCCTACTTTTCTTTTGCCCCATCTCCTCCTTTGTTGGCACAAGATAAAGAGAAAACGCATATATAATTATTCAAAAGAAACATAATTCCCTCTATTAAAACCGGTAAAAATAACATTAAATTTGTGAATTTTCCTGCCACCCTCGTTTGACAAAGCCAAATGTAACTGTTATGATTACATTTACCCGAGGAGGATGGCTGCATTGAACAGTGAATTTCACATCGCCGTACACAGTCTGGTCTTTTTGGCCTATCTGCCCTCGCGCATGGCTTCCAGTGAATTGCTCGCCTCCAATATCTGCACCAATCCCGTGCGGATCAGGAAAGTGATGAACCTGTTGAAAACAGCTGGCTTGGTCGACGTGCAAAAAGGAACGGGCGGCGGATACATTTTACGTGGCAATCCCCGCCAGATCACATTGGGATCGATCTACCGCCTGACATCTGCAGGCTCGCTGGTTTCTGACTGGCGCTCCGGCGACCCGACCATGGATTGCATCGTCGCCTCGCAAATCGGCCAAGTGATGAGTCACATCTTCGAGGGCGCAGAGGAGCAATTCGAACGCCATTTGGATCAGTACACCATCCAGGACCTACTCAACCAAATGCAAATGAATAAAAGAAATTAGGGGGCGTGTCTAGGTAGCACATATTCCACTCCATGTGATTACTTGGTTTGCCAGACACGCTCTGGACCACTCATTTACTTTGCAATCATTTGTGGGTTTGCGGCTCTTTGTTTCGGGTAAAGTGTAACTGATATAGTTACAATTAAACTAAAAGGGAAGTGACACCTGATGTCCGTAATCAACATTAATGATGCTACGTTTGAACAAACTTTGAAAAGCGCCCCCTTGGTGCTCGTCGACTTCTGGGCTCCGTGGTGCGGCCCATGCAGAGCTTTGGCCCCGATCTTGGATGAATTGGCGGCCGAATTGCAAGGCCAAGTCGTCATCGCCAAGCTGAATGTAGATGAAAATCCGCAAACAGCTGCCAACTTCGGCATTAGAAGCATTCCGGCCCTGAAACTGTTCAAAAATGGCACCGAAGTAGATTCACGTGTCGGTTTGCAACCGCTGAAAGAGCTGAAAAATCTGATTCTCCAACATCAATAACATCCCTTTCAAGACCGGCAACACCTCCCCGATCAGGCTGTTGCCGGTCTTTTCGCTATGTTGTAGCACCAGTATATAAAACCAATTCTTTTTTTATAGTAAAAATACCGATTCAAAATGGTATAATAACAGTAAATACCTAGGAATCCCATCACGCTTTCCCATTTCGCATCGCACTATCACCCATGCTAGTTTTCTTTGCCTATCACGTTGAAGGAGGGAGCGCGCATGGTCCGCCCACAATTGTCCAAATGTTCAAAATGCGGCAAAGACGAGTGCGAGTGCTGACTGGGTAACCTTCTAAAAAGCCAAACGACAGCCCAACAGGGGCTGTCGTTTGCTATTGTATCTATCGTATATCATGAACACCCACTTGGATTATTTAGCGATAAATTGCTGAGTCCAATAGCATCCGTAAGAACCGCCTTTGACATATCCGACACCAATATGCGTGTAATCCGGATTCAAGATGTTGGCGCGGTGTCCATCGGAATTCATCCAGCTCTCCATCACTTTCTCGGCGGTGGTTTGCCCGGCAGCGATATTTTCTCCCGCCATCCGGTATTTCACTCCAAACTGCTTCAACATATCAAACGGCGAACCGTAAGTGGGCGAATCATGGCTGAAGTAATTATTTTCTTTCATGTCTTCTGATTTTTTCCGAGCGACGCGAGATACGCTTTCGCTGATCTCCAATTTGTGCAATCCCCGTTGTTGCCGCTCTTTGTTAACCAGTGCAACAACTTCTTTTTCAATTTCCAACATCGCGGACTGGGATTTGTCAGGGATGGATTGGTTTGACTTGTCATCAGCTTGATTCGTTGTTCGATTATTTGTACTCTTCTCCCGGTCAGTACTTTCTTCTCTCTTTTCCTGTTTGGACGAAGATGGTGCGGATGGCTTGGCTTCTTCTTTTATCTCTAGTTTTGTTTGCTTCTCAACTGGTTCACTTGGTTTCTCCGCTTTTTCCGGGGAAGGCGGTTCCTCCATGGCCACTGTCACATCATTGGTTTCCGCTACCGGCTCAGCTTCTGGAACCGGCTTGGCAACGGACTTGGTCTCTGTCTCGGTTGACTTCGCTTCTGGCGCACAGCCTGTTAGCGCAACTAACACAGCTAAACCCAGAGCGGACATGGCTAGGCGCATCATTGACCTCCTAAAGCAAAATATTCTTATATGAATGAGTATAGCTCAAACAACAAAGTGACAACGATGTGAAATGTGCAATTTCATTGAAAGATGGAAAACCAAATCAAGGCGATTCCATGTTGACATCCATGCATCGCAAAAGAGCTACTCTGAACCTCGCCAACCTCTCCCACTCTCTTGTTAAAAAAACAGCACAGGTCCAATCTCGACTCTGTGCTGGCTGGGCTGTACCAAACACCCTCATGATTGCTTCCGCTCTTCAATTTGACGCAACAACATCTGCGCCTTAAAATAATACAAATTTCGCCGCACTTGCCCCGCATCCGGGTTTTCCGAAGACTCCCCCACGTTTGGGTCAATTTGTTTCAATTGGTGACAAATCAAATTCAAGGCGATCTTTTGCCGTTGGAGGGTGAGCCACTTTGGCTTCTCCCCTTCTTGGTTTAACTTGGTTTCAATCCGCTCCAACTCCCGATTCACTTGCTGCAAAAAAAGGTCCTCACCGATAATCATCATGTGTCTCCCTTGCGATGTTTTTGTCCTATATATATTAACCTTTTATTGATGCAAAGTGAATGCGAAAAAAGACCGGATCTAATATCCCTTAGGGCACCAAGCGATTGCGGTGGGCGTAGATAGCCGCTTGGGTGCGGTCTTCCACTTCCAGCTTAGAAAAAATGTGGGTGACGTGGGTTTTCACCGTTTTCACGGTGATGTGGAGCAAATCGGCAATCTCTTGGTTCGTCTTCCCTTCTGCAATCAAGCGGAGCACCTCTATTTCCCGAGCAGTCAGGGACTCATGCGGTTTGCTTTCTTCCGCGCGCCGCATTTTGGACAGCATCTTGCCAGTCACTTTGGCCTCCAAGACCGGTTCCCCCTTCATCGCCGCCCTCACCGCCTCGGCGATTTCATGCGCCTTGGATGTTTTTAACAAATAACTAAAAGCGCCGGCCTCAAGCACAGGATACAACTTGTCATCATCAATAAAGCTGGTCAGGACAATGATCTTCGGATTCTCCATGACGCGGCAGATCTCCTTGGTAGCCTCGATTCCATCCATCACATCCATGACCAGATCCATCAAAATCACATCTGGCTGGGTCTCTTGTGCCAGCCGAACGGCCTCAAGGCCATTGGCTGCTTCCGCGACAATCGTGATGTCCGGCATAACCGACAAATAGGAAGCCAAACCCATCCGCACCATCTCATGGTCATCCACGATCATGACTCGAATCACGCTTTCTCCCCCTCTCCATCAACCACAATGGGCACTTTCACTTCGATTTGCGTCCCTTTGCCCGGCACGGAAATTACTTCAGCGATGCCCCCGATTTCACTGGCCCGCTCCTGAATGGACTGCAAACCGTATGAAGAGGACTTCACTTTGGACATATCGAAACCCACGCCGTTGTCAATCATCCGCAAATGGACATGGCGTCCCCGGAACACCAAACGCACGGTGACTGACGTCGCTTGCGCGTGGCGAAACACATTGGACAACCCTTCTTGCACAATCCGAAACAAATGATCCTCTACTCCTTTGGGCAAGCGAGGCAAATCCCCTACTTCCCAGTGCAACGAAGCGGGATGCTTGGCGCCAAACTCCTCAAGCAACTCCGCCAATCCCTCTTTCAGCCCTTTGCCCTCCAGAGTTACCGGGCGCAATTGCAACAACAGCGCACGCATCTCGTTTTGGGCAATCCCGGCCATTTTCTCAATCATCGCAATTTGCTTGCCCACCGAGTCCTCCGCTTCAGGCAAGGTTTCTTTCATCGCCGAAGCCATCAAGGAGATGGCAAACAGCTGTTGACTGACAGCGTCGTGCAACTCCCGTGCCAACCTTTGCCGCTCTTCGGAGATAACCGCTTGTTTCTGAGCTTCTACCCATTCCGCTTTCTCCGTAGATAATTTTTGCAATGAGGCGACTTGCTTTTCAATCCGTTCTGCCATCTGATTCAACCGGGTTCCCACCAAGCCGATTTCATCTTCCCCAAGATCGGGCAGGCGATAGGAGAAATTACCTCGCTCAAAGCGCAGAATGGCCTCAATCAAGCGGGACAGCCTCCGTTTAATCGCATACCCGTAGAGAAAGCCGGCGCAAGCGCCCACAAGCAGAACCAAAACAAACGCCACCAACAAAACAGGCACTTTCGACAACTTGGTTGTCCACAGCGTTTCCCAACCCAAGCGATAGGCATTGAGAAACACGGTCAGCAACAAGAAGGCCAAAACGGCGCAAACCCAGATGGTATACTGTGTCATGCGCCAGTGGATGTTGGTCGGTCGGTTTCCGTTCATAATTGCCTCACGCCCACGTCCCCTACCAACAGGGAAATGCTTATTTTCACTTTCCGCCTGGCTTGCTCATACCCTTTGGTCTCCAACATGATTTGGCGGTTAACGCCTCCTTGGTGGTGGCCTAGGATATCCAAATAACCGGCGCTAACGGTCGCGGCCACAGACACATCGAGGTCATCCGGGACATAAATGTCCACATCACCGATAAGTCCGCTGATCACAATCGCACTTTCCCCTTCGGGAATGATCGCTTTTGACAAATCCAATTTAATATCGTTAACCATAGCGGACCGATTGAGATCAACCAAGTCATAACGCAGATTCATCAAGTGCAGGGTCCCCGCCATTGCATTGGGGGAGCCGGATTTCTTTACGATCAAATCAGCTGGCGGCACATGGGCACCTCCATCTATTTCCGGCGTCTTCTCTTGGCTACGGCCAGTGAACAGGCGGTAGCCGAAAAAGACCAGCAGGATGGAGAAGGCAATCCATCCCCACTCCACTTCAGCAAGGTGACTGATAAATACAATCGCGGATAAAAGCAAAAAGCCATAACCCCATTTGCGGCGGTGATTGCGCAATAAAATAACCCCGATAATAAATAAAACCAATGAACCAACAAAAGACCAATCAGTCAACCCCCATAAAATCAAGGCCCCAGCACCTAAGATAATCCATCCCGCCAACCTGTTTTGAAACAGGCGCACAATGCTCCCCCCTTCATTCCCACATGGCCGAGTGCTCAATACACACGGATCTTGCCGCTCAGATTCTCCTGCATAATGGCATGCCTCCCCTATTCGTTGGTCGTCCTTCCATCCAATTTATTTTCAGGGATCATATCCTTCTATTATGGACGAAGAGCCCCGGCATTGAAAACAGGGCAACGGTCAATCCCGGATCATGCGCCATCCCCAATACAAGCATGCCGCGCCAAAGCAAAAGCCGATTAAAAAGGGGACCCCGGGCAAAAACAGAAGAATACCGAAAAGAAAAGTAAACAGTCCCACCCGTTTTTCCTCCGTCGATTCCGCTCTTTTCATCAAGCTGACGCCAATGACGATCACGGCCCCAGCAAGCAAAGAGCCCGCTATGCCATCGGGGATGCCATTTATGAACGCCAGCGCCCCAAGAATCATAAAAAACAAGCCAGCCTGCTTTTTTTTGTCCCGCTTCATCTTTCCCCACCTTTATCAATTATGTTCCCATTGGCCTTCGGTACAACGAATCTAAAACCACCTCATGCCCGAGCCCTGACCGGGCAATCCAACAGCCAACGCACAAAAGACTCCGGATTCGGACGGAGTCTTTTGTGCGCATGCCCTCTTGTCCTTATGAACTCCCTTCAGCCGGATTCAGAGCGATCTGTGCGGCGGATGACGGTGCCGGAATCAGCTTCGCCTCCGTGGGATTCTCACCAGCTAGCTCCTGTGTCTTCATCTCCATTTCCGCAATGCGCTCTTCAATGCGCTGGAACTCTTTCAGTAAGGTGTCAGAAGTGGTGAAATGAAGCATGGCTTGAACGCGCTGATTCGCTTTAGCCATCTCAGCGCGGGCCACCAATTCATTTTTCTTGTCTTTCAGATCAAGATATTTTTTCTCCAGTTGGCTCACTCGATGCCGCAAGGCTTCTGTCTGCGTGGTAGATTTTTGCTCATATCCTTCGTATTCTTTCACTTTTTCTAGATAGTATTCTTCTTCCGCCAAGGCTCTGTTTGCCAACTCTTCTTCTCCCGCTTCTTTGGCGATTCTGGCTTGTTCTGCACGTTTTTCAGCCAGCTTGCTCGCATCACTTGCTTGCCGGCGGTATTGTTCAGTCAGCAACTGTTGTTTGGCAAGCATCGCTTTACCCGCGGAAATTTCCTTTTCAATGTTGCGCAGATGTCGTTTAAGCATTGCTTCTGGCTTGTCCGCATCATTGATGATTTCATGGTAAGTCGCCACCAAGTAATCCCAAATTCGTTGCCAAGACATAAGCCATTCCCCCTCATGATATTTGATTTCATACTATTGTTTGTTTTGTTTATCCATAAACGCACGCCAATCGGCATCAAAAGAAGTATCGTTTGTCGGCGTTCTTGGCGCGGTCACCTTCTCCAAAGAGATGGGTAGACCCCCGTTGAACACCTTCCATCCCAGATAAAAGAGCACTCCGCCAATCAATAAACCGACCACCGAGGGGAACCATCTGAATAACAATAGCGCAGCTGCCCCCATTACTAATACGGCTACTACCTTTTGCCCTTCAGTGGTTGCCCGTTTCCACCGTTTCAATCCGTATACCATGAGAGCACCCGTCAACATCAAGACGAGCAAGCCGCCAATGTCATCGAGGCAAATGGCGATCCCGATGAGTAACAACAACCCTCCAAACAATTTTTTCATCTGTTTCCCTCCCTTGCACCTGCTCGACTCCATCATACCGAAGCGTCCTTGTTCACAACACGACCCTGAGTGCTATTTTCGACTACGACTTGAGTCGGAGGGGCACTTGCGACCATAGCGCGATTCCCTCTCAATCCTTCTATGCACCATTTGCTTTGCCAAAACAAACCGGCTCTTTTTTATCACCAATAGAAACTGATATGATGGACATGCCATTTCATATCTCGATGAAGTAACCGATTGCTTAAACCTACATTGTTTATTCAGGAGGACGCTCATTTTCATATGAACAACGCGCTACATCATGCGGCAGAACAATTCATCCAGACTTGCCACCAGGAACTGGGCAAACCATCAACCGAAACACAGGCGAGACTGAAAGAAGTGAAACGGCACATTGACCAGTTCGGCTATTATGAGCACACAGACGAAGAACTGGTGCATGGCGCCAAGATGGCCTGGCGCAATGCCAATCGTTGCATCGGCCGCCTGTTCTGGAATCGCTTAAACGTGATCGACGCCCGTCATCTCCAAAAAGAGGCGGATGTGTTTCAAGCCTTGCTCAATCACATTGAAATAAGCACCAACGGTGGTGAAATCATCCCCACCATCACTATCTTCCAACCAGAGATGGCTCAAGTCGCCCCAGTGCGGATCTGGAACCATCAACTCATCCGCTATGCGGGATATGACACCCCCTCCGGCATCGTAGGGGACCCATCATCCCTGGCTTTCACTCGCGCTTGCCAATCCTTGGGTTGGCGCGGAGCTGGCACGCATTTCGACCCGTTGCCTCTCGTCGTCCAACTGAACGGGCAAACGCCGCGGTGGCTGCCGATACCGCAAGAACTCATCTTAGAAGTGCCGATCCTTCATCCGCACCATGACTTATTTGGCGGGTTGGAGGTCAAATGGTACGCCGTGCCAATCATCGCGGACATGCGTTTGGAAATCGGCGGGATCAACTACCCGGCAGCTCCGTTTAACGGCTGGTACATGGGCACAGAAATCGGAGCGCGAAATCTGGCAGATGAAACGCGTTACAACTTGCTTCCGCGCATCGCGGCCAACCTTGGTTTGGACACGCGTTCCAACGCCTCCTTATGGAAAGACCGGGCCTTGGTCGAGTTGAACATCGCCGTGTTGCACTCCTACAAACACCACGGGGTGACCATCGTAGATCACCACACAGCCGCTCAACAGTTTAAAACCTTTGAAAAAAACGAAGCAAAAGCTGAACGGGACTTGACCGGAGACTGGACTTGGCTGATCCCTCCCCTGTCGCCCGCGGCAACCCACATTTTCCACCAAACTTACGAAAACGCGATTGTGTCACCCAATTTTTTCTATCAACAGCCGCCTTATCACTAATAAGGCGGTTTAATCTTGTTATCTAAGAAAACCTTGAACCACACACGGGGCAGGTGTATGATCGAAAGTAAAATTTTAAATTTATATTCCAAAGCAGACGAACATGAGCACTTCCGTTCACAGTCCGTCATCTGCAAATGATCCGTTATTAAAAAACATAAAATCAATAAATAACAACAATAACTTCCCAACCATTCCAAAGCGTGTCTGATAAATAGACCAGCGGCTCCAAAACCTTATTTTCATTCGCTTCACACATTGCGAGGCACTCCTCAAGAAAAGGTTTCCTCCCCCCGCTTCTTCCTCACACATCTTGATTTGCCAGACACATCCTAGCAACACTCAATCAATTCATAATAAAAATAATGAATGTACATATAATTAAATTTTATATATAACTGATTCGACTAAATTTATTGAATATTTTATTGTCGGGTGATATATTGTACTTGTGAATTCAAATATCACGAAAAGAAGGGTGGATGCCAAACCATGGCCGTAACAACGGGTATTCCGACAAGAGAAGAAATGGAAAGCATTGCTAAGGAAGAAATGGAGAAGTTGTTTGAGACTGTTCCGATG
Organism: Laceyella sacchari; assembly: GCF_024927925.1. Lineage (NCBI taxonomy): Bacteria > Bacillati > Bacillota > Bacilli > Caryophanales > Thermoactinomycetaceae > Laceyella > Laceyella sacchari. The sequence goes on from NZ_CP103866.1 coordinate 2,940,871, forward strand.
ACCAAAGAGTTTCACGCCGGACAAGCTATTGATCGGGAATATTACAAACGTCATCTGATGGAAACGATCATTCGGATCGGACTGAACAATGAAGTCGACTCCTATTGCTTGTACAAAATCGGCTACAGCGACAACAAACTAGCGCAACTCCTCTCCACTTACCTCGCGGAAGAATTCGGCCATGACAACCTGTTCCTATCCGACCTGGAGAAATTCGGCGTGACCAGGGAAGAAGTAAAAAACACTCCCCCGCTCTTTTCTACCCAATTGCTGATCGGCTACATGTACTATTCCATCGACAAAGACGGCCCCATGCCCACCATGGTGTGGAACTGGTTCGTCGAATGGTATTCCGACCAATATAACATGAACATCGCCAAAAAAGCCGCTGACGAATACGGCACAGAATATGTGAAGGGCTCCATGGCCCACCTGGGCGTGGATGAGCATGAAGATCACGTCGGGCTCATGTATCAAACCGTCGAGCGGGTGATGAAAACCCCAGAAGACGGCGAGAAAGCAAAAGATTATCTGCGTAAATTCATCCACCTCATCAGCATGTACTTCCAAGAGTTATATGACACAACGATTGGTCAAAACGCTTAAAGCAAACCCAAGGGAGAAAATGTTCTTCATTTTCTCCCTTCTATATAATCCCCACATATTGAAAGGATGAGAAAGGCAATGAACGTGGTAATATTAGAGCCTGTTTCTTCGGGATGGAAGCTGATTCCCAAAGCGAAAGAGTTGAACCACACCGTGATTGTTCTGACCTATGACCAAGGGGAACGGATCATTCCCGCCGAGTTTCTGCGGCTGGCCGACCGGATTGAGCGCGTTGACACAAACGACGACCAGGCAGTGATAGATCTAGCTTGGAAACTGGATAAAGAACTGGGTATCGATGCGGTTATACCCGGATTTGAGTATTATGTCCCCCTGAGTAACCGGATTAACCATTTGTTGGGCAACGCGGGATTAAAGCCTGAAGTGGTCAATCACGTGCGATACAAGGATTTGATGCGAACAGCCCTTGCCGATGCTGGAGTGCGTGTCCCTCGCTACCGCTTGGTGACTGACGCAGAGGAGCTCGAAGCAGCGGCGGCGTATGTCGGTTTCCCCCTGGTCGCCAAACCGGTTGACTGCTCGGGAAGCTTCAACGTGCGAAAAGCGAACAACCACTCGGAATTGGAAGAAGCTTACCGGCGCATCTCGGAAATGGCGGTTAACGATTTGGAACAGACAGCGCGGGGGGATGTGCTGCTTGAAGAATATTTGCAAGGGCCGGAATACAGTGTGGAAGGCTTGGTAGATGGGGAAATGATTCACTATTTCAGCATCACCGAAAAACTGCTGGGCCCGGAGCCTTACTTTGTGGAAGTGGGCCATATTGTCAGCGCCCCCTTGGACGCAGAAGCTGAAGAAACCATCCATCATTACGTAGGCCAAGTCATCAAAGCACTCGGCATCAACATGGGCCCATTCCATGCTGAAATCCGCCTGACATCAACAGGGCCCGTCTTGATCGAAATCGGGGTGCGCTTGGCTGGAGATTACATCTGCGATTTGATTTATCATGCCAAAGGAATCGACCTGTACAAGTTGATGATAGACAGTTACTTGGGCAGCCCTTTGTCATTGCCGGAGCAAACTTCCCAGCGGGTAGCGGGAGTCCGCTTCTTCGTTCGCGAAAATCTCAAACGCTATGACACGGTAGAAGGATTGGAGCAACTTCGCGCCCTTGACGGTCTCATTGACTGCAACCTCACCATCCCCACAGGTCAGGAGATTCCAGAAGCGAACAGTTTCATGGGCAGAATCGGATATTTTGCCGTGGTTGGTGACGACTATGATCGCCTGAAAGAAACTTTGTTGCAAGGCGACCGCCAAATCAAGTTTAAGCAGCTCACCAAAAAATAGGAGGAGCCGATGAAAGCGGAAAACATCGTGGTGATCAACCGTTGGGATGACGACTTCGCCGCATATGATCGCTTGATAGACCATCAGCAACACCGCATCTTCTACATTGTGAATAAAGCCGGTGCTGAGGGCATCCGCCATATTAAACAACATACAAAAACGTATATGGTGGACGATCTCGAAGATATAAACCAATTGATGGGTCCCATGCAGGCGATTAGCGATGAACATGGACAAATTGACCGGCTCTTAGCCCTGTCGGAGTTTGATTTGATCCAAGCGGCCGAATTGCGTTCACGCTTTCGTATCCCCGGTGTGGACAGGGAGCAAGTCAAACTGTTTCGCGACAAGGTGAGCATGAAGGAGCGGCTGCTCACCAAAGGGTTGTCCGTTCCCCGCTTCCTTGACTTGCGCGACAGTGAAGATGCCATCCGTTTCGCTGCGGAAGTGGGTTACCCGCTGATTCTCAAACCCCGGACGGGCGCCGCGAGCCAAGGGGTGTATAAGGTCGACACGGAAGCAGACCTCCACTGCCTTCTTCAAGCGATCGACATCACCGATTACGAGTGTGAGGAGTATGTGAACGGCCCCATCTATCATGTGGACGGTGTGATTCATCAACAACAGTTGCTATTCGTCCGACCCTCCCGCTATATCCACACCTGTCTGGATTTCAACCATGGCCAGCCGCTTGGGTCAGTCATGTTGCCTCCGGGCGAACAAAACGACACCATCACGCAGTTTACCAAACAAGTACTTCAAACCTTGGGTCTGGAGCGTGGCATTTTCCATTTGGAGATCATTATGCGGCACGATTCCGAGCCGGTCTTTCTGGAGATCGGGGCCAGAATTGGTGGAGGAGAAATTCCTTTTTTGATTAAAGACCTCTACGGGCTGGACTTGGTCAAAGAATGGGTGGATCTCGAGCTGGACCAGTTTAAGGGCTTGCATATCAAAAACTCGTCTTGGTACGGAGGCTTCCTCATGGTACCGGAACCGACCGAAACCCCTTGCGAAGTGGTAGAGCGAACAGATCTGATTCAAACCATCGGTACCTTGTACAAACAGATCCTGCCTGAACCCGGCCAGATCTTGGATGGGAACGGCGGCTATCTGAAGATCGGTGGCCGCTTCCGATACAAGTCCCTGGATCCCATGCAAATTGAGCGGGATATTGCCATGACCATCGAGAAATACAAATTGATTACCCGTTTATGCGACTAGAAAATGAGAAGGTGGTTCATGCATGTCTCGTCTAAAAGTGTTTAAAAACAGACATTTCAACTTCTTCTTTTTAGCCACGCTCGTCGGGCTACTCGGCGAAGGGATGTTTACTTTGGCCACACTCGTCATCATGACCAAAACAACTGGCTCAGTCATTGCAATCGGCTATATGCTCATCCTGCAATTAACGCCATCCCTGTTTCTCTCTCCCTTCGCTGGCGTATTAATCGACCGGATCAACAACGCCAACATCGCCATTTGGTGCAACCTACTCCGCTTCCTGTGCATCGGTGCCTTGCCATTGCTCACCTATCTGGGCGCATTCAACATGCCCCTGTTTTATCTGTCTGTCTTCTTAAATTATATCGCTTGGTATATTCTGGCTCCGACCACAGAAAGCATGTTGAAAAAAATACTGAAAGAAGATGAATACGTTTACGGCGTATCGCTCACCGAATCGGCTTGGCAAGTGGGGCTGCTGTCAGCGGCACTGTTCGCAGGACTGTTTATGAAAATGTGGGGCGTCGATGTGACGCTGATCATCACCGCGGCCACTTACCTGCTTGGCGTCGCTCTCTTCATGCCGTTGAAAGGAGTCTACGCCGACCGCCCACAAGCAGCTTCGCTTTCCTTGACGGCCTATTTCAACGACATGAAGGAAGGCTGGGATTATCTAGTCAACCACAAAAAAATGTTTTACTTCAGCTTGGCTTCCGCCATCTCCCTCCCTTACTTGATGACCATGAATGTACTGATCTCTCCATTCAACTACAACCTTATCAACGGCAATGAACTCACGCTGGGAGTCATCGATTCAGCAGCGGGAATTGGCAGCTTGATTTCCGCCGCCATCTGTATCATCTTGGCCAACAGCAAACGCTTACCTGGTTTGTTGCTGGGGTCGATTCTGTTCACCGCATTGTCCACCTACCTGTTTGCCGCATCACCAAATACATTGTGGGCTTTTTTCTATTACTTGCTACTGGGCCTGTTTGTGGGAAATACGAAAGTCTTGTCCAAATCGCTCGTGTTCACTTATGTCCATCCTGATTATGTCGGACGTACTATGACAGCTATTTCCATGCTCAGCCTTTTGTTGGCGATCGTCAGTTGTTGGGCGGTGAGTTACATTGGGGAAATCGACTTGAAATTGGCTTACTACGCATTGGCTGGCACATTGGTGTTTCCCCTCATCTGCACGTGGTTGGGCAAAAGACGAGTGGAATCGGACAGCCTTGTTCACACACAACAAAGAAAGGCGGTATCCAATGATTAAGACGAGAGGCAACACGCTTGTTCTCTGTTGATCACAACCATGGCAAAGGAAGGTTAATAAGCATAGCAAACCTCAATAAGGCCGTCTTTTGGCGGCCTTCAGAGCCGGTGCTCCTTCTCCAGTCCGCATCCGCCCACCGGCAGACAAGGCTGATTATTCACCATGTGTCAGATGGACAGCATCTTTTCCTCCAAACAGCGTTCCTTCAAGCCCTGAAAAAGACAAGACATGGAGCCCACTTGCATTCCCCTTTCCGGCTCGCGCGTTCAACCTACATCGAGAGATAACGTCTAGAGCGTGTCTAACCTTTTCAAATTGACGGATCGCGGCCCATTTATCAGACACGCACTCTAGAGGGCAGAGGATGTGAATCGATTGATTTACTCTTGTAAAAAGCATCTGTTACAAGCGGTAAAACAGTATCTGGTCCCCCATGTCAATCAAATGAACAACATGACTCGCCCCTGTTTCATGTGCAAATCCAGGGCCGATTACACTGTTTATATCTTTTCCATCCACAAGAAGCACACAAAACGCGGACAGACGGAACCACTTTTCGACCATGGAGCCAAACAGCTAAAAAAGACGTTTCATCCTTGCGCCGAAAGTGAAAAAAATGAGGGGAAATTCATCTCCCACAACCAAATGCAAAAGGGGGACCAGCCATGTCCAAAAAAATACTGATTGTCGCCGGTGACGCTGTCGAAGCGTTGGAAGTTTACTATCCGTACTACCGGTGTCTGGAACAAGGCTATGAAACAGATATTGCCGCACCAACCAAGAAAACCATTCACACTGTGGTACACGATTTTGAAGCTTGGGAAACCTACACCGAGAAAAAGGGGTATGGTTTGGCGGCCACCCTCTCCTTCGCAGAGGTTGACCCCAACCAGTATGACGGACTCATCATTCCAGGCGGGCGAGCTCCCGAATACATCCGCCTCCATCCCGATTACGGTCGGATTTTGCGTCCGTTTTTTGAAAACAACAAACCGATCATGGTTGTTTGCCATGGGGGAATCTCCCTCGCTCCAGTTAAAGACCTGATCCAAGGTCGATCCATGACCGCTTATACCGCCTGCAAGCCCGATATCGAAGCTTTAGGCGCTACCTATGTAGAAAACCATGTACACGTGGACGGCAATCTCATCTCCGGCCATGCTTGGAACAACTTGCCCGATTTGATGCGTGAATTCATCCAACAGGTGGAAAAGCGCTGAACACACTATCGGATCAGCACCATATCAGACACCTGAGCAGCATCAACAACAAGGGAACCCATCGGTTCCCTTTTCTTATATATCCAGCAGATTTATTTTTGAATTCTAACCCAACTCGCCCGCATATCTTGTAAAAAACCTCACTCCAAAATGGAAATAATTGAAAAAATAAAGCAATACAAAGCAACATATAACATTTTAAATAATAAAATAAATTCCTTGTACATTAAATTATATGAAATAACTTCCACAAAACCACATAATTACCGACACACTTTTGTAACAAAATTTGATTATTTTCATTTTGTAGAATATTAATCCGATAACGAAAGGATGAGCCGATGTTTAAGCATCCATTTGCTGTGGTCACCGCTTTGGCCCTGAGCACCATGATGGTCATATCGCCCGCCATTCCCCAAGCTCATGCAGTCGCCCAAGACCAAAAGCCGCAAGAAATCATCGTTAAGTTCAAACCTGGCACGTCTTCAACCAAAGCCGCTTCCATTCATGCGACTGCCAAAGGTCAAGTAGCCTCCAAACATGCCAAATTGGGGTACCAAGTGATCAAACTGAACAAAGGGCAAAGTGTCCAAGAAGCCATCAATGCCTATAAAAAGAACCCCAACGTCGAATATGTTGAACCCAACGGCGAAGTGCATGCCACCTTCATCCCAAACGATCCCAAATACTCTCAACAATACGCTCCGCAAAAAGTGGGGGCGGAAGCTGCTTGGGATGTAACAAAGGGTTCTAACCAAGTAAAAGTGGCCATTGTTGACACCGGCGTGGATTACAATCATCCGGATCTGGCCGGCAAAGTGGAAAAAGGGAAAGACTTCATTGACAATGACAACGATCCCATGGACGAAAACAGCCACGGCACCCATTGCGCCGGGATCGCCGCTGCCAAAACCAACAATGGTGAAGGGATTGCCGGTATGGCTCCTGAAGTAACCATCTTGGCAGAGCGCGTCTTGGATGCCAACGGTTCCGGCACATGGGATTCAGTGGCCAATGGCATTACCCATGCCGCTGACGCCGGCGCGCAAGTCATCAGCTTAAGCTTGGGTGGACCGCAAAGCTCCCAAACCCTAGAAAATGCGGTTAAGTACGCGGCCAGCAAAGGCGCCGTGATTGTGGCTGCGGCTGGTAATGAATCAACCAGCGCCCCCAGCTACCCTGGCCGGTATGATGAAGCGATCGCTGTTGCCGCCACAGACCAAAACGACAAAAAAGCTTCTTTCTCCAACTACGGTGACTGGGTTGACGTAGCAGCTCCAGGAGTCAATATTCTCTCCACCGTACCTGGTGGTGGTTATGCAGCGATGTCCGGCACCTCCATGGCTACCCCGTTGGTCGCCGGTGAAGCCGCATTGCTCGCATCCCAAGGCAAAAGCGCCAGTGAAATTCGTCAAGCCATCGAAGGAACCGCGGACAAAATTTCCGGTACGGGCACTTATTGGGCTCACGGCCGCATCAACGCCGCTAACGCTGTAAAACAATAAGTACGGAAACAGACATTCACAAGCTAGAGTTTGGTATCGCCTTCCTAACCAAACCACTTGAACGATAACGAAAAACAACTCCTCCAAACACGTGATCCAAGCAAAACAGCGGGTTTCCTTCTACCCGCTGTTTTGCATTTGCTTAGTCCAAACATTAGCAATTTATGCTATGATATCTTTTATACCTTTGATGAAGGAGGAACAAGTGCATGATCGTTTGGAAAGGATGGGGTATTTTAATCCTTCCTATTGTGGCATTGTGTGTAGCTCCATTACAATTCCTTACCGTCGAATGGCTGAATTTTCCTGAACAATCCTTGCCGGCAAACCTCGCCCTCATCGTGGGCTTTTTCCTATCCGCCATCATAATTTGGTTTTTGGGAAAACGATTGAACAGCAAAACGGCTGAACGGGTGTTTGTGGACAAGGAGTCAGGACAAGAATTCAAATTAGGTCCCCAACATTCGTTTTTCTACATCCGCATGGAATATTGGGCCTTCATTCTTCCCGTCATCGCGGTAATCATCTTTATCGCCAGACTGGTGGGCTAAAGTAACTTCTAAGCCGGAACGGATGGTTCCGGCATCCCCTCCAATTCCCGGCAACCTTTTTCATTGCCATGCCCCCTTCATTTGCTTGTACTGCCATTTACTCCGTCCGGTTGTCCACCTGTTTGGAAGGATTGAAACGGTTTCCCCATTTGACCAGCGCAAATACCGCCACGGCAATCCCCAAAACGATGAACAAGTATTTCAAATATTTTTCAACCAACAAAAAAACTTCCTCCCACTGTTCACCAAAAACGTATCCAATAGCAAAAAACGCCATCACCCACATCAGAGCTCCCGGATACGCATACAAAGCAAACGTACGGTACGGAATGCGGATAATCCCTACAAAATAACCGATAAACTGGCGAATCCCAGGCACAAAGTAACTGATAAGTAACAACTTATTCCCGTATTTACGATAAGATTGCCGCGTTTTCTCCAAGCTTTCCGGCTTTATAAACAGCCATTTCCCATAGCGCTCAACCAATGGCGCCCCCAGCTTATAACCAAGTGCATAAGTGGCGGTCATCCCCAAAACTGCCCCGGCATAGGCGGCTCCGATGGCCGGCAACCACGACAGCACCCCTTTGAAAGACAAAAAACCGGTGTAAGTCAATGTCGTATTGCCCGGAGGAATCGGCAAAGCAATCGCATCCAGAGGCAACCCGATCAACAGAACCCAGTAACCATAGTCTGCGAACAATTGTTCAATCAATTCCATAAACTTCATTTCAAGTAGCGCTCCTTAATGATGACTGACTGGCATCGTTTATTGTTTTCATTTATTTCGGAGTAAAGATTCCGCACATAGATCACAACCGACAATCTTCTTCCGGGTTCGCTGAATATGGGCAAACCTTTTTATCGCTTTTGGTGAAGTAGACTCCAACCAGGCCTATTTCTAACTGGAATCACTACAAAAGTCCCGTTCCCTCCTCATTAAATACATATAATAAATAAATTCATACTAAAAAACGCAAATGTTACATAAAAAATCAAAAAAACCTATTTTAGGGTGTGTCCGGCAACTCAAGTTGGTGGAAAAGAAGCGGCGGAAAAGCCTTTTCTCAAGGATCGCCGATGCGCAAGTGAAGCGAATGAGAAAATGGTTTAGGAGCCGCTGGCCTTTTCACACCTTAGCACCCGAACTGATCCGGTTGTCCCGTTATTTTAAAACAGTCATTTATCCTGCCAAACCATAATACCCAAAAGTGGAGAATTAAACACTTTTCCTTTTTATGAATTTTTTCCCCCGATATTATGTTCTTCGAGCAAATTAACAGTTTTCAAGCAATGCGGTTATTTCCCATTCAGTTTAACATCAGCTTCATCCATTTCAACTTTCACTTAAAGACAATGAAATGAGACCAGAGAACTTATAAGTGAGCCCATGACAAAAGGTTCTTACTCTTATACACAAAAGAGCAAGAACCTTTTGTCAAATAAGGAGGAGGAACCACATTCAGCTTAGGGCATGTCTGGCGAATCAAGCTAGTGGGTAGATGCGGCGAACAACCCTTTTCCCCGACAAGCATCTCGTCACATATGAAGCGAATGGGAAACCGTTTTGGGAGCCGCACTCCTATTTTCATCAGACACGCACCAGAAAACCACTTTTTTTAGTCAGCACGCAAAGAAGAGATCATATCATTGAAGCCCCAGCTGCCCAAGTCGGGACTGCCTTGGCAGAATCTGAGCGAACGTCCGCCCCAATAAGCATGCTCAAACACTCTTACACATCCACCGGAAACCTTGAGAGAAGAAGCCATATCATTAAACCAGCCAACCCCTCTGTAACCCTCACTGTCAACGCACGCACTCCAAGTGCGACCACCATAATTAATATGCTCATACAATGTGACATTGACACAAGCCTTCGTATTGGCCTCATTAGTTGCCTCTGCAGCGCTCACGGTACTGAACCCAAGGGAAAACACCGTCACCACAGCCATGCAAACCGCTAACCATTTTCCGAAGATTTTCATGATTGATTCCTCCTATCACACTTATGTTAATGGTCAAAAGAGGAAAACAAACCAAGTAAACCCTCCTCCTTATTCCAAATTTTATAAAATTCAGAACATTTTTTCAATGTGTTCTAAAACACATTGCTTAGCTGATCATCGTAATATTTCATCTCTCAAAAATATTTTATTGCATTTATGAAATAATTAAACGGATCCTCGCTTATCTAATCATCCACTTCACATATACCAGTGCAAACAGCAATTTCTCCACAGCGTACCGTTTATTTAGCATGCAAGAGAAAGAGCCAACGATTAATCTTCCCTTTCTATGTAATTTCACTTAGCCTATAAAAACACCCAATCCTTCACCCTTAAAAATCGGTCAAGCGTGACCACGCCTAATTACTAAAAACCCGGTCCTCTTTCGGATTCATCTCGCCTCATTTCATTAAACAACACTCGAACAAATTTACCGACCTTGTAACCTTGTTTTTTCTTCATTGAGCTTTTTATTCATTTGTTTCATCTTCTTTTGAAAAAGATTATAAATATAGTTACCTCTTCTACGGTCGACACTAGCTGTGACTTCTGTTAATGGACAAATTGGTGGAACTGATTCGGTTTCAACCACGATGACTAGTAGCTCATAAAACACATTATCCGGTTCATCTAAATAAAGCTTCCACTTTCCCTTCAACTTTCTACGATATACCTCCCCAACATATCGTGCCAATGAGTCCAACATCGTCTTCTCACTATCTTTTAATATATCTCCTACAGTAGCATAGTTTTCCAATATCCAGCTTTCGAGTCGCAATAATGAGTCAGGACTGTAATTAAGTTGTAGCTCCTTCGGCAGCTTTTCAATTAATTCATCTAATCTATCCTCCATTTCCATTAACCAGTATTGAAATAAGTCTTTATTTGCTTCATGATCACTTTTCATCTGCCATGCTGCTTCCTTTCTCAATTTCGACTACAGATTTAGCAAGTGGGCAAACCAGAGAGAACTCATTTTCAATCCCTCTCATTCCCTCTTAACCAGTCACTCATACTGCTAGAGAACGTGCCTTCTGTTGCCTTCATTGCTCCCAAGATCCTACGTATTTAATAGTTTTTTTCAATAAAATGCCCCCACCACTTATTGCTCCTTCCATTAATAGAGCGTGCCTGATGAATAAACCAGCGACCGCAAAATAGCGTCCCCACTGACCAAGCGGGCCCTCATTGAAGAAAATCCGCCAGTTTTATTCGCCAGACACGCCCCAGATTTCAGCCTATGATACGACCCTTTTCATCTATTGGAATTACCTCTCCGTCAATATCTCTAGCATTATCCAATCGATAGCCGTTAATGAGGCAAAATTCATTTGCATCATCTATAATCGGTTCAACTCCAAGAGCAGCTTCTATTTCATAAAGCGCTTTTTCCAGCCTCGGTGCATTCCATTTATAGATTTCTTGTTGAGGCTCCCCTGCCAACGTATTTGGTAACCAAGCCGTGCTATACGTTATTACATCAACTACTAATGCTTCAGTAAACCTCGCTTCTATACTTACCACATTCTTGAATCCCTGCTTCACACCGTCCTGATTTATAAGCTTTCCTTCACCAATAATCTGAATAAAACAAGGATATACGTAACCGGTGGCTCCTTGTTCCTTCTTCAACCAATCCAAAAAATACGTTGCTAACTCATTCTCATTGTAACTAGGATAGTCTATTAAAATGTCTCCCTTTTGAATCAGTTGCCACTTTACTTGTTCTCCTACTTTCTCATTAAACAACCAACGATTCGACAAAAGGATCTTTGAAGGAGATAATAATTCATACCGTTTCAATATTGAAATACATTTCTCACACATGTCTATAAGTGATCTCATCCGTCCAGGTTCAACAAAAGTTTCTATCTTCGTCCTATCCTCCAACCACCAATGAGCAATGGGTCTATCTAAAATAACCATGACTTAGTCACCCCATCCGAGAAATTTAGTTTCATACCTGGAAATCTCCCGGCAGTATCTTCTAGACTTTGAAGTCTATTCTTTGCTTAAAATTCTTCCCACATTCCATCTTTGATAATTTTGTTATTAGCTGGGCATTTACTAGTTGCTTTGTTGCACTAGTAATGTTTGAATTAATTTTTTTATTTGATTGAAGCTATACCTCTGTTCTTTCATTGTGATATGTCAAATTTATGTTTAATTTCTTGTAAGTAAGCTTTAACTTTATCTTTATCATGATGATTTCGGGTTAAATAATTATCACTTGCTTCTTTTAAATATTGATAAAATGTTTCATAGTCTACAATTGCATTTTCCTCTATCTCAACCAATGGAGGATGTATACTAAAATTCACTCCACTATCTCCAAAATACCCTTCCTCCCAAGGTTCATAATCCATAGCAAAGGTACAGCAAACTGGACCTATACCAAACCCCTGTCCTAACCTAAATTCATTCAACGCTTGTAAAAATTTACCATCGCCTATTACTTGATAATAAAACCTCATAACGTCCACTTTTTCCTCAAAGTCTTCTATTATCAGAACATCATTTTCCATTTCTTAAGGCCCCCTAATATGTTTAATTAATCACAGGAAAGAAGTTAATAATCTCATCTGTATTTTTGTCTTTAAAACCTATAAACTTTAACTTTTCTCCATTTATCTCTGCGAAACCTTCAACCGTATCACTAGGAGATCTACCTTTACCGAGACTTATCCTTTTACTATCGATTCCCTCTGCCATAGCTTCTTTACCTAATTTTAAAATCTGTTCATCAGATATTATGTTAGGATCGTAAACCGTTTTAGGGTTCTTATATACTTTCCAATTTCCTGTAAAATTTCCCTTGCCGCCATTAGCCATACTTTTGCCATCATAGACTGGTAATTTATACTTGATCTCATAAATACCTTTTACCTTGGGATGCTGTGTTTTATAGACAATTACTTGACTGATATCTGTAACTTGGTCACTAAAATTATCTAAAATGAATTTTTCAAAGTTACTTAGATTATGACCACCTTTTATTCCAATCGATGGCTTTGCTCTAAATCCTTCTACCTCTATTAAATGTTTATCATAACCCTTTTTAAATTTGACTTTAATGTTCGCTATATCTTTAGTAATTTCACTCGTCGTTCCCTTACTCCCACCATTTGAAGCAAACTTCTGCAACCAAGCACCAAACGGTGTATCCCCAACAGTCTTCGGAGCAGAAGTCGTCCCATCCTTAAAAACAGAAACGGCCGTTAACGGAATATCATTGATTTTGGATACAACAGCAGGACCAATGAGTTTTCCTCCGTATTGAGCAACCCCCAAACCAGCAAACCCAATCGCAACACTTAATAATCCGGCAAGTCCTGCTTTCTTCCAGTCCACCTTCCCATCACGCATATAATCGAAGGATGCACTGTCCGCCACTCCGGCCACACCACCTGATCCGACGAACGGAAGCCATTTGCCTAGCCACGGAGGAGCCATTGTTGCGATTCTCCCCCCAATCAACCGAAAGGCAAGCGCACCGGCCCCTAATCCAATCAAACCGGCGATTCCCCCAATTAACGCCTCTTGGGCTATGCTAGAAACATCCTTATCAGCCATCCAAGCACCAAATCCGCTAACCGCCATTCCCATCACGATCGAAGTGCCTACAAGGGGGTTGGTACTTAGTAAAAACAGTCCCAGCCCCAGACACAGCAGCGCTAAAATCAAGGACAACTGCTTTTGCAGCCATTTCAATAGTTGATCAATAAAACCGGTCGATTCTTGCACCGGGGCTTTAGGAATTTCCGCCTTCGGCACTTCAACCTTATTTTCCGGTATCTTCACTTTAGGTATCTCAATTGGATCACTCGGTATCTCTACTTTTGGTATCTCAATGGGGTCATTGCTCGGAATCGTTGGTAATTCAATGCCATCTGCAAGTAATATCTGCTCTGATTTTGAGGCCATCCATGGATGGGTCTGCGCAAATGTTAAATGGGGTATATATAAATTTATGACAAATAGTAGAAATAGAATAGTAGCTATCTTCCACTTGTCCTTAAACAACAATATTCCTCCTTCGCCCTAAACTACCTTCATTTCTGAAAGCGATGATTTGGTTCAACAACATGGCAAGAGCCCCTCCACAGGCGATTACAATGATATATTCCCACATTGGTGACTCTTTACAACTTACTGATTCGTACCTTACCTCAAAACTTAGCTGCAATTTATTTCAAAGAAATAGGTAAGAAAACACATATTTAATCAAAAAGGGGTCCGTTCGCAACCAGATTAACTGTCCTAAAGTTGGTGCATCTTAATGGTTACTAACCATCCGTTTATGAAACTCCCTTATATAAAAATAATAAGGGCTTCAAATGTAAGAAGCCCCGATCAACTTAATTCGTTCTCTTCATTAATTTCAAACCACTGAAGATCCAAGTTGTTCTCTTTAATCATTGCACCAATTAAGCTTACTTTTTTTCAATCATATCACTAAAATACTCATCAATATCAAAATCGGGTGGATATTTCGGTCCCGATGTACGCATCCATTCTTCTACAAACACTTTTTGAATCTGTTTTTTGTTTTCTTTCTTCCCACGAATAATGACATAATCATAATCAGGAGTATGAAAATCTATATGGTACAACAAGAAAATGTTTTTATCCTCAGGGTGAGAAATGACCAAATTCGTAAATCGATCTTCGGATTCCCAAGCTTCCTCAAACTTTTTTTCAACCTGATATCGATCAAATGGAATCTCTAGGACAGACAAAATACGATCCAATTGATTATCGAGCGCCGTAATTTCATAGATAGGCCAATTCTGTTCAAATTGGCAGTAGTCTGTTAGTTCACCCAAATGAACCTCATTTCAATCTCAACCAATTGGATAGCTTTTGATATTCGTAAGCATAACCATTTTCATCAATAATCTACATGAGCTATTCCTCATCCCCCATCACTAGTAGATTATTCGCTAGTACCTTAAGATCAGCCCTGACCTCTGTACTGCCATTGTATCTTCGCCCTATAATTAGTTATTTGAACAAATCGTATCAGAACTACTCTAGTTTTCATCCTAAACTGCAATTAATGTTCAAATTATAACGTTCAATAAATTTGGGAACCCAATCGCGCTCTGGATGATGAAGTACATTCCTAAAGACAGGTGGTTGCTGCCCAGTAACATAATCAGATATGAAGCCGGATTTCCGCACTTCTAAAAAAACTTCCTTAACCTTTTCTACATACTCACTTCCAAAACGAAGAACAATTCCATCAAACTCACCTTCAGCTAGTAATTGCACCAAAATAAACGTATTGGTGTCTTTGTTTATATCTTGAATAACATACACATCAGTCTTATCTCTGTTAAACCATTTCTCCTCAAAATCTTCTTCGTCATAGGGTAAACCCAATATGTTGGCCAGCTCTCTTAAAAAATCCGGATTTAAGTCAAGTGATGGCATAGAAAATTGAAATTGAACATGGTCATTGCTACCCACTTATTTCACTACTTTCACGAATAACTTTGAATTACTAACCCAGTATCCCTTCTTTTGGTGCGGTTTCTTAAGTATCCTCTTTTAAAATTCGATCTTCCGTATCCATCATTTCTTTCGCATCCATAATCAACTTAGTTAAATTCAAATTAGGATACTTCTTATCCAATCTTTCCAAGCATTTGATATACGCTACACTTTGCAATTTGTAAGCGACATCTTCAAATACTTCACTTATCCATTCTATTTCTTCTTCAGAGCAAGTTTCCAATAATTTAATTGTTTGAAGTTCATTCATACTTAATAATTCCGTTAATTTATCCCAATACATATAGGCACTCAGATCATTTGGATGCAACGTTGATCTTATTTTTATAATCTGTCTAACTTGCTTTTCAAGCATACTTATGACTCCTACAGCCGCTGTCCTACATCAGGAATAATAGTGCCTATTTTTCCGTTTGTCCTTATAACTACTAATCTCTTATCTGATTTATCTTTGCTGTTAATCTTTGAATTCGCCTAGAAAAGATCAGCTCTTGATTAATTTGCTCTAACTCCTTAATATATTGAAAACTTTTTTTTAGTATCTCTTCTTTTAAATCCTTATATGCTATTTTTTCATTTATAAATTCATATCCCTGGTATGGTAATGAAGTCGTAACCACAGCATCACGAATATCTAAGGTGTTTTTTGAATGAACAAAGATTGCTCCAGCATAGATATAATCACTTTTATCCAACTTTTTAAACTCAATAAAAACATCGGGGGTCTCTATATCTCTTACTGCGACATAATCATGCTTTTCAAGTAATTTTACTGCTTGAAGAAAATGGTCAAACCAGATCGTAATTAAATCGAAACCTTCTTCACCTGGGCGTAATTCATTTTCATGGTATGTTGTATTACAATAAAATTTGTCATTGAAGCGGATCATAAAAAAGCCCTCAATTTCTCCCCAACGATCAAAACTATCTCTATCAAGTGTTTTTAGTTCATCTATATCTTCTATAATTCTATACTTTACCTCTACCATGATACATCTCCTAACGTCCAAAATAACTAAGGTTTAGTTTATGCGACCCATACGCTGTTGCAAATTGTCCATCAGAATGAATGAAGATAGTAATTTGTTCACCATCTGAATTAAATATATATTCACCTGTAATCCCCTTCTGAATAGCTTCATTATACCCTTTCTCTACCTCTGAAATAATTTTTTCTGTGCTCCACTTCGGATTAAAAAATGAGTTTTTTTCCAATTTAGCCTTTAAGACATCATCTGATAAGTATGGAACTTGTTTACTAAAATTGAATACAATATGCTTACTAAAATGTTTGATATCGCTTTTGCTTAAAGAAACATAACTAGTTTTCTTAGGCGTCCCCTTACTCCCACCATTTGAAGCAAACTTCTGCAACCAAGCACCAAACGGTGTATCTCCAACAGTTTTCGAATTAGGAACTTTTCCTACTCCGGGTGCTTCAAGAACTTCCAAAGTGGGAATGGGAAGTTTATTAATCTTAGCCACAACCGGGCCTGCATGTTTTTCAATCGTAGCCGTAGCTTTATTAATGAGTGGTTGCACAAGTGGATAAGCACCCGAAGCAAAACCGAACAATGTAGCTCCGGCCAGCCCTGAGAGAATAGCTCGTTTCCAATTCAGCTCGTTCCCTCTTAACCAGTCATCTACGCCACTGGTGATAGCCCCTTCTGTTGCAGCCATGGCACCCATTTTGCTAAAGAGTCCGCTGGCCATGCGTTGGACAAAAGCGGGAGATTTACCAAGAATCTGCTTCCCACCACTGATAATAGGACCTAGAAAACGCGATCCTGTTATAGCGGCTCCAAGCCCTGGCGCAAACTTCGCCAAACCGGAAAAGAGCGCACTCGCTGCTCCACCACCAATGGCTCCAGCCGCTCCACCAATAGCCGCTCCCAACAGCACCGTCTTATCCACTTTGCCGCCATTTAGTAACGCCCCGAAGCCAAGTGAAAGACCCCAGTTCGCCAACAGCATGAGCCCCAACGGCTCCAATCCTGGAATGAGTAAGAGCCCGACTCCAGCAATGATTACCCCAGCTGAAGCAACCACTTCTTTATTTTCCTTCACCCATTGCCATACGCTATCTAGAGCATTGGCAGTGTTATTCCATAAAGACTGGGTGACTTCCCCCAACTCGATGTTTTTTATATTTTCCCAGGTTTCAGACAATCCTTCTTTGAACTTGTTTTTTAATGCTTGATAACCAAATGCAAGATCGTTTATCCATTCTGGCCTTCTAAAAAATCGTTTTTTCTTTCGTTAAATGATTGTTCTTTAGAATCTTCATCCACTGAGACAACCATGTTTTGTCCTGTGATCACTTGCATGATCTTATCTTTCAGTGCTCCTTGCACCTCTGCAAAGGCCATCACTTGGTTTAACAATAAAGCCAGCGCAACTCCACAGGCGATGACCACCACATATTCCATTGTTGGCGACCCTTTGCGACTCTGCAGTCCTCTCGCCATTCTACTTAAGAATTTTTTCAATAAGCGTTCACCTTCCAAATGATGATTTGATACAATCCTATTTTACGTCAATAGGAAATGAGTGGAAATATTTTAAACAAAACGCTTCATATATGCTGGTAGCTTTCCCTGAATATATTTTCTTAAAAAAACAAAAACTGCGAGATGTCGCGGCTAGTCTTTGGCAGAGTATAGTAGACTTCTAAATGAATGATCATCGATTTATTGTGTTGCTTTAGATTCCAAAAATATTTTTTCTAATGAAACTTCTTCAAATTGAACACGGTAAATAGAAATTCCTTCCCTTACAGCGATGGAAATGATTTCAGGAAAAACCTGATCTGAATCAATCTTTAAATGAAAACCAGACTCAGTTGATTTTGCAAAGATTCCTCGTTGTTTAAGACTTTGAATAAACGAATCTTTAGCGTTCGCTTCTTGTTTAGTAACCAAATATACATGAATAGAAGCTTGATTCTTTTCTCTCAATTCCCTTAAAGTCCCCATTTGAGTAATCGTTCCATTTTGCATGATTGCCACGCGATGGCATATCTTCTCAACTTCTTCTAGGTTATGTGATGTCATAAATATGGTTTTACCTTGTTGTGACAAAGAAAATATGAGTTCTCTAATTTCGATCGCTGACTCTGGATCAAGTGTTGAAGTCGGTTCATCAAGAAAAATGATTTCTGGATTACCAATTAGCGCTTGAGCGATTCCTAATTTTTTCTTCATTCCTAGCGAGTAAGAATGCACCTTTTTTTTCTCATGGCCTTGTAGCCCAACTCGTTCTAATAGTTGATACAAGTCTTGTTTCTTTATTTTTACTCTCTTTAACTCTCCAAAAAGTGTTAAATGATCCAAGGAAGAGTAAGCCGGATAAAAATTGGAGCTATCTGGTAGTACACCGACCTTTTGATAAATAACAGAGGGGTTCTCCAACACATCCTGTCCAAATAAAAAAACCTTTCCCGATGTTGGGCGAACAATCCCTGTAATCATATTTATTGTCGTACTTTTTCCAGCACCGTTTTTCCCCAGATAACCAAATATTTCGCCTTTTCCTACTTGGAAAGTAACATTGTTCACAACTGCCCTATTTCCGTACATCTTAGTTAAATTTTCTACTTTAATCACCGTATTATAAATCCTTTCTCGCAAAAATTATTGTTGCAACGAAAACCAGTAACAAGCTGATCAACAGCGGTAGAAGTATCCAATAACCTTTTAAAAGAAAATAGTAATATGGAGTAAGATACCGCAAAATCCCCCAAATCACCCCGTTTTTAGCAAGGGATAACACACCAACAACGGGATAGAGAATACTTGTAATAATCCCTACTAGGGCGTGTCTGGTGAATGATTAATTGAGCCACATGATCAAGGAAATCAAGGTAATGGCGGCACAAAAATAAACCGCCCGTTTTTCATAACGAGTGGCGAAGCCACGCCATTGCTTCAGGCGGTTAATACAGCGTTCAATCACGTTTCGGCGTGAATATTGTTCTTTGTTGAAGGTCAGAGGACGCCCCGGCTTTTTGGCCCGACGCTCCGCCTGATCTCTGCGTTCGGGGATGGTATGGGAAATCCCACGTTTTTGAAGAAATCGACGACAAGACGGATAACTGTAGCCGCGATCGGCAATCAGATGATCCGGCCTCTTGCGAGGCCTTCCTTTTCCCAAACAGGGAACGGAAATGGAATCGAGTAATGCTTGTAATTGGGTACAGTCATGCTGTTGACCGGGAGTGATTGTAAAAGCAAGCGGTCGACCTTTTCCGTCACAAGCAAGATGGATTTTGGTCGTCAGACCTCCGCGGCTTCGTCCGAGTGCCTCATTCTGGAAGCGAGGGTCCCCCTTTTTTCGGCGCGCCTGCGGCGTGCTGATGAGCTCGGACAATCGTGCTGTCAACGAAAACAACCCAATCGACATCGGAAACGGCGTGGGAGTAAGTCTGAACATGCTTAAGCAAGCGATCCCACGTCCCATCCTTTTGCCAACGTGTAAAACGATAGTAGCAAGTTTTCCAAGAACCATAACGTGCAGGCAGATCCCGCCAGGGAGCTCCCGTCCCAAACTTCCACAGGATTCCGTTCAAAATGGTTCGGTGGTCTTTCCACTGTCCGCCTCGTTTCCCATTCGAAGGCAATAAAGGCTCGATCTTTTCCCAAGCCTCATCTGTAATCTCATAACGCCGTCTCATCATGATGTCTCCTTGCTTTTGTTGTTATGAACATTCTAACAGGAAATCATGATGGATTCACCAGACACGCCCTAATAATGTATATGAAGGTCGGTAAATAATTGTAGACAACAATATCGTCCAACTGATCACAAAAGACACAAAGCAAACTAAACTCCCTAATAGATGAATGTCGATGGTTTTAGAAACAAAAGCAATTGGGATATACGACAGACATAAAATCGTGCTCCAAAAGAGAACGATACCCAAGTATTTCCCTAAGATAATGGAGGAACGACTAGACTTGGTCACCAAAAAACGAATTGTCTGGGTTTCGATCTCTTTATTCACGATGTCATGAGAAAGGAGACATACAAATAAGAACCCCAGCCCGATTACCAAAAATCTTAATCCTGCTGCATAAGGCGATCCCATTTCAATTTGAGACAATCCATCCGAAGACAGATGGTTAAGGTTTTCCCCAACAACATCAGCAATAAAGTAAGAAAACCCAATAAACACAACTAATATAAAAACGGATTTAAAACCACGAAACAAAGCGAAAAATTCCTTTTTACATATCGCTAACATATAAAACGACATCTCCATTCAATTTTTCTTTTTTTTGTTATACCCAACTATTCCGTAAAATTATCTCAAAGCACATAAATGATTTAAAACCC
Organism: Laceyella sacchari; assembly: GCF_024927925.1. Taxonomy (NCBI): domain Bacteria; kingdom Bacillati; phylum Bacillota; class Bacilli; order Caryophanales; family Thermoactinomycetaceae; genus Laceyella; species Laceyella sacchari. The sequence continues at coordinate 2,961,424 of NZ_CP103866.1, forward strand.
TTCTAGGACTTGTTATCATAATATCTCTGACCTTAAATTCCTTTTTTCACCTCGATTTCCCCTAGAACGATATACCCAATCCCTATAAGTAGTGTAATAACGCTTGAGATTTGCAACTCACTCCCTAATAATTCAAGAAAATAAGGGAAATTCAAACCTACTTCTACTCTTGTGTTTAAAAATTGCAGCAGCAATGTAACGAGTGGCAAATAAGATTGAAGAGATCAAACAAAAGATGGCTCCGGTTAAAATCCTGTACACACAAAAAGCCTCCTACCAATCATTAATGAAAGAACTAAACTTCTTAACGAACTAAACATTACTAATGCATTAGGGCGTGTCTGGTGAATCCATCATGTTTTCCTGTTAGAATGTTCATAACAACAAAAGCAAGGAGACATCATGATGAGACGGCGTTATGAGATTACAGATGAGGCTTGGGAAAAGATCGAGCCTTTATTGCCTTCGAATGGGAAACGAGGCGGACAGTGGAAAGACCACCGAACCATTTTGGACGGAATCCTATGGAAGTTTGGGACGGGAGCTCCCTGGCGGGATCTGCCTGCACGTTATGGTTCTTGGAAAACTTGCTACTATCGTTTTACACGTTGGCAAAAGGATGGGACGTGGGATCGCTTGCTTAAGCATGTTCAGACTTACTCCCACGCCGTTTCCGATGTCGATTGGGTTGTTTTCGTTGACAGCACGATTGTCCGAGCTCATCAGCACGCCGCAGGCGCGCCGAAAAAAGGGGGACCCTCGCTTCCAGAATGAGGCACTCGGACGAAGCCGCGGAGGTCTGACGACCAAAATCCATCTTGCTTGTGACGGAAAAGGTCGACCGCTTGCTTTTACAATCACTCCCGGTCAACAGCATGACTGTACCCAATTACAAGCATTACTCGATTCCATTTCCGTTCCCTGTTTGGGAAAAGGAAGGCCTCGCAAGAGGCCGGATCATCTGATTGCCGATCGCGGCTACAGTTATCCGTCTTGTCGTCGATTTCTTCAAAAACGTGGGATTTCCCATACCATCCCCGAACGCAGAGATCAGGCGGAGCGTCGGGCAAAAAAGCCGGGACGTCCTCTGACCTTCAACAAAGAACAATATTCACGCCGAAACGTGATTGAACGCTGTATTAACCGCCTGAAGCAATGGCGTGGCTTCGCCACTCGTTATGAAAAACGGGCGGTTTATTTTTGTGCTGCCATTACCTTGATTTCCTTGATCATGTGGCTCAATTAATCATTCACCAGACACGCCCTAGTTTCATCTCTTTTATAATACATACGAATCGTTACAAAAACTTTTCTAAAATATAAATTTATTTAATATGACTCTTACTCTTTGGTAAATAATCTGGATTTCATATAAATCTAAAATCTCTTAAAGATCTTCTCCACTATACTTCTTCTCTTCGATCCATGCCCAGCACTTATCGATCACTTCTCTTGCCTAAGAGATACCACTCGTAATTTTCTATTTTATGCAGGGTTCTTTCTGTCAAGGTTAGTAAATACGCCACTCTGGCATCAACATGTACTCTCTCCGCCCATTCAAACCACTTCATAATCATAACATCCTTATTCCTTAAAACATCTTTTTAAAAGCCTATTCCGGTTCGCTTTATGCCTCTAAAGCACAAAAAAACGCGAATTCTCGCGATTTACTTTTGGCAATATCAGATCTTGCTCCAGGTCACCGTGCTAACTGATCTTTATAACAGGGGTGAGTAATATTTGAAAAACATTACCTTAGCAGACGACCGTAAGATTACTGCTCATTGTTTAAGCTGTGCCATTGTAGAAGGAACCGTACAGCCAAATGGTGGCACAATCTATGAAACAAAGTTTTTTCATGCTCATCAAGATGTTGCATACCCTGTTCGAGGTCTTGTAATTTTAGCTTCAAAAAGGCATGTGAAGTGTCTAGATGAGCTTACCGAAGAGGAACTAAATGATTATATTCATACGCTTCATCTGATACGTAAAGCACAACGCAAAGTTTTAGGGATTGAACAAGTCTACTATTTCTATAATGAAGATACTACACACCATTTCCATACATGGATGGTTCCCCGATATGATTAGATGGATCAGTTTGGGAGATCGATCGAATCAGTTTGTCCTGTACTTCTGCATGCAAGACAAAAAAGAAATGATCAAGATGAAATCAAAAAAATAATAGAAGCCATCCATGCGCTAAAAAACTATTTATCTACTTCAAATTAGAAATGAAGTGGTTATTCTATCACCCTTTCCTACCTCTTTTCAGTCGTCTCCTCTCATCGATTTAACAATCTCTTCTATTCGGCTGCTATGCATTGCACAAGCATGATCGATTCATTTCCATTCCAGTTGGGCTTATCAAATTGCCAAATCATCAACAAATCAAATACCCCCACCGCTTCCACACACACGGCAGGGGCATATGCCAACCGTAAATTTCTTTTCCTCGGCTTTGCTGATTGTAACTGGTTTGAAAATCAACACTCAGGAACAGCATGATAAAACCGATGGATCTCGTGTGCGACTGACTGTGGCTGTTCCACTTGCACATAATGCCCCGCGTTGGGTATTCCCACGTGCTTGGCACAGTTTAAGCCTTTAGCCAAGTTGCGTGAATGGCGAGGTGAAATAATCACATCTTCATTCGCTGAAATAACCAAAGCCGGACAGGGAATCCTTGACAACTCTCCTTGTAGGTCAATTTGACTCACGCCGGAAAAATCCTGGCTCGCCGCATCCGTTCGTAAGCGCAAATATTCATTCAGTACAAGCGATTGCTTTTCTTCCGGTACCCCCGGAAAAAAACTCCCTTTCAATGATTCCAAATCCCACTCTCCTGACAATGCTTGCTTTACGAAGTCAGGATGTAATCTGATTTTGGCTGAGGTGCATAACAGGATTAATCGGTTTACGTTCGCGGGAAATTGCAAAGCAAACTGTAAACCGATCAGACCGCCAATGGAGTGCCCCACATACGTGACAGGTCGTTTCACCGACAAGGCATCTAAGAACCGATCAATAAATGCTGCCACGTCTGGAATGGTTTTGCATATTGTCCCACCCGTCAATCCATGTCCGGGCAAATCCAAGGCAATGATCGGCATGTCCATCTCCGTCTCCAAAAAAAGAGGATGCCAGTGGCGGACACTGCCTCCGCCACCATGAATGAAAAGGCACACATCCTCTGAATGATCGATTTCCTCGATGTTTCTTACTTCATAGTACGTGCGAATGCCGCCAACATCAATCCATGCCATTCTCACACGCCACTCCTTCACTCATGTTTCAGCACCAAAGTGGACAGCATGGTGTTCATTTTGTTAACCGTCTCCATGTATTCATTCTCAGGATTCGATTCTCCCATGATACCGGCACCCGCTTGAAACGAAATGACATCGCCGTATTGGAAAACAGAACGTATCGCAATCGCCAAATCCGCTCTATCGCTTGAATCAATCCACCCTACCGCTCCGGCATAGATGCCTCTCGGCTCCTCTTCCAACTGCGAAATCCATTCCAGCGCGGAAGCTTTGTCGATTCCCGACACGGTGATGCCGGGCAACAAGGCTTTTAACGCATCCCAGGATGTCCGATCCGCTTTGAGCGTCCCTCCAACCCGTGACGAAAGATGCTGAACACAACGGTATCGTTTCACTTGCATGAAATCCAGCACCCGAACCGTATCTGGCTCGCACACACTCCGAATCTCATCCTGCGCCAACCAGATAGACAATGCGTGTTCTTTCACCTCTTTTGCATCGGTGAATAACTCATCGTGCAATTGTCGATCCCGTTCAGGTGAGTCCCCGCGCGGACGTGTCCCAGCAAGTGGATTGGTCAGCACAAATCTCTCATGATCGACGGCCATGAGGATCTCAGGGCTAAAACCCACCACTTTTGTACCTCCCAGTTTAAGACAATACGAACGCACGCTGTTGTTGACGTTTGACCCCTCTGCATAAGTGAGAACGGGATCAAGTTGATCATGTACCTTGACTGAACGGGATAGGATCGCCTTATGAAGCTTTCGTTGCTGGATCTTGTCAATGAGACATTGGACTTTTTGTTGATAGTTTTCGCGGTCAGCATAGTCCAGTTTCAGCGGATACCGCTCATAGGTCGGCAAGTCAACCTCCGACTCCAATATTTTGATCAATTCATCCTGCTGGGTGACCGACTTTACATAAACCCCGCTTTGGGTGAAACGAAGCTCGAACTCCGGCACGATCATGCACAAGATTGGCTCCGCACTGGATTTGGAATAGTTATAGTAATATTTGCAAACATCAAACCCCACATAACCATATGCCGTCCACTGCTCCAAAGGAAGCGTGTACAAAAACCTCTCTGCTTGTTTGAGTGGATCCTTCGCCGCTTCTTCTGTAGTGTCACCAGCATATTGAAAGCGAACCATGTCTTGTTGCACTTCGACTTTGGCCACCACATTGCCGACAAGCCGAACCTCACCATTTCCTTCATATAATAGATAATCAGTCACAAAATCACTTGTTGCCAGTTGGTGCAGGACTTTTAATGGTTCTTTCGCGCCTGCCACAAATGTCTCTTCATACATTGGGGTTTTCTTCACCCTTATCCCTCCACATTTCCCGGCCATGATTCTACTTTTTCTTTCACGGCGCTCATTTGGATCTTGGTATTTTGATTGAGGAAATGGGTCATTTTCTCTTCACTGATTGGACATTCTGGATCCACTTCAAATTCTTGCATCCATGTCATTTTCACTTGATTGGGGCTTAAGACCTCATAAGACCACCGAATATTCATATATTTAAACGGAAACTTAGGGTCCAATCTTTCCGCGATCGCTTGTTTATTCTCCTTGTCGATGATGCGCCGGGACACCCATGTGCGGGAAGGCCGCTCCCCTTCCGGATATGTTGTCAGTTGAAAAAGCACTTCGTTTCCGTTTTTCTCCAACACCTTTGCTTCCTTGTATTCCGTAAATAATTTCGTCCAAAGTTCAATATCGTTGGTCAAGTCAAACGTAGTATCAAAATCGCGTTCTACGATAATCGAGTTTTCAATGCGTGGCATTTTGCTCCTCCTATTCATTCACAATACCGACAGCTCTCACCCAACTCGCATCAAGCCCTTTCACACGCAATGGAAAGCATGCGACATGGAAGCCTGACGGAGGCAACTGATCCAAATTGGTCAACCGTTCGATTTGGATATACTCCCGTTCGCGCCCATAAAAGTGTGCCGGCCACAATACTTCTGGGTTTTTGGTACGCCAAAATTCCTCGAGCATCACGCCAAATGGCCGGTCAAAACCATAACTATCAATCCCCATCACTTTAACTCCCTGGTCGGCAAGCCATTGTGTCGCTTCGCGGCTCATCCCCGGGGCATGCGTAAAGTATTCCCGCTTTCCCCAGAGTCGGTCCGTGCCTGTCCACAATAAGACAATGTCATAAGGTTGAATCACATGATTCGCTTCTTTCAAAGCATGTTGTATGTCGGCAACCGTTATGAGCTCCCCAGGTCCCTTAAAGCGCAGATCCAAGCGGACTCCGGGTGCATAAAACCATTCCAGGGGAATTTCATCAATCGATTTTGCGGGCTTGCCTTCACACTTGGAACCATAGTGGATGGGCGCATCCACATGGGTGCCCATATGTGTCGGAATCGTAACCACATCCATCGTCAAAAATTCCTGATCTGGAAAATCGGAGGGCTTAATCTTGCGCGATCCTTTCATATAGCGAAAGAATTGCGCAATTCGTTTCGTTAGCGGCAATTTGTTATTCCATGCCGCTTGTCGACAAAAATGCCGAGCTCCCCGCTTATGATCGAGCCGCTTTACAGCCACTTTCATCGGTTCGGAAGGTGAATTTTCCACCAACACACTTAAATCAATCAGCTTGCTCACCATGACCCTCCCACTGCCGAATCGCTTCCAAGGCACGTTCCACCGCCAAGGTCACATTGGAGACCCCCACCGCCGGCATTGCCAACAAAATGGCCGCAATAATCTCTTCTTTGGTCGCTCCGTGTTGCAATGCCCGTTCGACATGTGTGTCAATCGCCCGTAACCCGCGGTTTGCCGTAAAAATGCCGATCAAAATCAATTCGTTGGTTTTTTCATCCATGGGAGAGTATTGCTTGATTTCCTTCGTCAGGTTAAAAAAACCATCCGCCACATTGGGTGCTTCCTGAATAATGTTACGCATGTCCGTTCCCTCCCATATTTCTATGACCCGCTTGTGCGGTTGGAGCCAGAGGAGCAGTGGCAAACACTACTTTGATTAGTTCGTCCCCCGTGTTCTCTATGGAATGAGGCACACCTTTCGGCACAATCAAAGCCTCTCCTGCAGAGAATTCAATCGATTCTACTCCCTCCAGGTAAAGAACCCCTTTCCCTTGCAACACATAAAAACATTCTTCCCCATAATCATGAACATGCTTTTTGACGGTGGTTCCCACAGGAACTGTTGCCGTCCCCATAATCAATTGCGTAGCGTCAACCGTTTTGGGTGACATCATGACCCTCACTTCGCCACCTTTGTCGACGAGTGGTTTCACTTCCATTTCCGCCACTTTATACTTTCTCAAATCGGCATCTCCTTTCCCCGTGTAGCAGTCAGCCTTTTTCTGTCTATTTTGCCTGTGGAGGTTCGCGGAAGTTTCTCAATCACATACACCCGTTGCGGAACCTTGTAAGCTGGCAGTTTTGAGCGCAAGACTTTTCGCAGTTCTTGCTCCAGATGAGTGTTTTTCCCGTCATTTGCTTTTGGGCACACATACGCCGCAACCATCACCATCCCCCGCTCATCTTGTTCCGGTATGACGGCGGCATCCAACAAATCAGCATACCGCAAAAGCGCATCCTCGATTTCGAAAGGGATGATCCATTGCCCATTCACTTTAAAGCAATCATCATTCCGACCAACAAAATAATAATAACCGTCCTCATCCTTATAATAACGGTCCCCCGTCCGCATGGACTCTCCACAGATCGCCTCTCGCGTCTCACGATGACGATTCCAGTAACCCTGCATTAAACTCTCTCCCGTCACTACAAGATCACCTACATGACCTGGTGGAAGCTCATTTCCTTCAGAATCCAGCAATTTGATCTCATAACCATCCACCGGTTTGCCTGTACTTCCAGGCCTACAGTCACCAGGAGTGTTGGAAAGGAAAATGTGCAACAACTCCGTCGTCCCGATCCCCTCGCAGATTTCTTTGCCATATCGTTCTTTCCACTTGCGCCAAATGGTTGGGGGCAATTGCTCCGCTGCCGAAATAAACAAGCGAACAGAATCATCATGCAGTGGCGCGATGTCGTCGACTGCCAGGATGCTGGCGTAGATAAACGGCAGGCCGAAAAATACTGTTGGCCGATAACGGTGAATGTCATCGATCACGTCAAACACGTTCTCCGCATCTGACAAAACAACGGAAGCCCCGACGTACAATGGAAAATACAACGAATTCCCCAAACCATAAGCAAATGGCATGTTGGCAACCGAATAAATAACATCCTGCTCTGTCAGATGAATGGTGTTTTTCGCATAAGTTTCCGCACAAACCACCATGTCGTGATGAAGGTGGATCACTCCTTTGGGACGCCCTGTGCTGCCGGAAGTATATAGCCAGAATGCAACATCATCCCGTGACGTATTTGCCGCTTCCGTCTCCTCAACATAGTGTGACAAACGGGACTCAAGCGGAATAACGTCATCCACCAAAAGCACTTCCTTCAAAAAAGGACTGTCTTTCCGGGACAAACCGTCATATAAGGATTTGGTGGTGATCAATAATTTCGCCCTGGCATCCGTCAGCATGTATTCAACATCACTTACCTTGCAGGAAACATTGATCGCCACCGGGACTGCCCCAATCCAAATTGCGCCCCAAAATGCGTAAACAAATGCCGGGCAGTCGGGCAAATAGATGCAAATGCGATTCTCCCAATCAATTTGCAAATCTTTCAGCAAGCTTGCCATTTTTCGCACATTGGCATAGAGTTCGGCATATGAGATCGTTTGGTCCTTATAATAAATTGCCGTTTTGTCGGCTAGGTTTGTTAGATTCTTCTCCAAAAAATACGACGCAACATTAAATTGCGGAGAAATCTGATCATAAATGCTCTTCATCGATATCCCCTTAGCATCCTGTTATGATAAGGGCATGTCAGCCCTCGGCGATCAGGTGAACAAGAACATGGTCGTCAAAGGAACTCCAGCATCCCATAATGTTTTTGATATTATTCTCATTAGCGATCTGAAGGGCTTCATTATGCAGACGAACAAAGACACGGCTCATTTCAATATGGATTTCAATGTCAGTCCATTCGATAGTGGCAAACCCTGTTCCCAATGCTTTTGCTGTTGCCTCTTTAGCGGAAAAGCAAACCGCATAGCTCAAACCTGATAAATCCGATTTGCACTGCTCCAGTTCATACGGTGTGAAAATCATCTGCAATACTTCGTCATCATATTCCTGGATCAGATGAGCTATGCGATCCACCCTTTCGATATCCACTCCAATTCCTTTAACAGACATCTTTACTCAGATTTGAACCATAACGAGAACCAGCCCAATGGAAATTGGCGTTGTTCCGTGGAGAATGAGAGAACCCGCTCCAAATGTTCGAGATAAAAATGAGAAGCAAAGGTATCAATTAACTCTTTGCTGGAGATTCGTCGTGGCTGCGGGCCTCCGGGAATTTTGTCCGAAAACGAACGCAAGACGAATAATCCACCAGGCTTGAGAACGCGCAATACTTCCTTCACATATTGCCCCCGTTCTTCATCGGTGAGATGGTGAAAACACCCTTGATCGCAAAATACATCAAACTCCCCATCTCCAACGGGAAGATTCAGCGCGTCGGCCACGTGAAAGTCCACATTCACGCCATAAACATCCGCCAACTTCCGTGCGGTTTCGATTGCCGATTCCGAAATGTCGACTGCTGTCACTTCCATGTCCCGTACAGCGAGAAAAACCGCTTCTGTACCGATGCCACAACCCACTTCAATCACTTTGGAATGCGGTTTGATCGTTTGATCCCATACCAGTTTGATCAATTCCGGCGAAGCTGTGCCGGCTGTCCACTCATGACGGCTGGGCAGCTTTTCACTGTATGCTTTCGTGAAATAGGAACGAACATCTGGAACAGTTGGACGCATCTTTTACGTCGCCTCCCCATTTTTTTTGTCCAATTCAGACTTGACCAGGTCGCAAATATCTTTGACTGTTTTATCTTCTCTGGCGGCAATTTTCACTTGCACACCAAATTGCTTCTTTAATTCAAGTGAAAGTTGCACCGTTTCTGTGGAATCCAAGGCCAAATCTTGACGCAAATAGGCATTCTCATGCACCTCTTCAGCCGGGATGCCTAAAGCAACGATCATCTCCTTAAACTTTTCATAAACCATATAAATCCCCCTATTGATCTTGATCAGTAAAGGATCGAATAATGATCGACACATTGACGCCTTCCCTTGCCCGTGATTGCACCAAGGCATGAGATACCTGACGCACCAACGGTTCCTGCACAATCTCTACGGAGTCACTGGTCAAAGGCTTCTTAAGATTGATTGTGGGCGGCACCACACCCGTTTCCATCGCCAGCAATGCACAAGCTAGTTCCGTCGCACCACTTGCCCCATATAAATGCCCATACATTGACTTGGGCACCGTTACCTGCGTTTGGTCAAACACTTCCTCAAAGCTTTCCAGCTCCACGCGGTCACTTGTGCGACACCCAGAACCTTCCGCAAACACGATATCGATATCGTCGGGAGTCAATTCTGCTTGACTTAAAGCCTTCCTTATTCCTTTTTGCATTGCCAGCCCCTGTTCCGGATTGTGATCGGTGGTCATCGAGGTAGCAATCACTTCTCCGTATATGCGTGCATTACGCGCCCGTGCGTGTTCCAACTCTTCAAGAATCAAAATGGTGCTTCCCTCTCCCAACACAATCCCGTTACTCTCCTGATCAAATGGCTGATAAGCATCTTCAGGTGTCTTGGCGGCTGCCAAATCGCCTGTTTCGTAATAACATGTCATGCCAAAAGGAGTAAGCGGCGCTTCCGTCCCTCCGGTAAGAACGAGATCGTTATATCCCATTTGAATGGAACGAACACCAAAATAAATGCCACACGCACCACTCGCGCGATCACAGACAAAGCTTTTGCTATACCCTTTGATTCCATGGCGTATTGTGATAAACCCTTGGGGCGCGGTGGGGAACCAAGCGGTCGCTTGCCAAGGATTCACATAGGAAGCCCCTTGCTTGTACAATTCGTAAAAACCGCGTTCGCATATATCCCAACCTCCCGCGTTGTTCCCCAGGAAGACCCCCACCCGATGCAGATCCTCCTGTTGCAAGTCCACATCCCCATCAGCAAGTGACAACTGCGCTGCTGCCAACGCGTAATGGGTAAAAAGGTCTGTCTTTACCTTAAACCTGCGTGGGATAAAATCGTCTGCTTGAAAATCAGTAATTTCACCGGCAACTTGCACCGGAAATTGGGATGCGTCAAAGCGAGTGATCTGTCTGAGCGCCGACTCTCCACGACTGACCTTGTTCCAAAATTCCTCTTTGCCAATCCCAGACGGATTGACAATCCCCATTCCAGTAATAACCACCCGCTTAAGCACGTTGGGTACCTCCATATTTTCGAAAAATCGCGGTCGAATGAATACCGCCAAAGCCGCTTGCGGTCACCATTGCCGTGTTAACGGGCAAACTTCTCGCTTCATTGGGTACATAATCCAAATCGCATTCCGGATCAGGAAACTCGTAATGGGCCGTTGGGTGCACCACCGAATGATTAATGGACATCAAAGCTGAGATCACACCCATCAAGCTGGCAGAAGACAACGAATGACCAATCATCGATTTGGTGGAACTGATTGGCACCTTATAAGCGTGTTCCCCCAAAACGCGCTTGAAGGCATTGGTCTCAAACACATCATTTTGTGGAGTTGAACTTCCATGCGCATTGATATAATCAATTTCTTCCGGCTTTACACCACCCATGTGCATTGCGGCGCTTATCACGTCACTCATCGACTGGCCATCCGCTTTCAAATCGGTCATATGAAAAGCGTTGCTCACGCTGTAATAGCTAACCACCTCGCCATAAATGCGGGCTCCTCTGGCAAGCGCGTGCTGCTCTTCTTCCAAGACCAGAAAAGCGGCCCCTTCACCAATGACAAATCCGGCGCGTTTGGCATCAAAAGGCCTTGAAGCCTTTTTGGCTTCACACTCGGCGACAGACAAAGAACCGATAATATCCAAGGTGGCGTATGTCAAATCAACCAAAGGTGCTTCAGACGCCCCTGCCAGCATGACCTTGGTCTCACCAGACCGGATCAACTCATAACTGAGCCCCAACGCATCCAAGCCCGCCGTGCAACCAGTGGACAAGGAAGTGCACGGGCCTTGAAGCGAATATTTTTTAGCCAACAGTGCAGCGGGATAGTTAAACATTCCGGAGTTATAAAATATCTCTCCCACCTGCTGGTATTCCAACATTTGGTCATCGTTATCACTCAACCTTTTAAACATATCTGCTACCGTTTGTGTGCCGCCAATCGCTGAAGAGAAAATAATCCCTCTCTCATCAGCCTCTGCCACAGAAGGAGCGAGTGAGGCATCTTCCATCGCAAGCTGTCCAGCAGCTAAACCAAATTGCACAAACCGATCTTGAGCAGAAAAATCTATATCATCCCAATATTCGATTAATTTATCTTGGTCAAATTCCTGTAGCCGTGCCAATACTTTGCTGTTAATATCCATCGATTCCATCTCGGCGTCCCGGACGATATAGGATTCTCCCGCGACCAACTGCTCCCAAAATCGCTCTTTGCCAACCCCGTTTGGGGCTATGACTCCGATCCCTGTCACTACAACTCTATTCATAAATCATCCCCAAGTCTGTATAAATGAATTTGCCTAAATTTGGACGAACACTTCTCTCGCTTGGCGCATCAACTTCATTGCTTCACGCGTAGCCTTCAACGCGCGCTCCTGCAGCTCTGGCGTCGTGCAATATTTCTTTAACAAGGTACACCCAAATGAAACATGGAAGTGCTCATCTTTGGCCACTTTTTCCACTGTATTCCGGATGGACTCTGGAAAACGATCCAAAGCAAACTCCATAAAACCAAGAGCGGCACTTTCCGATGCGATGTTATGCGCTGCCAACCGTTCAACCAAATGATCCAACCCTGGATAATACTCTTCCATCAAATAGCGCCATTCTTTAGGCGGAGTGAATGCATCTGGATCAGTGTACTCCTGCAAATACTTGCGCAACCACACATAATGATTTGCTTCATCACGGATCTGATGCGCAAAATTTACGAACGCATCGGGTTCTTTTGTTGTCTTCAGCCAATCGGCAATAAAATACGTTGCCGCTTTTTCATAGTAGACCGCAAAATTCAACCAATGTTTGATCACAAATTCCGGCAACTCGGCCTGCTCATCTAAACCTTCAAGTCTGATCTGTCTCTTCTTCTCTTCCTGATCATCCATTACTTCCTTCAGGAGCTGATCCACGAACAAAGCACTGTCCATCTTGTCAATTCCTTTCTACTGTAGCTTTGAGAAAATACGTGTTATCGCGGCTCATGAGAATCTCACCAAAATATTTTTGTTCCAAATCTTCTCTCGGTATCAATTGAACGGCATGATAGCCCATTTCCTTAAGGCGAGTTCTCAATTCTTCCATATCAAAAAAGCCAATCCACGGTTCTCCGATCTTTTCCAAAAAGGCAAGATTTTTTTCAACACCCACACTGACGGGCTTGTCCCCTTCAAAAAATGACTTGATGTTGATCAAATCGGCATAAAAGGCAAACTGTTTAAAGTTCGCGGCAAACGCGTCCATCACTTGATACACGGCTTCTTTGGCAAAATAATAAGTGGCTCCTTCCCAGACAACGGTCGTGGGCTCGTTAAAGTCCACCCCATTATCCCGCAAAGAATCCATCAATTCCTTGGGCGGCCGGTTCAAGTCAAACCCGACAAATTTGACATCGGAGACATCAATCTCCGCTTGCGTAAATACGTTTCGGCAGAATGCTTGTGAATAGGGATGATCGACACTAAAGAAATGTTTTCCTTTCCATTCCGGCAAAGACGTTGCCCGCAAATCAAAACCGGCGCTCAACACAATGAGTTGGGTATGATGCTTGGCTTGGTCGATCAAGGCATCACGAAAATACAGGCTCCGCAACACTACACTACGCGAGAACATGCCGCGGGACCCACGATCCAAAATCTCACAGTTTTTCTCAGCATCGGGCAACAACAAAGCTATTTTTTGTGAATATGGGTCCTTTAGCAAATCTGCATTTGCGGCTCTAACGGCACAAACGGCTTCCATGGTTAAACTTTTTGATTTTAGACTCACACCAACACCCGCCCGCAATAAATATATGAATATTTACAATTCGACAGGGACACGTTCCGGCACCGTTCCAGTTGTATAAAAGAAACGAATGGCTTTCATGCGCTTTTCTTCAGTCAGTTCAAACCATTGCCATACTCCTTCAGGCACTTGGATAAACTCCCCTGCCTCCACCGTGACTTGAAATTTGGTTCCGTCATGACCGAGATAACCAAACTTCGCACTTCCATCCACAAAATACCAAAACTCATTTTCAAAGTGAAAATGAATGGGAGCAAATTTACTTAGTATAAAATCTAAATGCTCAAATTCAGGATAAAAACAGACCACATCAGACCGATATCCTGTCAATGATGAAAATTTATCTATTTCCTCAGGAAAAAGATCAATTAGGCCAGAGCGTTGCTCATCCGTCAACGTCTGCAGCTTCGCTAATTCCTTTGCTTGGTCGGGCAGCTCAACTTTCCCAAACTGAATGCCAAACCTCTCCAAAAAAAGCGTTATCTTTTCATGATCTTGGGTCTCTACTTCTTCATTAAAAACAAAGAGATTAGCCATTTTTTCCCCTCCTTGTCAATTAATGATCTGAATAATTCATATTATAATCAATATACATTTATTTTGACAATACTTTATTCAAATTTATTTTGACAATACTTTATTCAAATTTATTTTAAAAATTATGTTAAACCTGTTTTCGATAGGCAACCGCTAAGACGGACCTAAATTTTTATAAAAAAATTTAATCATCATTTAGTTTGAAATGGTATAATATAATAATATATTGTGCAGGAAGGAGTTGTTATAATGGAGTATCTAAGTCAGCGCAAAAAACTAATTGTAATGCTGGCGATTATGTCCGCTTTGTTTTTTGCCTCACTCAATCAAACTATCATCGGCACCGCTTTACCAACCATTGTGGCCCAATTAGGCGGAGCAGATTATTTTGACTGGGTGTTTACCATCAATATGTTGGCTTCTGCCATCACCGTCATAATCGTTGGTAAACTGTCGGACATTTATGGCCGGAGAAGTTTTTTGCTGTATGGCTTGGGGGTATTGATTCTTGGGTGCGTTTTGTGCGGCACCGCCAAAACCATGTTTCAATTGATCCTTTACAGGGGAGTACAAGGTATAGGTGAAGGCATGGTCATGTCAACAGTCTTCACTTCAGTTGGTGACTTGTTCGCACCGCGGGAACGGGGAAAATGGCAAGGTATGCTAGGCGCTACATTTGGTCTGACAAGCATATTGGGCCCCTCCATCGGCGGATTTATCGTCCACCATTGGAGCTGGCCATGGATTTTCTGGGTTTTCCTTCCCGTTGGGATCATTTCGCTTTTTCTGATTTTGTCCTTGTATCCCAAAACCGACTTTCATCAACGGGAAGCTGTTGACTATTGGGGCGCATTTGCCTTGATCGCCATGATGCTGCCTATGATGTTTGCGTTATCATTTGGCGGTAAAGCATATGCCTGGACCTCTCCGTTGATATTGTCATTACTGGGAATGACCATCCTTTCATTCTCTGTCTTTCTCATCATCGAGAGCAAAGTGGAAAGTCCAATGGTTCCACTCAATCTGTTCAAAAACAGCATTTTCACTTTGTCCAATATCGTCTCATTCGGGATTGGGATCGGGATGTTCGGCACGATTATGTACATTCCGTTCTTGGCCCAAGGTGTACTGGGAACCGATTCTTCCAAAACGGGCATGATCATGATGTCCTTGATCATCAGCATGATGGTCTTTAGCACCATCAGCGGCCAGATTGTGAGTAAGACAGGAAAGTACAAAGTACTGTCTATATTCGGGTTGGTAACGATGACCGGAGCATCTTATTTGCTCTATCTCAGTGATCCAAGCACAACACCGCTGACGCTGGTTTCCAAACTTGTCCTGTTTGGAATCGGATTGGGTATTTGCTTCCCGATCTTTAGTTTGACCGCACAAAATGCTTTGGAACATCGCTATCTGGGAGTAGCCACATCAACCAACCAGCTATTCCGCCAATTAGGGGGAACCGTGGGTGTTGCGATTATGGGTACCATCATGTCAACGCAACTTAACGAAAAATTGACCCATATCCCACTTTTAGATAAAATAACAAATAGCCGCGTGCAATTAGATGGTTCCCATTACGAATCAACTTTAAAAGCCCTGTTGGATCCGCAGAAGCTAGGAGAAATCCGTGCGCACCTGCCATCCGCTCAAATGGCCCAATTCGATCATCTGGTGATGGAGCTTCGCCATACCATCGACGAAGCGATTGGTGGGATTTTCCTTTTTATCATGCTTTCACTTTTGGTTTGTGTCGTTTTATCCTTTTTTATCAAGGAAATCGAGTTGCGAACAGTCAACACACCTGAATCTGCTGAAAACACCGAAACTAATTCAACCTCAACTGCATGAGGTAACATATCAGTTGTTACGCTTCCAATCTATTAATTCTAATTCATAAAAGGAATGAAAAATCACATAACTGGTTGGTAGTCCAGTTACATTAGGAGTCGACTCCTAATGCAGTATCCTTGCCCCCTCGGGCTCGTCCATCATTCCTTTCACATTCACAATTTTTTTAGAGGGGGAACCTGAAATGAAGCTAACCGTTTATCATGACGGTCAATTTTGGGTTGGAGTTATTGAAGAAACCGTCGACAGCAAATTACGTGCAGGCCAAGTTATTTTTGGATCAGAGCCGAAAGACACTGAAATCCTCGATTTTGTCAACAAAAAATTGCTGTCGTACATCGAAAAACGCAGATTCCAAGTAGAAATAGAAAAGAAAGAGAAAAAAGTCAACCCCAAACGCCTCGCTCGCCAAGTGGCCAAAGAGATGCAACAAAAAGGGGTCTCCAACTATGCCCATGAGGCAATGCAATTGGAACTGCAAGAGCGCAAAAAAGAACGAAAAATAATAAGCAAAGAGGAGAAAGAAGCATTGGCTAGGAAAAAAAGAGAAATGAAAATTGCCAAAAGAAAAGCAAAACATAAAGGTCGATAGATTTTTAATCTGTCTGCCTTTATGTACGTCCCCCCAGTATTCTCAATATGCCTATTTATCCTCCAGCCGTTGTTCTCCAAAACAACAAATGATCATCTGTGTTTTCCTCCATTTTCACCTTTACATACCACGAATGACCAGCTTCCCCATGCATTCACTCCCATTAAAACCCATCCCATATAGCTTGATTAAGCTCATATGTCAATGACAAAGAGTATCCCTACGCATTCAGTTCTCATTTGATCCCCTTTTTCAATTCCATTTCTCCCAGAATGATGTAACTAACCCCAATTAGTAAAGCAATAAAACTTGCGATTTTCAACTCATCCCCTATAAAGTCAAGGAATATGGGAAAATTGGAACCCACTGAAACTTTAGTATTTAAAATGGCAGCGGCAATATAGCGAGTTGTAAATAAAATTGAGGATATCAGACAAAAAATCGCTCCTGTTAAAATCCTGTACATACAAAAACCTCCTAACGATGATTATTGATGAAACATCAAGTTAACCAAACCATTTTAATAATTGCTTCTTAGACAATATTAATTAGTTCCATCTATAATAAAATCTCATTTAAATATATATACGAATCGTTACAAAAGTTTTTAGAATAATCAATCATCTTATCGAAGAATATGAACATACTTCTACTCATCTGTTTAAAATCGCAGAATTACTGTAACATATTTTCATCAATAGAAATTCATGAAATATCTTCCCCATAAAGATACTCTTTGTTTTACTTCCACTCAGATCTGTCTACAATGATTGCAAAATGTTTTTGCTCATAATTATCCACTTAGAAAAGTTTAGATATAATGTAAAAAAATGTTTGATTTCCCTAAAATATAATCCAATTGCATATACCATTCAATGATCCCAAATATTTACCTACTTAAGTGCAAGTCCACAAGATACAGTCAAATTTCAGCGATAAATAACATTATTGTTTTCGTAAAATTTTAGAAACGATTATATATTATATTGAGAATGCTGAAGAGCTCCAAGATGGCTTAGTAACAGATAAAGCCATTATTGATAAGTATATAAAACTGGCTCAGCCTGAGAAAAAGAAATTTGAAGAAAATTTCCCTAACAGTGTCAAAAACAATAATATTATAACGGTATACTTTAATAATAAACAAGGAAAAAGTTTTTTTGGAGTTCAATTTGATTCGAATACAATTAAAATCAAAAATACAATTTCATTGATATTCATATCAAAAGAAAATAATAAAGCTGAAGTGTTTACAACTTTAAACGGAGTAAAAACTTCTCACTACAATATGGAAAATAGCAAAGTAATCAGTGGATGGATTCTTAATAATGGGAAAAACTAGATACTGTTAAATTCTATAAGGATATAGAACAACAAAATTCTATTACAACTAGAGTTACACCTTGTATGAAGAAATGTATATTAAATGCCGGAGTTCCAGAAGCCGTACACGTCGCAATTGCAATTGCCTGTGGTACCGCATGCAAAGTCTGGGCAACTTGCCTTATTTGCCTAACATTTTATGCCGGGGTATATGGAGGCAAAGTTACGGCATGTGCCAAAAAGTGCCCAAAACCCAAAAGCACGATAGGATTATCTTGCACAGTAAATGGTTGAATATTAAACACCATAAATGAAGAGTGCAATAATTGAATTCGTGAGGTGGGCTAAATTTTTCGGTCAAAATCTCGGGGACTTATGGGATTTAGTGATTTACGCAGCCGTGATGTTATTAACAATTTCTTTTTTAAATACATATTCCCCCAAAAAATAACACTCTTTTGCTAAAAACAGATAGCCAGATGCTTGGCTCCGTTTAACAGATGAGTATGACTATTTTATTGAATTGATTAATTGAAAAAGCAAAAGAAAGTTTCTCTTCTTTAAAACGGAACGAAATTAATAAATTGGTCATTATAAATAAAAAAAGAAGTTTCTTTTCTCTAAAACAGAACGAGAAATTTGAAGAATGTTATCCTTTATATCATCTGGATGGAAAAATTATTAATACAGTTAACTTTGTAGTTGCCATCTATCACTTATTAATACGCCCAATTACCACTCAAATATGGAAGGAAATAGGTATACGTTCGATAAAAAAGGAGTTAAGTCAACTAGATCGTTAAGTCTCTCGATCAGAACCTCTTGTAGACGGTTTTGCCGGAACACAGGTATGGTTGCAATCTTGTTTGCAACCATACGCTGTCTTAATCCTTTCTAAGTGTAATGCGCATCATTTGGTATGACTACGACCTTGACCACATTCATCATAGAGGCCAAATCACATTCATGAAGTGGCATTTTCTCTTGGTACTCTAATGCCTTCTATCGCATTCTACTTACCTTAAGTGTGTGGTCAAAATGTGGTCAAACGGCCATTTTCAGCCCCATTCCATTATCTGAGAACAGCAAAAAACCGCGAGATTTCGCGGTTTGTCTTTGGTGGAGCATAGCGGGCTCGAACCGCTGACCTCTACACTGCCAGTGTAGCGCTCTCCCAGCTGAGCTAATGCCCCGTGTTCAATTGACTACAATAGTTATTGTATCCAGATGGAACACCAATGTCAACAACAAAATATCCATTCCGGAAAAGTTATTTTCTTTTACTATTGAAATATATTATCCACCTGAGTCGAGTTACAATCCCACCTCGGTTTCTTCCTTTCATCACAGCAGGCCCCTCGATCATCCCAAGATTCAGACTTTGCAAAATTCCCCTCTGCATCTATGCGGCATGGTATGATGCTTACAGGAGGTTTGTCGACATGGAAAAGTTACTCACTCAATCTAAACCATTACAAGAAAACGGGTTCATTCGTTTCGACCTTAAACAATTGTGGTCATATCCGACACTGGGAGAAGAGTTGTCACAATTGCAACAGGCGTTCGCCGATCTGCCGCCTGATCCTTATGCACCGAATCACACACGTTTCCGCCGCTATTCTCGGGCTATTATCTTGCCGTGGGATGGCACTTTTTACTGGCTACCAAACCATGTCCGGGAAGATGGCGTGGAAGTCTGCGAATATTTTCAAGGGACCTTCAATGCCGAACATGTGGATACCTACCGGGCATTCGCGCCGCTGTCTGAAGCCACAAAGGCAAATCCCCTGTTACATAACATCATCCTCCATGATTATGAGCAAACGTTTTGGGATACGCGCGAATTGGTGATGCCCATTCATGTCGGTGTGCATTTGGTCAATTTTCTTGTGAAACCGGGCGAAGAAGCATTCGCATCCCCCAACCACATCCATCAGGACGGCGAGCCGTTCACATTTGCTCATCTGATCACATACCGCAATGTGAAGGGTGGCCTTAATGCCATTGCCCATCCTGACTGTACTGGCAAGCAGTTGGATGAGGTTCCGGAACATCTGATTCACACGCGATTCACGTTGACCGAACCCCTGGACTCTTACGGCGTTTGCGACAGGATGGTCAGCCACTATGTCAGCCCTGTCACTTGCGGCCCCAACGGCAACATCGCTGAGCGCGGCATGTTGCTGATCGATTATACGCCGACGGTGATTGCAATCACATAAGATAGCGTAATTGAATGGAGAAAAAAGTTCCATTAGCAAACGATAAAAAAGCCCACGGCAGGTTGTTCCGTGGGCTTTTTACTAATAGAGCAAATCTTCCAGATTGAATTCGTCTGATTTTTTCTTTTGCAATTCTTGCTTGTGCCACTTTGCATCGGCGACGGCCACTTTGTTTAATTGCATCGTATCATTATAGCTGAGCACCGCCACATGCTCTCCCAATTGGTAATAAGATTGCTTCACTTCTCTTTTGACCGGATTGCCAAACACCTTATTCACTCCGGCAATTTTCCAATGATTATCTTTTTGCTCCACTTCGATTCGTGTCAGTCTGTCTTCATGGAAAGTTAATCTGATCGCTCGATTCTTGTATTCATAACCGATGCGTTTGATTTTCTGCTCTTTATCTTGCTCTTCATACACCAAGTCCTTGCCGCAGGTGGTCAGCACCTGGTCATAAGAAGCACCCAAAGCGCCACAACCATATGCCGGCAAATCCCCAGCCTGCATGTATTGCTTCAGCTTTTGCGCTGCGGATTCCCCACCAGCCAAGGGCAGCTCTTTATCCGGGCTCGCTTTGTATTCCTTTTGCAACGCCGGAACGGATTTGTTCTCTCCCTTTGGTCTGATGTTGCTTCCTTCCAAGCGGATGGTGCGCAACAACCGCTTGTCTGGATCATACACGAAGGTCACTTTGTTCTTGCCCACAGGATAGGCATATTCGCTCACTTCATCATTAAGTCCATTGTGTTTTGTGTCATTGAACTCTTTTTTTACCTTATTGAAAGTCACCTGTGAGAAAGCAGGATCAGTCACTTCCATCTCCGTCAACACTTCATTGGTGAAGAAATACGTCACCGACCGACCTGCTTCCCCTTTGATCCGCACTTCATGTCTCAATTCAAACGGGGCAGTCGTCGATTGCGAACGCAATTGATACACATAGTTGGGGCACTCTTTCATCACTTCATCCAAGTGATCCCCCAGTGCGCCGCAATCGCCGTAGATCAATTCATTCTTCTGCGCCAATCGTTTTGTCTTCACCTCTACCGGCTCATTACCGGCAATCTGCATCACCCATTGGTTGGTTTGATCCTCGAACGCAATCAGAATTATACTCAAGATCCCCGGGATCAACAGCACGCCAAAGATCGCGGACAACCATTTCTTTTTTTTCGACATGATCATTTCCCTCCCTTGCCATTAACGATAGGTTTGTTTCTCTTTAAACTCCCTTTTGATATAGCCAAAATTCGGCTCAAACATATCAGCTCGGCGCAACCAGATGTCTTGGCACTTGTTTTCGCTGAAAGAGAACGTAATCTCTTTCCCATCTATCTTGTATGTAAGATAAAGGGATTTGCTATCTAAGAACGTACTTTCTTTCTCCTGCATCGGCTTACCAAACACTTGCTTCACTTGTTCTGGGGTGATAGCGAGCGAAGGTCTCTCCACCGTTTTAAAATTTTTCTCAGAATAAGAGAAAGTGTTCACAGAAATGGAAGCCAATACTCCACGATAAAACTTGGTCTTGATCTCTCTGTTTTTAAAGGCCCAATTCACATATTGAGTTTCTTCTCCCATGTCGTAACCCTTTGCAGATACGAGGGCGCCACACTTCTTGTATACCTCTGCCAAACTGCTTCCCAACGGGCCACAGTCGTAATTGATCATGTCCCCTTTGTCAAAGGCGGCCTTCAGCTTGAGCACCGCATCCATGCCGCCACTCGCTTCTTTGTGAGCAGGTGCCCGATGAACTCGGTTATAAGGATCATACTTCTTGACATAAGGGTATTGTTTGGGATCTTCTAACTCGATTTGTAACAACTTTTTGTTATCCTTGCGAACAGTAAATTTTAATTCTTGTCCGCCTTCCATGTTGTATGTGTATGTTTGCGTTTTGATTTTCTCTTTGCCCTCTGTTTTCTCAAATTCAAACGGCTTATTATTTGTTACGCCAAACGTGCGCTGGATATCGTCCAACGTCGTCGACTGAAACATGTTGTCAAGCACAGAGATCCGTTTCAATCTCTCATTATTAAAATCAAGTAAAATGATATGATGATCGCCTTTTTGATAGCCCAGAGTTTGAGTTATCGCATCAGAGAGGAGCGTTCTTCTACTCAATGCAGGTTCACCACAGTTGTCCACCACACCGCGCACGGTAGAGCCTAACACACCGCAATCGTAATGGATCAAGTTCCCATCTTTAACCAATCGTTTCAATTGATCCATCTCGGTTTCTTTCGCCTGTTCTATTCCCAACAGATCCCATACCCATTCTTTTGCTTTTCCCTCGTATGCCGTCAATACGATCGACATCACCGTAGGAATGAGAATCACCCCGAACAAAAACGAGAAAAAGCGCTTCAAACGCTTGCGCTTCGGCTTGTCCCGATTTACCGGCTTGTACTCCAGTGCATCTTCAACCTTCTCTTGCATCAAATCATCATTGATATCATCCGACACAAAGCGACGGCCCATCATACTCACTCCTTTTCCATGTTTCTCCTGACATTCCTTCATTTTAGCAGAAAACCAAACTAAAAACAGTTGCAAAAATTAAAATAAAAAATGAAAAGACACTCTTTCCTTATTGGATGAGTGCCTATGTTCCGGTCACGTCCCACCAGTAAACCATTTGGGGACGTTTCTATGGGATAAGCGCATAGAACAAGGCGACAAGACCATATTCCCGCTTGCCGCCTTACTAAAACTATCGATTTAACGTATAGCCTGCGTCAATCAAAAACATCGCATCACGTACGGACTGATACATCCCGCGATCCGCCTTAACATATTTGGCCAATCCCAAATCCTCCACCGCATCCGGTTCGCGGGCGTGAGCCGTAAGCAAGGCTTCGGTCAACTTCGCCCGCAACTGGGCATCCATCTCCGGGTGGGCAGCGATGGGTGAGCCAGGAATTAACTCTGATTTCCAAAGAATGGTCAAATCATCTGGGCTGATCTCTCCGCTTTTCAGCATTTGCTCATAGGATTGATTGTCCAGCGCCCCTGCCACAGCCCGGCCGCTCTTCACCGCTTTCGCCACCGCGTCATGACTTCCCATGAACCGTGCTTCACTGAAGAATTGGTGCGACTGGATATGCAATAATTGAAAGTAGGCATTGGGCATCAAAAAGCCGGATGTGGATGTGCGATCCACGAATGCAAACGGCTTGTCCCGCAAGTCTGCGATCGAAGTGATGCCATTGCCCCGGCGGGTGACAATCAAGCTACGGTATCCACTTCCCGTTTTTGGATATGATTCCATCACCAAAGGAACGGCGCCGATTTCTTTCTCCGCTTTCACAAAAGAATAAGCACCAAACAGGGCGAAATCAATCTTCCGTTCCTTCATTGCCGCAATCACGTCGTCATAATTGTTCGGCATATACAATTCAATGTCAACGCTCAGCTCTTTCTCCAAATAAGCAATAAGGCTCTCATAACGCTCGCGCATCTCCGCCGGATCCCCTTTGGGTACAACGCCCATGCGCAAAGTGACATCACTCTTGGCACCCGCCAACGAGCTGCAACCTGCTAACACAATTAATAGAATCAAACCGGATAATAACCAGATAAGTCCTTGACGTTTCATACCTTCCGCCTCCCGCAGTTACAGGGGTCATCATATCCCTTGAACCAGTGTAAGGGAAGATCCCCAAAAACACACGAACAAAATCCCCCTTTCATTCCGTTTATTACCATTTTCGAGCACTTCAAAAAAGCCTCAGGACTTGACTGACCAGTCAAATCAAGCGATGGCGCAAATAAAGGATTTTTTTTGAAATGATATGGGTATATGCCTAGGAGACCGCCTAATGAATAAAAACAGCTGAAGAAGCCACATTCAAAAACCTTTTCATCACTTCAAAGCCTGAAAAGGCTCATTGGGTACAAGGTTTACTACTGGTGGTCGTAGATTGTAAACTATACACCTCCTTCCCATTTATGATATAAGATTCTTCTCTCAATTTACCTTTTCTGCTTCTTTCTACATGTCCACTACACTTGTACCAGATGTACATCAATCAAAAGAAGTTACTACCGGCTTTCCTTTTTGCTCGGCCACAGCGATCGTTCTGTCAGTGGACACATCATTATTGATTATCCATTTTTGTTGATCCTTATCATAATAAAGGTGAATCTCTCGCACTGGATCTCCATCGAAAGAATCGGAGGGATCGCGGAATGTTTGCATCATTTCGACAATGACAGAAAACTCTTCATTTCCGCTGTATGTAGCGTTCACTTTCCCATCCAAATAGATCTTGGTGCCTTTAATATCTATGCGTAACCCTGGGTCGGCGTTCTCGATTTTCAACCGCAGCTTGTCCATTTCATACGCTTCCCAGTCAACATTCTTCATCAGGGAAGGATCATGCCGATTAATGGCATCTTCTTTTTGCTTGGCATAGGTGTTTATCACTTGCACCAAGGTGTGGGCAACTTCCTTCGAGTTTACCCATTGTTCATGTTGTTGCGCGCGTTTGTCTTCCTCTATAAAATAATCGCTTGCTACACCAAGGATGCTAAACACTTGCACACATCCTCCCACATTCAAAAACAAGAGAAAAACAAGGCCCCACTTAAACAATTTGTCATGTGTTTGATACTTGAAGACCATCCGCCCGATTAAGGTTCCCAATGCCCCACCGAGCAGAGACCATAAAAACAGACGCCCTCCGGAAGGTCGGAAATAGGCAAAAGTTCTCAACCGTTCTTCTTCTTCAATTGATTCTTGATTCCGCTCCCGCCCCACCAGGAGGAAACAGTACACATTAATAAAGATGACATATAATACAGGGATGACATAGAAAAACACAGTCGGTCCCATTCCATTGAAAAAGAAAAAAAACAATACCAGCGGAAAGATAATCGAAACAACACAGATGGCTAAAAACATAAATAGACATCCATGAAAACGTGATACACCTGGATCTCGTGACATCATGCTATCCTCCACTCCCACTGCATCTTTGTATCAAGATACATTTAACAACCGTTGTATTGCAAAGAAAATCTATGCATGCAATACTGATTGTTATAAAAACAAATATATTATAACTGATTTTGTCATTCTAACATGAATTTATTCGTATGCTTAGCCTTTTCTATCTCCACAATCTAATGAACAGCCCACCTTCATTAATTCCTCTCCATTCTTTTTCGCACAATAATTTATTTTTTTCCAAAAAACGATCACAATATATAAACACGTTGAACTTTATTCAAAATAATTATAAATTGTATATGTTATATAATTAACAATTTTAAATGCGTAGAGAACATATGACTTGAGTGCTTGGAGTACATTCAAGGATGACCTGGCAAAAACCACTGTGTCCTTTATTCGTGCTTTCAATAAAAATGTTCAGGTGTATTACGAAAAAGAGCTCATTCTCAAGTTTGCCTTGGTCGAAAAAAACGGGAACTAATATATATACTAATGAGACAATACGTCATTGAAACCTTACAGAAAGATGTGATGAAAAATGGCACGACGTGTCTGGCGGTATGACTATGGACTTGGAACGATTTATGCCGAGTTGGACAAAAGCAAAACCTCGATGATGGATCTAATTCAGAAAGCATTCGCTATTGCAGATGACTTCGGATATATCAGTCGAGTCGAAATCACCACTGAATCAATTGGCGAAGATGCATTTGTTGAACAATATAATGTACAAGGAACAGGAGCATTTAAACCAATCGATCAGTTACATATCACAACTAAAGCCCCAACTGAAGAATTCATTGCATTTATAGAAAAACATCCTGATGTTAGAAAGCTTAATTTCTCATTAAGTACAACCGGAGTAGATGATCATGGTCGCACTGTTCTTATAGGTGGAGCCGTAAATCTGACTATCTATCTTGAACATGACGAAGAGTGGGGCATGAACATCTTTATCAATACAGATATTTTCATCCCCTTGTTTTGGATCAAAGATGCCCGCACAGAAGCAATGGCCGAAACTAACGCTCCTGTCCTGAAACGATTACTTGAAAATTGCTTAACCCGCTTCCCTGTCACCGAATGGGAGTGGTTAGACACCTTGCATTACACAGAAACATATCTCAATCTATCCGTTAAGTAAACTACTATCAACAGCGAGGCAAACATGTATCAACTAATAAGTTATACACTGCACATCGTGAAGATGATACAGCGACCCTATACAGAAAGGTGTGATGAAAATTGGCAATACGTATCTGGCGTTATAACTATGGTCTTGGAACAATCTATGCCGAGCTGGACAAAAGCAAAACCTCGATGATGGACATAATCAAGAATGCATTCGCCATAGCGGAAGATTTTGGATTTATCAGTCGAGTCGAAATAGCTACTGAATCAATCGGTGAAGATGCATTTGTTGAACAATATAATGTGCAAGGAACAGGAGCGTTTAAACCAATCGATCAGTTACATATCACTACCAAAGCCCCGACTGAAGAGTTTTTAACCTTTATAAAAAAACACCCTGATGTCAATGAACTTTGCTTCTCATTAAGCACAACAGGAATAAACGATAAGGGCCAGACTGTTCTAATAGGCGGAGCCGTGGATCTAATCATTTATCTCAACCCCGACGAAGAGTGGGGGATGAACATATTTATCAATACAGATATTTTCGTCCCTTTGTCTCGGGTAAAAGATTCTTGTACTGAAGCAATGGCAGAAACAAATGCCCCTGTCCTGAAACGATTGCTTGAAAACTGCTTAACACTCTTTCCTGTCACCGAGTGGGAGTGGCTTGACACCCTATATTATACGGAAACGTATCTAAACCTTTCCGTAAAGAACAAGTAACCTACTATCTAATAGCAAGACGAACATCTATTGACACCTAAGCTACCTGTTTATCGAGATGCTGCACAGACCAAACTTGATTGGGAAGCTCACAGAGTAGCCTCTTTTGAAGACAGAATGCAGGCGCTCAGACCTTATCTTACAGGCTACGCGGAAGAAAAATTCATTAACTTTAGAAATAATTCTTCTAGCAAAAAAATGAAGCAGCTTGGCTGGGAACGGTCGGTGAGATCGAGTTCCTAGAGCGTCAAGTTTTTGAAAATAAACAGATCGTTGAAGTATTAGAAGACGACCGTGATATACACATTTATCCAGATACCAAAATTTCAAACCCTGATTTTCGAATTGAACAAGAAATATATGAAGTGAAAGGGATCAATAGCACTTCAGGAAAAAGCGCAATCACTGGTCAATTGAAAAAAGCCAATAAGCAAATAAAAAACTCCGGCTACGATATGCCTACTTATACTGATGATCAACAGCCACAGGGAATTGCATCTCTTCAATTTATTGAGAAAGAGCTAAAGCTGTCGCTTCGACTTTTACCAAACCAAACCGGAAGCCGAGCGCAACCGGATTGAGCAGGAAATGCAGGATCAGAAGAAAAAGAAAACCGCTCCAGTAAAAGAAAGAACAACAGAAGACACTTCAGATGGGTGGATTTCGCTGAGTGATGTTATTGATGAAATCACTGAGCTTGATTTGACTGCAATGGAATCTAAGCAAGAGAAAGAAGCGGAGTCCATCAAAGCGGCTTTGGCCGAAATTGAGCGTGAGTTGGGTGAGTTGGATGATTTGAAGAAGTCTGGATTATTTGCAGTGAACAACAACCAATCTGCAGGTTAATAACACCAAAGGCAGGAACAACCATGTTTGTTATGGTTTCCTGTCTCCGAGCGTAAAAAGCTCTTTAAGGAAACTTTTGTCGATTTCTACATCATCTGAAATATTCACAAAAACATATTTTAGATTATAATTGAATTATTAAATTAAAAAGGTGTGATGAAAATTGGCAATACGTGTATGGCGTTATAACTACGGACTTGGAACGATTTATGCCGAGTTGGACAAAAGCAAAACCTCGATAATGGATCTGAGTCAAAAAGTATTCAGTGTAGCAGAAGACTTCGGATATATCAATCGAGTTGAAGTAACCACCGAATCAATCGGTGATGACGCTTTTGTTGAAACCTATAATTTACAAGGGGTAGAACCATTTGAACAACCAATTGAAAAGTTGAATATTACTACCAAAACACCGACAAAAGAACTCATTGCGTTTGTAGAAAAAAATCACGATGTCAGCAGGCTTTACTTCTCCTTATGCACCACCGGTATAAATGAATATGGAAACACCGTTCTTTTGGGACGTGCCGTACAACTAGGGCGTGTCTGGTGAATGATTAATTGAGCCACATGATCAAGGAAATCAAGGTAATGGCGGCACAAAAATAAACCGCCCGTTTTTCATAACGAGTGGCGAAGCCACGCCATTGCTTCAGGCGGTTAATACAGCGTCCAATCACGTTTCGGCGTGAATATTGTTCTTTGTTGAAGGTCAGAGGACGCCCCGGCTTTTTGGCCCGACGCTCCGCCTGATCTCTGCGTTCGGGGATGGTATGGGAAATCCCACGTTTTTGAAGAAATCGACGACAAGACGGATAACTGTAGCCGCGATCGGCAATCAGATGATCCGGCCTCTTGCGAGGCCTTCCTTTTCCCAAACAGGGAACGGAAATGGAATCGAGTAATGCTTGTAATTGGGTACAGTCATGCTGTTGACCGGGAGTGATTGTAAAAGCAAGCGGTCGACCTTTTCCGTCACAAGCAAGATGGATTTTGGTCGTCAGACCTCCGCGGCTTCGTCCGAGTGCCTCATTCTGGAAGCGAGGGTCCCCCTTTTTTCGGCGCGCCTGCGGCGTGCTGATGAGCTCGGACAATCGTGCTGTCAACGAAAACAACCCAATCGACATCGGAAACGGCGTGGGAGTAAGTCTGAACATGCTTAAGCAAGCGATCCCACGTCCCATCCTTTTGCCAACGTGTAAAACGATAGTAGCAAGTTTTCCAAGAACCATAACGTGCAGGCAGATCCCGCCAGGGAGCTCCCGTCCCAAACTTCCACAGGATTCCGTTCAAAATGGTTCGGTGGTCTTTCCACTGTCCGCCTCGTTTCCCATTCGAAGGCAATAAAGGCTCGATCTTTTCCCAAGCCTCATCTGTAATCTCATAACGCCGTCTCATCATGATGTCTCCTTGCTTTTGTTGTTATGAACATTCTAACAGGAAATCATGATGGATTCACCAGACACGCCCTAGTCCTCTTTCTTGAACCTGACGAGGAGTGGTGGATTAATATCCATATTAATACTGACATTTTCGTTCCATTCTTTTGGGAAAAAAATGACTGCACAGAAGCAATGGCACAAAAAAACGCCCCCATCCTGAAGCAATTGCTTGAGAATTGCTTAACCCGCTTCCCTGTCACCGAGTGGGAGTGGCTTGACCCTCTGCCTTATATGGAAGAATATCTCAAACTATCCGTTAAGTAATCTACTATCAACAGCGAGGCGAACATCTATTGACATCTAAGCTACCTGTTTATCGAGACGCTACACAGACCAAACTTGATTGGGAAGCCCACAGAACAGCCTCTTTTGAAAACAGAATGCAGGCGCTCAGACAATAATCTTGATTTGAAACAATTGGCGAAACCGACTTATTGGAGCAAAATGCTATTGAAAACAAACAGATGTTAAAATGTTAGAAGATAACCGTAACGAAAAATTTTGTCCTAGAGTCAATGTTTCAAACCCAGACATGGATTAGGTATTATTCTTGGCTAACAGTTATTAACTTGACAACATGTTAATCCAACTGATCAAGGTTAGCTTGCTTAAAAATCACATCGTTTTAAAATCATATGAATATAGTAAATATCAATGATATAGGAGCCGATCCAAATGGAAAGACTCTATCATCGGCATGATCCCTCTATAGCAGGAGCAATCTATGTTGAAATAGACAAACACAAAACAACAAACTTAGATCTCATTCATAAAATATTCTTGGCCGCTCAATCATTTGGATATGTAAGTTATATAGAAATGGTTACAGTTTCTGCTGGTGACGATGCATTTAGAAAATCCTTCAATGTACAAGAGACACGAACTTTGGCCTCGCACAATCAAATGAAAGTAACCACATCACATCCAACCGAAGATCTGGTTTCCTTTATAGAGCAAAATGGCGATATCACCGAAATGCACATTGATTTGGGAACTACTTGTTATAATGACAATTTCGAATGGGAAGTATTTGGAGAAGCCATCACACTCTCATTCTATACCGAGGCTGACGGAGAAGATTGGGGGCTATATATCAAGGTAAACACAGATATCTTTGTACCATTCCGCTGGATCCGTGATAAACGAACAGAGGAAATGGCACGAATGAACGCACCCAAACTAAAACAACTCATCCAAGAAATTATCAGTCTTTTGCCCATAACCCAATGGGAATGGGAAGAGTATAAAGATTTTGTGATAGCGTATTTAGAAGGAAACATGTTTGCATCAGACAATAAAATATCTCACCTTTAAAACATGCCAAAATTAACAGGATGATTAGTTACGATAGCATTAACTGAAACCATAGCAAAAGAAAGTAATCAACCACAACTAATCCAATACTTAAAGAGTCAGCAAGGAAAAAATTAACATTGTGATGCCGACCAAAAAAAACTCTTCTCACAAGCTTGTGAGAAGAGTTTTTTTCACCGTCCTGGATCTTCCGGCAGCTAGTTGCAATTCTTTTTTAAAAGGTCGGTCAAGCGGTCGGCGTAGTTGGTGAACATGCCGGTCGCGCCCCAATCGAGCATGCGCTTCATATCCGGTTTTTCGTTGACGGTGTAAGGGTGGAACAGCAAGCCACTCTTGCGCACCTTTTGGACGTACGCGCGGTCAATGCGGTCGAAGTTGGCACCAACCCCGATGGCGTAGGTTTTGATCTCATCCAGTTCCCGTTTCGTGATGTGGCCTTGTTCGTTTTCATACCACAGCAGGGTAACCAAGGGGATCTCTGGGTTTAGGGCATGGATTTTTTTCAAGCTTTCTGGGCTGAAAGATTGGATGATCACCTTTCCACGCTTGGCGTGCTTGCCAATGAGTCGATGAGCTTCCAAGGTCTTCAGCAATTTTTCTTCCATGCCCGGGTAGATTTCCGGCGCTTTGGTTTCGATGTAGTAATTGGCACTGTGGCCAAAATGGTGAAGCACTTCATCAAGCGTCGGTACTTTTAATCCTTTGTAGTCCGGCTTCGCTTTATCCGGATATGCTTCGTTGAACCATGATCCGGCATCCAACCGCTTGATTTCGGCCAAGGTGTGATCTTTGACCAACCCGGTGCCGTTCGTGGTCCGATCCAGCGTTTCATCGTGCATGGCGATGAGGTGGCCGTCTTTGGTCA
Organism: Laceyella sacchari; assembly: GCF_024927925.1. Taxonomy (NCBI): domain Bacteria; kingdom Bacillati; phylum Bacillota; class Bacilli; order Caryophanales; family Thermoactinomycetaceae; genus Laceyella; species Laceyella sacchari. The sequence goes on from NZ_CP103866.1 coordinate 2,992,663, forward strand.
TCTGCAAATCGATTTCAATGTAGTCCGCTTTCATCTTTTTCGCCAGCTGATAAGCGACGATGGTATGCTCAGGCGCATGGCCGGAAGCCCCCCGATGGGCCACATTCAGGATCCGGTCGGGTGACAAAAGATCCTTGTGTCCTTTGCCCGCCAGAGCTGCATCTGGTGCGGCAAAAGCGCTGGTCACCCCGACTGCAAAGCTGAGTCCTAATGCGGCAATGGTCATGGCTACACGTTTCATTGACTTTTTCATTAGCTGTTCCCCCATTGATGTCAGTAGTCAAATGACGGTTTAAACCGTTTTTTGCTCAGATTTGCCTGTGTTCCATGTCAGAGCCAAGAAAAGGATGGCTAAAACACAAGAAACAACCAACAGTGTAAACATCCCATCCCAACCAAAGCCGTCAACGACATAGCCAACAATGGCGCTGGCGAAAGCGGTTCCAAAGAGGTACCCAAAAAATCCAGTCAAGCCAGCCGCGGTGCCTGCAGCTTTTTTGGGCACCAAGTCCAATGCGTGCAAACCAATCATCATAACTGGACCATAAATCAAGAACCCGATCGCTACCAGGGCAATGTTATCCAACAAGGGATTGCCCGCCGGATTTAGCCAGTAGATTAATACCGCGATCAATACGCCGGCCATGAATATGACACTTGCCGGTGCGCGCCGCCCTTTGAACAGCTTGTCGCTCATCCATCCGCTCAGCAGCATGCCTGGAATGCCAGCATATTCATACAGGAAGTACGCCCATCTAGAACCCTCTGGAGAAAAGCCCTTCGCTTCCGTGAGATAAGTGGGTGCCCAGTCGATGACACCATAGCGTACAAAATACACAAAGATATTGGCGAGGGCGATATACCACAAGAACTTGTTGTTCAACACATACTTGAACAGAATTTCCTTCGTGGTCAAATCCTTGTCGTAATCTTCGTTTTCGCTTCCTTGCGGATAGTCGTTTTTGTATTCTTCAATCGGCGGCAAGCCTACCGACTGCGGCGTGTCGCGTACTGTCAATAAGATGAACAGGGCGATCACCAGCGCAATCATCGCCGGGAAGAAGAACACGCTTTTCCAGGTGGCGAAAATCGCGATGCCTAGTGTCATCAACGGAGCCACCAGCCCGCCCCCAATATTATGGGCGATGTTCCACAAAGACATTTTTGTGCCCCGTTCACTGATGGAAAACCAATGCACCACCGTTTTTCCGCTAGGGGGCCATCCCATGCCTTGCGCCCAGCCGTTTAAAAACATCAGCACAAACATCACTGTGATGCTGGATGTAATAGCGGGAATCAAACCGAACGCCATGTTGATCAGAGCTGATAAAATAAGGCCCGTCGCTAGGAAGTACCTGGGGTTGCTCCGGTCGGAAACGATCCCCATCAAAAACTTGCTGATACCATATGCGATGGAAATGGCTGACAGCACCAGTCCCAACTCACCTTTGGAGAAGCCTTCCCGCACCAAATCGGGAATGGCCAGGGAAAAGTTTTTCCGCACCAAATAATAGCCAGCATAACCAATAAAAATGCCCAAAAACACTTGTAGCCGAAGCCGACGATAAGTTGAATCAATCTTATCCGCTGGCAACCTCTCAATATGAGGAGCTGGCTTGAACAATGTCAATAGCCAATTCATCGGCAATTCCCTCCCATGCTAAATATTGGGATGAAAAAAAGAGACCACAAATACAACCCTTTTGCAACGTCGCAAAGAGTTTAAATTAGTGGTCTCCTATCCTCATCACCATTATTAACTTACAAATACAGAAACGATCTAAGCGCTTCCAACTTTCTTTTATGTTAAGTGATTTTATGTCAAGAATGCAACAATTTTTTTACCGTCGGCCAATCCAATGATTTCCGATGGCTTGGCCGCATGCATATGGATTGGTCAATTGAAACTACTTCATCAAGGTAGGCCAAGCGTTTCAGGTAATGGACACAATTGCTCATCGTGAAGCGGATTACGATTGTTATAATGAAGGCAACTACGACCAAGGGAGACAATCAGATGGAAACGAAGGAAATTCTGGAGAAATATGAAGAACTAGCCGGCTACTACATGGACGAATTGGACAAATACTCATGGGAATTGTTTACACTGAAGCCATCAGCAACAGAATGGTCACTCGGTGAGATGTACAATCACCTCATCGAAACGGGCTTTTTACAATTGGCATCACTCCAAGCCTGCGCCACGGCACCGGAAAACCGCAAATTAAAAAAAACGTGGGTAGGCAAATGGGTGTATATGACAGGTGCTATTCCCCCGATTAAAGCCAAAGTGCCACCATCGGCCGAACACACCTCCCAGCAGCCCCGCTCCCGAGAAGAACTTCGACAAAAGCTGGAGCAATTGTCAGCACAAATGAAAGCAATCGCCCCCACCATTGACTCCATCTCGCCTGATCGCAAGGTAAAACACCCGTATTTCGGCTATATCAACGCCCAAGAATGGTATCATCACATCGTGATGCATTTCGCCCACCATTTGCGGCAAAAGAAACGGCTGGACGAGTTTATCGCCGCTCACGAGGCGTAAGGCTCGCTATTTTTTGCGCCCAAGCAAAAAACTCCCATCCGAACCATAGATGGAAAAAAGGGAAATGCCACACAGCTAGAGTGCGTGGCACTTCCCGTCATATACCGGCGAAAGCGCGCCTTCCCATTGGTATGCCAATCAAACGGTCACCCCCGGTTTGTCACCAACGCCATCGTCAAACCGAAGACCGACAACATCAAAAAGACATACAGCACCTTTTGCGCGAGTGAAAAGTCAGACAGTTTGCGCGGAAACAAAGCGGCAAGCTTCGTCCAGACCACCATCGCGAATCCGACTCCCAAGAGATGCGCAAAAAACGCTTGTTTCAGCAGCAGAGCCAAGACAAAAGCCAGAAACAGGAGCCCCACTCCCCACATCCGACTCCTCGGATCATCCACCATCGTCCGCTCCCTTCACAGTTCATCCGCTCTTGCAAACGCTTTCGATTAGGAACTTTTATATTTATTTTCGCGCATCTAGTGCTTCATTTCAATCGTTATCTTATGTTCCTCGCTCCAAGTCGGCCCCTTTGTTCACCTAAAAAAAACCCGTGATCGAGCTTTCGATGCACGGGCGGACAAGAATCCATTATCAGTTGTTGATGTAACGATCAAACACAAAGCCGAAATCTGTCACCATGTAACGACTTCTTGTGCTGGCGAGCCAATCAAACGCGATTTGGTTCAATTCCTTAAATTGTTGGCTGAGCATGCCTTCTGTACTTCTGATTTGGCTCAGGGTGTTGGAGGCCATCTCGATGCTCTTTCTGGACAAGCCCAGCAATGCTTCGCTGTCCGCCTGCACCATGGAGATGCGAACGAGTGATTTGTACAAGTCTTTCAACTCATTAATATGTTTTTTATGTACATCGATCGAGTACTCCACGTTTTTGCCGAGCATAAACTTGATCTCCGCGTCCATATCCATCACGCCAGCAGTTTCCAAGGTAACATTGGAGATGCGATAGTTGCAGTAGTCGTACCGGTACAGTGTGCGTTTTTTGCTCGATGCGCTGGTTCCATCCAGGTGAATCAACGCTCTGTTGGTGAAGCAATACTCATCGGCCTTCGACTTGATGAGGAAGTAGATCCGCTCATTATCTTCATGCATCACATAATCGTCGGTATCTACCTTGTTATAATCTTCCGGCTTAATTACAATCCCCACATCGCTCAGGCCAAGTACATCAGATGCCACTTTTCCTAACATGTTACCATTCCCTTCCTTTGTGTCATGCGATTTTTTAAAAGCTATGAAATCATGACTTTGACACCTATTATACTATTATCTCATCTTCTTACGACATAGATTTATCCGTTATGAAACGAAACAAAACCTATTGAAAAAAGATAGTTATCCTTCTTTGCCACACCCGTTCATCTCTGTCTCAGGATTCTACTTGACCTGCGCACGCAACCATGCTTCTGTATCGGCCGGACGCACACCTTTAACAATCCGCTCGATTTTCCCGTCCCGATTAATAAAATAAGTGGTCGGAATCACTTGAATTTGATACTGGTTTGATACACGGTCTTGTGTATCCATCACCACAGGAAACCAAATCCCATAATCTTTGGCAAAGAATTGGGCTGATTTTACATCATCCCGTTTCGTCCAATTGACAAACACAAACTCCACTTGCGAACCGTACTTTCGATGCCACTCCACCAACAGCGGGGCCTCCTTATGGCAAGGATCGCACCACGTGGTGAAAAAACTGATAATCGCTGGTTTGCCTTTGGCATGGCTGTATACGTATTTTTGACCGTCAATGGTCTCAAGCGTAAAAGCGGGTGCCGGGTCCCCTGGGCCGAGTTCTGATGAGCCTGGCAATCCCTTCTGCAAGATGGCGATGCCAACCAAAATCAAGAGTAAAGCCCCTATGAAAATTGATTTCTTCATTGTCTCCATTCTCCTATCGTGTCCAGCCTATCCATTTTCTAATATAGAAGAAATCTCATCCAAGAGAAAGATAACCATTCAGCGGTGGCGCCCCTCCCCGCTTGACGTACCCGCCCCTCATAGTAAATATCGTGTTTTAATCACGATCAATCATGTGGAAAAGATGATCATCATAAGTAGCAAATGCATTTACATCATTCCACTTAATAATGTTTATTGGTACAATATTTTGGTATATTAAAATTAAAGAATTGACTAACAGAGTAGGTGGCCGTGGCCATGCATATCGGAGAAAAAATAAGACAGCTTCGCATGATGAAGAATATGCGACAGAGTGAATTGGTCGAGGGCATTTGTTCAGTTGCTTATCTCAGCCGCATCGAAAATGGCAAAACCAAACCATCTGCCCCATTTATCCGCGCCGTATGCCAGAAGCTTGGCATTGTTCCCGATGACATCTGCGACGATGATTCCAACAAAAAAAAGCAACGGATTGCCAACATCATCAACCAGTACAAAAAAACGCGCATTCTTAATGAAACGGATGAATACCTGCTAAAAATCGCTCTGTTTGAATCGCACCTGCTGGACACACGAATCAACATTTACACGATATTGATCCGGCACTATCTGACAGACAACCGCATCAGTGAAGCGCAACAAGTGTTTCAATTGTCCAAGAAATCGGTTCCCGACGAAGTTCCACCCGACCTGTCCATCGAATTTTTCTACTACTATCTCAACTGCGGCAACATCTTTTTCAGCACGCAAGATTACATCAAAGCGACTCATTATTACGAGCTGGCTGAGCGCTTGTCTAACCGCGTTGGAGAAAAAGATTTGGCGATCCTGTTTTATAATCTCAGCCTTGTTAAACAGCATCTGTCGCAGGACAAAACAATCTGCCTGCACTATTCGCAAAAAAGCTTAGATATACATAAAAAGCTGGGCAATGAAGTGGATCAGGCCAAAGTGCTGATTACCAAAGCAACGCAATACAACTTGAACCATCAATACAACCGAGCGATCAAGTGTTTGGATGAGGCGTTGGAAATCGTGTTAAAAACCGAAAACGTCAACTTCCTCGGCATGATTGAATACAATTACGGCCGCGCATACCAATCAAAAGGGGAAATTGACACCGCCATCAAACACTATGAGACATGCCTCCAGCTACGTAGTAAAATCGGCGCGGAACAACCGAAAGTGCACACATACCGGGAATTGATTCTCATCTACATGGAACGCAAAGATTTGGGGAAAGTGGACCAATATTTGAAAGAGGGCCTGCGAATCGCGGAAACCTATCAACAATGGTACCACTATGTCGAGTTTCACATGTTTAAAGCGCTATTGTACAAATCCCACTTTCAAGAACAGCTGTATGAAAAAGAAACGCAGAGACTGATTGATATGGCTGTCGAAAAGAACCAGCTAAACTTGGCAAAAAAAATGGCCCACGATTTGGGGCGACATTACTATGAGAAAAACGCTTACAAAAAGGCGGCCGATTTTTACGATATGGCCCTGCGGTTTGAGGCCCTATTGCACGCACCCACCACCTTGGCAGACAGCGAAAGCTGATCCATTTCAGGTTCAGCTTTCGCTGTCACCATATGGGTTGCCGTTATCCCAACATCAATCTTCAGACGGCATACCGCCTGGAGGAGGTTGATCGCCTTTAGTGGTCACATCATCCGTCCCTGGTTTTTGCGGCTTTTTATTTTTGAGGATTTCCTTGCTTTCCCTCTTTTTGCCGCCAACGGTCGGCATCGGCTGCTTTTCCATCGAAACCTCTCCTTTCTCACTGGTACTTTGTCTGATGAATAGATGCGCGGCATCCCCCTTAGGTTTCAAAACCGTGCCCCTTTTTCGCATCACTTGCCTACGGCGCTCGTTGAACAACGAAATTTCCTTTTTATATCGTTTTTTGAAATAAGTGGGTTATAATGGCGGAAAAATCTGATACTGCCTTCTTGCTACGCCGCTCAAGTGAGGCGTCAAACCGCTTTTCTATTCATATAAAAATTAAATCATTTTCATCATCTGAAATCTAGTTAATCCGACTGGTTAAATGACAGGAATTCAAAGCTGTTTTTAACGACAATTTAACCATCTCATTTAACCATTTTCGTCGATCCTTGCTCGCTCAAACGATCCCACAACCTCAGAACAACGGCATTTCATCAAATCGGCTTCGTTAAATAAAGGTTAATATTCAGTAAATATATCTAGATTTAACTCATTGCACTAAACTTTGCGTCCTTTTTATAATAAAAACGCAATCTCCTCTCAGCTTTTTTTCGCGGAGGCATAGGCGTGGAGAAAACCATACAAACATTCTTGAGTCAATGCCCCAACGATCAGTGGATTGAACATCACCCCGTCCAAATGGAACCCGAAAAGGTGTACATAATCCAAGCCGGTTATGGCACCTTGTGGGAAACCAAAGAGGATGGCAACCATGTCTTGTTGGATGTCTTGCAGGAAGGAAGCATATTTGAGGTACCGTTCATCCCAGATCGAACCTGTGAGTTTCGCCCCCACAGCCCCGTCCAGGTCTCCATCTGTGATTGGCGGGAGGTTCTCCACTCTCCAATCGCCGCTTCCGTTATCGCTGAATTGCGAAAATATTGGACCCGCGTACAAACTTTGCAAATGATCAAACATAACAAATTTGTGGAGGATCGCCTCATCCAATTTCTTTTCTTCCTTGCTCAGCCATTCCAATCCAAGACCACCGAGCATCAGCTTGCCCTGCCCTTTCCCATCACGCATGAAGAGCTGGCTGCCGCCATCCTCTCCACTCGCGCCACCATCACCCGCTGTCTGAGCCAATTGCGGCGCGAGTGCAAGATTGATTATTTCCAAAAGCAAGGAAAACGTTACATTCTGTTAACCAATCGCTTTATTCATTCACTCATGTCTACCCAGCCGGAAATTTGTTTGGCGAAACTTACCCCATCTACTAACATAAGTAAGACAAAGCGCATCTCTTAACGCTTTGTCTATTTTTTTTAGAACAACCTTAGGACGGATCAACCTAAGGCTTCCCTTGGGCAGCCTCCTTACGGATCAACTGATAGTGGATGTGAAGAAACCGCCATTTCCATATCCACATCTCATGCTCAGCTTTCATCCTGCCTTCTTCATCCACCCAGACATGGAACCGTTCACGCAAAGGTAAAACCACCAAACCCCAGCGCGAGGTCCAATAAAGCCCCTGATCACCCGGCTTCACTCCTTGGATGCTCGTCAGAACCAACCCATCGCTTTTCCCTTTCGCCCCCGTACCATGCTCCAGCCGCAACACGCCGGTCAAGTTGCCCCCGGGAAACGGCAGGGCAATGTTCATATATGTCTCCTCTGCGAAGGTATGAATGGAGTAAACCGCCACGAATACCGTCCGGCCCGTTCCAGCATGCGTGCGAACCCAAGCGCGGGGCGCCACTCTCCTGTCGCACACTTCTTTCACTGCTGCCAGTCTACTGTTCATTTCCGTCACCTTTTCGCCAGCTGGAGGAAGATGACATTGCCCGATGCGGCCAGTTAACCGGCTATACCATGCGGAAAAACGCCGGAATCCTTTTTGCCACTCTACTTTCGCCTCCAGTCGGTAGGCCAGCGTATCCTCATAAAAAGATCGAATCGAAGGATGAACGGCATCCGGATCAAAATCAGGCCGGGCGAAAACAGCAAAATCATCTACCAGCCCCCGCACGCAGCGTGCTTCATCAACCCATCCCAAGCGGGTCAAAATGTCGGCACCAATCCGCCCCTTTCCCGCAAGCAAACTATGCGGAATCCCAGACGGCAATCCGCGCTCTGGAGGCAAACTCGCACACCAAGCCCACGCTCCGGCTGTCACAAAGCCAAATGCGTTGGCAATCCCATGCAGGAGAACCATTTCCTCAATGGTGAAAAAAGAAATCTGCATCATCCGCCCCAAGCTATAAATGACAGACAAAGCCATTGTCCCCTATATAGTCACTGAAGAAAGCAAAAACAAGGCCCGAATCCCTCCACGCTGTTCCCGCTTCCAAACCACGGGGAGAAGCAGTGCGGTATAAAGTAGCAAGGCTCCGACAAACCAAACAACTGCGACAAACTCTAGTACGGTGGAGAAAGTGATGCCCATGGCCACCAACATCGGGCCGGTGATCACTCCCACGGACATCAACCGGTACCGAAGAGGGAATTGGGCACGCCAGTCCACTGCACGGCCTAATAATCCGACAAAGATCGGCACCACAAAGGCGGAATAATGAAAATGGATGCCAGTCAACGCTACAATCTCTTCACTGAAATGAAGAACAGGCATCCCAAAACGGCTTGCCGCCAACCATCCCCCGCCGATAGCCAGGTAGAGCAAACCGCAATCCATCGCCAGCTCTTCCAATGCATGGCGATTTCGCTCAAGCAGGCGTTTGCATCCGTACACCGCCACCACCACGGTGAAGACGAGCCACGGCACAGAGAGAAGCCCAGCAAGATTACCCTTGGGCAAAAGAAATGAAGCCGCCCCCAGTCCTGCACACCACGGATAACTGCGCCAACACCATTGATACACACGATCAATCTGTCCCAAACGATTCCTCGTTTCTGTCAGGCAGAGCGTCAATGGCACGGTCACACCGATCGCCCACAGCAATAATTGCTCCACCAGATCATTTGTGAAAAATATCACAAACACAACCATAACCAAAGCCGGCAATACCCGTTTCATCGATGGTTTACTCATGGTTTCACTCATTTCTTCTGCGAAGTCATCAGTTGTTTCGCTCCCTCTTCATTATACAATGAACACAGCAAATGCCACTAGGGTGTGTCTGGCCGCTGGCCTATTCATCAGACACGCTCTAGCATAATGACTTGAAAAACACCATGCTGGAAAGCATGGCGTTCTGTCGTCACTTCTTCGGTTCAAAAAATTCGATCCACTCCCCATCAGGGCCGTGTACAAAGAAATAGCGACCAACAGGCAGGGTGGTAATCTCCTCGTCTTGAAAAGAGACATTCAGTTGCTTCAACCGATTCCATTCCTCTTCGATATCATCCACAGTAAATGCAATGTGGTGGACTTTGCCCTCCTCCGGCAATGCTTTCGGATATCCCTGAATCAGTTCCACCTGCGTCTCCTCTGCCCCCGGAAAACCGAGAAACGCCAATTCCAATCCCCCGGCAGGCACCGTCATGCGGCGGATCAATTCCATCCCCACCACCTGTTGATAAAAAGCTAGTGAAGCATCCATATCTTTTACCATCACGCCGACATGTTCGATTTTGCGAATGGACACGCTTTCGCCTCCTCACTTGATTGAACCATCCGTTGCCATTCATTTTAAATGATCGGCGCAATAGAAAACACCCCCGACCGCATAAGACTGGGGGTGATGCACTTAATTTCTCAACTCTAGCACCGCTTCGGCCGTATTGTAAATGCCGATGCCAATGCCCCAATATTCCGCTCTGAACTTATACTGTCCCGCCGAGGGCAACTTTTTCCCGACCAGCCGCAACTCAAATATGCGCATCGCCCCTATATCCACGCCGAACGGCAGAGTCACCGTTTGCCCCCCGTTTTGAATATAGTCCGCCGTCAATGGTTGGCCATTGATCAGATCTCCGGCCACCGCAGAAAACCCTTTAGGCAAATGAAACTTCGCCCGCCCATAAGCCAATACGACATCCGGTTTGTATGTGATCACCACATCGGACACCGCTTCCTGCTTGTTTTTGCTTGGCTCTAGCCTCACTGTCAATGCCTTCCCCTGAGCGGCTTGCCACTTGGACGGAACCTCCGCATCTGCTGGCGCCGGCGGATTCGTCCATCCCACCAACATCCACGACAAGCCCACGATAACTGACAGCCATACCATTCTCAAACGCATTGCACATCTCCCCTTTGTTCATCCATCTGGTTTTCAGGGTGCGTCTGGTGCGTATCCCCGGCGAATCCAACACCACTTTCCCTTCGCTTTCCTTGCCCATCGGCGCTTATCAGGAAAAGATGTCTCCGCCACTTCATATGTATCAACTTGATTTATCAGACAACCCCAAGCAAATATCAATGAGTCATCCGTACATTCACGCTGTTAATTCTCCATTCTCTCTTAAATTCCTTTTTGTTTAAAAAATGTGCAAATCAGGAAGTGAAGACCAAATGAAAACGGCCGGCCTCCCTCATGGGTGGCCAGCCTCCGGCTGATGCGTAATTTATGCTTTTCCCAACTCATCCAACAAGGCTTGCGCTTTTTCATGGCCGGTGAGAGCCGCTTTGCGTAGCCATTCTACCGCCTCGCCCTCATGGGTGGCTAAATCGGGATAGTCCAGCAGATAGCAACTTAGCAAAAACATGGCTTCCGGCAGTTCGGTGGCAGCTGCCTTCCGCAACCACTCAAACCCTTCTTCCCAGCGAAATGCGACCCCATCTCCTTGCAACAGCCGCCCGGCCAGCTCCAACATGGCGCCTTCCTCTCCCACCATGGCTGCCCGGCGCAACAACACTTCACCCTCCAAACTGCTCTTGGCGAGGCCATCCCCTTCAAGCAACCGGTAGCCCAGTTCATGCATAGCAGGTCCATACTCGGCTTCCGAGGCCCGTTTCAACCACTGCTTCCCTTCCTCGGGTTGCGCGGTAAGCACATGGCCCGTGATCAAACGGCTTCCCAACTGGTGCATGGCAGGAGGATACCCTTCCTCCGCTGATCGGCGGAGCCAGTGTTCCCCTTCTTCCTGCCGGTGCGGGAATAGATTGCCTTCCAACAAAAGCGTACCCAGCACCTGCATCGCCACTGCATGGCCCGCTTCGGCTGCGCGTTGGAGCCAGAACTCGCTTTGCTCAAGCTCCTGCGACCCTCCCAGGCCATCAAGCAAACACAACCCATATTGGAACATGCCGCTCAACGCACCTGCTTCAGCCGACTTGCGCAGCCAGTCTCTTCCTTCTTCTTGGTTGGCAGGCAAGCCTACACCGAACAACAACCGGTAGCCCAGTTGATTCATCGCCTGGGGATCCCCCGCCTGCGCAGTTTGCCGCAATAGCGCAGCCCCCTCTTCAGCTGCTTGTCGCTCAAACAATTGCTCCGCCAACACATGAGCCGCATCCAATCTACCGGCCTCAGCCGCCCGGCGCAACCAAGCGATCCCTTCCTGTTGCTCTTCCGGGCCGCCTTCGAGCAAGGCTAGCGCAAGCCGGAACATCGCTTCCGGATCGTGGGCTTCCACGCCCCGCATCAGTGCCTCCCAAGCAGCTCGTGCCTTCGCTTCCCCCTCTTCCTGGCCCGCCTTTTGTTCCATCTGCCAAGCGCGCACCCGTCCGGCGAGCAATGTCACTTCCCGCAGTTCTTCCCTGATGCGGTCACTGTAGTGGGTGGTGCCGTTGCGTTCGTCAAATTGGCGTGCCAGCATCTGCGTTTGCTCCTGCAACCATGTTTCTGTCACATATTCGGGAATATGAAGTACTTGCTTTTCCCGATCATCCAAATAAGCGAACAGCACAGAAGCCGCCAAGAAATATTCAAACTTGGAATGGGGGTCTGCTGAAGCCAACGCTTCTGGCAATCCCTTCTCCAAACAAGAAATAGCCCGTGCGCGGTCGACAATCGTCAGATACTTCAAATGCTTTGCTTGCGAGGAGATATAACCTGGCTGGTCATGAATTAAGCGGTAGCCCCGTTCGTGGAACATGGCCGCTTCTTCCAGCCGACCTTCCTGTAACAAGGGGAGCAGAAAATTGGCAAAAGTGATATGTGGAACGGATTGGCTACAACTCAATTGCCCGGTCACAATCGGCCGTACCCGCTCATACGCTTCCGCAAACTGATCACGGCTCAACAAATAATCCAGTTGAAGATCAAGCTCACACGCCACACAGTCGGATATTGTGTCGCGAGGTACTGCCAGCCACCGTTCATACTCTCGTTCGGCCTCTTCCCAGTCTCCTCTTCTCCAGGCAAAAACAAATTTGGTCTGATGATAAAACCGCTCATTGTAACCCAGTGCTGTATACCTTTGCTTAAGATCCTCCAGCATCGCTTCCATTTGCTCCAGACTGATCGTCGGGAACCGGTCCAGCTTTTCCACAATCCATTTATACTGCCACATGACAGCCAGGCTGTTATACGCCTCAGGCTGTTTATCATAGTGAGCCAAGCACCAACCAAACGTCGTAAATGCCTTGTCCGCTCTGCCAGCATACACCGTCGCCTTCGTCAGCTCCATGCGGGCTGAAAACCCAAGTTCCGTCTGTTGGTACGTGTCGGCCAGCCGCACCGCTTCTTCCAACAGGGCGATTTTCGCTTCACCGTCAGGCAAATCCTTTGCTCGCTTCATCAACGAGTCAAATTGTTCTTTCATCACTTGTTCCCTCCTAAGCGTCTAAGCCTCGTTCAATGAAACGAACCAACCCGCTATTCAGCAGACTCATCTCTTGCGACTTCAAGGGATAATGACCCATCAGCAACGCCTGCACATAAAGCGTTTCCACAATTAACTGGCACAGCTCAGGATCTTGCACCCGAATCACTTTTTGAATGATCTCATTTTCAAAGTTAAAACATAATTGAGCATAATCCTGTCCGGCCTGATTTGTCGTCACCCGCTCAATGATCGAAGCGAACAGGGGATTGGCCTCTTCTTTGGTTTGCTCGGCCATACGTAAAAACAACCCTTCTTCGCTTGTCGTGTACAACGCCGGCAGATCATGGGGATAGAACTTCTTAATCTCCGCTTTGCACCGGTAAGGCAACAACACCGCATTGGCCAATCGGATGAAAGAATAGGCTAGCTCTCGCTCTTCAATGGATAATTCGGTAAATCCTTGCGTAAATGCCGCAGAATCGATTCGTTCCACATGGGTGTCTGGAAACACGCGCCCCAGCTTTTCAATTAACTCCAGATCGTACATGTATCCCCCGTTAATCACGCAACGCGATTGGGCTTTGGCCACTTTGCTGATCTGCCGAAACTCATCCACGCCCGGCGTATAGCAGATCGTTGGCGTCAAGCGGCGGATCTCTCCCATCGTCATCGTGCCCAGTGACGTTTCAAAGGGGAGCCAGTCGATGAACAGCGCATACAATTCATCATCCTCCAACGCCAGCAGTTTCAGTGAGGAATAATGAACGCGAATAATCTCCCCCAGCAGCGGTGATTTCCGTTCTGCCAATTGCCGGAGATAACGTTTGATGCAATCGCCCAGCTCTTTTTTCACCAACTCCAAGAGGGCGTCATCATAAAACTCTTCACGCGAGGCCGTCGGCTTTAAATGATTCACATTCAGCACACAGGTAACAAAGAAGGACCAGTCCGGCAAAATCTTCTCCACCGTCTCCGACAATAGCATCTGTTTCACATAAACGCGGTGTTTTCGCTTGGCATTGACAGTAACCGAATGCGGCAGAATGTAAGCGATGCCTTGCGCATCACCGAGCGGTGAATGTAGAGGAATCACATCGATAAAGTCGACATGCCACTTTTCTTTCCCATACACCAATGCATCGATGGAGCTCATCTCCCACGGAGCTTGATCGGCTGTCAGCCGAATCGCTTTCTCCCCGTAGAAGAAAATCGGGTACGGCAAAAACTCTCCATAATACCTAGCAAACTCTTGCACCCGCTCTGGTGCAAAATAACGCTCAAATCCCTCTTTGCTTTGAATATAAATGCGGGTGCCCGGGGACATCGTCTGCGTCAATTTGCGAATCTGATAGCTTCCGTCCGGGCGTCCCCGCCACTCGATCGTTTCTTCGCTTTTGATAGAACGCGAGATCACCACGATTTCCTCACTGACGATAAAACAGGACAGAAGCCCCACCCCAAACCGACCGATGAAATCCGTCTCATACTCCGACCGCTTTGACGTCTGTCCAATCTGGGCCAAAAAACGGTGCACTTCCTCTTCTGTGAGGCCGACACCATTGTCCTCCACATACAAGGTGGGCGCCATCTCCTCGGCGGTAAACACCTCCATGCCCACTTTCCCATCATGATCCGGCTCAAGCTGTTTGCGGGCGGTGATGGCATCCACTGCATTTTGCAACAGCTCGCGGACAAACACTTGGGGTGTACTGTATAAGTGATTGGACAACAGATCAATCATGCCTTTAAGATTCACTTTAAAGTGGAAATCGCTCATCTTTTCTCACCTGACTAATATAAAGATTATTGCTCTTCACCATTTTATATAGAAAAAAATCCGGTGAGTAGAAAAAAAACTGACTGGTCAATAAAAAGATCATCACTGCATGGTATTTACCCAGCCACCCCTAAAAAAAGAAAGAAAGGTTATAAATCAGAGATGCGGTAAATGATCTCTTCTAAATCAGTTGGGAGGGATTCCCTAGTGTAATTCGTCCACCAGTTGATAAAAAGTTGATCAGACGGCGACGATTCATGCCCATAATGAAGAAAATAATCGAGGATATTCTGCCAAGCTTCAGCTGGACCTTTGCCCCCGTGGTAAAAGATGAGCGCCGCTGCAGCATCCCGTTGCCAATCACGAGATGGGTGAAAACTGAGCCAATCATGCACCAACTGTTCATGCTCCGGCGACCAGTGCCGCAAATGCCCAAATGCGTAAAGAGCGAGCGACTGCTGATATTCCCAAGGAGACCTTTCGATGATATCCATCAAGGCCCGGTGCGCCAGCGGATGATCCTTGCCTACTTTCCCCAACAAGGTGATCACCTGATCTTGAACCACCAATTCCTCATGGTTTAAATAAGGGAGATACAAAATCATCCCTTCCCGAAGCACCTGCCCGGCCTTGCCGTAAACAATCGCCTCATCATCAACGAAGCGAGTCAACAGCACGCCGATGATCTCTTTTTGCGTATCCGGATAAGGATATTCTTCTGCCAGCAAGCGAAGCAGAAAACGGAGTGCATAGGGAAGGGCTTGACAGTAACCCCCTTGGTGGCGCACATGATCGACCAGGCGAGTCAATCCCCGTTCACGGAGCCGTTCGTCTTCCGCACACATCGCCTTCAAGTGGATCGGCACATCCTCCGCCGTGCCAAACGCATGATGCAATGCTCCCCAATCCAGCTCATCCCATCCACTGAGCAGCGCTTCCGCTACCGGATTGCAAAAAAGAGGATGATCATGCAACACTTTAAGCGCTTTTTTGCGCACTTCCAGCAAATCGCCCGTATATTCGGCATCAATTCCCAACCAATACAAGATCGACGCCGCCGTCCACCGCACCTCTGCGTCCGCATGGCCCATCCACTCGCCACACTTTAGCGACAATTCTTCAATCCACTCTCTCCGCCTCTCTTCGGAAACCCCAGCCTCCACTTCTAATGCAATCTGTTTTAATTCATGGAGCAATGCTGTCATAAGTATCTATGATTCCCCTTTACTTAAAGTCTGTATTTCTCGCCATAGGATTGCAATGCTCTTTCCCATCAGCGCACAGCCAAACACATTCATCACAGCCCATCAAATCATGTCATCTGATGCATGATATATGAGATATTTCTTAGAATTTTACATAACACGCCCATCATTTCACATCACACTAAGGCACGTCAATGGATTGCCCCCACTTTTCTGGGAATCCATCCCATCTCATTGCTGTTCCGATTGACTCACACGGCACAGGCTCTTCGAAAACTCCAGAAAAAAGCGGTTTAGGCGCCTCTCCATGCTGCACCTGAACCGCTTTTACTCCCGCTTATTTTTCTATATGCAAAACCATATGGCATAAATCTACATAACCCTCTCCCACTTTCAGCCCTTGCTGTTCTCTCCCGAATTCCGCAAAGCCCTTTGACCGGTACAAGGCGTGCGCGGCGGAATCCGCTGCTACTGTCAGTTGGATCTGTTCTACATCCGTCTCTGTCCGCACCCGGTCAATCGCCTGCGACAACAACTGCTTGGCAATCCCCTTTCCCCGGTGCTCCGGTTCCACATACACAGCCACGAAATGGGACTTATGCCGGATCTTCAATCGCGCTTCCCGATACCATCCGATGACACCCACCAGCTTGCCTTTCCCATCAAAGGCGCCCAACATCCAACGCTCCGGCGTGACCGCCAGTTTCTCTGCAAACTGGGCTACTGTCCACTGCGTTTCCTCTTCATACGAACTGCCAAAGGCTTCCGGAGCCTCCTGCAACGCCCGCAGTCGTACGTCGCGATACGCTTCGGCGTCTGTCTCCCACAATAATCTGAAGACCACGTGCCCGCCCCCTTTTACACATCCTTATGTATATAAAGATAATTGTATCAATATTGACTCTAACGGATAGTTACTTTATATTAGATTAAAATCCTACTATTCTTATTGAATTTCACGAAAAAGATGCGTTACGTCACAACTTATCCTGTCCTGCGTTCATTTGGACAAAAGGGAGGGAGCCTGATGAGTTACATCAATTTGAAAGAACGGTATTTCTTGGCCCAAAAATTGATGAGATCGTTGAACCACGCCGGACAAGAGCGGTCATTGATCACATCCATCTTGAATAAATTTAGCAACCCTGACATCATTCTCACCGCAGAGGAAGCCCACTATCTGCAAGTGCAAATCAATGCCTATCTCGATGAAGCCATGGAGCGCCGGGATGATTATCACATAGAGTTTCTTAACCATTTACGGGAAAAAATATAAAATGCGCCGGGGAGTACACCCCCGGCTTGGTCACGCCTTTTTTTCTTTTTTAAAGAGGATAACTCAAGAGCAAGTGACACTCATCAGGCCAATCTTTACCCGGACAAACGGATACATAACCACCCGCTCCTCCCCCTCTATGGCATGTGATGCCCCCACCTTCGCCGCTCTTGGCAAGCCGCCAACGCGGCACCTTCACTTGCTGAATCGGCGAACCAACTATAAAATATTCTCATCACTTCATTACTGGTTAAAAAGGAGCTAAACAAATGGTTTCCAAAGAAAGTAATCTCCGTCTAGTCGTCGCCGGCTTGCTGTTGGCGATTTTGATGTCGGCGATGGACAATACCATCGTCGCCACCGCCATGGGCACCATCGTGGCGGATCTGGGCGGGCTGGACAAATTCGTCTGGGTCACTTCCGCCTATATGGTCACAGTGATGGCCGGCATGCCGATCTTCGGCAAACTGTCCGATATGTACGGTCGCAAACGTTTCTTCATCTTGGGCTTGGCTCTGTTTTTGCTAGGGTCAATCTTGTGTGGTACGGCGCAAAGCATCGTTCAGCTCAGCATCTACCGCGCAATCCAAGGAATTGGTGGCGGCGCATTGATGCCCATCGCTTTCACTATCGTATTTGACATCTTCCCGCCTGAAAAACGGGGCAAAATGACTGGACTCTTGGGCGCCGTTTTTGGTACTTCCAGCGTCTTCGGCCCGCTTTTAGGTGCATATATCACTGAATACATCAGTTGGCAGTGGATTTTTTACGTTAATGTACCGCTCGGTTTAATTTCTCTGTTTCTTATTTTCATCTATTATAAGGAATCAACAGAACACAGAGAGCAGAAAATCGACTGGTGGGGCGCGATTACGCTGGTGGTGGCCGTCGTCAGCCTGATGTTCGCCCTGGAATTGGGAGGCAAGGAATTCGCATGGGATTCCACCCAAATCATCGGGTTGTTCGCTTGCTTCGCGATCTTCTTCCTGTTGTTCATTTTTGCAGAAAGAAAAGCTTCCGATCCGATTATCTCTTTTTGGATGTTTAAGCGGCGCCTGTTCGCCACTTCACAAGTGATCGCTTTTTTGTACGGCGCCACGTTTGTGATCTTAACCGTGTTCATCCCGATTTTTGTGCAAGCCGTGTACGGTGGATCGGCCACCAACGCTGGCTTGGTGCTGACTCCGATGATGTTGGGGTCAGTGGCTGGTAGCGCAGTCGCTGGGGTGTTCCAAACCAAAATCCGCTTCCGCACCCTGATGATCCTATCGGTCATCGCTTATCTGTCGGGTATGTTCCTTTTGAGCACGATGACCCCTGACACAACGCGTTGGTTGTTGACTGCCTACATGATTCTGGTCGGCTTCGGCGTCGGTTTTTCGTTCTCACTCCTGCCGACAGCCACTGTTCACAATATGGAGCCCCGTTTCCGCGGATCGGCAAACTCGACCAACTCGTTCTTCCGATCGCTGGGCATGACTCTGGGCATTACCATATTCGGGACCATCCAAAATAAAGTCTTTACCAATCAGTTAGCAGATGCTTTTAAAGGCATGCATGGCCCGGCCGCCTTCAATCCGGCCCAACTCAATGACGCGCGTTCCATTTTTGAATCGAGCGAGCGGGCGCAGATTCCGCTCATGGTCTTGGACAAAATCGTAGATGCGATGTCTTCCTCAATTACCTATACCTTTTTACTGGCTTTGATTCCCATCGCCATCTCAGCCATTGCCATCGCCTTGATGGGCAATAGCAAAGTGGAACCAACGGAACAACCTTCGGTCCAACCAAGCGAAGCCTAAAAATCGAAAAGGCGGGCACAAGTGTTTAAGTATGGTATGCTAAATAAGAGTAAACCTATCAATTATCAAAGGAGCTTATCGCAATGATGACTACAGCTGCGATCATCCTGTGCGGGTTGCTGTGCCTCATCGCCTTTTTCGTCACTTTTCGTTTGGGAGCGACCCAGTCCAATCAGAATAACGAAGCATATACCCAAAGCAGAAAGAAAAGCATTATCTTACTGTCAATGATCTATCTGGTCGCCACCATCATCGGCATCTTGTTCGTCTATCTCTTATGATGGGGTGGCATAGGCGAGTCCCAACAGAGGCTCGCCTTTTCCTTTTTTTATGCTTTGGAACGTGTCCGCTCTTCTTTCAATATCTCCCGGAAACGCTTGGTTTCTGCTACGACAATCCCCGATAGCCCCAATAAACCAATCAAGTTGGGAATGGCCATCAGCCCATTAAAAATATCGGCGATCGACCAAACCAACCCCAGATTCATGACCGCCCCAACCAACACCGATAAGGTGTAAACCACACGATACCCCTTGATCGATTTGGAGCCAAACAAATACTCAAAGCATTTTTCCCCATAGTAACACCAACCGAGCACAGTCGAATAAGCGAAGAAGATTAACCCGATCGTAACGATCCAACCGCCGGGACCTGGCAACAGCTGATTAAATGTCTCCGTCGTTAACGCCGCCCCCGTCAAATCGCCAGTATATAAACCGCCCATCACCAGCCCAATACCTGTAATCGAACAGACGACAATGGTATCGAGAAACGTCCCCGTCATCGACACCAGCGCTTGCCGCCCCGGGTGATCGGTGATAGCTGCTGCTGCGGCAATGGGAGCCGAACCCATCCCCGCTTCATTGGAGAACACCCCTCGGGCCACTCCGTAACGAATCACCGTCCCAATCGCGCCTCCTGCCATCGCTTGCCCCGTAAAAGCGTCGGTTATGATCAATGAGATTGCCGCCGGCAACTTCTCCAGGTTCAACAAGATAATGGCTAAGCCGCCAACCACATACATCACGGCCATCATCGGAACCATGTAACTGGAGACGCGCCCGATGCTTTTAATGCCGCCAATCGTCACTACCGCCGTCACCACTGTTAACACAATGCCTGTGATCCAAGGGTCAATCCCAAAGCTGGATTGGACGGATGCGGCGACGGAGTTGGATTGTACCGTGCTACCGATTCCAAAGGCGGCAATGGCGCCAAACAAAGCAAACAATACCGCCAGCCACTTCCAGCCCAAGCCCCGTTCGATATAGTACATTGGCCCACCGGCCATCTCTCCGCGTTCGTTGACGATCCGATATTTCACTGCCAAGATCGCTTCCGCATACTTGGTGGCCATACCCACGATCGCAGTGATCCACATCCAAAAGACTGCTCCCGGACCTCCGGCCACCACCGCCGTTGCCACCCCGGCTATGTTACCGGTACCGATGGTCGCCGCCAACGCAGTCATTAATGACTGGAAGTGGGAGATGTCTCCGGCCGAAGAACGATCCTGATTTTTTGAAAAGGCTAATTTCAACGCATAAGGGAGTTGAGAAAATTGCAAAAACGATAACCGAAAAGTCAAGATAATGCCCGTTCCCACCAGCAACACCAACAACGGCGGGCCCCAAACGAAGGTGCTGATCTCCCCTAATATGTCCGTTATCTTCTGCATTTCTTACGCCTCCTTTTTCAATCGGCAGAGCATCTTCCATAACCTTTTTTATTAATAGTTATTAAGACATTTTATCAATTTACAAAAGAATAACACGATAAATAACAATTATCAATCATTTGTAACAATTAACCTTTTACAAAAAACATACCTTCCTCATAGTAGCACCGATTTTAGGCAATCCGGACACGCCAAGAGCTAAATAGTACTCTCCTATGTTCCACCCATCAACACTTATATGGGAATGCCAACTGTTGAAAGATCGCGCATCATCTATGGAATATCTATATAATCATTCACCAAAACAAGAATAATATGAATATTAACAATAAATTATCTATCTGTTATAATACAGTTACATTCAATATCTTTCAAATAAGGAGGGATTGCGCACATGCGAAAAACTTGGGCTGTCGGATGTCTCATCCTGTTACTCTTATTCTCCATGATCGTCCCGCAAGCGACATCACACGGTGGTTCGATTTTTCCGATCGTGATCGGTATTCCCGGCGTTCCTGGAACCGTTTACATTGGTGACGCTCCATCCCAACCCGATCCCGCCAAACCAGTCATTGTGTTCGTTCAAGGCTTGTTCAACGCGTCCAGCATCTGGCACACTGGGAACGACATGTATCAGCGCGCACGGGAGGCCGGTTTTGAAACCGCTTTCGTCGAGTTACATGATGCGGGTGGTGATCCCCGGAGCAATTGGAACAATGGCAAGATGCTTGCCGAACAGTTACAGAAGATCGCCGACCATTTCCCAGGCAAGAAGTTGGTCATGGTCTGCTACAGCAAAGGGGGGATCGACACGCAAACCGCACTGGTTCACTATGGCAAACACCCTTTGGTGTCCAACGTAATCACCATCGGCTCACCCCATTATGGCAGTCCGCTAGCTGACTTGGCTTACAGTGACTGGGTCTGGTGGCTGTCATCCCTGCTTGGCACAAGAAACGAAGCCGTATACAGTCTGCAAACCGGCGTTATGCAATCTTTCCGCACCCAGACCGACAGTCGTCCGGAAACAAATGAAAACGCTTACTTCACTGTTGCTGGTAACAGCTGGGGCTCTTTCCTATCCCCGACTTGGTTTGGCGGACTTTACATGCTGGAAGACAGTGATGGCGTCGTGCCCTTGCGCAGCACCAAGCTCCCCTACGGCAACCATATAAAAACAGGAAATTGGGATCATCTCTCCATTTATCAAGGAAAAGAAACCTTTGATGTGATCCGCCCCTATCTCACCTCCACCCGGCAAACCGCTTCCGCCAATAACACGATAGAAAGCGCTTCCCCACTCCTTGCAGAAAACAATATCTACCTTACCGGCGGAGAACAGGAAGGCACCTTGGAGGAATCCCTTGTGATTGAGCCCGGAACGGAAAGCGTCGCGCTTAACTGGATGAGCAATCACCCACTCAGCCGCATAGAACTCATCCGCCCTGACGGTCAAGTGCAACCAGCTTCGTTCAAAGTGACGCAAGACCAACAAACCCTCTTCAAAGGCGCTTGGCAACATATCGCTCAGCTGAACAAACCGATGGCGGGCACTTGGAAAATCCGCACTTCTACCGACCGCAAAAGCGCATATGCCCTGATCGCAACCTTCAACTCCCCCTTGTCAGCCCAACTCGCTTTACAACAAAAAAGACCCTATGCTCCAGAATACCTTGTCACTGCAACCAACAAAGGGAAAAGCCACAACCTGATCAAGGAAATCAAAACAGAAGCGCAAATCCAATATATTCCCGATCCACGCACAAACCCCAAACAAGAACGGATCATCCTCCGCAAACGCGGCCCCATCGATTCCCGCGCCATCCAGATTCCGGTCACATCAGCGGGCACCTACAACCTGACCATTAATATCCGCGGAACCACTACAAGCGGTGCTCCCTTTGCCCGCACCATTGTCAAATCAGTGGCAGTGGACAAGCAAGGCCGCATCCACGGTCGTCCGTAGCACAATAATAAATGAACTTATAACTATCCCCTTCAACATAAGTATGGAAGGGGATAGTATATGGAGATGAGGGTGTGTCTGACAAATCAAGTTGGTGGGAAAGAAGCGGCGGAAAAACCTTTTCTCAAAGAGCGCCTCGCCACGCGTGAAGCGAATGAGAAAATGGTTTTGAAGCCGCTGGCATATTCATCAGACACGCCCTAGCTTGTTTAACCCATTAATATAAAATATTTAACTTTAATTTATAATAGATATATTATATCATATAAATGTTTACCGAATATTCCATTCAATATATTTTTGTTTATAAAGGAGTTGATCCATATAATATATCAATAAATTTATGGATGAATTGACTAATAAATAAACATAAATCGTATTGCTTCTACAATATTTTTTGTGAATATAAAGGGATGTACTATATGAATAAGACAGTCAGTCTTTTAAAATGGCTCGTCAAAAGCTCTATTGAACTGACTTTTACATATTTCATCGTGATTTACATGTTATATGAAAAACTTCAATGGATCAATTGGAGCACAGTAAAGGTTTTGTTTATCTTCACTTTAGCAGGTATATTGCTGGATGCCTTCTTCGAATTATCTACTCGTTCGGAAGAAGTTTGTTAAAAAAATGGTACCTCCGCGGGGCGATCGCAGTTATCACTATTCATCTCATTCTCTTTTTCGCACTCACAACTGTCGTATCCGAAACACAAGCATGGCTGTATACCTGTCTGAGCTTCATAGTGGTGTTGGGGACGGTAGTAGGAATTTTTGTTTTCATTGTGAAAAAGCTGAACGGACTCCCGGCTTCTCCTAAAGAGACAGAGTATGAACAGCGATTCGCGCAACTCGGTGTCCCTTTTACCGACATTCCCAAATATCGAGCAAATCGGGTATACAAATCAGAACAACTCGCCCTCTTTGAAGTGGTCATCCACGCGAAAGTGGACGAAATCCATGCCAAACAAGTACTTGCTGATTGTCTAATGAAATTTCAACCCCTGCATGACAACCTCATTGTCAAAATCGCAGACAAGGCAGGAGCAACCCATGTAGGCGGCTACCTTTCCTATACTTGCAACCTGTCTCCAGTCGAATCATGGGGCATACAGATTCCCTCTTTGGTACAAAACACCCCCTTATTGTTTTTCGACAACCATGTCATTCACACTAACTAAAGCGTTTCACAACCATACAAAAAGGATGGGAAATCTCTCCCATCCTTTTGTCATTTATTATTCAGCCGCGCGACGGTTGCGAATCATCAGCGCTGCGCCACCCGCCAACAGAGCGAGACCAGCTACTGCACCCACTGGGTAAGAAGTAGCGGTTTTCGGCAATTTGCCGCCTTTGATTTGCTTCACGCCCTCTTTACCTTGTTTCGGGTTTGGCTTAGTGTTTGGTTTGTCAGGATTTGGTTTAACCGTGCTGTCACCTTTGCCTCCATCTTCTTCAACAAGCAAGGACTCGTAACCCAAGCCGAATTGGCAAGCTTTCCCGTCGATGGTTCCTTCAAAAGCAACAAAGATCGCATTTTCGCCAGCATTCAGCTTTGTGATGTCCAAAA
Source organism: Laceyella sacchari (assembly GCF_024927925.1). NCBI lineage: Bacteria > Bacillati > Bacillota > Bacilli > Caryophanales > Thermoactinomycetaceae > Laceyella > Laceyella sacchari. The sequence goes on from NZ_CP103866.1 coordinate 3,016,750, forward strand.
CATATTCAAAGTTTACACTGTTGCCTTTCACTTCAGCTTCAATCTGTGGAGCTTCGGCGTCTTCCGAACCAGCTGCAATGTACCAGGTGCCTTTAGCAGTTTTGCCATTCAGCTTTGCAATAATCTTCACTTTGTTGTTGCCCAAGTCTTTGATATCAACAATCGTAATGTCATGGAAGTCATCCTCATCTGGCTCAGCTTTGCACTCATCAGCCGGTTGCTTTGGCTCTTCCGGCTTTTGTGGTTGCTCCGGATTCGTTGCTGGCGGTGAGGTAGTGTCATTGTTGTTGTCTTTGCCTTCGTTACCTGTAGCTGGCTTGGTTTCTTCACCCGCTGGTTTTTCACCGGTTTGTTTATCATCAGCCGTGGCCGGTTTTTGTTCCGTTTCTGGAGCGGAAGTGGTCACGTCCGTAGCCGGTTTGGTTTCTGCATTCTCTTCTGCAAATGCGGCCAGTGGCATGCTGGCCAGTGCCAACGCAATAGCTGCTGATGCAATAGAAATCTTTTTCATATCCATTACTCTCCTTTAACTATTAAAAAATACAATATGTTTATGTTGTTGTATAAATTAATTCGTTACTTAATCGCGCATTTATGGTTCATTTTCTAAAAGAAAACTTTGGCTAATTTGTGTCAGAAAAGAATGAAACCATACAAGATTTCATGAACAATTAAAAGAGAAGGTAACTAAATCCTCGTCTACATTTAAAATACCTTAGGCTCAATTCCTGATAAGTCTTCCGTATATCCTTGATCCAGATAATGAGTGCAAGGTGAACAGTAGTAAACCCTGTTCTTTGCCCGAAAAAGACGAATATTTCTATTAACAATGAACACAAATCCACCCTTAATAAAAAAGAAATGCCAACTCTAAAAAGCCGGCCTTCCAATCTCGTAACGCTGAAGAAACAATTAGTTATAATCTACAATGCATCAGATGCCGCTCTCTTTTCCACACAAACCCCATCTCTTGTAACAACGGCAACATCCGCTCATCATGCACCGGAAAATCGTCCAACACCGCGCGGCCTGATCCCATGTCCCAGATCGTTTGCAATGCATCGCAAAGTTCCGCTTCCGTCATCGCGCACCTCGGATTGGATACAAACTGGTGCAAGGTCACTATGCCATCCTCCTTGATACTGAACAACGCATACCCCCGATCCACTCCTTGTCCGTCGGCAATAAGAAACGCTTGCGCCTGATTGAGATTGCACCAGTGCGCCAACCAAGGGGCATCAGGATCATAATATGACTTTCCAGACACCGCTTGCGGCAAAGCCAACTGGTAAACAAGCGGTGTCCTTCTCGAGAGCGGACGCACGGCCTCACATTCCAACGTCACCAGCCGCTTCACTGGTCGAAAGCCAAAGGATTCGTACAGCCGAAGGGCCGGGGTGTTCTCCACCAACACCTCCAGCGTGGCCACATCCACCCTCGCTTCCTGATACACTTCCATCGCCGCCGCCATCAACCGCTTCCCAACCCCTTGCCCCCGGTACTCTGGCACGATCGCCGTTCCCCCGTTCCAGGACAAGCGCCGTCCGGAAATATCTTTCACTCCCGACTGAATGAACCCCACCGGCTTGCCGTCTACCAGCGCCACCAACGACCGGCTTGGGTCCAGTCCCCAATTCGCCAATTGCCGGGCAAATGCATCGACATCCACTTCATAGTTCACGGAATAACCGGAAAACGCCCGGTTCCATAAAACCGTCAGTTCATTTAAGGTGAAATGTTCATATGTGCGTATTTCCAAGGCTGGTGGCTCCTTTTTGTTCCATCCTTACTTATTAAACATTCTGCAAATAAAGTTTAACGACATCCCTATTTTGTCGCGCGTTGGGATTGCACTATTTTTTTCAGCTCTTCAACAGTTAACCACTCACGCTTGCGATGAATCATACTATGGCAGTTTGAGCACAACAATGCAATATCTTCTACACGCACTTCGGCCCCCTCTGCCTCCAACTCTGACAAAGGCACTTTGTGGTGCGCCTCAATATAGTCGGCACCATGCTTGCCATACACCTCTTCAAAAACAAAACCGCACACTTCACAGGAGACCGGTTGTCCCTTCATCTTGACGCGCCTGATTGCTTCTTTTTTTAGTTTGCTAGACGCCCGTTCCCTCTGCATATGGATTCGCAGCACTTTTTTCCCTTCATTCACGCGAATGTCTGCCTCATCAATGTCATAGTAGGGTGTTTCCTCCCAGATTTGTTCAATATGTTGCTTCTTACTCTGTTCTTCATATGCATCCTTGTTCGCTAGAATAAAATAACTATCCCACTCTTTATCTACCACTTGTTCGCAAAAAAACTGGCCTTGATATTGATAAGCATCTCCCTGTCTTTCCCTCACAAAGACATAAACCGGGTAGCTGTCTCGCTTCGCATTCATCACTGCCTGGTTCGATTTCCAATGCGGGAAATATTTTTTGCGCCCGAGCTGCTTATCTTCCCTTCCCTCCATATAATACTTCAATCTAGTATGTGAGGAATCCAACCATTTATTAGGATATTCCCCACCGCTACCTATAGTACAAAGAATGATTACACCTGTAACATCATTTGAACCGATCGGGTGAATGCCTTTGATCCGGTTTTGTCCCGAGAGATGAGAAACATCACTTGCTTTCACTTTAAAGCCCGGTTTAAGTTCAGCTAGCATATGAATGGTTAACATAGGTGTCAACTCCAACGGTGAATTCATTTACTTTCTGCTCATCTTTTTATAACTCTATATTCGAAACAAACACCTAATTTAAAGCCATTGACCTACTCAAGTGTTTCTACCCCTACCCTAATGCACCAACTTCAACCCCATCACCGAAAACACAATTCCCAAGATGCAGGCCAGCCGAATCCAGCTCTTTGACTCTTTGAAAAACAACATCCCCACCACGGTAGAGCCCAGTGTGCCGATGCCGGTCCAGACGGCGTAGGCGACGGAGAGAGGGATTTCTTTCATCGCCGTAGATAAGAGGCTGAAGCTGGCGATGAACCCACCAATGAGGATGACGTTGTTGAGGAAATTATCTTTTTCAGACACGCGTTTGAGACCGATGACACCGACGACTTCGAACAGTCCGGCAATAATGAGGTAAACCCAAGCCATGTCCCTCACTCCTTTCCTTTGGTATCGCTGGTTAGTTTGAGGCCGATGATGCTGGCGATCAGCACCAAGGTCAGCACGATTTGCAACCCGCTCATGGGCTGGCGCAAGTACAGGGCATCAACGATAATAAGTCCGACCGTACCAATCCCCGTAAAGGCGGCGTAAGTGGTTCCGATGGGAAGCGCTTTGAGGGCGCGGACCAGTAGCTCGAAACTGATGATCATCAAGACGATCAATATCCCGCTGATGCCTCCTGTTTTAAGCCCTGTAGCCCACGCGATTTCCAACAATCCTCCTAAAAGGACATACAACCAAGCCCGCTGTATGCTAATCGGCTTTTCGTTATTCTTTTTGGCGGTATCTTCCGCACTCATCTCCTTCGTCTCCTTCCGTGATGTCACATGAAATCTTTCTTTAGTTCCAATCCATTCATACCCAAACCACCCGATCTTGCAAACATGGTTCGGTCAAAATATAAAAAAGCCTGTCCTCAATGGTATGTGAGAACCGACTTTTTCCGTTCTTATGGCAAATTTAACCCAACCTTCATTTACCGGTTAGGGGCTAGTAAGAGCATGACCGTTCCTACCGATTGCGCCGCACGGACACCGCATACCAGCGTGAACCATGCAACTCTTCCGTCTCCTCCTGTGCGAAGGGGAAAGGGTCCAGCGGACGGCGGATAACCGTGTAGTCATCACCGCTGTCGGTCAGGATATCTTCGACGAAGGGCAGACCCGGGGCGTAGATGAAGCTGCCTCCCACTTGGAGAGAACGCAGGATTTCCATGTATTTCTGCGCATAGCTGGCATAATCCCCGTCTTTCCTGATGTGATGATGCCAAAAGTGGTTGGAGAAGGCCATGTTAGAGATAATCGTACCCCATTTGTCTGGCACAAAGTGAAAATCAAGCCAGTTGGCGGCGTAAATAAACGGGTTCTCCTCCTGATCTAAGCGCTCCAATCCATAGGCGTCAATGCCTCGCTCCCTGAGGGCGCTAACCAGCAGCGCCTGGGCTCCACAACCGATGTCAAGCACCGGTTCCCGGAGGTTAGCTGGCTCAATCTGCAATAATTCTAATTGGAATGAAGCATCGTATTCAGCACAGGGAACCCGCCGCACCAGCACCTGGTCCCCCTCCAGCTGAAAGGCGTGAAGGCCGTTGGACTCCAACAACCATTGGCTCACCTTGAGCGCTTGCTGGTTGAACACTTGCGTCAACCGGGCAGAGCTGACCTTTCCCTGCTGGCAAAGATCGGCCAATTCCAGCAAAAATGAACGCATCATCCGTTCCAGCCGGCGGATATCGCGTTGGCGGAAGTTGAGATATTGATTGGTGGCGAGCAAGGACGCCATCGTGAAGCGGGCGAAGTCGGCGGCCTGCCGGCTCAGCTGTTCTCCGTCGGCACAGATCGCCGCCAATTCCACTTGATATCGCTCCTGTTCGGCGATGAAAGCGGGGACAAGTGTCGGCGGTGGAACCAAGAGGAGGCCTTTGTCACCATGCTTTGTAAACAAACCGTGCTGTTGCCATAACGATCTTAACATGAGCTAACGTCCCTTTCTCCTTGAACGCATACGCCTGCGCGGCAGTATGACACGGCTTCGAGCCAGTTGGCACAATTATACAGCCATAGCGCTTCCGATTCAATTTCCACCAGCGCCAGCACCCGGAAAGTGGACTCTTTTCTCCACCTTTTTCGCGAGTCGCGAGGAAGGATTGCCTAGGCGGATGATTCCCCTAAAAATATGATTAATATTAACATTTTATATCAAAAAACCATTGCGTTTTGTGATTATATAAGTATAGAAAGTATATTCCAACTCCAAAGAGATACACAGGGGGAAACCATGAAGATTTTAGTGTTAATCGCCCATCCCGACCTTCGTCACTCAAGAGTGAATCGCTATTGGGAACAGTACTTGCGGCAGCATCCGGATATCACTGTGCACAACTTATACGCCGCTTATCCTAACGGTATCATCGACCATGTTCGGGAAAGAGAAATGCTGTTTAATCATGATCGAATTGTATTCCAATTTCCTTTGTATTGGTTTAGCGCACCCGCCTTGTTGAAAAAATGGCAAGATGAAGTGTTGGCCTCACTATGGTCGGAAACGGAAGGCAAACAATTGTCCGGCAAAGACCTCATTTTGGCTATCTCCACTGGCGCGCCCCAATCGTCTTATGGGCCAGATGGGTTCAATCATTTCACATTGGAAGAATTGATGCGTCCATATCAAGCGATGGCTAACATGAATGGGTTGAATTTCCTGCCGATGTTCAGTTTTTATCATGCACTCCAAGCAACCGATACAGAAATCTTTCTCAGTGCGCAAGAATATGTGAAGCATATCACCAACCCTCATCTGAAACCGCTTCATCCCCGATCCACAGTCACCGCCTCAGCCGATTGACGGCCATCCCTCCCATAAGCCATTCGCGGAAGAATGCTATTGCTTCCCGCCTCTGCGGGAGTGATCAAAAAACGGGAAGGACCGGTAAACGCGTCCTTCCCGTAAGACTTATTGGCAAATTAAATGGCTCCCACCATCAGTCAGCCGTCAACCGGCCACCAGCGACAACCACCTTTCCGTTTTTGACTACCGTGTCTACATGGTTTACCCCAAAATGATAAGGCAGATAAGCCAAATTGTGGGCGTCATAAATCACCAAGTCGGCTTGCTTGCCCACTTCCAAGCTACCAACCGTATCCGCCCGGCCAATAGCATGGGCCGCGTTGATGGTCATCGCCGTCAACACTTCTTCTGGAGTCATTCCCAAGTTGAGGCAACCGAGCGTCATCACCAACTGCAAAGATTCGGTGGGGGAACTTCCCGGATTATAGTCGGTGGACAAGGCTACTGGCACACCCATGTCGATCATCGCCCGCGCCCGGGCATGGGAGGTCAAACGCAGATTAAATGAGGTGGCGGGCAGGCAGACGGCGATCACTCCCGCATCGCGCATCGCTTCCAAGCCTTCGTCCGTGGCCGCCAACAGATGTTCCGCCGAGATGCAACCCAGCTCGCCAGCCAGTTGCGCCCCGCCCATCGGTTCGATTTCATCTGCATGGATCTTGAGGCCAAACCCGTTCGCTTTAGCAGCCGACAATATACGGCGGGATTCCTCCACCGAAAAAACGCCATGCTCGCAAAACACATCGCAGAATTCTGCCAAGCCTTGCCGCTTCACTTCGGGTAACATTTCGTGAATAACGAGATCCACATACTCCGCCGAGCGTCCCTTATATTCCTCTGGCACAGCGTGCGCTCCCATAAACGTAGACACCACATCTACCGGGTGGGTCTCATCCAGCCGTTTGGCTACCCGCAATTGCTTGAGTTCATCCTCCAACCGCAATCCATAACCGCTTTTGACTTCAACCGTCGTCGCTCCATAAAGAAGCATCTGGTCTAAGCTTTTTTTAGCTTTTTCATATAAGGCTTCTTCTGATGCGGTGCGGGTGGCCCGAACCGTGCTCAAAATCCCGCCGCCCTGAGCTAAAATCTCGAGATAAGGTACCCCTTTTAACTTGAGTGACAATTCATGTTCCCGTGACCCACCATGCACCAAGTGAGTGTGGGGGTCGATCAGTCCTGGTGTGACCAACCGGCCTTGGACATCCAGCTCTTGTTTCACCGCCATGCCCGCAATTTGCGCACGAACCTCTTCTTCTTGGCCCACGGCAAAAATTTTCCCGTCCCGAATGGCAACCGCCCCGTGTTCTACAACGCCCACTTCAGCCATATCACGTCCGGTGCGCGGCTCATCCTTCCCCCGCATGGTCACCAAAACGCCAATGTGATGCACCAGCAAATCGATTGCTTTGTTTTCCATCGGACCACTCCTTTTCCAAATGGCCGCGGACCCGAATCCAGGCCCGCTGTGTTCGGTTAAATCCCCAGCATGGGTACGCGGATTCCCCGCTCTTTGGCCGTTTTCACCGCCAATTCATATCCGGCATCCGCATGGCGGATCACACCCATGCCCGGATCGGTATTCAGCACGCGTGACAGACGTTCTTCCGCTTCTTTGGAACCATCAGCCACAACAACCATGCCCGCATGCAAAGAGTAACCCATGCCCACACCACCACCATGATGCACCGATACCCAGCTAGCGCCGGAAGCAGTGTTGACAAGCGCATTTAGGATCGCCCAGTCAGCCACGACATCGCTACCGTCTTTCATTCCTTCCGTCTCACGGTTGGGCGAGGCGACGGAACCGCAATCCAGATGGTCGCGGCCAATTACAATCGGTGCGGAAATCTCCCCTGTGCGCACCATTTCGTTGATCGCCAAGCCCATTTTGACGCGTTCACCATAGCCCAGCCAGCAGATTCGCGCCGGCAATCCCTGGAATGCCACTTTTTCTCTGGCCAACTTTATCCAGCGACACAGGTGTTCATTTTCCGGGAACAGCTTTAACACCAACTCATCTGTTTTATGAATGTCTTTCGGGTCACCGGAGAGCGCCGCCCAGCGGAATGGTCCTTTCCCTTCACAGAAAAGAGGACGGATATAGGCGGGCACGAAGCCGGGGAAGTTGAAAGCATCTTTCACCCCTTCATCAAAGGCCACTTGCCGGATGTTATTGCCGTAATCGAAGACGACGGCCCCCATTTTTTGCAAATCGAGCATGGCCTGAACATGAACGGCCATCGATTGTTTAGACAACTTCACATAGGTAGCCGGGTCGTCACGGCGCAATTCCGCCGCAGCGTCAAGTGAGTAACCAGCCGGCACATAGCCATTTAGCGGATCATGAGCCGAGGTTTGATCGGTCACAAAGTCAGGCACCACTCCCCGTTGGACAAATGCAGGGAACACCTCAGCCGCATTCCCGACCAAGCCGATGGACAACGGCTTGCCTTCCTCCTTGGCCGCTTGCGCCAGCGTCAACGCTTCATCCAGCTCGTGAACCATCACATCGCAATAGCGAGTATCAATACGGCGTTGAATGCGGGCCGGGTCCACCTCCACCCCGATTACCACCCCTCCATTCATGGTAACAGCCAATGGTTGTGCACCACCCATACCACCGAGCCCGGCGGTCAGCGTCAAAGTGCCTTTCAACGTCCCGCCGGCATGCTGGCGCGCAGCTTCGGCGAATGTCTCATAAGTGCCTTGCAAAATGCCTTGCGTCCCGATGTAAATCCAGCTTCCAGCCGTCATTTGCCCGTACATCATCAACCCTTTTTTATCCAACTCATGAAATGTCTCCCAATTGGCATAAGCGGGGACGAGCACAGAGTTGGAAATAAGAACGCGCGGCGCCAAAGAATGTGTTTTGAAAATGCCCACTGGTTTTCCCGATTGGATCAGCAATGTTTCATCTGCCTCCAAGTCGGTCAAGCATTCCACGATCTTATCAAAGCACTCCCAGTTCCGGGCTGCCTTGCCGATTCCGCCATAAACGACGAGATCCTCGGGGCGTTCCGCTACTTCGGGGTCTAAGTTGTTCATCAACATTCGCAACACCGCTTCTTGTTGCCAGCCTTTGGTATTCAGCTGCGTGCCGCGGGGAGCGCGGACGATTCTTTTTGTTTTTTTACTCATTTGTCATCTCTCCCATCGTTGGTTTTGAGTTGGATTGGACACAAACCCGGTTGCTCGGAGACTGACGCGTCATTCCCTTTTGCCGTCCATTTATCTGCCCATCCGTTTCGCATATCCTGCGAGGAAGGTTAATATCGTGTGCAATGTCATGCGCACAGTGGCCCGGCGCGCATCATGCACCGGATCAACGCAGACGATGTCAAACCCTTGCACTTTTGGATGTACACCCAACAGGTACACAGCCTCTAATAACTGCCACGAAGTCATGCCCGCCGCCACCATTGCAGGCACTCCCGGTGCATACGCCTGATCCAACACATCCATGTCCACCGTGACATAAATAGCTTCGGTACCATTGCCAGCCACCTCTAATGCCTGCTCCACCAGCGGGACAATGCCTTCTTTGGCCACTTGCGCGGCCGTGAATTGGGTGATTCCTTTGGACAAGGCATACTCCCGGTAAGGCTTGGAGTTGGCGAAGCTGTGTAGCCCGATTTGGGCAATGTGAATCCCTTCGACTGTTCCCGACTCAATCAGCCCGCGGATCGGGGTTCCGTTGGACGGGCCTCCGTCTTCCAGATTTCTTACATCCATATGGGAATCCAGTTGCACAATGCCTACTTTGCCCGAATATCGGGTCTTAAAGGCTTTGACCGACGGGCAGGTGATGGAATGATCCCCACCCGCGATAATGGGAAACATTCGCGGCATTGCCTGATAAATCTCCGTCAAGCCTTGCTCAATGTTGCTGTGACACCGCAGGAGATCGGTCACATGCATCTGGATATCTCCCAGATCATGTGCCCGTAGCACCTGCAAATCCACATCATGGTCGATGTCATAGGTTGTCATGGCGGGGAATAATTCCCGGAGCGCATTGGGTGTCATGGAAGCTCCCGACACACTGATCGACGTTTTGGACAGGGGCACCCCGATAAATCCCACTTCCACATCCGTTTGTCCGTCCCACGGCGTTAACCAGTGAGCCACTTTGGTTTCATGCCGGTCACGCCAGTTGGTGCGACGGACGAGCTCTGGCGGATTTAACAACGCGAATCGTTTCATCAGCATCACCTCTTTCATGGATTACACTCAAATCCTTTAAAACAGTGGGCCGGACACCGCTTCCACGGCTTGCAACCATTCGCCTTCCAGGAGGGCTGTCGCCACGCTTTCAATCTCTTGGCTGGTGGAACGGTCTGCCGCCACCGGTGGCACGATGGTGCGCAACCGGTCATACAAAGCCCGCGTGGCCGGGGCCAATCCTTCGGCACCCACAAAGTCGGCCGCTTCTGCGGCGCAGATCAACTCAATGGCCAACACTTTGGCCACATTATCCACCACCTGAGCGGCATGCCGGGCGGCGGTGGTTCCCATCGACACATGATCTTCTTGGTTAGCCGATGAAGGAATCGAGTCCACACTAGCCGGATGGGCAAGAACTTTGTTTTCCGACACGAGCGAAGCGCTTACATATTGCAAAATCATCAGCCCCGACTGCGTTCCCGGCTGATGGCTCAAAAATGCGGGTAACCCGCCAGACAAGGAAGGATTGACCAGGCGCTCTGTGCGACGCTCAGAAATATTGGCCAATTCGCTTAACCCGATTTTCAAGAAGTCCATTGCCAAAGCAATCGGCTGGCCATGAAAATTGCCGCCTGATATCACTTTGCCTTCTTCCACAAACAACAGGGGATTGTCGGTTGCAGCGTTGATTTCAATCGCGATTTTCTCCTTCACATACCCCAACGCTTGCCGTGTCGCCCCGTGCACCTGCGGCAAACAGCGTAGCGAATACGCATCTTGTACCCGCAATTCCCCTTGCCGGGTGACCAGCTTGCTCCCCCGCAACAAAGTCCGCAAATTTCTCGCCACACCGCTCTGCTCCGGATAAGGGCGCACCCGATGCACTTCATCCGCAAACGCATCGGGGATTCCCCTCAGGCATTCCACAGTCAGCGCGGCAATAACATCAGCCACTTTGGCCAACCTTTCCGCTTTGGCCAAAGCTAGCGCGCCAATCGAGGTCATCGCCTGGGTGCCGTTGATCAAGGCCAACCCTTCCTTGGCCTTCAGGGTAATCGGTTTCAAGCCCGCCTTGGCCAACGCTTCGGCGCCCGGCAAACGTTCGCCCTCATAAAACGCCTCCCCTTCCCCCATCAACACCAACGCCAAGTGTGACAAAGGTGCCAAGTCACCACTCGCTCCCAGCGATCCTTGCTCAGGAATCACCGGATGAACTCCCCGGTTAAGGCAATCGACCAACAATTGCAACGTTTCTAAACAAATACCAGAGTGCCCTTTGGCCAGGGCGTTTGCCCGCAGCATCATCAGCGCCCTGACGGTTGGTTCTGACAGAGGCTTTCCCACCGCGCAGGCATGGCTGCGAATCAAATTGACCTGCAATGCCACCGCATCATCCGCAGAAATGTGCACATCGCTAAACTTGCCAAAGCCAGTGGTCACCCCGTATACCACCTTGCCGGCACGGACCCATTCTTCTACCATCCGCCGGCAAGCGATTACCCGCTTGATTGCCTCATCCCCCAAAACGACGGGAACCCGGTTGATTGCTACCGCGGCCACATCCTCCGCTGTAATCCGGTTCCCATCCAGCTCTATTCCCATCAATTGCCCAACAGGTTTTGTTCGCTCGGCATACATCGCTGCCCCACCCTTTCCTCTTTCTTCGCTTTACCAAACTAAAAGGGACTGCGCAGAAGTTACTCACTTCCACACAGTCCCTTTTTGAAGAGGGGTATATGCGATTGTATTGTTGGCGTTTTGCTAACCTTCATCGCAACCACTCGCTTTATTGGTTTCAGATAATTTTATTACGTTATATTATTCTCACATAACAAACTACTATTTGTCAACTTTGTGAAAACCTTCTCCTACAATCGCATAAACAACAAAGGAATGACCCTGGCCGGATCATTCCTTTTGCCATGTTGCTCACACTTTCACCAAAGACTTAAAGCTTTCCACCTGCGCACGAATCCCGACCTCGACAGGCAACCGCTCCATGCTGGAAGCCCCGAAGAAGCCGTCAATTCCCTTCGTGAGCGAGAGGATTGTGCGCACATCTTCCGGCTCGGCGATGGGGCCGCCATGGCACAACACCAACACATGGGGATTAACTGCTTTGGCCGCGTCATGGATCCGTTGAATGCGCTCAGCAGACTGCTCCAAAGTCAATGCCGTTTCCGCACCAATGGAGCCTTTGGTGGTCAAACCCATATGGGCCACCAGCACATCAGCACCCGCTTCTGCCATGGCCACTGCTTCTCGCTCATTGAACACATACGGGCAGGTTAGCATGTCCAATTCATGAGCCAAGCGGATCATTTCCACTTCCAGATCGAAACCCATGCCGGTTTCCTCTAGGTTTTGGCGGAACGTGCCGTCGATCAAACCCACGGTGGGAAAATTTTGTACACCGTCAAATCCCATTTCTTTCAGTTCTTTTAAGAATACAGGCATCAGTCGGAATGGGTCCGTTCCACACACTCCTGCCAGCACAGGAGTATCTTTTACCACTGGCAAAACCTCGCTCGCCATCTCCACCACAATCCCATTGGCATCCCCATATGGCAACAGGCCGGCCAGTGAACCGCGGCCCGCCATCCGGTAACGGCCTGAGTTATAGATGATGATCAGATCCGCACCGCCTTGTTCCGCAAATTTCGCGGATATGCCCGTGCCCGCTCCACAACCGATAACCGGGGATCCTTGGCTTACCGTCTCACGCAACCGGCGGAGAGATTCATCTCTTGATATGAATGGCATGTTTCTCAGCTCCTATTCTTCTTCGTTTCTCAGCATTTCCAATAATTTGTCTGTCACCGCTTTGGCGAATTGCGGATCATTGATGTTGCAATCCAATTCGTAGACCGGAATATCCTTGCGGAGGTGCTCCTTGATGGCATCAAACAACGCCTGATTTGCTTCCGGCCACCAAAAAGGTTTGCCGGGCGCATCCAACTCGGACAAACCTTGCAAAGGCAGGAAAATAGCCAATTCCCCTTTGGATCGATTGGCCTTTTCAGCCAAAATCCGCCCCAACATGGCGTTTTCTTCCGGTGTGGTCCGCATCAAAGTGATATTGTCATTCCAGCTGTAAAGCAAGCGATCTCGGTATTTCCCCGGAACAGTGGACATGCCCCAGAAGTTGACCATATCCAAGCATCCGGGAGCAATCACTTGGGGCAACGCCCATTTGCCCGCGGCATCCAAGCGGGAGGGGCCCGCCGACAGAACTCCACCAACCAATTCATCCGCCAGCTCCGTCGTCGTCACTTCCAACACTCCGGTGATATACCCTTGGTCAATCAATGACTCCATGGTTTTGCCACCGGTACCTGTCGCATGAAACACCAGCACTTCATAACCGTTCTCTTCCAGTTGCTTTGTGCACTGATTTACCAATACAGTCGTGTTACCAAACATCGACGCCGAGATAAGCGGCTTGGTTTTAATCTTCGGCACTTGCGTTTCCACCATGCCGACCACCGTTCCCACCGCATTGGAATAAATCTTGGCGCTGATACGGTTCAGCCCAGCTATATCCAAAATCGATGGGATCATGACGATGTCACTGATGCCCACATAAGGCTGTGTGTCCCCCGAAGCCACCGTGCTGACCATCACCTTGGGCACCCCTACGGGCAACACGCGCAAGCCTGACGTGCCGATCATGGTTCCGTTTGAACCACCCATGGATAACCCGCCATCGATCAATCCCTGATCAAACAACTCTTTTACCACACGGGCAATCCCTTTGGTCATGACCGTCATGGCCAAAGACTTATCTTTTACTTTTCTCAGCTCAGCCAAGGACATGCCACCGGCTTCCGCCACCCGCTCTGCGGGAACATCCGGTTCAAACAAAGGCTCCCCTAGCACCCCAGTGTTGATGGTAAGAGCGTAATGGCCGCGCTTCTCAATCTCCTGTTTCACAAATGCATAATCAGGCCCTTTGGTATCCAATGCACCAATCAGTGCAATCGTTTTACCCATAACAACCTCCTCGACAATCAAATGATTTTTTTGTCATGCTTATTTATGTATTAAATCAAAAGATATATTTCTGTAGAATTAGTCAAATCTCCTTCAAATAAAGAAAAACAATCCCTTCCCGCCAGTTCATTCCATCTTTTCTTGGAAACTCCTCATCGTGATCAATCACACCTTAGCACTTTCTTAATAATCAGGCTGACGGTTGCCAATATAAATAAAACTTTGCAAAAGAATTCAAATATGAAATGATATGTATAAAAAAAGAAAACACAGAGAAAGGGAGTTCATTATGGGGGTTTCAGACACAAATCAAGTCACTAAAGAAAGCAAGCTATTGTTATGGTGTTTCGCCCTTGGCCTGCTGTATGACTTCATGTTCTTTGACACCACCTTTGCCGGGATCGCTTACCCGATCTTCATCGTAGCGGTCTACGGCGTGTTCGCTTGGCTGTTCCATTCTCAAGGTCGTCTCAAACCGTCGTTTACCTTCCCATGGCTACTGGTCGCTTTGATTCTATTGCTGAGCCTTACCTTTGTCCTGTTTTCCAATCCGGCATTTCTGGTGTTGAACTTTTTCCTCGTTCCCCTGCTGTTTGTCGCCCATACAATGCTGGTGACCGGCACCCACAAACGCCCTTGGCACCACATCGGATTTCTGATAGAAATGGCCGAACGGGTCACCATCCACACCCTCAGCAACTTGTTAAAACCCTTTTCCTCAATGGTTCGATCTCGATTCATGCCAAGTAGTGTGGCCATCAAAGTCGGGTTGGGAATTGTTATCACTTGCCCCTTGTTATTGATGGTCATTGTGCTACTCTCCTCTGCTGATAGCATCTTTTTGAATTACGTGATTGAAATACCCAAACAACTATTGGATATCGATTTTGGCGAAATTCCTGCTCACATCATTCTCACCACCTTTATCACCTTGATTTTGTTCGCTTATTTCTGGAGCCTGCTCCACCCTACCAAAGAAAATGAACCAACGGGGGCAAGCGAAGAAAAAAACCGGAAACCCAAAAAATTGGACAGTGTCATTTCCGTCACCATCCTTACTATGCTCAACCTGGTGTACGTCATTTTCACCGCAATCCAAATCACTTTCTTGTTTGGCGGGGCAGAATCTGCTTTGCCCGCGGGAGTAACCTATTCGGAATACGCCCGCCAAGGATTCGGCGAGATGTTGATTGTCAGCTTCATCAATATCGGCGTGTTGCTGTTGTTGCTTCACTTTGCCTCACAACAGAAAAAAGGCTTATACCGGGCCGTCCAAGTTTTGCTCACCATTCTCACGGTATGTAGTCTGTTCATCCTGTTCTCCGCCTTCACCCGGTTAACCATGTATGAACAAGCCTACGGTTTCACTCTGTTGCGCTTGTTGCCCCAAGCCTTTATGATTTTGCTTTTATCCCTGTTTGCCGTCTCATTGGTGCGAGTCTGGAAAAGCAATGTCTCCCTGTACAAAAGCTACACCATCATCACCTTGGTGTGGCTGGTCACCCTCAACTACGCCAACCTGGATCTAATCATCGCCAAAAGCAACATTCAGCGGTACCAGCAAACAGGTGAGATTGATCTGGAATATATCGGCAGCCTCTCTTATGATGTAGCGCCGGAACTGGCCAAACTGCAACAAGACCCCAAGATTGGCGACAAGGCGGTAGCTGAGCTGAAGAAAATGAAGTCCCGCTTGAAATTTGAGACCAAGCCCGAGTGGCAAACATTTAATTTTTCCCGGCATCGGGCCGAACAGATCGTCAAAAATATCCACTGACCATACACAAAAACGAGTCTGCTTCTACATGGCAGACTCGCTTTTCATTGATTGTGGCAAGGCGGTTGAATCTCTCGTAGAAGAGGCCGCTCCATGACTAGCGGGGCAAAGGCAAAATCCTCATCCGGTAAGCATTCATGGCTGCACGTCCCAACTCATCGAGAAACTGGTAATTGGCGGCGGCACCCACCACTGCGCCCAATCCCGGCACCAATTGCAACATCTTGGCCAGATCGATGTGATCACGATAGGTTTGTTGGAACTTCTGCCAATCCAGCTGGTTTAAGTAATCCGCATGGGACGGATAAGCTCGGATCGTCTCTTGCCAATTTTTCATCTTATGAAACGTCTCGATGCGTACCTCCCCACTTGAAAACGCCAGCTGGAAGATGTGCAGAATATACAGCCGCTCACGATAATCTTTCACATCAAACCCGTACAAGCTGGCTGCATCAAACAAAAACTTCATCTTGATCGAGAGTAACATCGGGAAATCGGCCAATCCCAATAACAAACCGCCCATTCCCGTCCCGGCTCCTTCCACCGTCGCTGTGTATTTGTACATCTTGATCTTTTCCAGTACTTGTTTTTCCTTTTCCTCTAAGGAATCGGCGGTGGCAGCTGATTTGGTCGTCCACTCCGAACCGACAAGCACCGTTCGCACCAGGTGCTTGATGCTTTCAGTTATTACATCATGCACCTTTTGCGGAATCTTCTCATTGATTTTATCCTGGATTGACTTGGCCGCCCATTGCAACACCGTTGGAGACTTCTGCATTTCTGCCTGCCAAGCAATGCATTCTTGGCGTGCACGTTGTTCGTAATCCAATCAGCTTCACCCTTCGTATGTAATCTGGTATGTGCGACAGTGATATATACCCGGTTGCCGAGAAGCTGATGCTCATTCCTTTTTGTTCCAAAGCCCATCCATGTGTTCCATTGCGTCAAATATCAAGGAATAAACAAATGCCAAAGCCAAAAGCCCATACAGAGAAAAAGTGATATCTTCAATTATCACATCTAATACATACATATGAAACAAAACAAGAAAGAAACCTGCAGCAGCACCCAAACCGTCTTTTACCTTTTCCCTTTCAGCGAATAGAAATTGTATTACCAATTCCAATA
This sequence comes from Laceyella sacchari, assembly GCF_024927925.1. Classification (NCBI taxonomy): domain Bacteria; kingdom Bacillati; phylum Bacillota; class Bacilli; order Caryophanales; family Thermoactinomycetaceae; genus Laceyella; species Laceyella sacchari. The sequence continues at coordinate 3,033,356 of NZ_CP103866.1, forward strand.
CAAAGCCCACCGTCATCGATGGAATGAAATAAAACAACACCCCCACTCCAAACAAAATCAGACCGGTGGTCGATTGGACTTTAATGCCGAGTGTGACAACGTTTTTGAGCAAAGAGAGAATCCCCATATTGATCAGTACAGGAATACTCAGAATAACTAAGACTAAAACACCTAATAAAGCGAAAACAATCACATTGCCCCATAAGACAAGCTTCTCTTTTTTTCCTTTCACAGAAATCCCCCATTACGCGATCAATGAAGAAAGACGGCAAAACCGCCGTCTTCTTGTTATTTCCTTTATTCATTGCCTCGCAAACGGGGGATGGACAAAACATTTTTTTACTTCTTTGGTTCTTTATTTATCTCTCCCGTGTAATCATATCTTAATAACAAAAATGGCCCTTGTTCTTCTTCAGGCCAGCTCATAATAAAAAATAATCAATCATTTTAAAATTATAAAAAATATTCAAAACAAGGGTCATTTAGCTATTGGCCCATATTCATTTTTATCCACACGAGATTCCAGGCTTTTACTTGGTGCTGATGACAATATGCTAAGTAAAATTGAACAATTTCAGTGAACTGATTAACCAAAGAATCTACTGCACAATCATGATTCGCTCAAAAATTATTCTTTCTCCGAATCCCATACTTCTTTAAATTGAAATCCAACTAATCCATTAGACTCAACCATTTCCTTAAACCCGTCAGAAACAAACACCTTCCACTGCACTCGGTCATCCAAAAATATGCGAAAAATATGCTCACCTACTATTTTTTCTTGAATGAACTCATATTTATCAAAGCCAACACGAAGCCCTGTATCCAACTGTCTAACAATCGCTTGATTATAATCAATTGCATCGATTGCGTTTATCACATGTATTCCAAAAAAACTCTTTTCACAATGATGAAGTGGTAACGCCTCTGCCTTACCTTTTAAAAAATCACTCAAAACATGAACAGCTTTTTTGCTGAAAACGGGAATAGGACAATCCCAAAAATGAGGACAATCACTTTCTTCTCCTTCATCGATTGTACATATTTCTACAAAGCCCCATCTATCTGTGAGAGGAGTAGTCTCGATCAGTAGATCATTCCATTTATAATCTCGATCAAAATCGGTATAGCCTAATGTTTCAAAGCCTTTCAGCGAGCCTTCTAATTGCCATACTTTCATGAACATCCCACCATTATAGATTTTGAACAAGAGAATTATTTAATTCAATGGCAAAGAACCATCTAACAATTTAGCTCGAATATTGTTTAATTCTTTTACAGCGTCGCCAGTTGTTCCATTATTCCTCTTTACATCTTCCAACACAGACGTTACATATTTGATATACTCTAGGGCGTGTCTGGTGAATCCATCATGATTTCCTGTTAGAATGTTCATAACAACAAAAGCAAGGAGACATCATGATGAGACGGCGTTATGAGATTACAGATGAGGCTTGGGAAAAGATCGAGCCTTTATTGCCTTCGAATGGGAAACGAGGCGGACAGTGGAAAGACCACCGAACCATTTTGAACGGAATCCTGTGGAAGTTTGGGACGGGAGCTCCCTGGCGGGATCTGCCTGCACGTTATGGTTCTTGGAAAACTTGCTACTATCGTTTTACACGTTGGCAAAAGGATGGGACGTGGGATCGCTTGCTTAAGCATGTTCAGACTTACTCCCACGCTGTTTCCGATGTCGATTGGGTTGTTTTCGTTGACAGCACGATTGTCCGAGCTCATCAGCACGCCGCAGGCGCGCCGAAAAAAGGGGGACCCTCGCTTCCAGAATGAGGCACTCGGACGAAGCCGCGGAGGTCTGACGACCAAAATCCATCTTGCTTGTGACGGAAAAGGTCGACCGCTTGCTTTTACAATCACTCCCGGTCAACAGCATGACTGTACCCAATTACAAGCATTACTCGATTCCATTTCCGTTCCCTGTTTGGGAAAAGGAAGGCCTCGCAAGAGGCCGGATCATCTGATTGCCGATCGCGGCTACAGTTATCCGTCTTGTCGTCGATTTCTTCAAAAACGTGGGATTTCCCATACCATCCCCGAACGCAGAGATCAGGCGGAGCGTCGGGCCAAAAAGCCGGGGCGTCCTCTGACCTTCAACAAAGAACAATATTCACGCCGAAACGTGATTGAACGCTGTATTAACCGCCTGAAGCAATGGCGTGGCTTCGCCACTCGTTATGAAAAACGGGCGGTTTATTTTTGTGCCGCCATTACCTTGATTTCCTTGATCATGTGGCTCAATTAATCATTCACCAGACACGCCCTAGAAAGAATGTGGACTTACTTATCTGAGATGGACACTGAAACCCAATTAACTATGTATAGTCTTCAAGCGATTCTTCACAACGAACTTAAGAATCATGATGAAGCAATATTATGTATCAATAAAGCTATTGATATGGCTCAACGTTCTAAACACTTCGACCATTGTTTTGAGCTTTGGACGACACTTGGCGTTTCTTATAAGAACTTAGGCGATTTTGATTCAGCAAAAACCTGCTTCAACACAGCATACCGATTTAAAATAAGCTTCGAGACAAGTATTTGCTACCAGCATATAACTACACAGAATTAGGGAAACTCTACAAACAGTTAAACAATATGGAACTTGCTGAAAAATACCTAACCTCTGCAGTTAAATTAAGTAAAAAAGTAAATAATGGACTTAAACAATTGGAGGCCCAAGTTGCTTTAGGTGAATGTTTTTTTCAGCAGAACAAAATAACTGAGGCTATTCAACAATTTGATGAAGCTGGTAAAATAGCCGAAAGGCATTTTACTAAAAAAGAAAAAGATATTATGCTAAAATTAGCACAGTGCTATGAGAAAAGGGACACAGTAAAATACAACAAATATCTTTCCCGTTTTTATGAGCTCAGTATAAAATCCCAGAATGGAGGTGAATTAACTATGCACCAAAGCTATTCCAATAATACACATGCTGAAAGGGAATTCCAGCCAGAGCCCCCCGATGACTAAATGCTATACACAATTATTTATGTAAAGAAGAACCCATCTAAAAATAAATGGGTTCTTCTTTTTTGGGAAAGTTGTTAAATCCGTTTGATGCTAACTTCTTTTCTGTTGTTTTTGACCGCCTTTTCAACTCTTCGCCACATAAGCCGTATCAAAAAACTCCTTCCCAACCACCATCACTCTGTACATCGGCTTCGGCTTGTTCACTTTTTCTTAGCAAAAACTATTCCCTTAACGATGGCCCATGCCAGCCCATCCAAGAATCGACGATCACGCAACATCTTGTTTTCCTTCAGATTGTCGATGAAAAGGTTCTCCAGCAAAACGGCACTCATTTTGGTATCCCGGAGAACCGCGATCCCGGAACGAGCTGCCTGACTATCAACTTTTGCCGGGTTCCCATGTGGCCCAAAGCCGTAGCCTTTGAGATAAAGCAGTACCTTGTTAATTGCTTTTTGGATTTGCTTGATCCGAGCCGGTGCATTTTGGGCCACAAAGGACTAAAAGCCACCGCCACCTGCATTGCAATGCAGAAACAGGAAAAAATTAGAATTTTTATTATTCGCATAAGCGATCCGTTTGCGGAGTCCTTCAGGCGGCCCCGGATATGAGGATGAGGTATTTTTGTTACGCGGGAATATAACTGCCACCCCTTTATAGTCATTGAACTTTTCTCCAACTAATTCTGCCATTTGCAACGCTGCAAGCGGAGTTAATAACGCCCTCCCACAGTTGCCACTCTTCAGGGCCAATATTGACGTGCAGCGCGTCTAAAAATACCTTTACAAAAGCGAATAACAACCCATACCTTGGGGTCACGTAATTTAGGTAACATGCGGTTCATCCTGAACAACTCATCACCTTATTTTTGAAGCATCAAAAAAAGCGCGGAAATCGCGCAACGGTTGAGCCATTCAGATACCCGGATCACAATGGAAATTTATAGCCATGTACTTACCAACATGCAACAGGAAGCTGTGGATTGGTTTGAAAGAATAAGGACAATAAAATTAGTAAGTTATACCCCCTGAAACTAAGGGGGGCTACTTCGTCCGTTTCATTTTCAAGAAACTAATGTTAATCTATATCCTCTGATTTCAACAAAGAATATAAGAGTTGCTCGGCTAGATTTTTATAATATGGCTACGGTGCAACCCGCCATATTTCATGAGCAATTTCAAACACAAAAAAAGCCCGACATTTCGGGCTTTAGTTTGGTGCTGATGACAGGGTTCGAACCTGCGACCCCTTCATTACGAGTGAAAGGCATAGGGTAAATTAGAAGCATTAGAAGCAAATAAACCCTAGTCATATCAAAGGTTCCGCCGATTTTAGTAAACCGGATGAAACCCCAGAGTATGCCGCACATTAGAAGTTTCATTAGAAGATTTGTTAGAAGGCCAATTGAAGAGTAGGAGTGGACCTTATCATGCAAAATAAAGCAATCCTTATAGAATCAGACAAAAAATATTCAAAGTAAAAAGCCATTAGCTAAAAAACCGCTATAACATATTTCCTCGAAATTATTCTTTCTCTGAATCCCAAACTTCATTAAACTGAAATCCAACCAACCCATTAGACTCAACAGCTTCTTTAAACTCATTAGAAACAAACACCATCGAGCGAATCCGGTCATCTAAGAAAATACGAAAAATGTGTTCACCTTTAACCTTTTCCTTAATAAACGCATACTTTTCAAATCCTACTCTAAGCCCAGATCTCAATTGTCTGATAACTGCACGATTGTAATCAATTGCATCAATTGCATTCATAACATGAATAGCAAAATAATTTTTTTCTGGATGGGCAAGTGGCAATACCTCTACTTTATCCTTCAAAAAATCTTGGGTTACATCAAGGGCTCTCTCACTGAAAACAGGTGCAGCTGAATGACCCCAAAACTTTGGACAATCGCTAGACTCCCCTTCTTCCAATGTATATATTTTAACTTCTTCCCAGACATCTTCTAAAGGAGTAATGGAATTAAACCTTTCCTTAAAATATTTTTCATAATCTTGATCGAAATTCACTAGCTGTATTGTTTCAAAACGTTCATCCAAAGACGCCTTTAACTCCCATATTTTCACGTTCGTTCCTCCATTACTAATGTTAAAAACAGTATAACACTTTTTTTGAACATCAATTCAATGACAACGATCCATTTAAAAGCTTAGCCCGTATGTCATTCAACTCATCTACAGCATCAGCAGTTGTCCCACCAGTTTCTCTTACTTTTATCAAACGATTAGTGACATATTCAATATATGCGCCAGAGTGATTTCCTCGATGCAATGACTCGCTCCCAACATACTTTCCTTGTGGATGCTTACTGTCAACGTAAGGCAAAAACACTCCATTCGCTGCAGAGTTTTCGTTTATGCCGAATTCCCTCATCAGCTGTTGAGCTTCTCGCGCTCTCGGATCATTCCAAGGGATAATATGATGCGCGGCATTAGGATAAGGAGGAGTTTCGACACCTGCCTTCTTGAGCTCTTCACGCAATATAACGGATGCCTGTGTTCCTTCCTTATAATCCCCTGCTAACTGAGTACGGTTACTGACTAGGGTAGCATATCCCTGAGCTGAAGTTACTTTTGCTCCATTACTGCTTTTACTTCTTCCCCCACCACTTCCTCGATCCGCTTGTGCATAACAAACACTCAATAAAGTTCCCATTGCCAAGTTTAATCAACGCAAAATATCGCGGAGTCTGCTGGTAACCTAAACATTTTCCTGCATTTTGAACAACCGGCTTTATCTTAGCCACAACCGGGCCAGCATGTTTTTCAATTGCAGCCGTCGTTTTGTTAAGCAGCGGTTGCACAAGCGGATACGTACCTGAAGCAAAACCAACTAATGTAGCTCCAGCCAACCCTGAGAGAATAGCTCGTTTCCAATTCAGCTCTTTCCCTCTTAACCAGTCATCTACGCCACTGGTGATAGCCCCTTCTGTTGCCGCCATGGCACCCATTTTGCTAAAGAGTCCGCTGGCCATGCGTTGGACAAAAGCGGGAGCTTTACCAAGAATCTGCTTCCCACCACTGATAATAGGACCTAGAAAACGCGATCCTGTTATAGCGGCTCCAAGCCCTGGCGCAAACTTTGCCAAACCGGAAAAGAGCGCACTCGCTACTCCACCACCAATGGCTCCAGCCGCTCCACCAATAGCCGCTCCCAACAGCACCGTCTTGTCTACTTGGCCGCCATTAAGTAACGCTCCGAAGCCTAACGATAAGCCCCAGTTCGCCAACAGCATAAGCCCCAACGGCTCCAATCCTGGGATGAGTAAGAGCCCGACTCCAGCAATGATCACCCCAGCTGAAGCAACCACTTCTTTATTTTCCTTCACCCATTGCCATACGCTTTCTAAAGCGTTGGTAGTGTTATTCCATAAAGACTGGGTGACTTCCTCCAACTCGATGTTTTTTACATTTTCCCTTGTTTCCGATAATCCTTCTTTGAACTTGTTTTTTAATGCTTGATAACCAGATGCAAGATCGTTTATCCATTCTGGCTTTCTAAAAAAATCGTTTTTTCTTTCGTCAAGTGATTGTTCTTTAGGATCTTCATCCACTGAGACAACCATGTTTTGTCCTGTGATCACTTGCATGATCTTATCTTTCAGAGCTCCTTGCACCTCTGCAAAGGCCATCACTTGGTTTAACAATAAAGCCAGCGCAACACCACAGGCGATGACCACCACATATTCCATCGTTGGCGACCCTTTCCGACTCTGCAGAACTCTGGCCATTCTACTTAAGAACCTTTTCAATAGGCGTTCACCTTCCGGTTGATTTTTTTATTACAACCCTATTTTATGTCAACCGGAAATAGAAGGAAATATTTTAAGTTGAAAAGTAAAAAGCAAAGGATATTCCGTTGCCCAGCTTGTCGACAAAGTCTGTGATTGCAGACAGGTCGACAAGCTTTTTTTGTCGAATCCCATTAATAAGAAAATGAATAATGGGGGATTTTTTGTGTTATCCAAACATGGGAAAAGTGGTCGAAACCAGCTTGAAATCATAACATTAGATGATTTAGTGCCCGCGGACCATCTGGTCCGCAAGATTGAATCCAGTATTGATTTTGACTTTATCTATGATCTGGTTGAAGACTATTATTGCCTTGATAATGGACGCCCTAGTGTTGATCCAGTGGTCTTAATTAAAATGACGCTCATTCAGTATTTATTTGGCATTCGATCCATGAGGCAAACCATTAAAGAGATTGAAACCAATGTGGCATATCGTTGGTTTCTTGGTTATGGGCTCACAGAAAAAATCCCCCATTTTTCAACGTTCGGAAAGAATTATGTCCGCCGTTTTCAAGACACCGATCTTTTTGAAGTGATTTTTTATCGTATTTTACAAGAAGCAATCGATCATGGCTTTGTTAATCCAGAAGTCATCTTTATTGATTCAACACATGTAAAAGCCAATGCAAACAAAAAGAAATATGTAAAGAAGTTGGTTCGGGCGCAGACCCGAACCTATCAAGAGCAACTTCATGATGAGATCAATCAAGATTCGTTTGGCTAACGGAAAAAAGGCACTAGCTCCCAAGACTAATGTTGAAGTCAAAGAAGTTAAGAAAAACACAACTGACCCGGATAGCGGATACTTTGTAAAAAATGAACGCGAATCCGTTTTCGCTTATTCCTTTCATACTGGTTGTGATCGGAATGGCTTTGTCTTGGGAGCGATAGTAGAACCAAGTAATGTTCACGATAGCCAAGTCTTCTCATCTCTTTATGATCGGATCAAACTCACAGTTACTCAACCAACAGCGGTCGCTGTTGATGCTGGCTACAAAACTCCTTACATTAGCAAAATCTTGCTTGATGACGGAGTTCGTCCCGTTATGCCTTATACAAGACCTCAAACGAAAAAAGGTTTGTTTCGAAAACATGAATTTGTTTATGACGAGTATTATGACTGGTATATTTGCCCTGCTAATGAAACGTTGACTTACCGTACAACTAATCGTGAAGGCTACCGTCAGTACATATCTGATCCAAAAATCTGTAAAGATTGTCCATTCCTTTCTCAATGTACGAACAGCCGGAACCATACAAAACAGATTCAACGACATATTTGGTAAGCCTATTTAGATGAAGCTGAACATCTCCGGCACACGGAACAGAATAAAATAATTTATAAACAACGGAAAGAAACAATTGACAATTGAACGAGTATTTGCCGATATGAAAGAAAAGCATGGAATGCGTTGGACGACGCTTCGAGGGAAGCGTCGAGTTCAAATGCAAGCGATGCTACTTTTTGTTGCCATGAATTTAAAGAAGTTGGCCAATTGGCGATGGCGCAACCATCGCCTTACCCGATATTTTTATCGTCTAGCCAACAAACCCCTTCTGAACACCGTTTTCAGAAGGGGTTTGTCTACAGTCTGAGAGCCCAAGATCTTGGGCTCTTTTAGTACTTATGATATGGTTCGAATCTGTACCTCTTCATTACAAGTAAAAGGCTAAGGATATATTAGAAACATTTAGAGCAAATAAACCCGCGTCAAATTTCAGTAACGAGATGAAACCCCATACTAGATTATGATAATGCTTATCTAAACTAAGTACTTTATTCAATTACTTTTATTCTAACCATTTCTCACTTAGCAAATCATAAGCCGCCCCTGTATTGGGATAGTACAAGTAATAAGGAATTTTCGAAAGTTTCCCCCCTGCATCATTAAAACATTCTTGAAGAAAAGTAACTAAATAATCTTTAACAAAGTTATCAATTTCGTCAATCATATCATCATCTTCAAACACGGAGCAATCTAATTTTGAATCAGCTTGAAACAAAAAACCGTCTAGGGCGTGTCTGGTGAATCCATCATGATTTCCTGTTAGAATGTTCATAACAACAAAAGCAAGGAGACATCATGATGAGACGGCGTTATGAGATTACAGATGAGGCTTGGGAAAAGATCGAGCCTTTATTGCCTTCGAATGGGAAACGAGGCGGACAGTGGAAAGACCACCGAACCATTTTGAACGGAATCCTGTGGAAGTTTGGGACGGGATCTCCCTGGCGGGATCTGCCTGCACGTTATGGTTCTTGGAAAACTTGCTACTATCGTTTTACACGTTGGCAAAAGGATGGGACGTGGGATCGCTTGCTTAAGCATGTTCAGACTTACTCCCACGCCGTTTCCGATGTCGATTGGGTTGTTTTCGTTGACAGCACGATTGTCCGAGCTCATCAGCACGCCGCAGGCGCGCCGAAAAAAGGGGGACCCTCGCTTCCAGAATGAGGCACTCGGACGAAGCCGCGGAGGTCTGACGACCAAAATCCATCTTGCTTGTGACGGAAAAGGTCGACCGCTTGCTTTTACAATCACTCCCGGTCAACAGCATGACTGTACCCAATTACAAGCATTACTCGATTCCATTTCCGTTCCCTGTTTGGGAAAAGGAAGGCCTCGCAAGAGGCCGGATCATCTGATTGCCGATCGCGGCTACAGTTATCCGTCTTGTCGTCGATTTCTTCAAAAACGTGGGATTTCCCATACCATCCCCGAACGCAGAGATCAGGCGGAGCGTCGGGCCAAAAAGCCGGGGCGTCCTCTGACCTTCAACAAAGAACAATATTCACGCCGAAACGTGATTGAACGCTGTATTAACCGCCTGAAGCAATGGCGTGGCTTCGCCACTCGTTATGAAAAACGGGCGGTTTATTTTTGTGCCGCCATTACCTTGATTTCCTTGATCATGTGGCTCAATTAATCATTCACCAGACACGCCCTAGTCAGTCCTACCTTAACAACAAAAAAGCGATCAACACCAGTAAGTGAGTGTCCCAAAACGAACAAAATGTAATATATAATCAGGTTAAAGGATTTATCTAAATCAAAATCCAATATAAAAAATTACTATCAATCAGAGATCGTATGTAGCAAAGACATTGAGTTACTAAAACTGCAACCTCTATGTCTAATAGAATTCGAATTAATACTTGAAGACGAATGGTCATTATGCATAACTTAAAAAGGTGGTTACAAAAGTGACATATACAAAAGATGAGAATTTATACTCTATACAAAACCAAAGCCGTCTCACTTTTTATCGTAGACAATCTATCTTAAAGAGCATAAATAATCAAAACTCAGATACGAATTACTTTGTTAAAATAACCTATCCCAATTTTTTTGGAATTCCCTCGGTTACTGAACCATCTAAATTTCCTTCTATATTTATCAACTATGTCCCTGATAAAAAGTTGATCGAAAAAGAATCACTTAAGCAATATCTCCTCAGTTATCAAAGCTATGTAAATGTTCATCAAAACTGTATTGATATTATTCTTAAAGATCTAGTAAACACATATAACCCCAAATATATGGAAATATCCTTTTCCTCTTTCCATCATAAAAGGTTGTGTGTTAATCCATATGTGAATTACGGAAAACCAGAAACAAGATGGGAACAATTCGCTGAACTCAGGTTAACACATTTTGAATCCTTTTTGAGTAACTGAAACAATCTGATTACCAAACAACGATGTAATAAACAATCAAAACTAAGTAGGCTGTACTCATTATAGGTACAGCCTACTCATAAACAAATATTGCCTCATATTCTGCCAATGCTTCTTTTGTCTCATCACACTATAAAGTAGAAGATACTCTATTTTTGGTTGCATTTGTATCTTCTAATGTGTTAATAAATTTCCCTATAATCAAAGCACCTATCAGTTGCATAACACTTTTCACAATAACCTGCCCAGCTATAGCAAGTGGCACAGCATCCCATGGTACAAATCCTGTACCCAAAGGACTAATTCCTACAACCACAAACACAGTGCTATCTAGCAAACCACCCACTAAACCGCTATACATAACGCGATAGCTCATAGACGTTCGCAATCGACTATATATTTCTGTATCAGTTGTCTCTGAAAGAGCAAAGGATATAGCTGAAGCAAACACTACCCATAAAGTATCACCGAGCAGTAATGATGTAATAGCACTGAGAAAGAGCGCAGTTATAATAATATAATACGTTTTACGACGTCCTAACTGATTTTGCACCAAATCTCGCATAATAAAAGTAATACCAATTAAAAACGTCCCAATCGGCACAACAAAAATCCCCATGTTTAGAGGTCGTAACTTCGCTGTGAGTACATTTGCAACTAAAATGGCAAGTATATATAAGAGAACCCTCACATATACACACCTCCGTCTAACAATTAGATTTCATTTTTTGGTATCTTTTCAATTGCTCATAATAGGCAAACGTATTATGGAATCCCCGACGACGATTACGATTATTGCCCCGAAAAATAATTACTTCTACTCCTACTTCTTTACATATAGGACAATCGCATGCCTTCCACGGTTTATCTTCTAATACCTCCTTATACAGATCCCAGTGTCTATCTCTTCCTTCCCCGACCAGTTTATCGTATTCCATAATTACGTTTAGAGTAGTTTCCAAATCCAGACTTCCTTGATCATAAGCTCTTAAAGCATCTAATGCTTTTTGTTCCATAGCCTGCAGGTCTTCTAACGACATTCCAATTTGCTCCATCCTTTTTTGAATACGAATCCCTTTTGCTTCTGGAATGCGAATAGCAGCATAATGTTTACCTGAAACTGCATGATAATTATGCCCTGTTCCTAACCAAGCCCGACGTAGAGGAGAAGCTGAATCAAAAGAAGTAACCCCAAGCTTACTAAAAACATCCATGATTTCTGGACTTCTTGCTACACCAAACAAATGCACTCGATAAGAATCATCTGGGATGATTGGTGAAATTTCTTTCAAGATTTCAAAAATCTTTTCTGATTTATCTTTTGCCAATCCACCTAGTGCAATATGCTTATATCCCATAGAAATAACTTCTTCTACTGCACTACGAAAGGAAAAAGGATCCCAGCCTTGTACAACCCCCATCGGAATAAACTTGTATCCACGCTCTTTATGCTTCTCAATAAACTCTCTGGCATTTTTTAACGTGATTTCATACCGTCTGGCACGTTCCGATTCATCTTTCTCAATAGAACCAACGATTAAATGGTCAATCGAAACACCAATATCAAATCGGAATTGATCATAGTACTCTAGTATTTCGGCAGTGTTATAGGGTGGTTCCTCTTGGGAAAAATAACTAAAAGCACCGCAGTCACCCATAATCGGAATAGAAAGCGGAAGCCTTAAGAAATTATGCAACCCACCCATTTCTTTTATTAACTCACGCTTTCTCTTTGTAGCATCAATATTAACTTTAGAAATCAAAACCCCATCATATTGAGGAGACCCGTATAACTCATGAGCATAGACATCATTTAATAAAGGATTGCGATTGGGATCAGAATAGTCTCGGATGAAATCATAATCGCCATCTACACGATCATCATTTTCGGGCATAAAAAATCGGAACTGACCTGTGTAATTCTTTGCTATTAGATCTTGTGATACAAAAAAAGGAGGGACATACTTGTTGATAGGAAGTAAATCATTCTCTACTTTACTTTCTTCAAAAAACGAGAGTTGTTCTACCTGTTCACCATTTATAATAAAATCACGAATGCACATCGGATTTTTCAATATGTCATCCCAAGTATGTTCTGGAGTTTTAATCAGAGATTTCAACAAACGAGAGAATAGTTCTCCTTTTAACCAGACTAAACCAGCTTTAAAATAACTCGCTTCTTTACTTCCCATCGCAAGTGTATACATATTTTCTTGCACAAGTACTTTATTTTGACTTGCGTTGCCTACAAAAAAGATAAATTTCTGATGTTCCTTTATTCTAATGCTTTCCCAATCAATTGCTTTTAGATAAGAGTCACCTAGAAGAAAAAATACCAAGTCATATTTTGAAATGAAGTTTTGAAGTTGGTCATTCATTCTTTGATACTGAGACCACTCTTTAATTGCGGTGCCATTCATCGAATTAAAAGTAACATTGTACGGTACGATCTTATCATCTTCTTTTAGAAGGCCGTAACCAGCAGAAAGAATGGCTACATCAATATCATCTCGATGCTTTCTATATTCTTTAATCCCATGCATTAACGAAGTATGTTGTCTGCCTGTATACATCTCTCCGGCAGTTTCTTCATAAGCAGAAAGTTCTAGGCTTCTCTTATGTAAAAGAGATGCATCTCTAAAATCATTAATTGTTAATTGGTTTTCTGGGCTATGTTTTTTTTGTCCGGTACAAGACGTCACGACTAACGTTCGCATTGTTAGTAAATTCACCTCATCATCGATTTGCTAAAATTAGTTAAATATACACAAGGATACCCTTTTATTATTGTTCCTTCTATATTCTTTATCCTTTTAGTTCACACAATGGTGCATCTTTTAGAATAGCACAAACACAAGTATCTAGGTACATACAAACCTTTTTATCTTTTTGTAAATTGTTCCCTAATTAATCTTGATAATATATCTAATTACATAATCAATCTTGTAAATAACTAAAAATACTATCGTTGATTATAGTTACTCAAGTAATGTGTCAATTTACTGAATTTAGATAGATAGTAGAGGCAGGTGGCGAGTGATTAAGATATACTTTTTCCAGTAACACTATGAATAAAAGGTGAAACAATGGAATTTTATATCAGCTGGTCTCATAGCGACGCTAAATATTGCGATTATTACAAAGAATGTCCAATGCTTATTAGCGTTATTCCTGATAATAAACGCCCTTTACGTAAACTTAATACATTACCTAATAAGTTAATTATTGATTCTGGAGGTATTTTTTATAGGAATCAAAATAAAAAAACCACGGTTGAACAAATTTTCAACCTGCAGTTAGACGCTTTACAAGATGCTAACAACTCCATCGAAACAATTAAGCTAGTTCAATTAGATATACCTATGTTAGATAAAAGGAGTTTATCCGACAAATACCAAACAATGGAAAAAAACTTATATTTCGCTTGGGAGTATATGAACCTTTTTACCAAATCACGCTTACCAAGTAACATTCAACCTATGGCTGTTATCCAAGGTTTTGACGGACCTAGTGTACAACACAGTGTTCTTGAATTAAAAAAGATGGGTTATAAATACTTTGGAATTGGATCTCTTTTATCCAAGAATTCTAACGAGCAACTTTCTACAATTCAAACGGTTGTTCGTTTGGTTGAGGCCCAATACTTACATATATTTGGTGTTACAGGTATAAATCAAATTTATGAAATGTCATCTATGAATATTTCTTCTTTTGATTCGACTCGTCCAACTAAAGCAGCAGCATATTATTCTGTTTTTTATAGTAATCCATTCCGTACTTATATACTTGGCACTTCAAGAATAGCCAAATCTGGACCACGCCTTTTCGAACCACTTCCTTGCTCCTGTCCAGTTTGTAGCATTAATCCTTATGATATCTTCATTCCATCCCCGAGACATTATATGAAACTACGTTCAATTCATAACTACTATCATTTGAGAAATACGATACAAAATATAATAAGCCAAACAGAAAGGACAAATGATCATGTTGTTCCAAATGTGCTACGGCCCTGAAATCCCTTCTATATATGAAATGATTAAAGAAAATCCTCGGATAACCATAGATGAACTAAAAGAGATATTTCAATACACTACGGCTACAGATATTTCGTCATTAATTGAGAATACTATCTCTTTCCTGATGACAATTCAATTCATAGAAAAGAAAGAATCAGGTTATCTTGCTATTTGCGGTGACTGGGATGTAATTATGTTTTTAAAACGTTTAGTAGAAATAAGTAAAAATGAACCAACTAACTCACTCAATTATGTGTTCACCACTTTGTATTATGAGCTATTTATTAAGCCTAATAAATTATATATAGAAGATGTTCACTACAGTGTAAATAAACATTTCAATGAAATCATGGTTGGAAAAGAAAAAATAAATGCTTGGAAACGAATAATGGAGTTTTTCGGTCTAGGCTATCGAATGTACACTGGATTTTATGCACTCCCACATCTTTCTTTACTACAACAACTTGTGAAAAGATCAGGTTCTTTTAGCGGTTCTCTTTACCAATACTGTTTAGATAATATTCATCCAATTATCCCTTGCATACATCAAGGACAAATTTTCGATGGTTTACTAATGGGTCTCTCTTTTTTAAATAAAGAAGAAATTATCCATCTTGAAAGAAAGCAAGACCTTCCATATCCATCATTTGGATCAAAACAACAATGGAACTGGATTACTATTTGAAAGGTGGAGTGTGCCAGTGCTTCCCTGTCTCTCATCCAAATCACTAAAATTGTTAGTAGCTACGGCAGACGAACGTTATTCATTCTCTCCAGAATATTTTAGACAAACACATTACCCACAAGTTTTACATAAGTACTATCAACATCAACTTGTTCAGGAAATAACAGAAAAAGAATTATTTGATGAGTTACAAGAAGATACCGCCATAGGAAATAGAGTTTACACTATTCTAGGATCGACTGGGTCAGGCAAATCAGAACTCCTATGTTGGCTAAGAGATCAATGTATACAACAAAATGTTTATCGTCCAGTAATACGATTATCTAGAACAGAGCTTAATCCTCAGCTATTAATTACCCGTTGTTATGAAGCACTTCAAATATCCGAAGATAAGGCCATTGACGATAGTAAATGGCATATATTACTCCAAAAACCCATTACTATTATCAATCAAATTGTTTGGTCTACTTTAGCTGAATTTTTTGATTCTGATGAGGAGATCGTACCACTTGCTCTTTTATTACGGCCAATTATTGAACAAAATATTAAATCGTTTGCTCAACAAGTGAAAGAAAAGAATATTGTACAATCACTTGAGATCATTAGCGAAGAGCAATTGGATGAAATTAAACGTAGCACAGCTCTGCCAATATCTATTCCATACCAAAGTTTTCGCCATTCCTTACGAAAAAAGCTAGAGCAATTCTTGTTCTCCGGTCATGATATGATATCTATTCTTAAACAGTTATCTCATATAACTATGAAAAAAAACATCCGTCCACTTATTCTTATTGATGATCTTGTACAATCAATAAATATTTATGCTTCTGAACTCCTAGATTACTTTATCACCCTTGAAGAGGGTAACTGGGATGTAGTTATTGGTTTAACACCAGGAGCTTTACAGGATTCAGAAAAGGGAACTACTCTTATGAGTCGTATTCTAAATTTAGACACCATAGATGATCGCATCCAAAAACTTTGGTTAACAGATGAGAGTGGACAAGTATTTTACACATTAGGTCGAAATGATGCTGTGCCTTATTTAGAAAAATATTTAATAGAACTGAAATCGACACAAGGTTTTGTGTGCAACTCAAACTGTCCTCATGCAATTAATTGTAGTCGTTTTCTCGTAGGTGAACGTGCCCGTCTTTCACTTCTCCCTCTTAATGAACCTCTTATTGAGCGTATATATGATGGAGTTCCAAGTGGAAAAGGAAAGTTACGTTACACCATCCTGCACACACGTGAAATTATTAGATTTTTACTTCGCGGTACTTCTTGGGGTCTGTCTCGGGTAGAAGCTCTTATTGATCGAAACGTTTATGCAAATCATCCATATCCCTTGCTAAAAATTTTGGGAGAAATGTTTGCTGATCACGATACAGATCATGTGTTTTTACCAGAGGGTTGGGTAAAACATTGTAGTGACCAATCTACTTCTCTTACTCTTTCATTACAAACAGTAAAAAGAAATCATTCATCTCTACCTTTTCATTCTATGAAACACGAGGAAGAGGCAACCCCCCTTCTACACTTGCGTGATTGGATAGAGGGCAAAAAAGTTAATGAAGAACTAATTTATTCACTACGAGGAAGTATTGCCACCCTTATACATGACGCAATAAAAGCAATTCATATCAGCCGCCGGTTCACGCCTAGGCAATCTGCAGTTCTTCAACGAAGTGAAATTTCCAAAGGAATTCGCTATCCAGTCTCATTTTCTGCCGTAGAGAAGAAAAACGAAATCAAGGTACATCGTTCAGTAATACTATTAAAAATGTACGGATTCCAACAACAAAAAACATCACAGAGGAAAAAAATTTTTTCTGATCTATCTAATAGTTGGGATGTAGCAGAATGGATCTATCAAGGAGAAATGTTAAGTGACCAGTGGTTAACTGAATTAGAAAAATCACTTGGACTCCCTACAGATGAGTTTGCTTTTCAACTTCTTACTTGGATAAATTCATGGTTAGAAACATGTAAGTATTCTTCTGTACTTTCCCTACCTTCTATACCGATCTCCCAAGAGACTCAAAAATGGGTGGAAGAATTTTTCTTAGATTGGTTTGCGTTACGTGACAATATTATTGATGCGACAAAAATAAATAAAATGAAAGTAAATCCTGACTTCGAAACATTTTTTATTTCCCGGTTGTTTCCTAAAAGCCTAGAGCGATATCGACTTGTAAATGTATCACTCTATACATTTCTGACTGAATTACAACAAGCCTTTCAAGTATACCAATCCGATTTGAGAACTTGTCTTAAAAATAAGTGTGTTGAATACGAAACGATGACCCAATATATACAAAGTTACCATCCATCAATAAACACTCGAATTAAAACGGTATGTCAACAAATTAAGAAACAGCTAGTACCAAATCCAAATTTAATAAAAGAAGTAGCAAATTTAGAAACGCATTTGCTGTATCATGGTATATACGAAAGCTACAACAATTGGCTAAAACAAAAAGAAGCGAGTCAGCGGTTATTAAATTCTCTCATACATCCATTGCTCGCCGATCGGAGATGGACGGTAATCCCCAAATCTCTAGAACAGATGTTAGAATGCATCTCTATGGATTCACAACTTCCTCCATCAACTCGTGATCTACTATTTTCCATTATTAACAAAGGAGAATATATTATCTCACTTGAAAAAGAAAGTGATGCTTTGACAAGTTTATATAAACATTGTCCGCGTCTCATTCAATACTTACATCTTCAAATAAAGCTAAAGTCTTCGAATGATTAATTTATACAAAACAGTCCCCCTTCCGAAAACAGAAGGGGGTTCCACATTTTGAAAAGTTTAGATATATATCCTAAAATCTATTAATAGTTATTCTGCAAATAATCCTCAAATGCTTTAATAATTCCTGATGTTCCTGAACTTTTAGGATACACAGTTTTATTTAGATAGCGTTGAATTCCGTAAAAAAGAGCATGAGTTAAACAAGAGGTCACAACAATATTTATATCGGAACTTTTTGCATACACTTTTGCTTGATCCGTTAGAATCTCATCCGCACAAATTCGATACTTAATCTTTTCATTTCGCGGCTGTAAACGCTCAATAGCACGCTTAGCTGTTTGAGGACGCAAGGTAAAGATCGTCACTATAAGAGGATCTTGCTGACTAATCACATCTGTTTCTTCATCAGTTGACATTGTGTTAATTGCTTCCTCTATCATGCGAAGCAAGTACTCATCGCCACTAATGATCCGACCAAATTCCCACCATGATACTAAATCAGTATGAGAGATTGTCCTAATCCCTTCACCAATACTGGCTGTCCAATGTCCCCAAAGAGCACGTAGTTCATCATGACTTAATCCGTATTCCTCAAATAACTCTAAAGCTACCAAAACTTGAGATAGCAAAGCTTTGGTTGGATTGATATTAAACCAATACTTAGCAGAATTCCACAGATTATTAACCAGTGTAACTTCTAATAAGAGCATTCCCTCCATTAACTTTAAGAGAAGCTCTGTATTATTTCTATTCCTTTTGCTATGAATTTTCATCAACTCTACCGTATAATCATAAACATCCTGTGCTTGCGGATTAGGAAATTGATGATGCAATAAAAAATCTGAAACAAAGAAAGGAAGTGCTTTGTCCAATAAAATCTTCTTGGATGTTGTTAATTCCTCAATGGCTATACTTGTCAAGACCTCTGTGAGATCAGTAAGCATAGAAGGAGACCAATCAAAAGCACTGTTTAATTCATCAATTCTTTTTAGTCGCTCACCAAGTTTATCCTCTGATAATTCACCGGATAGAAAAGATTGAAACCAGTAATTCCATGTTTCATTTGTCGGTTGTTCTACCTGACTTTTCAAGCCTTCCTTCCATTGCTTTACAAGCAAGACCTGCGGCTTACTATCAGGATTTTGTTCTAATTCCACTTGCTCATCTTCGGATAATTGTTTGTACACTTCATAGGCTGATGAATATACTTGTTTGGCTTCTGTGACAACAGCTAATCTACATAATAACTCAGCTACTTTTGGAGTAGGAGAACATTCCTTTAATGAGTTATAGGCGTCATCATATCTTTTCTCTTTTATATAATAAAGTGCTAACTCTTCACCTTCCAATTCCGGATCTACTTTTATCTCTGCCTCGATAGAACCTATAGTGATCTGTGAGACAAAATACTGGAGTAGTTCTTTAGTAGTTAGATCATTTGTATTTTGCATCAAATTCTCTAACCTGTTCCTATCCCCAT
This sequence comes from Laceyella sacchari, assembly GCF_024927925.1. NCBI lineage: Bacteria > Bacillati > Bacillota > Bacilli > Caryophanales > Thermoactinomycetaceae > Laceyella > Laceyella sacchari. Next base: position 3,052,791 of record NZ_CP103866.1, read on the forward strand.
TCAAAAATGCCTCATGTGCAAAAATGCGTAAATAAATTTCCTCATCTAAACCAAGTGATGTATAAAGAAGATTGCCTAAACGAAAACGATGCTGCTGGAACTTTTGATGTGCTTCCTCATATCTCTCCTCGATTTCAGTAGGAGATAAGATTACATAATAGAAAGCAGATAGAAGAGAACATCGTATTTGTAACGGAATTGTCTCCATTGCAGCAATAAGTTCAAAGTACTTAGAATACCAGATTTTCTCCCATTTTCTTTGGTGTGTCCAAAACTGTATTTGTAAAAAAATGTAGTTCTCATCACTTACATAGTATCCTTGTCGAATCTCTTCTAGAGTACGTTCTGCTTCTATCCAATTTTCAAGAGCTAAGTATTGTTGGAATTCAGAGCGTAATGCAAATGCACTACGCTCAGTTTTTTCTAACTGATCCGCCGGTCTTCTTTCATCCAACTGCATCCATAAACTAAGCATCTTCCAGATATTATCTGCTTCTTGATTAACGGATTTTAAGAGAAAATATCCATCAGTAAATAAGTCTTTACCTAATTTGCCAATACGATATTCCGGATTGAAATGACGAAAACATATGCCATCAGTACAAAACACTTTAATAAAGCTATATATCTCTTTATAATCTCGGTGCAATTGGTGTCTATTTTTATTACAAATTAACCAATGTATCATTCCTCTTTTAGGAAAAGGAAATACAACCGTTTTATCTTCCATGAACCGATCAAGCATCATCATCATGTGTTCATCCATACTAAATGGCTTATGATCAACAATACGAATATCATAAGGATTATCCCCATTTACATCAAACAACTGGCTAATAAAATCCAGCTTTTTTGCATCATTCGTCATAAATTCAAGGACTCCTTCCAACGCTCACGTGCTGCAAGTAAGGCTGAATTTACCTCGGGCGCGAAGGTAGTAATACGAACGCTTTCTCTATTTACATGAATTCCTCTATAAGTAAAATTCATAGATCCGTGAAGATAAAACTTCTCTGAGACCAACACTTTATCATGATTATTCTCTAGCCTCTTAAATTGAACTCTTCCTTCAAGGCGATCAATAAAGAGACGAGTTTCTTTACGTTCAGGATTACAAATTACTCTCACATCCGAACCCTTGAATACCAATGCTTCTAGGATATCAGTTAGATAGATCGTCGCTCCCTTAGCAAAAGGGATAAGTGCTGTATATTGATTAAATCGATTATCCATAAGTGGATAATTACTTAAATAAGGAAAAATAAAGTATATCTCACTACTTGGTTGAATTAGCTCTGTAATAAACATCGAAATAAGATAATCTTGTAATGATTGACCTCCCCCTTGAGAGCGAATTACACGGCTACTCATATGACACCTCCCGGATTCGCAAATCGAACTGCCATGATAACCCATCCTGCCTTACCTTGTCTATATAAGGATAGTAGAGTTCATAATCATATTCGATTGGTTCATTTATAATTTCAAATAATTCTTTTTGTATCTCTTCTCTTTGGGCAGCATCCGTAATCAAGCGGACTGTTTGTCCATGATAAAGGGATTCACGCAATTGTTTTTTCCAATCTTCCTCTCTAAACTTCACGATCTTGTATGGTTGAGGTAAATAGTGACGTAACAAAATACGTGATGGCTTAACAAAACGTTGAAATGGACTATACAAAACCAAACATTCTGGACAAGAGTCTACGCAATCAGCAAATAGTAAAGACTCGACTAATAAAAAGCGCTGTCTTTCAGGCACATCATGGCCTGGGAAAGATTTTTGGAACAAAAATTCAATTTTGGTAGCTATTTTATCTTCTTTTCCTTCTCGATTAAAGCAAGCAACAGCAAATACATGACTATCGATTTTACATTGCAAACGTTTTTCTTCTTCATGCCAAAGTTGATGTAATTCTTGTCTTAGCAAATCGAGCTCACGGTTGCCTTTTCCTCGAAGGAAGTGTGTAGCAAAACTAATAATCAGTTCATGTTCTGGTACAATGCCAAATTGATCTAGTTTATGTTGCAAATCCATCAGCAGCTCTCGTTGTTGCTCAATTTTTGTTTCCCTGCGAATATTCTCTAACAATCCTGCGAAATGATCCGTTGTGATATGTGGCAACATGGCCCGTAAGGATGCGGTAACATGATGACGTACACAACGCTCTAAACTTTCTATAAAAAGCTCTTCAAACTGAGCTACTTTGTTTTTAAGCATGGACACTACTTTCGTTACGATTCCTATTCCACCTGATTCGCTTTCAGACAACCAGATATCAGTCCCACAAATATCGAGTACTAAATCACTGGTGTTAACTCCAGGTAATAACCCTTCAATCGCTTTCTGAATGCTTGCTCCTACAGTTGCAATAAGCGTTTCTTTCATCCAATAGATAAACTGTTCCTGTTTACGAAGATCAATAGTAAATATAGAAAGGTGTTTTATTAGTATTTCCATTAATGACTCGTCTTGAATAAAGCCTAACAATTCCTTATATACGCGATTTTCATCTTGCTCACGATCTCTACTATCTTCACTACCTTTGGCTTTCACTACAGTCGAATGAAAAATCACTTCTAATGTACGATGAGCAATCCGGATATAGTTTTTCTTAAACTCATCAATGGCTTCACAAAGAGCTACCTTTTTGCTTACTGCAATCGCAATGACTGAAGAAAGAATAATTTGGGACAACCACTGAATCTCAAACACATTGAGACGCCCAATAATCTTGGGATCTTGTTGTGTAATATAGAGATAATACTCTGGTTTAACAGACTTCTCTATCTCGTTCCATTCAGGTAAAGCAAATAGTTTCTGTGGTTCTATACTATGAAGTGAGAAGCAAATAGCATCTACAAACCGTTCAAAACCTATCGCAGCCGACTTTCCTTTATAGTGAAAAGGAATTACTTTTGTTTCTGTGTTTCTCCTCTTATATTTTACAGTAGCATGCGATACTGGAGCATACCGAACAACTCGAACATAGTTGTTCTCATCACTTGTAAAATAGGAAATTCCTTTTAATAACCCATAGAGATTGGACTGTCTTGGAAGCGATATATGATTTTGTTCGGAAGTACTGAATGGATTCAATTTTACTCGCCAATCCATGATTGCATAACTTTGATCTTTAATATGCTTAGGAATCTGTTCAAGTGAAAATAAATAGGGTTCACAAACGATTAGATTTGTATCCCCTTCTTCTACCTCTTCTAATACGCGAGAACGAACATTTTTTCCATCTAGATCTACCCCTTTAGGAGAAAGAATAGGAAGCCAATGAGCTTCGTAAGTTTTATAAGCATTTACATAACGCTTAGAAACATTACCAGGAGCAAATTCCGTCATCGCTTGTACAATGGGCAAGTGTTCTTTTTTTCCTCCAGGCACATGGATCTCTAGATCAGTCATATATAATGACTCGAATAAGGCTTTCGGAACATACCCACAAAGCGGAGTATTCTGCTCTTCCTCATTTGCTTTCTCAAACTGTGTTTGTAATAAATTGATTTGTGTTGGAAATAACTCCATATAAAGTGAACGTGGTGGTAGCCACAAGATTTGTTCTAGTTGCTCTACAGGAAGTTGAAGAGCTTGTGAAAGATAATCTTTAAACTCTAAATCATCACCCCGCAATATTTGTAGTAACAGATCTTGTATATATCTCTGATGCCTAATCTTTCCTCTTTTGGTCAACAAAATCCGTATATCCTGTTGCTCATCAAGTGATGATAATTTCCATGTTAACCAATCCATTAGCGCAAATGCTGCTTGAATACGCTGCACATATTGATTTTTTAAAGGAAGATATAAATGATTTAATGTAGGATTAAATAGATACTCTGGATAATCATACACAAATCGATCTCCTCCAAATGCTGAGGTAATTACTATAGTCCAAGGACGCATCCCTCGTTTACGCCCAGCACGTCCCTTACGTTGTAAAAATGATGCCATGTTACGCGGAGATTTATGTTGTAGCACCGCACCTACTTTACTATCGTTATATCCCACTTCTAATGCACTTGTTGCAATGACTAATTTAGCTTGTTCATTAACACCCTTATACTGAGAAGAAGCAATATCAACTTCTAACGGATGTATTAAACTATTGGCATCAATTTGTCTTGCAAACTCCCAAATTTGTCCAGCTACATGCTGTTTTGTTGCTGTGGGTAGCAAATTATTAGGAAGTTGACTATGATCACGAAACTGACTGAGTATGTTCCTTTTTTCAGCATCTAATTCAATGTGATACCAACGGTTGACTAGATCCAGTTTATCAGTAAAACCAAAGATTTTAGAACCAAATGCATCTCGAGAAACATTTCGATGCAAAGGATCTAGCATACGCCCCATGAGCATGGCAGTCTGCACGGTAGTCGATAATAATGAAGTGCTTGAAAAAGGATCTCCGCGAACAATTAAGTTATATTCTGCTCCCTCTACAACCATATCCTCCGGTTTAGGAGATATATAATGAATAGAATCTTGTGGTAACCCCGTAAGCTGAGAAAAAAATGGTAAAGGGTTAGAAAGGGTTGCTGATAAACCAACAAACTGTATTCCTCTTGATACTTTCTGTGTTAACTTGACCAAATGCCGCCAGCGGCGTAGAAGATAAGCGACATTTGCACCTGTGATACCATCATAAATATGTATCTCGTCTAATAGTAAAAATAGTGGAGGTTGAAATGCGTTAATTCCAAATACAGGCCATTCCTTTGTGTTAGTTATCTTACGGTTCAACATCTCAGTAGTGGTAAATAAAATATCTGGTGGTGCTTGTTTCATTCTCTTTCGAGTGAGAATGATATTTTCCGAATGAATGACACTTTCACATGCAGCCTCTATACAAACCAATCTCTCATATTTACCTGATCCTTCTTTTATCTCTCTTTGCACATCTTCCTCAGCCCAAACCATTGTTCCACCACAAGTAGGACAAGAAAAAAATGGGCAAATATAACCTTTCTCTACTTTTTTCCAACTACGGTCCTTATGATCCACTACATCTTGAGCATGATCAGGCGTCTCTCTATAATAACTACCAATGGTAATTGGGCGAATGCCTTTTTTCAGCGCATAATGATTTAATTTCAAAATTTCTTTTATCGCTTCTTTATATTGGTCCTTGAGAAGCTCAACACGAGGATAAATACCCAATATCTTCGTCCATGGTGTTTGACGGTTGCGAATTGCATCCAGCACTTTAACAAAAGCTGGGAGATAAAATGCTTTTGTTTTCCCAGACCCTGTTCCAGCGCCAACTACTACCCCAACATCTACTTTTGTTCGGTATCCAAGCAGGCGTTGTAGTGAATCAACTTGAAACCTAGCTAGTTGAATGTTTCCATTTTCAAGCAAAGTATATAAGATATCTTTCCTAAAGTTTGCATCACCAGATATATGTTTTAACTGGTTCATCACTTGTGAGAACTTTTGATCACGTTTAGGATACTCCCTATATTCAACAAAGGGTTTAATATTGCTTACAAGATTAGGCGCTTCTTGCCAGTCCTCAAATTTAAATCTCTGTTTCAATAAATAAAGCAAGCGAACTGTTTCGGCATATCGACTCCGAAATCCATCGTTTAACGGTAATAATAGTTTTCTATCAATTAGATTTTGCAGTAAAATACTAGCCTCTTTTTCATCCAATTCATTTTGTTTAACCAAGTCTTCCAATAGACGAGTAGGAGGTTGGCGGAGCATGCGAATAATCTCTTGCTCCGCATCTACATTTCCCCCAATCATTCCCCATTCCAATAGTTGATTCTCTTTTTTTTCTATTTGTGTCAGCATTTCTTCTGCCACAATATCAATAACATCTCTTTTCATCTCTTACTCCTTACTTGATTTTGATCATGAGATTAGATGATAATTGGTGAACTCTTAACCAATTTAGAACCTCATCATTTAAATCATCCAAAGTCGCTTCGTTATTGCTCACCTTTTCTAAGAAAGCATGAATGGTCTCATTTGTTTTCCACTCTGATAGCTTCTGTTTTCCCTGTTTCAATTTATTCTCATATTGCTCCAGCTTTGCCGATGTAAGTGGCCATATCTTGGTCGAACGCTGAAAATAAACAATTAAATGAGAGAGTGATTCATCATCAGGAGCTACTTTTTGTAACAAAAGTAAAACATTTAAAATCCCCTCATTTTGTTTTCTTACATAATTTGCCCATTGTTTTTTCCCTTCATCTTCAATTTCTTGCAATTCCCTGATAATCCGCTCGATTTTCTCCTTGCCTGGTTGTTTCTCCATGACCTCTAGCAGTTGTTCTACCTTGTGTAGGACAGATGAAACTGAAATATTGAAGGAAGGAAATCCTTCCTTTTTTTTGAGTAAGTAAATACTTTGTAGAGCAGCTATTTTATTGGGGATTTCTTTTTTAACAATTGAAGAAAATTGCAGCTGATCCTTTATTTTTTTCTCATTTTTCTTTACTTCTACCACATCTTGAATAAGTCGAATGGACAAATCCATTTTTTCAATTAACATGTTACACCTCCTCCAATTTATTTAATTCTATTTTTAACTTCTCCAGATGATTTCGTGCTTCTTGCCAATCCTGTTCATTTTCAAAACTTGATGGCGCGTTTTGTACACGAGCACTATATTTATTTTTGATACCATCTAGAAGTCGATTAAACTTTTTTAGAGTCTCTAAATACTTGTCAACTTCCTTCACCGGATTGGAAGATAGCACCAACAATTGCTCTGTTCTTGTTTTCCCTTGTTTTAGACGTTCTGCTTGAGTAATAAATGTCACCAAATGATGGGTAAAAAATGGATCCTGTACAATATTTTGTTGCAAGTCTTGATCGAATGGTTCTTTCTTATCAACAAAAAATTTAAGCGTTTTTATCATTTGTAGATGTAAACTTTGCATTTCAGTTTCGGTAGATACATCACCTAAAATCTGTCTTATTTCTTCACGAGTATCTTCAACCCGCTTCTTTTCCTCTTCAAAAGCATTCTGAAGGCGACTTTTAATTAGATATAGCAAATTAATAGAACGGTACCAAGCAAGCGGACTTTCTTTTTTCTTGGGCAAAGCTAGTTTTTCGATATCAAAATCACTTTGAATCAACTGCTTAATTACTTGTAGGATTTGCCCAGAGTCTAGTATAAATTTGTCTGTACTTCTACGCTCTTTTACACTTCCTTGTGTTCTATTAAAGAAACGAAGAAATCCTTCCTCTGTATGTTTTACAGTCATATCATTCTGTTTTAGTAAACTTTGTAGGTTGCCCCACGCTGAAGCACGATCTGATTCCATTGTTATCTCTTTTGGTTGTAATAGTAGTAATTCATATAACGAACGAGGTTCTATTTGAATATCAGATGTAAAGTGCCCACTCAACACGCGAAGATAAAATTCCGCTGCCACTGCCCATTCATCTGCGCGCCAGTTAGATACACTAATCTCAGATGGTTTCTGTACATATTCAATTATCTTTTTTTTCTCCAGCTCGATCCAAGTAAATAGAGCTAAAGCATACTGTGGAGCATCTTTAAAATCCCAGCTATTCTTACCTAAAATCTTCCATGCCATTATGGCTTCTAAGGCATAACGAAGTTTCGGACTACGATAAAAGGTAAGAGTATGAATTTTCGTTTTGGTTGAAATCGCTTGCCCTTCAATCTCTACTCTGTTTTTTGTTAACACTTCATCAACAATATGAACTGGAACACCTTCTGCTTCCCAAGATATAGTATCCCTTATTACATCGATAAGCCTTTCCCGATAAACATCATTTACTAACGGTTGGCCATCCATCCAATCTAGCAACTCTTCTCTTATTTGTTTAAACTCCTGTTGCCTTTTGCTTACTTCATCTGGAACAGAAGGAGAAGTATTGTTATTTAAAGAAGGTTGGTTTTTTCCTTCTTTAGGTGTAGGTATAGAATTCTCTGGATTCGCTTTCGTATTATTCGCATGATTAGCGGTTATGGTTTTATCTTTACTTATCATTTCTTGTAATGGTGTCAAACCGAAAGACACAAATACTTGATCCTCTAACCCACCAATCCACTGCTTCCCTTCCTTTATAATTGACTCAAGTGTTTGATTGCCCCAAATGCATAATAAACTTTGATACTTTTCAGCTTGAGATCCTGTTAGTCGATTCAATGTCCCTTCATCTGAGATATTATCCATTATCGGCACATTTAACTTTCTACGGCGAAACTCGCTTATTGCAGGAGGAAAGCTAGATGGATCTTGTAGAAAACGCATCATATATGGTATTAATACCTGATTCAAAAACTCACGAGGAGTTCGTACGCCATGCATCATAAACAATTGATAAATAGCCTTCTCGTTAAATGGAAATAATGGTAGGACATAGCCTTCCTCAGTCTGACAAGACGCCCAAGATAAATGCTCATTATACAAACGAGCCGTTGGTATCTCATTAACATCTGCACCTCTTGCATTCCACAGCTCAATTTCCTTTTCATCCAAATAAATGGTGTTTATATAACGGGCTGCCAACTCAACTACGTCGTCCTCTGTTCCCAATGCTGATTGATCCATTTTAAGTTCATACGAAATGCGATTCTTCAAGTTATCTGGAAAAGATGAATGGAAATAACTATTAGTAATTCCAATAATAGAAACAATCCGGCATAATTCATTGTTCACTTCCGTTCCTTCATGCTCAGCTATCAATGCTTCAACTAAAGCTTTGTCTATCCCAGTAAATGCCGTAATATCTTCGATAAACAATGTCAAGTTTTTACCTTGTTTTTTTAACTCCTTACGTAATGTCATCAATACATCTTTTAAATCCGTCCCACGTAGTTGTGTACAACGTTGAACAACAATATCTAAAAATTGATTTAGATAATTAGCATATGTTTCTCTCTTCTGTAAAACTTCGTGTACTTCTTGCGAATTTCTTGAAGATGGTTCCATAATATCTTCAACAAAATGCTGCACTTTTCTACTTGCTTCCGACTCTCGGATCGCTTTGGCTTGTTCCACCGTTACATAAAAATCCTCAGGCAAAAATCGTGGTGTTACTTCAGTCATCACTTCATTTGTAGCTTCTGAAGCTAACTTTTTATAAATGCGATCGATCGGACCATCTTCTCTCATTAATAACGTTTGGGTTTCAATGCTGACCAGAAAATCGTATAATCGTCTCTTTTCTGTTTTCTTTAGTTTCACTTGTAAAGAAGTTTCTTCATTATCCTCTTTAACAGCAATAGCAAACTGATGCAAAATATTATTCTTTAAATTTTCTTTTCCTAAATGCTCATTGGCTTCAATTAAGGATTGTAATTTCTCTGCCATCTGGTGGTCTTGTAAAACTTCTGCATGAATAATCTGTTCTAATGTAGCTCGAAGCGTACTTTGAGCGCGAGCAATAAAAATAATAGCATCTTCTTCGGGAGATACATTTTTTAAATACATCTCCTTGAGCCAACGTATAAAATGGGATTTTCCAGAGCCATTATCTCCGCTAACTACAATAAACTTATGGCGTTCTCTCTCTTGGAGTAAATAGTTTTGCAAAAACTCGTTCTCATTAACTACTACTTTTTCATCTGCTGACATATATGGAGTCACTAATTCAATCTTACGAAATGGTTTATGAGTAAGAAGAAAATATTCCGATTTCACGTTCGTGGCGTCGAAATGATACACATCACGTAATCTCTGAAGTCGATTTGATCGATTCATATCTTAGCCTCCAATTCTTAATTCAATTTGAGAAACCTGATTCGGAATCTCATGCATCTGGTTAAGTGTCAAATGCCATACATCCGTTGCATCAGCTATATAGTGAAGATAAATTCTCCCTAAGCTATGTAACGTACGTAATCCCGATGAAAGAGCATAAGAAAGTTGCTGCTCTTGGAAACGACGATTAAATTCTATGTTTACATTTCCTCCATCTAGTTCGGGTGCTTCATTAGCTAACCAATTGATAAATTGCCGAAAAGGGATAGGTTGATGAAGAGGAAGAATGGTTTGGTTCTTTAACAGAGTCAGAATACGATTAGCTGCATTAGGCACAAATACACCTCCGTACTGGTATCCAAGTCCTAAAAATACAGCCCATTGCTTCCATGCAGTAATATTCGTTGTGTTATATTCTAAATTCCCGTCAAGTGTAACTTCGTGGAAAAATTGCCTTGCAAGATCTCCATTCTTCATCGTTAATACTTCTTCTCCTCTGTTTAGAAACCAGCAAGTAAATTGAGTAAAGATATAATTCGTTGAAGAAAACACTCGCTTAGCAATTTCTGTTTTAAAAGCTTCTAGATCACCAAGTTGCTCATCTTGTAATTTTGAACGATATTGATTGGTTTGCGGGTCAAGCTCAATTAAGTCTCCTCGCTTAGCCAGTTTTAACACTTCTGTAAACTGATCCTGTTTTTGATTAAGGGTAGAAGGTTGAACCATTTCCTTCAGCTCGTTATGTGATAAAGGCATCTGATGTACTAGACGACAAAGGGCATAAAGTCTCTCTGGTGTCTGCATTGCTTTTAAACTATTATCAAACGGCATTTTCTCACCTTCCTCTAAATTAATTTTAAATCAAGTGAATCGGCTTGCTTTTCCATATAATCATCTACTTCAAAGGGGATAGCATTGACTAGATTATCCAGAGTACGACCTTCATCCCGAATCCACAAGTTTGTTTCTGCAATATGAATAACTACGGCCCCAGTTCGATGTTGATATTCCTTTGACCACCGATAAAGGTGATTGTTCACTGCTTCATTTTCAGAGTAAAAAATAGCCATATGCCCTTCTAAAAAAAATTCAATGGGGTCTTTTTCATTCTCTATGAACCATGAATCTATTTCATCATAGGGGAGAATTGTATGGGCTAGCTTTATTTCTTCCCATGGTAGTTGTTCGATAATTCTCTTTTTCGCATCACTGTCCAGTGGCGGCAAGAGGAACACGGATACATTCGCTTTTAATAATTGTCGCATTAGTTCAGCAATCTTTTTAGGTTTTGAACGTTGAGTATGATCTCCTATCAATAAGACTTCATTACTTCCCCAAACATAATCAGAAAGTGGTCCCACAATCTCAATTCTAGTACTAGATAATGCGTTTCGATAAGGAATCGACGTTTTTTGCTTCATATATAAGGTTTCCGATTCGGTTCGCCAACAATATGGACAGCCACTACAAATTCGTTCCACATATGGATACATATTACTAAAAAAAGTAGAAAAACAGTGTTCATTCCCTTGATCAATCAGCTTCTTCATCTGTGCTAATTCTCTATTTATCCTATCGCGCTCTTGCTTACGATATGGCTCTACAGCCTCATACAACAACTTAGGATCATTAATTGTTTCATAATCAAGTACTTTGACGAGAATTTCCCGATTGCCATTTTCATCATGTATTACCTGTTTAACATCTATAAATTTATGACGATACAAAAGAAGCAACAACGACTCATTCCAGTCCTGATTTTGTTTCCCTGATTGTGTCCCTTCTAAGTAAGAAGGCTGCACACTCATTCGAATCCAATATTCATCCGAGAGGTCGGTCTTCGTAGAACGAGAGAAAAGACGATCCCATCGCTCTGTTAACGTTTCAGTCGTAATAACTGCATTGCTCATTAATCCACGAGATACTTCTTCATCCTGTGGAACGAAACTTAACAAACTTAATGATGCTAATCCATCTCTTCCTGCTCGTCCCACCTCTTGATAAAATCGATTAATACTTTCTGGCATACAACAATGAATAATTGTACGAATGTCCCTTTTATCAACACCCATTCCAAAGGCTGAAGTAGCTATCATGATATCGATCTTATCTTCATTCCACCACTCCACAATTCTTTGTCGCTCTCCTCCGCTAACATCTCCAGTAAAAATCTCTACCGATCGGTACCCCTTCTCTCGAATCAGATCGCGCCACTTTTTTGCGTGTTCTTTTTTACTAACATACAAAATCATTGGTTTCGGCAACAAATGAATACTATTAACAATTTTATTGTATCTAATTTCCTCACTAATAGATGTATCTAGCAAATAAGTGGGTTCAGGACGAAGCTGATCACTGCGAACTTCCGTATAATGTTCTGGTTCAGAAAATAACTCTCTCAATATTTTCGCTGTCCAATCCGTTACTGTAGCAGAGAGTAATATCGTCTTAAGACGACCTTTACTCTCTTCTAGCAAGCGCTTGCGCCAAGCAGATAGGAGTTGAAACTCTGTTCGGAATTTGATCCCCCAATCCACAACAATATGAGCTTCGTCTATGACTAAACGATTAATAAAACCCTTCCTAGCAGCTTGCATCACTACATCATTTAATCCTCTATTCATTAATGCCTCTGGAGATGTAAACAAAACAGGGATTGTCCCTTCTGACAACGATCGAAATAAATTAGCACGTTCTTCTTTCTTCATATCCCCTACATATGCTTGTGGCATAAAACAGGTATCTGAAACTCTTGAAAAGAAATCTTTTGCTGCACGACACTGATCCAGTGCTAAAGATACGGTAGGAACAACTACAATAGTCGTCCCTGCTGTGTCGATCGCTCCACGCAAAGTACCTCCTTTGGTTTCAAAAAAAGAAGGTAAGAGGCCCACTAAGCTTTTTCCTCCACCTGTGGGCAGACAAGCCAATAAAGTATCTCCTGGTTTCATATTCATACTGGCTTGAATCATTAGTTTTTGTTCCCTAGAGGTATATGAAACATATCCTGTCATTCCATACAAGAGACTATCACCCATCTGCTGCTCTTGCTTCCGTCTCTGCTCAAGCTGAAAGATAGGATCAAGTTTTTCCCTTTTTGGTAACCAATCAGGCCATTCGTCCAAAATATCTACTTCATTCACCGAATCAATATGCAAGCCACAACCATCTATAGCGGGATACAATTTTCTAGCCAATTCACTAGAAACACTAACTCTAGTACGATACATCTCGATAAATTGTCTTAACAAGCTAGCTACATCATAAATTGAAGAAGTCTGATTCAATCCTTTCTCTACATTATTCAAATGCTTAAATAACCGAAAAGCACAAGAAGAGCGTGAGTACTCTACCTCATCCATTTTTCTTCTATATTGTTGTAATAGGCTTATTCCCTCATGTATTGGTCGATGACCGTTTAATACTTCCTGAACCAAATGGTAAACTGTATTATGCATTATTCTTTCACCAACCTAACAAAAGCCACTGATTCCAGACGAACAATAGGGTCTTTCAAACCTTGGAGTAATGCTTCATATATCCGTCTCATACGCGATTCACTTTGTGAATGCTTTTCATGAGATCCATAATAGATAAGTGCTGCTTTTTGTGCACTTAACATTGTCTGAAAGTCATTAGTGGCACGTTTTAAGTCGATTTCATTCTTCAATCTTTCGTAGACTTTTTGTTCACTCTTCTCATAAGCCTGTTCAAATATTGATTTCCAATACTCAGGCGGATATTGCTTTTTAAAGCGTGTGATGCTTCCATTTCCTCTTTTCCCTAAATGAACTATACGTGATTTTGATATATGTGGATTTAGCCAAGAAAGTACAGTTTGGTCATCAACATCATCTTCTTGAAGACTTTCTGTCGTATAGATATGTTCTAATGGCAGGTAGCCTTGTGCTAGTGCAATACTTTCCAGTGGTTCTTTTAAAGCTAGCAAGTAATTCGGATTAAGCACAACAGACCATGTAAATATGAATCCTTCCCAATTTAATTCTGCTCTACAAATTGTAAAAGCGGTAGAACGTCCACTATCCATTTCATAAGCATTATTAACAATAGCTTCGAAAAAGGGATCACCTGGTGCATAAAAAATTAAATCTTCTCGATTAACAGCAATACTGCGATTGAAGGTTCCTCTAAGTTCGCCTGTTCGCTTTGCTCTTCTTCTTGCTTCTACTAAGTCAGGGGGAACAAATAAAGTCTTTTTCATCGAATTAATAGATGTTTGTTCAGGGCGAAAAACAACAACTTTTCCCTTTTCTGCTGAACTGCTTCTGAGACCTGTCATAGAAGACCATTCCAACATAGTTTCAGCAAGTTGTTGTCCATTTTCGCGCTCAAACTTCTGAATAAGTCTCATTAATTGCTCTTGGACATGCTTGTCCAACTGCCGAGCCATATCAAAATAACGTTCTTCTTCTACTACCGCACGCATTTTATCCAGCTGTTTTTGCATTTTAGGAAGTATTTTTCTTAACTCATATCGAACATCTTTATATAGAGCTTGAACGATTTCCTCTTGAATCTCACCAATGGCAATTTCTACACCACTGAGAGACTCACGAAAAATATGCAATCCCTGATCCCAAATATTAAATAAGTCATGCTCTAGTGTTTGTTCTGTACAGAATACAATTGAACGTACTTCTTTTTCTCTCCCAATACGATCCAATCGGCCAATACGTTGTTCTAAGTCAGTAGGAGACCATGGTAAATCGAGATGAAGAATTTGATCAGCCATCTGAAAATTACGTCCTTCTCCACCTAGTGAATCGCACAGCATAAACCGACAAGACGCCTCTCTTTGAAAACAATCCACTGCTTCTTGTAGTTCCTGATCATTCTTTCCAACATAAAAGCTAACAACTGCGTTTGAACCATACTGCTCCTTCAATATCTTTTCAAATGCACGAATCGTCTCTGTCCAAGAAGAGAAAATGACTAACTTCTCATCAACTGTATAAGCTGATATATAATCAATAACTTTCATTAAGCGACCTTTAATCAAATCAGGATCATCATATAATCTATTAATTTGGGTAAACTCTTGTTCTGTTGCTCGATGCCAACGCTCAGCATAAAAGCGAAGGGTTTTCAAATACTCCCTTTCTCCTTCCTGAATTGGAACAAATGGACTATTTATCGGTACACATTTGTTCTCAATCACTTTTTCTCTGGTCTGTATCACATTTAACAATGCATACGGGGAGCTAAACATTGCACTTAAAAAGTATTTAGCATAATCCCCACCATTAGTTACTTGTTGGTTTATATAGTGCAAATATTCCAGAAGAGAATCATATACTTCTGCCTCATAAAAATTCTCATCTCCGCCTCTCATTTCATATGACATGAAATCAAAAACGCGTTTAGGTAACTTATCACTAAGCTCTTTCCGACGATGACGAATAATTTTACGCTCAATTTGGTAGTGCTCAGCAATATAAGCTAAAGCTAATTTCACTTGATCAAGTCCTTGATCTTCAGAATCTGGATTAATTTGATTTACAATGCCATGTAGAATTGGATCTTCTAATCGATCAGCAATCTCTTCTAGCTCCTCGACATATTCTTCAGCTAATTCATCTTCGATATAATCAGGTAAATCGCGCATCATACGGTATACTTTTTTTCGCAGATAATCTTGTTTTTCTAAAAGGAATTTAAATCTTTCTTTGGACATTTCACCATACTTTTGTGGATCGAGAAGAGCAGCTAATTTTAAAAATTCTTCATGACGTGATTGTATGGGTGTAGCACTTAGTAAGAGAATATGTTCCACTCTTTTACTAAGCATAAAAATCTGCTTATACTCTTCTTTTCTTCTTAATAAACGATGAGTCTCATCAATCAGACATAGATCCCAATGTAATGAAAGAACTTTTCTCCCTTGAGCAGTATTTAACTTTTCCAATGGGAAAATAATAGCTTTCTCACTTTCCAAACAATCCTCAGTCTTATAAACTAAAAAGTCCGTCCAAAACTTATACGATAATTCATTACGCCACTGATATACTAGGGATTGAGGTACAACTAATAAAATTCTTAACGAACCTAAACGTTTCTGCAATCCCTTCATAATTACAGATGCTTCTATCGTTTTCCCTAATCCAACTTCATCAGCTAACATGTAGCGACAGGGTGTATTCGTAATAGCACGAACAATTGTATCAACCTGATGTGGTAACAAAAAAACTCTTGAACCAACCAAAGTTTCGAATCCAAACGTGGCATTTTTTAAGCTGTGAATAGAATCTGCTACTACTTGTCGATGAAAATACCAATTTGGATTATGCAGTTCGTAACTTAGTATTTGATCTCTTACATCGGAGTCACCTCTAGTGAAAAAAGCAATAAGCTCAGCTTCAGATTCTAGTCTAATAACATTTTTTCCATTTACTCTATGCTGAATATAATAATGGTGGAATCCATTTTCATCCGTATGAGAAAAAGAAATTAAGCGCGCATTTTTATCACTTTTTTTGAGTAAGACATCTGTATTTGGTAAGATTCTGACCTTTTCCACTTGCTCTATTAGATACTTCTCTACAGGTGGGAGATTATATATTTCATATAAATCTCTCTTTTTTTCTGGAACATAAAATCGAACCTTAACCTCTCCATAAAATACATTTATTTCTATTACTTGTCCTAGTGCAAACCGTCTCGGTTCATTCGTATACTCATCTTCAATTGGACATCTTACATACATCCCCAATTTAATATCTGTATTAATCAATGGCACCTCTGCCACCCTTCTTCTCATAATTAGTTAAAGATCATATTCATCTATCAACAGTCGATAAATATAGTTGCCAAGAGCTAATAGCATCAAATAAATAATTCGTAAACCAGAGCGTCTTTTTGTCCAACTATTTTATCATTCCCTATACAGCAGATACGACTTTAGACAATCTACTATCATCACTATTCCATCTAATTGTCGTTATTGATCAAACATTAAAGTTATCCATAAAAAAATTATATTAACATCTATTATATATTATAAATGATTAATAATATTATAATCATAACTGCATCTAGATCCAATTGAGCAATTTTAAACACAAAAAAAGCCCGACTTCTCGGGCTTTGGTTTGGTGCTGATGACAGGATTCGAACCTGCGACCCCTTCATTACGAGTGAAGTGCTCTACCAGCTGAGCTACATCAGCATATTGTATTGGTTGGTGGAGGCGAGCGGAGTCGAACCGCTGTCCGAAGACATCGTCACGCCAGCTTCTCCGAGCGCAGTCACTGTACTGTGTGTTCGCCTCGATAACTGCCCAGTGACAGGCGTTTACCAGAGACTAGCCACTTGAGATTCGCTTTCTGACCAGTGGCCGATCAGGCAGCTAGCCCACTAAGGTATGAGACCCGACAGCTCCACATGGGCGATGGAGAAGCGGATCCTGGTCGCTTAATTAAGCAGCCAGAGCAAAGTTTTCGTTTTTGCCAGTTACATTTGGCATTTGCGTGTTTAACGAGAGACGCAACCCCTCGGCTCGCTACTGACGCTCGAACTATCCCCGTCGAATCCCAAGAACGCCCCCGGAATTCAACTGTTTGTCGAGCGAATATGTCGATCACAGTTTTAGATTATAGCAGGGTTCCATGCATTATGCAAGAGGTTATTTCATTTTTTTATCGCATGTTTTGTTCTTTCAAGCGCCGTTGAATCATCCGATCCGTTTCGCGCTTGGCTTCGGTCGCCCGCTTGTCATAGAGCTTCTTCCCGCGCGCCAGTCCAAGCTGGATTTTGGCGAAGCCGTTTTTCAGATGCACGTCGAGCGGAACCAAGGTCAACCCTTTGATCTTGGTAATACCCAGCAATTTGTCAATCTCACGCTTGTGCATGAGCAGTTTGCGGGTGCGGGTAGGGTCGACGTTGAAGCGGTTGCCTTTATCGAAGGGGCTGATATGCATGCCAACGATAAAAACTTCCCCTTTGTCGATCCGGGCATAACTGTCTTTGAGTTGCACTTTGCCTTGGCGGATCGATTTGATCTCCGTCCCGGTGAGAACGATGCCGGCTTCGAATTGTTCTTCGATATGGTAATCATGAAATGCCTTTTTATTTTTGGCAATGATTTTGGATGATTTGCTTCCCATCGTTTTCACCTCAGCCCTCAAAAGTCGTGCAACTTATATTTTATCAAGAAGATTGGGAAAGAGTCAATGCTTGAAGGCCACGGAAAAGCACAGCGAGAAAAGGAAAAAGCCCGCAAGCTTGGCTTTTTCCTTCACGTGTTGTCATTTCTTCTTGCTCTTGTTGCGATAGGTTTTCTTCTTTTTCTTTTTCCCTTTTTTCTTGCTGTCTCCGTTTTTCTTGGCAGCAGTATCTTCCCATTTTACTTCATAGAATTTGCCTTTTTTGCCTTTGGCGGAGCGAGCGGCGTCAGCATCTTTGTTGCGCTTAAATTTTTTCTTCTTTCCTTTGGCTGGACGTTCGAAACGCTCATCGGAGAAGTGCTCCAAGAGTTCGAAGTCCACTTTGCGTTCGTCGATGTTAACACCGCTGACCTTGATGCGCACGCGATCTCCGATCCGGAAGATGCGTCCGGTCCGTTCACCGATCAGGCAGTAATGGGATTCATCGTAACGGTAATAATCGTCTGTCAGGAAGCTGACGTGGATCAATCCTTCAATCGTGTTCTCCAACTCCACGAAGATCCCAAATGAGGTGACGCTGGAGATGATGCCTTCATACTCTTCCCCGATTTTATCCATCATGAACTCAGCCGCTTTGAGATCGTTGGTCTCCCGCTCGGCGTCGACAGCGACCCGCTCGCGGATGGAGGATTGTTGGGCTGCGTCGGTCAAATAGGCGTTTAATTCGTCAATTCGCTCGACGGTTAACGCCCCTTTCTCCACGATTTCGCGGATGACACGATGAATCAACAGGTCGGGATAACGGCGGATGGGCGATGTGAAGTGCGAATAGAAGGGCGCCGCCAGGCCAAAGTGCCCCACGTTTTCTGTCGCATACTTGGCTTGCTTCATCGAACGCAACAAAACGGTGCTGATCACATGCTCTTCCGGCTTTCCGGATATTTTTTCCAGCAAACTCTGCAAGGCATGTGGGCGGACTTGATCCGGCTTGCCTTTTACCGAGTAACCGAAGCTGGTAATGAACTCATAGAAATTCTTCAATTTCTCAGCATCGGGATTCTCGTGAATCCGATAAACAAACGGCACTTGCAGATTGAAATAATGTTCCGCCACTGTCTCATTGGCTTTGAGCATGAACTCTTCAATCAGTTGCTCGGCAATGGTGCGGGGCCGTTTCACCACATCCACCGGTTTACCTTTTTCATCGACAATGATTTTGGCTTCGGTGAAATTAAAGTCAATCGCTCCCCGACTTAGGCGCCGCTTGCGCAGAAGCATCGCCAAGTCAGCCATCAGGCGGAAATCATCGACAAGCGGCCGGTAACGCTCGATCAATTCCGGATCTTCGTCGACGACAATCTTCTTGACGTCGGAATAAGTCATCCGCTCGTTGGTTTTGATGACGCTGGGGTAGATTTCGTAGTCAACAACATCACCTGTGGGGTCAATTTCCATGTCACAGGTCATGGTCAGGCGATCCACTTGTGGGTTCAAACTACAGATGCCGTTGGAAAGGCGCTTGGGCAACATAGGAATCACCCGGTCAACGAGGTAGACACTGCATCCCCGCTCATATGCTTCCCGATCCAGTGCAGACCCTTCCCGGACATAGTAGCTGACATCGGCGATATGGACGCCTAAACGCACATTGCCATTGGGCAACCGCTCTACTGACACAGCATCGTCCAAGTCTTTGGCGTCTTCGCCGTCAATGGTCACCATGTTTCGCCCGCGCAGATCGCGCCGCCCCTTCAGGTCTTCTTCGCTGATCGTTTCCGGTATGGCCTCCGCTTCAGCGATCACTGCTTCCGGGAACGCTTCCGGCAATCCGTGCTTGCGGATGATGGACACAATGTCAACGCCGGGATCATTGCGGTGACCTAAAATCTCGATGATCTCCCCCTCGGCCGAATGACGTCCTGTGATATGGTGTAGTTTCACTACAACTTTCTGGCCATCACGGGCATCCATCTGAAATTCAGGAGCAATGAAGATATCGGCGGCAATGCGTTTGTCGTCCGGAATCACGAAGCCAAAGTGCGAGGACAACCGAGAAAACGTCCCGACGATTTTGTCCCTTTTCCGCTTCAGGACACGGACGATCTCCCCTTCCGGACGGCGACTCTCTGTCTTGCTCTTGTGAATTCGCGCCAAAACCAAATCGCCGTCCATCGCGCCGTTCATATCATTGAGATGGATGTAAATATCCTGTTTACCGGGTGTATCCGGGATGACAAAGCCAAATCCCTTGGAACTCCCCTGCAAGGTGCCGCGGATAAGGTTAAATCGCTCCGGCACACCGTACCGCTGCGTGCGCGTACGGACGATTTTTCCATCTGCCTCCATGGCCTCCAAGAGCTCGGCAAATGCCTCCCGCTCCTCTTCCGCCACCTGGAATTGGTCGATCAATTCAGCCAAGGTGAGCGGTTTGTACGCTTGTTCCAACATAAACTGCCGAATCTGTTGTTCAGTCAACATCACTTCATCCGCCCCTGGGGCCCACCAAGGACCCAAAGGCAGACTGCCACCTCACTTTCGTCTAGGACGATCGTTCCAAAATAAATTGCTCTATTTCTTTAAACAACTCATTGCGCTCGCGATCCACGGTGATGATGTGTGTGGATCTCTCATACCACGAAATCTCTTTATCCGTTGATGAGATATGCTCGTAGATATAATCGGCGCTTTTCTCCAAAATTAATTCGTCCTTGCCCGCCTGCACGATCAGCGCCGGCACCTTCACATCTGCCAACATGCTTTTGACATGGCGGATCAATCGCGTCAGTTCAGCCACGCATCTCACCGGCGTCAGGTCATATGGACACAGATGCGCCTCGATATGTGGGTCGCGATGACTGGACCGTTTTTTATAACGATAAAAAGGAGCCACCACCCGAGCCAAGAACGCACGCCGATCCCGGATATAGATAGGAGCGCACATCGGAATCACGCCGTCCACAGGTTTTTGCGCCGCCAACGCCAACGACAGGCAACCACCCATCGATAATCCCGCCACATATAATTTCTCAAGCGGCTCCGCCCGCATCCTGTCATACGCGTCTACAGCACTTTGCCACCAATCGCGCCAACCGGTCTGCTCCATCTCCTCCGGACTGGTGCCATGGCCGGCCAAAAGCGGGGCATGGACAGTGTAACCCCGGTCTTTAAAATATTGCCCCATCGGCCTCAATTCTGAGGGATTTCCGGTAAACCCATGTATCAGTAGAATGCCCGTTTTTCCTCCTGGATAAAAAAAAGGTTCTGGAGATCTTTGTACAGTCTTCATTGACGTTCCCCACCGTTCGATTTGCATGAATGTTTCTAGATCATCTTAACGATAGCACACCGCCGCCAATTTGCAACACTACGTTTCCCGTTTATGGTTACGGGCACGCTTCATTATAAAAATTACCCATTTTTCGCAGAGAATAACGGTTCATTCACATTTCACCCTCCCACTTGGCCCAAACACCAAGCTGTTGCCAAACAAAAAAAGCTTCAGGGCCTATCACAGCACCCTGAAGCTTTAGTCCAGTTATAAAAAATAAAAAAGCCACTCACACTGAGCGGCTTTCTGTGGCCTGGCAACGACCTACTCTCCCAGGGCTCATGCCCAAGTACCATCGGCGCTGGAGGGCTTAACTTCCGTGTTCGGTATGGGAACGGGTGGATCCCCTCCGCCATCATCACCAGACATCTTACATTGATTATAATATCAGGCATCTACGAAAAATGCAAGAGGTTTTTATAAAAATTTCTCCCCAAAACAAACAGCCGACCAAAAACATCGGCTGTATTGCTTCATTTTACGAAATATCCAACCACCAGCGCCATCACCATGAACAGGAAAGCCAGCACAGCCGTCGCTTTGCCAAGGAAAGCATCAAAACCGCGCGCTTTCGCTTTTCCCATCACATGTTCCGCCCCACCGGCAATGGTTCCGGACAATCCCGCGCTCTTACCCGATTGGAGCAATACAGCAATGATGAGAATCACACTGATGACTGCAAGGACAATTTTTGCTGCGAGTTCCACAAGCGTCCCTCCTTGCTTCTATTCCACTGCATTGACTTTAACACATTTAACGCTTGTTTTCAATGAGAAACAAACAGTACCCATCCAATCGCCGCTTTTAAAAAAAGAAGGTCCTCATCGCAATGTACGATGAAAACCTTCTCCCTTATCTTGATCTGCCAAACGGCGTCTCTACTAATTAGCCGCGCAGGTTGTAGAATGCGGTACGGCCAGGATATTGGGCGGTGTGACCCAATTGGTCTTCAATGCGGAGCAATTGGTTGTATTTAGCCACCCGGTCAGTGCGGGATGGTGCACCGGTTTTGATTTGGCCAGCACCAGTCGCCACAGCGATGTCAGCGATGGTGGTGTCTTCGGACTCACCCGAACGGTGAGAGATGACAGCGGTGTAACCAGCGCGTTTTGCCATCTCGATAGCATCAAACGTTTCGGTCAGGGTACCGATTTGGTTCACTTTAACCAGGATGGAGTTACCTACGCCTTTTTCGATTCCTTCAGCCAGGCGCTCGGTGTTGGTTACGAACAGGTCGTCACCGACAAGTTGCACTTTTTTGCCCAGGCGTTCGGTCAGTTGCTTCCAGCCTTCCCAATCATCTTCAGCCAGACCGTCTTCGATGGAGATGATCGGATATTTGTTGGTCAGTTCTTCGTAGAAGTCGATCATTTCAGCGGATGTACGGGTGATGCCTTCGCCTGCGAAGTGGTAAGCCCCATCTTTATAGATCTCAGTAGAAGCCACGTCGAGAGCGAGCATAACGTCAACGCCCGGTTTGTAACCCGCTTTTTCAATTGCTTCCACGATGGTGGACAGGGCTTCTTCATTGGACTTCAGGTTTGGCGCAAAACCACCTTCGTCGCCTACGCCAGTGCTGTAACCTTTCGCTTTCAATACCGATTTGAGGTTGTGGAAGATTTCTGCGCCCATGCGGATCGCTTCACGCATGTTTTCAGCGCCAACGGGCATAACCATGAATTCTTGGATGTCCACGTTGTTGTCGGCATGTGCGCCACCGTTTAAGATGTTCATCATCGGTACCGGCATCGCTTTGGCGTTAAATCCGCCCAGGTAGAGATAAAGCGGCATTCCCAAAGCATCAGCAGCTGCGTGCGCTACCGCCATGGAGACACCCAAAATCGCGTTAGCACCCAGGTTGCCTTTGTTCGGCGTGCCGTCAAGTTGGATGAGGGCATGGTCAATCGCTACTTGATCCAGTGCATCCATCCCTTCAATGTGAGGAGCGATCACGTCGTTTACGTTTTGCACGGCTTTGAGCACACCTTTGCCCAGATAGCGCCCTTTGTCGCCGTCGCGCAATTCCACTGCTTCATACGCACCGGTGGAAGCGCCGGATGGCACAATGGCGCGGCCGATGGCACCAGATTCAAGTACCACTTCTACTTCTACGGTCGGATTCCCGCGGGAATCCAGCACTTCGCGAGCATATACATCCATAATGGTCGTCATGGAACATTCCTTCTTTCCTCAAGATGTGATTAAATCGTTGTCTTACGAACGGCTGAGCAACGTGTTACCAGTCATTTCTTCAGGTTTCTCCAACCCCAACAAGTCAAGCATGGTCGGCGCAATATCCGCCAGGATGCCGCCTTCTCTTAACGTGACACCTTGCTTGGTCACGATGAACGGTACCGGGAAGGTGGTGTGTGCCGTATGCGGACGACCATTCTCATCGATGACCATGTCCGCGTTGCCGTGGTCAGCGGTAATCACGGCGACGCCGCCTTTAGAGATCACCAGGTCAACAATGCGACCCAAGCATTCATCCACTGCTTCTACCGCTTTAATGGTAGGTTCCAACTTACCTGAATGGCCGACCATATCCGGGTTGGCGAAGTTGAGAATGATGGTGTCATACTTTTCAGCTTCGATTTCTTTGAGAAGCGCTTCCGTCACTTCGTAGGCGCTCATCTCCGGTTTGAGGTCATAGGTAGCCACTTTGGGGGAGTTGATCAGGATGCGCTCTTCCCCTGGAAACTCCTCTTCCCGCCCGCCGTTGAAAAAGAAGGTGACGTGAGGATATTTTTCCGTTTCAGCGATGCGCAGTTGCTTCAATCCTTGTTGCGACACGACTTCCCCGTAGGTGTTGTCCAAGTCGGTAGGCTTGTACGCCACATAACCGTCTACCGTCTCGCTAAATTTGGTCAGGCAGACATAATACAGATGTTGCGGCCGTTTCGGCCCCCGGTCAAATCCGCGAAAATCATCGTTGGTAAAAGCCAGCGAGATCTGGATCGCCCGGTCGGGACGGAAGTTGTAAAAAATGACCGCATCATTGTCTTTGATCGTACCCACCGGCTGATTGTGCTCATCGACAATCACCGTCGGCATCACAAACTCATCATAGACTGACTGCTCATAAGAGGCTTGCACCGCCTCCACAGGATCGCGATATGTAGGCCCTTCGCCGTAAACCATCGCCCGGTAGGATTTTTCCGTACGCTCCCAGCGCTTGTCGCGGTCCATCGCATAATAACGGCCTTGAACGGTCGCGATTTGGCCAACGCCCACTTCATCCAGTTTGTCCTGCAGTTGTTTGATATAGGTAACGGCACTGTCCGGTGCTACGTCACGCCCGTCCAAGAAGGCGTGGACGTAAACGCGCTCCACTTGTTCTTTCGCCGCTAAATCCAGCAAGGCAAACAAATGGCGGATATGGCTGTGCACGCCACCATCAGACAACAGCCCATAAAGATGGAGGGCGGAGCCATGTTCTTTGACATGGTTTATCGCACCTAAAAAGGTTTCGTTCTGAAAGAACTCTCCATCTTCAATGGATTTGGTCACGCGGGTAAGGTCTTGATAAACCACCCGACCGGCCCCGATGTTAAGATGTCCCACTTCTGAATTCCCCATTTGCCCTTCCGGCAAACCCACTGCGTTGCCGCTGGCGGTCAGCGTCGTGTGGGGATACGTATTCCAGTATCGGTCAAAGTTGGGTTTGTTCGCTTGGGCCACGGCATTTCCTTCCGTTTCCCCACGCAGGGCAAACCCGTCCAAGATGCACAACAGAACTGGTTTTGGTCTGCTCATCTTTATTCACCTGCACTTGCTGCTTGTACGAGCTGAATGAACGAATCCGCTTTGAGGGCGGCTCCGCCCACCAACGCGCCGTCGATGTTGGGCTCTGCCATGAAGGAGCTGATGTTTTCCGGTTTCACGCTACCTCCGTATTGAATCCGCACTTCATTAGCCACCTGTTGATCATAAAGGTCAGCCACGGTTTTACGGATGAAAGCACACACTTCTTCCGCATCCGCCGCTGTTGATGCTTTGCCCGTGCCAATGGCCCAGACGGGTTCATAAGCGATGATCGTCCGCTTCATCTCCGCCGACGACAGCCCCGCGCAAGCCGCTTTCACCTGCGTTTGCACCACTTCTTTGGTTTGATCAGCTTCGCGCTCAGAAAGCGTCTCACCCACGCAAACGATAGGGGTCAACCCGCCGTCCAGTGCTGCCCGTGTCTTTTTGTTTACTGTCTCATCCGTTTCCGCGAAATAGGCGCGCCGTTCAGAGTGACCGATAATCACATATTGGACGCCGGCCGCTTTCAACATCGGCACACTCACTTCACCAGTGTATGCCCCTTGTTCTTCCCAATGGACATTTTGCGCACCGATGCCGATATCTGTCCCTTGGGTCGCTTCGGCCAATGCCGGCAGAGCAAGATAGGGAGCACACAACACCGCTTCCACATCAGCAGGCAACGTGGTCCGTTTCACTTCTTCAACAAAGGAAAGGGCCTCCGCCGCCGTCTTGTGCATTTTCCAGTTACCCGCAATGACAGGAGTACGCATGCGGTTTCCTCCTCACTTATTTATCATCCAAAGCCGCTACACCCGGCAGCACTTTGCCCTCCAGGAATTCCAGCGAAGCTCCACCGCCAGTGGAGATATGATCCACCCGGTCAGCCATGCCCGCTTGGGCGATTGCTGCCGCGGAATCCCCGCCGCCGATGATCGTGTACGCTGTAGATTCGGCCAACGCTTGGGCGACTGCATTCGTCCCTTTAGCAAACTGTTCAAATTCAAACACGCCCATCGGTCCATTCCAAATCACCAATTGGGACGCTTTCACCACATCAGCAAACAATTCCCTGGTTTTCGGCCCGATATCCACTGCTTCCAAATCCTCTGGAATTTGATCGATGGACACGGTTTTCACAATGGACGGATTGGGACCGAACTCGTCGATGACGACGGCATCGATTGGCAAGTACAACCGAACGCCTTTTTGTTCAGCCTGCGCAATAAACTGCTTTGCCAACTCCACCTTGTCCTCTTCCAACAGGGATTTGCCGATCCCATGGCCTTGCGCGTGGATAAAGGTGTAAGACAATCCGCCACCAATGATCAGATTGTCCACTTTGTCGAGCAAGTTTTCAATCACGCCGATTTTGTCCTTCACTTTCGCCCCACCGATGATAGCGGTGAAAGGACGTTTCGGATTGGCAAGCGCCGTTCCAAGAGCTTCCAACTCTTTTTGCAACAGCAGACCGGCAACGGCCGGAAGATGCTCTGCGATGCCTGCCGTGGATGCATGTGCGCGGTGAGCGGCACCAAATGCGTCATTCACGTACAGGTCAGCCAGGTTGGCAAAGGCTTTCGCCAGCTCGGGATCGTTTTTCTCTTCACCCGGTTCGAAACGAACGTTTTCCAGCAACAACACTTCGCCGTCAGCAAGCTCGGACACACGGGCTTCCACCTCGGCTCCAACCACTTCATCCACTTTGGCCACTGGTTTGCCCAATAGCTCTGACAAGCGGGCCGCCACTGGCGTAAGCCGCATTTCTTCAACCACTTTTCCTTTGGGACGTCCCAAATGGCTAGCCAAGATGACTTTAGCTCCTTGCTCCACCAATGTTTGGATGGTGGGCAATGCAGCGCGAATCCGTGTATCGTCAGTGATTTGACCATTCTCCATCGGCACATTGAAATCTACCCGACAAAACACGCGTTTACCACGAACATCAACATCTTTGACGGACTTTTTATGCATGGCCCTTCCTCCTTATGTTCAGCACAGGCGCTTCATCTCATCAACCCGCGCCTGTGAGCATGAGAAAGAGGAGAAAAGCTCTCCTCTTTTATACTCATGGTTACCCGAGAAATAGGATAACACATTTTACATTAGTATAACATTATAGGCCTTTGCTTGCGATATAGCTTGCAAGATCAACAACACGGTTGGAATAACCCCATTCGTTGTCATACCAAGAAACAACTTTCACCATATTGCCTTCCATTACCATGGTGGACAGGGCGTCGATGGTGGAGGAATGAGGATCCCCATTGTAGTCGATCGATACGAGCGGCTCTTCGGTGTAATTGAGGATACCTTTCAACTCGCCTTCAGCCGCTTCTTTCAGTACAGCATTCACTTCTTCTACCGTTACTTCTTTTTCCAGCTCAGCAACCAAGTCAACAACAGACACGTTTTTGGTCGGTACGCGCATTGCGAAACCGTTCAGCTTGCCTTTCAGCTCCGGCAACACCAGAGAAACCGCCTTAGCCGCACCGGTGGTGGTGGGGATGATGGACTCGCCAGCTGCACGTGCACGACGCAAGTCTTTGTGTGGCAAGTCAAGGATTTGTTGGTCGTTGGTGTAAGCGTGAACGGTCGTCATCAGACCACGCACAATGCCAAACTTCTCATGCAACACTTTGGCGAACGGAGCCAAGCAGTTGGTGGTGCAAGAAGCATTGGATACGACATGATGTTTGGAAGCGTCGTATTGCTCGTGGTTTACGCCCATCACAATGGTGATGTCCTCGTTGGAGGCCGGTGCGGAGATGATCACTTTTTTAGCTCCGCCGTTCATGTGCTTCGCCGCATCTTCACGTTTGGTGAAACGGCCGGTCGATTCAACCACGATGTCTACACCGTAATCAGCCCATTTGATTTGGCCCGGATCACGTTCAGCCAACACTTTTACTTCGCGACCATCTACGGTAAAGCCATCTTCCGTTGCAATCACGGTTGCGTCCAGCTTGCCGTGAACGGAGTCATATTTCAACAGATGGGCAAGTGTTTTGGAGTCAGTCAAGTCATTTACTGCTACGATCTCCAATTCGGGATGATTCAGCATTGCCCGAAACACATTGCGGCCGATGCGGCCGAAACCATTGATGCCCACTTTCACTTTTGCCATGATTAAAATCCTCCTCTTAATCTCTTGTTGTATTATCACCGATTGAATGAGCCATTCATTCCTGATGGACAATCGCATTTTTCAGGATGGCTCTCGCCGCTCCTTCATCTGTGATGAGCGTATCCTGGGAAACCAGCGAACAGACAGCCACGATCGCCTCCGCCTTGCTGGCACCCCCGGCGACGGCAACTTTCTGTTCAACGCGCTCCAATCCTTCCAAATCCAATCCCAAAGTGCGGACGCGATGCACAATCTGGCCGTCCCGGTCAAAATAGTAGCCGAACGATTCCCCGACTGCCTTTCCTGCCTCCAGCTTGGCAAGCACCTCTGCCGAAGATTTCCGTCGGATGGCCATCGTTTTGGCGTCTCCAATCCCGTGTACTACCATGCGCGCCGATCGGAGCAGATCCAACACTTCCCTGATGTGGGGCTCCTTCTGCAAGGTTTGGTAAGCTTCATCGCTGAGCTCATCGGGGATGTGCAACATGCGGTACGTTCCGCCAGTGCGTTTGGCCATCAGCGAGGCGATGTAGTTGGCTTCCAACTCTACCGCCTCCCCCACACCACCGCGCGTCGGCACAAAAGTTGTTTGTTTGAACGCCGGCGTCGGCATCATCATCTCAGCCACCGCTAGCATGGTAGTTCCACCCGACACGGCGACGATCTGCTCCGGCGCGGCCTGTTGTTTCAAGTATCGGGCGCCCGCTCTGCCCATCTCCTTTTTCACCCAATCAGAGGCATCCGCGTCCCCTGGCACAATCACCACATGCTTCACACCCAGAAACGCTTTTAACTCCGCTTCCAACTGGTTTAAACCAAACAACTCTTTCATCAGTGGTTCCATCTCGGACAAAAGATCGATGCCTTCTTGGGTCAACTGCATCCCGGCAGAACCGACCGCCACCAATCCCTGTGCCCGCAGGAAATCCACTTCCGCCCGCAACACCCGCTCAGTCGTTTGCAACTCAAACGTCAGGCTTCTCCGTCCTACCGGTTGCATCAACTGGATATGACGCAAGATGTCATATCTTTTCTGCATGGTTTGTAACAGATCAGGCAATAATTGCTTTTGTAAGTTCAAGATCTTTTCCATCGGATCCCCCATCGTAGGACACATTATGTCCCGCATAAGACAAAAGTGTCCCGATCCGTTCAAAAAAAATCCCCGTATCGGGATCACTTTCATTTTATCCTAAATAAAGTTTCTTTGACAAGTTCGTCGGCCCGTTTTATTGAAAATTCATAGAAAACGCTTACGTCCCGTTGAAGAGGCAATCCCCAGCTCTTCGCGATATTTGGCGATGGTTCTTCTGGAGATGCGGATTCCTTCCAATTTCAACAAATCGGCTATTTTCTGGTCGGACAGTGGTTGTTTCTTATCTTCCCCTTCTACCAAGATCTTAATCTTTTTCTGTACCGTTTTTTGCGACATGCCCTCACCCGAACGCGTAGAAAGACCTGACGGGAAGAAGAAGCGAAAAGGATACAACCCCCGGGGGGTTTGAATATATTTATGTTGGGTCGCCCGGCTGACCGTCGATTCATGTAACCCTACATCCTCAGCGATCTGCTTTAACGTCAGCGGCCGCAGATAATCCACCCCGTGATCCAAAAAGGCTTTCTGTTTTGACACGATCGCTTCCGCAACCCGTATGATGGTGTCCCGGCGCTGCTCAATCCCTTTGATCAACCACATGGCCGACTGCACCCAATTTTTCAGATATTGGGCCACATCTTCATCCAACCGTTCCCGTTGTTTGATTAACCGCTGATAGGCGGCATTGATGGTCAAGCGGGGATGCTCTCCTTCTTCAAGTAACACCACATACTCGCCATCCACTTTCTCCACCACCACATCGGGAGCCACATATCGCGGAGGTTCCGATGCGTATGCCGCCCCCGGGCGCGGATGGCAGGATTTGATTTCATCCACCGCCGCCTGAACGGTAGGTACATCCACCCCCAAAGCTTGGGCGATTTTGCGCCATTTGCTGTCCGCCACGTCTTCTAAATGGCATCGAGCGATGCGAATGGCCAACTCATTAGGCGTGTCACGGTGGCGCAGTTGAATTTCGAGGCACTCTCCCAAATTTCTGGCCCCCACACCGATCGGGTCCATTTCCTGAATGATGGATAAACATTTCTCCGCCAATTTCTCACTTATCTGAAAGCGCTTACATATCTCTACTAGCTCCAGATCAAGATAGCCTCTTTCGTCCAAACTGTATATCATGTATTCGCAAATGCTCCGTTCTTGCTTGGGAAGACGCATCTCTCGCAACTGCATCATCAGCTCATCGGCAAGCGTTCCGGTTTGGGCCCGCGCATAATCCCTCGCATCTGCCCGTTCTTCTCGGCTGTAACCCTTACGCCTGGGCTCTGGATGCTCCGTCAGATGCTTCAGCCACTTCTCCAATTCGGCAAGTGCAGCATCCTCCATTTCCAAAACCGGATTCTCTGCAAACTGTTCTTCCAAGTACGTTTGCAAATCCGCCGCGGAATATTGCAACAGCTGAATAACTTGGCGCAATTCCGGTGTCATCACCAATTTCATCCGTTGCTCTTGCACCAAGCTAAACCCCATTTGTAAAGCCATTCTCCCCTCCCACCTCCGCTGCCGTGTAAGATCAGGGCAAGTGTGAACCTCCATGCCAGTTCATATTAATTTCATTTTATCATAATCCTAGTGCCAGCTTTGGATTCTTTTTTTTCCAACAACTTTTCCACTTGAGAATCGCATATTTTTCACTTTTTACTTGCACACGGATATTGAACATGCTATAATCTTTTTTGTCGGATTGCTATATTGACTTGCGCCTATAGCTCAGGGGATAGAGCACTGGTCTCCGGAACCAGGTGCCCAGGTTCGAATCCTGGTAGGCGCACCAAAACCAGATATCACCGCAATTTATGAGCGCTTGTCTAATACCGCAAATAAACTGCCGGTTTGCACAACACCTTCTAGCGTGTTTCTGTATCTTAGCGGATCAGAACATGCTGGGAGGTGTTTTTCATGTCTAAAAAGGTAAGCACATTATAACCAGACGCAGAGACTTCACGAAACTATCCCCCATTATTGACCTTCCTATAATAGACCTTTAACCACTTCATTAACTTGAAGAAAACGAAGGCGTCCGCGAGCATACAAGCGATTACCACATGCTTATGGGCAATTTCCTCAACGGCTTAACGAAACTTACCCCGATATTAAAACCATAAACCAATTAATGCCGCCATACTTCGCGCCTACACCATTTACCTAAGCAATTATCGCTATAACGAGCAAGCAGACGCGAAAAAGGGCTTTCTATTTACCACCGTTAACAAATACCAGAGAATAAGCGCAATTCAGGGACTTGGTAATTATGTACCTGATACTGGACACAGGCATGCGTATTTCCGATATCTGCAACCTAGAGCTACAAGACATTGATTTTAAAACACGAGCTTTTATTCTGCCCGCACACAAGAACAAAAACCGAAAGCTACGAATCATAACATTATCTATCCACGTAGTAAAGCTGCTGTTAGAGCCTGTAACCTAAAACAAGGCGCACTTTGATACAAAATATGTCTTCCTGTCTAACTGCAGCACTCAATATAACCCTAATTCATTTAGACGCCGCCTGCTCATTTATAATGAAAAAGCAGGCATCGAAAAACGAGTAAGCTCGCATTTATTCCGCCATATGTTCTAAACGGTGGCGATATATTCACGTAACAACGTATTGCAGAACATGCTGACATATCCACTGGTCTGAGGGGTTCAGTATAGAATATGTAACTTAGGAAATTGCTATGGAAAATTAAGGGACAGCAGACGGAAATTTTGCCTGATATAAGGGTGTTTCCTGCGCCGCGGAATTTCTTTGTATCCGTTTTGCATTAAATCTAATTCAAATGACTGTAGAATATAACAATGCAAAAGATTGAAGTCTTATCATCTTTTATGTGATTAATATTATTTATAAGTATTATAAGACTGGTAAACTTTATATGTATCGCAGATTCTTAATGCCGCTTTTATTTTAACGGAAGGTCAGATAAACTTATAAAGCAAAGAGGAAAAACTAGGTGATAGAATGGCATATACCTCCTCAGAAGCAGGTAAAAGATTGGCGGAAATAGTCGGACGTGACAAGCCATACTCAAAGCAATATATCCATAAACTATGTAGTACCGGTGCTCTAAGGCACATGAAAGTAGGAACTAATAACTTACTTATTATAACAGAGGAAGACCTACATGATTACGTAAGAACTAGCTACAATCCTAAAGTGGGTAGACCTAAAAATAGTTGACGCTCGTCAACAATAATGGTAGCCTTTATTATAGGCTTTAATCACCTTAAGCCGTGAGGATGTGTGAAAATGACTGCTACAAATAAGTTAGACTTAAGTAGCTATTACCGTTTAAACTATAACGAGGATGTACCACACATTATTAAGTATATGGGGTCAAAGCGAAACTTAATGGGCTTTGTAGTTGAGGGCATTTCAGAGGTATATAAGGGTGGAGTAG
Organism: Laceyella sacchari; assembly: GCF_024927925.1. Taxonomy (NCBI): domain Bacteria; kingdom Bacillati; phylum Bacillota; class Bacilli; order Caryophanales; family Thermoactinomycetaceae; genus Laceyella; species Laceyella sacchari. Next base: position 3,085,345 of record NZ_CP103866.1, read on the forward strand.
TTTGCGACTTGTTTGCAGGCTCTAGCGTCTTAGCAGGCGCTCTAAGAGATCAGGTTCCTATACTGTCTAACGATATTCAGGAGTATTCTGCGGTATTGGCTAAGACATACCTAGGAGATTATAAGTGGAGCGACAATACAACACTAATTGAGGATGTTGTGAGTAAAGCATCTGAGATTGTAAAGCAGTTTAAGCAAAGTTACCCGTATTTATACTTTGATTATGATCGCCCTTTTACATTAGATGAGTTTATTAAGCTAGAAGAAGAGCAGCGCCAGCTGGTAAATGAGGACTTTTCTAAGTTCCCTTATCACCTTTTCACAAAAAACTATTCAGGAAGGTATTGGTCTTACGACCAATGTGTATGGATCGATTCTATTAGAGCGGTAGCTGATGATTACAAAGGTACACCTTATTATTACGCTATTATCTCTAGCCTAATGTTTGCTATGTCGTACAATTCTCAAAGTACAGGGCATTATGCGCAATATAGAGATGCTACGTCCGTTGCGTCAATGAACGACATTCTAATTTATCGTAGGAAAGAAATACTTCCATTCTTTATACGTAAAATGGAAGAATTTAAGCAAAAGTTCGGGCGGAATCAGCTAAAGCATGTAATAGTTTCGATGGATTACAGAGACTGCCTAGATATTCTTCCATCTGGAGCAACTGTCTATGCTGACCCACCCTACTGTTTTGTACATTATTCCCGCTTCTATCATGCAATTGAGACACTTGTAAAATACGACTATCCAGAGGTCAAGTATAAAGGCAGATACAGAACTGATCGACACCAGTCCCCTTTCTGCATTCGTACTCAGGTAGCAGGCGCATTTGAAGCCATGTTTAGTAAGATTAAGCAAAAAGAGGCTAACTTAGTGCTCAGTTACAGTAACACAGGCATGATTGATTTAGAAAAATTGTTAAAGTTATCCCAAAAAATTCTAGGTTCTGCTTATCAAATCGATGTAAGGCTACTTGACTACCAACATAGTACGATGGGGCGCAGAGAAGATAAAAGCAGAGACGTGAAAGAGTGTCTAGTGATAGCTAAAACCCAATGACTTAATTATCTTCTACATAGAGCTCTTTAGAGATGCCAAATACTAATAATGGACAACCTCCGCCCCCTCCACCCTGGATGCGGGGCAATAATTTTGACATGTGTGTAGTAGAAGTGCCATACTTACTTCCTTTTCCAAGTTTATTAAATAATTCTTGTAAGTGGTCGCATCTAGTTATAATAATACCAACACTTATTGCTTGTAACTCAAACAACAAACGGAAATTATTTAAATCACGATCAAAAAAAGGGTCTTTATTGTTCCACTCAATTTCTAAGGCTATCTTATTCTTATAACAATCAACCTTATGTGTTGGTGAATCAAAAGCATTGTCGTCTATAACTACTTGTGTTTTAAAAGACCTCTCTTCCCAACCAAGGCTATAAAAGTGTTTATCAATCATATTGGAAACTTTAGACTTTCTGCCCCCTCCATCTACTATACTACTTTTTGGTAATCGAAAATTTTCTAGAACAGTAAGAATATCGTCCCATTCGTTTGGAAAATCATTTTTTAATATTGCGCAAGCATGGCGCCATTCATGTACTTCATACAAATCAGTAATATGTTTAGGTAGTAGTTCAATGCCCACGTTATAAACACCCTCTTTAGAACATTTTTTATATAAAGAAATATTTTTAATACTACACATATTATACATACACTTAAGCAGCTTTACGAGAATCCATAAGAATCTAATAAATATAGGAGGCCTTACCTTTAGATGTCCTTTCTTTTATGAAGATGCTTTTAGGGCGTGTCTGGTGAATGATTAATTGAGCCACATGATCAAGGAAATCAAGGTAATGGCAGCACAAAAATAAACCGCCCGTTTTTCATAACGAGTGGCGAAGCCACGCCATTGCTTCAGGCGGTTAATACAGCGTTCAATCACGTTTCGGCGTGAATATTGTTCTTTGTTGAAGGTCAGAGGACGTCCCGGCTTTTTTGCCCGACGCTCCGCCTGATCTCTGCGTTCGGGGATGGTATGGGAAATCCCACGTTTTTGAAGAAATCGACGACAAGACGGATAACTGTAGCCGCGATCGGCAATCAGATGATCCGGCCTCTTGCGAGGCCTTCCTTTTCCCAAACAGGGAACGGAAATGGAATCGAGTAATGCTTGTAATTGGGTACAGTCATGCTGTTGACCGGGAGTGATTGTAAAAGCAAGCGGTCGACCTTTTCCGTCACAAGCAAGATGGATTTTGGTCGTCAGACCTCCGCGGCTTCGTCCGAGTGCCTCATTCTGGAAGCGAGGGTCCCCCTTTTTTCGGCGCGCCTGCGGCGTGCTGATGAGCTCGGACAATCGTGCTGTCAACGAAAACAACCCAATCGACATCGGAAACGGCGTGGGAGTAAGTCTGAACATGCTTAAGCAAGCGATCCCACGTCCCATCCTTTTGCCAACGTGTAAAACGATAGTAGCAAGTTTTCCAAGAACCATAACGTGCAGGCAGATCCCGCCAGGGAGATCCCGTCCCAAACTTCCACAGGATTCCGTTCAAAATGGTTCGGTGGTCTTTCCACTGTCCGCCTCGTTTCCCATTCGAAGGCAATAAAGGCTCGATCTTTTCCCAAGCCTCATCTGTAATCTCATAACGCCGTCTCATCATGATGTCTCCTTGCTTTTGTTGTTATGAACATTCTAACAGGAAATCATGATGGATTCACCAGACACGCCCTAAACAAGAATTAAAGAACAAGAATTAATGATTACAAGCCCAGTCTTGCGACTGTACTTGTTAGCGGCATTTATATCTATCTAATTACGATTACTTTTTATTCGGAATAAGGGATAAGGTTACTGCCGTTAAAACAAAGTAAAGGACGATAAAGAGATAACATATTTTAAAGACCGTAAATAATCCGATTTAAATTAAAAAGGCTTTCGGAATGCCCGAAAGCTCTTTTTTATTACCAATCATTAAAATCTTATTATTACTGTGATACCATCCGGACGATTACTTTACTTGCTAATCGTCATCACTATCGTCATCACCCAACCGGATAGATAAACTAAAAATCATAAAGCTCCTCCTCGCTTTGCAAGTCGATGTCGCCTTGGATTTTAAGCAACTCTTTATAACATCGAACCAAGTCATCGTTTTTATCCATCTTATCAAAACAATGAGATAACATCAATAAAGCCGTACTAAGCCTTTGTTTAAAGCCGTGTGTTCGCAGTAGTTCCGCAGCTTCTTCGTAAAAGGGAACCGCCTTATTATATTGTCCTTGATAAAAGAAATAATTCCCTCGAACAATTAAAGCCTTCGCCAACCGGTAAGAATCCCCAACTTCTCGCCCCATCCTGATAGCTTCGTCCAGATGTACATCAGCCTGTTTCCAATCGGCTAACTGGATGAAAAGAGTCCCAAGATTACTTAGAGAATCAATGTTTCTACGGGGATAATTGCTACCTGCGTCCATCCAAAGGACAATTTGAAAGCATTTTCGGGCTTTTTCATATCTATTTTGTTTTAGATAAACTGTTCCTAATATATTTAACAAATCAAGGTGACGGTTTTTAATGTCATTTCTTACAGCAATTTCGATTCCTTCTTGACAGACTTTAATCGCTTCTTCATAATCCCCTCTTCCCCTTAAGATAGCAGCACGAAAACGATATATGTTGAGAACAACACGAATATTTTCGATTTCCGAAAGATGTTGCCAGAGGTCATTAAGGATTTGAGCAGCGTGATCAGACTGCCCCATTTTCAAAAGATATTGTATTTTATTGCTTTGTAAACGTTGCTTAACCTCTTTTCTTCCTTTATTTTCATCAAATACCTCTAATCCCTTATTCACATAGTGAAGAGCATTGGTTAAATCATTTTTCAGAAACGAATTATTGCCCAGTTCTTTATAGCAATAGGCCAAAACATTGGTTGGCGGGTCTATGTTGTTTTTTTCGGCAAGCCTAATTACATTGATGAATATATCATTGGCTTTTTTTAAATCATCTTTAAGGCGGTAGTATCTTCCCTCCAAATAACGAATGGACAGCGCAAGTGGATGAAAGTTTTCAATCTCAATATTTTTTAGCTGTTCCATCGCTATCTCTTCGTTCCCTTTCTCCATAATCGCTTCAATACTTTTAAGAGTAAGATTTAAGTCCTCCATTTTCTCTCTTTCTTTTTTTACCTCTTGATGCAGTTTTTCAACAGGATAAAGGTTAATCTGTTTCAAAAAGTGAATGAAAGTATCATCTGTGACTGGGATTTTTCCATTTTCAATATTACTTACCGTAGCAGTTGATATGCCAGCAATATCTTCTTGACGAAGTCCGTGCGCTTTTCTCATTTTTTTAACGACATACCGAACTAAAACTTCATCTCGATTGTTCATTTTATCCACCTTCATTCAATTCTGATAATTATATTATGGCATAAAGTCTAATGACCATAGACACATATTTAGCTTAAGGCCGAATTTTAAAGTTTATGTGATTAGAAGATGACAAAAACAGCATAAACGAGTGTTTCAGTATTTTACTGGGTCCGATTTCAATTCAAACATTAAACAAAGCTAAAAAATGGAAGGTTATAATTTAATTATCAAGGAATTCCGATCAATCAAAATCTACTGCTTTGGAGAAGGAGGAATGGCATGAACGTGGCAGTGTGTTGTTGCGGAAACAAAATTGATCTGAAAGTATCTGCTTATCGATGCCCAGACTGCTTAAAACTTTTGCCTACCGTAGCGACATCTGATGCAGGAAAGACAAAATCAGTCAATGAAACTTGGAGAAAGTTAAAAATGGCACTTGGTGAACTTGAGGAGGTTAGCAAATGCTAAGACTTCGAGTAGAAGGGCCAGCTAATCAGGTAAGGACATTCATTCGCGATTTTTCGGTTCTTCCACAACATAATGTGAAAGCTACGTCAAAACCGTACCAGGATGAGCATTTGGAAAACGGTGATGTGAGATCGTTTTGTCACTTCGAATATTATCCGTTAAACGTGATTCATCAGCCGATCACTGTTACATTTGGAACTCCCGATGGAAAAGATTTAACATTTGCATTGTTGCGGGGAAGTGTCCTTAGAATCGGTGATGTTATTTCTGTTTCGGGTAAAGTAACACCAAGGCTTTTAAAGTAGTAGACGAAAAAAAGAGCCGATATTATTCGGCTCATAAATGAAGATGTTTTTGTTGTCAACCCTTTTTCTGATTTCATTTACCTGCCAAAAAGATATAAAATGAAAGCTCCGGGTATTTATTATCCATGTACACTTTCTCAATAGTGTATTTGGATTCATAAATGTAATTTTCGAATTGTCTTGGATGGTGGTATCTTACAAAGTCCATATAAAGGATGCGACCATCCTTTTTAACCAAATTGAAACACTGGTTTAGTATATCGTCATATGCTCCAGATTCTTTCACTGTTGACCCAATAACAGTAACAATATCAAACTGCGCATTGTCTAAACTTGTGAATAATACATCTTCGCAAATAACTTTCGATGGATTGGGATGGTTTTCTTTGGATTGTCTATAACGAAATATGTCACAAATATCTTTGTTTTTATCTATACTCGTGAGTTGACCCATTCCATTTAGCCAAAAACCCAAAAAATCGTCCCATTCCCCCGATCCGATTCCCACATTGCAAACTTGGATTCCTGGAAATAAATTAAGATGCTTTTGCACAAAATCTCGAATTGTTGATTCGATGTAAAGATTTTGCGGGGAAATGTTCCATTCGTATGCTTCGGGTTGTCTTGAATCCAGATAATATTTGAGAAGTTTTTCGTCAGTGATTTGTTCGTTAACTATCATTGTGTTCTCCCCTGCTTATTCGGCTCCTGTTGCTTGTTATTATTTCTTGAAAAAGTGAATGAAATACTGAAAAAACAATGCGAATGAAAACAACTATAAGGTATAATGAATTATGAAAATTTATTTATTTTTACCTTATAGACGGAAATGAGGGGTAAAATGCAAGAGCAAGTCCCACAAGACGTGCATATTGCTAAGAAGATCCGTCAACAACTGATTCCAATGATTGTTCAATGGGAAATCACTCAACGCTGTAACTGGAACTGTAGATTTTGCTACCAGGATGAGCATATCACAGAAGTATTAAGTACAGAAGAAATTCAGCGTGTTATTGATGATTTTAGTGAATTGGGAACTCTCAAACTTATCTTAACAGGCGGTGAGCCTTTAGTAAGAAAAGATTTATTTCAGATTGCTGAGTATGCGAAGAAAAAGGGAATAGTTCTTTGCCTGTACTCCAACGGTGAAAAACTAGCTGATCCAGAAATAGCAGAAAAAGTATCACGGATGTTTGCAGAAGTGGAGATCAGCATATTAGCTGGCGATTCAGAAATTCATGATGAACTCTCCCGAAAAAAAGGCTCCTTCTATAAGACACTCCAAGGAATCAAGAATATCCACGCCAATGGTACGAAAGTCCTTGTAAAAACCCCGGTTACAAGAAAAGCACTTCCTTCTTTGAAAAAATTAGAATCCCTCCTGCAAGAACTTAGCCTTGAATGGAATGTAGATGTCGATATTACACCCACTTACGAAGGTTCCTTTGTTCCAACTGATGATTTTTCTCTCACCTATGAGGACATGAAGCAGTTCTGGGTCGATTTTCCGCAATATTCAAGTCTCCTAATGTTCCCTCCAGATTATGCAAACCTCGACCCGAATCCTGATTCAGATGGACTATGCCGCGCAGGTCGTAACTTCTGTTTTATTGATGCCAAAGGAAATGTATATCCTTGTCTCCAATTCAAAATTGGAATGGGTGAAGAAAGTAGTAGCTCTACATCATGGGCCGGCAATGGACCATCCGCAAACTGTGGAAATATCAAAGAAAAATCCTTTAAAGAGATTTGGAATCAATCTCCAATGTTTCAAAAAATCCGTTCGATTACAGCACGAGACTTAACAATCTGTACGACATGCGATGCCTTTAAGGACTGTCCGAAATGTATGGCTAATAATTACCGTGCTTGGGGAGTGATCGATATTGCCGGTCCATCAACTTGCAACAAGACAGCAACAAGCATGAAGTTAAGAAACGAGAATTTCGAACCTGCCGGAATAAGGAGAACGAGAAACCTAGGATTGAAGCCACGAATGTGATTGAAGGGAGGTGATTCCGATAAAAGCGAACAAAACGACCGCGACGGTCAAACGTCCATATGTGAAACCCGTTATTCGCCCTTATGGTGTTGTGGAAGCAGTGGCGTTCACTGGGAAGTCTTCGAATAGTTGCAGAACTTGCTGTGTATAGCTTATTCGCTGATACCCTAGGGGGATTAAAAATCCCCCGCCTTTTTTAGAAAGGAGAAAGAATATGCGCATTCAAGTGAATTTGGCTAAAGTGGGATGGACTAGAATTGATGGGCAGTTGGTCATTTATCGCCCAGAAAACGAAAAATATTTCGTTTGCAATGAAACAAGCGAATTTATTTGGCAAATATTAATTGAAAAGGCTGTAACAGTTCAGGAACTTATCCAGTCATTTCAAAAATACTATGATTGTGAGCCGGATTTGGTTGAAGCAGATATATTGCAAGTCATTGAACTGTTAAAAGAGGAAAGCATTATACTTGTGGAAGAAACTGCATAATTCCGCTATAATATATTCTAATATTACTGAAAGTATAGAATTGTGGTGTCTGTGATGAAAAAGGAACGTTTGGATGTTTTGCTTGTTCAAAAAGGCCTATGCGCTACTCTAGACATTGCTCAACGAATGATTTTATCGGGTTATGTCTTTGTTAATCAGGAAAGAATGCAACATGTAGGGACTAAAATCAAAATCGACAGCTCTATAGAGTTAAAACTTAAAAATCTAAAGTATGTGAGTAGGGGAGGCCTTAAGCTAGAAGAAGCACTTCGGGTCTTTCCCGTACATATGGAAGATCGCGTAATGTTAGACATTGGTGCATCTACGGGCGGGTTTACGGATTGCGCTTTGCAACGTGGAGCTAAGCGGGTCTATTCCATTGATGTAGGATACGGACAGCTAGCGTGGAAACTGAGACAAGACCCCCGAGTTATCGTGATGGAACGGACAAATTTCCGCTATCTAAAAAAAGAAGACCTCACAGGTGAGCCGCCAAACTTAGCGACAATCGATGTTTCCTTTATTTCTCTGTCCCTTATCTTCCCAAAACTACGAGAATTGTTACTTCCTAATGGAGAAGTGGCTTCACTTGTGAAACCACAATTCGAAGCTGAACGACATCAAGTAGGAAATCGCGGGATTGTTCGAGACAAGCATATTCATCAGCAAGTCTTGGAACGTTTTGTTCAGATAGTTCAATCAAATGGTTTTACTGCTTTTCAACTTGCTCCTTCTCCAATTCAAGGTAATGAAGGGAATATTGAATTCCTTGCCTACTGTAAATTTCAGTATGAAAAAGAACAGATTGATTTACACATTGAAGAAATCGTTCAACAAGCACATGAACGATTTAGTTTAAAACATAGCGAGGAGATTGATTATGGCTGCTAAAAAGAAGCAACCTCTCTGGGAAGCGCTAATTGATAGAGGTTTCTTTGAAGATCGGAAAACTGCTACAAGTTGGATTATGATGGGTAAAGTTCTTGTCAACCAACAACGTGCTTCTAATGCTGGTGAAATGGTCAAAGAAGATGCAAATATCCAAGTTAAAGGAATTGACCTGAAATATGTTGGTAAAGGTGGACTTAAATTAGAAGGCGCAATCGCTCAATTTGGCATTGATGTAAATGGACGGGTTTGCTTGGACACAGGAGCATCTACGGGCGGGTTTACGGATTGCCTCATACAGCATGGAGCCAGCCGTACATATGCAATTGATGTGGGATTTGGTCAACTGGCTGGAAAACTACGACAGGATGAACGAGTTGTAAACATGGAAAAAACCAATATTGGTGATGTTAAGGTTGAACATCTAACTCCGCGTCCATCTCTGGCTACAGTTGACTTGTCTTATCTCTCCTTGAAAAAGGCGATACCAATTATTAGTGAACTGTTAGATGAAAATGGAGAAATGTTATGTTTAGTAAAACCGTTATTCGAAATTGAGGACTCCAAAGTTAGAAGAACTGGAGAAATTGAAAGTCCAGACCAATATAAGGCAGTATTAGAAGACCTCGTGGAATTTTCCGATGAGTTTGGTTTAAATACTTTAGGTGTTACTCATAGTCCAGTTACCGGTAATAAAGGAACACATGAATTTTTTCTATGGACATCTTTAGATAAGTCAAAAGAGAGACGGAATTTAGACGAAGATATTAGAACTGCAATAGACAGAGTAATGAAACTTCAACCATACAAAAATAATTAGAAAGAGCTAATGGTATTAGGGTTCTGTGATTTTTAAAAAAGAGGAGTGCAAAAATCGTAAAGAGGGATAGTCAATTATTGACGGTAAACTAGAATTACTAAACAAGAATTAAAGAACAAGAATTAATGATTACAAGCCCAGTCTTGCGACTGTACTTGTTAGCGGCATTTATATCTATCTAATTACGATTACTTTTTATTCGGAATAAGGGATAAGGTCACTGCCGTTAAAAGTAAAGGCCGTTAAAAGACAATAATAAAAGACCACCGCCGCCAGTCATAATACCGTTCCGCCCGATAGAGATTAGTAATCGACTTGTGGAGCGTGGTCTTAATAAACTTTACATCCGAAACTATTATTATTCCGGTGATTAGTGTTGTAGAAAATACAAAAATCAGACTCTCAGCTATTAATTATGAATGAGGGGACGATGATTAGCGATCTTGTCCTTTCGTTAAACTTCTTGGTTTACTTCCTGTTTGCTCTTCTAAACTTCTCCTTTCCGCTTTTGGCCGTCCAATGCTGGGCGGTCTTTTTGTTTGTATCTAATTTCGCAAAGGGGGTTGTACGATGGAATTAACCGGTAAGGACTTACAGATATACCGATTTGCCCATGGTCTTACACGCCAAGACCTTGCCGACCGTCTCGAAATCAGTTACCCATATGTGGCGCTTATTGAAAGGGATGAATGCCGAATCCCGAAAGATCGTGAAACCGACATACGGAATCGGTTAGGGCTCAGTGACTACCGACTGGCAAAGTTGCGCAAGATCATGGAGCAATTGCGGAGTGTCTAATATGGACATTATCGAAGCGATCACGACAGAGTTACAAGGAAAAAAGTTCATTGCCACTCATGTTTTCAAAGACGGAAGGCATATCGACACCAACGTTCGGGAAATCCAAGCAGATTCGTCTATTCTTGATTTGTTGGTTGACCTGATCGTACAACACGATTTATCGAAATCCTGCGGGATCAGAACAGACAGCGAGGAAGTGTATAAAACAGCATTGCCGATAGTCGGATTACACGCTCACTTTCTCCCCTGTAACGAGTTTGAACGGCTGTATAAGTTGTTTGATCCCGCGACAAGGGAGTTCGAAGCTATACAGTCTTTGTTTCTTGTAACGAAGGAAACGGAGCATTTAACGAGATGGGAGAGATTTTGGTTATGGGTGAGTTCAAAGTTCTAAGATGGAAACTTATGGAGGAATTTGAAAAAGAGCAATCTAAATTAGCTCGCGCATCTTCACGGTTTAATGAGAAGGTGCAGGAAACCCAAGACGAATTATCCTGCCTTCATAACGAATTAAAAGCGGTCATTTATCGGGAAGTGACTGAGGAAGTAGATTTATCCGGTGAAAAGGAAAAACTTAGAGCCGAAATTAAAAAGACCGAAGAAGCCGTTAATCATGCAATCGAAGAACGCGACCAGGCAAATTCGGTCATTAGCCAATCCAAAAAAGCCGAAATAACGAGGCTTAATCTAATCCGTTCCTGGCATGGTGAGTATGCCGAAAGTGTTCGAAAGCAAGCCGAACCTATTTTAAAACGAATTGAAGAAGCACGATCTGAATATTACAATTCACTTCTCGATTTGTTGAAGATGATTGACCTTTACGATGAGAAATACAAAGAAGTCAAAGACAAAATAGGTGACGTGAGAAATGAAGAAGGCTCATGGGTTGTTATGGGCCCAGTTCTGTCATTGGGATTAGCCAAACTAATCACCGATGAGGAATTACAAATGATTGAACGCGGTCAATTGCCAAGCGATGTTAAACGAAAGCCAACAGTATTATAATAGGGGGAATCGTTAATGAATATCAGAGCGGTATATGCAGAAGCGAAGGAAGCAGTTAATAACGGAAAAGTGACGAAAGAACTGAAAGACAGGTTATATGATGCAGCTAGCCGATCCGGTGGCAATTTAGATTATCGCGTACTTTACGGCAGGGTTAAACGTCTGCTGGAAATTCAAGAAAGCGGAGAAGAAGGAAAATGATTGCGTTACCTCGTGTGTTGCGAATCGAAATAGACGGAATCATTCGGTATGGGAAATACTGTTCCCGATGCGGTACGGTTAAAACACTCGACCAATTTACGAAGTATACCAAGGGAAAGTGCATCCATTGTAGCCGGTTGGTTGATCGGGAAAGACGCGAAAGACAAAGACAAAAGAACGAATTAGGGGCGGAATAAAAACCGCCCCACTTTTTTTATGTTGTTGAATGTAAGAATGTCCTTTTTAAGAAAGTGGCTGCGCTAATATAAGTGATTAACTTAGGGTGACACAACAAAAAAATTTTTATCTCTTGTGTCCCTGTCTCTAAGGTGCTTGCGCTTAGAAAACAGATACTGATCAAGGAACAAATGATGTTCCTAATAATAAAAAGCAAAACGGAGGTATTGCTATGGTAAAAGATAAAGACGGTATCATTGACTATTCCAAATATCGAGAGATCGATGAATCAACAAACGGTATTATCGAAGCTATTAATGAGTATGTTGGCAAAACAATATTCAGTTCTCCGGTTGTTGGGCCTTGGGATGTTAAAATTAAATTTTCCGTGCTTGGTGAAGGGACATTCCATAAAACAGAACTATTTCTTCGGCTGTTCAAACATCTCAAGAAAAGTTTTGATGACAAGATTAAGTGTGCTATTTATTTTAATCAGTATAGCAACTTGGAGAGAAATGCTCGAGAAAAGGGAGATGTTCGATTGGATTATGTTTTAACGGTAGACTATGCTACACCACGGTTTTTAGATCGCATACAGTCTGAGGTACGAAAACTTAAAGATGACCGCGACACCCTGACGATTATCGCTTCTCAAACAGAATAAAATTATTTCAAAAGAAGGCTTTCCTAGATATTGCGCTAAAGGGCTGTAAGAGATTATAATTTAACCGACAATATCGCTAAGCACAAGACCGTTAGACGGAATGAAAACGTGTGCTGTCTACGGTAAAGGCTTCGATTAGCACAACGACTGATATTTCGGCATTTGATCGCCTGATATAGCGCATTTTGGGGACTCGTTAGGTCTCCGGAACCAGGTGCCCAGGTTCGAATCCTGGTAGGCGCACCAAAACCAGATATCACCGCAATTTATGAGCGCTTGTCTAATACCGCAAATAAACTGCCGGTTTGCACAACACCTTCTAGCGTGTTTCTGTATCTTAGCGGATCAGAACATGCTGGGAGGTGTTTTTCATGTCTAAAAAGGTAAGCACATTATAACCAGACGCAGAGACTTCACGAAACTATCCCCCATTATTGACCTTCCTATAATAGACCTTTAACCACTTCATTAACTTGAAGAAAACGAAGGCGTCCGCGAGCATACAAGCGATTACCACATGCTTATGGGCAATTTCCTCAACGGCTTAACGAAACTTACCCCGATATTAAAACCATAAACCAATTAATGCCGCCATACTTCGCGCCTACACCATTTACCTAAGCAATTATCGCTATAACGAGCAAGCAGACGCGAAAAAGGGCTTTCTATTTACCACCGTTAACAAATACCAGAGAATAAGCGCAATTCAGGGACTTGGTAATTATGTACCTGATACTGGACACAGGCATGCGTATTTCCGATATCTGCAACCTAGAGCTACAAGACATTGATTTTAAAACACGAGCTTTTATTCTGCCCGCACACAAGAACAAAAACCGAAAGCTACGAATCATAACATTATCTATCCACGTAGTAAAGCTGCTGTTAGAGCCTGTAACCTAAAACAAGGCGCACTTTGATACAAAATATGTCTTCCTGTCTAACTGCAGCACTCAATATAACCCTAATTCATTTAGACGCCGCCTGCTCATTTATAATGAAAAAGCAGGCATCGAAAAACGAGTAAGCTCGCATTTATTCCGCCATATGTTCTAAACGGTGGCGATATATTCACGTAACAACGTATTGCAGAACATGCTGACATATCCACTGGTCTGAGGGGTTCAGTATAGAATATGTAACTTAGGAAATTGCTATGGAAAATTAAGGGACAGCAGACGGAAATTTTGCCTGATATAAGGGTGTTTCCTGCGCCGCGGAATTTCTTTGTATCCGTTTTGCATTAAATCTAATTCAAATGACTGTAGAATATAACAATGCAAAAGATTGAAGTCTTATCATCTTTTATGTGATTAATATTATTTATAAGTATTATAAGACTGGTAAACTTTATATGTATCGCAGATTCTTAATGCCGCTTTTATTTTAACGGAAGGTCAGATAAACTTATAAAGCAAAGAGGAAAAACTAGGTGATAGAATGGCATATACCTCCTCAGAAGCAGGTAAAAGATTGGCGGAAATAGTCGGACGTGACAAGCCATACTCAAAGCAATATATCCATAAACTATGTAGTACCGGTGCTCTAAGGCACATGAAAGTAGGAACTAATAACTTACTTATTATAACAGAGGAAGACCTACATGATTACGTAAGAACTAGCTACAATCCTAAAGTGGGTAGACCTAAAAATAGTTGACGCTCGTCAACAATAATGGTAGCCTTTATTATAGGCTTTAATCACCTTAAGCCGTGAGGATGTGTGAAAATGACTGCTACAAATAAGTTAGACTTAAGTAGCTATTACCGTTTAAACTATAACGAGGATGTACCACACATTATTAAGTATATGGGGTCAAAGCGAAACTTAATGGGCTTTGTAGTTGAGGGCATTTCAGAGGTATATAAGGGTGGAGTAGTTTGCGACTTGTTTGCAGGCTCTAGCGTCTTAGCAGGCGCTCTAAGAGATCAGGTTCCTATACTGTCTAACGATATTCAGGAGTATTCTGCGGTATTGGCTAAGACATACCTAGGAGATTATAAGTGGAGCGACAATACAACACTAATTGAGGATGTTGTGAGTAAAGCATCTGAGATTGTAAAGCAGTTTAAGCAAAGTTACCCGTATTTATACTTTGATTATGATCGCCCTTTTACATTAGATGAGTTTATTAAGCTAGAAGAAGAGCAGCGCCAGCTGGTAAATGAGGACTTTTCTAAGTTCCCTTATCACCTTTTCACAAAAAACTATTCAGGAAGGTATTGGTCTTACGACCAATGTGTATGGATCGATTCTATTAGAGCGGTAGCTGATGATTACAAAGGTACACCTTATTATTACGCTATTATCTCTAGCCTAATGTTTGCTATGTCGTACAATTCTCAAAGTACAGGGCATTATGCGCAATATAGAGATGCTACGTCCGTTGCGTCAATGAACGACATTCTAATTTATCGTAGGAAAGAAATACTTCCATTCTTTATACGTAAAATGGAAGAATTTAAGCAAAAGTTCGGGCGGAATCAGCTAAAGCATGTAATAGTTTCGATGGATTACAGAGACTGCCTAGATATTCTTCCATCTGGAGCAACTGTCTATGCTGACCCACCCTACTGTTTTGTACATTATTCCCGCTTCTATCATGCAATTGAGACACTTGTAAAATACGACTATCCAGAGGTCAAGTATAAAGGCAGATACAGAACTGATCGACACCAGTCCCCTTTCTGCATTCGTACTCAGGTAGCAGGCGCATTTGAAGCCATGTTTAGTAAGATTAAGCAAAAAGAGGCTAACTTAGTGCTCAGTTACAGTAACACAGGCATGATTGATTTAGAAAAATTGTTAAAGTTATCCCAAAAAATTCTAGGTTCTGCTTATCAAATCGATGTAAGGCTACTTGACTACCAACATAGTACGATGGGGCGCAGAGAAGATAAAAGCAGAGACGTGAAAGAGTGTCTAGTGATAGCTAAAACCCAATGACTTAATTATCTTCTACATAGAGCTCTTTAGAGATGCCAAATACTAATAATGGACAACCTCCGCCCCCTCCACCCTGGATGCGGGGCAATAATTTTGACATGTGTGTAGTAGAAGTGCCATACTTACTTCCTTTTCCAAGTTTATTAAATAATTCTTGTAAGTGGTCGCATCTAGTTATAATAATACCAACACTTATTGCTTGTAACTCAAACAACAAACGGAAATTATTTAAATCACGATCAAAAAAAGGGTCTTTATTGTTCCACTCAATTTCTAAGGCTATCTTATTCTTATAACAATCAACCTTATGTGTTGGTGAATCAAAAGCATTGTCGTCTATAACTACTTGTGTTTTAAAAGACCTCTCTTCCCAACCAAGGCTATAAAAGTGTTTATCAATCATATTGGAAACTTTAGACTTTCTGCCCCCTCCATCTACTATACTACTTTTTGGTAATCGAAAATTTTCTAGAACAGTAAGAATATCGTCCCATTCGTTTGGAAAATCATTTTTTAATATTGCGCAAGCATGGCGCCATTCATGTACTTCATACAAATCAGTAATATGTTTAGGTAGTAGTTCAATGCCCACGTTATAAACACCCTCTTTAGAACATTTTTTATATAAAGAAATATTTTTAATACTACACATATTATACATACACTTAAGCAGCTTTACGAGAATCCATAAGAATCTAATAAATATAGGAGGCCTTACCTTTAGATGTCCTTTCTTTTATGAAGATGCTTTTAGGGCGTGTCTGGTGAATGATTAATTGAGCCACATGATCAAGGAAATCAAGGTAATGGCAGCACAAAAATAAACCGCCCGTTTTTCATAACGAGTGGCGAAGCCACGCCATTGCTTCAGGCGGTTAATACAGCGTTCAATCACGTTTCGGCGTGAATATTGTTCTTTGTTGAAGGTCAGAGGACGTCCCGGCTTTTTTGCCCGACGCTCCGCCTGATCTCTGCGTTCGGGGATGGTATGGGAAATCCCACGTTTTTGAAGAAATCGACGACAAGACGGATAACTGTAGCCGCGATCGGCAATCAGATGATCCGGCCTCTTGCGAGGCCTTCCTTTTCCCAAACAGGGAACGGAAATGGAATCGAGTAATGCTTGTAATTGGGTACAGTCATGCTGTTGACCGGGAGTGATTGTAAAAGCAAGCGGTCGACCTTTTCCGTCACAAGCAAGATGGATTTTGGTCGTCAGACCTCCGCGGCTTCGTCCGAGTGCCTCATTCTGGAAGCGAGGGTCCCCCTTTTTTCGGCGCGCCTGCGGCGTGCTGATGAGCTCGGACAATCGTGCTGTCAACGAAAACAACCCAATCGACATCGGAAACGGCGTGGGAGTAAGTCTGAACATGCTTAAGCAAGCGATCCCACGTCCCATCCTTTTGCCAACGTGTAAAACGATAGTAGCAAGTTTTCCAAGAACCATAACGTGCAGGCAGATCCCGCCAGGGAGCTCCCGTCCCAAACTTCCATAGGATTCCGTCCAAAATGGTTCGGTGGTCTTTCCACTGTCCGCCTCGTTTCCCATTCGAAGGCAATAAAGGCTCGATCTTTTCCCAAGCCTCATCTGTAATCTCATAACGCCGTCTCATCATGATGTCTCCTTGCTTTTGTTGTTATGAACATTCTAACAGGAAAACATGATGGATTCACCAGACACGCCCTAGCATCCACAAGCGTGTCAGAGAATTTACGCCAGCTGCTCATACATGAGTTGCACTATTGCTGATGATATGAAAAAGTGAACGCCCTAGCAGAAGTGCTTGTATGTGAAGACACAGCGAAGGTACGGGGCGCGTTATTGAAGCCAGGCAAAAATACGCAGAAATTGAAAGGTATTATATATCCCTTACGGGAAATTGAAGCACAAGGAAAAGCCTCGAAGGACTATGAACACAAAGCGCTACAGCTTGCTCATAAACTCAAGCGCGATTACCAGCGCATTGTGAAAGACATTCAGAAGCAGGCCGAGGACGTGCTATTTTCGCCTGTCGATCCGCCAAGCGAACACGAACGCCGACTAAATAACATGCAGAAAAAATTGGAAAATGTCGTACTGTTTGTGGTTAGCGCTTAGCAGGCGCAGAACGCGTTGGGAAAATTAGCGGAGCAATCCGCTAAAAATCACTAATTAGGCGCATTATATTGCGCGTTTGAAAACCGTTCCTCTTGTGAGGGACGGTTTTTTCGTTTTATTGCCACGTTTCCTTACATTTCATATATCTATTTTTAATATATAATGATCTCGTTCATGCTGATGAACACTGCTTTTCCTGTTAAATATAACAAACTACCCCACGGGAGGTACATATGAAACCCATTTTAGTCTTTGTTGCCCTAACCGTCGCACTAACAGTGGCGCCGTGGTCCACGGTTGCTAGTGCAGCACCAACGGCCACTCCCGACAAAGCGACGGGAGAAATCATTGTAAAATTCAAACCACACACCTCCAAGAAAAAAATGGCCGCCATCCACGCCGAGATCCGTTCGGAGGTGGAAGAAACTTCTACTCTTGGCCACCAAGTGGTGAAGGTGAAACGCAGTTCGTTGGCTACGTTGTTACGGAAATACAAGCAACATCCCGATGTAGCCTATGCGGAGCCCAACTATGTCTACCGCGCCAGCGTCCTACCCTCCGCGCGGCATATCCGCTCATGGCAAACCCGGTTCTCTATCACGCCTAATGACCCTTACTTTTGGAACAAACAATGGGGCCCCAAGCGCGTGCAGGCTCACTTGGCTTGGCAAACGGCTCCGATTGGCAAAACCGTAAAAATTGCGGTTGTCGATACGGGCATCCAACCCAATCATCCTGATTTGCGGGGCAAGGTGCTAAGGGGCTGGGATTTTGTAGATGACGATAATACCCAACAGGATCTCAACGGGCATGGCACCCACTGCGCCGGCATCATCGCCGCGACATCCAACAACGGAATTGGAATCGCTGGCCTAGCTCCCAACGCCAAGTTGCTTCCCGTACGCGTGTTAGATGAGCAAGGCGAAGGAACTGCCGCCGACATCGCTGACGGAATCAAGTACGCCGCCGACCAGGGAGCTCAAGTGATCAATCTAAGCCTGGGCGGGCCGGAGAACAGCCTCACCATTAAAAATGCAATAGAATACGCTTGGAACAAAGGGGCGATCGTCGTGGTCGCCGCCGGCAATGAAAGCACCGATCAACCCAGCTATCCGGCTTATTACAGTCGGGCACTGGCTGTCGCCTCCACCGATTCTGACGATCAGCGCTCTTGGTTTTCCAATTATGGACATTGGGTGGATGTGGCCGCACCTGGAGGCAATATCTACTCAACCGTAACTGGAGGTGGGTACGCATACGACAGCGGCACCTCGATGGCCGCCCCCCACGTATCAGGTATTGCCGGGTTGTTAGCCGGCCAAGGCCGGACGAACGTCCAAATCCGTGCTGCGATTGAAAACACTGCCGATAAAGTGCCGGGCACAGGCACCGACTGGACACATGGGCGTGTCAACGCCTATCGCGCAATCTCTTATTAATATCCCGTACAGAGCAACCATGCCGACTGGTGCCACAAAAATGGCCAGTCGGCTTTTTCATTGTCCGCGCAGAAATCTTCCGTTTCATCGTCGCTGACAAAGGGTAACTGTTTTCAAACCGGAAAACCTCGCTCCTGGTTGCTTAATCATCGAAGCAAAGGAGGGTTTTATGTTTCGCAACTGTTTCATCTATTTTTTTCTGACGTGTTTCTGTTTCATTCCCATCGGCTGTTCCCCCGCCAAGCCTGCCGATCAATTGACGCTGGAAAAGGGGACCTTCTCCTTTGCGATGAGCGGCTTGTACAAACCGTTCAGTTACAGAGACTTTCAGCAAAACGGGAAAATCAGCGGGTTTGACGTGGAGATTGGCTATGCGTTGGCCAAAGAAATGGGTATGAAACCACGCCCCGTCACCACGCCTTGGGAAACCATCATCGCCGGGCTGGAGGCACGCAAATACGATGCGATTTTAGGTAGCATGGCGATCACAAAAAAGCGCGACCAAGCAGTGGACTTCACAGACCCTTACTACCGGTCGGGAGCGCAGGTCTTCGTGAAAAAAGGGAATCGCACCCTCACGTCGATCAAGGATCTGAAAAACAAGACCATCGGCGTAGTGAAAGCGAGTACCTTCAAAGATGTGGCATTGACTCACTCCCCATCGATTGTGGAATACACCAGCGACATTACGGCTTTGCAAGACTTGCCAACGGGACGCATCGATGCCGTCATCACCGATCAAGCGGTGGGGCTGTACGCTATGAAGCAAATGAAATTCCCTATTCAAACGGTTGGAGAACCTCTGACTTTAGACAACATGGCCATTGCCGTACATGCTGGAGACGAACGCTTGCGACAAAGGCTGAACCAAGCACTGGCTCAAATCATTGCAGATGGAACATATGAAAAAATCAGCCGCAAGTATTTTAATCGGAATATTTTGTCATCTAATGCCGGAAAGGAGGCCATTTCTAAACCATGACTTTGTTGGAGATTTTCCAAACCACCTTCATCGGCTTCAGCAAGGCTGCTTGGCAAACGGTATTGCTCACTTTTTGGTCGTTGCTGGTCGGAACGGCGATCGGCCTAGTGTTCGCTTTTTGCAAGATATCAAGCAACAAGTTATTAAACGGCCTCGCCCAATTGTACATCACCGTGATTCGCGGCACTCCCCTGATCGTCCAGATTTTTGCCATCTACTTCGGGCTGGCCGAGTTTATTGTCTTGGACTCTTTTACCGCAGGGGTCTTCGCGTTAGCCATCCACGCTGGCGCCTACATCGCTGAGATTTTTCGCGGCGCCATCCAAGCTGTTGACAGCGGCCAAATGGAAGCGGCCCGCTCTCTCGGCATGAGTTACTCGCTGGCCATGCGCCTCATCATTTTGCCCCAAGCTTTCCGACGATCCATTCCCCCCTTAGGCAATCAGTTTATCATCGGCTTGAAGGACTCCTCACTCGTTGCTTATATCGGCGGCACCGAACTATGGTCAGCCGGTCTGGGAGCTGCTGCCGACAATTTCAAGCAATTTGAGACGTACTTTATTAACGGCTTGTATTATTTGGCACTCATCCTGCTGTTCACTAGTCTGCTACGGCAACTAGAGCGGCGCCTTCAGGTGGAAGAAAGGGTGACACAAGGATGATTTCCATCAAAGGATTAGACAAATGAAAGGTCGCTAGAACCTCATCTATATGTCAATATGATTTTTCTGGAAAAACAAAACACAAAGTTTGGGAGCTCAAAGTGTAAATTAGTATTTTTAGAGAAAGGAATGGGTTACATGGTTAATTGGGTGGAACGAAGAGAAAAACTCTCTGTTGAAAATTTTGCCGAGGTAGAGAAGATTCTTGGTGTGCGTTTGCCGCAAGACTATATTGACTGGTTTCAACAATATAACGCTATCGAGAATAGAAATGCTCATATTCTTATTGATGATGAGCCTTATCATTTTGATGAGTTTTATGATTTAGATGAAATTCCGGAAGAAGTGGAAGCTTGGTTTGAAGACGATGAAGAACTCAAGGAAACTAATCTTCTTGTCCCGTTTGGATTTGATTCTGCATTAAATCCCTATTGTTTTTATTATGGTCAAAAAAAAGAACATCCTATTATCATCTGGTTTTCATCTGATGAAGCAGTATCAGAGCTTTTTAATGGAGCGGAATTAAATCTGGATTTGGTAAGACATGTCAGGCCTACATTTACGGAGTTTATCAATGATTTATATGTGAGAACAGACTACTAACTTTTATAGCGCCTATATGGCGCTCACGGAAAGACCCTATCCGCTTATTCCTTCATATTCCTTTGAAGAATCGATACAATGGGTTGGAAAGGAGTTTGAGCGGAATGATTTATATCTTGCCTCTGATTCTGGTTGCGGTGATCCTCATGACCCCGAGTTGGTGGGGGAAGTGCTTGCCGTCATGAAAAAGCTAGCCCAAGACGGCATGACGATGGTTGTGGTCACGCATGAAATGGGCTTCGCTCGCGAAGTGGCCGATAAAGTGGTTTATATGGACGAAGGGCGCATCATTGAAAAAGGCACACCAGAACAGATATTTGACGCGCCCCAAGAAGAACGAACCCGGCGCTTCGTAAGCCAGGTCTACAAATGAGAAAGCCTGTAAGCCATCTGCCGCACCAATGTATATGGGTTACAGACTTTTTCCCTTTTACTCGCACCAAGGAGAAATAACGAGAAGAATACGCCACATCTCGGATGAGGCCGCTTTCACAAATCGTCCGCACAATCGAACAATGGTGTTCAAATATAATTTGTAATCAATGTGATAGAATATCTCCATGTATCCAACAAAAATCACATCATCAGGAGAGAATCATCAATGGCAAGTTGGATGAAAAAATTTGGTTTGGCCTGTGCGGCCTTATTATTACTTATCCCGATCGGCGTGTCGATGGAATGGTATGTTATCTCGTTATTTTTGCCTTAATCATCCAATTATCTTCAATATAAAAATACAATCAATGATTCATTATTGAAAGAGCGGATGCTTCCCTGCTGGGAGGCAATCCGCTTTTTTTATGAGTGTACCCCACTCCTCTACCGCCAAAATGGCGCCATGTAAAATTCGGCTCCCTCTTATTTGACCTTTTTTGACCAATAGAGTATGATAAGGTTACACACCAATTTGCGAAAGAAAGAAAGGGGGAAGGGGGCTGTTCTGCTAAAACAGTCACCCACAACAAATGAACCTAGTCCCTATTGTAGTAGAGCAATCCAATCGTGGTGAACGTTCATATGATATTTACTCCCGCTTGCTCAAAGACCGGATCATCCTCCTCGGTAGCCCTGTGACCGATGAAGTGGCTAACCTGATTGTGGCTCAATTGCTGTTTTTGGCTGCCGAAGACCCGGAGAAAGATATTTCCCTGTACATCAATTCACCGGGTGGTTCCATTACAGCTGGGATGGCCATTTATGATACCATGCAACTCATCCAACCTGACGTTTCCACCATCTGCGTCGGTATGGCGGCTTCCATGGGCGCTTTCTTGTTAGCCGCCGGTGCCAAAGGCAAGCGGTTCGCACTGCCCAACAGCGAAGTGATGATCCATCAACCGCTCGGTGGAGCAGAAGGACAGGCTTCGGATATTGAAATTCGCGCCAAACGCATCATCCGCATGCGTGACAACCTCAACCGCCAACTGGCTGAATTCACAGGCCAACCATTGGAGAAAATCGAGCGTGACACAGACCGTGACAACTTCATGAGTGCGCAAGAAGCGCTCGAATATGGATTGGTTGACAAAATCTTGACTTCTACCAACCAACGGTAAAAAGTGCCTGTGGGGATTCTCCTCCCCCAGGCTTTTTTTCGTTTATGATAAAGTGGACACTAAAAATGAAAGGGAGATGCCTGATGCAAAACCGTCACGACCGCGCTTTGTTCTGGGTATGCATGGTGATTGCCGCCATTATGGGCTTGTCCTTCCTCAGCAAGCTTTTCCACTGATTGATCCAATCAGCCTAAAAAAGCACCTGATTCCCGAGAGAGATCAGGTGTTGATTTTCTTTGTCACGGGGTTTGTAGCCAATTTTCCGGAGCGATGACTTTCACATGGACAGGGGTAACCGGTGAACCCATGTTCACCTTGTGGTAAACCCGATTTGCCAATATTCGGTACTGTTCCGGACTCCATCCCTTGTCCGGCAAAACCATCAAGATCACTTTGCGTCCATCGTACTCCATGCGTACATCGCGAACGCCCGGGACGTTCATCGCGATTTGCTTGAATTTGCTTTCCTGGAAACTGACGTAGCTGTATGAATGGCTATCTTTATCAAGTCCAGTGCGCTCCGTCGGCTTTTCAAACCGTTGGCATCCTGTCAGCACCAGCACAACCATGCACAAAAAGATCCAAGCTTTCCTCATGTGCTCACCTCCAGCCTTAGTGTTTGACTTGGTGAGCCGTTTATGCAAAAAAAGCCGCAGCTTTGCGCCGCGACTTTCTACACCCGGTTGATTGGACCATAATCCTCTGGCAGTAGCATTTGTTCCGTTAGTACGAGCACCCAGATGAAAATGAATACGAACACCGCCGACAGCGCCGGTTGGCCGAGCAAAACGGCCCCACTCCCTCCGATCATGACCAACAACAGTCCGATCAATAGCACGGGCCATCGCAATTTGCGCCATACCAAGATCCCCGAGATGAGAAGCGGTACCAGAACCAATGCGCTTGCGCATGGAATTTGGGGTTGCACCGGCGCATAACGCAACAAGCCGCGTTCAACCACCGGCTCCATGTCAACCCACAAGATCTCCATAAAGATGCCCATCACCGTCACCACAAAGGTATATAAGTGATACAGCACCTGTACGAGCAGACTCTCAGTCCACTCCAGCCGCAAACGGCGCACAATATCTAACGCAACAAACACCAATGTTGGTGTGAGCAAGACATGGAACAAGGAACGAACCAAACTCAGGCCTTCCAACATATCACCTTCGCCAATCCAATTGCCGAGCGCCAAGATGGCGTTATCGTAGATCATCGCCAGTGTGATAAACATCAGCCAGTAGGTTCCCCAATAGGCCGACTCGCGAATAAAACGAAAACTCCAAATAAAAAGTGCAATATAGGCAACCGTAAGAATCGGATACAGAAAAACGTCCATAATTTCCTCCAATGGAACGTACATTCTTAAATTGTACTTTTTTCCTCTTCTGTTACTTCCATCTTATAAAAAAAGGCTCCCCCGTGACCGCACCAATTGTGACATGATTGATACGGTTTGGGCATAGGCGCGTCTGTCTTTATCGGCCCAATCGGAAGAAAAGAGCCAATCATCGGCTCTGAAGGCGTTATAGGCAAAGCAAAGCGGCCCATTGCTTCGTTGCTATCCACTTTGTGGACGTCGCAACAGGCCATTTCATTCACAGGCCGTCCCCACCGGCATGTGCGGACGACCTTTCAAGCATGGATGGCGTTCCCTTTGGAAGGCACGCTCGTGTTCACTCTGACTTGCCGACCATTTCCGCCAGCACTTTTACCGCTTCTTCCTCATCGGAACCGTCCGCGATGATCGTGATTTCCGTACCCCGGGACACCGCCAAGCTCATGATCCCCATAATGCTCTTCGCATTCACTTTCTTCGTACCTTTCACCACGAATACATCGGAGGCAAATTTGTTCGCTTCTTGCACAAACAGCGCCGCAGGGCGGGCGTGTAATCCCGTTTCCAATTGCACTACTACTTTTTTCTCTACCATCATACATTCCTCCTATGGTTGCTCATTCCGCCTCGCGCAATTTGTGAGCCAGCTCATCCAACTTGCGCAAACGGTGGTTGATCGCTGATTTGCTCACTTTCCCACTCGGAAGAAGCTGCCCCAATTCAGCCAAGTTCACATCGGGATACTTCAACCTCGTCTCCGCCACTTCCTTCAAACGGTCGGGCAAATGATCCAGTCCCAGTACCTCTTCAATCAGGCGGATATTCTCAATCTGGCGCATGGCCGCTTGAATCGTTTTGTTTAGATTGGCGGTCTCACAATTGACTATGCGATTGACTGAGTTCCGCATATCCTTCCAAATCCTTGCGTCTTCAAAACGCAAGAGTGACGGGTAGGCTCCAATAATATTAAGGAATTCCCCAATCTTTTCCCCTTCTTTGATATAAACGACAAAACCTTTTTTTCGTTCAATGGTTTTGGCGTGCAACTGGAAATCATTCATCAACTGGCATAATGCTTCACTATGATCATAATACGTGGACACAATCTCCAGATGGTATGAGGCGCTGTCCGGATTGTTTACCGATCCCGCCGCCAAAAAAGCACCTCGCAAATACGCCCGCTTGCAACACGGTTCCGTGAACAGGTCCGGTGAAATCCCCGTCACCCGTTCCCACGATCCTTGTTTGAAAATGCAGAGATCAGACAATATCTCGTCTGTACGGGTCGATAAGCGAATCAGATACACATTGTTCTTTTTGAGGCGCACTTTTTTGCGGACGAGCACTTCGGGCTGCAACTGATACAATTTTTTGATCAAAGAGAAGACATATCTCGCTGTCGATGGGTTCTCAGTGATGAGGTCAAGCACCAACGCTTTCTGCTTGACGTGCACAGAACCATTCATTCTGATTAAGGCTGACAGCTCGGCACGCTTACAGCAATCATCTGATTCCAGTTGAGTCAATTCCTTTTTTATGGTGGAAGTAAACGACATACAGCATCCCTTCTTTATCCGCTTTGCCGCTGAGCCATGCGTTCGCGAATCAAACGAAGGATATGAGCACTGATTCGGTCTGCATCATGACGCAAAACAGACTGGTATAAAAGTAGATTATCGGCGACGGCATGGCAACCCAATTTGTTGATCCGTTCGATATCGGGTATTACCATGCGCTGTTTCTTTTTGGCGTACTGCCGTTGAATCTTGAGTGGCGGCACCTCGTTGTTGATGATGGCAACATCAAACAAGCGCTCGCCGACATGATCATAAATTGCCCGCAAATGATCGCTGGCCATAAAGCCATCCGTTTCCCCTGGTTGGGTCATGACATTGCACACATACACCTTGCACGCTTGGGAAGCGCGGATCGCTTCGCTCACATCCTTTACCAAGAGGTTGGGCAATATGCTGGTGTAAAGGCTTCCCGGCCCTGCGATGATGCCATCCGCCTCTTCGATCGCCCGCAACACGCCGTCCGAAGGTTTGGGGTCCTGCGGATTTAAAAACACCCGGCGTATGCGTTTGCCCGTTTTGGGAATTTGCGACTCGCCTTTAACAATCGTTCCATCCGTCATCTCTGCCATCAGGACAACATCCTGCTCGCTAGCTGGCAATACTTGTCCTCGCACAGCCAACACGCGACTCATCGCATTGACCGCTTTGGTGAAATCACCAGTGATCTCGGTCATCGCTGCCAACATCAAATTCCCTAATGCGTGCCCTTTTAATCCTTCTCCATTTTCAAACCGGTATTGCAACACACTTTCCAACAGAGGTTCCGTCTGGGCCAGGGCGACGAGCACATTCCGAATGTCGCCGGGAGGGGGCATCTGCAAATCGTTGCGCAAACGCCCGGAACTCCCCCCATCATCAGCGACCGTCACCACGGCAGTGATATCGATGGGTAATTTCTTCAAACCTCGCAAGATGACAGAGAGGCCCGTTCCCCCTCCAATGCATACGACTTTGGGGCGGGTGAACGATTCCCCATTGAAATTCTGTTTGCTCGCCACGCTTATCCGCCTTTCTCGATGTCTCGATGGGCTACCCGGCAATGAACTTGCTCTTTAAATTTCCTGCAGAACGCTTCAGCCAATGCCACAGACCGGTGCTTCCCTCCCGTGCAACCGATCCCAACGACCAATTGTTGCTTGCCTTCGCGTTGGTACTGCGGAATCAAAAACTGAAACAAATCCTCCATTTTCTCCATGAATTGTTTAGTTTCAGCCCACTTCATGACGTATTCTGCTACAGCGGCGTCCTTGCCGGTTTGTGGACGCAATGCATCCACATAGTGGGGGTTGGGGAGAAAACGCACATCAAACACCAAATCGGCGTCGATCGGGATTCCATGCTTAAAACCGAACGACATAAAGGTGACCGCCATGTTGTTGGATTCCATGTGCAACAGGCGTCTCGCAATCTTTTCTTTTAATTCGGCCGGTTTGAGCCGGCTGGTGTCTATAATCTGATGCGCCCTGCCCTTCAGCTCTTCCAACAGCTTGCGCTCCTGGAGAATGCCTTCGAGTGGCGTGCCGTTGTGTGAGAGCGGATGGCGGCGCCTCGTCTCCTTATACCTGCGCACCAAAGTCTGGTCATCTGCATCCAAAAACAAAATCTGATGCTGAATGCCATGCCATTGTTCAAGTTGGTTCAACGCTTCAAACAAGGAGGAAAAGAATTCCCTCCCTCTTAAATCGATCACCAAGGCCACCCGGTTCAAATTCCCTTGGGACTGCTCCAACAACTCCGCAAACTTGGGTAATAAGACAGGCGGCAAATTGTCAACGCAGAAAAACCCATTATCCTCTAAACTTTGCATCGCGACGGATTTACCCGCCCCGGACATCCCGGTGATGACAATAAGCTTTCCTTCTTTGCTTTTATTCACAGCCATCACCTCTAATTCCATCTCAACTCGTTATCATCTATTATACCTTATTTTCGCTCGCGTGCTAAAAGTCCGGCGGCCCCAATGTAACCGGCCCGGTTCCCCAATTGAGCCAACACCACATCCACCCCTTGTCGGGCATTGGGTTGCGTCCGCTTAACATACGCTTCGCGAAGCGGCTGTAACAGCGCTTCTCCGGCATAGGATACCCCGCCTCCGATGATGAAGCGCGCCGGGTTTAACACCACGGACAAGGCTGACATCGCCTGCGCCAAAGCATCAATCGCTCGTTTTTTCACTTCCAGCGCCACCGTATCCCCGGCCGCCGCCGCCGCAAAAATCTCTTTGGTTCCGACTTTCTCCACATCCGCCAACACCGTGCTCCGTCCGGCTACAATCGCTTCATTGGCCATGCGTACCATCCCCGTGGCGGAAGAGAAGGTTTCCAAGCATCCCCGCATGCCGCAGTTGCACGGATGGCCTTCAGGGTCGATGGTCATGTGCCCCACTTCCCCTGCAAAGCCGTATCTGCCATGCAACAATTGGCCATCCAGAATAAGGCCGCCACCTACTCCGGTTCCCAAGGTAATGCACACCACATCATCCACGCCGGCACCGGCTCCACACCAAGCTTCACCCAGAGCGGCCACATTGGCGTCATTGTCAATTTTGACCGGAATTTGCCAGGCTTCTTCGAGCAACCGGCGAATCGGCACTTCTTCATGCCAACCAAGATTGGTCAGCTGTTTGACAACACCCGCCTTCACATCCAAAAATCCAGGCAGGCCAACACCCACTCCCGCTACATCAGCCCAGCGGAGTCCCGCTTCCTTAGCCAATTCGCGCGCATGGGAAACCATCCGGCCGATGACGCCGTCAACGCCCTCTTGCGCAAGCGTGGGTTTTTCCATTTCCAACACCGTGTTGCCGTGACTGTCCACCAGCCCCAGTTTCATGCTTGTCCCACCGAGGTCAATGCCAATCCATCGTTTCCCCATTGCTGACACCTCAATTGTTGTTCGAAAATAACCTATTTTAACATTGATTGCGTAATATCTCAACAAAAATTGAATCCGTTTACACCTTTAACGATAAGAATAACACAAAAATCGGGGAGCCGCACCCGCGGACTTCTCGACACAAAAAAAGCCGCTGACATCGCCCGGGTCAACGGCTTCAACGCAGTAATCCCTTTATATTCAAGGGGGCTTTTTGCTCTTTTAGCTTAATACTTGCATATGTGTTCTGTGTGTTTGTTTATTTAATGGTTGGTTAAAATGATTTTCCGTCGATATAGTCTTGCAAGAACGCCTCAATTTGTTCTTTCGTTTTGGCAAAGCGGCTCGGCAACCGCCCCACTTCTTTGCCGCCCTCAAACACGATGAAAGTCGGAATGCCTTTCACGCCGTATTCTTCAGCAACCTCGCGCGCTTCATCCACATCGATTTCGGAAAAAGTCATGTGGTCGGCAAATTTCTGTGCCAATTCGGGCATGTCCGGCGCAACCCGCTTGCAATCCACGCACCAGTCTGCACTAAACTCAACCACTTTCTTGCCTTCTGTGATAAAGTCAGCAAAGCTTTCTTGGTTTAACTTTTGCATCCCTTGTTCCTCCTTAATCAAAGCAACGTTGCGCCAATGGACCCAGCAACTTTACGTAACGGGACACGGATGAAAGCGAGACTTGATACTTCTCAGCCACTTCTTTCTGCGTAATCCGAACGCCCAAGTGCTTAGACACCAAGTACTCCAGCGCAGCAGCCCAACCTTCGGCTTTTCGCAACTGCCGCCACTGCCCTTCATGCTCATCCCGCACCAGCATCCACAATCGTTCCACAGCTTGTTTCATTTCGGCAGATGCATCGAACATGTGGGACAAGCAGCATGCTAAGATCTGCCGGCCCGCCTCTGCCCGCGGGGACTCGTCCCCTTTCAGCCGCAACAAAATCGCCTCTGCCAACTTCTTCAGCTCTGGCTCCAGGCCTTCTTGTCGTATGAACTGCTCCAACAATCGCGACACTTCTTCGTCAGCGATCCAACCAAGCAGATTCAGCACCTGACGCTTGGTTTCAAAGTCGCCACGACTCAAGGCCCAGAAAAAAGAAGAACGGATCAGCGGATTCCCTTTCCACTGTTCCAGCAACGCTTGATCAGAAGCTAAGTCTTGCAAGCGCAAGTACTGTTCCTCAAACGGCAGTTGATAATGATATTGGAGTTTGGGCAATGGCTCCTGATCAAGCAACTCTTGGGCATGGATAAGATGAAAAGCAGGCACATCCTCATCCGGGGCTATCTTAACCGCGCGGCGCCAGTAACTTAAAGCCCGCGTCGGGTTTCCGTTGTTCCAGGCAGCCACCGCGGCATAATGGTATAAGCTGACTGTCTGCACGTCATCATATTTCACCAAGCGCGCAAACAGCTCATAAGCCACGGCGTGTTCGCCCAAAATCCCCAGCGTGGTCGCCAGCTTGCAGGCGTGTTCTTGATTCAGGGGAATCAGCTTTTTCAACATGTCGATAATCAACGTACTGATTTCCGTCTCCCCCATATGGTGGGACAAGACTGCCAAATTACATAGGGCGTGCAGATTGTTGGGGTCCATCTCCAGCACTTCGTTGATGGCCGCCAAGGCCTGCTCCATCTCCCCGATATAATAATACGCCAGAGCCAAGTTGTTGCGAGCTGCCAAGAAATCTGGATACTCCTCTAACATATCCTCCATCATTTGAATCGCCTGCAAAAAACGCCCCTGTTCGAGATGTTGGCGGGCTTCTTCATGTTGTTGCACATAAATCGGCTGATGGGGTGGCAACGGCTCCCGAGGTGGACGCCCCAATTCCTGCGCCAACATCACCAACATTTCTTCCGCCTCCTCCGCAAATTCCCCATCGGGGTCATGCTGGAGGTATTCGAGCAAATAATCTTCGGCCAACTCCAAATCTCCCATGTTGGCCGCATTATTCGCCATATAAAACAGGCATTCATGCAGGTCAGGCGCAACCGTGTTAAGGACATGCTCCAACACTTCATTCGACTCTTCAAAGCGGCCCAACTCTGACAAAATCCCCGCCAAATTGCAGTGGTTAATCGGATTTTCCGGTTCTTTCTCCATCGCCAGACGGAAATACTTGACTGCACGATCGTACCGATGGCGATCCAGCGAACGCACCGCCCGCTCAAAAAAGAATCCGGCATCCATATTCAAACGAACAACTTTTTTATTTAAGCCAACGTGTGTTTTTTTCATATTTTCCCTCCAACCAGCACTTCTGTCAAAGCTGGTGGTCTGACGCCTGCGCCAGAGCATCGCTATTTGGCGCAAAACGGGTGCGCCGGGACAATCTCTTGGGTTCAGGAACATTATAACCCAAGTCGACGGCAAATACGACGGAAACGTTCATCCTTCGCCAAAGAACCCCGTTTAATCGGTGTTTGGCGTTACCTTTTGAACCACTTTTCGCCCACTGTCTCGACGTGATAAACCCAAGCCCTTTTTAGCGTCGGAAAACATGTCAGCGGCTCCAAAACCATCCCTCTTTTGCCTCGTTTGCCTCTTAGCGCCCATCAGGAAAGGTTTTTTCGCCGCTTCGATCGGTCAGCTTGATACATCAAACATCCTTTACTCATCTTTTACCACTTTTACCACATTGTCAGCGTTTTCAGGCTTGTATCCTTTAATTCGGCCTACCTGCTCCCACACTCTCATCCCCACATACTCCCCATCATCAAACCATTGCCCAAACAGGTTCAAGGTATACGGTGTGTAGAGAGAATCGCGGAAAATGACGCGTAAGTAAAAGCCGCTTTTGTCATGTAGTCCATAATCTTTGAGCATCATTACCAAATCAGTCAATGATATTTTACAAATGAGGAAATTTCCCGGCGGCAAGGATTGCGGAATATCACTTTCCATAAATGTCTGCGGCAAAGGCACGCGAATGGAACCATGATCATTCTCAAAAATGATCAGACTGTGCACATTCATGACGTAGATGGAGATCGGCTTCTGATTGACCGCCCGCACCACAAGGTACTCCTTCTCTTCTTCAATCAAGGTCCAAACTAATTCCAATGAAGGCCTAATCGCATCACGCGCTTCTCTGGTTTGTTGCAAAGCCACCCATACAGCCGCCACGGTGGCTATCGCTCCAGCCCATTGCCCGATTGCTCCCCACATTTCCCAATTGAGATACCACGGTTCCATCCCTAGCCCCCCTCACATCCCATCAATAAATTATAAAAAAAACATTATTCATAAAATTATTTTATCACATCTTTCATCCCACTTGGTCTTTTTGTCACATCCTGTTCACATCTATCGCCTTTTTCTTGGCCGATTCTGCGGTTGATTTCATAAAAAAAGCCACTCCTTGCAAAGAGTGGCAATTCATTCATAAACGATCCGCGCCGCCAGGCCTCATTTTCCGTGCCGTTCACGCAATTCCGCCAGAACATTGCCAAACGGCAAATCTTTTTCTCGCAACAAAACAAGCAAATGATACAGTAAGTCGGCGGCTTCATATCGCAACTCTGCCTGCCCTTCATTCTTGGCGGCAATGATCACCTCCGCCGCCTCCTCACCCACTTTTTTCAGAATTTTATCGATCCCTTTATCAAACAAATAAGTCGTATAAGAGCCTTCCGGACGTTCCTGCTGGCGCTCGGCGATCACGGTTTCCAACTGGGCGAGAATCGATTCGGGCTCCGGCTTGTCCGCTTCTCCTCCGAAACAACTGACGCTTCCCGTGTGGCAGGCCGGCCCGCGCGGTTCCACTTGAATCAACAGCGCATCTTGATCGCAATCTCTACTTACCGCGATCACTTTTTGCGTATGTCCGGAAGTGGCGCCTTTATGCCATAGCGCTTGCCGCGACCGGCTGAAGAACCATGTTTCCCCGGTCTCCAGCGTCTTCTCCAACGATTCCCTGTTCATATAAGCCAAGGTGAGCACCTGCTTGGTGCGTCCATCCTGCACGATCGCCGGAATCAATCCATCCGCGCCAAATTTCAACTCGCTCGGATCCACATTGACTAACACCGCACCTCCACCCCTTTCTCCACAAGCGCCTGTTTTACTTCGCCGATTGTGAGTTCCCGGAAGTGGAAAACGGAAGCAGCCAATGCCGCCGCTGCATCGGTTTTGACAAACACTTCCACGAAATGCGCGGTTTCCCCCGCTCCTCCGGATGCGATTACGGGAACGTTGACCGCTTGGCAAATTTGATCCAACAGGGGCACGTCAAACCCGTTTTTATGCCCATCCCGATCCATGCTGGTGAGCAGGATTTCCCCTGCCCCGCGGGCAACCGCTTCTTGAGCCCAATCCACCGCGCGCATATCGGTCTTCTGTCTCCCGCCGTGGGTGTATACCACCCAATCCCGCCACTCGTCATCATATTTGGCATCGATTGCCACGACGATGCACTGGTTTCCAAAGCGGGCTGCCCCTTCGGTGATCAAATCTGGGTTTAAGACAGCAGACGTATTGATAGACACCTTGTCCGCGCCAGCTCGCAACAGGGCTGTCATCTCTTCCACGCTACTGATCCCGCCCCCAACGGTGAAAGGGATCGTCAATTCCGCCGCCGCCCGTTCAACCACATGGAGCATCGTCTTGCGCCCTTCGACGGTGGCGGAGATATCGAGAAACACCAATTCATCAGCCTGTTCCCGATCATACTGCGCCGCCAACGCTACCGGATCCCCCGCATCCCGCAGATGATTGAAGGAAACCCCTTTGACCACACGGCCGTCTTTCACGTCCAAACATGGAATGATCCGTTTCGTCAGCATTTTCGCCTTAACCCCCTCGTGTCACGCGGAACGCCTCCGCCAATGGGATTGCCCCCGTATAAATCGCTTTGCCGACGATCGCTCCGGCAACCCCTTCCGCTTCGTACTCTCTCAATTCGTTCAGCTCCGACAATGAGCGAACGCCACCGGAAGCAATGACCGCTTTGCCTGTGGCCCGAGCCAATTCTCGCACCGCAGTGAGATTGGTGCCCGACAGCATGCCATCCCGTTCAATGTCTGTGAAGATGAACGTCTCCGCTCCATGCTCTGCCATCTCTTGCGCCAATTCAGCCGCTGTCACCGTCTGGATTCGTAGCCAACCATGGGTGGCGATCATGCCACCGCGTGCGTCCAGCCCAACCGCAATCTTGGAACCCATGCGCCGCAGAGAGGCTTTGACAAACGCCGGTTGCTCAATCGCCGCCGATCCGATCACAACCCGGGCGACCCCGGCAGCGAGCAAACGCTCCAAACTGGCTTCATCCCGAATGCCGCCACCCACTTGCACTGGGATGGGGGATTGCTTTACCAACTCCTGAATGAGCGGAAAGTTGACCAATTCTCCGGTTCTGGCCGCATCGAGATCTACCACGTGCACCCATGTTGCCCCTGCGTCGACAAAGCGATTCAGCACATCCAGCGGATCATGCCCGTATACGGTTTCTTGCGCATAATCCCCTTGAATCAGGCGGACGCATTTCCCGCCCCGAATGTCGATGGCTGGATAGATGGTAAAAGCCATTTACACCTGCACCCCCTGATTGGCGATCCGGGCGAACCGATCCAACAGCCCCAACCCGAGCTTGCCGCTTTTCTCCGGATGAAACTGCATACCGTAAATCTGGTTGCGGTTGATGATCGCCGTGACAGGTTGGTGATAATCGGTAGTGGCGATCACATCCTCCGGGTTGGCCGCCTTGACGTGGAAAGAGTGGACAAAATACACATGCCCTTCTTCCAATCCGCGGAACAGGGGATGGGGAAACTTAAACGACAGCCAGTTCCAGCCCATGTGAGGAATCCGATAATCACCGGTGAACTTAACCACATGACCCGGCAACAAATTTAACCCTTGATGCAAACCATGCTCATCACTGCTTGTGAACAACAGTTGCATGCCGAGGCAAATCCCCAGCAATGGCTTGCCCCCCAACGCCGCTTTTTTGATGGCGGCAACTAAGCCGCGCGCCTCCAATTCGCGCATCGCATCGCCAAACGCGCCCACTCCGGGCAAAATGACGCCAGATGCGCGTTCGATTTCCTCCGGGTCGGAGGTGATGATGCAGGTATGCCCCAGCCGCTCCAATGCTTTGGACACACTATGCAAATTCCCCATCCCGTAATCAATGATGGCAATCATCATAAGACCCCTTTCGTCGATGGCACCCCCTGGACGCGCGGATCGTAGTTGGACGCTTCATCCAAGGCCCGGCCAAACGCCTTGAAGCACGCTTCGATCATATGGTGCGTGTTCCGGCCGTAGTGAACGATCACATGCAGCGTCATCCGCGCTTCCAGTGCCAACTTCCAAAAAAACTCATGCACTAATTCAGTGTCAAACTCCCCTACGCGCGGTTGTGGGAATTCCCCACGAAAAACAAAGTGCGGACGGTCGGACAAATCAAGCACCACTTGCGCCAAGGCTTCGTCCATTGGCACATACACCGCACCATAGCGCTTGATTCCACGCTTATCAGCGAGCGCTTCCCTGATTGCCCGCCCTAAGCAGATACCGATGTCCTCCACCGTGTGATGGGCGTCGATTTCCAAATCACCGCGCGCTTTCACTTCCAAGTCCATTTGCCCATGTTTGGCGAGCAACGTCAACATGTGTTCTAAAAATGGAACCCCTGTATCCAATTTGACATGTCCCCGACCGTCCAAGTTGCATGTCAGGGCAATGTCCGTCTCAGCCGTTGTCCGGGTGACCGTTGCCGCCCGCGCTTGCCGTTCACTCATCTGCCTTTCGCCCCTTCCCGTTCCAACCTCACTCGGATCGCCGCGGCATGGGCTCCCAATCCTTCCGCTTCAGCCAATGCCATTGCCTGCGGGCCGTCCCGCAGAAGCGCTTCTTTGCCATAACAGAGCAAACTGGATTTCTTGAGGAAATGATCCACACCCAGCGGAGAGAAGAAGCGAGCCGTTCCCGCCGTCGGCAACACATGATTGGGCCCAGCCACATAATCTCCGAGCGGTTCAGTGCTGTAAGGGCCGAGGAAAACCGCTCCGGCATGCCGAATCCGCCCCAATAGGCTCCATGGGTCAGCGACCATCAACTCCAGATGCTCCGGAGCCAGCTGGTTGCTTAATTCGGCCGCTTCCTGCAAGTCGCCGACAACAGTGATTGCCCCATACCTCTCCAGTGCCGTTTGCGCAATCCGGCCCCGTTCCAACTGCTTGCATTGACGCGCCACCTCGGTTTGCACGTTGGCAGCCAAATCATCAGAAGTGGTTATCAAAATAGCGGAGGAATCCTCCCCATGCTCCGCTTGCGACAGCAGATCGGCCGCCACAAACACAGGATCTGCCGTCTCATCGGCAATCACCACGATCTCACTCGGCCCGGCGACGCTGTCGATGTCCACTTCCCCAAAGACCAGTTGCTTAGCCAGTGCGACAAAGCGGTTGCCCGGCCCCACGATCTTATCCACTTTTGGTACCGATGCTGTTCCGTAGGCCAAAGCGGCCACGGCTTGAGCCCCGCCCACTTTTACGACCCGGTTCACACCGGCAACCTTAGCCGCAGCCAAAGTGGCGGCTGGTATCGAGCCATCCGGTTGCGGCGGAGTCACCATGACGACTTCCTTCACCCCCGCGACCACAGCTGGAATCACATTCATCAGCACCGTGGAGGGGTAAACCGCCCGGCCACCTGGCACATAGACACCCACGCGTTCCAATGGGTGAACCCGTTGCCCCAATATTGTGCCATCTGCTTCTTCCATGATCCACGAGGCAGTCAGCTGTTTTTCATGAAAACGGCGAATTCGCTCAGCGGCGTGGCGAAGCGCGGTCATCAGCTTCGGCTCCACCGCCTGTGCAGCCTCGGCCAGTTCTGCTTCTTCTACATGAAGCGAATTCAACTTCACGCCGTCAAATTGTTTGGTGAACGCCACCAGTGCCTGATCCCCATCTTCCTTGACGCGGGTGATGATCTTCCGCACCGTTGCAACCTCTTCATCGCTAAATTCCGCCCGTTTCCGCTTTCTTAAGAGCGCCTCGCGCCCCACTATTTCTATCATGCAGACACCTCCCCTTCCACAGCTTTGCCCAACCGCTCAGCCAATGTCTGAATCGCTTCCCGCTTCAAACGGTAACTCACTTGATTGGCGATTAGCCGCGCCGTCACCTCCGTGATCCGCTCCAGCTCAACCAAGCCGTTCTCCCTCAACGTTTTGCCCGTTGACACGATATCGACAATCCGCTCTGCCAACCCCGTCAGCGGCGCTAATTCGACCGAACCATTGAGGAAGATCACCTCTACCTGTTGCCCCCGCTCTTTAAAATAACGTTCGGCAATGCGAGGGTATTTCGTCGCCACCCGTGGGTAAAGCCCCGGCTCAGCACCCGGTTTGCCCGCTACTGACAATCGGCAGGGGCTGATGCGCAAATCGAGGAGTTCATACACTTCCCGGGCAGCTTCGAGCAAAACATCTTTTCCCACGATCCCCAAGTCGGCCACACCGTATTCCACATAAGTTGGCACATCCATCGGTTTGGCCAAGAAAAGGGTGAACCCTTGTTCAGGCAAAGCAAATACCAACTTGCGCGAAGATGTGAACCATTCGCTGGGAAACGCATAGCCCCCTTTCGCAAACAACGGAATCAACTCTTCCAACACCCGCCCTTTAGGCAGAGCAATCGTCAACACGTCGCACGCCCCCCTTCTCATCCAATAGCAGGACTTGCTCCGCTTTCCGCTGCATCCGCTCCTCGTCCCGCTCGCTTTGCCACACTTCGGCGATCACTCGGTTTCCTTCGTTGCGCAGTTTTTCCGCAAGGGCCATAGCTGGGCGCATCGCGGCGGGAGGATACAAAACGCCCACGCACTTCGTTTCAGGAACTTCCAACTTGCCGCTGGCCATCAACCGGTCCAGCGTAATAGCGAATCCCGTCGCGGGCATCGGCTTGGAAAAACGCTCATACAATCTGTCATACCGTCCACCGCTAAACAACGGAAATGCCTGCCCGCTCCCCATGCCCTCAAAATAAACGCCGGAATAATACCCCAAGTTCCCGACCAAGCAAGGGTCAAACACCAAACACTCGCCAAAGCCGTAGGCTTCCAGACACGCGCGGCACGCTTCCAGATAAGCGACTGCTTGCAAAACCGTCTCGCTACGAGTTCGCTTCGCCAGTTCCTTCATCCCCTCGGAACCTTTATCCACATGCAGAAGAAAAAGGATTTCCTGCTTAGCCTGTTGCGGAAGTGGACTGTTGTTTACGATTTCCTGAAACCCGACCAAGTCCCGCTCCCCCAACTTTTCTTTCAATTGTTCCAATACCGACTCGTCAGATATCCGCTCCCGCAAGAAACCGTCCAGCAGGGCAGTGTGGCCGAACGCCAATTGGAAATCCTCCACTTCGCATGCCCGCATACAGTCGAGGGCCAGCGCCATCACCTCGGCATCGGCTGCCGGCCCTTCCAAACCTACCAGCTCCACGCCCGATTGAAACCACTCCGCTTGCCGCCCGGCTTCCACTTCTTGGGCTCGGAACACGCGGGCATGGTAACACAAGCGCAGGGGCAATGGCTCATCTTTAAGCAAGCTGGCCGCCATCCGCGCGATGGGAGCAGTCTGGTCAGGACACAACACCAATGCATGGCCTTCCCGATCCAAACACTTGAACATGCGCGATTCCGAAATCGCACTCGCGCGGCCAACCGTCTCAAAAAACTCCAGTGTCGGGGTACATACTTCCTCATAACCCCATGCGGAAAACCGGGCATGCACTCGTTCTTCAAACTGCCGCTTCCGCGCTGCCAGCTTCGGAGGCAAGTCTCGGAATCCCATGGGCTTTTCAAACTCTCGCGGTTTTTCCATCGGTCTCTCCTTCACGCTTCATCTTATTATCACGTTACCAAACTAAAGTGTTTTCGTTATTATAACATGAAGGTGAATGTCTGACCACTGTTATTTACGGTAATTTTTTCAACCACTCCGCCATCTTTTCCATCGCCTTGCGCCGATATGAATAGCGGAGCCTCTCTTCCAATGGCACGTCATGTAATACGCG
The DNA here is from genome assembly GCF_024927925.1 of Laceyella sacchari. Classification (NCBI taxonomy): domain Bacteria; kingdom Bacillati; phylum Bacillota; class Bacilli; order Caryophanales; family Thermoactinomycetaceae; genus Laceyella; species Laceyella sacchari. Next base: position 3,123,678 of record NZ_CP103866.1, read on the forward strand.
CGTATCCCCGTCAGGGATGAAGATACGGTCAAATGGAATGGCCCGGTTGGGTATCATCTCATCATCGATCTGGTCACAGATCCGCCCGTGCGTCTTGGCCGTGAATATGGCCGTCTGCCCCTTGCAAGCGACGGCGACCGCCCCTTCAAACCAAGCATCCCGTACTTCCCCTTCCAAAAGCTTGCGGATTCCTTTATAACCGATACGGTCAAACACGCGCTTGGTCAACACGCCTGGAAACGAATCGAACGCGGCGAAGAAGATGCCCGCATCGTCTACCATCACCGTGTCATATCCCTGCTCCAACACCTGCTTCAACTTGAATTCCGCCACCTCCGCCATCGTCCCCTCATCTGGTTCGTGCAGGACAATTGGCAGGCTTTCCACTTCGATCCCCATGGGCGCTAAAACATCCATCGCTTCTTTTAATTTGGCTTCGTTCTGTGTCGCGAATAAAATTTTCAAGGTCGTTCCCCCTAGCTGCTATCTCTTGAAGAGTCCTTGTAGAAATGATTTATTGATATTCTATCACGGATGATATTAAGCCATTAAATGGCAGGAAGCGAAGATGACCGTGGGTAAGAGTTGCAGATGCGACGTCCACCGTCAACTGCAAGAGACACATAATCAATCCACCTTTTGATTTCTATATCAACGCATTCTCCCAAAATGACATGCGCCACCAGGATTGACAATCCCATAAACGCCTCCGATGGCATGTGGCCAAGCGGGGGACTGAAACCGGTTGCTACTTTCGAAATTTAGACAACCTCTTGAAATCTATATGACAGTTTACACTTTTTACCCATAAATATATACTGGATGATAAAATAAAAATATTCATATATACACAGAACTTATCTGTTTATATTTTCCTTATACTTCTCCAATAACGAAAGAGGGATCCCATCATGTATAAAACCGTTGGTTTATACAAGCGAATGGATAATGAAGATGAATTTTATGACTATTACACCAATGTTGTCGTACCTCAGTTGCTCAACATTCCCGGTGTCCTGAAAGTGGAGGTGACCCGGCTTCACTCCACGCGAGTCAGCGGCGACTCGAATTACTTCTTGATGGGTGAAACTTATTTTGCTAACTATGAGTCGTTCCAACGCACCATGACCACTCCGGAAGGAAAAGCCGCACTCGCCACCGCGTTAAAGGAATCAGCAGAGTTTTTGACAGCGTACGTTGGGCAAGAAGAATCCTTCAAAACCAACATCTTTACCAAACCGCATTACATCAAATAAACCCAAGCCGGCTATGTGGATAGCCGGCTTTCTTTTTGGGGGAAAATTGCTATAATGGTGTGTTGGTTAGAGAAATCTCGTCCTATGCGCGGATATCGGAAAGGAAGTTATCAGTATGATTTACTCTGCACTTCGCCGAATGCTGTTCAAGATGGACCCGGAAACGGCCCATGAAATGACGATCAAAGGGTTGCAGTTGTTGCAAAGCACACCCCCCGTTCGCCATCTGTACCAGAAGAGCATGACCGTGGCTGATCCCCGCCTTCAAACTACTTGCCTTGGCACAACTTTCCCCAATCCAGTCGGACTCGCAGCCGGCTTTGACAAACACGCCACCGTTTACCCCGGCCTAGCGGCGCTCGGCTTCGGTTTTGTCGAGGTAGGCACCTTGACCCCCCGTCCCCAAAGCGGCAACCCCAAACCGCGCCTGTTTCGCCTTCCTGAAGACCAAGCTGTCATCAACCGCATGGGTTTCAACAACCATGGCGTAGAACAGGCTAAACGCGCATTTGAAATATTGGCGCGCCCTTCCATCCCCATCGGCATCAATCTGGGTAAAAACAAAGACACGCCCAATGAAGAAGCGGCCTCCGATTACCAGAAGGGACTGGAAGCCCTCTATCTCCATGGCGATTACTTTGTCATTAACATCAGTTCCCCCAACACCGTTGGTTTGCGTGATCTGCAACATGCTACCGCCTTGAAAGAGCTTCTGTCCGCAGTGATCGGTAAACGGGAACAGCTTGCGGCTGAGCATGGAACAACTCGCCCGGTGTTATTGAAGATCGCTCCTGACTTGTCCGAAGAGCAAGTGGAAGAAATCGTCAACGCCGCTCTCCAACTCGGCATTGACGGCATCATCGCGACCAACACCACATTGGCCCGGGACGGCCTCACTGCCAACCACCGCAATGAAATGGGCGGACTCAGCGGCAAGCCACTCACCTCCCGGTCCACTGCGTTCATTCACCATGTCTACCAGCTTACCCAAGGCAGAGTGCCAATCATTGGCGTAGGTGGCATTTTCACCGGCCAAGACGCTCTCGATAAGATCAAGGCCGGCGCCAACTTGGTGCAAGTATACACAGGCATGATCTATCGTGGCCCTTCCATTGCCAAATGGATCAACCAAGAGCTATTGCGCTTGCTGGAACAAGAGGGATTCAACAGCGTGAAGGAAGCTGTCGGTTCGGCGCATCGGTAAAAAAGCGGAGCCCATATGGGACTCCGCTTTTTTCTTACCAATCCAGCTGCAAAGGCGCTGCGGTCTGCACAGTGCTGACCATCTTCTTAAAGATCAAAAATTCGCTCCCATCCACTTCGATGGAAACCGTAAACTTATCAAACTTCCGAATCCGCCCTTGATACTGAAAGCCATTTACCAAAAACAGGGTTACCGGCAATTGTTTGTCCATCACTTCCTGCAAAAACAAGTCCTGCACATTGTTCATCGATTCACCCCATTTTTCAGTCACTGTTTTCTTCCCATTTCCCCTTTAATCGCAAAAAATCCTCCCCCTGTTGCACATCATTTCGCACCTCATGAGCCATTTACTGAAATTCCCCTCTTGCAATACGAACATATATTCGTATATTATCAAAAACAAAGGACGGTGAGATCAACCATGCATGCGATTCATTTTCACCGGTGGTATGAACACCATCGGGCCCAATCCGCCTTTACGCAACCGACTAAGCACATTGACGACACACTCCCATCATACCAGCCACCCCCACTTACAAAGGAACAGCGCGAGTATATGGGTTTTCTGTTAGAAGAAGCATATGATTTGGAACGGCCTGTCCTGGTCACCTATAGCGGTCGTTTTTCTCCATTGCAGTTTTTTGGGCGGGTCGCCAAAATCCAGCCTTTTGAAGAATGGTTTATCATCGCCAATGGTGAATGGAAAAAACGGATCGTCTTCTCCCAATTGATCAATGTCGATTGGCTGTGATACAACATCATCCCCTGACAACCGTTTGCCAGGGGATGATGTTTTTGTTTTGATTTATGCCTCCTTTTCCTTTTTGCCGCCAAACCGCGCTTGTAGCCCTGCGAACAGCTGATACACGATCGGCACGATAAACAGCGTCAACAGCGTCGACGATAGCAATCCGCCGATCACCACCACTGCCAGACCTTGCGACAACAATGTTCCTTCTCCATAACCCAATCCAAGTGGCAGGAGCGCGCACACGGTCGCCAAGGCAGTCATCAAGATAGGCCGGAGCCGGGTACCTGCTGCTTCCAGCAAAGCCTCTGTGATCTCCCAGCCTTCTTTGCGTTTCTGCATGACGCGGTCAATCAAGACGATGGCATTGGTCACTACGATACCAATCAGCATCAACGCCCCGATCATCGCCGACACGCTAATCGGCTGATCCGCCACATAAAGACCAACCAAACCGCCAATCACCGCAAACGGTAGGGAGAACAGAATGGTGAAAGGCGCCGTCGCCTCGCCAAATGCGATCAACATAACCAAGTAGACGGCGAAAATGGCGACAATCATCGCGACTCCCAACTGGGCGAAGCTTTTATTCATCTCTTCGGTGTCACCGCCCAATTTGATGGCAACGCCGGACGGCTTCTTCATTTTGGAGATGATGTCCATCACTTCTCGGGACACTGCTCCGGTATCTTTGACCGTCACATCCCCCGTGACAGAGGCATACAATTGGCCGTCTTCTTTTTGAATGCTCACCGGCCCCTTTTCTACCTTCAAGGTGGCGATTTCATCCAAACGGATCATATCTCCCGTCTGCGACAAAATTTCCACCTTTTTCAGTTGCTCAACCGAGGCGAGCCCTTCTTTTTCCAAGCCTAATTTCACTTCCTGCGCTTCGTTGCCTCGCTCGATCTCCATCACTTTGTCCGCCTGGAGCAAGCCGCGTACCGACATGGCCACTTGTTGGGCCACCAGTCCTTTTTTGGCCGCTTTGGCCTCATCTACTTGCAGAGTGACGATTTCTTTTTGAGCACTTAAGTTGTTGGACACATTGGTCAGCCCGTCAACGTTTTTCAGCTTTGCGGTCAATTCATCGGTCACCCGCTTGACGTCTGCCATGTTGTCACCGCGAACGCTGGCGTTAATCCCGCCGCCATGCACGCCCATGCTGCTCATCTCGGTTACGTTGATTTCAGCCTTATGCTCCTCTGCCAACGGCTTCACTTGGTTGCGTACATCAGCCAAGAACGGTTCCATGTTGGTGTTATCATCCAAGATCACAACCATCGTGCCCCGATTGGCACTGCCAATGCTGCCATCGGCGCCCAATTGGCCAGCCATGCTACCGACCGTCGTGGAGATGACTCCCACTTCTTTGTGCTTCCGCAACAATTGCTCGATCTGCTTGCTTAATTTGTCAGTTTGTTGCAACTCTGTGCCCGACGGTAACTCTACTGTTACACGCAATGCCTTATCCTTTTCCGCTGGCAAAAACGACGTTCCCACCAACGGAATTAAGAAGAGACTTGCCACCAGCAACACGGTTGACAGACTCATCACGATTGCTTTATGGTTTAGGGCCCACGCCAACGACTTCCGGTACCAGTGGGCCATCCGGCTTTCCGCCCGTTTGTGGCGCATCGGGGTACCGCGGAGCAGCATCAGCTTGGACAGCACGGGCACAACCGTAACTGCCACTACCAATGAGCACAACAATGAAAAAGCCACAGTCAACGCAAAGGGGTAAAACACTTCACCGACAATGCCGGTCACAAAGCCGAGCGGAATGAATACCGCCACAGTGGTCAAGGTGGACGACGTGATGGCCGAGCCCACTTCTTTGGTCGCTACCTGAATAATGTTCACACTGCGATCCGCATTGTGCATCAGGTGGCGGTGGATGTTCTCAATCACGACAATGCTGTCATCCACGACCCGCCCGATCGCAACCGCCATTCCACCCAATGTCATGATATTGAGCGTGATATCTGCCTGTTTCAACAAGATCAACGTCGCCAACACAGACACTGGGATGGAGACGATGGAAATCAGGGTCATGCGGAAATCACGCAAGAAGATCAAAATGATGACTGAAGCAAACAACGCACCCAAAAGCCCTTCGCGCACCATGGAATGAATGGAGGCTTTAACACTTTTGGACTGGTCATACAAGGTGATAACCTTCAGCTCAGGGTGTTCTTTGGTGAGTTGCCCCAACTTGGCGAAGATCTCGTCGGCCACTTCCACAATGTTGGCATCCTGATCTTTGATGATATCGATGTTGACAGAAGGCTTGCCATTGGTGCGGGTGATCAAGGTTTGCTCAGCAGCCGACTCGGTGATGGAGGCAATGTCTCCCAACTTCACCGTCTTGATCTCTGCTTCGGCGAGCTTCGGTTGCTTTGGCTTGCCAGCTGAGCGCGGGGTAGACGCCTGGCCTTTAGGCATCTTCATGCCCGGCACTTTCTTGCTGGACGGGCCCTTCACTTTGGAGAGTTGTTGCGAAAGCTGGGTAAGCCCGGTTTTCACCCCATTGATCGCACCATACAACTGGCCGACTTTTTTCATGTCTGGTTCTGGCTTGCTCATCTCATTGTTCAAGGCGATCTGCAAGCCGATCAGCTTGGCCACCAAATCAGCCTGGGTCGCTTGCGCCCGTGACAGGCCCGCAACCCCTTGCCCTAATCCATTTACCGCTTGGCCAATCCCGTTGACCGCATTGCCCAAGCCTCCGACAGCTTGGCCAAGTGCGCCCATCTGTTGGCCCATCGTCTGAAAACCTTGGCCGATTTGGTCAAACGCTTGTTGCATGCCTTCCATCTGGTTAGGCGGAACAGTCAGTTCATAATTTCGCAACTGATCCACACTCGTGATTTTCTGATCGATACGTACCGGCAATTCAATACCGTCTGTGCTTAAATCACCCAACGGCAACGACATGTTGGCACTTTGCAAAGCTTGTTGGACGGCTTGAGCGGAGAGGTTGTATTTCTTTAGTTGCTCCGGTTTCAAGCGGATGTATACCGCTTTGGGCCCTTCCCCTTTTACTTGCACTTCCCCCACCCCATTTACTCCATCCAGGGCGGGTTTCACTTTGTCATTGATCAACTGTTCCAATTGTGCAGCCGTCTTGTCCTTGCTGGAAACGGACAAGCTGACCACAGGGGTCGTGTTAAACCCGAAACGGTTGAACACGGTGTCTTGCACATCTTCGGGCAAGCGAACTTTGCTGATGAGACTTTTCATCTCTTGTTCCGCTTTGTCCAAATCTGCGTCAAAATCAAACTGAGCGACAATCACCGAGGTGCTGTCTGCGGTGATGGAATTCAGCTTTTGCAAGCCTTTCATCCCCCGAACCGCCTTCTCGATCGGATCGGTCACCTTTTTAGATATGTCTTCTGGCGAAGCGCCAGGATAAGGCGTAATCGCCACTACCACCGGAAAACTGATATCCGGCATGGATTCCATCTTCAATTGTGTCGCTGTATAAAGTCCTCCGCCAGATATAAGAAGGGTCAAAATCAAAACGGCGGCGACATTGCGAACAGAAAATCGTGTCAGCCAGTTCACTTGGATCCTCCTTTGCACCAAGGTATACATGATGAGCTAAACCCTGAACGTTGATGCGTTCAATGTTTGTTTCCGCTTTCGAAACCGGCCTTAAATCACCCCAATATTACCGAACAGTATATATTGAGTCAATTTCTGATTTGTGAATATTCCCCGGGAAATGGCCTATCCGTCACAATCTGGTCACACTTCCAACAGCACTTTTGTCCGCTCCCAAAAACCATTTGCTCCTAGTGTCTGCCATCTGAGGGCGGTTCACTCTTTTTCCATGCTAGAAACGCAAAAAAGGCATCTGATATTAACAATCAGATGCCTGTGGCGGATACCGTATCATTTGCCTTCAGTGACCCGCTCGCGTATGATCCGCGCCGGGTTTCCGGCTACGAGCGCATGAGGCGGCACATCTTTGGTAACCACCGATCCCGCTCCCACCATCGCGTGATCGCCGATTGTGACACCGGGCAAAATGGTGCTGTTGGCGCCAATCATCACATGGTCGCCAATAACCACGTCACCTAGTCGGTATTCGTGGATCAAGTATTCATGCGTCAGAATGGTTGTGTTATACCCGATGATGGTATTTTTACCGATACGAATTTTTTCAGGATACAGCACATCCATCGTGGCCATCAGCGCCACGGCCGTCTGCTCCCCGATCTCCATCCGCAAGCAGGTGCGATACAGCCACCGTTTCATCGATAAAAAGGGAACATAACGAGCAATCAAGATGATTAAGGTATTCCAAAACACTTTCCAAAAGGGAATCGTTTGATAGAGTTGCCATAATGCATTACTTCCTTGAACCGGGAAGCGCTCTGTTTTTCTCATCTCCATCATCCCCTGGCCGATTGGATCTGGACAATGTCAAGCAGTTGACGCATATCATCGATAAAATACGCAGGAGCCAGCCGTTTCAACTCATCGGCGTGCAAACTCCAAGCCACCCCTGCCGCAGCCACACCAGCTCTTTCAGCGGCCATGAGGTCATAGCGGCTGTCACCTACCATCAATGCCTGTTCGGCAGTGGCTTGCAGCTTGTCTAGTGCGAGAAGGATCATGTCCGGTTCCGGTTTGCCCCGTTTCACGTCATCCACGGTAACAACAACGGACATCAAGTGATCCAGCCCCATCCGTTTCAAGCCCATGTCCACAACCAGGCGACGCTTGTTGGACACGACAGCTAAAACGACTCCCGCTTCATGCAACTGAGTTAACACTTCGCACACATGGGGAAACGATGCCACCAGCTCATCGTGTTTGGCCACATTATAGGCATGGTACGTTTTGACCATCTCTTCGGCTTGAGAAGGGTCAAACCGACGCATTTGGTCAAGCAACGGCTCACCCATGCATGCCAGCACATCCTGCTCGGTATACTTTCCCGGGCAATGTGTTTCAAGCGTGTGCATAAATGAAGAAAGAATTAAGTTGTTGGTGTCAATCAGCGTTCCGTCCAAATCGAACAATATCACTCTGTATTTCACATTGTCACCTCATTTTTGGCATGAAAGAAGGAGATGGAAGACACCTCTTCCGATCTCCCAATGGTGCTGGCTTTATGCTTTTGCCTGGCCTTCTTTCTCCTCCGCTTGCGCATTGGTTTTCGTTTCCGCCTCTGATGCCGATGGTTCATTTTCGGCGGAAGCTTGTGCGCTGGATGTGGCTGGCGCCTCTAAGGTCGCTTCATCCCGATAAAAGACCGTGGCTCTTCCCGTGGCCCGGCGCCAAACGATGAGAAAAGCGCCTACCAAGACTAAGATTAAGCTCACCAGCTGGGCGATCCGCACGTTCCCTCCATTCATCACCCCCGGGTCAAACATGAGCGACATCGGAGACCATAACAGCTCCATCACCGACACTAACCAGTCAGGGCCGGTAAAGGTTAAGCTGTCGGTACGCAATCCTTCGATGAAAAAGCGCCCGAGCGAGTACCAGATCATATAGCTAAACAGCACTTCGCCGCGGCGTGGGTTGAAATGCCTGATCAACAACAACAAGCCGAACCCGACCAGATTCCACATCGATTCATATAAGAACGTCGGATGATAGTAAGCCCCTTGAATGTTCATTTGCTCGATAATCCAATCCGGCAAATGCAAGCCTTCCAAAAAGGCCCGGCTCACCTCGCCACCGTGGGCCTCTTGGTTGATAAAGTTGCCCCATCGTCCGATCGCTTGGCCCAAAAGCACGCTAGGAATCACAATGTCGGCCAACTGCAAGAAATCGATGTTTTTTTTCTTCACAAATATGTATCCAACGAGAAAAGCGGCAATCAAGCCTCCGTGAATAGCCAGACCGCCTTTCCAAACAGCCACGATGTCCTCAGGATGCATGGCATAGTATTCCCACTCAAACAAAACATAATATAGGCGGGCACCGACAATCGCTGAAGGCAGTATCCACAGCATCATATCAAGGATCGTGTCACTGTCCAGCCCGCGCCTCTCGCCTTCGCGAACAGCCAGGATCAAACCCAGCAACGCAGCTGTTCCCATGATGACACCGTACCAATGCACTTGAAATGGACCCAGCTTAAACGCAACCGGATCAATGACTGCTTGCCACATGGTTTGCACACTCCTTTCTTCCCTTCGCATCCACTATCCCTTGTATTTTATCGCAAACGATTCAGATAGGAAAAGGGATTAAGAGCAATCAGGAAAAACCCGCCTCTTCATCCCCGTAATTTGTTTTTTCATCCATATTTTAACATCTTATCCATAGACACAAAATGTCTGATTTATTAAAATAGGTTACACACGCCGCGGAGGTATTTATTTTGCATCCGACATATTTCTCTGATAATAAAATAAACGAACGCTACGATTGCTTAGAATGTAACAAGCTGGCAAGCGTAAGCGTCAAAAATGGGAAAGGGACATGCCTCACACCGGGATGCTTACAGGACACACCGATCCAGTTCGTCTATTTTCCACACTGGCCCAAGCCCAAAGCAAGCCGCCAAGGCCGCCCTTTTTTCCCATTTATGAACGACTTCGATCCATGATCAATGACTTGCTACGGAGCCGTCGCGAAAAGAGTCTTGTGGGGATGCCCATAACTTGCGGCGGCTTCGGATGCCAAGTTCCACCCTCCAAAGCCTAAGCTTGCCCCCTATTCCTCAATCGATCTCGTCCCCTTCATCGATCACTTCTCCCAGCTTTTGCACAAATTGTTGTGCCGCGTGATAGCCCAGTCGTTTCAGTCGGAAATTCATCGCCGCCACTTCAATGATGACAGCCAAGTTCCGCCCTGGACGCACGGGGACGATCAACTTGGGAAGCTCCGTGTCGATAATGCGAACTTTCTCCTCATCCAAGCCCAGTCGGTCATACTGCCTTTTTTCTTGCCACGCTTCCAAATGAATCGTCAGCGATATCCGCTTTTTATCTCTGACCGCACCAGCCCCGAACAAAGTCATCACATTGATGATGCCCAAGCCGCGGATTTCCAGCAGATAGCGAATCAAATCAGGGGCGTGCCCCACCAAGCTGCCTTCCTCCGTTTGGGTAATTTCCACCGCGTCATCCGCCACCAAGCGGTGCCCGCGCTTCACCAGCTCCAAAGCGGTTTCGCTTTTCCCGATGCCGCTGGAGCCGGTGATTAACACGCCAATCCCGTAAATGTCAACCAACACCCCGTGCATGGTGGTGGTGGGAGCAAGCAACTTTTCCAGATAGTTGGTCAGCTTGCTCGCAAAACGGGTGGTCGCCATCTCGGTTCTGAGAATCGGAACTTTTTTCTCTTGGGCCGCTTGAACCAACTCCGAAGGCACGTCATAGTTCCGCGTCAAAATAAAACAGGGAATCTCCGGATGGCACAATCGGTCAAAGCGCTCTTGTCGTTCCGCTTTCGTCAATCCTTCAATGAAGGACAATTCCGTTTTCCCAAGCAGCTGCAAGCGCTCAACGGGGTGGAACGTGAAAAAGCCGGCCAATTCCAAGCCCGGGCGGTACAAGTCCGCGACCGTGACCCGGCGCCGGTCCAATTGACCCCAACCAGAGACCACTTCCAAGTCGAATTGTTGAACGATGCTTTTAATCGTCACTTTGCTCATCTGGCACTCTCCTACCGTCACATATGCGACAGAGCGACTGTCTTCCAGCCGCTCTTGTCTTTATTACCACTACAGTACCGTTTTTTCTGTTTCTTTGTCAAAGATGTGTGCCTTGTTCATATCGAGCGCCAAAGTTACTTGCGCTTCCGGCACGTACTGGGTGCGGGCATTGACGCGGGCAGTCAGCCACTTGTCGCCCAAGCCGCTGACATACAGGTACATTTCCGCACCCATGTTTTCGGCTACTTCCACCTTGGCGGTGAAACGGCTATCCGGCGACGCCTCGATGAAGACCGGTTCGTCGTGAACGGCTTCCGGGCGAATGCCGAAGATCACCTCTTTGCCTACATACCCCTGTTCACGCAAACCATGAGCACGACCAGCCGGAATTTTCACTTTTGCGCCCTCTGTTTGGAAATAAAGCTCGCCGTCTTCTTCTTTGAGAACCCCTTCGACGAAATTCATGGCCGGTGACCCGATGAAACCGGCAACAAACATGTTCGCCGGGTTGTTGTAAATCTCGGTGGGCGTGTCCACTTGTTGGATCACTCCATCTTTCATCACTACGATGCGGTCGCCCATCGTCATCGCTTCGGTTTGGTCATGGGTGACGTAGATGATGGTGGTTTCAAGGCGCTGATGCAATTTGCTGATCTCTGTGCGCATTTGCACGCGCAACTTGGCGTCTAGGTTGGATAACGGCTCATCCATCAAAAACACTTGCGGTTCGCGGACTATCGCCCGCCCAAGTGCAACGCGTTGGCGCTGTCCACCGGAAAGTTGCTTGGGCTTGCGGTCAAGCAGATGCTCGATATCAAGAATCTTAGCCGCTTCCCGTACCCGCTTTTCAATCTCATCTTTTTTAAACTTGCGCAACTTCAATCCGAACGCCATGTTTTCATAAACGGTCATGTGCGGATACAACGCATAACTCTGGAACACCATGGCAATGTCACGGTCTTTCGGTGCCACATCGTTTACCAAGCGATCGCCGATGTACAATTCCCCTTCCGAAATCTCCTCCAGTCCCGCAATCATGCGCAGAGTCGTCGATTTTCCGCAACCCGACGGCCCCACCAACACCAAGAATTCCTTATCTTTAATTTCAAGATTAAAGTCTTTCACCACCAAATGGTTCCCATATCTTTTATACACATGGTTTAGACACACTTTCGCCATGGTTATACACCCTCCCGAAGCATGATCTAATGCATGTCCGCCTTGTTCTTCGGACATCTCTCAGCTTCATTCTATGACAGGTTGGGCGATGAATCATTGTGCAAAGGTCACAAAAAGCGCTGTATGGTTTCACCTTTCACCTTCCTGATGGTTCAAAAGCAACAGTACCACCTTGATCAGCATCGCATCCGCAAACCGCCGCACATCGAGTCCCGTTTCCTGTTTCACCCGATCAAACCGGTACAAAAGGGTGTTGCGGTGCACATACAGATGGCGAGCCGTTTCACTGATATTTAGATTCAACCGCAAAAAGGCCTCAATCGTCTTGCGCATTTCCTCTTCGCGCAACAAAGCCAAGCCCGGCATCTCTGCCAAAAAGGTTTTGGCCGCCTGATCGTCCAATTGCGTTAACAGTCGTTCCAACCGCGGTTTCCATGTCACCCAGACGGCTTTTTCCATGCCGAATGAACGCACCGCTTCCCGCACCTGTGCCATGCGCTGCCACATGCCGGGAAGTTGTTCCCAAGAAATAATCGGCGGAGCAAGCACCATGCTCGCGGTTAACCCCAACTCATCGGCTAGCGCCTCCTGCAATCCAGATGCTGCTTCGAGCAACATCTCTTCTGCTTCCAAAGTGAACTTCTCCTTACCGATCCACTCCCGCAACGGGACGAACAGCAACCAGTCACACTCATTGAGGCCCACCAACCACGGGGAACTCCCGGCAAAGTATGTATTCAACAGCACAGTCAGATCTTCTTTGGCCAAAAAAGGACGCCCTTGTTCAAATACCAACAGCGCCGGCATCCGCCCGCCGGGAAGGTGATGGTTAAGATGCGCCGGTACCGGTGCCGGCGGCCCACCATCCAACACGCCTTTGATCCATTCCTCCAACCCCAGGCGCTTCGCTGGTTTCATTTCTTCACTCAGCAACCACTCGATCAACGCTTGTTCCCGTTTGGTCAATGCCAAGTCAAAGGTAATCCACTCTCCTGAAGAAAGTTGGAATGCCGTCTCCCCCGGTGCAAGACGCGATGGCTCCACACGATTAGCTTGGACGCCAAGAATCCGTTCAATCCGCCTCACCCTTTCCCACGCATGCATCGCTGTCACTCCTTTGTCCGCCCTTTTGTCCGACAATGTTAGGATATCGTTTTTGGTGGAGATGGGAAAGCGGGGCAAAACGCCCATGCCATCACAACAACCGCACAGACACAAAACGTCCTTGTCCTACGAATAGATATAGTGAAGGAATCGCATGAACCAACGCGAACCCTTTTATACATCAGGTTCATGCACCGCACAAAGGAGTGATAAACATGGCCAAGAAAGCGGCTTGGCTCTTGATGATCGCTGGAGCGCTGATTTTAGGGTACAACGCTTTTCATTGGTGGAACGAGATCAGCATCGCCGTGGTCGATCCCGAGTTGGCCATGTCCATATCAGATGACTGGAACGAAACCGCCAGGGCGCCGGCCCTGCCGCAGGGCAAGAAAGATAACAGCGCACAAGTCGCCAATGGTGTCAAAGTGGGAGAGTTGGTTATCCCCAAAATGGGAGCCATCTTGCCCATCGTCCAAGGAACGGATGATCAATCCCTTAAAAAAGGGGTTGGTCTCTATGAAGGCTACGGCACAGTTAACCCCGGCGAGACGGGACATGTGGTTCTATCCGGACACCGTGATACAGTATTTCGCGGATTGGGGGACCTGAAGGCCGGGGATAAGCTGTATATCCGGTACAACGGAAACATCTTTACTTATCAGTTTCGCAAACACTGGATCACCCATGCTGACGACCGGACGGTGATCGTACCTATACCGCGGCCCGTATTGACATTGACTACCTGTTACCCGTTTGATTACATCGGGGACGCCCCCGACCGTTACATCATTCGCGCAGAATTGATTGAAATTAAGCCTGACAAGGCAAACGCATCATCTGCATAAAAAGGAGTGCTTCCATTGGCAGAAGCACTCCTTTTTCGATGCCATATTCATTAAAATAATGAGTAGGCATCTGTCAGGGATGTGTCTGGTACATCTTGTCACGCAATGTCTAACACACCCTAATCGACAAACTTATCAGCCACCCAAGTCACCACAGCCACCAGCAAAGCGCCCAAGAACGCGGGCACAAAGCCGCTGACCTCTAAACCGTCCACCAACACCCCAGTCAACCAGAACATAATCGCATTGATCACCAAGGAAAACAAGCCCAATGTCAGCAGGTTGATCGGCAAGGTTAACAACATCACTAACGGGCGCACAATCAAGTTGATCAGCCCCAACACCAAGGCGGCCATGAATGCCGTTCCCCAACTATCCACCTCAATCCCGGGAATCCATTTCGCCGCGGCGACCACTGCGACTGCGCTGGCCAAAAAACGCACCAATAAACCCATTTGTCCCATCTCCCTGTCTTTTTTCAATTCATCGCTACATATATTACAGGTTCTGAATCAGATTTGTACACCTTAGCAATAGCATACCACCTCAGCAAGTTCTGAAACCTGTTTCTACATGGAATGAAACCGCTTGGCACTAAAACGTGCCCCAGGCGAAACTCATAGAGAAATAAGCCTGCTGTGTTCTTGTTTGAGACAGGGAGCAGGATGTGCAATCAGAACAAAAAAGCGGCGCCGGGTGGTAATTGCTTTCCCTTCGCCGCTCATCGACCTACGCTCTAATATGTAAAATAGATATACGGATCTTTCAGTGGTTTGACCTTCTCTACCGCCTCTAATTTGATTACCGGCATGTCAACGCCATCATATATTCCCACATCCAGCGAACCGGTTACTTCCACCCAATCGTTGTCTTTGAGAGTAGCGGTCTCTGTTCCCTCAGCCAAAAACCCGATCACAATCGCATCCGCCGTACAACAGGTAACTGAAAAGCGCCCTACTACCAACTGATCCTTTTTCATCGTTTCATCGCGGTAAACAAACCCTTTGAGCTTGATCTTCTTCCCTTTGAATTGTTGAGGATAAAAGTTTAGCGTATTGTAGTAATCGGCATACGTTTCCTGTGATAGATGGATCACGGGCTCTCGTTGCAACTGCGGAATAAATTTTTTGTAGGGATCTTCCGGCACCGCCAAAGGATCGGCGTTGGTATCTGATGTAGCCGCTGGGGCGGATTTCTTTTGTTGCTGTTCATTCACGCTTTTAGCCGATATATAGCTCACCCCTTTTTTGCTCGCGATGGATGCATCCAACGCTTTTGGAGGGATCAAGAGATACATCGCCAGCGGCAACAACAACATCACGTACCCCCATGCGCTGATCCGATGCAACTCGCTCCCCTTCATGTTCCACAGCTGAACCAATCCCAGCAACACCAGAATCAAGACGCTGGCAACGATCAACCATGTAAACCGTGGATTGACAAACAACGACAGTTCACCGGATACGATGAGTTGCACCAGCAAAACAGCCAATCCCAAGCAAACCCCCACACGCAACCAAGCTTTCAACACCATTCCCCCCTTTATATCAGAACAAAATCCACAGTGTGAGCAGGGTAACCAACGTGGTGCAACCGACGAAGAAGAATACTACCGACCGTTTGAAACCACCCGCCATCATCAACACATTTTTTATGTCCACCATCGGTCCGAACACCAAAAAGCCCAACAGCGGCCCCTGACCCAGCACTGAACGGAAAGAAGCCGCCAAGAAAGCGTCTGCCGAAGAGCAGATCGACAAGCTGAACGCCAACGCCATCATCAGGAGTAAGGCCAAACCGTCGAATTGGGCCAACTGTTTGATCGCGGCTACACCGACAAAGGTTTGAAAGCCCGTAGCAATCAATGCGCCCAAACAAAAGTATTTGCCCATGTCAATAAATTCAAACACCGAGTGGGACAAGGCGTGCATCAGTCGGCTTTGCCCTTCATGCGAGTGATTAGCGCAATGAGACCCATGCTCGTGGTCATGGTCGTGGGCTCCGCCACAACAACCTTCCTGCGTCCGTTGTCCCCCCGTTTCCTCTTTCAACACAGGTCTGTTTTTGTAAAACAGGTAAAACATGATCCCCATAAAAATGGCGATACCAGCTCCCAAACCAATGCGTTTCCAAACCATCTCCCATGAATTGCCAAACGCCATATAAGTAGATACGATGGTGATCGGATTCACAATCGGCACGGCAAGCAAAAAGGTGAACGCGACATAGCTGGGAAGTCCCTTTTGTACCAATCGCCGAGCCACGGGCACGATACCGCACTCACAAATCGGCAAAAACAGGCCGAAACTGGCGGCCAATGGAATTGACAGCACCGGATGCTTGGGCAAAAAACGCCACAAAGTCTCCTGTTTCACATAAACGTGTACAAAACTGGACAACAAAGTGCCAAACAGGATGAATGGCAAGCCTTCAATAAACAGGCTGAGGAAAATGGCAGTGAAATTGTGCATCTCACTTGATAGCCCGCTGCTCCACTCGCGCGTGACCTCGGTGAATGGGGCAAGCAAGGGGACGCCCGTGGTCACAAAGAAGAAGATCAGCCCCAAGACTAGCACCCCTGTCAATTCAGGGTAATAATTTTTGAGAATCCGACCCATCTTCGTCCTCCTAAATATGTTTTATTCCTAATTAGAATAAGAAAAAAGTTGTTTATCATTAACTAATTACCAAATCCAATAGGGAATTCATCCCATAATCATGCATCTTACCAGCTTGTCTCTATTGAATAACTATAATCTAATCTATGCAACCAAATAGGAATGATTCCTATATTGGTCATATTGGCATTGTATGGCTTCATGGAGCCAACTGTCAATCCGACCGCTTCTTAAGATTTTGCGAACAATCATCAAAAGCTCTCTCACACAACAAAAAAACGCGGGGGATTATTCCCCCGCGTTTTTCTGCTTCAACATCTGCGAAGCCATAGCAACAAGACGTTTTGTCATTTCACCGCCTACAGAACCGTTCGCACGGGCGGTTGCGTCCGCACCCAGCTCAACACCAAACTCGTTCGCAATCTCCCGCTTCATCTGATCAAGTGAAGCGCTCGCGCCTGGAACCAACAGTTTGTTGTTTCTCGCCATGTCCCGTCACTCCCTTGTCTGTAGGATATGAAAGACGTCTTGCCTATTATCTAGCATGCTTCGTCCTCCATCGCTCTATGCCGGAAATAAGCGGAAACACATGATATCCGTGCTTGCGTCACGTCGTCGCCGGAGTTGGTTGCTCCTGTGCAGCCAACCGTTTGGCCATCCGCGCTTTGTCCCGTTCCATCACTGGCGCCAAAAATTGGCCTGTATAGGAGCCCTTCACTTGAATTACTTCCTCAGGAGTACCTTTGGCTACAATCGTTCCGCCGCCGGTGCCCCCTTCAGGCCCCAAGTCGATTAAGTAATCAGCTGTTTTGATCACATCTAAGTTGTGTTCAATGACGACCACCGTATCCCCGTTTGCGGTCAACCGGCCAAGCACTTTTAACAAACGCGCGATATCGTCAATGTGGAGGCCGGTCGTCGGCTCATCCAAAATGTATAATGTCCGCCCTGTGCTTCGTTTGTACAGCTCCGAAGCCAATTTCACGCGCTGCGCTTCCCCACCGGACAAGGTGGTTGCTGGTTGGCCCAACTTCATGTAACTAAGCCCGACATCGTACAGGGTTTGGATTTTCCGCTTGATGCGCGGGATGTTTTGGAAAAAGTCGAGCGCTTCTTCCACCGTCATCTCCAATACATCGGAAATGTTTTTGCCTTTGTACTTGATCTCCAGGGTATCGCGGTTGTAGCGTTTGCCTTTGCATTCTTCACAAGGCACATAAACATCAGGCAAGAAGTGCATCTCAATCTTGATGATGCCATCCCCGCGGCACGCTTCGCACCGCCCCCCCTTGACGTTAAAACTGAAGCGCCCCTTCTGGTAACCGCGCACTTTGGCTTCTTGAGTTGAAGCGAACACTTCACGGATATCATCAAACACGCCGGTGTAAGTAGCCGGGTTACTACGCGGCGTCCGGCCAATGGGCGACTGGTCGATGTTAATCACTTTGTCGATGTGCTCGATGCCTTCGATTTTGCGGTGTTTGCCTGGCACCGCTTTGGCTTTGTTCACCTCGCGCGCCACCGCCTTGAGCAAAATCTCATTGACCAGCGTACTCTTGCCGGAGCCGGACACCCCGGTCACACAAGTGAACACGCCCAGCGGAAACTTGACGTCGATGTTTTTCAGGTTGTTTTCTTTGGCCCCTTTGATGGTGATCCACTTGTCGCCCGGCTTGGTTCGTTGTTCCGGCACGGGAATAAAGTTGCGCCCACTCAGATACCGCCCGGTTAATGAGTTTTCATCAGCCATCACCTCAGCGGGCGTTCCGGCCGACACCACACGCCCGCCATGCGCTCCGGCACCTGGCCCGATGTCAATGATGTAGTCACAAGCCAGCATGGTATCTTCATCATGCTCCACCACGATCAGCGTGTTGCCAAGATCGCGCATTTTTTTTAGTGTTGCAATGAGACGGTTGTTATCGCGCTGATGCAAGCCAATGCTGGGCTCATCCAAGATATACAAGACACCCATCAAGCTGGAACCGATTTGCGTCGCCAGACGAATCCGTTGGGCTTCCCCGCCGGACAAGGTTCCCGCCGAGCGGCTCAATGAAAGGTAATCCAAGCCGACATTGACGAGGAATCCCAACCGCTCCTTGATCTCTTTCAACACTTGGCGGGCGATCTGCATCTCTTTCTCCGACAATTCCAGTGTTGAAAAAAATTCATGGGCTTCCTTGATTGATAGATTGGTCACATAATCGATGTTTTTTCCGCCAACGGTCACACTGAGAATCTCTTTTTTGAGCCGCGCCCCTTTGCATGTCGGGCAAGGTTTGTTGCTCATGTAGTTTTCTAGGTGTTCGCGCATGAGCTCAGAGCTGGTCTCTCGGTAACGACGGTTGAGATGGGGGATGATCCCCTCAAACAACGCTTGCGATTCTCGAGTAAAGCCGTTTTCATTCGTGTACTTAAAAGGGAAACGCTCTTTCGATCCATGCAGGATAATCGCTTTGTCCTTTTTGTCCAACTCCGCAAACGGAATATTCATATCAATGCCGAAGTGGCGGCAAGCAGCTTCCAATAACTGTGGATAATAACTGCTCGTTCCCGAAGACCAAGGCTCGATCGCCCCTTCGGACAACGACAACTGCGGATTGGGGATGACCAGATCGGGATCGATCTCCATGCGCGACCCCAGCCCATCACATGTCGGGCAGGCGCCGAACGGGCTGTTAAAGGAAAACATCCGCGGTGACAGTTCATCAATGCTAAAACCGCATTCCGGGCAGGCGAGGTTTTGACTGAACAACAACTCTTCTCCGCCAATCACGTCTATCAGCACTTCGCCTCCGCTCAAGGAAAGGGCTGTTTCCAAGGAGTCGGTCAAACGCGCCTGCACTCCCTCCTTTACCACCACCCGATCGACAACTACTTCAATCGTATGCTTTTTATTCTTCTCCAACCGAATCTCTTCGGACAAATCGCGAATCTCCCCGTCGACTCGCACCCGCACATAACCTTGGCGGGCAACATCCTCCAATAACTTGACATGTTCTCCTTTACGCCCTTTTACCAGCGGTGCCATGATCTGAATCCGCGTCCGCTCTGGCAAGGCCATGATGCGGTCAGCCATCTGCGGCACCGTTTGCGAGGTAATACGGATGCCGTGCTCAGGACAGTGCGCATGGCCGACCCGAGCAAACAGCAGGCGCAGGTAATCGTAAATCTCAGTCACGGTACCCACGGTAGAACGCGGATTGCGGCTGGTCGTCTTTTGATCGATTGAAATGGCGGGGGATAAACCTTCAATCGCATCCACATCGGGTTTGTCCATCTGTCCTAAGAATTGTCGGGCATACGCAGACAACGACTCCACATACCGCCGTTGCCCTTCGGCGTAGATGGTGTCAAAAGCGAGCGACGATTTGCCCGATCCGCTCAGTCCCGTCACCACCACGAATTTGTCTCGCGGAATGGTGATATCTATGTTTTTCAAGTTGTGAACCCGCGCTCCGCGAATCACAATATTTTCATGTGCCATAATCACTTAACCCTCCGCTTTAAGCTCCAAGATGAGGTCGCGCAATTCGGCCGCTCGTTCGAAATTGAGCTCCTTGGCAGCTTGCTTCATTTCTTTCTCCATCTGCTCGATCAGCTTCAGTCGCTCACCCTTGGACAATTTCTTCATTTCCTTGCCCACTTGGTATTCTGCTTGGTCTTCAGCCACTTTGGTCGCTTCAATGACATCATGCACCTTTTTCCGAATCGTCTGCGGCGTAATGCCGTGCTCCTCGTTGTACTTCATCTGAATCTCGCGCCGACGTTCGGTTTCCTCTATTGCTCGCCGCATGGAGTCTGTGATCTTATCAGCATACATGATCACTTCCCCTCTGGCATTTCGCGCCGCCCGGCCAATCGTCTGGATCAGGGAGCGTTCTGAGCGCAGGAACCCTTCTTTGTCGGCGTCCAAAATGGCAACCAATGAAACTTCTGGCAAGTCCAACCCTTCTCTTAACAGGTTGATCCCGATTAGCACATCAAATTCACCCAAACGCAAATCGCGCAGAATTTGCATCCGCTCAATCGTCTTGATGTCTGAATGTAAATAACGCACCTTGATCCCAATTTCTTTGAGATAATCGGTCAAGTCCTCTGCCATCTTCTTGGTCAAGGTAGTTACCAACACCCTCTCATCTCGGGCAATTCGCTTGTTAATCTCTCCGATCAGGTGGTCGATTTGCCCCTGAATCGGATGGATGTGAATCACAGGGTCAAGTAAACCGGTCGGACGGATGATCTGCTCGACCACTGTGGGGCATTTTTCCAGTTCATACGGCCCTGGAGTCGCCGAAACAAATACGATCTGGTTGATTTTCTCTTCAAACTCGGCAAACTTGAGCGGGCGGTTATCCTTCGCCGACGGCAATCGGAATCCGTGCTCCACCAACATGTTTTTGCGCGCTTGGTCCCCATTGTACATTCCGTTGATCTGTGGGATAGTCACATGTGATTCGTCTACGATAATCAAATAATCATCAGGAAAGAAATCCAACAAAGTGTAAGGGGCTTCCCCCGGTTGTTTACCCACTAGGTGTCGTGAATAGTTTTCAATTCCGGAACAAAAACCTACTTCACGTATCATTTCCATATCATAACGCGTTCGTTGCTCAAGACGCTGTGCTTCCAGCAGTTTGCCCGCATCCCGCAACTCTTTAAGCCGTTCTTCCAATTCAGCCTCAATCGAAGTGAGAGCCCGCTCCAATTGGGCTTGTCTCGTCACATAGTGGGAAGCCGGAAAAATGGCGACATGCTCCCGATCACCGAGGATTTCCCCCGTCAGCACGTCGATTTCGCGAATCCGTTCAATCTCGTCTCCAAAAAATTCGACCCGTACCGCCTGTTCACTGCGAGAGGCTGGGAAGATTTCAACTACATCGCCGCGCACGCGAAACGTGCCGCGCGTGAAATTAATGTCATTCCGCTCGTACTGGATATCGACCAGTTTACGCAATACTTCATTCCGCTCTTTTTCCATCCCCACCCGAAGCGACAACACCATTTCCTTGTATTCGGTCGGCGAACCCAAACCGTAGATACAAGAAACACTGGACACAATGATCACATCAGAACGCTCAAACAATGCACTCGTGGCCGAGTGGCGCAGCTTGTCGATCTCATCGTTGATGGAAGCATCCTTTTCAATATACGTATCAGTGGCCGGGATATAGGCCTCCGGTTGATAATAGTCATAATAACTTACAAAATACTCGACGGCGTTGTGGGGGAAAAACTCCTTTAACTCCCCGCACAATTGCGCCGCCAAGGTTTTATTATGTGCAATCACCAGCGTCGGTTTGTTCACTCGGTTAATGGTTTGGGCGATGGTGAATGTCTTTCCTGTTCCGGTGGCCCCCAACAATGTTTGGTACCGCTCACCCTGTTCAATCCCCTGCACCAGCTTTTGTATCGCTTGTGGCTGGTCACCTTGCGGTTGAAACTCCGAAACCAGTTGAAATCTCTTCTCCATCCTCGCATTCACCTCTTTTCTCACTTAAAGGGTATTATACCATAAACCATTTCGACCGGGGAACATCCGTTCCTTTCTCGCTTTATGTCACTTTTGTGTATCTCCAGCATTGCCTGAAACACATAAAATAAGAACCTCGCTCATCAGAGGTTCTTATGTGGATTGGCAAATCTGCCGGCCTTTTGTGATATCTGGTTATTGCGACGCTGTCGTCCCTGACCGCACCGCCGTCGTTTGCGGTATGCTCAGCCCAGCGCTGGATGAACCGATGATCCCCAGATGGCGCGGGTCATCCTCATACAGGGCTTTTTGCATAATATGCCGATCGTCTTGCTCGTCCAACACTTCCAGCTTGCAAAAAGCCGCTTTCTCTGTCACTTGCAAAAGTGCGGCCATGGTAGGGACACTTTTGCCGTTGACACGGTGTACCACGTCCCCCGGCTTGATACCCATCTGTTGGGCCGGGCTTCCCGGCATCACGGCAATAACCTTGATCCCGTTGCCATCTGAAACATAATACGGTCTAAGCCGCTTTACACGGAGGCGGTTGCATATGGCGATCCCTTCATGTCCTGCGATGGAAAAGACCGCTGCCGCCCACACCCCCATCGGCCACACTTCCGCCAGAGTGATTAGCCCTGCCAAAATCAAGGTATAGCCCAAGGTCATTGTTGAGGCCAACCGCTTTTCCCGCTCCAACGGCTTGTCATAATTAAGGCAACCAAATCCGAGCAACAGGGGAACAGGCGCCAACCCCAATACCAACGGAAACGGCCAAATCCTGTGAAATTGAAGGGCGGGCTTTCCTTTCACCAAGACGGGTCGGGCCCCTTGGCTGCCATCCAGCCGAATCAACAGCCATTCAGCCAGATGCGCCAGGCAGACGATCCAAAGCCAGTCCAACACACGCACTTCCAACAAACTGCGCACGTAAGGTTGCCATGCCACAGGCAATTCCGCGACCGGTGCGAAGGTCACCCCGCATTGTAACAAAGCAACCAAGCCCGCCGAGTAGGCGATACACGCCCACCTGGCGCGCATGATGGCAAGTAGCGCGGTACAGGCCCAAATCCAGGCAAGATCGGTGGGACGGATCACCCATTGACCCCACAGCGAGCAGAGAGAAAACCCTGCGCCCAACAACAGCCCCATCACCCATGCCCTTAGCGCCAGGGGAAAAGGCGGCGTCAAGCGGGTCGCAAACCGTTTGCGCTCATACCGCGCCAGCCCCGCCGTATGCTTCACCAAAAAGATCAGCGCCAGCCAACTCCCCGGATGGATCACCAACTGCCCCCACGCACTTGTCCATTGCCAAACCGAAGACCAGACTGCATCCACAAGCATTCCTCCAAAATAAAAAGTAACCCCAAACCGGTAATATCTGGGGTTACTTCTACAATGACACTGCAAATCCTTTATTTCGCTTTTTTCTTTAACAATTCAACAGCCACTTGCAACTGGACATCGTTTTTTGGATCGCTCACAAAGTCGATGAAAGCGGCTTGCACCGCCTCG
This sequence comes from Laceyella sacchari, assembly GCF_024927925.1. Taxonomy (NCBI): domain Bacteria; kingdom Bacillati; phylum Bacillota; class Bacilli; order Caryophanales; family Thermoactinomycetaceae; genus Laceyella; species Laceyella sacchari. The sequence continues at coordinate 3,147,244 of NZ_CP103866.1, forward strand.
GCGGTAGTCTGGTCGAGTTTGCCTGTCTGCGGAAGCCCTTTGGTTTTCTGGAACGCTTTCAGCGACTGTTCGGTTCGTTCGTCAAAATACCCATCTTGGCGACCGGGGTTGTAGCCAAGCGCATCCAAGATGGTTTGCATGCTTTTGATTTCCGTAGAGTTTTGATCACGGCCAAGCGGCTTCTCCACATGGAATGGCGTAACATGCATGTAAGCGGGCAATGGGACCTTCACATCAGGCTTGATCCCTTTGGTGCCGCCTTGTTGATGCACCCAATTCCCCTTCGGTGTCAACCATTTGGCAATGGTCAGCTTAATGTTGCTGCCATCATGGAAATCTCTCGTCGTCTGGACGGTTCCTTTGCCGAACGTAGTTTCGCCCACCAACGGATATCCGCCCGCTTCTTGCAACGCAGCAGCCAGGATTTCGGAGGCGCTCGCACTTCCTTTGTCAATTAGAACCGTGATGGGATACGGCTTCGCTTCATCCAATTTGGACGTGTACTTCTCGCGTTTGCCGTTTTTGTCTTCCGTCATCATCACTGTTTTTTTGCCTGGAACCAACAGATCGCACATTTCCAGCACCACGGGCAACAAGCCACCGGGATTGCCTCGCACATCGATGACAAGCCCCTTCATGCCTTCCCCTTCCAGCCTCTTCAAGCCGCTAGCGAAATCCTTGGCTGTGTTCTCGGAAAACTGGGAGACGGTGATGCGTCCGATTTTGTCTGGCAGCATCGTCGCCTCAACGGTTTGCAGGGAAATCTCATCCCTGATAATGGTGATGTGAAGCACTTCCTTCACGCCCGGCCGGACAATTTCCAGCTTGGCCTTGCTTCCCTTGGGACCGCGAATTTTGCTCACGGCCGTATTCACATCCATACCCTCTAGGCTGATTCCGTTCACTTTCAGTACCTGGTCGTTCGGCCGGATGCCCGCTTTTTCAGCAGGAGATCCCTTAATTGGGGAAATAATGGTCAAACGGCCGTTTTTCATGGACACTTCGGCACCGATGCCAGTAAATGAAGACTGCAAGTCTTCTTTGAATTGACTCGATTGTTGGGGGGTCATATATGATGAGTAAGGGTCACCCAATGAACTGACCATCCCCTGAATCGCTCCATCGATCAGCTTCTGATCGTTGATCTCGTGGACATAATTCCCTTTAATTGTACTGTACGCCTGACGCAGCTTATCCACATGTTCTTCAAACGACGCATCTTGCGAAAAATTGCCGGAGAGTAGCGTTCCCGCTTCCCACTGGTCGATCAGGCCACCCTCGCCCACAATCAGGGCTGTGCCGAGACTGCTGAATATCACCGCGACAATTGCGATAATCGCTACGGTTCTTCCTTTAAATACCACGGATACACCACCTTTTGGCCACTCGCCCGAAGGAGAAACTTGTACACTCTCCAATCTATGATACACATTAACAAATTAGTCGTCCAATCGTGCTTTGCCCACTACCGTATAAAATTCAATGGGTTATAAGTCGGGGGGCGCTCACCATAGCCGATGCGAACCTCAAAGTGCAAGTGCGGCCCGCTGCCAAGCCCATAGTCCCCAATCGAAGAAATTTGATCCCCCCGATGCACTTCTTGGCCCGGCTCCACTTTCACTTGGCTCGGTCTACTGTGTGCATATTGTGTGAAGAATGGTTTGCCATTGTACTGGCCGTGATAGATGGTTATTAGCCAACCATAACCGGAAGACGGACGGCTGGACACCACCACTCCATCCGCTGCTGCATAAATAGGCTTGCCGAACCCGCCGCCAAAATCTACCCCGGCGTGGAAGCGGTAATAGTGGAGCACTGGATGCAGGCGCATGCCGTAATTGGATGTCTTGGGCCCTGGAGTCGGTTTGGAGAGCGGCCCGGTATATGGGAAGCGCAACTTCCCTTTCTTCCAATCGTCCAAGTTGATCTCAAGGATCGCGTCCTGATTGGCATCTTCCCAATCATGAATCGCCTTTAAATCCCCGTTGATCTTCTTGGTTGCTTCGGTCAACTGCTCTAATTTGCTTTTCATCTGATTTTGCTTATCCTCAATTTGATTCACAAGCGCCAAGTACTCTTTGTTTGCTTCTTTCGCCACTTCATAGGCCTCTTTGTATTTCATCACTTTCGCAAAATCGGATTTCACCAAGATTCGCACCATTCCAAACCGATGCAAAAAGTCATTGAACGAGTCTGCAGACAAGAGAATCGACATGTACTTGTTCTCTCCCCGTTCATACATACGGCGGATCAATTTGTGGTACTCCCTTTTCTTCACTTCAAGATCTTGTTTGGCCTTCAGGTACGCCTTCTGTTGTGGCGCAAACTTTTTGGACAGCCGACTGATCTCTTCATTCAGGTCATTGATCTCTTTCTGCAGGCGTCGCATCTCATCTGTCATCTTGCTTTGATCTTGTAACAAGCGCCCCTTTTTCTCCCGTTGCTTCTGCACTTCCTCACGGGTCACTTCCGCATTTGCCGATTGAGGGGCTATGCACGCCGTCGCCAATAACGCGATCGAAAGCAAGGCGGCTATTCGCTTGGCATTCATACGCTGTCCTCCCTTGGTGTCAACCCATCTTTTCTAAGACGTGTCTGATGAATAGGCCAGCGGCTCCAAAAACCTTTTCTCATTCGCATCACTTATGCATCGGCGCTCCTCGAGAAAAGGTTTTTCGCCGCTTCTTCTCTACACAATTTGATTTGCCAGACACATCCTAAACGAAATGACCAACTCGCTAACTATCATCGTCATCCTTAAACACAGCTGGCATCAGTATTTGATGTAATTGTCGGGATTATAGGCCGGCGGGCGTTCACCTTGACCGATGCGCACTTCGAAGTGCAAGTGGGGACCCGTGGAACGGCCGTTGTTTCCAACAGAAGTGATCTGTTCCCCTCGATGCACTTCTTGTCCTAATTGTACTTTTACTTGTCCCGGAAAACTATGTGCATATTGTGTGAAGAAAGGTTTGCCATTGTACTGTCCGTGGTATATGGTAATCAGCCATCCATAACCAGAAGAAGGTCGGCTTGCCACAACCACCCCGTCGGCCGCCGCTCGCACCGGTGTGCCCAACGGTCCGGCAAAGTCGATCCCTTCATGCTTTTTGTACTTCCCTAGCACCGGGTGGAACCTTCCGCCAAAACCGGAAGTCTTTCTCGTGTTAGTCGGTCTGGAGAGCGGCCCGGTGTATGGGAAGCGCAACTTCCCGCTCTTCCAATCGTCCAAGTTGATCTGCAAAATCTCATCTTCGTTTGCTTCTTCCCAATCCTGGATCGCTGCCAAATTGCTGTCGATTTTTTTCATCAACTCCAAGAGTTTCTCGTTTTTGGCATTGATCTCATCTTGTTTCTTCTGGATCTCGCTGACCAGCTTATCATATACGCCTGTTTCCTTCTTCACCATTTTCAGGCGTTCCTGGTATCTCTCCACTGTTGCAAAATCCGCTTTGGCCATGATGCGCACGATCTCAAACCGGTGCAGAAAATCGTTAAAGGAACGGGCAGACAATAACATCGCCATGTATTGGTTTTCACCTTGTTGATACAGCCGAGTAATCAGCTTCTTATACTCATCCCACGCTTTGTCCCGCTGATCTTGTGCTTCTTTCAACCGTTTTTGTTGCGGAGCGAATTTAACATCCAGTTTTTTCTTCTCTTCCGTCATTTTGGCAATTTCTTGTTTATATTTATTGATTTCTTCGGTATATTTGCTTTTGCTTTCCAACAACTCTCCCTTTTTCTCGCGTTGCTGTTGCACTTGCTCTCGCGTAATCTCCGCTCCCGCTTGTAGCGGCATGGCGGTCGCAATGAGAGAAGTCGTGAGCGCCACTGCAACCAGCTTTTTCCTCATTTGTTTGTAGCCCCCTCAGTTATTGCTCTATTCATCATTTCCCCGTCAAGGTTTGGACAAATTTGCCCTGTAAACGGCAAGTCGATCTAACCATTCCTCGTGGGAATCATTAGATCGACCGCCAACCCTTTATCTTATCACTCTTCACCCGTCAATAATACTTCATCGGATTGACAGGTGTGCCGTTTTTGTGCGTTTCAAAATGCAAATGCGGTCCAGTGGAACGGCCATTGTTCCCAACTGAAGCGATCCGTTGCCCTTTCCGCACCCGTTCACCTACGCTAACGGTCACGGTGCTGGGATACATATGGGCATATAAGGTTTTCAATCCGTTGCCGTGATCGATCACCACATAATATCCATAGCCGCCGGGATCAGATTTGGTCAGCACCACTTCGCCATTGTCTGCCGCCAAAATCGGAGAGCCGATGCTGTTACCGATATCGATCCCCTCATGCATGCGCCCGCTCCGATAACCGAAGGGCGAAGTGACGGTGCCACCCGGTTGCGGCCAAGCCAATTTGCCCGTGCCGTAGCTGGTGCCGGACGACTTGGCCGCGCGGACAGCGCGGTTTTTGCGTTCTATCGCTTCTTTGGTCACTGCTTCGTCGTGTTTCAGCTGTTTCAGCTTAGATGCGTGCTGATTATACACGGCGGTGTAATTGGCCAATTCCGCCTGGGCCTTTTTGAGATAAGGCTCTTTCTCTTTTTTCTTTTGCTCAATGGCCTTGATTTGCTTCTCTATGTCGCTCTGCGCTTTTTTATAACCGTCCAACACGTTTTTTTCCCGTTTCAGCACAATGCGCACCAGCTCGAACCGGGCCAAGAAATCGTTAAAGCTGTCTGCGTTCAGCATGAATGCAAGGTAATGGGATTGGCCCTGCTGGTACATCCGCGCAACAACCGTGTTGAACTTTTCCTGCTTTTGCTTCAATTCCCGCTGGCTCTTCTGAAGATCCGCTTTGTGTTTCGCTATCTGGTCGTCAATTGAGCCGATTTCCTTTTCGATTTGGTCCACTTTCTCTTTGGCCGCACTTAATTCCGATTGGGCGACATCCACTTTTTTCTCCGCTTGCTGCTTTTCTTTTTGAATCTGTTTCAGCTTGTTCGTGTCTGACGTGGTGCCTTCCGCCCAGACCCCGGAAGGCCAAGATTGGAGAATCAAGGCGGCCGCCGCCAGGAGACCGATACCCAAAGATCGTATCATGTCCGATGCTCCCTTCCTTTGTCGCTCTCCCTTTAGCGGAAGTACTTCATTGGATCGACAGGGTTGCTATGCTCATGCACTTCAAAATGCAAGTGCGGGCCGGTCGACCAGCCATTGCTGCCCACAGCCGCAATTTCTTGCCCTTGCTTCACCTGATCGCCCACTCGCACTTTGACAGTGCTTGCGTACATGTGCGCATACAGCGTGGACAGTCCGTTGCCGTGGTAAATCACCACAATGTATCCATAACCGTTGGAAGGGCGGGCCGCAATCACCTCGCCAGGTGCCGCAGCCATGATCGGGGTGCCCATCGCGGCCCCGATGTCAATGCCCTCATGCATGCGGGTTGTATGACGAATGGGATGATAACGCGGTCCAAAAGGAGAAGTGAGGACTCCCCCGCGAACTGGCCACAACAGGCCATCTTTGGCGTGCGTGTTGGCCGACACGTATTGTCGCTGTTCACGCTTTTTGGCCTGGCGTTCAGCATCGGCCACCAAACGATTCAACTCGCGTTTGGCCGCTTGGTTTTTCTCTTCCAACTCTTGCAAGCTGGAATCGATCGATGCAATCAATTCCTTATGTTCATCCATTCGAGCTAGCAATTCATCATACGACTGTTTGACTTCTTGATTCTGCACTTCCAGCCGTTTATGCTCTCGATTCAATGCGGCTTGGACTTGGGCCCGTCTGCGCCGCTCTTGATTGTACTTGTCCAGCAATTGGCGATCGGAGCGGTTGATCATCGTGATCATGTCAATCCGCTCCAGAAAATCGCCGAATGATGCGGACTTCAACAACATCTGCAGATAAAACATGTTTCCCTGCAAATAGACGGTACGTAGGCGATTTTGATAGGATTGCCGTTTCTGATTCATCAATTGTTCAATCTCGTCTAGATGTCGCTGTCCTTCTTTGATCCGTTCTTCGGTCTCATACACTCGCTGCTCCAGCCGGTTAAGTTCTTTCTCTTTCGCGTCGATTTCAGCCAAAATCGCCTGTTCGTCTTGCTTGGCCAACTGCTTCTTTTTCTCTAATTTCTGGATCTCCTTGTCATTTTTCTTGATGTCTTGTCTACGCTGTTCAATGCTTGAGGAAGTGGGATTCGCCAAACCGATTCCCTGGGGCATTAAAGAAAAAACGAGTGCCACAAGCAAGGTTCCGACTAGGATTTTCCGTTTCACGTTTCTCCTCCTTACGCCCGATCGTCCCACTGACGGTCAGACCCGCAAGAAACGACGAACAGAGATCAAGCTTCCCGTGGTTCCAATCGCCGCGCCCAGCGCAAAGATGCTCAATGCCACATATGTCCCCAGCGACAACAGCGGCATCATTTTCAAGACGGAAGAGGCTTCCCCTGCGCCCAAGGTGGTGTAAGCTACTTGGTACAAGGTCAACACGATCACGGTAGGTACAATCGCGCCAACGATCCCGATAAACGCCCCTTCGATAAAGAACGGCCAACGGATGAACCAGTTGCTGGCTCCCACCAAACGCTGAATCTCGATTTCACGCTTCCGGGCGATGATCGTCAGCTTAATTGTGTTTGAAATCAAGAATGCTGCCAACACCGCCAAACCCAGACCGAATACCAACACAATGTTACGAGTGAAACTGGACAGGCTGACCAGCTTGTCCGTCACTTGGTCACCGGAAGTGGTTTCTGCTACCCCCCGGAGCCCTTTCACCTTCTCTTCAATCTGTTTAATGGTGTCAGGATTTTGCGGTTCGATTTCAATAACGTCCGGCAATGGGTTGTCCTTGTCGAAGCCTTCAAACAGCTTCTCGGCATCATCGTCACCCCAGTCGGCCTTGAACCGTCTCAATCCCTCTTCTTTGGGCACAAGCTTCGCCGTTTTCACACCACTGATCCCTTGGACCTGTTTCAGCAGCTCTTCTTGTTCCTGATTGGTGATCGATTCTTCCAGAGAAGCGCGAACCACCAATTGTTTGTTCAACTCTGTCACCATGTAACGCACGTTAAAAGCGAAAATCAAGAAGATACCAAAGATGAACAACGTCACCGCCACGGCGCTGATCGCGGCAAAGCTCATCCAGGTATTCCGTTTCACGCCCCTGTAAGCTTCCCGCATGTGGCGAAATAAAGTCTCAATCTTCATAGCCGTACTCACCTCCCAACTCATCACGCACGATGACCCCTTGCTCGATAGCGATGACGCGTTGTCTCATCGTGTTCACGATCTCTTTATTGTGCGTCGCCATCACAATGGTTGTACCGCGTTGGTTAATCTCTTCGAGCAGGTACATAATATCCCAGGAGTTCTCCGGGTCCAAGTTACCCGTGGGCTCGTCCGCAATGATGAAGCTGGGGTTGTTGACAATCGCCCGGGCAATCGCCACCCGTTGTTGCTCACCGCCGGACAATTGCGACGGCAACGCGTGCATCCGGTCGGACAATCCTACCAGCTCCAGCACTTCTTCCACGCGCGGTTTGATTTTACGGCGTGGCATTTCAATTGCTTCCATCGCAAACGCGACATTCTCAAATGCCGTCATATGCGGCAACAACTTAAAGTCTTGGAAGACGACGCCGATTTTGCGGCGAACATGGGGAATCTTCCAGTCACGAACCCTTTTGACATTGACGCCGTTGATCAATACGACGCCGTGTGTCGGCTTCTCTTCCCTGTACATCAGTTTGATGAAGCTACTTTTTCCCGCGCCACTCGGCCCCACAATATAGACAAACTCGCCGTAGTCGATGCGCACATCGATGCCGCGGAGAGCTTCTACGCCATTGGGATAAACCTTCCACACATCATGCATTTCAATCACGAAACTCACCCCAGGAACACATATTTTTCTCTTATTATTAGTCTCTCAATCTATTAAACTCCTGCATTGCTTAATAGTATCAAAAAATGAGAATACATTCATTAGGCATCCAAAAAAACTAGAAATCGCCTTATTTCCCCAGATAAACTCTTACTTATTATAACATCATCTATTAGGCAAGCCAGGTTAATATTTTTCAAAATCAAATTTTATTCAAAAAGCCAAAAAACCCCAGAACCTGTGTCATGGGGTTTTTGATGCTGTAAATTCCCAAATGCTGTTAATCCATTGGTTGATATTGTCATGTTTTTCCTTCTTTTGGCTTAGGGTGGACAACACTTGTTCTTTCGCCGTGCCTCCGGCGCTCCGACGTGCTTCCACTACTTGCTCACATCCCAGCCGCTCATACACGTCCTCTCCGATCAGCGGCGAAAATGATTGGCACTCGGACAAGGTGCAGTCAGCAAGCCCTTTCCCTTCGCGAATACAATGCAAGACCATTCGGCCGACCACTTCATGCGCCTGCCGAAAGGGCAATCCCCGCTCCACCAGGTAATCGGCCAGATCCGTAGCATTGGCGAACCCTTGCTCAGCGCTTTGCCGCATCCGCCGGGCGTTAACTTTCATCGTTTCCAATATCGGTGCCATCAGTTTGAGGCAACCGGTCAAGGTAGTGATTGTGTCGAACACGCCTTCCTTGTCTTCCTGCAAATCTTTGTTGTAAGTGAGCGGCAAAGCTTTAAGCGTAGTCAACAGACCTATCAGGTGTCCAAACACCCGGCCGGACTTTCCGCGGATCAACTCCGGAATATCGGGATTCTTCTTTTGCGGCATCATGCTGCTGCCGGTGCAAAACGCGTCATCCAATTCCACAAAATTAAATTCCTCGCTACTCCACAAGATCAATTCTTCAGCAAGCCGCGACAAATGCACCATGATAATCGACGCAATCGAGAGAAATTCAAGCAAATAGTCACGGTCACTCACCGCATCCATGCTGTTATCATAAATGCCATCAAAGCCCAGTCGCTCAGCAACCCATTCCCGGTCGATGGGGAACGTGGTGCCCGCGATGGCCCCTGCCCCTAAGGGACAGAGATTGACGCGCTTGTAACTGTCTATCAGTCGCTCCATATCCCGTTCAAACATGGAGGCGTAAGCGAGGAGATGGTGGCTGAACCGCACCGGTTGCGCCCGTTGCAAGTGTGTGTAGCCCGGCAGGATGACGTCGATTTGCTGCGATGCCTGTTTGAGTAGCACGCCATGGAGCTCATGGATTAAGCGGACCAATTCCACTGTCTGCATGCGAATATACAGATGCATATCCAATGCCACTTGGTCATTGCGGCTCCGCCCCGTGTGCAACTTCCCGCCCACCGGTCCAATCTCGTCCGTCAGCATTTTTTCGATGTTCATATGAATATCTTCTTGCTCGATGGTGAATACGCAACGGCCTTCCCGCACCTTTGCCAAGATTTGCTTCAACCCCTGCTCGATCTGAGCCACTTCATCGGAGGACAAAATTCCGCATTTCCCCAACATCGCCACATGAGCCAAGCTTCCTTGGATGTCGACTTCCGCCAACACTTGATCGAAAGCGATGGAGGCGTTAAATTCCTCCACCCACCGATGCGTCGACTTGGTGAATCTTCCGCTCCACAGTTTGCTGCTCATGAGTGCCCTCCCCTCTATGCACGCTTGCATAAATATTCGTTGGTAAGCCCCACAGCTTAATGAAGCCCACGGCAGCTGTATGGTCAAACAGATCATCCTTGGAGTAAGTTGCCAGCTTCTCATCATACAGCGAGCTGGGGCTGGTGCGTCCGAGAACAGTTACCTGACCCTTGAACAGCGCAAGGCGCACTTTTCCGTTGACATGCTGTTGCGTCTCTTCGATGAACGCATCAAGCGCCTGCTTAAGCGGTGAAAACCACAGCCCGTCATATGTCAATTCAGACCACTTTTGCTCTACAATCGGCTTAAAGCGGGTGATATCCCGGGTGTGGGTAAGGAATTCCAACTCTTTGTGGGCGGTCAACAAAGTGATCGTAGCCGGGCATTCATATACTTCACGGGATTTGATTCCCACCAAGCGGTTTTCCACATGGTCGATCCGTCCCACCCCATGCGCGCCGGCCAATTGGTTCAACTTGGCAATCATCTCATGGAAAGGCATCGCCACGCCGTTCAGCTCCGTCGGCACCCCTTTTTCAAAGGTGAGTTCGATCACAGCAGGTTCATCCGGCGTGTCGGCGAGCGCCTTCGTCCACTCAAATGCCGCTTCTGGAGGCGCGTTCCACGGATCTTCCAACACTCCGCATTCACAGCTGCGTCCCCATAAGTTCTGGTCAACGCTAAATGGATTGTCTAAGTTGGCCGACACAGGAATGTTATGGCGCTCGGCGTACGCGATTTCCTCATCACGGGACATGCCCCACTCCCGCACGGGCGCGATCACCTGCAAGTTGGGATTCAACGCGGCAACGGCTACATCGAAGCGGACTTGGTCATTCCCTTTGCCGGTACAACCATGCGCAACAGCGACGGCGCCACGTGCTTCTGCCACTTCCACCAGCTTCTCCGCGATCAAGGGACGAGACAGCGCCGTTGCCAGCGGGTATTTCCCCTCGTACATCGCGTTAGCTTTTAAGGCCGGCTTCAAGAAACGCTCGGCAAATTCTTCCCGCACATCCAACACGATGGACTCAATGGCACCAACCTTGAGCGCCTTTTCCCGGACAAACGACAAATCCTTGCCTTCCCCTACATCGAGCGCCACCGTGATCACATCATATCCATACGTTTCCCCAAGCCATTTAATAGCTACCGATGTATCTAAACCGCCTGAATAGGCCAATACCACTTTTGGTTTCATTCGTGCCCTCTCCTTTTATAAAAATTCATCATCATGAATTATTATACATATCATGCGTAAAAAGTCCACCCATGCCTCCCGATGGTAAACATTGGCCGAGATGAAAAAACCGGCGCCATACAAGGTGGAGCCGCCAAAATAAAAAAATTTACAATGGATAAAGCGTGTATAATTAAACGCTTGTTTATGCAGAGGCGTGGTTGCAAACGATATTGACACGCCCTGGCCCACATCAACGCCAAAAGGGCCTTTCGCATCGGGATCATCCGCGCAGCTCCACAACTTCGGCCAGATGATAACGACCATGATAGCAACAATTTTTATGTCAATCTGACGAAACTTCCCAGTCATCCTTTCCGTTATGCACCGCTGAATATTATCATTAGCTATACGTTCTATTTCTTTGGTAAATCATATAACTCGTATCCAGCCTCATTTCATTGCAGAACACTGATAAACAAGGGTTATAATTTCACTCTTGCTTCTCGTTACAAACCATCCATACCCGACAGGGGGGACTCGCATGATCCGCACATTGGCATACACCCAAGAAGGCCGCATAATTGAAAACCTGCCGATCGAGGAAGTGCAGGCCCTTGATCCCGCTTGGTATTGGATCGACTTTCACGCCCCAACCATGCAGGAAGCCACTTACCTGGAAAAGTTGGGTTTTCACCCGTTGGCGATCAAAGATTGCCTCCATTATCTGCAGCGCCCCAAGTTCGATTACTATGACACCTATACTTTTTATGTGTTGCAAGTCTTGAACAACAAAACGTGGAAGCCGGAAGAGATTGACCTTTTTGCCAGTCACCGCTTCATCGTCACCTTCCACTACCAAGCGCATGAGGAAATCGACGAGGTCTGGGAACGGGTCAAAACCGACGCCGCGATCCAATCCAAAGGGACTCCCTTCATCATGGTGAAAATCATCGACAAAATCGTCGATTACTATTTTCCCATCGCCCAAGGGTTGGAAGACCAGATCACCGTATTGGAAGAGAAAACGCGCAGGCCGCACGCGAGGCTACACACCTTGATGAGAGAAGTGTTTAAAATTCGCGGCGAACTGTTGGCATTGCGCCACACCATCTGGCCCATGCGCGACCTTTTGTATCGTATCCTCAATTCAGAGCGCCTAAATCTTTCAATTGAAGAGCGTCGCCAGTACAAATCCATCCACGACCATCTGGAACGGCTTAGCCAGATGGTGGAATCAAGCCGGGATATGACAGCCGACATCCGCGACAATTATCTTTCGCTCAATTCCTACCGGATGAATTCCATAATGATGACCCTCACCGTCATCACGGTAATCTTCATGCCGCTGACGTTTATCGCTGGCATCTACGGCATGAACTTCGAGCATATGCCGGAATTGAAATGGCGTTACGGTTATTTCTTCGTACTGGGCCTGATGGGTTTTATCGGCGTCGCCATGTATAAGTGGTTCCGCAAGAAAGGCTGGTTTGAAAAGGAGTAGTCAGCCCATGCAATCGTCAATCAAATCACTGACCGCAATCATTTCTTTATGTCTGGCAACAACCGCGTGCTCCGGAACCCAGGTCACTACCGATCACTCCCAAGCACGCCCCACTACCCAATCGACTGCCGCGCCAACCGCAAAGCCATCGACCAACACAGCCGCATTGCCCTCAGTAGAGGAGATCAAACAGCGGGTGCAAACCAAATTTGAAGGCCAAAAGCCCCAAAAATGGGGAGAACACCTTCCCGGCGTCATCGATCGCCTACCCACCCAAGAAAAACTGATCGCCCTGACTTTCGACGCCTGTGGCGGACAGCACGGTAGCGGCTATGATGCATCGCTGATCCAATATTTGGAGCGCGAGCAGATTCCGGCCACGCTCTTTATCAACAGCCGCTGGATTGAACGCAATAAACAGATTTTCTTGCGCTTGGCGCGGCAGCCGCTGTTTGAAATCGAAAACCACGGCACGGTTCACCGCCCCCTTTCCGTCAATGGGCGCGCCGTCTACGGCATCCGCGGCACGGCAAACGTGAACGAAGCGTTGGAAGAAGTGCTGGGCAATGACCGCAAAATCATGGAGTTGACCGGAAAGAAGCCAAAGTTTTTCCGTTCAGGTACCGCCTATTATGATGATGTTGCGGTCAAAATCATCCATGAAACGGGGGAACGCCCCGTCAACTTCGATATAATTGGCGATGCGGGTGCCACCTTCTCCGCCCGCCAAGTAAAACAAGCTTTGCTTACAGCTAAGCCCGGCTCGATCGTCATCCTCCATTTCAATCAGCCGCAAGGAGAGACCGCCGAAGGGTTGAAACAAGCGATCCCTCTGCTGCGAAAACAAGGATACCGCTTTGTAAAGCTGGAGGATGTGTTGAAATGAAAAAGGCATGGATCTTTTGATCCATGCCTTCGTTTGTTCGCCAGAACCAATACTCCCTCGCCCCTTAATAACTGATCAACGCGGCCATCACCAAACCCACTCCAACGCTTAAGCGCGATGCAAAAATGGCGACGGGCACATTCCCCTTGGGGATCTCTTTGACCACACTAAACGGGGCCAATAAGTTAAACAAGTAAAACATGATAATTTGAAACACGATTCCCACAGAACCCCAGATCAATAAGTCGACCACACTCACCGAGTGGAATATCGCCGAAGCCACCACCAACATCAATCCGAGCATCTTGCCGCTCAAATCATGAGCTGCGGCAGCCGCCGCATTTTTTTTGGCGGGATCATCTGTGTTCGCGCCCTGCCGAATCAATTCCACTTCCTTGTAAGGTGTCGCCCATAAAAAGGCGATAAACCCCACAATGACCAGCGGAATCGTCACGGCCAAGTATAATGCAAAATTCTGGAACAATGCGATTTGACTCATCTATTTTCCCCTCTCTCCCAACAGACCGACTGGCAAATAATAGGAGCGGTCGCCGGTGATGTGCTTGTCCACCCGTGCAACAATCGCCGAGGCTTGACCACCGATCAAAAACGAGCTCCACAACAACTCCCCAGTAAACGGACCACGCCATGTCTCCACTTCCACTCGCTCCATCTCGGCCAATTCTTGATAAATCATCATCTGCTCCCAATACAACGTTTCCTTGTCATGGGCGATAATCGCGCCATTGCGGTCATACAGGGTAACGGCCCCGCCTTCCCGACCGAAAATCGGCTTCCGCACATATGCCCGTTTGCCATGAAACGGATTATCCATATAGGTGGGCAACATGTAGCGTTGAATGCACGCCCGTTCCTCCGCTGTGTAAAACAACTGTGAGTCGCTCAAGTTCCATATCAGCGCTTGCATGGCTTTGGTTTGCGACAGCAGCGCGTGGGGTGGATTGATTAACGCCAAGTGCTTGTCAGCGACCAATCGCAACAAATGTTTTCCTGTCGGATAACCTTGTTCATCCTCGTCATCGGCCAAAATCTCCAACGCATGTAGCCGATACAAGACATCCACCGGGGCAAGCCCGCTCCCATCCGGCGCATACAGGCGACTCCCCTTGACCGCCAGCTCCGACAGCGGGACAAATGCGGCCTCCAACCCGGATTCCCGAAGCAAATACTTGGTTGTCCCCGCGTCTTCCTCGTGCCAGTCCAACGCGCTGAACACCACCCGTTCGGTAGCGTATCCGCTCTGCCGGTACCGTTCCACAAGTTCTTGGAAAACCGGGCGGAAACGGCGGTGTTCGCCTCGGTTGGGATCAGTGGCGCCAAAGGCCTTACACACCAATCCGTTTACATAAAAAGCTTCCACGATACAGGTGGGAGTATCACTGTTAAATTCGAGCATCTTCAATCCTTGCGGCGTATGAGCAAAGTCAAAACGACCGATGGCAGTGGGTACCGACGAATTGAGGGACAAGCGTACAGCTCCCCAAGCCGCTTCAGGGATACCCAGCTCCCTTAACAGGGCATCAGACCCTTCCTGAACAATGCGGGCCGTTTTCGCGAAAATCTGGCCTAAGCGCTCTGTGGCAAATGCCAGCTCTTGGCGAAACGCTTCGCTAATGGGATGGACAGTGGCCAACGCATATTCAGATTGATTATCTTTATCCCAATCCCATGTAAAAATTCCGGCTTCCCGAATCGGAGCATAAATTTCCGCCCGGCGCCGCCCATAATCGTCATGTCGCATCTTATCCGCTGGAGCCTCCCGATTTCCGGCCAATCCCTTTTTTGAAATCGACGTCGTTCTCGGTAACCAGGCGGCTATCCGGTTTGATGTAGGCGAAGCGCTTCCCTTTTTTTACCATATAATTATCTGGATCATAGTAGCTGCCATCATCATCGCAACGCCGATCCCAATTGTCGTCAAAACACAGCTCAATATCGTCATCTCCGCACCCCGCCAAGGGCACGGCAACCATCGCGGCGGTAAACAGCTTCACCAACCGTTGGCTTTTCCCTTGTTGCTCTCCCATTTTTCCCCTCACTCTTCCGTTGTTGGCTTGGCGTAAATCACATACACTTTTCGGTTTTCATCCACTTCCGTCGATGTCTTTTCCCATTCTTGATCGCCAATCATCAGATAATCACTCAATAAGTGCAATAACGCTTCTTGTGAATCATAGAAACGAAGCCGGCGAACCAAGGGATAATCATCCATCCCCTCGCGGAAATGGCGTACCTCCATACAAATCCCTTCCCAGTCCGGCATAAAGACGGGGCCGGATGGATTTTCATCCTCATCGGGGCTTTCAATTACATATACCACATACAGATCCCCTTCAATCGCGGTGGATGTTTTCTCGTAGACGCGGGTTCCCTTGACCAAGTAGTCGCAAGCAAACCGCATCAACACTTCTCCATACAACAAGGACGAATAACCGAAAAGGCTGGGAAACCCCTGTTTTTCATCACACAGCCGATATTCCAATCTGACCATGGTGCTCCCCCAACTCCCCTCCCATTCTCACATCTGACTCGGTTCGCACACCAGCAATGGTCCTTCTATCAACGACAGGCACGCAACTTTGACGGACAGCTAAGAGCTAAGTTCGATCCTTTCAGCTTTGCGCACCCGCTTTGCTCTGTCTTTGTTTAAACCAGCGACCAAGCAAGAGCACCGCGGCAATCAGCAGAATGATGAATCCGTATTTAATAGAGGGTTCTTCAAAGTACGCCTTGATCAACTTCTCATCGACAATCATTTTGGCGGCGGTAAACGCCAAAACTCCCGAACCAATATATATGATCCATGGGTATTTGTCCATCAGCTTGAGGAAGACGGTGCTACCCCAGACCACAATCGGCACGCTGATGATAAGTCCTAGCACGACCAGTAAAAAGTCGCCATGAGCTGCGCCTGCAACTGCCAACACATTGTCCAAACCCATCACCGCATCGGCGATGATAATTGTGCGGATCGCCGCCCACATGCTATCAGCTGCTTTTACATCATGCTCTTTCTCCTCAATCAACAGCTTAAACGCAATCCAAGTCAAAATAATCCCGCCGATCAAAAGCAAGCCAGGTATTTTCAGCAACCAGACGACCGCCAGCGTCGCCAATATCCGGATCACAACCGCCCCGAGTGTTCCCCAGATAATCACCTGTTTTTGTTTGTCCTTGGGCAAATTGCGTGCGGCCAACCCGATCACAATCGCATTATCACCCGCCAACACCAAGTCAATGATCACAATCGATAGCAACGCTGTAAAAAATTCCATCATGTTTGATCATACACCCCCGAAAATAGTATCCTTCCACATTGGCAAAATACACAAAAAGACCTTTACTTTTCCAAACCCAAAATCACGCTTGGAAAAGTAAAGGTCTTGCCAACAACGGTTACGTTGCCAACAAAGCCGGGGCATATGCCCGTAATGACGACTTTGCTGTACCAGCTACTCCCCTTTATTCTAAACGAGAAAGTATTCCATTGGCGAACTACCCTTCTATCATAGTCAACAGCATATTCTCCGTCAATGGATAGAGCTGACAATGTTTCCAGAACCCATGATGAATTTCGTAAGTTTCACTTCTTTTTTCACATAATATCATACTTACGCCACAAAGTCGCCTCTTATGTAACGGCAAACGAAAAATAAGACGTATATGAGAAGAACGATGAGAAAATAAAAAAAGCTCCCGTAAACCGGGAGCGGTCATTCCGTTTGGCAAAAAGCCAGCGCAGATGCCTGAGTCGTGTTCCTTAAAAACCCTAAGCCATCGACGTTTTATTTTGTTTGAGCGTCCCCGGCTCTAGAGCCGTTTGATTGATCATGCATACACTCACACCCGCGCCAGTCACCTTGACCGCGCGGCTCCAGTTCAAAGCACGGTAAGCGATGTTCTTGGCGTAGGTGTTTACATCAAACCTTTCGCTCACTGGTTCTTCCAACTGGACAGTCAACACAATCTTATTCATGGTGATTCCTCCCTTTTTCTGCTGGGACGCCGCTTTATCCCCTTCTGAAAGCACAAGGTGAGTCCACTTTGACAGACACCCCTGTCCGTTTGGCATAGTGCTCGATCACACGCAGGCGCTGGTTCAACTCCCCCATCTCCCCCTCCAGCTCAAACGCGAAAGACGCGCGGTTTTGCTCTTTTATGCCAAACAGATAATGAAGGAACCGTCCGGTGTTGGCTCCTGTCACAAACACACGCATGCGCAACGTTTCACTGGCGGAGAATGAAGAGAGTTGCCGGCGCACGTTACCCGCTTCCGAAATCCGCAGGGATTTAAATGAAATGGGCGTTCCGTACTCCAAAGCGGAGTCCGCGTCGGTACCCCATGCGTTCCGAGCGCCCTTTTGCACTTGAAAGGCAGCATGCGGGTTGGCGGGGACACTGACGACGCTGATTTCCACCAAATCGATTTTTTCAATGAGATGGCGATGAGGAGCCAATTGCCGGCGGTGAAAATAACCGCCAATGGAAAACGATCTTAACGTGCCTAGCTCGATTTGTTTGCGAATCCCCTCAAGGTGGGGGTCGGGGGATCGGTTCACTTGGGCTACAACGTACAATCCGCGCTGATCCAGATGCGCTTCCAGCACTTGGCCTATCGGTTTTTTATGGTCGTGATAAGCCAGCAGGATCGGATTTTTCATGTACTGCTCTATGCTGTCGTCAAACGCTTTCGGATCGATCGTATCCCCATGGCGGTCTCGCTCATGAAAGGTACTGGCATACCCCTCCAGCAGAAGCGCGCCTTCTTCGGCGTCCTTGGCTTTACGGATGCGATGAATGACGGGAAATGGTCGACTCATGGGAACCTCCTTTCTAAAAGGAAGCGTGGGGCCGCATCCGGCCTCACGCTTTCTTCAACAGTGCCTTGACGACCCCATCGGCAAACCCACCGCTCTTGTGCGGATAGGCGATGGCAGTACGTACCGTCGCTTCAATCTTGTTTTTGTCACCCTCCAGCGGGAAGACCCGTATCGTTACATTTCGGCGCTGGGACAGCAAGACCGAAGCCCGGTTCGCCAAGATGATCGGATAAGTGGGGGTTGTTCCGTCGACAGCGTCCAACGTGGTGAGTGGCGCTACGCTCATACCGTAAAATTTGCCCAGCTCTCCGCTGATGATCGTGGCGCTTGGACCATACATGTCTTGCGTCTTCACTTCCCCGGCTTGAACCAGATTCCAATACAATTCAGGATGGAGATACATGACAATATTGGCCGGGTCCAAATTGTACGGGGCTCCCATCGCCGATAACAAACTCATCACAGTCTGCGCGGCGTTAGCCGGGGTCAAACTCCCTTCTGGCACCGCAGCAGTCTTGTCGGCAGCGTTGGCTAGCAAGCCATGGGTGGCATCATCCAGGAACAGCATTTTCTCTTCCGCCCGCATCAAATTGACCGCCAGTTGGTTTTTCAGAAACGCCATCATTTCCGGGATGTTTTCCTCTTCAAATTCGGTTGTCGCTTCCGCCGTAATCATTAATTTGCGGTGGTTGAAAACAACCTTGCCGTAGTGGTCACTCACCGGTTGGGACGCCACCGTCTCCCCTTCCGATCCAATCAGCGAAGCGGTAAAATCACTGGCCACTACCGGTAGCTCAAACGGATCCTTGGGAGCATTAAAGATTTGGTGGTAATTGCGCACTTTGGACTGCTGACGGATTTTGTCTATGATTTGCGCGCCCAACGATTCCGGCTCCCACTGTGTCTCAGGCAAATCCCCGGCCGCTTTCGCCTCGATCATTTTCAGATCGGACAAGGAGATTTCCTCACTGTAGCTTTTGCAGTGGAGAATCGCGTCCAGCAATTGCTCATCGGCCGGGGATAAAGCAGCGTACTTGCCCGAACTAATGTGGATCTGCGGGGTTCCTCCAGCGTAATAACTACGGGTGATTCTGAATGGATAAGTAGACATCTCGCTCACTCCTTAAATGATGTTGGTTGGCCTGCAATGCGCAGACCCTGCTTAAACAGATATAAACAACACGGTTAAATTTATATAAATATTCTCCTATACGTTTATTTTACGACGGATCAAACGCTCAGGGTAGAGACAATCCCTTCACACCCTTGGCCCCGCTTATGAGAACAGCGCTCCCCATGTTTGCGGACCGACGATGCCATCCACAGCCAGACCGCGGGCCTTTTGGAAAGCCTGCACCGCACGTTTGGTCACCGGGCCGTAGATTCCATCTGCCGGCACACCCAATCTCACTTGAACTTGTTTGATATCATCCCCTCGCATCATCGGGCGAGTAACCTTCAACAAACGGCGCAGGCCACTTCCCGCTGCCGGCGACGCAGAACCCCCTTGTCTTACCCGGGCAATAAATGATGACCATTGCTTAAGAAGATTTGCCGGACAATTTTTTCCGGACCAGTGCTTATGAGGAACCACCCGACTGATTGGAATCTTGTACTTATCTATGAGCATTTTGACAAGCTTGATGGCATTTTCTTGTGCACGGCCAAAATCCCCATCGGCGTTCACGCAGATTTCGATGCCGATGGATTTTCGGTTGCCGGGGCCATTCCTCCCGTCCCCGGCATGCCACGCCACCTCATTTTCGGGAATATGTTGGATGATCCGTTGGTCGTCAACGGTAAAATGCCATGACGCAGTTCGGGTATTCCCTCTTGCCAACAGGCGGGCGTGGGCTTGTGCAACAACTTTTTCTTAAGCAACACAGCCAGGTTCTTATTGACCGTTTCCCGGCTCACCCCCAGTTTCATAGCCACTTCCCGTTGGTTAAAATGACGCCTTCCCTCTTGCTCCTGCTCCAACGATTTGATCCAAATCAACAAACAAAGTTGAAAGCAATTAATATCCCATTCTTTGCATTGTTGCATGATGTGCGGCGACATCATCACGTTCATTTCTTTCCCTCCTGTTAAATGAAGTGAAACTCGGCGGCAACTGCCCCATCTTTCCTGCTCTTCGGTATCCATCGCCATTACCGCTCTTTCCACATAAACTGGTTTAGCTCTTCACTGAAAACCAAATCGACGGCCTGTCCATTTTCTTGGCCAATTCCGCAAAAGGCACACCTTTCACCGTGTTCACTGGCGTAACGCGTTAAACTGCTTTGATCCAAATAAAATTTCATCATTTATTCCTTCACTGCGCCAACATTCAATCATATGGATAATTATACAACAATTTTCTCCCGAAAGGAGATATGAAAGCCATTTGATTTTTCACTTCGTTTATTATCAATTATTTTATCTCCTATTTGATTATACTAAATGAAGAATATATAATAGAATAAAAACAAACCGGAGAGAAGAGAAGCCACCGATGGTTTCTCACCCCATGTACATTCAAACTACCCTAGACGGAGGAGATCACCATGACCTTAGGCGAGCGCTTGCGCCTGCTCAGGGAATCAAGGAAATTGAGCCAGATCGAACTGGCCCAGGCTTTGGGCATTCCCAATCAATCCATATCCAATTATGAACGAGATTATCGCAAACCCCCCTTTGACCTCATCCAGAAATTCGCCGATTACTATGAGGTATCCATGGACTACCTGCTCGGGAGGGAAGAATACCTTTATGACTCGGGAAAAGTAAAAGATGTTAAAGCTTTTTTAGCTGATGGGATCTTCGTATACGATCACATCACCCTTGATGAAGAAGACATTGCCTTCCTGAAACAATCCTTTGAGTTCATCATCAAAAAAAAGCTAAAACAGTCAGAGGGGAAATAAAGCAAACCGAAACAACATATCCAGTGGGCCCGCCTATTGGTTGTGTTGTTTCCCCCTTATTCGGCCCTCTCCTCAGCCAACGCTTTGACGGTCGCGATGAATTCATCCGTTTTCCCTTTTGAACCCAACGCCTCAATCCGGCTGGACAACGTCTTCAAGTTCACATACTCGCCCATCAGCTCCACATCATAACACACTGCCAAGTAAGACAATACGTCATATAATGTGCCTTGTGCTTTCCCCATGCCGCCATCCTCCCTTTTTTCTATAAGTGGCGTTCTGCTTTTATACTAATCCGAACTTGTCCTGCCAAGGTGCCAAATATGTGCCAAATCAACCTCACCAGCTGGTTGCGACATCAAACTGCCTTTACCCAGCCTGTTCGCATCAGCCACACTATTTTGCACTAAATGCAAATATTTAATTTAAGTATATTTGCATTTATTGCAAATGTAAATACAAAAACGAAAAAAACAACGACCCTTTTTGCATAATAAGCAAAAATACCGATTTACATATACCAATTACGGCTAAGGGATGATACAATGAATTGTAGATAGTGCAAATATAAACTAGATAGTGCATGACATAATACCGGGGTGTTAAGCATGAGTATGTTAGGAGAACGATTGAGGGAATTAAGAAAAAAACACAAAAAAACACAAGGTGACATTGCTAATCACCTGGATGTAGACACTGCTACCATCTCAAGATGGGAACGGAACCAGTACGAGCCGGACACCAGCCAGCTCAAACAGCTGGCTGCTCACTTCTCCGTCTCCGTGGATTACCTGTTGGGTCACACTGACAGTCCCTCCCTAGACTTCCGTTCTCAGTCGCACATCGACCTACGCGAGGTGCGACAGGCCTTGGCCGAAAAACCCCTCACTTGGGGAGGGAAGGCGATTCCAGAAGCAGATCAAACCCAGATAAGGGAAATCCTCATCGCCATATTGGATCGATTAATCGGCAACAAATAGAAAAACCAAAACTTCTTCCACATTCTGTTCAGGTCAACCCGCGCATTCTCTGCTGAATGCGGGCCAATTCGTCGATTTCCTTTTGCGTTAAGAGTTTTGTCTCCAGCAATAACTCACACAGGCGCTCAACATCCACGCCCGGATCATCGTTTGGGACTCCGCTGTGGCAGTGGGTTGTTTTTGCATTGGCATTGCTGTCTTCAAGATGACCTACCATTTGTGATCACTCCCAAGCTGAATAAGCTAGCACATGCTACTAAACCCTGACAACACTTTGATTTCATCGCTGATTTATCGTGACAAGCTCATCTTTCCAACGTCATCTCTATCCGCAATCATTGATTGGGATCATCCGCGCCCAGGGGCCTTATGCATACATAGGCCCCTCTTCTTCTGCTCTCCTGTTTGGACAGAAGAGTTGGTTATTATTCATTATATACGAACATATGTTCGTATTCAAATACTGTCTGCCCCACTTGTTGCACCATCGCATCAAAAACAAAGCCCGCCTGCATTTCCAAGCCGACACTTGAACAATGCAGGCGGGCTGGTCATCCCGTCCACTCAAGTCGGCGCTGACCGACAATCCTCCACGATCCTGGTAAACTCAACCTGATCCGTCTTTCTCCTCCTCACGTTCGCGCCGCGCCAGCGCTGTCCCAAATCGGAGCACAGCAAACATCACCACAATCACCACCAGCCCGATGATCATCACATACCCGGGAAACGGCATCGGTTTGGGTAGTTGCATCCCCAGCCCATAAGCGAGTGCAGCCATCACCAGCCCTAGCGCGGTCCAACCCATCCATTTCATGTTGACGGCTCCCCTTTCCACTGTTCTCCCACATTCCTCCCCTGATTGCAAAAGACGTGGATTCTATCATACTTCTGAGGAAACATGCTAATTAAACTAGTTATCTATCCTATTCGTAAAATGGTTCGTTTTTTTGACAAGGGAAACCCGAATCGAACCATGCCAAGGAACAGGAAACACTGATGCAATCAGTACCGTATTTTAAACAACCTCTCCCCATCGGCCGTTGCCTTGATCTAAACTAAATCAATCCTTGTCCAGCACCGATCCTTGTATTTACCCACATTCATTCTAAGTACTACCTTCTATCTTTTTCAGTGTTCCATCCGTAGCCCCCTTTTCCTTCCATATAGATAAAGCCCCTCATCTTTCCTTTGATGAGGGGTTTCGCTATTTTAGATGTTGCTTTACTCTTTCATCCTGATATGAATACAGTGCCAGATAAACGAGGCCTGACTCGGCTTTGGTGTCATCCGTCCATTGATAATTCCACCCAACGACAGTAGCAAGGCGTTCCCCTTGTTGCAGTTGGTGCAACAAGTTGGTGAATTGGTTCTGGGTGGCTTGAACCTCCAGCTTAATCCAGATTGGCCGCAGGGCTTCAGACGAAACGATACCTAATTGTTCGTTTACCACATCCGTATCAGGCGGAATCATCGCCGAGCCCTTCGCTTGGGCGGGAGACTTGAACAGCTCGCTGATATCATCGAGCAGCTCTATTTTTTTCCAGGATGCGCCCGCCGTATTGACGGCTTGTTCCAACTGGACCATATAATCCGGCTGGTTTTGCATGACGGGGACCTTTTTTTCCAATCCGGCCAACTCCGCCTGTGAAGGTTCAATCGGCAACTGGTAAGTGGAAGCGGTGTATTTTTCATACCGCTTCAAATTTCTCGTCAGACGTTCGCCTTCTTGTTTCAGTTGCTGGTACTCAAGATAGTCCGGTTGCAATTGATGGTAAGCCAGCCCGAGTAAGCCGACCAACCCCAGGCACCAGAGAAAGCTTAATGTTTTCCCCGACTTCCAGCGTTTTGGGGGGATGGGTTGCCGGATGGTCAGTCACCTCCTTGCGATGGCGGAACACTTTCTTTTTCCTTTTGCAGAGTGAAATGAAACCGCACAATGACATGATTTTTGTCCGCTTCTTTTTTCACTTTGGTCTCGGCACATTGATCGCCGACACAATCGATCCAGCCTTCGCTGAAATGTTCGTTCTCTTCCTGCGCCAGCATGCTCACAAAGTCGGACGCTTCTTGTATGGAGGGAAACAAAGCCCAACCATCCAATCGATTGCCCAGCCCTTGCAACTGAAACAGCCGAGCACCCGCGGGCATCGTAGTCACAATGGCTTCCGCCGCTTCTTTCCAAGCTTGGCGTTTCTCCTCAGCACGTTCAATGGTGTCGCGATAGGTGAAAAATGCTTGGTACTTGTCGTAAAACTTCTGTTCTTTGCTTTCTTCCAGCATCGCTTCGTTGACAGCGCGCCGCTTTTCAATCACGGCGTCTTCTAAGCGAGCCACCTTCTTCTCCAGCACCCGATCGAAGTATAAAACACCACCGATCCCAGCGCCCACGACCAACAAAATCAAAGCCAGCCACCAGAAAAAAAAGCGGCGGGACAGCGGTTGGGGTGGCAAAAAATTCATCGTCCCATCCCCTCCTTCTCGCCTACCATCAAGCCGAGCGGGACAGCAAGCGAGCTTCCCACAAAGCGTAACGCTTTCTCTTTCAGCGCTTCGGACATGACTAGCTCCGCCGCTGGGGCTTGGGTGACTTTGGCCAATTGGTTCTGCTCTAGCCATTGTTCCAATAAAAACATGTCCAATCCCTCGCCCGCCAGGACCCATTCAGCTTGCGGACACGCAAACATCCGCTGCTTCTTCTCATCCATCAGTCCGTACAGCTTGGCCAGCAATGCTTCCCCATACGCATTGATCTCTTCCTCACTCTCTAACAGAGGGTGAAGCGGGTTGGGGTGCGGCCGATCTTCTCCCTCCATATAATCCGCCACCGGCAGGGAAAACACTTGGGTGTCGATCAATTGATTGTCGCTGAAAAAGCTCGCTTCCACACCCAGTTTGGAAATTTGCAAAATCAGCGACTGCGGGGCGGTGAGTCCACGATAAGCATTGGTCCAGCGATAGAGGCAGAAAGGAGCGATGTCGATCTGCACCGGATCCAAGCCACAAAAACGGAAGCATCGTACCAATGCATCCCTGTACGAGCGGGACATCAGAGCCAACATGATCTCTTGGCGATCCCCATCCGCCCACACATGATCGATGAGCTGATAGTCAAACACCGGATCGGGAAACGGAAGCTCCAACAGAGGAATCAGTTGCTCTTTGATGTAGGTGCGGTATTGCCGTTTCCGCATTTCCGGCACCATCAACCTTTTGAAAATCACTTCCCGGCAATTGATGCCGATTCGGACACGCTCCGTGTGCAATCGCCGCCCCAGCAAGGCCTCCTGTATGGTTTGGATCAATTCTTCACGTTCCAGGAAGTACGGCTCTCTGGCCCAAATGCTAGGCAAAGGATGAACCACCATCTGTTGTAGTTCCATGGATTTTCTTCGTTTTTTCACTTCCACCAGTTTGAAAAAAGAGGCGGAGAGCTCTATTCCTATTTGATAAGACATCACGCTTAACTCCTTTGCTCTCAACCAGATGCTGGCTCATCATCACGATCTGTTCGATATCTTCATTATATTAAACCAGATCATGAAAAGAGTGACGAAATAGAAAACTATGCTTCGTTTCACCCTTCATTTCTTTCGATGAATTTTCCCCATTTTTGTCTTGATCAATCCTCTGGTTACCCACTCGCCACAAAGAAAAAAGCCGGCCAATTGGCCAGCGGGATTATACGTATATCAGCCTCAGGCTCCGTTTTTGAAGCGTCCGACCGGGACTTACGATCATGATAACAACAAACCGAGCAACAAGGCCTGTTGTGCGTGCAGGCGGTTTTCCGCTTGCTGGAATACCACCGATTGCGGACCGTCGATCACGTCGGCGCTTACTTCCAAGCCGCGATAAGCAGGCAAGCAGTGCATAAAAATCGCATCCGGTTTCGCGTGGCTCATCAGCTCCTGGTTGACCTGGTACCCAGCAAATGCCTGCGCCCGTTGCTCCTTCTCCTCTTCTTGCCCCATGCTCGCCCACACGTCCGTGTACACAGCATCGGCGTCTTTGACCGCTTGCACCGGATCATAACTGAAAGAGAAGGTAGAACCAGTGACGCGGGCGATGGCCTCCGCTTCTTGCCAGATCGCCGGACTGGGTTCATAGCCTTTTGGCGTGGATATGGACAGATGCATACCGGTCAGCGCCGCGATGTGCATCAACGAATGCAAGACATTGTTGCCATCTCCCACATAGCAACAAATACGGCCGGCCAACTCCCCTTTGCACTCAGCCAGGGTCATGATGTCCGCCAAAGCCTGGCAGGGATGCTCCCGCTCCGTTAACCCGTTGATCACTGGAACGTCCGCCGCTTCTGCCAATTGGGTAACCAAGTCGTGGCTATGGGTGCGGATCAAAATCGCATCCACATACCGCGACAGCACGCGGGCCGTATCCTCAATCGTCTCTCCCCGCCCCAATTGCAACTCATGTCGATGGAGATTCAGCGCGTGACCACCCAATTGGGCCATGCCCACTTCAAACGAAATGCGCGTCCGGGTCGACGGCTTATCAAAGATCATACCCAAATTTTTTCCTTGCAACGGGGCTTTCTTCACCCACTCCGCTTTGTCGGCCTTCAATTGCAGGGCATGCTGCAAAAACGCTTTCGCCTCCTCCGGCCCCCAATTGGCCAAACCGATAAAATCCTTGTCTGTCCATCCCGTCGCCAAAGGCGCTTCGATCATGTTTCCTCAGCCCTTTCGATTTCATTCTTCACCGGCCCATGTCCACAAACGCTCCCCAGAAGCGGCCATGGAAAAACGGTTTCAGCCGCCAACGGTGTATCCGGCATGCGCTAGTCGGCTGGAACCGGAGCCGTCCATTCCCATTCCTGCACTACTTCTTTAATCAATGAAACAGCACGCACAATCTGGCCGTGCGTTACCACCAAGGGCGGCAACAAGCGCAAGACATTCTCCCCGGCCACCAGCGTAACCAATCCTTGCTCCAACAGCGACTTCACCACCGGGCCGGCCGAAGTGTTCAGCTCGATGCCTAACATCAGCCCTTCGCCGCGGATTTCCTGTACGCTTGTCAGTCCACGCAACTCTTTCTCCAACAATTGTCTAAGCCATGTGCCTTTATCCCGTATTTCAGCCATCATGGATGGTTGTGACAACTCTTCCAACACCGTTCTAGCCACCGCCATCGCCAAACGACCGCCACCGAATGTCGTCCCATGCGATCCAGGCCCCAATACTTCTTTCCAAGTTGCTTTGGCCAGCATTGCCCCTACAGGAAAGCCGTTGCCCAATCCCTTGGCCAAAGTGACCACATCTGGCTCAATCCCGTACTTTTGATAGGCAAACCAATGCCCTGTGCGGCCCATGCCGGTTTGCACCTCATCAATCATCAACAAGATGTTTTTCTCCCGACACCAAGCCGCCAATGCTTGGACAAACTCTGGATCAGCCGGCCGAACGCCTCCTTCTCCTTGCACCAATTCCAAAAGCACCGCCGCCGTCGTCGCTCCTGTAGCTTGCTTGACCGCTTGAATGTCCCCGTACGGCAAAATGCGAAATCCCGCCGGCAATGGGGAAAAACCATCCTTCACTTTGTCTTGTCCGGTCGCCGTCAACGTCGCCAAAGTCCGTCCGTGGAAAGAACGCTGAAAGGTGATGATTTCCGGCTCCTGAATGATTTTCACCATCTTGGCCCAACGGCGGGCGAACTTAATCGCCGCTTCATTGGCTTCCGCCCCACTGTTGGCGAAAAAGACGGCACCCAACCCACTCATCTTGCACAAGAGGTTCGCCACTTCCTGTTGCAAGGGACTGGCAAACAAGTTGGATGTGTGCCAGATTCCTTGCGCCTGAGTGATGAGGGCTTGCTCGACTCGCGGGTGTCGGTGACCTAAGTTCACCACGCCAATCCCAGAGGCAAAGTCGAGATATTCCTTGCCGGACTCATCTACCAACACGGCGCCAGCTCCATCAACGAAGTGAATATCATGCTGGAGATACGTCGGAAACAATCCCATGGTCGATCACCTCTTGATTGACGATGCGGGTGCCCGCACCCTGTTTAAACCCATTGGCATGAGCGCCATTCACAATACGAACTTCGGGAATCCCTTGCGCCAGCGATTGCAAAGCCGACCTTGCTTTCGGAATCATGCCTCCCGTGATCGCTCCGTCCGCAATCCCCTGTTCTATGGCCGCAGGGTTGGCTTCCTGGAGCAATTGGCCGCTAATTTGGATACCATCAACGTCACTTAACAAAATCAGCTGGTCGGCACACATAGCAACCGCAATCGCCGCCGCAGCCTCATCCGCGTTGATGTTGTACACTTGACCTTCTCCATCCACTCCCAAAGAGGCGATGACCGGCATCCAACCTTGCTTAAGTACATGATCGAGCGCCTCCACATTCACATCGGTGACACGGCCGACATACCCCAACTCAGGGGCCGCGGGTTCCGCCTTCAACAACTCTAAATCCACCCCGCTTATGCCGATGGCCGCCACTTGATGGTTGATCAGTTGCGTCACCAATTGCTTGTTTACATGTCCGGACAAAGCCATCTGCACCAGCGACAACGTCTCTTCATCGGTCACGCGCCGCCCCTCGACAAACACAGGCTTTTTCCCTTGCTTTTCCATCAATCGCGATATCATCGGGCCGCCACCATGAACGATGACTACTTGTGTTCCTGCGCGCCATGCATCAAAACATTGGGCAAAAAACGCCGGATGAATCCGTTCCAGAACACTGCCTCCCACTTTCAGCACAATCAGCTGTTCCATCAGCCTCTCCTTCCCGTTACGTGCGGTAGCTGGCATTGATACGCACGTATTCATATGTCAAATCGCATCCCCACGCCGTCGCCGTGGCCTGGCCCCGATGCAGATTGACGCGGATGATTACTTTCTCCCGGTTCAGCTCCGCGCGCGCCTGCTCTTCATCAAATGGCAACGGCATGCCTCCCCCAATCACTTGTACATGTCCCAGGTAAACATCGATTGATTCCGGTCGCAAAGAAGGCTCGCCGTAACCAGCCGCGCACACGATTCGCCCCCAATTGGGGTCGGCGCCGAACACCGCCGTCTTCACCAGGCTGGAACCCACCACCGTTTTGGCGATGTTTTGCGCTTCCTGTTCGTTGATCGCCCCTTCAACCACCGCTTCGATCAAGCGCGTCGCCCCTTCTCCGTCACGGGCGATCATCTTGGCTAACTCTTGGCAGACATACTGAAAAGCTTGTTGGAATTTAAACCAATCAGCATGGTGCATGTCGAGGGGGGCATGCCCGGCTTCTCCGCTTGCCATCACCAAAACCATATCGTTGGTGCTCGTATCCCCATCAACTGTGATCATGTTGAAGGTCTGATCAGTGGTCTTCCACAGCAAAGATTGGAGAATCTCCGGTTCAATCACCGCATCGGTAGTGATAAACGCCAACATGGTGGCCATATTGGGCTTAATCATGCCGGAGCCTTTGGCCACCCCTGCAATGGTCACCGGTTTGCCCTCAATCTCCACGCTCACTTCCACTTGCTTCGTACATGTGTCTGTCGTTAAGATCGCTTCCGCAAACGAAGTGTCTGGCGCTGTTAACTTCGGTACCAACGCTTCAATGCCCTGAATCACCTTGTTCATCGGCATCAATACCCCAATAACACCGGTCGAAGCTACTGCTACCATGCTCTGCGGACAGGCAAGCTCTTCGGCCAGCTTCGCCCGCATCGCATAGGCATCCATCATCCCTTGCCGTCCAGTGCAGGCATTGGCATTGCCGCTGTTGACGACCACACCACGCAATTTCCCGGATACTCCCAAACTATCCTGGGTTACTTGGATCGGCGCCGCCTGAAAGGCATTCACTGTATAAACAGCGGCAGCCGTCGCTTCCCGTTCACATACGATCGCTCCCAAATCGGGCCGCTTGCGCTTGATGCCCACATGCATCCCTGCTGCTTTAAACCCTTTGGGCGAAGTAATGCACGCATCCTTTTGCACTGTGAATGCAGGTGACAAAACCCCTGATTCTTTCCCCATCTTCGCTCCCCCTTTTCTATGGAAACAGCGGCGACTGCATTAATCCGGCTGTGGCAGCCCAACCCATCCGCAGATTAGCGTTTTGAACCGCTTGCCCCGCTGCGCCTTTCATCAGATTGTCGATCACAGCCAAGACCGTGATCCACCCCGTCCGTTCATCCACATGGATTCCAATATCGCAAAAGTTGCTGCCTTGCACCGCTTTGGTTGACGGCCAGCCAGACTCCACGATACGAACAAATGGTGCGTCCTCATACACTTCCCTATACATGTGGAGCACCTCTGTTGTCGTATATTTATGCAACATAGGTGCATAGAGACTAACCAAGATCCCCCGGTTCATCGGCACCAAATGCGGAACAAACCGTACCCGCACGTCTGCGCCCGCAAGCCGTTCAGCCGCCTGCTCAATCTCAGGGATATGCTGGTGTCCGTCCACTTTGTATGGGCGTAGATTCTCATTCACTTCACTAAAAAGCAATGACTGATCCACCTTGCGCCCTGCGCCAGTCACACCTGACTTGGCATCGATCACCAAAGCCCGGTGGTCAATCATCCGATGCTGAAGCAGGGGAAGCAAACCCAGCAACGTCGCCGTCGGATAACAACCGGGATTGGCGATCAGATCAGCGGTACGAATCTCTTCTGCAAACCATTCCGGAAGTCCGTACACCGCTTCAGCAAGCCACTTGTCCGGTGCCGCTTTTCGGTTGTACCAAGCCTCATAACTTCGTCCGTCTTTCAGGCGGAAATCCCCCGACAGGTCAATAACCAACTTCCCTTTCTCTCGCAACTGAGGGCTTAATTCTCCACTCACACCGGGCGGTGTCGCCAAAAACACCAGCTCTGCCTCCTGGCCAATCTGTGCGATATCAAGCTCCTGAAAAGTGTAAGCGAGGTGTCGCAAATGTAGATAAGCCTGGGACAATGCATCCCCCGCCTGTGAAGTGGAAATCAGCATCGCCAGTTCCAAATGCGGATGCCCTTCGATCAGCCGAATCAATTCCGCCCCACCATACCCCGTCGAACCGATTACCGCTGTTTTCATCACTAGCCTCCCCATCACTTGTCACATACCATTGGATCGTTTTGCATTATTATACATCTATATTTATTTTTATTCAATGTATTGCATAAAAAAAGCGATAGATCACACAGACTTGTGCGTCTACCGCTCTTCACTGCCATGTTCTTTTTGGTCATCCCAATGGATGAAGTCTCACTTTTTCTCTGCCAGCCATGCCGCCAATTTCTCTTGATCCTGGCTGGAGATATGTCCTTGCGAAGGCATGTTGCCCTTGCCTTTTTGCATGATTTCCACAATCTGCTCTTTCTTCAGTTTGGCACCGATTTTCTCCAAGCTCGGTCCAAACCCGCCTTGGAGATTGCCTCCGTGGCAGGATGCACAGTTGTTTGCATAGATTTTGTCCGCTGTCAAGTTGGCTTGCGCCTCTTTGGACTGAGTCGACTCTTGTTTGGCGCTATTACCGCCGCAACCGGATACCACGAGGGCGATTGCGCTCACTCCCGCAAGAAGAATCATCCGCTGTTTGCTCGGCATCATGCGTGATCACCTCTGCCTATTTTTTAAACCAGTTGCGCCCGCCTTTCGCTTGCGAGCGGGACAAGGTGGACTTTTGCTCCTCTTTCTGTTCATCTTCCCCGACATACATCTGCGTGTCGATCAAGCTGGCTTTTGGGATCTGCGAGGTTTCCCGGTTCTCGTCCGACGCTTTCAACAAACTGCGCTTGTATAAACGCCGGCTCTTGGCTGCGTCGGTATTTTCTTCGGCAGCCGGCTCATTTTCAACGACCGGCATCTCGCGCGATGTTTTCCGGGTCTTTTTGCGCACGGCAAGCGTTTTGTCCCCTTCGCCATCCAGCGCCGTCTCCGCTTCCTGCGCCTGGGTTCTATCCAGATCGTCGGCTTGTTTCTTGCCGCGCGATTTGAAGAGGTTGGAACGCGTGCGGCTAGAACGCTTAGACTCAGAAACAGTCTCTTTTTCACCCTGCGAATCGTTAACGTCTTTGTTTAACTCTCCACCCTGTATATCATCACGATAAATAATTTCTTGATCCTCATATGGTAACGTCTTCTGCCCTTCTTTGGGTCTTTCTCGGTGAATTCGCTGTTTCTTGCGGCGTTCCCGCTCCAAGGTTGTCCGACGTACTTTTTCCACGCTGATTTTTATGTTATCGCTCGACATGCTTCCGTCCGGAAACATTTTTTCGAGCTCCTCCACTTCTTGCTTTCTTTTTTTCCCGACGATGACGCTCACGATGATGATCACTGCCACCACCAAGACGACGGCGCCACCGCCAATCATAATCATATCCATCACTCAACCTCCTTTGTCCCCATGAAAGCTCCCATTAGGGCGTGTCTGATGAATAAGCCGGCAGCTCCAAAACCATTTTCTCTTTCGCTTCACGCATTGCCGGGCAAGCAAGCTACCTGAGAAAAGATTTTTCCACCGCTTCTTCCTCACCAATTTATTTACCGGTTACACCTTAATGAATGGAACGTAAAAGACCGGCGATGTAAGCCGGCCACGGCGAAGCTTATTTTCCTGTAAAACGGGGCTCCCGCTTGTTAAGGAACGCGTCCATCCCCTCTTTGCGGTCGTCTGTGTCAAACGTCAACCCAAAATAAGAAGCTTCTAATCTGAGTCCGGACGGAAGATCGATGTCGACCCCATGATGAATGGCTTTTTTGATGTATTTGAGAGCGATGGGCGCTTTCTTCGCCAATGTTTCAGCCAAACGCTTCGCTTCCTCCAGCAGCGCCTCTGCTGGCACCACTTTTTGCACCAGTCCGCAACGAGCCGCTTCATCTGCAGTCAGCATGATCCCCGTCATACAGAGGTATTTCGCCATCTGCCTGCCGACTAAACGGCTGAGCCGTTGCGTCCCCCCATAACCGGGAATGACGCCCAGATTGATTTCTGGCTGGCCGAATTTAGCCTTTTCACTGGCCAACAGAATGTCCCCGCACATCGCCAATTCCATGCCACCGCCAAGGGCAAACCCGTTGATCGCCATGATAACTGGCTTATCCAGCTCTTCCAACCGGGCAAATACCCTTTGACCGAGGAGCGCCGTCCGCTCCGCCTCCTCACTGCTTTTGATCTGGTTCAATTCGGTAATGTCGGCACCCGCCACAAATGCCTTGTCTCCCGCACCGGTAATGATCAACACGCGCACCGCGTCATTGCGCTCCACCCAATCGATTGCGGCATCCAACTCCATCAACACTTCTCGGCTCAACGCATTCAACACTTTAGGGCGGGACAGGGTAAGCTGAGCCCATCCTTCCCCTTGATCACACACAATATGCTTCCAGTTGGTCACGTTGGTTCCCCTCCATCTCAAACGGTGATGTCTTAACCTTATGCCGTTGGGAGCTGATTGACACGGTAGCCCATGGCATGATACCGCGCCGTTTGCCTCACATCTTGACAACCCATTCTAGGCGTGTGCCGTTTTTTCCTTCTTACCCCTTTTTGTTCATCATCTGGCGCAGGTATGCTTCGATGAACGCATTGATTTCTCCATCCATCACTGCCTGCACATTGCCGACTTCCGTTTGCGTGCGGTGGTCTTTAACCAAGCTGTAAGGGTGGAAGACGTATGAACGGATCTGGTTCCCCCAGCCAATCTCCGTCTGTTCCCCTTTCAGTGCTTGCATCTCTTTCTGTTGCTCTTCCAACTTGCGCTCATAGAGACGGGCCTTCAGGATTTTCATCGCTTTTTCCCGGTTCTTGATTTGGGAGCGCTCGGATTGGCACGTCACGACAACCCCGGTGGGAATGTGCGTGATGCGGACCGCCGAATCAGTGGTGTTCACGTGCTGTCCACCCGCGCCACTGGAGCGATAAGTATCAATTTTCAACTCGTCAGGACGCACCTCGATCTCCACATCATTATCAATTTCAGGCATCACATTGCAGGACACGAAGGAAGTGTGTCTGCGGCCCGAAGCGTCAAATGGCGAGATGCGCACAAGCCGGTGCACCCCTTTTTCCGCCTTGAGGTAACCATAGGCGTTAACCCCTTTGATCAGAAGCGTCACGCTTTTGACACCCGCTTCCTCCCCAGGCAGGTAGTCCAACGTTTCCACTTTGTAACCGCTCCGCTCAGCCCAACGGGTGTACATGCGCAAAAGCATTTCCGCCCAGTCTTGCGATTCGGTCCCCCCTGCACCGGGATGGAGTTCCAGAATGGCCGAGTTGCGGTCGTACGGCTCGCTCAGCATCAGCGCCAGCTCAAACGCATCAATCTCTTTGGACAACGAGCGCACCGATTTGGCCAACTCCTCCTGCAAGCCGGCGTCTTCGCCTTCCTCGTTCATCAGTTCGAGCATCACCTGACACTCTTCTTGACTCTCTTCCAACCCCGTCATCACTTCAATCTGATCTTTGAGATGTTTCATCTCATCGATCACTTTTTGCGCCTCATCTTGATTGTCCCAGAAAGTAGGCGAAGCCATTTGCTCCTCCAGTTCACTCAAGCGCGCTTTTTTTTGATCGAGGTCAAAGAGACCCCCTGATGTCCGCCAAACGCTTGGCTGTAGTCGCTAGCTGTTGTTTAATTTCACTCATTTCCATTTTTCATGTCACCTCGACTGACTATTTATGCCTATTATATCGCCAAACCTCTCACTTTAAAAAGGCAGGGAGGGACTCCCTACCTTTCGTTGCCCGACAGTCACGACTTATCCATTTTTCAAGCAACAGTTTTTGTACTTTTTGCCGCTTCCGCAAGGGCATGGGTCATTGCGTCCCACTTTATCCGCCCGGCGAATCGGCTCCTTCTTCGGCGCATCCGCTTCCTGCTCGGAGCTGCCGGAAACGGCGGTCGGATTGACAGCGACTTCTTCGCGCTCCAACTCTTCTTCTTCTGCGATGACCGATTTCATCACATACTTGACGATCTCTTCTTGGATTTCTTGTATCATCGCCTCAAACATGGCGAAGCCTTCAAACTGGTAAGCGCGAAGCGGATTGTCTTGCCCGTACGCGCGCAAGTGGATCCCTTGACGCAATTGTTCCATCGCGTCGATGTGATCCATCCACTTCCGGTCAACAGCGCGCAGAATCACTACTTTGGAAAACTCCTGCAAGCGCTCGTTCCCCAGTTCCTCCTGGCGTTCTTGGTAGTATTTCTTCACTTCTTCAAAGATGTCGTCCACCATCTCCGACGGTTCTTTGCCTTCCAAATCTTCTTCTGTCAGGCGACCTTCGGGCAGTAGATTATTGTTGGCATACTCCACAATCGCCTCAAGATCCCATTCCTCTTCCAAGTCCTCGGAGGTGTGGACTTGCACGATGTTCTCAATCGCCGCTTTGGCCATGTTGAGCACGACATCCTTGAGGTCGTCGCTTTCCAACACTTCACGACGTTGCTTATAAATCACTTCCCGCTGTTGATTTAAGACATCGTCATACTGAAGCACCCAACGACGAGCATCAAAGTTGTTGGCCTCCACCTTGCGTTGCGCATTGGCCACCGCACGGGAGAACATTTTGCCTTCGATGGGCTGGTCTTCAGGCAGCCCCAACCGCTCCAGCATGTTTTCGAGGTTTTCTCCACCAAAGCGGCGCATCAGATCATCTGACAAGGAAAGGTAAAACTGGGAGGAACCCGGATCGCCTTGGCGTCCCGAACGACCACGCAACTGGTTGTCAATCCGCCGGCTCTCATGCCGCTCGGTTCCGATGATGTGCAAACCACCCAGCTCGGCTACACCTTCTCCCAGCACGATGTCCGTTCCGCGACCAGCCATGTTGGTGGCAATGGTCACCGCCCCACGCTGTCCGGCTTGCGCCACAATCTCCGCTTCTCGAGCGTGGTTTTTCGCATTTAACACCTCATGCGGGATGCCACGTCTCTTCAGCAACCGGGACAGACGCTCCGATTTTTCGATCGAGACAGTACCTACCAGCACAGGTTGCCCTTTGGCGTGGCGTTGGGCAATCTCTTCCACCACTGCGTTAAACTTGGCCTCTTCCGTTTTGTATAGCACATCCGACAAGTCTTCACGCAATTGCGGGCGGTTGGTCGGTATCTGATAAACATCCATGTTGTAAATTTTGCGGAACTCTTCTTCTTCCGTCTTTGCCGTACCGGTCATCCCAGACAACTTTTTGTACAGGCGGAAGTAATTTTGCAGGGTGACGGTGGCCAGCGTCATGCTTTCACGCTGCACTTGTAACCCTTCTTTTGCTTCAATCGCCTGGTGCAACCCATCGCTGTAGCGGCGGCCATACATCAAACGGCCTGTAAATTCATCCACGATCACGACGCCATCTTCATTCACTACATAATCTTCGTCGCGCTTCATGATGGCATGGGCTTTCAATGCTTGTTGAATGTGATGGTTTAACGTAACGTGCTTCATGTCGTACAAGTTGTCAACGCCGAGGAAGTTCTCCACTTTTTTCACGCCATCTTCCGTCAGCGATACCTGTTTGGTCTTGATATCAATCGTGTAATCATCGTTTTCTTTCAAGCGACGCACGATGTTGTCGGCGGTGTAATACAAGTCTGTCGCCTTGTTGGCTTGCCCACTGATAATGAGCGGCGTCCGCGCTTCGTCGATCAAGATGCTATCCACCTCGTCGATGATCGCGAAGTTCAACTCACGCTGGGTCAATTGTTCCTTGTACAACACCATGTTATCCCGCAGATAGTCAAAACCAAACTCATTGTTCGTACCGAAGGTGATATCTGCTTGATAAGCGGCCCGCTTTTCCTCCGGCGACATCATCGGCAGATTTAAGCCCACAGTCAACCCCAGGAATTCAAAAACCTGGCCCATCCACTCTTTGTCCCGTTTGGCCAGATAATCGTTGACAGTAACGATGTGGACACCCTTGCCTTCCAACGCGTTCAAATACGCAGGCAAAGTGGATACGAGGGTTTTCCCTTCCCCCGTTTTCATCTCGGCGATGTCCCCTTGGTGAAGCACCATCCCCCCCACGAGCTGCACGCGGAAATGGCGCATATTCAACACGCGTTTCGCCGCTTCCCGCACCACGGCAAACGCCTCTGGCAGAAGGTCGTCCAGCGTCTCCCCTTTTTCCAGTCGGGCCCGGAACTCATCCGTTTTTCCTCTTAATTCCGCATCGCTCAATGCTTGAAACTCTGCTTCCAGCGAGTCGATATGATCCGCGATGCTGAAAAATTTCTTCAATTGCCGTTCGTGTGGATCGAATAATTTCTTAAGGGTACCTAACACCTTATCATCTCCTACTTAGAGTTGGTTTTTTTATGATGTAACGCATTTTCGGCACCGACATTGTCAAAAGGCTACTCATTTCAGTTTATCAAATTTATGCACCTTTTTCACTTGCGCCGTGATAAAAAAGGAGGCGGACCGCTGTTGGGGCCGCCTTACCCCTATTTGCGATTGACCAACTCTTTCAGGATATTGTAGAAACGATGGGCCAATTTTTTGCGGTCCCCTTCGCGGTCAATGTACTCTCGTCCACGCCGCTTGATTTCTTCCCGCTCTTGGTCGCTGAATGAGCGCACGCGTTCAATCGCCTCAGCCAGCCCTTGTGGATTTTCTGCCCCTGCAAAAACCCCGACTTGGTTTTTCTCGACGATCTCACGTACTTCCCCGTCAACCGTGGAGATGATCGGCAAGCCGATAAACGTGTAATCAAATAATTTGTTGGGCCGAGCCCCACGGAACACCTCATTGTCAGCCAAGGAAATGATCCCACAATCAGCCGCATAGGTGTAGTCAAAAATCTCGGACTTGGGCACCGGATCGAGCAAATGAATGTTATCCAATCCTTCTTCTTGCTTGATCTGTTGCAATTTTTCCTTCTCAGGCCCGTCCCCGATTAAGACGATCGCCGTATCCGGCTTTAAGTGCCGCCCTGCTTTCACCACATACTCCAATGCGTTGGCCGGGCCGTGCGCTCCGGTGTAAATAGCTACAAATTGGTCCTCGGTCACGCCCATCTTACGCCGAAAAGCGGTTCGCTTCTCCGGATTTGGCTGCCAAGAACTAACCACAATCCCGTTGGGGATCAAGTCGATTTTGTTCGGGTCGATTCCCTTGTCAGCGATAAACGTGCGTTGATGCTCTGTCAAAACGATGATCTTGTCCGCGTTCCGATACAAGAACGATTCCATCCAAGTGAGCAACTTGACTACATGTTTGTTGTTTAAACCGCCCATCTTGATCAGGGAGTCTGGCCACAAGTCGCGCACTTCCAGCACAAACGGGCAACCTTTCAGCTTAGCCAGCATCCAGCCCGCAAAAGCCGTGAACAAATGGGGCGAAGAAGCGATCAACACATCCGGCTTTTTCTTCAACAAACCAGCTAAAAAGAAGACAACCGCAAAGCTTCCCATGTTGATGATGCGGCGAAAATCGTTCTGTTTGTGAGGAAAAGACCAAAGCCAATTCAACTTCAGCCCTTTCACCTTCTCGATTCCCTCTTTTTCAGCCTCGGTGATAAATGTGCGGCGCGGATGAACGAACTTGGACAAAAACAGGGTTACTTCTGCCTCTTCCTCTTGCGCCCATTCGCGCGCCAGTTCATAATGACGCGTAATTCCCGCAATATTCGGGGGAACGGCATAATGATTGGCTAACCAGATACGCAATTTCTTCACGTCTCCTTATATCCATTCCGATTTATGATCACTGTCATGTTTTCGTACAACCGATTTTCTCCATTATAGCTGAATCTATCTCAAGCCCCTCATCGAGGCGGTTGCTACAGCCAAAACGCGTCATGGCCTTTCCATCTGGGGCTTGTACGCTTGGCTCGAAAACATAAAAACCGTGTATATTGTAATATTATTGTCACTATGTTACAGCATCGTAATAGAAACTAGTGACACTGTAACATAAATGGTCTCGGTTTGGGTATCCCTTTTGAAAAATAGTCAAGTTTGACATTGGCGTGACAGGTATGAGGCATGCAGGGTCCCGTCGTGCCACTCATAAGCGTCTTCCCCGCTTCATGACATGATTTCCCGCTTGGAAATGGGCATACCTCAAGTAATTCAACAAAAAACCGGCCCCTTCCCTCTTGTGGAAAGAGCCGGTTCGCCTCGCTTATTTGCCCAAGTCTTTTTGCAGTTGATCCATGATCTTCTCTGCCGCGCGCCCATCGCCAAACACTTCATGCACTTGGGAGAAATCGACTTCAAATCCGTTGACTGCTTCCAAGATGCGGGTTTGATCTGCACCCACCAAGACATTGGTGCCCAGTTCGACTGTCTCGGTCCATTCTGTTTCGTCGCGCATGGTGATGCAAGGCACTTTGGCGAAGAACGCTTCTTTTTGCACCCCGCCGGAATCGGTCAAGATTTTCTTGGCGTTTACTTCTAATTGCAACATATCCAGATAGCCGATTGGCTCAATCAGCTTCACATTTGGATTGGTGATTTCCAAGCCGAGCGGCGCCAGCTTGCCTTTGGTACGAGGATGGAGCGGCAATACCGCCGGCATCGGCAATTCGTTGATGGCACCGATGATTTGGCTGAGGCGGGCCGGATCATCAGTGTTTTCTGCACGATGCAAAGTGATCAGCACATAACTCCCAGCTTCCAGACCTAAGTCGGACAGGATCGTCGATTTTTCATCGGCCAGGCGGCTGTTGTAACGAACTGCATCCAGCATCACATCGCCGGTCAAGTGAACGCCTTTGGTGATGCCTTCCGTGCGCAGGTGGTTCACCGCCGTCTGCGTGGGGCAGAACAGCCATTCAGACACATGGTCTGTCAACACGCGGTTAATCTCTTCCGGCATCCGCCGGTTGAAACTGCGCAGGCCCGCTTCCACATGGGCGACGGGAATATGCAGTTTGCTTGCTGCAAGCGCGCCCGCCAAGGTAGAGTTGGTGTCGCCATATACCAACACGCAATCCGGCTTCTCTTTTACGATAACTTCTTCCACTTTGGCCAGCATCTCCCCCGTTTGGGCCCCGTGTGATTTGGACCCGACGTGGAGATGGTATTCCGGCACAGGAATGTGCAACTCTTCAAAGAAAACGTCTGACATCGATTTATCATAATGTTGCCCGGTATGTACCAGCACCTCTTGCGCGCGTTCGCGAATGACGCGCGATACGGGAGCCGCCTTGATGAATTGCGGTCTCGCCCCCACAACAGTCAACACTTTCATGTAATTGAAACCTCCTGCATCTCACCAGTCGGAATAGAGAGAATCTTTGTCTGTCCTTTGCTATCATAACACAGGTCGGGTACTTTTCTACAATCGCCACGCCCTCTTATCAAAATAAAAACAGCAACGAGCCCTCCAAAACGATGGGGTCACCACCGCATTGGCAGTTGATCCACTCCCTTGGTTCAAGCGCGCAAAGTAAAAACCCCCCGCCTTCATAGCGGGGGCTTTCTTATCACTCAGGTTCGATCAACCCGTATTTCCCATCTTTCCTTTTGTAAATCACATTCACTTGGTTGGATGCGGCGTTGGTGAACACGAAGAAGTTGTGTCCAAGCATGTCCATTTGAAGCATTGCTTCTTCCGCATCCATCGGCTTGAACTCGAAACGCTTTGTTCGCACGAGATCAAGTTCTTCCTCATCTTGCACCGCCACGGGAGCCGCTTCCATCTCCCGCGCATGCTCTTTGTAACCACTGCGGAAGCTTACATCCTGGCGTGCTTTGCGGTTAATCCGCGTTTTATACTTGCGGATCTGCCGCTCAAGCTTTTCAACCACTAAGTCGACGGATGCGTACATGTCCTCGCTGGATTCTTCAGCACGGACAATCACCCCAGGGAAGGGAATCGTCACTTCCACCCGATGCTGATCTTTGATCACAGCCAAAACGGCGTGGGCTTCAGTCTCGCCGACATCCTCAAAATACCTTTCGAGGCGGCTCAGCTTCCGCTCCACAAATTCATGCAACGCATCTGTTACTTCAAGGTTATGACCACGGATGACATATCTCATAGAGAAATCCTCCTTCCGCTTTGTACTACTTCTATTCCCCGAATTTGATAAAATCCCTCCTCTTTTTTTAAAAAAATACAGAAGAAAATTAAGGAAATCTTAAATAAACACACATAGAATTGTAATATTATTCAAAAATAGCAACTCGCGCTGGGCTTGAGCTTTCTTTTTTTCGGAAATTAAAAAGCCCCCCAGAGCAAGCTCTAGGGAGCGGGAAATTCGTTGTTTCCAAAGCGAATTACTTTTTCACAACGTTTGCAGCCTGTGGTCCACGGGAACCCTCTACGATTTCAAATTCAACTTCTTGACCTTCTTCCAGCGACTTGAAGCCTTCCATTTGAATAGCGGTGTAGTGTACGAATACGTCTTCGCCACCCTCACGCTCGATGAAGCCATAGCCTTTTTCCGCGTTAAACCACTTGACTTTGCCTTGCATAAAACACAATCCCTTCTCAAATCGTAGTCGTCGCATAAAGAACGCACTCTTATGCCACTTAACTATACCATTTGTCTAAAAATACTGTCAAGGTAGTACTTTAAGCCTACAAACGGGCGCCACCTTTTCTCAAATGAGCGCCGATAGTCAGATAAAGCAAATTGAAAATGACATGGGAACGTAGGCCCTTAGTCAGCATAGGCATCACAACACTTTACTCAAAAACGTCTTCAAGCGTTCGTGTTTAGGCCGGGAGAAGATCTCGGACGGCGAACCTTCCTCAACAATTCGGCCATCATCCATAAAGATGACCCGGTCGCTCACTTCACGGGCGAATCCCATCTCATGGGTGACGACGACCATCGTCATCCCTTCCTCGGCCAATTGTTTCATCACGTCCAACACTTCTTTGACCATCTCCGGGTCCAAAGCAGAGGTCGGCTCGTCAAACAGCATCAACTTAGGTTCCATTGCCAA
Organism: Laceyella sacchari; assembly: GCF_024927925.1. Lineage (NCBI taxonomy): Bacteria > Bacillati > Bacillota > Bacilli > Caryophanales > Thermoactinomycetaceae > Laceyella > Laceyella sacchari. The sequence goes on from NZ_CP103866.1 coordinate 3,188,934, forward strand.
CGCCCTGGCGATGGCAACCCGCTGCTTCTGCCCGCCCGACAACTCGCCGGGAAAAGCTTCGGCCTTGGACCGCAATCCCACTTTATCCAACAGCGCCAACGCTTTGGCCTCAGCTTGCTCTTTCGGCCATTTGCGCACATGAATCGGCGCCAACGTGATGTTGTCCAACACGTTTTTATGCGGAAACAATTCAAACTGCTGAAACACCATCCCCACTTCTGTGCGAACGCGGTTGATATCCGTCTTGGGGTCCGTCAGGTCAAACCCGCCGACCACGACACGACCTGAACTCACTCGCTCCAACAGATTAAGACAACGCAGAAAAGTGCTTTTGCCGGAACCGCTGGGCCCAATCACACAAACCACTTCTGATTCTCCGATTTGTACATGGATGTCTTTGAGCACATGATGATCGCCAAACCGCTTATTGAGATTTTCTACTTGGATCATTTGTCTCACCCTTTCCGTCCGTTTGGATCTAACCGTCTTTCCATATAGCCCACCAGACGGGATAACACCAGGGTCAGCACCAAGTACACCAAAGCCGCGGTAATGTAAGGGGGCCATCTTACAAACGTGTTCTTGGCCGTGGCGAACGCCGCATATGTGATGTCGTTGACGGCGATGACCGTGACCAGGGAGCTATCTTTGAGCAAAGCGATAAACTCATTGCCTAACGGCGGCAACATGCGTTTAAAAGCCTGGGGGAGAACAACCAGCTTCATCGCTTGCCGATAAGTCATCCCAAGCGAGCGCGCCGCTTCCATCTGTCCTTTGTCAATCGATTGAATGCCACCCCGGAAGATTTCGGCAATGTACGCCCCAGCATTTAGCGACAGTGCGATAAAACTGGAAGTCGCAGCGTCAGGCGCAGGGAGGCCGAGCAGATCTTGGAACAACGCCGGCAATACGGCAAAATGAATAGCCAAAATTTGGAGCAAAAGCGGTGTCCCCCGGAAGAGATCCACATAGGCGACCGCCGGCAGACGCAACCACGCTTTGTCCGATAATCTCATCAATCCCAATATAAGTCCGATGAACAAGCCCGCTGCGACCGCCACCACGGTTAGTTGAATGGTCATCCAAAGACCACGGATGAACAACTCCTGGTATTCTACGATGACAGACCAATTCCACTCCATAGTTATCCACAACCCCCTTCACTTGAACTCATCTCTTTTCAGTTATTAACAGACTTATCCACATTATCCACAACGTCCACAGGCAGTTTTCCACACAATTTGTAAACAAGTTATCCACAAAAACAAGGGTTGCGCATAGGAGCAACTGAAGTGACCGTCACACGGGTGCGAAAACGATGATTTGTCCCCGTTCTCCCTCCGCTCAATGCTTGTCCCCCGTAGTAAAATTGGCTTTGCGCCGTTTACTTGTGGTCACCAAAATATTTTTGATAGATTTTGTCATACTCGCCGTTCTCTTTTACTTTTTTCAAGCCTTCATTCAGCTTGTTCAGCATATCTTTGTTGCCCTTTTTCACGGCCATTCCGTATTGTTCAACCGGCAAGGAAGTATCCTCCACAATGTTGAATTTGCCTTCGCCCAATTTTTTATTGAACTCCACCACCACAGCACTATCGACTACCACAGCATCCAAGCGACCGATCTGCAAATCATTAATGGCCGAAGGCGTTTCGTCGTAAGCCTTGATTCCTTCATACGTCTTGCCAAACACTCCTTGGACAACTGCTTCTCCCGTAGTGGCTGCCTGCACCCCGATCTTCTTCCCTTTCAATTCATTCAGCGTCTTGATATTTGAATTTTTCGGCACCAGGATATATTGCTTGGCGTCAAAATAAGGCGTTGTAAAATCAACGGTTTGTTTGCGGTCATCAGTAATCGTAATCGCCGCCACACCGACATCCACTTTGTCCCGGCTGAGCCCTTCAAAAATAGCGTCAAATCCCATATGAGTGATTTGCACTTCCATTCCCACGGCTTTGCCAATGGCGTGAATCAGTTCAGCATCAAATCCGCTGATTTCCCCATTTCCCTCTTGAAATTCAAACGGAGGAAACTCGGCATTGGTACCAACCTGAATCACATTGTCTGCTTTCGTTTGCGACTGCCCCCCGCAACCGGTTAGCAAACCGGACAGAATCACTGCCAACGCCGCGAACAGCATCCCTTTTTTTCTCATCGCCATCTCTCCTTTTTTAATAATGAATATCTAATCATTGCAAAATATCGTGCCCCAACAAGTCGTTTGAATGGATTTATTATACATTTGAATGGTTATTTATGCAATAACAATACTTTTCCATTCATGTTCACACCTTCACAAAAACCCTTTTTGCATGACCATTTTCCTGTTTCTGTATATCTGCAACCCGTCTCTCACCCTCTCTTATAAGTATGCAAAACACCCATTCGCCCCAATTGCTTTTGCCCCTTCTCCCTACAAACAACAAACACCCCGGCCAAGTGTACTCTTGGCCAGGGTGTTGTTTTCATTACTGGTTTACCAGTTCTTTTAATTGTTTGCCTGGTTTAAAGGCTGGGACTTTGCTAGCTTCAATCGTAATTTCTTCTCCCGTTTGGGGATTGCGGCCTGTCCGCGCTGCCCGTTCACGCACTTCAAAATTACCGAAGCCGATCAGGGTCACCTTCTCACCTCCGCTCAGCGCTTCAGAAATCGTTTGAAAAACGCTGTCAATGATCAGGCCCGCCTCTTTCTTTGTTTTTCCCGTGCTTTCCGCTACACGTTCAATCAATTCCGTTTTGTTCATGTTCAACTCTCCTTTAATTTAGGTACTGTCTATGAAAATGCCTATCATAAGGTGTTGACGAGTTAGATCGTTTCTATACCTCTTTTATCTAGCAAACGTCACGGAACAGACTTTTTTCACGCCAGCCTGCCGCAACGGTTTCGCACACTCTCGCACGGTCGCCCCCGTCGTGTACACATCATCGACAATGAGAACAACCTGATTGGCCAATTGCCTCTTCCACGCTCCGTCCGCGAGGATCACACTTCCTCCCAGCGCTGACAAACGTTCTTCGCGCGTCCGCTTGCTCTGGTAAGCTGTATCCTTGTTTCGTACAAGCAAAGGGCACACGGGCAACCTCAATCTCCGTCCCACTTCATCCGCCAGCTTCTCCGCTTGATTAAATCCCCGCTGAATCAATCGCTCTTCATGAAGAGGCACAAACGTGACGAGTGAAATGTTTTCTCTGGCGTAATGCACCCGCGCCACTTCAGCCATCCACCGTCCCATCGGCGTCGCCAAGCCCTCTTTGCCGCGATATTTGAAGAGCCGCACCCACGCCGCCACTTGTTGGGTGTAGGCAACGGGGCTTCGATTCATCACCCTTTCCTCTTCAGCGATCCGAACGCAATCAAAACAGACGTCCGCCGATGGCGCTTTATCAAACCCGCGGCCGCACACTTGGCAGATTGGCTCCCTGATTGGCTGCAACGCTTCCAAGCAAACTGGACAAAAGCGCTTTTCCGGAGGCGCGAATAAACGAGCCTGCATCGGAGTGCCGCAAAACCAACAAGCGGATGAAGGCGGAAACAGAAACGACCACCACTCCTTCAATGTGAATACGCCTCTTTTTGGAGAAATCCTTCTTTTGCCGCCCAATGATTTAGCTGCTTGATCTCTTTCAGCGCCTTGATCTGAGCCTCGGTTCGTTCTTCCGCCACAAACCACACCTCACCCTCTTGATAGTCAGCCCGTCGCCCCACCCGGCCCGCAATTTGCACTAAACCTGCTCGGTCGAATACAGGATGGTCGGCGCCTAACACAAGTACATGCACGCGCGGTACAGTAACCCCACGCTCCAAAATGGTCGTGGTAACCAGCCATTTGCGGCTGCCATCCCTAAACCGTGCCACCTCTTCTTCCCGGTCGGGCTGCGCGGCGTAAACACCGGCGATCTCTTCCTGCGGCCAGCCCTGGCCGATCAACCACGTCACTACAACCTTCACATCCTGCACGCGGGGCACGAACAACATCGCTTGTCCAGATCGCGCCTCCACCTGTTTCAAAAATTGCTTCACAACAGGGATTGGCCGATACCGCCTCAGCTTGCGCCACAATCCCCACACCACCGCCAACCGGGGTTCGGGGAGGGGGAAGCCATGGTGACGTGCTGGCAAAACGACACATGGCAACCGCCCTTGTTTCGCTAAACTTTGCCATCCAGCCGGTGGCGTCGCCGTCAACAGCACTTGTTTGCCCGATGGGGCCAAGGCTCGGTGAAGCCCCTGTTCCAGCGCATGGTTGCCGTACAACGGAAACGCATCAACTTCATCGACGACCATCCATTCAAACGCCTGTGCAAATCGCCACATCTGATGCGCCGTGGCGACAACCACTTCCCCGGTGAGCCAAGCATCCGCCGAACCGCCATGCAACGCCAAGACACGAACCCGATTGAACGCTTGCCTGATGCGCGGTGCCAGTTCAAGCACCACGTCTTTTCTCGGGGTCACCCATGCCACTTTCTTTCCTGCCCGCAAAGCTTCTTCCAACAACGGGAACATCATCTCCGTCTTGCCTGCTCCCGTCACCGCCCAGACAAGAACCTGCCGCGCCGAGTCGCACAAGTGCCCTCTCAACTCTGTCACTGCCCGCCGTTGAGCTACAGTGAGCGAATGTCGGCTCGCACCAACCTGCACTTCAGGCAATGACGAAACGGCGCCTGAAGCCCGCCCCGGTGTCTTTGTAAACAGAAAAAAAGGCGTACAGGTTCGAGAACGGCCCATAATCAGGCACGTTTCACAGACGACACAATGTTCTTGGCAACTGGCGCAAGCTCGCACTACCAATGTGCCCCCACCTGCTCCACACCGTTCGCATCGCCAATGCCAAGCTGGCCGGGCGCTGTCAACTCCCGGCCGCATATCGCATTCCCCTTCCAATATCAGCCATTGCAACACGCGCAGCAATCTTTCTGAAGCATCTGTTTGCCCATGTTTGAACAACAACGCTTCAATCTCTTCCAACAGTAGCGCCCTGCCTGTCAAAAGCGGTATCCACTTCTGTCCGGTCTGTTTCACTTCATCCCAATCCCTGTCAGTAAGCGCCGGCAGTGGTGCCAGCCCCGTTTTCATATGGTGCGGCAGGCTTCGTTTGCGGATGAAGGCGGCGGCCAACCCAACCGAACGGGTTGCGCCTAACCAAGTGATCTGCCGGCCCCGCTCCCGCCAATGCCGCTCATCTACTTCAAGGGCTAGACTCATTCGCCACTCCTCGTCTCCTGCCACCTGATAAAGGGCAATCTCCATCAGAACCTCCTTCGATCGACATAATTTACCATTATTTTGCAATAAACGGACCATTTCCTTTTTTGCGCATTAAAAAACAGGCCGTATCGGCCTGTACGCAGGTGATCCATATGACCCGAAAAATGAATCAACTCTCCCGTCTCTTGTCCTTTATACCAACCATCGCTCTGGCAAAGCTACTGTCATGCTTCACGCTAAATTGCGTTCCGATTCATTGTCCCCATTGGCTTCCATTTTGCGCAAATCAAGCACCACCAGTTTTTCCTTGCCCTGTTCCTGTGCCTGCAACCACTTTGAAATGGCCTCATCTGTCTGGTGCTCCTCATCTATGTGCAAAACTTCCAGATGAGGAAAACGATGTATCAACCGTTCGAGGATCGCCTTGGTATCATCTGTGGAGCCTGTGTCGATGCAAGTGATTTTGCCCGGTTTGCCTTTGGCATCCTTCCAACCATGATATGACCGGATCATCCATTCAACCGCTTGCTGGCTGTTTTCCGTGATGAGCACAAGATGGACAGCCTTGTTATGATAAGTGTTTCCATAAAAGTTGGGAATCGTTTTTACCAAAAAAATGACAGCGAAACAAAGGGCTGCACTCCATAGAACCCAATGTTCCATCACATCGCCCCTCCTCTTCTGATCATTCTATGCGAGAAAGGCAGGGTTTGTGTGCATACCTACGACTAGGCTAAATCAGTTGTACCCATCCATACTTCAAGGCAAGCAACACAGCTTGTGTGCGATCCTGGACGTTTAATTTATAAAGGATGTTGCTAACATGGTTTTTTACTGTTTTTTCACTGATATACAAATGTTCACTGATCGCTCGATTATTTTTTCCCTGTGACATCAACCTCAAAACTTCCATTTCCCTATATGTCAACACTTCTTGCCATGAGAGTGGAGGAAGCGAAGCGTAGTGATAATACATCGCCCCCTCCATCCGGCTAAGGCGACGCAGTTCATTCACTAACCGTCCCATCATGATCGGATGGATGTAAACGCCTCCATGAGCGATAACGCGAATCGCTTCTATCAAGGAAGCCATCTTTAGATCCTTCAATAGATATCCTGACGCCCCGGAGCGAATCGTTTCTAGCGCATACGGATCCGCGCGTTCAGACAAGATAAGGATTTTTGTGTGAGGAGCCATTTGACTCAGACGGTACGTCGTTTCCACCCCGTCAACACGGGGCAAATGCAAGTCCAACACCACGAGATGGGGTGCCGTGGTTCCACAGATCAAGGGGACATCGTAGCCATCCATGCATTCCCCAACCAACACCATGTCTTTCTCCTTTTCCACCGCTTGCTTCAATGCTTGGCGGTACTCCGCATCCGCGTCGGCAATAAATACGCGGATCGGCAATGACAGTTCTGTCTCGGGGCGATTCCCGTTGCCATGTCCAGTCTGTGGCTTCCTCTCTTGCAAAGGGCTCACTCCCTTCTCATAATATTCGCTCTTATTTAAATTTTATCACGAAAAGATGAAACTAGAAACTGCAAAGAAACCCGGATCAAACACAAACAAAGGAATTCGCGGATATAACCGCTAACCCTTGCTTTCAATAAACAAATGGAAATTCGACCTTTCTGCCAACCTCTTGTTGTTTTTACAAAAAAACAGCTGGAATGCTGGCAATTGCGACATGCATTTGACGTCAGAGCTACTAGGTGTCAGTACAGGCCTTTCACCGATTGCATTTTTCAGCGCCATGTTATACTTTTAGCCTAGATGTAATTATTCTGAAAAGGTGAGCAATCGTCAACCCTTACTGACAAAATTACCCGTCAAAACCTTTCCCTTATTTATTTATCTTCATGCACCCTCCGCCCCGAAAAATAATTTTCCATCCAGACTCAAAACTTGAAGCCTCTTATGCAGACAGGAGTGAATCCCCATGACCTCTCATCATGTACATACCGTTTCTGCTGAACCGCGCATCCACCGACGGAAATTCCTCAAGCTGTCCCTTGCCCTTGGTGCGCTCTGTCTCGGCGCGCCGCTTTATGCTGGCATCATTGAAGTAAGCTGGCTGGAAACAACTCGCCTCACTCTTCGCTCGCCGCGCCTGCCCACTTCATTTGACGGGATGCGGATTGTACACATCAGCGATCTGCATTTTGGTCACCACTTCGATCTCTCCCAGTTGGACGTCATCATCGGGCGTGTAGAAGCACTTAAGCCAGATCTGCTCTGTTTCACTGGCGATCTGATCGACGATCAGCTTTTAATCACGGAAGCTAAGAGCATCTCCCGCCGATTTCAACAATGCAACCCGCCGCTCGGCAAGTTTGCCGTACTGGGAAACCATGATTACTTTGGAGACGTGGCGTTGGTCAAACAAGCCCTAAGCGATGGGGGCTTTCATGTGTTGATCAATCAAGTCTACCCACTGGTCAAAGGCACGGATACCCTCTACCTGTCCGGATTGGATGACCATATGGAAGGGCAACCCGACTTGGAAGCGGTGCTGGCCCAATTGCCAAATGACCCCCATGCCTTCCACCTCCTCTTGGCCCATGAGCCTGACTCAGCAGCAACCCATCGCACAGCTCCCATCGATTTGCAATTGTCCGGGCACAGCCATGGCGGGCAAATCCGTTTGCCTTTTTTGGGAGCACCGATCACTCCTCCTGGGGGCCGACGTTATCCGGCAGGTCTCTACCGGCTTAATGAGCGGTTTGCCTTGTACACCAACCGCGGAATCGGCACCACCATCCTCCCCTTGCGGTTCTTGTGCCGGCCGGAGATCACCGTCCTTGAATTAAAAAGGGGATAAACAAAGCAAACGAAAAAGCCCAATGTCAAAATGACATTGGGCTTTTCAATTCGCCTTACAGCACAGCTGCAGCGTCTGCTTTCAATGCTTCCGCTTTATCCGTTTTCTCCCATGGCAGCTCCACATCAGTGCGGCCGAAATGACCGTAAGCAGCCGTTTGGCGATAGATCGGACGGCGCAAATCCAGTTGGCGAATAATTCCGGCTGGACGCAGATCAAAGTGCTTTTTCACCAGCTCCACCAATACCTCTTCGCTCAGTTTGCCTGTGCCAAAGGTTTCAACGCGGATGGAAACAGGGCGGGCAACGCCGATCGCGTAAGCCAATTGCACTTCGCACTTATCAGCCAAACCGGCAGCCACGATGTTTTTGGCAACGTAACGCGCTGCATACGCGCCGGAACGGTCCACTTTGGTCGGGTCTTTTCCGGAGAAGGCTCCACCGCCGTGGCGAGCGTATCCACCATATGTGTCAACAATGATTTTGCGGCCGGTCAAGCCAGCATCTCCTTGCGGCCCACCGATAACAAACCGACCGGTGGGGTTGATGAAGAATTTAGTCGCTTCGTCCATCATGTCCGCCGGCACGATTGGATTGATCACATGGGTTTGGATATCTTGTTTAATTTGATCCAAGCTGATGTCTTCCGCATGTTGTGTTGATACCACAACCGTGTCAATGCGCACGGGCTTGTCGTCTTCATACTCCACCGACACTTGGGTTTTTCCGTCCGGGCGCAGGTACGGCAGGGTGCCGTTCACACGGACTTCATGCAGACGGCGAGCCAATTTATGTGCCAAAGAGATTGGCAATGGCATCAGTTCGTCTGTTTCATTGCAGGCGAAACCAAACATAAGACCTTGGTCGCCAGCGCCAATCGCTTCGATTTCGTCTTCGGTCATAGACCCTTCACGTTTTTCCAGCGCTTGGTCAACCCCTTGCGCAATGTCAGGGGATTGCTCGTCAATCGAGGTCAGCACCGCGCAAGTATCCGCGTCAAATCCGAATTTGGCACGGGTGTAACCGATATCGCGGATCGTTTGACGAACCAGCTTTGGAATGTCCACATAGCAAGATGTGGAGATTTCACCCGCTACCAACACCAAACCGGTGGTCACGGATGTTTCGCATGCCACGCGGGCATTTGGGTCTTTTTCTAGAATTGCATCCAGAATGGAGTCGGAGATTTGGTCACAGATTTTATCCGGATGACCTACGGTTACCGACTCAGAAGTAAATATGCTGCGTTTTTTCTCTGCCATTGGTTTTCCCCCTTCGCGCAATCAGTCGCAAATAAAAAACCCTTTCCATCGAGGAAAGGTGCTGTGTTCTCCTTTTGATAACATCCTCGAGACTTTGTGGAGCAAGTCTTCTGCCTTCATCTTCATCTGGTTATAAGGAGACGAGTTCTACATCATCAATAGAATAACCTAAAGACCCTGCAATTACAACTAAGATCTATGGGAAAACAACACTTTTATATGCATCACGTCGCCCCTTCCCGAGCAAGGTGTATACAGGCCATGTTCATGGTGCCGGGCAAGCGGCATCACGACCTGCGGTTGAGCGACCTATTAATCTTTTTTATTTTTGTGGCGTGTACCGGATCACCACATGGTAGGGACGATCCGCTATATTGCCATCGTAATCGCTAATGCAAATCCGGTATCTTCCCGGACCCACCCGAACCCGAATTTCTTCCTGCTCCCCTTCGTCTCCCTGGTCTTCTTGCACATCTATACGCCCCGCAAAAGGATGTTGCAACACGGGGTCGAACCGCGGAGTCAAAGGCCGCACTTCGAGTGTGAGTCGACCTGGCTCGGCGATCCGCAATTCCAACCAATCCCGGTCGTTATGCCGATCCATGGTACCCTCAATGATTTGAATTCCCAGTCTGACAGAAATTACCGCTGCTTGGTCGGCATCATCGTTGGGCTCCATCGCATCGGGGCCGAGGAGATCTTGGCTGGTCAAGCGATAATGCGCCTCCCTTTTATCCAGCCCTTCCACTCTGAGCTGCACATGGCCCACTTCCACCGGAAATCGCACGTTTCCTTGCCTTGAGATTCGCGTGCGGCAGAGCGTACGCCCCCGCTCATCATACGCTTCTAGCAACAACTCGGGAGCCGGCCCTTGCACAGACACTTGCAGTTCCAACCATCCTTTTTGATGGATTTGTTGCTCAAATAGGTCCGGATCGCCGCGCCGGCTCACTCCGTACACTTCTAAGCCACTCGCGATGGGCTTAGCTTCCTCCTTGCGGTCATTTGGCTCATAGGGATCTGGATGCAATGTCCCGCGAATCGCTTGAGCGGCATCTACCTGCCCGTAGCCCATCTGCTCATCCCAACGCCAAGCGGAAGAAGTAGGCCGGCGGGCGGTCTGCATCAAGTGCTGCCTCACCTCTGCCGGTGTGTATTCGGGATGCAATTGCCATACCAAGGCGGCGACAGCAGCCACTTGCGGAGCAGCAAATGAGGTTCCATTCTGCATGAGCGGATTTTCTTCAGGTGTCAAGCGAATATTTTCCCCCGGTGCGACCAAATCAATTCCCGGCCCCCAATTGGACGTGGGGTCGTGCCGGCCGTCCTGGGTAACGGCCCCTACCGCTAGCACGGTGGGATAAGCCGCTGGAAAGTACAACGGGTGATCAAATGCCAAGCGCCCCTGTTCATCATACTTGGCGTTGCCCACCGCCGCTACGATCAACACACCTTTCCGCTCCGCCTCGGCGACAGCCTCTGCCAACGCTGGGTGGTGACGCCAACTTCCTTGAGCCAACACGATAATTCGGGCCTTACGTGAGATCGCCTCTCGGATGCCGGCAATGGTGCGGCTCATTTGGCCATCATTGCCATCTTCCATCACTTTGACCGGCATGATCCGACCTTGCCCCATGGGCGTTCGCCATTGCCCCGCTCCCCACACGGAAGCGATGACTCCTGCCACTTTCGTTCCATGACCCATCCGGTCGTGAGGTGGTTCATCGGGAAAACGAAGATTAACTCCAGGTACCAAATAGGGTTGCAACAGGGGATGCTGCAAGTCGACTCCTGTGTCCACGACCGCTACCACCAGCGGGTCCGTCCCCAACGAATCACTTCGCCGCATGAACGCTTGCCATGCCTCCGGCGCTTTAATCTGCTCCAGAAACGGAAGCCGAAACGCATCGGGTTCTTGCGCTGGCAACGGCTCTGGCTGACCTGCCTGCTCCCGCGCCCGTTCTGATCCGTCAGATGAAACAGAGCCCATGACAAATACAATCGCAAAGATCGATCTCGCAAGCATTCGGACAAATGTCATCGCTCTCACCAAAAAGTCCTATTATTTTCAAAAACAGCACCACAAATCGGGTGGAATATGTCGAATAAATCCGATAGAATAATTAGTTGTAAACAGCTTTCATTATTGTTTTTAAGTTTGAATTTAATTGTTTGTAGTCTAGTAACATTCTAAATAGAAAGAAAAATATCCTTTTATCAAGAAAGACAGGAGAGGTCACTAAAACCAAACGGCAAGTGGGGATTCAAAGATGCAAAGAGTAAACGACAGCCGCATTGACCGTGTCAAACAAAAACGGCGCAAAAAATGGACATTCCGTATCATTTCCATCGTCACTGTCCTCGTGTTAGGATTCGGGCTGTACTTTGGTTCGCAAATTTGGGGCGTATTCGCCAACGGTGGCAAAGATCTCAAAAAGTCCGACCTGCGCGAAAAAGAAGTCGAAATCAAAAACGAACCATTCACTGTGCTTTTGCTCGGAACCGACCAGCGGACGACACGTCCCAATGATTGGCGGGCTGATGTCATGATCGTGGCTGCCATCAATCCCAAAACCAAAACGGCTAAAGTCGTAAGCGTTCCACGCGACACCTATATCACCATCCCCAACTCCGGTGGTGTAAAAACGAAAATCAACGCGGCTGCATACTATGGTCGCCAATCCGGTGTGGGCGATGTGGAAAACGTTCGCAAAACCCTGGAAGAATTGCTTCATGTGCCAATCGACTACTACGCACGCATCAATTTCCAAGGGTTTGAAGACATTGTGGATGCATTAGGCGGCATTCAAGTGACTCCCAAGTTCAAATTCACCCAAGCGATGATCGGTGGAGGCTACGCCAAGTTCTATCCAGGAAACACTTACAACCTCAATGGAAAAAAAGCACTGGCTTACGTGCGGGAACGGCATGAAGACCCCCGGGGCGATCTGGGGCGCAATGAACGGCAACGGGAAGTCGTCGCCCAACTGATCGACAAACTGGCCAGTTTCGACGGGGTAACCAAGTTTAGCGAAGTGTCGAAAGCGGTTGGCAAAAACTTTGAATACAGCTTTGATATCACCGATTTCCCAGCTCTGGTGAAGATTTACCAAGGGATTCCGAAACAGAACATCGAAACCATACAAATAAAAGTATTTGACGATAAAGTCCCTGGTTCCGGCGCAGTGTTGCGCATTCCTGAAGAAGAGAAACAACGGATCAGACAACTACTGCAAACGCAATTGGAGTACAAGCCCAAAGAAGGGCAATTGAATAATGAGAACAGTGACGTTGACGGCACAACAGACAGCGGGAGCGATGGCAACTAGGGAGGCCATCACTCCCTTTTCTTTTCCATCCATATGCGGACAGCAACACAAATAGACGAAGCACGTTTACAAACTACAAAACAAAGGGAATGATAACGATACAAAGGCTTTTAATCCCGGCAGATTAGGCGCAATATTCCGCCTTCTTTTATCACATCCGAAAAACCCCCGGCTTCAGCAAATACCGCAAAGAGAGGTATGTGCCATGAACAAAGTGGATCAGCGCCGCGCCCTGCGCAAACGGCGCAAAAAATGGTTCAAATATTTGACCGTAACAGTCATCCTGTTGGTGTTGGGCTTCGGCATTTACTATGGATCCCTGCTGTGGGGAGCCTTGGCCGACAGTAGCAATCGCTTGGATACCTCAGCCTTGCGGGACCAAGAAGTAAAAATCAAAGAAGACCCGTTTACCGTCTTATTGATCGGCACCGATCAACGCACTACCCGGCCCAATGATTTTCGGACCGATGTGCTGATGCTGGCCGCGATCAATCCGAAGACACAATCGATCCTGTTGGTTAGCATTCCCCGGGACGTCTATATGACCATCCCCAATTCCAATGGTGTGAAAACACGCATCAACGCCGCCCCCTTCTACGGTAGGCAATCGGGGGTGGGTGTGGTCGAAAACACGCGGGAGGCTGTGCAAAATCTGCTTCACATTCCCGTCGATTATTATGCGATGATCAATTTTCAAGGGTTTGAAGACATTGTCGACTCCTTAGGTGGAATCGATGTCAACGTGAAGCAATCTTTCTCACAAGCGATGATCGGTGGAGGCAAAGCGGTCTTCCGGCCGGGAATGATGCACTTAAATGGCAAACAGGCCCTCGCCTATGTACGCAATCGCAAAGATGTCGCCGGAGGGGATTTTGCCCGCAATGAACGTCAGCAAGAAGTCATCGGCCTGTTGCTGGACAAATTGGTCAGTTTTGATGGCATCAGTCAATTTTCAAAGATCACATCCGCGCTCGGTAATAACTTCCAACATGGGTTTCGGTTGGACGATATCCCCGCCTTGATCAAAGTGTATCGTGAGATACCCAAACAAAACATCCGTAGCATCCACATCAAAGTGGTCGACATCAAAGTTGGTGGCGCGGATATGCTTGACATCCCACAGTCTGAAAAGAAGCGAATCCGCAAATTGCTCCAGCAACAATTGGAATATCAACCGAAAGCGGAATGGCTCGACCAAACCGATGATAACCTCGCATCTGATGTAACAAATTAATCACAAGAATGTCAAATTTCTTCAACGCCCTGTCCATTGCGCCTGTAAAGAATTTTACTATAATCGAGTTATAATCTTTCCCCGTATCTAAATTCTCAGTATGCATTTTTATATATAAAATCTAAATACTAAAGTTACCAAGACTAATTCATTCATGTAAGGAGCAGACAATGTCATTTGATAAACAAACAACACCTCCCCACAACAACCGCAAGCGCCTAATTCAGCGCATCGCCATCCTTCTTCTGCTTATTGTGGTCGGTGTCGGAATATATTTTGGCACCCAACTCTGGGGCGTCTTCGCCAAAACCGGAAAATCATTAAAAAAATCCACTTGGCGGACGGAAAAAGTGGTCCTCGAGGAAAAAGACCCCTTCACTGTGTTGTTGATCGGTACGGACCAGCGTAGCACCGACCCTAACAATTGGCGTTCCGATGTCTTGATCTTGGCCGCTGTCAACCCTAAAACCAATTCCATCAAATTGATTAGTATTCCCCGGGATTTCTATGTCAAGATCGCTAATACGAATGTAAGAACGAAAATTAACGCCGCCGCAGCTTACGGTCGGATGAAAGGGATCGGCGAAGTAGAAAATATCAGACAAACGATAGAAAACATTTTCCATGTTCCCATTGATTATTATGCTAAAGTAAACTTCAAAGGCTTTGAAGATCTTGTTGATGCTTTAGGCGGCGTTGATGTCAATGTGAAAAAGCCATTCAAACAACGTGCGATCGGCGGAAAAATGATTGTTTTTGAACCAGGACCGCGCCATTTGAACGGCCCTGAAGCCTTAGCCTATGTACGCAACCGTAAATCATTTGCTGAAGGGGATTTTGCCCGTAATGAACGCCAACGGGAGGTTATCTCGCAACTAATTGACAAAATGACCAGCATCGACGGAGTTACCAAGTTCAACCAAGTTACCAAGGCCGTGGGTAATAACTTTGACCATAGCTTCCATTTCAAAGAGATCCCTTCTCTGATTAAAACATATCAGCAAATTCCCAAAGAAAGAATTGAAACCGTCACCTTTGAAGCCTATCCTAAAAAGTATGCCCGCTCCGGTTCGGTCGTCATCATTCCCAAAACGGAAATTCAACGGCTTAGCCAAATTCTGCATCAACAATTGGAGTACAAGCCTGATGATGACATGATTAATAAGACCGAAGGGGAAGAGATCGAATCCCCTGCTAATCGTTGATAAAAAGAAAGCGATGGCCGGCCATCCCGGAACCATCGCTTTCTCTTTGGCCTCTATGCCCAATTCCCCTATAATAAGGTGGAAGGGTGTGAAACGAACGATGAAACCAGACAGCTATCTAACCATAGCCCCTTATGGGGAAACAGAAATTATCATCCAGAAATCTCGCTTCATTTGCCGTGCTAAACATGTGGCAACCGAAGCGGAAGCCGTCCAATTCGTACAGGAAATTTCCAAAAAGCATTGGGATGCGACCCATAATTGCTACGCTTATCACATCACCGAAACCACGCAGAAATCCTCCGATGACGGAGAGCCTGCCGGAACGGCGGGAAGGCCTATCCTTGAAGTGATCCACGCCAAGCAGTGTCTGTACACTGCCGTCGTCGTCACCCGCTATTTTGGTGGAATCAAGCTGGGCGCAGGCGGATTGGTGCGCGCTTACAGCCAAGGAGCCGCGGCGGCGATTGAAGCGGCTGGGCTCGTCAAACGGATGATGCATCAACAAGTGATAATCACATTTGATTATTCTTTCATGGGCAAAATGGAACATGAATTGCATCGAACCGGTTATCTATTGGAGACGCCGTCCTTTGCCGACAAAGTGAGTTGGGCCGTTTGGACACCACTGGGCGAAGAACAAAAACTGATTGAGCAAGTAACCAACTGGACCCACGGCCAGGCGGTGCTATCGCTCGGTGAAGCCGAATATAAAGATGTGCCCCTTTAAAGGTATCTAGATGGGAACATCATCGCGGCTTCCGCTACTGATTAAACAATGAAGAGCCACACCCTGTAAATGGGGTGTGGCTCTTGCAACTTTAAAACGCCGGCACGACAGACCCGTTATACTTTTTGAGGATAAAGTCTTTTACCTTTTGGGAAGTGAGTACCTTCACCAATTTTTGAACGCGTGGATCATTTTCATTGCCTTTTTTCACGGCCAATACGTTGACGTACGGAGAATCTTTTCCTTCAATAAACAGAGCATCTTTCAACGGATTCAGTTTTGCTTGCAAGGCATAATTGGTGTTGATCACTGCGAAATCGACTTGATCCAGCATACGTGGCAACGTCGCAGCTTCCAGCAGCTTAAATTGCAGGTTTTTTGGATTTTCTTTGATGTTTTTCAGCGTTTTGTCACCTTGACGGTTGTCCAGCTTAATCAAATTGTTTTGATCCAACAGCAGCAAAACACGTGTGATTTCACTGGTTGCGTTAGGCAGAGCGACTGTGGCTCCGTTTTTCAGTTCACTGATGTTTTTGATTTTGTTGGAATACGCCCCCATCGGCTCAATGTGAACCCCAGCCACTTTCACCAAGTGATACCCTTTTTCTTTGTTGGTGGCTTCCATCCAAGGAATGTGTTGAAAGAAATTGGCGTCGATCTGCCCTTCTTCCACACTTTTATTCGGCAACACATAATCTTGGAACGCTTGGATCTTCAACTCCACTCCCTGCTTTTCCAATTCCGGCTGAACAAACTTCAGAATTTCCTCATGTGGAATGGGCGACGCCCCCACCGTCAACACTGCTGATTCATCTTTCTTTCCGCAACCCACGCCAAACGCGGCCACCAATGCGACCAAACCTGCCGCAATCCATCTTTTTATTTTCATCATTGCCATCCTCCCATGCATCAACTTATTTAATAAAATCGATCGGATTAGACGGATTATGTCACGTCTATTTGCCCTGACACGGGGAATTCCCGCTTCAATTCCGGCTCTTACCCTCTATTCACCGTTTGTCCAACCGACGAACCAACCAATCCCCTACCATTTGAATGAGCTGTACCATCACAACCAACAGCAAGCCGCAAATATACAACATGCCATCATTGAACGATTGGAAACCGTACCTAAACGCAGCATCTCCCAAACCACCTCCGCCAACAATCCCTGCCATCGCCGAAAAGCTAATCAAGGATACGCAAGTGACGGTTAATCCGGAGACAATGGCCGGCATCGCTTCTGGCAACAGCACTTTCCAGATAATGTGCAAACGGGAAGTCCCCATCGCTTGCGCCGCTTCAATCACCCCACGGTCAATTTCCCTTAAAGCGGTCTCCACCATTCTGGCGTAAAAAGGTGCCGCACCAGCGATCAAAGGCACAGTTGCTGCTGTGGGTCCGAGCGTGGTTCCCACCAAAAACTCCGCGACAGGAAATAAGAAAAGGACAAGGACAATAAACGGTACAGCGCGGAAGATATTCACAATCGTGCCCAATGTTCGTTGCACCCATACATTCTCCCAAAAATAACCGCGATCCGAGACGGTAAGCATCACACCCAGAGGAATTCCCAGAAGCGCGGTGAACAAAGTGGATATGCTCACCATATACAAGGTTTCCCCCAGCGCGACGGACACTTGATTCCAATCAATGCCGGTCAACATGCCCGTTCACCTCCATTCAACACTTGGCGCACGGCCAGCACTTGCTCCTCTGTCCCATCAACTCTGACGCGCAAGCGGTCATCCTGTTCTCCCGCAATGGCTCCGCTGACAACACTGAACCGAATTCCATGCTTTTTAGCCAATGTCACCAACTTATCTGCATCAGCAAGCGGCAATTCAACCACTTCCCCTGATGTGTCATCGTCTTGGATACTTGGCTGCAGCTCTTTGACAAACTGTTTGGTCAACGCCTGTTGTGGTTGGCTAAAGATGGAGGAGACCATGCCCGTTTCCACGACCCGGCCGTTTTCCATCACTGCCATCTTGTTGCAAATCTGCCGTACCACACTCATTTCATGCGTGATTAATACCAAGGTGATCCCCATCTCCCGATGAATCTCCTTGAGCAGTTGCAAAATGGATGCCGTGGTTTCTGGATCTAGTGCTGATGTCGCTTCATCGCACAAAAGGATATCCGGCTCATTGGCCAAAGCCCGTGCAATACCGACCCGCTGTTTTTGTCCTCCGCTCAACTGGGAAGGGTATGCGTCAGCACGTTCAGCTAGTCCTACCCGCTCCAAAAGCTGATCGACTCGCTTGCGAATCTGTTCTTTCGGCAACCCTGCCACTTCTAGCGGAAAAGCCACATTTTCGCGAACCGTTCGCGACCAAAGCAAATGAAAGTGCTGAAAGATCATGCCGATCTTCTGCCGTGCCTGGCGCAATTCTCTCTCTTTCAGACGGGAAATCTCTTTCCCATCCACGATGACTTCACCCTTTGTCGGCATCTCCAGCCCGTTGATCAGCCGCAACAGTGTCGATTTGCCCGCACCGCTATAACCTACGATGCCGAAGATGTCACCTCGGTTGATCGTCAACGTCACCCCGTCCAGCGCAGTCACGACCGAGCCCCCATCGCGCGCCGGATAGGTTTTGATGACTTCTTTAATCTGAATCATTGAGGTTTCACCACCTTTATTATGCAATAAAAAAATCCCTCTGCTCTGAAGATGGCAAGAAGGGATACGTCTATTATTGACACACCTTTCTCTCATCTGTCAGAACGAATCTGCAGGAATTGGCACCTTTCTGATGGTTGTCAGATGGTTGCCGAGGGTTCAACGGGCCTGGTCCCTACCCCTCTCTTGATAAGAGAATGTTGCTGTATTCAATTATTAACATATCAACTATTGAGTTATAAATTATCACAATAAAAGACATTATGTCAATCGTTATTTATGACTGGAAAATCTTAACCATCCACACGGGAGCGATATCCCCTTCCAATGTTACAGGAAACGTTTTTGGTTCACACATTTATCACATTTTTACCACGAGATTACATTTAGATAACAATACGGCTACTCCCCACTAAATCAGGGGCCGCTGGCGTATAATAAAGACAGATCCTCAAATTGAACTGCTGGAGGTGCCCAACATGGAATACACGGTTGTCGGAAAATCGTTTTGGTTTGGTGTGTTGAACGCGACATGTTTAAGTATCCCATTGTGGCTTCTCTTGTACTTCGGCCTAAAGTTGATTTTCTAAATGAGGCAACATCGTTGGCGCACCATTAACAAACTGATTACACCCTGGAAAACCAGGCTGATGGGTATATAAAAACGGGTGGCTTTTGCTAAATCAAAGCAAAAGCCACCCGTTTTCTCATTAGCGCGCCCCATTTCCGGAGATCACGATCCAAACGGTTTTGAGCAAAATGTGAAAATCCATCTTGAACGATTGATTTCTGATGTACTCCAAGTCCAGTTCCAACTTTTCAGCAGGGGTCGCCTCATATCCACCGTTCACCTGAGCCCAACCTGTCAATCCCGGTTTCACCATCAACCGTTTCTTAAATCCCGGAATCTCTTTGTCAAATTGCTCCGTGAACATCGGTCGCTCCGGACGCGGGCCGATCAAACTCATATCCCCGCGCAGGATGTTGATCAACTGCGGCAGTTCGTCAATCCGGGTTTTGCGGATGAACTGGCCTACACGAGTGACGCGCGGATCATTCTTGGCAGCCCACTGCGGACCGTTTTTCTCTGCATCCGTACGCATCGAGCGCAATTTGAAGATGTTAAACGTTTTGCCGTTTAAACCGACCCGCTCCTGTTTGTAGAAGATGGGACCTGGTGATTCCAATTTGATCGCGATTGCCGTCAAAATCAGCACCGGTAGAGTGAAGAGCAATAACCCAATGGAAAATACGATTTCAAACCCGCGCTTAAATGCCAAATAGAAAGAGGCGGGTGTTTTCATTTCTCCGGAGAATGCGCGCGAATTGCTCTCGTAGGCTACTTTTGAACTCATCCGCAAACCACTCCTGCTGTGTATAGTATCAAATCACAATTATTTTCGGCTATCGACTAACTTTACAAAAATGACAGTAACATTACAGCAATGTTTCAAACCGATTACTGTTACCAAGTATACTGTAATCTTTCCACGTTGACAATAGCCGAATTGTGAAAAATGAAATCTTCATGGCCCGTTCTTTCAAGCATGGGGTGTGCGGGTTCGTTATTAGTGTTTACTGTTCCTTGCCCATTTTACGATATTCCTCTTGGTAATATGCGTAAGTTTTGGCCAATCCTTCCCTGAGGCTCACTCGCGGCTCCCAATCGAGCACCCGACGCACTTTTTCATTGTTAAAATAGCTGTGCTTGATGTCTCCCGCCCGATCCGGACCGTAGTTCACCTCATGCTTCACACCTGCGATTTCATCAAAGAGGCGAACCACTTCATTTAAAGACGTGCTAACCCCAGTTCCCACATTTAACACTTCGCCGTCCCCGCGCTCAATCGCACTGAGGTTGGCTCGAGCGATATCCTCGACATAAATGTAGTCACGGGTCTGTTCACCATCACCAAAGATGGTAAGCGGTTCACGGCCCAGCACCTTGTCGATGAAGATGGAGATCACGCCCCCCTCACCACGCGGATCTTGGCGCAAACCGTAAACATTGGCATAGCGCAAAACGGTGTAATTCAAGCCGTACAGATGATGGTACACCGACAGGTAATGCTCCACCGTATATTTGGAAACGCCATATCCGGACAAGGGGCCGATCGGATGGCGCTCATCCACAGGAAGGTAAGCAGGCGTGCCGTACACTGCGGCCGAAGAAGCGTAGACCACTTTCTTTACACCAGCCTTACGGCAACCCTCCAACAAATTGATAGAGCCCAAGATATTGATGTTGGCATCCAGAGACGGATTGTCCACAGAGGTATTCACATGGATTTGCGCCGCTTGGTGAATAACCACCTCAGGCCGCTCCTGCTCCATTACTGCATGCAAATCAGGACTGGTAATATCTACGTTGTAAAAGACGGCATCCGGGTTGACTTGACTCTCTTTTCCGGAAGAAAGATTGTCCACAATCACTACCTGATCTCCGCGCGCAATCAACTGATCGACAATATGGGAGCCAATAAACCCGGCCCCGCCGGTCACTAACACTTTCATTGGATGAACCCCTCTCTCATAGACGCGATGACTTGTTTTCTTTTTGAACCTACTGCGAATCCATTTTGCAAAGCAAAAGAGGCGGTGGCGGATTTGGTCGTCAAGCGCTTGCAAAAAGCTAAATCAAGCCAAGCGGATGCCTCTGATCTCCGCCATGAAGATGCCCCTTATGCCTATCTTATCAAGTTAAGCCGCAACATATTTGAACAAATGTATGAAACATCATATAATGATACCTATCCAAATGTTGGAAACGGAAGGGGCGTCCTTGTGATACGATGGTTGTTGCGCTTGCTTTGCACTTTACTGCTGGCAATCATGGGGGGCGTCGTGTACTTTGGTTACCACATCTGGTCGGCAGCGGAACGGGTGTATGAACCAACTTCCTTGTCCAAATCGGCGTTGCGTTCCCATGCGGTGGACATCGCCAAAGATCCTGTTGCCCTGTTGCTTGTGGGGGTGGATGAACGCCGGGGGGATCAAGGACGAGCCGATTCAATCATTGTGGCTACGATCAACCCTCATCAAAAAAACATCATGCTAACCCACATCCCCCGCGACACGCTGGTGGACATCCCTGGAAGGATCAAACGGGACAAAATCAACCACAGTTACGCCTACGGTGGCATTGACTTGACAAGGAAAACAGTGGAGCAGTTTCTCCATATACCGATAGATGGCTACGTCAAGGTAAACATGCAAGGGCTGAAAGACATCGTGAATAAATTGGGAGGCGTTGAAGTGAAAGTCCCCATGTCGTTTCGCTTTGGCGGACACCAGTTCAAGCAGGGAATCATGCGATTGAATGGGGATCAGTCCCTCGCCTTCGCCCGCATGCGCAAAAGTGACCCCCGTGGAGACTTTGGCAGGATGAAACGGCAACAGGAGCTGATTCGCGGCATCATCCATCAAAGCACTTCCCTCCATTCCCTCACTCAGTTGGATGATGTCTTGGAACACCTCAGCACCAATGTCAAAACAGACATTACCCCGGTTCACATCCTGAAGTTGCAACGACTTTACGCCAATCTGCCCTCAGAGCAATTCCGCTCCTGCGAAATCAATGGGAAAAACACCAAAATTAACGGCGTGTACTATTTTCAAGTGAGCAAACAGGAACAACAGCGCATTCACCGCCAACTGGCAGAGCACATCGACTGGCAACCCGTCGGGCAGTAAAACGCGCGTAAGCAAGAAGGAACCCCCGTCTATGCGTAGACAGGGGTTCCTTGCTTCGTTCAACTTGATGTGACTGTTTGCGTACCCAGCAATCCGGCATAAAGGGCCAATAGTTTCCGTTCTTCCACATGCCAGTTATACACTTCTTCATGCGCCTTGCGGCCATCTTCACTCATCTGCTTGCGCAATTGCTCGTCCTTCAAAATGGTTGTCACTTTCTCCGCCATCTCTTTCGGATTGAGTGCGTCAACGGTGAATCCGCAACCGCTTTTCTCTACAATCTCACGCCACATGGGAAAATCGGTCGCGATCAGCGGCAAGCCGGCAGCCATGTATTCAAACATTTTAATCGGCAGGGATTCCCGATAGTTCTCGATAGGATGCAGGCACACCAATCCCACTTTGCCCTTGCCCAACCACTGCTTCACATCCTCAAAGGGCACACGTCCGTGCAAGGTAACCCGCTTTTCTTTGAGCATTGCTTCGTCCTGATCTTCCGGCCGAATATGTTGCAGGGGACCAATAATGTGCAATTCCGCTTGCAATTCTGGTGGGATGTAATCCATCATCTCAATCATTTCACGATAACCGCGCAGATAAGAAACCCCGCCCACATACAAAATCTTGTTGCCCTCGTCCTCCGTCTTCTCCACGGCGGGCATCGGCAACGGATAATTTTTAATCACTTCCGTCCGTTTGGCACTTGCAAACTGGCGCGCAATGGACTCCGTCGCCGTCACCACCGCCGACAACTTGCGGGCCAACCCCTTTTCCACCTTGTGAACGAGCTTGGACAAAGGTCCGCGCACACCGGCAGGAATCCATGGCTTGGTATGGATTTGTTTTGGCAAGTCCTCATGTGAGTCATAAATGACGGGACACCCTGTCCGCCAGGCGATCAATACGCCCCATGGCAACAGCTCCGGATCATGGAAGTGAAAGATATCGGCCCCGCTCTTCAGCGCCCGCCGATAAAGCACCCAACCGTTCATAAGCCGCTTCCACTTCTTATTCACCCGCTTGACGCCGACAATCCGCACACCATGCTCCAGCCGCTCCTCAAAATCGGCCACGGCATGCAACTCCACATGATATCCCTCCTCCGCGAGGGACTTGGCTTGTTTATGATAAATACGCGAATCGTCGTATGGATGAACCGAACTGAATATCATTACTTTTGCCGCCACTAAAAGGTACTCCTTTCATTTACGCCAATATCCACGAATCAACCATCTCTTTTCTCTAAATTACATAGTACAAAAAAACGTTGCAAATGAATATGTTCTCAATGATCTTTTCCTCAGTTCGTCACTTTCGGTCAGACGGGATGTCAATAAAATGTAGTATTTATCGGGTCTTTCCCATTCATGCAAAAAAGGTGCCTCTCTGTGAAGAAAGGCACCTTTAACCGATTCCTGCCTGATCTAAACGGATTCTTTCGTTTCTGCTTTCTTCGCTTCCCCGAGCGCAATCACAGCCAGTCCTATCCCATAGGTGATCCACATCGGAGTAAAATGAATGGCTGAACTGGGCGCCATCCCACCGAAGAAATATCCGGTCAATGCGGCCATCGTGGAGTACGCGGCCCAGCGCAACATCGGGCTTAACGATGGCGAATGCTTGCGGTTGGCAAGCTTCCACAAGCGCCACAACATCCAAAAATAGAGGGACATATAGAGCACAAAGATCAACACGCCAAAGTTAACCAACACCTCGCCCCACCAGTTGTGCAGGTTGACTTTGTTCACCTTGACGCCGTATTTAGCCATCCACGGCTCCACATTGCCCGCTCCGATGCCCATGTAATGGCTTTGTTGCAAGAATTTAAAGCCGTTGATCAACAGCCATTTACGAACCCCCGCGCTTTCACCCGTCTCCATTTTTTCAATGCCCGTATCTCCATCTTCCACGTGCCAAGCGCTGTTCTTAATATCCTGCAAAAATCCAAGTGTGCTGGACAGCTTCGTTTTTGCCGCATTTCGTGCTTCTTCTGACAAGAAAATCGCGCTCAAGCCATTGGCCAAGATGACCGCCGCCACAATAGCGGCCACAGCTTTGGCGATATTTTTCTTAGTCAGCTTCTCCCTTTCAACTGCAAACGGCAGTCCAATAATCAACATCAAAGAAGCGAGCGGCAAAGCAAACGCGGTGTTACTGCGCGAACCCGTAGCGATCAATATATAGATCGTCAACACACCGGTAATATAGATAAACCATTTATGCTTTTTCTGCAGATCAAGCATAAACAAAGCTGTTGTCAAAAACGGCAAGCCCAGTGTGATGCAGGTAGCCAAGTCATTTTGATTGGTAAACACCGACGTAACCGATGCAGACGTTGTTTTAAAGAAAGCTGAGGGAGGCAAATGAATCAACGTAATCGACTCAAACACGGCGTAAAAAATAATCGCCGCAAACACCCAAAACAACACCCGCTTCGCTTTCCACAGCTTTTCTTCCGATTGCAGGAAAAAAGGAAACGACAGCGTGAGCGGCAACATAAACGCCATGTAGAACAAATACTTTAGCGCTGCCCCCATGCTCATCACCCAAGACAGGGAGAGGAGCCCGTACATAAACCAGAAGGCGAAAAACGCCGCATAATAGCGGACGGGATACATATAAGATGTTTCCAGATTCTTCTGCGTCACCAGCCGCAAGATAATCCCACCGGCGAGCAGTACATATGCGATGCGGAAGAATGTTAAATTAAATCCTTCAGTCAAAGGAATCCCCAGCGTTGGTCCCAAGAGCGCAAAAGCGATCATCAAATAAAACAGGGTGTCTAATCGCTTTTGCCTCGGAATCAACATTTCACTCACTTTTTTTCACCCTTTCCCACCCAATTTCGGCAATAAACGGCCGATCTGTCGGAATGAACGAACCGAAAATAATCCCGTCGCAAAGACCGCGGCCACCGTGACGCCAAGCGCGATCAAATAATACGCCCACGCGTTCGGCAACTCATTGCTCTGCACCCAAGTCACACCAATCATGGCGGCCAAGAAAATCGTCAAATATATTAACATCGCGCGGAAACGGAAATCAACCGGATATTCTTTCTGGTTTTGTGTGTAGACATAGATGATCACAATCAGATATGCTACGACGGTCATGCTGACCGCTCCCCAAATCCGGAACAGGGGGATCAAAAGCAAACAGCCGACCACATAGACCACCGCCGCGATCATGAATCCCCGCGAGATGATTTTGGTCTTTTTCTTAATCAACAGCCCCACACCAAAAACAGTATGCAACACATTGAATAGTGTACCCAACGACAGCGCCCAAACATAGAGGTAACCACTGCCAAGTCCCGGCTTTCCGGTGGTGAACAATTGATAAATCGGTTCCATGACAAAAGCGAGCAACATGACGGCCAATGTTCCCACTACCAAGAGCCCTCTGCCGACCAAACCATACAGCTGAGGCGCATCTTCTCTGTCTTTGATCGACATCGAAAAAGGACGCCAAGCCAATTGAAATGGCGATGTCACCAGCACAATGATGCTTGCGAGCCGCATCATGGCTTCATAGATCGCTGCATCATTTATCGAAGACATATGGTACAACATGGGTCTGGAAATGGAACTCATCGCCCAGAATGCCATCAATGTGGGCAAAAGTGGGGCACCGTATTTGATCAGATCGGATAAGTGCTTTCGGGAGAATTTTAATACTAGCTCTTTGCGGAATATAATGAGAAGCAACACGGCCACAGCCGTCTGCCCGACGAGCTGTCCGTAAAAAATCCCCATAACACCGTCCTTTTGGACGATCACAAAATAAAGACTCAGCAAATTGGAACCAATCACATAGGCCATGCTAAAAATATTGAACAACCATACGCGACCGGCATAGCGAGCGTAACCAAGCAAATGTTGAATGATGATTGCGCCAACCGTCGCCAAAAACGCCACGGCCAATAAATAGGTATAATCGCCACTATGATCATATACCACTTCAGCTAACGGTGCACCAAAAAAATAGGCGAAAGCCGTAAAAATCAAACACATGGTCACACTGAAAGCAATGGCGTTGAACAAATACGTTCTGCGCTCTTGCACCGACTTGGCGTCAAAATAGTAAAAGGCCATCGCCGTATCCGTCCCTAGCACACACAAATAGGTTAGGATCAGCGTAAATGTATTGGTTTGGCCCCAATCAGCAAACTGTCCGTTCGTCAAATATTTGATATAAAAGGGGACAAGCATGGCCGAAACCAGCTTGTTCCCCATCGTTGCAACAGCAAACGCGGCAGAGTCTGAGAAGAGTCGTTTAATGAGCTGTTTCATCGTCATACACCTTCTAACCGGTGTTACTCTTGATTTTCCAACAGTTCACGATCCGGAACATCACGCAGCACGCGGGCAGGTACGCCAACGTACAGCTTTTTCGGTTCCGTGTCTTTGTTAACCAGCGCTCCGGCCGCAATGAAACTTTCTTCAGCGACGGTAACCCCCGGCAACAAGATCGAACCGCCGCCCACGCGCGCCCCGCGCTTGACCAACGGACCCCGGACAAACTTGAAGCGCTCTTTGGTGCGCCCCATGAAGTTGTCATTGGTGGTGGTCACAGTCGGCGCGATGAACACCCGCTCTTCCAGCGTGGTGTATGCCGTGATATATGCGTTGGTTTGAATTTTGGTGAACGAACCGATCTCAACTTGATTCTCCACCGCCACGCCCCGGCCGATTACCACGCAGTCACCGATGGTGCATTTCTCACGCACCGATGCTTGGTCGCCAATCATCACTTCCCGACCAAACGTGCTACCGCGGTACAGCACCGTGTTAGCCCCGATCGTCGTCCCGTCCCCGATGGTCAGCGGCGCCAAGGAGGCATCCACTTTCACTGTGGAAGATTTGGCTGGTCTCGGCCAACGTCCCAATACACAGTTATCTGAAATAAATACGTCCGATCCAATAACAGTTCCTGCATGAATGGTCACATTATTGCCAATCGTCACGTTATCGCCTAAAACTACGCCTTCTTCAATAACAGAAAAGTAGCCGATGGAGACGTTTGTCCCCATCCGCACAGATTCATGCACCACATTTTTCATGAAAAACCCGCCTTTATAGTTTTTCGTAATCCGCTTCGATTTTTTGTACACCTTTCATCGCATTACGGGTGTCGAAGATCACTTTGGCTTTGCTTGCGATCGCTTCGTAGTCAAATGCTGTGTGGTCGGTGGTGATCAGCACAATGTCTGCGGAAGTGAGCAGTTCATCGGTCAATGGCACCGTTTCGTACTCTTTGCCGTCCACACGGAAGTTTTTGATATGCGGGTCGACCGTGACGAAATCAGCATTGTATTTTTCCAGCAGTTTTACAATTTCCATCACTGGCGATTCGCGGTAATCATCGATGTCTTTCTTGTAAGCGACGCCCAACACCGCTACTTTGGCTCCGTTCAATGCTTTGCCATAACGGTTGAGGATTTTCATGATGCGGTCGACAACAAAGTCGGGCATCTCGTTGTTGATCTCCCCAGCCACTTCAATCAAGCGGGTATGATAGTTGTATTCACGCGCTTTCCAGGTGAGATAGAACGGGTCGATCGGGATGCAGTGCCCACCCAAACCAGGGCCCGGGTAAAACGCCATAAAACCGTAAGGCTTGGTTTTGGCAGCGTCAATCACTTCCCAGATGTCGATACCCATTTTGTTGCACAAGATAGCCATTTCGTTTGCCAATCCAATGTTGATGTTGCGGAACGTGTTTTCCAGGATTTTTTCCATTTCCGCCACTTTGGGGCTCGACACAACATGTACTTCGCCTTCCAGCACCGAGCGGTACAGTGCAGCCGCCACATTGGTACACTCCGGCGTAACCCCACCCACCACTTTGGGGGTGTTTTTGGTGTTGAACACTTTGTTGCCTGGATCAACGCGCTCTGGAGAGTACGCGAGGAAGAAATCTTGACCCACCTTCAGGCCTGTCTCTTCCAAGATCGGTTGCACGATCTCTTCCGTCGTGCCTGGATAGGTTGTGCTCTCCAGCACGACCAGCATGTTTGGATGCAGGTATTTGGCGATGCTCTTTGCGGAAGATTCCACATAAGAGACGTTAGGTTGTTGGTATTTATCCAGCGGAGTCGGCACGCAGATGGCTACCGCGTCCACTTCCGCAATCAAGGAGTAATCGGTGGTCGCTTGGAGCTGACCGTTATTCACAATTTCTTTCAGCTCTTCGTCAACGACGTCACCAATGTAGTTGATCCCTTGATTCACTTGTTCTACGCGGTTCGGCAAAATGTCAAAGCCGATCACTTTGTAACCCGCTTTTGCTTTCTCAACGGCCAGCGGCAAGCCAACATAACCCAGGCCCACTACACCGATGACTGCCGTTTTATCTTGGATTTTGGTAAGTAATGTTTTTCCGCTCACGATTCATTCCATCCTTTGCCCATTAGTTGTTTGCATAGTATTCCTTAATGGTATCAACGATCTTATGAATGGTTTCTGTCTCCAACTCCGCGTACAACGGCAAAGCAAACGTGCGGTTGGACATGTATTCGGACACTGGCAGGCTGCCTTTCTCATATCCCAATGGCTTATACACATCTTGTTGATGAAGCGGTACCGGATAGTAAACGCCAGTGGAGATGCCTTTTTCTTTCAGATAAGCCATCAACTGATCACGGTCATCCGCTTGCACAATGTACAGGTGATAGATGTGCTTACGATCTTCAGCCGCATACGGGGTGATGAGCGGAGTATCTTTCAGCAGCTCATTGTACAGGGCCGCACGCTCACGCCGTCCGTTGTTCCAATCATCGAGGTGGCGCAGTTTGATACGCAACATAGCTGCTTGCATCTCATCCAAACGGCTGTTGTAGCCGATCATGCTGTGATAGTATTTGGGGTTGCTACCATGTACGCGCAAGATGCGGATTTTTTGGGCCAGTTCATCGTCATTGGTCACAACCATACCGCCATCTCCGTAGCCACCCAGGTTTTTGGTCGGGAAGAAGGAATAGGTAGCCGCATGGCCCAGCGTCCCGATTTTGCGTCCTTTGTATTCCGAACCCAAGGCTTGCGCGGAGTCTTCCAGCACGAACAGGTTGTGCGCTTCAGCCAGTGCCATGATCTCATCCATATTGGCCGGCTGACCGAAGATGTGCACCGGAATGATCGCCTTCGTCTTGTCAGTAATTTTCGCTTCGATTTGTTTGACATCGATGTTGTAAGTTTTCTCATCGATATCCACAAATACCGGGGTCGCACCCAGCTGGGAAACCACTTCCGCAGTGGCGAAGAAGGTGAAAGGCGTCGTGATCACTTCATCACCAGCACCCACGCCCGCCGCGTCCAGCGCCAACAACAGGGCATCCGTTCCGTTAGCTACGCCGATGGCATGTTTCACTCCTACATAACGGGCCACTTCTTCTTCGAACGCCTTCACTTCCGGCCCCATGATGTACTGCCCGTTATCCAACACCTTGGCCACCGCTTGCAAAAGCTCTTCGCGAATCGGTGCCATTTGCGCTTTAAGGTCCAACAGAGGAATCTTTTTCATGATCATCATGCTCCTTGTTTCGTAAGTGTTGTGAGTTTAACCGCGTTTCTTCAGATCGTCCATTTTCACCGGCTTGCCAGACTCGGCGGCCTCTTGGCACGCGATAACGAGGCTGAGCGCTTGCCGCCCGGCTTCCCCGTCCACAATCGGCGCGCGGTCTTCACGGATGGCATCGCACATGTCCTGAATGATGCATTGATGACCTGGGATGCCGAATGGATCTTGCTCCACACGTTGTTTGACTTGTTCCGCTTCTTCTTCATTCAGGTCCGCAAACGACCAATGCTTAATCCAGTTTGCCGTCGGTCCCCCGATGATGGCCGTTCCGCGTTCACCAAAGATCGCTAACGACTCTTCCAAGTTTTTGGGATAAATGGTAACAGCCGCTTCCAATACGCCCAACGCCCCGTTTTTAAAGCGGATCACGGACACGGATGTATCTTCAGCCTCAATGTCGCGAATTCGCGTTGCGGCGTAAGAGGAAACCTCATCTACTTCACCCATCATCCACAACAAGAGGTCCATATTGTGAATCGCTTGGTTCATCAGGACGCCGCCATCCATCGCTTTGGTGCCGCGCCATGGCGCTTGGTCATAGTATGCCTGGTTTCGGTTCCAACGCACTGTCGCGTTAGCGTGTCCGATTTTGCCAAAGGCTCCGCTGTCCAATTGCCGGCGGAGTTCCACCACAGCGGGGCGAAAACGGTTTGGATGCACCACAGCCATCTTGACTCCGTTTTTCTCGCAGGCTTCGATCATGGCGTCCGCATCTTCCAAAGTCAAAGCCATCGGCTTCTCGACGATGACATGCTTTTTGGCCTCCGCCACTTGCAAGGTCAGTTTGGCGTGAAGGCCGCTCGGCGTGCAAATCGCCACCACGTCGACATCCGATTTCAGCATGTCGGCGAGGTCGGTATAAGCGGTAACCCCTTCCCGGGCAAACTCTTTCAAACGCTCTTCATTGGTGTCGCAAATCGCTACCAATTGAGCGTCTTCCACCGCGTCAATCGCGGCAACGTGCTTCTTGGCGATATGGCCGCAGCCCACAATTCCAAAGCGTATCACAAATCTCCCTCATTTCTATTCAAGTTCATCTATCAAACATCTTGTTACAATTAATGTTTTATTTAATTCACACAGGTATGTTACAGGAACATTACAAACCTATCACCAACTGTAACATAGTTGAAATTTTTTGGGTATCCCCGCATCTAAAAAGTCATAAAGTTTTACGTTCTCCCGCTTGGCAACGCAGTCTCAGGGATTGACGTCCCAGCTCTGTTTCTCTTCCAACACGCGCGCATACACCGCTTTGGTGTTCTCTGCGTTCTGTTCCCATGTTAATTTCCGTGACGCCTCTAATGCTTGTTTGCCCATGGTGTCTATGAACGATTCATCTTCAATGAGAATTTTGCGTAGCGCGCGAGTGATACTGTCCACATCTTGTGACTGGGCCAACAACCCTGTGCGCCCGTCTTGCAGGATTTCCCGAATGCCGCCGACATCGGTGGCAACCATCGCCCGCCCGCATCCCATCGTTTCCAATAAAATCGAAGGCAAGCCTTCACTCAAGCTGGTTAACGCCACCACATCCGCACTGTTGATCCACACCGGGATCTCCTCGTACGGCTTTCGGCCTAAAAAGGTGACGCGTCCCTGCAATCCCAACTGCTCCACTTGTCGTTCCAATTCTGCGCGAAGTGGCCCTTCACCGATCAGATTCAAGCTCACTTCTTCACATTCAGCGGCAATTGTTCCAAACGCCTCCAACAGATAAGGAATCCCCTTCACCTGATACAGGTTGCCGACAAACAACACCTGCTTTCCAGACAACGGCAAACCCAATGTTTTTCGCGCAACGCCTTTCTCCATCGGCTGGAATCGGCTAGGGTCAAATCCGTTGTAGATGGTAGCCACCTTCGCATCCGGAACCATCCGGATCACTTCTTGCCGCGCCCGTTCACTCACCGTGATGACAAAATCATTGCCACGGAGCGCCTGCTCGGTCCGCTCATACACACGCCGGCTCCGTTTGGGATAAAGCATCACGTCCGATCCGTGAACAGTGCTTACCACCGGCACGCCAAACGCTTGTTTCAGCAGACTTCCCGCATAACCATCGGGATAAATGGTGTGGCAATGGATCAACTCAAACGGAAACTCTTCATAAATGGATGGCAAAACCTTCCGCAACGCATTTACATATAGGTTGCCGTATTGAGAAAAGAAAAACCCACCCGGAAACATCCGTGTCGGGACATAGTAGACGGGAATGCCATCCAACTCCGTGCGCGCGGGCAATTGGCGGTAACCTCGCCATTTGCGATAAAGCGGAAAGTGCGGAATCGGCACAACTACACGCACATCCATTCCCGCCTGTTTCAACGCCTTTGTTTGATTGTGCACAAAAATGCCAGCCATTGGATTAACTTGATTTGGATACATGTGGGAAACCACCAGTACGCGGGTGCCCATCGTGATCACATCCTTTGCAGCGTGGGTAGGATTTTTTCCTGCCAAACAACGCAGATAGATTGCACGAAAACGGTCGATAATAAGGACATCCATCATTCAGGAGAGATCTTGTATGAGAAGACAAAAAATGGCCAGTGACGCTTATAATTCCATGTTGGGCATTTTTAACGGGTTGCTGATCAGCTTGCCCGTATGGGGAGTGCTTTATTTTCTGTGGCGCATGTTGCACCTATGGAGTTGGTAGGTAACACGAGGCGGAAGGTCCCGCTCATGGGGACCTTCCGCCGCTATGTATTCGCTTATGAGATGGCGAACATCAATTCCCCTTCCGCCACTACTTTGTCTCCCACGCGCGCAATGCCTTTGCCTTTGCCCATGCTACCTCTTAAGCGGATCATTTCCACTTCAAGAGTGAGCGTGTCGCCCGGCTTCACTTGCTCGCGGAAACGGACTTTGTCAATGCCCGCAAAAAAGGCCAATTTCCCTTTGTTTTCTTCTAAGCCAAGCACGATGACCGCACCTACCTGCGCCAAGGCTTCGATGATCAACACACCCGGCATGACTGGGTAATCCGGGAAATGTCCTTGAAAAAAAGGTTCGTTCACTGTCACGTTTTTGATTCCCACCGCGCGCTTGCCCGGCTCCCACTCCACGATGCGATCCACCAATAAGAATGGGTAACGGTGGGGAATAATTTCTTGAATCTGTTTCACATCACATTTCATGGTTTGCTTCTCCCTTCACTATTCCGGTGACCATTTGTCCTCATTATAGCGAAACGTATGGTAAAAAACTATGTTGACATAAGAACGAAATCAGGACGGATTCATGACAATCCCTAGCCACTGCCAGATTGCGGTGTTTCCCGCTCATATATGTAAAACAGCCGCAACAGGGCTTGTCCCCCGCAACGGCTGCACATTCACAATGATTCCATGCACGATTGCCAAGAAAGATTATTACAGGACAGGTTCCATCTCCATCTCTCGTTCAGCCACTCGCTCCACGGCACGGGCTACTTCCACATGCACCTTGGGATCAAGCGGATGGGGAACCAATTCTCCGGATGCGGTGCAATCGGCGATCGCCTGCGCAGCGGCCACCAACATGGAGTGGGTAATTTCTTTCGCTCCGGCATTTAGCACTCCGCGGAAAATACCCGGGAAGCCCAACACGTTGTTGACGGAACGCCCATCTGCTGCAAACGCGGCTCCCGCTTTAACCGCTTCTGCTGGTGTGATTTCCGGTTTCGGGTTGGACAGAGCCAGAATCACTTGCCCCTTGCGAACCATCTCCGGCTTGATCAAGCCTGGCACCCCTGTCGTGGCAATAATGATGTCACAATGCTCCATCAACTCCTCGATGGATTGAAGCGCTGTGCCACCGTAACGACGCAACCGCTCTAGCGCCGCCTCTTGACGGTCAACACCGCACATCTCTTTGACACCGTAGGCCATAAACATCCGGCAAATCGCCAGCCCAGCTGCACCCAAGCCGATCTGTCCCACGACGGCATCTTTCAAGTCAACACCCGTTGAGCGGCAAGCAGAGATCACCGCAGCCAGTGTCACCACTGCCGTACCATGTTGGTCGTCATGCATGACAGGAATCGGCAACTCCTCTTTAAGCCGTTCTTCAATTTCAAAGCAATGCGGCGAGCCGATGTCTTCCAACAGAATCCCGCCGAATCCTTGATAAATTTTTTTAATGGTGTTCACCACTTCATCCGGATCGCTGGTATTTAACAGGATCGGAATCCCGCTGATGCCCGCAAATCGGTCAAACAAAGCCGCTTTTCCTTCCATGACCGGCATGCCGGCCAATGAACCGATATTCCCCAAGCCCAAGATCGCGGTTCCATCGGTGACGATGGCCACCGTGTTGCCGATGCTTGTATAATAACGGGCCTTATCCGGATCATCCTGAATCACCCGGCACACATCCGCCACTCCCGGCGTGTACACGCGACGCAAATCGGCGAGCGAACGAATATCCATCCGGCTTTTCATCTGGATTTTTCCGCCTTCATGGGCACGAAGTACGTCATCAGACACGGCATGGACGTAGATTCCGTTTTCCAATGATTGAATCGATTGAATCACTGCATCTAATTGCTCTTTGCTCTCACAATGAACGGTAATGTCCCGGACAGTGGACAAGGGGCCGACTTTAATGGTGGTAATGTCCCCGATATCCCCGCCAGCCATTCCGATAGCAGTTGCCACTTTCCCAAGATTCCCCGGTTTGGACGGGGTTTCCACAATAATGGTTCGTATGATGTTTCGTACTGTCATCTGCGCACCCCCTAAATGTTAATCATACAAAATCTCAATTAATAAAAAAAGAATCGGTCTATTTTTACCGATTCTTTCCGCACTCATTCGCGAGGTACCACCCGCAATTGGAACAGATAGATTAATGACGTGATATAGGACAAGATAATAACAGACCAGAGGAAGACATGCGCTTGGGTATAATCCAGCATGAGCATAAATAAAGCAAGATAAAACAGCACCGTCGTCAGTTTGCCGAAAAAATTCGCTGGCAATGTCTTTTTTCCTTGAAGGTGAAAGATCGCCGAGTAGACGATCATCGCCACATCCCGCAAGAATATGGCTGCGGCCTCACCCAGGCTGATTTTGCCTGAAATGAGCAAGGACAAAAAGACCGCCAGCATCATCAGCTTATCCGCAAGAGGGTCCAACATGATCCCCAGCTGGGTGATTTGTTGCGTCTTGCGTGCCAAGTAACCGTCCACCACATCCGTCAAACCTGCGAGAAGGATGATCCCAAGTGCCCAATACATGCGCCCAGCCATATCGGAGAAGTACACGGCCAAATACAGCGGTATCAAAAAAAACCGCGCCAAGGTTAATAAATTGGGCAAATTCAATTCTGGGTCCCTCCTCACGCCATCAGATAAATGCAAAATCCCCGCCCCACACTTGCAAACGGGTTACGTTTTAAAGATCAATTTGTAGATATGCTGCCACATATCCATATCAAAAACGTCGCCAGCCGGTTGTTTGCCGATCACCGCGTGACCTACAATCAACCCGATAATCAAGGCCGCCAGCAACGAAACAGGCAACCAAACGATTTTTACAACTTTCTTCCAAGCCGGACGCGCGTCGGCCTCATCCTGTCCCTTAACCTCTTCTGTATATTTCCCACGTTTCTCCTCTTTTGAAACATGTTCCGTCGATTTGGAAGCAGCCTCTTGGCCTGATTCATCGGCCTTGGCAATGTCTTCGGAGAAATCAACGGTATAGGCGGGTTGTTTATACTGAATCTCTGGCTCTTTATCGGCTTCGTCAACCGGAGTCAAGGAGTATTCTTTAAAATCGATGGGAGTCAGTGTGTCTTCTAGAGAAAGGTTGCGTTCAGCTTGATTGGGGGCCGGGGATTGGTCGGCCTGAACCGGTTCGTCCAATGCAGATTGACCTTCTTGCCCAGCGGCAACAGATTTTTGAGCAAGCGGAAGAACCGATGATTGTTTATTGTCCGGACTCTGATAGTCTTGTTCTCTGTCGACGGCACCGCTCTTATCCAAATTAAGATGGGTGTCTTGCACCAATTCATCTTCTTTGCTCCACTTCAGCATCCCCACTGGCAAGGTGTCTTTTTTGGCGCTTTTGGTGAGTTTTGGGCTTTCTTGCTCTTTGGGTTCTGGCTGCTGAGTTGCTTCGGTCAACGAGCTTTTTGCCTCTTCCTGCTGTGCGGGATGAACTTGATCCCGCTTGTTGTTGTCTTGGTTTTTATCTGCGTAACTCATCTGCATTCCTCTCCAAAGGCTTACTTCTCCAATTTGTTTGAAAAAAAAGCTCGTCCAATATAAAAGGCTTTAGTTATGTCTGTCACTATTCATAATTGAATATATCGTAACTATGAACATAAGTCTATACTTACACCGTATAGACGCGGGTCTGTTTCGTTTACAAAAAATAGCACCGGAAGAAGGGTGTAAACGGGGTGTGTATCACTTATACAAAGGATATTATGTCATGCTACCGGTGCCACAACCCGAATAAAATTTAAACTTTCATTGAAACTTCTTGGCATTCTGGTTGCGATCGCCGCTTGTACTTAATTTTTGTCGCTTCCCCTCCTCTTATGTGTCTGATCGACTTATGGTATTCCAGTATCTCTTTCACCTGGTTGGCCAATTCGGGATTGATCTCAGGCAAGCGCTCCGTTAAATCTTTATGGACTGTGCTTTTTGACACGCCGAACTCTTTGGCGATCGTCCTTACAGTGTTTCGTGTTTCCACAAAATAATTACCGATTTTAATGGTACGCTCCTTTATATAATCATGCACCCGCCCCGCGCCCCCTTTCGTCATGATTTGCTACATTATATTGGAAGGCACGTTCGGTTATTCTTTGCAAACAAGCCTGGACAAGAATAAACAAGCTTTTTTTTTGGATAAACTATGACAAGATCGCGAAGCCGCGCATAATCCTGTCATGGACAAATGGAATTGCCCACAACGAGTAAAAAGGCACTCTCCATCAAGAAGAGTGCCTGTCTCGGATTATTGTTTCGTTTGCGGCAAATATTGGGCCGGATTGACTGCCTGTTGGTCGCGTCCGCGAACCTCAAAGTGCAAGTGAACGCCAGCTTCTTTTTCAAACAAGTTGCGTCCGGCCTTGCCGATCACTTGGCCCTTTTTCACTATTTGCCCTTGTTTGACCCGAATGTCGTCCAAACTTTGGTAAACAGTGGAAATACCGCTTTCATGCTTAATTTCTATTTGATGACCCAACACGGGATGTTCTTCGACGCGGATGACTTTTCCTTCCAGCGCCGCTACTACTTCAAAGCTTTTTCCATCTTTGCGAGCGAAGTCGATTCCAGCATGGGGCCAGAAAGCATTGGCGTAATCAACCAAAGCTGCTTCCCGATCTTTGTTGGATTTGGCTTCATCATAAAAATCCATGGTTTTGACAGCGCCTGAATTTTTGGCCGTAGGCAACACCATATCATCATCGGTTGGGTTGGTCGGCATTTTTTCTTTTGGCAAGGAGGCGGGGATCGGCTTGTTCGTCTCCGTCACGCGGCTCCCATGCTCTTGGTACAGCCAAGCAATGGTTAGAATCAGTGCTGCCGTCACTAGATAAATTGCCGGGAAAAACCACTTCTTCGCAAAAAGTTTTTTCCACTTCAACCGTTTTTGGGCTTGTTCAAGAGATGTCACTGTTTTATTTGGTTCCTCAGGTCTCATGCTTGTATCACCTCAGGTACCATTCTCGACGGTTTATTTCCTTTTTATACCCAAGTTGGTAAATGTTTCGTCAATTTATAGGCGTCAAACGCGCATGCAAATCTTCGCGCACCGGACCCGCTTTAGACGAAAGAAGAAAGGAATGGTATCATGAAACCTTTCATGCCAGATCTCGTATACTTTGAACCCGACGCACTCAAATACCCGTTGGGCCAGGAATTGCACGAGAAGTTCAGCGCACTCGGCACCCCCGTCAAAATCACCCCGTCCCACAATCGCATCACCGACCTTCCCGGATCAACCGAGCTGGAAAAATACCGCATCGCCAAACGCACCTTGGTTGTTGGTATCCGCAAAACGCTGAAGTTTGAACCCTCCAAGCCGTCTGCGGAGTACGCAATCCCCCTGGCTACCGGATGCATGGGCCATTGCCATTATTGTTATCTGCAAACCACCCTTGGCAATCGCCCATATATCCGGGTCTACGTCAATTTGGACGAGATTTTCGCCCAAGCGCAAAAATACATCGACGAACGGGCACCGGAGATCACCCGCTTTGAAGCGGCCTGCACCTCAGATCCGGTGGGGATTGAGCATTTGACCGGATCGCTGAAAAAAGCCATTGAATTTATGGCTACCCAACCCATGGGCCGACTGCGCTTCGTTACCAAATTCGCTCACGTCGACTCCCTGTTAGATGCAGATCACCGCGGCCATACCCGGTTTCGCTTCAGCGTAAATGCCGACTATGTGATCAACCAAATGGAACCGGCCACCTCGCCGCTTTCCGACCGCATCGAAGCGGCTAAGAAAGTAGCTGCAGCCGGTTATCCACTCGGTTTTATTATCGCACCGATCATGATCTTCGACGGTTGGGAGGAACAATATGCCTCCCTGATCCGCCGGTTGGCAGAAGCCCTGCCTCCCGACCTGCCGGACTTAACTTTTGAATTGATTACCCACCGCTACACCGCGACCGCCAAACGCATCATCGAAGAGCGATATCCCAAAACAAAGCTGGCAATGAACGAGGAAGAACGCAAAAAGAAATGGGGACGATACGGACGAGTGAAATATGTGTATCCCGATGAACCCATGCGCGAAATAAAAGAAAAAATCCCCGCATGGTTGAAAACTTCTTTTCCGAACGCCGAAATCAGTTACATCACTTGATCGGCCAGAGCAGCAACCGCCTGTGCTTGGCGATGCTCAGTCCAAGCGCAGGCGGTTGATTTCCACCCCTTGGTAGTAATGCTTGATAATCTCATCCACCGACTTGCCCTGCGCGGCCATCAGGTTGGCGCCCCACTGGCTCATCCCTACGCCGTGCCCGTAACCTTTTGTGGTGATGATGACTTGACCATCCTTCATCTGCAATTGGAAGTCAGACGAAGGTAGGTTTAATGCTTCTCGCACTTCTCTGCCTTTAAACACTTCCCCGCCAATCCGTACCCGCTCAATCCTCGCACCTTGCGTCCGGCTGAGGACGGCAAACGACTGGTTGCTTGTGGTTTGCAATGCGGCAACAGCCAACCGTTTGCCGGTCGCTTGTTCCAGCTTGCTTAAAAACACATCCGGCTTCATGCTGACGCGGTTGATATACTTGGGTGACAATTGATCCCAGGAAGAGTCCACACTGCGCAAATAGGGGTACTTCTCCTTGAAATATTCTTCGGAGTTCTCCGTGCGGCCGTTGCTGGTGGAAAAAAAGGCCGCGTAGATCGGCTTGCCGCCGTAGGTGATAATCTGCCCCGCTGTGGCATGTACAGCTTCGGCCACTCTCCGTTTATTGTTGGGATAGTTGTAGCCCCATTTTTTGCGCAACACAGCGTCTGTCTCATACGCTTGGTGCTGTACCGTATCTGTCACATGGGCTCCGCTGGCTTTTTCACCCCATTCTTTGGCATCCAGCACTTGCCCTTTCATCAATCGGCCCACGATGTAGGTGCGTGCCGCCAATGCTTGGGCTTTTAAAGCTTCCGAATGGAATTGTGCCGGCATTTCGGCCGCCACCACCCCTTCAATATACGATTCCAAAGGTAGCTGAATCACTCGTTTTTCTTTGCTTAAATAAACACGAACCTGAAGCGAGTTTTGACTCGCCAGATCCGCCCCTTCCTTCCCCAGCTTGTCCCCCGCATCTGCTGTATCCGCTCCCACCCATGACACCAGCAGCGCGGGAATTCCCATGATCACGAGCAACAATCCTGCTATGCCGATGAGTATCCCTCTTGAACCCATAACCGTCATCCTTTCTCCCGTGATCTCTTGCCACGAGCCTGCAGCAATGAAAAATGCGTTTCTAGATCTCCCGCTCCAACAAGACTACGCTACCAATCTATGAAACAAAAACGGCTCTTTAGAACGAGATAACAGAAAACGATCGAAAAAGAAGCGGACACAAGCAACCATCCAGTAGAAACACCAGCTTCCACGGAAAACAAAACAAGCGGCATCCTTTGGGATGCCGCTTGTGCTGGCTTATCTTATGCAAATGTCTTTTGATGCACTGGACTTTCTTCCTCTTCCTCTACTTTCACGCGAGTGATATTTGCACCCAGCGCACGCAGTTTGCCTACAATATCGACATAGCCGCGGTCAACATGGTGCAACTCGGTCAATTCAGTCGTCCCTTCAGCCACCAAGCCAGCCAAGATCAGTGAAGCTCCCGCGCGCAAGTCGGTCGCTTTCACTTGGGCACCTGACAAGGGGTGACCCCCTTCAATGATCGCCGTGCGGCCGTCAATTTTGATCCGGGCATTCATCCGTTTAAATTCTTCCACGTGCATAAACCGGTTTTCAAACACCGTTTCCGTCAACAGGCTATTGCCGTCCGCAGTCAATAAGAGGGCCATCATCTGTGACTGAATGTCTGTTGGGAATCCGGGGTATGGCAACGTCTTCACATCCACCGGCTTCAATTTTCCTTCCGCGCGGACATGAATGCCATTCTCCCCATCCAGCACATGTACGCCCATTTCACGCAACTTGGCAATCAGTGGCACCAAGTGGTCGGAGATGGCTCCTTCCACAAACACTTCCCCGCGCGTAATCGCCGCCGCCACCATGTAGGTGCCCGCTTCAATCCGGTCAGGAATGACCGTGTATTCCGTTCCGCGCAAGAAGTCAACCCCATCAATGCGGATTTCGTCCGTTCCGGCGCCGCGCACCTTAGCGCCCATCGCATTGAGGAAGTTGGCCAAATCAACGATCTCCGGTTCACACGCTGCATTCTCAATCACTGTGCGACCTTCCGCCAAAGCGGCCGCCATCATGATGTTTTGCGTCGCTCCCACGCTCGGGAAATCAAGATAGATCGTCGCACCTCTCAACCGGTCGGTAACACGCCCTTCGATGTAGCCATGTCCCGTTTCAAACTGCACACCCATCGCCTCAAACCCTTTTAAATGCAGGTCGATCGGCCGGCTACCGATGGCACAACCGCCAGGCAGAGGAATGCGGGCATGCTTTTTCCGTGCCAACAAGGGCCCCATCACCAACACCGAAGCTCTCATTTTGCGCATCAATTCATAAGGCGCCTCCGTGGAGGCCACCTTCTCCGCGTTGATGGTGACTTGATCTTCTTTCAATTCGACTTTCACACCCAAGCACTTCATCATTTGGGTGATCGTTTTCACGTCCTCCAACATCGGGACGTCCAAAATGGTGATATCCCCACGTGAAGCCAGCAAAGATGCTGCGATCAGCGGAAGCACCGCGTTTTTCGCCCCATGCACCTTCACTCTACCTTTTAAGCGCGCTCCACCTTGAACAATGATCTTTTCCAAAACTCTTCCCCCCATTATTCTAGTATTCTATGGTTATGATGGGCGTTCCGATTGTCAGGACAACCGCGGGCCTTTCCGAATCCATCCGTGCGGCCACTTGCAGGTTCATCGAGCCGCGGCCCGTTTCAATACCCTCGGGCAACACGGGGGAGCGTGCGGAAAGGCTCACAGTGCGGTCTGTCCGCATCCCTTCCACTTCCCTCGCTCCCAACAGAGTCAGCACCTTTTGCGCATATTGCGCTAGCCCGGTCGTCACATGCAATGTTCTGCCTCGGATCGAAAAATGATAATCGGCAATAATTCCATATGATTGCAACAGTCTTGTACAACGTCTCTTCAGTGCTTGAAAGGATTGCGTCGGAACCCCTCGTCCCATCAATTGAAGTGACACGTATGGGGTAACATATTTATCTCCAAGTCTATCATGAATTACAATGAATTTGATTACTGTATTTCCATAGCGTTGATCGACAGCCGTGTATTTTACCCCATCTCGGCCGACGGTCTTGTGCACGTTCCCCGTACCTAGCCCATGCGATAAACGCTGTACCCAATCTTCCAACTGCTGCGCTTGTATGGCTTGACGCAAGCGTCCCCCATGGTGCAGCATGAAAACTTCAGGTTGAACGTTCAGGGTGTGCAAAGCCGCTAGCAACCGCTGTTCTGGTTCGATCGGTTGCATCTGGGCCCCTTGCAACAACAGCGATAGCACAATGAGCAAGCCCCATTCGATACGGCGCAAATTTTTCATTTTCAACCTCTCCCACGAATTGGCATTATTTCCATTTTTCGCATTCGTGGCAAAGACTATACCTTCCGCTTCTATCGCAACAGGGTGCCCACCAACCGTGACCATCCGAGATAGTCGATCACAAACGATGCCAAACCGTGCCCCAGCACAATCGAAACCACTGAAAGCAACAGTCTGGCCTGCATCACCCGGTTGGGGCGAATGAGGACATCCCAACGGACTCCCGTCAGAATCCACCAGCAAAACACGATGCTACCGAGGGAGATGAGGATGTTCACCAATGATTCCATCGCCAGTTGCCCCACTCCATTCATTTTATGCACACCCCCAATCGCAGGTTCTGCACATGGTATCATGGTACAAAAAAACGTCCTGAATAGCAAAGAATTTTTTATTACAAGTCATCAACATTAAACCCCCCGCTCGCTTTTGGCAAACGGGGGGTTTCTTTTGCGGCCGCACCGTCACTGGGGTGCGCCGTTGGAGGCGATGGACAACACCGAAGTCCAATCCAATTCACCGATAAACGTCAAGAGCGGTTCGGGGAACAAACCCAAGCCGATCGTCCCACCCACTCCCAACAGGATTGCGATCGTAGCCAACCACGGCACCGGCACTTTTTGATCGGAGTAGGGAGGGCGAAAATACATTTGGCGTACAATACCAAAGTAATAGTAGTACGACACAATGGTCGTCAAGATCATCACCGCTGCCAACCATTCCTGATTGTTAAACAGCGTGCTGGTAATCAAATAAAACTTCCCGAAAAACCCAGCGGTCAACGGTAGCCCCGCCAAAGAAATCAGAAACAGGGTCATGGCTGCCGCCAACCACGGCGAACGGCGGGACAATCCTGCAAACGCGCTAATGCCTCCATGCCCCCGATCTTTGGTAACGAATTCGATCACTACAAATGCCCCAAAGGTCATAAACAGATACGCGACCAAATAGAACAGCATACTAGGGAACAGGTCAAAAGGCACCAAGCCAATCGTTGCAAACGGTACAACGAGGTAGCCAGCTTGGGCAATGCTGGAATAGGCCATTAACCGTTTGGCATTGGTCTGCCTCAAAGCAATCGTGTTACCCAAGATCATTGACAAAGCAGCGACGATCATCAACATCCACGAAACCACTTCCAGCCAGCTCGCGTCCGACATCAACGGGCTGTAAGCTACAAGGAGCACCCGGATGATAAAAGCGAATGCAGCGGTTTTGGACACGATGGCCAAAAAGGCGGCAATTGGCGTGGATGCCCCTTGGTACACATCGGGCGCCCACATATGAAATGGCGCAAAGGCAACCTTAAAACCAAATCCCACCATCATCAAGAAGAGGGACAAGTAAATAAACAAGTGCCCTGAACCGCCCATCCCTTCGGCGAAACGCTGGCTGATTTCAAACAGGCTCGTGCTACCTGCAAGGCCGTAGGCAAACGACATCCCATACAGGATGAACGCGCTGGAAACTCCCCCGAGCACCACGTATTTCCAAGCCGCTTCATTGGCTTCCCCCCGCTCTTTGCGGATGCCCACCAAGATGTAGGAGGAAAGGCTCAGGAGTTCCAATCCCACAAACAACGTGATCAAATCAGCGGAGGAAACCATCACCATTGCCCCAAGCAAGGCAGTAAGGAGCAAATAGTAGTATTCGCCTTCCCGCGACTTCCACTCTTCCTTCCCCGACGCCAGGGAAAACAGAAAGACCCCAGCGGTTCCAGCCAGCAAAATCGCTTTGAACATCAAGCTAAATGAATCAATGCGATAAGTATCAGCCAAAATCTGATATGGCTCATGCCCGAACGCCATCGCCACGAACACGCCAGCCAGCACGACCGCCGCTAAGCCGAACCAGCCAATCACTTTGCGCGAACGCGATTCCTTCAGCAACAAATCAATAATGGAAAGGAGGGCGGCGGCAGAGACAATCACCAACTCGGGCGCCATCACCCTCAGATCAAAATCGAGCAATATTTGTTCCACGCCTCTACCCTCCTATTCCCGCTAAAATAACTTCCAGTGTCTGTTCCATCGGATAGGCAAGCACAGCCGGATAAACTCCGATGACTACGATTAATAACACCAATGTAAACAGGGAGCCGACTTCCCATCCTTTGACGTCGGCCATGTCGCCAAAGCGCTCCTTGAGCGGACCAAAAGTGGTTTTTAAGCAAGCGCGCAACGTATACGCCGCCGCCAGCACCAATCCTAGTGCCCCCACTGCGGCCACAACCGGACGTTCTTGAAACAATCCCAAGAAAGCCATGAATTCACTGATGAATCCTGACAATCCCGGTAACCCCAACAAAGCCATCCCCCCGAACAAAAGCAAACCCGACAGGATCGGCATCGGCTTGGCAAGGCCTCCGAGTTCGTTAAGCTCCGTCGTTTTGGTCCGCTCATACAGGCTACCGACGATGAAAAAGAGCAAGGCCGAAATCAACCCATGGGACACCGATTGGAACACTGCCCCCTTCAAGCCGGCCTCATTCATCGCCGCCAAACCGAACAGAATGATGCCCATGTGGCTAACACTGGAATAAGCCAGCACCCGTTTCAGCTCCGTCTCCACAAAGGCCAAAATGGCTCCATACAGGATATTCACCAATCCCAATACGGCCAACACCGTTGCCACCTGATCCATCAATCCGGGAAAGAAGCCGACGCCAAAGCGAATCAGCCCGTAGGCGCCCATTTTCAATAATACGCCAGAATGGATCATCACCACTGGAGTAGGAGCCTCGACATGCACCCGCAACATCCAGGAGTGGAAAGGGAACATCGGAAGCTTGATTGCGAACGCCACGATCAGCGAAATAAAAATCAACCAAACCAAGCTTACCTGTTGCGGTTCCAACAGATGGAGCTGTTTAACCAGCTCGCCTGCCTGTTGCTGAATGGTTGCATAATCCAGTGAACCCGATACCAAGAGCAAACCGATCATGGCAAACAGCAGAAAGCCAGAGCCTAGCCCGTTGTAGAGCAAGAAGTGGTTAGCTGCTTTCTCCCGTCCCAGGAAGCCCCAGATACCGATCAAGAAAAATGCCGCAATCAACGTCACTTCAAAGAAGATAAAGAACAAGAAGAAGTTGGCGGACAGAAACACCCCGTTCATC
This sequence comes from Laceyella sacchari, assembly GCF_024927925.1. Lineage (NCBI taxonomy): Bacteria > Bacillati > Bacillota > Bacilli > Caryophanales > Thermoactinomycetaceae > Laceyella > Laceyella sacchari. Next base: position 3,233,927 of record NZ_CP103866.1, read on the forward strand.
CCGACAAGCAACAGCAACAACAACGTGTAATAAGCTTTGGTACGCTGTTTCACATACACGGAAGCAATGGCAGCCAATGTGGCAACCAGGCAGGTCAGCACCACCAGCGGCATCGACAGGCCATCTACTCCCATGCTGTAATTGAACAAAAGCTTGGTCGCCGGAGCTTGCCGATTGATCAAGTCCAGCGGAATGTCAAACCACGGTATCGACTGTGCCCATTGTAGCCCTTGCTTCAATGGGTCAAACCGCCCAAACATCACCAACGCCAGCACCAATGACGGCAAGGTTCCCGCAATTCCCACAATGCGATGGGCGCGTGATTTGTCTTGTGGCAAGAAAAGCAAAACAACGAGGCCGATCAAGGGCGCGAAAGTGATGAGTGTCGGCAGTGCGTTTAACCATTGGGTCATTGGAACAACCTCCCCGCTGTCAAGCCGACGAATAATAGGACAAGTCCGATCACGCTAATCAAGGCATACGTTTGCGCCTGACCTGTCTGCAACCGGGAACCAAGGCCGCCGATCGCCGACATAAACCAGCCGCTCAAGTGGACAAGACCACCGATCACAAATCGATCCCAGCCGTTGAGCACCCAGCCGAACCCTTTGAGCGGCCAGACAACCAACACTTGGTAGAACTCATCCACATAATATTTGCGCAACACCAGCCGATGAAGCCATGGTACGGCTTTTGCCCACTTGGCGGCATCCCATTTGCGCACCCCGTACATCATCGTTGCCAAGCCTATTCCCAAGACAGACACCAAAATGGCCACCACCGGCAACCAGAGCGGGACTCCCGTCTTAGCCGATCCAGGCGCCAGCCAATGGTCAAACCAGTGTCCGGGCAGATTGGCCAAACCGCTTGCCGTCGCCATAACCGCCAGCACAGCGAGTGGCGCCATCATCACGGTAGGCACGGCTTTGGTCTGGGCCTGGCCGCGACTTTCACCCGCAAAAGCAAGGAAAAAGAGGCGGAACATGTAAAACGCAGTGAAGAACGCCGCCAGCAAGCCGATGGCAAACAAATCCATTCTTCCTGCCTGATAAACGGCCGCCAGAATTTCATCTTTGGAGAAAAATCCGGCAAACGGAGGAATCCCTGCAATCGACAGACAGCCGATCAAAAACCACACACCCAGCCAGCGATGGGTTTTCCACAATCCCCCCATCTGGCGGAGATCCTGTTGATGGCCAAACGCGGTGATGACCGCCCCAGCCGCCAAAAACAACAGTGCTTTAAAGAATGCATGTGTGGTCAAATGAAACACGCCTGCCGTATAACCCGCCGAGCCGAGCGCCAGCATCATGTAGCCCAACTGGCTCACCGTGGAGTAAGCCAACACGCGTTTGATATCGGTTTGCGCAATCCCGATGGTAGCGGCAAACAGTGCTGTAAATCCGCCAACATAAGCCACTACGTCCATGGCTAAGTCCGACGCCGCAAACAGAAAAAAGAGATTGGCTACCAAGTACACACCTGCAGCCACCATCGTCGCGGCGTGGATCAGCGCACTGACCGGTGTAGGGCCCTCCATCGCATCGGGCAACCAGGTATGGAGTGGGAATTGGCCCGATTTGCCCACAGCACCGACAAAAATCAGAATGGCGACCAATGACAGCCAGCCTTCGTTCAGTTGTCCGCTGCTCACCGCCTTCGCCAGCGCATCCACTTCAAAACTGCCCACACGCCAGAAAATCAGACAGATGGCGATAAACAAGCCGATGTCTCCGATCCGCGTAACAATGAACGCCTTTTTGGCAGCCTTTTTGGCCTCCGGTTTCATATACCAAAAGCCGACCAACAAGAATGAACAAACCCCGACCAATTCCCAGAAAACATAAATCTGCAACAGATTGGCTGACATCACTAAGCCAAGCATCGAACAAGTAAACCAGGACAAATAGGCGTAAAAGACATGAAACCGCGCATCAGCATGCATGTAACCGTAGGAGTAGATCTGAACCAATAAGCTGACACTGGTCACGATCAACAGCATCAATACTTGCAAAGGTCCCAACGTCACGGACAACTGGACCATCTGGTCTTCGATGGATAACCAAGGGAACTGCCATGCCAACGGCGGCCCTCCCATCGCGCTGTTCCATACCAGGGGCAGCGTCAACAGAAAGGAGAGCCCGGTCGCCACGATCCCCATTCCCGCTATGACGGGTTTCGACCATTTCTTGCCCATGAGCAGAAACAGAAAGGCGAGAAAAGAAAAGAGGGGAATCAGCAAAGCAACATTTGTGCCCATATTGAATCCTTCCTTCTTTTGTTCTGATAGAGAAAGTATTTTGCATTCTTACCGTGCAAACGGCGTATTTCGGACAATCAGCCTTTCATCGAATTGTAACGGTCCGCTTCAGCCGTTTCGCGGTTGCGGTACAATGCGATAAGAATAGCGAGACCAACAGCGGCTTCCGCGGCCGCCACAGTGATGGTAAACAAGGTGAAAACTTGACCGGTTACTCCCGGGAACAATCCGTATTTGGAAAAAGCGACGAGATTGATGTTTGCCGCGTTGAGCATCAATTCGATCGAAAAGAGCACCAGCACGGCATTGCGCTTGGTAAGCACGCCATATAAGCCAATGACGAAGAGAATTGCTGCTAAAGCCAAGTAAGAAGTAAGTGTAAGCGTCATTTTTTCCCCTCCCTCTTGGCCAAGATTACGGCCCCCACCAAAGCCACCAGCAGCAGCACCGATGTCAATTCAAACGGGATGACGTATTGTTTAAACACACTTTCCCCCAATTGCCCCACGGTGGTCGCTACCTTTTGGGGCGGGCTGAGCAGTGGAGATCGGTAAATAACCCAAATGAGCAAACCGAACAACGCCCCAGTCGCGCAAAAACTGATGATGCTGTGCCAGGAGCTAATGGATGGTTGCTCTTCCTCTTTATGCTTGGTCAGCATGATGCCGAACAGCATGAGAATCGAAACCGCACCCGTATATATGAGAATCTGGATAACCGCCAGAAACTCCGCTTCCAGCAACAAGTAGATCCCCGCAATACTGAAAAAAGTAAATGCCAGCGACAAAGCCATGTGAATGACGCGAGTAGCATTAATCATGAAAACGGCTCCGCAGATTGCCATGACTGACAGGATGAAAAACGCGATGAACTCGCCGGAAAACTGAAAACTCATTTTGCTTTTCCCCCTGCTTTCGGCATAAGATTGGTGCTGTTTTCCGAACGGATGTGGGTGTTGTTGTTGTGGAGCCAGTTTAAATCCTTAAACAACTCATCCCGGCTGTACACCGCCAATTCGAAGTTGTTTGTCATCACAATCGCTTCCGTCGGGCACACTTCTGTACACAAATCGCACAAGATGCAAATTTCAAAATTGATGTCGTAGGTATCGATGACTTTGCCCTTTTGTTCCGGATCTGGATGCTTCTTGCCCGTCAACGTGATGCAATCCGTCGGGCAGATGCGCGCACATTGGTTGCAGACAATGCATTTTTCAGGATCAAAATGCTGAATTCCGCGAAAGCGATCTGGCATGACCAGCGGCTCATCCGGATACTTGTAGGTGACTTTGGGTTTGGTCATATTTTTTAGGGTAATGCCTAACCCTTTAACCAGTCCTAACATCGCCAATCACCTTCCCGTTTAATAGAATTTCCCCAAAAAGGGGACTTCTTTTAACAGCGCCGTCACCAGGATGTTTAACAGTGCCAGCGGCAATAACACTTTCCAAGCAAATTGCATCAGCTGGTCGACACGAATCCGCGGAAACGTCCCTCTCAACCAGATGAGGAAGAATACGATAAACCCGAATTTCAAAACAAACCACACGATCGGTGGGATAAAAGTAAGGCCGAACGGTGCATTCCAGCCACCCAAATAAAGCACAGTGGTCAAAGAAGCCATCGCAAACATATACACATATTCCGTCAACATGAAGAAGGCGAAGCGGAATCCCGAATATTCCACATGATAACCGGCCACCAACTCCGACTCCGCTTCCGGGAGGTCAAACGGGGTTCGGTTCAATTCCGAGATGGACGCGATCAAAAAGACGACGAACCCGATCGCCTGCGGGAAGATGAACCAGACCTCTTTTTGCGCCTCCACAATCTCGTTCAGGTTGAGCGATCCCACCGTCATGATGATGCCCACCACCGACATCACCAGCGGAATCTCATAACTGATCATTTGCGCCGCAGAACGCATCCCGCCTAAAAGCGCGTATTTGTTATTTGAAGACCAACCGCCGACCAAGATCGCAATGATGGTCACGCTGGACAAGGCCAGATAATACAAAAGTCCCACCGCAAAATCGGCAAATTGGATAGTATCGGTAAAAGGAATCACCGCCAGGATGGCAAACGCCGGAATAAACGCCAGCGCGGGGGCGAGCTTAAACAGGGCCAAGTCCGCCTTTTTCGGTGTAACATCCTCTTTGAGAAGCAGTTTGAGTACGTCAGCGACGGTCTGCAACAGCCCCCACGGCCCCACACGATTTGGCCCGATGCGGCCTTGTATCCATCCAAGCACTTTCCGCTCAAAAAAGATTGCGTATGTAACAAACCCCAACACGATCAAGAGCAAGATCACCGGACCCAACACCAGCCACGGATTCATCAGCCGTCCACCTCCCCAAGCACGATGTCGATCCCGCCTAAGATGGCGACCAAGTTGGAGATGTTTTGGCCCTTTAACAACTCAGGCAAAATCTGCAAATTGTAAAACGAAGGGCGTCGGAACTTCAGGCGCCAAGGCTTATCCTTGCCTTTGCTGACAATATGGCAACCCAACTCTCCCCGCGGCGACTCAATCCCCACGTAAACCTCACCTTCCGGTACCCGAAGCACACGTGGTACCTTGCCCATAATCTTACCCTCAGCGGGAAATGCGTTCACCGCCTGTTGCAAGATATTGAGCGACTCCACCACCTCATTCATGCGGCACATGTACTTCTCATACAAGTCACCCGTTTTGCCCACAGGCACATTAAATGTAAATCGATCATAGATCGAATACGGCTGTTTTTTGCGAAGGTCCCAATCGACCCCCGTCACCCGCAAATTGGCTCCGGACAATCCGTAATCCAATGCCATCTTGCGGTCATAAACGCCGACTCCTTTGGTGCGCTGCTTGAAGATCTCATTGCCGGAAATCAACCCATGGTACTCCACCATCTGTTTTTGCATGTATTCAACAAAGCTTCCCACTTTGTCAATCCATCCAGGGGGAGCATCCCATTTCACACCGCCCACGCGCATGTAGTTGTAGGTGAGACGCGCTCCGCACAATTCATTAAACAAATCCAAAATCTGTTCGCGGTCGCGGAATGCGTATAAAAACGGGCTTAGCGCTCCGATGTCCAACAGGTAGGTTCCCATCCAGACCAAATGGCTGGCAATGCGGTTCAGTTCCATCACAATCACGCGCAAAAACTCCGCTCGCTCAGGAACTTCCAATCCCATCAACCGTTCGGTCGCATGCACAATTGCATAGTTGTTGGTCATCGCCGACACATAATCGAGACGGTCAGTATACGGAATGATTTGCGTATAATTTAGATCCTCAGCCAACTTTTCCGTTCCACGGTGCAAATAACCGATCACCGGCTCCGCGTCCACAATCGATTCCCCATCGATTTTAACCACCAAGCGCAGCACTCCGTGCGTACTCGGGTGTTGCGGGCCGACGTTCAATAACATCTCTTCTGTTCGAAGCAAAGGTTACACCTCCTTATCCAGTGGTTCATAATCTTTGCGAAGTGGATGACCAACCCAATCGTCCGGGAGCAAGATGCGCCGCAAATCGGAATGACCGGTGAAATGTATCCCCATCAAGTCATACGCCTCACGCTCATTCCAACCCGCCGCGGCCCACACATCAGAGACGGTCGGCAACACCGCTTCCTCCCTGTCCACCTTGACGCGAACAGCCACTTGATGTTGGTGTGCAAACGATACCAGCTGATAACACACTTCCAGATGCGTCTCATAATCCACACTGGAGAGATTGCGCATGTAATCAAACGCCAGCGACTTGTCTTCTTTCAAGAATCGGGCAACTTTGCTCCAATGTGCCCGGTCGATTACCAAAGTGGGGATATGCCCGCTGGGGCGGTTAATATATGCTTCCACCACCGCTTCCGGATGGCAACCTTCCTTGATTCGGGCGACAAATTGTTCCAACAGCGGTTGCATTGGAGAGGGCTCCTCCGGCTTCTTTTCTTCCGCTTTCTTGGCTGCCGGACGAGGTCTGGCGCCGGACGCCGGTCGGGCTCGCCCTGTCGGAGTTGCTTTGGCTTTTCCTTGGGCCTCTTCTCCGGTCTTCCCTCCAGCTGCGGGAGTCCCTTGATCCGCGTTGGCTTCGGTCCCCTTTGCTTCCGTCTCGTTCATGCCTTGGCCGGTTTCCGGTTTGTTGTTTTTATCCCCTTGTTCGCTCATTGACTGGTCACCCTCTTCCCATGCTTGGCCTCATAGCGAATTTTCTCCTGCAATTTGTGGATGCCGTAGATCAATGCCGCCGGATTGGGTGGGCAACCGGGGATGTATACGTCCACAGGCACGATCTGATCGACTCCCTTCACCACAGCGTAAGATTTGACGTAAGGTCCACCCGCCGTCGCGCAGGAACCCATGGCGATCACCCATTTGGGCTCAGGCATCTGGTCATAAAGCCGGCGCAACAAGGGGGCCATCTTTTTGGTGACAGTTCCCGCTACAATCATCACATCCGACTGACGGGGTGAAGCGCGGAAAAACACGCCAAAACGGTCTAGATCATAGTGCGAACCGCCTGTACCCATCATCTCGATCGCACAGCATGCAAGTCCAAATGTCAGCGGCCACATGGAGTTGGAGCGCGCCCAAGCCTTTACCTGCTCCAAGCTGGTGAACAAGACGTTTCTTTCCAACTCCTGTTGCTCAAACGGCGTCATCTGTTCAAAATTTACTCCCATTCCAACACCTTCTTTTTCCAAGCGTAAGCCAAACCCAGCACCAGGAAGAAAATGAAGATCAACATTTCCACAAGAATAAACAGTCCCACATCCGAGCGAAGGGCATCATAACTGACCGCCCACGGATACAGGAAAACAGCTTCCACATCAAATATCACAAACAGCAACGCAAACAAGTAGTACCGGACGTTAAACTGAACCCAGCTGTCACCCTTGGGATCCACACCGCTCTCATATGTGATCGCCTTATCAGGGGTGGGATTGTGCGGACGAAGCACGCGTCCCAGCGACAAGGCCACAATCGGCAACGCGATGCCGATCAAAAGGAAGATAGCGAGTTGCAGGTGGGTGGGATCAAGCGCCATATTTATCCCTCCTAGCAGAAAATGAAGGAGACGGATCTGTCATCCGTCTGTAAAAACGCTTACATCAATCAAATTCGGGCAGGGGATTCCTCCTAAAAAGCGCCCCGCGAACACTTCCCTCACTTCGAGGTTCCCCACGGGCCTGACAACCCCTCAGGGAAGCCTGCCACAGCATGTGATTCCCTTCTGCCACAGCGCAAAAAAAGGGGGGGCACCCACCCTGCTCCAAAAAAAGCAATCGCGCCTAACAAATCAAACAAACTTCACTCTGGACACCTTCTATCGCACGCTTGGAGAAGATGCCCGTGGGCGCAACACCTCATCCCATTCTCTTTACTAGCCCATCGGTACTCATTGGGAAATGATGTTTCCGCCGCCTCTCATGCGTCAATCGGACTTGTCAGACACGCCACAGTGTCAGGCGCATTCATATATAAAACTTAAAGAGATACATAAAAAATAGCCCGTTTCTATTGTTTGATTATACAACACTTTCCTAATTGTGAGAAGGTTGACGAAAACGACGAAAAATTGTCCCATTTTCTACATTGACGAAATGCCGTTCCTCGCTTGGGCCTGGTCACTCCTAACATAAGCAAATATTCCCTCATTTATGCCGAAAGAAAAGCAGAATGGACAGCAACTCCTTGCCTTGGCACCCTCTTTACATTCATCATTACCTAAACAACGTCCACGCTTCCCCCTATGTTTTCAGGGTAAAAAAAAGAGGACTTTAGCTTCACTAAAATCCCCTCCAATAGCACAGCGACTTTTATTAAGCGCTACGCCAATTATACGCCGGCCGACTTAGCTAAGATCGTCACTTTGTCAGGGCGCACTTCAATAAATCCGCCACTGACAGAAATGACCTCTTCCGAACCGTCTTTTTTAATGCGCACCGTATCCCCTTTGAGCGGGCTGACAAAGGGGGCGTGTTTTGGGAGAATCCCAACATCCCCATTCGCAGCACGGGTGATGACCATTTCTACTTGTTCTGAGTAGACGACCTTTTCAGGTGTCACAATGTCCAACTGAATTTTGCTCATGTGGGCGTCCTGCTACTCCCTCGGGTGTCATCTTGGCATCAGCCAAGCGACGCACCCCGTAGCAGTGATTCACCTCCCCATCTCGAGTTGAGGCTAGCTAAGAAAACTGCCTGGCAGAAACCCGATTCCTCTCCGCCAGGCAGAATGTTATGGTTTAACGGGTGTAACCCATCGATTTCGCTTTTTCGATCGCGTCGTCAATGGTTCCCACCATGTAGAACGCATCTTCTGGCAGATCGTCGTGTTTGCCTTCCAACAGCTCTTTGAAGCTGCGAACCGTTTCTTTCACAGGCACATACACACCTGGTTGGCCGGTGAATTGCTCAGCCACGTGGAAGTTTTGAGAAAGGAATTTCTCTACTTTCCGCGCACGGGCTACCAGTTGTTTGTCTTCATCAGACAACTCATCCATACCCAAGATCGCGATGATGTCTTGGAGTTCTTGGTAGCGTTGCAGGATTTGCTGTACGCCGCGAGCTACACGGTAATGCTCTTCCCCGACTACGTCTGGGGTCAGAATACGAGAAGTGGATGCCAATGGGTCTACCGCCGGATAGATCCCTTTTTGGGTCAGACGGCGCTCCAAGTTGGTGGTCGCATCCAAGTGAGCGAAGGTGGTCGCCGGAGCCGGATCGGTATAGTCGTCCGCCGGTACATAAATCGCTTGAACCGATGTGATCGAACCGGTTTTGGTAGATGTGATCCGCTCTTGCAATTGACCCATTTCCGTAGCCAAGGTCGGTTGGTAACCTACCGCGGAAGGCATGCGGCCCAACAGCGCAGACACCTCAGAACCTGCTTGTGTAAAGCGGAAAATGTTATCTACGAACAACAGCACGTCTTGCCCTTCGCTGTCACGGAAATGCTCAGCCATGGTCAAGCCAGTCAAAGCCACGCGCATCCGCGCACCCGGCGGCTCGTTCATCTGACCGAAGACCATCACCGTTTTGTTGATTACACCAGAATCTTTCATCTCATGGTACAGGTCGTTCCCTTCACGGGTACGCTCCCCTACCCCTGCGAATACAGACAAACCGCCGTGCTCTTGAGCAACGTTGTTGATCAATTCTTGGATAAGTACGGTTTTCCCTACACCCGCACCACCAAACAGACCAATCTTACCACCTTTTGCATATGGGCAAAGCAAGTCAACGACTTTAATACCCGTTTCCAACATTTCCGCTTGGGTGGATTGATCCTCAAAGCTCGGTGCCGGACGGTGAATGGGCAGGTATTCGTCTGAAACGACCGGACCCGCTTCGTCGATCGGTTCACCCAATACGTTGAATACACGTCCCAATCCCGGACGGCCTACCGGAACGCTGATCGGCTTACCTGTATCAACCGCTTCCATGCCGCGAACCAATCCGTCGGTGGAAGCCATCGCTACTGTACGAACAATATTGTCACCCAAGTGAATGGCAGCTTCTAACACCAGTTCACTTCCATCGTTACGTCTAACTTTAATCGCGTTATAAATCTCAGGCAATTGGCCGCTTTCAAATTGCACGTCCACAACCGGGCCCATTACCTGAAGCACACGTCCAGTGCTCATCTCGTTCCCTCCTTAAACTGCATTTACATCTATCAAAACGGGATGGCCAACCCGCTAATCGTTGTTTCGTTCAACTCATCGCTTCTTCTATTCCAGCGCAGCCGCCCCACCGACGATCTCCGCAATCTCTTGCGTAATTGCCGCTTGCCGTGCCCGGTTGAATTGCAACTTCAGCGATTCGATCATTTCCGTAGCATTGTCGGTCGCATTGCTCATCGCGTTCATCCGAGCAGCGTGTTCACTCGCTTTACCATCTAAAAGAGCGCTATAGATAAGTGCTTCTGCATAACTTGGAAGCAGAGTGGACAACACCTCTTCTTGGGATGGCTCATACTCGTAAATGGTTTTTCCAGTTTGGCTGGATCCCGCCAAGTCATCCCCAGCCAGCGGCAACAAGCGTTTTTCCGTCGGACGCTGAACCACTGGGTTAACAAACTCATTGTACAAGAGGTACAGCTCATCAAACTTCTCTTCTGCATAGAAACGAACGGCTTGCTCCGCAATTTCTTTCACATCGGCAAACGTTGGCGAATCGGGCAAGCCTGTCACTTCATTGATGACAGGGTAATTGCGTTTGCGTAGGAAATCGCGTCCTTTGCGCCCGATCACAAAGATCACGTACTCATCTTTGCTTTGGTGGCGCTTGTTCAGAGCAGACACCAGCATACGCAACAGGTTGGAGTTGTAGCCGCCAGCTTGGCCGCGATCCGAAGTGATGATCAGATAACCGGTTTTTTTGATCGGACGGGAAACGAGCATCGGGTGGTTGGCATTTGCCGTATTTTGAGCGATGTTGATGATCACATCGCGCAACTTCTCCGCATATGGACGCGCCGCCTGCGCTTGCTCCTGTGCGCGGCGAAGTTTGGCCGCAGATACCAGTTTCAACGCTTTGGTCGTCTTTCTGATATCCTCTTTAGCTTTAATGCTCCGCTTAATGTCCCGCATCGATTGTCCCATGTGTTCACCGCCTTTCTGTTGCCGATCGTTCGTCGAGCCGCCGCTTTCTTACACGTGAGCGGCTCAACCGAGCGCCGGCAGTGAAAACTTGTCTTCCTGCTTAATTAGATGCCACAAAATTTTTTTTGAACGCAGCAATCGCTTCGAGCAGTTTCTTCTCGTTGTCTTCCTTCAGCTCTTTCTTATCAACGATGTCTTTCAGCACATCTTGATGGTTCGCATCAAGGAAAGCGTGGAACTCCGCTTCGAAACGGCGAACGTCTTCAACCGCGATCTCATCCAAATGGCCTTTGGTTACCAGGTAGAGAGAGACTACTTGTTTCTCAACGGACAGCGGTTCATGCTCACCTTGTTTCAAGATTTCTACAACGCGTTTCCCGCGCTCCAGCTTCGCCATGGTCGCTTTATCCAAGTCAGAACCGAATTGCGCAAACGCCGCCAACTCGTAGTATTGGGACAAGTCCAGCCGCAATGTACCGGACACTTTTTTCATCGCTTTGATTTGTGCAGATCCACCTACGCGGGATACGGAAGTACCTACGTTTACCGCCGGGCGCACACCGGAGTGGAACAGGTTGGACTCCAAGAAGATTTGTCCGTCGGTGATGGAGATCACGTTCGTTGGAATATAAGCGGAGATGTCACCCGCTTGGGTTTCAATGAACGGCAGGGCTGTCAACGATCCGCCACCGCGCTCATCGGAAAGTTTCGCTGCACGCTCCAAAAGGCGGGAGTGCAGGTAGAATACATCCCCGGGATACGCTTCACGGCCTGGCGGACGACGGAGCAACAAAGACAGCTCACGGTATGCAGCCGCTTGTTTGGACAAGTCATCGTATACGCAGAGTACATGTCCGCCGTTGTACATGAAGTATTCACCCATCGCACATCCGGCATACGGAGCCAAGAACAACAACGGAGCCGGGTCAGATGCGCCAGCCACAACGACGATGGTGTACTCAAGAGCACCAAAACGACGCAACTTCTCTACCACTTGCGCGACGGTAGAAGCCTTTTGGCCGATCGCCACGTAAACACAGACCATGTCCTTGCCTTTTTGGTTGATGATGGTATCAAGCGCCACCGAGGTTTTACCGGTTTGGCGGTCGCCGATGATCAGCTCGCGCTGACCGCGACCGATCGGAACCATGGAGTCAATCGCTTTGATCCCGGTTTGCAACGGCTCATGTACCGATTTACGGTCAATAACGCCAGGTGCTTCCGACTCGATCGGACGGAATTCAGTCGTTTCGATCGGACCTTTACCATCCAGTGGCTGTCCGAGCGGGTTTACAACGCGACCCAACAGTGCTTTACCTACTGGTACTTCCATCAGGCGACCCGTGCGTTTCACTTGGTCTCCTTCACGAATATCTTGATATGGGCCCAAGATAACGATACCTACGTGGTTTTCTTCCAAGTTCAGCGTCATACCCATCACACCATTGCTGAACTCAACCAGCTCACCAGCCATGGCATTTTGCAGGCCGTGCGCGCGGGCAATACCGTCCCCGACATTGATAACGGTGCCTACATCGGTCACTTCGACTTCGGCACGGTAATTTTTGATCTGCTCTTTAATAAGGGAGCTGATCTCTTCCGGTTTAATGCTCATAATGGTTCACCCCAATCTTTCCGTCTGTATGTTCTATCCGATTCTGCCCAGCTTCAACCCATCCTGAAAACGGGCCAACTTCGTCTTCAGGCTTCCGTCAAACAACCGGTCGCCCACTTGCACGATCACACCGCCCAGGATGTCGGAATCAACTTTTTCGGTAATTTTAATCTTCTTGCCAATAATCGGTTCAAACGCTTGAACGATCTCCGCCTTATTCTCCTCGGTGAGGGGGAACGCGGTCGTCACTTGCGCTTCAGCAATCCCTCTCGCTTCGTTGGCCAACTCATTAAACGCTTGCGCCAGGTCGAACACGATGTTCTCGCGGCGACGGTCAGCCAATACGTACAAGAGGTTCTTCGTGTATTGGTTCACATCCGCGAACAGTTTGTCAAACACTTCACGCTTCTGGGCGGAGGAAGTGGAAGGATGGCCTACCCACGCCACCAGCTCAGGGGAAGCGTTAAATGTTGCCGTCACTTTTTTTAAATCTCGCTCCACGCCATCCAAGCATTTCTGTTCTGCGGCGACCTCAAACAATGCTTTGGCGTATCGCTTCGCTACTACCGAGCTGGTCATTGCACTCTGCCTACCTGCTCGAGATAACGACCCACCAGCTCAGCTTGGGCTTTGCTATCCAGTTCTTTCTCGATCAACTTGGATGCGAGCTGAACGGACAGGGCACCCACTTCATCGCGCAAACTGGCAAGCGCTTTTTCTTTCTCGCGTTGAATTTCATTGGTCGCCTCTTTGATCATGCTCTCAGCGCGCTCTTGCGCTTTGGCGATGATCTCTTCCGCTTCACGCTCTTTTTGCGCTTTGGCGCGTTCGATGATCTCTTTCGCCTCTAGGCGGGCTTTTTCCAGCGCTTCGCGTTGCTCTTTGATGAGATCCTCCGCTTCTTTGCGGCTTTTCTCAGCAGCCTTGATCTGGCCGTCAATGTGCTCTTGACGTTGCCTCATGGTGTTCAGCATTGGACGAAGAGCGTATTTGGAAACGAGCAGCATTAAAATGATAAATGCGATAAGCTGGAATACCATCGTACCCCATTCAATACTTAACACTTGATTCACTCCCTTCAGACTTGCGGGAACTTGTGTATGCAAATTACGAATAAAAGGCTTAATCATAAGCAGACGGGGAATAGAAAAACATATTCCCCGTCATTGCATTGGTGAAGACATTAGCCGATGATGCCGAGTACAGCCATGATGCCGAAAGCAACTGCGATAATTGGCAACGCCTCTACCAAAGCGATCCCGATGAAGGTTTGGGTGAACAGCATACCACGAACTTCAGGTTGACGAGCAATCCCTTCCAGATAGCGTCCAAACACCCAAGCGTTACCAAATGCACCCGCGATAGCGGCAAAAGACAACATGATAGCACCAGCAATAATCGTCAAATCCATAATAAAATCCTCCTTAAAAATTAAATCAATTTTTGAGTCGTTGATTAATGGTCGTCAGCCAACTTTTGTGACATGTATACAATGGCCAACACTGTAAATACGTACGCTTGCACCGTTCCGACAAAGACCGAGTACGCCAACCATACGATCAGCGGTGCTCCGGTCAAGAACCCGCCTTTGAGCAACACGATGATCAGAATCTCACCGGCAAAGATGTTCGCCCATAGACGCAAGCCGTGTGTGACGGGCTTAGCGACTTCATCGATGATGTGGAGCGGGAACATCCAAGAGAATGGTTGGAAATAATGGGATGCGTACTTCTTGGGTGACTTTCTGATCCCCAGGAAGTGAGCGACAATCGTGATTGCTAAAGCCATCGCAATCGGCACGTTGATGTCAGCAGTCGGTGATTTCCACCAAGCGTAGGCATTATGATGCTCCGCTTCCTTGCCCGCTTCACCATGATGCTCTCCCGCTGCTTCAATTCCCAGGAAAGGTATGGGTTCATGGTGTTCGGTCACCACGTTAAACATGAGTCCCATCTGATTCGCGATAAAAATGAACAAAAAGAGCGTGAAAGCAAAGCCATAAAAGCGTTCGCTTGTTTTGGCATCCATGTTGGAACGGACAATACCCTGGGTGAACTCAATGATCATTTCCACAAAGTTTTGCATACCCGTCGGAACCATTGCCAAGCGGCGAGTGGCCAACATGGCGATGAGGAATACTAGGATGCAACAAATCGTCGTGGTGATCATCACAGTCACGTCCAGCTTTACTTGCAAACCCATTAAGTCAAACACTAGCTTTGGTGTTTTTTCCATGTATCCAGCTTCACCCCTTTCCTGACGTGGTTCGGAGTTTTCGAACCTCCCAAAACTCCAATACAATGATGAGTATATAGCAGATTGGCAACCCCACGACAATCGTGCGGACATCAAAATGCATCGGATATTTGAAAGCGACGAGTATCGCAAGGGCAACCATGAGATAACGATTGATCATGCCTGTTCCTCTATGTCTGGTGGAACCAGTCGCTAAAGTCGTCTCTCCTGCCAGGCGCACTTTACGCGCCATATACAAGACGTTATACAGACTGACCAACAAGCCAAGGCCTGCTCCAGCGACCATTTTCTTATACGGAGTAAGTAACCATAGGACTAAGAGTAACGCGAGGAATCCGGCTGTGAGGATCACCACTCGTCGGCGAATGGTATGCAATGGATCCATGAGGAGTTCATTCCTTCACAAATGCTTTCAAAGTGAAAAAAGCAGTGATAAAACCGCTTCCAAGCCCGACCAACACACCTGCGAGGAGCAAAAATGGTTTGGTGCCCCACAAGGCATCCAATTTGTTCCCCACCCAAGCCCCGCCCACAGTCAACAACACGATCTCCGTGCCAATTGAACTGACCAACGCGGCAATGCGCCACAGATTCGTGTCATTTTTCATGAAAAACCCCCATATGTAGGAAGGATTTCAGAAAAGGGCAGACAGCTTCCGGTTGCTTGGAATTCGTTCGGAGAATCTTAGGAAAACTTCCCTTTCCCCTGCCTATAGTAACGAAGCCTCATCCTTTTTGTCAACGTTTTCTCAAAAACATATGTGACAAAAAAGTCGTTATTTTGAAAAACGGCTTTCTGTTACTGCATTTTTATGGGTTTTGACGCCATCATAGAACAAGTCATTCACCATTTCACTATTGACATATGAACAGACGTTGTTCTCAACATCGCGTCATAAACAACCAGATCCGATTGCAGATTCCCATGCTAGAGCGATCCAACAGGTCAAATGGATAGATGCGGCTTCAACCCCCTTAAGGTCGCTCATGCGCGGGGGCACAGGCAAACGCATGTTGCGAATTGACCGCGGGCCCCGGCGCCGCCTTGTTATTATTTGGTGCCGAACAGCCGATCTCCTGCATCACCCAATCCTGGGATGATATAACTTTTTTCGTCCAGCTTCTCATCAATGGCTGCCACATAAATGTCTACATCCGGATGATCTTTTTGCACTCTGTCCACACCTTCCGGCGCCGCGATCAGGCACATCAGCTTGATCTGTTTCGCGCCCATTTCCTTCAGGATGCGAATCCCGGCCGATGCCGATCCCCCCGTAGCCAGCATCGGGTCGATCACGATCAGTTCCCGTTCACCGATATCGGATGGCATTTTTGAATAGTACTGCACTGGTTCCAATGTCTCCGGATCGCGGTACAGGCCGAGATGCCCCACTTTGGCAGCTGGAATCAATTTCAAAATGCCGTCTACCATCCCCAATCCTGCACGCAGAATCGGCACTAGCCCCAGCTTTTTCCCTTCCAAGACTTTGCACTTCGCCTTGGCTACTGGTGTTTCCACTTCCACTTCTCTAAGCGGCATATCCCTTGTGATCTCATAAGCCATCAGTGCGGAAACTTCATCCACCAACTCGCGGAATTCTTTGGTTCCGGTGTGCTTGTCCCGAATAAATGTGAGCTTGTGCTGGATAAGTGGATGATCGAATACATAAACATTCCCCATGTTAGCGCCCTTCTTTCTGTCTTGAATGTCTTCGAATTTTGTTCCCATGATAGTTAACCATAAGGTTCCCCGCGAGACAACCTTTTCTTAGATTATTATTGCCACATGTTGGGTTAAATTTCCCACGGTGCAAAAAAAGCCCTGGAAGAGGGTGCGCTACGCCACCTGTCTACACACACGAAAACCCCGAGAGCACTTGGCTCCCAGGGCTGCTCCGCTTTTTTTATTTGTTCGGGTACAGAGGATATGCACCTGTCAATTTGGCTACACGTTGTTTTGCTTCTTCATGCTTCGCTTGGTCTTCGGGGTGTTTCAAGGTCAGCGCGATGATCGCGGCAATCTCTTCCATCGCTTCCACACCCATGCCACGGCTGGTGACCGCCGCCGTCCCGATGCGGATTCCGCTGGTGACAAACGGTTTTTCCGGATCGAATGGAATCGCGTTTTTATTGCAGGTGATGCCCACTTCATCCAAGAGGTGCTCCGCTTTTTTCCCGGTCAAGCCCAAGTTGCGGACATCGATGAGCACCAGGTGGTTGTCGGTACCGCCAGAAATGAGTTCCAGGCCATGCCCTCTGAGCGATTCAGCCAAGCGTTCAGCGTTGTCCACCACCGCTTGGGAATAAGACTTGAACTCATCGGACAACGCTTCGCCGAGGGCGACAGCTTTTGCGGCGATGATATGCATGAGTGGCCCGCCTTGGACACCGGGGAAGATCGATTTGTCGATCACTTTGGCAAATTCTTCCTTGCAAAGGATCATCCCGCCGCGCGGACCGCGCAATGTCTTATGGGTGGTGGTGGTCACAAAGTCAGCATACGGCACAGGGTTTGGGTGATGGCCCGTCGCCACGAGGCCGGCGATGTGAGCCATATCCACCATCAACCGCGCCCCCACTTCGTCAGCAATCTCTCTGAAGCGGGCAAAATCGATTTGGCGCGGATAGGCACTTGCCCCGGCTACAATCAGCTTCGGTTTGTGCTCAAGTGCCATCTGGCGCACTTCTTCATAGTTGATTCGATGCGTCTCTTTATCAACGCCGTATGCAACAAATTTATACAGCTGGCCGGAGAAGTTGACCGGGCTGCCATGGGTCAAATGGCCGCCGTGCGCCAAGTTCATGCCCAATACGGTATCACCTGGTTCCAACACCGCAAAGTACACAGCCATATTGGCTTGCGCCCCTGAATGAGGCTGCACATTGGCATGATCGGCACCAAACAGTTGTTTGGCCCGTTCCCGCGCCAGATCTTCCACCACATCCACGTGTTCGCAACCGCCGTAATAACGTTTGCCAGGATATCCTTCCGCATATTTATTGGTCAATACCGTTCCCATCGCTTCCATTACCGCTTCAGAAACGAAATTTTCAGAAGCGATGAGTTCGATTTTGTCCCGTTGGCGGCGCAACTCGTTGGTAATTGCCTCAGCCACTTGTGGGTCTTTCCGCTTTAACTGTTCCATTCAACCTGCCCCCTCGAATAAAAAACTTAACATTCCAATCCTCATTTTAACAGATCTTTCGGTTTTAAGGAGACACTTTTTCAATTTCCCGTACATAAACTGCCCGTGCGCCACCAATTAGCTTTGGACGGGTTTTGGCCATGGTCACATGCGCGCCGCCGATCGTTTTCCGCCCAGGACGAACCGGCACAGCCACCGGCTTGAGATGCATGCCAATGAGCGTGTCACCGATGTCGATCCCAGCATCAGCTTGAATCGATTCCACCAACACCGCGTCAGCTAAATGCCGAAAAGCATAAGCAGCCATCGCGCCACCTGCGTGGCGGACAGGTACCGCCATCACTTCCTGCCAACCGAACCGCTCTGCCACTGCTCGCTCGACGACAAGTGCTCGGTTCAGGTGTTCGCAACATTGAAAAGCCAAATGAAAACCGACTTCTTGTTGCACCTCCCGCATGCCTGCAAACAAAGCCGCGGCTATCTCGTCACTCCCTTGCGAACCGATCCGATGCCCGGCCACTTCGCTCGTGCTCACTCCCAGGACCACCACATGCTTGTCCGTCAAACCGGCAGCCGCCACCAGCTCGCGCATGGCATCTTTCATTTCTGCGGACAGCCGTTCCATTCCGTTCACGACTGGAGAGCCCCTTCCAATTCGTGGATCTTTTGCACGCGGCGGGCATGCCGATCCCCTTGGAATTCAGAAGTTAGCCACACTCGCACAATCGAGCGGGCCAAATCGGGGCCAACAACGCGCTCCCCAAGGGCCAAAATGTTGGCGTTGTTGTGTTCGCGGCTCATGCGAGCGGAAAATTCATCACTCACCACTGCACAGCGAATGCCTTTGACTTTGTTAGCGGCAATGGACATGCCAATGCCGGTTCCGCAGATCAGGATACCCAAGTCATATTCACCGCTAGCCACCTTTTCCGCGACCGGACGTGCATAATCTGGATAATCGACAGAAGTCGCACAGTCACAGCCAACATCGCTGTAATGGATGCCCATTTCATCCAGCAAATCCTTGATTTCTTGCTTCAACCGAAGGCCGCCGTGGTCGGAGCCAAGTAGTATACGCATGTTTATTCCTCCTTTGGAAACATCCATCCCCAGTATAACGCAGTGCTTCCCCTGCTGGCGCTTTGAATTGGGCGTTCCTATCCGGTCATTCCCTCCATTTGGCCACGATCGCCTCGATCGCCGCCTCGATCTCCCCGGCGCATGCCCGGTATTCTTCTACCGATCCACCATAGGGGTCGGCGATGTCCTGCTGTAATGCCATCTGTTTCAATTCCCGCAATAACCGTTCTTCCTCAGCCAGCAGCGGGCCCACTTCTTTCATCCACGCTTCTTCTGCTTCTTTTGGCCAAGGCTCGTCCGCTTTGAGTGAAAACCTGCTTTGTACCGCCGCCCGATGGCTTTCCATCTCCGCATATAACCGATCCAACGCTTGATGTACCGAAACCTGCTCTGAACCACCGAAAGCGTATTCTTTTAACGTGAAAATTTTATCCACGCTCTCGGGGAAATCGTGGATGATAAACGATTTGTGCTGTGCGGTCATCGTCAAGATCACATCAGCCCACGCCACCAACTCCTTGCACAGCGGGGTTGATGCATGGCAATGAGCGATCCCCTTCTCTTCCAACACCTGGGTCGCCTGCTCCGACGCCGCAGCTCCGTCCAACGCCGATATCCCAGCCGATTTCACATCCACATCCAGCCGCTCCCGCTCAACCCACTTCCGCAACAGCGCTTCGGCCATCGGGCTTCGGCAAGTGTTTCCGGTACAGACAAACAACACCTTACGCACATTTATTCACCTCGCTTCCACCTATTCTCGCACGCCCGGGGGCAACCGGACATCTCATTTCGGCCATCGCGCCAGCGCATTTGCAACTTTGCGTCCCGCGTCTCTTTGCCGACGAGACTAGTGGATAAACTTATTTTAATTAAAAATAAACATCCTTATCATCTACTTTACTCAAAGGAATATTTTGGGGCAATAGGGGGCTTATATCATAAATTTGCATCCCAAGTAGATCAGGATCATTCCGCCAATCACCTCTCCATAGGTGCCAATCCATCCTCCCATGAATCTTCCCAGTACCAGCCCGGTCCCGGTCATGGCAAAGCTGAACAAACCAAACAACAACAAGGTCAACCATATATCCGCATCGAACAGCCCCAGACTGAGGCCAGCCGACAAAGAATCTAAACTTACGCTGAGCGAAAAAAGCAGGATACTTCCCCATGAGGAGATGCGAGAGCGCTCATCCTCTTCCTCGCCCCTGATCACATGCCACAGCATAGATAGGCCCAAAAAGCACAACATTCCGCCACCCACCATGACTGCGACATCTTTCATCACTTTGCCCAGCAACTGCCCAATCGCCATGCCGATGAGCGGCATCAACACATGAAAAAAACCGACGGATGCGCTCAACTTGGAAATGGTACCAACCGCGGGCCGTTTCATGCCCATGCCGACGCCAAATGAAAACGCATCTGTCCCCATCGCAAGGGCGATCATGGAGAGGGTGAACAGTTGCCCCCATTCCACAGTCGTCAGCGGCATATCCGCACCTCCCGTCCAAGTCCTCGTCTCATGGTATGCCCTCGTCCAAGAAAAAAGAACTGTCGAGATGACGGACTCAACGCACCTCCAACGACCGTGGCCTTTGCCCCTTAAGAATTGACAAAAAGCCAGACGGCTCAACCATCTGGCTTTTACTTGCACAAATCGAGTGTTTTCCCTGCCGCCGCTTTGGCCAAGCGGTTCATTACGGACCGGTATATCCCCTCCTCAGGGAAAGTCTCGGCGAAGATCACATCTACCTGCTGCTCATCAAACTCCCGCAATGCATGGTACAATCCGCGAGCCACACTGAGCGGGTCCCGGCGCCATCCACAGCGAACAATCACATCCGCCGTAACAAGGTCGCTGTGTTCCTCGGTCACCAACAGCCCCACCCGGTACCCTTGATCCTGCTGACGGCTGATTTCACGTTGTAGCGCCTCTTTCACTTCAGCCCAAGGCTCCCGCACCAACCACACGTCCCCTTCCGGTGCATAATGGCGATATTTCATCCCTGGGGAGCGCGGAGACTCATCGTCACGAACCAAGCCGGGGTCCACCTCCACTGTGCCGACTGCCGCTTGCAACTGCTCCAACGTCACCCCACCCGGGCGCAACAGGACAGGCACTTCCCCAGTCACATCGACAACCGTTGACTCCAAGCCGTACCCGGTCGCACCTCCGTCAAGAATCAGGGCTACTTTTCCCCGCAGGTCATCCCACACATGCAGAGCTTCCGTGGGGCTGGGGCGCCCTGAGCGGTTGGCACTGGGAGCCGCAACGGGAATTCCCGTTTCCAACAGCAACGCCTGAGCAAGTGGATGATCCGGCACCCGCACTGCAACAGTGGGCAAACCGGCAGTCACATTGGACGCCAAGTTGCCTCTGTGTCGAAAGACCATCGTCAGCGGGCCGGGCCAAAACCGGCGGGCCAATTCAGCAGCGATGGGCGGAACGGATTCCACCCAGTCACCCACCTGCTCCACCGCTCCCAAGTGAATGATAAGCGGATTGTCTGAGGGGCGCCCTTTGGCTTTGTAAATGCCGGACACCGCATCCGCGGAGGTAGCGATCGCTCCCAATCCGTAAACCGTTTCTGTTGGAAAAGCGACCAATCCCCCTCGCTTGAGGATGTTGGCCGCCTCCTGAATCTCTACCCTACCGCGCAATTCCGCGATTCCCTTTCCCTCATCAACAACCACCCGGCTCAAGCGTGTCTCTATCCATTCCACAATCCATTCTCCTTTTCCTCATCCGCTGTCACATCTGTCCACCTATCTTAACACAATAGAGAAAAGAATTCAGACACCAGCCGTCATTGCTGATGGGAAGGGACGCAGCAGAACACCATTGCCGTTCCTTGGTTCCGGGACCGTTCCACATGTTCAGATTCCCGGATATCCACCGGCAATTCGTCAAATGCAATTTCCGAAAAACCCAATTGGGTGAAAAATTCCTGGGAAGCGCCCGCTAACAGGTACACATGCGACAAGCGCAGTTTGCTCGCATAGGACAGAAGGATTTGGATCATGTTCATGCCCACTTTGGTGTTCCACGGCGCCCGCTCCAACACAAACGAACGCAACAACCCATACTGTCCGTGGACCTCTATGCCTACCGCCCCGGCCAATTGCGGTGTCTCTCCCTCATCCGCGGGCATTTCCACCACAAAAAAATGATCGATATGCTCATCAATTCCTTTATCATTGAGTCCGGCTTCCCTCAACAATTTGCGCACTTGAAAGACGTCTCGCTCAATGGCCCGTCGTATCACGAACATACAACCTTGCCCCCTGTCTCGCTTGTCCTACAATATGACGGTATGACAGGGAGCAAACGCGTAGAACAAAAATCAGTAAGCAAAGCGCTCTATGCAGGGATATCTTCTTTCTACGCTTATTTTTTCAACAGCTTATCCAACAGGAAAAACCGCACTTGGATTTTCTCTTCTTTGGGTTGTGCTGGCTGGGTCGGTTCTAGCGAGGCGGACAACGACTCCGGGGGTGGCTCCACCGCGTCACCGTTGCTCATGTCGATAAAGCATAAAGGCGGAAACAGCACACACCACCAATTTTCCCCTTCTCCTCGCCCGATTGTTACGCGCAACGCTTCATAATTGCCAGCCGGATATATCTTTTCTCCATACAGCTTGGTCGGGAACGGTACGCGCCCAAAATCAACTTTAACCGGATAATCAAATCCATGTCGGGCGACAGTGTGTTCGGCCAATGCCTGAAAACGGGGCAGACGGGATCGAATCAACTGCCGAGCTTCTTCGATGTCGTCCGGTTGCTCAGCCCAAGTCTCAATCTCTTTTACCAGTTCATCCCGTACTTTGCGCTTCAACCACTGATCTTGCAACTGGTCGCTGTTAGCCAAAATGCGTAACCGTATCGCTTGTTCCGGAATCCCCTTTTCCGGATGATCCGGCGCCTTACGACCGGAGACCACTGCGGACGATTCCGCACGAACAAAAGAACACAAGATAAAACCGCTCAACAAAAATAAAAAAATAGTCCGTTTGCACATCTAAAATCCTCCCCCTTGTCCTTACCCAAAGTATGGACAGGGGGACAACCCGTTTATACATGTTTTTGTAATTTTCACCCTACTGTAGAACGCCACCCGACGACGATGCGATCTAGTCCAGCCAAATCTTGTTTTACCGTCACTTCTTGGCAGACACTGGCCAAAAGCTCTGCCACTGCGCGCCCCTGGTCGGCCCCGATCTCAAAGCAGATCAGCTTCGGACCCGCTTTCACCGAAGCGAGGGCGCTCACCATCCGACGATAGGGTGAGAGGCCATCTTCGCCACCGTCCAAGGCAAGGTACGGTTCAAAGTCGCGCACTTGCCGCTCCAGCTCATAAACCGTCTGAGACGGAATATACGGCGGATTAGAGACGAGAATATCGATATCGGATAGTCCTGCCCCCAGCGGCGCCAATAAGTCGCCCTGAAGCCAGCAGATTTGCTCTCTGACCCCATACCTTTTAGCATTCATCTGCGCCACTTCCAGCGCAGAGACAGATAAGTCGATCGCCGTCAATTGCCATTGCGGCTTCTCCAGCGCCAAGGTCACTGCGATCGCGCCACTGCCCGTCCCCACATCAACCACGCGTAACTCATCCTCGGCAAAGCGCCGCTCGGCCTCATCAATCACCGCTTCAATCAGCAATTCGGTTTCCGGCCGGGGGATAAGCACAGCCGGACTAACCTGGAACACCCTTCCGTAAAACTCCTGGTCACCCACAATGTATTGCAACGGCTCCCCGGACGCCCGCCGCCTGAGCCATTCCTCCAGCTTTGTTGCCAAGTCCGTCGGAAACGGGTCAGACAAACGCATGAAGAATTGTGTTCGATCCAAGCCTACCAGGCGCCGAATCAGCAATTCCGCCTCAAAATTTGCATTTTCTTCTGCCCCGTTGTCCTGCAAAAAAGAAGAAGCCCGGCGATAGGCTTCTCTCAGCGTATATTCCCTATGCATCCCACCGACTCCTTTGGTTCACTCGCTCACTGCGCCTCTTTGCTGAGCAGTTTCGTCTGTTCATGCAAAATCAGGGAATCGATCACTTCCTGCAAGTCACCATCCAAAATCAAATCTAGCTTGTGCAGGGTCAAGCCGATGCGGTGATCCGTCACTCTGCTTTGCGGGTAGTTGTACGTGCGAATCCGCTCACTCCGGTCCCCGGTTCCAACCGCACTACGACGAGCGTCGGCCAGCTTGGCGTTCTCTTCCTGTTGCTTGAGGTCGTACAGCCGAGCCCGCAATACCCGCATCGCTTTTTCCTTGTTGCTGTTCTGCGATTTCTCATCTTGGCAGGATACGACGATGCCCGTCGGAATATGCGTGATCCGCACTGCCGATTGTGTGGTGTTCACGCTTTGGCCACCTGGGCCGCTCGAACAGAAGGTGTCAATCCGCAAATCTTTATCGTGGATTTCGATTTCCACCTCTTCCGCTTCCGGCAACACCGCCACCGTTGCCGTGGAGGTGTGAATCCGACCGCCTGATTCCGTTTCCGGCACGCGCTGCACACGGTGGGCGCCGCTTTCATACTTCAACCGGCTGTAAGCGCCACGTCCCTGGATCGAGAAGACCACTTCCTTAAATCCGCCCAATCCCGTCGCATTGGCTTCCAACAGCTCCACTTTCCAACCTTGGCGTTCGGCGTAACGGGTGTACATCCGGTACAAGTTTGCCGCAAACAACGCCGCCTCTTCTCCGCCGGCCGCACCACGGATCTCGACAATGACGTTTTTCTCGTCGTTGGGGTCCTTTGGCAACAGGAGGATCTTGATCCGTTCTTCCAACGCTTCTTTGCTCGCCGTCAATTCTTCGATCTCCGCCTTCACCAATTCGCGCATCTCATCATCCAGCTTTTCTTCCAACATCGCCTTTGCGTCGCGCAATTGTTCAACCACATTTTTATATTCCAGATACGCTTGATTTTTCTCTTCCAATCCCGATTGTTCCTTGGAATATTCCCGCAATTTCTTGCTATCGCTGATAACTTCGGGATCGCATAGCAAGCGGCTCAGTTCTTCATATCGCTGATGAATCGCCTCTAAACGATCTAACACAGTTCTCACTCCCACATATCATAAAATCGCCGACCCGTTGGAATTTGGATGCGCTTTCCCACCCAACGCCAACGCCCATGCAAATCCGACTCTATAAACACGTTATTTGATTGTACCACATCCCGCACCTTTTTTGGAAGAAACCAAAGACACCGTTCCAATGATAATGTTATGATGATAGAAAATGACAGAAAAATTAAAGGGAGAACACTGATACATGTACGAAGCACTTTCTGCAATCATTGAAAACCTGACCGTGTTTGGCCCGATCATCATCTTGTTCTATTTGGTCAATCTCGCCGAGCGTTCGCGCACACCAGAGCATCCGCGCGAAGGAAAAGAGTTCGCCTTGGTTCTTTATATGTTGATGGCTCTCAGTTTTGCCATCGTTTTTTTGCTTGGCCTCATCGCCCACTTCCAAGGCGAGCAGCTGGCACATACCCTCCAAGGCATTTATTCTGAACGCCTCATCAATCACTTTGCTGGCCAGCACGCAGCCATCGGAATGAGCTTGTGGATTCCGTCCTTGATAGGCATGCTTGTCTTCATCCCGTCGTTGCGCCGGTTCTTGGCCGGAAAGCTCCTGCCGATCGACCCTGCTCATCGTGTACATACGATGGCGCTATCTTTCAGCATGGTGGTCTGGGTCCAACTCTTCGTCACCGTTGCCATTGGACTCGGCCTGATCAATGACGCCACCGCGCCAAATGTGGCCGCGTCCTATACGTTTGCCTCCATCTGGTCGCAAAACATATTATTCGCCTTACTCGCCTTTATCGGAACAGGGTGGTTGACCCGCCGCGATGGGAAAGAAGTGCTGGAGCGCCTTGGTATGCGCCCTCTCACATTGAAACAAGTCCTTGCCGGGATCGGCATTGGCGCTGCGCTCACCCTGTTTCCAGCCTTGATAACATGGGTGGAAACCCTACTTGGTCCAATCGTAGACCAAAATGCAAACGATCTGACCACCAAGTTGCTGGGTCCCTTGTTCGATTCCATTCCCGGTGTGCTCACACTCGGATTGGCGGCCGCTTTGGGTGAAGAACTCATCTTCCGCGGAGCACTTTTGCCCCGCTTTGGCATCGTCTACACCAGCGTATTGTTCGCTTTGGTACACACTAACTACGGGCTCAGCCTGTCCACCCTGATGATTTTCTTCGTGGCGCTGGTGTTGGCGTATGCTCGCCTACGCGTCAACACTACGTTGAGCATGGTCATCCATGCAACCTACAACATCACCCTCGGCCTGCTCTATATGCTGGCTGGATAAGGGCCAAACGGCAAAAAATCTCAACACGCGCATGGCTGTGTTGAGATTTTTTTATTCAGCGGACAACCAGTTCATGGCAATGGCGACAGCGCGCTTCATACTGCTCAGAAGCCCCCACTTGGATGACGGGATCATTTACGGCGGCGGGCCGGCCATCAATCAAACGTTGGGTCCGGTTGGCCGGAGCCCCGCATTTCACACAGATCGCTTGCAACTTAGTCACATACTCGGCAACGGAAAGCAAGAGGGGGGTAGGGCCAAATGGCTTTCCGCGGAAGTCCTGATCCAGTCCCGCACAGATTACGCGTTTCCCTTGATCGGCCAAATCCTGGCAGACTTCTACAATCTCCGGTTCAAAAAATTGCACTTCGTCGATAGCCACCACATCTACTTCCGATGTGATCAGCGACATGAGTTCCGTTGCGCTGCTAACCGGATGGGCATCGGCAATCAAACCATTGTGTGAAGCAATCGCTTCAGTGTGATAGCGGTCATCGATGGCCGGCTTAAATGCCATCACCTGCAACTTGGCGATTTTGGCGCGTCGAATCCGGCGGATCAACTCTTCACTCTTCCCGGAAAACATCCCACCGCAGATAATCTCGATCCAGCCCTGGCGCTTGATGTAAAGCCGTTCGCTTTTCACTATCGTTCCTCCCATCCGTATTCGTTACAAATTGTCATTTTAACCGATCTTGACGAAAACGGATAGTTACAAGTTTTCCCGCACAAAAAAATCCAGGATGTCCCTGGATCAACTTTCTACGCAACAAAAAAGGCAAGCTTCCAACGATCGGCTTGCCTGGCAGGTTTTAACGCCAACAATCTCATTATTTGAGGTTGTATTTCTTTTTGAAACGGTCTACGCGACCACCCGCGTTTACCATTTTTTGTTTACCGGTAAAGAAAGGATGGCACTCGGAGCAAACGTCCACTCTCAAGTTCTCAACGGTAGATCCGGTTTCAAATGTATTTCCACATGCACAGGTAACAGTCGTCAATTTGTATGCCGGATGAACTCCTGCTTTCATGCTTTTCACCTCTTTTCCTAGCCATTCCATCTGTGACTCACTCCCCGCAAAATGCAGAGAAGTTATTCGCACGATTTCTAGAAAATCACTGCAACATTATAGCATGGTTAACAGCAGGAAGCAAGGCGATGTCTGTCCACAAAAAATAAATGAATGCCAATTATCTCAATAGCCGCAATGGGTTAATCGCTTTATCTCCTTTGCGCACTTCAAAGTGCAAGTGATACCCGGTTGCCCTGCCGGTCATCCCCATAAAGCCCAAAACCTGCCCCGTCGCGACCTGCTCGCCTTTGCTAACTGTAATCCGGCTCAAGTGCGCATAGTACGTGACCCAGCCTCCGCCATGATCCACGACCACTAAATTCCCATATCCGTTCACATACCCCGCTTGGACAACCTGTCCACTAAGCGCTGCGTGAATCTCCGCCTTTTCTTTCGCCGGGCTCCAGATATCGATTCCTTTATGTTGCCGCCCATTACGCCAACCAAAATTGCTGGTGACCTGACCGGCTACAGGCCAACGAAAGATAAACTCCCCGCTCGATTGCCGCGTTGGTGTTGTCGCCAATCGCGCCGCATTTCCGCGTTTTTCCTTGACCTTCTTCGGCGGGAGGGCCATCCGCACCGGAACGGCGATCAATTGGCCAATATATGTCAGTTCGGTGTTGGCCAGTTCCGGGTTGAGATAACGGATCAGCTCCGGCACTGTCTTAAACTCTTTGGCCAACCGCGCGACGGAATCGCTCTGTTTAAGGCGAATCCATTTTTTGGTCAGCGGAATCGTCAGCTTTTGCCCTACACGCAATTGGTCGGGATCGGGTAACCGATTGACTTGGGCAATCTCTTGATAATCCAAGCCAAATAGCTGGCCGATCTCCATCAGGGTGTCTCCTTGCTTCACCTCGTAAACCAATGGCTTTGTCTCCACCCTGGCGGCCAGATTTCCTTCGGCCACAGCCATGACCGGATTGAGATATTGAAAGATCGCTTCCTCGGCTATCTGTTTCTGCTCAGGTTCCCCATCCGCTCCCTCCAGCATCTCCGCGGAGACAACCGGATGTCTGTCTGTACCGAACATCCATGAGGCCGATGTGGTAACAGCGAGGGAAGAAGCCAACAATGCGCGTTTGGAAGACATGTCAGCACCTCACAAAAAGATGAAAGTGTCGGGTATACATTCACCCGGTTTCATCTTATGTGAGGCACTCGCTCGATATGTCAGTAAAATGTACCGCTCATGATACGGGAGTGGTTTGGCGGGGGGATTTCAACTCAAGGGAGTCTAAGAATTCCTCATTGGTTTTGGCTTGTTTCAGCCGTTTGACAAGCGCCTCCGTGGAATCCGGCGCATCGTTAAGCGATTTCCTCAGCGCCCACAATTTTTCCAACTCCGTCTTGCTCAAGAGCAAATCTTCGCGGCGCGTGCCGGATCTACGAATGTCGATCGCAGGAAAGATGCGGCGTTCTGCCAACTTGCGATCCAAATGCAATTCCAGATTGCCTGTCCCTTTGAACTCTTCATAGATGACATCATCCATCCGGGAACCAGTCTCGACTAAAGCCGTCGCCAAAATTGTCAAACTTCCGCCTTCCTCCACATTGCGGGCAGCTCCAAAGAACCGCTTGGGACGATGGAGCGCAGCGGGATCAATCCCCCCGGACAATGTGCGCCCGCTCGGCGGGATAACCAAATTGTAAGCGCGGGCCAACCGTGTGACACTATCCAGCAAAATCACGACATCTTTTTTGTGCTCTACCAGCCGTTGCGCCCGTTCTAACACCAACTCAGCCACTTTGATATGGTTTTCGGGCAACTCATCAAACGTGGAGCTCACCACTTCCGCTTTGACGGAGCGTTGCATGTCAGTCACTTCTTCGGGCCGCTCATCAATCAGCAACACAAATAGCTCGATATCAGGATAATTCTCTGTAATGCTGTTAGCGATTTCTTTGAGCAACATCGTTTTCCCTGCTTTGGGCTGGGCTACGATCAAACCGCGTTGCCCCAATCCCACCGGGGCGATCAAGTCCATCATTCGCGTCGATATCCGCTCCGGCGTCGTCTCCAATACCAAGCGTTGCTCTGGATAAAGAGGCGTCAACGCCGCAAAGTGCAGTCGCTCGGCGGCGACATTCGGATCTTCGCCATTAACCGCCTCCACATGCAACAAACCAAAATAACGCTCATTTTCCTTCGGCGGACGCACTTTTCCCGATACCAAGTCGCCTGAGCGCAGGTCAAAGCGACGGATCTGGGAAGCGGAAATATAAATGTCTTCCGACGAGGGCAGGAAGTTGATCGGCCGCAAAAAACCGTACCCTTCCGGCAGTACATCGAGCACGCCTTCCATGAACATCAACCCGTCTTGCTCCGCCTTTGCTTTTAATATCGCGAAAATCAGTTCTTTCTTTTTCAGCTGTGAATAATAAGGAATTTGATATTCTTTTGCCAGTTTGTACAAGTCGACCAACCGGCGATTCTCCAATTCGCTCAAGGTGAGCTCCATGGGTACCATCACCACTCGATTCTAGTTTCATCCCTCCTCCGCCAAACAGAGAGGAAGAAGGGTATTATAAAACAAGGTTTGGTTTTTTCTCAAGTCGATGGGTACCTTCCATAAAACGCACGGTTCCTGTTTTGGCGCGCATTACAACGGAATGCGTTTTCGCCAAGTTCCCTTGATAACGGACACCTTTCAACAATTCGCCATCAGTCACCCCAGTCGCCGCAAAGATGGCATCGTCGCCTTTGACGAGATCGTCCATGCGCAACACTTTGTTTGGATCGGAAATGCCCATCTTCAGGCAACGCTGAACTTGTTCCTCGTTTTCCGGCATCAGGCGCCCGAGAATCTCCCCACCCAAGCACTTAAGAGCTACAGCTGCCAACACACCTTCCGGGGCTCCACCAGAGCCAAATAGAATGTCCACGCCCGTATCTGGGAAGCCCGTATGAATGGCCGCTGCCACATCTCCGTCTGGAATCAGCTTAATCCGTGCTCCGGCGTTCCGTATTTCCTCGATCAGTTTGGCATGGCGCGGACGATCCAGCACCACGGCAACCAAATCATCCATGTCTTTGCCCGCCGCGCGTGCCACCGCTTTCAAGTTGTCAACCACAGGTGCATCAAGATCAACCAAACCAACGGCTTTCGGCCCTACCGCGATTTTGTCCATGTACATGTCAGGCGCATGCAACAAACACCCACGATCAGCCACCGCAACGACGGAGAGAGCATTCCACAACCCTTTGGCTACAATGTTCGTTCCTTCAAGCGGATCTACAGCGACATCCAATTCCGGCATGTACCCCAAACCGAGACGCTCCCCGATATACAACATGGGCGCTTCATCCATCTCCCCTTCACCGATGACAACCGTGCCGCGCATCGGAATGGTGTCAAACACCTTGCGCATCGCTTCCGTGGCCGCCCCGTCAGCTTCATCTTTCTTCCCGAATCCCATCCACCGCGCTGAAGCGATCGCCGCTGCTTCTGTTACGCGAACCAATTCCATTGTCAAACTTCGTTCCATCATTGCCATGTGTAATCCCCTCGCATCTTCATTTAGTATGTCACATGTATAGGATTAGAGTATCACATTTTACCCGACAGGTCATACTCCATCCACGGCCTATCCGTGCATATGTAGGCTGGGTTGCGAGTTGGTTCGGTTGTCACAAACAAGGTTCCACCGTATGAAAACAATAAGTGGCAAAAGAAAGAAAAAAGACAGGATGAAGGATGGTTTCTCCCTGTGACAATCAAACGCACGGCATGCAACCCACGTGGCAGATACACGCTGAAAAGGGAAAATGGCAATGATTGACAGCGGCGCACCCGCGTCAACTTCGATTGAGAGGAGATAGTTCGCAGGAGAACGATGGAACAATTCAGAATGAAGGGCAGGTTGTATGGAGACAGACGGAAAACAAAACATTCTCTCCAGTAACCGGTAACGTTTTATTCTTTCAACAGTACCCCCAACTACTTTACTTTAGCAGAAAAAAGAAGAGAGATGTTGATGAACATTTGTTTCACTTGTGAATCTACAGTGTACACAAAACATCTTCGCCTTGCATGCGCGAAATCCTTTTCCAAGAAAAACATGTTTCTTTTTTCAATTCAACCCATCTTTAACCATGGTATGCCCAATCGCCCCCCTATCCAAACACCCCATGGAAGCCCCGGAGCGATTGGGCTGACTTTTAAGCGCGCCAAAGACGGCCGCTCTGGGCAGAAGTGGCCGCAAGCGGGAATCCCTTTCCCGCCTTCCGCATGCTCATTTGCCCTTCTTCATCGCGCTTTTCCAGTCGGCTTCAAACTTTTCAATCCCTTGATCCGTCAGGGGATGGCGAACGATCTGCTCCAGCACTTTGTAAGGCACTGTCGCAATATGGCTGCCAGCCAGAGCCGCCTGGGTCACATGCATAGGGTGACGAATGCTGGCCGCAATGATTTCGGTGTCGATGCGATGCGTATCAAAAATCGCGGATACTTGTTCAATCAACTGCATGCCGTCTTGACTGATATCATCCAAGCGTCCCACAAACGGACTTACAAACGTAGCCCCGGCACGTGCTGCCATCAACGCTTGGTTGGCGGAAAAAATAAGCGTGACATTGGTTTTGATGCCTTTCTTAGAGAAATGGTGAACCGCCTTCAACCCTTCAATGGTCATGGGGATCTTGATGGTGATCTTTTCAGAAAGGCGAGCGAGTTTCTCCCCCTCCTCAATCATGCCCCGGGCCTCGCGGCTCATCACTTCGGCGCTCACCGGCCCATCCACAATGGTCAAGATTTCGGACAGCACTTCTTCAAATACACGGCCGGACTTGGCTACCAAGCTGGGATTGGTCGTCACCCCGGCCAATAATCCCCATTCGTTCACTTGGCGAATCTCATCTACGATGGCGGTATCCAAGAAAAACTTCATGTCTCCATCCCCTTCGTTAACAACTGAATGATTGGGCAAAAGCCCGGGCCAACTGTATCTGGCCCAGGGCGAAATTAAGCTTTGCCGGAGCTTCCAAACAGGCGCATTTTGCCTTTAACCACTTCTTTAATCGCTTCACGGGACGGTCCCAAGTATTTGCGCGGATCGATCATGTCCGGATTTTTGTCAAGCAGTTCCCGGATCACTTGCACTTGGGCTACTTGGTTTTCCGTGTTCACATTGATTTTGCCCACACCGAGGGAAACGGCCTTCTTGATCGATTCATCCGGTACACCCGAACCGCCGTGCAACACGATGGGCGCATCGATGTTTTTGGCCACTTTCTCGATGATGTCGTAACGGATTTTTGGCTCGCCTTTGTACATACCGTGAGCTGTACCAACAGCAATCGCCATCGCGTCTACGCGGGTTTCTTCCCAGAAGCGGATGGCTTGTTCCGGATTGGCCAGGGTCGCATCCTCTTCTGCCACATCCAGATCGTCTTCCACTCCTCCGATGGTACCCAATTCCCCTTCTACAGAAACACCGACGGCATGGGCGGCTTCGACCACTTTTTTGGTCAAACGGATATTTTCTTCAAATGGATAGTGTGATCCGTCAAACATTACGGAGGAGAAACCAGCCCGGATACACTTCATAACCATCTCAAAGCTGCTGCCGTGGTCAAGGTGCAATGCAATCGGCAGTCCGGATTCCTCAGCAGCCACTTTCGCCAGGGCGACAATGTTGTTCAACCCAACATAACGAATGGCGCCTTCACTTGCACCGAAAATAAGCGGAGAGCGCTCCTCTTTGGCAGCCTCAGTGATCGCCTGGAAATATTCCAGGTTGTTCACGTTAAACTGCCCCACCGCAAATCCTTCTTTTTTTGCTTGAGGTAAAAAATGATTCATTGATACAAGCGGCATGTGAAAGCCTCCTTCAAATAGATAAACTTATTGTGTCATTTCGACATTATAACACTACGAATTCGAATTGGGTAATCGCATCAATAAAAGTTATTGCGGGTGAGGTGTAAGATCTGCCGCGCTTCTTGCGGTGTGGCGACTGGTCTTCCCAATTCCGTTGCCAGCCGGACGACCCGTTCCACCAATTGGGTATTGGTGGCCAGCTCCCCTTTTCTGTAATAAATATTATCCTCCAAACCCACGCGGACATGCCCGCCCCACAGGATGCCAAGTGTTGCCATCGGCAATTGCGCGCGACCCACTCCGGCTACGCTCCATGTCGCTCCTTCCGGCAACTGGCGCATCAAGTGCAGCAGGTTTTCCGGCGTCGCGGGGATGGCCCCAGGCACACCCATCACAAAATCGAAGTGGAGATGCCCTGTAAAAAAGCCGCGTTCTACCAAACGAAGCGCATTAGCCACCATGCCCACATCAAAAATTTCAAACTCGGGCCGGACGCCGTATCGCTCAAACTCCTCCGCAAACAATTGAAGTTGCTCCGGCGAATTCATAAATACCTCATTCCCAAAATTGACCGTGCCCGTGGTGAGCGTAGCCATCTCAGGCCGAAGCGACAATGGTTGCAACCTCTCTTTCGACGACATGCCCACTGCCCCACCAGTGGATACTTGGATGATGGCATCTGTATGCCGTTCGATTCCCTCTATCACTTCACGGTAAATCTCTTTATCTTGTGTTGGCCGTCCCTCCGCATCCCGCACATGCAGGTGAATGATCGAGGCGCCGGCCTGGCATGCTTCCACCGCCGCCTGCACAATCTCATCCGGTGTCACCGGCAAATGAGGCGTATCCTCTTTGGTCACTTCTGCTCCGACCAAAGCCGCTGTGATGACTAACTTTTTCATGATGTATCCCCCTCCCAACACAAAAAAACCAGCCTATCGTCCTTTTGGTACCACACACGTGCCGGAAGCACGGGCAACCAAAAGAGGCTGTTCAAGTACGCGTGCTGCGTACGGACGGGCAGGATCTGTTCCTGCTTCAATCACCTTGTACGCCTCAAATATCATTTTCCGACTGGTATTGCCGACTTTCTCCAAACGGCCAACCGCTTCAACAAAGTCGCCTGCATACAGCGGCGCCAGAAATTCAACCATATCGTAAGCCACAAACAACCCTTCATCCCCATCATGCCTGATTAATATCTCCGTGGCCGCATCGCCAAACAGCGACATGATTTTGGCACCATCCACCAAATTTCCGCCATAGTGCGCGTCCGCTTGGCTGAGGCGCAAGCGGATCTTCGATTCAATCATGCTGTCTCCCTCTCTCCGCATTGAATTCATGAAGCCAAATGACGGATTACTTCTGAACGCAATTCTTCAATGTCAAACGGTTTGGTGAAATGGGTCAGCGCTCCAAGACGGCTCGCCTCCGCCACCATATCCAACTCTCCATACGCCGTCATCATGATCACTTTAGCCTTGGCATCAAACTTGCGCAATCGGCGCAACAACTCCAATCCATCCATTCCTGGCATTTTCATGTCCAGCAGGATGAGGTCTGGCTTTTCCATCTGAATAATCTCCAATGCTTGCTTGCCGTTGGACGCTTGATAGAAGAGGATTTGATCTTTTGAAAACACTTCTTTCAACAGCAGGCGGATGCCATATTGGTCGTCGACCACCAACACTTTTTTATTATTCATGCGCGACGATCCCCTCCCTTCAGCTCGGCTTTTCTCTAACTGGATTTTATGCGGGCGTTTTTTGCGGTGCTAACCCGTTTACTCATTTGCTTCACACGTGACAAGGCACTTACATGAAAAAGGTTTTTCCGCGATTTGTCAGACACGCCCTGGGTCTATTAGTTTATCTTAGTGAATATGTATGACTATTATTTTTTATCTGCAACGCTATTTCCTGCAAAGAAGCAAAAAAACATGAAAATCGGTTTCAATCATTTCGGTTTTCTATCAAATCTGGAACATGTTACTCTATTCATAGTTGGCAAGCGTGCTGACGGCATCGCTCGAGCCGCACCCTTGGCACTGACAAAGGAGGAAAGCCATGCAATTTACCTATCAAATTCAATTTAACGCACCCATTGAAGAGGTTTTTCATTGGCTGGTGGACCCTCAAAAACAACAAGAGTGGAAAACCGAGCTACTGGAGACCAAATGGCTGGAGCTTTACAATCCGGAGAATCCGGTTGGCATTCGGTTCACCCAAACCGTGCGCCAAGGCAAAAACACCTTGGAGCTTGATGGGGAAGTGATCGAATATTATCGTCCGAACATATATGGGGTGAAAATAAATAAAGGTTCTCTCTCTGAAGAAATCATTTATCGACTGGAACCTCTGACATCCAAGCAATGCCGACTACACTTCAAGTGCACAGTCCAATCCCGGACAGCGGTGTCAAAACCAAAGGAATGGTTTGCCTTCCTGCCTTCCCGCTTTCATCATGTCAAACAGTTGCAACGTCTAAAGCAACAAATAGAACAATAAGTCAACCTCCTACATCCACCGCCGAACGCAGGCAACGGTCCCCAAGTACTGAACGGCGACACCCCTGCGCCTTCACCCATACCCGTTGCCGAAGTTCGGCTTTTGCATCCCCGCTGGCCCAAGCACCACGCCAACCAGCTTCCCCTATGTGACCTTCATCCGCCTCTTTTAAATCTTACGCGCGATTTATCATTTTTCATGACAATAAACCTCTTTATTGTCATTATCTTGTCATCACTAAACGACTCAGAATGTATTATGATTGAGTAGATATCATTTCCCAAAGACATTCCCTCTTTCCTATAAAAACCACCTGTTATCATCACATATAAAATTAGATATAAAGGACGATGGGCATGAAGTTGTGTAAACGCAAAAACATTTTACGACTTTCACTATTCGCTGCCTTCTCCATTCTTACCCTGTCCTTGTTGGGCTGTTCTTTGGTGTCCATCGTGTCCGCAGAAAACAAGCCACAAAAAATCTTGGACACCAGCACGCCAAAACCAAAACCAGTCGCTATCTATTTTGTACCACACGCAGATGACGAATTGCTCTCCATGGGAGCAGACATTGTCAACCACCAACGCATGGGTTATGACATCCAGATGGTATTGGCAAGCCCCGGTGAGCATAGTGGAGCCCGGTTCGTGGTCAACGGCTTCCGGGAAATGTGGGAAGGGAAAAAGAAGGTGAAGCATCCCGTCTTCTGCCATTGGCACAACACGTATCACAGTGCTGATGAACTAAGAGATCCAGATCATTATTTGGATACAAAAGAGTTTGGCGATGCGAGAATCCGCGAATTTTATGAAGTTGCCCGCCGCTTGGGCGTCCCTAAAGAAAACACCCACACCTATGAATTAGTCAACGGCAAATTTACCGAAGAAGGGCTTCGTGCCATTTACGATGAATTCATCGCCCGGTATCCGCATGCGATTTTCCGCACCATGAGTCCATACGATTATCACCCCGATCATGCCATGATGGGCAAAGTGCTTATGAAGTATGAAAAAGAAGGGAAAATCGATCCCACGGATACGGCTTATTTTCTATCCATTTATAAAACTCGGTTCACCAAGTACGGCAAGTTGCCTGTTGAGTTGATAAAGGTAGGACCGATGGGAAAAGAAGAAACAAAGCGTCTGCAACATGCTGCGGAAGTGTATAGCCTGTGGGAGCCGCTGAAAGGGTGGCTGGCGCTGGGTTACCATAGCGTTCCACAACAATTCGACTCTTACTTTAGAGATAAATCAATGATCATGCATTATTGATCTACGAGGGTCTCCTACAGAGGGGGACTCTTTTTTCTTGCACGCAAGAATCTGAGAACCGAAAGCGGGTGTATCACCGTCTTCACGGTCTTTTCACTGCTAAACGGACGAGCGTATTTACATTCGGGCCGCTATTCCCATTTTCCTTAAAATGGATTATGATGAAAAGTAATGAATCTTCAAAATTCGACATTGGTTCGCGAAAAAGGAAGATGGGCATGAAACGAGCTGCTGGAGTGAAACAAAAGAGCAGGGTTATCTTCTGGTTAACCCTCATTCTGATCAATCTCGCCATGGTTGGGTTCTTTTTGGGCAAAATCGTGGCCGCACAAAGCCACCCCATCCCTCGCTCCGCTCCCGTGAACCAGCCAAAACCTCGCCCGGTAGCCATTTATTTTGTGCCCCATGCCGATGACGAAATCTTGTCCATGTCACCAGATATCGTCAATCGGCAACGGATGGGTTACGAAGTTCACTTGGTGTTGATGAGCGGCGGCGAGCACAGCGGAGCCCGCTTCGTAATCAACGGCTTCCGTGAAGTGGCAAAAAAAGGAAAAGTGGTCAAAATCCCTGTTTATTGCGTTTGGCACAACACGTATCACAGCGCGCTTGACGTCAATGACCCCGACGGCTACTACAGCCCTAAGGATCTAGCCCGCGACCGGGTGAGGGAGTTTTACGCAGCGGCGGAGCGACTGGGCATTCCCCGCGACCGCGTACATGTGCGCAGTCTGGTCAACGGACGCTTTACAGAACGCGCTGTGCGCCAAGTGTATGATTACTTTTTGTCCCGCTATCCCCACGCTATTTTCAGAACGATGAGTCGATATGATTATCACCGTGACCATGCGTTTTTGGGACAAATCATGCGGAAATATGAATTGGAAGGGAAAATGAAGCCCACGGACACCGTTTATTTCCTGTCCATATACAAGTCTCGTTTCACCAAACGCCGCCCACCTGTGGAAACCGTACAACTTAAAGTGATCGACCCCCGAGATCGCAACAAAATCCTGGAAGCCGCCCGGATTTATCTGCGTTGGGAACCCAGCCAAGGTTGGCATGCGTTGGGGCTACACAGCGTTCCTCACCAGTTTGAGTCATTTATGAAAAACATCCGCGTTGAAGCCCATTTTGACAGCTAGGCATACCCAGCGATCATGTACGGCGGCTTCTTCATCAACAAATCACATCTATACTAGTCAAAGTGATCAGCCCGTCACACCCCAAATGGGAGCGGAAGCGGTTGGAAAACGGACGGCGTTTCCGTCGCTAGATCCTGGCAAGCAGACGCTTGCTTTTTTATTGGCAATATCTAGCGCCCAATTCCCTCTTTTTATTCTATAAAAATGTTTTTCTACTCCTATCAAATATAGAACCAATCTCATAAATTAGAGTATCACTATTGAAAGGAGTAGAAATATGGCTACTTTCTTTGAAGCTACCTCGCAAAAAAATAAGCTTTCTAAGTTAGTGTTAAGCCACAGTGAAGTGCACGGGATTGGTGTGGGATATGCCAACCCACGAAAACCGTCCCAAGGAGCTGGCACCATTGTTTATGTGGAGAGAAACATTTCTTCAAAGCGGCTAGCCACTTTGAAAGCTACCATGGAACGAACCGTGGGTACCGCATCCAACGTTCCGATCCGTTTCATCAAAAGTGGAGGATTCTACACAGACAAATTGGTTGCAGCCCAACCAATCTATCAAACCCGATTGCGTCCGGTCCCCGGGGGAGTCAGCGTGGGCACGGCCACTGCCGGCACCGGCACGGCGGGAGTGATTACCGTCAACTACCCCAATCCGTCGCGCCTGTATGTGCTGAGCAACGCCCATGTGCTCAATCCGACCAATGACACCTCTTTTCATGAAGTGATTCAGCCGGGCCGATCGGATGGCGGGCAACCAGGAACGGATCGCATCGGCAGAACATACCAATCGGTAATTATCAGTACGACGTCTGTCAATTACTTGGACGCTTCCATCGCCATAGCCGACCAAAACAGCCTGTTGGATCCCCGTTATCTGTTGGGCAACACAGGACAACGAATTGTGTTGTCAGGTCATTTCGTCAGCTACCCTGTGGGCTTGCGTCTCAGGAAGACTGGGCGTACATCGGGATACGGCACAGGAACTGTAGAGTCCATCAACGCCACAACGCGTATCCAATATCCGTTCGGGATCGGCACGTTTGAAAACCAAACCATCGTTCAAGGGGATGGCGTCGTGGGAGGCCCCGGTGATTCCGGGTCCGTCTGGATTGGGCGAGGTTTCAATGGTTCCGATTACGCCGCCGCTGTTCACTACTCGTCCACTTCCAACATGACCCGTTCGTTGTGCTTCCCCATTCAATACGCCATGCAGACGTTCGGGTTGAGAATTGCCATCCCAGCTACCTCTTCCGCCAGACCGGAAGCAGGCTCCCTTAAAAGGGCTCCGAGAAAAAGCCTTGCTTATACGCAACCCCTCACCCAGAGGGAAATGGAACAAATCAACGTGGTCAAAGCGAAAAGAAGATAACACCCATCCCGTCCGCCCACACGATCACTACCCCGTGGGCGGTTTTTTTGTTTGGATGCGCAAAACAACCTTCACAAAGAGGAAGGTTGCCGGTGTTTAGTCCAATTGCTTCTCAAACGCCATGTGCGGATCGTCGCTCCCTCTAAGGTAAATGATCCCCTTTTGCTCATAATCATTTACCTTGTAGAGCCGCATCGCTTTTTCATTCTTGATCTGCGTGTCCAATCGTATGCTGGTGTACCCGTGCTCCTTGGCAAACCGTTCGATCTCCTCCATCAATATGCGGGATACTCCCTTTCCTTGGATGGCCGGGTTGACGCACAGTCGATGCACCACCAAAAAACGCCCAGATTGATCTGACCAAGAAACCTTTTCATAGTCATCCTCATATTCCTGATCCAATACGACGACAGCCGCCACCCGATCTTCATCGAGCAGGGTGTAAAGATTTCTCTTCTGAATGTCGTCCTTAACCAGTTCTTCGCTGGGATAATCATCCGCCCATTGGCTAATGCCTTGCTCATTCATCTTGCGTGTCGCATGCCGGTAAATCTCCAAGATCTCATCGAACTGATCCAAATGTGCATGTACTAACCGCATGTTGCATCTTGCCTCCCTCGCTTCAACCCGCAGAATCTATCTCTAGGGTTCCACCAGGGAGAAAGAACATACCAGACATGCTCCCCTCTCTGGGCATTACATCAACACCATGCCGACGGCGGACACGACCGCGATCACCAACCCTACCCCCATGAACACAATCACAATGCCATACCCTTTTTGATCTAGGTGCATGAATGTGAAGAGTTGTAGCACTACCTGAATTGAAGCCGAAATGATCAGCACCCAAAAAATGGCCGTTTTGGATTCAACCAGTCCTCCGCCGACTACGACGAAGGCAATCGCCGTGAACAAAATCATCCATATAAACGAGAGGACATAGCGCCATGCCGTTTCCGGCTTTTCCTTCGGTTTCACCGGCCGCTGGGTTTGCTGCTGCAATTGCGGTTCCATTCCAACCACCTCGCCTTTCCACCTTTTTATTTCATTATAATGAATTTTCTAACCATAAGCGATAGATATAGTCACCCATCGGGATACCCTGGTCTTTTCCCGCCATCCTCCCTAATCGCTTGATAGATGCAAACGTATTTAACAGAATCCCCTTCCCGATCGTGTTGGAGTCATTTATAATATAAAAATGAGGAATACAAGACAATAACATAGGGATATCCTTCGGGGCAGGGTGAAATTCCCGACCGGCGGTGATGGGAACGGCGTTTCCCTAAGCCCGTGACCCGCTTACAAGCGGTGGATTCGGTGTGATTCCGAAGCCGACAGTATAGTCTGGATGGGAGAAGGATGATGACGCGTACGAAAATCAAGGTACACGACCCAGGGTGGAGTCTGCCCTTTTACAAAAATGGGTTGTTTGCACCTTTCTTTCTGATACCCCGAAGATGGCCACACCATCTTTCGGGGTTTCTTAGCTTTTTCAGGCCTTCGTACCCGTTGTCATCAGAAGCACAAACGAGGGAGCGTGTTCTGATGCAACGATCGCAAGCACTGACAAAAATGATCTTTTTATCTTTGATGGCGGGCATCGCATTTATCTTGCAAAAACTTGAATTTCCGTTGCCCGGCTTTCCAACGTTTTTAAAAATTGATTTCAGCGAAGTTCCTGCCTTGATCGCAGGA
The DNA here is from genome assembly GCF_024927925.1 of Laceyella sacchari. Classification (NCBI taxonomy): domain Bacteria; kingdom Bacillati; phylum Bacillota; class Bacilli; order Caryophanales; family Thermoactinomycetaceae; genus Laceyella; species Laceyella sacchari. Next base: position 3,275,129 of record NZ_CP103866.1, read on the forward strand.
CTTCTCTATGGGCCGTTGGCCGGGGTGTTGGTGGAGTTCTTCAAGAACTTCCTACACTTCCTCTTCAGCGGCAGTGAAACCGGCATTATCCCTGTCGGTCAATTGTCTAATTTCCTCGCCGGCAGCGTCTTTGTCGCTGTCACTTCCATCATTGGTCGCAAAGTGGGAGAACTGAAAGGGCTCATATACGGTTTGGCCACCGCCACGGTGATCAGCGCAGTCGTCATGACTTCGGCCAATTGGTATGTCTTCTTCCCGCTTTACAGCAAACTGATCCATTGGACAGTGACCGGTTCACAAAAATTCGCCTTAATCATGTATGGTATTGCCCCGTTTAACTTACTTAAAGGCGTACTTGTGACCGCGATTTTCATCCCGCTTTATTTGAAATTACAACCGCATCTGAAACGGCGCTTAAGTTTCTGAACAGCGCCTTTGACCATAGAAAAACCCAGTCAAACAGGGAACATCCCGCGTGACTGGGTTTTTGTTGCCGTTTGGCAGTTGAAATTAGGCATTCACATGTTCTTTCAGTTTCGCGTTTAGCGCAGCCGTCACAAACCCGCGGAAAAGCGGTTGCGGACGGTTAGGACGAGAGATGAACTCAGGATGGAATTGGGCTGCGACAAACCAAGGGTGATGAATGTACTCCACAATTTCCACCAACCGGCCGTCTGGCGAGGTGCCGGAGAAGCGGTAACCCACTTTTTCCATCTCCTCGCGATACTCGTTGTTAAACTCATACCGATGGCGATGGCGCTCGTACACCAGATCCGTACCATACGCTTGGTGAGCTACGCTACCTGGCATAAGCTTACACGGATAGAGGCCGAGTCGCATGGTGCCGCCTTTTTCTTCAATCTCTTTTTGCTCAGGGAGAATGTCGATAATCGGATAAGGGGTGGACGGATCAATTTCCGAACTATTGGCTCCCTCCAGCCCAAGCACATGACGGGCACCCTCGACGCAAGCCATCTGCATGCCTAGGCAAATGCCCAAGAACGGAATGTTGTTTTCGCGAGCGTAGCGAGTAGCAGCAATTTTCCCTTCGATGCCGCGGTCGCCAAATCCACCCGGCACCAGAATCCCGTTCACATCCCCCAACAGCTGAGCGGCATTCTCATCGGTCACTTCTTCAGCATTGATCCACTTGACCTCAATATCGGTGTCGCGCTCAAACCCGGCATGGCGCAATGCTTCCACCACGCTCATATATGCGTCGTGCAAAGCGACGTATTTACCAACGATGGCAATGCGGGTGGTATGCGCCAAATTTTTCACTTTATTGACCAGCTTGATCCAATCTGTCATATCTGCTTGGCCGCATTCCAAGCCAAGGTGGTCGACCACAATTTGGTCAAATCCTTGTTCTTGCGCCATCAAAGGCACTTCATACAATGTTTCCGCATCGCACATTTCAATCACGGCTTCACGGTCAATGTCGCAGAACAGAGCGATCTTCTGTTTGATTTCTTCAGCCAACGGATATTCGGTGCGGCAGACGATGACATTAGGCTGAATCCCGATGCTACGCAATTCTTTGACCGAGTGTTGCGTCGGTTTGGTTTTCAATTCGCCGCTGGCTCTCATCAGCGGCACCAACGTGCAATGGATGTACATGACGTTTTCACGGCCCACATCACTTTTAATCTGGCGAATCGCTTCTAAGAACGGCAAGCTTTCGATGTCGCCAACGGTACCACCGATCTCAGTGATGACCACATCGGCACCTGTTTCGCGCGCCGCCCGGAAAACGCGATCCTTGATTTCGTTGGTGATGTGCGGAATCACTTGTACCGTCCCACCCAGATAATCACCGCGGCGCTCTTTGTTGATGACGGCAGAATAGATTTTCCCTGTCGTAACATTGCTGTTTTTACTCAGGTTGATATCAATAAAACGCTCATAGTGGCCGAGGTCGAGGTCGGTCTCCGCACCGTCGTCGGTCACAAACACTTCGCCGTGTTGGTATGGGCTCATCGTGCCCGGGTCGACGTTGATATATGGATCAAATTTTTGAATCGTCACTTTGAGCCCCCGGTTTTTCAACAATCTTCCCAATGCGGAAGCCGTGATACCTTTGCCAAGGGAGGATGCCACGCCTCCGGTCACAAAAATGTATTTTGCCATGTTTTATCTTCCTCCTGTATCTAAGGATGCCCCTATTCGCTGAAAGCATTTCAAAATCTCGCGTTCAGGCCCGCAACCATTTTTCTCAATCGCTTCACTTGTTTACGAGGCACTCACTGAAAAAAGGTTGGTTGCCTGTCGTAGCGGTTGAAAATACTGCACAAAATAGAAAAGAGCGCCCCCGAATGCAGGGGCGCTCTTCTCATTTCCGTTCATAATGAGCCCAAAAAATAATTTATCTCACGTACCTTTATTTGTCAAGGATTAAAGCTCGTCTTCCTCGTCGTCTTCCACGTCTTCGTCAGGCAATCCATCCTCATCACCGTCAAAAGACGTGTTTTTGTCGGCATAAGGCACATCGATATCATCCAATTCATCCAGGCCGGCATTTCCGTAATCCTCGTCATCTGCATCAAACAAATCTTCATCCAAATCTTCGTCTAAATAGTCGTCTTTTACGTTCATGGCCACAGCGGAATCGGTTGCCTGCTCTGTCGAATACCATTCCCTCAAGCCCCAAGTGCCTCTGCCCACACAAACGAAGCGTCCGTCAATGTTGATTTCCGTATACAATTGCGCGATATATTGTTCAACTTCCTCTTGGGTAAATTCCTTTTTCTTCGCAACTTCCGCCATGATGTCTCTATATTGCATCGCGTCGCCTCTTTGCTTGAGCAGGTCGTACGCTAGATCAACCATCGACGTTTCTTTGATCTTTTCTAAAGCGAGGTTGTCATTCAACCTGGACACATCCTTCCCTCAGGGCGAAGTCCACAAAATCCCTATGTTTCTCGTACAACTATTTTATCCAAAAAACGGTTGAAGTCAACCAATCTTCCTAAAAAACATCCCTACGCATGGAAAAAGCCCGGCATCCATCAAAGAATGCCGGGCGCAAACAAATAGGCTTGCGCGGCTCTCCATGTCGAGCCCTGAGCTCTTGCGCCCACAGGGCTGAAAGCAAAGGAATCCATCTACATGTTTCGCCGATATTGACCGCCCACCTCATACAAGGCGTGGGTAATTTGCCCAAGGCTCGCCACTTTCACCGTTTCCATCAATTCCGCGAACAAGTTGCCACCGCTTCGAGCCACTTCCTTCAACCGTTCCAGCGCTTCCGGCGCCTCATTGCGGTGCGCCTGTTGAAACGCCCTCAGCCGGTCAATTTGCGCTTGCTTCTCTTCCGGTGTAGCCCGGGTTAATTCGATCTCTACCGTTTCTGCCGGCGGATTGGGATTTTCAAAAGTGTTCACACCGATAATCGGCAATTCGCCCGAGTGCTTTTTCATTTCATAATACAACGATTCCTCTTGAATCTTGCCGCGCTGGTACTGCGTTTCCATCGCTCCAAGCACGCCGCCCCGATCGCTGATCCGCTCAAATTCCTTTAATACCGCTTCTTCCACCAGATCAGTCAATTCATCAATGATAAAGGAGCCTTGCAACGGATTTTCATTTTTAGCCAATCCCAATTCCCGGTTGATGATCAATTGGATCGCCATGGCTCTGCGCACCGATTCTTCGGTTGGCGTAGTAATCGCTTCGTCATAAGCGTTGGTGTGGAGCGAATTGCACTGGTCATATATAGCCATCAACGCTTGCAATGTGGTACGAATATCATTGAAATCGATCTCCTGGGCGTGCAGTGAACGGCCGGACGTTTGGATATGATACTTCAGCTTTTGGCTACGCTCATTGCCCTTATAGAGATGCTTCATCACGATCGCCCACACCCGACGGGCAACACGGCCAATCACGGAATATTCGGCATCCAACCCGTTGCTGAAAAAGAAGGACAAGTTGGGGGCGAATTGGTCGATCTTCATCCCCCGGCTTAAATAATACTCCACATACGTGAAGGCATTGGCCAAGGTGAACGCCAACTGGGTAATGGGATTGGCGCCCGCTTCAGCGATATGGTAACCGCTGATACTGACCGAATAATAATTACGAATTCCATGCTCAATAAAATACTCCTGAATGTCCCCCATCATCTTCAAGGCAAACTCAGTCGAAAAAATGCAGGTGTTTTGCCCTTGGTCTTCTTTCAAAATATCGGCTTGCACCGTTCCCCGCACACTGCGTAGCGTCTCTGCTTTGATTTGCTCTCTTTCTTCCGCTGTCGGTTCCCGGCCTTCCCGTTCCCGGAATCGATCCACTTGTTGGGCAATGGCGGTGTTAAAATACATCGCCAAGATGATGGGCGCGGGCCCGTTGATCGTCATCGACACACTGGTGTTGGGCGCGCACAAATCAAAGCCAGCATACAGCTTTTTCATATCTTCCAGCGTGCAAATGCTCACCCCGGATTCCCCGATTTTCCCGTAGATGTCGGGCCGTTCAGCAGGGTCCTCTCCATACAGGGTCACGCTGTCGAACGCGGTAGACAAGCGTTTGGCTGTATCATTTTTAGATAAGTAATGGAAGCGCTTGTTGGTGCGCTCAGGTGTTCCTTCTCCCGCAAATTGCCGCTTCGGGTCCTCATCGGTCCGCTTAAACGGAAACACACCCGCAGTGAAGGGGAAGTGACCTGGCAAGTTCTCTTTGCGGAACCACCGCAACAAGTCGCCCCAATCCTTTAGCTTAGGCAGGGCCACTTTGGGGATGCGCGAACCGGCCAATGTTTCCGTGAAGAGGGGCACCCGCAACTCCCGATCCCGCACTTTGGTGATAAACACGTCTTGCCGATACGCTTCTTGTACTTTTGGCCAATCCGCCAACGCCTTTTTGCTCTCTGGCGCCAACCGCTCTTCGATTTCCTTGATTTTGGCCGAAAGCCGCTTATTGAGATCATCATCGTCCGCAAGCAACGTTTTGGTTCCTTCCAGCTGGTACAATTGGGTGGCCAGCCGAGCCTGCTCCTCGGATTCCGCATGGTATTTGCGAACGGTGGCCGCAATCTCACGCAGATAGTGCGTCCGCTCCGGCGGAATGATGGCATGCCCCTTGGTCACATCATCCTCGTTGCGATCCCACGTCGTTTGCCATGCGAGCGAACATTTCTCATTGATTTTTTCAATCAGTGCCCGGTAAAACCGGTTTGTCCCCGGATCATGGAACCGGCTAGCCATGGTGCCATAGACAGGAATCGCTTCATCCGGCGCGTCAAACAGCCCGTGATTGCGACGGAATTGTTTTTTGACGTCGCGCAACGCGTCTTCCGAACCTTTGCGGTCAAACTTATTAATGGCGACCAGGTCAGCGTAATCCAACATCTCAATCTTCTCCAGCTGGGAGGGGGCACCGAATTCGGAGGTCATCACATACAAGGACACATCGCTGATCCCTACCACATCCGCGTTGCCTTGCCCAATTCCGCTGGTTTCAACGATGATCAAATCATATGCGGCCCGTTTCAACACAGTAATGGCATCCCGGATGCCGGCACTCAACTCCGAACGCGTTCTCCTTGTGGCCAAGCTCCGCATATAAACGCGCGGATGGTGAACCGCGTTCATGCGGATACGGTCACCCAGCAAGGCGCCTCCCGTCTTTTGCTTGGAGGGGTCCACCGAGAGTACCGCCACTTTTTTATCAGTGAAGTCCTCCACAAAGCGCCGTACCAATTCATCGGTCAAAGAGCTTTTTCCCGCTCCCCCTGTGCCGGTGATCCCCACCACAGGAATCACTTTGTCCACCGGTGGTTGGAGGCGCAATTCATCCAGCGCCTGGCGGAGATGATCGAGCCCTCCATCCGCCTCAGCCACTTCCTCCGCCGCTGTGATGAGACGCGCAATCGCTTGCGTGTTCCCTTCAGAAAGGGCGTCCATTTCCCATGTGATCTCACCAACCGTCGGAAAGTCGGTTTCGCGCACCATGGTATTGATAATCCCCTGCAATCCCAACTGGCGGCCATCGTGCGGGGAAAAGATTCGCGAGACGCCATACGCCTCCAACTCTTTTATTTCCTGGGGAATAATGACGCCCCCGCCTCCCCCGAACACCTTGATGTGTCCTGCACCCCGCTGCCTTAACAAATCGACCATATATTTAAAAAACTCCATATGGCCTCCTTGGTAAGACGATACCGCGATGCCTTGGACATCCTCTTGGATTGCCGCTTCCACAATCTCATCTACGGAACGGTTGTGACCCAGATGGATTACTTCCACCCCTGATGCCTGCAACAGGCGACGAAACAAGTTGATGGAAGCGTCATGCCCGTCAAACAGACTGGCTGCCGTCACAAATCGCACCGCATGTTTAGGTCGAATCACTTCTGTTTCCATCCCGCTTCCCTCCATTGGTAAACTCACCCAGCAACAATGCCATCTGCCGATCCATGTACTCCTGCACGTCATAGTGCTTACCGAGCGACCAGTGGCGGAATGTCCACATCTGTCCCATCACCATGATGTTATGTGCCATCAATTTAATAGAAGATGGGTCGATGCCGATCGTTCCGTCCTGCATCCCTTTTTGCAAAATCCGTTCAAAAAGTCCTGTGATTTCCTCTTCTTTGCTCAATACATACTTCATCTTGTCGTTCGGCAAGGACTTGGTCTCTTGGTAGATCAACAGCACCAACGGACGCATTTCATCCATCACGCGAAACAGCTGTTTCAACCCTTTGCGCAGGGATTCCATCCCCGAATCAGACTCGGTCACCACTTCCAACAAACGCTTTTCCAAATCGGAGTGGATGTCTTCGCAAACGAGATATAGCACATCTTCTTTGCTTTGAATATATTCATACATCGTGCCGATCGACAGACCGCACTCCCGCGCGATTTCCCTCGTCGTGGTCTTGTGAAATCCCTTTTTCACAAACAGCCGAACCGCCCCTTCGATGATCTGCCGCCGCCGCTCCGCGATCAGGCGCTGATCCTTAATCATCGACGGGATCAGCTTGGAATTGCGTTTCAATTCGTAATTCCTCCTTTAGCCAACGGCGCGCCACCTCATGCGGGCTGATGCGTTGATCCAATGCGTCCTGGATATCCCGCCGGAAGCGGGGCGCCTGTTGTTTGGCCTTGAAACGTTCCCGCCAAGCGGAAAAAACCAAGTCGCTCACTTCTTTTTCAATACGCGCTCTCCGCTTCTGCACCAATAAGCCATGCGCCCGCAGATGGGCATAGTGTCGTTCCGCCGCTTCCCACCAATCCTCCAACCCTTTCTCCTCTGTCGCCAATGTTTCAATGATCGGCGGGTGCCATGGGGCGTCATGCTTGGATAAAGCCAACAAATCTTGTATCTCCTGCTTTAAGCGCGATACCCCGGGAAGATCAGCCTTGTTGATAACAAACAGATCGGCGATTTCCATGATTCCCGCTTTAAACACCTGCACCACATCGCCCGCCGTCGGGTTTAACACCAGTGTGACGGTATCAGCCAGATGCATAATGTCCCACTCCGCCTGACCTACACCCACAGTCTCGATCAAGATAACATCATACCCTGCCGCGTCCAGCACACGGACTGCCTCTGAGGTGGCTTGGGCCAAACCGCCCCATCCTCCCCGGCTTCCCATGCTGCGGATGAAAACTCCCTCATCCAACGCGTGTTCCGTCATCCGCACCCGGTCCCCCAAGATGGCCCCACCAGTGAAGGGGCTGGTCGGATCGACCGCCAACACCCCCACTGTTTTTCCCATGTGGCGCAACAGGCGGATCAAGGCGGCGATGAGAGTGCTTTTGCCAGCGCCCGGTGAACCGGTGACGCCGATCAATTGGGCATTGCCTGTATGGGGATACAATGCGTCCAACCACTTTTCTTTCTCGGGGTCCCCATTCTCCATCCGGCTAATCAGGCGGGCGATCTGCCGTTTGTTTCCCTCCTTGATCTGTGTCAGCCATGTCTCCATCGCCGTTCCTCCCGCTTATTTCAATAAATAATTGGCTATGACGACACGTTGGATTTCGTTGGTTCCTTCATAGATTTGCGTAATCTTGGCGTCGCGCATCATCCGCTCGACCGGATACTCCCTGGTGTACCCATATCCACCGAAGATTTGCACTGCTTCGGTGGTCACTTGCATCGCGATATCCCCCGCATACAATTTAGCCATGGCCGAAGCCTTGCCATAAGGAAGCCCCTCGGACTCGCACCAAGCCGCTTGATACGTCAGCAAACGCGCCGCTTCAATCTGCGTGGCCATATCCGCCAGCTTAAATTGGATGGCTTGCAGTTTGCTTAGCGGTTGCCCGAATTGCTTGCGCTCTTTGGCGTAATCACGAGCCGCGTCAAAGGCGCCTTGGGCGATACCAACCGCTTGAGCAGCGATGCCGTTGCGCCCACCGTCCAGCGTCATCATGGCGATTTTGAAACCTTGCCCCTCTTCTCCCAACCGCTGGCTGGCCGGGATGCGGCAATCTTCAAAAATGATTTCTGTGGTCGGTGACGACCGGATACCCAGCTTTTTCTCCTTTTTGCCGATGGAAAACCCAGGCGTACCCTTCTCTACGATGAAGGCAGTGATGCCCTTGTGCTTTTTGGACGGATCAGTCACTGCAAACACGACATAGATTTCTGCTTCTCCACCATTGGTGATAAAGATTTTGTTTCCGTTAAGGATATAGTCATCACCGTCGCGTACCGCTGTCGTTTTCATCCCGGCGGCATCAGAGCCGGAGCCAGGCTCGGTCAACCCGTACGCGCCCAATTTGCTTCCTTCAGCAAGCGGTTTCAAAAACCGTTCTTTTTGCTCGTCAGTGCCAAACTTGTAGATGGGCCAGCTTGCTAGAGAGATGTGCGCCGACAATGTCACACCGATCGATCCACACACGCGGGACAATTCTTCCACGGCAATCACATAGCTGAGATAGTCAGCCCCGGCACCACCCCACTGCTCTGGAAATGGAATTCCGGTCAAGCCCAACTCACCCATCTTGTCAAAAATAGACCGGTCAAACCGCTCTTCCTCATCCCGCTCCCCTGCACTTGGTGCCACTTCTTGCAAAGCGAATTCGCGCACCATTTTGCGCATCATTTCATGCTCTTCTGACAATCGAAACTGCATATTTTGCCCTCCTGATCTCTGTTATAAGGGCGCGTCCGCAAAAAAACTATGCGAAAGAAGCCACAACCTGTTTGGACACGCCCGGATGGTGGATGCTACATGTGATAGCGCTCCTAATTCCCTTCCTATTCGCTTCCATATCCATGAGCAAGGATTTCTACAATTCTATCAGGACGAAAGCACTTCATTGGCAATAACAAGCCGCTGAATCTCATTGGCTCCTTCATAGATTTGTGTCACCTTCGCGTCACGGAACAGCCGTTCCACTGGATATTCCCGCGTATATCCATATCCACCAAACACTTGCACCGCCTCTGTGGTCACGCGCATGGCCACATCTGAGGCGAACATTTTAGCCATCGACGCTTCTTTCTTGCAGTTGGACCCTTCTTCCCGCAACACAGCCGCGCGGTAAGTGAGCAAGCGAGCAGCCTCAATCTCAGTAGCCATGTCAGCCAGCTTAAACTGAATCGCTTGCAGGCGGCTGATCGTGTTGCCGAATTGTTTGCGCTCCTTGGCGTACTGAAGCGCGGCTCGATATGCCGCTGTCGCAATTCCCAGCGCTTGCGCAGCGATACCGATCCGGCCGCCAGCCAAATTGGACAATGCCACTTCATAGCCTTGCCCCTCTGCACCCAACCGCTGCGTAACCGGCACTTCCATCTCTTCAAAAATCAAGGAACTGGTATTGGACCCGCCCATCCCCATCTTCTTCTCTTTCTTCCCAATGGTGAGACCTGGGGTGTCCTTCTCCACGATAAATGCCGAAATGCCTTTGGTTCCTTTGTCAGGGTCGGTTACCGCAAACACCACATATACATCCGCTTCACCCGCATTGGTGATGAACACCTTATTCCCTGACAGCACATACCGATCCCCGACGCGGCGGGCTTGTGTGCGAATGCGCGCGGCATCCGATCCGGCCTGTGGCTCAGTTAGCGCAAACGCCCCCAAGTATTCCCCCCGGGCCATCCGTGGGATATAGGTTTGCTTTTGTTCTTCTGTGCCGTATTTTAAAATCGGCATCGTTCCCACAGATGTGTGCACAGCCAATATGACGCCAACCGTAGCGCTAACCTTGGATATTTCCTCCAAAGCCAAAATGTAAGACAAAAAGTCAGCTCCCGCTCCACCATAAGCTTCAGGGATGGGGATGCCCATCAGCCCAACCTCTCCCATGCGCCGGATCACTTCCCGCGGAAACTGATCTCCTTCATCCATGGATTCAAAATAAGGAGTAATCTCTTTCTCTGCAAAGTCACGCACCATTCTGCGCATCATTTCTTGTTCTTCCGTTAACAGAAAGTGCATCCCTCTCCACTCCTCCTGTTGCCTCGCCTTAGCTGTATGAATAAAAGCCCCGACCGCTCTTACGGCCCAGCCAACCCGCCTTCACATATTTTCTGAGCAACGGGCAGGGGCGGTATTTGCTGTCGCCAAACCCTTCATAAAGCGTTTCCATGATGTACAAGCAGGTGTCCAAGCCGATGAAATCGGCCAACGTCAACGGCCCCATGGGATGATTCATGCCCAATTTCATCACTTCATCGATCGCTTCTGGCGTAGCCACGCCTTCATAGACGGCGAAAATCGCTTCATTGATCATGGGCATCAAGATGCGGTTGGACACAAAGCCAGGATAATCATTCACTTCCACAGGCGTCTTGCCCATCCGTTCCGCTGCCGCCATCACCGCTTGGAATGTCTCCTCACTTGTAGCCAATCCGCGAATCACTTCTACCAGCTTCATCACCGGCACGGGGTTCATAAAGTGCATACCGATCACTTGCTCCGGGCGACGGGTGGCCGCGGCAATCTCTGTGATAGGCAGGGACGAGGTATTGCTGGCCAAAATCGTATGACTCGGACAGTACTCATCCAAGCGCGTGAAAATCTCGGCTTTCACCTCCATTTTTTCCACCACGGCCTCAATGACCAAGTCGGCATCCTTACCTGCCACAGCCAGATCCGTGGTGGGCGTGATCCGTCCCAAAATGGCTTCCCGCTCCTCCGCCGACAGTTTGCCCTTCTCCACACTGCGCGACAACAAGCTGCCGATCCGCTCCAAACCGGCTTGCACACGTTCTTCTGTCGTATCAAGCAAAACCACTTGATATCCGGCTTGCGCAGCCACTTGGGCGATACCACCGCCCATCTGGCCAGCGCCGATCACACTTACACGTTGCAATTCCATCTCCACTCGCTCCTTTCTATCCATCCACTCTTACCAAAATGGCATCCCCTTGCGCAGCCCCACTGCAAATAGCCGCTACACCCAAGCCGCCACCGCGACGCTTTAATTCATGGATCAACGTCAATAGAATACGGGCTCCGCTCGCTCCCACCGGATGACCCAAAGCAACCGCGCCACCATTCACATTTACCTTCTCCTCGCTGACTCCCAACAACTTCATGTTGGCCAAAGCGACGGCCGCAAACGCCTCATTGATCTCGTACAAATCGACCTGATCCGCGGTCAAGCCGTGTTTTTTGAGCAATTTTTTCACAGCGTAAGCAGGGGTGATGGGGAAATCTTTGGCTTCCATGGCAACAGCGGCATGCCCCACGATTGTGGCCAGTGGTGGGACTCCGAGCTCAGCGGCCCGTTTGGATGAAGCGACGACAAGTGCGGCCGCTCCATCATTCACTCCCGGCGCGTTTCCGGCAGTGATGGTTCCGTTGGTGTCGTACACCGGCTTCAGTTTGGACAGTTTCTCCAAGCTGGTATCAGGCCGGATCGATTCATCCTGATCCACCACCACTTCTTGCCGTTTCGCCTTTACTGTCACCGGCACGATCTCTTCCGCAAACCATCCTGCTTCGACAGCAGCTTGCGCTTTTTGGTGGCTCCGCAGTGCCCAAGCGTCTTGTTCTTCGCGAGACACCTCTTGTTCCTTCGCCGTCCGACTTCCATGCACGATCATGTGCACACCGTGAAAAGCGCACCATAGCCCATCATGGATCATCAAATCCGTCAACTCCCCATGACCCATGCGCTCACCGAACCGCGCGCCCTTCAGCATGTATGGAGCTTGGCTCATGCTCTCCATCCCACCGGCGACGATCACATCTGCGTCACCCGCCCGGATGATTTGGTCGCCGAGTGTGACACTACGCAAGCCGGAAGCACAGACTTTGTTGATCGTCTCCGTACCCACTTCCCAAGACAAACCCGCATGGCGCGCCGCTTGCCGGGAAGGGATCTGTCCTGCTCCCCCTTGCAAAACCATACCCATGATTACTTCTTCCACCGCTTCATCAGGAATCCCCGCCTTCGTCAACGCACCTCTGATGGCAACGCCACCCAACTCCGCCGCGGTCACTCCTTGCAATGCTCCACCAAACTTGCCAAACGGCGTACGCGCCCCTCCTAAAATCACGGTTTCTGCCATGATCGGCACCCCCCAAAGGTTGATTTTCATTCTATCGAGCGTTCGTTCGGCACTTCGGCACAATGAAAACGCCTTCATTTCCAGATTACCTCAACCATTCTGTTTTAACAATAGTTAATCGAATTCTTCTATTCAAATAACATATTTAATTCTGTTTCGATGCATAGTTGCGCGCTCTTTTCCACTGTGGTTTTGCACATAAAAAAGGCTGTCGCTTTAATTCCGACAGCCTTTTCTAAAGCGTGTCTCACTCAGACATGCTTTTGTTATTTCTTAGTGAACCCCGTCCGCCACCTCAGCTTCTGAATCAAACTCCAGCGACAAGGCCAAGATTTCGACCACATCCATTGTTTTCACTTGGTCTTCCACTTCTTTGGCCTTGGTACCATCCGACAGCATGGTGAGACAGTAAGGACAAGCACTGCCGATCACCGTCGGATTTACTTGCAACGCTTGTTCCGTACGCGCAACGTTCACCCGCACCCCTTCTGTTTCTTCCATCCACATCATCCCGCCACCGGCGCCACAACACATGCCGTTTTCGCGATTGCGTTCCATCTCGACCACTTCCACGCCTGGAATCTGGCTCAGGATGTAGCGGGGCGCGCTGAATACACCGTTGTAACGGCCCAAATAACAGGAATCATGGTAGGTGATCCGCTCTTTCACCTCTTTGGTCGGCTTGATGCGCCCTTCTTTGATTAAATCAGCCAACACTTCCGTGTGATGATACACTTCCGCCGTCAAGCCCAAATCAGGATACTCATTTTTAAATGTGTTGTAAGCATGAGGGTCGATGGTAATGATCTTCTTCACTTGATGCTTTTCAAACAAAGCGATGTTATCAGCGGCCAATTGTTGGAACAAGAACTCGTTGCCCATCCGTCTGGCCGTGTCCCCGGAGTTTTTCTCTTTGTTGCCCAAAATCGCAAACTTGACGCCTGCGTGATGCAATACCTTCACTAACGCCCGGCTGATTTTCTGGCTGCGGTTGTCAAACGATCCCATCGAACCGACGAAGAAGAGATATTCAAATTCTTTTTCTTCTTTGACCGTGGGCACTTTCACTTCTGCGTCTGCCGTCCATTTGTCGCGATCCTTGCGGTTGATACCCCAGGGGTTACCTTGGCGCTCGATATTGGAGAACGTCCGGGAAGCTTCGGCGTTCATCTTCCCTTCCGTCATCACCAAGTAGCGACGCATATCGATAATTTTGTCTACGTGTTCATTCATCACCGGGCAGGCATCCTCACAGTTGCGGCAGGTGGTACAAGCCCACAGCTCCTTTTCTGTGATGACATCGCCGATCAAGCTTACCGGATACTCACCCTGACCTGCCAACCGCAACGAAGCTTGGTTTGCCTCGGCGAAGGCGAAGTTGGGCACCCACGGCGTTTTGGAAGTGATTGCCGCCCCTTTCATGGTCAAGTGGTCACGCATCTTAACCATCAAATCCATCGGAGACAACATCTTCCCTGTTCCTGCTGCGGGGCAGACATTGGTACAGCGCCCGCATTCTACGCAGGCATACAAATCAATCAATTGCTTCTGATTGAAATCTTCAATCTTTCCTACGCCGTACTCTTCAACCGTTTCATCTTCAAAATCGACCAAAGACAACTTCGCTGGTGGTTGTTGCCGCTTGAGGAAGACGTTGAGCGGAGCGACCAGCAAATGAAAGTGTTTTGACTGGGGAACATAAACCAAAAAGGAAAACAAAACCAAAGCATGAATCCACCAGAATACATAAAACAGCACTTGGCCGGCGTCTGCACTCATCCAACCGAGAAATGGGCTAGCTAGCACGGAAGAAATCGGCGTATCCCATGACGAACCATGCCCTAACCAAACTTTCTCAAAGGCCGCCGACAAGAGGATGGAAGCCATCAAGCTCGTCAGGAAAATAATGACCAAGCCGGATTTCAACCCGCGCTTCAATCGCGGCAATTTCTCAATGTAACGACGGTAGTAAGCGTATAGCGTCGCCAGCAGTACGAGGAAGGTAGTGATTTCCTGGATCAAGGTAAACACCGGATAAGCGGGCAGTGGAAGATGTTTGCCAGGCACCAATCCTTTGATGAAGAGATCAATCGCCCCAAATTGGATCACAATGAATCCATAAAACATCACCACGTGCATGATGCCGCTTTTGGTATCTTTCAACAACTTCTTCTGTCCAAAGACATTGATCCACACTTCGTCGAGCGCTTTTTTGACATCCAAGGAAAAGTCAGCGGGCTTCCCCAAGCGGACGTACATATACCGCCGATAAACCACACTGCCGAAAAGATAAAAAGCATAACCCGCAACGGCAATAAACAAAACCAGATTGACCACTTCAAACAGCGACATTGTCCTCTCCCCTTCCACATCATCTTTATGAATGATTGAATTCGCTTTCATACTATTTCGCTAACATTCTAACATAAAATGAGTGGTTGTTCATTCATTTGTCATTGTATTTTTTATATAGAGAAAATATTTCCTTACGGGAATTTTGGTTCGATTGTTGTGATATGAGTATAGCTTGCTTGTCAAATATGTGACAATGCCTGAAAGATAGGTTTTTCACTTTTTGCTCACTTTTTATCCACTTTCTATTCACTCTTTTTCCTGTTTTCTCCCTTTGCAAGCTTCTTACGCCCAAGTGATAAGCCAATGATTCCAAGTCCTCACCTTGATTTGTGAACAAATTGAAAACAAAGGTGTCTTTCACTGCATTCTTCTTGTTCATATTTTGGACAAAAAGGACGATGTATGTCGTTCACAAATTATTTTACGCGCAAACCCTCCTATTTCTCTTATAATATGACTATAGTCAGGACGACAGTCCTGATCTCCCGCCCCATTGCTGACAATAGTCATGACTATGGTGCACAACACTTCTCAGATTGAAGACGACAGTCCGTACAAGAGTACACAAGAAATATATTTTAAAGACAATTGTCCTGACTGTCGTCAACACAACCTAGAAAGGTGGCCCAGAAAATGTTAGTGGCGGTAGATGCTGGACGCGCATATGTGAAAACCATTGTGGGAACCCGTAGGTTCACATTTCCTTCCAAAGTGTCAAAAGCAAGGCAGCGTAACTTTATCCAGACACTAGAGGATGATATGGAGATCCGATATCAAGGAAAGGATTATTTTATTGGACAATTGGCTGAACGGGAGGGTTCGTTCACGCGTCAGATGATGACGGAAAGCAAAGTGAACATAGAGACCGTTCTGTTGATTTTGACAGCATTGTTCCAAGCAGGAGCACTAGGAGACGTCAAGCTGGTTACCGGTGTGCCGATCAATATGTACAGAGATGACGAACGGGCAAGGTTGCGAGCCAAGCTAGAGGGAGAGCATGAAGTGATCCTGAATGGTACATATCGCAAGATCAACATTAAAAAAGCAGCGATTACGATTGAGGGGGGAGCGGCCTATTGGATTCACCGCCGGATGGGGACGGTGCGGATCGTAGACCCCGGAGCCCGCACGACCAATTACGCAACATTTAAAGACGGGATTTTCATCGACCGGGAAAGCGGAACGATCCCCAAAGGTTGGGACAATGTGCGGGAAGCCGATCCGGAAGAGATGGCGGCCATGCTGGTGGGCCATCTGGGAGGCATGTGGGAGCCGACCGACGTGGTCGAATTGATCGGCGGCAAAGCACAAGATCTGCTGGAACCCTTCAAACGCGTGGGCTTCATCTATTCCACCACATTTGAAGATCCGCAGTTTGCCAATGCGATAGGGTACTACGCGTTAGGAAAGGAGACCCTTGGTGAATGAGCGGATACAAGAAGCGGGAACGGCGGCAAGTCTCGTTTAACACCGAAGATGCGGTGGAACTGGAGTTGTTGAGATTTATTGACCGCAAGGACATCAACTTTTCGGGGTTGGTGAAGAATCTGCTATTCGCCTACTGCATGGGACAGCTGAAAGCAGATGAACTCTCCGCTTCTCCGTTGTTGCAGGCTGGCGGAAGCAACAACCCCCTTCCTACTCCAAAAGCGGAACGTTCCTCTTCCTTTCAACAAATCAAGGCGAGCGGCATGCCCTTTGATTTTTGATACCAACTTCAGGAGTGAAATGCAGTGAATAAACCGTATTCCTTTAGCGTGCCTTATGATGTAGCGGAGAAATTAACCCCCAAGGAACGCTTTGTGTACTATGAATTGTGCCGCTTAGCCGCGACCGAACCGACAAAAGACACCACATTTGGCGTCACCTTGGAACCGGGAAGCCTCATCACTTCCCATTACCGCTTATCAAAAATATTGGATTACGCTTATTCTCAGACAGCGATTATCATCGAACACCTGGCCTACAAAGATCTGGTTGAAATTACTCCCATTGCGCGAGGCGGCTTCCAGTCTTATTATCTCATCCGCGTTAAAAGCATGGACCAAGGGACGAAGGTGCGGCCAGAAGATCGACTTTTTCCATTTTGATCCAAACATCGCAAAACGGTTTTCTCCACTGAACATGGAGAAAACCGTTTTTTATCACCGACGGGTGTCCTTGCGCGCCCGCTCCCTCCGCGCAATCTCCTGCACAAAGTAGGAAGCCACATGCGGCGCCAAAGTTCCTGGCCCAAATCCAGCATCAAATCCCAACTCTAACGCCAATTCATGATGAATACGCGGGCCGCCACAGATCAAAACAAACCGCTCCCGCAATCCTTCCGCTTCCAGCAATTCCACCAGTTGTGTCAAGTTGGTCACATGCACCCCTTTTTGGGTGACCACTTGTGAGACCAGCAACACATCCGCCTGCAATTCCAACGCTTTGCTGATCAATTCCTCATTCTCTACCTGGCTCCCTAAATTGTATGCCTCGATTTCAGGATACCGTTCCAAGCCATACTCCCCGTTGTACCCTTTCATGTTCATGATCGCATCGATGCCCACGGTATGAGCGTCGGTGCCTGTGCAAGCGCCGATCACCACCAGCTTGCGCCCGATTTGCTCGCGGATAAACTGGTTGATCTCATAAAAGTCCATCACTTTACTTGTCACTTTGGGCACTTGAATCCGGCTGTAATCAACATCCACCCTACATTTGCCGTAAACAATGAAAAAGGTGTACCCTTCACCCAAGTCTTTCATGTGATACACTTGCGGTTCATCGATTGCCATCTTGGTGACCAATTGCCGCGCCGCCTCCCGGGCTTCTTCTCCCGCCGGAACGGGCAGCGTGAAACTGAGTTGAATCACCCCGTCATTCATGGTGTCCCCATAAGGTTTAACTCTGGTAAAGTCCACACTCATTCCCGTTTCCCTCCCGCTCCGGCAATCCCAATCTTCTGCGGAGTTCCGCCTCCAACGGATTGTAATAATCAACTTCTTTTTCCACCACGCCGCGCAAACCCTTGCCGCCAACCCGCGACCTTTTCACATCGGCAAACACGCCCTGCTCCAAAGCCGCGAACAACCCGCTTTCGCACACTTGCTGAAGCAAATCCCCTGCCCGCTTCAGCACCTCAGACGCCCGCTGTTCGATCCGTCCCCCCGGACGGAACAACAGCTCTTCACCCAGATGGCGTCCATTGTTGAAAATGTATTGCGCGCTCTCCAAAGCCAATTGGCGGTCATGCATGTGCGGAGTGTGCATCGCTTCCGTCATCATCCCCAATAATTGAATCCCCTGCCCCGTCAGGATGCTTACCAGATTAAACAAAGCATCCTGTACATGCCCTTTAAAAATGTTACCGGTCATATGCTTGGTTGGCGGCATGTATTTAAGCGGGGCGTCAGGGAAGAGCTCGCGCGCCAATTGTGCTTGGGCGATCTCCAGCAGCAATCCATCCTCCAAGTCGGGGTTCATCTCAAATGCATGCCCCAATCCCATCTGTTCAGGCGGCAGTCCGGACAAGAGAGCTAGCTGTTCATTAATGAATTGAGAGGCTGTCACTGTATGGGCCGCTTCAACTGCGTCTGCCGTGGTCAAATAATTGTCTTCCCCGGTATTGATGATAATCCCGGCATAGCTGTTGATCATACGGGAAAACGCTTGGTCGATCAGGGTGCGTTGCATGTTGATGTCACGGAAAAGAATGCCGTACAGCGCATCATTTAGCATCACATCCAGCCGTTCAAGCGCTCCCATCGCCGCAATCTCCGGCATGCACAACCCCGAACAATAGTTGCACAGCCGAATATACCGTCCCACTTCCTCACCTACTTCATCCAGTGCCCGCCGCATGATCCGGAAATTCTCCTGTGTAGCAAACGTTCCCCCAAATCCCTCACGGATTGCCCCGTACGGCACATAATCCAACAAGCTTTGCCCTGTGCTCCGGATCACGGCGATAATATCGGCCCCTTGCCGCGCCGCTGTTTTCGCCTGCACTACATCTTCATAAATGTCTCCGGTAGCGACGATCACATAGAGATAAGGCTGCCGCCCTTCGCCGATGCGCTCAATCCACTCTTCCCGTTCCCGCCGCCGCGCTTGGATCAAGTCCAGTGCCTCACGGGCCAATCGCTCTCCTTCACGCTGAATCTCCTCACGTGGAAGAGGGGGCACTTGCAACAAATGGAGTTCCCCCCGCGCCACTTTCTCCGCCACTTCCTGCGCAGAGAGACGATGTGCCAACATCGCCTGAATCACCCAAAACGCCGCCCCGGAAGCGATCTTCCCTTCAGTCAGCAGCTGTTCGACGATCACATTGGGGAGCGGCACACCCTCATGGTCAATGCCGTCAATCCCCAACAACCGCAGCACAGTCCGCTCCACCGCCACTGTTGTGCGGGTGGAGATATATTGGTCCACATCTGCTGCAATCACTCGCGCCGCTTCCCGGGCCCGATCGATATCAGCCTGATTCAGCCGCAGTTTTCCCTTCATCTTCCCCACTCCCCAATCGTCGTTCCGCATCCGCCACAATCTCTTCCGGCAACCCCAAGAGCAGGGCTAAGTGGAGGGCGTCGGTACCAAGCTCTTCCTCCCGTTGCACCGGAATCAGTCGATAATCCATATGGCGGTGCAACCGCTCCCGCCACGTTCCTTCACTCCCTAGCCATTCCCGCTCTAAATCCATCCATGACAAGCCGGCCACTCGGTAACGGCGGATGCCGGGCAACTGATTCACCTCATGATAATGCGTCACATGCACGGCCCAATCATTCCCATCGCTTAACCGGCTGGTAATCGCTTGCGCCAAGGCCGCCCCTTCCCGTGGATTGGTTCCTCTGCCGATCTCATCCAACAAAAGCAAGCCCTCTCCCGGTTGGCTCAACCATTCTGTCAAACGCACCACTTCCGCCCCAAAGCGGCTTAAGCCTTGCTTTGTAGACTGCCCGTCACCCAGCGTGCTGGCAATCCAATGCATCAAGGGCAACCGGCAAGCGGTGGCAGGCACAAACAATCCATAATGAGCCAAGACAGCAATCAGCCCCACCGTTTTTAAGGCGACGGTCTTGCCACCCATGTTAGGCCCAGTGATTACTGTGACACCACGGCCCACTTCCAGATCAATCGGCGTCACGCTTCTCCCTTCCGCCGCCATGTCTTGCGCGATGCCTGGATGGATGGCTCCCTCAAGGATGAACCGGTCTCCATCCCACACTGGCCGCACACCGGCCCACTTCTTTCCTGCATGATAGCGGGACCATTGCAAATCGAAGTGTGTCACCTGCTGCATCCAGTATCGCAAACGGGAATACACGCGCCTGAATTCTTCGGTCAACCGGACGCATACCGCCTGTTCCCGCTCTTCCACTTGCTCTTGCAACCTCGCCATCTCTTGACCAACAACTTCTGGCAAACGAAATGTGACATCATATGCCGTTTCTGCCTCGCACACGACCCGCCGGTCCCGGCGCAACGCTTCTTCCAAAGGCGTGTGGCGCGGAATCGTCCAAGTTCCCAAGCGGTTCCGGCGGATCCCATACGTATCCTCGATCTCCCGCTTGCATTGTTCCACGCGCTCCCGCTCCTTGATTTCCATGCGGCGCCATTGTTGCCGCAAGCGGCGCAAATCATCATCATACGCATCATCAATCCAAAAAGCGGCTGTCCGATTGGTACCCGGATTAAGTCGCGCCAAGCACTGTTCCACAAGCGGAACATCTTCTTCCGGCATCAGGGAAACGACGGAACACCGATGCTCCTGTATAAGGTGATGCAGTTGGCCCAATTGCCACAAAAATTGTTTCATGTGGAACCAATCAGTCAGCCCCAACACCTCATCCGCACCCAATTTGTCCAATTGGTTTTCGATGTCCGGCATCTTCTCCAAACAACGCGAAACAAGTGCTTGGCAACGGGGATGGGTCGCCAGCCATTTGTTGATTTCATCCTGTTCACGAAGCACTTGTTCCCACTCGTGCTCTTCACCCGGACGAAAAGGGCGCGCCCGCCGTTTGGCCCGCTTGCCCATCGGCGTGAGAGGTTGCCACAAGTTCCAACAATACGCTACATCCAACTCCGACCATGTCGTTTCATCGCAATAGATCACGACCCCCTCCTTCCTCCAAGGGATCACGCCATACATCAAAAACCGGCACTGGCTTACACAACTCGGCCACACGCGCCTTCAGTTCTTGCGGCGGGAACACATGGCCTTCTGGCGACACAGGATTGACCGCCACTCCGCGCAACACCGCTGACCGCACCGTTTCAATGGACCCGCCCCGCTCAAAATAACGCCGCAAAAGAACGGGATCAGTAAAGATACGGGTCCAATCAGATACAATCAATCGCGGGTGGCATCCTTGCTGCATCATGTGGCGCAACATGCGATCTGTCAATGCACCCGACAACGCCACCGCCTCCGCCTCCAGGACTTCGGTGGTCAGGGCTTCCTGCTCCATCAAGGTCGATGCCGCACAAGATTGCCATTTACCTTCCCGCTTGCGATACACCCCACGGTGAACCAACAAGGGAGTAAGCGCCTCACGGTCGGATTCTGGACAGACGGGTAATGAAAAGAGGCGCAACCACTCTGCTGTCTTAGACACCAATGCGCTCATCGACGTGCCCAGGCTGGCACCCACCACCAAAATCACGGAGTCGGTAACCCAAGGGCTAGCCGCCATGCGCCGGTCATAAGCGCCGTCCACCACAATCCTTCGTGCTCCGGCTCGTTGCAAGCCTTCGATCACCCGATGCGCCTCTTCCCGCGTATGGACGCCAGCCAGCTTCACTTGGGTTGGCCGCGTTGTTTGCGCGATCCACACCTCTCCCAACGTGGTCGTAATCCCGGTTCCTTCCCAAACCGCAAAATGACCGGGATTTTGATCAATGATCGCACCCGTCGTCGCCACCCAGACTCCTTCAGGAACATACAGTTGCGGCTTCGGCCTTCCGCTCCACGCATCCCGTTCCTCCCCGTCAATGCCGATGCTGCACACCCCCAGGGGGCCACACAGGGACCACTGTTCCATAAAAGCGCTTAGAACCGTGGTTTTCCCTGCGTTTTTCGCCACACCGACAATTGCGGTTTTCTCACATGTTTTCTCTTTCACCCGCCACCACAACCCTCTTGCTCATCTTTTTCCCAGTGCTTCCCCCTGTTTCCGCCGTAGCTCGCGGGTCAATTGTTTGGGCTCCAAATTGATCCGCTGGTCACTCAACAGCGCAGCTACACCCAATTGATCCCCGGCCTGCCGGCAATACTCACAATTCTCTGAGTCGTGCGGATGGTAATGCTCCGGCTCCGGATAACTGGTGATAACCCCTTCAAAGTTGCGCAACACCGTTTTAGATGGTGTCTGTGCGATGATGTAGTTGGGACTGAGCGGGATTTTGCCGCCGCCTCCTGGTGCGTCCACCACAAACGTAGGAATGGCGTATCCTGAAGTGTGGCCGCGCAAATACTCGATGATCTCCAACCCTTTGGACACGGGAGTCCGGAAATGGCCAATCCCTTCCGAAAGGTCACATTGATAGATATAATAAGGCCTTACGCGCGTTTTAACCAATTCATGCATCAGTTTTTTCATCACATGGGGGCAATCATTGATTCCGGCCAGAATGACAGATTGATTCCCGACCGGCACACCCGCATCAGCCAACATCTCACATGCCCGGCGCGCTTCTGGCGTCAACTCTTTGGGGTGGTTGAAATGCGTGTTAAGCCAGACCGGATGGTATTTCTTCAAAATGGCACACAATTCTTTCGTTATGCGTTGCGGAAACACAACGGGTGCCCTTGTGCCGATCCGGATGATTTCCACATGGGGGATTTCCCGCAGGTTTTTCAGCAGATATTCCAAGATCCGGTCATTGACCAACAAACCGTCCCCTCCAGAGAGTAGCACATCGCGGACAGTCGGCGTATTGCGGATGTATTCGATGCAAGCGTCCATCTGCTTTTTGGGGACACCCATCCCGATTTGGCCCGAAAAGCGGCGGCGTGTACAATAACGGCAATACATGGAGCATTGGTTGGTGATCAAAAAGAGAACGCGGTCAGGGTAGCGATGGGTCAGCCCTTTCACCGGGGAATCCGTGTCTTCCAACAACGGATCGGCCATGTCGTACGATGTGCGATACAACTCGGAAGAAATGGGCACCGATTGCATCCGGATCGGATCTTTGGGGTCGTCTGGATCCATGAGCAAGGCGTAATAGGGAGTGATATTGAGCGGAATCGTCTCTTTAGAGATGTCCACTCCTTTGATTTCTTCCGGCGTCAGATTAATCACTTTGCTCAGGTCATCATAATTGCGAATCGTGTGAGTCAATTGCCATAGCCAATCGTTCCACTGTTCTTCCGTCACATCTTTCCACAGTTCAATCTCGCGCCAATCACGCATCTGCTTCCATCCCCTTTCATTTATCCGTTCTCTCTCGCGTCACACACACCATCTGACAAGCGATCACCCTATCTGCGAAGAAAATCGTTGGCAAAACCAATCATAAAGCGCCGGACATTCCCTTAGGCTCTCCAACGCCAAGGCGGCATGTCCCGGAACATATCCATTGCCGATCATCATCTGTACGTCTTTTCCCACTCCTTCGGCTCCTAAGGCCGCCGTCGTGAACTGGACGGCCATGCTGAAAAACACCACCACGCCACCTTCTTGCGTCGCCAAGATCGCCGGCAACTCCGAGCGAGGCACATTGACGCAATTGATGGTCACATCAGCCAAGCGGCCCCGGGTAAGCGTGGATACCGTCTCCAGCACTTGCAAGGGGTCAGTCGCATCCAAACATACGACATGGTGAGCCAATCCCATCGCTTCGATGCGGCGGCACGCTTCAGGGTTTGCTTCCAAAGCAATCACACATCCCTGTTGCCCCGCTTTTTTCCAAGCTTGGTACAAAGACAACAAGCCTGACTTTCCGCCCGCTCCCATGATGACCACTGTATCGGTCGGTTGAACCAAACGAGCAGTTTGCGCCGGTGCGCCACATACATCAAGCGCGGCCAAAGCGACCGGCTCAGGCATGTCGGACGGCAACACGGCATATGGCGCGCTGGCGAACAACACCGCTTTGCCAGTCACTTTCAATTGCCCTGTTTCCAGTGATAGCTCTCTCACATCTTCCAACCATAACGGAGTCAGCGTCAAAGAAACCAACGAGGCGATTTTGGCGCCCGGGGCAAGCGTATGGTCAGGAAACGCCGAACCCACTTCCGCCACCGTACCGATCAACATTCCACCTGAACCGGTGACGGGGTTGTGCATCTTTCCCCGCTCTTTCACGATCTCAACAATGCGCCGTTTAATCCGTTCTGGATCGCCCTCTGCCTCGGTTTTCAACTGTTGAAATGAAGCCGAATCGATATTTAACCGCTCTACGTCAATCAGCAGTTCATTCTCCCAAATCTCAGGTGTGGCATCCAACTTCCAAGCCGGTTGGGGCAACACACCCGCCGGTTCCACTACCCGGTGCAAACCATAGTGGTGACCCTCTTTTCGCAAACCTTCTCCCCCTTCCGCCGGTTTCCATTCTCATATCATGCAATTTTCATGCCATTGAAGCAGAGCCCATATTTCCACGTTTCTTTCCACCTCCCCATAAAAAAACTGCCCAAATATGGGCAGTCAGCTTGTAACACAAGCAAAAACGGGCAACTCATCCAGGGCGTATCTGGCAAATCAAGAGGTAGATGCAACGGGAAAACCTTTTCCAAATAGCGCCTCGTCACACATGAAGCAAATGGAAAACGGTTTTAAAGCCGCTGGTCTATGCACCAGACACATCTGGTTCGTGCCCGTTATAAAAAAAAGTTAGCCGCGTTTTAGCTTTTTCAATTTGTACTGTAGCGTCTGGCGTGGAATGCCCAGCCGTTTGGCCGCTTGCAACACATTGCCGCCAGCTTCCTCCAATGCCTCACGAATCAGCCGTGCCTCCACGTCCCACAACATTTCGCGCAGGCAACCTCCACTCCCTTTCATCCGAATCACTTGGGTCGGTTCAATCGCCTGGAAATGGCGAGGGAGATGAACAAGCTGCAACTCCTCTTCCAATGCCAGGTTTAAAGCTCCTTCCACTGTATGCTCCAACTCCCGCACATTGCCTGGCCAATCATATCGAACAAACGCTTCCATCACTTCATCAGCGATGCGATTTACTGGTGAATGCCACTGCCCTTTTAGCTTTCTGAAGAAATAGTGGGTTAAGCAAGTGATATCTTCCGGCCGTTCGCGCAAGGGAGGGAGATGAATCCCTACCACATGAATTCGGTAATAAAGATCCTGGCGCAACCGCCCTTCCTTAATGCTTAACAAAGGGTCCTCGTTGGTGGCCACGATCACCCGAACATCAAACGAACGTAACTCGGTTCCGCCCACGCGCCGCACTTGCCCATCCTCCAACACCCGCAACAATTTGGCCTGCAAATCAATCGGCATCGCATGGATTTCATCCAAAAAGAGGGTTCCTCCATCTGCCAGCTCTACCAAGCCAGGACGGTCTTCCGCTCCGGTAAAAGCACCACGCGCCGTACCAAACAGGATGCCCTCCAACAGAGAAGCGGGAATAGCGGCGCAATTCTGAACGATAAATGGCTGATCGCGCCGCGGCGAATCACGGTGAATCGCTTGCACAAACAACTCCTTACCCGTACCCGTCTCCCCGATTACCAAGACAGGAGAATGCGTACGGGCGGCCCGTCGGGCTCGCTCAATCTCTCTGAGCATCAACGGGTTCTGAGTCACAATGTCATCAAAAGAGTAAAAACGTTTCACCTCCTGCTCGCGTGCCCCCCGCGGATGCCGTATGCGCTCCTGCAAATGAAGCACTTGATCCGACAATTCCTTCATGCGGGTCAGATCTTTGGATATCTCTGCCGCCCCGACCACTTTCCCTTTGGATCTAAGCGGAATCGTACGATTGATGGTTGTCACCCGCTTACCTTTGCGGTTCATGAACGTTTGCTCCCTCTCTTCCAGCGCTTGCCCCGTTTTCAGCACACTCAACAAGGTGCTACTCTTATGGGTCAAGGATGGAAACGCTTCCAACACATGCATGCCGATTACTTCATCCGCAGGCATGCCATCCAGTTGCGATGCGACTTTATTGTAGTAAATGGTGTTGCCCTCCGCATTGACGATATGGACCCCTTCGTCCAAACATTCAAGAAATTCAACGATCATGTCCTGCTTTATCCCGGGGGTAATCATCAAATGAGACAACTCTCCTTTCCTCCGCTTCCGATCCGACTGCCGAAAAATGGTCACTGGTTGACAAAAATTCATCATATCCATTCTAACGAAGGACTCTGTTATTTGTCCAGAATCACCCCAATTCCATAAAAAAAGAAAAGATGCCTTAATCCTTGGCATCTTTTCGCACAAATTCGGGGAGTTCGCCTTTTAATTCTAACACTGCTTCCGCCGAGCCGATGCGCTTTTGCTTGCCTTTTACCCGCTTGGATTGGTACATTTCGATTTTGACAATTCCATTGATCGTCGTCTGCAACCAAGCCGCGGGAAAACGCACAGGAAAACGAACATCGGACCATTTTTCGTTTGGCGTTTTCTTGAACCGGACATACACGCCCGGGTCCACTAAGCGGGAATTGGTTTGGTCAACCACAAAAATATCATAATGAAACTCGCTGTCTAATTCATTATTCACTTTTAATGAAACAATATAATTGCCGTCTTTCCCAGTTACTTTTACATCACGGAAATATTCGCTTTGCTTACGAGACTCTTTGGGTATTTCTTTCCACCATTTATAATTCCTTTTGGTGTTGTCAGGCAATGCACCACTACTCTGTTTTTGGTTTTCCGCCTGTTGCTGTTTGGCCGGATCGGGAAGAGGTGCGGAATTCCCTTCCAAGTTGCCCAATTGAAACCCGATGAACACCAATGACACTGCCGCCAAGCCAGCAACCGCCCACCAACGTTTACCCCAATTGCGCGTGGCTGTCCTTCGCGGCTTGATGTCATACGTTTCCACATAGGCATCCACTTGCCGGATCGATGCCAATACCTCCTCCAGCGCCTCTTTCATCTGTCGCGCCGATTGATAGCGCTGTTCGGGGTCTTTGGCCAACGCTCTGTGAATCACCTCCGCCAATTGTTCTGGAATCTCGCTGTTAAGCGATTTGAGATCAGGCACAGGATCATGGATATGCTTCAATGCGATGGAGACGGAATTCCCGCCATTAAACGGCACTCGTCCCGTCAGCATTTCATACAAAACCACACCGAGCGAATATAAGTCGGAAGCGGCGCTCACTTTGGTACCGGACGCCTGTTCCGGAGAAAAATAATGAACCGATCCCATCACATACCCCGTCTGCGTGATCGCTGACACCCGGGGAAAGTAAGAGATACCAAAGTCGGTCACTTTATACTGGTTGCCCGGCGCCACCAAAATATTATGGGGCTTGATGTCGCGGTGAATGATTCCCTTTAGGTGGGCATGGTGAATTCCTTCACAAATCTGGATAGCGATTTCAATCGTTTCCTCTGCCCCAAATCGGCCTTTTTTCTTAATCATATCCATCAAGGTGGGGCCTTTGACATACTCCATAACCATAAAATATATCGAATCCTCACGCCCTACATCATACACATTGACGATATTGGCGTGTGACATGCTTGCCGCTGCTTTTGCCTCACGAATAAATCGGCGAACTGCATCTTGATCATGGCTGAAAGATTGGTTCATCACCTTGATCGCCACGTACCGGTCCAACAGCGAGTCTCTCCCTTTGTAGACGACAGCCATGCCGCCGCCACCGATGCGCTCAAGAACCTGGTACCTTCCAGCCAGCACTGTTCCTTCCATCGGACATTCTCCTTGTGTTCATTACGTTCATGTTTTCAGCGTAACCACTGTCCGGTTTGCTGTTTAATTAATTGCTTTTTCCTTTGGTTTCCCATCTACTAACAATCTTTCCTGCACTTCTATTATCAATCTAGAATCCCCTAATGGATGTTACATTTTTTTGAAAATGATAGAGAGGGAAAAAGGTGTCTGTCATCATCATATCAGTTTTTGCGCAAAAAAAAATCCCCCATCACTCCCGGATGGAAATGATGAGGGTTGGATGAGTTGCTCACATCCGTTCCGGTGCCGACACGCCAATCAGGGATAACCCGTTTCGCAAGACTTGGCGCACACCCGCAAACAGGGCCAGCCGCGCCTGAGACAATTCTGCATCATCGGTGATCACGCGATGTTCGTTGTAATAGCTGTGGAATAAAGTCGCCAAATCATACAAATACCGCACAACCCGGTGTGGCGCCAACTGTTGGGCGCTGACAGCTACTTCTTCTGCAAACTCGCCCAGCTTCTGAATCAGATCCAATTCCTGCTCCAAGGTGAGACGCGCCAACACGTTCGCATCCCAGGAAGGCTCCATCCCCTTCTCCTCGGCCAAGCGGAATACGCTGGCGATCCGGGCCGACGCATATTGCACATAATACACGGGATTGGCATTGGACTGGGACACGGCCAAATCCATATCAAAATCAAGGTGCGCATCTGGGCTTCTCATCACAAAAAAGTAACGAGCTGCATCCACGCCTACTTCGTCCATCAATTCTTCCATGGTCACCGCTTTACCCGTACGCTTCGACATCTTAACCAGTTCGCCGCCTTGATAAAGCTTCACCATCTGGGTGATAACCACTTCCAACTGATCTGCATCATGCCCCAAGGAGTTGAGCGCCGCTTTCATCCGCGGTATATAGCCATGGTGATCGGCTCCCCAGATGTTGATCAATCGGTCATGGCCGCGCTTTAACTTGTCACGGTGATAGGCAATGTCCGGTGTGAGGTAAGTGAATGACCCATCCTGTTTAATCAAGACACGGTCTTTATCATCGCCAAATGCTGTCGAGCGGAGCCACAACGCCCCATCTGCCTCATAGGTATACCCTTTTTCTTTCAGTTCAGCAATCGTTTGCTCAATCGCGTCCGCTTCGTACAAGGACAGTTCGCTGAACCAAACATCAAATTTAACCCGGTATTTCTCCAAGTCGGCTTTGATCTTGGCCAACAGCTTCTGCTTGCCCACTTCTTTTACATAAGCCAAACGCTCTTCCCGCTCCATCTGCAAGAGTCGGTCCCCTTCCTCCTGAGCCAACTCTTTCGCGATGTCAATAATCTCCTGACCGCGGTAACCGTCTTCAGGAAAAGCCACATCTTGGCCCAACGCCTCCAAAACCCGCGCTTCCAACGAAAGGGCCAGCATATTCATCTGGTTACCGGCATCATTGATGTAATATTCTCTGGTTACGTCGTAACCGGCGGCTTCCAAGATGTTGCTGAGGGCGTCACCCACTGCGGAACCACGGGCATGTCCCAAATGCAGATGGCCGGTCGGGTTGGCGCTGCAAAACTCCACATTTACCTTCTCTCCCCGACCGGTGTTGGAATGGCCGTAAGCCGTCCCTTTTTCCTTAATTTCTTCCAACACGCGCACCAAGAAGGATCTGTCCATAAAAAAGTTGATAAAGCCGGGGCCAGCTATTTGCACATCGCGGATGTTGCCGGCACCGCGATCAAGCTCGTCCACGACTTGTGCCGCGATCTCGCGCGGGTTTCTGCGGGCGATGCGGGTTAATTGCATCGCGATGTTAGTTGCGAAGTCTCCGTGCGCTTTTTCCTTTGGCACTTCCAACAGAATCTCCGGCACGCTCTCTTCCGCTACCAGCCCGGTGCGGATGACTGCTTGCCTGATCTCTCGTTTCAATGTTTCCTTCATCTGTTCAAGCGGATTCATTTCACTCGTCCTCCATCCACTTCAAACTCAATTGGTATTTGCCCAACTCTTGCGTGCCCATCGTCAATTCGAATGAAAACGCAATCTCTCCCCCCGTCTCCACGCGACCGCGTCGGTAGGACAGGGTTTTCACTTCCATTTCGGTCTTGCCTGCCGGGGTGTGTACGATGCTCTCCACTTTTTTGCCCGGCCAATATGTTTGTCTGTATGATACAGGCCCTTGCCGTGAAATGGTGACATGGTCTTGATGAGATCGGACAGAGGTGAACACTTCTTCGACGGTTCCCTCATATTCTTTGTACTTCAGTGTCCATTCTCCATTCGCCTTGGCCTCAAACTTGCCGACCAAGTCTTGTTCAATCACTTCCGGCTCTTGTCCCGCTTCTTGCTGTATGACCGATTGGATGTGGATTTTCACTGGGATCAAAGCGCCAGCCTCCCCCAATTTTTTAATACTTGTATCTTAACACTGGTCGGGACTTTTTTGCCAGACGAATAAAAAAGCTTCCCTGCCCTGTGTGAGGGAGGGAAGAGTGTGGGTCAATGCGGTCTATTTGACAAACCCAAGCAGCATTTCCCGAATCAGCTTTGCCGCTACCACAGGGGTTTGTTCACTGTGGTCATAAGCCGGTGCCACTTCGACCAAATCAGCGCCGACCACATTCACTTCCGAACGGGCGATGGCGTGAATCGCCGCCAACATCTCTTTGGAAGTGATGCCACCAGGCTCCGGCGTTCCCGTACCCGGCGCATGAGCCGGATCGAGCGCGTCGATATCGATGGTCACATAGACGGGACGGCCAGCCAAGGATGGCAAACATTTTTCCAGCGGTTCAAGCACATCGAATGGATAAAAGTGAATACCCGCTTCTTTGACATAAGTTACTTCATCTTTAGTCATGGACCGAATCCCAAACTGATACACATTTTGCCCACCGATCAATTCAGCGATTTTGCGCAAAGGCGTGGCGTGGGAATACGGCTCCCCCTCATAATCCGTACGCAAATCGGCGTGAGCGTCGATATGGATCACCGCCAAGTCGGGGTAATCTTTATACACTTCCTGCACCACCGGCCAAGTGACCAAATGCTCTCCGCCCATCCCGATCGGCATTTTCTTCTTGTCCAAGACTTGGCGGACGAAATCACCGATTTGCCGCAAGCTTTTCTCCGGATTGCCAAAAGCCAACGGAATGTCCCCAGCGTCGTAATAAACAATCTCGGTCAGTTCCCGTTCCAAATAATGGCTGTATTCTTCATGCACCAAGGAAGACTCCCGAATCCGCGCCGGTCCAAACCGCGATCCGGGACGGAAACTAACGGTCCAGTCCATGGGCATACCGTACAACACGGCTTGCGCCTGCTCCAAGTCATCACTTGCACCAATGAATACATTACCTGAGTATTTCTCATCAAATCGCATCAATTATTCCCCCTCTGGCTGGAGCAATTCCAGGACGAACGCCGGCAGCGAGAACAACGCTTTATGCAATTCTGGACGATAATAACGGGTGTCGAACCGATGTAGCTTGGTCTCGTCCACTGCCAGAGGATCATATTTTTTCGAGCCAATCGTAAAGCTCCACAATCCGCTGGGGTAGGTTGGAATGCTCGCCGTATACAGGCGGGTGATCGGGAAAGTACTGGAAATGTCGCGGAAAACCTGGCGGATGAGATCCCGGTTGAACCAAGGGGATTCTGTCTGCGCAACCATGATTCCGTCATCTTTCAGCGCTTCATAAATTTCCTCATAGAAAGGCTTTTGGAACAATCCCACCGCAGGTCCGACCGGTTCCGTCGAATCGACCAAGATCACATCGTACTTCCCTTTGTTGTCCCGCACATGCTGAATCCCATCAGCAACTTGGATATCCACACGCGGATCGTCCAGCCCACCGGCGATCTTGGGAAAGAATTGTTTGGACGCTTCAATCACTTTGCCGTCGATTTCTGCCAACACAGCCTGCTCGACACTCGGGTAGCGCAAGATTTCCCGAATGGCACCTCCGTCTCCTCCGCCAACAACAAGCACACGCTTTGGATTGGGATGGGTATTCATCGCAACGTGGGTGATCATTTCATGGTAGACAAACTCATCGCGGTCGGTGGTCATGACCATGCCGTCCAGCACCAACATGTTTCCAAACTCGGCCGTTTCAATTACATCTAACGTTTGGAACTCTGATTTATCGTGATATAACGTCTTATTGATTTTCGTCGTGATTCCATGGTTCTTCGTTTGTTTTTCTGTGTACCAGAGATCCATTTCTCTCATTTCCATCATTGATTACTCCTTTCCTATGTACAACTCTAACTTACTAAGAATAATGCATGGGCGAATCAGTTACAATCATTTTCCTCAACCATAAGACCAACCTTTTTCTCAGGTATATTCTTCCTGCGACCTCCGCATAATATTCTTGCTTCTGTTTAAGTAGAGACGGAAGAAAACACCGGAAAAAGGAGCCGCAAACATGAGGGAACATCCACACGCCACTCCAAACGAATCAACGAAACTACTTTTCATCCTGAAGGGCTTGTCTTTGGGATACAAGTTATTAAAGAGCCTTATCATCACACTCGTGATTGGTGCTCTTTTATCCGGTTTGTTGCTTTTGTATCTGAAGTCGCGTCCATTGCCCGTCCCTAACTTTTTCTCAGCGTCCATACTTTATGACGATTCAGGGCAAGTGTTTGGACGCCTAGACGAAGGGGAAGCGCGCATCCCGGTTCGTTTGCGGGACTTGCCTCCTTCGCTCATCTCCGCCACTTTGGCTGCCGAAGATAAAGATTTTTACCGTCATCACGGTTTTTCGATAAAAGGCATTCTCCGGGCGATGGCAATCAACATCAAAAAAGGGCGCATCGAGCAGGGGGCCAGCACCATCACGCAACAATTGGCGCGCAATCTCTACTTGACCCATGACCGCACGTGGGCTCGCAAGATCAAAGAAGCGCTGTTAACCGCCCAGCTTGAACTCCACTACAGCAAAGACCAGATATTGGAGCTTTATTTAAACCAGATTTATTACGGACATGGCGCTTATGGCGTGGGACGAGCAGCCAAACTTTATTTCAACAAAAAAGCGGAGCAACTCACATTGGCAGAGTCTGCGTTTTTGGCGGGCATCCCCCGGGGCCCCTCTTACTATTCCCCATGGAACCATCTGGAGCGGGCCAAGCGCAGACAACGCCACATCTTGGACCTGATGGTGAAAAACGGGGCGATTTCCCTAGCAGAAGCCGAGCAAGCCAAACAACGCGTGCTTGCCATCGCCCCCCAAACGAAACCCAAACAACTAAAAGCCAATTACTTTCAGGATTATGTCATTTCAACGTTGGTGAACCAGTATGGATTGGATGAAGCTGTGGTGCGGCGAGGTGGTTTAAAAATCTACACCACGCTCAACACCCGCATGCAACAAGCAGCCGAACAAGCCTTGAGAAAACACACCGAACCCACTCCTGGATTGCAGGGGGCTTTGATCTCCGTCGATCCCCGGACAGGAGCCATTAAAGCGATGGTTGGAGGCAAAGATTATCTGACATCCCAGTACAACCGCGTGTTCGCCAAACGGCAACCTGGTTCGTCATTCAAACCGTTCCTGTACCTTAGCGCGTTGCAACAAGGTTTTACCCCGATCACACGCATTGAGAGCAAGCCTACTACATTCGTCTACCAAGGGGGCACTTACAAGCCATCCAATTATCGGGATCAGTACGCTTACCGTCCGATCACCATGAGGGAAGCGATTGCCCGCTCTGACAACATCTACGCTGTCAGCACACTGCTGTCTACCGGAATGGAACGGGAAATCGCCTTGGCCCGGAAACTCGGCATCAAAAGCCCGCTAAAACCAACCCCCTCATTGGCTTTGGGAAGTTACACTGTCTCGCCCTACGAAATGGCCGAATCGTACGCGACGATTGCCAACGGCGGCATCCACCGCCCCCTGATAGGCATCACAAAAGTGGTCGACCCTTTCAACCGTACCATCATCCAAGCGCAACAACCAGCGGAGCGGGTCGCCTCTGACGCCCACACCTTTGTCTTGACTCAGCTTTTGTCTAGCGTGTTTGAACCGGGCGGGACAGGCTATCGGGTTCGCCAACAATTCACCCACCCCGCCGCAGGCAAAACAGGAACGACCGACTGGGACGGTTGGCTGGCTGGATACACACCTGATTTGGTTACAGTCACTTGGGTCGGTTATGACCAAGGGAAACGGCTTCCCCACCATCAAGCCCGTTATTCGCAGTACATCTGGGCCGATTATATGAAGGAGGCAACCAAGCCGTTCCCAAGCCGCCGCTTCCCCGTTCCGGAAGGAGTGAAAGGCGTTTATATTGATGAAGAGACCGGCACACTGGCAACACCGCTGTGTGAACGAGTCCGGTTTGAGTATTTCGTCAGCGGTACCGAGCCGAAAATCATCGCACCGCATCACCGTTTACCGGAGCGGGAGCCGTCACTTTGGGAACGGTTGGCTGACTGGTGGAATCGATTGTAGATCGTATCCGATGAAGATGGACAGCTACACATTGGCCCACACCCAGCGCTAGCATGGCGCGTGGGCCACAAAGTTGTCAATGAGCAAAAAAACCCCCATGCCTTTCAAGGACATGGGGAGGTTTGCTTTAACATTCGTTACTGCCGCCGACGCGTCCCTCGCCGTCTGCAAATTCACCATCATTCAGCAACGTGATTTTGCCTGCTGCAGCCAACTCTTTCATCACTTCATACATGCTTTCTTTTTTCCCTTCAGGAAGGGACCGCACAAATTCGTTAATCTCTTGCTCGGATACATTGGCGCGGAAATGCGTACCGCCATGCCTCGCAAAATGTTCATGGTTATTTGCCATCACTACCGCCTCCCTATCCTTTAGCTTGCGCAAAAGAGGCGAAAATTTACCATGCCATCACAAAAACAAAAAATGGCGGACAACTGTCCGCCATTTTTTGTGTCCTAGCAAAAGATTCCGAAACCACTACTTAGTGTACTCCTGCCCCATATGAGGCGGCAATAGCGAATGAAGTTTGTTCACATTTCGTTCAATTTTATGACGGAAGCTGCGCTTTTAACTCCGCCTTGCTGTTATTCCACATTTCTTCATTGTGTTTGATGAGTAACTCTTTCAACGCGGCCTTCTCCGTTTCACCCATTTCCGACAGCTTGACTCGCCGTTTCAGTGCATCATCCATGCGGTTCACATGAAAGGCGAGATTTTTCCAACCGATGCGTTTCTCCCGATCAATCCGCATCGGGCAAGCCGCGGCACCGGCATAATACGGGCCGTTTTCATCACGATCTACCGCTACCCACACGACCCAATATAAGGTGCCCCCAGGCACTTCATCTTCATTGCTGGTAAACTTCACACCACGCTCTACCGCGCTTTTGGCGTGAATCAAACCGAGATCGATCTTAGCCTGATCTCCTTCGATCAATATGGAAGAAAGATTGCTCAAGCTGATGGTGCCTGTGTGGTAAGCCCCGTGGGTGGTTGATTTGTTGCTTAGAATATTGAATTGCACATCTTTTTTGTTGCCCATATGCTTTTAGCAGTTACGAAAGCGCGTTTCCCCTTTCGTAACGCTTCACCTCCCTTTGCCGTTCGGGTTTGTCCCGTCCATCCGTCGGATCGGTTTTCCCCCTCCACTTATTTTACAAGATTCATCGCCGAAAATCCCGTTTTTGCAGAAGGGGGAAACGGGAAGGTGATCAGGGAGGGAAACGCCACCTGTTATCCGCCGGCCAAGCCTAACACCTCATTGCAGGGTGTGGACGCATCTGAAGCTTTCTGAGAGCCGGTTACTTCCCCGCGCACGTGTTTTTCCCGCTTTTGTTTGTCCTTGATCGGCTCCACTTTGGGAGCTTGCATCTTGCCCGGCTTCCGTTTCCGAGCGGCCTTCTCCGCCGTACGCTTCATCTCCTTGTTGTCCCTCTCCTGTTGATCTGCTTCCGCTATTTCTTGTTCTTCCGTTCCCTTTTTTTGTTCTGCCTCCGCAGACTCTTCCATTGGCTCGGGCACTGACTGTGGCTCCTCAAGTGAGGCCACCATATCTGCCCCCTCTTGGGCACCGACCAATGATCCTACTGTCGCTTTCGCCGGCTCTGCTTCAGGCGGGTATTCTTCAGATATCACCACTTCACCCAAGGTCTTTTGCTTCAGCGGCAATTGAATATTAAACGAGGTTCCCAAGCCCGGGGTGCTGGTAACGCACATGATTCCCCCATGATCTTCAATGATGCGGGAACAGATGGCCAATCCCATTCCCGTCCCTTCATCCTTGGTGGTGAAAAACGGTTCAAAAATGCGAGAATACAATTCCGGAGGAATGCCATTTCCGTTGTCCATTACCTGGATATGCACTTGCTCCTCGCTCTTTTGCCATGAGACTTGCACTGTCCCTTTTTCCGACAAAGCCTCCAACCCGTTTTGCACTAAATTGATCAGCACCTGTTTCAACTGCTCGGCATCCGCCTCCATCTCTACCGGTTGATCCGGCTGATGGCCAATCAGCTCATGTCCCATCAAGAGGGATTTTGGTTGCAGCAGGCTGAGTACATCATTCATCAGGCGATTCAGATTAAACCGGGTTACTTTCACCGGCTTGGCTTCACTCAAATTAAGAAACTGTTTCAACAAGTCGTTGATGCGATCAATCTCGGGCAAAATGATTGATTCCCATTTTTTTACCGCTTCCGACTCGACAGCGGAAATCTGGACAAACCCTCGAATCGATGTAAGCGGATTGCGAATTTCATGGGCCAGTCCGGCCGCCAACTGCCCGAGCGCCGATAGCTTCTCCAGCCTGAGACGGTGCTCCTCCTCCTTGTCGCGCCGTTGTCGTTGGGCGAGCATCAGGCGATCTTCCGCTTGTCGGATCAATTCCGCTCCTGTCTTCGCTTCCGTGGGATAGGAGGCTGACGCCATACAGTAATTGAGCAACGGATGATTGGCCTTCACCTCGGCCAGGACAAACTCCACTGTTTCGATCAAACGCCGCAACACCGCGCCATCCCCCATCAGCCCGATGGCAAACTGATCTCCGTCATAGCGGGCAATCCGCGCGGAAGGAGGCAAATGTCGCTTTAACAAGTTAGCGATCTGCACCAATAGCCGATCGCCTGTGTCGTTTCCATCCTTCATATTGATTTGCCGAAAATCGGTCAAATCAAAGCAAACCACATGATAGGACAGGGAGTGGGCGCATCGGGACAATCCACGGGTCACTTGCTCCTGAAACCCGTGAAAATTGTACAAGCCCGTCAGCGAATCGCGCAGATAGGTTTCTTCCAGCTCTTTCTGAAATTCTCTCAACCGTCGGTTGGACTCGTTTTTCTGTTCAATCAGGCGACGCGTTTTCTCTTTCTGTTTCTTCAATTCAAAGAACCGATCCCGCACTTGGTCGCTAATCCACGCAACCCAAACAAAAAGCAAGCCGTGGCTGACCAGCTCGATCGCCCGCAAATAACTCCATTCAGTATAAGCAGATATCAATATGTAAGTAATAAAAAAACTTATGGTTATAAGATAGTTTCTCTCATCAGATGCTCGAAATAATACATATCCTAATACAATTAAATATACCGTTAAAATAGGGATTGTCTGCGTAAACAAGTCAAGCAATGCAATCGTGGCGACAATGGATGCCATATAACCATAACGTGGAAAATGACTGACCCACTTCCGGTTCAGCACCAGCAGAAAACTGAGTAACGTTGTGATTAATCCCACACTAATCCAATGGAGGGACGGATGTAGGGAGAAGATTTGCTCAACAAAGTAATATAACCAACCTTTGCTCTCGGTCGCCTGTATATCTAACACGTCCAATACCCACCCCTTCATATCACAACTTTTATGCCATAATTCAACGCATTTTTACAAGACATGCCACTTTATTAGTTATTCTCTTCCACTGTAAAATGAAAAATCCTCCCAATCTTCCCTCTTTCGACATAAGATTTAATATTTCGATCACACCTTTGACGATTTTATGAGGTTATGATAGGCTTATTTTCAGATAAATATATCTTCTAATTGTTTGCAAGCCAAACCCAGGAGGGACGCCATGAACCAAGCGGAAATCTCCCTGGCCGAGTCCATTCTTTCAGCAGTCGGCGGTACGGAGAATATTCAGAGTATTGCGCATTGCATGACTCGTCTGCGCCTGACTTTGCGCGATGAGTCTGCGCTCCAATTGGATCAATTGCGGTCGATACCAGGCGTGCTCGGCGTGGTGGAGCAAGCCGGAGAGTACCAAATCGTGTTGGGACCTGGGCTGGTTACGCGCGTGGCCACGCACTTGAGCAAATTGAGCGGCAAGACCTCCACAACGGTAACGGAAGAACACCAAGTGCAACGGCACAACACCGCCAAGCAACTGGTGCGCAAAATCGCCAACATCTTCATCCCATTGATTCCAGCCATTATTGCAGGCGGAATCATCATGGGCTTGACCAATGTGCTCATCCATTCCTTCCCCAGCCTCAAAGAAGGCAGCACAGTGATTCCGTTGTTACAGGCCATGAGCAAGGTCATTTTCGCATACCTGTCCGTCTTTGTCGGCATCAACACAGCCAAGGAGTTTGGCGGAACACCGGCGTTAGGCGGAATTGCGGGGGGCCTCTTCATTCTCCCCGATATCGAAAACATCCAGCTGTTCGGGGAAGCGCTGGTCCCTGGTCGCGGAGGGTTGATCGGCGTCCTGTTGGCAGCCTGGTTTATCGTCTGGCTTGAAAAAAGCATTCGTCCGTTCGTACCCAAAAGCATTGACATCATCGTCACTCCAACTGTGGCGGTTCTAATCACTGGCTTCTCCACGTATATCGCCTTGCAACCAATCAGCGGCTTCCTGTCTGAAGCGCTTACTGGTGGCATCCAGACGCTGTTAAACCAAGGCGGTTTGTTCGCCGGCGCAATCCTCTCTGGTTTCTTTCTGCCCTTGGTGATGCTGGGCTTGCATCAAGGACTTATTCCCATTCATATGGAGCTGTTAAACGCGACTGGTATCGACCCCTTGCAACCAATTCTCGCCATGGCTGGCGCCGGACAAGTAGGAGCGGTATTCGCTGTCTATCTCAAAACACGCAACACCACGTTGCGTAATGTGATCAAAGGCGCCTTACCTGTAGGCATTCTGGGCATCGGGGAACCACTGATCTACGGTGTCACCTTGCCCTTGGGTCGCCCATTTATCACCGCATGTTTGGGAGCTGCGGTCGGAGGCGCGTTTCAAGCAGTGTTCAAAGTGGCCTCCGTTGGTATCAGCGTGTCGGGGTTGCCGCTCACATTGCTGATCAAGCCGGATCAAATCATGCTATATCTGATCGGCATTGTGATCTCTTACGCGGCCGGCTTCTTCTTTACTTATTTCTTTGGCTTCAAAGAGGACATGGCCAAACACTTCTCGTCTCACAGTCCGGCATCGAACAAAGGGGTGTCTCTGCAATAAGTTGGCAACGCGCGCAAGCGGACGGTGGGCCACAGCTCTCCGCCCGCCTGCGCCTCGACGCAACCCACCCGCGCCTTCATAGGCGTTTTTTTCATGTTCATTTGGCCACCCAAGCGGCCCGCCGCCCAAATGAACATGAAAAGGAGCCCGCTTTGGATCAAGACACGGACTCCCTACTTATTCTAATTGAATAATTAAGTTTAACCACCGCACGTTTCTCCTCATTCTCATGATGTTCTTGATTCGCCGCGGGGATTGCTGGTCGCCCTTGGCCTTATTTATTCTTTCGCCCCGTTGTGCGACGTAACGGATAAGACCAAAGGCCCCCATTATCCGAGATAATTGACCAAATGGTTAAACCCCTTTGCCGCTTTGTCTTTGCCTTCCACTTCATTCTCCACCACATGCTTGTTCACCTTGTCCCAACCGTAAGGCTCTTCCATCGCGATGTGATCCCGCTTCAGCAAGGCGAACTTTTGCGCCTCTTCAGCATAAGGATGGTAGACGCCTTGCGCTTCGTGCGCTTCCATCCCATAGGTGGATTGTCCAACTGCAGCCCGTGGTGGATAATGCATTTGCTCATTCAGCAGGGTGTGCACCACCGTCTCCTTCAGGATGTTTTTGATCTCCTCGCTACGGTAACCGCTTTCCAAGCTCTTGATCCATTGATAAACCGGGCCATCTTCCGGAGTGAACGTGACATTGCGCTGGGTCGGCACATACTCGCTCCGCTTCTGGATTTGCTCCTTCAACAGACGAGAGTCGCAGATCGATTGCAAGGGGAAATAGTTGTTGCGCAGATAGGACTGGATGCAGTACTTCACCAGCATCGGGAATTGGCCTTTCGGCAGGATTTCATACCAATAACGAACCAGACGATCCTTTTTTCCTAGATATACGCCAACGGTAATGGATGACATATAAATACACCTCCGGGATTGGTCAAAAAATTTTAAATACCTAGAATTAATATTAATGGTAACAGGTGAACTACGAAACCGTCAACGGGAATACTTTGTCGAATCCTGTTATATATGCTCGGAAACGAAAAAAACATGCTTAACGCATGTACAATCTATACGAAGGCAAAAAGCCAGGTTTTAAATTTTTATTTAATCAGGTAAAGGTATTGCTAGCTTTCAGCAGACATTTGATAGCGAATCTGATTGATTTGCTGATAAGCGATCTTGTCTTTCAAACATTCAAACATCTTAATCACAGGGGCAGTATTCACTTCAAATATCCAAATCTTCCCGTTCTCATCCACGGTCAAATCAATGCCAAGTTCCTTTAAACCTGTAAAGCGTTTATTTAATGTTTTGGCTATTTCTTTGGAAACTGCATATATTTCTTTTTTTTAATGTTTTTTCTTTTTTACCAACTGAATGCGAAATGCGTTTGATCACCTCGCTTGCATCCAGCGGGGTTCCTCCTCGACAATGATTGGTGACCAAGCCCCCCGGAGGAGCCAATTTGGCGCAAAAACCCGTGATTAACCAGTCATTTTGCGGTTTTTGCAGGTGAACGCGAAAATCGACATTTCTCTCGTCCACTTTCGCCATTTGAATCCCTTGTTGTGCCATGTAATTTCTTCCGGATATGATCTCCTGCTCAATCCATTTAAACGCCCTCTGTACTGGCAACTCTCTTCTGCCGTTCAGTGTTTGACATATTACTCCTCTTTTGGCAGGGGTTAGCTTGACCACCCCTTTCCCGCCGCCGCCAATGTCGGGTTTGAGAAAGACAAACCCATGGCGTTGCAACATGTTAATTACTTCCTTCCTACTGTACGCTTGACTTTCCGGGATGTAAGGCCTGATTCGATCATTTTCCCAAAGCACCGCCGTTTTCTTCAATTTGCTGGGGACCGACTGCATCCTTGGCATTTTTCTCATTTATCTACCATCCTTTCGCTCCCCTTACTATATTCACCTCCGCCAGATCGGGTCATCCTCCTTTCACCCAATTTTGCCTAATCCCCTCAACCGGGGATGGTAAAATAGTTTCATAGGCGGGCGATTGTTTTCCCAATGTTCTTGTGGGACAATGATTTTACGCTTTTTATGTCCAGGAGGGATCTGTACGTGAGCGCCAAAATCTACGTAGTGGAAGATGAACGGCCAATTGCCGATATTATTAAGTTCAATTTGGAGAAAGAAGGTTACCAAGTGGAATGCATCCATGATGGTGACGAAGCAATTCAAAAAGTGCTCAACGCGCCGCCGGATTTGATGTTACTGGACTTAATGTTACCCGGCGCCGATGGTATCGAAGTTTGTCGAAGAGTGCGACAGCACTTCCAATTTCCGATCATCATGCTGACCGCCAAAGACTCGGAATTGGACAAAGTGTTGGGATTGGAGATGGGCGCTGACGACTATGTAACCAAACCATTTAGCAACCGTGAACTCCTAGCGCGGATCAAAGCCAATTTGCGCCGCACTCAGTCGCAACGCCAAGAAGCGACGCGGGAGGAGCCTGCCAAAAACAATCTGGTCATCGGTGATTTGATAATCGACCCACACAGTTTCATCGTCAGCAAGCAAGATCGGGTTATCGACCTGACCCACCGCGAATTTGAATTGTTGCTCTACTTGTCCAAACATGTCAATCAAGTGCTGACCAGAGAACATCTCCTGCAATCCGTCTGGGGGTATGATTACTTCGGTGACGTGCGCACTGTCGATGTGACCATCCGCCGTCTGCGTGAAAAGATCGAAGACGATCCGAGCGCGCCTAAGTACATCATCACGCGGCGCGGCATCGGTTACACGATTCGCGATCCCCGCGCAGATCGGTGAATGGGTGGGTAAACGCAATGAAGAAATGGAAGCAATTGATGAACAGCGTGCAGTGGAAGCTGGTCGTGATCTACATTCTTTTAATCATCATGGCCATGCAATTGGTTGGCGTCTACTTCATCCGCCAACTAGAATCGGTTTTTATCAATGACCTGCGCGCCCAATTGAAAGAACAAGGATATGTGCTGTCCCTGATTGTCTCGCCTGAACTGGAAGCGAAAGCTGAAAATGACCGCGACCGTGCCAAGCGGTTGCGGGCCCGCCTGTTGCAAGCGGCGCCCAACACTAGCCAGCATTTCACCATCGTGCGCGTGATTGACCAGAACAACTGGGTGATCGCGTCCAATGAGCCGAACGAAAAAATATTTAAACTGCCCAACCGCCTCACTGATTTGATGGATAAGAAGCAACCGTTCGCCAAAGTGAAGGATGCGGAAGGAAACGACTACCAAGTATACGTGACCAAACTGCTGGATCGGCAACAGCGGGAGTTGGGCTCACTCTATTTGGAA
This sequence comes from Laceyella sacchari, assembly GCF_024927925.1. NCBI lineage: Bacteria > Bacillati > Bacillota > Bacilli > Caryophanales > Thermoactinomycetaceae > Laceyella > Laceyella sacchari. Next base: position 3,317,522 of record NZ_CP103866.1, read on the forward strand.
GCCCCCTTGAAACCGACCTATGACCGCATCTATTGCATCAGCAAGATCTTAATCAAGATCGCAGCGGTAGCCCTGGCGGTGACCGGATTCTTAGTCATCATCTTGGCTCGCACCATCACCCTGCCGATCAAAGAGATTCGAGAACAAACGAAAGCGATGGCATCAGGTGACTTTGACCGCCAAGTGGCCGTAAAGAGTGAAGACGAGATCGGCCAATTGGCCATCTCCTTCAACGATCTGGCTGCTCATCTGCGAACAGCGATCAAGGAAAAGGAAGAGGAAACAGAGAAACTGGAATCCGTTCTGGCCAACATGAGCGACGGTGTGATCGCAACCGATTTGCAAGGGAAAATCATTGTGAAAAACATTCCTGCAGAAAAACTGTTGGATCGCCAAATCACGCTCGGTAGCTCGATCACAGAAGTGTTGTCCTTATCAGAGCCGTTAAAACTGCCGCTGAAGGAAGCCCGGCAAACTTTCGTCGAACACCACCATGCCGATGCGGAAACCCAGACGGTGCTGAAGATTAACTTTACGCCGATCAAGCTGAAGGGAAATGACTTGATCGGGATGGTGGCCGTACTCGAAGACGTCACTGAACAAGAGAAACTGGACCGGCAACGGAAAGATTTCGTCGCCAATGTGTCTCATGAACTGCGGACGCCTTTGACCACCATCAAAAGTTATATCGAAGCATTGGAAGACGGAGCGGTCGAAGATCCGGAGTTGGCTGTCCGCTTCCTCAAAGTGGCCCGCCAAGAAGCTGACCGCATGACGCGCCTGATTCAAGACTTGTTGCATCTCTCGCGCCTTGACGCTCGCAAATCGAAGTTTTACAAAAAACCGCTGGCGTTGACCGAGATATTGGAAGAAACCATGGATCGCTTCCGCTTCCAATGCCAGCAGAAACAGATTAGCTTCACGCTTTTCATTCATGGCTCCCTGCCCCGTGTGTACGCTGATCCGGATAAGCTGATGCAAGTATTGGACAATCTCGTGTCCAACGCCATCAAATACACCCCGGAAGGCGGTTCAGTGGCGATTGTCGCCAAGCGTAACTCGGACGGCATGGTGGAGGTAGGCATTGCCGACACCGGCATCGGCATTCCCAAGCAAGACTTGGGCCGGATTTTTGAGCGGTTTTATCGTGTGGACAAAGCCCGTTCGCGCAGTCTGGGGGGCACCGGACTGGGGTTGGCAATCGCCCAAGAAATTGTACATGCGCATGAAGGGACGATCGCGATTGACAGTATCTATCAAAAAGGCACTGTCGTCACCTTCACACTGCCCCCCGTCAGTCGGAGGTGAATAAGCCCAAGTGGAAGAAAAATGGGTTGAACACATCAAAACCGTCGTACTGATCTTACTCATCACCCTCAGCTTCTGTCTCACGGGATTTTTGTGGTTTTACTCGCCCGGATACCAACAGAAGCCGATCAACAACATGCCACCTCCTGTCTTGGCGAATGACAAAACATACAACGAAAAGAAATCCACCCAATTTGTCGCCCCGTATCAATTGATCGTCAACCTGGGCGGCCGGGCGACATGGTTACATTCCGACAGTGAGGAATACCGCACGTTGGTAGAAAGCATCAAAAGCGCAGAAATCACCAAATTTGAGGCCGTAAACCAAGTCACACCCGAAGAATGGAAGAAGCGCCTGTTAGACGGGCCTTCACTCCAGTTGCAATTCCCCCGCGACATGCATTCGGAGACGGTGGATGCGTTTTTCAAAACGTCGGTCTTGGAGAAATTCTCCCTGCATCAACCTGCCGACATCAGCCGCATCCTGCTCCATCTAAGCGGCGGTCAGCCCCAGCTTTGGCTGATCTCTGATGATGCCAAAACGATCTTGCAAGCGCAATTGCAACTGGACCCGACCCACTTGCAACAAACGATGGAACATGCTGTGCAACACGCGCAAGTGGAGCTAACGCCGGTGGTGGCCAATGGCAAAGCGCCTTGGGACAAAGCGAATGATAAACAGCCATGGTCACGCATCTTTTATCTGCCGACCGCATCAGCCAAGCTCCCGGTGTGGCGTTATAAAACGGAACAAATCAAGATTGATGACATCAAAGAGTATTTGCTGACATCAACCGACGTGGAACCAATCGTCATCCATGATGAAAATCTTTACATGGCTCGGTCCCAACGGCTCGTTTATAATAAGAAGGGTTCATTGCAATACACTGAAGATGTTCCCACTTCTGAATCGACACATCCACTGGTTGAGAACCAGTTATACGACGTCAACAACTTTGTCAAGCGGCACCGCGGTTGGACAGGCGATTATTTGCTTGACCGTGTGGAACGGGTCAAAGATGAACGGGACACCAACCAACTTACTTTCCGCCGTATCATTAATGGCCTACCCGTATACTGGAATCGGCAAGACGGGCAGATGATCTACCCCGATGTGTTGCAATTCCAAGCGGGGGCCAGCGGTGGAGAAGACGGGATCAAGCAGTACGCTCGGTCAACGGTGTACATGCTCGAGGGTGCCCGCGACGGCGAGGCGACGCTCCCCGGGCGGGACGAAGTGCTTCAGCAATTGAGCGAACGCAAACTCGCCTTGACCGCCATCCAACACATCTATCCCGGTTATGAGACAAACCATAACCTGAAAGATAAAACAGTCCAGTTCACCCCTGTCTGGGTGGTACTCACCACGGCTGGAGAACAGGTCTTCATCGGTTCGCCAACGTCATAGGGAGGAAATCTCCATGGATTGGAGTCGCGCCAAAACGATTTTGATTATCGCCTTCATCGTCTTAAATCTCTTTTTGGGACTGCAGTTAAACCAACTGGTAAAACAGCAGTCCGATTATGTGGAAACAGAAGAGATCTCGCTTGCACAATTAAAACAGATCGCCAAAAAGAGCCGCATCCAGTTTCCGGAAGAGCCGGACAACACACCAACGACACTGGCAGCGTATAAAGCTACCGTCACCCCGATCCGGCTGGCCGGATGGAAGAAAAATGAGCTGAATGGTTACAGCAAAACCTACGCCACTCCCCTCACCTTCCACAACGAGCGGGAGTTAAACCGGCTGTTGAGCATGGAAGTGCCTCGTTTCGGCGATTATGAGCTGATGGAAACCAGCCGAGACAAACGCATCTATATGCAGCATGTCAAAGGGAGACCCATACTGGATGCATTGTTGGAAGTGGAGTTGGCGGCTTCCTCGATCAAAGCCATCCATGTGGTACACTATGACTTGTCTCAATCGCCGACAGCAGAGGAGCTCATGACCTATCCAAGCGCGCTCTACCAGGTGATCACCAACCTGAACACAAAGGGTCCGGCTTCCATCACCAATCCCAAGCTCGGCTACCGTGCCGCCTATGGTGGTTCCAAAGAGGAATACATTCTCGTCCCTTATTGGCGGTTTGAATTCGGCAACAATTGGATTTACTTAAACGCCACCAAGCGCGAAGCCAAAGAAAAAATGGAAATCGTGCCCAAGCAATCTATTGAAAGCAAAGGAAAGACGCCATGAAGTTTAGTGTGTTGGCCAGCGGAAGCACTGGCAATTCCACTTATATTGAATCCGACAGCGTCAGGGTGTTGGTGGACGCGGGATTAAGCGGCAAACAGATTGAACAGCGCTTAGAGCAGATCAATGTGGACCCATCCACCCTGTCCGCCATTTTGGTAACGCATGAACATATCGACCATGTGCGAGGGCTCGGGGTCTTAGCCCGTCGCTATCAGATCCCCATCTATATGAATGAATCGACTTGGCGTCACCTGCCAAGCAGTGTGGGGGATATCCCCGAATCCTTGCAAAATGTCTTGGAAACGGGTGCGGCACTGGAATTGTCCGATCTGCGCGTCGAATCATTTGCAATCTCGCATGACGCTGCAGAACCGGTCGCCTACCACATCCAACACGGTGAGGACCTCCTCTCCATCGTTACTGACTTAGGTTATGTAAACCAACGGATCATCGACCGGGTGAGCGGTTCTCACACCATCGTCTGGGAGAGCAACCATGACGTCGAAATGTTGCGCATGGGAACGTATCCATGGAATGTGAAACGCCGCATTTTAGGCGACACCGGCCATCTCTCCAATGAAGATGCCGGGGTGGCGCTGACCGAGATTCTTAAAGGGATGGGTGAAAACATCTACCTGGCCCATTTGAGCCGGGACAACAACTTAAGCGAGTTGGCCCATCTGACCGTTAAAAACATTCTAGAAGAAACCGGCATGCAGGTAGGGCGTGATGTCCACCTGTGGCCTACGTATGACGACCGCCCCACCCCGCTAAGAGCGGTAAAGGACAAATAAAGGGAGTCCCATCATACATGGGACTCCCTTTATTCTTCGGTTGGCACCGTGATTTCCCTGTCCAGCCGCGTCGCCAACTCCGCCAACTCATCCGGTTCGATCAACCCTTTATCGACGAGGAGGTCGATTAAGGCCGATAAGAGCAAACCCTGTTGGTAAAATGCCAATTTCAGATCAGCCACCTGCGCGCCCAAATCAACTCCAGCAAACCGTTTTAACGTATTGACAGAGGGTCGCTTTCCCTGTTTCATTCTCTCATCTCCTAATCACTTGTAATAGTTATCTTCTATTATTCTCCTCATTTTTCCTATTCTTCAAACTTGTATCTGTGTATCATTCTCCTTGTGCCATTTTGACACAAGCAAAACAATGATTCTCCACATCAACTTCACACACCCGCTATAAAATAAATATGTACACAAAAGCCTGGATTCGCCCGTTTCGATCCAACTGTGTCAACAACCTTACGTTTCTTTGAAAACCAGACCACCCCACATAGGGATTTAGTATAATACATTTGAGTTGTTGAAATAATGAGAGCGAATCCACTCCCATACATATGGCCTGAATTTAAGGAGGGAATGCCATGGGTTTTTATGATGAACAGCCGGATTACAAACAGCCAAAGCGCTCCGCCAGTCCCATTTTCACTTCGGTCGTATCCGCGGTCATCGGGGGATTGATTGTATTGCTGTTAAGCCCATCCTTAACGCGCATGGGGCTTCTTCCATCCGCGGATGGCAACCTGCCGCAAACCACGGTGGGCAACAAACAAGTGACCAGCGTCAAGGTGAACTCAGACATTACCAACGCTGTCAAAAAAGCGGCTCCAGCCGTGGTTGGGGTTATCAACTTAAAACGCTCATTTAATTTCTTTGAAACCGAAGAACTGCAACAGAGTTCCGGATCAGGTATCATTTTTGAAAAGATTGACGGCAAAGCGCGCATTATCACCAATTATCACGTCATTCAAGGTGGTAGCCGCTTTAAGGTGATCATTCCAAAGGGCAACGACAAAAATCAAGAAGTCGAAGCGCGATTACTGGGCGGAGATCAATTGACAGACTTGGCGGTATTGGAAATCAGCGACAAATATGTGACTGCCGTCGCCGACTTGGGCAACTCCGACCAACTCACTGCCGGAGAACCTGCTATCGCTATCGGCAACCCGTTGGGACTGGGCCAGTCAGTCACCACTGGTGTCATTAGCTCCCCCAAACGGGCGTTTAAAGTGGATGAGCAAACGACCACCGATGTCATCCAAACCGATGCTGCCATCAATCCCGGCAACAGCGGCGGCGCCCTGATCAACATCTCAGGCCAAGTGATTGGCATCAACACCCTCAAAATTGCCGAACAAGGGGTGGAAGGCCTCGGATTTGCCATCCCTATCAATGACGCACGCCCGATTGTTGAAAAATTGATCAAATACGGCAAGGTGTCGCGCCCGTACTTAGGAGTACAAATGGTCGATGTCGCCGATCTCACTCAAGAAGCTCGACAACAGCTCAACCTCCCCAACAACATCACTTCCGGAGTGGCGCTGTATGAGTTGGAGCCTGGCTCCCCTGCGGATCAAGCTGGCTTGGAACCGGGAGACGTCATCACCGCCCTCGATGGTCAAGCCGTCAAAGAGGGTTCGGATATCAGACAATACATGTACACCAAAAAAGCTGTCAATGACAAAATGGAAGTAACCTACTTCCGCGATGGCAAAAAACAAACTGCTACGATTACTTTGGGCGAAGCGCCAAGCAACTTGAGATAAAAACGTTCAAGCCCCGTTTTTACAAACGGGGCTTTTCCTTTTCCCTGTCTTTTGATAAATTTGTGGATATTGTGGATAACCTATGAATAACTACTGTGCGGTAAGGAGTGAAACAGCAAATGGCTTCTGCCGATAAGAAAAAATGGTATGCATGCGACGAGCACGTCGACATTGCACTTGATGAAATTGTGGATATGTATGAACAAGCTCCCCTTATGGAACTGATGGATGACGAACCGAACAATCAAGCAACATGTTTTTGGTGCGGACAAACTCCCCGTTATGTGTTGCAACTCGCTAACCAAGAGGAGACATCGGAGGAAGGCGCATGAAAATCCAACTCATCACCGTGGGAAAGTTGAAAGAAAAATATTTAAAACAAGCATGCGATGAATATCTAAAAAGACTTACTCCCTATGCCAAAGTGGAAATCGTGGAAGTGAATGAAGAAAAGGCACAAGACCCTGTTCATGAAGCGGAAGTGGCGCTGATCAAACGCAAAGAAGGCGAGCGTATCTTAAAAGCCTTATCCCCCGACGCCTTCCTCATCGCTTTGGCCATTGAGGGCAAATCCCTCTCTTCTCCGGAGTTCGCCATCAAACTGGAGCGATTGGGTACCTACGGACAAAGCCATGTCGCTTTTGTCATCGGTGGTTCATACGGGATCGCACCAGAGGTGCTAAAACGGGCTGACCTGTTGCTGTCTTTTTCAGCCATGACCTTTCCCCATCAGCTGATCCGCATCTTCCTCCTGGAGCAAATCTACCGTGCCTTCAAAATCATCCGCGGCGAAACATACCATAAATAAGTTTTTTCGTGGACTCGTCCCTAAATGTTAACGAGCGGTCTAAGGCTTCATCTTGTAAATAAGCCAGTGGCTCCAACCCCGTTTTCTCATTGTCTTTATGCGTGATGATACAAAATAAAACACACTGGCTGATGATGACTCCACAAGTCTCATCGCCAGTGTGTTTCTTTATTCGCCGAAGCCGGCGTCTATATGATTAAGCGTATACCGGACGCACTTGGATCGTTTGGTCACGATCCGGACCGACAGAGAAAATCGCCAGCGGAATCCCTGTCAACTGTGACACCCGTTCTACATAGTGCTGGGCTTCCAAAGGCAAGTCATGGAAGTTACGCACTCCCGTGATATCCTCTTTCCAACCCGGCAATTCTTCGTAGACCGGCTTGCATTTAGCCAAAATGTCGAGATTGGCAGGGTAATTTTCAATGATTTGCCCTTCATATTCATAAGCGGTGCAGATTTTGACCGTGTCGATGCCGGTCAGCACGTCCAGCGAGTTGAGAGACAGTCCAGTGATGCCGCTCACACGACGTGCATGGCGTACTACCACACTGTCAAACCAACCCACGCGGCGTGGGCGGCCAGTGGTGGTCCCGTACTCGCGTCCCACTTCTCTGATCTGATCGCCGATTTCATCAAACAGCTCCGTGGGGAATGGGCCGTCACCAACACGGGTGGTATACGCTTTGGCTACACCCACCACTTGATGAATCTTGGTCGGGCCGACGCCAGAACCAATGCATACCCCACCAGCGACCGGGTTGGACGACGTAACGAAAGGATACGTCCCTTGGTCAATATCCAGCATCACGCCTTGGGCCCCTTCAAACAAGACCCGTTTTCCTTGGTCAATGGCATCGTTCAACACTACCGACGTGTCGACGACATAGTCGCGAATCCGATCCGCATAAGCCAAATAAGGCTCATAAATCTCTTCAAAGCTAAATCCTTCTTCTCCATAAAGCCGTTCCAAGATACGGTTTTTCTCCTCCAAGATCCGCGTCAGCTTCACCCGGAACAATTCCTTATCCAAGAGATCGCTGATGCGGATTCCCACCCGGGCCGCCTTATCCATATAGGCCGGGCCGATCCCTTTACCTGTCGTTCCGATTTTGCAGGAGCCCTTGCTCGCTTCTTCAGCTAAATCCAAACGCAAATGATAAGGCATAATCACATGGGCCCGATCAGAAATGCGCAAGTTGTCGGTGACAATCCCATGTTCATGCAGGTAGTCCAACTCCTTCACCAAGGCTTCAGGATTGACTACCATGCCGTTACCCAAGACGCACACTTTGTCACGATAGAAGATCCCAGACGGAATCATGTGCAGCTTGTAGCGGGTTCCACCAAACACAATGGTGTGTCCTGCGTTGTTCCCGCCTTGATAACGCGCAACAACCTCCGCCTTCTCTGCCAAGAAATCCGTGATCTTCCCTTTACCTTCATCTCCCCACTGGGTACCTACAACAACCACCGTGGACATCGTTTGTTCCCCCTCAGCGGTACAATTTCCGAACATCAAATTTAAGCACCGCTTCATTTTACCAATATTACCGCGTTGTTGTCAATAAAACACGAACATTAATCGGAATATTATAAACGATCATTCGTGTATAGCTGATTGCTTTATATCCAAGCTTAAAAATTTGTTGTAGTTCTTAAGGAAGAGCAATTCCACTTTGCCAACCGGTCCGCTCCGCTGTTTGCCAATAATGAGCTCAGCGATGTTTTTCTTCTCGGAATCCTCATTGTAATAATCATCCCGATATAAAAAGGCTACCACATCGGCATCTTGCTCGATCGAGCCCGATTCCCGCAAGTCCGATAACATCGGCCGTTTATCTTGCCGCTGTTCCACCGCCCGCGACAACTGCGACAATGCAATAACCGGCACATCGAATTCCCGCGCCATCAATTTCAACGACCGCGAGATTTCGGAAATTTCCTGTTGCCTGCTCTCGCCGCCGCGACCCGAAATCAACTGCAAGTAGTCGATCACAACCAATCCCAAGCCACGCTCCACTTTTAAGCGGCGCAATTTGGCGCGAATGTCATACACAGTCACTCCCGGCGAATCGTCAATAAAGATCGGCGCTTCGCTCAATGTACTCATCGCCATTGTTAGCTTTTCCCAATCTTCCTCATTTAAATTCCCCGTTCGGAAAGCTTGGGCGTCAATGTTCCCTTCCGATGCCAACATCCGTGACACCAACTGAGAAGCCCCCATCTCCAAACTGAAGATGGCCACGGTCTGTCCACTCCGCACTGCCGCGTTTTGTGCCAAGTTTAACGCAAAAGCCGTCTTTCCCATCGCTGGTCGGGCGGCCAGAATGATCAGCTCCGATCCCTTAAGGCCGGAAGTCATCCGATCCAGATCGACAAATCCGGTAGGAATCCCGCTGATGCCGCCTTTGTTAAAGTGCAACGCTTCAATCTGTTCATAAGACTCCATCAACGCGTCTTGAATCGGGATAAACCCACTGCCGCGGATGCGGCGCTGCGATACTTCCAAAATCCGCCGTTCCGCTTCATTGAGCAATTGATCCAATTCATCGTTGCCGCTATAACCGGACATTGCAATCTGGGATGCCGTCCTGATGAGTCGGCGCAGCACCGCTTTCTCCTCAACGATCTTGGCGTAATACTCGACATTGGCTGCGGTAGGCACGGCACTGGCCAGTTCGTTGAGATAGGTCACTCCCCCCACTTCTTCCAACAGCTTGCGGTCTTGCAACTCCGCTGTCAGGGTGACCAAATCAACGGGCTCTCCCTGTTCGCCCAATTCATTCATCACTTGAAACAGGCGTTGATGGGACTGGCGATAAAAATCATCTGGCTTTAAGCGCTCATTAACGGAAACCAATACGCCCGGCTCCAGCAAAATGGCACCCAACACAGCTTGTTCAGCTTCGTGATTGTGCGGAGGTAGACGATCAGCAAACAAGTCACTCATCGTTTCTCCCCCTTTGCTCCATAAAAAAGCTCTCCATGCGAGTGGAGGGCTATAAATCACTTCTTTGATGAAGAGAAGGCAGACCCGCCATCAGCCTAAGGCGAGCCCGCTTCCCGGTTCGCGCATGAATGCAGAATGCGCACCGTTTTATTCTTCCACCACTTGCACCGACAGCGTCGCCGACACTTTGGGGTGCAACTTCACGGGAACTTTGGTCACACCCAATGCGCGAATCGGCTCATCAAGCAGAATCTTTTTCTTGTCAATTTGCAATTGATGTTGCTGTTTCAGCGCTTGGCTGATTTGTTTGGAGGTAATGGAACCGAACACCCGACCACCTTGCCCGGTCTTGGTGGACAATTTCACCGTCAACGAGTCAATGCGCTGGCCCAATGCTTGCGCTTCTTTCAATTCCGCTTCTTTGCGTTTCTCTTCTAAGCGCTTTTGCTCTTTCAATGTGTTCATGTTACCATCAGTGGCAGGAATCGCCAATTTCCTTGGAATCAGAAAATTACGCGCGTAACCTTCGGAAACTTCTTTGACTTCCCCTTTTTTGCCTGTGCCTTTCACATCTTGTTGTAAAATGACTTTCATTTCTCCGGCCCTCCATCCAAATTCTCTTGCAACACTTGCATCAGGCGCGACTTGGCCTCGCCCAATGAACCGTTTTTCAATTGGCAAGCAGCGTTGGTCAAATGCCCTCCGCCCCCCAATTGTTCCATGATGACTTGAACATTGATTTCCCCTTGCGATCTCGCACTGATCGAGATCAATCCATCACCACGGCGGCCTATCACAAATGAGGCGCGGATGCCTTGCATATTCAACAAGGTGTCGGCCGCTTGCGCTATCAGCAACTGATCATACTCCGTCGTTTCGTCACCCATGGCGACAGCGATGTCCCCACGCACGACTTCTGTGGACTTGATAATTTCCGCCCGTTTGACGTACTGGTTCAAATCCTCTTTCAACAATGATTGCACCATCATAAGATCAGCACCATGCCTGCGTAAGAAAGATGCCGCCTCAAAGGTGCGTGAACCAGCCCGGAAGGCGAAATTCTTCGTATCTACCACAATCCCGGCCAATAAGGCCGTCGCTTCCAACGTATCCATGGACAACCGCTGATCTTGATATTGCAACAGCTCCGTCACCAATTCACTAGTGGAAGAGGCATAAGGCTCTAGATACACCAACACCGGATCTTTCACAAAATCCTCGCCGCGGCGATGGTGGTCAATCACCACGATTTTGCGGGCCCGCTCCAACAAGCGAGCATCCATCGCTAACGACGGCTTGTGCGTATCGACCAAGATGAGAAGCGTATCCGGATCATCCACCAAGGACAGTGCCCGCTCGGGTTGGATCAACATCTCCCCCAATTGCGGGTGGCTATGCACAGCGGCCAGCAACCGTTCAATCGAAGCGTTCTCTTCGTCAAGCACAATATGCGCTTCACAATCATGAATCATAGCAAACTTGACAACGCCGATGGCTGCCCCCAACGCATCCATGTCCGGCTGCGTATGGCCCATGACAATCACGCGCTTGCTGTCTTGAATCAAATTGCTCATCGCGTGGGAGATCACTCGGGCGCGTACCCGCGTCCGTTTCTCAACCGCGTTAGTCTTGCCGCCAAAGAAAACAGTCTCTTCACCTTGTTTCACGGCAGCTTGATCCCCACCGCGAGCCAACGCGATATCTAATGCCGCCTGGGCGTTTTGCGTCCTTTCGACCAAGGTGTCCCCGACGCTTGCGATTCCAATGCTTAAGGTGATCGGAATCTTATTCTTCCTGGTCATCTCCCTGACCACGTCCAAAATTTCAAAACGGGATTTCATCAGCCGCTCCAGTGATTGTTGCGCCGCTACAAAAAACATTTTATCTGTATCAAGCCGTTTGAGGGTGATGTCATATTCCAATGCCCACTTGGAAATCGTCCCCGCCACATTGGACAGCAACAATGTGGCCTCTTGATCAGTCAAGCCTTGTCCGGCCTCATCAAAGTTATCCAGATGGATGAACCCGAAAATCGTGCGTTCGTTGTGTAGCTTTTGCCGCAAGCTCTCCAGCCGCGTGATGTCCCTAAAAAAATACACTCTCTCTTCGCGCTGATGGGTTACTTCATAGACGCGCCCTTCCAATTCAACCGTGCAAGGAACCGCCTCCTGTGCTTCTTTCAATTGCGGAAACACATCAACAACCGGTTCCCCAATCATTCGTTCACATTTGTCCACCATGCCTGCAATGAACGGATTGTGCCACTCAATTCGACCAGACCGGTCATACAGCAAGATGCCGACTGGCATCTCATCCATCGCCGTTTGCCCTGCATTTTTGACTCGATGGTTTAGCGTCAACACATATTCAGTGAAATCATGGCGAAAAGCCCGTTCCGCCTTGTACAAAACCCAGGCCAGCACGACAAAAAGTACAAGGCCCACCAAGCCATAAGCCCATTCGTATATGGAAAGCAATGCGATTAAGACCAGGCTAAAACACATGGCAAATATCATATGGTACCCATGCCATCTTTGTATAACAAACTTTGGCATCATTCTATCCCCTCAAACTGTCGACCCTGCATTTCATCTCACTCTTATTTTACCCCAGTTATAGGATAGAGCAACTCCCGCCCCTGCTGATCACACCGCCAAAACTTGGATTTCCGCCAACGTATCGGATCTCACTTTTTGGCCAGGCGTCCCCGCAAGTCAATTCCCGTATCAATGAACCCCAACAACATAAACAGCGGAGAAAGCGGAACGGCCAACACCAGCGCGAGTGCATGGCTCCCCCAGCCGACCCGACCGCGACGGCGTTGCAAAAGAAACAGCACAAACGAGCAACCCTGCAACACCATCAGGATTTGCATCAAATACAAGAATCCCAGAAGCCAATCACCACTCACTTCGTTATCTGGCTGCACAAGCGATGCGATCATCAGCAAGAGGTACGCGGTAAAAAAAATCCGGGGCAAGCGCCATTCATAAAACGGCGGCAAAGATTTCCGGGGAAATCCCGCACGATGCAGCAGGCGGGAAGCCACTAAAAACGTTGCAACCACCGACGGGACGATGAGCATAAACAGCAGGATCGGAAAAGCGACTGACAAAGACAACCCAGCATCTTGCAAAACAATCCCCTTTTCCCCCATCAGGCGCACCGTTTCCGCCCATTGCTGATCCCAAACCGTGGTCAACTGCGAATACAACCGGAAACCGACTTGGCCCACCAACAGGATGATCCAAGAACTAACCAACCCAGCCACCAAGCCGCCCAACACTACATCCGTCCCTGTCGCATCTTCCTTGCGAACCAAATGCCCCATGACGCTACCAGTCAACCAAGCGAACAGGAACAAACAAATAAAAAGGGGAACCGGATAAAAGAGAAGCCAAACAATCAACATGCCGAACGGAATCAGGGTTGCCGACCAAGGTCGCTTAGCCTTAAGCAGGAGGAATGGAAGGGGAAGAAGCCAAAGCGCAACAAACTGAAGAACAGGGATAAATAAAGAAACGAGAAGGAAGAGAAACCCTCCGCAAGCGAGAAGGCCATCCTTCCATCCCCCTTTAGACTGTTGAGACAAACCACTTGTCACCTCTTATTCACGTATTCTTCCAAAGAAGACAAATCACCGTACCATTGTTCCAATTGATGCCCTTCATGGATATGCTCGCGTAATTTTTGAATTACTGCCTGATCCAGTTCGCGAAACGAAAAACCCATCCGTCTCGCCATGACATACACCGAAATAACCAAACTGGACAAACTATCTATCATCATATGCTGATTGGCATGAAAAATTCCCCGAAATAGGTTGGCAATCTGATCAAGGATTTCGGTTTTTAACCATTCGATCACTTTCACGCTCTTAGCGAATTGCACTCCCCGTTCAGGCCGACTCATATGGTTGCACTCCTTCAAATGTAAACAAGTTTAGGAGATGCTTCCACATTCGTCCAACTTTTTCCTTCTTTTACATACGAAAAACAGGGGCGACGCACACCCCTGTTTGCCGATCAATCGTTGCTATATGGTAACAGAGCCATTTGACGTGCTCTTTTGATTGCACGGGTCAATTGGCGTTGGTACTTGGAGCTGGTACCCGTTACGCGACGCGGCAGAATTTTACCGCGCTCACTGATAAACTTGCGCAACAAGTCGGTGTCTTTGTAATCGATATAATCGATTTTGTTGACTGTGAAGTAGCAGACCTTGCGGCGCTTGTTTCCACGACGACGAGCCATGAGCAATTGCCTCCTTCCTTATTTAACAAGTGGTTTACATGTCAGAAAGGCAGATCATCATCAGAGATGTCAATGGGCTGGCCATCATCAGCAAAGGGATCATCCATCGGTTTGCGGCCAACGTTTTTGTTGTTTCCTCCACCGTAGGAGTTGCCGCCAAATGAACCTCCGCCGAAATCGGAAACCGACTCGCTTCGGTTTTTCGGCTCCAAGAAACGGACGTCTTCCGCCACCACATCCGTGGTGTACACCGTGCGCCCTTCTTGGTTTTCATACTTGCCCGTCTGCAAACGGCCATCGACTCCAACCAAAGAGCCTTTTCGCAGGTAGTTGGCACAGTTCTCAGCCAGTCCACGCCACGTGACGATGTTGATAAAGTCAGCTTCTCGTTCCCCTTGCTGGTTCGTGTAATTCCGGTTCACCGCGATGGAAAAGCGTGTGATCGCCACTCCGCTGGCTGTGTAACGCAACTCCGGATCACGGGTGAGCCGTCCGACTAAGATGACCCGATTTAACATTGATCCCCTCTCCCTTGCTAATGATCAACCTTCATCTATATCAATCGATCTTATTTTTCGTCGATATTGATGATCAGGTGACGCAAAATGTTGTCATTAATGCGGATCACGTGATCAAGTTCGTCAACAACGCGCGCTTCGCCTTTGAATGTGTACACGGTGTACACACCTTCACGATGTTTATTGATCTCGTAAGCGAGACGGCGTTTGCCCATTTCGTCGACGTTGGTGATTTCACCGCCGTTTTCCGTAATGGTCGCTTGTACCTTATCACGGGTCACTTTTACGGTTTCCTCATCCACATCTGGACGTACGATGAACATGATTTCGTAGTTATGCATCCTCTACACCTCCTTTTGGACTTAAACGGCCCTGCTATGCGCCGCAGAGCAAGGAGTAATACGTTTGATACGTAGTACGATTAGTAATTGTAACAGAAAACGGAGAAGAAATCAATGAACCTTCCCAGCAAAAAACAGGTAAGGCGAAGAACTTGGGAAGTGGCAAAATGATTGTAGCTACTTCCGCTTCTACACGTTAAAGCGGAACGTCATGATGTCCCCATCTTTGACGACATAATCTTTCCCTTCCAAACGCAATAATCCCTTCTCGCGGGCAACCGCTTGGGACCCACAGGCGATCAGGTCTTCATACGCTGTAACCTCTGCGCGGATAAAGCCGCGTTCAAAGTCGGTGTGGATCACTGCGGCCGCTTGCGGTGCTTTGGTGCCCTCGCGAATGGTCCAAGCCCGTACTTCTTTCTCACCAGCGGTAAAATACGTAATTAAGCCGAGCAACTTGTAGGCAGCCGAGATCAAACGATCCAAGCCTGACTGCTCCAAGCCGAGCTCTTCTAAAAACATAGCGCGCTCTTCGCCTTCTAGCTCGGCGATTTCCGCTTCCACTTGGGCGCTGATCGGTACCACTTCCGCTCCTTCAGCGGCAGCGATTTCCTTCACTATCTGCACATAGGGATTTTCGTCGGGATTGGCGATATCCTGTTCGCTCACATTGGCCGCATAGAGGACATTTTTCATCGTCAAAAGGTTCAGGCTCTTAATCAATTTGCGTTCTTCTTCATCCAACTCTACCATACGCGCCGGTTTCCCTTCGGCCAGAACCTGTTGCAACCGCTCCAGGATGGCATGCTCTTGCGCCGCCACTTTGTCCCCGCTCTTTTTCTGCTTTTTCACACGTTCCAACCGTTTTTCAACAGTTTCCAAGTCCGCCAGCACCAACTCTAAGCTGATGGTTTCTATATCCGCAGCCGGGTCCACTTTGCCCGCCACATGGGTGATGTTTTCATCTTCAAAGCAACGAACCACATGAATAATGGCG
Source organism: Laceyella sacchari (assembly GCF_024927925.1). Taxonomy (NCBI): domain Bacteria; kingdom Bacillati; phylum Bacillota; class Bacilli; order Caryophanales; family Thermoactinomycetaceae; genus Laceyella; species Laceyella sacchari. The sequence continues at coordinate 3,333,460 of NZ_CP103866.1, forward strand.
TCCACTTCACGGATGTGGGAGAGAAATTTGTTACCCAGCCCTTCCCCTCGGCTCGCCCCTTTTACCAGACCGGCGATGTCCACAAATTGAAAAGATGTGGGAACAGTCCGTTGCGGTTTGATTAATTCCGCCAACCGATCCAACCGTGGATCCGGCACATCGACAACCCCCACATTCGGGTCAATCGTGCAAAACGGGTAGTTGGCAGACTCCGCTCCTGCTTGGGTGATCGCATTAAACAGCGTGGATTTTCCTACGTTAGGTAAACCGACAATTCCAGTAGCTAACGCCATCTTTTGGCTCCTCCTCTAACGTCCGATTCTCACCGAACACCGTACTGATATTCGAATCCTTGTCCATTATAGCGAAAAGTGGGGCCGAGTGCCATCAGCGGGAAAACAGATGAATTGGCCAAGCGGATCATCACCTCGTGTACTCCGAACAAAAAAAGCGGCCTCTTTATTCATGAGGCCGCTCATCCTTATTCTTTTGCATCCTGTTCGCCCGCAGGCACCAATACGCGCTTCAATCTCTTTTCAAACCGGCTCCGCGGCAACAAGACGCTATGGTCGCATCCTGTGCATTTCATGCGGATATCGGCTCCCATACGAATGATTTTCCATGCGTTCGTTCCGCAAGGATGCGCCTTTTTCATTTCAACGACATCGCCAAGACCAAATTGCTTCATTTGCAATTCAGATCACTCTCTTTTCTGTGAATGCTACAATTATAGAAAGCCTCTGGTCAAAATTCAACCAGCTTGTATTTGATTCTTTCCCGCTATTAACTGCCGCAACTCCTGTTACACGACCAGACTGATATTTTCTATTATATGCTGTTTTTTAGAGACTGTTGGCTACACTGTTTGGTTCACTCTCCGATCTATTTTAATAATCTAGCAACCTATGTATATTTTCCCTCTCAAATCCGTATACTGTTACAGAATTGATTCTCGGAGGGTTGTCCATGAACGAATATGCCTCTGTCCGCCAAGCGCATAAAGCAACCTATCCTTTTCGGATTGAACATACACATCCTATGGCAGATGAGGAGTTTGCAAATCATCTGGCGTTTGCTTGCCGCTCTTTCGCCCCTTATCATGACATCGTTTGCGTCTGCGTCGGCACCGACCGTTCAACGGGTGATGCGCTGGGCCCTCTGGTTGGAAGTGCTTTGCGCAAAGATCCCCCACCCGGCCTGCTCATATACGGCACACTGGATGATCCGGTGCACGCACTCAATCTTGAAGAAACGTTAGAAAACATCTCATCCGCCCATCCCCATTCGCTGGTCATTGCCGTAGACGCTTGTCTTGGCCACTTTAAAAGCGTAGGCTCCATCCAGCTGGGTCTAGGGCCGTTAAAGCCTGGAGCCGGAGTAAACAAATCCTTGCCAGAAGTGGGAAACATCCATATCACCGGCATAGTCAACGTATCCGGATTCATGGAATATTTCGTCTTACAAAACACCCGGTTGAGCTTGGTCATGAACATGGCCGAAATCATCTCCACTTCCATTAAAAAAGCCTGCTTAAAGATGCCCACACTCTCGGCGTAAGCCAAACGCTCGGTCAACAAACGCAGGCCGCCTGCTTATAGCAGACGGCCTTGGTTTCGTACACTGAATCATGACAAATAACGCTGAATCTCAGCAATGGCCTTTAAAAACGATTCCATCTCGGCTGGGGTGTTGAAATAGCCGGGGCTCACCCGGATAGCCCCCGCCTCCGTGCCTAAGCTGCGATGCTTCAAAGCAGCGCAATGAAACCCAGCCCGGACAGCGATATCATAATGTTGGTCCAAGATCATCGCTACCTCTTGACCATCCAAACCATCTAGATTGAAAGAGAAAAGCGGCAACGAAGGCATTTCTTCAGTGGATAGCTGCACTCCATTCAGCCGTTTCAGTCCTTCCCACAACAAACGGGTCAGCTCCATTTCATGCTGATGAATGCACTCCACACCCGTCCGCAACACAAAATCCACGCCCGCCCCCAATCCGGCAAGACCGGGCGTGTTGAGTGTGCCGCTCTCAAAGCCGCTTGGCCAGTCTAGCGGTTGTTCCAGCTCCTCTGAGCGGCTACCGGTTCCTCCGAACAAAAGCGGATATATGGAAACACCTTCTGCCACATACAGCCCACCTGTGCCTTGCGGCCCATACAAACCTTTATGCCCTGGAAAAGCGAGCATATCAATGGGCCATTCATCAAGCCGGTACGGCAGCAAGCCCGCCGTCTGCGAAGCATCCACCAAGTACAGGATCCCCTTGCTTCGAGCATACTGACCGATCTCCACAACCGGCATCACTTCTCCAGTCACATTGGAACCATGGGTAGTGATGATCATTTTTGTTTGTGGTGATACCGCCTGTTGGATTGCCGTGAGCCAATCTCCTGATGCAGAAGGTTCCACCACGCTGACCCGAACTCCTTTCGTCTGGGCGAGCGCGGTAACCGGGCGGGCAACAGCATTATGTTCCCATCCAGAAATAATCACATGGTCTTCCGACGAGAGCGTTCCTTGAATCGCTTGGTTAATGGCATGAGTCGCATGAAAACAAAAGAGAAAACGATTGGGGTCCTTCACGCCAAACAGACGTGCCAGTTTGGCTCTGGTTTTCGCGATGGTCTGCTCCGCCCTGCGCGCCAATTGGTGGCCTCCGCGTCCGGGATTGGCCCCATAGTCCGAAATAGCAGTCTTCGCCGCTTCCGCTACCTCTGGAGGTTTGGGCCAGGTCGAAGCCGCATTGTCCAAATAAATCACTTTCCTCTTCCCCCTGTTTATTCAATCACCCGCTCGCCATTTAACATTTCGATCAAGCGTTCCAACTCCCGTTCGGAGTAATATTCAATTTCGATTTTCCCTTTTTTCCGCCCATGTTTAATGCGTACTGGGGTGCTAAACACTTGTTGCAACACATCTTCATACCGCTTGATGAATGGATCGGCAGTTTTCTTTTTGCGCTCTTCCTTTTTGGGCATCACTTCATTTAACTTTTGCACCCATTCTTCCAACTGCCGAACACTGGGCTTCTCTTTGATCACTTTTTCCGCTAGCCGTTTCAGCATATCCCGATCTTTTACCCCCAGCAGGGTACGAGCATGTCCCATCGATAATGTTCCACGTGAAACATACTCTTGCACCTCCGCCGGCAATTGCAACAACCGCAAGAAATTGGCCACATGCGGACGGCTTTTTCCAACTCGTTCTGCCAGCTCCTCTTGCGTAATCCCCAAATGATTCATCAGTTTCTGATAGGCGAAGGCAACTTCGATTGGATTCAAATCTTCCCGCTGTATGTTTTCCACCAGCGCAATTTCCATCATCTGCTCATCAGTAAAATCTCTTACGACAATGGGAACAGTCTGCAATGCAGCCAGCTTAGCCGCGCGAAAACGACGCTCCCCAGCCACGATTTCATAACCCCGAATGCTCTTGCGGACAACCAAGGGTTGTACAATCCCATGTTGCTTAATCGATTCCATCAATTCCTGCAACGCTGCATCGTCAAAGTTCTTACGAGGTTGATACGGATTGGGGCGCAGCTCAGTGATCTCCGCCTCCGTCACCACATCTTCCTCATTCACGTCAACTTGCGAAAACAAGGCATCCAATCCTCGGCCCAGACGTTTACTCATTCTGCATCACCACTTCTCTCGCCAATTCATTGTAACATTCTGCCCCTCGCGAACGCGCATCATAGACGATAATCGGTTGCCCATGGCTGGGCGCCTCGCTCAATCGGATGTTGCGCGGAATCACTGTGTTGTACACTTTCGTCTGGAAGTATTTTTTCACTTCTTCCATCACCTGCGAAGACAGGTTGGTTCGGGCGTCATACATGGTCAGCAAAACACCTTCAATCTCCAACCCTTTGTTCAAATGCTTTTGCACAATGCGAATGGTATTAAGGAGTTGTCCCAACCCCTCCAACGCATAAAACTCACATTGAATCGGAATCAACACCGATTGGGCGGCACTCAGCGCATTCAGGGTGATAATCCCCAGTGAAGGGGGACAATCGATGAAGATGTAATCAAAACGGTGTTTCACGGTTTGTAAGGCGTTTTTCAATCGCTTCTCCCGCGAAATAACTTGCGACAGTTCAATTTCCACCCCGGCCAATTGAATCGTGGCCGGAATCAAAAAAAGATTTTCCAACAAAGTCGGCAGGATCGATTGCTCCGCTGGTGCTTCATCAATTAACACATCATAGATGCAGTGCTTGACATCCCCTTTGTTTATGCCCAGCCCACTTGTTGTGTTCCCTTGGGGGTCAATATCTACAATCAACACTTTTCTCCCTAGTGCCGCAATCGCTGCAGCCAAGTTCACTGACGTGGTTGTTTTGTAGGGTAGACAGACAGCGCCAGTTCCCTTATCCCAGATAAGGGCCGGTTTCTATCAGCCCCCCTCCGAACCGGACGTACACCTTTCGATGTATCCGGCTCTCCAGTTGTCCCTAAGCCGTTCTTCATATATAAGAGAACACTGACTGAGTGGTTCGTTAAAATAAGAGATCCACCCCGTCTCCCCCTTTACCGCAAGAGTTTGTTTGCCCCCCGACTTGCGCGAACCGTATTTGCGCAACACTTGTTTTACCGATATCTTCTCTTTGCTGGCGATGGTTTTAAGCAGACTGCCATAGTGATAATAACGGAACTTGCCCAACTTGGCCCTTACATCTGCCGCATAGCGGTACGTTTGATATAATTCCTTCATCTCCCCGGCGTACAAGCTCACCAACTCCGGGACACTGAGGTGGAGCCGTCCTGGATGACGCACCGGCTTTCCTTCGCGGCGGAAAGGACGCGTAAGCTCTTGCATAGACACATGTGGCACCAAGGGAGTAAGTCGCCCTGGTTCTCTGCAATCCGGCGCAAGTTCATATGGGCCAAACCGCACCCGGTGCTTGTCTTGCACATGAACCAGCGTCAACGGCGTGAACGATTCAAACCCAAGTTCATTTTCCAGACAATCATGCAGGTGATCGCGAAGTGTTTGGGCCATCCGTTTCGATCCTTTGACACCTACAAACAAATATCGGTTCCATCGGATATAATGCATGTCTATTGGAGATGATGCTACTTGAACATATCGCCGCATGCACCGATCCAGCGCATGGAACAGCAACTGGCAAGGAAACAACAACCTTTCCTCATCGGCATGAACGACGATCGGTTCAGTGCGCTCGGTCATCTGCCAGCGATCGGCATTCAACATACGCCGAACCAGCTCCAACAACCGCCCATCCTCCAACCGCTCCCGTAACAACTCCAGCAATAAAGCCTGTTGGTTTGGATTCCAATGAACAGGAAGTGCCCCTCCTACCAACCAATCCACGCCAATCGCTTCACGTATGGCCCGCAAAGCGCCTTTTATGGTAGGCATCGGGTAGACACCATGCGAACCATGCCAAAAATGCGGTTCAAAGATTGCGGAAATAAGTTGAATAACTGCCCCGCGCAACAAACGATCTTCCCATTTGGGCTGTCGCCCTGGCTCGTCCACCTTGCCAAAGTCATCGGGGGCAAATCGGTAGGTCTCCGTTCTCAATTGATGAATCATTTTTTCTATCATCGCTATGTAAGCCTGTCCGTGCGGTGCCAAATCGGCCTCCGTACCGGATGTTTCCTGCACCTGCGTAAGCGCATATCGATAGAAATCGGGATTAAACAAATTGCGGTAAAGTCGACGAAAGCGAAAGTGCGGCTGTTCCTTCGCTTTTTGGCTTAGCAATGATAGGATGACCTCGGCTCTCTGCATTACGCATACCTCCGGCACACTATCATTTGGACAACCTGCCCCCCTTCGCCACGTAGCAGGCTTTCCCTACCTCAGACTACTATGGGGGCTCCGTCACCATAGTGAAAACAGTGGGCTCTTCTTTAGACCCAGCCTCACCTTAGGTGATCTCCGTTTAGAACGATGAGTACAAGGGAGTGACTTAGGTTCCCGTTCGTCTCCTTTACGTATCGTCGATACGCCGAGGAAAGTTAGAGAGTGCCGAAGAGCGCGGGCAATGCTCCCGACAAACTTTCCTGTGCGCTTGCCCCTCTTGGCTGGCGCACCCCGGATGGTTAAGGCAAGGAAACTGGGTTTCAAGCAGTCTAGCCTTGACCATATCACTCCTTGGTCTTGCGCATCCACTTGACATCAGCCATGCAAGCCTTGCGCGTTACTGACAGGCGATGTTCCCTGATCGGTGTTTCCCCCTCAGGTAAGTCAGTCGACCATCGGGATCTCTCTCTAATCCCGAGCTTCCTTTGAAGCGATACTCACCGCCCCTTACGGACGCACGCCCACGCCTCCTTTTTGATTGGCAATTGCAATGATTTTGCCCATTGTTCCACCTCTTCTCCCAAACATCCGCTGGCATGTTCGAGGATTCATCGCCCCGCTCCATGAACTGGGGCTTTCCTGCCTATCGTTGTAGCGAGATTGGAGTAAAGCAAAGGTGCCGCATGCCGCTATTCCCCATCCCTAAACCGTTCAAGCTCTCCATTCTCAGGCCGTCCTGTTTCCTCATGAAACTTCAGCCTATTAAGCAGAAGGGGATGGCCAAACACCTTATCCCGGAAACAAACCCACCCTTTCCATTCAAGGCGTTTCAACCCATTTCCAGGCAAGCGACGCCGCTTCCATTCCATGCCGTTCTTCTCTTCATGCGGGGCGAAACCGGGATCGAGTTCCCTTTTCCCGCTTACAACGACGTTTCAAAGCTCTTGTAAAGAAAAAGAGGCGACCGCCTCCACAGACGTCTTGGCGAAACCATCCTGTCCAACCGTCTTTGAAGCTTTGTTGCCTCGCTTTTCATTCTTTTCTCCCTTTATTTTAATAATAGTCAAGTGAGAACGAAAGGAAAAAATCATGAAATCGTTTTAATCCCCCTGTTTCGGAATGCGGATAATCACCTCATAAAACTCATCATGCTCCTGTTCATCCGCCTGCACCAGCAAGCCGCTCTGCTTCACCATATCCACTGATTGCCGAATCGTATTGATGGCGATGCGTAAATCGCGAGACACTGACTTGCGCCGGCTTTTCTTCGTTTTCTCCGTGGAAGCCAGCAGTTTGCTGATTCGCTCTTCCGTCTGTTTCACATTCAAATCGTGTTCAATGATATCCGCCAACACCTGCAATTGCAGCGCCTCATCTTTGAGGGACAAGAGCGCCCGGGCATGCCGCTCGGTGATGGATCGCTTGAGCAAGGCCGTTTGCACCTCTTCAGGTAAATGCAACAGCCGCAATTTGTTCGCAATCGTTGATTGTCCTTTACCCAAGCGCTGTGCTAAACTTTCTTGTGTCAACTGATTCAATTCCAACAATCGTTGATACGCATGTGCTTCTTCGATTGCCGTTAGATTTTCCCGTTGCAAATTCTCAATCAAGGCGGCCGACGCCGCTTGGTTGTCAGTCATATTGCGAATGATCGCCGGGACGGTTTCCATGCCTAGCTTTCTAACTGCCCGCAGGCGCCGTTCACCCGCAATCAGTTCATAACCCCCGTGCCCGTTCCGTCGCACAACTATCGGCTGAATAACGCCATGCGAACGAATGGACTGGCACAATTCATCAATTCGATCTTCTTGGAAGACCGTTCGAGGTTGATACGGGCTTGGCTCAATGATTTCCACTGAAATGTGCTTCACTTGGTCCAGGCTTTTGTCCTCTTTATCCACCAAACCGAATAGTCGTGTGAACGGTTGTTTCATTGACACAGACACCACCTTACGGTTATCTCGAAGTAGCCCGATCTATTAATACCATTCGCTGGCAGTTACATTACACCCTGCCCGCTGGCCATTTCTCAAAAAATGTTCAGGAAATGTTCCACGTGGAACACGGCAACCCTTCTGGTGACAAATAGTTTCATTGCATGAATCGCGCGCAAATCTGTGTGATTTTCTTGTCAGTTTTTTGGCTGTTGCATAAATTGCACATCTTTGTAGATATTGGTCTGATTCTGTTGACCCTTCGCCTTCACAATTGATAGAATCGTGGGAAGAAGGGCATTTCATTCACTTGAGGAGGATATCTGAAAATGAGTGTACCTGTATACATAGGGAATGACCAAGGGTACTATGGCACCAAAGTCGTCACACGTGCCAACGGCAAGTTCTATAAGATGTTTATTCGGAACATGGTCGTTCCGAACCGCGTTGGGGAGATCACTTATAACAATGATCCACATAACATTATGTATCGTGAACGTGAAGGTGACCGTGAATGGTTCTGCGGTAAGCTGGCCATTGAACAAGCCGGCGATGATGAACTGTTCGACTCCCATAAGCGTCGGTTATTCAGCCCTACATGGTTCCGTGAGCAAGAATATCTGATCATGTTCCGCGTCAGCACGGGATTGATGTTGCAAGGAAGCACGGAACCGGTAGTGTCCGTCGCTCTGCCAACGGATAGCTATATTGATTATAAAGATGAGTTAAAACGCCGTCTCATCGGTAAACATTCTTTTGAAGTGAAACAAGGCAACCTGCCATGGCGCCGGATTGAGTTTGAAATCAAGCGTGAAAATCTCTTCGTAATCAGCCAGCCGATGGCCACCCTCTTCCACATCGCCTTGGATCGGGATGGCAAATTGTTGAATGAGGATCTGTTCATTCAAAAAGTGAGCATCAACGACTTAGGATTTGGTACTTCGGACATTGAAACACTGCACGGAGAAACCATCATCAAACGTCAAAGCTTCACTTCCCGCCATGCCATGCTCAACGTATATGAATTGTTGGCGAAACGCTTGCTGGACTTCACTCGCCAAGCTGATCCGGATTCCAACGGAAAAGAGTATCCCATCTGGAGTTTGCCTCGCGTCGTACGTTCCGGCGAGATCAGCTTCAAAGGGAAAGTGCATGACGTTAGCGCGATCGTCCAAGAATGCATCAAAGAAGTGGGTGAAGCGTTGGTCAACGAAGTTTGGAACCGTCTCGACTACGGGGATGACATCACCTACATCATCCTAACTGGTGGGGCTTCCATTCCGTTTAAAGCATTTTACCGTGAACGTTTCGGGGACAAGCTGATCTTCGCTGAAGATTACGGCATTGAAGCCCAATTCGCCAATGGTTTCGGGCTGTGCAAGTTTGCCCAATCCAAAGCTCGTGCAGTACCAACCAAAGACATGCTGGAAGCAGCAGCCACAATTCATCAAGAATTCCATGTACCTGACTCCTTCGCTGAAGCAGCTGCAGTCACCGAGAAAAAAGGCAGTAAATCGGTAAAAAAATGAAACAATACACAACCCCCAAGGAAACCCTTGGGGGAATGCTTTTAAAACCCATTTTTATAAAATAACCCTAGCGATTGCTTGAAAAAAAAGCGATAATAAAAACAGGAGAACTTGTCAGAGCGTAGGGATTCACCACCTGGCTACGAAAAAGGAGGGGGAGAAATGACACAACATGAATCCCAGTACGACTTGATCATCATCGGCACGGAACCTTCCGATCACGAAAGCGTCCGAAAATTGCAAGAGAGCGGAAAAACGGCTTATTACATCCAATTGACTCCCAACATGATTACCACCCTGGTAAGCCAATCGTTAACAAATAGGGAGTCAATTGACGAACCCTCCTCTGCTAGCGAACATGCAGATGCGGATCTCAAATTGACCTTGCACCAAACCACCTTACATACACCCACTGGGGAAACAACCACGCACACCATCCATGTCGCTAGGGGCGAGGTGAAACAAGAAGAAGAGGAGATATCCATCTCTTATTCTGAGGAAACGGCTTACCAGGAATCGGCGCATTACCAGACTCACCCCTTAGAGGAAGATACGGAACAGGCCGATGAAGAATGGGAAGTGCTGGAAGCACAAGAAGTTGAATATGCTAGTCCGTATAGCTTTTTTCAAGAAACCCCGCCCGCTTCAACTCGCAAAAAAGGATTACGACGGAAAAATCGGATTCCCTTTCAAGCGGAACAAGAAGAGAAAGAAGAACATACGGTTTATCCGGTGGAACGGATCGCTTTGGAAGATGACGAACCGGAGCGAGAACAGGAAACCTTCTCTTATTCGCCTTGGGGAGAACCCTCTTCCATGCCCAACTTGTTCACACCCTTGGCTTTTGAACCAGATGCCGCCCAACAACCTGACAATGACGAACCAAAAAAAGAGGAACCGATCCAACCTATTTATCGCGAACGGGATTTGAAACTACGGAAACGTCTTGCAGCGAACAAACGCATTCAATACATGGATCATGACGGGCAAGAACAACAAGACAATGGGCAGCAAGCCAACCAACAACCCATGAGCCCATTCTCATTTGAATCGCAGGCTCCCATGCATCACTCACCTTTCCGTGAATCATCCTCCTATCGGGAATCAATCTCTTACCAAGAGTCATCCTCTTTCCAAGAGGCAACTCAAGGGATTCAATATGAAGCGGATACACAATCGCAACCATTGGAGCCATTTTCCTCTCGCAGGCGGAACCGCCAGAAAAAAGCCCGCTTCCAGCAGAAAATCGAGTCGCTCGTAGACCATCGGGCCAACAAAGCTCCCATGCAACAAAATACGGCCTCTTTTTGGGAAGAGCAACCGCAACAACAAACGAATCATCAATCTCCTTTTTTCGCCTTTGAGGACGGTCCATTATTTGAAAACACACAACCAACCATGCAACCATTTAGCCATGACTCTTCTCAAGACGAAGAGCCGGAAATGGATGCCAGCCTGAAACGGGATGACATTGAATTTGAAGATGCCTATGGCGGCTACAACTCTTGGGAAGAGTTCTTAACCCCCCATTCCGAAAACAGCCGCAAACGGCAAGAAATGGACAAAATAGAAAAAAGGAAGCTCGCTTTGCGCGGCCTCCACAGTTTAATCAACAATTTAGGATAAAGCGAAAAGCCGAATGCGCACTCCACCATCATTGAGTCATTCGGCTTTTATTTTTTCTCTCAGGTTCGTCATACCAACGGCTGTTTTGTCGGTGTCCCCGCTTTGCGCGGATACGCCTTGGGCGTGTGATCTCTTTTCTGCATCATGATAAGATTGCGTGTCCCCATCGCTTCAGGGAGAACGAGCTCTTTGCGTTGGCATGTGGTTTTACCCAGCACATGTAATGCCCGTTTGGCCTCTTTCATCTCCTCTTCTGCCGACGGCCCTTTCATTGACACAAATGTTCCGCCCACTTTTACAAACGGCAAACAGTACTCCGCCAACACATTGAGGCGGGCGACGGCCCTGGCAGTAGCCATGTCATAAGCCTCTCGGAACCCTTTTTGTTTGGCTACCTCTTCCGCCCGGCCATGCACGCAAGTGACATGATCCAGTTCCAACAGATCCGCCACTTCCTGCAAGAACCCCACCCTTTTCTTTAATGAATCCAACAACGTCAGTTTCAGTTCCGGAAAAGCGATTTTTAGCGGAATCCCTGGAAATCCGGCTCCAGTACCTACATCGATCAACGAAGTCACTCGGCTTACATCCACCACTTGCGCCAAGGTGAGCGAATCATAAAAGTGTTTCACATACACCTCCCGCACATCCGTGATGGAGGTGAGATTCATCACTTCATTGATTTTGATCAAATGCTCATAATACAGCGCAAACTGTTGTAGCTGGCGTTCCGACAACAACAGGCCCCACGGCGCAACCTGTTCCCGGAGCCATTCGCCTAGCTCATGCATAAACGTCCTCCTTAAAAACCGACCGCCCGCTCGCGACCCGTTTTAAATTCCGTGCTAAGTGTTACTCATTCAGGCCCTGTATGCTTTACCGCCTTGTTCAATATGAACCATCAATATGGAGATATCAGCAGGATTGACGCCGGAGATGCGGGACGCCTGGCCCAAGGAAAGAGGGCGCACTTTCTCCAACTTCTCGCGCGCTTCCGAGGAAATGCCAGCAATCTTGCTATAATCGACCCAAGCTGGAATCCGCTTCTCGTCCATTCGTTTCATCTTCTCCACTTGTTGCAACGCTTTTTTAATGTAACCTTCATATTTCAATTGAATCTCCACTTGTTCTTCCACATCGACCGGCAGCGGCTCAGGTGGCGGCGACATCTGCGCAATCTCCTTATACCCCAGCTCCGGACGCTTGATCAACGTCGCCAGCTCAACGGCATTATTGATTTCCGTCGTACCCATGGAAACCAAAATGGATTGCACTTCAGGCGTCGGACGCACTTTTGTTTCACGCAATCGCTCGATTTCCCGGGCAATTGCTTGTCGTTTGCTGTTGAAGCGGGCATAGCGCTCCTCGCTGATCAGCCCGATTTCATAGCCGATGTCGGTCAATCGCAAATCAGCGTTGTCATGGCGAAGCAGCAAGCGGTATTCAGCACGGGATGTGAGCAAGCGGTACGGCTCATTGGTTCCTTTGGTCACCAAGTCATCAATCAGCACACCGATATACGCCTGGGAACGGTCAAGGATTACCGGCTCTTTGCCTTGCACTTTACGTGCGGCGTTGATTCCGGCCATAATCCCTTGCGCCGCCGCTTCTTCATATCCCGACGTGCCATTCAATTGGCCAGCGGTGAACAGATTTTCCACCCGTTTGGTTTCCAGCGAAGGCCACAATTGTGTAGGGACGATTGAATCATACTCAATCGCATACCCCGTGCGCATCATCTCTACTTTTTCCATCCCTTCAATCGTGCGCAGGATCGACAATTGGACATCTTCCGGCAAACTGGTGGAGAGCCCTTGCACGTACATCTCCATCGTCTCCCTGCCCTCCGGCTCGATAAAGATCTGATGTCGTCCCTTGTCAGCGAAACGCACAATCTTATCTTCAATCGACGGGCAATAGCGCGGCCCCGTTCCTTCAATCACACCTGAATACATAGGCGCTCGGTGCAAATTGTCACGGATAAGTTGGTGCGTGCGCTCATTGGTATGGGTCAACCAACAAGGTAGCTGGTCAGTGATAAACTCGGTCGTCTCATATGAGAAAGCCCGCGGCTCCTTATCCCCCGGTTGCTCTTCCATTTTGCTCGTATCAATGGTATTTTTGTTCACACGCGGAGGCGTTCCCGTTTTGAAGCGCACCATGTCAAACCCCAGTTCCAAAAGATGATGCGCTAACTCAACCGCAGGCTGTTGATTGTTCGGCCCACTTTCATAAGAAAGATCCCCAATAATGACTTTTCCCCGCAGATACGTGCCAGTAGTCAATACGACCGCTTTGGCGTAATACTTCGCACCGGTGCGGGTTATTACCCCATGGCACACACCGTTGTCTACGATCAGCCGCTCCACCAATCCTTGATGCACTGTCAGATTAGGCGTCGTTTCCAAGGTTTTCTTCATTTCACGCTGGTACAACACCTTATCCGCCTGCGCCCGCAATGCGTACACAGCAGGGCCTTTACCCGTGTTTAACATGCGCATTTGGATATGGGTCTTATCAATCACCTTTCCCATTTCCCCACCTAGCGCATCGATTTCCCGCACCACATGCCCTTTCGCTGGTCCCCCGATGGACGGATTGCAAGGCATGTACGCAATCGTATCCAGGCTGATTGTCAACAACAAGGTGGAACACCCCATGCGGGCGGCAGCCAAAGCAGATTCGCATCCGGCATGGCCCGCTCCCACCACGACCACATCATAATGCCCAGCATCATAGGTCGTCATCTTTGTCACCCCATTTTCTATTTTCCTAAGCAGAACTGCGAAAATATTTGATCGATCAAATCCTCCGCCACGGCATCCCCAATCACTTCGCCCAAGTATTGCCAAGCATTCTTCAGGTCGATCTCCACCATATCCAGCGGCATCCCCGCTTCGATTCCCTGAATCACTTCATCCACGCTTTCCTTGGCTTGGTTTAGCAAGTGAATGTGCCGCGCGTTGCTCACATACGTTCCCTCTCCCATGTCCATCTTGCCCAAGTGGAAGAGTTGGGAAATCGCCTCTTCCAAATCTTCAATGCCCCGCTCTTCTTTCAACGAAGTGGTAATCAATGGCTTGTCGCCGATCAGCTGCTTGACCTCTTCCAAATCCAATTGGCCCGGCAAATCCATTTTATTGACAATAACCACTGCCGTATGGCGCTCAATCAGTTCCAACAGCCGCCGATCCTCCTCGGCAAGTGGTTCAGCAAAGTTAAGTACCAGCAACACCAAATCAGCTTGTTGCAATGCTTGACGCGAACGCTCTACCCCAATCTTCTCCACCACATCCTCCGTCTCGCGGATGCCGGCAGTGTCCAACAAACGCAAGGGAATCCCCCGCACATTCACATACTCTTCGATGACATCGCGAGTGGTGCCCGGTATATCCGTCACAATCGCCTTATTCTCTTGAGTCAGTGCATTCATCAACGAAGATTTCCCCACGTTGGGGCGTCCGATGATCGCTGTTTGAATTCCTTCGCGATAGATTTTTCCCTGTTTGGCGGTGGAGAGCAATTTCTCGATTTGGCCAGATATGTAACGGCATCGTTCCTCCAAAAATTGAGAGGTCATCTCTTCCGCATCATACTCGGGATAATCGACATTGACTGCCAAATGAGCCAACGTCTCCAGAATTTCGCTGCGCAGTTTGTTGATTAAGCGGGAAAGCCGCCCTTCTGCCTGAGACAGAGCGATTTTGGCCGCCCGATCTGTCTTGGACCGGATCAAGTCGATCACCGCCTCCGCTTGCGAAAGGTCAATCCGGCCATTCAAAAAGGCGCGTTTTGTGAATTCACCCGGTTCAGCCAACCGAGCACCGGCCGCAAATAACGCTTCCAATGTTTTTTGCACGGGAACCATCCCGCCGTGGCAACTCACTTCCACTACATCTTCACGGGTGAAGGTGCGCGGTGCACGCATCACCGTCACCAGCACTTCATCTATCCGTTCCTCTGTTCGTGGATGCACAACATGCCCATAATGCACCGTATGCGTCTCCACTTCAGCCAATTTCTTTTTCCCTTTATAGAGTTGGTCGACAATCGACACCGCCTCGGGACCACTCACCCGTATGACGGCGATCCCTCCCTCGCCCGCCGGTGTCGCAACCGCTGCGATTGTATCCGTCTCCATTGTGTCACCTCTAAGATTTTCCTAATAGTTAATCTTAGCATAGCCTGAAACGGCAAGCAAAACAGATTAGTAAACAAAAAAACTCCCCGATTTGGGGAGAGACGAGCTTTCGTAAACAGTGGCATGAGCCCGATGATTGCGCTTTTCGTTTTACGCGGCATCATGAGTGGAAAGCAGCTCTTATATCGATAAGCCCTTCGTGATTCAGCTTTGGCTGGTCCACTCAATGACCACACGGCGCTCAGGTTCGACGCCGATGCTCCGCGTGTCAATGCCCGCATGATTCTGGGCGATCAGATGCACCAGTTTCCGCTCATGCGCAGGCATCGGAGAAAGCTCCACAGAGCCTTTCTTTGCTTGCGCTTCCGCCACCGCCTTTTCGGTGACCCCCACCAAAAGGTCCAAGCGGCGTTTCCGATACCCGCCGGCATCCAATTGAAACCGAACCGGGGTTTCCGCCCCCCGGTTGGCCACCGTGTGCGTCAACAATTGCAAAGCCTCGATCGTTTGGCCCCTGCGTCCAATGAGCGGCCCTAACTCTTTCCCGACCAACTCCAACACCACGGCATCCTGCTCATCAAGTGGTGTGTGGACATGTACTTGCGCCTCCACTCCGAGCTTAGCGACCAACTCCGTCAGGAAGCGCACCCCTTTTTGGACGGGATCCTCCACAAGCGTGACTTCCACCACAGCTTGGCGCCGACCAATAATGCCAAGCAATCCTTTATTCGGTTCAGACAGCACCCGATAGGAAACCTGGTCGCGGGAAGTCTGTAATTGGGCGCAGGCCTGATCGAGCGCCTCTTCGATTGTTTCTGCTTCGACGGTCACTTTCGTCAACGAGCAGTCCCCTCCGATACATTGCCCTTCACTTTTTTCTTATTGAAGAAGATTAAATACTGGATAATCGTGAAAATGTTCCCATACACCCAGTACAGGGAGAGTGCCGATGGAAACTGATACGCCAATAAAAAGATCATGATCGGCATGATCCACAGCATCACCTTGGTTTGTGGATTATCCGCTGCACCGGTAGCGATAAATTGCAAATACGTAGTAAATGCCGCGAGCAGAGGCAAAATATAATAAGGGTCTGGTCTTCCCAATTCAAGATAGAGGAAATCAGATGTAAAGATATGCTCATTTCCCATGATCGCTTGGTAAAACGCGAACAAAATGGGGATTTGGATCAGCATGGGAAAACAACCCGCCATGGGATTGATATTGTGCTTTTGGAACAGCTTCATTGTCTCTTCCTGTAGCTTCTGCTGGTTGTTTTTATATTTCTCTCTGATCTTTACAATGTGCGGTTGCAACTCTTGCATCGCTTTGGAGCTTTGCTGCTGTTTCCATGTGAGCGGGAAAACGATCAAGCGCACAAGGAAGGTAACCACCAAGATCGACCAGCCATAGTTGCCGAGCAACACCTTAAACCAGTCCAACAGTTCAGACATGGGAATAACTAAGAACTTCTGCCACAAACTTGGATTTTCACGATCAATCTTATATTGTTGTTGATTTGGCGTACAGCCAGTCAGCATGACAACAGCCATCACAAATAACAACAGGATGGCGATGCTACGCTTATGTTTCAACACGGGAGTGCCCCCCTCATCTCTTCCATATTTTATTATTGGCCCGTCCGTTTCTCCGTCCGCTTCACGGATTTCTCTGGTACATAATCAAATCCGCCAGGATGAAAGGGATGACATTTGAGCAACCTTTTCAATGTGAGCCACCCCCCCACGAAAACACCGTGGCGCTGTATCGCGATCAGTGCATACTCGGAGCAGGTAGGCACAAAACGACAGGTAGGCTGCGGCTTCAAAGGTGAGATAAACCGACGATAAAATGTTATTAGGCCCAGGGCGAACGCTTTCATCCCGATCTCCTCTTTATTTTGAAAGTGGATGCGGCGGCTTCTTCGCAAAGGCTTTTCCTTTGTTCAGCACATGGTAAAGGCTTGACCTCACTTGATGGTAATCCATGTCCTTGGCGGGGTTGCGGGCGATAACCACGAAGTCGGTGTGCGGTTGCAAATGGGAAGTCCAAGCCCGCATCGCTTCTTTGATCAACCGCTTCACTCGGTTGCGCACTACTGCGTTTCCCACTTTTTTGCTGACGGAAACACCGATGCGCGGAAGCCCTTCATCCTTGCGTGCGTACATCACGACGACAAATTGGCGATTCGCCACCGAGTGTCCTGCTCGAAAAACCCTTGTAAAATCGTTTCGCCTCTTTAGACGATATTCCTGTTGCAAAGAGACGGCTCCTTCCCAAACAAAAGTACCAATCAATCACCATTATAGAGCAAAAGCGGGCGAATTAAACAGAGGGGATATAAGAAGATAGGAAAAAAGGCCACATCAGTGCGTGGCCATTAAGCGGATAATACTTTTCTTCCTTTTCTTCTGCGGCGCGCCAATACCTTGCGACCATTTTTGGTTGCCATGCGAGCACGGAAACCATGGACATTCTTGCGCTTGCGCTTGCTTGGTTGATAAGTGCGTTTCATATAGACGACCTGGTCTTATCAGCCCACTATCTGGTGAAGCAACCATGGTGGTAACCAGATAGGGAATCCATCAACCAGGAACCCTCCCTTCTGTAACTTACTTGGATTACATACCGATGGGCAATCTCTCTCATTATAGCCAGGTGAGCTGTGCCCTGTCAAGGAACGGGATTTGTGCACAAGCAGTTATCCACATGTGGATATAGGGTTTTCTATCCATGCGTTATCCCGACATTATCCTCCATCTGTCCACAACATCCACACCTGTTAATAACTGTCGACGGAACCCCCTGTGGATTGTGGATAACTTATTATTTTTCATTGTAAATACTGGTATCTTTTGATATTCTTATTTTGTTTTCTTGTGGATAATTGTCGTTTGATGGTTCTTTATCCACACAATGTGGATAAGTCGATTTGTCTCTTTCCACAGCCTGTGAAAAAAAATATCCACAGCCTGTGAGTTGTGTTGATAACTGCCTCAAACGCTTATAAATACAGGGGAAAACCTGTGCATAAATGATTTCATAAATCTGTTTCAGTTTGGACACGTCTCTGTCCATATTTTGTCAATAAACTGTCGCAAAGGAGGGGTTCAA
>NZ_CP103867.1:0-32124 GCF_024927925.1 Laceyella sacchari
CATCGGCAAGTCGAACCCGACGGAGGCGAAACGATCAGCATATTTCCAAATCATTAACGAGCGGTACAAATACCAGCGGCCCATCATCTATAGCTCAAATGAAGATGTGGAAACCCTGTCGGATCGGATCGGGGACGCGGCGGCCTCACGGTTGCTGGGAATGTCGAAGGGGCGGATTGTCCGGGTTGAAGGGCCTGATTACAGATTGACAGGGGGCAAACAACATGAGCGCACCACAGCCTAAACACCGTAGACGCGGGCGACCAGCGCTGAAAGAGCCTAACTATATCGCTTGCCTTGATTGGAACTTTGGATGGCATTGGGATGACGTGAAGCTGGTTCAGGAGATGTGGGAAAACAACGATTCAGGCGATGACATTGCCGATTGTGTTGGCCGTCCAGCAGAAGAGGTTGCCATACTCATCATGGATCGAGTGAACAAGGGATATTTGCATGAACGCCCTGGTGGATGGTACGGGCGCGAAAGGAGGCGTCGGGGATGATTGATCCGAGATTCGGCGAACAGCTTGAGTTGTTCCCGGAAACGAAGCCGGAAGTTGAGGAGAAGGAAGCGCCATCGTTGAGCGAGGATGAAGTTGAGATGATCGAAAACTTGAGATGGGTTATAGACCACATAAAATCCGCCCACATTGAGGGTGGCGAGTTCGATGAGTTTGGATATTGCGATGCCGAGAGACTGGCTGTGCACAAGTCTTGGCTGCTCCAACGCCTTCGGTTGGATCTGGGAATTCCAGAATACATCGCAAGGGAGCGGGTGATACCGCTCTACAATGTGCCCAGAGCCGATGAAGAATATTTGCTGGAGCATCTTTTGGAGTCGTTCAACCCAACGCTGTTTGCTAAGTACATGAAGGCCAAAGCTGAAATGATGGGAGGGGATGCGTCATGAAAACACGTTCACCACTAATATGGTTTGGCGGGAAAGGACGAGTAGCCAACGAGATCATCAACAGGATGCCGGATCACAAGGTTTATGTGGAGCCGTTCGGGGGTGCGGCTCATGTCCTGGCACAAAAATCACCGGTATCGAATGAGGTGTACAACGACATTGACGGTGCGCTGGTTAACTTTCTGCTGGTGGCTAGAGACAAACCAGATGAGCTGGCCAGTGCCTGTTCGACACTTCCATACAGTAGACAACTATATGAAGAGTGGCGAGATTCGCCGCTGCCGGACGATAAATTCGAGCGAGCGGTTAGGTTTTTCTATCTCAACCGGTGCGGGATACAGAAGGGAAACGGCCCGAAAACCTACAGAACCGGCTGGCGGCATAATTCTAAGCCGAATCAAAGCCCGGCTAGGAGTTATCAAAATGCATGTCAGTTGATTCAGGAATTTTCCCGGCGCATGCGATATGTACAGATAGAGCAGGACGACTTCAGAACGATCATTCAAAAGTACGATTCACCCGAAACGCTGTTCTATGTTGATCCGCCTTACTTCGGACGGGAGCAATATTATGCTGGTGGCTTCACGGAACAGGATCATCGGGATTTGGCCAACATCCTGGCCAATATCGAGGGTAAAGCGATCGTTTCATATTATGCCGATCCGTTACTAGATGAGTTGTATGCCGGTTGGCGCATTGAAACGTTTGAAGCTAACAAGCAAGTCGTCAAGCACAAGGGTCTCGGCACTAAAACAGAGGAGCTGTTGATCATGAACTTTGATCTACAAATGACATTATTTGATTGGGAGGTGGCGAGATGATTGCTCAACAACTGGACCTATTCAGCATTGATTTCCCAGTTCCGGAACAGGAGCCGAGACCTGCACCAAAGCGGAAGAAGCGGCAACCAAAGATGACCACATACGCATGTGGTCGGTGCGGTAGAACAATCCAATTGGCATATCTACCGGTTTCTGTGGTGTGTGGATGTGGTGGGAAGATGAGGCCAAAGGAGGAGTGAGCAGCATGGCAAATGCAATGCCGATTGGGCTTAGACAAGATGGTAGCCACAAAAGGGTGAAGCTTCCGACTCATCAGGTAACCGGTGGAGCGATGGCCATAGCGTTGAGGTGTTTGATCAGAGAACTGGAGCGACCTGGCTTTAAAGATTGCTTGATCGAGGGATATGGCATTAAGAAGGCGGAGAGTGGGGGACGCGAATTTCATGTCATCTTCAAGGAGGCTGGCGCCGATGCGGGTTCTCTCCAAGGCGATGAGACGGCGTAGGCGCTGGCACTGGTTAAAGAAAAAAGCAAAAAGCCCCTTCCAGTGTGGAAGCACTGGTGGGGGCCTTGGAAAAATCAACGATAAAGCAATTTTATCACAACGGGGGAGTGAACGGAATGAACATAATTAGCTTGGGCGCGGGTGTACAGTCAACGACGTTACTTTTGATGGCTTGCCACGGGGAGATTACACCGAAACCAGACTATGCGATTTTCTCAGACACCGGTTGGGAACCCAAAGCGGTCTACGATCATCTGGAATGGCTCAAGAAAGAGGCGGAAAGGTTCGGGATCGAGGTAGTCATCACGAAGAAGGGCAACATCAAAGAGGATTTGATGAGAGCGGCCTGCGAGGGTGCCAGGGTGGCCACAATGCCCTTCTTTATAAAAAGCAAAAGCGGCAAAATAGGCATGATACACAGACAATGTACGCAAGAGTACAAGGTGATGCCAGTGCGGAACAAGATTCGAGAGCTGTTGGGATATAAGCCCCGCCAAGTAATCAAAGAGAAAGTGAAACTCTGGATGGGTATCTCGCTGGATGAGATCGAGCGGATTAAGCCTAGTCAGGTAAAGTGGATTGAAAACCAATACCCACTCATTGAAAAAGGAATGGATCGGATCAGCTGCATCAACTGGCTGAAAAGAAAAGGCTACCCGGTCCCGCCGAAGAGTAGCTGTATCGGTTGTCCCTTTCATGACAACTTCGCTTGGAAGCAATTGAAAATGAACAGCCCCGATGAGTGGGAGGACGCGGTGTCGGTTGACCGGATCATTCGTCGCCTTCCCAAACTGAAAGGCGAAGCGTATTTGCACCGATCTTGCCAGCCATTGGACAAGGTCTACTTACAAGAAGACCAGTTAGAACTGGATTTGTTCGCGAATGAATGCACCGGCTACTGTGGGACTTGACGGGGTGAGCGTGTTGAACGCTTAAAACGAGATATCGACTCGTTTACGAACGGAGACCCTGATGGATATGGTCAACAGCTTCAGGCGTTGCGGATCGAGATCAAAAAATGGTTACTTAACGCATGAGACTTTTTTGAGACTTTATTGCGATTTATTTGAAATTAGAGCATGATAAAATGTTAGTAAGCAACAAACTAAATCAAATGATCCCTTCATCTATTTCGTCGTTTCCGTCAAGGTGAGTAGTTACACTATCCCTAAAAAAGCACCGGCCAGTAACCGGTGCTTTTTCTGTGTGTAAAAAACTGCCTCAGCGGGTGGAGATGGTGTAACAAAAACGAACGTTTATGATACAAGTTTTAGGTAGGAGTAAAAAATCGCCCTAATCAAAGTGTTGAATGTAACAAAAACCTATAACAAAATTAATATGTAACATTTCATTTTATAACCCTTTTTGATACAATAGATTACATAAGATGATTGCGAAAAGGGTGATTGATGTGAATTTTGGATATATGCGTGTCTCAACGGTCGAGCAGAATCTGGATCGACAGGAGCAACAACTAAGGGATGCGGGTTGTGAAAAAATCTTCTATGAAAAAGTGACAGGAACAAAAAGAAACAGACCCGAGCTTAACCGAATGCTTGAGTTTCTAAGGGAAGGCGATACCGTTATTGTGACAGACTTGACCCGACTTTCCCGCTCAACAAAAGACCTAATCGAAATCACGGAACTGATCGGATCAAAAGGGGCTAACTTGAAGAGCCTGAAAGAATCTTGGTTGGATACGACTACCGCCCACGGAAAGCTTATGTTTACGATTTTTTCCGGTCTTGCTCAGTTTGAGCGGGATTTGATTTCCGAACGGACCAAGGAGGGATTGGCAGTTGCTCGAAAGAAAGGGCGTGTGCCCGGTCGGCCCTCTACAGACAAGGAAAAAATCGAATATGCCAAATTCCTACTGTCCCAAGGAAAGGCGACAATGCAAGAAGCGGCAGAAAAGGCAGGAATTTCCCGGATGACCTTGTATCGTAAGCTCAAGGCGGAAGGGGAATAAGGGGTAGAGGTAGCATCCGTCGATTTTGGGGTCATTTGCCCAACAAATGGAAAATGACTTGAAAAGCCGTTTGGCCTCAAGTCATTTTGTTAAGCTACTATGGGGGCCAGTCCGAGATAGGGGTTAATCCGAGATACGTGTAAAATATACAGTTTCAGTTGGGATAAACTGTAAACTCTTTTCGTATCAAGGGAGTTCAACAAAGTTTCCTTAAAAGTAAACCTTTAAGTGTCGATTTACTTATGCCC
This sequence comes from Laceyella sacchari, assembly GCF_024927925.1. Classification (NCBI taxonomy): domain Bacteria; kingdom Bacillati; phylum Bacillota; class Bacilli; order Caryophanales; family Thermoactinomycetaceae; genus Laceyella; species Laceyella sacchari. The sequence continues at coordinate 4,415 of NZ_CP103867.1, forward strand.
AATTTTTCTGCGACATCTTCCAGTGTGTAGGGGATTTTGTCATACTCCCTATTTGCGTCGCGCCGATCTACCCAAGTGTGGAATTTGAGCCATGCCGCAAATGCTTTCGGGCCGATCTTGTCAATCCAATCGGTAGCTACCACAAAGCGTAAAGTCGGCAAAGATAATTCATTACGGCTCTTCTTCCCTTTTTCAAACCCAACTCTTTCTACCATAAAAAATCCTCTCCCTTGTTTGCGTATCCGTCGCCGCAAGCAAGAAAGAGGATTTCGCCCGGAAATCGCCCAACAGTGACCAATGTCGACATTATTGGTACGTTGACCAAAATGCCCGAAATGGATACACTGAGGGTGTATAGACTTTCTAGGCGACCTTTCCTTGCTTGGCGGCGGGGTGGTCGCTTTAAAATTGATTATTTTTGATTATCTGAATCTTAACATGACTTTGAACGAGCGTCCATACGTCGAAATCGTTGACATTTATGCCCCCTTCGCGGGGTCTTTTTTATTAGGATCATTTTCGAGCGCCCATTTCAGGTGCTCATTTTTCTTTTTCTCAATGATTTCTTCGATGAGAGACAACATCATATCTTCTTTTTTCTTAAATCCTCTGTTGCTGATCGGACAGATATATTCGCCATTTCTCATCTCTGATTGGAGTGATTTCTTGAAAAACTCTTCCTTGACAGCATCGATTCGTAAGTAAGCCTCCACTTCAGGAGGTTGTTTCCCGCGAGTCACTTGGTTCCAAAACACCCTTATCTCTATCATAGAAATGGCGCTCTTGGTCGGACTGATCTGCTTGACTTCCTCATTGAGCTGCCACTGCCGGCGACCGTCTTTGTTGGCGCCCTGGGTTGAGCTGATCCGCTCTGCTTCTCCATCTTCTGCCTTGCTTGATTCATTGCCTGATCCGCCCTTTGCTACGACCTTTTTCGTTTGATCGAATCGCTCCTCTAGTTGTTTTCCTGAGATGACAACGTGTTCCTTGTAAAAATCAACGGCCTCTTTGATTTTTTTTAATGTTTCTTGTGCTTCCTTCTTTTCGATTTCTTTATTTTGTATCTGGGTTTCTAGTTGATTCATTTGATCGGATAATCCCGAGTAAAGGACGAATATGGCCATTTCGGGGAAGCGTATACTTGTATCTTTGGTTGATTTGAGTTGAAAGTTTTCTTCCCGTAGCCTTTTAACTTCCTTGTACAGCGGATTACGTTCTTCGATAAACCTCTCCAAGTCCTCAACGTCGATCCGATAGCCCTCCTTCTTGTTGGCCGATTTTTTCGCCTTTATCAGTTCCTCGCGCACCCACCGCCTCAGAACTTGAATGCTGTCGGTGATGCCTGCTGCTTTCAGACGCTCTAGCGCCTCAGCCTGAGTTAGCATTGTAATCACTCCTGTAATGTTATGATAATCACGTTACTTTTATAATATTACTAATATCACTTTATGTCAATAACAAGTGGAATAAATTCTCTCATAGCGTCCAAAAACCCCCGCCGACGGCAGGGGTTAAAAAGGTAGATCGTCATCTGAGATGTCGAACCGTTGATCGTTGTCGACGTCGTGGTAGGAGGCGGCTACTTCTTTTTCATCCTCAAACTCAAAGCCGAACAATCGAACTTGGAGCTCTTTTTGTCTCTTGACTAGCCCCACTTGCTCTTCTGATAACTCCTTTATCCGGTACGATAAGTATCTTATCCGCTTACTGATGCTCTCGAGCTCGTGCCAGTTTTCTAGGCGTTGAAACGTCGTTTCTGTGAAGTCAGGGTTGTAGCTCTTGCGAATCACTTCCAGCGTCGCTTTACAGTTATCAAGTGACCGGTGAGCGATTTGTCGCCCGGCGGCTTGGGTTAGCTTTAACCACTTTCCGGAGCCAACTAGGGCGGCATACGTCTTCATGACGCATGCAGTTTTAAGCCCCTCAACTTGCTTAATTTCTTCGGCGTTTTCCGGGTAGTAGGGGTAGAAGCTTTCCGCCATCAGGCGGACGTCGAACTCAGAGTTATATATAAGTACGATCTTATCTTTTATCAATGGATATAACGACTCCCATGTTTCCGGCCATGATGGTTTATCAGCGACCATCTCGTCGCTGATACCGTGGATCGCCTTCACCTCTCGCGGGATCGGGTTCTTCGGTTTCACCAACGAATCGAAGATAACGTTACCATCTAAGTCGATCACTGAAACTTCGCAAATTTCAGAGTCGTAAAGTCCGGTTGTCTCGGTGTCAAGGATGACAACGTTGTTTTTTTCCTTGTTCCACTCGTTGAACTTCAACTGAGCTCTTCCCTGATCTAGTGTCCATACTTCCGCTACCGCCATCTCTTGTTTCCTCCTATCTTTTGGGTGCTTCGGAAAGATGTATATCATTACTATAATAATATTATAATAGTAATGTTATGTCAATAATATTACGGGAGTTTTGTTGATTGGATATCCCAAAATATCTTTGGATATCAAGGGATATCGTCAGATATCAAGGAGTATTTTTTGACATGATCGAATATCCCCGGATATCCGATCAAGGGAGGAAAAGCAAAAGTGAGGGATTCCTACATAAGGAAATACAAGCGTCCCAACTTCGGGCTACTCACGAGGCAATATAACGTCAAGCTATCAGAAGATATGGCGGATCAGCTGGAAGCTCTGGCTAAAGAGTTGAATGTGACGCCACCGGAAGTTATCAGAATCCTCTTGTATGAAGAGTTTCAGGTATTGAGGAAGGAAGAAGCGGCGGAAGATACCCAAGGATACCTGAAGATATCTAAGGATACCTACGAATATCCTAAGATATCCTCCGATATCAAGCTGAAAGAGGCTCCGCAAGCACGCCCGCAACCATCAAAACCAACGAGCCGATCAGGAGGAGGTAGGCGCTTTGATACTAAGCGGTGGCAGGTCAGTGGAGAAACAGCCTGCCCCCTCTGCAACTCTTGGCACTCGAGCAGCAATTTCAGTCGTCATTTGAAGCGGCATCATGGTGGGATCAGCTCAGAAGAGGTTTTTTCCAACCCGGATCATGCTGCAATTGCTGATAAGATGGTTGAGCAGCGGAAAAAAGCCGGTTATTGACAAATCGAATAGGTTTGCGTCACAAACGACCTAATATGGGGTAGAGGGAGCGAAGACCAATTTTGGTGCCATCTACCCAGCAAATGGAAAATGACTTGTAAAAACTCAAAATCGAAAAGCAAGGGGGCTATTAAGATACTCGGAACGATTTTTCGTCGCTCAGACGGCCTTCTAGCCCCCTCTATGAACGTGATAAAGCCGCCCGCACAGGACGGCTTTATTTAATGATGTCGGCCTTTTTTGGATATAACTCATCTAAGGTGCAATCCAGAAGAAAAAGGCGGAATACGGAATCACAATATCACCTCTGAAAGGAATGGTAATGATGGCAATTACCTATGAGTGGAAGTGTGAAGACTCATGCTTCAGCGAATTGAATCGCGGTTAGATGTGTTGGAGGAGAAAATCGAGAATGCGGATAGTGCAGATGAAAGAAGCCGTGAGGCTCTTTCCGTTGCGACTGAAGCAAGAGACATCGCGCGAGAAGTAAAGCAACAAATCGACTGGCTTTGGAAAACGATTATTGGAACAATGATCGTGAGCGCTATTGGAGCGCTTTTTTATTTTGCTCAGAATGGAGGCTGACCATATGAAAAACATCGTGGAAAACCTGAAGAATCCGTTGGTTTGGGTGTATTTGTTGTCGTTTATAAAAGTAACACTGGGAGCTGTCGGTGTTGATATTGCCCCGGAGCAATGGGCGCAATATGAAGATGTACTAAATGCGCTGTGTGGGCTGTTGGTTGCCCTGGGCATCTTTGCGTTCAACCCATACCAAAGACAAAGAGGTGAAAAGAAAGAGTGAAATATATCATCATTGATCCCGGCCACGGAGGGAAAGACACTGGTGCAGTAGGATTCGGACTGCAAGAAAAAGAGGTTGTGCTTAACATTGCCAAGCGAATGAATGACCACTTTGGCCAATATGATGTAACCGTGTCGCTGACAAGATGGGACGACCGCTTTCTTGAGCTGAATGAGCGGGCCGCCTTCGCAAATAAACGGAATTGTGACCTATTTATATCCATCCATAACAACTCCGCCAGTGGTTCAGCAAACGGATTTGAATCATTTATTCACCCAAATGCGGCCTCAGTGACGGCGCGTTATCAAGGAATTGTGCATGATCGCGTGATGGAATATTTGAAGCAACACAATATTAATGATCGGGGCAAAAAACGCGCCAACTTTGCAGTGCTACGCGAAACATCGATGTCAGCGATCTTGCTTGAAAATTTGTTCATCTCCAACGAAAAAGAAAACCAGTTGTTGCGTGACGCACAATTTTTGGATGGGTTGGCTCAATCCATTGTCGAAGGGATCGCAAAAGCGCTGGGATTGAACAAAAAAGATACAACCCCGAAGCCGATGTATCGCGTCACCGTAAACGGCGCCTTTGTTGTAGATACCGCATATCCGGCCATCATCAAAGAGAAAGTCGAAAAAGCGGTACTTGATCAAGCCGATGAAATCACAATAAAAAAGCGCGGGACGTGATGCCCGCGCTTCAAAATAGCCCGCCTTGCTCAAACTGCTCAAACATTCGCTCGAACTTCCTCTTACTCATTACCTCTCCCCTCAGTTTCACCCCGTCTACGTTAATCACCTGATCAAAGTGTAGTTGTACGTTTCGTGCTGTGATTGCTTGTATAGTAGCGGCCACACCTTTATATGCGGTCTCATCCTTTCCGTACCACACTTGGCCTATTTCCAAGCCAATCACCCCTACTTAAACATAAAAAAGACGCCGTGAAGGCGTCAATGTGGTAATGTAAATGGTCAATTGTTAGGAGAGAGCCGGAATGAATCGAATAGGAGCTACTGCATAAAACGGAAAGCCCCTCACATTAAATTGTGAAGGGCTTTTTGTGTTTAAGGTGGAAATTTATCGTAGCATTAAAAAGGTGGGATATTATGCGAAAAAAAACGGAATATGACTTGTTCCTTGAGGGGAAAAAACCGGCAATTCTTTATAATCCGCACAACAAAGATATAATCTATCCACCTTGTTTAAGCGAGATTACAGAAAGATACCCTTATATCAGTGGGATACAAGTATTTGATGTTGAAAACCAACTTCTTTATTTTCAAAACGAATCACTTAAAATGGATTTTGTTTGCCAAAGTCAGTCTGTAGAGATCAACAGTTTGGAGTGGCACAAACTAATAGGACTAACTTTGGGGTATCCGCCAAAAGCGACCGATTTTTTTATGAAAATACAATCAGATCCAACGTTAAAAAGGTATCAAGCCTACTTCCACCATGATGGCATGTCGTTCATAGGAAATGTCAAGGAAAAGCAGGAGATTGCCAAGTGGCTTCATGATCACATTTCTCCAGTTACAACTAGGTGCACTTTCATGGATCAAACGTTTTATATTGATAAAGAGAAAACCCAAGCCGTTTAAGGCTTGGGTTTTGAAATTAGAACGAGTTATGAATATCATTTACTTTATGGTCATCTCCGCCGCAGTTTGGGCAACTTGCGTCTTGTCTGTTTGCCAGGAACTCCTTACCACAACGTTTGCACTCCAGTTCATAAGTAATCATAATCATTCTCCTTTTCAATTTTATTGTGATCGTGATATACTTAAAGCAACTAGTTATTCTTAGCGCCCCTACCCTTTTGGTAAGGGCGTTTTTCTATGACCAAGGCGGATCAGCCATTATGTGTGATCACCTCCTGTTTCTAACTATCCTTATGGTACCATGTCGCCATGGCGACAGTCAATATATTTTTGGAATATTTACGCTGTTCTTTCGTGGTATCATGGTTCCAAGGTGACAGAAGAAAGGAGAAAGCGCATGGCAGCAGATCCGCGACTATTTTGCCGTGTTGATGCTAAAACGAAAAAACAGTTTGATCTGTACACAACAAAGATGGACACATCTGTCCAAAAGGTTTTGGAGGGGTATGTCCACGTGTTATTAGAGTTGGAGGACAAAATAACTCCTGATCAGGCGCTAGACGCAATTCGGGAAAGAGCACAAAAATAGCCAGGGGATCACTTATCCCCTGGCCTATTTTTTAAGATGCTTTTTTAGCAGTTCTCCAAAAACCTCAAGGTGAGCCGCCTGTTGTATCTTATATATGTCTTCATTTTCTTGTTTTTACCATTTTTTCAACTCCCGTTAACATTGTTTCTGTTATATGATTTTGTTGAGATCCCAAAAAAAGGGGTGAATACCATTGGCCGAAGTAATCACTATATCCAATCAAAAGGGCGGAACGGGCAAAAGTACCACAACTGGTGCTATGGCGTACATATTGGCTGAGGAGCTTGGATACAAAACCCTTGTGATAGACTTCGATCCGCAAGGCAACGAAACGGAGTTGCTAACAGGTCGTGATACAGAAGAGTTTGAAGACAACACCATCCTAAATGCGATGCATGATGGTGATCCACGGGATTATATCCTGGCCATCACTGACAATCTGTTTTTGATCCCTGCTGATGAACATCTGGGCGTGTTTCCTCGTTATCTTTGCGGCAACTACTATTTAGAAGACGAGAACGGCAATGTCTTGCGGGACGAATACGGTACTATCCAGTTCAGCCCTGAAGGGCATCTGATTTTGAAAAACACATTGGACAAAGTCAAAGACTACTTTGATTTTGTCTTGATTGACACGCCACCCATGTTATCTGATTTCCACGGTAACGCTCTCGCTGCATCAGATAGTTGCATCATCGTCTATCAGACAGGTAAGTTTGGCTTCAAAGCGGTTAGAAAGTTCCTGGAAACAATCAAGGCTTCGCAGGAAGGATCAAACCCAAACCTAAAACTCCGTGGAATTTTGCCAACAATGGCACACACTCAAAGAAGCGAGTCAAAAGCATATACACATCTGGGGAAGGAACAATACAAAGATATCATGTTCGACACTGTCATCAAAAACACCGCCAATATCAGCCAGCTCGCAATATATGGATTCGATCCAAAAGAAAATAAAGGATTGAACAAGGCTTTGGAGCAATACAGAGAGGTAACAACAGAAGTACTGCGACGAATCAAAAATGATATTTACTTTGAAGTTACGGAGGAGTTGATTGGACGTGGCGAATGATCTAGGAAAAAAAGGCGAAGAAATACTCAAACGCGAGAAGAAGAAACAAGCTCCTCTTCCCAAGGCTGGCAAGACTTTTTTCGGATCACTCAAGGAAGAGAAAAAGGAAGCAATTTTACCTCCTAAAAAAGAAGTAACTGCGCAAGTAAAGCGAGAAGAGAACATAGAACCAAATGCAGAAGAAAAAGTGAAAGTGGAAGCGGAAGTACTTCCAGTATCAGAGCTAGAATCTATTCCGCATTCAGAAACGCAAACAGAATCGGAAGTGGTTGTGGAAGTGGAAGAAGTATTACTATCGCAAGAAGAAATAGAATTACTACCGGAAATAGAAGTAGAAGAGCATGTAGATGTGCAACCACAAGAAATTTCAGAAGAGGAAGAGGAATTAAAAGTGAAAATGAATCCGCAAGACGAACCAGAAGTAAATGCACAAGAACAAGCGGAAGTAAAAGCGCAAGAGCTTCTAAAATCGATAGTAGAAGCAAACCCAGAAACGCTTCTGCGATTGCTGACAGAAGCAAAAGGAGAATCTCTTCCGAAATTAAAAACGGAAGAGGAAGTGGAAGTAACACTAGAAGAAGATGCACAATTAAATGAGGAACCAATTCTGAAAGAAGAGACAGAAGAGGATGCTGATCCAGCTTCAAAACTTTTGAATGACATTGAAACAGGCAACAAACGCAAAAAAGCCAAAGAGGTAAAACATAAAGTAAACTTTTACCTCACGCAAGAAGAAAAAAACATGGTTGCAGAATTGGCCAAAATGACAGGGTATTACAAGTATGAGATCGCTGCTATTGCTATCCGGGATATGTATAAACGAGCAAAGGAAAAAGAAGCTGTAAGAAAAGCAAAGAAGAGAAAAGGGAAGTGAAGAGATGGACAACAAGCATCAACCAATCATTTGCCCTTTGGTCAACAAAGATATGAGCAGTAACACCACAAATGAATCAACTCTGCCACCAGCTCCCCCGCAGAAGAAAACAAAGAAAGTCACGTTTTATATAGATGATCGAGTTGCAAAGCGTTTCAAAGACTTTGTGAACGAGCTTGGTGCAGAAAACGACTCCCCAAGACTCAATTCACACTATGCAACCATCGCACTCGATGAATGGCTCAAAAAGTACGGCAGATAAAAGGACGCTTCCCATCGGGGGCGTCTTTTTTGTTAATTCTAATAATTATAAGTATTGCAAAATGCAACACTAATAGATATAATAAAATCAAGGAGGGCGATCATATGGCAAAGGTTAACGATACAAAAAAAGAGGCCATCAATTTCCGGGTTCACGCAAAATTAAAACAGCGTTTCCAGGAAGCATTGAAAAGCGAGGGTTTGGGTCAAACACAATTTTTTGTTGCGAAGATGCAAGAGTTTTGCGAACGGGTGGAAGCCAAAAACGGCAAAAATCGCTAACAATATAAAAAGCCCTGGGCGATCTCTCACATCACCCAAGGCTAAAATGGCTTACTGGTTTGCAAGCCGAAACTGAACCTTTTTTTCAAAAAGGTTCGATCTGATTGTACCATCAACTTCTTTGAAATAACAGGAGGTGTACGTTTATGATTAAAAAATGGATAAAAGAAACGGCTAAAAAAATTTTCAACCTGTACACAGCAGTTGTCATTGCTACCTATGTTGTTTTTCTGTGTAACATGGCAATCAGTTATTTTCACGCATGGGGGCTTTTCAGTGATATTGGTCATTTTCCTGGTTTGTTTGCTTACATCGCGGTTGTCGCTTTCGATACGGTATTTGCCGTGTGTGTGCTGATCATTTCCAAAGCAAAAATCAAGAAAATAGAGGTCGGCGGAGCGGTCTGGTTTGGTGCAGTCTTCGGTGGGGCCATTACGGGGTGGTCAAACGTTAGGGCGTCGATGGGAGAAACCGAATGGTACCAGCTCGTCACCTTCCAATTCAGCAAAATCTCTCCCCAGGGTTGGGAATCAATGATCGCAGGACTCTCTACACTTGTTTCGTTGATTGCAATTGAATCACTTTTATCGTGGATGACCGAACACAAAGACAAATTTATACCCGCATCGAACACCGAACAAAAACCATCCTTCGCCGAACACAAACGAACCGAACAAATTCCCCCTGAACAAATCGAACAAACAGATGCAGAACCGAACATGCCTATCGCCGAACACCGAACAAAAATAGACTCAATCGAACAACCTCATCACACAGAGCACGAACGAACAAAACTCCAAATAATCGAACAAACAAATTTGAAAGAACGACCGAACACCGAACAAAAAGACGAAAACACCGAACACGAACCAATCCAACAAACACTTGTGTCTGACGCTACCGAACAAGCTGAAATCGAACAACCGAACAGCAAAGACCGAACAGCACAAACTGAACAGATTGAACACAAAGTCGAACTGAACGAACAAACAAACAACACCGAACATCGAACAACCGAACAAGACAGCATCGAACATAAACAAGGATCGAACACCGAACAACCAAACATCGAACAATCGAAAGGTAAGATCGAACAAACGAACAAACCAAAACGTCGAACAAAAAAATCGAACACCAACCTGTACGTTGTTCGATCGAACAAAACAAGTAAGACCGAACAAGCTGCACAATGCGCTTTGGAATGGCTCGAACAGAACAAAGAGTTCACTGTGAGGGATCTGGCTGATGAGCTGGGATGTGCGGTATCGACCGCGCAAAATGCATTGAATAAAGCACGCGAACGATACCAAAAGCAAGCGTAAACAAAAAAAGCCCCGGGATCGCCGGGGCTGTAAACATTTATAGTGTTGTCGGAATCTACCAACGATGATAGAATTGGATACAGGAAAAACGAAATGCGGCCCTCCCCGCCAAGAGATTGCCGCACCTCGTTTCCGCTTATCAAATATCTTCATTCCCCATTTTACCCGCCACTGCCATATTTGGCAACTATGTTTTTTTATCAAAAAAATGGGGAATAGCGCGAATCGCGCGATAGGTTAAGCGGGAATAAAGCAGGTGTAGTGTATCCTCTTCCTTGGTGGTGTTGGCCGCAACAAGGGAGAGGATTTTTTATGATGAATAAATGGTCGGACGAATTGGAAAAAGAGCTTGCCGAAGTCGAGGCTATGGTAAAAGAAGCGAAAAAGCACGAAGAGTACACAGAAAAATATTTCATTCTGAGGGAAGGTATGATTAAGCTGGCTGGTGGCTTCACCCAGGCGGCTTTGTTGTCGTCTCTGATGGGTTGGACACAGCACTGGCTCACCCAAGATAATGAAGTTTATAAACAAATTCAAAAGGCAGCTACCTTGGGCGATCTAAAAAAAGTCAAGCGGCTCAAAGCACAAATCCGCCAAGGTTGGTTCTGGAAGTCATATCGTGAGATGTCAGAAGAGCTACTAAAAGAAGTGTCTCCCAAAACGTGTGAGCGATATGTTGAGAAGTTTGAAGAGAAAGGCCTGATTTCTTCCCGCGATCCCGAAGAGAAAGCGACATATAGAGCAAAGTGGTACAAAGCCAACATCGACGCGATCCGGGCAGCATTGAACGAAATGGGCTATCAACTCGATTACTTCAAAGACCTAAAAAATAGCACTCGTCAAAATGACAAAAGCCCCATTACTAGCATTCCGACATCTGATCAGTCGCAACCCCAACAAAATGGCATTGGACAAAATGACGAATGCGGAAATACTGAGTTTGATAGCAAAAAAACAGCAAAATCCATGCCGTTGCGCATTCGTCAAAATGACGAGTCATCCAGACAAAATGACGAGTCACCCAGACAAATTGACGAACATCTTTTATATTCTTCTTTTATAGATCAATCTTTTAAGTCTGTGGATGATGATGACGCGCCGGTAACTCATGATCAAGAAGACTGGAAAACTGATATCGACTTCCTCTCATTCAAAAAACGGTTTACCGATGCGGGCGCGGATGACATCATTTTGGAAAAGAAAAATAGAGAAGCCTACAAGCAATTCGAGGGGATTGTGAGTGAACGTGGTTTCACTGCTCTGTTAGGGCTGGCCGAAAAGTACATAGATGAAGCGGGGAAGGATGCACAGATCCTATACTTCCTGGGCGGCTATTACAAAAAATATTTACCTAAGAAGTCAACGCCAAAGAAGAAAGAAGAAAAAATGCCACAAACACTCCAATGGCAACTGGATCACGGAGACGAACAAAGCCAGCCAGCTCCTCTGGATAAACAAAAGTCTATCCAAGAGAAGCTAAAACGAATGAATGAACGCCTGGCTGCAACAAAACAGAGAAATTGCTAATAAAATAATCCCGAATTCCAGACGTTTGAATAAGGGGGATATATAAATGTACCCCCGCGCCATTTTCGTCGCTCTACGAGGCTCCTAGACCCCTTAAAATTGATTTTAGAAGTAACCCGATAGTATAACCGAAGTCGATATGGTTTATACCCAATGGCTGGCCAGTGGTCGGCTATTTTGTTTTCATAAAAAAACAGCGGCATGGTTAAACCGCTGTTAATCTTGAGTGCCAGCTGCAACACGGTCAAGAAAATCTTTCAAGTCTTGTCGGATCTCTTCCTCGTACATGCCCCCAACTACAACTTCAACACCGTGATCACGAAGATGCTGGATGCCGCGGCCGCTTACTTTTGGATAAGGGTCTAAAATCCCGACGAAGACTTTGGCCACACCTGCTGCGGTCAATGCTTCACAGCATGGCCCGGTTCTTCCCCAATGGGAGCAAGGTTCCAATGTGCAGTAGACTGTTGCCCCTTTTGCCTGATCACCAGCATTGTTCAAGGCATTTACTTCTGCGTGTGGTCCACCTAAATAAGAAGTGTGTCCGCGGCCAACGATTACCCCATCCTTGACAATGACTGCTCCGACGGGGGGGTTGGTCCCAGTTTTCCCTTGTGCTTTCCGGCCTTCCAACACAGCTTCCCACATGAATTCCTTGTCTGTCATACTTATGTCCCCCTTAGAAATTGAATTGATAAGCGAACTCGTACACATCAGCGCGATAGATGAGCGGGCAAATCTCCACTAACTGCTTTTTTTCGTCATACGTTTTTCGAGTGAGTCGCACAATGGGAATATTTGAGTTTTTCGGGAGACGCAATGCTTGCCGCTCCTCCTTGCTAGCAAAGTCACAAATTAAATTTTCTTCACAAGCAAACGGCTTGAACCCCAAATATTCAAGCGATCCATACAAGGACGCATTGGCTTGGCTCATCAGTTTGAGAAGCTCCTGCGTGGGAATGCGACTTGGAATGTAGGCCTTTGAAACTGCGACAAGCTGGCCGTTGAGTAATTGTTCTGTGTGATAGAACAAAGCTGGCGTGGTGATTTCATCCTGTAGTACTTTCGGAATATCCTTCTTCTGGTCGATGATGCGCAGTTCTAACACGTTTTTCGTGGCGATCTGTCCGAACTCTTTAGAAAAACCGCCCCGACGGTAATTGACGGAACGGGTTGGGATGATACGGACGGTTCGTTTGGAGTGTTTCCCGCGTTTCCCGTCAGAAATAACTAACCCTTCCTTGATCAATTGATTAACTGCTTGTTGGATTGTTAATGTTGACCGCGCTTTGTACTTTTGCAAAAGATCAAGGTTGGATGGAAATAAGGAACCTGGTGCCATTTTGCCAGATAATATTTCTTCTTTGATGTCTTCGTAAATCTCTTCCCATTTAGCCATTAATGATCCTCCTTTCTTGCATGTATAAATTTAAATTCATCAAAAGTAATTGTACTACAATGACTGAAAAAAATGAACTTTCCCTCTTGTGTGAAGTTGAGTTTAAATTTATACTGGAAATTGACACGCACTATTTTGAATAGTGCGAACAGGTCAGCAAAAGACAAAAGAGCCTGCCGCACGCCTGGACAGCAAGCCGGCAAACTCTTTTCAAAACCGGGGAGCCTTGGAACGCTCCTTGGTTCCCATGATACCACAGGAGGGGTAACGAACGATGGGAAAAGCACACGGAAAAACATATCGCGTGGGCACTTGGAAAGTGCCTTGTCATGTGAAGTTCGATGAGAAGCCGGATGTTCGCAAGACGCTTGCTGTTCTCAGATGCTTATCGGGTGTGATAGACCTCAAAGAAGTCATGGTGGCATATCCGAAGTTGGGAATAGAGATCAACGGCAAACCGATCATGGAGTTGGAGAAACAATGATCAAGACAGCAAGTCTACTGTTGTTTCTCGCTGTCTTTGTCGCGCCGCTCGTTACGATCACAAGTCTGGCTTGTGAGTCGGTTTCAAATTGGATCAAAAGGAGTGTGGAAAGATGGATGCCTTGGTTGCGAAAATGATCTACCTAAGCCTGACAGTAGTCCTGATTGCGGCTATCTGGAAAAGCGTCAGCGCGTATCTGTCAGGAAAAGAAGTCAAAAAAGAAGTAAAAGCATTTCTAATAGTTTGTTTCTTTTTGGGAGCAGCACCGGGACTTACTAAAATCGCGTCTAATCTCGGTCAATCTATTGTGTCTCCGGTAGATGCAGTTGTGAAAATGGTTTCCGGCGAGATCACCAAAAACGTGGGGCAATAAACAATGGACATTTTTACTTCAATGTTTTATATGTCCATCACGTTGTTAGTAGAGTGTCAGGTGTTTACGTTCATCCTCATCGGAGTGATTGTGCGCCATTCGATCAAACAAGATTGGCGCGGTCTCAACAAAACGATCTTGAGCTATATGCTGGCGATTGCGCTGGTGATCGGCCTGCCATACGGATATATAAAACTTTCCCATCCAGTGCAAGGAGCTGAAAAAAAGGTATTGGAGGAGGTAGAAAAGTGGATATCATAATGCCGTTTGTGGTTGGCTTAGTGGCTATTGGTATCATTTGGGTCACAGCCACGGTGTTAGACAAAAAACGCCTTACCCAAAAAGAGAAGATCGAAGTGGACGAGGACTTATACAAAGAGGACTGATATAGTCCTCTTTTTTCTAAGGAGGAGGCAGAACAATGGCGAGAATGATTACGTTCAAGTTTTTTGTACGAAAGGTTGGCGGTCAACCAGCTACAATCACCAAGACAGTTGAGATTCAGGACGACATTTATAAAACATTTGGCGACGCAAAGAAGGAAGTTGAAGAGGAAGGGTACCGAGTCACTGGGTGGCATCAACTCTATTGAAAAGCGAAACGGGGTTGCCCCCCGTCCGAGCAGTGTGGCGGCTGCTCGCTGATGAGCTAGCCAATTAAAGGAGGGATGAATGGTGAGAGTACGTTATTTTCCGTCAAATTGCTTCCGGATCGTGCCGATCCAAGATCGGGAGAAGACACAAAAGGATAAGCAAGAATGGCTGAGAATCATCACTGAGCTGGCCAACTTGAACCAGAAATTTATCGAGAAGGGAGCTGGTAGAAAGGTCGTCAATCCGACCGGCGAGCAAGAATATAGAGATGTTCCGCAGTTCAGTCTGAAACTGGTGAAGAAACATGATGGTAAAATTCATGCTTACGCCAACATCCCCAAAGACAAAGACCAAGTACTGAAAACAAAACTTGAGAATGCACTATATTTAGACATTGGCGATTTTCGCATGGAGGAGGACCATCTGGAGTTACCTGACACGAATTTATATACGTTCGCTATCAAAGGCTATCACCATTTGGCCGTTGATCTGGACGGATCAACCAAATTCAAAAACCTATTTCGATCGGTTGGAAAAGATCAGCTCATGTACAGCCTCACAATGAAAGAGATTGAAGACCAGCAAGCAAAACGGGATGAGCTGGTAGATGCTCGGCTAGGGTTAACGACAACCAAAGCAAAGGTGTGGCACTATACCAAGATCGGTGCAAAGTCTGCCGCAAAGGCAATATATGATTTTTGGTATGACGGCGAAGAGAAGATCAAAGAAAAGCATCGAGTAGCACTTCAGCAGATCAAGAAGCTGATGCCTAAGAAAGAAAATAAGCCATACACAGATCGCAAGTTAGCCTCAGATAAAAACAAATACATGTTGGTGGAAGTCTTGTTCCTTCTATGGACAGACGATGAGGAAAAGGCGAAGCAGTTCCGCTCTAACTTGCAAAAACTGATGACTGAAATGCAAGGTGAGAACCGGTTAGAAGTTATACGAGTGAAACCGGATCTTTCCAAAGTGGCCAAAGGACGTATCCATTACACGTTACCGACATTGTGTCTTTACCAGGCGGAACTGAGTAAGTTCCTGTTGTTGCCGGATGTGGAAGATAAAGATTTTTACTCGGAGCATTTGCAGAAAACCAGAATCCCGGAAGTAATGCTGAAACCTGGCTTGGGCGCTCTTGCTTTTGCACGGGAGCTGTACACTAATCGGGTTGTGTATATGCCAATGCCCAAGAATGTTACCGAGATCGATTCATATGTGAAAGCGACCATCGCTTTTGGTGAGCAGGGATCAGGCAAAACCAGTTACATCGAGAATCAGATCCTAGAAACGTTCCTCGCAGGTGCGCAGAATGAGACGGAGTGGCGCAGGTATGGACGGTCTGTGGTTGCTTTTGAACTAGCTGATGGCAAAATGATCAAAAACGTTCGGCAGCATATCCCGTCCTGGGCGCGGAAAAATGTGGTGATTCTTAACCACGCGGATACAGAAAACCCTCTTCCCGTTAACTTTCATGACGTGATCAAGATCAATAAAAAGAGCCGTAGCATCAAAAAACAAATCGCAGACACAGAAACAAAGATTTTGCTGGATTCCGTGGGTGACGATAGCAAGACCGTGGCCGTTGAGCGTTACTTCAAGGCGGCGTTACAAGCGAGTTACGAAGTGGGGAAAGGTAACTTGATCGACGCCTTAAAGATTTTGAAAGACCAGCAATATTGGTTTCAAACCCTTCAAAAGCTAGAGAAGAAAAAGAAACGGAACCTTGCAAAAGCCTTGGAAGAAAACGCAACGGATATGATCAATGATCCATCGGTGCTAAAGACGATTAAAAACCGCCTTGTGCCATTCATGACGGATGAAGACTTCGTCAATCTGATCGCGCAGGAAGAAAACCCTGACATCGATTTTTGGAAATGGACGAATACAGGCCCATACCTGGTATTGATCTATCTGCCTGGGAGTGGCCAAGAAATTGCTCAGGAGTTAAGAAAGTTCTTGTTCACCCACTACTTCATGAAAATTTGGATGATGATGTTGGCTCGTGAACGATTGGAGGACAACAAGCGAAAAGAATGTTTGATCATTGTCGATGAGCTTCATCAAATCCTTGATCAAAGAGCTGTTCAAAATCTGTTTGGCGCGTTGTTCAAAGAACCCCGGAAATACCGGTTCCGTTATGTTTTCACCGTTCACGGCTGGTCCAGTTTTGATGAAGCTGGCAAGAATGCAGAGAAGTTGAAGCGATCCATTAAGGATGCCAGACCGAATTTGGTTTTGCTCAAGGGCGGAGACGATTTCTTCAAGTCCATGGCCGATATGCTTGTTCCTTATGATGTGAAAGACTTCACCGAGCTGATGAACATGGAATATTGCGGCATTTTCCGCATCGATGTAGCGAAGAAGACCCATATCTTCATGGCGAAGCTGATTGAACCGGCTGATATGAGGTTGCCCATATTTCAGAAAATCAGTTTGGAAGAGTCACGCAGCATGGCAAATGAATTTGGCCGACCAAGAGAAGAAGTTGAGGAGAAAATATATGGGTTGGAAGAAACCCAGGAGGAGGAGACAACATGTCAACCGCAAAACGAGAAGAACCTAGAAGAAGAACTCGCAGAGATTACCGGCGGAAGCGGCTTATAAAAAGCGAATTGACACTCGACTGGGCGAAGTCCAATGTGGATCTAACTGAGCGAAAGAAAAAGATTTTAGAGATCCTCGCTCAACGCAGATTACTGACGATTGAACAGCTCGAATATTTCCATCCAGACTTCGGTCATCAGTCTCAAAGTCAACTGCTCCTAAGGCGAGATATAAACAAACTGCATGAAGTTTACCTCGTTGACAAGGCATTAAAGAAGCCAATTTCCCAATGGGATGGAACTATCAAAAAGACTATGGTCATCGCGCTGGGGGAGCTGGGGAGTCAGTACGTTGGATGGCCCAAACATCATCAACGGATCAAGTACCGAGACGGGCAGGTCGTTCTGCCAGCGACCGCCCACCACACCCTTCGCATCCATGATATGGAGATACAAACTAGAGAGTTGGTAAAGGAGATAGGAGTGGAAGTCAAAGCCTGGGCGTATGAGTGCGGAAACAGAATCCTCAAACATAGTAACGGCTTGAACCCAGACGTTTTCTGTATGCTGTATGATACAACGAACAGCAAACACTATACACTCTTCATAGAGTATGACACCGGAAAAGATGATTTTCGTCGAAGAAAAAAATTCCCCCGCCTCACAAAAAAAATAGATCGTTATCGCGAAGTTAAGAGTTGGGATGACTGGTACGAAAGACCGATCAGCACAGCGTCAGAAAATAAGTTTCCGCATTTGTTTTTCGTCACAGAAGACCCCAAACGCTTCCCGGGGGTACCAAACATCTTGAGTAGCCGTGGACTGGATCATACCGTATGTATGCAACGAGATTACCTGTCTGAGCTAGAAAATTTCATCCAAAAAATGCGGTCGTAGGGTGTAATAGTAGGTGTAACAGCAAGAAGTCGACTATTACAACCGCTGTCAGTCGATGATTCCGTTGGCGCGCAACCGTTTTTGAGACCGTAGGTGCGCGGAGTTTTCGCACGCAAGGCATTTCAACTTTATCTCTTTTGTTTTTTCATCATCTATATAGGAGGCGATCGACATGATTGAAACTAGCTTAAAATGGGCGTGTCTGACACTCGTAGGTACTACGTGCGCCGTGCTGATCTACTTGGTAATTGTCCTGGCCAGCATCATCAGAGGAGATCGGCACGTGAAATCGGTTCTTAATATTGGATCAGAGGAGTATGTCTTCGAGAGCAAGCAGGGAAAAGAACTTCGGTTCAAGCACCACAAGTTGTTTTGGCTCGGCGTGGGAGCTGCCTATGCCGTGGGTGTAACTTTGATGTTCTGGTATATCATTTTGATCCCGATTGTCTTAGCCTTGGTCGGCAAAGTGTTTGGAAAAGTGGGTTTCAGAAAAGCCTGAGCCATTACGGTTTAGGCTTTTTTACTTCTGAGGAGTGAATATTCAAAAATTCATGGAAAATTGATATGATAGGCACGGAGGTGAGACTGTGAGAATCAATGTAACTTGTCATTTGTCCTCAAACAAATCTTCAATTGAAGAAAGCTCCAGTGCTTCTTTAATTGCGAAAAGATAGTCAACACTGTATGTTGTTGCATCACGGCAATATCTTGATATAACGCTTTGGGAAACCCCTGATTCCTCTGCCAACTTCATCTGGGACCAATTTCTTTCTTTGAGGATCCGGGCCAGTATGCATTTCTTTTTCTTGATCACTATAGCTTCCTCCTATTAAGTATCAGATTTAGTATAGCTCACCAGAAATAATTTTACAACCATTATTGACTACCCGGTAACGGGTAAGTTATAATGACTTCAACAATGATTGAAAGGAGCTGATTGCTTGGACAAAAAGGATTCAAAATCAACTGAAAAAGACTTGTTACCCACAGCAGTAAAGGGACAATCCGAGGATAATGAATCCTACAGCGAAGAAAAACCACCCCACGATGGACCTCAACCACCCCGGGGATGAGTGACAAAAGATGATCCGGTTTTAGCCTGGTAGCGAGCCGGATCATCTATAACATTTTAACATTATGATCCCTTTCCCCTTGGCAATAAGGAGGAAAAAATGAAACAACAAGATAAAGGCAATGTTTTTTGTGTAAACACCAAATATGGGTTCTACTATGTCAGAGTGGAATACATCCGGCAGAATATGAGTTACTCTGTAAAGATCTATGATAAGTACCCAGAGGTTGAATTCAAGCTTCCGAGCTGGTTGCCGCTCATTGGAGATGAAACATTAGAGCTGAAAGAAGAGCCCTTATTTCAAAAAACGTACTTCCAGGCTTTTGCAAAATGAAAGTTCATACGTGATCATCCCCCGTATTTCAATTACGAGCGCTCTGTTGCGCCGACTAACTCCATCATTGTAGGTCACCAATAACTGCGAATTGAAGTTGGATGGGATCCGTTTGATTCTGTTAGTTGTCGCGTCCAGCATTGGAACTGGCCGCTTGCTTCCATGGGGTTCGGTTCTTCGCTAAGAGTTATTTTGTGTCTAAAATGTGTCATTACCGGATCACTACAAACGGTCTCATCATTTCATAATCCTCATGCTCCAGTATATGACAATGCCACACATACAAACCTGTATAAGGACCAAATTTCATGATTATTCGAGTTACCTGGTTAGGATTAGCTCTTACTGTATCCTTCAATCCTCTTTCTTGTGGTTCAGGAGGGATCGACGGGCCAGTGTAATGGATGACTCTCTCCTTTTTATATTTTTCTACATCAAAAGCTCTGCGGTCTAGTATTTGGAAATCAACTAAGTGAATATGAATAGGATGTGTATCCGTAGTTAAGTTAATGAGATACCATATTTCGGTTGATCCCAATTTTGGATTTTCTGTTATGGGGGCATCCCACTGTTTATTATCCAATAGCATGAATTCACGACCGTACTTATCCATATTATCATTTAATGTTAGGTATCGTATCTTTGAAGCTGACTGTTCTTTTATTTTTGGAAGAGGCCCCAAATAAGACGGTATAACACTTGTATCAATACTTGAAAGCGGAAGAGTCACTCTAAACTGCATCACAGTACCTGTATTTTCATCTGCCGGATCTCCGGTTGGAAAAGGAGCAGGGGCATCATTTGTCATGATAATATTCTTGCCCTCAAGATTGGTAAAATCTATGATAACATCTGCTCTTTCTGCAGGAGCCAACATGATTTCATTGATTCCGATTGGGTATTCCATCAATCCTCCATCGGTTCCGATTTGATAAATAAGTTGTCCCGAATCAAGCTTGAGCCTGTAGAAACGGGTGTTCGATGCATTCAGCAGTCTAAATCGATATTTACGTGGTTCCACTTTTAAATAGGGCCATACTTTGCCATTTACCAGGATGGTATCCCCAATAAATTCAGGAACTATCGACGTTTCTAATTCCGGGACTGGTTTTTCTGGTTGCTTCGGGTAATAAAGAGAACCATCTTTATTAAAAGTCTTGTCTTGTATCATAAGTGGGATTTCATATTGACCACATGGTAAATTCAATAAGCGTTCCTGTTGATCTCTTACAAGGTAAAATCCTGCGAGGCCTGCATACACATTGAGTCTTGTGATACCAAGTGCATGGTCGTGGTACCAGAGAGTGCAGGCTCGCATGTAATTATCATATCGATATACTTTCTTTGTAAAATAAGGACCGACTTGTTCAAATCCCTTTGTAAACCAAGCCTCCGGATAGCCATCGCTTTCAGGTTCAACGCTAGCACCGTGTACATGTACCACCGTTCTTACTTCGGGTACATCCATATGGGCACCATGCACCGTATAGTCTACCGGCAATAGATGCTTCGCGGGAAGATTGTTGATCCATTTAACGAACACTTTTTCTCCGCATTCTACTTCAATTGTAGGGCCTGGATAGCTGCCTTCATACCCCCAAACTGTTGTATCATTTAATTCACTATGGAGAGATTGTTTAAATTCTGTCATATTCACTTCATAATAAGTATGATATTGATCTTTCCGACGAGGTTTTAAAACAGGGAGAATGGGAAGTTCATCTACAAATTTAGAGAGAATCATATTTCGGCTCCTTTAAAAAATACTAATTCATTAATTAATCTATTTGATCAAGTCCGAAAATATGAGGCCTTGTCACTTGGAATTCGGATCCGCATCGCTCAGTAGACTTGATTCCCATGTTTTGCAATAAACGATTCACCGCATGCCGCGCATCGCTTTTGTTGCGTTTCCTTCTGTGGCCTTGGCTTGCATTTCGCGCATAAGTCGGGGTAATACCAGCGTTCCTGCAACCAGGGGCAAAAATTCCATTTCTTGGGCAAATGACCCCAAATTCGCCGGATGCTACCTTTGGGCCTTTTGATACCAAAATAAAAAAACTCTCTGGCGACCACCAGAGAGTATAGTAAATGGAGACTCCTCAATCCCTAACATTTGAGAGGCCAACGAAAATGCAGCAGCAATTCATAAAAAATTATACGCATAAAGATATAAACATTCGGTTTATGTAATGTAAAGATTTCGATGAAATAGAGTTAATATTACAAAATTAGGTGTCCTGACAGAAAAACGCGACTAAGAAGAATAAATTTTCGTGGCTCAGAGAGGCGATTAGGGGGTAGTCGTGAAGTAGGGATCCGAGCGTCGGAGACGACACCAACTCCCCCCTCCCGAACCGTACGTGCATCTTTCGATGCATACGGCTCTCCAGGAACACTGCGGTTATCTTCGCAGTACTTCAAACCGATCTAGGGCTTGTGGTTCATCCGAACCACCCTTTCTGTCTTTGAAGGGGTGGAGGTAGCGAACGCCGATTTTGCCGCCAATTGGTCAAAAAATGGAAAAATGACTTGAACAGCCACTTGGCCTCAAGTCATTTTTGTAAAGATACTATGGGATAGCTACATTGTATGTGCGATGACATTATAACATATAGACAATGAAAGTGCCCCGGTTATAGGGCACTCTTTGACGTGTTCGATAAATCCATATACGACGAGGCACCCATTTGTGACGAACGGGTGCCTCTTTAAGTGACATTGACTCTGGTGGTTTCCCTGCTACAGATGCACATTTGCAATAGAGAATTTCCCCAACCCTAATATAGCACAGGAAAGCCACCCGCTGGCGCCGTTTTATGATTGTTCCGAATTTTGTTTTGGTTTTGGAACTCCCCGCATTTTTACCTTTGTCCTTGCCCAAAAAATCAAGGCTCATTATACTCAGATAAGCGGAAAAGTACCGACTCTTATACTTCTAGGAACTTCTGAAAGGGCTGTCATCAAAGGTGAAACAACAATGGACAAGAGAAGAACTCATTGAACACTTTACTTTATTGGAGCCAGAAAAGCAATTGGTTGAAGCGAAGTATGCTAAGTCCCAGCTAAGTTTTGCGGTCTTATTCAAATACTTCCAACAAGAGGCTCGCTTCCCCGAAAATGCTGAATCCGTCCCTTTTCCGGTTGTTGAATTTATTGCAAAACAACTGCGAACCAGCACGGACCAATTCTACCAGTCCGGATGGAAAAGCAGGACCATCGAACGTCATCGTGCTGAGATACGGAAATTCTTTGGTTTTCGTGAACACACAGCAGACGATCTTCAAGAGATTTCTCAATGGCTGATGGACAAAGTGTTAAGCCACATCCATGACATTGATGTGTTGAAGGAACGCGTTTATGCCGAACTCCGGCAGCGGAAAATTGAGCCGCCCGTGGACAATACGGTGGAAACGTTGGTCCGATCAGCATTACATAAAAAGCGTATTCCGGCACCTGCGTGCCGAGTTGGAAGTCGATGTGCCGAAGGCAAATAAGAAATTGCCTTACGTGCCCACAGAAGACGAGATAAAACGCTATTATGAGGCCGTCTGGAAGGCGAAGAATTTCCAAGACATGATGATCATAAAGACCCTGTTGTATACGGGCGTTCGCGTGAGCGAACTCATTAATATCAAGCTGACCGATATTGATTTTCAGCGCTGCCAGATCCGGGTGAACGAAGGGAAAGGCAAGAAGGACCGGATCGTGCCGTTCCCCACCACCTTCAAAGAACTGTTGGCCATGCATGCCGATAGCGCGGAGAAAAAAAGGGCCGTTTACCTGTTTGAATCGTCTTGGAAGAAAAAATACACGGACCGCGGCATTCGGAAAATCCTCAAGAAGTATTCCGATCAGGCCGGCATGGTCCAATCCATTTCGCCGCATAAATTGCGTCACTTCCTGTTAACATGGCTCAAGAAACAAGGCATTGACGATGCACTCATTCAGCCTTATTCTGGACATGCAAGCCGCAAGTCGCTTGAAGTGTATTCTAAGTTGGCCATTACTGATGCTCAGGATGAATATGAGCGTGTCATCCCTGAGTTTCCCATATAAACACGAATGACTTGAGTTACCTTTATGGTTTCTCAAGTCATTTTTCCATTTTTTTACCAATTGGCGGCAAAATCGGCGTTCGCTACCTCCACCCCTATTTTGGTGGTTAAAATATGGATAGTGATTGCAAATGCAAGAAAATTGGGAAATGATACGAAAGGGTTTTATGTAAAGTTTCGTATCAGAATGTATGTTCGATTGTATGCTATAATAAAAAAGCCCCGAGGTGATGCAGCACATGGAATATGCGAAAAAACGCCGCACGCGCAACAACACCGTAGGCTTTAGAACTGAGCAAGAACGATTTCATTATTTGATTGGTTTGATTATCGACGGAAACGAGACTTGTCTGAATGAAATAAATATAAATGATTCCGTAAAAGAAAGAGTCCTGGCCCTCGCTTTGGGAAACGAAAACCAGGGTTACAAACTGCCTGCACAATCCTCGCCGTTGCCGTTGTCATCCGGTAGAATGCCTTCTTCTCGCAAGTAGCCTTCAATAAGATCGTTGATGATTTTTAATCGTTCTTTGGGAATGTATTTCGCCTCGCCCGTTTTTGGATCGATTACATAGGGGCGTTTTTTAATCTCTTCGAGCAGATCAACGAGATCTGCGTTCTTTTTATCCTTGTTTTCTTGATTCGCATCATTGCCGAGAAGAAAGTCAATGGTTACATCAAAAAAATCAGCTATCTCTTTAATCTTGTCTATATCGGGTTGTATTACACCAGACTCCCATCTAGAAACCGCTGACTTTGTAATCCCGAATCTGTCGGCAATCTGTTGTTGTGTAAGTTTTTTTGCTTTTCTCAGCGCTTTCAGCCTTTCTGAAAACACCGCCATAGAGATCACCTCATAATCATTATATGTTAAGTCTCGTGGTTTCTTAATGGGAAATTTTTTATTTCCATATTGTCAACTATATCATGTTCCGGTAAATGAAAAAAGTTATCATTGATTTTTTTGAAAAAAAGGGTTGAAAGTTTCTTATTACGCAACTATAATTGAATTATAAGAAACACCACAACAAACAAGGAGGCGGAAACAAATGAATTTAAAGGCTTTAGCAGCTATTCGCAAAAACAAAAAAGTCACACAAGTGCAAATCGCAGAAGCACTAGGAGTTAACAAAAGCACTTACAACCGGATTGAAAACGGGGAAATTGAGATGAAAGCAGTGTATCTTCCTGTAATAGCGAAAGAGCTGGGTTTGCCAGTTGATGAGTTGTCGAAAGTCCTTTTTTTAGCTCATGAGGTTGCGTAAAAATCAACTTTTATTAACTGATGGGAAACACCTTGGAAGGAGGTGAAACCGATGCGCAAGCGGCACAGATACACCGGAGAAGCGATCAAAGATCGCGGGGTTCTGAAGTTCAAGTTGATGCAGGACGGCATCTTCTACGGGTTTTTGACACCGTTGGAGTTTTACCGCTGGCAGGAGAGACAGAAAACGGAAAACGCCCGCTCTGGCGGCAACCGGAAACGGGCGTGGGTCTAAAGGCTTTTGAAAATGTACTTGGCACGATTATACCACCTAAGGAGGGAATGCACAAATGCAAATGAGCCAGTCTATTGCACATATCGCGGGTGCACTTAGCAAGTTTCAAGGAGAGGTTGTCAGCCCGACGAAAACGAAAACGGCCATCATCCCGTCCAAGGACCCGAAAAAACAGGGTTATAAGTACAAATATGCTGATCTCGGGGACATCATCGACACAATCAGGGAACCGTTGAAAAAACATGGCCTCTCATACATCCAAAACCCGGTGAGAAATGACAAAGGTGATCTGGAAGGCGTATACACGATGCTTTTACATGAGTCGGGAGAGTACATGATTTTCGATCCGGTTCCGATTCGCGCAGGAGCCAACGCAACACCGCAACAGGTCGGCTCGGCTCTCACATACGCGCGGCGGTATTCGCTCACATTAGCTTTGGGGATTGCCGCGGATGAAGATGATGACGCGGCGAGCGCAACACATGGCGGAAATCATGGCGTTGACACAAACAAGAAAACGAACACCAAGCAACAGCCGCGTAATAACCAGCCCACGGCGCAGAAACAAGGCAACGGAGAACTGAATGCATACAAGGAGCTGGCCGAACAAAATCAAAAGCCGCAAGAAACAAGACCAGTCAACCAGCGCGGAAGATTCTTCGCAATCGCCACCAAACGAGGCTTAAAAGAGAAGTCCCAAAAAGCCCTTGTGTTCGGATTTACCGGTAAAAGTAGTCGGTCGGCTGTGACAGATGAGGAGTTCAAGGTCATTGCAGATTTCTTAGATAGCGCAACCAATGAAGAAATCAAACGAGCCATTGATGACGCGGTCAAAGCCAAGACGGAACAGAAACAGCTAGACACCAGCGACCCAACGGACGACGAAGTCATGAAATTATTAGGCGAGGGGGTTGCATGATGAGCGCACTCAGACTCATGAAGCTGGCGGAAGCGATTCGATTCAATGAATCGCTTCCCATCCCGGTCAAATGGAAGCGCGCGACGGTAGTGAATGGGATCGCGAAGAAGACAGGTGCTATCATCGGCGGAAAGATCGGTCACATTCTCCTGATGGAAGACATGGGAGACAAGAAGCGCGGTGAGTTTCTCTGTGGGGCTGAGATCAAAAATCCCTTTGCTCACCAGATGTTGAACATGAGCGAGCGGAACATTGACAGCTCCAAGCAAGAGCGGGTGACATGTCGGAAGTGCTTAGCAGTGGCGGAACGGATGAAACGGAAAAACGGGGCTGCATAAGCCCCTTCCATAAAGGAGCGGATTGGGATGAGATCCTGGGATGCAAAGATCAACTTTACACTCGCTGACCAGAAGATGACGACCGACTTACCCATAAACAACGTGGCTGATTTTGACACCGCCATGGAGAAGGCGAATCAATGGGCCAAAGCGTTGATCCGCATGGGTGCATCCATCGAAAAGATCAATGTCAAAGCTGTTGAAGGATTTGAGATGGCAGAAACGGACGGACCATTTTAGGTGGATTAAACGAAAGGGCGGGTTTTAATCCGCCCCTCCAAATAAGGAGGCAAATAAATGGACGGGTGGATTAGCTTACACCGCAAAATTCAAGAGCATTGGCTGTATACAGAAAAGCGGAAGTTTTCCAAGTTTGAGGCGTGGATCGATCTCCTGATGATGGTCAATCACAAAGACAACACCATGTTGTTCGGCGGTGAATTGGTTCATGTGAAGCGCGGACAAAGAATTACTTCTATTCGCCAATTATGTGATCGGTGGACTTGGTCCAATACCAAGGTAAACAAATTCCTTCAACTTCTCGAAGCTGATGGAATGGTCAAAGTAGAAAGCGACGCCAAAAAGACGGTTATAACCATTGTGAATTATGACTCGTATCAAACTGAGTTAAGAGAAAAACGACAGGCCTATTTTGAAAAAGACGAAAAAAACGACAAAAAAAACGACGGGAAAACGACAGGCGAAACCGTTGGTGTCTCTGGGTTATCGGAGTTTGGTGAAAATGAAAAACGACAGGAAAACGACGGAGAAACGACGCAAAAACACACAAACAATAATAATGATGAAGACTTAATTAATGATGATGATGATTTATATCCGCCTTCCGAATTTGAAGAAACTGCCAAAGATAAGCGGATAGAAAAAATCAAAACGCATTTCAGTAAAAAGGCCGAAAAGATTTGGTATTCACCAGAAGAAGATATTGCAATGACAAATTTGCTTGCTAAAAACGTACCAGTACAAACCATTCTTGATGGAATTGACTTAGCATTTAAACGGTTTAAGCCAAAACATTCGCTGGATCGGATAAATTCGTTTAAATACTGCTTGAATGCTATTTATGAACTGCACGAAGGCCAAATAAAACCGAGGGGTGAGAAAAATGCAAAGCGTCAAATTCAACCTGGAAGAAATCAAACGTCGGATTCAAGCCTTGAAATCGGCGGCGGCTACTACGACCAATTCCCGGACTTGTTCGCCTGATTCTGAAGAGTCGCCCAAGTGTCAACGGTGCAATGGAACGGGCTACATTATCAAAGAATGGACAGGGGCGGGGTTGGCGGCTGAGTGCCCCTGTCAGGAACAAGAACGGCTGATGAAGCGATTCAACAGCGCCATGATTCCTGATGAGTTCCGCCAGGCTACTTTCCAGGATTACAAAGTAGGAAACTCGGCTCAACAAAAACTGTACGATGCGGCCACGGCATATTTGCAGGAGTTTGGGCAAGAATCAGATGACATTTTCGGATCAGAGAAGGGGAATAGCTTGGGTTTCATCGCGGTGGTTGGCGAGTCTCGCTTAAAAGCATTGCCAGCAGCCAAACGGATGGAAGAAAAGCGCCGACATAATAACTATGGCCTGGGCAAAACCCATCTCCAAATAGCGATTGCGCGGGAACTGATAAAGCGCGGCGTTGCGGTTCTGTGCGTATCTGATGCAGCCCTCATGGATGAATTGATGACCTTGAAAATGGATGAGGACAAGAGCCTCTTCAACAAGCGGATGCACGATATCATCAATGTTCCCGTTTTGGTTTGGGACGA